>NZ_PQBZ01000006.1 GCF_002964665.1 Pseudoalteromonas sp. T1lg23B | reverse complement strand
ATGGCAAAAGAAAAGTTTGAACGCGTAAAACCGCACGTAAACGTAGGTACAATCGGCCACGTTGACCACGGTAAAACAACTCTAACAGCAGCAATCACTAACGTACTTGCAAAAGTATACGGTGGTACAGCTAAAGACTTCGCATCAATCGATAACGCTCCAGAAGAGCGTGAGCGTGGTATCACAATCTCAACTTCACACGTTGAGTACGATACACCGACTCGTCACTATGCACACGTAGACTGTCCAGGACACGCTGACTATGTTAAAAACATGATCACAGGTGCTGCACAGATGGACGGCGCGATCCTAGTAGTTGCTGCTACTGACGGTCCTATGCCTCAAACACGTGAGCACATCCTACTTTCTCGTCAGGTTGGTGTACCTTACATCATCGTATTCATGAACAAATGTGACATGGTTGACGACGAAGAGCTTCTAGAGCTAGTAGAGATGGAAGTACGTGAACTACTTTCTGAGTATGACTTCCCAGGTGATGACCTACCACTAATCCAAGGTTCAGCGCTTAAAGCGTTAGAAGGCGAAGAGCAGTGGGAAGCGAAGATCATTGAGCTTGCAGAAGCACTTGATTCATACATCCCAGAGCCAGAGCGTGACATCGATAAGCCATTCATCATGCCTATCGAAGACGTATTCTCAATCCAGGGTCGTGGTACAGTAGTAACAGGCCGTGTTGAAGCTGGTATCATCAACGTGAACGACGAAGTTGAAATCGTAGGTATCAAAGAAACTACGAAGACAACTTGTACGGGTGTTGAGATGTTCCGTAAGCTTCTAGACGAAGGTCGTGCGGGTGAGAACATCGGTGCACTACTACGTGGTACTAAGCGTGACGAAGTTGAGCGTGGTCAGGTTCTATGTAAGCCTGGTTCAATCAACCCACACACTAAGTTCACTTCAGAAGTATACGTACTTTCTAAAGATGAAGGTGGTCGTCACACGCCATTCTTCAAAGGCTACCGTCCACAGTTCTACTTCCGTACAACTGACGTAACAGGTAACGTTGAGTTACCAGAAGGCGTAGAAATGGTAATGCCTGGTGACAACATCAAGATGACTGTTGAGCTAATCGTTCCAATCGCGATGGACGAAGGTTTACGCTTCGCTATCCGTGAAGGTGGCCGTACAGTAGGTGCTGGTGTTGTAGCTACAATCATTGAATAATCAATAGATTGCAGTAACACTGTAAAAAAGGTCACTTAGGTGGCCTTTTTTAATGCCTGAATTTTGGGGTTGGCTGGTTGGAAAAGCGCAGCGCTTTCCTGTGGGGTACCATCCGATGGGGTACCATCCGATGGGGACCATCTGGCAGTTATCCATCATTTATTGAATCAGAACTTAAACCGATCGTTAATCAAGGAAGTTAAAACATGGTCTTGCCATTCACCGTTGAGAAACAGATAATCTTTTGCAACCCCTTCAATGGTAAAGCCTAATTTGTTTAAAACGGACGCGCTTTTTGTATTGCATGGCACATAGTTCGCCATGATCCGATGAAAATTCTGGTGCGCAAAAGCCCAATGTATAATGGCGGTCAATGCCTCGTGCATTAATCCACAGCCATTCTTTTGCTGATCTAGTTGATAGCCTAAAAAACACGCCTGAAAAGCAGCTCTTTGAATGCCAGACAGGCCAACTTGACCAATGACATGCTCTTCGTTGCTTTTTTCAAAAAGGTAGAATTGATATATTGAGTCATCTTCGAAACTGGCGGCTAAGTGCTTTAAGTTTTGAACCCAATGCTCCACCGTGAAGAAGTGCGCATCACGCAAAGGTTGAGAGTCGGCAAAAAACGCTTTATTGCTTAAGTAAAACTTCGTGATGGCAGGTGCAAATTCTGTACGCGCACTTTTGATTATTAATCGCTCGGTGTCTATTTGCATTGTTTATCCTTAGTGTTGTCGACGCGCTGTTCATTTAAAGGTCGTAATTTAAAGGCAAACAACGGTTGCGCTCAACTCGACTTAACTCTTTTACTTAATATTATGTTTTCTCGTTCTTTGACACTCTGCTGTGTAACAACGATAGCAAGATGCAGTATATCGTTGCGTGTTTAATGAGTTCAGTTCTGTGATGATTGTTTAATATGGCGAAAAGGGCGTTTTGCAAAAGGCTGCATTGTCATGTCGCAGCCCTATTTGTCTGATTGAATTAAAACTTTAACGCTGTCCAAGGGCCGTTTTGGCTGTCTTGTGGTGCTTGGCCGAGTGTCCAGTGACGCGCGTAGTAATAAACATTTTCGTGTTTAACCACTTCACCCCCTTTGTACTCTTTGGTCGCTGACCACGGAGATACCTTTGATAAGTCTGGCGTACTTGGGTTGTTATCGCCATCACCGTTACAACTAGAATTGAAAATACTTAAACACTTGTCTGTGCTTTTGAATCACTGACGCTATGAATTTGCTTTGAAGTGGTGTGATCATTTGTTAGTCTTTGGTTTTTTTAATGTTATTAAAGATTTAATTTTCATGTCGGTTACACTTTACGCTCTACAAACAATTGTAGATATGGAAAGTAGATAATATAGAAGGAAACATGAAACATGAAACATGAAACAAAAGCATTAATTCTGTCTACAGCGCTATTTTTGGCAATTTCACCCTTTTCACAGGCTGCGGTTGGCACAGCCGCCTCAACGAATGTGAGTGGTACAACGACGCATCAATTGAGCTGTGGCAGTGAATGTGATCTAAATAAGACGTTAACAATAGTGCATAATATGGCTCAGAAGTTAAACATATCTATTCGTAGTCATGATACTTATGAGCTGTATGATAATAATGGTACGCTAATTGATTACATGAGTTATGGCGAGTTTTTATACAACAATGCTTCTGCAAAGTCTCTCTTAGACACTAGTAAGAGCTTAGACCCTATCGGCACATTAGATGCCTCTCTAGATTGTCGATACGATAGAGATAACCCTTGTGAAACATGGGATTACCTCACTCAAAAAATGCATGCTGAGTTGGTCTTAACACCATCGGTTGTACCTATTACTCAAGCATATATAGACGATTCAAACCAGCTAGCAGGGTTGCTAGCTGGTGCTGTTACGTACCATGCTGTTGGAAGAATTGCTAGGGCGGTTGCTATGAGAGCATCAGTGTTCGGATTCTACAAAGGGGCTATCGAAGCATTAGTAGGTGCAAAGGCTGGGCAGGCGGTCAGTAATATGTCAGTGCATGATATATTTAAGGCTGGTGACTTTCTAATAGTTATTGACGATCAATCGGCGATTTATCGACCAAGTGACAAGCGCTTTGTCAAGACGAGTAGAAACTTTTGGGATAAGATGAATGCAACTTCTAAGCGTTATAAAGCGTTGGAGACAGTAGGTTACTATGGGGGAAATGATGGGGGCAATGGTGGGGGCGATGATGGTGGCAGTGTCATTGTACCAAATGTTCCAGAGGTAGTATGTGTTACAGGGTATACAAATGCGACAGGTGTATTTAGGCCACAACCTATTTGTTGGCCTGAATAATAATGTAAGGAGCTGAGTCACACTCAGCTCCCATGAAAGGATTCGATAATGTATTTTATTTCAATAGTAATGATTTATTTTGTACTTTCACTTTATGCTTTTGAAGGTTATAAAAATAGAGTCTTTGGCTATACGCTTTTGGCGCTCATAGTAGTATTGAATTTAGAAGCGGAAACTTTTAGCTGGCAAGTGATCTTAAAAACTCTAGTTTTCATTATGACGTGTTGGGTCGTGGGTGTATTTAAAAAACGTCTGTGTTTTGAAATGTCGAACATGTTAATCGGGTATATACTAGCCACAAGCCTTTTCTTACTAATTAGCCTTATTAGTTTAGATGATTTAGCTTGGAGTTCGCTTACAGATAACCTGTATGACAGGGCAGCGTTACATACCTTGGTAGCTACCGTTACCGCATTTGTTTTAATTAGCCTACTAGGTAGGGCATTTCCGCGTTTGGGTGTAAGAGGGTAGGCCGAAAATATGAGCCTTTCATAGGGAACCCTTAGGAACCATCCGATAGTGAGAGTCCCGCAGTAGTTGTTAGAGGTCATTTCACCTTGCGCAAAAGGAATGTAAGCGCTGCGCGTTTTGTCATTAAACTTTTGCAAGTTAATGATGATAAACATTGTCCCTAAAAAACGTAAAAAGCGTTGACCTCAACCTTACTTGAGCTTTTATTGTGTTCGTGACTACCTAAAAACATAAAGGAAAACTTGATGTTAGAATTGCAATCATCAACCATCGCTAAGCATATTTCACACTACCTTAGTGGTTTCTCAATTGATGCGCCTATTGGTACTTTAAGTTTTGTGCAAGCCCTACAGAAGCAACACTTAGCAATGTACAGTTTTAGCAGCATTAACGCGATGCAGGGTGCTTATCTGAGCCTTGAGCCAGAGGCACTGTTTGAGCGCTTAATTGTAAAGCGTCAGGGTGGGTATTGTTTTGAGCACAACCGAGTGATGTTTTTAACACTGGAGGCTCTGGGCTATCAGGTACGCCCAGCGTTAGCGCGGGTCATGTTAAGTGGTAAAACCGATAATCCGCGCACACACAGAGTGACTTTACTCACCCATGAAGGCAATACCTATGTGGTTGATGTGGGTTTTGGTGTGCAGGGCTTTATCCTGCCACTTGCCATCGACCATAACCATAGTGTGAGCGAAGGGCCCAATCACTATCAAATTGAGCGTACAGCGGCACATGTTAAGGTGTCATTGAGCGCACCACAGTCATTGACCTTGTATGAAATTGATTTAGCCAAGGTATTTGAGGAGGATTGTGAAGTGGGTCACTTTTATAGTCATCAACACCCCGAAGCGTCATTTGTGAATAATCTCGTTGTATCACGTATTGATGATGGCCAGCGCTATTTGATCCGCAACACAACTTTTTTACATGTGAATGAGCGCAACCAAACGCAAAGTGAGCAAGTAATCGATAGCGTGTTGCAGTTGCAGCAGTTACTACAAAATCACTTTAACATTGTTGCCCCCAAAGTGTGCCTGAGCAATGCGTTTGCTAAAGTCCAAGCGCGGCAATTAGCGCGAGCTGGGTGATGACTTAATGATTACGTATGGCCTGCTCGCATCGGGCCTCGATATTAAGCTTGTTTTTAAGCATTTTATGGCTTTTTTGCAGCTTACTTATCAAGGTTTCATCGCTGTTAATATTGGCGGCTAGATACATACGCTTGCTCAAGTGCGGCGAAACATATACGCGCTCCCACTCGCCACCTCTGCCTAATGCCATTTGTACATTTTTAACGAATAGGTCGGCTCCGTAAAGCAGATCAACCCGTGCCTTATTCAGCATTTGTGCACCTTGCTCATGGCTGGCCAAGATGACTAAATTATCTTCCTGACTGAAGCCGATTTCTACTAGGTGTTGCTCGGTTGGCTGGCCAGATGCCACTGCGACCACATATTGCCTCACATCTTCTATATCATTAATTTTTATGTCTTTTCTCGCCTTTAATTTGTAAAAGGAGACGTTTATTTCGCACAATGGCGCTACCCAACGATATTGCTTTTCACGTTCTTGTGTTCGCGCTAGAGAATAAATAAAAGCGTTGGGAGTGTGGTTCACCACATGATTAGTTCTAAACCAAGGTAGAACATGAATTTTGTAGTCTATCTTGCTGTGTTCAAAAAGCGTTTTCACTAAATCAGTGGCCACGCCGCCAATTCTTCCGGGACCTAAAAACTCCTGATATGGGGGAAAGTCTTCGGTATAAATATGAACTTGTTCATTAGACTCGCCAGCGCTCGCTACTCCTTGGCACATGATTAAAACAGTTGTGGCTATCCAGCGGATTTGTTGTTGCATTATTCTGCCCCCTGATTATTTTCCCATTATAAAGCGTAGTCAAAGTGATATAGTTTGGTGTTATTTTATCCATCGCCTAGTGCGCCTTAATTGGATACAATGTGCCAATACTTAGATGTAAAACAGCCTGATAGGTAATAAACACAAGGATTTAAGCGGTATGACTCGTATGTTAGCGTTAGTAAGCGCGATTTTGTTGCTCAGCGCCTGTACCAGCCTAGTTGAAAAGGGAGATAAGTTGTATGAACAAGGTATGTATCAGCAGGCGGCCGAATTTTATCAACAAGCCTTAAATGAAGATGCAACTGACGTTGAGGCGCAACAGCGGCTTAATCAGGCCCGTCATAAAATCATAGACCGTGGGCTCATCGAAGTGCGCATGCTGCGATTAGCTGCGAATCAAGTGGGGGCCGCCGATAAACTTGAAGCCATCTTGCGCAATCAAAGCTCTTGGCATATTGAGGCTATGGGGGCGCAGGCCGCCACTCAAAATGAGGAAGTTCGTTATGCGGAGCAGTTTTTGCGCACACAGGCAAAAGACCTCGCAGATAGCGCCTACCCAGATAAATTTCGTTGGTTTGAACAACAGTACGCCTTTTTGATCTCCAACGCACAGTTGGCTTCAATGTTAAGTGGCTATGGGCAGCAACTTGGCGAACAGGCAAAGGACAAATGCCAAACCTTGGCTGAACAGGTGCAAGGACAGCGGTTTTTTCTCAAACAACTCGCGCAAACATATTGCTCTGCTTGGGGGGTCAGCCAAACATTCAAGCTCGATCAGCGTGATCATAGCCGCTATCGGAGCATTGTGTTCAATAAGCAACTGCAACTTAATACGTCAAAAAGACGTGCTCACCAACAGTTAATAGATGGCGCGGTCAGTGAACTCAAAGATCAGTTCCAGCAGAGTATTTGGTATGCCCCTGTCGGCGACAAGGAACTCAAGCTGACAGTGACAGCCGATGTCGACTACCAACGTGACAGCATCCAAAAGCAACAGGAAAAGCGTTATCTAGTGAAGGAGTTACGTCCTGATCCGAATGACAAGTCTAAGCAAGTTGAAGTGGATATTGAGCGCGTCTATATTTATCCGCAAACACACTACTATGAAGAATACGCTGCGCGTTTGAGCTACAGTGGGCAATTGGCTGGGATGTTGTTGGCAAATCAGTACATGGATAGCCAAAGTAACCAGACCATTAGTCACAGTGCTAACTTTGCAGAAGCTGAGTTGGCACCCAAGTCAGCAAAGTTTTTGAACCAAACCGAAACCTTTTCTGACTATCTAAGTCGTCTGACGCAAGGTATCAATGACGAACTGGCAAAACTATGGGCCAATCAGTACTGTCAAAACCAGTATGCACAAAACTCGGCGGAAAATGTGATGCGATGTGCGCGAGTAGAGCCGGATAACGACTATGTAAATAGCTGGTTTGAACGTCAGTTTGGTATCAGCTACAAGGCGATGCACACCTTATATGGGGTGTAAGTTAAGCATAAAAAGCATGGACTCAGTCCATGCTTTTTAGGCATTAATCAATTAAGCGTGAAACCACAAAATACGGGTTCAGATAACTTTCTTTTTGATTATACAGCAAAGGTGTTCCGTCAATTTGAGTCACTGTCGCCCCTGCAATTACTGCAACTGCATGACCCGCTCCTGTATCCCACTCACAGGTTGGCCCAAGCCTTGGGTAGATATCGGCCAGACCTTCCGCAACAAGGCACAGTTTTAACGAGCTGCCTTTGGCAACCATTTCGACTTCATCAAATTGTGCGAGATAGGCTGCTAAGTCAGGTGAGGGGTGTGAACGCGAACCGACTACGTGAATTTTGCCTTTATTGGGCTTTTTAGTCACTTTCAATTCAATACGTGCTTCGCCACATTCTCTAAAGGCACCAATGGCTTCGGCGGCTAAATAACTCACATTTAATGCAGGAGCATGTACCACCCCAAGTATGGGTTTACCGTCTTTGATCAAAGCAATATTAACGGTAAATTCGCCATTCTTTTTAATAAACTCTTTGGTACCGTCGATTGGATCAACCAGCCAATACTGCTGCCAAGCCTGTCGAGTTGGCCAATCAATGTTGGCGCTCTCTTCACTCAAAATAGGTAATTCAGGTGTGAGTGATTTTAGACCTTGTACGATCACTTCATGGGCCGCAAAATCGGCATCGGTTACAGGGCTTTCATCTGCCTTATACTCGATATTAAAATCTTTGGCGTAAATCGGCATGATGGCATCACCGGCTTTACGTGCCAATAGTAAGATCTCTTCCAATAGATCGGTCTGGTTCATAACTTATCCTATGATGTTTTTAGTTTTGAGATAGGCTATTAACTGTGCGACGGACTGCTCCAGCGAGTTTTTACTGGTATCCAAACGAACTTCAGGGTTGTTTGGCACCTGATAGTCAGAATCTATCCCCGTGAAGTGTTTGATCTCCCCAGCTCTGGCTTTTTTATACAGTCCTTTGGGATCTCTTTGTTCACACACATCGAGTGGGGTGTCGAGAAAGACCTCAATAAACTCATCGTCGGCTAATAGCTCTCGTACCATATCACGTTCAGCACGAAACGGGGAAATAAAGGCTGTTAATACCACCAAACCTGCATCGGCCATAAGTTTGCTCAGTTCGCCAACGCGGCGAATATTTTCCACGCGGTCTGCGTCGCTAAATCCCAAGTCTTTGCATAGACCATGGCGCACATTGTCGCCATCAAGCAGATAGGTGTGAACCCCTTGCTGATGCAGCGCACTTTCAAGTGCGCCAGCAACGGTACTTTTACCAGAACCAGAGTAACCTGTGAACCAAAGCACGCAAGGTTTGTGACGCTTCTGTTCGCTGCGCTGTGCTTTGTCTACGGCATAGTTATGCCAAACTATATTTTCGTCCATATTGCTACCTACTAAAATGGGAACACCAAAGGTATTAAGGTTAAAACGGTCACTGAATAAATTAAGGACAGCGGTAAGCCCATCGTGACATAGTCTTTGATCCGGTAGTTACCTGCGCTATACACCATTAAATTGGTTTGATAGCCAAATGGTGAGATAAAACTTGCGGAAGCACCAAATGCCACAGCCATCACAAAGGGTAGAGGGTTGACACCAAAACCAACAGCTAATGCATACGCGACAGGGAAAGATAGTGCTGCAGCTGCATTGTTGGTGATCAACTCAGTAAATACCACCGTCATTACGAATATGGCGATAAATGCCCCATAAGGACCGAAATCGCCTAATAAAAAGAACAGCCCACTTGATATTTTCCCAGCCAAGCCGGTGTTGATCATCAATTTGGCAAGGCCAATAGCACTGCCGACGATGGCAACAAGCTCTAAGGGAAAGCGGCGTTTCAATTCATTAATTTTAATGGTGCCCATTAAAATGAAAGCCACTAATAGCACCATTAGGCCCTTAACAAGTGGTACTAAATCAAATATGCTCAACGCCAAAACCATGGCAAAGGAGCCCAACACAATATTTGATTGCTTCGATTGCAGATGTGTTTGTAAATCTAATCCAGAAATATAAACAAACTCGCGTTTAAGATCTGGAAGCTCATAAAACTGACTGCCTGGCGCTAAAATAAGAGAGTCACCCGCTTGTAATCTCACTTGACCTAAACCACCTTGCAAGCGGTCGTGGCCACGGCGAATTGCGATAACCGCAGCGTGAAATTGTTCACGAAAGCGCACTTCTTTGACCGTTTTTCCGATGAACTTAGAAGATTGGCTCATGACCACTTCAACCAAATGCTCAACATCTTTTTCGTGCTTGTCGTGAACGATTTTTAGGCCATCAAATTGCGACAACAGTGGTACCGATTTGATATCACCCACAAATAGCAAAATATCGCCCTGTTGAATCACTTGTTGTGGTGTTACGGCAATAATGCGGCGATCGCCATGGATAATTTCCGCGAGGAATAAATCCTTTAGATCGCGTAGCCCATTTTCTTCCACGGTGCGACCGATCAGTTTTGAGCCTGGCTGAACTTTGCCCTCGAGATAAAATGGCACAACTTCCTGATCGTTTTTACCATTATCAGGCAGATATTTTAATAACACCATAATCGTGAGCAGACCCGCGAGTAATGCGCCTAATCCCACTAAGGTGAAATCAAAAAAACCTAATGGTGCCATACCCGCATCTACTGCAAAGCCGTTGACAATTAGATTGGTTGACGTGCCGATTAGGGTCAACGTGCCACCTAAAATTGCGGTATAAGATAATGGCAACAAGAGCTTAGAAGGTGAGTGGGTGGGGCTCTCTTTTATCGCAGAGATAAGAGAAGCCACAACAGCTGTATTGTTGGTGAACGACGATAAAAAAGCGGTTGATAAACCTAACTTCATTACGGAGTGTGACAAACTGCCTTTTGCCAGCGAGCGGGCTAAAGTTTGTATTAATGTGGTTTTTTCTATCGCGATCGACACGAGGATCAGCAAGATAAGTGTGATCAGCGAGGGGTTTGCATAGTTAACCAGCATCCCCTCAAGCTCGATTAAGCCTGTCAGATAACTGATACTGATGGCACCAACAAATAGCCATGCTGGTTTGAGTCGGCTACCAAAAAGGCAGCCGACCAGTACTAACATGATACCTGTTAAAATGATTTGCTCATACACTTAGAGGTACTCCTATTAACAGGCGTAGCGCCATTACTTAAGCTTACTTATATCAAGCGCTTGCCAGTGAGGGAAGTGCTTGCGTACTAAAGCATTAAGTTCAATTTCAAACTCACTAAACTGTGAGTGCGAAGCGCTTTGTGCGGCCAACAGGTTCTCAATCATGCCAGCCCCAACCGTCAAGTTACTTAAACGGTCGATTAAGATAAATGCGCCTGTCTCACGGTTATTGCGATACACATCAGCCAAAATACTTTCTGTCAGTTCAAGCGTGACGATAGCAATTTCATTTAATTGCAAGGTGTCTGCTTGGCCTTTTTCCAACGTATTTACATCAATAGTGTGATCGATATGCTTAATAATAGCCGAGGTATTTTTACTACCAAGCTTAAAGTTATAGCTTTTACCAATTACCAACGGCGACTCATGCATCCAAACGAGCTTAGCTTGAATCAAGTTAGTCACTTCAGCGTCAGACTCAGCTGGCACAATCACGTCACCGCGGCTTACATCGACCTCATCGTTCAGCGTAATAGTGAATGCCTGACCGGTTTCAGCACGCTGTAAATTGCCATCAAAAGTCACCAGTTCTTTAATGCTTGAACGTTTACCAGAAGGTAGGATTTTGACTGCTTGACCAACCTCAAGTGAACCTGAGGTAAGCGTGCCCTGAAAGCCACGGAAGTCCAAATTTGGGCGCACTACGTACTGCACAGGGAAACGCGCTTCGAACTCTGTGTTCGCGAGGGCCGCGGGTGAATCTTCCAATAGCTCTAGCAAAGGTTTGTCTGTGTAATAAGGTGTGTGTTCAGAGCGTGTTACCACGTTGTCACCTTTCAAAGCAGACATAGGTACGAATTTGTGTCGGTTACATTTAGCTGCTTTGCGAACTCTAGATATTGCGCTTTGATGCGGTTAAATACAGCTTCATCAAAGTCGCAGATATCCATTTTGTTCACAGCGACAACAAACTGTTTAATACCCAGAGAGTCACAGATAAAGCTATGACGTTTAGTTTGAATTTGTACACCATAGCGCGCATCAACCAGAATGATGGCCAGATCACTGGTAGATGCACCAGTTACCATGTTGCGCGTATACTGCTCGTGTCCCGGTGTGTCGGCAATTATAAATTTGCGCTTAGCCGTTGAAAAATAACGATAGGCCACATCAATGGTGATCCCTTGCTCACGCTCTGCTTGTAAGCCATCTACCAGTAACGCTAAGTCTAGTTCTTCACCTGCGTTACCCACTTTTTCATTATCTTTGTGCAGTGCAGCAAGCTGATCTTCATATATTTGGTGACTGTCGTGTAGTAAGCGGCCAATCAAAGTTGATTTTCCATCGTCTACACTGCCGCAAGTCATCATACGTAGCAGGCTCTTGTCTTGCTGACGAGCAAGATAAGCTTCAATACCTAATTCTTTTACTTCATTGGCAGTTGACATTAGAAGTACCCCTCACGTTTTTTCTTCTCCATTGACCCAGCTGAGTCATGGTCAATGACACGACCTTCTCGCTCTGAAGATGTTGATAGCAACATTTCTTCGATAATTTCAGTTAATGTACTGGCAGTAGATTCCACTGCGCCTGTCAATGGGTAGCAGCCCAACGTACGGAAGCGCACAGATTTCATTTGCGGCACTTCGCCTTCTTCTAGTGGCATGCGATCGTCATCTACCATGATCAAAGTACCATTGCGCTCAACAACCGGTCGTTCCTTCGCTAGGTATAGAGGAACCATTTCAATATTTTCCTGATAGATGTATTGCCAGATATCCAACTCAGTCCAGTTAGATAAAGGGAATACGCGGATACTTTCACCAGGATTGACCTGACTGTTGTATGTGTTCCATAACTCAGGGCGTTGGTTTTTTGGGTCCCAGCGGTGATGTTTATCACGGAATGAGTAAACACGCTCTTTCGCACGAGACTTTTCTTCATCACGACGGGCACCGCCAAATGCAGCATCAAAGCCATATTTGTCTAAAGCTTGCTTCAAACCCTGTGTTTTCATGACATCGGTATGTTTTGCTGAGCCATGTGAAAAAGGTCCAATTCCCATGGCAATCCCTTCTGGATTTTTGTGTACCAACAAATCAAAGCCATATTCTTTAGCGATACGATCGCGAAACTCAATCATCTCGCGAAATTTCCAGTCGGTATCAACATGCAGCAATGGAAACGGGATCTTGGCAGGAAAGAAAGCCTTTCGAGCCAAATGAAGAAGTACCGAAGAGTCTTTACCAATTGAGTAAAGCATGACTGGGTTTTCAAACTCCGCGGCGACTTCGCGAATAATCTTTATACTCTCAGCTTCGAGTTGCTGAAGGTGTGTTAAAGCCATGGTCGTCGTCCTACATCAAAGATTAAATATAAATAAACTGTTTATGCCACATCAGTAAGTGGCTGAGCGAAGCTGCTTATTTGTGTTGATTTGCCAAACCAAGCAAGTTGCTCATGCAAAGCGGCAACTTCACCAATAATAAGTAACGCTGGCGATACAATTTTGTGTGTTTCTATTTGTGCGGCTAATTGACTTAGCTGCGTTCTTACCACCCTTTGTTCTTTACGGGTGCCATTCTCAATAATCGCAACAGGTGTTTTACCATCTCGGCCATATTTGAGCAGTTGTGCTTGAATATGCGGCGATTTAATAACACCCATATAAATCGCTAAAGTTTGGTTGGGTTTGGCAAGTGATTGCCAGTCCAGTTCTTGTCCATCTTTTTTGCAATGACCAGTCACAAACTGAATTGCTTGAGCATGATCTCGGTGCGTCAGTGGAATACCTGCATAGGCACTACATCCCGCAGCGGCGGTTATTCCAGGGACGATTTGGTACTTAACCTGATTTTCAGCTAATACCTGCACCTCTTCACCTCCACGGCCATATATAAACGGATCGCCGCCTTTAATACGGCACACTTTCTTGCCTTGTTTTGCTAAATCAACCAGCATCTGGTTGGTATCTTCTTGTTTTACGCTGTGATTGCCAAGGCGTTTACCCACACAGATCAAGTCGGCGTCACGGCGTACTAAGTCCATAATTTCATCAGAAACTAAGTAGTCATACACCACAACATCCGCTTGTTGCATGAGTTGCAATGCTTTTAAAGTTAGTAACTCAGGATCGCCCGGACCTGCCCCAACAACATAAACTTCTCCCTCTGGAGTAGGCGCTGCATTAAGCATGCCATGTAGTTGTTGCACAGCCGCTTCGGTATCACCGGTTTGAACTTTACTGACCACGCTTGAGTCGAACACACGCTCCCAAAATTGGCGTCTGTCTGCAAAATGTTTAAATCGTTTCTTAACTTGAGCACGAAAATCACCCACCAACCTAGCTAAAGGCCCGATATGTTGTGGGATCAAGGTTTCTAGCTTTTCTCTTAAACGACGAGCTAATACAGGGGCGGTGCCTGCGCTCGAAATCGCTATCGTAATTGGGTCTCTATCAACGATCGAAGGAAAAATGAAGGTACATTTTGGCTGATCATCTACAACATTAACGAAGACATTGCGTTCATTTGCCAGTTCAAAGACTGTGTTATTTACGCTGTCGCTGTCAGTGGCTGCAATGACCAGCATTTTCCCCTCTAAATGAGCGGCACTGAAATGCTCGCAGATCAGTATGACTTCACCCTGCGTAGCGTGTTCATGGAGCTCAGTACAGAAAGTCGGCGCAACCAGCGTGACCGCTGCACGTGCCTTGATTAAGGCGCGGCATTTCCTAAGCGCGACATCACCGCCACCGACGACGAGCACCGGTTTATTGTCAAGTTTGGTGAATATAGGTAAATACTGCACAGTTTGCTCCACAAGCATATAAATAACACAACCACGATGCACGCAAAGTGGTGAATACGGAAGCAGAATATAGTGCTCCACACAGAGTAAAAAATAATTAAAACCTAGTTTATATAACTATAAGTTATATGCGACCTTTAAAAATGGCTTAAGCCTTTATTTACAGCACTTTGCGCGGCAATTCTTTCTGTGTCAGACTGCTTATAGTGTTTGGTTATGAGTTATTCAGCATCACATTGTGATGGCTCTTTACTTTTGCGGACATATGTCCTGTGGTGTTCGCTGAGGATGCTTTTTACTAAACCAAAAATGTTGACCTAACTGGAATAGAAATATGGCATTGCATGAAGATGCTAAAATGGCATTAAGCTTAATGGACTTAACATCATTGAACGAAAACGATGACGAACATGCCATTGCTGCGTTAATTAGTAGTATCAACCCTGAATTTGGCGTACCTGCTGCGGTCTGTGTTTATCCGCAATTTGTGGCATTGGCTAAGCGTTTACTCGCTGAACAGGGGTTAATGGCAGTCAAAGTGGCGACCGTAACTAACTTCGCTGATGGCAAGCAATCGCTTAAAGCGGTATTGGCGCAAACGGAGCAAGCGCTGGCAGACGGTGCGGATGAAATCGACTTAGTGCTGCCTTATCAACAGCTTATAGCTGGCGATCCAGATACGCCTTGGCAATATGTTAACTCTAGTAAGAACATGTGTAAGGGTCGCGCCAAGCTCAAAGTGATTATTGAGAGTGGGGTATTGGAAACAGATGCCTTGATCACGCAAGCATGCGAAGTTGCGATTCTTGCTGGCGCTGACTTTATCAAAACCAGTACCGGAAAAGTGAGTGTAAATGCCACATTAAACGCAACACGCACTATACTAGAGTGTATAAAGCGCTCGGGTAAAGACGTAAGCTTTAAAGCCGCCGGTGGCGTTAAAACTGTACAGCAGGCAGCAGAGTATCTACGTCTAGCCGAAGAAATAATGGGTACTCAGTGGATAAATGCGGAACACTTTCGCTTTGGTGCCTCAAGCTTACTAGCGGATATACATGAAACAATCTCTACTTCGGGAAAGTGATTTAGAAAAGCTAAAGTTGGAGCACGATGCAGCCAAGCTGTTTCTACGCTGTTATGAACAGCAATATGGTACACCAATGCGGCATATTTGGCACAATGAGCCAAATATGCCTGATATTAGCTGTTATCAAGGTGACGAGCGCTTAGATATCGAAGTCGCACATCTTTATGGCAGTGAAAAAGAAGCGATGGCGGTACTTGGCAGGCCCTTATCACTGGAAACTCAACGTGAGTTAGCCACTATGGCGCAGGCTCCTACAGAACAGCGTTTACGATTTGCGCTAGGGCGTTTATTAAACCAAAAAGCGTACAAGCGTTACCACTCCAAACGTACTTGGTTACTGATTAGAAATGCCAGCACTTTGTGGCATCATTCGGATTTTGTCGCAGTGGTGGGCCATCTTGACTATCCCAGTAATCATGCCTTTGAACAGATCTGGCTGTTGACTGATTTTTATAACCCCGATTTAATTCGCTTAGACACTTGATTTTGACCCGAACAAACCCATCTAAACAGTCGTAGGGACAACGGTTGTACGGATTATTTGTGTTTGCACATCTTTTACTCTTGTTTTCAAATTGTTCGTAAGTATAATGGGCATCCACTTTGCAGGGGCGTAGTTCCAATTGGTAGAACAGCGGTCTCCAAAACCGATGGTTGCGGGTTCGAGTCCTGCCGCCCCTGCCAATTCATAATTTGAGTCTAAATCTAAAATAATGTGTTTTCAGTCTTGAGCGCTTATTTGTACATTTGGATTTAATGGATTTACCCTGTTATATGCAGGGTTGTTGTGTCTGTATTTAAGGTAAAATTGATTATGAGCACTAATGTTGAAAACCCGTCAAGCTCGATGGACATGGTAAAATGGCTAATTGCAATCACGCTACTTACGGGTGCGGTAGTTGGCAACTATCTTTATGCAGATATGTCTGTACTGGTACGTGCGGTAGGTGTGGTTGCGGCGGTGGCTGCTGGTTTAGGTGTTGCAGTTACCACTGAGAAAGGGCGTACTTTTATTGCTTTTGCAAAAGAGTCTCGCATTGAAGTACGTAAAGTTGTTTGGCCTACGCGTCAAGAAACGACTCATACTACACTTATCGTAATGGCCGCGACAGTAGTAATGGCGTTGATCCTTTGGGGATTGGACGGCATTTTATTCCGAGTCGTAGGCTTTTTAACTGGATTGGAGATCTGATCCCATGTCGGATGAGAACAAAGAAAAGAAATTACGTTGGTACGTAATTCAGGCGTTTTCAGGTTTTGAAAAGCGCGTAGCACAAACCATCATTGAGCATATCAAAATTGAAGGTTTGGAAGAGTATTTCGGCGAAGTGCTAGTACCAACTGAAGAAGTTGTTGAAATGCGTGCGGGCCAAAAGCGTAAGTCTGAACGTAAATTCTTCCCAGGTTATGTGCTAGTTGAGATGGTCATGAACGATGCGTCATGGCACTTAGTCAACAGTACGCCACGCGTAATGGGCTTTGTTGGTGGTACGTCAGATAGACCTGCACCGATCAGCCAAAAAGAAGCAGACCGTATCTTAAATCGTCTGCAAGAGAATGCGGAAGCACCGAAACCAGCAACATTATTCGAGCCAGGTGAAGTGGTTCGTGTTACTGATGGTCCATTTGCAGACTTTAACGGTGTGGTTGAAGAGGTTGATTATGAGAAGAGTCGCTTGAAAGTGTCTGTACTTATCTTCGGTCGTTCAACACCAGTTGATCTTGAATTCGGCCAAGTGGAGAAAGATAAATAATCTTTCATCCTCGAGCTATTGAAAAAGGCCGCTGGTTAACTTATAATCAGCGGCCTTTTTGTATATTAAGCTGTTAAATCTTAATAATATCAAAAAGTTTTTTTTAAATTGGGAAGCCGTTTGAGTACGCGTCCTCGCGCGCACAAGGCTAAGACCCACCTAATGAGGTATTATCATGGCTAAAAAAGTTGAAGCTCTAATCAAGCTACAAGTTGCTGCTGGTATGGCTAACCCTAGTCCTCCAGTAGGTCCTGCACTAGGTCAACACGGTGTAAACATCATGGAATTCTGTAAAGCGTTCAACGCACGTACAGAGTCTATCGAGAAAGGCGCACCTGTTCCTGTAGTAATTTCTGTATATAGCGATCGTTCTTTCACGTTCGATATGAAGACTCCTCCTGCATCTTACCTTCTTAAGAAGGCTGCAGGCATCAAGTCTGGTTCTGGTCGTCCTAACACTGAGAAAGTGGGTACTGTTACACGTGCTCAACTTGAAGAGATCGTTGAGACTAAACGTCCAGATTTAACAGCAGCTGATATGGAAGCTGCGGTTCGCACGATTGCAGGTTCTGCACGTGCAATGGGCTTGAACGTAGAGGGTTAATAGAAATGGCTAAACTTACTAAACGTATGCGTACTATCCGCGAAAAAGTGGATGCTACTAAAGATTACGAAATCAATGAAGCAGTTGCATTACTTAAAGAATTAGCAACAGCTAAGTTCGTTGAAAGTGTTGACGTTGCTGTTAACCTTGGTATCGATGCACGTAAATCAGACCAAAACGTACGTGGTGCAACTGTACTACCACACGGTACTGGTCGTGATGTTCGCGTAGCTGTGTTCACTCAAGGTGCTAACGCTGACGCTGCTAAAGAAGCTGGTGCTGATTTAGTTGGTATGGAAGACCTTGCTGAACTAGTTAAGAAAGGCGAAATGAACTTTGACGTTGTTGTTGCTTCTCCAGATGCAATGCGCGTTGTTGGTCAACTAGGTCAAATCCTAGGTCCACGTGGTCTTATGCCAAACCCTAAAACTGGTACTGTAACGCCTAACGTTGCAGAAGCAGTTAAAAATGCTAAAGCTGGTCAGGTTCGCTACCGTAACGATAAGAACGGTATCATCCACACTACTATCGGTAAAGTGGATTTCACTGCTGAACAGTTACAACAAAACCTTGAGTCTCTACTTGTTGCGCTTAAGAAAGCTAAGCCTTCTCAAGCAAAAGGTACTTACTTGAAGAAAGTAAGCATCTCAACAACTATGGGCGCAGGTGTTGCTGTTGACCAAGCTACTCTAAATACGCAAGTATAATTTATTAGAGATTAGCATTTACATGGCGTAATTTTTGAACTATAATCTTGCGCCATTTTGTTGATAAATTCATTTGAATATATTCAACAAATAAAGAATTCGGGTTGAAGCGTATAATTTCGCAACACTTTTTAGTAACGCGATAAATTGCGCTTCCGTCCAAGACCGTAGGTGGCTTCGGCCTTAATCGTCCTACGTAGACGGTGTGAATCCCAGCTAGATTTTTCCTAATCTTCTGGCTCTCGCCGTAAAAAGCATCTCTGCTAAATTTTTAGCAGGGTAGAGTAGAACTGAAAAACAAATTTTTGTTTTTCTATAAACCAGGAGTAACACCCATGGCTTTAAATCTTCAAGACAAAAAAGCAATTGTTGCTGAAGTCAACGAAGCTGCCAAAGGTGCTCTTTCAGCAGTTGTTGCTGATTCTCGTGGTGTAACAGTAGGTGCAATCACTGCTCTTCGTAAAGAAGCTCGTGAAGCTGGTGTATGGATGAAAGTTGTTCGTAACACCCTAGCTCGACGCGCTGTTGAAGGCACTGATTACGAATGCCTTAACGAATCACTAGTTGGTCCAAGCCTTATCGCTTTCTCTTCAGAGCACCCAGGTGCTGCTGCGCGTATCTTCTCAGATTTCGCGAAAAAGAACGAAGCATTCGAGCTTAAAACTGCTGCATTCGAAGGTAAAGTTGTAGACGTAGCTATGCTTGCTAAGCTACCTACTTACGACGAAGCTGTTGCACGCTTAATGAGCGCTATGAAAGAAGCGTCTGCTGGCAAATTGTGTAAAACAATTGAAGCGGTACGTGTACAGAAAGCTGAGCAAGCTGCTTAATTTAAGCCTCGCTCCTTTCTTTAATAAATTTTTTGAACCACATGGGTTCGTAAATAATTAGGAAATTTGAAATGTCTGTAACTAAAGACCAAATCCTTGACGCTATTGCTGAAATGTCAGTAATGGAAGTTGTTGAACTAGTAGAAGCAATGGAAGAAAAATTCGGTGTAACTGCAGCTGCTGCTGTTGTTGCTGCGGGTCCTGCTGAAGCTGCTGAAGAAAAGACTGAGTTCGACGTAATCCTAGCTGCTGCTGGCGGTAACAAAGTTGCTGCAATCAAAGCGGTACGTGGCGCTACAGGTCTAGGCCTTAAAGAAGCTAAGGCTCTAGTAGAGTCTGCTCCTGCACCTATCAAAGAAGGTGTATCTAAGGAAGAAGCTGAAGCACTTAAGAAAGATCTTGAAGAAGCTGGTGCTCAAGTTGAGATCAAGTAATCTAGCTTACGCTAGGTTCGCTGCCTGAGAAATCAGGCAAGGGCTGGTGATTATTTAATCACCGGCCCTTTTGCGCTATAGCGAGATGGCTTTCTATCGCGCAATAAAATTCTAAATTTCAATGGTATTTTCAATGACTTAGATGTTTTTTTGTTAATATCAATGACATTTAGTACAACAATTAGATGTTGTTATCATGGCTTGAATGCCAGTTAAGTCTGTTCTTACAAGAACAGGTTGGGTCAAAGATCAGCAAGCTGAGGAACCCCATGGCTTACTCTTATTCTGAAAAGAAACGTATCCGTAAGGATTTTGGTAAACGTCCACAAGTTTTGGACATACCTTTCTTACTGTCGACGCAGTTAGAATCGTTCAAAAAATTCTTGAATCCGGACGCTGATGGCGACCACGGTTTGGAAGCTGCTTTCCGTTCTGTGTTTCCGATCAAAAGCTACTCGGGAAATTCTGAGCTACAATACGTAAGTTATCGTATTGGTGAGCCAGTATTCGATGTAAAAGAATGTCAAATTCGCGGCGTGACTTATTCTGCTCCACTTCGCGTTAAATTACGTCTTGTGTTAATGGATAAAGACGCACCAGGCACAGTTAAAGACATTAAAGAGCAAGAAGTTTACATGGGCGAAATCCCGCTCATGACTGACACCGGTACTTTTGTTATCAATGGAACAGAGCGTGTTATCGTTTCTCAGCTACACCGTTCACCTGGTGTATTCTTTGATAACGACCGTGGTAAGTCGCACTCGTCAGGTAAAGTGCTGTATAACGCTCGCGTTATTCCTTACCGTGGTTCATGGTTAGATTTTGAATTCGACGTAAAAGATAATCTTTACGTTCGTATCGACCGCCGTCGTAAACTACCAGCATCAATCATTTTACGTGCGCTTGAGTTCTCTACAGAAGAGATCCTAAGCTTGTTCTTCGAAACAACAACGTTCGAAGTAACTGACGGTAAAGTGTTAATGGAGCTTGTACCATCACGTCTACGTGGTGAAACTGCTGCATTCGATATTAAAGATGCTGACGGTGAAGTAGTGATTGAATCTGGTCGCCGTATTACAGCGCGCCATATCAAAGCACTAGAAAAGAAAGAAATTAGTCAATTAGAAGTACCACACGAATATATTATTGGTCGTGTTGTTGCGAAGGACTACATCGACGAGTCATCTGGTGAAGTGATTGCCAATGCCAACGATGAGTTATCGCTTGAGTTAATGGCTGAGCTTGTAAAAGCGGGTCACACTCGCATCGCAACATTGTATATCAACGACGTTGATAGTGGTGCTTACATGTCGGATACCGTGCGTATCGATTCAACCAGCAACCGTTTGGAAGCTTTGGTTGAAATCTACCGCATGATGCGCCCTGGTGAGCCACCAACAAAAGAAGCTGCGGAAGCGCTATTTGACAACTTGTTCTTCTCTGAAGAGCGTTATGACTTGTCAACTGTTGGTCGTATGAAGTTTAACAGCCGTGTAGGTTATGACACGGATACAGGCCCAGGCACATTAAGTAAAGAAGACATCGTTTCGGTAATGCGCGTATTGATCGACATTCGTAACGGTAAAGGCGAAGTTGACGATATCGACCACTTAGGTAACCGTCGTATTCGTTCTGTTGGTGAAATGGCAGAAAACCAATTCCGTGTTGGTTTAGTACGTGTTGAACGTGCTGTACGTGAGCGCCTAAGTCTTGGTGATCTTGATGCTGTTATGCCACAGGACTTGATCAATGCTAAGCCTATTTCAGCAGCAGTAAAAGAGTTCTTCGGCTCTTCACAGCTATCTCAGTTCATGGACCAAAACAACCCATTATCTGAAGTAACGCACAAACGTCGTATTTCTGCGTTAGGTCCGGGTGGTTTGACACGTGAGCGTGCAGGCTTTGAAGTACGTGACGTACACGTAACGCACTATGGTCGCGTATGTCCAATCGAAACGCCTGAAGGTCCAAACATCGGTCTGATCAACTCATTGTCTACGTATGCGCGTACCAATGACTATGGTTTCTTAGAAACACCATATCGTAAAGTAGTTGATGGTGTTGTAACCGACGAAGTTGATTACCTATCGGCTATCGAAGAAGGTCAGTTTGTCATTGCACAGGCAAACTCGAACCTAGACGAAAATAATGAATTTATTGATGAGCAGATCCCATGTCGTCACAAAGGTGAATCGACATTCATGGGCCGTTCTGACATCCAATATATGGACGTATCTCCACAGCAGGTAATCTCTGTGGCTGCGGCACTTATCCCATTCCTAGAGCACGATGACGCTAACCGTGCATTGATGGGATCGAACATGCAACGTCAGGCAGTTCCGACGTTAAAAGCAGACAAGCCGCTAGTAGGTACTGGTATTGAATTAACACTTGCAAAAGACTCAGGTGTAACCATCGTTGCTAAGCGTGGCGGTGTAGTTAAGTATGCTGATGCAAGTCGTATCGTAGTTAACGTAAATGAAGATGAGCGTATTCCGGGTGAAGCGGGTATCGACATTTACAACCTAACTAAATACACACGTTCAAACCAAAACACCTGTATCAACCAAAAGCCAACTTGTATGGTTGGTGAGCCGGTGGTACGTGGTGATGTACTTGCTGATGGTCCATCTACAGATTTAGGTGATTTAGCACTGGGTCAAAACCTACGCGTGGCATTCATGCCTTGGAATGGTTACAACTTCGAAGACTCGATCTTGCTATCTGAGCGCGTAGTTGAAGAAGATCGTCTAACGACGATTCACATCCAAGAGCTACAGTGTATTGCACGTGATACTAAGTTAGGTCCAGAAGAGATCACTGCGGATATTCCAAACGTTGGTGAATCTGCACTTGGTAAACTAGATGAATCAGGTGTTGTATACATCGGTGCTGAAGTGAAAGGCGGCGATATCCTAGTAGGTAAAGTAACGCCTAAAGGTGAAACGCAGCTAACGCCTGAAGAAAAGCTACTACGTGCTATCTTCGGTGAAAAAGCATCAGATGTTAAAGACAGCTCGCTACGAGTACCAAACTCAGTAACGGGTACTGTTATCGACGTACAAGTATTTACTCGTGATGGTGTTGAAAAAGATAAGCGTGCGCTTGAAGTTGAAGACATGCAGCTTCGTGAAGCGAAGAAAGACTTCAACGAAGAGTTCAAGATCCTTGAAGGTGGTGTACTAACTCGTGCGCGCAATCTACTTGTTAAGGCTGGCTTCGATGAAAGCCGTATTGAAAGTCTTTCAACTGACAAGCTGTTAACGCAAAGCCTTGCAGATGAAGAACAACAGTCAGAGCTTGAGCAATTAGCTGCACAGTACGATGAGCTTAAAGCTGAATACGACAAGAAGTTCGAAAACAAACGTCGCAAGATCACTCAAGGTGATGACTTAGCGCCGGGCGTATTGAAGATTGTTAAAGTTTACCTTGCGGTTAAACGTCGTATCCAGCCAGGTGATAAAATGGCGGGTCGTCACGGTAACAAGGGTGTAATCTCTACTATCGTGCCAGTTGAAGACATGCCATACGATGAGAAAGGTCGTACCGTAGACATCGTATTGAACCCGTTAGGTGTACCATCGCGTATGAACATCGGTCAGATCCTTGAAACTCACATGGGTCTAGCTGCACGCGGTATCGGTGAGCGCATCGAAGAGATGATGAAAGAACAGCGTGAACTTGCTGAATTACGTGACTTCATTAAGAAGGCGTATGAAGTAGGTGATTGCCGTCAGAAAGTTGATATTGATAGCTTTACTGATGACGAAGTTCGTCGCCTAGCTGAAAACCTAAAAGGCGGTTTACCAATTGCAACTCCAGCATTTGATGGCGCTAAAGAAAGCGAAATCAAAGAGCTACTTGAGCTAGGTGGTTATCCATCAAGCGGTCAGGTAACGCTTTACGATGGTCGTACTGGTGATGCATTTGAACGTCAAGTAACTGTTGGCTACATGTACATGTTGAAACTTAACCACTTGGTTGATGACAAGATGCACGCACGTTCAACAGGTTCTTACAGCTTAGTTACTCAGCAGCCGCTGGGTGGTAAAGCACAGTTCGGTGGACAGCGTTTCGGTGAGATGGAGGTATGGGCATTAGAAGCATACGGTGCTGCCTATACACTACAGGAAATGTTGACAGTTAAGTCGGATGACGTAAACGGTCGTACCAAGATGTATAAGAACATCGTTGACGGTAACCACAAGATGGAACCGGGTATGCCAGAGTCATTCAACGTATTGCTCAAAGAAATCCGCTCACTGGGTATCAACATCGAGTTGGAAGAAAATTAATCCGACCGCCGCAGCTTAAACTGCGGCAGTTACCCTCCCAGTGGGTAGCCGGACTGAAAGAATGAAGGGGTGAGCAATGCTTGCCCTCAAGATTAACCTCCGACAGGAGAGCTAAGGTGAAAGACTTACTTAAGTTTCTGAAGCAACAAAATAAGACCGAAGAATTTGATGCAATTCGCATTGGTCTTGCTTCACCAGACATGGTGCGTTCATGGTCTTACGGTGAGGTAAAGAAACCTGAGACAATCAACTACCGTACTTTCAAGCCTGAGCGTGATGGCTTATTCTGTGCCCGTATTTTCGGCCCAGTGAAAGATTATGAGTGTTTATGTGGTAAATATAAGCGCTTGAAACACCGTGGTGTGATCTGTGAAAAATGTGGCGTTGAAGTAACGTTAACTAAAGTGCGCCGTGACCGTATGGGTCACATTGAACTAGCAAGCCCTGTGGCACACATCTGGTTCTTAAAATCACTACCATCTCGTATCGGCTTAATGCTTGATATGACATTGCGTGATATTGAACGTGTACTTTATTTTGAATCATTTGTGGTAACTGAGCCTGGTATGACTACGCTTGAGCGCGGTCAGTTATTAGGTGAAGAAGAGTACCTAGATGCACTAGAAGAGCACGGTGATGAGTTCGAAGCGAAAATGGGTGCAGAAGCTGTACTTGATTTGCTACGCGAGCTAGACCTTGGTCAATTAATCGCTGAAATGCGTGAAGAGTTACCAACAATTAACTCTGAGACTAAGCGTAAGAAGATCACTAAGCGTCTTAAGCTAATGGAATCTTTCCACCAATCAGGTAACAACCCTGAGTGGATGATCATGAGCGTGCTTCCGGTTCTTCCACCAGACTTACGTCCATTAGTACCACTAGATGGCGGTCGTTTTGCGACGTCTGATTTGAATGACCTTTATCGTCGTGTTATCAACCGTAACAACCGTTTGAAACGCCTTTTAGACTTAGCTGCACCAGATATCATCGTACGTAACGAAAAGCGTATGTTACAAGAAGCGGTTGATGCGCTACTTGATAACGGTCGTCGTGGCCGTGCGATCACAGGTTCTAACAAGCGTCCACTTAAGTCGCTTGCAGACATGATCAAAGGTAAGCAAGGTCGTTTCCGTCAAAACCTTCTAGGTAAGCGTGTTGACTATTCAGGCCGTTCTGTAATCACCGTTGGTCCTACACTTAAGCTACACCAGTGTGGTCTACCTAAGAAGATGGCACTTGAGCTATTCAAACCATTTATCTACGGTAAATTAGAGCGTCGCGGTATGGCGACAACCATTAAAGCTGCGAAGAAGATGGTTGAGCGTGAAGTACCAGAGGTTTGGGACGTACTAGACGAAGTAATCCGTGAGCACCCAGTTCTTCTGAACCGTGCACCGACACTTCACCGTCTTGGTATCCAAGCATTCGAACCGGTACTTATCGAAGGTAAAGCGATTCACCTGCACCCACTCGTGTGTGCGGCGTATAACGCTGACTTCGACGGTGACCAAATGGCGGTACACGTACCGTTAACGATTGAAGCACAGCTTGAAGCCCGTGCGCTGATGATGTCGACTAACAACATCCTATCTCCAGCGAACGGTGAGCCAATCATCGTACCTTCACAGGACGTTGTACTAGGTCTTTACTACATGACACGTGATCGCATTAATGCGAAGGGCGAAGGCATTGTATTTAAAGATCCTAAAGAAGCTGAAAAAGCCTACCGTACGGGTAACGCAGAGCTTCATGCTCGTGTAAAAGTTCGTATTACTGAAACACGTATTGAAGAAGAAACTGGCGTACGTAGTGAAGTGACTGAAATCATCGACACAACGGTTGGTCGTGCGATCTTGTCACTTGTATTACCAGAAGGTCTACCGTTTGAGCTAATCAACAAAGCCCTAGGTAAGAAGCAGATTTCTGGTCTTCTAAACGAGTGTTACCGTCGTCTAGGTCTTAAAGATACTGTGGTATTTGCTGACCAAGTAATGTACACCGGTTTCCACTACGCGATGAAGTCAGGTGTTTCTATCGGTATTAACGACATGGTTATTCCACCAGTTAAGGCCGAGATCATTGAAAATGCTGAAGCAGAAGTAAATGAAATCAACCAACAGTTCCAATCAGGTCTTGTAACTGCAGGTGAGAAATACAACAAAGTTATCGATATCTGGTCACGTGTTAACGAAAACCTATCACGTGAGATGATGGCGAACTTGTCAAAAGACACTGTTATCAACGCAAAAGGCGAAGAAGAAGAGCAACCGTCATTTAACTCAGTGTTTATGATGGCCGACTCAGGTGCTCGTGGTAGTGCCGCTCAGATCCGTCAGCTTGCAGGTATGCGTGGTCTAATGGCACGTCCAGATGGCTCAATCATCGAGACGCCAATCACAGCGAACTTCCGTGAAGGTCTAAACGTACTACAGTACTTTATCTCAACCCACGGTGCGCGTAAGGGTCTTGCCGATACGGCACTTAAGACAGCGAACTCGGGTTACTTGACTCGTCGTCTAGTAGACGTGGCACAAGACTTAGTTATCAATGATGACGATTGTGGCACATTAGATGGTCTGACAATGAAGCCGCTTATTGAAGGTGGTGACGTTGTTGAGCCGCTACGCGAACGTGTTCTAGGTCGTGTTGTTGCTGAAGACGTTGTTAAGCCAGGTACTAATGAAGTACTGGTTGAGCGTAACATCATGCTTGACGAAAAACTGTGTGACTTGTTAGAAGAACACTCAGTGGATGAAGTACGTGTGCGTTCTGTAATCACCTGTGATAATGACTTCGGTGTCTGTGCTAAGTGTTACGGTCGTGACCTTGCACGTGGTCACTTGATCAATGCGGGTGAGTCTGTTGGTGTTATCGCGGCGCAATCAATTGGTGAGCCGGGTACACAGCTTACGATGCGTACGTTCCACATCGGTGGTGCGGCATCACGAGCATCAGCAGAGAACAGCGTACAAGTTAAGACTAACGGTAACCTAAAACTACACAACGCTAAGTATGTATTGAACACTGACGGCAAGATTGTTATTACGTCGCGTTCAACAGAAATCACCATCATTGACGAGCACGGTCGTGAGAAAGAACGTTATAAAGTACCTTACGGTGCGGTATTAACGGTTCAAGACGGTGCTGACGTTAAAGGTAATGACATTGTTGCAACTTGGGATCCGCACAGTCACCCAATCATCATTGAACATGAATCGAAGATCTCGTTCTCTGATATTGATGACAGCAACACCGAAGCGCAAACGGATGAACTGACTGGTCTAACTCGTGTGGTTGTTAAAGACTTGTCTAAGGTTAATGCGAAAGAACCTAAGCTAATCGTAGAAAACGAAGAGCGTGGCTTACAAGAAATTCGCTTACCATCGTTCACGACGATTGAAATTTCTGACGGTACAAAGGCAGCACCTGGTAGGGTACTGGCGCGTATTCCTCAAGAAGGTTCGAAGACACGTGACATCACCGGTGGTCTACCGCGCGTAGCGGACTTGTTCGAAGCACGTAAGCCAAAAGATCCAGCAATACTTGCTGAGATCACAGGTACTATCAGCTTCGGTAAAGAGACTAAAGGTAAGAAACGTCTTGTGATCACACCTGAGCAGGGTGACGCATACGAAGAGATGATCCCGAAATGGCGTCAGCTTAACGTGTTTGAGGGTGAGCAGGTGTCTAAAGGTGAAGTTATCGCCGATGGTCCTGAGTCTCCACATGACATCTTACGTCTACGTGGTGTGACTGACGTATCTAACTACATCGTAAATGAAGTACAAGAAGTATATCGTTTACAGGGTGTAAAGATTAACGATAAGCACATTGAGACTATCATTCGTCAGATGCTACGTAAGTGTATCATCCTAGATGGTGGCGACACTGAGTTCCTAGCAGGTGAGCAAGTTGAAGTAGCTCGCGTAAACATCGCGAACCGTGAACTTGAGAAGCAAGGTAAGATCCCAGCGAAGTTTGAAATTCAGCTGATGGGTATTACTAAAGCATCACTTGCAACTGAGTCGTTTATCTCTGCAGCATCATTCCAAGAAACAACACGTGTTCTTACGGAAGCGGCTGTGAATGGTAAGAGCGATGAATTACGTGGTCTGAAAGAAAACGTAATTGTAGGTCGTCTGATCCCAGCTGGTACAGGTTTTGCGTATCACCAAGATCGCATCAACCGTCGCAAGCAGGCTGAGATGCCAGTAGAAGAGCAAACGGTAAGTGCTGAAGAAGCAACTCAAGCACTAACAGATGCACTTAATGCTGATTTACTAGGTGGAAACGAGTAAGACTCCACCTCGTAGTATGATTGAAAAAGCCGCCTAAAATAGGCGGCTTTTTTGTATGCAAATTTTGTATGGCGCGCTGGAGTTCATTGTTCAGTCTTTTCAAGCAAAGGCAGTGATGATTCTTAGAGTATTTACTTTTTATGAAACAAGCTCGGCGTCAAAATGCTCAAATAAACAACAAATCACCTCTAAGTTAGATCTAAAACCAATCATAATCTGCAAAGTTTTTTTGCAAACTTAAATTTCTTACCCTACGAAATACGCGGACTTGCGGTGAGAAAATGTATATTTTTATACGCAACTTTATGATTAACAAGCTTATTTAATGTTTTGTTAAATTGTCCCTATTTTTTTTAAAAACTCATTGATCTTGTTAACACTAAGCTCTAATATGGGTACGAAATTTATACAACCTGCTTGAGAATTTGGAAGTACAAGCAGGCAAAAACGTTAAAAGGAATTTTTAATGATTCATGCTATTTCATATAAGCGTGCTGGGTTTAGTGTGGCTTTTTTACTGGTAAACACCTTTAGCGCACACTCAGCATTGGCCTCGGCTGGAAACTGTCCTGCAAAGTTTCAGGTCAGACACTTTCAACCGCAGGTCTGTTATTCTGAATACGACCAGAGCAGTTGTAGTGATGTATGCGCAGCAGCAACTCCTGCTACGCAACCCGCTTGTTTTAAAGAACTTTCTTTGCCATGTGATGTGGTCGCTGATATGCGCTCAACAGCTCAGGGTTATCAGCAAGAAGGTGGACAGACGTGGTTTCATGTCAGTGATTTACTGTCCTATACCCCGTTACACACTGAGTTGAATGTATTTCAGGCCTCGTTACATTACGAGTTGTATCAAGATTATATCAACACGCCTGGGAATTTTGGCTTTACGCCAGCAAGTGATGAACTTCGTAAGCAAAACTTCAGACTCGATCTTTTAGGCCGTCTTGACAGAGAGGCGACGGCGCTTAGATATGCCGCCGTTTATCGACGCTATTCATTAGGTGTTGAACTCGAAGAAAGGCTCAATGAGACATTTGCACAAATGATGTCTGATATAGACAGATTTTCATACTTCAATGCCACCGAAAAACAAAGCTTGAAAGATGAATTGAGTGACAACTTGTCTGGACAGGTGCGTATGTGGGAGCTGTTAAAAAGATACAGCTTAGAAACCATAGCCAACAGTCGGGTTAGGCATTTAAATCGTCGCATGACGACCTATGTGTCACTTATTCAGAACTTACCAACTGACTTACAAGACATCATGATCAATAAGTCTACGGTGCTTGATAAACATTTGAATATTGCGGTTGCTCGATGCGATCAGGGTGTATGTTTCAACGAAATTGTTGCACCTCAGGGCACGCCTTTTTATCCGAACTTCGATCATCGCCTGTCTTATTTTGAGCAATCATTGGTCGCGCTGGCGAATGAGGCATCAGCACTGAGCTATGTGTATGATGGGGACTATCAGTTAGTACCGCCACAACAGCTTAGATTCCCAGATTTAGCGGGTTTTGTTAGCAATAAATTATCAGACTACCGCGCTGAACGCACCGACGTCAATCTTGAGCGCTTGGCTACGGCAATTAATGTTGCCTATCTTGGTAGGAACTCATCAGGACAGCAAACGCTTGCAAGCCTATCGCAAATAGCTGATGTACAAAATAATCAAGGGCTTGTGACGCTAGAAACACTAGCAGGTAAACCTATCCTGCTCTGTAAAGAGTTCAACAAGATTAGCCCCGAGATGACTCAAATACAAACCGAAAGTTTTGAGTTAGCAAATGAAGCTAACAGACTCCTCGATATTATGCTTAACCTCGACTATTCAGAGGAACTCATGCTGCAGATAGAGGAAATCATCTTAAAACTTGAAGCGTTAGCAATGAGAAGTCAGACGATTGCGAATGTTAGACAGTTTGACGAAGACCGCATTCTTACCATCAATTGGCAGTTGTTTGACTTACCAGAAATGAACAGTGATGAGTTGCTAATTGAGGTGGAATATTTTGATTATAACGGAATGTTCTGGATACCAAGAATGTCTGTCAATATGTCCGAACTGTTCCCTTCAATTGATGGGCTCAGTACGTCGACAAATTCGCTACTGCCTAATGCAGTGGGGATTAACTCCCCGTTGAATAATTTGCAGTTAAAAGTCAGACAGTCGGCATTTCATGGATGTTCTGAGAATAATCAGCAAATCAACATGGTAGTTAAAATAACTGATGGGCAAGGAATCGTAAGCCGTCAGGTTTTAACTGCAACCCTCGAGCAAATATAAGTTCTATCAAAGGATATACATAATGAAAGCTTTAATAATAGCGACCTTGTCTTTGACAAGTGCGGCGTCGGCTTACGCCTTCCCGGTCACGGTTTTTGATGCCGAAGAACAATGTCAATCGCGTATGACGTCACAAGGTGAGCGTTTTGTTCCACCTTGCCAGTTCTCTGGCATGAACGTGTACGCTGAGAAAAATAATGCATATGCAAGTGGCAGTCTGATTAACAATGGTCTGTTTAAAACTATGCTTAACTACACGTTTGCATGTGAATCAATTCGCCCGCTATCGATACGCTTCACACTGTCAAATGCAGATGGTTCTTCTGTATCAAACCGTATCGCTGGGTCTCGTTCATATGAGCCAAGTTCGGTTGAGCTAACTCATGGCAACAACGCTTCGGTATTAAACTTTTCAGAGCTATCAGGAGCGACTGGTTTTCAGGCGATGAAGCCGGGTTGTAAATTAGAAGTACAACAACTGGTTACATATCCAGAGCCGCGCTACTTTAACCAAGTCGCTACGCACTTAGTGTCTTTCAACGTGCATTTAGAGGGCATGTTTGCACAGGCTGTGCCATCAACAGGCCATACCAACCTGCTTACAGCCATCAACAACACGATTGCTTCTTTAGAATTCATGCAATTTGATGTTGAAGACGAGATCTTGGCAGCGGAGCTACAAGATGTACTGAGTGATCTAAGCAGCACCAAAACTTATTTAGAAAGTAACTGTGGCACAGGCAGCTATTCAAGCTTGTGTACGGCGCAACTTGCTAACTTAAGAAGCTCACTGTCTGCTGCTCTTTATGTAAATGAAAGCAATATTTCTCAGTTGTACAACTTCTTAAACTCACAGACTGCATGGCTTGCGAATAAATACGTAGGTAGGGATCGTACGATTCTACAAAATGCAGTTAGTAAGTTAAGAACAAAGCTATAAAGGCTTTTATAGCTGTAAATCTGACCCGTAAAGGATCTATTAACACCGTAAAGGAAATATAACTATGTACGGAAAACTCATAGCAACTTCTGTTGCTGCCGCTTTGGTACACAGTGCCACTGCATACGCTTTACCTGATACTACATCAGGCAACCCACTGAGTAAGTTGGGTATTACAACACCAGCTGGGATTGGCAATGTAGTACAGGACCATGAAAACCCAAAAACGCTCCACGTGTTCCCTGCTAATGACAAGGACATCGTGGGCACTTATTTTGACACAGGCGGTGGTCCAAGCTGTTCTTCATACGTTGCGATGAAAGAGCAAGCTTACCGAATCCCTGGCACACCACAGCAGATTCAAGAAGCGATTGACAACAACGATTATGTTAGTAACTACTTTCAGCTAACTGTTGGCATTCCTGCGCGTAATACTAAGGCGACAAACGACATTATCACTAAGTATGAAGAGATCAATGATCTTGCGCGAGCAAACAACGGGCTGATCGAAAGGTTTAATACGCTAGATAGCATGTGGACGGGTATTGTTCTAGATTTAGAAGTTGCTCGTCAAAAATTGGATGCGCTTAAAGATGAACAATCTGCAGCGAACAACCAATGTATCGTGAACTCTGGCGGCGACTTCTCGAAAATGTACGAGTGTATCATGGGTGTAGCGAATAGATATACGCCACTGATAGAAGCAGCAAGAGCGGAAGTCACTGAAGTTGAGGCTCGTAAAGCAGCAATTCGTGACGAGTACTACGCTACTAGAGGTGAGTACGATGCATTTGAGGACAAGTTAACCCGTCTTGACAATCAACTAGATTTCTTGATGCGCGTTTACCAGTCTCAACTGTTGATCGTAAACAATGCTTATGAAGTTGAGTATAAGTCGGTTAAAGAGGCTGGTAGCCTAATTGCTGGTATTGCTTCTGCAGGATACAACCTGTGGGGCGATGAAGCAGCTATCTTGTCTAATGCGCTTGCCAGTGCAGGTAAAACCGATTATTCAGTCCAGCAGCTTAACGTCTTTGATATTCGTTTGAACTCAGGTGTAACCAGAGACAATCCAAATATCACGACTGACGATAATCAACCAATCTTCCGCAAAAATGTTTGGACTTATCCTGCGAACACTATCATCAACTTCGGCAACATTGGTGATAGAACCATGCCATTTGAACGTGAAACAGTGGGTGATCAAATCCATTTTGACGCGACAACATGGGACTCTTTAGGTTCTGGTGGTGTTGATTTCCACGTTACAAAAGATGCGCGTTGTGGTGACTATGAAGCGAACGTGGTTCGTAACTACACCGCTACTCACGAAGGTACAACGGCTTCTTGGAAAGTGACTCGTGACGAATACAAACCTGTATTGAACAGCCCTGTATTCTCGACAAATATTGCACTTTCATACAGCTATTATGCATATCCTGGCAAGCTTAAAGGTGAGTGTTCAATCGACGTTGATCGCATGAATACTTACTGGAGAAATGCGGGTAAGTCTAAGAGCTGGAGCTGGTTCAAAACTAAAACTAAGAGCTGGGATGATATCCGTACTACAGCACGCGATGAGCTGGGAATGGAATGTAAGTTAAGCCTAGTTCCTGAATCAAGTGATCCAGAAGAAGCGAGAAGACTGGCTGAGAAGTTTGAAACACAAATGTACAACGATATGTGGCAAATGTTCTTAGCGGTTTATGCTGAGTCTTACGATCTGATTGTTAAAGACCCTGAAGTAACAGACCCAGGTCAAAGCGACGTAGGTGCAACAATCGGTGACGGCTTGATGAAAGTATGTCCTGCGAACATGTACTGTCAATTCGCTAATATTGTTCTTCGCGCCCTAGATAAGATCGGTGGTTCTAAAGCGCAAGGTACAACTTCATACGTTTCAAATGAGTACGGAAAAATCTGGAAACGATACGAGAAAGACTCATTCAACGTATATCAAGGTAGCGCTTCTATCAAAGCCAAAGTATGTGTTGACTCAAGTCAATGTAACTAAGCCATGATTTTGGAGGGGGCTTGCCCCCTTCATATCGTTCTCAAATATTAGGTTAGGATTTTTTTATGAAGGCAAAGATTGTAATTGCAGTGATCTGCACTGTTGTTATCGGTTATTTGGGTTGGAGTATGTACGCCCCAAAAGATGAAGTACAGCCTCAGACTAAAAAGCCAAAGGTAGAAATGGAACAAGAACTTAAAGAGCCAGAGACTGTGCAAGAAAGTACTGCGACAGCAAAGAGAAGTGTGGAAGAGATCATCAATAGAGCCAAGCGTAACGTTGATGTATCAGACGTCATTGAGCAGGCCGCTAATTTAGAGTTAGACAAAGAAGAAGAATACTATGAGTTCGTGATCACTTCTTTTCCGCACCTTAAAGATCAAGTCAACGCATATCGTGAAGCAACACGAGTGCAAAAAGAACGTTTGGATGCGCTTGCGACCCGAGTAGAAGAGCGAAACAAAGATTTCGTTGCATCGGGTACCGTCTCTCAGAGTTTAGATGACGATATTTTATATGAACAAAATCAAATAGCTGAAAATGCTCGAGTGTTGGGGAAGCAAGCTATGGCGCTAACCGAAGCTATCAGGCAAGCAGCATACAACTAATTGAAAGTTAAAAAAGGAATACAGAAATGATATGGAAAAATAGCTTTCCCATCCCACTGTGCATATTGATCTCTGCTTGCGGAGGTTCAAGCAGTACAGAGGTGCAAGCAGAGACAAACAATGCTGCTAAAAACCAAGCGCCTATCGCGGTGATCACCTCAAGTGATACAAAGATTACTAAGAACAAGTTGGTGCATTTTAATGCTTCAAAAAGCTACGACCCTGATGGGGATACATTAAGCTACGAGTGGAAACTCACTAAAGGCGCAGAGCACACTCCAGTGGCAATTGAGCCGCATGACAAAGAAGAAATTGCCTTACAGCTTAATAATGATGATACATATGTACTCACGTTAACAGCCAACGATGGCAAAACATATAGTCAGCCTTCCAAGTTCGAGTTTGTGCTCAATAGTGATATGCCTTTGGTCGCATCAGCAGGTCCAGATATCACTGTGAAGAAAGGTCAGATAGTTTTACTTGATGGGAGTGAAAGTCGAGATCTGAATGGCGTTATTACTGGCTATCAATGGCGCATTATAGAAAAACCAGATAACAGCCTGACAAAAATATTCACAGATAAAAAGGTAAAAACGAGCTTTGTTGCGGATCAAGTTGGACAATACATTGTTGAATTAAGTGTTCAAAATGATCAAGGTGACATCGCCACAGATACATTAACGGTGACTAGCGATGCATTGGGCGAAAACTCGACACCCGTGGTCGTGCTTAAGGATTTAGAGACTCAGTTGAAACCCAATGAAGTGATCGTTCTTGACGCCAGTGAAAGTTATGATCCAGACAGATTTGATAACTTGTCATTTATGTGGGAAGTGGTTTCACAACCGGCGGGTGCTGACGCAAATTTAAGTACTCTGTTTGCTGCACAGACTAGCTTTTCAGCCACCGTTCTAGGTGATTATGAGGTGAAGGTAAGTGTTACTGACTCACAAGGTGCTTCAGCGCAGGCTTCGTACACCCTGTCAGTTACCACGGATAACTTGCCACCCGTTGCACAACTTGGTGAAGATATTAGCGTGCCAATTGCGCCACTGGAACTGGTTTGTAAATCTTGTTTCGACCCTGAGGGGGAGCCACTTACCTATCAATGGCAGCTACTTAGCCGTCCACAACAAAGTGCGGCCCAATTGCAGTCTCCAACAGAGGCAATTGCCAAGTTACACCCAGATGTTGCAGGTGAATACGCCGTTGCAGTAAGCGTATCTGATGGTCAAACTGAGGTAACCTCTAATACTCAAACCTATTACATCGACGATAATCAGCAGCCGACAGCGCACCTTTCTGGCCCGACTGAGGTTTACATTGGTAATACGGTTGAACTGGATGCAAGTCAGAGCTCAGACCCAAATAACGATGTACTGACTTATGAATGGCAGTTTGTCGAAAGTGCAGCAGAGGTACCGTTGCATACCAGAGACGACGGAACCGCCTTTTTTACCCCCACAGAACTTGGCAATTATATTGTTTCTCTGCGTGTCCATGATGGTCAATATTACTCTGATCCGTTAACGCATACAGTACAAGTAAAATCCAATTTACCGCCTGTGATTGTATTGGCAAATGACTCACCTAGAGAAGCTGAAGTGGGCGCGCAGGTGCTGTTCAATGCGTCGGCTAGTTACGACCCAGAAGGTGAAGCACTGTCCTATCAATGGACTTTAGATAGACCTGTTGATTCAAACGCACAACTAACTACGGACATGACAGACTCGACCAGTTTGGTTGCGGATGTGGCAGGTACATACTCAATTAACTTACACCTCAGTGATACAGCGGGTAATTCAAGTACTAAATCGGTGCGCTTGGATGTATCAGACCCAGTCAATATGCTGAGCGGCTATGTCAGAGGAACCATTGTTAATTCATATCGACACCCTGTTGCGAATGCGGGATTAAATATCAATGGACAGCAATATGTGAGTGATTCACAAGGGGCAATAAACGCGCAAGTAGAAGTTGAAGAAGGTGCACCTTTGGTGATCAAAACCGAAGATGAGCGTTTAGCTTCGGGCACCTATACCGCGCCCAGCGTTACCCAAGATGGATTTGTCATCAATTTGGGTGATGCGTTTGTGCCACATATGCAACCGATTGAGGTAAGGCTATTAACATGTCCTCAGTACAGCGGCCCTGACATTGTTGAAGTGGGCTACCGCTTGCTCTCAACAGTGCCTGAAATGGGTGCTATCACCGCTGAATATGACCAAAAAATCAGCTTTACCCTCGATAGTTCAGGAAGATCAACACAAGCATTCAGCATACCAGCAACCGCCAAGTATGAACTATACGTGGATGATAACTTAAAAATTACCATCCCAAGTAGTCGAATGATGAATGTATTTTACTCAGTGGACGTTCCCGCTAGAGGCTTTGTAACTGTTTGTAATCAATAATATAAAAGGAAAATTAACATGAAAAAATTAACGACTGCATTGGCATTTATGCTTACTTTTGGCGCGCAAGCTATCGAACCTATCTATGTTGGTGGTGAACAATATAGCTACACAATGAGTGACTTCACTCCAGTTTATGCGAATGGACACATTGTTGGTTATGACGCAACAATACCGGTTGGGGTGGATATGTATGACGACTTTATTGGTGACTATCCTGAGCTGATCTTCGACGTAAGCGGTGAAGCGGTAGGTACAACGGATGGTTCTCACATGTTGATGGATATGTCGGTAGTTTGTTCTGGCGTTGATATTGGCTATGACGCCGATGTGGTTATCAATCGTAGAGGCCGATTAATACCTGCTCGCTTCTCTATTTATAACCGCAAGAAAACCAATGGTGAGTGCCAAGAGTTGAAATTAAGAATCAACAAAACAGGCTCATCAGCAACTAACCCAGCAGCAACGATTGACGCACTGAACGTGAACCTCATCGTCTTCTTAAATCTTAGCTTTTAATACACTAACTAAAAAAAGGAAATTGTTATGAAAACTAAATTGATACTACTTATTTTCTCGGCGCTAACCATACTTTCGTTTCGTGCTACAGCGAGTACAGAGGCATTAACGGTAGACGCTTCATCTATGCTTGAGTTATCAGCTCAAGAACTTGCGCTTCGATATCCATGTTGTGATAGATACAGTGATAGATATTGCGACATTCGTATGGAAGCACTAAAAGAGTATCAATCAGTTTCACCGAAGGAAATGGTGGAAGCTGCTAAAGCAGTGACGATGACCTCTCCAATATACATTGGTGGTGCACGTTATACGTTAAACAAGTCTAGCTTTACTCCTGTCTATACTACCCGTGTGATTTATGAGCCATGCCTTATGCCTGAGCCTATCACTGTGAACGTTTTAACTGGTTATGAAGCGAGATTCGCTGTGTACGGAGATTATAGCCAAGACCTGTTTTTTGACATCAGTGGTCGTTCAGATAAATCAATGAACCTGTCTGTATCATGTGGCTCTTTCAGCGGCTCTGATTCTGGTACTAAGTGGGTGATCTCGAAGCAACAAAACACAGGTGGTAGCTGTAAATCAATGCTAGTGAAGTATTCATTTACTAACTCGACAGCACCGGCTGCTATCGACTTAAACATTATGATCTCTGAAGAGCTTAACTAATTAGTTTAAAAAAGGAATTAATATGAAATTAGTTAATTTGTGCAGCGGTACCTTGCTTGCCTTAACTGCAATAAGCTCGCTTTCAGTGCAGGCTTGGCCAGAAGACGATATCTGGCCACCGCCAGAGCCATGTGTATACAGTTCGCAGCCAGAAATCATGTCGCTTGGCAACGAGATTTTAAGTATGGGTATGCAGACGACATCTCCGATTTTTATTGGCGGAGAGCGTTACACGCTGAGTAGGAATGATTTTACGCCTATTTATGAGACGGTGACGTACACCTGTCCTGGTCAAGAGCCGTTGGTGGTTCAACAATACTCAGGCTACACATTGTCGCTACCTGTTTACAATGACTTCGGTCAAAAATTGTTCTTTGACATTTCAGGTAGAGCCGCGAAGTACATGAACTTGAGTGTTTCGTGTGGTTCATTTAGTGCGTCTGACTCGGGAGACAAGTTTTATATCTCTCGTTCAGCCACAACCGGCGGTAGTTGCAAAAGACTGGACTTGAAATTTACTTTCAACAAAAGCGCGTCTCAGCCCAGTTATTTAGACTTGAATGTGATGATCTCTGAAGCTTTGGATTAACAGGCGAAGGAATACTGTAGATAGGCTGGTGGTTATGATTAATAGCCAGCCTAATCATAGTTGTAAATAAGGAAATAAAAAAATGAATAAACTTTTGTTGGCAGCAGGCCTATTGGCTTGTTCAAGCAGTGTATTTGCCTCTGAAACGAGTAAAACAGTGAGTGTTGATCAAGAAACACTTTTGTTAAGCACTGCAGATTTTACGCCCATTACAACGGTATGGGCTGGGCGCACGGTGGTGACGGGCTATCAGGCTTTAGTCAATGTTGAAGGTGCGCAGTCGGCATTATTCTTTGATGCTAATGGTGAAGTTTCAGCACGTTGGTATGCGTCGAACTTCGGTTTAGTAACCAAGTTAAGTTGTAATGGCATCCCGGTTGGCATGAGCAAGGCCTATGGTAAACGGGTTGATGGTCAGTCGACGCCAGCACAGCCTACCGTCACTGAATTAAGAAAGGGTGTGCAGGGTTGTACTCAACTAAAAATTGAACTGTCTAAGGAAGGTTCTTTGAGTCGCCAGTTCTACACTCGAATTCAAGATATTTCGTTTGCTGTTGCAGTAAAGGGATTTAACTCACCTCAAGGAGCACTTTAAGATGTTAAAAGCAATTGCAATGAGCACCAGTTTGCTCGCATTCAGCACTATGGGTCTTGCCTCTGAACTAAGTAGCACATTTACCAATGCTGACATGCTACAACAAGGTAACGGATATGAGTTAGTCCTTGCTGCGTCAGGGCTAACGAGTGCCACGGTACTTGAATTGGATTTAACTGTATCTGGTCAAGGCGACTTAGTATCTGGCGAGCAGCCAGTGTGTACTCAGTGGCAAGGATTTGAGTGTGTTGGATCTTACCCCCAAACATTTAGCAGTGAGTTATTACATGAAGTTAGCTTAACGGTGTCCTGTGATGATCAACTGTTGTATGAAGACCGCAAGAACAACAGTGAATTCACTAATGAGGTATTAAGCAGTACAGACAGCACTGTATCGTTTGATGTTGCCTTGGTTAAGCTGAACCCTGTGACATGCCAGTCTGTTAAGCTGAATGTCACTACTTTAAGTGGCACCAGTGAAGCAAAAATCAATGGCTCTATCAATCTGAAAAACACAACGTCTGGTTCAGAGCCAACAAAGTATGAGGTTGTACTGTGAAAAAACTACTTATCGCTTCTAGCTTATTAACAGCGTCGCAAGCATTTGCAGCACCTGTGGATGTAGGTGGCGTAGCTTACGAGCTCGGGTTTAGTGATTTTGAGCCAATAACGGAGCCTTACGCGGGACGTGAAGCTATTGTGGCGTATGAAGCCAAGTTTGGTATGGACGGTGACTTTGGTCAAAATCTGAATTACCGTGTCGATGGCAAGGTATATACGCGTTGGTTTGCGGGAAACTTAGCGGTCACACTCTCGGTGACCTGTGACTCACCCTATATTAATGAGCCACTGTTTATTGGTGAAGACATGGACTTTGGGTATAGAATTGATGGTGATTCATACTTAGCGAAGCCTACGATCTCAAGTTACCTCAATACGGGTGGCAATTGTCAAGAGTTGACCGTACGCATTGACAAAGAAGGTCACTTAAGTCGCCAGTTTTATACACGAGTGACAGACCTACAGTTTAATGTTCAAGTGATTGAGACTATACCTCGTTAAGATTTATCAAGGCACCAATTGGTGCCTTAATTACAAGGAGTGGCTAATGAAACACTTACTCGCACTAGGTGCCTGCATGATGGCATCAAGCGTATCCGCACTACCCACCTTTTTCGTTGGTGAAACAGCCCAAATAACCAAGGGGGACGTACAAGTAATCAAGCACCTTTACAAGCGTGAAAATGGTGTTGATAAGTATGCCGAAGTGGCATACGAAGTTGAGTTTCCAATGTATGGCACATGGGGGCTTACAGAGTTAGATGTGCAATTAACGGGTGACATTACTTCGGCTTGGTATTCGTCAAACTTTGGCATGACGGTTTCTGTGTATTGTAATGACGTACTCGTTGAGTCTGATACAGGTTATGGTATTCGTCTTGACAGATCTAGTTATGTGGTTAAGCCTCAATTTCGCGTAGAGAATCATGCTATTCCGGCTGGATGTGAGACAGTAAAGGTAAGAATGGACAAACTGGGTAGCTTAGCCCGCATGTACTATACCGATATTGAAAGCATTGATCTTAGGCTATATATGACGAATAAGTTCTAGTTACAAAGTTGTAGAAATAGAACTCTAAGTGATAACTCCAAATTTCTTGATAAGTAAGCACGTCCATCATGAGTCATGGAGTTCTCACTTAGCCTGCCAATGTCTGTATCCACTGTTTTGCGTATAAACGAGTAATGATCCCCTTCAAAAGCGTTAAAGTTAGCGCTTTTGGGATGGTTTTTATTGACAGGTCAATCTTTGCTCATTAAAATTCGGCCACCCATTTATTCGTTCCATGAAAATGGCGAAGAAATTGGGTCGATTTTTATATTTTTTCAGTAGTAATTTTAACTAATCAGGAGCTATTTAATGGCAACTATTAACCAGCTAGTGCGTAAGCCACGTCGTAGCAAGGTTACAAAAAGTAACTCAGCTGCGCTTAAAGCTTGTCCGCAAAAGCGTGGTGTATGTACTCGCGTATATACAACTACACCTAAGAAACCAAACTCAGCATTACGTAAAGTAGCGCGTGTACGTTTAACTAACGGTTTCGAAGTAACATCATACATCGGTGGTGAAGGCCACAACTTACAAGAACACAGTGTAATCCTAATCCGTGGTGGTCGTGTTAAAGACTTACCAGGTGTGCGTTTCCACACAGTTCGTGGTGCACTTGACTGTGCCGGCGTAAACGACCGTAGACAGGCTCGTTCTAAGTACGGTGCAAAACGCCCTAAGGGCTAATGGTTCTCCGTTAGTAAGGCCAAGCACTTAAGTTTTAATTTTTAAATAATTTGTTTTGGGAGTCGCCCAGTAAGGCGAACCTGAAGATACCGGAGATATAAAATGCCTAGAAGACGCGTAATAGGTCAACGTAAAATTCTTCCAGATCCGAAGTTCGGATCAGAACTTCTTGCTAAATTCGTTAACGTAGTAATGTTAGACGGCAAGAAATCTACTGCTGAAAAAATCGTATACGGTGCGTTAGACGTGGCTGCTGAGAAATCAGGCAAGTCGCACCTAGAAATCTTTGAAGCTGCACTTGAAAATGTACGTCCAGCGGTTGAGGTTAAATCTCGCCGTGTTGGTGGTTCTACATACCAAGTACCAGTTGAAGTACGTCCAGTTCGTCGCAACGCATTAGGTATGCGTTGGTTAGTTGAAGCTGCACGTAAGCGTGGCGAGAAATCTATGGGCTTACGTTTAGCTCAAGAAATCGTTGACGCTGCTGACAACAAAGGCACTGCGGTTAAGAAACGTGAAGACGTTCACCGTATGGCTGAAGCGAACAAAGCATTCGCTCACTACCGTTGGTAATCTGCTAACACCCTTTAAGAGGATAATATGGCACGTACAACTCCTATTGAGCGCTACCGTAATATCGGTATTTGTGCTCACGTAGATGCAGGTAAAACCACCACGACAGAACGTGTTCTGTTCTACACGGGTCTTTCTCATAAGATCGGTGAAGTTCACGATGGTGCTGCAACTATGGACTGGATGGAGCAGGAGCAGGAGCGTGGTATCACTATCACGTCTGCTGCAACAACGTGTTTCTGGAAAGGAATGGACGCGCAGTTTGACGACCATCGTATCAATATTATTGATACTCCAGGACACGTAGACTTTACCATTGAAGTAGAACGTTCATTGCGTGTACTTGATGGTGCGGTTGTCGTGTTGTGTGCTTCATCAGGTGTACAGCCACAAACAGAAACAGTTTGGCGTCAGGCGAACAAATACGAAGTACCTCGCATGGTTTTCGTAAACAAAATGGATCGCACTGGCGCAGACTTCCTTGCTGTTGTGGGACAGGTGAAATCTCGCCTGGGCGCCACACCTGTGCCTATTCAGCTACCAATTGGTGCTGAAGACGAATTTAAAGGTGTTATCGATCTCATCAAAATGAAAGCTATCAACTGGAACAATGAAGACCAGGGGATGACGTTCACTTATGAGGAGATCCCTGCAGATCTTCAAGACTTAGCTGAAGAATGGCGTGCTCACATGGTTGAGAGCGCAGCTGAAGCGTCTGAAGAACTAATGGACAAATATTTAGAAGACGGTGAACTAAGCGAAGCTGAAATTAAAGCGGCGCTTCGTAAGCAGACATTGGCCAATGAAATTGTGCCAATGACCTGTGGTAGTGCATTCAAAAACAAAGGCGTACAAGCGGTGCTTGACGCTGTGATTGAATACATGCCGTCACCTACTGAAGTTAAAGAGATTCAGGGGATTCTAGAAGATGACTCTGAAGGAACTCGTCCTGCAGATGACAGTGCGCCGTTCTCGGCATTGGCATTTAAAATTGCCACAGACCCATTTGTAGGTACTTTAACTTTCTTCCGTGTTTACTCTGGTACTGTTAAACAGGGTGACGCGGTATATAACCCGGTTAAAAGCAAAAAAGAGCGTTTGGGCCGTATTGTTCAAATGCATGCAAACTCTCGTGAAGAGATCAAGGAAGTGCGCGCTGGTGACATCGCCGCTGCCATTGGTCTTAAAGATGTCACTACGGGTGACACATTATGTTCACAAGAAGCTGTTATCACTTTAGAGCGTATGGAATTTCCTGAGCCGGTGATTTCAGTTGCAGTTGAGCCAAAAACCGTAGCTGACCAAGACAAAATGGGTATCGCGCTAGGTAAGTTAGCGGCAGAAGACCCGTCATTCCGTGTAGAAACGGATGAAGAATCAGGTCAAACGATCATCTCTGGTATGGGTGAACTACACTTAGATATCATTGTTGACCGTATGAAACGTGAATTCAGCGTTGCATGTAACGTTGGTAAGCCGCAAGTGGCATATCGTGAAACGATTCGTAACACGGTAGAAGCTGAAGGTAAATTTGTACGTCAGTCTGGTGGTCGCGGTCAATATGGTCATGTTTGGCTTAAGCTTGAACCGATGGATATCTCTGATGATGAAGCGCCAACTTATGAATTCGTTAACGAAATCGTAGGTGGTGCGGTACCAAAAGAGTATATTCCAGCGGTTGATAAAGGTATTCAAGAGCAGATGCGACAAGGTGTCCTTGCCGGTTATCCGCTATTGGGTGTTAAAGCGACATTGTTTGATGGCTCGTTCCATGACGTAGACTCAAACGAAATGGCGTTTAAAATCGCAGGTTCAATTGGTTTTAAAAGCGGTGCGCTACAAGCAGATCCGATCATTTTAGAACCGGTTATGAAAGTTGAAGTTATCACCCCTGAAGCTAACATGGGTGATGTAGTAGGTGATTTAAACCGTCGTCGTGGCATAATTGAAGGCATGGAAGAAGCACTGGGTGGCTTGAAGCAAATTAATGCTCAAGTACCTCTTTCTGAAATGTTTGGTTATGCAACCGATCTTCGTTCAGCTACACAAGGTCGTGCCTCGTACTCAATGGAATTTTCCAAGTACGCAGAAGCGGCTAAGAGTGTATCTGACACAATTATTGCAGCTCGCGCTGTTAAGTAATTTTAGTTCGGTCCGGTCTCTAAGGGCTGGACTTTAATTTCTTTATAGGAATTTTTTAAGATGGCAAAAGAAAAGTTTGAACGCGTAAAACCGCACGTAAACGTAGGTACAATCGGCCACGTTGACCACGGTAAAACAACTCTAACAGCA
>NZ_PQBZ01000028.1 GCF_002964665.1 Pseudoalteromonas sp. T1lg23B | reverse complement strand
TTACCAATGCCAAACACAATCCCCACTGTTGGAAGGACTTAGTGTGTTTAAAGCTTAAGGTAATTTACAAAAAGTCACATAAGCGAAATAATCATGGGTCAACTACGGATATATTTTTGGTAATATGGTCATAAAGAAGATACAGCCAATCAGAAAAAGGTCTGACTATCTCTTTTTAAAAGTGGGTGTCCAGTTAGCATTCAATCTGAGCCATGATCAAACTCTTCAATTAAAAGTTTTTTTGTTTGAAGTAAACTTCAAACGGCGCTCATTGAATTCTGATTTTGATTTCCTAAGAAATCGAATTGACTGTGTTGCAACAAGTAAACTTGTCGCCGTTGGTCACTCAGTTCAATTGAGACTCTAAATTTGTTTGCGTCCCTACCGAG
>NZ_PQBZ01000027.1 GCF_002964665.1 Pseudoalteromonas sp. T1lg23B | reverse complement strand
CCCATGCCGAACTCAGAAGTGAAACGAAACAGCGTCGATGATAGTGTGGCAGCTGCCATGTGAAAGTAGAACATCGCCAGGCTCCTAATTTTAGAAATAAGAATAAGAACAAAAGCAAAGAATTTGCTTGATGATAATAGCGTTTTGGACCCACCTGACCCCATGCCGAACTCAGAAGTGAAACGAAACAGCGTCGATGATAGTGTGGCAGCTGCCATGTGAAAGTAGAACATCGTCAGGCTCCTATTAAGAAAAACCCCGATTCGAAAGAGCCGGGGTTTTTTGTTGTGTAGAATCTTTGTGACCACGAAGTAGCGACACAGAGAGTTCTGCGCAAGGTGAAGCAAGCAATCTTCACAGGTGCTTCCCTCAACATTCTTAAGGATCTCTCAGCGTTCTATAAAATAGCTCATCTGCCCTTGCGAAAAAAGAGCGTGTTCGCTTATATCGCTAACCCTTTGTGCTATATTTTTTACCTATTCCCGCATACAAGAATGTACTTTCCAACATTATCACCCTTCTAAAAGACTAGTTTGTCTCTAATATATAAGGTTTGGCATTGCGATTTTATATCAACTGTATATACTCACAGTAAATGTACTGTATGGAAAACCAGTGATATGCGTCCACTAACAAAAAGACAAGAACAAGTATTTGAGTTGATAAAGGTATTTATTAAAGATACAGGTATGCCACCAACAAGAGCCGAAATAGCGGATGCACTAGGCTTCAAAAGCGCCAATGCAGCAGAAGAGCACCTCAAAGCGTTGGCGAAAAAAGGGGTCATTGAAATGGTGCCAGGTGCTAGTCGAGGGATTCGTTTGACTGAGGCACCAGAACCTGAGGAAATGGGTCTACCATTAATAGGCCGAGTTGCAGCAGGTGAACCTATTCTTGCGCAGCAGCATGTCGAGAGCCATTGTCAGATAGATGCAAACTTGTTTAGACCTGCGGCAGATTACTTATTACGGGTTAATGGGATGAGTATGAAAGATATAGGGATCCTAGATGGTGATCTATTGGCAGTACATAGCACCCAAGTCGCTGAAAATGGTCAAGTCGTTGTCGCCCGCGTTGAGGATGAGGTTACAGTGAAAAGACTAGAAAAAGCGGGTAAGAAAGTCTATTTGCACGCTGAAAATGACGAGTTCTCACCCATTGTAGTGGATTTGGAACATGAATCTTTAGTAATAGAAGGGCTGGCTGTCGGTATTATAAGAAATAGCGACTGGATGTAATGTATAAGGGTAAAACTTGTATGATAAAACTGAAACAGTTCTTACCCTTAAAAAGCGTTTAGATAACTTAGGCGAGAATAACTCTTGTATGAGTTAGCTCATGACTTTGTACGGCTTGCCTGTTTCTTTAGCTTGATACATTGCAGTATCAGCGTTATTCAGTAATTGTGTTTCATCATCACCATCGTCTGGAAATAAAACGGCACCAATACTAAGTTCTAAGTTTACCTCATGGATTTGGTTATTGGCTCCTTCAATGCAATAGCTATCGGCTAGTAATGTATATTTATGTTGTGTTAGTTTAGCTAGTTGCTCTTTGTTTGATACGTGCGGTGCAATGATTACGAATTCATCACCACCGTATCTGGCAACAAAGTCTGATGTTCTGCGAAACATTTTTAGCTTTGCTGCAATACTTTTCAATAGTTGGTCGCCAGCTTGATGCCCTAGATCATCATTAACAGATTTAAAATTATCTAAGTCAATAAATAGCAATCCAAACTGGGTTTTATATCGAATCGCATCTTGGACATATTTGTGTAACTCCGTATCAAAGGAACCTCGATTATTGAGCATGGTGAGTTTATCCATTACCACCATATTTTCTAAATTTCGTCGCAGTTCAAAGCGCTCTTTTGAAAATACGATTGTCCGAGCAAGTAGTGAAGTCGTGAGTTCATGCTTGGGGATGTAGTCTTGTGCGCCGAGTTGAATGGTCTTTTCTCCTATTCCGTCCTCTGAATTGCCTGTCAGGACTATTATGGGAGTGCATGCAACAAAATGCTTAACAATGATAAGCGTATTGAGACCTGTACTTTCTGGCAAATTGAGATCCATTAAGAGAATATCTGGAGAACACTGAAGAGTAGCTTGTTTGAGGGTTTCAATGTTATTGAATGACTTAAGTCTAAATTGGTGGCGACCATTGTATTTGCTTAAAGTGCTTTTTATCAGATACACATCATCATCATTATCTTCTAATAGATATATTAGCCATCGGTTCATCAATGTGTCCTTGCGAAGTGGTTATAGTTAAACCAGTATTTTATTAGCACTTGTAGTAATTCAATTAAATCAACTATTTTACTAGGTTTAGTGATGTATGATTTCGCTCCCAATGAAAATGCGCTTTCTATGTCAGACGGGTGACTTGATGTGGTGTAGCTTATCAAACACAGTTTCTCACTCAATCCTTTTTGTTGTATGTGCCTCATGGCATCCAACCCGCCCATTTTTGGCATATTTAAATCAATCAGAAAAACTTGGCCGCTGAGGTTGTTATGCGCGTCAATGTAATCTAGCAATTGTTCGCCATTTTGTAGTACCACAAGGTTTGGCTTTGGCTCCACGTGTTCGCACGCGGTCGTGAAGAGATAAATATCGTCTGCGTCATCATCCACTAAGATTATATCCATGTTTAGTCTCTATCTCGCGGTAAACTAATCAAAAAAGTGGTACCTTGGTTTTCTGAGCTTTTACAACTTATATCACCGTCATGTAACTTAACGATTTCCTTGCACATAGCAAGACCAATACCACTACCTGAATACTTATTGCCATTATCTAAACGTTTAAACGGCTCAAAGACACTTTGCCAATACTGTTCCTTTATACCGATGCCATTATCTTCATAATAGATCATTATGCGATTATCTCTAACTTCACTGTGTATATGTATGACAGGTAATGAGTCAGGAGTTTTAAACTTTAGGCTATTAGCAAAGAGGTTTTGAAATACTTGTACAAATAGTGAGGGATCAACTTCAAGCGTGTTATCGGGAGTATCGATACTTATTTTGACATCATGCTCTTCTAGGCTGTAACTCATTTGTTCTTTTGTATCGTCTATGATTGATTTTAATGTGGTTGGAACGCGCTTGATTTTTTGTGACTGGAGCCTCGATAGTTTGAGCAAATCTTGGATCATTGTTCGCATTCTATTCGCTGCTTCAATCAGCCGCGACATCTCAAACTGAGCATTTTCGTCATGTTGGATATGTTCTGTTAGGCGAATAGATAAGCTGTCAGTAAATGCAATAATCTTCCTTAATGGCTCTTGTAAATCATGCGATGCGAGAAATGCAAAGTGCTCTAGATTTTCATTTGACGCTTTTAATTTTAATAAAAGCTGAGCCTTCTCTGTGATATCAACGAAGGTACCGAGTAAAATACTCGGGTTATTATTGTCATCTCTAGATATGATTGTATCTACCGCACTGCACCATATCCAGCTACCGTTTTTGTGTCTGACACGATACTCGATAGGGATAAGCTTTTGTGCTTTTTCATCAACTACTTCATCCAAATGCTTTTGCATGGAAGATTTGTCGTCTGGATGGACCAAGTCAGTGATGGTTATTTCTTTGAGGTCGCCAATATTATATCCAAGTAGATCTGTATAGCGCTGATTAATCCTGATATTGCGCTTGTGCTTAATGTCATAAAGGTATAAGCCACATACGGCCGAGTTAATTATCTGCTCTAAGAATACCTTGTTGTGTTCGAGCTCTTGTTCAGCCAACTTTCGAGCTGTAATATCAATCGCAGTACCTACTATTTTTTCTACTTCACCTTTTTTATCCAACATTGGATAAAGCGTAGTTTGATACCATCGTTCTTCATCATTGAACGGCAAGGTTTCGACGTATTCAATGGGCCTTTTGGTTTCACAGCACAGTGAATAGTTGTTACCAATCCTTTCGGCGATGGCTGTAGGAAATACGGAACCGCTAAGTTGTGATAATCTTTTGTTTATTATGTCTTGAGATCTAACGTTTGTTCGCTCACATGCAGCTTGGTTGTATTGCAAAAAAGTGAAATCATCATCCACTTCGACTTTTAAGAGCCAAATAGCCTGATTAGCGCCATCGAATAAACAGTTTAGTATGTTGGTCTTTTCTACAATTTGTGATTCAAGCTGTTTACTATTTTGAATATAACGAAGTGCACCAGACATAATGCAGGCATTCCCGTTCGAATCGAACTGACTGTTTCCAACCGCCAAAAACCATGCGTACACGCCATCTTTGTTACGTCCTAGATACTCTACTTGTAGTTTTTCTTGGGTTTCAAAATGAATGCGTATGGCAGCCTCAACTTTCTCTCGGTAATCAGGGTGAATGTGTTCGTACCAATCTAGGTAAGTTGGGTTTTTTAAATGCTCTTTACCAATCATTTTCATAAGAGTTGGAGAGTAAATGACATGGTCATTGGTGATGTCCCATTCCCAGACACCATCTTCAGTGGCATTGATCGCGCGCTCGATTCTTTGATGAGAAGCGTCAAGCTGTTGTTTAAGTTTCCGATACGAGGATAGGTTGTTGAATACTGCTAATGTAAATTCTTGCCCGTCAAAGACAGTGTTGATAAGCCTCATTTCCATCGGCAATGTTATACCGTCTTTGGTAATAACTTGACATAGTTGTTCGACGGGTTGAGATTGATTATGTCTTGCTTGTTTTAATACCGAAGACAAGTTACAAAACGGATCTTCAAGTTGTATATGTTCGGATAACTTTGTGCCGAGCATAAGTTTCGCGTCTTTATAGCCTAATTCATTGAGAAGCTGAGGATTACACTTAATGATCCTGTCCGATTTATCGAGCAGTAATGTGCTTATGGGTAAACTATTAAGCATAAATTCTGTAGTTTTATGCTCAATGAGTTGTAGTTTTAATTGTTTTTGCTCGGTGGTTAGCTTACTTAGTTTATCTCTTACTCCGAAGAATTGACTAGGTGTAGGAATAGCGACCGCACTGGGGATCAGTCGAAATAAATATACTGCCGTTATCATCGATACTATCGCTGTTAGTAGCTTCGATATACCGTGAATGCCATACGCACCGTGCCATACTGTGTATATGCCAATTAGGTGAGTAATACCGCATAGTAAGATAAAGCTGGAGAATAATATAAAAAGCCAGTGCCTCCCTACATCAGGGCGTTTTTTTGCGAAAATCATAATTGCTACTGGAATAGAAAAATAAGCAGCAGCTATCACCAAGTCCGAAATAACATTCGTCCAAAGTAGGTGCGGTTGCCATAAATAGCAATGTCCGTGGGGCATATATGCTTGATGGAAAAAAGAATGAATGCTGTTTAGTTCCATTTAAACATGTCCTGATGCTAAATGATGCCATTAAGATTAGACGCAAACGCAGAAACCACAAGAACGAAGCGGCGTAGTCAAAACCTTTACTTCCCCCTAGCATGTTGAAAAAGAATTACTTTGTATTGAGGGCTGTAAAAGTTGAGTTACGTCATACTATGATGCTTAGTTGTCATAACTGTGTTGTCGAATGACTCGACTAAGTATTTAAAATAAGCTCTACTGGTCTTTTTTTACTCGAACTATCCGTTTTTATCACTTTTCTTCAAAAATTCCTCAAAAACCGCTTGCGCTTTTTATTCGCCGCCCTATAATGCGACCCCACTGACACGGAGCGCTACGCTGATTAAGCAAAGCAACAACGAGTCAGGGTCGAGTAAAACTTAACTTTAAAACTTCTTAAAATTAAGTGTTGACAAAAAATAGGGAATGCTTAGAATGCACATCCCT
>NZ_PQBZ01000005.1 GCF_002964665.1 Pseudoalteromonas sp. T1lg23B | reverse complement strand
CGATGATAGTGTGGCAGCTGCCATGTGAAAGTAGAACATCGCCAGGCTCCTAATAAGAGAAACCTCGATACGAAAGTGTCGGGGTTTTTTTTCGTGCAGAATCTTTGTGACCACGAAGTGGCGACACAGAGAGTTCTGCGCAAGGTGAGGTAAGCAACCTTCACCGGTGCTTCCCTCAACATTCTTAAGAATCTCTCAGCGTTCTATAAAAACGCACTCACTGCGTTCGCTCACCCTTGCTGCCATGTGAAAGTTGCCGCTACGGAGTTGCCGCTACGGAGTAGAACATCCTACTTCGTAGCGAACCAAGCTCCTATTTAAGTGAAAAGCCCATCCATTCGGATGGGCTTTTTGCGTTTTGGGTCTGTAGGTCGTGATAAGCGTAGCGCCATCCGACGTCTAAGGAGGAGGGGTGAGAGGTGAATCCCTCGGCGGTAGTCAAACTTGCTCATCTCACCTTGCGCAAAAGGAATGTAAGCACTGCGTGCTTTGTCATTAAACTTTTGCGCCTAACTCACCTTGCGCAAAGGAAACGTCCTCACTGCGTTCGCTGTCGTTAACCCTTTGCACCCCAGCTTGCGCAAAGGAAACGCACTCACTTCGTCCGTAATTTTGCGTTTTAATTCGTTGTATTCATTTGCTCTATAAATTTGTTCGAATCTTCAATGGAGCGGTTCATATCATTAATTAATGACTGAATATCTGTCTGTAAGCTTTTGAACTCACCTCGAATGGCGGCAATAGCTTGCGCATTCAAATTGTGTTTGAGATATAAGACATTATCTTTGAGAGAAGCTAATACAGGTTGCATTTTACTCTCACTGCTACGCATCGAACGGAGTAATTTGTCAAATTGGCGCTGTGTTTGTTTGAGCTTTTTATCGCTTTCTCTTTTTAATTTCTCGCTGGAGTATTGCTCTAATTCATCTTGCCATTCATCAAATAAAGCCAGAGCGACATCTTCTACTTTATTGATGTTCTCACTGACTGTCTGAGCGGATGCGAGGCTTGACTCATAATCGTCATTTAGCTGTTCATATACCGATTGCAGCTCTTTGCCATCAAAGTTTATCAAGGTGCTTAGGCGTTCAAGTGCAGATTGAAACTCCTGTTGTGACTCTTGTTGTGATTCTTTAGTATCTTCTACTCTATCTACAAGGATTTCACGTTTGTGGATACCTACTTTTTCCATAGCAGAGTAGTAAGCCGTTTGACATCCTGTGAGTCCAAGAACGAGCGCGGTAACCAATGTGAAGCGTTTCATATTAAGCCAGTTTCCTATCAATCATGCTGTAAATTATGTAACTGATTGCTATGATGTGCAAAGAGTTTCTAAAAATTAGATGGTTATGAAGGTTAGGTTAGAACAATTGTTACCCAAGGTAAAACAGCTTATTTCGATGCAGCCTAAGTGGTGGCGCTACTATTTTATGCGCTGCACAGAAGATCAGATCACAGTTAACGCTGGTTATCTTGCCTATGTCACACTGTTGTCGCTTGTGCCTCTAATTGCTGTAGGTGTTGCAATTTTTTCTGCATTTCCCGGCTTTGAAGATACGAGAGTTGCGATAGAGAACTTTATCTTTAACAACTTCGTGCCCACTTCTACAGATAGTATTAAGTCTCATATTAGTGCCTTTACTGGTAATGCAAATCAAATGACAGCGGTCGGCATTGGCTTTTTAGCTGCAATTGCACTGTTGTTGATAAGAAATGTAGACGCGGCTCTAAATAGGATATGGCGAGTTGAAAAAAAGCGCCCTTTGATGATTTCATTTGCTATCTATTGGATGGTTTTAACGCTGGGACCCGTGTTACTTGGGGCCAGTATCGGTGTAACCTCTTATATTGTTTCGCTAGTATCTTTTGCTGATCAAGGGATACCTGGGTTCAGCGGCTTTTTACTTAAGCTATTACCTTACCTGATTTCAATGGCAGGTTTCATAATGCTCTATACTTTAGTGCCTAACACGCGAGTTTCATTTAGGGCGGCTGTACCAGGTGCATTGTTTGCGGCACTTTTATTTGAATTATCAAAGAAAGGGTTTGCTGCATATATCAGTCATTTTCCGTCATATGAGGTGATTTACGGCGCGTTAGCAACGGTTCCTATTCTGTTTGTATGGGTTTATCTATCGTGGATTGTAGTACTGCTTGGTGCTGAATTTACAGTTTGTTTGGGCGAACATGAGCCTTGGTTTAAACACGATGATGAGCAGATGGAGGAAAACGACACATATTAAATCAAGAGGTGTGACAATGGCACAAGGTTATATTGTTGGAGACGCATTGCGCAGTTTTCATTTAGCCGTTGGCGACGGGCATCAGATTTATGTTGAAGAATATGGAAAATCGGATGGTTTGCCTGTTCTTGTCAATCACGGTGGGCCAGGCTGTGGTTTGACTCCAGAAGCAACACAATATTTTAACCCCGATCGTTATCGAATCATTTTGTATAGCCAACGGGGATGTGGCAAGTCAACGCCTCATGAATTGGAGCATAATACCCCCAACCACCTTGTTAATGACATACTGAAGCTGTTGGATCATCTTGAAATCAAGAAAACGGTAATGGTGGGAGGATCTTGGGGCGCAACATTGAGCCTTTTATTTGCGCACAAACATCCAGCGCGTGTTAAAGGTTTAATTTTGTGGGCGTCTTTTTTGGCGACCGAGCAAGACTTACAGTGGTTATACTCACCGCAAGGTGCCGGTGCCCAGTTTTACCCTGAAAGTTATCACTCGTTCAGTCAGGGTCTACAAAGCGCAGAAGATGTATTGGCTTATTACAGTGATGCTTTGCAAAGCGATGATGAATTGTTACAACATAAAGCAGCTCATCATTGGCATGAATGGGATCGGCAGGTTACTTTAGCTGCGTCTTTAAGCCGCTACCACTTAGAACACGCCAATTGTATTATGCAACAGGCGAAAATAATGTGTCATTACTTCAGTCCTGAAATATTTGTACAGCTACAAAATTTAGATACAGCCGTTGTGGAGCTTAAATCGATTCCAATATGGTTTGTTCACGGCAGACATGATTTAGTGTGCCGTTTTGCTCCGGTTCAGCGGTTAGCTGATGAACTTAATGCGCAATTGTACATACTGGATGGGTTAGGACACAGTGGTGCAAGTCAGGCTTATTTTGAAGCAATACGTCGGGCGGCAGATCTTTTAGCATGTAAGCTGCATTCATAACATTCTGAATAACTGGTGATTATAAATCTATTGGCTTATAGTGATGCACTTTGTCGATATTTGAATAGAGGCTGATGTGCAAGGCTTAATACAGAGAGTGTCGTTTGCCAAAGTAGAGGTTGCAGGTGTAACCGTAGGTGAGATTGAAAAGGGTTTGGTACTGCTGCTAGGTGTCGAGAAAGAAGACACAGAAGCACATGTCGCTAAGTTACTACACAAAGTGAGTAACTATCGCATATTTACGGATAATGACGGTAAGATGAACCTGAGTCTTAAGGACATCGCGGGAGAGTTACTTGTCGTCTCCCAATTTACGCTAGCAGCAGATACCCAAAAAGGGATGAGGCCAAGCTTCTCATCGGCTGCAGTACCGGAACGTGCAAATGCTTTATATGAGTTATTTGTTGAGCAGGCTAAGGAATCGGGCGTAAAAGTGGCAACAGGGCAGTTTGCTGCTGATATGCAAGTAACCTTGTGTAACGATGGGCCCGTCACTTTCAATTTAAAAGTTTAGCGTTTAATAGCAATAATGTGATTTGCGTAGTCAGCGACGGTTTCGATTCTTGGCTTTTTACCGAAATTGGTGATCAACAAATGTTCGAGTCGCTGACGTTGTGAAGGGTGTTCGGCTAGAAAGTTGATAAAGAGCCACCCATCGTGGTTGAGTGCGGCTCGCAGGAGTTGATAAAATGGGTGCTGGAATAAAAACATTGGCGCATCCATTTCACTAAATAAATCTAAAATGATCCAGTCGTATCGTTGACTACCAGACAACGCAGTATCGGCATCCATACAAGCAACACTACACCCTTGCTCGCCACTGAAATACTTTTTATAGCAATGTACTATGTCAGGGTTGTTATCTATGGAAAGTACGTTACATTCTGGGTAAATTGCGTGTAGATAGTCTCTGATAGCTCCGCCACCTAACCCAAGTTCAAGCACTTTGTTTGGTGTGGGCAAATCTCGCCATATCGCGGCGAGAGTTTGTAAATGAGGAAAAAGAAGCTGCTCCGGGTGGTCTTTCTCCACTACAGATTGTAAGGTGTCGTTGATCAACAACCAGCGCAAGGTTTTGTCTTGCCGAACTTGTATACTTACATTGCCATGCTTGTGCCAATAAAGTAAATGACCTAGTTGATGGCTCTGTTGCACAAATTGGTTGGCGATCGTGCCTCGGGCAGTCACAAAATTATGCATAGTAACATCAGCATAGCTCACGATCGCTGTAATGCCACTTTGTTCGATAATTTTTACACTCAGCTACCGTGTTCTACCAATAGACTATGTTCAGTTTCATCGATTTCTAGTATGGTCTATTGCTCATCGCCAAGAAAAACGAATAACAGGAGTATTTATGTTTAAGGTTAGCTCACCACAAAGCAGTGAAGATTGGCAAGCTTATTACCAACTACGTTGGCAAGTTTTACGTGCGCCGTGTGGCTTGCCTCGTGGATCGGAGCAAGACGATTTAGAGCAAGAATCTGAACATTTATACATAAAAAACAACGAAGATCAGGTGTTAGCAGTAGCTAGGTTGCACTTCAACACGCAACAACAAGCACAGGTGCGTTATATGGCTGTCTCGCAAGAGCACCGAGGCCAGCATCTTGGTAGCCGGCTATTGCATGAATTAGAAAAAAGCGCGTGGCGACAAAATGCTGAAGAGTTAGTCTTATTTGCTAGAGAGAGAGCGTTAGTTTTCTATGAGCGCCACGGGTATCAAGTAGTTGAGAAAGCGCATTTAGCCTACGACGATATTCAACACTGGAAAATGGTTAAACAAAGACCAACGGAACCTGGGTGGTTCCGTCACCCAGATTGGACGCAAGTACTACAAGACACATGGCGTGAGTCTATTCCAATTAGTGATGCTATGGGGATTAAGGTTGAGAGTTATACTGACTGGCAGTTTTCAACTCGGGCTGATCTCAAAGCGAATCTAAACCTTCATAACTCAATGTTCGCCGGTTCAATATACAGTATGGCAACTTTGACGGGCTGGGGAGCCACTTACCTCGCGTTAAAAGAGCTAAACTTAGAAGGAAGCATTGTACTGGCAGATGCCAACATCAAGTACTTGAAACCGCTCACAACAGCGCCAAGTGCTTCAGTATCAATTGCAGATTGTGAGGGCAAGCTAGAAGACCTTAAAACAGATGGTAAAGCGAAGTACATTGTACCTGTAAGGGTTCATGATGGTGATGTGTTGGTTGCCACGTTCGAAGGTACATTTGTGGTATTAAATTAGTATACAATTTGTGATGGCCTTGTTCATTCAAGGCCTGAGTCAGGATCCTTAGGGGCGTTTTAGATATTGCCCCGGCGTACAATTGAATACTTTTTTAAATGAAGTGTTGAAAGCTGAACTGGATTCAAATCCAAGCTGTTCGGCAATGTACTGTTGACTATGGCCTGCTTCTATCATTTCTACAGCTCTTAATGCCCTTAGTTTTTGTTTCCATTGACTAAAGTTCATTGCAAAACTTTTTGCGAACAAACGGTTGAGCGTACGCGTCGATGCGCCGATCTCTTCACCCCACTGCTGCAGTGTTTTGTGACACCCTGGATTAGCATGCAGTTCACTAATGATGGGGAGTAGTCTGTCATCTTGTGCTGTCGGCATGAAAAATGAGCTGGTTGGCGCTGACTCGAGCCTATCAACGAATACCTGTATAAAACGCAGCGTTTTGTCGTCCAGTGTATAGTCTGGCTCCCAAGCACATATTTCTAAAATCATCGCTTTTAATAGCTCATCAACATGAAGTAGCTTCGCGCTGCCACCCAACAGAGGGGCGTACTTTTCGTCGATGTAAACACTTCTAAAATATCCGCCATATCTGCAAAAAGTTTCATGCGGTAAATTGGGGGGTAGCCATAGAGCTTGATCCGGAGGAATGACAAAGTTCCCTTCGGGCGTCACAATACTCAACACCCCATTGCTGGTATATGCCAGTTGCCCCCATGTATGTTGATGCGTCTGAACATGTTGCCATGGTGGCATAGTGCTGGCTCTGGGGTAAACGGGTTTACCCAAGTGCTTTAGTTTAAAACGTGTGGCGATGCTGTTCCAGTTGCTAGCCATTACACTGGGTTGGCCATTAACCATCATACACCTCTATTTACGGCATGTAGGTATTTCATCATTGTTATGGGGGTAGTTTGATTTTATCCCACTATAAGAGATTTTTGCGTCAAGGTTAAGGTGTACTAAATGATTCACAGAGTTGTTCAAGGTTTTTTTAACTCAGAATAGCCGCAACGAGGTGCAGAAGGATTATTTTGCAATTTGTCCGATCTGATAAATTATCTGTCTATAAATTGGATTTTGGTCACGATACTGAAGCAGTAGAATAAAGTCGCTTATTTAATGTGCTTTAAGGAGAAATAATGGAAGATGTTAGGCCTCAATCAAGATGGAAGACACCGTTTGGTTTTTTGACGCTGTCAACGATTGTCGTGGCAGTTACATTTGCAGCTTGGACAGCTTTGCTTAACAACTTTGCGGTAGAGGCGGCACAGTTTAATGGTGCAAATATGGGCATGTTGCAATCTTTGCGAGAGATCCCCGGCTTTTTGGCTTTCACAGCCGTTTTTATTTTGTTGGTTGTGAAGGAACAAACATTTGCCCTTATTAGCCTGTGTTTATTGTCTATTGGTGTGGCCATAACGGGGTTATTTCCCACTATTTATGGGTTATATGCAACGACTGTTCTCATGTCGATAGGTTTTCATTATTTCGAAACGCTTAACCAGTCCTTGAGTTTACAATGGTTTAAAAAAGAGGAAGCGCCACAAAAGCTGGGTCAGCTGATGTCTGTTAAGTCTATGGCATCATTGGTGACTTTTGGACTTATTTGGCTCAGTGTCACTTTTCTATCCGCGAGCTATGAGTGGTTGTATTTGGTGTTGGGGGGAGTAGGCCTAGCATTGACCTTATTTATGATGCGTGTATTTCCTCATTTTGCACAGCACAGCACACAGCATAAAAAGATTATTTTACGAAAGGAATATAGCCTATATTACTTGCTGCTCTTCTTTTCAGGCGCACGCAGACAAATTTTTATGGTATTTGCTGGGTTTCTTATGGTTGAAAAGTTTGGTTTTGACGTGGCACAGATCACCATGCTTTATATGCTCAACCATGTTATCAATATCTTTGCAGCCCCCGTTATTGGGAAGATGATTGGTAGAATTGGTGAGCAAAAAGCACTCACCATAGAATATACGGGTTTGATATTAGTATTTACCGGATATGCCTTAGTTGAGTCGGCCCAACTGGCTGCCGCTTTATACGTAATAGATCATATATTCTTTGCAATGGCAATTGCACTCAAAACTTACTTTCAAAAAATTGCTCGCCCTCAGGATATCGCGTCAACGGCTGGTGTTAGCTTTACCATTAATCACATAGCCGCAGTCATCATACCAGCTAGTTTTGGTGTGGTCTGGCTTTATGACAGTGCGTTGGTATTCTATTTTGGGGCTGGTTTAGCGGCTTGCTCCCTGATTTTAAGTCAATTTATTGGTTGGCATTTACGCCGTCGTCAGCTGCAAGTGAGTGCTTCACTCTGATTGAATAGGTCCACACAGCTAAGGCTATCAAGTCTGCTGTGTGGCTAATTGCTGCTTTAGGTGATCAATAAACAATCTGGTTTTGATGGGAACAAATGCACTGCTTGGGTAGTAAGCCCATAACTGTTTGTTGGCAGACTTTACCTCGGGAAGAACGGGAACCAGTGTTCCCTCCTGAAGTTGTTTATGGATATAGCTGTCAGAAATAAACATCAGTCCCATACCTTGTACCGCAGCCTCCAACATGGCATCAAGGTGATCAGAGACAAAGTTATAATGGTCGAAGGTGAAAATAGACTCGTCACTTAAGGAAATGTAGCCTTTATTGTGATAGTAATTACTTAACAACATCTTATGGCCTGCCAAATCAGCCACATTGTTGATAGCGCTGTGGCGCCGTAGATAGCTTGGGGCAGCAAATAGCTTCATTTGATAATCCAGTAAACAGGTGCCTTTGTGAGCTGCTGAATCAAAATCATCATAGTGACGAGTGATCACTAAATCATGGTGTAAATCAGGTAGGGCACCCGGAGCGAGTACGTTAAGTTGGATTGTTATATCCGGATATTGAGCGAGAAAAGTCTGGATACTAGGCATGAGAATGCTATTACCAACCGCTAATGTTGCGGCGATTTTGAGCGTCCCAGATGGGGTTTTATTGACTTCCTGAGAGTGTTCTAAAATGTGGTCAAATTGCGCGATGAGAGCCTGTGCTTTGGGGAGTAATAAATGACCAGCTTCGCTCAGTTTAACGTGTCTTGTTGAGCGGATCAGTAAGCTCAGACCCACTTGTTTTTCTAACCAGTCGATGCGTTTGCTCATCGCAGATGAAGAAATATTTAGTTTCTCTGCCGCTTTAGTAAAACTGCCGTATTCCGCGATTAGTATGAAGCTTTTTGCTGCGCTAAGCCAATCCATATTAATTCCTACTAGGACATAATGTTATTCCAATTACAGGGTTTTTTGTCAGCAAAGTAAAGCATATAGTCAAGCACATAGTTTACACAGGTAAATAACCCATGTTGATCATTGCGATGTTACTGCTGTCTTGCTCACAGCTTGCAAGCCAAATATTTTTTCCTGTATTGCCCCATATTGCGGCAGATCTTGAGATGAGCCAAGGACTCAGCCAAATGATGATCACCGGCTATTTCATCTGTCTTGGTTTGTCACAGTTAATGGTTGGTCCACTAAGAGATAAGTACGGTGACAGACAAGTTTTTTTAGCGGGGCAAGTGATATTTGTGCTAGGTAGTGTTTGTTGTGCATTGGCCACAAGTACAGAGTGGTTTGCGCTTGGGCGATTATTTCAAGGGTTGGGCGCAGCCGCACCGTTGCTTATTAGTCGTACCATTTTAGGGGCGGTATATCGTGGTTCACAATTGCGTGAGGCACTAGGTAGTCTAGCGATGGTTGCAAGTTGTGTGGCGATTGTCGCGCCATGGCTTGGTGGGGTACTGGCGAGTTGGGCTGATTGGCAGTTTGTGGCGTGGATATTGAGCATATATCTGTTAATTGTGGCGTTGATCGGGTACTGGTTATTACCCTCTGAGGCAAGTCTCAGTGCTAGTATCTCGTTGTATCCACACCATTTGTTTAGGCAATATCAAGTGCTTTTTAGTGCGCCTAAGTTTGTAGCAATTGCTTTATTTAAATGGACACCGACATTTATCTACATGACCACACAGCTGTATTTCCCTTTTGTATTACAACGGCAATTCGCGTTGAACGAAGCACAATTTGGCAGTGTCATGATGTTACCCATGGCGGGCTTGCTGTTGGGCAGTTTGCTCAGCAGTAAGTTACACCGTCATTTGAATATGGCGTGGGTGACGGGTCTGTTTTGGCCCTTACTTGTGCTAAGTGGTGCTTGTTATATGTTTATGCCATTTACGTTATCGAATGCGTTACTTGCTTACGGGCTGGTGATGGTAATGTTTGGCGGGTATTTTGCCATCTACATTCAAATGCTCAGTGAGCACTTTCCCAAACATGCAGGTAGTGCCAATGCTCTGATAGGTGCGTGTGAGTTACTGCTGTTTTCTTTATTAGCGGTAGCGTGTAACAGTTATTTTATCGATGTTCCTGAGGATATGGCGTGGGTGACTTGGGTCATGGCAATGTTGCTTGGGTGGGCATGGCTGACTTTATTTTCCGATAAGCGGTTATGGCATCGATTTTTACTAGTTAGACGAGTGAGGAATATTTAATGCGATTTAATACCAAGCGGTTGGCGATAAGACCTATGACCCCAGATGATCTATCAGCAAGCTTTGAGCACCGAAGCTGTGCGCTGACCTCTCGCTATATCGGTGAACCAGCTACTTATGAGCAGGCTAAAACTCGTCTGCTAGAGGGATGTCAGCCATGGCAGGCACAGGAAAATGAACGCTTGGCTTTAGCCATTACGTTGCAAAGTAATGGTCGCTTAATTGGCGAGCTAATGTTTAAGTACGTAAACAAGGCCAGTCTCATCGGTGAAATAGGGTATCGATTACATAAAGATTTTATCGGCCAAGGATATGCGTTTGAAGCGGTGTCTTTGTTTGTTGAACGTCTATTTGTGGAGCAGGAGGTAATGAAAATAACTGCCTTATGTGCCATTGAAAACATCGCGTCTTGGAAGCTAATGGAAAAGCTAGGTATGCAAAGGGAAGGGCATTTACGTCGTCATTTTCAATTGAGTACGCAGCGCTCAGATGCGTATTATTACGGCCTGTGTCGTGATGAATAAATTGCGGGGGAGTGTTCCCCCAAAACTTATGGATGGGCAAATTATCTCAGCTTACTTTCGTCAAACATGGATTTTAAGTTAGTGGCAAACTGCTTCATTTTCTCTTGCATGGTTTTTTTCACGAAAATGTCGACACTGCCTAAAATCACCCTACCTTGGATATATAACTTAGGACGCTGTTGAGTGACGATATTGGTGGATAATTGTGAGCGATTGTTACTGACATGACCCATGATGTTAGTTGTACTGGTTATAACATCAATATTTTCAGGGATGATGATCTCATCGCTGCCCATGATACAGTTGACGTCGATGATAACCTCGGGGTGGGTAAAGATCGCATTTCTAAAATCCAACTCGATGCTGCCAAGGTAGTTGTTTAAGCGCATATGTTTAGGCACAACCCATTCACCGCTGCGATGGTCTGAACTTAGAATTGACGTGATAGTAAGAGAGTCTTGATGTGGGTGTGACGCTGTAAATTTAGGCTGCATACGCGCTTGTTTTTCGCTGTAGTAGCGAGGATCTGACTGTAGCGGTAAATCTGCAACGAGTTGTTGTAACTGGCTTTGTTCATCTACTTGGTAAGCTTTGTCTAAGCGTCGCTCAAAAGCATCAGCAGAGAGCTCACCATGGCTGTAATTGAGAATAAGCTGATCGATAACTTCTTCACGTACCGTTTCTAGCGGTCTGTCATTGATTGGTACTGGCATTGTATTTTCCTTAAAGCATATTGAGTAACAGAGTACTATTTCGGAAGCAATTACTGAACCAATTATTAATGTTATAAATTTCAGTCGTTTAGGTTCTATGCTGGGAGCCAGAATGCGTGATATTAACCAACTGTTAGGTAATTGTGCTAATTAATGTGCAGTCGAAACAATCGCTTGGGGGGAGAAACAAAGAAAGGCAGCACAGCTGCGCTACCTTTCAAAGGGAATTTAAATGGCTTTAAAACGAATAGCAGTACCGCCACTGGTCGCAAGTTTTAGAGTTAATGTATCTTTGGCGGTGACAATATGTTTGCTAATCGACAGGTCATAAGGGTTATGTTGCCATTCTGCCTTTTCGCCATCTTGATAAATTTGCGCTTCAAATTTTTGCTTAGTATCAAGAAAATCTAGTTTGATATCAATACTGCGCGCTTGTTCATCGGTGATAGCCCCTAAGTACCAATCATTACCTGTATATTGACCACGCTTTCTTTCTTTACGGGCAAATACAACGTAATCACCGACTTCTCCGGCCAAAGCAATGCTGGTTTCCCAATCTGTAGGAACATCTTTTATAAACTGAAATGCATCAGGTCTCGCGAGGTAATTTTCTGGTAAATCTGCCGCCATTTGGATTGGGCTGTAGAGCACGACATACAGGGCTAGCTGTTTAGCAAGCGTGGTTTGTGGCCGGTTGGTTTTCTCTCCCAAGCCATTAAAGCTCATGTCAAAAATACCAGGGGTGAAGTCCATAGGGCCTGCCAACATACGAGTAAAGGCCAGCATAGGTGTATGTTCTGGTGGGTTAGGAGGTGTCCCCCAAGCATTAAATTCCTGACCTCTGGCTCCTTCTCGGCTTAACCAGTTTGGATAGGTGCGACGTAGTCCGGTATCTTTAATCGGCTCATGGGTATTAATACTGATCTGATACTGTGCTGCCAGTTTTACATTATCAAGGTATTCGTTCACCATAAACTGACCATCGTGCCATTCATAACGGGCGAGACCACGTTCATCAATACGCTTTATATTGCCGCCGTCAGCCACGTAGCCTGTTTTCACCTGACGCACGCCTGCGGTTTGATATAGAGCAAACGCATCTTGCATTTGTTTTCTATAGTTGCTGACATTTCCTGAAGTCTCATGATGTCCTATCAAGCGGGCACCTACCTGTTTGCCATGTTCGCTAATGGCTTTCATATCAAAATCGGGGTAAGCCTCAGTAAAACTAAATACATCGCCGTTGAAGAACCAATCTCCATCCCAGCCAGTATTCCAGCCTTCAACGAGTACACCATCAAAGCCATGTTCGCCTGCAAAGCTCAAATAGGCTTTGGTTTGCTCCGTTGTCGCGCCATGTTTTTCACCGCTTCCCCAAGTATTCTTACCAATGTGCATCCCCCACCAAATCCCCAAATATTTCCCCGGTTCGACCCACGAGACATCACCCAACTTATTGGGTTCATTTAAGTTCAGGATTAAATGAGAATTCAACAAATCAATGGCTTCATCACCAATTTGTAGCGTGCGCCAGGGTGTTTTAAACTGACCATTCGTTTTGACTCGAATGCCATCAGACCAAGGGGTGAGATCTGCCACAAATGTTCCTGGGCGGCGCTGATTTAGAGTCATGGCAGCGTAATCAAGCAAAGCAGCTTCATGTACACTCACATGCACACCATCAGCATTTTTTAGTGTGAACGGTGTATGCACGTGTGCAGCTTGTTGTAATGGAGTGGTATTGTACGTGTATTCATAGCGGTTCCAGCCGCGTGCTGGGATCCACCAAGCGGTGCTGTTTTGGCTGTCGGCAAAATTGAATTCTGTTAACTCTTTAGTGATATACAGAGTATTGCTTTGATTGACTTCATAGCGAAACCCCAAGCCATCATTAAAGACTCGTACCCTCAGCGTAAAAGCTGTTTGCTTAGTGTCTTTATCACGAAACTTAACTGCGAGCTCGTTGTGATGATCGGTGACTAATCGAGCTTCTCCCCATGGCTGTTGCCAAGTTTGTTGGTAAGCACTAGTGGTACTAGAGCTTATCTCGAGGTTTTCTTTCATGGCAGCTGCGTGTTTGAATTCAAAGCCCAATTTAGACGCATTTAACAGTGGTTTGTCATTAAATGTGACCTGATACTGAGGCTGAGATTGACTATCAGCAATGGTAAACTTGATAGCGCCATCAGGAGAGTCAACCGAATAGCTTGCCGCGTGTATGACAGAGCAAAACAGAGCACTGGAAAGTGTAAGATAGCTAAGTAAGCGCATGGGGTTCCCTAATTTAGTGTCGGTGAATGGTGCGTTACTAGCATACTGTGATGATCACAGAACGCGGAATATCTGCATACGTATTCATTTGAAAGTGATGGTCGTTATCATCGGTCTCATTGATTGACTGCGGTTATTTTTGACCATGCTCTATACTGAACAACAAAGAATGCGTACGGACTGCACATGAAAAAAATATTAATTTGGTTAGGTTTTATCTGTTTCTCTAGTCAGGCACTTGAAGTGAGAGTCACTGATGAACAAGGCAATGCTATCGCAGGTGCAGCGGTATGGCTGGTAGGCTCTAAATGGCAGGCGACAGATCAGCAAAAAGCCATCGTATATAGTATGGGCCAAAAAGATCGTTCTTTTTTACCTCATACGCTCGTCGTTCCCAGTGGCACGCTGGTGGACTTTCCAAATTTCGACTCAATATTGCATCACGTTTATTCATTTTCAAAGGCCAAGTCGTTTGAACTAAAACTATATAGAGACAAACCTTTGGCACCAGTGAGTTTTACGCAGCCAGGTGTGGTAGAACTAGGCTGTAATATTCATGATTGGATGTTAGGGTATATTTTAGTCGTCAATTCAGGTGTTTATGGAGTCAGTGACGAACAAGGGAAGGTGCAACTGACACTGGACAGCTCACAGTTAGGAAATGTGCAGTTAAATGTGTGGCATGAGCGCTTTGAAAACTTAGATAGTCCAGAAAGCAAATCAATCACGATCACCCAAACATCCCAAATTGTACACTATCAAATTCAACAACCACTGCTCGATAAAATGGAGTTCTTAACGGATGATACAGACGAATATGAGTAAAAGTGTGGTCATAGCCGTTGCATTGGTGCAGCTAAGTCAATTCGCACAGGCTCAGCAGGTGACAGCTAAACTGCATGGATTAGTTGAATTTACGGCGACCACCCACAGTGAAGAGCGTGCATGGTTACGCAAAGGTTGGGGAGTAGCGAGATTTGATACTGACAGCGATACATTTGGTATCAGTCGAGCGGTGTTAAGTGGCAGAATGGACTTCAGTTCAGCTTGGTCGGCGCATGCCGTGGCACACTATGTGCCCGACCCTGATCATAAAATAGGTTTCACTGAAGCCTTTATACAGTACCAACCATTGGCTCAAGGCTATCAGTTTAGCTCACGAGTAGGGGGCTTCTATCCTCGTATGTCGTTGGAAAACCCCGCGCTTGGTTGGTCATCTCCGTATACTTTTAGCTACTCAGGTCTCAATGCATGGTTGGGAGAGGAAGTTCGTACATTTGGTGCAGAATTTGAGTTAAAACGAGCAGCGAGGCGATTTCGCTCTAAACATGATGTAAGTTTGATAGGCGCTTTATTTAAAGGTAACGATCCTGCTGGGACACTGCTAGCGTGGCGAGGCTTTGTGCCGCATGACAGACAAACGGTGTTCAACGAGCGTATTGCATTTGCACGGGTTAAAGCGCTTTATGCACGGCAGCTTAGATTTCAAGGTCAGTATGTCGAACCATTTAGTGAAATAGATGGCCGATTTGGACATTATGTTGGGGTGCACTGGAGTTATCTTAAACGTCATAGCTTAAGAGTCTATTGGTATGATAATAACGGAGACCCAGGAGCCCTTAATTACGTTACTAAGCAGTACGCTTGGGATAGTAAATTTTGGTCTTTGGCTTGGCGTTCAAAAGTGTCTGCTGAGACTCAGTTTATCGCACAGGCTTTGTATGGAAACACCGCGATGGGGCCAAGACGTGGCGTCGACAACGACTTTTACAGCTGGTATATGATGTTAAGTCATACATTTGGTGATTACCGTATCAGCGGTAGAGTCGAGCAGTCAAAAGTGATGGACAAGGACAGTTGGACATTTGACCCAAACGCCAGCTTGACACAAGGAATCACCCTAAATCTAAGCAAAACTATCTCTGAGGCTTGGCAGGTGGGCGCTGAATTTCAATTTATTGGCTACGAAGCTGAATCTCGGCCGGTAGCCTATCTGCCATTAGGTTTGCACGAACAGCTCTGGCGGTTCAGTGCCCAGTACCAGTTTTAAAAAAAGCGCCAGTAGGCGCTTTTTATCTTTTGTTTAATCACATAAACGATTAAGGCCGTTTAGCGCTGCGACTCGGTATGCTTCAGCCATGGTTGGGTAATTAAAGGTGGTATTCACAAAGTACTCGACGTTGTTGCCGGGGCCTTTTTGTTCCATGATGGCCTGACCGATATGTACGATTTCAGAAGCGCGCTCTCCAAAGCAATGCACACCAAGTAACTCTTTGGTTTCAGCATGGAATAACAGTTTTAAACTACCCACTTCAGTCCCCGTGATCTGTGCGCGAGCCAAATGTTTAAATTGTGCTCGGCCAACCTCATAAGGGATTTTTGCGGCGGTCAATTGCTGCTCTGTTTTACCTACTGAACTCATCTCAGGAATGGTGTATATGCCTGCCGGAATATCGATGATTAGCTTGGCGGCACATTCGCCATGAGCAATCGCATCAGCAGCAATTCGGCCTTGGTCAAATGCTGCGCTAGCAAGACTTGGGTAGCCAATGACATCACCTACTGCGTATACATTCTCAACAGAAGTTTGGTAATTTTCGTTAACCTTTAATTGGCCGCGACCATCCGCTTGTAGTCCGATAGCGTCTAGGTTGAGGCCATCAGTATTACCAGTGCGACCATTGGCGAACAAGATGCAGTCTGCTTTTACACGCTTGCCTGATTTAAGATGTAGGATCACGCCATCATCACGGGTTTCAACCTTAGCAAAATCTTCATTGTGGCGGATCACAATACCACTGTTCCAAAAGTGATAGCTTAATGCGTCAGAAATTTCCGCATCCATAAACGCCAGTAATCTGTCACGGGTATTGATTAAGTCTACTTTTGCGCCCAAGCCTTTAAAAATAGAAGCGTACTCACAACCAATTACCCCTGCACCGTAAATCAACACGCGCTGTGGGTTATGTTGCAAGCTTAAAATTGTGTCACTGTCGTAAATTCTCGGATGTGAGAAGTCAACACTGGGTGGGCGATAAGGGCGAGAGCCTGTTGCGATCACTATGGTGCGGGCAGTCAGTATGTCTTGTGAACCATCAATATGCTGTACTTTGATAGTATGCTTATCTACAAAACTAGCGTCACCTTGATACAGGTGAATGCGGTTACGTTCATAAAAGCTGCTACGCAAATTTGATTGTTTCGAGATGACGGCACTGGCGTGATTGAGTATATCCTGAAAAGTATGGCGCTGTGGCTTTTCAGTAAATCGGTAAAGTGGGTTTGCTTTGTACTCAATGAGGCGGCTGACGGAGTGACGCAGTGCTTTGGATGGGATCGTTCCCCAGTGAACACATCCCCCACCTACAGCCTGTTGGCGCTCAATCACAGCCACTTTTTTGTGGCTTTTTGATAAGTTCATTGCGGCCCCTTCACCTCCGGGGCCTGTACCAATTATGATCGCATCGTATTGAAATGTATCTGCGGCTGTTTCTGTACTACTTGCAGATTTACTTTTTGGCTTAGCCACGGCCTCTCCTCATTCTTCTAAGAGGCCGCTAACTTCTAGCTAAAAGAAGGTTTTAGCAGCCTCGCATTTAATGCTAACCACGCTTGCTTTTGTGTTTGCCAAGCCGCCTCTAACTCTTGATATTGCTTCATGAGGGCGGACTTGTCACAGTGTTCAAGCATGGAGTCTTTTTTTGCTTCAATTAACTGTTTCTGTACAGAGCAAAAGGTCTGAAGTTTTTTTAGAAGCAATTCATACTCTTGATGTAACAATGTAAGCTTATCTTGCGCTAAAGGCAATTTTGCTAGACGGACTTTAGTTTTCAAAAGTAAAGTTTCGGCCTTGGCTTTCTCGATTCGCTCAATGGGTGTGCGCTTTAGCTTAGTAGCGAGTCCTAGCGCGGCTAAAGTACGTATCATCCACTTAGTTGGGTCGTAGTGGTACCAACGAACGCCATTGCGATAGTCACTGGCAAAAATATGATGAAAATTATGATATCCCTCACCGTAGGTGAATAACGCTAAGAAACCGTTGTCACGCGCGGTATTTTTCTCCGTGTACGGACGGGTGCCCCAAATATGTGCCAGTGAGTTTATGAAGAAAGTAAAATGTTGACTCAATACCAGTCGTAATACCCCCGTCAATAGCAGCATACCTAATATTTCCAACCAACTATCTGAAAAAATAGCGCCTAATATCAAAGGAATACCTATGTTAGTGAGCAACACCAGTGTAAGATAATGGCGGTGCTGGAACATCACTATTTTATTACGTTGTAAGTCTCGAGCGTTGGCATAGTCGCCATAGCTGTCGCCTTGATAATCTCTGAGCATCCAGCCAATGTGACTGTACCAGAAACCGTTGGTTGCGGCATAAGGGTCCTTCACAGGGTCGTCAACCTGTCCGTGGTGAACACGGTGATCACTACTCCAGTGTAGAGCGCTATTTTGCAACGCAAAGGCCCCCCCTAATGCAAAAATCCACTGTATTGCAGGGTGAGCATCATAGGCTTTGTGTGCCCATAGACGGTGATAACCTGCGGTGATAGATAAACCTGCGTAGAACATACAAGCAACAAAGGCAATCCAATGAGAAGTGGTATAGCCAAAGGTAATACCATACCAAGGTACTAAAGTAATTGCTGCCAGAAATGACAGACTAAAGAATATTACGTTGGTCCAAATTAAGGGTGGTTTCTTCATGATTCGTTAATTTCAGCGTACAGTTGTACGCTAAAATAATATTTCATTCTATCGCCGTCAAGTATTAGACTTGATATCGTTTTAAAAAAATCGCGATTGGAGTTCAGAATGTCGGGTGTTCGCGCACAACAAAAACAAAAAACTAGGCAAGCATTAATTGAAGCTGCCTTTAATCAACTTAGTGCAGAACACAGCTTTTCTAATCTTAGCTTGCGTGAAGTTGCGCGTGAGGCTGGGATTGCACCAACGTCATTTTATAGACATTTCAAAGATATGAATGAGCTGGGCTTGACGATGGTTGATGAAGCAGGACTAACTTTACGACAGCTCATGCGCCAAGCTCGTAGACGTATTGCCAGTGGGGGGAGTGTGATCATCACCTCAGTTGAAACTTTTATGGAGTTTATAGACACCTCTAGTAACCAATTCCGATTGCTATTGCGAGAACGCTCTGGCACTTCAAAAGCATTTCGCGCCGCAGTAGCACGTGAGATCAAACACTTCATTTTAGAGCTTGCGCACTATCTTGAAACAGAAACTCCCTGCGATAAGCATCATGCCTATATGCAGTCTGAGGCGATGGTTACTTTGGTATTTAACGCCGGCGCTGAGGCACTGGATCAAGATGCTCAACAACGCGCAGAACTGACCGAAAGACTGATTTGGCAATTACGTTACATCGCCCGTGGTGCCAACCATTACGGCGCTCAGTAACGAATTAATACCGACTGGCGGTATAATAAAATCACTCGGTTCTTCACATTAGTGTGGCAAACAACTCATACTTATTAACCAACTTAATGTTCCTTAATTAGGGCTTTTACGTGTGGCTCAAATTCAAAGGAATTAAAAATTCCATTCATTTCAAAGTCGTGGAAATAAAGTAAATAACTTCGCACTTTATTGTTATTTAATTGTAAAGTTTGATGTATTACTCTAAACCCGACAATAATTCAATGAATGGTGTGATTAAGGAAATCACAACATTTCGTCTCAAGGAGTAGATATGAACAAGCTTACAGCTTTATTTGTAAGTGGTGTTGTCTGTGCAGTAGGCAGCGCTCAAGCCGCCCAGCAGTATCCACTGGCAAATCAAAGTCAGAATTGGCCTTTGCTTAAGTTCCAATCCTCAACAAGTGAGGGCTTGCAAATAACCAATTCACGCTTTAACACACCAAAGCTACGGTACGAGCTGCTAAATACTAAGGGTATACAACAACGCTTTTTACACTACCAAGTGTATGTTGGCCAATGGCCCGTGCTGGATAGTCGCTTTGTAGTGGTCAAGGACGAGCAAGGTAAAGTTACTCAAGGTTTGGGTAAAATAATCGTGGCTGATCAACATGAACAAATAACCGTTCCGAAGCGCTTTCACTTAAATGATACTGTACTTAAACAGCAAATCATCACTGCATTGCAACTGGATGATGCAAGTGTCCACGTTGATAGAGCATATCAATTGGTGTTCGACGAACTTAAACCAGTGTTACAAGTTCGGGCTAGACATGCGGACAAGATACATCTATACGTATTGGATGCTGCCACGTTAAAAACATTAAAAAGAGAAAATGGCCTCAATGGACTCGCCAATGATACGCTGGTCTCTGGTGGTGGCATCGGTGGTAACGAAAAGCTAGGCGGTATATGTTATTCACCTTCACCAAATAGCATGACAAGCTGCTTGCAGTATCAGTTTGATAGCTATACAGATAAGCCACAAGAGTTGGTTTTCAATGATGCGAACGCGGCTATTTTTAGTGAATTCTCGGGTTATCCGTTTGTTGTGACCAAGAGCAACGAAACGTGCTATTTGGAAAATCCATATGTACAAACCATTGATTACATGAGTAATCAAACTGAAGCTGCCAGCTATACTTGTTCCTCAAACCATGAGAATTTCGATAAAAATACCATAGATGACTCGTATCTGAATTATTTTAGCTATTCGGGTGTGAACGACGCGCACTTTAACGGCGGCTTGGTCATGCAGTATTACCATACGTTACTCAAAGAGCTATTTAACCAAGACCCTGACTGTCAGTCGGGTAACTATTGTTTACGCCAGTTAAAGCAAAAAGTCGGTAACAATAGTTTCGGTAATATTCAGGCCAGTTGGGACAATGAATTTGTAAACTATGGCACAGGCAACTACGGTGCTACGCACTACTACCACACTACATTGAGTATTGTTGCTCATGAAGCTAGTCATGCAATTACATACTGGAACAGTGGTTTGGGTGGCAATGGTCAGGATGGGGCAATTAACGAAGCATTCTCTGATATGGCCAGCGTGGCATTATTAGACTATTTATCTCTAAATGCTTCGGGCAACTTTACTACAACGACACCTTATTTAGATTGGACGCGTGATGATAACAGTGGCCATGGTGCAAATCGTAAGTGGTGGTATGGCTGGGATGTGCTTTATCAAAGTTCTGGTACTAGGTTCTTTGAGATGCCTTCTTGGGATGGAAAAAGTATTGACCATTTCAAGGATTACCAAGCCGGTCAGTCAGTCTATGCAACAGCAGGTGTGCTGAGAAAAGCATTTTATGAGTTGGTAAAAAGGCAGGGTTGGTCTATTCAAGATGCTTTCAAATTGTTTCTCAAAGCAAATGTAAACTGTTTCTTCACGGGGGCCTCGATTGAAGATGCGGGCTATTGCTTGTTAGAGCAAGCGGACAGTTTTGCACATTTGAGTAGCGCCCAACAAGTACGTAAGCAAATTGATGAAACTCTGCACTCAGTGGGCATTGTCGCGCAAACTTCTGGTTTAACAACATTAGAATTTGGCAGCGAAATTAAGTATGACACGATTCGTTATGATTTAAGTGCCACACCAGCTGATAGCATTGAAGCGATAACCGTTAATTGGGGTGATGCAGATATCAGTCCTGAAACATGGTTGCGCAGCAGTGGCACAGCGATATATCCATTCTTGCAAAGAGAGTTACAAGTTCAACCAGGAAAGCTACTGCGTTTGAATCTACAAGTTCAGAAAACCAATGGTGATGTGTTACATGGCTTTAACCACTTCTATAGCCGTGAGGTCAAGGCATCTTGTGGTCCGCAGTTTAGTCCAGCCAGTGTTCATACAACATCAGTAGCCCTCAATGAGCAGCAGTTTACGTTGGCAGAACAGGCCTACCAAAGCTTGTTGGACAATACTGTCACACTGAACAGAAATAACCAGCACAGCATAGAGTTAGGTGATAGCGTCATCAATAAAAAAGTGACTGTTTTAGTCGATGTTGACCGCAATGGTGTTTTCAGTTCGGAAGAAATGTTGATAGATAACCAGACGCTGACTAGCGGTACTGTCACTTTCTCTGTACCAGAGAGTATTTCAGATGGCGTAAGCCTGATCCGTGTGGCCGTGGGGACTGATTATGCATTCTATGATACATGTGGATACGCAAGAGGTGCGCAGGCATTCGATATTAAAGTTAATATTGAAACGCCAGAGCTGCCTTTAGCAACTGATTTCAGCTACGAAGTATTGGAAGGGAATCAGGTTAAGTTCACTAACACCTCTACGGTTAATCGTTCGCGTCTACCAACCTATTTCTGGCAATTTGGTGAGGCAGGTAAAACATCTACCGATGAGAACCCAGGAGTGATCACTTATTCACAAGCAGGTAAAAGCTATGATGTCACCCTAAAGGTCACTTATAACGACGGGACTAATACCTCAGATGAAATCACTAAAACGGTTGCTGTTCCAGTGCCTAGTTGTACATCAAAAGTGATGTCACAGGGAGACCCTTCGGCGTTTTATGTTGATAAGCTTTCGATTCGTGCTGGTGGTTTAAGTTATAGCTTTGATAATCCTGCGTCAGGCTATAACGCAGACGGCTTCGACGAAATTGATACTAATTTGAGATTCAATACGGGTAATGAGCTGAATATAGATATTCATAGCAACTCAATAGCGTGGAGCACTGCAGATTGGTACCTAGACGACGTCAGCAAAAATTTGCGTTTCACAATCTGGTTAGACAAAAATCAAAATGGCATATTCGAATCGGGTGAGCACAACACGTCTAACCCTACTTGGAACTACACAAAAACCTGCTCATATCGAACGTGGACATGTCGCATCAAAGCCAGTCAGTCCATTGCGCTGAATGCTAGTGAAATAGATAAGGGCGACACGGTACTCAGGGCGAAACTGGAAGAGCTACCTAGTTATGCATTGGGCTCTGATGGATGTAAGGACTTCCGATATGGCGAAGTTACCGATCTAAAACTGTTTATTCAGTAATCATTTTTATAAATCGCAGTAAGGGTTCCCATGTACAGGATACATGGGACTCCTGAGCGCGCGCTCAAAAAATATGATCAACAAATATAAACAAAAGGAATACCGATGAAAATCTTAAGCTTATCAATAGCGTTGGCGCTGGGAGCAAGTTCCGCGCTGGCTGGGAACTCTGCAACTCATCCACTTAACCCGATTAGTGTTGAGCAACCTAATTTACAAGTCGAACCTTCTTCTTTCGTGCGATCAAACTTAATGAAAAAATCGCAAAACGACCGTTTAAAGGCTCGCTTGGCAAAATATGGTTTGACTAAAAAGAACCGCCCGCATTTATATAATCTGATTGATAATCAGCTGTATCAAGATAACAAAAATGTCGCATCAAGTGTTGCGGCGCAAAATGTTAGCACTGCGAGTGTAGAAAACTGTGATACTCACCCGTCAAATGTGTGCTCTTTCTTCAAGCATATGGGTTTTGAAATTGCCACACTACCTGGCACAACTGAAAAGTACCTAGTTGTATCTGCACTTAATAGTGAGCGAGTACCTACAAACTATACTTTTATTGATATCACACTGGTCGATCAAAATGGTCGCTCAATCACTTTACCTCGTTATGAGGAGTTCTTTGGTGATGGCCCTGAGCAAAAGCGTAAATCTATCTACTCGGCTGTTAAAGTTGAAAGTGCCATTGAGTCTATTAAAAAAGCTGAGCGCATCTATGCCGACGCTTGGGTTACTGTGGTATACGAAGATGCAAACGGTAATGAAGTCATTGAAGATAGAAACTCAAAAGTAGAATATCCACGCGAAACGTTGCTAGCGATACTAGGCTACATTGAGCCTGATGAAACGCTCATGACTCAATCAGAGCTACAGTCAACGCAAAGCATTGGTACATTTGCTGAAATGCCAACTCCTAGCATTCCAATTGGTTCAAACGTCACTCACCCAGCGGATATTGCCACAGGTGCAGAGGAAGAGGCAAAAATCATCGTATGTTTGAACAGAAACTATGGTGACTGTGACTATGAAAATATTTATCCGTCCAATACACCAAATGGTGATATGAAGTTAAAGGTTCCATTCATTGGTGAATACGTGATCATGGGTAAAGTGAAGACGATTTACCGCCCAGACTGGACAGCATTAAATGTTGTTGAAAATACCGATGGATCTTTGTCGCTAGAAGTTGGTGAGAAGATAGTAAAACCAGCCGAAGCTGAGCGTGGTTCAAATATCTTCATTCAAACCAAAGAAGGTGGTGGCGCAACAGAAATTGCGGGCCACCCTTACAGCGAAATAGCTAACTTCTTCGCCGATCGTATCGAAGTTGAGTATATCCCATATCGTACCCGTACATTGACCAGACTACACTGGAACATTACCCGTAATGAAGGTGTATTTGGTGACGCAACACTTTATGGCCGTTATCAAGATGCAAACTGGATCATGAATATTGCGGTGGCTAACGAACCTCGTCCAGGCTCAGCGCCAAGAATCGAGACCATTGTTGTGGGCTCAACTGGTATGGGAACTTGGGAAGATTTGGACCACCCACCAATGCAAATCGTTTATAGCTGTTTGGCGAAAGGCAGCATGATCTTGCTACCAGATGGTTCTGAAATGCCAATCGAGAAACTCAGTGTGGGCGACACGGTATTAGGAGCTAGCCAGTACAGTCCTAATATCCGCTTACCACTTGAAATCAAAGATATCTCTATTGGTGTGGAAGCGATCCCAATGGTTAAGTTAACCACGCGTGAAGGCAAAACGTTGCTGTTAACTGAGTCTCACCCAGTGATCACACAAGCGGGTCAGCCAGTATGGGCGAAGGACATCAAAGTTGCGGATCAAATTCAGATGCATGGCGGATTTGGTTTTATCACCAAGGTTGAGCGTGTGAAATACAATGACGCGGTATACAACCTGAAGCTTGGTCGTACGAAAGATGATCCTAAGCATCGCGTGAACGAAACGTTCAGTATGTTCGCAAACAGTGTTCAAGTGGGTGACTTAGCGACTCAAAGTGCTAATGAGTTCAAAGAAATTGTTGAAACTGAACAAGATGTGCTTATCCGTCTGCCTGAGAGTTGGCACAAAGATTACCTAAATAGTAAACGATAAGTTGGACTGGCCCTTCGGGGCCATATCACGGAGTGAAAATATGAAAATTTTTATTTATAGCGGCATTATGAGCGCATTACTAGCGACATCAAGTCATGCAGCACAGAATCCATACGACTTTCTGGACAAGCAAGATGGTTCGCAAAGTAAGCAGAATAACGCCCAAATGGCGGAGATCATTGATGCTGTTCCTTTAGGGACTGCCTACAAACGAGCTGGAGATTCATATCTAGGTTTACAATCTGTGGTAGGTACGGAAGCTGAGCATTTGGGAAACACCAATATCGACTTTCGTGTTGGCGTTGATTTGGCATACGAACAGGCGTTGAAACTGATCGATGGTAAAGTGGATATTGGCTTCAAATTTCCCGCGGTGCGTGTTGATGCTGGTGCAAACTATGCCAAAGATATTAGTGCTGACAAATACACAGGTACTTATACGGTGTATTCGTCTGTTAAGCCTAAATCGAGAATACTGATGCCGTCATCAGCTGCTGGTTTTCAGCCCACTCAAGCTGCAATTGACTTAGCAACGGCTCAGCCTGGTAACAAGGCAAATAACTTAGGTGAAGGCTTTGTTGCTGGTTTCGCGTATGGCTCAAACGTGGTGATCAATATGAAAATTGATTATCGAGATGAGCAAGACAAACGCGCAATTGGTGGCTACCTAAGCGTTGATTGGATAGGTAAAGTTAAAGTCGATGGTCAATTGCAGAAGATTGATGAGGAAAAACGTCAATCGGTCAAAATTACCATCAGTGGTTACCAAAGCGGCGGTGATCCAAATCGTTTATTGAGCATTATTCCAAACGGTATTATGCAGTGTACATTGCTCAACCCAGAGCCATGTTTCAACCTGTTTGAAGCCGCGGTTAATTACCTCAAACAAGACTACATCAATCAGTTTGATTCTCTGGATGACTACAACGTCACCGAAACCTACATCAGTGATTACACCGACGCAGGTCCAGGCCTTCAACAATTAGTACCAGACACGGGCTACGTACAGGCAAATTATTTAACCAAGCTAGTGGTAAAAGAGCTGACCGCACGGTGGATTGAAGAGCGTTTAACGTATCGTAGAGCGAAAAATCTACAGCGTTATTATGCCGCACAATTTACCACACAGCAGTTAGATCAGTTAAGCGAGATCGAATCTTTCAGCCGTAATAATGCCAACCTGTTTGCTGACATGGTGGATTACTGCGAGGCTAACCCAGAAGGGAACTACTGTATAGATTATGAAGCTGCCAACATGGCTTATTACCGTGACTACAGCGTTTACAGTGATGTATTAAAGTAAGGATAGAACAATGAATAAATTCGTATTCGTCGCGGCCTCAATGATGGGGGTTGCAATGCATGGACACGCTAACGAAGATATAGCGCAGCAAGCAAATTATAATGAATTGGGTGATTTACTCACCGTATCTCAAGCCGAAGGACGCTTTGCGTGGCTGGCGAAATGTTATGATGGCTTGTTGGTCGAAATTTGGGAACAAATGTACAACACCACAGAGATTGTTCCTAAAGACCAAAAACTTAATCAGCTTAAGGCGCTGTGGTTAACACCAAACAAAGCGCAATATTTAACATTCGCAAATAGTGACTTTAGCAACCCATATGGTTGGCAGGCGGGTAATAGTGACACTGAAGCGTGTAGCACTATGCCACCAGAATATGTTCCTGTTGCATTACAAACGACTCAGCTTACGCATGAATATTGCGCCAACAAGAGCTTTGATAATGAGTGGGAGTGGATTGAGAAAGTCACAGTAGAGGACTTTGTACACGAGTCACTTAGTCATGATTACACCGCAGTGTCTGGTAAAGTCATTACCTTACCTGCTGGTCGCACAGTGAAAATGTCAGTAACACCAGGTAACAAAGAGCCTGAATATCCATCTTATGTTGCTCTTCGAGTGTGGATTGATTGGAACCAAGATGGCCAACTGGCCGCAAATGAAATCGTCTACAAGTCGGCTTCTGATGCGCCGTTTCAGTTCACTTTTGATGTACCAACAGATGCTGTAGATGGGGTGACTCTGATGCGTGTCGCCAGCGATGCTGGTGGTGGATCAGATGACGCCTGTAAGCGCACCTTGTACGGTGAAGTGGAAGATTATTTGGTGACAATTCGTTAAGGACAAAGCAATGAAACCTATTTACTCATACATGTTACTGCTTGGACTTAGCAGCTCAGCGGCAGTAGCGAATGATATTAAAACAGCAACTACCGGCTCAACAATCTCTGGTTTAATCAATGATCATGTTGCGATTGGTACTGCATATGACAGCCAGTTAAAACGATTTTTAAATGTACAGCCTGTAGCCGGACGCATTGATGAGACGTTTGGTAACACGGAACTGAAATTTAAAACTGGTATTGATATGAGCTATGACGACCTACTAAGTACGTTAAATGGTAGTGTTGATATTGATGTAAACTTCCCAGTTGTGCGCGTTTCAGCTGGCGCGAGCTTGGCGAAGGAAATGGCCTCTAGCACTTATTCAAGTTCATATACTTTCAGTGCAAGTAGCACTCCGAAGAAGCGACTCTTTTTACCACAAGATAGCAATGTAGGTTATACCCTGTCACAAGCGGGTAGTGATATTGCCACTAATCATCAGGCTAAATTACAGCAGTTAGCGGGCGATGAGTTTGTATCGGCGATTGAATATGGCGCTAACATCATGGTAAACCTAAAGATTGATTACGGTAGCAACCGTGATAAATCTGAGATCGGTGGTTACTTGGATGTCGACCTATACGGCGGGGTGTTTAATGTCGGTGGTCAGCTGAAGTATTTACAAGATGATACTAAGTCATCGGTAAAAATTACTGTGCGTGCGATTCAGCATGGCGGTGATCCTAAGCAGCTATTAACGATTATTCCAAACAACATTATTACTTGTTCTTTAGATAATCCTACGCCATGTTTCGACATGTTTTACGAAGCTGTTAAATACGCCAAAGATGGCTTTAGAAGCCAGCTGAATACGTTAAGTGACTACAATGTTGTGCGTTATTATACCACACGTTATGACAGCGCTTCGTTGGCATTACGTCCACTAGTACCTGAGTATCTAACGATTCGTAACGCAACGAAATGGTTGATCACTGAACTTGAAGATGAATTCAAACAGGCGGTACTTGATGAACAGCGCGCGACTAACTTACTAACGAGTTATTACGCGTACTTACCAGAAGAGCAGCGCACTTCAGTGGAACAAATCAAAGATCTTGCCTATGACAATGCTTGGTTCCTTTATAACGCTGCCAAGTTCTGTAGAGACAATCCATTTGGTACATCATGTGAAGATGAACTTCAGAAAATGAAAGATGACTGTACTCGCCGTGGAAAAACGTGTCCTGCAAATTACGACGCAACCCAGTTACAGTTACCACAATCAGATCGCCTAGACTGGAAACAGTGTGAAATTGCTCGCCAAGAAGCGGTACGTTCAGGCGCAGTGATTGAGGATGAAAGTGTGAAGTATCGTAACATGAGATGGGCACCCACATTTATTGATGCAACTGCACCAGCCAGAGGCGTTTTAAACTGGCGTTTATGTGAAGCTGCTTTGAGTACCTATGGCAGTGCGTTTAACGCAGGTTAATACCATCGTGAGCCAAAACGTATATACGTTTTGGCTCATTCAAGGAGTGAATATGAGAGCGATACTGTATGGGGCGTTAGTCTGTTTCAGTGTTGGTGCATCGGCGCAGCGATACTACAGCGAATTGTTTTCAGAGCAGGACTTGGGAAAATCATTTGCTGTGCAAACTCATAAAGTTGGCGATAAATGTTTAACTGGAACGGTTGTTCATACACCGGTAAGTTCGGGGCAGTTAGATTATTTACAGCGTCAAAATGAAACGCAAATTCGCAGACGTACATTCGGAGAACTGCATGGTGGAGTCAATCTATTCATTATTGCAGGGAGTGTATCGACATCCATGACGCATCGTAATGCAACCGATACCTTGAGCTTAACATCACAACTGCATTTGAAGTTGGAGCAAGGGTACAGCGCGCTGGAAAACCGGCAAGTGGTTGCTGGATACGAAGATTTATCATGTGGGGACGATTTTGTTTATCAGGTTAGGTACGGTCGAGACTTATTTCTCAATGCGCGATTACATTTTCGTACAGAGGAAGATTACAAAAAGTTTGTGACCAAGATTAAAATTCGCGTGTTGTTTTTCAAAAAAACCAAGACCAAGATAAAAGAAATCGAAAAGTTTGCTGCTAACGCGGTATTGTCGATAGATGCTAACTCTAACGGCGCATTACCCGCTGGATTACAGCAAATAATGGCCAATAACCCGAAGCATTGTCGAGGGAACAATATCACGCCATGTTTGGATACATTACAAAAGTTGGCGGATTATACCTTCGGTGGACCGTTGAGTACGGAGCTGAATAATTTACCAAAAATAACCCGCAGCATCATGGTAGAATCATATCAAGACTCGGGTCATTATGAACTGTCATCGCTACAAAGTGTGCAAAATAGCGAAGACTATGCGGATGTATGGCGCAGTGTTGATGAGCGCTATGGAAAAGCTGTACGAGATGTTCAGCGAGCAGAAGCATTTTTAGCCGTGGCAACCGAGGATGAGCAGCCGAATGCACAAGCACAATTAGATGCGGCGAAGGTTAATTTAGAGGAAATGGAAGCGTTACGTTTGAGCTGTTTTGCGGATCCTAACCAGCCTCAATGTCGATAAGGAGTAATGAAGTGTTAAAGCAATTAAGGATGATAGTAGTTCCGTTATTTATGTTGTTGTCATGGCATGTCAGTGCCGAGGGGAATCCACAGGGAAACTCCTCAGAACAATATTTTTGGGACTTTGGCGATGGAAGCTATTCTCATGAGGCACAGCCATTACATCAATATCAAAAGCCAGGAATTTACCAGGTACGGAAGCTGACCTACAAAAATGGTAAGCAAGTTGCTGAACAAAACAAACTCGTTGACCTGATCTCTCCGAATGTTACTTCGCTGAACATCCTTGGACCAAACACTGGAGAGACTCAACAAGATTTGACTTATCTCGTTGACCTAAAGGCTAAAACAGAACTGGATCTACAGTATTTCTGGCTCTCATCCAATGGTGAAAGCCATCAAGGTAGCCAGTTCGTTTTTACGCCAGAGCAAACTGGCTCATACCAAATCACTTTGCAAGCCAAGTTTGAGCAAACGCTTATTTCAGAGCAAAGTATGCAAGTTACTGTTACAGCACAAGACGACAGTGATAATACTCCAGACCCAGATAAACCTGCCGACGATACGGGCAGCAGTGGCGGGTCGCTTTCCTTTATCCTGCTCCTGTGGTTGTTTAGTGGGATTTTGAGAAAAACTTCATTTAACAAATTTACTCAGTAATACCAAAAGCACTAGTTAATTTCTGCGTCTGACATGTAATGTTGGATTGATTATCTTTGTTTTTGTGTTTTTATGACTTGCATTTTCTTTTCGTATCTCTATTTAGATGGTTTTGTGAAATTTTTATGCTTGATCTTGGTTTGTTTACCATGTTAAAACATAGCCAATCCATCAACAGGACGATTATGCTCAATGAATAACATCACGCTTTTGTCACTACTGCTTAACCTCTTACTGATTAACTGTGAGAGTGGGGTGTAGTGCGCGTAAATTGAGCAACTACTTTGAACCCCGCACATAGCGGGGTTTTTTTATTTTTGGGGATGAGGAATAAGTAATGCAGGATAAAGTCTGGATTTTTGATACTACGTTGCGTGATGGCGAGCAAGCATTAAAAGCAAGCCTAACCGAAGATGATAAGTTGCAGTTAGCACATGCCATAAGCCGTTTAAATGTTGACGTAATGGAGGTTGGCTTTCCAGTCTCAAGTCCTGCTGATTTCAGAGCGGTACAGCGCATCGCCACAGAAGTACGTAACCCAATCATTTGTGGCTTAGCACGTGCAGTGAGCAAGGATATTGAAGCTTGCGGTGAAGCACTTAAACCTGCAGAGCGAGGCAGAATTCATACTTTTATTGCCACTAGTCCACTGCATCTTGAACATAAATTGAGAATGAGCTTGGATGATGCCACTGCCATGGCGGTGAAATCTATCAAGTTGGCGCGACAATACACTGATGATGTTGAGTTTTCTTGTGAAGATGCGGGTCGTACACCGCATAGTGATTTGTGTCGTATCGTGGAGTCTGCAATCAATGCAGGTGCATCGACTATCAATTTACCTGACACGGTGGGGTATGTAACGCCCGATGAATACGCTGCGATGATCCATCACTTGATGAATAACGTGCCTAATATCGATAAGGCGCGCTTAAGCGTACATTGCCACAATGACTTGGGTTTGGCTGTAGCCAACTCTATTGCTGCGGTGCAGGCGGGGGCGAGACAAATAGAATGTACCGTCAATGGTATCGGTGAGCGGGCAGGTAACTGTTCACTAGAAGAAGTGGCGATGATCATGAAAATGCGTCAAGACCATTTAAAAGTACATACAGACATACACAGTGAAGAAATCTATCGCGCCTCTCGTCAGGTTGCAAAGATTTGCAATATGGCCGTCCAGCCGAACAAAGCGATTGTCGGTGAAAATGCTTTTGCACATAGTTCTGGTATCCACCAAGACGGTGTTTTAAAAGCGCAAAATACCTATGAAATCATGTCACCTGAAAGCGTAGGGGTGCCGAACAATCAATTAAATATGACCTCGCGTTCGGGGCGCCATGTGATAGAGCACCGTTTAACTGAGTTGGGCTACCAAAAATCGGATTATGATATGGATAGCCTGTATGAAAGCTTTTTGGCGTTGGCAGATCAAAAAGGAACTGTGTATGACTATGACTTAGAAGCCATGATCTACTTCAATCAGATCAATGATGAAGAAGACCACTATAAGTTGGAGTTCGTCAATTCCACTTCTAATTCACAGTCTGTGGCCAGCTCGACAATTGGCATGACGGTTGGTGAGCAATCAAAACAAGAAGCTGCAACTGGTAACGGTCCTGTTGAAGCGTCCTTTTTGGCGATTGAGCGTATCACCGGCATGGCCGTGGAAGTGATTGAATATAACTTAGATGCAACGGGTCAGGGGGCAAGTTCACTTGGCCAAGTTGACATTATTGCCAAATATAACGGTCGACAATACCACGGTGCGGGTCTTGCCGCAGATATTGTTGAAGCATCTGTGCGGGCGATGATCCGCGTTTACAATCTAATTGATAGAGCACAAAAAGTCTCAAGTTTAAAACAACAAAGGAAAGCAGGATGAGCCAAGCAAGTTACCAAGTTGCCGTACTCGCAGGAGATGGCATAGGCCCTGAAGTAATGTCGGCGGCGCTGAGTGTACTCGATGCGGTAAGTGACAAGTTTAATTTCACGCTGTCGCGTGAACATCATGCCATTGGTGGCGCTGCTATTGATGAGTTTGGTCAGGCATTGCCCCCTTCTACATTAGCTGCATGCGAAGCTGCTGATGCGATTTTATTTGGCTCGGTAGGCGGTCCAAAATGGGAGCGCTTACCACCGGATCAACAGCCAGAAAGAGCGTCACTTTTACCTCTTAGAAAGCATTTTGGGCTGTTTTGTAATCTACGCCCAGCACAGTTGCTTCCTGCTTTAAGCAAAGCGTCGCCATTACGTGCAGACATTAGCGAGCGAGGCTTCGATATTTTATGTGTCCGTGAGCTGACAGGAGGTATCTATTTCGGTGAAAAAGGCCGAGAGGGTGTGGGATTGGAAGAGTCGGCTTATGACACGCAGCGTTATTCACGCGCTGAAATAGAGCGTATTGCACGTTTTGCTTTTGAAGCGGCGAAGTTACGTAGTAATCATGTGACATCGGTAGACAAGGCGAATGTGTTGGCCTCTAGCGTCTTGTGGCGCGAAGTGGTCACCGAAGTTAGCAAAGACTACCCCGAAGTAAAGCTCGACTACATTTATGTTGATAATGCTGCGATGCAGTTGTTAAGCAGCCGCAGCAATTTGATGTGTTGTTATGTGACAATTTATTTGGTGACATTTTATCTGATGAATGCGCCATGATCACAGGCTCTATGGGGCTATTGCCTTCTGCGAGTTTGAACCAGTCAGGTTTTGGCCTGTATGAACCCGCTGGTGGTTCGGCTCCAGATATTGCAGGCAAGGGCATTGCTAATCCTATCGCTCAAATTCTTAGCGCGGCGTTGATGCTACGATATTCGCTTGGTCAGGATGAAGCAGCACGTAGTATTGAAAAAGCGGTCGCAGAGGCGGTGGCGTCTGGCATCGGTACACCAGATATTTTCCCAAGCGCTGGCTACACCACACAAGATGTGGCTCAGGCAATCGTTGCAAGAATTTAATGTTAATTTGAGCTGACAGCCTTTCGTCAGGCGGTCAGCGAAGTTGAGGATGTAGCAAGTGGCACAAACCTTATACGACAAAATTTGGCAATCACATGTGGTTGCACAAATTAATGAACAAACAGATTTACTTTATATCGACAGGCACTTAGTACATGAGGTGACCTCACCTCAGGCTTTTGCTGGGTTGCGAGAGAAAAACCGCGTGGTACGTTGCCCGGAAAAAACCTTTGCAACGATGGATCACAACGTATCGACTAAAAGTCGTTCGCTAGACGCCGCCAGTGATGTGTCTAAGAATCAGCTGATGGCGTTGGCAAAAAATTGTGAAGAGTTTGGTATCGTTTTGTATGACCTAAACTCGATCAATCAGGGGATAGTTCATGTAATGGGGCCTGAGCAGGGTATAACTTTGCCTGGCACAACGATTGTTTGCGGCGATAGTCATACTTCAACCCATGGTGCTTTTGGCGCATTGGCACATGGTATTGGCACGTCTGAAGTTGAGCATGTGTTGGCGACTCAAACACTGCAACAGAAAAAAGCCAAGTCTCTAAAAATTCAAATCAACGGCTTACTTCGTCCCACCGTTACCGCCAAAGACCTTATCATGGCGGTGATTGGTAAATTGGGTACGGCTGGTGGCACGGGGTATGTTGCAGAGTTTTGTGGCAGTGCGATAGAAGCCTTGTCGATGGAAGCGCGTATGACGCTATGCAATATGAGCATAGAAATGGGTGCCAAGGCGGGTTTAATCGCACCGGACGAAACTACGTTCCAATATTTGAAAGGGCGTCCTTTTGCTCCGCAAGGAGAAGACTTTATCGCGGCCGTAGAGTATTGGAAAACGCTACACTCAGACGACGGTGCGCCGTTTGATTTAGTGGTCGAAATGAATGCTGCGGATATTCAACCTCAAGTGACATGGGGAACCAGCCCTGAGCAGGTGATTGGCATTGATGAATTGGTGCCAGACCCAGACGTGGAATCTGATTTGATAAAAGCGGATGCTATTCGCAATGCGTTAAAATATATGGGACTCGAAGCTGGGCAAAAGCTATCGGATGCAAAAGTCGACACTGTGTTTATCGGCTCTTGTACCAACAGTCGAATAGAAGATTTACGTGCAGCAGCCGAGATTGTAAAAGGTAAACATGTTGCTGAAGGTGTTGAAGCGCTGATTGTACCGGGGTCTGGCTTGGTGAAACAACAAGCTGAACAAGAGGGATTGGCGGATATTTTTAAGGCCGCGGGCTTTGAATGGCGCGAACCAGGCTGTTCAATGTGTTTGGCAATGAATGATGACCGTTTAGAGGCGGGCAAACGTTGTGCGTCCACATCGAATAGAAATTTCGAAGGGCGTCAAGGGCGTGGCGGTCGAACGCATCTGGTTAGTCCAGCCATGGCAGCCGCCGCTGCTATCGCGGGTTATTTTACCGATATTCGAGGGCAAGTTTAATGAGTTGTTATCATCAGGGGCTATTGGCACCACTAGACAAGAACAATGTGGATACGGATCAGATCATACCCAAGCAATTTTTAACCTCGACCAGTCGTGACGGTTTTGATAAAGCGTTATTTTATGATTGGCGCTATCTAGATAGTGGTAAGGAAAATCCAGATTTTGTATTGAATCGAGCATGCTATAAAGGTGCTTCGGTGTTGCTTACGCGTGATAATTTTGGCTGTGGTTCTTCACGAGAGCATGCACCATGGGCGCTTAAACAATATGGTTTTACCGTTATATTGGCACAAAGCTTTGCTGATATTTTCTTTAATAACTGTGGCAACAACCAGATGCTTTGCATCGCGCTGCCAGCCAGTACTTTGGATAAGCTGTTTGCTTTGACTCAAAGCCATGAAGATATTCAAGTGGAAGTGGATTTGGCGCAGCAGCAGTTACGTAGTCAGTATTTTGATGATATTGACTTTGAAGTCCGCTCAGATATAAAAGCTCGGCTACTGAGTGGTCTAGATTTTATCGGCGAAACGGAGCAGTTAAATGGGCAGATAGACGCCTTCGAACAGCAACTCAAAGCACAGCGTCCATGGCAGTAACGACACGAGAGTATTGTCGAGTTTAAACGTATTTGATTGCAACAGACCAAAGAGCTAGCTACTCTTTGGTTTTTTATTTTAGGCATGTTAGATAATGAAATATATTGCTCTGAGTACGCTGGCTTTGACCAGTATGACTGTTTTTGCTCGCCCCGCCCCTTTAGTTTCGATTGCAACCCATGACGCATTTTTCAATCAGATTGCCCAACATTGCGGTAAGGCATTTGAAGGTGAGGTGTCGGTGGATAATGTCTCCGGTCCCAGCAGCTTTGCGAACAAAAAGCTGATCATGCATGTTCGTCATTGTACTGAGCAACAATTACAAGTACCTTTTCACGTGGGTGATGACGCTTCACGAACTTGGATAATCAGCAAAACAGGAAGCGGCCTGAGTTTAAAGCATGATCACCGCCATCAAGATGGTAGCGATGACGCATCGACCATGTATGGAGGGCATACTGTTGATGCTGGATATAATAATGTACAGTCTTTTCCCGCAGATCAGTATTCCAAAGAGTTATTCGTTCGCCAAGGTATCCCGCAATCTGCTGGCAACACATGGCAAATGTTTATTTATGAAGACAGCTTTAGCTATCGTATGGTCCGTGAAGGCAGAGAGTTTCGAGTTGACTTTGACTTGACCCAACCGATTAAACCACCCGCGGCACCTTGGGGCTATAAAGACGAATAATCGGAATTAAATTCGCGCTTCTGAATTTTAATGGCTATTTTTATGTGGTCACTAAAACGTCGGTCTGGTTCGACGTCACATGTATAAGGAAGCGCCATGGCAATAACAGAAAGACAAAAACAATTGGTACAAAGTAGCTTCGCTAAAGTAGAGCCCATCTCTGAGCAAGCCGCTGACATTTTCTATACGACTTTATTCGAATACGATCCGGCGTTAAAACCTCTGTTCAAACATAGCATCAAGTCTCAAGGACAAAAGCTTATGGCAACGTTGAAACTTGCTGTAGCGGGGTTGGATGACTTGGAAAAGTTGATTCCTGTATTGCAGGGCCTAGCCGAACGCCATGTTGGTTATGGGGTAGAAGCAAAAGACTTTACACCTGTGGGCAATGCCTTATTACATACACTGAAAGTCGGTTTAGGTGATGATTGGGATAGTGAGCTACGTCAGGCTTGGGTAGACACCATACATGTTGTAGCCGATGTCATGAAAGCCCACTCCTTTAAAGAGTAATAATAGTGTGAAACGGCTGGCAGTGTACTTATTGTCGATGACCAGCCGTATTGCGAGCTATTTGACGCAGCGCACCTCAACAACAAGATCTGGCTGATATGGTCTTGGCGAGGTCGGTAATTTTTCAAAGCCTTGTACACCTTGCTGCAAGGTGAGCTGTGCGGTACTTCCTTGGCACAAGCGCTTGCTATGGCGCAGTAGAAACACACTTTGTTGCAAAAAATGCTGATAGCTATCCGATTTTATCTGCAATAAATAGTGCGCATTATTATACTGGGTTTGCTCATAGTGAACTTGATGATCAAAGTCATAATGCTTTTCGGGTTTACCTTGTTCGGTTTTGGTATGCTGGCAAGCACTGAGTAGCAGAATACTTGATATAACCCATGCCCGAGTAAAGTAATGGTTCGTATTGCTATTTAATCTATCTGAGTGCATGCGTGCTTGATCCTTAAGTTTTAATCATATTAAGTCTAACATAGAGAGGGTTATCTCGTTGTTAAATCACCTGAAGAAGTTATTACAAAGCGCCACTGCACAGGCTCCAAAGCCGTTAGAGCTAGAATTTAATACTGCACTTGCAGCACTATTGGTTGAAGTTATGCGTGCTGACGGTAAAACGTTGGCAAGTGAACTGAGTAAAATCCGCAACATACTCACGAGTCGATGTCAGTTGGATGCTCAGCAGGCAGAGTGCTTACTAAATCAAGCACAGCAGCATGTTGATCACGCGATAGATTTGTATGCGTTTGTTAAGCAAATAAATCGACACACCTCAGATATTGAGCGTATTGAAATCATAGAATTGCTCTGGCATGTGGCGTTTGCCGATGGTCATTTAGACACCCATGAGGACCATATCATACGCAAAATATCAGGGCTGTTATATGTTGCTCACGTTGACTTCATAGCCGCAAAAATAGCGGCACAAGAAGCCATACAAGAATAGTCAACGTTATCAATACTTGAAGCATTTTAATTGGGCGAGCGGGTCCATCATATGACCCGCGAAAAGCGTGACGTTTTCAACTGTTGTTGCAAATAAGCATCAAAGCACATACAGATGATCCGGATGAAAAGGTTACCTTTGCTGGTGACTGTAATTTTCTCTGCAGTTATCTCTACCAACCCATCTTCAGCCAGCGGTGCGAGGGCGCATAAAGCGTCTGCAAAGTGTGTATTAAAGTCTAGGTTGTGTGTTGCCTCAAATTGCGAAATATTCAGTTCAAAGTGGCAGATAAGCTGCTTTATCACGGCGGCTCTAAGTTTATCTTCGTCGTCTAGTTTCATGCCTTTATGGACCGCAAAGCCGTGTTGATTTACGGCGTCATAATAGGCTTTGAGGTCTTTTTCGTTTTGCAAAATGGCATTGCCTATTTGTGAAATTGACGAGACACCTAGACCCAGTAAGTCACATTCCCCATGGGTGGTGTAGCCCTGAAAATTGCGGTGAAGCTGGCCGTGTTGCTGTGCAATAGCTAATTCATCCTGTTTTTTAGCAAAGTGATCCATGCCAATAAACTGATAGCCTGCCTCGGTCATTTGCGCGAGGGTATTTTTAAACATGGTCAACTTTTGCTCTGGAGTTGGCATATCCGCTTCTTTTAATTTGCGCTGAGCTGCAAATTTATCGGGCAGGTGCGCATAATTGAACACAGAGACTCGGTCAGGACTCAACGCGATGAGTTTGGCGATGCTTTGAGCAAAACTTTCAGGAGTCTGATGAGGGAGTCCGTAAATCATATCAGCGTTTATGGATTTAAATCCCAGTTCACGAGCTTGTGTCAGTAACGCAATCACATCTTCCATATGCTGTGGGCGATTGACCGCCGCTTGTACCTGATCATTAAAATCTTGAACACCAAATGAAACGCGATTAAAGCCAAGAGTCTTTAAGTGTTCAAGCATGTTGTCAGCCAATGAGCGAGGGTCTATTTCAATGCTACGCTGCGCCTGTGGGGTAAATGTGAAATGTTGTTCCAACATGCTAAGCAGGCGGCTCATTTGGGCTGGACTCAAAAATGTGGGGGTACCACCACCTAAGTGCAACTGTTCAACTTGGTAATGTGCAAACAGTGGTGCTTGCGCTTTTATCTCTAACTCTAGATTATCTAAATACGTATCAGCTTTGTGCTGATGGCGCGTCACTATTTTATTGCAACCACAGTAGTAGCAAAGCTGATGACAAAACGGAATATGGACATACAGTGACAGTGAGTGACTACTTGAGGATTGAATTGCCGTGCGCAGTGCCGTTACATCATAGCCTGACTGTAGAGACAGCGCGGTTGGATAAGAAGTATATCGAGGACCAGACACATTATACTTTTTGATCAGGGATTCATCCCATGTTGGTAGATTGATCACGTTAAGCACTCACTTTTTCACGCATAAATTTGGGAGTGTTAGTATAGGGCTAGGCGTGAAGCTGAGTATTGATCTGTCGCAAGGATGTGATGTGCTCTTTGGAGCACATCACAGGGGAGTTATAGCTTAAATTGATTAACAGTGCTATTAAGCGCTTTAGCGAGGTCATTCAAATCCTTGGCTTCGCTTGCCAGCGTTTGTGCGTGATGAGCTGTGCTGTTGACCAAATCATTAATGGTATTAAGACTGTTGTTGATATCTTCGGCCACCACCGTTTGCTCCTCGGTTGATGTGGCGATTTGGTGGCTTTGATCTTGTACTGTGACCACTGAATCGGCGATTTCCCGCAATGAGTCAAGTACGCCTTGAGTTTGTTCCACGGTGCTTTGTGCCTGCTCTTGACCTTTTTGCATCATGCTGGAAGCTTGCTGAGCTATCTGCTGTAAGCGCGAAATCATGTTACGAATGTCATCGGTGGATTCTTGGGTGCGACTTGCTAATGAGCGTACTTCGTCTGCAACCACTGCAAAGCCACGTCCTTGCTCACCTGCACGTGCTGCTTCAATTGCTGCATTCAGTGCTAGCAGGTTAGTTTGTTCAGCAATGCCATTGATCACGTCAATGACTGCGCCAATATTACTGGTTTCCTGCTCTAAACCTGAAACCACTTTCGCAGCTTCACCAATGTGGGCGGAGAGTTCCGTCATGACTTGTTGTGCTTGGTTTGAACGGGTGGCACCGTCTTGTGTCATACGTTGTACGGTTTCCGCTGCTTGGTTGGTCTCCTGTGCGTTACGGGAAATTTCCGTTACAGTGGCAGCCATTTCAGTCACAGCAGCACTCACGCTATCTACCTGCTCCTTTTCTTGTTGAATTTCAGAGTTGGTATTGGATGAGACATCACTCAGTTGCGCCGCTGCATTACCCAGTTGTGAAGCTTGGGCTGCGGTATCAAGCATCATGGCGCGCAGTTTATCAATAAAAGTATTCATATGATGGGCAAGCTGGCCCACTTCGTCTTTACTTTTTATATCGATGCGCTGTGTTAAGTCGCCATCACCCGAGGCAATATCACGCATGGTCATGGTCAACGTCGTAATTGGTTTGGCTATCATATGTGTTGCCCACCAGATCATGGCAACCACAATTGCGAGAATGACAACCACTGAGGTGATGGTGGTCATAACAGCCTGCTCTACCGGTTCTTCAATCAAACTCACCGGAATGAGAATACCGAGGCGCCAATCTAAAATTGGCGTTTCCAGCTCCACCGTGTTGAACACGACGTAGTATTCTTTACCTTTTAATGTAACAACAGAGGTGCCAGATTTGTTACTTTGCATTTGTTGATTAAGCTGGCTAAACCCGTGGGTATCAGCAAAGCGTTGTTCCAGTGCCTCTAAACCTTCTTTACCATTGGGGCCTTCATCGGTAATGGAGAGGTCATGACCCGTTTGTTTTGATAAGTGAACAACTTTAAAGTTATTGTCGAGTAAGAAGCCATAACCTTGATCATGAAAGCGAATGTCTTCAACCAAAGCACTGATGCGATTAATTTGTAGATCAACCCCGCCAATCCCAACCAATTCACCGCGGCTGTTGCGCACGGGTTGTTGTACAACTGCAGATACCGCACCGGTATTGATATCAACAGTGGGTGTGCCAACATACAAATCATTGTTATTTAAAGCGTCTTGCCACCAACCTCGCTTGTAGGCGTAATAAGGGTTACCATCGGCGAATTTGGAAGTGCGTTCATTTTCTTTGAAATATTCGCCTGTTTTTGCTGAACCAAAGAAAGCAGATAAAACGTTCTCATCACCACTACTGATACGAATGAAATCCTTGTTGATATTTTCATAACCTTGTAGCGTGGAAAGATCGCTTTCTCGCGTGTCGTATTGTTCAAAAAACGCGATCATATGCGGGCTGGTAATAAATGACTTAACCAGCTTACCGTACTGGGCAAAAAATGACTCCATCGAGAGCTTTTCACCATATAGATAGCTTTGAGCCTCGCGCTCCACACCTTGTCGCGACAAAGTCGCAATGTGATTCACAAAATAGCTCGATGCAATAATCAACAGCACTGAAATCGTGCCGCCTATGAGTAGGAGGATTTTTTTCCTCAGAGATAAATTTTCAAGCATGGTATGTTCTTTTTCTTGGTAATGCGCAAACCTTAATCAAACCATATCTGTTACTGCTTTGCTACCATTTGCGCTGAGCGATATCATTTCAGTATGGCTGATTGTCAGCATTATTTCACACTGGGTGCTCTACAAGGTCTTAAGTTAGCGCTTGCATTCAGTGAAAGGAGATTAGGTTATCTGAATTAACAGGCAGGCTAAAACAAAAAAACGCCCAACGAGGGGCGCTTTTGATAAAGGAACTGGTTTACCGAATGGTTTACCGAATGGTTCACCTAATAGGCTTACCGAGTCAGGCTTAATCAGCCACGAGGACCCGCCTGCTTGATGGCGTCAGAAACATCGTATTTAGCGAAGTTTTCTTTAAAGTCCGCAGCCAGTTTAGCCGCATACTCAGCATATTTACCTTTGTCTTCCCAAGTATTAACTGGGTTAAGTAAGGCGCTGTCTACACCTGGTACCGCAACTGGTACATCTAGGTTGAGTGATTCAATATGAGTGGTTTCAACATCCGCTAGTTTGCCAGACACAATCGCATCGACAACCGCACGTGTAGTTGGAATATCAAAACGCTTACCGATACCGTAAGGACCGCCTGTCCAACCTGTATTTACTAGGTAAACTTTCGCGCCAAACTCACGCACACGCTTCATTAGAAGCTCTGCGTAAACGCCCGCTGGACGTGGGAAGAACGGTGCGCCAAAACAAGTTGAGAAGGTAGATTCGATATCTGCAGTTGAACCGATTTCAGTTGAACCAACTTTCGCTGTGTAGCCACTTAGGAAGTGGTAAGCCGCAGCTTCTTCAGAAAGAATAGATACCGGAGGTAGCACACCACTTACGTCACAAGTTAAGAATACCACTGCCTTTGGTTCACCAGCACGGTTTTCTACTTTACGCTTTTCTACGTGCTCTAGTGGGTAAGCTGCACGAGTGTTTTGCGTTAGGCTAGTATCTTTAAAATCAGGTACACGGTTTTCATCGAGTACCACGTTTTCTAGGATGGTACCGAACTTAATCGCGTTCCAGATCACAGGCTCATTCTTTTGCGATAGGTCGATACATTTTGCGTAACAACCACCTTCAATGTTGAATACACTGCCAGGCGCCCAGCCGTGCTCGTCGTCACCAATTAGGAAGCGAGTAGGGTCAGCTGATAGGGTTGTTTTACCTGTCCCAGATAATCCGAAGAATAATGCTGTATCGCCTGCTTCACCGACGTTTGCACTACAGTGCATTGGTAATACACCTTTAGCTGGTAGCAGGAAGTTCTGTACTGAGAACATTGATTTTTTCATTTCGCCAGCGTAGTGCATGCCAGCTAGTAGTACTTTGCGCTCTGCAAAGTTAATGATCACGGTACCATCGCTGTTTGTGCCATCGCGCTCTGGGTCACAAACAAATGAAGGCACATTCATTACCTGCCATTGCGGTAAATCAGAGGCATTGTAACGCTCAGGATTAATAAACATGTTTTTAGCAAAAATATGGTGCCATGCAGTTTCAGTAGTAACTACGACTGGTAAGTAGTGTTCTGGATCTGCACCCACTTCAAGGTGAGAGACGAAGTGGTCTTTGCTTTGTACGTGTGCTTCAACACGAGCCCATAGTGCATTAAATTTTTCAGCATCGAATGGGCGGTTAACGTTACCCCATTGGATGTCTTTTTCAGTGCTTGGCTCTTTTACGATAAAACGATCACTAGGTGAACGGCCAGTACGACGGCCAGTGTTAGCTACGAAAGCCCCATTTGCGGCTAAAGTGCCTTCACCACGGCTAATGGCGTGTTCGACAAGTTCGGCTGCAGTTAAATCGACAAAACGAGTAGCGCTTGAAGTCATGTTATTACCTAAATGTGAGAATTGAACGGGATAGCTCTGAGTTCTTAAGCTGAATTTATAGTACCAGATGGTTTTGAGATATTCGAGCTTTTGGAGGCTCTAAAAAGGCATAAAAACGTCAAAAAACTTAAATAATTTCAATGATACCGGTGTCATGAAAATTACTAATTTTGTGATACCGGTGTCATTTTTTGACAACAAAAAAGCCGTCATTTTGACGGCTTGATATTGGAAACAATCGCTAAGGTAAATTTAGTTAAAAATTGCCTTAATGTCTTCTTTGTTGAAAACGTAGTTTTTCAAACAATAATGACAGCTGATATTGATCTCGCCTTGCTTCTCAATATCAGCAAATAGTGCTTCTTTCCCCACATTAACTAACGCATTAATGGTTTTTTCTCTGCTACAACCACACACGAAGTTAATTTCCTGTGGCTCGAACAGCTGTGGGTTGTCTTCGTGATACAAACGTGTCAGCACGGTTTGTGCGTCTAAGTCCAACAGCTCTTCATCTTTGATGGTATTGCTCAGCGCTTCTAAATGTACAAAGTCCTCTTGTGACTTTTCTTTATCCACAGGCAGTACCTGCAAAAACAGCCCCGCGGCTTTGACGCGTTCACCTTCGGTACTGGTGGCAAACCATAAGCGCGTTTTAAGCTGCTCTGATTGCGTAAAGTAATCTTCTAGGCATGCTGCTAATGAGTCAGATGTCAGTGGTACAATCCCTTGGTAACGCTCCCCTTTCGTAGGTGTAATGGTAATAACCATGTAGCCTTTACCCATCAGATCAGGAACCGTTGTGCCAGTAATGTCACCTTGTAGTCTTGCAACACCACGCATGTTTTGCTGATGATCACCATTGATAACTGCATACTTTACTGGGCCGTCGCCTTGTAACTGTACTGCTATGTCACCTTCAAACTTTAAAGTGGCCGTCAATAAACTGGTCGCAACTAATAACTCACCGAGTAATGCTTGCACTGCTTGTGGATAGTTATGTCCGGCAATGATCTCATTAAAGGTATGATCAATTTGTACCAGTTCGCCGCGTACATCGAGTTTTTCGAAAATATAGCGGTGGAGTAAATCAGGTTGCATTTATTAAATCCTAGCTTGATTTCAATTTGAGTAGTTCGCGTCTTTGCTTTTTGTCCGGTTTGTTAACAGGATGTGGTGCAAAAAAGCTGTTGTTCTTGCGCGCTATTGCATTTTGCTCGCGTTTCTCTACACTTTGTTCCGATTCTCGGTAAGATAGTTGTGCAATAGGCGCTGCTTGGCGTTTGTCGAGTAGTACCAAAACGGTGACTTCTTTCTCATCAAACCCCTGTGCCAGCTTAATGGTGGCACCGAGTTCAACTAACTTACTGGGTTTACAGCGTTGCCCGTTATAGTGTACTTTACCTCCTTGGACCATTTCTCGAGCGATCGCTCGAGTCTTGTAAAACCGTGCAGCCCATAGCCATTTGTCTAGCCTGACGGCGTCATTTTGCTGTGGTTGTTCGGAGGATTTTTTAGTCACAATTTATTAACCATAAAGAATGTGGAATAATGCGACAAATTTAGCATATTTCAATGTTCAAAAAAAGGTCGTGGAACTCTCGCGATGTATTGTGTTCAAAGGGATGCCCATTGACCATTCAGTGAAGACAAACTGTCATATTAGTGCGCTTGTTGAATTTACACTGAAAAGGTACACTGGAAAGCTCAAATAGAATAAGAAAAGACGGATATGGAATTACAAATACAACAGTTACAGAAAGTATTGCTCGGGCTGCCCCATGCAAAACTCAGTCGTTTAGTGGTTTACTTAGCTGTTGTTTATATCGCTTATTTAATGTCCCAGCTATTTTGGTTGGTATGGCCTCAGCCTGTCACGCAGCCACTACCTTCTATGTCGTCGGTTTATGCCACAACCAGTTCAGCTGTGAACAGCCAATCAATCATTCAACAGAACTTATTTGGTGATGCTGGTAGTAAGCCTGAAGAACAACCTCAAGCTATTGTTTCCGATGCGCCTCAGACGGCATTGAATGTGCGTCTTACAGGTATTGTGGCCGTGAGCTTAAATGACAGAGCGGGTCTTGCGATCATTGAATCTCAAGGTAGACAAACGACTTACGAAGTACAAGAAGCCATTGAAGGAACTCGAGCCAAGTTGGCTCAAGTGTTACCAGATAGAGTAATCTTAGATGTGAGCGGTCGCTTTGAAACCTTGATGCTGGATGGGCTTGAGTACTCAACGAGTGTTGCTATGCCAGTGGCACCTAAGTCCTCAGCCAGTGAACGTCCATCGCAAAACAATCGCCCTCAGCTAGTGCGTCAAGAGGTGCCCAGTGAGCTAGGTCAGAAGAAAGAAGAACTTTTGCAAGACCCAGGCAAACTACTCGATTATATTCGCATTACGCCGCACCGCAGCGCAGGCCAGTTATTAGGCTATCGCTTGAGCCCGGGCAAAGATCCTGACTTGTTTAGCAAGATGGGACTCAAAAACAATGATTTAGCTGTTGCTATCAATGGCTATCAACTCACGGATATGAAACAGGCTATGTCAGCCATGAATGAGCTAAGAAACAGCACTGATGCGACCATTACCATAGAGCGTGATGGCCAGGTCATGAGCGTGCAATTTAGCCTGTAACAATAGTCAATTTGGAGTTTAAAAATAATGGGTAATAAGCTACACCTCACAAAAATCAAAAAAGGGTTAGCTAGATATGCGGCTCTAATGTTAGCAGCTGGATTGTCGCTTTCTGTGTCTGCTGTCGAGTATGCTGCCAACTTCAAAGGAACCGATATTAATGAGTTTATTAATATCGTTGGCAAGAACTTGAATAAAACCATCGTTATTGACCCGAACGTGCGCGGTAATATCAACGTGCGTAGTTATGAGTTGATGGATGAGTCGTTATATTACCAGTTCTTTTTAAACGTCCTTGAAGTATACGGTTACTCGGTTACTGAGATGGAAAGTGGTGTACTGAAGGTGGTACGCAGCTCAGATGGTAAGAAGGGCAACGTGCCTTTGGTTGAAGGTGAAGAAATGGGCAACGGGGATGTCATGGTCACCCGTGTGGTACGTGTTAAAAACGTTAGCGTACAAGAACTTGGCCCACTTATTCGCCAGTTCAGTGATCAAAAAGATGGTGGACATGTTACCAACTTAAACTCGGCAAACGTGATGATGTTGACGGGGCATGCCGCGTCGGTAAACCGTCTAGTAGATATCATTAAATCAGTTGACCAAGCTGGTGATAAACGTGTTGATATCGTTAAACTTAACCATGCGACAGCCGATGATGTGGTCACGGTTGTTGACAATATCTACAAAGACAGTGGCAAAGGCGCCATTCCTGACTTTTTGATCCCAAAAGTGGTCGCTGATAGCCGTACTAACAGCGTTATCGTCAGTGGTGAGTCTCAGGCGCGTAGTCGTGCCACGGATTTAATTAAACGCCTTGATAATGAATTGGAAAATCAAGGCAACACCAAAGTGTTTTACCTTAACTACGCCAAAGCAGAAGACTTGGTAAAAGTACTACAAGGTGTGAGTAAAACCTTACAAGAAGACGCACAGGGTGGCGCTAATAATGCTCGTAGTCGTGCGAACAAAAATGAAACCAGTATTGAAGCACACCAAGATTCAAACTCTTTGGTGATCACCGCTCAGCCAGATACCATGCGTTCACTGTCACAAGTTATTGAAAAGCTAGATATTCGCCGCGCTCAGGTACTTGTTGAAGCGATAGTGGTAGAGGTATTCGAAAGCGATGGTATTAACTTCGGCTTACAGTGGATCTCAGAGCAAGGTGGCATGTTGCAGTTTAATAACGGCAGTACGGTACCAATCGGTTCACTGGCGGTTGCTGCGGAGCAGGCAAGAGACAAAGAGATCACGAAAAACGTGATTGGACAAGAAAGTGGAAAAGCGACGTCTTACACGGAAACCGTTGAAGGTGACCTAGGACCACTTGGCCAGTTATTAGGTGGGGTAAATGGTTTGGCCATGGGGATTATTAAGAATGACTGGGGTGCCATTGTGCAGGCCATTTCCAGCGATACTAAGTCGAATATTCTTGCCACGCCCTCTGTGACAACCATGGACAACGAAGAAGCGTCCATGATTGTCGGTCAAGAAGTGCCAGTGATCACCGGTTCAACATCGGGTGATAACAACTCTAACCCATTCCAAACGGTTGACCGTCAAGAAGTGGGTATTAAATTAAAAGTGACACCACAAATTAACGATGGCAGTGCGGTACAGCTGACCATAGAACAAGAAGTATCAAGTGTCAGCGGCGCGACGGCGGTAGATATTGCGGTGAACAAACGTGCCATTAACACCACGGTTATTGCTGATGATGGCGGTATGGTTATTCTAGGTGGTTTGATTGATGAAGACGTACAGGAAAGTGTGTCTAAGGTGCCATTATTGGGAGATATTCCAGTTTTAGGACACCTGTTTAAGTCAACGGGGACTACTAAACGTAAGCGTAACTTGTTGGTATTTATTCGTCCGACCATTATTCGTGATAGCCACAGCATGAACAAGCTGAGCCATTCTAAATACAACTTCATTCGTACCGAGCAGCAAATTCAACAAGATGACGGTATTGATTTGATGCCATTTGAGCAAACGCCGGTATTGCCTGAGTGGAATGATGAATTGGTGTTACCGCCAACGTACGAAGAGTACCTGAATAAGCAAAATAATAATGAGCGTAACAATGATGACTGATAACAAGGTAGAGGCGATTACGGAAGTGCCTGTTAGTGAGTTATCTACACAAGAGATGCCAGCTGACGTGCTGGAGCAATCTGAGCATGTGGCGCAGTCGCCGTTGCGACTGCCCTTTGCTTATGCACGTCGAGAAGGAATGCTGATCAGTAAACAACCCACCGGTTTGGTTGTTTACTACCGTGGTGAGCTTGATGTTGAAGTGTTGCTAGAAGTACGCCGCGTAGCGGGTGAAGCATTTACTCTTGAGCACTTAGACGATGATAAATTTGAGCTGTTGCTAGAAGCCTCATATCAAAGAGATAGCTCAGAAACACAACAAATGATGGAAGATATTGGCAATGAGGTTGATTTATTCTCATTGGCCGAAGAGCTACCACAAACCGAAGACTTGCTGGCAGCGGATGATGATGCGCCAATCATTAAGCTTATCAACGCCATGCTCAGCGAAGCTATCAAAGAAGGGGCGTCGGATATTCATATCGAAACCTTCGAGCAGTCTTTGGTGATCCGCTTCCGTGTCGATGGGGTGCTAAAAGAAGTCCTTAAGCCTAATCGCAAACTGGCATCACTGTTGGTATCGCGTATCAAGGTTATGGCGAAGCTAGATATCGCCGAAAAGCGTATCCCACAAGATGGTCGTATTAGTTTGCGTATAGCGGGCCGTGCGGTTGATGTGCGTGTATCAACCATGCCGTCAAGCTTTGGTGAGCGTGTGGTACTGCGTTTACTTGATAAGAACAATGCCCGCCTAAACCTCGAAGATTTGGGGATGACAGAACGTAACCGTGAGTTGTTTGCTGATATTATCAGTAAACCACACGGTATTATTCTTGTCACTGGTCCAACGGGCTCAGGTAAGAGTACCACTTTGTACGCGGGCATGAGTCAGATCAACTCCAAAGATCGCAATATTCTGACCGTTGAAGATCCCATCGAATACGAGATCCCAGGCATTGGTCAAACTCAAGTAAACACCAAAGTCGATATGACGTTTGCGCGCGGATTACGTGCCATTCTACGTCAGGATCCAGATGTGGTAATGGTGGGTGAGATCCGAGATTTAGAAACTGGGCAAATTGCTGTGCAGGCTTCACTGACGGGTCACTTAGTTATGTCTACGCTGCACACCAACACGGCAGCGGGCGCGATTACTCGGATGGAAGATATGGGGGTTGAACCTTTCTTACTGTCATCTTCATTGTTGGGCGTATTATCACAACGCTTAGTGAGAACGCTCTGTCCAAATTGTAAAGAAGCACATCAAGCCGATGCGCGAGAGTGTGAACTACTTGGCGTACCGCAAGGTGAGCCTGCCATGATTTATCGCGCCGTAGGATGTGAAGAGTGTAACTTCAATGGATACAAAGGCCGTACCGGCATTCATGAGCTACTCGTTGTGGATGAAACCATTCGTGAGCTTATTCACAACGGTAAGGGTGAACAAGCCGTAGAAAAGTATATTCGCAAGAACAGCCCAAGTATCCGCCAAGATGGTCTTGCACGAGTTCTTAAAGGCCAAACAACGCTGGAAGAAGTATTACGTGTAACACGTGAGGAAGGTTAGTTATGGCGGCGTTTGAGTATCGTGCCTTAGATGGAAAAGGCAAAGATAAATCAGGGATTTTAGAGGCTGATACTGCCAAGCAAGTTAGGCAAATGCTGCGTGAAAAGGGGATGATGCCGCTTGAGGTTTCCCCTGCTGCTGAGAGAGACAAGCAGCAAAGTGGCGGCGGTGGCTTCAGGCTATTCCAAGGGTATAAACCTTCGGTGGCAGACCTTGCTCTAATCACCCGCCAATTAGCGACCTTGATCCAGTCTTCATTACCTGTAGAAGCGGCGGTTATGGCGGTTGCTGAACAGTGTGAAAAACCCAGACTAAAGCGCATGCTGATGTCGGTACGCTCAAAGGTTGTAGAAGGTTACACCCTAGCGGATGGTATGTCAGAGTTTCCACACGTGTTTGATAATTTATATCGCTCAATGGTTGCCGCGGGTGAAAAATCCGGGCACCTCGATCAAGTACTGAACCGTCTTGCCGATTATACCGAGCAACGTCAGCATATGCGTAGTCAAATTACCCAAGCCATGGTGTATCCCACTATTTTGGTAATATTTGCGATTGCAATAGTGTCGGTTTTGCTCGGTACGGTTGTACCGAAGATACTGAAAACATTTGAGAAATCAAAACAGGTTTTGCCATGGACCACTGAGTGGGTAATGGCAGCCAGTAATTTCGTTCAGAATTACTGGCTTATCAGCCTTGTGGTCTTAGTCGGTAGCGTTGTGTTATTTAAACGTGCTTTGCAACAGCCAAAGTTTCGCTTTTGGTATGACAGCAAAATGCTGATGATGCCCGGGATTGGTAAAGTGAGTCGGGGTATTAATACTGCTCGATTCGCACGAACCCTAAGTATTTTGTCATCTAGTTCTGTCCCCTTGCTTGAAGGGATGAAAATCTCTGGGCAGGTGTTAGAGAATGAAAAAATCAAAGCCGCAGTTGCAGAAGCGGCGACACGGGTGAGTGAAGGTGCCAGCTTACGTGCGGCGCTACATCAAACTAAATTGTTTCCACCTATGATGCTGCACATGATAGCCAGTGGTGAGAAATCGGGTGAATTAGAGCAAATGCTGGAACGCGCAGCTAACAACCAAGATCGTGAATTTGAAAGCATGGTCAATGTATCGTTAAAGTTACTGGAACCCGCTATGATAGCCAGCATGGCGGTGATCGTGCTGTTCATTGTAATGGCAATATTGCAGCCAATAATGGCGATGAATAAAGCTGTGGGCTTATAAGTCCATAGTAAACAATTCAGCATGTGCATCGCATGCTGCACAGAGTTTAACTTTTGAGGGAAAATATCGTGAAGAAGCAAGCAGGTTTTTCATTACTAGAAGTAATGGTAGTACTGGTTATCATTGGTATGATCATGTCTATCGTGGCACCAAACATCATGGGTCAACAAGAAGAAGCAGCTTTGGATAAAGCAAAGTTAGATATTCAGCAACTGGAAGATGCAATGAATATGTACAAGTTAAAAAACAAAGCTTTTCCAACCACTGAACAAGGTCTAGAAGCACTAGTCACGCAGACTACAATTGACCCAGTTCCGAAGCGTTTCCCTGACGGTGGCTTTATCTCTAAGTTACCAGAAGATCCATGGGGTAATCCTTATCAGCTAGTCAGCCCAGGAGAAATGGGTAAAGTAGACATCTTCTCAATGGGTCCTGATGGAGAAGTTGGCACCGATGATGACATTGGTAACTGGGATGATGAGGCACAACGTTAAGCCCATATGATGCCGTTATCACGTTTATACTCCGCCAAGACACAATCACGAGGATTTAGCTTAATAGAGATCCTCGTGGTGATTGTGATCATCGCTTTTGCTACCAAAATGGTGACTTATAGCTTTGGTGGTGACATAGAAGAAGAGCTAGAAAAGCAAGCTTTGCGGACTCATAGCGTGATAAACATGGCATCTGAGTTTGCAGTATTAAATCAGGTTGAACTCGGTTTTCATCTCGATAAGAACGTACTCGAGATGCTGGTGTTTGATGGTGATAAATGGGCAACATTTGAAGCCGAAGAGTTATACAAGCCCATTGAATTCGATGAACAGTATCGCGTTGCTTTGAACATAGAGGACTTGTCTTGGTCACAAGATAATTTACTTGAGCAAGCAAATTGGCGTGAGTTAATGGGAACCAGTGATGATGAAAGCTTGCTTGAACTGAAAAAACTCAAGGTACCGCAGGTACTGATTTTATCGTCAGGCGAAGTAAGCGCATTTCAATTAACTGTTGAGTTAGCGCAACAAAGTGAGCCGGTTTATTTCATCGAAGGCGAATTTATGGCGCCCGTTATGCTGCGCAAGGAACCTGAATAATGAGACGCGTAACAAGACTGGCAAAAAGTACAGGTTTTACCTTACTGGAAGTGATGGTCGCAATGAGTATATGCGCCATGGCGGGCATCGCAGCTATGCAGGCAACGGGTGAACACATTACCCATATCTCTACATTAGAAGAGCAAACATATGCTTCTTGGGTTGCGGAAAATCGGTTGGTAGAAATGCGCGCTGGCGGCAGTGACTGGAAAGGCAAAAATGGCCTAAAAGGCGAAGAAGAATTAGCCGAGCGAGTGTGGTATTGGCAGCAAAAAGTGACTGCAACTGCCGACCCCAGTTTTGTGAAAGTCAATATTGAAATATTTAGCGACGAAGAGCTCAAGCATTCAGTGTATGACTTAACGACCTTTATGCTCAAGGACAAATCATGATGCGCCAGCGTGGTTTTACATTACTTGAAGTAATGGTTGCACTGGGAATTTTGGCTTTTGTGGTGATGGCGACGCATCAGATCCTAGATTCGACCATAAAGGCAAAAGAAGCGTCTGAAGAAACAATTGCAGAGTTGGAAGCGCTACAAACAACGTTTCGCCTGATGGATCAAGATTTCAGTCAGATGACGAAACGAGAAGTGCGCAATGAATCTGGAGATATCAATCCAAGTTATGTGCTACATGGACGCTTTGAACTGCAAAGTCAGTTTGATGGTATTGCTTTTGTCCGTGATGGGTGGACCAATCCGATTAGTCTTCTAGCGCGTTCAGAATTACAAGCCGTGGGTTATCGAGTTATTGAAGACAAGCTAGAGCGTATTTACCGCGTGCATGTTGATGAGTTAGATGGTGCAGAACCTCGCTCTCAAGTAGTGATAGAAAATGTAGAAGATCTCAAATTTGAGTTTCTTGATGATAAGCAGAAATGGCAGGAAGAATGGAATAAAAAGGCTTTACCACTGGCCGTTGCGGTGACGTTGCAACTTGAAGGTGTCGCGCCGATCAGACGCTTGTTCTTAACTCCGGGTGATGGCAAGGAGCATCAAGCTCCTAGTAGCAGTAGCACGGGTACGGGACGAGATGAACAAGGAAATGATGACAAGCCTCAGGATGATCAGGATAGAGGGAGCAGAGGATGAAGCAACAGCGTGGTGCAGCGCTTATTATCGTTCTGTTCATTGTTGCATTGGCTGCGACTGTGGCGGCAGAGATGGCCGTTAATTTAATGGTGCAGGTGCAAAGAGCGCAGAATATCCAAACTCACCAACAGGCTAAATGGTATAGCTATGGCGCGGAAGAATTGGTGAAAAAAGTCCTGCTAGAGAGCAAAAAAGACGAGCCAGAGAAGGTACATCTTGGCCAACCATGGGCATTGAGTGAAGTTCCTTATCCGGTTGATCATGGTACTTTAAGCGGTGAAGTTAGTGACTTACAAGCATGCTTAAATTTGAATGCGTTACGGGCAGCCAAGAAACAAGGGGCTTCAAGCACCGACACCAATCCTGCCCATCAAGCGTTGTTGTCGTTGTTAACAAATATTGAAGACTTACCGCTGGATGAAAGCGAAGAAGTACTCGCAGATAGCGTTTACGATTGGTTGGATGAAGACAGTATTACCTTTCGCTCAGGTGCAGAAGAAGATGAGTATATGTCGCGTACCACGCCTTATTTAAGCGCCAATAACTTGCTGGCCTCAGAGTCTGAATTAAGGGTCATAAAAGGCTTCAATCCGCTGGTTATGGAAAAAATTAAACCTTATGTATGTGTGATCCCAGGAAACACAGAACTTAAGGTTAACGTCAATACTGTAAAACCAGAACAAGCTCTGTTGCTCAGCGCTTTGTTAGGGGGTCTGAGTGCATCGGGCGCTGAAGCGATTATTTCTGCCCGCCCAGAAAAGGGTTTTGATAGCGTAGAAGATTTTTTCACCGAGGCCAGAAACCAAGGTGCTCAAATAGATAAAGCAAGTGAAGAATTATTTACCATAGATAGTAATTATTTTAAGTTACGCGCAAAAGCAGTGTTTGATGAACGCCGCTTTTCAATGACCTCAATTATTCAAATAAATCAAGGTCAAGCAACCATACTGGCGCGAAAATTTGGAGGCGTACAGTGACAGAAAAATTAGTGATCCGAGTGGGTCAGTCACATAAAAACCCAATACATTGGCTGATTTTCTCATCAATAGATGAGCAAATTATTGCTAGTGGAGAATTAGAAAGCGCGGAGCAACTGCCTCAGTTATCTGAGAAGGCAGCGAATCGAGAAGTGACGCTTCTGCTGAGTGCATCTCAAGTGCAATTGAAGAGTGTGCCATTGCCAGCGAAATGGAATCGTAAACTGGAGCAAGCTTTGCCTTTTATGCTAGAAGAGCAAATCGCTTGTGATATCGATGAGTTGTTTATCGCAATTGGCCAACCAGTATTAAAGGGTGAACAGCACAGTATTGAAGTTGCTATCTGTAATAAAGACTGGCTGCAAGACTGGCTTGCTTTGTTCAAAGAGCACGATATTGAACCTAGCCGCGTGTTACCAGATGCGCTGCTATTACCAGAGCAACAGGATCAAGCATTGTCGATGATAGAACTGGGTCAGCAATGGTTATGTCGTTTAGGGCAATGGCATATCAGTGCCATTGAAAAAACATGGGGCGCGGATTATCTCTATGCTTTGCAACCGAGCAAAATCGTCCATTACAGTCCTGCCGATGGGTTACCTGAAATCGCTCCAAAAGAGGCCAAAGAAGCAGAATATGATTTGCCGTTGGCACTGTTTGCAAAACAGCTAGATAAAGTTTCTTTTAACTTACGGCAAGGCGTGTTTGCAGCGAAGAAGAAACAGCCACAGTGGTGGAAAGATTGGCGCAGTGGCTTGCTTGCTGCGGGTATTGCGGTAGGTTGCTTTGTTATTGTGAAGGGCACTCAGTTGATTATGCTACAGAAACAAGCTGATGAATTTAAAGCACAAGCGGTGGCAACCTATCAACAAGCATTCCCAGGAAAAGTGGTTCGTCCACACCTGTTGAGGAATCAAATTAAGAATGACTTGGATAGCTTAAATGGTTCCGAACATGGTGGCTTTTTGGAACTAACAAACCACCTTGTGGCGGTGTACAGTGAGGTGGAAAACTTTACGCCTGAAACGCTGCGTTATGACCGTCGCCGCAATGAACTTAGGATCCGCGCAAGAGCTGACGGTTTCCAAGTGTTTGGTCAAGTGAAAGCAATTCTTGAACAAAGAGGCTTGGATGTACAACAAGGCTCCCTAAATAATGATGGTGATGTGGTGATCGGCGAGATCCGACTAAGAGGTGATGCATGAAGCAACAGGCATTAAAATACTGGCAGTCGCTTAAGGATCAAGAGCAGAAGTTACTGATTGTTGCAGCGGTTATCTTTGCTATTTTTGTGTTGGTTATGGGGATTTTCAGGCCATTGAATGGTGCAGTTGAACAAGCTGAACGTGATAAATTGCGCCAACAAGAACTTGCTGCGTGGGTGAGCAGTAGTGTGGGTAAGCTAAAAAGCAGTGCGTCCGGTGCTAAACCAATGCACGCCGGCAACCTATCCGTGTTAGTGAATCGTACTCGTAATCAATATCAGATTAATATCAGCAAAATGCAGCCGAGCGATCAGGCACTAAGATTGACTATCGATTCTGTCGAGTTTAATAAGCTAATCGCTTGGTTAGATGAATTGACCAATAAATACGGCGTGAAAATTGATGGTATCGATTTGGCACAAGATAGTTCACCAGGATATGTGCGCGTTAGCCGCTTGTTGTTGGAGAATTAAATATGAAAAGAACAGTTAGTTTAATACTCATTTTTGTCGTCGCTTTTGGTCTATTTACTGTGTATAACATGCCGGCTTCAGTTGCGTTGCAACTAGCGAATAAGCAAATCCCACCAAGCATACAGTTAGGTGCAGTTGCGGGCACCTTGTGGCAGGGTCAAGTCAGTGAAATTAGAGTCAGTAATGTACAATTGAATAATGTACGCTGGCGCATTGATGCTCCGGCTTTGTTGATGGGTGATATGCAAGGGAATGTTCGGTTTGGTAATGCACGCGACAAATCAGAAATATCGGGCGTAGGAGATTTCACATTAGGATTATTTGATCAAACTGTGAGTCTATCTGATGCGTCTATTCGCTTTAGCGTCGAGCAGGCGATATCGCAGGTTACTCTGCCATTACCTGTTAATGCGAAAGGGCGAGTATTGCTCGACATCGACCAATATCACAGTGGTATGCCTTATTGTGAATCCTTGAAAGGGGAGATCCGCAGTCCAAGCATCACAGTTGAAGGGCTGACTGGGTGGTTTGATATCGGTCAGTTGGCTGGAGGTTTGAGCTGTAAGTCAGGTGATATTTCGGTACTAGTTGACCCTGAAAACCGATTAGGTTTGCAAGCGGATGCCGTGTTGGCTGAAAACTTTCAGTTCCGTGTCGCGGGTAATATTAAACCAGATGCGTCATTACCAAAAGAAGTACATGATGCGGTCAAGTTCCTTGGTCGTCCCGATGCGGATGGACGTTACCCAGTTAATTTATAAAGTTAATTATGCTTGATTTTAGTTTTACCCCCGAACATGAAAAATTATTAGCAGACTATTTGGCTTCGCGTAGCGAAGCCATGTCGCTTGCGATGACTCAAGGGTATTTATTTGCCTTGATCTGTGGTCCAAATGCCGTTGATGTTGAGCAATGGCTGCATGACATAAGTGCTGGTGATGACAAGATAGAGGAGTCAGTGGTATTTGCGTTCATGGCTTTGCATCATCATATAAGTGAGCAAGTGTTTGCTGGTCAATATCAACCACCTTGGACAGAGCTCAGTGACTATCAGCAGCGTCATCAATGGAGTATTGGTTTTATCACTGGCGCGCAGCCATATTTTGAAGCCCTCCTGATGGCGAATGCTCTGAGCAATGAACTTAAAGAAGCGTTGCAAGTGGCAACTGAGCAACTTGCCTTTTTCTCGTTGTCACAGTCTCAGGTGAATGATTATTGTAATCAGCTTAACCGTGATGAAAGTGAGTTTCTTGCGCAGCAAAGCAATCTTGCATGTGAGTTTGCAAAAGGCTATGCGCAGTTAATCGAAGTGGTTGCAGTGGCGAGCGGGTTGTACGATGACGAGGACGCTTTCTAAGCGATTTCTAGTTCGATATGAGTACAACCTTTATCACAACATACTTGACCTTTTTGTGCTGCATCAACAGCCAGATTGAGCTTTAGCGGTTTTTGGCATTGCTCACATAAAATAGTTTGTCCGGCACTCAGTTTTTTGAGTAGCTGTTTCTGTTTGTTAAACGAAGCAGCGCGCTGCTTATTAAGTTGGCTGAAGTCCATTACAAAGCTCCTGTTTTGCGCATGGCACTCTCTACAATATCACAAATATTTTCAAGCTTGTCTGTGAAAAAATATAAGCTCATTTCTCTTTCTAAACAATATTGTTTAAAAAAATTCCTCATCGCAGTGTCATCGGCTAACTCTTCATTTAAATGCTCAGCTTGTTCTTCGCTGAGTGTGAGTTGTGCATCTATATCTGCACGAGCGAGGGACGCAGCACTTGGACGTTGTACCTTGGTTGATTTACTCAACATTGAGATCAAGTCTTTGATTAGCTGCTCTCTGGGCTGTTTAATTAGTTCAATGTCTGTTGTGCATAGTGCGACAATAACTAACACGAAAATTAGAAATTTTTTCATAATTGCAGCAACTTTGATCTCAATAAATACAATGTCGCTTGGAGTGTAATAAAATAGCACAGTGAAATGCAAGTTTGGTGGTTTTTTGCTGTAGTGAGCGACTTCAAATGTCAGAAATCTATAAAATAGCGTGTTGTTTGATGAGCTAAATGTGGCATTTGTTGGTATCAATCAACTAGCAAGCTTGCGTATAATACCCCTATTCTGGTTAAGGTTACTGTAGCAAGTACCTGTCGATCATAGCGGCCTAAGGAGCTTCGATGGACAAACAAATTAAAGTCAAAAATATTCCTTCAGAGGTAAAAATTCAACCACCTGATCAGCTACAGCCGGACAGGTTTAACCCGCGTAATCGGATATACGTGCGTGCGGTTCAGGGGCTACATCAATTGTTGCGAAAGCGAATCGGTTTCGTCGGAATGCTGGCGTTTATGTTGTTACCTTGGTTAAGTTTTAATGGACAACAAGCGGTACTATTTGACTTGTTTGAGCAGCGATTCAATATTTTCGGATTAACATTATTACCGCAAGACTTGACGATTCTGGCGTTTATTTTAATGATAGCCGCCTTCGCTCTATTCTTAGTGACCACCTTCTACGGCCGAGTTTGGTGTGGATATACCTGCCCACAAACGGTTTGGACTTTTATTTTTATCTGGTTCGAAGAGAAGTTTGAGGGCTCTGCAAATCAGCGTAAGAAACTAGATCAACGCGCCATGGACTTTGATAAGTTCTGGCGAAAAACAGCAAAACACAGTAGCTGGATGTTGTTTTCTTTGTATACGGCCATCACTTTTGTGGGGTATTTCACCCCTATTCGTGAACTATTGCCCGACCTATTCACTTTTTCTGCCAGTGGTTATGCAACGGTGAGTATTCTCGTTTTCGCTGTGTGTACATACGGAAATGCTGGGTGGATGCGAGAAATCATGTGTTTGCATATTTGCCCTTATTCTCGTTTTCAGTCAGCCATGTTCGATAAAGATACGTTTACCGTGAGTTACGATGCAAAAAGAGGCGAAGAGCGTGGACCACGTTCACGCAAACAGGACCGTAGTGAACTCGAATTGGGTGACTGTATCGACTGTAATTTGTGTGTACAGGTTTGCCCAACAGGTATTGATATTCGCAATGGCCTGCAATATGAATGTATCAACTGCGGTGCTTGTATCGATGCATGTGATGGCGTGATGGATAAAATGAATTATCCTCGTGGCCTTATCTCTTATACAACGGAGCGCAATCTTGAAGCATCGGCTGAAAAAACGAAGCCAATTCGCGGTAAGTTAGTCGGCTATGTGTGTATTTTACTGGTGCTCTCTGGCGCGTTGGTTGCAAACGTTGCGATGCGAAAACCGATGGAGCTAGATATTATTCGTGATAGAAATCAGCTTTATCGGGTCAACTTTGAAGGGTTGGTTGAGAATACCTATACCCTCAAGGTGATTAACAAGGCGCAACAGGCACAAACATTTCATATTGAAGTGCTTGGTTTAACCAGCTTTGAGTACTTAGGCAAGCAGCAAGTCACGGTTGAGGCTGGCCACTCATTAGATGTGCCATTGTCTTTAATCATTGACCCATATGACCTTAAAAAGCCGGTCACAGAGTTTGAATTTGCGATTTATCCGATAGATCAGCCACAATCTAGGATCACACAAACGACGAACTTTTTTAAAGGCAAATAGTCCAGTACACTAAGGTTCATTACTTAAAAGCGGGTTCTCCCGCTTTTTTTATAACTAGAGAGAATTATGAGCGAATTCAGTTTTGCTAATTTAACGCCTGACTTTATTTTGGATGCGATTGAGAGCATCTCGATATACCCCGAGTCAGGCTTATTGGCTTTGAACAGTTATGAAAATCGAGTGTATCAGTTTATAGCTGACGACAATCGCCGATATGTTGTGAAATTTTATCGTCCAGGGCGTTGGAGTGATGAGCAAATACTTGAAGAGCATCAGTTTGCATTTAGCTTGCAGGAAGCTGAAGTGCCCGTTGTTGCACCAATTAAGATAGATGGCGAAAGTCTATTTCATTATCAAGGCTACCGTTTTGCACTATTTCCAAGTGTAGGAGGAAGACAGTTTGAAATGGATAACCTTGATAGCTTAGAAATTTTAGGGCGATATATTGGTCGGATGCATCGTGTGGCTGGTACCACCACGTTTACCCATCGGCCAAGTGTTAATTGTCAGGATTATCTGCATAATGCCAAAGCAGCATTGGTAAAAAGTGAAATGGTGCCAATGCATCTGGAAACTCCATTCATGACGATTCTGGAGCAACTGATAACAAAAACAGAGCAAGAATATCATCAAGTTGACCAGATCCGTTTGCATGGAGACTGTCATGCTGGCAATATTCTGTGGGCCGGTGATAGCTTAATGCTTGTTGACTTAGATGATTGTCGACAAGGGCCTATGATCCAAGACTTATGGATGATGTTAAATGGCGATAGGCAGGAGCAGGTGATACAGCTTGATACTTTACTGTCAGGTTATGAAGAGTTTAATTCGTTCGAGCAGCGACAGCTTAATTTAATTGAGCCGCTGCGTGCGATGCGCATGGTTCATTATATGGGTTGGTTAGCAACGCGGTGGCAAGATCCTGCTTTTCCACGGAACTTTTCGTGGTTTGCAACTGACAAATACTGGGAACAACAGATTTTGGCACTTAAAGAACAGTTCGCAACATTACATGAGCCTGCGCTTAGATTAATTCCTTAGAAAAATTGAGAGATATCCATGTTTAAAACGATAAAACAATCTTTATTGATAATGTGTCTTCCTTTACTGGCGTTTGCTGTCAATGCAGCAGATTTCTCTGATGGTAAGCACTATCAAACGATAGAGAACAAAAAAAGTGAAACACCTAAAGTCACAGAATTCTTTTCTTTTTACTGTCCACATTGTTACCAGTTTGAGCCTGTTGCATTGTCTCTAGAAAAGAGCTTGCCAGAAGGCGCTGAGTTTGAAAAAAGCCACGTAAATTTCTTAGGTGGTGCATCTGCACAGGTACAAAGTAATCTAAGCTATGCATACATCATTGCTGAGCAAGCTGGCAAAGAAAAAGAAGTTGCCGCACAAATCTTTGAAAGTATTCATATAAAAAAGGCTGATCTTCATGATATTAAAGATGTAAAGCAGTTGCTTGCACTAAATGGTATCAGTGAGAAGCAGTTTGATGACAGCCTAAGCAGCATGTTGGTTATTGCACGAGAAAAAGAAATGCAGGACCAGCAAGAGTTATTTAGCAATCTCGGTGCACTAAGAGGTGTTCCTACTTTTATTGTGAATGACAAATACAAAGTGAATATGAAAGAAATCAAAAGCCAGGCTGAACTGGAAGAGCTAGTTAAGTATCTGCTACAAAAATAAGAATTGGAGAATTTTATGTTGAAGTTAGTGAAGGCAGCAGTGGTTGCTTTGATGTTGCCAATGCTTGCCAATGCGGCACAGTTTGAAGAAGGTGTTCATTACAAAGTGGTATCTGAAAGAGGCACTAAAAAGCCAGAGGTGACAGAGTACTTTTCTTTCTATTGCCCAGCATGTAATGCGTTTGAACCGCTTATAGCGCAGTTTAAAGCGAAGTTAGACGATGGGGTTAAGTTCAAAAAGAGCCACGTAGATTTCGTGGGTTCCCGTGATCCTGAAATACAAAAAATGATGGCCAATGCATTGGCAACTGCTGAGGTATTGCCACAAAAAGACGCGATCATTTCAGCGCTGTTCACGCACATTCACACTAAACGTGGAAAAATCAACGAACTGGCTGACGTTAAAGACATCTTTGTTTCACAAGGTGTGGATGCAGAAAAGTTTGATAAGCTATATAAGAGCTTCTCTGTACGTACTAAAGCATCAAAAATGTCGCGTATGCAGGAACAGATGCAAGAAAAGGGAGCATTAACAGGGGTGCCAACATTTATCGTCAATGGCAAATATCAACTGTTATTACGTGAATCGAATACCACAACACCTGAGCAGATCAGCGCGTTAATTAATTATCTCGCAGCTAAGTAATCACTTAGACTTCGCTAGATGAAAAAAGCCTCGATATGTCGAGGCTTTTTTGTTGCTCAATACTTAATTTACTTGCGCTGTAAAAACACACCAGACTCGACATGGTGCGTGTATGGGAATTGATCGAAAATCGCGATGCGAGAAATGGTGTGTGTTTCACATAGTAATTCCAAGTCTCTTTCTAGCGTATCGGGGTTACAAGAGATATAGATTACATTATCGTAATTTGCGACTAGTCGACAGGTTAACTCATCCATACCTGCACGGGGAGGGTCGACTAAAATAGTTTGGCAGTTGTAATCTTGTAAGTTGATACCGTTGAGCCTTGAAAAACTGCGCTCGCCTTTCATCGCCTGAGTGAACTCTTCGCTCGACATGCGAATGATATCTAAATTACTGATGTTGTTTGCGGCAATATTATATTGAGCAGAATGTACAGACGACTTTGAAATCTCAGTCGCTAGCACCTTCTCAAATGATCCAGCCAAAGCGATTGAGAAGTTACCATTACCGCAATAAAGCTCAAGCAAGTCATTTTTCAGCGGTGCACAAATTGATTGTGCCCAAGCAAGCATTTTTTCATTAACCTTCGCGTTGGGCTGAGTAAAACTGTTTTCCACTTGTTGATAGGTGTATTCTTTGCCATTGACGTTTAAGACTTCTGTGACAAAGTCATTACCAAAAATGACCTTTTGCTTACGTGCTCTGCCGATAAAATCTATTTTGTATGTCTGTTGTAATTCTGCGCGCAGTTGTTGCATAGCCTCTTGCCAAGTATCGTCAAGCGCTTTGTGATAAAGCAGGCTTACTAAAATCTCGCCGCTTAATGTCGAGAGATAATCTATTTGGAATAGTTTGCGACGTAATACTTCGTTATGGCGTAATTTGTCCATCATGACTTGCATGATTTCTGAAATGAGTGGTGCGGCAGGATCAAACCTGTCAACTCGGATCTTTTGTTTGGTTTGCTGATCAAACATGATGTGGAAGAGGTCTTCCCCTTCATGCCATACTCTAAACTCAGCTCTTTGACGGTACTGTGTGGTTGGCGAATCATATACTTCAAGTTTAGGGGCATTAAAACGGGCAAATTGCTCGCTGATGCGTTGCTGTTTTTCGTTCAGTTGCTGTGTATAAGTGGAAGTATCGATTTGAATGACAGCCATAATTAGAAAGTACCTTACAAAATAGAGACGCGCTATTTTAGGGAGCGTTGCGGATTTGTCCAGTTTATCGCATAAAAATTGTTTCTTTTTTATACTACATATACTACAGCTTTGCGGATTTTAGCCGATAACTAAGAACGAATAGCTGTATTGACAGCCGGCTGAACGCGATATTTGGAGCCAGATCATGAAAATTGGACAGATACATCAACTACTTAATCCAGGGTTGATTAACAAAGCGAATAAACATGGGATGTTACTCCCAAGTGCAAAATTTAATGTAGACAGTTACTCAGGTGACAAGAATAAGCTGGCTGCAATGGTACTTGACGATAAACTTGCACAGGCTTTGGGGATAGAAAAAAAGCAGGAGAAGGAAAAACCTCTGTTTGATTTTGAGGCCATTACTAAAAATGTGTTGGATTTCGTTACGGCCGCGGTCAGCAAAGCTAAGGTCAATGGTAAGGATGATGATACCTTGCGTGAAATGCTCGGCGCTGCCCGTAAGGGAGTGCAAATGGGCATTGATGAGGCGACTGAAGAACTCAAAGGTGTAAATGCCTTCAATGATGACATTGAGCAAGGTATAGAAAAAGCCAAAGAAGGCATTTTCAAAGGGCTTGACGAATTTGAAAAGTCACTGTTTGATCCTAAACCAGAATCAGTTCAAGTAAGTGAAGCGCAGTTTGCAAGCCTGTCTAATCAGGCTGAATATAGCTTTACGACCGCAGAAGGTGATGAAGTGAAAATCACCTTTAGTGATGCTCGTTCACAAACCAATGCGGCAAGTTACAGCCAAAAAGGCAATGACCATGGCTTGGCTGTAGGTCAACACACTCAGCATGAAGTGAGCTTCTCTATTGTTATAAATGGTGAATTAAATCAACAAGAGCAACAAGCAATCAATGAAATGATGAAGGATGTGCGCGATGTAAGTGATAACTTCTTTGCCGGGGCTTATGATGATGCTTTTGAAAAAGCCAAAGAGCTAAATATAGACAATGACCAGATTGCTAATTTTACGATGGACTTGCGTCAAACAAAAACGTCGGCAGCGATTAGCCAATATCAACAGTCAAATCCTCTCAAAGATTTAGAAAAATCTCTACAGCCATTAGATAAGCAGTTGGAGAATATCCATGAGCAAGGTAAAAAACTGGGCATTGAGAAGCAGTTACCGGACATTATGGCATGGATAAATGAAGGTCAGAGCCGTCTTAATGAGTTTATGGATTATATTCAGGGATTCTTTAACAAACTAAATAGTAATGAAGGTAACGAATAAGTAATTTATTTTTCGTATTCTCCATGGCACACTGCGACTCAAATTAACTAGAAGGGTCGCGGTGTTTTGCCACACATTTTGGTCTTTGATTCTGGGATAGGCGGTACAAGTGTACTTGGCCACATTCAGTCTTTACTTCCTAATGCTCAATACAGCTATGTCATGGACAACGCATTATTACCTTATGGCTTGCAATCAGAACAAACGATTCAATCTCGCCTTGCATGCTTGATAAATAAGATAGCTGGTTTTGAGCGTAAGGTTGATCTCATTGTTATCGCATGTAACACCGCTTCGACCCAAGCGCTTGCTGCTACGAGAAAATTGACATCCATTCCGATCGTTGGTGTGGTTCCCGCGATCAAACCCGCTGCGATACAGAGTAAGAACAGACATATAGCGTTGCTTGCTACGCCTGCTACATCGAATAACGCCTATACCAACGCACTAATCGCAGAACATGCTAACGGATGCAGGGTTGATTTACACCAATCGACGCGTCTGGTCGCTTTGGCTGAGCAATATTATTGGCAGCAAACATTGGATCTGGAAAAGTTAAACCATGAACTGGAATACATTAATATAGATAAACAGGTTGATTGTATTGTCTTAGGATGCACCCATTTTCCAATTCTTAGTACACATCTAGCACAATACTATGGTCAGCAGGTAGAGTTGATTGACTCGGGTTATGCGATAGCCCAGCGAGTTAAATATCTGCTCAAGGACAAAAATGGCGATAGCAATGACATAAAAATGCCGCTGCAATTTTTTGCAACGGCACCCAATGGCATAACTAACAAAGAGGGAATAGCCTCCAGCGCAATTGATCTTAGCTGTTAGTACTTTCTTCTTCGTTATCGAACTGTTTTTGCTTTGCGGCACGTACTTTAAGAGTACGTTGTTGGAATTCCTTATCGTTTAGCTGAGAAATGGCATGATCTGCATCTTTCTCTGCCATTTCGACAAAGCCAAAGCCACGTCGCTTTCCTGTATTTTTATCTTTTAATAGTCTGACGCTAAAAACTTGTCCTTGCTCTGCAAAAAGATCGCGGACTACGCCTTCATTTGCTTTATATGGCAAATTACCAACATAAAGCGTTTTAGTTGCTACTTCGAGCTTGTCATCTTGCATTTGTTTTGGGTTTGTAAAGATAACGGCTAAGCCACCTATAACAATACCAAGAGCGAATAATAGTGGTGCGTTGATCTGGATGCTAGAAAATAAAAATTGCATCACGACAAACCCTACAGCGGCGAACACTGCTGTAATAAGAAAAGACTTTTGGGACGATGATTTCATAATAGAGTTACCAATAAACAGAGGATATACATTAATTTAACAAATAAAGAAGCTATCTTAACGAGATTAATAAACTTCGCAATAATAAAAATAGATATAGCACAGGAAATTGCATTAAAAATAAGCAAAAAAACGTCTTTTTGATGGTTTTGCTTATAAAATCGCCAAACGGTTCGGGTTTTTAAAAAAAAGCTTGATCAAAAAAAGGATCCCCCTATAATGCGACCCCACTGACACGGAGCGCTACGCTGAATAAGCAAAGCAACAACGAGTCAGGGTTGAGTAAAACTTAACTTTAAAACTTCTTAAAATTAAGTGTTGACAAAAAATAGGGAATGCTTAGAATGCACATCCCTCGAAACGCGAAAGCATTTCGAAACGTTCTTTAAAAATATGAAGCAATCATCTGTGTGGGCACTCGTACAGATTGAGTTCTAACAGCAGAACTACCTCGGTAGGGACGCAAACAAATTTAGAGTCTCAATTGAACTGAGTGACCAACGGCGACAAGTTTACTTGTTGCAACACAGTCAATTCGATTTCTTAGGAAATCAAAATCAGAATTCAATGAGCGCCGTTCTTTACTCTTTATTGAGTGAGAACAAAAAAACTTTTAATTGAAGAGTTTGATCATGGCTCAGATTGAACGCTGGCGGCAGGCCTAACACATGCAAGTCGAGCGGTAACATT
>NZ_PQBZ01000026.1 GCF_002964665.1 Pseudoalteromonas sp. T1lg23B | reverse complement strand
CCATACAACCCAAAATAGTTTTAGGTTGATAATCAAAGACTGATTTCAACTTCGCCAGAAGTTAATATTGAATACTAAAGTAGATGCTAATTAATCTTTCGATTAATTGGCATTGTTTTACTTTTGAAAACTCTTTATAGATACGAATATCTATAAGAATTTAATTATCAGCTTTTCCAAATTTTTAAAGGCGCTGTCAAACGTAGGCGCGGTAACATCCGCCGTTGTAAAATTAAAAGTGGTATCGTCGCTAATACCCGCGAAACTGTTGCCTGAGGTGTCATCTACTGCGGTGGTATCAATCCGAATTGCGTAGTTGGTGCTTCCCGATAAACTACTGGTTGGGGTGATATAAATTTTGTCACTGGTGATACCAATACGGCCAGCACTTGGCGTAATTGCGTAGTTGGTGCTTCCCGATAAACTACTGGTTGGGTTGATATAAATTTTGTCACTGGTGATACCAATACGGCCAGCACTTGGCGTAGTGGTTGTCCCATCGCTCTCAGTGGTCACACTGAATACTTCAAAGTCACTACTGCCATCAACATCACGAATAGTGATATTACCACTACCCGTGGGTACCTTAAGCAGCAAAAACTTTTCCGCGTTTCATCGTTTTATCGGCGCGTTTATGATTTGGTATTTCATGGTTGGCTTTACCTATGGCAGTACGGATGGGACCAAAGTCGATGCGGTGATCATTTCCTCCAGTGGCCAGACCGAAGTGGTCTCTGATGCGCCGCCAGGGATATTATGGGTGTTCTCGACCGCCTCGGTGCTAGGCAGAGAGCTCAATGATTTATTTAATACCGCATTTAGCTTACCGAATAACTTAGCGGG
>NZ_PQBZ01000025.1 GCF_002964665.1 Pseudoalteromonas sp. T1lg23B | reverse complement strand
ACAAGGTAGCCCTAGGGGAACCTGGGGCTGGATCACCTCCTTATACGAATTAGAACAGATTTGTTCGAAGTGTCCACACAGATGATTGTTAATTGGTAAGGTAACTTACTGATTAATATTGCTCTTTAAAAATTTGGAAAAGCTGATAATTAAATTCTTATAGATATTCGTATCTATAAAGAGTTTTCAAAAGTAAAACAATGCCAAT
>NZ_PQBZ01000024.1 GCF_002964665.1 Pseudoalteromonas sp. T1lg23B | reverse complement strand
AAGTGGCGTCCCCTAGGGGATTCGAACCCCTGTTACCGCCGTGAAAGGGCGGTGTCCTAGGCCTCTAGACGAAGGGGACGCAGAAATTGTATTGCAAATCGTTGATTTGCTATTTCTGCATTAGATGAGACCGAGCCTGCGAGGCGAATGGCCTTATTTAAAACAGAAAATTTTCTGTGTCACTAGGACTGGTTATTTTAACTCTCACCATACGAGCTTTTATTACTTTACCCAAGTAAAGTGGCGTCCCCTAGGGGATTCGAACCCCTGTTACCGCCGTGAAAGGGCGGTGTCCTAGGCCTCTAGACGAAGGGGACACTGATTAGTGTCACTAGGACTGGTTATTTTAACTCTCACCATATGAGTTTAATCTATCTAAGTGCTACTCGAGAGCGCTTAGAAACATCACTTAAAAGTAA
>NZ_PQBZ01000023.1:3155-16459 GCF_002964665.1 Pseudoalteromonas sp. T1lg23B | reverse complement strand
CTGGTCATCAACTGCATCGCACTGACCACCGAGGTGAGGTTGATTTTGTTGAGCACCTCCACGTTACGCTGTAGCGCTAACTCAAATTCTGGCGCATCCAACGCACTTAAAATATGCGTTTGCGCGTTCGCACAGCTCATCATCGCCGGGTTTTCGGTGCTAAATGGGGCATCATAGCTATTCAGCGCATCGGCCCCCGTCACATTATCGCTATATACCTTGGTCGTTAAGGCATTTTGATTGCCCCGTCGCAGACCATTTAAAAACTCACTTTTATCAAATTGTAGCGATGAGATATCAATGCTTTGATTTTGCGACTCTGCTCCCGTATTGGCACACTCTTGATACCAATGCGCCAGCGTTCTACGCATACCATCGTAATTGCTGATGTTGCTGGAGAATTTCATTTCTCTGAACTTGATCAACGCTTGATATGGGTCGCGGGTACTTTGGTAATTTCCCGCTAAGTTATTCGGTAAGCTAAATGCGGTATTAAATAAATCATTGAGCTCTCTGCCTAGCACCGAGGCGGTCGAGAACACCCATAATATCCCTGGCGGCGCATCAGAGACCACTTCGGTCTGGCCACTGGAGGAAATGATCACCGCATCGACTTTGGTCCCATCCGTACTGCCATAGGTAAAGCCAACCATGAAATACCAAATCATAAACGCGCCGATAAAACGATGAAACGCGGAAAAGTTTTTGCTGCTTAAGGTACCCACGCCCGCCACTAACAGACCGATAGTGAAGGCGATACCAATCCCTTTACCGGCGCCTAGGCCTCCGGCACTCAGCACCATCACCACCGCGTCCAATACCGACTTCATCAGGGCGGCATCACCAAATGTGTAAATCTCAAACATGTCGGTACATCCTCAAGGCAGACTCTTTAAGCATCAATGACACAGCACCTACGATACGCTCAGCAAAGGCACTGCTGTATTGTAAAAAGGGGCTGACACCTGCCCCTCATGACGAAGATAAGTTGAATTGAATTACAAGGTTTTAATTAAACGTGCGAAGCGATAGGCATTAACGTCTTCCATAAACTCGCCGCCCGTACTGAAGTCAATTAATCGGCCTTCAGTTCCCTCACGCTGGTGAATTAAGTTTTTATCCGGCGTATTAGACCAATACACCGCAGATGGCGTACTTGGAAAGACCGATAGATTAATGGCAGGGTCAAAACACTTGCGCTCGACCAAAGTTCCCAACTCTTTAATATTGGGTAAGCGCCACTGTGCGTCCGTATTACTCGCTGCCTGTAAGGCTTGTTGCCAGGTAGCTAAGTTCGTGGGATTGCCTAAACAGTCATTACTTTGTGCTTGATAGGTTTGACCTATTGAACACTTCTGCCAGATCAAACCATTGATCACATCGGTCACAGTGCCATCTTCATTATCTAGATACTGCCCAGCCAAGTTAGAGGCATGAATGTTGTCTTTACAGATCTGTGCCACAGCATTGCTACTGCCAAGCAACATGGCAATCGTGACACCTACCGTGCCAAATAGTTTAGTTTTCATTGTTTTCTTCCCTCACTAACATCACGTGGTTGTAGATCTGCTTATTGCACAATTGCACACGATTGTTTTGTGTATTTAAGCACCATACGGCACCTGTCCCATCGGCTGAGGCCGAGCTGGAAAGGTATGTTCCGCTTGCCATATTTGGGAAAAAGCGCTGATCTAATTCGCCCGTTTCATAGTCACTTAAAGAACGCAGTTTTTCGATGGTTGGCAGTTTCCAATTTTTAAATCCACAAATGGCCAGCTCATTGTAGGCGTTAACATAAGCCTGTGTTGAACATTCGCGTGCTGTGTTGCCTATATAAGAAGCCTGTCTGTCGTTAGGAAAGGCGCACATTTCAGAAATAGGTGTATTCATATTCACAAATTGTTCGCCTTTTGTGCCCACAGAGCCACCATTGGCGCTATCATCTGGGTTATACCAAGTGTAACGATAGTTAGCGCTGTTATAGTTAAGATTCGCCCACTCATATAAGTCAGGATTACCTTGTAACAGTTCTTTTAATTCTTCATCACGCACTTCTGGCAATTCATGGGCAGTGGCCTTGCGCTCCCATACCAACCCAGTGTTGTTATCTTTAATACAGCGCCAGCTATCACTATTACTTGGTAACGGATTCCCTGAGTGATCGAGTTTGGTAAAACTAAAGGCGGCAACGCCGTCAAAGTCAACGTGAGTCCCCGCATCTTTACCAAATTGAGCATCCTGCTTAGGGTAATCACTGTTCGCAGTTTCTTCATATGTGTTCCCGCCAGCAAAATGACTCACTATGCCCGTATCGTTCAATGATACATCGCCGGGGATCAAAATCGTGTAGCTCTTTCCGTCTTGTGGCAGCGCCGCATTTTGGCTTTCCTGCAAGGTCACGATAATGGTTTCGCCGCCCTCTGGTAGGCTATCGGGTAGTAGGTCCAGTTCAATGAATGCCGACTTTGTTTCTGGAGGTAACACCAGTTCATTAATTGCTGGTTGATAGCTGAAGTCTTGTTCTAAGGTGGCTAACCCTGAAATACCAAATGGTATCGTCACCTGTCTTTGTGACAAGGTATCTAGCTCAACGGGGATCACAAAACGGCCAGAGCCTTCCGCCGCTTGGGCCAACTCACCATCGTAATTTTTAAAGCGTACCGTCGGTGTGTCATCTTCATCGACTATTGTCACGAGGGCCTTCGAAATTTTGCCTAACTTAATATTATTTGAAGGCAGTAACTCGATTTGGAATGTTTCATCATTTTCATCAAACTCATCACCAAAAACGGTGACCTCAATATTTGCTTGCTTACTGCCAGCCGGAAAGGTCAGTTTACCGTCAGTGACTTCTTTGACATCACGATTATCGGCGGTGATGGCCGTGACAGAATAATTCAGTATGAGTTCTTCGTTGTAACTTGCATCTAAACGTACCTGCATATCAAAAGCAGCATTGCCATTTTTAGGCTCAGTGAAATTGCTATTACTTATTAACGATGCAACAGGGATAGGTTGAGACTCGTTATTAGAGTTATTGTCCTGATTGGAGGTGTTATCTTGGCCTGATGATTTCTCATCTTCTGGAGATGAACACCCTGTGAGTAAAGCACCTATTACACACAGGAGTATAGATTTCTTAAACATAGTTCACACACATATAATGACTGAGGGTTTTATAATATGCGAACAAAATTTGAGAATAGATTATTAACTCGGCTATTTTTTCGAGTTAACTAAATGAGCCAACCAACAGTTTAAATATAGGCTGTATTGGTTGGCCATAGAGATTAAAAACGGTAGCCGATACTCAAGCCCGCATTTTGATCGTTATCCGAGCCCAGCGCCTTTAAGTTGATAGTAAAGTTATTGGATAGTTTATACGTCAATATGGTACTTAAACCTATGCTTACGCCCTCAGACTGCATTTTCCTCACTTGCGCGGTTGCACTGACATCCCACGACTGATAGTGGATGCGATAGCCCACACCCAACGCATTAGTATGTTCTACCTTTTTGCCACGTAACTTGGTTTCTTGGCGCTCATACTGAACAATCACATCGGCGTGTTTGTTCCAGCGAAAGAACTTGTTGATACTGCCGTTGTACTGCGCAGCTCCCTCATCAGATCTTTTATAAAGTAATGCAGCGGAGAACATTTCTGTGAGATACAACTCACACCCCGCACTGTAGCCAGTACTAGAAGGCAGTACCTTTGAAGAAAAATAACTCGCCCCAGCATCGCATGAGCTGCGGTGTGCAGTATTAGCCTGCGCATTAAATCCAAATACCAGCGCGCTCAGCACCATGCCCAGTGACAACGCATTTTTAGTTAAATTACTCAACTTACCTTCCTCTGATTAGGTGAAAATAGTTTTACAAATCCATCGGCATCAACGGGCTTGTATTTCAAAAAACCCTGTATTTTATTCACGCCAAAACGCTTTACCTGATCGTATTGCTCTTGGGTTTCAATCCCCTCAGCAACCAGATCCAACTGCATTGATTGTGCGATAGCGGCAAATGCTTTGACCAACATTTCTGACTTATCGGAGGTACACATATCAACGATAAACTTTCGGTCTATTTTTATGCCTGACACGCTGTACTGGCTCAAATAACTCAATGATGAATAACCCATGCCAAAATCATCCAACACCACACGAATGCCACTGCTAACAATGCGCTCAATTTGCTCTTTAATACTCAAACTTTGCGCAAATGACGTTTCGGTGATCTCAATTTGCAGGTTTTGTGGTTTTAATCCTGTTTTTTCTAACACCTGTTGCACCACGGCATTAAAGTTGTTGTTAGAAAACTGGTTAGTACTGGCATTAACAGAAATAATAAAATGCTCTGGTAACAGTCCTTGATCTATCCACTGCTTAACCTGACGGCAGCCTTGCTCAAGTACCCAGTAACCAATATCACAGATCAGTCCTGTCCGTTCGGCAACGGGAATAAAGGTTGATGGGCCAATAACCACCCCATCTTTTCGCCATCGGATCAATGCTTCCGCTGCTACGATTTCATCATTCACGGAGACAATCGGCTGATAATGTAATAAAAATTCCCCCCGCTCCAACGCATTTCGAATGCTGTTTTCTATCATCAAAATGCCTTCATAGAAGTCGTCGGGATGATCGCCGTACACAACGGCTCTTTGCAGCCTATTTTTGGAACAATAGTTTGTCGCCTTTTCGGCACAGATAATCAGTTCTTCGGGTGTTTCAGCATCGAGAGGGTGCATCGCAATACCGATGGCACTATTGAGATAAACGCTGGCTTCTTTAACCTGATACTCCTCACTGATGACATTAAAGAAGCGGCAGGCCAACTGCTCCAGCTCCTCTTCATGTTCATGCACAGGGACATACATAATAAACGTATCACCATCAATACGTGTGATGGCTTGTTTGGCTTCGTCTCGTGAAGCAAAAACCTTTTCAGTGACCAAAACCGTCAATAATCGCTCGCCGGTGAGACCTAACACCCTGTCACCAACGCTATAACCATAACTTTCATTCACTTTATAAAAGTCATTCAGATCCAGTGCAATGACGCCGGTCAATGACTGCGATTTACTATGGATATGCGCATGTAGGTTGTCTAAAAACCGCTCTCGGGAAATAAACCCTGTCACCGCATCTTTTTTACGACGCGAGCTTCTCTCTTGCAGTTTTTTCTTCGCTAAATTGTGACGATAAAACACATCTAACTGAGTGCGATTCTTTGCCGTTTTCACACGACTGAAGACAGTGTGATACAAAGTTGCGGCCAATAGCCCGCCAATCAAAAAGTAGATCAAGTTGATATTATCCACTGTACTATCCTCGTTGCACTAAACCTCCTCATTGTATCCCCATCAGCCACAAGCAAAATGAGATAACAGGCTAAATTTAACCAGTTAATAGCAAGGTTGAGAGTGTGACATACACGGTGTCATACCAAGCACAACGAAAAAAGTGCGTTGGCCGTGCCCTATCATCTCTTATTACTTATAAAATTCAGTTACTTTCACAATGATCCCGTCATTCTCATTACAAGTATTGATTTTTAATTTATACACCATTTTTTCATTTACACCTTCTTTTTTGGTGTATATACTTTTTTTTAAAATAATAAGGCGATTTTTATGGACACCGAAGAAACTACCAATGCCTTTTTGGCGTTAAAAGACAGCGCAGATGCATTAATTAAACGTCGTAACCAACGTTTGTTGATCAATCATAAGAAAGAACAAAGGAATTTTACTCGCGCCGAAGCGTCTGCCTATTTGGCTATCAACAGTCGTACCTTGGACAAGTACGTTTCAAAAACAGACATTGATCCACGTCGACACGACGACGCAGTTTGGTCAGTGAATTTGGAAGAAATCTACCAGATCAGAGAGCTGCTACCTGAAGAGCTACGCAAAGAGCCTAAGTTTCATCGCAGCGCGGCCCAGAGTTTACAAGTTATCGTGATCCAAAACCAAAAAGGTGGTGTGGGCAAGACCGTCTCCGCAGCAACCATCGCATCAGGGCTGGCGACAGAATTTCCACAAGAGTATCGAGTGGGCCTCATTGATATGGATGGTCAATCTACTCTATCAATGTACTATGCGACCGAAGCCATACAAGAAGGCTGCCTCTCTGTGGGTGACCTAATGATGGGCAACTTTGAACTGGATGAAGGAGAGACCCTGCAAGGTGCCATCTCAGAAGCGTTTTTGAATACCACCATCCCCAACCTACGCATTTTACCTGCATCCCAGTATGACAGAGCGCTGGAAGGATGGTTTCACGAACAGGTGTTCAATAATGCACTGGCTTCACCTTATACTTTGCTCCATCAGATCATTGATGAGGTCAAAGATGAGTTTGATATTATTATTGTCGATACCCCACCTTCTTTGGGATATGCCACATATAACGCCTATTACGCAGCAACCAGTGTGATCTTTCCACTGTCTGTTACGCAAAATGATATTGACGCAACCTGCTCTTACTTTAGTTATATTCCAAAGATTTGGTCGCTATTAGCCAATGAAGGCCACCGTGGTTATGACTTTATGAAAATCTTGCTAACCAATCATCGAGACAGCGCCACCACCACTGAGCTGATGAACCAATTAACGCAGTATTTTGAACAACGCATTTACTCTAAAGAGTTCCGACACAGCGAAGCCATTAGGCAGTCTTCTGCACTATTGAGCACTGTGTTTGACATGTCTAAAAGTGAATACCCCAAAGCAAAGTCGTCTTTTCAAAATGCGCAGCAAAATGCATTCGAAGTCACCAGTCAGATAATTAGAGACATCACCGCAGTGTGGGCCAAACAACAAAGAGAGAACAAATAAATGGCAAAAAGACGAGGCGAGATAAACCCCCTTGGCAATACCTTTGGCTCAGATGCAGCGCAAAAACGCGAGGCACAGTCGCGCATTCCAAGTCTATTTAAGCAGTTATCTGAGCAAGTTGAACTTTCCGGCGAAGATGTCAGCGGTTATCTTAAGCAACACTTTGGGCTCGACTCGGTGGGCCGCAGCAATAAATGGACGCTCCCCTCTGGCAACGCGGCAACCTTTACAGAAATGACGCTCAGCTATCATCAACTACAAGATGAAACCGAAGTTAATTTTGAAGTAAATGGCCGTGAACAAGCGCTATTAAACGAAGACTCCGTCTCCGATCTAGATTCCCTGTTGTATCAACAGTTTCATCCCGCCGTAGCGCGCTACCGTCATGGAAAAATAGAGATCCTAGATGGCTCTAGGCGAAGAGCGTGGTTTTTATTCCATAAGGCCGACGGTTATAAGGTGCTGGTCACACATGATGAGCTGACACTTGATGATGCCAAGGGCTTAGCAAAGCAGCTGCAATCAGCCAAAGAACATAACCTGTTCGAGATTGGCCAGCAATGTTTAGCCATGCAAAAGCATAACCCAGCACTTAAACAAGCTGATCTTGCCAAAGTACTTGGGTGTAGCCAGGCGAAAGTCAGCCGAGCCCTTAAAGCGGCCAGCATTGATTTACGCTTGATTCAGCTTTATCCGATTGCCAGCGAGCTATCAATCGCCGACTACGATTTGTTGCACAAAGTGATGGGCAAATATCATGACAACGATGCTCTTGATGTTGCCATTGAGCAATTAAAAACCACTTTGGCTCCCGAGCTTAATAGTATCGATGTCATTGAACATAAAGAGTTGATCACACAGGCCCTAAAAGATGCTTTAAAAGCGGATAAACCCAAACAAAACCCGGTGGTTACCTCAACATTAAGGCAATTCGATTCTAAAGATGTGTTTGCCAGAAAAAAAGAGTCCAATCGTGCAGTCGCGTTTGAATTCGGCCGCATCAAAAAAGAAGTGCTCAAAGAAATTGAAGCCTCTGTACAGGCCATTTTAGCTCAGCATTATAACGATTAACCATCGGCGTGGGCTTTGTTCTACCAACACGGTGAATGGCATCTCCGAGCTGTTGCGTGTCGCCAGTGGGTTGATTTTGTATGATGTGTTCTATGGTCAATATACATAGCTAGTTGACGCTCTTATCAACTAGCTATATGGAAATCGACTCAGCGTATAGGGAAGTATTAGTGAAACATATTCGGGTCTACGATATGCGAAGGGATAAGCGAAATTCTTGAGACGCATTTTGCCTGTGAGTTTGCCATGCATAAGCACACCAAATATGGTGTGACTGCGGGTTGGCAGCATCTCGATAAGTTTATCGCCTTTAAAAATGCCCGCTCTGATATCTATGTTGATGGTCAGCAAGTGGCGCATATGGACAGAGGTGGATTTGTAACTGATTGGCTGAAAGAGGTCGTTCGTGCCAGAAAGCTTATCAAGAATGACCTGCACTACTATGAGATAGAATTTGACTCCGATACGTTGCCTGTATTTGTAGCGATGTGTATGCTGACCATGATCATAACCTTGGTAGATGATTAGGAGCTCTACAGGGAGAAAAGGCTGTCGCCTCAGCACAAGCCCCTCCCCGAGTCATACCTTCTCACGTGTTCGTTTTTAGAACACGTTTAATTGCAATGTGACAACCGCTAAACAACACAGGATACAATATAATGCACCACAATATCGTGGCAGACTGGTTTGGTGAGAGTTTCTCTCTATTACATCCACAACTACAAACGTTACACCGCCAAGGTGGTAAGCTAAAAGGCACGGTACACATCACATTTGGGCGTGGGCTCGGTGGGGTGCTTGGTAAACGCATTGCCGCGAAACTAAATATTCCACAGCTAGATAGTTGTCATTTACAAGTCAACATTAAGCACAGCGCGCAAGGGCTACATTGGGATCGCAGTTTTGCCCATCAGCCTATGATGAAGTCTTTATTTAAACCGATTAGAAGCCACAATGACGGCTACTGGATTGAAGCAACAGGGCCATTGGCCCTCTATTTAACCGTCGACATCCAAGACGCTGGCTGGTATTGGCAATGTCAAAAATATACCCTGTGGGGAATACCGTTACCACGCTGGCTATTTCCCAAATCAACAGCCTATAAAACCATTGAAAACGGCCTTTATCGTTTTTATGTGGGCTTTAGTTTCCCTTTGTTAGGTGAGTTGTTTTCTTACAGCGGATTACTCTCATTAGAGACGGATGCCGCTCATACAGAGCAAACCCACTCCACTTATTAAACTGGGAATACCTGCAACACTTTGGGCTGAACGTTGGCACAGTGGTTGATGCATACCATCACATAACTCAATTGCTTGTTATTTGAGAAAAATGACAGATCATAAGCAAAACCAAACTCGCTAAAAACGCGCAGGGTATGCACTTCTTTATATGCCACGGGTTCACCCAAAGATTTAGCTAATAACTTGTTATAGTTGGTAATTTGGTAGGTATGTAACTTTTGCACATTCGCTAACCCCAATAGGCCCGCTGAGCGCGGCTGCTCCTGCTCATCCAGCGGGTTTATGCGCCCCTTGGCATCCAAATAAACATTATTGAATTGGTTATTGTACGACCATCGGTACTCTGGCGTTGCCTGAATCACATGCTCACCATTAAGCGGTAAGATCTTCACCCAACTTGACAGCGGACTTTTGAGCACATGGCTTGCTGCAATTCTTTCACTACTCAGTGCATATACCTGTGATGAAATCATTGCACCAAATAGCCATAGCCATTTTATGTTTGCCAACATACCGTGTTTAGCGCCACCCATCTTCAACCTCTTCTCTTATTTCTTTCAAGTACTTATTATCCCCATCAGCCCCAGAAACAAATGCTGGAATAGCTGGGTTTCCTGCCCGACATACTGCAGATCACCGCTGAACGCACAACGTACTAATAGGTAATTGCAATCGCCAGCAGACACATCGCCACAAAAACAGGCAACGTATCGGAGTCAAATTCTATCTCATAGTAGTGCAGGTCATTCTTGATAAGCTTTCTGGCACGAATCACCTCTTTCAGCCAATCAGTTACAAATCCACCTCTGTCCATATGCGCCACTTGCTGACCATCAACATAGATATCAGAGCGAGCATTTTTAAAGGCGATAAACTTATCGAGATGCTGCCAACCCGTAGTCACACCATATTTGGTGTGCTTATGCACGGCAAACTCAGGGTTTGACGTCAACATTTCAATCGTATAATCACACACCCTCGCTATTTTCTTGCCCTTATGCATGATAAATATACCCACACAGGTCATACATACATCCAGCATGGCAAAGTCACAGGCAAAATTCGTCTCAATGTGCAAGTAACCTCGCTTATCAAACTGCATATCGTAGACTCGAATTCGTTTCACTAGTACCTCACATCAACACCCGCCGCAAACTGCCACCCTGCCAGTGTACCAAATTTTACTTTTGAATTAACTGAAGACCTTTGCTCATTGGTTGCATCGTCGATCCTTACCCCCAGAGAGTTTGGGCAAAGCAAGCTCACTGTCAAAACTTTCTGATGATTGGCCTAATAATTCAGGCCATTGGGAACATATTAAGCTGTCGGTGCGCCAGCTACCTGCGCTTATGATGCTAAGCGGTTTTCGTTTACGGGATAATGCAGCTTAACGCTCAACTAATTTTTACATACAGACCATTCATCGAACTGCTTACTAATTGCTTGATGAAGATCATCCAGCTTAGCAAACTGATGTTTTCGAACCCTAGTTTCATAATTAATGTTATGTGTCTGGTTCCAGTATGTACAGCTTGCACTTCCCTCCCTAGCTTCTGAACAAGATGCAACAACCCATTTTTTTTCACTAGAATTTGGCGGCTGAGGGGCATTTACTAGATACCAATCTCTAGTCCTTTGCCCTTCATGGTAACTATAGTGCTGTCTATAGTAGCCTTCGGCATAAGGCTCAGGCACTAAGCCTTCAGAACCATAAGTAGCGTATGCTTCAACAGCTTCTGAGTGAAAGCCATCTCCCCCCCGTGCATATTTGCCATATAAAGAAATAAACTGACGATCGCTATTAATGTCTAGCCATATTCCCATGCTGCTAGGCTTATCATAACTCGATGATGATATGGCTGGATGGGAAGCTGGTTGTAACAAATGCGTTCTAGGAATATAGGTGTCCTGAAACTGAGCACAACCTGACAAATCGGCCGGCCAGTAACACATGGTTACCAGCCCTGCCAATCCAACAATAGCAATATAGCGTTTCTTAAACATTAATGATCTCCTGCTGGGCGCAAATAAAACAGGCCTAAAAAGTCTTTCGTTGGTTCGGAGATAAATGACTCACGATTATCGTTTTTATGTGGGCTTTAGTTTCCCTTTGTTAGGTGAGTTGTTTTCTTACAGCGGATTACTCTCATTAGAGACGGATACCGCTCATACAGAGCAAACCCACTCCACTTATTAAACTGGGAATACCTGCAACACTTTGGGCTGAACGTTGGCACAGTGGTTGATGCATACCATCACATAACTCAATTGCTTGTTATTTGAGAAAAATGACAGATCATAAGCAAAACCAAACTCGCTAAAAACGCGCAGGGTATGCACTTCTTTATATGCCACGGGTTCACCCAAAGATTTAGCTAATAACTTGTTAAAGTTGGTAATTTGGTAGGTATGTAACTTTTCGACATGCGCTGACCCCAATAGGCCCGCTGAGCGCGGCTGCTCCTGCTCATCCAGCGGATTTATGCGCCCCTTGGCATCCAAATAAACATTATTGAATTGGTTATTGTACGACCATCGGTACTCTGGCGTTGCCTGAATCACATGCTCACCATTAAGCGGTAAGATCTTCACCCAACTTGACAGCGGACTTTTGAGCACATGGCTTGCTGCAATTCTTTCACTACTCAGTGCATATACCTGTGATGAAATCATTGCACCAAATAGCCATAGCCATTTTATGTTTGCCAACATACCGTGTTTAGCGCAACCCATCTTCAACCTCTTCTCTTATTTCTTTCAAGTACTTATTGTCCCCATCAGCCCCAGAAACAAATGCTGGAATATGCCGGTTCCCTGCCTGCAAATATTCTCTTATTGCATTACCACGGGCTAAATCTTCTTCGTTATCAGCTCTTGGAACATTATCAATTTGAGGTATATCAAAAATTCCAACAGGGTTTCTCAATGACTCTGGCATTTTATTCCACGTAGGAAATTGTTGCTGAAAGGGCCACTCTTCTACTGATGTTTCAATATCATTATCCCAAAATACTTCTAAACTACCAGTCGACTTATTTATCACAGAGATAAAACGATCATCCTCTCCACCTATAATTTCATACTCAGGTTTTCCTGCAAAGTCAGCAGGCCGAGTCCCCAACCCTTCAATGTATGAATTCAATGACACAAACTCTTTACCCATGTTGAGAGAAGTCACGGCGCCTGGCGAGTTTGCCAAAATTTTTGCCAATTCTGGGTTTGAATGCTGTTCCGCATCGACAAACTGAATATTGCCTGGAAATAAGTGACCCATGCCTTTATCGTACCATACCTGAAAATCGGCTTCTTGGAAGAAGTTTCTGTCCAGTTCACCCACTGTTTTACCTTCATGGGTTGCTTTTTCAACCGCCTTAAATGCACCATCGAGAATGTCTAAGGAAAATTGATCGAGTGAGATATTGTACTTTTCTCCTGCGGCATACTTAGCAAACATATTGCCCACCAGAGCCATGCTGCCAATGGCGCCAGCATACGTGGTTATTTGTGCTTGTAATAGTAACTGAGGTTCACCCGTTGCTTGGTAGAGCTCCAAGTAAGCATTGGCTCGGTCATTGAGCATGATCCTTGCCCGAACTCGATCAAGCACATCTTGAGGTATCATAGAATCCGGCTCAACTGAGACTGCATCGCTTAACACAACCGGTTTTAATACCAGTTCTGAATTTCCATTTCGTGTGAAAATGTCACTACTTACGGCCAAGATGTCTGCAAGTGTATAACCAGAGCGATCGATTTTTTCAAGCACACCACCACTGTATTGCGAACGCATTGTAGAGAGTTTTGTACTGGCACCTGCATCGAAGTGATCTGGGGTCGTTTGCGCAGCAGTGTGACCAATAGATGATTGCTGAGGCAACGCAAGCTCACTGTCAAATTTCTCAGTAGACGGCAGCATTTCAGACAACGCTTCCATGGGATTTTCTCCCCCTTCATTGTCAGGAAGTTCTAGCTCACCAGACTGCCCGCTAGCTAACGTTTGAGCACCCAATGTACTTTTGCTTTCTACTGTACTTGCGCTGTCAGCTACACCCGTGCCTGCCATCGAACTTCCCGATGACGAGGCTAATGCACCCGCTCCCGCTAAACTCTGCGAGCCACTGTGCATATTTTGACTTGCACTGCCAGCT
>NZ_PQBZ01000023.1:0-3145 GCF_002964665.1 Pseudoalteromonas sp. T1lg23B | reverse complement strand
ACTGTGCATATTTTGACTTGCACTGCCAGCCACACCCGCGCCTGCCATCGAACTTCCCGATGACGAGGTTAATGCATCCGCTCCCGCTAAGCTCTGCGAGCCACTGTGCATATTTTGACTTGCGCTGCCAGCCACACCCGCGTCTGACATCGAACTTCTCGATGACGAGGTTAATGCATCCGCTCCCGCTAAGCTCTGCGAGCCACTGTGCATATTTTGACTTGCGCTGCCAGCCACACCCGCGTCTGACATCGAACTTCCCGATGACGAGGCTAATGCACCCGCTCCCGCTAAGCTCTGCGAGCCACTGTGCATATTTTGACTTGCACTGCCAGCCACACCCGCGCCTGCCATCGAACTTCCCGATGACGAGGTTAATGCATCCGCTCCCGCTAAACTCTGCGAGCCACTGTGCATATTTTGACTTGCACTGCCAGCCACACCCGCGCCTGCCATCGAACTTCCCGATGACGAGGTTAATGCATCCGCTCCCGCTGCCCCCCGCACTCCGTTAGAAGTGCTTGCACCTTGCGCTGCTATGGCATTGTGCTGCGAGCCTTTTTGAAGCTGACTGTCTGTTTCTACTGCCCCATTAGCATTCTCAAGAGTGGCCATTGTATTGGCCCCCTGATCAGCACGATTACTTGCGAATGATTGATAAGCAACACCTGAGCTTCCTTGTTTGTGACCGCTAAGCTGTGAAACCCCGCCTGCTGAGCGACTTGCTTCACTGGTACTGCCAGTTGCTTGTGACCTCGCCCCCCCAGATGCTGCAACCCCGCTGTCACTTCCCCCCTGAACAGGCGCGCCTCGCTCGGCTCTCTTTCTTGCTTCGTAAGCGTCCTTACCTTCTGTGCCATAACGCATAAAGTCATCAATCGGTGCCGTAGAAGCATACAACTCATCAGCGGGTACAAAATTACCCTCTCGGTCATAAATACCATCTTCATGATAAGCTTGCTCAGACACTGAGTGTTGTGCTGCTCCATTCTCCGGCCCTGCTGATGACGCACTGCCCGATTGGGCTTGCGCTGCAAATGCATCATTAGCCTGTGCCTGAACATGATCGATCATGGACTGATATTTATCTTGTCCATCCGTCATCGCACCTTGGTAAACACCAGCAAGGTCTGCGTAGTCTTGCATTGCAGCACCACTGGTCGAGATGCTATTTTGGCTCAGCACAGCACCTTGCTCGGCTAATCTGTCCATCAGCATTTCCGTCGAGGCCTGTCGTTGCGCACTGTTAATGTCCATGTTTTGAGCAAGATCGGATACTCGATTCGCGAACTGTGCGCCTAGCTCAGATTGACGCTGTTCAAATTGCTGAGCCAATGTAGAGCCATGCTGAGCCGCTTGATCCTGGATATAACGTTCAGCGGTTGCTTGCTTCTCGGATGCGCTTTGCTGACGCCATTGTTGAGGATCTGCCTGGATCTGCTGCGCAAATCCCTCTTTAAACTGCGCTCGCCCCTGCTCTGAAGGAATAAACTGCGCCGCCTCATTGATCATATTTCCAGCGGTGAACATAAAACCACTTTGTGCCGCCGCTTGCACAATCGCATCAGAGCCCAGCAGTTCATTGCCATTAAATACCACAGCGGGTGCCGACGATGCACTTTGCGCCGCAGCCGTACGCGTATTAACCGCGCTGCTGCTCGCTTTGTGTGCCATCGCACTGTTGTTTGCATTGCCACCATTATGGCCTTTGCTAGCGGTGCCATTATGACTTTCAGATGAAGCACCTGCCGCAGCGTGAGCCGCTGTCGCACTTCCCAACTGAGCATTGGTTGACAACGCCTCTTGATCAGATGAACCGGCTCCTCGACTGGCAAGGTTGGCCAATGTCACCGCGTGGTTATTCGCGCCACTATGGGCATTATGCTGATGTTCAACACTGGCATGTCCGATACCGGACAAACGCTCAGCACTTTGTCGCGCATTCTGTAGCAGCGACTCGGTGCTAATACTTTGTAAGCCTAACCCTTGCTGTGATAATTTCTCGATGGATTGTCCGCTTTCAGTTTGGTGCATCACAGAGCCTTGGGCCTTTGAGCTGGGCGACACCGCCCCCAATACTGAATTACCGGTCGCCTGCGTCATGGTGACGCTACCACCTTCGCTACCTGAAACTTCGCGACGATTAGCGATCCCAGCACCGCCCGATGAGGATGATGCGCCATTGACACCACTGCTCATTCCCGAATTAAAGCTCGACCCACCGGAGCTAAAACTCGGGCTACTCACCCCTGCACCACCAAAACTGCTTATACTACTGCCTCCTGAGTTGCTGGACATCGCCATCATCGCCGTACTGCCTGCACCACTGTGCCCGACCTTAACACTGTTGCCCTGCGAGGAACTTCCCCCTCCTGACGCACCACCCGAACCTCCGCCCGAGCCCGAACTTCCCGAGCCTGAGCCCGCTGCGCCTGAAAAGTCTGAACCTGAGCCACCACCCGCTGCTCCCGCACCATTTCTTTGTGCCAAGCCTCCGAATGCCCCCATCGCCGCATAGGCCGACCCCGATAACAAGAAAAACGTCAACGTCGGAATTATCGCCGAGAGCGTGCCCGCCATACCTAACGCCGTCTCCACCGTGGTATAACTCGTGTCTATCGACCCTATCGTGCCCAAAAAGGTACATTGTCCACCCAGTGCCGTACATTGCTCTGCAAACCCCGTATAATGCTCCACATACAATCGGCTGATCACCGAGGTGATCGGCAATAAATTCGCCCACGCCAACAGCATCAGCCAACTGCTCAGGATCTTTATCATGTAGCCCCCAGATATCAACAAGATAAATGGGATCAAGGTGGTAATAAAGTAGGTGAACACTTCCACCGCATTGATGATCAGTGGCAAGGTCTCTTGGTTCAGTGTCATTCCTGAGGCCGAAGCCGCCTGTCTATTTGCAAACGCATTCGCCTGTAATGAGCCGTTATGAGCACAAAGTGCAGCTAACGTCTCTTGCTGTTGAGAGCATGAATAATACAATTCAGATAATAAGAACTGTGCCTTGGCCAACTCGATACCATTGAGTCCCCAATCGCTGGTCATCAACTGCATCGCACTGACCACCGAGGTGAGGTTGATTTTGTTGAGCACCTCCACGTTACGCTGTAGCGCTAACTCAAATTCT
>NZ_PQBZ01000022.1 GCF_002964665.1 Pseudoalteromonas sp. T1lg23B | reverse complement strand
CATGCTCTCAACAGCAAGAGACGTTAGCTGCACTTTGTGCTCATAACGGCTCATTACAGGCGAATGCGTTTGCAAATAGACAGGCGGCTTCGGCCTCAGGAATGACACTGAACCAAGAGACCTTGCCACTGATCATCAATGCGGTGGAAGTGTTCACCTACTTTATTACCACCTTGATCCCATTTATCTTGTTGATATCTGGGGGCTACATGATAAAGATCCTGAGCAGTTGGCTGATGCTGTTGGCGTGGGCGAATTTATTGCCGATCACCTCGGTGATCAGCCGATTGTATGTGGAGCATTATACGGGGTTTGCAGAGCAATGTACGGCACTGGGTGGACAATGTACCTTTTTGGGCACGATAGGGTCGATAGACACGAGTTATACCACGGTGGAGACGGCGTTAGGTATGGCGGGCACGCTCTCGGCGATAATTCCGACGTTGACGTTTTTCTTGTTATCGGGGTCGGCCTATGCGGCGATGGGGGCATTCGGAGGCTTGGCACAAAGAAATGGTGCGGGAGCAGCGGGTGGTGGCTCAGGTTCAGACTTTTCAGGCGCAGCGGGCTCAGGCTCGGGAAGTTCGGGCTCGGGCGGAGGTTCGGGTGGTGCGTCAGGAGGGGGAAGTTCCTCGCAGGGCAACAGTGTTAAGGTCGGGCACAGTGGTGCAGGCAGTACGGCGATGATGGCGATGTCCAGCAACTCAGGAGGCAGTAGTATAAGCAGTTTTGGTGGTGCAGGGGTGAGTAGCCCGAGTTTTAGCTCCGGTGGGTCGAGCTTTAATTCGGGAATGAG
>NZ_PQBZ01000021.1 GCF_002964665.1 Pseudoalteromonas sp. T1lg23B | reverse complement strand
GTAATTCCGATTAACGCTCGCACCCTCCGTATTACCGCGGCTGCTGGCACGGAGTTAGCCGGTGCTTCTTCTGTAAGTAACGTCACAGCTGAATGCTATTAACATCCAACCTTTCCTCCTTACTGAAAGTGCTTTACAACCCGAAGGCCTTCTTCACACACGCGGCATGGCTGCATCAGGCTTGCGCCCATTGTGCACAGTCTTTACTAGACAGATCTTTGCTTGAATTCTTCTAACTTTTCATAAGCCAGTGGAGGCATATTATTCGCCTCACCATGCTTGCGTCTAGAGTTATAAAACATTTCGATATAATCGAATATGTCAGATCTTGCATGTTCACGTGTTACGTATATTTTTCTCTTCACCCGCTCTCGTTTCAGTAGCTGGAAGAAGCTCTCTGCAACCGCATTATCGTGGCAGTTTCCTCGACGGCTCATACTAGCTTTTAGATTGTGCTCTGTTAAGAAGTCACTCCACTCATAACCTGTAAATTGACTACCTTGATCTGAGTGTATAAGCACCTGTTTCTTTGGCTTTCGTCGCCATACGGCAGCTAGAAGTGCTT
>NZ_PQBZ01000004.1 GCF_002964665.1 Pseudoalteromonas sp. T1lg23B | reverse complement strand
AGACTCGCTTTCGCTACGGCTACCCTATTCGGTTAACCTCGCTACAAAATATAAGTCGCTGACCCATTATACAAAAGGTACGCAGTCACACCACGAAGGTGCTCCTACTGCTTGTACGTACACGGTTTCAGGTTCTATTTCACTCCCCTCACAGGGGTTCTTTTCGCCTTTCCCTCACGGTACTGGTTCTGCTCCTACTGCTTGTACGTACACGGTTTCAGGTTCTAGTTCACTCCCCTCACAGGGGTTCTTTTCGCCTTTCCCTCACGGTACTGGTTCACTATCGGTCAGTTGGGAGTATTTAGCCTTGGAGGATGGTTCCCCCAATATTCAGTCAAAGTTTCACGTGCTCCGACCTACTCGATTTCACTTTAGATAAGTTTTTGTGTACGGGACTATCACCCTGTGTCGTCAAACTTTCCAGAATGTTCCACTAACTACACTAAAGCTTAAGGGCTGGTCCGATTTCGCTCGCCGCTACTTTCGGAATCTCGGTTGATTTCTTTTCCTACGGGTACTTAGATGTTTCAGTTCTCCGCGTTCGCCTCATATGGCTATGTATTCACCATATGATACCTGCAAGCAGGTGGGTTTCCCCATTCGGAAATCCTAGTCTCAAGCGCCTCTTACTGGCTCAACTAGGCTTATCGCAAGTTAGTACGTCCTTCATCGCCTCCAACTGCCAAGGCATCCACCGTGTACGCTTAGTCACTTAACCATACAACCCAAAACAGTTT
>NZ_PQBZ01000020.1 GCF_002964665.1 Pseudoalteromonas sp. T1lg23B | reverse complement strand
AGTGCCCACACAGATGATTGCTTCATATTTTTAAAGAACGTTTCGAAAAGCTTTCGCGTTTCGAGGGATGTGCATTCTAAGCATTCCCTAGTTTTTGTCAACACTTAATTTTAAGAAGTTTTAAAGTTAAGTTTTACTCGACCCTGACTCGTTGTTGCTTTGCTTAATCAGCGTAGCGCTCCCAGCCATGGTTGATAAGCTTAATTTTAGAAAGTACGACGTTGGCTTTCTTATTGTTTGGGGGGCTTTGTATTTATGTTCAGTATAAAAAACACAAAGAAGGAGTGAAATGGTATCACTTAGGGTTATTAATTGGCGCACCAATCATATTCACTTCATATCAAATATATACCTATGGTGATAGATTTACTACTTCCTAATCATGTACCACAAATCGCGTAACACAGTGTCCTGTAAATCGCTTGATGACAATGGGATCGGTTTCGTCGTCATCATAGCGCTTTACCTTGTAGTGATAATCCAGTTCAATTTCCTTGCCAAGGTATCGTTTATAGTTGGCTGTACGATAACAGTGCCGGTGTAATCCTTTCCCTTTTGGCGATTGATGAAAAACCGTGTCACCGATTTGATAAACATAGGAGCTGCCACGACCAACCTCTTCCAACAGCGTCAGCTTTCCTCGTAAGGTTGTCACCACCTCTGAGTAGCGCGTTTCAATCTCAATTTCTCTTGCATCATCCTCAAAACCAAAGATAGAGAACCCACAATAGCCT
>NZ_PQBZ01000003.1 GCF_002964665.1 Pseudoalteromonas sp. T1lg23B | reverse complement strand
GTAAAACGCTACTTTAGTAACACTAACTTCTAGCTTGTAAAACCACTTTGGCGTTGTATGGTTAAGCCTCACGGGTAATTAGTACTGGTTAGCTTAATGTATCACTACACTTCCACACCCAGCCTATCAACGTTGTAGTCTTCAACGGCCCTTCAGTTAACTTAAAGTTAAAGTGAGAACTCATCTCGAGGCTCGCTTCCCGCTTAGATGCTTTCAGCGGTTATCGATTCCGAACGTAGCTACCGGGCAATGCAATTGGCATCACAACCCGAACACCAGCGGTTCGTCCACTCCGGTCCTCTCGTACTAGGAGCAGCCCCTCTCAATTCTCAAACGCCCACGGCAGATAGGGACCGAACTGTCTCACGACGTTCTAAACCCAGCTCGCGTACCACTTTAAATGGCGAACAGCCATACCCTTGGGACCGACTTCAGCCCCAGGATGTGATGAGCCGACATCGAGGTGCCAAACACCGCCGTCGATATGAACTCTTGGGCGGTATCAGCCTGTTATCCCCGGAGTACCTTTTATCCGTTGAGCGATGGCCCTTCCATTCAGAACCACCGGATCACTATGACCTACTTTCGTACCTGCTCGACGTGTCTGTCTCGCAGTTAAGCTGGCTTCTACCATTACACTAACCGTACGATGTCCGACCGTACTTAGCCAACCTTCGTGCTCCTCCGTTACTCTTTGGGAGGAGACCGCCCCAGTCAAACTACCCACCAGGCACTGTCCTCAACCCCGATTAGGGGCCTAAGTTAGAACATCAACACTACAAGGGTGGTATTTCAAGGTCGGCTCCACACAAACTAGCGTCTGTGCTTCAAAGCCTCCCACCTATCCTACACATGTAGGGTCAATGTTCAGTGCCAAGCTGTAGTAAAGGTTCACGGGGTCTTTCCGTCTAGCCGCGGGTACACAGCATCTTCACTGCGATTTCAATTTCACTGAGTCTCGGGTGGAGACAGCGTGGCCATGGTTACACCATTCGTGCAGGTCGGAACTTACCCGACAAGGAATTTCGCTACCTTAGGACCGTTATAGTTACGGCCGCCGTTTACCGGGGCTTCGATCAAGAGCTTCGTCCAAGGACTAACCCCATCAATTAACCTTCCGGCACCGGGCAGGTGTCACACCGTATACGTCATCTTACGATTTTGCACAGTGCTGTGTTTTTAATAAACAGTCCCAGCCACCTGGTCACTGCGGCTGACTTCAGCTCCAGACGCGAAGTCCTTCACCTAATGTCAGCGTACCTTCTCCCGAAGTTACGGTACAATTTTGCCTAGTTCCTTCACCCGAGTTCTCTCAAGCGCCTTAGTATTCTCTACCTGACCACCTGTGTCGGTTTGGGGTACGATTCGAAATAATCTGAAGCTTAGAGGCTTTTCCTGGAAGTAGGGCATCAGTAACTTCACCACCGTAGTGGCTCGTCTCGTGTCTCAGCCTTAAGAACCCGGATTTTCCTAAGTTCTCAGCCTACGCACTTTCACATGGACAACCAACGCCATGCTTACTTAGCCTGCTCCGTCCCCCCATCGCAATTATTCCAAGTACGGGAATATTAACCCGTTTCCCATCGACTACGCTCTTCAGCCTCGCCTTAGGGGTCGACTTACCCTACCCTGATTAACATGGGATAGGAACCCTTGGTCTTCCGGCGGAGGAGTTTTTCACTCCTCTTGTCGTTACTCATGTCAGCATTCGCACTTCTGATACGTCCAGCATACCTCCCGGTACACCTTCAACCGCTTACAGAACGCTCCCCTACCCCGCGAATAAATTCGCAGCCGCAGCTTCGGTGGTATGTTTAGCCCCGTTACATCTTCCGCGCAGGCCGACTCGACTAGTGAGCTATTACGCTTTCTTTAAAGGGTGGCTGCTTCTAAGCCAACCTCCTAGCTGTTTTAGCCTTCCCACATCGTTTCCCACTTAACATACACTTTGGGACCTTAGCTGGCGGTCTGGGTTGTTTCCCTCTTCACGACGGACGTTAGCACCCGCCGTGTGTCTCCCGGATATTACTTTACGGTATTCGGAGTTTGCAAAGGGTTGGTAAGTCGGGATGACCCCCTAGCCTTAACAGTGCTCTACCCCCGTAAGTATTCGTCCGAGGCTCTACCTAAATAGATTTCGGGGAGAACCAGCTATCTCCCGGTTTGATTAGCCTTTCACTCCTAGCCACAGGTCATCCCCTAACTTTTCAACGTTAGTGGGTTCGGTCCTCCAGTTGATGTTACTCAACCTTCAACCTGCCCATGGCTAGATCACCGGGTTTCGGGTCTATACCTTGCAACTAAGCGCCCAGTTAAGACTCGCTTTCGCTACGGCTACCCTATTCGGTTAACCTCGCTACAAAATATAAGTCGCTGACCCATTATACAAAAGGTACGCAGTCACA
>NZ_PQBZ01000019.1 GCF_002964665.1 Pseudoalteromonas sp. T1lg23B | reverse complement strand
AACCATACAACGCCAAAGTGGTTTTACGAGCTAGAAGTTAGTGTTACTAAAGTAGCGTTTTACGAGTTATCAGAATTTTTCCGGATTTTATGTTGATTGGTTCACAGATGGTGAACGGATTAACAAACCAGCTTTGCTTGGTGATAATAGCGTTTTGGACCCACCTGACCCCATGCCGAACTCAGAAGTGAAACGAAACAGCGTCGATGATAGTGTGGCAG
>NZ_PQBZ01000018.1 GCF_002964665.1 Pseudoalteromonas sp. T1lg23B | reverse complement strand
GGTAGGTCATCACCTGGGAAGTCATACTCAGAAAGTAGTTCACGTACTTCCATCTCTACTAGCTCTAGAAGCTCTTCGTCGTCAACCATGTCACATTTGTTCATGAATACGATGATGTAAGGTACACCAACCTGACGAGAAAGTAGGATGTGCTCACGTGTTTGAGGCATAGGACCGTCAGTAGCAGCAACTACTAGGATCGCGCCGTCCATCTGTGCAGCACCTGTGATCATGTTTTTAACATAGTCAGCGTGTCCTGGACAGTCTACGTGTGC
>NZ_PQBZ01000017.1 GCF_002964665.1 Pseudoalteromonas sp. T1lg23B | reverse complement strand
TAACAAGTTATTAGCTAAATCTTTGGGTGAACCCGTGGCATATAAAGAAGTGCATACCCTGCGCGTTTTTAGCGAGTTTGGTTTTGCTTATGATCTGTCATTTTTCTCAAATAACAAGCAATTGAGTTATGTGATGGTATGCATCAACCACTGTGCCAACGTTCAGCCCAAAGTGTTGCAGGTATTCCCAGTTTAATAAGTGGAGTGGGTTTGCTCTGTATGAGCGG
>NZ_PQBZ01000016.1 GCF_002964665.1 Pseudoalteromonas sp. T1lg23B | reverse complement strand
TTTATGCGCCCCTTGGCATCCAAATAAACATTATTGAATTGGTTATTGTACGACCATCGGTACTCTGGCGTTGCCTGAATCACATGCTCACCATTAAGCGGTAAGATCTTCACCCAACTTGACAGCGGACTTTTGAGCACATGGCTTGCTGCAATTCTTTCACTACTCAGTGCATATACCTGTGATGAAATCATTGCACCAAATAGCCATAGCCATTTTATGTTTGCCAACATACCGTGTTTAGCGC
>NZ_PQBZ01000015.1 GCF_002964665.1 Pseudoalteromonas sp. T1lg23B | reverse complement strand
ACAAGGTAGCCCTAGGGGAACCTGGGGCTGGATCACCTCCTTATACGAATTAGAACAGATTTGTTCGAAGTGTCCACACAGATGATTGTTGATTAGAATTAGAGAACACAAACATTGTTTGGGTCTGTAGCTCAGCTGGTTAGAGCGCACGCCTGATAAGCGTGAGGTCGGTAGTTCAAGTCTACTCAGACCCACCACTTCTTCTCGATGCTGCGTTATAAAGCTCGTCGTTTAGTTGACTAAACGTCCTCACTTTATGCCTAGCCTCAAAAAGAAGCTCGGTTACAAACAATGTACACACCAGTAATGTGGGGCTATAGCTCAGCTGGGAGAGCGCCTGCCTTGCACGCAGGAGGTCAGCAGTTCGATCCTGCTTAGCTCCACCACTTTACTTTTTAAAGATAAACATTCTTCAGGTATATCCTGAGTATGAAGTGTGTTTCTCTTTGAGAAGTTAAATTCTCTTGCTCTTTAAAAATTTGGAAAAGCTGATAATTAAATTCTTATAGATATTCGTATCTATAAAGAGTTTTCAAAAGTAAAACAATGCCAAT
>NZ_PQBZ01000013.1 GCF_002964665.1 Pseudoalteromonas sp. T1lg23B | reverse complement strand
ACGGCCAGCACTTGGCGTGGTGGTTGTCCCATCACTCTCAGTGGTCACACTGAATACTTCAAAGTCACTACTGCCATCAACATCACGAATGGTGATATTACCACTACCAAGCGCGATATCTTCATCGAAGTCGATGACAATGTCGTTACTAACTGAAACATTGGTGTCGCCATCACTGGGGGTAGAATTGGCACTGTCAAACGTAGGGTTGGTGTTATCAACCGCGGCGGCAGTAAATACTATATTATCTATACCTATCCTCGAGTTATTACCAGTACCTGTTACATGACTGAATGTGACTGAGTTAACCGCTGTCCAGTCAGAGGGGCTTAGTGTTGCTAGAAAATCTCCAAGTTCAGCATCGGCAGCTGTAATACTTACCGCAGTACCACTATCTGGTGTAAACACATAACTACCATCTGAAAGGTCTGCAAATTCGGCCATATCAAACTGAGTAATACTAACTGGAGAATCAAAAGAGAGCGTCCAAGTTTCCCCATTTGGAGTCACAGTGCTCGGAACCATGAACCCTGAAGATACGGTTATATTCCCACCGTCTGACTGAGTTGCGGTAAGTGTAATACCACTAACCGTTGTGGTTAACGTTGCAGTACCTGACCCAGAGACTGTACTAAAAGTATATGTATCTGCTGCAGCTTGAGCACTAAATAGAAACAACACTACAAGCGCTTGTTTAATTGCCAGACTAAATTTACTGTAAGTACCGCACGCCCTATCTTGTGGAAACAATATAGATTTGAAACGCATAATTTTATCCTATACACCAAACTTACGAATAATAAGTAGCAACTAACTAATCAAGGTCATTCACTCTTTTTGTGCCGTGTTTACCGCAAACGTCATAAAAACCAACAATTAGACTGCCAAGTAATATTTTTCACGCCCTAACCAAATCATTGACCTGCCTGAAATAAAACGTGCTATGCGGCCAGCCAAACAGGTTAGCCGCATCGTCTGCTTATTTAGGCTCTGCTGGGATATATTCCCATAAGCGCCATCAGCCAATTTATGGGTAAAATAGGGTTGATTATATCTACTGGTAAACTGTTACCTGTGTTACCAACAGTAACAGTGCCACCCTCGCTGCCTCCGCCTTCGATTGTGAGCCCCGGAATTTCAACCAAATTCGCGCCAACAAAACCGGGTTTGAAGTACGCAGCGCTGGCATTGGCTGCCAAATATGTGTCCGTCGACGGTGTTGTTGCTGTCGCCTCATTGGTAGCCACTTCAAATTTACCGCTGGCACTTGTCGAGCCAGAAGGTTCAAATACAGCCATGTGGTTATGTGCAGGCATATGTACTATGTCAAGCGTAACGCGTTCCTTACCTAGCTTGATCCCCTGCCGATAATCTAAACCGCCCGGCATAGGGCCTTGACCAACTGGGCTTCTTCCACGTAGGTCAGGTATACCAAATGTCGTACGGGCATCCCCCCCATAAATAGTGCCTAACAGTGAAAATAGTGCGGTATTCTCACTGATGGCTTGTAACTGACCTAAGCACATTGTCCAGCGCTCAATCACAAACGATCCGCCAAAAGGCATCATTGATCCAATAAAAGGTTCGGTAGCCATATTTATTCCTCTAAGTTTGTATACTTACCTTGTTTAACTGTGCGCCTTTTACTGCTTAAAACCATACACAGTTTCGTTTGAATTTCTTTATTGTCGGTACTGCCTACACCTACTATCTAAATTACTAACCTGCTCAATTCTATTTACCGCGATTAGTGCTAGCCTTCCTTGCTTTCCTCCGGCAAGCCGACGTTAAATACCGGTGGAATAAAAAACTCAGGTAAAGACACTTGTCGAGCCTCTCCTGATACAACTTTGTCTAAGCACACTGTCCCCAAGTCATTCACACTAAGCTGCAATTCAGCCGCCTCGTCACTGGTAGGAAAGCGCCAGTAGAGTTCAGTTGTTTTGTATCTCAGCAGTGCCATTTGCTGATACTTGTCAAAGTCGCTTGGATTTTCACAAAATCTATCGTGACAACTTTCCAATCGTTGTTCGCCGAGAAATTGCACCAACAAACTCCCCATTCCTGGAATTTCAACTATCTGGCTTTGGCCACTTTTTATTGACAGTTCAGCACTGCCGTCTTTTGGAGCAACCTTTTGAGCCTTACTAATGTCAGGATAGTTGCCATTGTCATAGGGGTAGACAAGTAGCTCATATTCATAACGATTCGTGAGGTTTACCTTTATGTTCATATCTATCTCGCTTCTGAGGTTAATGTCAGAGCATAGTTAGAATGCAGGATTGATAAAAACATCAGCAGGGCAGTTATCATTTCCATCTAAACTAAGCTTCATATAAAAACGGGGTTATGTGTCATCAATACCTGAAATCATTACCTGCACCACTTTCAAGCTCCATACCTGGGTCCAGAGCAAACAACATCGCAAACCGATAGCCATCAAAACACCCCTGCTGCGTACCAATAATATCCAGCTTTACGGCCCCATCTGATGTTTTAATGATCAGCCCTACACTTTTATCAAGCTCAATGATAGTGCCAGGCTTAATGCCAGATAACGTACAGTCAACTTTAGACGCCTGAATGAGTTGGAATGTACTTTGGCTAAACCGAAATACAGCGCAAGTCATATCGGCATTGCCTGCTCGTGCCATGTTCACAATTTCGTGCGTACTGTGCTTAAACCAATCAATGAATAAGTCAACATGTTCGATTGCAGGAGCAAGCTTATTGCCGCCAGACGGCTGCTTGTGCCAAGCTAACTTGTGTTCCTTATCTAACTGAATAAAGTTTGAAACTAAATACGGTAGTGTTTGAGCAACCTTTTGGTGTAGGCACTTTATGGTCTCAAATGGATGTATATCTATGTCAACGCGATAGCCTATATCACCACTATCTAATTCTTCTGCGACTTTGTGAATGGTCAGTGCCGTGGTAGTTTCCCCATTACGAATTTGCCAATATAAAGGTTGCGGACCTCGGTAATCTGGTAAATGGCTTGGATGTATATTTACAAGCTCTTGATTGAAATACTGGATTAAATCTTTTCTTATTTTATGTCTAAATAAATAAACCATTCCTTTTTGGGCTTGTAAGCCATCTAGGCTAGCAATGAGTTGCTGGTCATCTTTGTTAGAATAGCCTAAAACAGCTATCTGTTGATGCTTAAGCCACTGTTGAAGCTGTAACAAATCTGAATTTGGTTCGCCATCGGGCAAAACGACGCATGCTAAGAGATTCGCTTTGTGCAAGTATTCAATCGCTGGCAAACTGAGACAGCTCCCCGTAAAAACAGCATACCGATTCATCACCTTCTCCCTATATTTTTACGGGCACAAACCCCGTCAAGCCGCTTAATTGATAATAAAATTGCACCGTGTCGCCGCTACTTGCTACAAAGTGCGTATGTTCGACTTCCCGAGGTTTAAGATCGACGTAAAAAGTCATATCCGGCTTTGGGTTCGTTATTCCAGAGTCATATTGACCAACTGACTCCTCTGCAAATGTATCGATGTGCGCATAAATCGCTAAGATTCGCTTGCTCATATCATCAACATCGGTGGGTAACACAATCTGGTTTGCGGAGATCACCCTAACGCCATCTTGAAGTTCCAATTCATCCATGGCCAATAGCGTTGATTTATTGATACGCAGTATTTCTCCTAGCTCCACTCTATCTTGCTGCGCCTGATTGTTTACATTCATTGAGTGACTATATTCAACGTTTTTCCATTGCTGGTTAAACTCAGTTTCACCAATAACCATCATGCCTTTTACCGACACATTTTGTGGGATCATCCAGCCATCTATGTTGAGAAACTTCACCAAGTGCTTGGCAATACTCAACTGCCCCTCTTTGGTAAAACCATGTTGCATAGCTTCAAGCACTAACAGATCTATTGCAACATCGGGGGTAAATTGGGTCGCATCCGCTTCTGCTATTTGTAATATGTAATCATCCAGTTGTAAGTCTTTTATCAACTGTTTAAGAGTCATCACTGCACCCGGCTGCACATCAACCAGAATGACCTTGATCTGCTGTGAGTCAAAGGTTTGCGAGTTTTTGTAATAGCTCAACAGCGGTAACAAAAGTGGTGCAAAAGGGCCACAGGCTGGATATAAAATGGTGATGGTTGAATTGTTTTTTAATTTGCCACGAATGGCTTGATCAATACCGCGAGCATATCCCTTGATGCGATACACATCTTTAATCGTATGCTTACAATTATGCACCGACATAACTAAACCGGTGGCCGATATATATTGACGCGTCAATACTTCCTGACTCAAGTCTGCCAACGCCATCGACTGCACAGCTTGGTCGTACATGTTTTCAAATGCTTTGACTAACTGTTGGTGGGTTACTTGGGTGTCACTCAATACCAAAGTCATCGCCTCAACAAAACTTTTTTGTAGGAGTTGCACTCGTTGTTCTGTTGTAACTTTTGACTTCAATAAAGACTCAAGTTGGGTGCGAATTGAATGCTTTAGCAACTCATCAATGTGAGGATCAGCATATCCAAGCGCTGACGCTTTTTCTAATTGTGGTTTTTCCATTAATGCTACCTAGCTCCAAGGGTCCTTGACTAAAACGTTCCACTGCAAGATTCAGTCGGTATTCATTGCTACTCAATGATTCAGTCTAGTCAAACGTTGCAGAAGTACTAAGTTTTTAATCTCAATAACTGGTTGCTTTAATTGTTTATTTTCAAACCAAAAATAAAGAACACAAAAAGTGCCTTAAACCCTTAGCAAAGAAGCCACAAATACCATTCTTTTTGTGAAGTACACCTTACACTGGACTATTCATTTTTAATTCGATAGCTGTTCAATATGAGATTACAAAACAAGCCGTTATCCATTGTGCCAACAATATGAATAATGGGGAATTACACTGAATTACACGCATAGAAACAGCATAAGCTGAGAAGCGCCACGTCAAGGTTTAAAGGCGCCCTAAATTAGCGAGGAAGCTTAATGGACGCCATAATAATGAGAGGGCTAAGCCTTAACAGTGAATTCACTATTTTCGGCTTAGTTTATTGTTTAGAAGATCGCAGTATTAAGCTGTTCTGACAAACACTCCAATGCCGCGATGCCGGCAACAGAATTACCAAATTTATCCAGACCAGGTGACCAAACTGCCACGGTAAACTTTCCTGGTACAACGGCGATAATCGTACCCGATACACCAGATTTGCCCGGCATCCCAACGCGATAAGCAAAATCTCCAGCAGCATCGTAAAGCCCGCTTGTAAACAGTAACGAATTTAACTGTTTGGTTTGTTTTGCACTGAGTAACTGTTGTTGGCTTTGCGCGCAATATCCTTGATTGGATAGGTATGAGAAAGTTCGCGCCAACTCGGCACAGTTAATTTCAATTGCACAGTAATTGAAGTAGCACCAAAGTACTTCTTCAACTTCATTGGTAAAATTGCCGAATGACTTCATTAAATACGCCATCGCCGCATTGCGAAAACGATGTTCAAATTCAGACTGTGCCACCTTTTTGTTGATCACCACCTTGTCGTTACCAGACTGACGACGATACTGTTCAAGCATGGTATAAATTGGCGCACCTAAACGTGAGAACAGCGCATCACAGGTGACAATCGCTCCGGCATTTATAAAAGGGTTGCGAGGAATACCATTTTCAAATTCAAGCTGCGTTAAAGAGTTAAAAGCGGTGCCTGATGGCTCTTTGCCGACGCGTTGCCAAAGCTCATCCTCATAACGCTGCAACGCCATAGTCAGAGTCATCACTTTAGATACTGATTGCACCGTAAAACGCGCCTGACACTCCCCCACCGTATAGGTTTTTCCGTCAATAGTGTGTAACGCCATGGCGAATTGACCGAGTTTTTGCTCCGCCAACGCCGGAATATAATCAGCCACTTTACCTGAGAGTAACAAGGGTTGAATGTGCGCGAAGGCGGTATCTAAAACGGCTTGATAATCGGTCATTTAAACTACTTTATAAGGGGTAAGACTGTTGCTCAGTCTAACATAAAAAAAGGGCCTGTTAAGGCCCTCTTTGCTGATATCACGTTAGGCACTATTACCTTAACGTAAATCCATTTCTTGAATAATTTCGTGTGCGATCTCTGGTGTTGTACTCACCGGCTTATTGTGTAAATTTGCTTTCAGTTGCCCTTTTCTATGTTTTAGTGAGGCATCTAATTTTTTAGCAGCGTTCGCGATTGCGGGATACATTACGTCCCCTTCCCCCTTAACTGCAATACGCACGCCAGAATACGTAGTCGATATTTCCGTGTAAAACTTTTTGTTCTCATTACTTATAATGATGTCTAATGACAATAACGACGGAAAATGTGTAGCTGTTTTGGCAAACTTTTCTTGAACGTGAGCTCTTACTGCATCTGTAACATCCACATGGTGGCCCGATAGATTTATCTTCATACATTTATCCTTTTCTTGTTTACCTCAATTACAGTATTGAGGTCATTTGCGAAAACCTCAAGGGTAAAAAGTCAGATTATTTTCATAAATGTGAAATCAGTGTGCGAGATCAAAAAAGTGTCTTGCCATGAGTTATCCCATAAAAAAATGTAAGTTCATGAATCAGAATTCTTATTTATTATTCTTAGCAGCTAGCTCGGTTGCTCCCTCCCAACGCACTCATCAAATCCATATTTACTTAGCCAAATTACATGCCAATATTGGCGTTGATACGCACACTCCCTAAACATTCCTTGTTACATGTTTCGCTTTTTTTCACAGCGCTATTTCTGTAATCTAGCTAAAACCACTGAGTAACAAGGAATTACAGTGATTAGTGTGACCGACTTATGTTTTAGCCGACAAGATGGCGACCAAGTTCAAACTCTATTTGATGGCTTTAGTTTTAAAATTGCAGCACAAGAGCAAGTTGCTTTACTTGGTGATAGTGGCTCTGGAAAAACCACACTACTGCACTTATTGGCAGGTTTACTCAGCCCTGATAGCGGACAAATTGAAGTAAATGACGAGCTTATTTCTTCTTATAGCAAGCAACAACTTGCGCACTTCCGCCGTAAGATAGGCCTTATTTTTCAACATTATCAACTGCTTGACTGTCTCACTGTGAAACAAAACATTCTGTTTCAACATCAGCTCAATTTTCCAAACCAGCCACCTGAAGCGCTCGATACTTTGGTTGAGCAACTGGGATTAAGCAACAAGCTGAATAAATTGCCTAGCCAGCTCTCAGGTGGTGAGCAACAGCGTGTTGGTATTGCCAGAGCGTTACTTAACCAACCTAAGCTGATCTTAGCCGATGAACCGACGGGCAATCTTGATCAAGCGCGCTCTCATCAAGTGGTCGAAATGCTGACAACTTTATGTAAAGAAAGACAAATGAACTTAGTCATGGTGACCCACTCGCAACAGCTCACCCAGTATTTTGATAGCGTTAAAGTGCTCGCAAACGGGCAGTTCAATGACTGAAATTAAGCTCATTTTAAATACGCACCTTGCGTATTTTAGACGCCACCCGTGGTTACTATTACTGTTTATCGTTGGCCTAAGTTTAGGAAGCGCCCTACTGAGCGCCATTGCTGGGCTCAACCAAGAAGCCAAAAGCCGCCATCAGAAATCATCCGCACTCATTGATGCGACCGTCAGCCATATTGTAAAACCGCCCATTGGCCAAAACTACATTGATGGGAAATTATGGTTAAAGTTACGCGAACAGGGCTTTACCAACGCACAGCCTGTGTTACGCGCCAAACTAACGCTGGCATCGGGTGACACACTTTATCTACAAGGCGTAGATAGCCTCATTTGGATGACCAAACCCGCGCCAAGCAACGCGCAGCAATCTGGCAGTGATGGCAATACGGGATTTGCGTTTGATACCATTTTGATAGATAGCAAACAGGCTGAAAAACTAAAGCTGGCGACGACTAACAACACACTCCAACTTGCAAATAGCCCATATACACCCAGCTTCAGCTTGGCTGATGGTATTGGCATATGGTCGATTACGGACTTGGCTTATGCGGATATGTTACTTGAAGCCAAGGGCCAACTCAGCTTTATTGAATTTGTTGGTTTAACTCCTGAGCAAATTCCACAGGTCGAGGCCATTTTGGCCCATGACGCAAGGCTTGTTGCCACACAAGAGCAAGACTTTGATGCTCTGTCTGAGGCGTTCTTTTTTAACCTCGCTGCACTTGCCTTACTGGGCTACATTGTTGCTGCCTTTTTAAGTTTCAATGCAATTAAGCTCTCAATTGCAGGGCGAAAAAAGCTGCTTGGTCAGTTTAATATTTTAGGGTGCTCACCTAAGGCTATTCGCACCGCTATTGTGATTGAGTTTACCTTGATGAGCTTTGTTACTGCGCTGCTAGGTAGTGTCGCAGGGTTTGTTATTGCCAATGCTTTGGTACTTGACGTAAACCGCACGCTCATGGGGCTTTATAAACTTGAACAAGCATTGACGATACAGTGGCAATGGCAAACCCTAGCACTGGGGTTTGTGGTTAATATCGCCACACTCACCCTGATGCTAGCAACGCAAAAAAACGCAGTACAAAAGCAAAGCAACACCCTGTTTTATTCGGTTCTAGGGGGGGTGATTGCGGCACTCGGTTACTTGTATTTTAACGCCCAATCTGAGTTTGACGCGCTACTGCTGTGCTTTTTCATTTTATTGCTATTTGTGCTGATCACCCCAAAAAGCCTACAAAGGGTACTGAGCTTGCAAAATCCATTTTCGGCCCCTTTGTGGCAATGGCTATATGCAGACAGCAAGCTGCAATTAAAAGAGTTGAGAATTGCTATCGTGGCAATTTTGGTGGCCCTTGGTAGTGCCATTGGCATGCAGATCATGGTTAAAAGCTTTAGCAACACGCTCAATGCTCACCTAGAAAAGCAATTAAGTGCTGATGTGTATATTCAAGTAGATAAATACGACCCAGAACTTCGCGCACGTTTGAGCGCTGACGACCTCACAGAACGGGTTGGCATTTATATGGCAAGCAATGGCTACATCAATAAAATACCAGCAAAGCTGACGAGCTTTGGACAAGGGCAGTTAGCCTTTGCACATATAAACTTAACCTCAGGGGAGGCAGTAAATGCCTCACACTTTGCAAACAATGGCTGTATCGCTAACGAACAAGCCACCATAAAATATCATTACCGACTTGGTGACAAGATTACATTTAAACAAAATCAACATACCTTTGAATGCCGAATTTCTGCATTTACCTATGATTATGGTAACACTGCTTTGGGCCTGATAACCCAAGAGCAAACCATCAAAACAAGCCCGTTACACTGGCAGGTATATGGTTTGTCGCTCACTATCAATGATGGTGTGACTGTGGAGCAACTTATCGAACGCCTTATAAACACGTACCAGATCGACAGTACCTATATTACCGAGAACAAACGATTCAAAGCCATTGCCAATGGACTGTTTAATGATACTTTTAAGGTCACTAAGGTTTTAAATGGCTTTATTCTCGCCATTGCGTTAGTCAGCCTGTGTATCAGCCTGCTGAGTTTGAGCGCTCAACACGCAAAGCAGTTGGCCGTGTTGAATAGCTTAGGTGTGGATGCCACTCAATTACAAAAACTCAAGCTGGTGCAAACCATCTTGCTGGTTGGCTTTACCTGCCTGTTTGCAATGCCATTGGGTTTTGCCTTGGGGTTTGCTTTATTAAAATTTGTCATGCCTATCGCATTTGGCTGGACCATTCATTTTTATTTAGATTTGCCTGCGCTGTTGAACACATGTTTGTTGTTACTGCTTGCTGCGGTGTTTTGTGCTTATTTGCCCATTAAAAAGCTCACCGCCGACTTGCACGCTAAAGGAAGTTAACCAATGATAAAGTCGTCCTGCTTACTGCTTTTTATTGTGCTACTGATGGGATGTGGCCCAGCTCCTCAGACTGAACACACCCAAGCCCTGCAAACCGTCAGTGGTGAACCTGTAGACAAACGCCGTGGCGTAATGTTTCCACAAGATCATGGCCCACACTTGGAGCAAGGCATCGAATGGTGGTATGTGACAGCAAACTTAAGTGCGGATAGTGGCGAAACCTTTGGCGCACAGTGGACTTTATTTCGAACACTGGTGCCTTTACCCTTTGAGTCAACATGGTGGGATAACCAACTTTATTTTGCCCATTTTGCGCTACAACATGAGCAGTCACATATTGCCTTTGAACGATTTGCACGAGCTGGACAGGCAGGTATCACAACCACCCCATTTGCCGCCCATTTAGATAACTGGTCACTAAAAAGCACCGAGCGAAGCTTTTTGCCACTGCAACTCAAAGCAAGCCAAGGTGACTATGCCATTGATGTGTCACTCAGTAATAGTCCACTCACCTTGCATGGTGAAAACGGCTACAGTCAAAAAACTCAAAGCGGCCATGCCTCTTACTATTTCAGCTACCCATTTTTGCAAACACAGGGCACCTTAACTTTTGAGGGCAAAAGTTACCAAGTGTCAGGTAATGCTTGGTATGACAGAGAGTGGTCAGCGAGCTTGTTGGATAAAAGCCAACTTGGCTGGGACTGGTTCAGCCTAGTGAGTGACGATAACCCCAAACAAGGCTTAATGTTGTTTTGCATTCGCGATGCACAGCAAAATTATGACTACTGTAGCGGCACACGTATTAATGAGCAGGGTCAAGCGACGCAAATTCCTCGACAAGATATTCGTTTACAGGCGTTACAACATATCACGATTGAGGGTACTCAATACCCAAGTCATTGGAAAATTGAATTGCCCGACTTTGCACCGGTGCTGATTGAAACCATCACGAAAAATTCTCTAAACAAGTTGTCGATCCCCTACTGGGAAGGCCGAGTGAGAGCCAGCGGTGGATTTAATGGCATTGGCTATGCCGAGTTATCGGGGTATTAACTCTGCATCCATCTTTTTTTGATGCTTTTCAACTCGTTAATTAGCTGTTGTTCAGTGGATGCGAATTGCATAAAGTGATCTTTTAACCCTAAAAACACATGGAAGTAGTCATGAACTCTCATTCTATTTTTAAATATTTATGTTGTTTCACTTTATTAGTCACTTGGCAAAGTGATGCGACGCAACACAAGTTGTTGCCCGACAATGGTCAAGCCCAAGACCAATTTGCTTTTAGCGTTGCAATAGATGGCACAACCGCACTAGTGGGTGCGCTCAACGCTGACGCCAACCAAGTCAAAGACTCAGGAACCGCCTACGTCTATACCTTGGGCGCTAAAGGGTGGCAACAGCAAGCCACATTGGTTGCCGAACCGGCTTTTGCTGGTGACACCCTTGGCGGCAAGGTAGCACTCAAAAACCATGTCGCCGTGCTAGGGGCAAGCAGACGAGACGATAAAGGGGAAGACTCAGGTGCCGTAATTACCTTTGAACGAGCAGCAAGCTCATGGACACAAAAACAAATTTTAACCGCCATCGATGGGCAAGCAGGAGATGCATTTGGTCAAAGCATTGCACTGACAGAGCGCTTTTTGGTCATCGGTGCCCCTCACAGCGATACGCCACATAAAGACTCAGGATCCGCCTACGTTTATATGCGAGACAAAGACTCATGGCAATTTCACAGTAAACTCACCGCTCAAGATGGCGCGGCTGGCGATTTATTCGGAATAAGTGTTGCGATTGACGGCAATACCATGCTCGTGGGCGCTGATTTAAACGATGAACGCGCCGAAAAAGCCGGTGCCGTTTATGCCTATCATTTTGACGGTAAGCAATGGCATCAACAAGCCAAACTGATGGCAAGTGATGGCGCCAACACCGACATTTTTGGTGTAAGAGTGGCACTGTTTGGCGATACCGCCCTCATCTCCGCCAGACGTGATGATGTAGAAGGCATTGGCACAGATGCAGGCTCGGCCTATATTTTTGAGCGCTCACAAGGGAAATGGACTCAAACCCAAAAGTTAATCGCCCCCGATGGCAAAGCCGACGACCGATTCGCCCGTGGCGTAGCACTTTACCAAGACACCGCGCTCATCAGCGCCATGCATCACGATGCCAAGGCTGAAAACGCAGGTGCGCTATACGTGTTTAAAAAACAACAAGGTCAATGGCGTTATAGCACCAAAATCGTCGCCAGTGATGGCGCAGCAGAAGACCGATTTGGTTGGAACCTTGCCCTAACCAAGCAACACGCAATTATCGGAGCCCCGCATCGCGACGACAACGGCAATGCCTCAGGCGCTGCTTACATTCTAGATTTGCAAGATTAAACACGGTACTTTACAGGCGGGTTTATTGGCTGGAGCCTTTAGTTTAACCAGCCTAATTTGCAAGCAGTAAGGGGACTAACTCGGCGTGCTCATAACGTCCAACACAGAGCCAATAAAGAGCTAGAGGTTAATTCAATACGCTTACTATGTGCCTAATGCTCGTTGCCTGAATATATCCACATAGGCTCTGTTTTACCTGCTCGTTCAAAGCCTAGCGCTTTATAAAACTCAATGGCCCCTGTGTCAGCGCTAAGCATTTGTTGATGAAAACCTCGGTAAACAGACTGCATTGCCACCATCATTTTACGCCCTATGCCATTACCATGGTAAGAGGGGTGAACAAGCATATGAGGGTAATATACGACGAGATGACCATCAGATATAGCGTTCCCCACACCTACTAATTTTCCATCTAAACGAGCTGTAACTAGAGTGTGGGAGTTACGCAGAGCAGGCAAAAGCCGTTCAGGCTTTTCTGCCGATGACCATTCGTTAGCTCGGTATAACGCTACAATTTCGGCGTCGTCAATCTCGCCATTAAGTTCAACTTTAATATTCATAGCTGCTTCGATTCTGATTATTCATAGCGCCCAATAATGGGCAAAAAATTGTTAGCTAAAATGTTGAGACACGAAAACATCCAACTGTTTCTTGTTCATATTAACTAGCTAGTTATGCAGTATTTAAAACCACACCTTTTGATTTATTTAGAATAACTAAAGAAAATATAATTTCTGTTAAACCACCAATAAAAGCACCAATTAAAAAGTTTGCACCAAATATGACACAAAACATACCTGATAGCATAAGCACCGCACCTAAAACCCAGTAGATTCTTGAGCCATATAAAGTGTTAAAAATTAAGTAACGGACACCTATAGCCATGAGCATTATTGGGTAAAACCACTCTACATGCAGCTTTGCCACATAGAAAGCTAAGAACAAACCGACAAACAAAATAATAGTGCTTTCTAATGCAAGTTTACCTAAAGGATTTTTAGGATCATGATTTCCAGGACGTTTAAGTACTTTCGATAATAACATAGCCAGCGGGTGTATAAACATACCACCAAAGAACAAGGTCAGCATACTTGACAGGTTCGAGTAAAATAGCGCAACAAAACCCGCAATACACCACACTAAGCCAGAAACTAAAACACCTGTTCCACCTCCAAAATATGAAAAACTCATATCTTTTTGTGCTTCTTCAAACTTCATGCTTACTCCTTATTCCAGAACCGAATAACAGTTTATTCTATTGCATTTTGGTGCTTTATAATGCTCTAAAACAGCTTGTATTACTTACATTTATAATTCCATCAATATTTACCTTTGTAAACAGCTAACTAAAACAACCAAAACCACACTAAAAATGGCGGAGCCAAAAAGTATTGACCACTACACTTGCACCCCACGTTGTCCACATGAGCGTAATTATAAACTCACTTAAAAGCCACTTTCTTCAGCTCGCTTCTGTGCTAGTTCGAGTACATCATCATATGAATAAGCTGAGGTATAAAAAGCATGCTCCCAATAAGGTGGAACTTCATTCATGGAGATCTCGTATCCATGCTCTTCTAACAATGTGAGCAAATGCCCTCTTTGGCTTCTGGAAATTGACCCATTCCAGTAGATCCCATTCTCTTCAATATCGTTAATCGCTGCGTCTAATAGATGTTCTCTCGCATTTTCTTTTAAATTCATAACAGCCTCGCTGTAAAGTGATTTGTGTTTAAGTTAATTACATGCAAGTACAAATAGCCAAATTCAAGGCATAAAAGTGCCTAAATCAGATGAACTAATTTGTGAGGTAAAAAGCCCGAAAGCTTGGTTTCTAGTTGTGAGTAGATCTCACTGATATGATAAAGCCAAAGGCTTTATTTCTTGATGCGATGACATTCGTCTCGCTTTTGCTGGAATCGTTTTCAGACTGTCATAACGCGCACATAAAGTCAATAATTGATTCTCCCCTCTTTGTTCTGCTTGGTTTAGGTGGGGTTTGCCACCGCGTCATTTCTCTTTGCTTCGCGGAATGACGTGGTGGATGTGTATCGGTGAAATCGAGCTATCATATTGATAAGGAGAATCTTATTTACGAAACTTTTCTAGTTACGTTCTTTTGGAGTAGGTAATTTCAATGACACAAACTCAGCTAAATAGAATACTCGCATTACATAAGAAATTTCTTAAAACAGGAGGTATTGAGGGCGAACGTGCGAACTTCTCTGCTACATATCTTGATAAGGTTTATGGTCGAGATGACGCTTCAAATAAAGTTGCCATATACGAAAATGGAAGCTCATGTACCACATTAGTTGGGGCAGAATGCAGCGATGAGCACTTATTTAGAACTTCCCATTTTAATTCATTAGATTTCAAATCAGCTGATTTGAGAGGAGCCAACTTTGCTGGTGCACTGTTTCACAATTGTGATATGAGTGGAGTCGTATTTGGCACTCAAGATTTGTCATCTACATGGTTTTTAAAAGTAAGAATAAAAGTAATGCTAAGGTTAATAGCCAATTTAAAAGGCGCGAAGCTGGTTGAATGTGACTTTTCAGACTGTATGATCCAAAACGCTAACTTTGGCAAAGCTGAAATGCATTGCTGTACCTTTGAGAACTCAAATATTTACTTCTCTTCTTTCCAAAGTACAGTCTTAAAGAAATCAATCTTTAATAAATGCGTATTTTGGGCAGTTAATATTAGAAATACTGACCTCTCAAATAGCCAATTTATATCTGCTAATTTCAAAGAAAGCACAATAGCCCAATCTAATATCTCATACTGCAATTTTCATAACGCTATTATTAGTGGCCTTGAGCTTGTAATGCTTCCTTTCCTGAGCCGCCTTAAAAACGGTAAACAGCTTTCAACTCAATGTATTGGCTGCAATATAGGTACATCAATTGGGGGAGAACTTATAAAACACAAAGTACAAGAACAAGCCCACATTGAAGAATTTGCAGAAGACAGACCCAACACTTACTTGCTCTGGCTCTTAACCTCAGATTGTGGAAAGAGTGGCTACTTGCTGGGTGGTTGGGCAACTCTCTTAATTCTACTTTTTTCAGTTTTATTCTGGTACCTTTCTCCAGATCACCTTAATTACCCAGAACATCTACAGACAATGAAAGAAAGTTGGTTTGTCCATTTGTACTATTCGGTTGCTACATTTACGACTCTGGGATACGGAGACATATCTCCAAAGACATTATTGGCAATGGTTTTAGCTAGCATTGAAGTAATTATTGGCTTCATTTTTCTTGGCCTTTTAATAACATTATTCAGCAATAAAATTACAGCTAAATAATGATTTAAAACATACAAACTAGCTATCAAAAGTGTGCTAAAACGCGATAAGTAATAGAGCATTTATTTCAATGCTGCTGGTATGGGAGCTCCACATTTCAATGAATCGTCTCGAATTGCAGTCTCCCAATACTTTGCCACTGTGAGACTCTCGCATGATAGCCCTATGGCGCCACGAATGTCGGCGTCTTTTAGGCTCACTTCAACTAACGGACTACCCGAGAAATGCGCACCTCGCATGTTGGCACCATCAAAAATTGTTTGCCTCAAAAATCCAGCTCTTAAGTCGCTCATAACCAGCGTTGCATTTGAGAAATTAGCACCTCCAAGGTGCGCTCCCAAAAAATTTGCCATACTTAAATCAGCATCGCTCAAATTAATTCCGGCTAAATACACTCCAACACTTAACATGTCTTCAGAGCGATCTATATTTGGGGGCGACATATCAATGCCCATTAACCTCTCCCCTCGTTGATTTAAGTATTCTAAAGCTCTTATTTTTCCGCTGTTCCCTGATGCTCGGGTTGCAACAACTTGCCAAGCAGTCATTAAACGGGACTCTTCTTTTATCACCCAATCATAGAAGAAAACTACTATAGCTAACATTACTGATACGTACGTCAGCAGTTTCATCAAAGGGTTTATCTTCTGGTCAATTAAACGTAAGTAACTGTTCATTCCCCCAAGTTTCCTTTTGTTATGTTTCGTTTAAAATACAAAAAGTATTAATGTCATATTCTTAGCTTCTGAGTCAATCTGGAGGTAGTCCATACATAAAATTAGAGGGGGAGAATTCTAAAAGCTCAACCACGGCAAGTGTTGTTATCCGATGTACAGCATGTTTAACATTATTCTTTGAAGCATTGATTAGCACCGAATTGGTATGCTTTTTGGGCGCTTTGATATGAATGTCACTTAATAGATGTTTTTGAAGATTTACCCAAATTACCGAATTTACCAATTAATACGATCGATGATGCAACATTGCTACAGTAGGAACTTAGTTACTATAACAACTATCACTCCACCTGTAATGGTGATAATAAAGCTAGCTAGGTGATTTACCAACCATTTAAGTACTCCTCCAGAGCTGCTGTTCGCGGTTTTGCAATCATTCTTTTCTCCAGTTTGAATAATACCACTATTGGACCCTTGGACATTCACAGTATTGTTAATGGTCGTGTGCTTTTTACTTGCCATTGATATTAAGTCTCCTTTTCTTGATTCTGATATTAGAGATAGATAAGGGCGCATTTCGTCATCAGATAAGTAGTGTAAGTATTGCTCCAACGCACCTCTCACATTCGCTTTAAACGTTGGAATGTGTTCAGTTTGAAACTGATTCGACACATTTCCCGAATTACAGTCATATATTCCTTTTGATGACGCACAATCTGATAGTTGCTTCATTGAAGCATAAGCTGCTTCAGCACTAGCTAAAAGGCCTAAGTTCATTAAAGTTTCACTCGCCGAAACCTGTCTCGCTGTAAAGCCAGGTGGTGGCGATTTATGTAACCTTTGACCTAACTTTGTTGCCAGTATGCCCCAGTTCATCTCGCTCGATAAATATTCATGGCCTTTAACGTGTTCACTAAATTTTACTTTGGGCATTTTTTGCTCAAAGTATCCTGAAGGTATGCTTCTATCAAGATCGGACAGTATTTGCACTCTCAGCTGTTTAACTACCCAAGAATCCATGAAAATATTACCTATAAAATAGTTTCGATACATTATAGTACTAAGTATTCACGGCTGTTTATAAGCATCTATGATCACGAAAACAGCTATCGTATCACCTCCTAGACTTGTTCACCTTTTAGTGTGTACCACTGCTACTCAAAGGTTTCTCATCAGACATGCTCAAAATAACCTGCATCATATAGTCTTGAATCGCTTCACTTTCATCATCTGACACACCTTTCAACACAGCTCGTTTTGAAACGCACTCGACACCAAGTCGCTCAAAGTCAGTTTGACCAACACAAAAAAATACATTTTCACCATTCAGATCATGCTGAAACGTTACTGGCTCAACTCCAAGCTCAATCTTTTCCATTACAACAACTACCTTTAAAAACTTAAAAATGATTTTGGCCAAACTACGTTTTGGTAAAAATCTATCTATTTATATTTAAACACTATATTTAAAGGCATCACCAGTTAAAAGTGATAGATCACTAAGTTTGCAGCTTTGAGCACTGATTTAGACTGAACGTAAAACACCTATCACTAATTTACTAACACAGTACTCTTAAGGCTTAGCAAAGAGCGCATTTAGACCTTTAAGTTGCTTAAACTAGGAAAACTCTGATTTTCACTCACCAGGGGAAGCCAACGGAGAAGCTGTGTGCTCTATTTCTTGAATTTCAGGCACGACAAAGCCCTGCATCGAGGCAGTTCTGATTTATATTGGCAAAAGCTTTATTAAGCTATGGGAATATCGCGATATCGCTCGATTGGTGGTGCTTCGCGCTCTTTTTTGGGAATTATCGTTCGGCGCACTTTGGCTTTACTTGCCTTCACTTCACCAAACACAAATTTTGCTACACGACTTACTTGCTCTTTGAGCACCGAAAAAAAACCAAGTGGCCGCATGGTTTCAATTAGAGACTTTACCGTCATATACGCCCACCCCAGCTTTTTAGATAGTTGAGAAATGCTTTGTTGGTAGGTATCTCGTTTATTACGTGTAGATAGTTTGCTGGCTTTGATTTTACTGCTGATCAACGCATGTAGCATCAACATTTTGTGTTGATGACGAGAGTCATATCGGCTTTTTGAGTCGAATAAATGTAACTGAAGACCATAGAGGGGAAGAGTATTCACTGCTTGTTGGCCATGAATGATTTGCGTGTAGCTTTGAAGTCGCCATATATAAACATCGCTTATGTTTATGAAAGCCGCGTTGGAAACTTAAGTCGCCAAACTTAATCTGAGTTTCTATATCGCGGTTTTTTGCTATCAAACGTTCGCTAAATCGCCTCCGTCATGCGCGACGAAGTTATAGATTTTGTAGGAAAAGGGTGTTTTTGTAGGAAACGGTATTTTAAAAATTCGCTGTAAGCGAGAGGGGATGGTGCCCAGAGGCGGAATCGAACCACCGACACGAGGATTTTCAATCCTCTGCTCTACCGACTGAGCTATCTGGGCATAAATAACAACTTTTCCATGCGACTCTCTTAAAAGAGTTTTATGTCCAAGTTTTTTGGCTTTCGCCGAAAATAAATGGTGCCGACTATCCGAGTCGAACGGATGACCTACTGATTACAAGTCAGTTGCTCTACCAACTGAGCTAAGTCGGCACACTAAATAATGGTGCCCAGAGGCGGAATCGAACCACCGACACGAGGATTTTCAATCCTCTGCTCTACCGACTGAGCTATCTGGGCAAAATACTTTTCAAAAGAAAATCCATATAGAATTTTCAATACTACACTAAACCGTTCAACTAATTGAACCATCTAGATAAATTTTTGCTTATCTTTTTATTCCTAGCGAGGAAATGGTGCCGACTATCCGAGTCGAACGGATGACCTACTGATTACAAGTCAGTTGCTCTACCAACTGAGCTAAGTCGGCGCACCTAAAAATGGTGCCCAGAGGCGGAATCGAACCACCGACACGAGGATTTTCAATCCTCTGCTCTACCGACTGAGCTATCTGGGCGTGCGGCGTATTAAAAGGGTTTTGCCCTTTTAAGTCAACCCTTTTTTTAAAACCAGTGTGCGTTTGAACAGTTTTCAGACAGGATGAGCAAAATAACACTCATTTGCCTAAGCTTTGGTCAATAATTAAAGAATCAATCTTGTCTATATTGAAACGATGCTATCAACGTTAGCTGCTAAAAACGTAGAGAAATTGTAGATATACAGTGTTAGGATTGAATTAGTAGTATGCTTTAAGTCTATTCAGCTTCGAATAGCAAAGACTGGAACACTTCAATAATGCAAAACGCTTCGCAAATTAAAATCTCGGGTCTGATGCCGTTAATTATCATCACGGCATTATTAACAGGTGCTATTTGTGCCACTGCTAGCTTTTTTATACCCTCAACCCAAAAAGCACCACAGCTAGACATTCAAGCAACCAAACTGTCCACGCCACTAGCAAGCCTGATGGTCAAATCGGGGTTTGATGATGCCAAGAAAATGCTAGCCAGCTTTGAGTATGCCACCGATGACATTCAATACTACTTATATAGCTATACTGGCGCGAGCACCCCTGAAGTGATTTATCAGTCATCACAAGATGTGCCCGCTGCGCTCTCCACACTCGATACCCGCCAAGATAACAATACCTTAGTGACACATCAGCCTTTACATGTTGACGGGCAGATGGTTGGCGAGCTTATTTTGCGCTATCAAGGTCCTCAGGCTTCCCCAATGGCTTGGCTTGGCTATACGCTCTTCGCGCTTGCTGGGTTACTCGCGTTATTGATGGCTTGGTGGTGTAACCGTCAGGTCGGTAATAACCTTGTAAAGCACAATCAACAGTTACAAGAAGAGCTACAAGATATTATCAACAGGCAAGACTATCACGCTCACATCACCTCACAACTAGGCTTTGGCCTTAATCACATTGCAGGACTTATCAATCAATTACTCGATCAGATGCAGTCCGTGATTGATAATGACCAAGAGGTACATAAAGAGCTTAAACAATTACAAACTAGCCTAGAAACCGAGGTACAGGCGCGTACACTGGCGCTTGAAAAAGCAACCCTTAATGCTGAGCGTGCCAGCGAAGCTAAAACCACTTTCCTCGCAACCATGAGCCATGAGATCAGAACCCCCATGAACGGGGTCATTGGCACCATTGATTTGTTAAGACAAACCGAATTAGACGGAGCCCAACACAGACTCAGTACCATCATTCGTGATTCGGCCTTTTCTTTGTTGGGCATATTGGACGATATTCTGGATTTTTCAAAAATCGAAGCAGGTAAATTACAAATCGACAGCCGAGCATTTTCGGTGGCGGAAACCATTGAAGAAGTTGCGCGAGTGCTGTCATCCGTTGCTAAAAAACGTAAGTTAGACCTGCAACTATCCATCGCGCCAGATATTCCCAATAACTTAGTGGGCGATACCGTGCGCGTTCGCCAAGTACTCTATAACCTGTGCAGCAACGCCATCAAGTTCACCACTACCGATGAAGATAGGCAAGGGTTTGTCAGAATAGCTGCTGAGGTTGCACAAAATACCTCTGAGCATTACACCCTACGATTTACCGTCAGCGACAACGGTAAAGGCATGGATCAGACCCAGCTAAGAGAGATCTTCAATCCGTTTATTCAAGCCGAAGGCAGTATCACCAGAGAGTTTGGTGGCACAGGCTTGGGTCTGTCCATTTGTAAAAGCTTAATTGAGTTGATGCTCGGCTCCATCCATGTTTCCAGTGATATCGGCATGGGCAGTGAATTTATCGTTGAACTACCATTTAGCACCGAAGGTAAGGTTGAATACGCGAACAAAGGCGTACTAAATCAAAAAGAGGTGATTATGATCACCGCTAACAATGAACACCAAAAAGTGTTGCATCGCTATCTATCATTTATGGGGGCAAAAGCCACCACCTATGCTTCGTTCAATGACGCTGAGGAATATCAAATAAGCAAGCCATAATTTGGGTATTGGATGGGCTAGAAAGTATGGCGAATGTTAACGATCAAATTCGCTCACTGCTTTATTCTCTTGAGAATAACAATCAGCAGGTCATCGTATTGAGTACCATGGACGAGGCGGCTATCAATCATAAAAACATTTTTTACCTCAATGCCTCGCCACTGTGTAAAACCAGTTTTATGACCGCAGTACTTGTTGCTGCGGGGTTACATCAACCAAAACAACTTAAGCCCACTCGGACGCTCAACAACTACCTCAGCGTTGAGCAAGCTAAAAAAGAAGACAGGTTGGTGTTGTTAGTAGAAGATAATATTCTTAATCAGCAAGTACTGACAGATCAGCTGCATTTGTTAGGCTATGGTGTTGAAGTGGCTGAAAATGGCGAACAAGGGCTAGAGATCTGGAAAAATGGCACCTACCCTATCATCCTGACTGATTTGCATATGCCCAGAATGTCAGGCTATGACATGGTAAAGGAGATCCGAGACTTAGCCGAACAAAGTGAAGACATTAACGCCCAGCCGTATATCATTGCCGTTACCGCAAACGCACTTAAAGGCGAGCGAGAGCGTTGCTTAAGCGCGGGTATGAACGATTACATCACCAAGCCGGTTGAGCTCAATGTGTTAGAAGCCACATTGCAAAAATATTTGGAGAGTATCGCAAATAAAAAGTCACATGCTGACAAGGCTGTTGAGCGAGGCCAAACGACAGAGCCAACTGACGACTTAGCTGTTGCTGCTACAAATACCGACCCAATTAACCTAGAAACCCTCAGTAAATACGTTAACCACGATGAAGCAAAACAACGTCGCTTCTTTAAAATGTATTTAGAGCAAAGCAACCAGCTGACGCGAGAAATCTATGGCGCGGTGATCTCAATGGAGCAAGATATCATTGTGGAATCTTGCCATCAGCTCAAGTCGATTTCAAACACCATAGGTGCACAGCAGGTAGCTGAAATCGCCACTGAATTCGAAGCCCAGTGTAAAGCACAGCAATTAGCCTCGGATACCCTCATTGAGTATCGTGATAAGCTAGATCAAGCTTACACGCAAGCGACTGAGTTTATTCAACAGTACCTACAAACCCCAGCCCCTAACGAGGAATAGCTCGCCATATGTAGCAGCCAATGGGAGTAGCTAGGGAGAAATATATAGAAACAAAAAAGAGGCGTTCAGTGCCTCTTTTGTAATTTTGCAATTCTTGTTACCCGTTATCTCTACTAACCTTCATACCAAAGCATATATAACAGCTTGATAACCAAAGAAACCATAATCAGTGGCAACACATATTTGCTATAGCGCTGCATTTTGTGCAATCCGAGTGTGTGCTGATAGCGCTCTAGCAAGGGGACTAGGATCAGCAACGCAATCACTAAAGACACTAAAATAACGATGATATTCATAGTTTAACGGCTTAAAACAAACGATTCCTTGTTATAACACGAACCGTCACCACAAAAAAAGCGCAGCTTTCGCTGCGCAGTCGGTTGGAAGTGAACTGATGTGTTAGAGCTAGCCCACTAGCGCTAACAAAATACCCGCCGCTACGGCGCTGCCTAATACACCCGCAACATTGGGGCCCATTGCGTGCATCAGCAAAAAGTTATGTGGATTTGCTTCAAGGCCAACTTTATTCACAACACGCGCAGCCATCGGCACCGCTGAAACACCCGCCGCGCCCACTAACGGGTTGATGGGGTTGCTCGACATGCGATTCATTGCTTTTGCCATAAACACACCTGAAGCAGTACCAATTGAAAACGCAAGCGCCCCAAGCACCAAAATACCTATTGTCTCTACCGTTAAAAACTGATCCGCGGCCAACTTAGAGCCAACCGCCAAGCCTAAGAAGATAGTGGTGATATTGATAAGCTCATTTTGCGCTGTATTGCTCAATCTATCGACCACACCACACTCGCGCATCAAGTTACCTAAACAGAACATTCCCACTAATGGCGTTGCCGCTGGCAAGAACACAATGGTTAAGCTCAAGACCAGTAACGGAAAGAGAATTTTCTCTTTTTTCGACACAGGTCTCAGTTGCGGCATCTCAATATTACGTTCCGCCTCGGTGGTCAGTGCACGCATAATCGGCGGCTGGATAATTGGCACCAATGCCATATATGAATACGCAGCTACGGCTATTGCACCTAATAGCTCAGGTGCCAGTTTTGAAGCTAAGAAGATAGCCGTTGGACCATCGGCACCACCAATGATTGCAATTGCGGAGGCATCTTTGAGGGTAAACTCAAAGCCCGGCACGAAGTTCAATGCAATTGCACCAAACAAGGTGGCAAAGATACCAAACTGCGCGGCCGCGCCCAACAACAGCATTCTGGGATTAGCTATTAATGCACTAAAGTCAGTCAACGCGCCAACGCCCATAAAAATGAGTAACGGAAAGACGCCGCTGTCTATGCCAATGTAATAGACGTAATAAAGCAGCCCACCCGGCTCAGCCAACCCTGCAACTGGAATGTTAGTTAAAATCGCACCAAAACCAATCGGCACCAATAATAGTGGTTCAAACCCTCGCGCAATCGCCAAGTACAATAACCCACATCCTACCGCCATCATGGTCAGTGCAGGCAGAGTAAAGTTCGCAAGTCCAGTGGCCTGCCACAGATTCAACAATCCGTCCATGTCACTCTCCTACGACAATGCCAGAATAGCTTCACCGGTCGCTACCGAATCGCCTTCTTTGACTAATACTTGTGACACAGTGCCGGAGTGTGTTGCTCTAACTTCGGTTTCCATTTTCATTGCTTCCATGATCAGCACTACATCGCCCTTTTCTACCTGATCGCCCGCTTTCACCTTAACCTTAAAAATGTTACCCGCAAGCGGCGCGTTCATGGTTTCAGATGAGCTAACCGATGCCGATTGCGGCATGAGTTCACTGTCTTGGACTTTAACTTCTTTGAGCTCTCCGCCAGGTGCCACAACCACGTCATAGACTTTGCCATCTACCTGCACACTGTAACGCTCTGGCGTGCTTGATGAGCTCTTAGTCGGTTGTGCAGCTTGAGCGTCGTTTTCACCGGCAGCTTTGACCAAGCTCGGCTTAGGCTCAAACGCATCTGGATTGTTTCTATTTTTCAAGAACTTTAAGCCAACTTGAGGGAACAGTGCATAGGTCAGCACATCATCAATTTGCGCATCGGCCAGCTCAATACCCTCTTCTTGTGCCAGCTTAAGTAATTCTGTTTCAAGGCTTTCAAGCTCTGGTTCGAGTAAGTCTGCGGGACGACAAGTAATTGCTTGCTCGCCATCAAGTACACGAAGTTGTAGTTCAGTATTCACCGCAGCAGGTGTTGCACCATATTCACCTTTCAATACGCCCGCGGTTTCTTTGGTAATGGTTTTATAGCGCTCGCCAGTAAGCACATTTAAAACCGCTTGTGTGCCAACTATCTGCGATGTTGGTGTGACCAAAGGTAGGAAACCTAAATCTTCACGTACGCTTGGGATCTCTTTCAACACTGCATCTAACTTGTCTTCAGCACCCTGCTCTTTGAGTTGGTTTTCCATGTTAGTCAACATACCGCCTGGCACCTGTGCGAGCAGAATACGTCCATCAACTCCTTTTAGACTGCCTTCAAACGCCGCATATTTTTTACGCACTTCTCTGAAGTAACTGGCGATATTTTCCAGTTCAGCGAGGTTGAGGCCCGTGTCACGCGCAGTCCCCTCAGTAATAGCCACCATAGTCTCGGTTGCACTATGGCCGTATGTCATACTCATTGATGATATTGCGGTATCTAGCATGTCGATCCCCGCATCAATGGCTTTTTGATAAGTCGCAGTACTTAGGCCGGTTGTAGCATGACATTGCATTGCAATTGGAATTGAAACCGTACTTTTGAGTCCACTGATCAGTTGCTCTGCATCATACGGCTTTAACAAGCCAGCCATATCTTTAATACAAATTGAGTGACACCCCATAGCTTCAAGTTTCTTAGCTTGCTCTAACCACATATCTAGGGTGTGAACTGGGCTGACGGTATATGAAATAGTGCCTTGCGCGTGTGCACCAACTTTGATGGCTGCTTTGATGGCCGTTTCGAGGTTGCGAATATCATTCATCGCATCAAAAATACGAAACACGTCTACGCCATTTTGATGCGCTCGTTGTACGAACTTTTCAACCACATCATCTGCGTAGTGGCGGTATCCCAGTAGGTTTTGACCACGCAACAACATCTGTTGTTTGGTGTTAGGCATTGCCTCTTTGAGGGCGCGTATTCTGTGCCACGGATCTTCGCCTAGGTATCGAATACAAGAATCAAATGTAGCGCCGCCCCATGACTCGACAGACCAATAACCTGCCTTATCAAGTTGCTCTGCAATTGGTAGCATATCTTCAAGACGCATGCGTGTTGCAAGCAACGACTGATGCGCATCACGTAATACCAGCTCGGTAAGTTTAAGTTGTGACATAGTAGACCCCTGTTATTTTTTTGTTCTGTACTGTGCAATGGCTGCTGTGATTGCTGCGATATGAGCATTTGAAACACCTGAAAAGGCTTTCTTTGGTGTACGTGTTGCGACGTCTTCTGGCAGTTGCGGGTCCGATAGTTTTTCCAAACTCTTCACTGCAAAAATTAGAATCGACAAAAAGACAAATACCCCGACCATACCTGTCAGCATTAAGTTTGCTGCTTGTAGCAATAGGCTGATGATATCCATGCTGCTCTCCCCCTGAGTCATGTGTTTTTGCAACACACCACTGTTGATTAATTGTTCTTATAAATACTTATACTCCATCATAACAAAACAATGTGACATGTAAATAACATTGTAAATTGGTAATACCAAATGAACTACATAAACATTTTCAGTCACTTACACACACAACAGTCAAATAAACGTCATATTTTTGCTATAAATATGAAAAATATTCAAAATAGTGACGTGCAATATTACTTTTAGGAATATCAAAGCCCACTCAAAACCAACCTTTTATTTACAGATTAATTGGTCTTACCAATAGCTCTTTTCATCTCTTCTAGTTGTACAGTAACGAGTTGCTTGGTATTGACTGTTTTAACTAGCGCAATAAGCTACAATAGCCGCGTTTCAGATAACTTGGAGTGATTAATGTTCACCGAAAAATTCACCCTAGACAGGGAATACTTTAGAGAGTGTTTTGACGAATCACTGCCTTTGAGTGACAGAACAAAACCTAAATATGCTCTATTAGTATTTCTAATAGTGTTGGCAGTTCTATCGTGGGTGGTGGTTAAGAATCACTATTTGGCGAGTTTTTTGGCCCTACTCGCTGTACTTGAGGTAGTCGCTTTTATTTATCGAAAACCTTGGTGGGTAGCAAGACAAATGATTAGTAGAGCTGCTGGCAGTTTGGTGGTGCTACATATAGATGATGAAGGGATTAAAGCCGTTAATCCGTATAAGCAATATCAGTTTTTATGGCACGAAATCATAGAGGCCAAACAAACCGATAAAGGGGTTGTATTAAAAACAAAGCGGGGAATGCAATATATTTCTCGGGCGGCAATTAGTAAGCAAGCGTTTGATTTTATTTTAGAAAAGACAAAAATATAGCCACTGTGTGGCTATATTTCTTTACAAGCTAGTGGTTTACATATTACCTGTCGAAGGGCTCGACTTCTCAGCTTGTATACGCATATAAATTTCTTCACGATGTACTGATACATCTTTTGGTGCATTTACACCAATACGCACCTGGTTACCTTTTACGCCCAGCACTGTAACGGTAACTTCATCACCAATCATGAGGGTTTCACCTACTCGACGAGTTAGTATTAGCATTCTCTTGCTCCTGTATTCCAATAATTAAAAGATTCCGCGTCTTCGCCATTTTAATGAAAAGTGAGCGTAAAAGTAAGCAAAAAACAGCACTTCGTGGCTGTTTAAGGCAAAAATGTTACATGCAACCTGTTAACAACACGTTGTAAGTCACATTCTGCCACTAAAACCGAAGCCTTTATTTCCGTCGTACTCATTAACTTGGGATAAATATCTTCATACGCTAACGCATCTAGAGTTTGCGCGAGAACTTCTGGGTGAGACTTTACACCCAAGCCAACCGCAGAGACTTTTACCAAGCCCTGCTCAAATGTCATTTCATTGATATCCTGTGCAAACGGCGTAGACTGCAATACCTCCAATACAACTAGGTGATCATTGCTATGCACAGTAAAAGCATAGTCGAAAATATCTACTTGGCGACACCTCTGATGCAACATATCTACTTCAATTTGTAATTTTGCCAATGCCATCAAAAGCTGACTAACGATTTTCACATTGCGGGTGCTAAATTGATATAAAACCGCCTCTTGATTGGCTATACCTGTAATTGGATGATTTGACACACTCCCTTCCTTATAGCTTATCAGTGTTCCTTTGTCGGGCTTAAAACTAGATAATACCCGTAATGGGATTTGATAACGACTCGCGGCTTCTACAGAACGTTGGTGTAACACTTTAGCACCTAGACTGGCCAACTCTAGCATTTCTGCAAAATGGATCTCTGTTAATCTGTGAGCATTGGCAACGATTCTAGGATCGGCCGTGTAAACACCATCTACATCGGTATATATTTGGCACTCGTCAGCTTGCAAAACACCAGCTATCTCAACGGCGGTAGTATCTGTACCTCCTCGCCCAAGCGTGGTGATATTGCCTTCACTATCACGCCCTTGAAAGCCTGCAATAATAGTGATCCGATTATGCTCCAATTCCTGATGTAATCGCTGAGTATCAATGTGTTCCACCCGTGCACGGCCAAACATGTTGTCCGTTTTGATGCTCACCTGATCCGCAAGCAGGCTCACCGCAGAATGGCCACGTTTAATAATTGCCATCGCCAGAAGCGCTACACTGACCTGCTCCCCAGTTGTTAGAAGTACATCTAATTCCCGTGCGCTTGGTGCAGCGTCTATCTGTTTAGCTAGATTTAATAGGCGATTGGTTTCACCAGACATGGCAGACACAACAACCACAACCTGATGGCCCTGCTGTTGAGTCTGAATTACGAGTTCGGCAACAGCCTCAATACGCTCTAACGAGCCTACTGAGGTGCCACCAAATTTTTGAACGATTAACGCCACGAGTTACTGAGTTTTCTCTGCAACCCATTGGTTAACACTTGCTAATGCGGCATCAAGGTGCTGCGGCTCTGAACCACCAGCTTGTGCCATGTCAGGACGGCCACCCCCCTTACCACCGACTTGTGCGGCCATGTGGTTTACCAGCTCGCCAGCCTTAACCTTACCAACAAGATCTTTGGTCACACCTGCAATCAGGCTCACCTTGTCACCATCAGCAACACCTAACGCAATAACGCCAGAACCCATCTTGTTCTTCAGGTCATCAACCATACCGCGTAACGCTTTAGATTCAGTACCTGCCACATTGGCCACCAATAGTTTGATACCATTTACCTCAACAGCTGACTCTAATAATGACGCACCGGCCGCACTGGCCAACTTATCATTCAGTTGCGAAATTTGCTTCTCAAGTACTTTGTTTTTTTCAAGCAAGCTGGTCACTTTTTCTAACACATTGCTCATATCGCCTTTTACCAGCGCCGCAATTTCACTTAATTGCTGTTCCTGCTGGGAAACATAGTTAATCGCTTCTACGCCAGTTACCGCTTCAATACGACGAACACCCGCAGCGATACCGCCTTCGGAAACTATCTTGAATAAACCGATGTCACCTGCACGGTTTACGTGTGTACCACCACACAATTCAATTGAATAATCCCCAATTGAAACCACACGTACTTCATCGTCATATTTTTCACCAAACAGTGCCATTGCACCTTTTTCTTTAGCGGCATCAATGTCCATAAGTTCAGTGTTAAGCGCAAAGTTACTGCGGATCTGAGCGTTAACCATATCTTCCACTTCACGTAGCTGTGCTTTGGTAACACCTTCAAAATGAGAGAAATCAAAACGCAGACGGTCTGGCATGACTAACGAGCCTTTCTGTGCCACATGATCACCCAAGATCTGACGCAGCGCTTCATGCACTAAGTGAGTTGCCGTATGGTTTTTCTTAATACTTTCACGACGCTGTGCATCAATGCGAGCATCAACTTTTTCATTAATGCTGATGGTCCCGCTTACCGTACCATGGTGCGCAAATGCGTTGCCCAACTTGGTCGTATCCGTCACGCTAAACTCACCACCAGTTACAGTTAACGAACCTGTATCACCAACCTGACCACCTGATTCTGCATAGAATGGTGTGCGGTCAAGTACCACAATACCTTGCTGGCCGTCTTGTAGTACTGATACTGGCTTACCTTCATGGAACAATTCAACCACTGTGCCAGTGTAATGCTCTGAGTCATACCCTTTAAAATCTGTGGTTTTTTCTGACTTCAATTGCTCGTTATAATCCGCACCGAACTTGCCCGCCTGCTGCGCCTTTTTACGCTGCACTTCCATACATTCTTGGAAGCCCTGTTCGTCAATCGTCATAAAACGTTCACGAGCCACGTCCGCAGTTAAATCCGCAGGGAAACCATAGGTGTCATACAGTTTAAAGACCAGTTCACCCGGGATCACGTCCCCTTTAATATCAGCAAGGCTTTCTTCAAGAATTGCCAAACCGCGGTCTAGTGTTTTGCCAAACTGTTCTTCTTCGATGCGTAATACTTTTTCAATAATGGCTTGTTGTTTAGCAAGCTCTGGGTAAGCTTGACCCATTTGTTCTATCAATGCTGCGACCAACTTGTAGAAGAACGCACCGTTAGCACCAAGCTTGTTACCGTGGCGCACTGCACGACGAATAATACGACGTAATACGTAACCACGCCCTTCATTAGAAGGCATTACGCCATCAGATACCAAGAATGCACATGAACGAATGTGGTCAGCCACAACGCGTAATGATTTGTCTTCTAGATCTTGTGCGTTGGTGACTTCTGCTGCCGCTTTAATCAAACCTTGGAATAGATCAATCTCATAGTTTGAATGTACCCCTTGCATGATCGCTGAGATACGTTCAAGGCCCATACCTGTATCAACAGACTGCTTAGGTAATGGCTCCATCGTGCCATCGGCATGACGGTTGTATTGCATAAATACTAGGTTCCAGATCTCAATGAAACGGTCACCATCTTCTTCGGGTGTGCCCGGACGACCACCCCAGATGTGCTCACCGTGATCATAGAAAATTTCAGAACAAGGGCCACATGGACCGGTATCACCCATAGACCAGAAGTTATCTGCTGTATCAATACGCACGATACGATCTTCTGGCATTCCTACTTCTTTGTTCCAAATATCAAAAGCTTCATCATCAGTGTGGTAAACCGTTACTAATAGCTTTTCTTTTGGTAGCTGTAAAACTTCAGTTAAAAACTGCCATGCAAACTTGATGGCGTCTTGTTTGAAGTAATCACCAAAACTAAAGTTACCAAGCATCTCGAAGAATGTGTGGTGGCGTGCTGTATAGCCCACATTTTCTAAGTCATTATGCTTACCACCGGCACGTACACAACGTTGTGAGCTGGTTGCTCTGTTGTAAGGGCGGCTTTCTGCCCCTAGAAAAACATCTTTAAATTGCACCATACCTGCATTGTTAAATAACAAAGTGGCATCATTGCCCGGGATCAACGAGCTTGAAGGCACAACTTGGTGTTGTTGTTTGGCAAAAAAGTCTAAAAACGCTTGCCTGATCTGTGCGGTAGTCATGTGCTGCATGTGATTATTCACCCATTGTTGCTGCTTGCATTGCAAAATCTATTTCTTCATAGCTAAAGCCACGGTACATCATGTAGCGTATACGCTTTGCTTTTTCTTTATAATCGAGTTTTTCTGGGGTTGTAGCATACTTCCGAAGATATGCTTGTTGCGCTAGTTCAAACCAGTCTATTTCCTGAGTCTCAACAAGCTGCATCAAACGGGCTCGATCGACCCCCTTGTTCCCCGCGTCACTTAGTACCCTTTTAAGTCCTAAGCCTTTATTTATCTGTGCTCTTAGAAAGCTCTCACAATACCGACTTTCATCTATATAGCCAAGTGATTCGCACCAAGCGAGTAACTTTTCTATAAACGCTTCATCTGCACCTTTGGCTTTGAGCTTTTGTATCAGCATTTTTTTTGAGTACTCTTGTCTACCAAGTAGCCAAAGTACGTAATTTTTTAATTTTTGCTGTTCTTGTTCATCCATTATGCGTCGAAACGCCCTGAGTCTTCTGGCTGATTTTTAACGTCTTGAGCTTTACCATCTGGGCTATTTTGCTGCTCGATAAAAATGTCCTGATAGGACACAAAGAAGCTAATGTAAGCGATGGGCATCACCACCAGCAGTGGGATCATGCTTAATGGTATGGTAGCTAACATCAAGAACGCGATTAGTAAACCATATACGCCGAGCGAGGCCATATTCGAATAAAACACCTTCAATGACAGACCCAATGCTTTGAGAATACGCGTTTCACCTTGAAAGAAAACGATGGGCAACGCATAAGCAAATGCCATGATGTTTATCGAATGAGCAATAAAGAACAGTACAACATCCGTCATTGAGATAGTTGCCAACATATTACTAAGTAATAGTTCATGTGACTGCTCTGCAGAGGCATTATGCATAATGTTCAGTGCTTCTTCGAAATAAATTCCCGCCCCCCAAGTCAGCAGTATCACCACACCAAGCTGGTAAAGACCGAGACGAAATAAGTGCAAACGTCGCCCCTTGGCAGAGAATGCGCCAAGTATGCTCGCAAGAGAAATAGTCTGTCCGCGTTGTTTACTTAACACCGCCATATAAAATCCAGCGGTGAGAAACGGGGCTGCAAATGCTGCAAGCAATTGTAACGGCGGTGCAACCAAAGGGCTCAACGCCACCACCACCATAAATACGTACATCATAATAAATGTCATGGGCTGCATTTTAAAAATCTCCCAGCCAGCTTTTAACCACTGGACGCCCATCGCTGCTTTAAACACTTTAAACTTTACTGACATGTTAACTCTATGCTTGTAAAAACCCTGTGATTATACCTATTAGAACGCAAAATGCGACCAACAGGTCGCACTTTACAAACACCTCTGCAACATATTTTATTTGGGCTTAGCAATCTTCTTAATGTCTAGCATGTGTGAACCATGCTTTACTTTCGTTTCTAAATAGCTGCGATTACCCACATGGCCCGCCTTGATGTGCGCTTGAGTGCCAACAACCGCTTCAACTTCAATGCCTGCATCTCGCAACGCATTAAGTTTATTGGGGTTATTGGTCATCAACTTCACTTTGCTCAAACCAAGTGCATTGAGCATCAATACCGCGTCTGAGAAGTCTCTCAAATCATCCGCAAAACCAAGGTGATTATTTGCCTCATAGGTATTCATACCTTGCGATTGTAAAACGTAGGCATCGATTTTGTTGTACAGGCCAATACCGCGTCCTTCTTGGCGTAAATAAAGCAACACACCGCCTTGCTGATGCATACTTTCGATACATTCGTTTAACTGTTCACCACAATCGCAGCGAGATGAATGAAACACATCACCAGTTAAACATTCTGAGTGCATACGAATTAATGGGATATCTTGGGTGCTATCCGCTTTGTTAAAAATCAGCGCAACATGTTCCTGACCATCTTTAAGGCCACTAAAAGAAACTATCTCTGCAGGAATATGACTATGTTGCCCTACGTTTAACTGAACTCTTGCTCTTACTTCTGCCACGACTTAATTAAGACCTTAAAATTTAGATAAGTGTTATAATATCACATTGTTGTGTTGATGACATAGATATGGTGTTTAAATTAAGAAAAACAAGTCACCACTTGTGCTTGTCACCGGCTAAAACTTCTTCAATATCGCTTCATCATATTGCTCAATATCTAGCGTAGTCTGATACTGAGAGGCCAATGAGTCCAATTCTGCCTGCCACAAACTCAAGTCTTCTAACGTGATCGTGTTGTCATCCAGCTCCCACAATTGCTTTGAACCGCTATAGCTAAATTGTATCGCTAACATCGCATCCACGTCTCCTTGCTGAGCTGCTTTCTTAAGCTTAGGCATCTTGCGGGTTACTCTGTTGAGTGCTTGTTTCAGATCCCATACATAAACCACTTCATACATAAACGGATGAACGCGAAATTTATTAAGCACCCAGCCAATCGCCAGTGCACTTGCCACTACACCGAGCAGATTCCAGTGAAAATGACTGCCGTCTTGATCTGGAAAGAGCGCAATCAAGGCCTGTGAGATACTCAAACTCCCAACGGTGAGGCAAACAATACATGCGAATATCACCTTGTTTAGATGACTGCGATAACGTGCCTTATCAATTTTTTGTAACTGCATAGTAACCCCTAAAAAACAGAGTGGCATTGTATCGTGATCTGAGCATAAAAAAAATTTTAAAAAATATTCACCCCTTTTTTGACGCTGAGCCGTTGTATTAGAAAAAGAGACACACTACAGGGTGCCATTATGCAAGCAATTGAATATCAAAGAGACAAGATTAACTATACGAAATTGGCCTGCGCTGTTGCGGGTGGTGTAGTAATGACAGGCGCTGCGTTTGTTTTTATGCACAATCTAATAACACAGGACAACATCCGAGTACCTTCATCAACTCCTACAACTATCGTAGAGTTGCCACAACTTAAGGAAGATACCCCTGTTCAAGAAGGCAGAAAATTACCTGAGCCGCCAAAAATGCAACCGCCGCCACCGCGATTAGTGGCTGAGCCAACGCCTGATCCAACACTGACGTCTGGTATACCTGTCGCCCCAGAAATATCGGTAAATAAAATTAAAATAGCGGGCCCAAGCTTTACCGAGCAAGGGCAAGAAGCTACGCCGGTGGTGAGAAGCGAGCCCAAATACCCAATAGAAGCAGCAAGAGATGGCGTTGAAGGTTGGGTACAATTAAGCTTTGCTGTCGCAAAATCTGGGGAAGTCATCAACATAAGTGTGACTGACGCAGAACCGAAACGGACTTTCGACCGCGCCGCCATCGCAGCCCTAAAACGTTGGAAATATCGCCCCAAGATCGAAAATGGTCAGGCTGTTGTACAAAATAATCAAAGTGTTGTGTTAGAGTTCAAACTAGCTCAGTAGTATTTAGCTGGGGGACATCCCCCCTAAGAGAGTGCCTATGCTGATAGCCCTAAAATCGTGGTTGAACAATAATGAAATGGCATATGACGCGCTCTATGCCTACAAGCAAAGCGGTGATAGTAAGTATTTAGAACAACTGATCGACAGCTACAGCCAAGATCTGTATTACTTTTTATGTAGCCAAGGCTGTGCCGCTTTGGCTCAGGATTTGTGTCAAAAAACTTGGTTAATTACCATGGAAAAAAAGCACCTATACCATCAACAGCAGTCTCCTAAAGCTTGGCTGTTTACTGTGGCACGTAATGCGATGATCGATGAGCTGAGAAAGCAACAACGCTTCATCAGTACTGACGACGTAAGTTTGCTGACATCCCCTCCCGTTGTCCACGAGCATACGTCACTAACTCAAGCGATTGAACAATTACCCTTTTTGCAAAGAGAAGCACTGTCTTTGCAATTGGAGGGCTTTACCTTGCAAGAAATCGCCGACATTACGCATAGCAACTTAGAGACCATAAAGACTAGGCTACGGTACGCAAAGCAGCAGCTCAAAAATGCAATTGGAGAAACTCATGAATGATGAGCAATTGGATAAACAACTCAAAGCTGAATTTAATAGACACAAACAGCAAAACAAACTCAGCAGAGCACAAGTCAATCAATTTAAGAAGCAGTGTAAGTCACAGAAAAATAGACCTTTGTGGCCACGTATGCAATGGACGTTTACAAGCCTTGCGGCTGTGTTTCTTGCATATTTACTATTTATTGAGTCTCAACCAACTCACCAACCGTTATATGTGTTAGATGTTGAACAGTATCAACAAGTTGAGGTTCATACTCTGCAAGAAGGTCAATATAGCCGCGCTTTGATATTACAAAAGCAACAGTTAGATAGTGCAAAACAAACAGCAACGGATAACCTGAACCAAGTGTATGCAACACGCGGTAGACTCATCGAAAAACATGCCGATACTTGGTTTATTGCCGACTGTCAGCAACAAACTCTACTCGAAATAAGTACAGAACTGATTGCACAAATTACGCAAAAAAACGACTATCAAGCCAATCAAGTTGGTACCTTATTGGCGTTTAGAAGAAATGCCCAAGGGCAGCTAGTTAGCTTGGCTGCCCTTGAGAATAGCGATTCAGCAACCTGTAGCTAGATCATAATCACACTGGCGACAAAGAAGCACACCACAGAGAGTGCGCCACCAACCAGTGCATAAGGTAGCTGCGTTTTAACATGAGTCAGCAAGTCACACCCTGATGCCAGTGCCGACACCGCACTGGTATCAGAAATCGGTGAGCAGTGATCACCAAAAATACCGCCACTCAAAATCGCGCCCAGTACCAAAGCTGGTGGGAGTCCAAGCGCTTGAATCAAAGGCACGCCAATAGGTATAAGGATGGCGAAGGTTCCCCAAGATGTACCGGTGGTAAACGACATAATCGCGCCCGCTAAAAACAATACTGGCACAACAAAATAAATCGGTAGATAGTCACCGACCAATGAAGCAACAAACACGCCCGTGCCCAATTCCTTTAAGCTCGCTCCAAGGGTAAGCGACAACAGCACAATGCTTACCAAAGGCAGCAACTCCCCCATGCCTTTAAAACCCACCTCAACCAATTCATGATGGCTAAAGCGTTTCGCGCTCAGTAACAGAAAGTAAGCTAATGCGGTGGCCAAGACAGTTGCGTATAACACTGATTTAGAACCGCTACCGTTGGCCAGCACTCCATCACCCGTCCAAAACATGAACCCCACCATAGAGACAATCAGTGTCAGTAAAGGTAACAACATAAAGCGTGCTTTACTGGCTTTGGGCCCTGCATCGAGCTCTACTTGTTGCTTTTCGAGTTGCTGCTCAGCATGTTTCATCGGGCCATGCACTTTGTCAAAAACAATAGTATATAAAACAATAAGTAAGGCGATAATGGCGTAAAAATTAAAGGCAACACTGCTCCATAAAATACTGACCGCAGGTTGCTCTAAATCATAGTTGCTAAGCAAGCCCAATACGTAAGCGCCCCACCCATTGAGTAACACCAAAATACACACGGGTGCACTGGTACTATCGATAATATAGGCCAAACGCGCTCGGCTCATTTTAAATTTATCAAATAACCCTCTTGAAACAATACCAGAGGTTAAAACACTCATGTTCGACTCAATAAATACTGCAGTACCGGTAAACATGGTCAACAATCCAACTTGTCGCTTACTGGTAGCCACTCCCTTATTCATCAATATGTTGACCGTCGCGGCTACTCCACCAGATTCTCTGATATACGCCAACAATGCTCCAATAATTAGACTAAATAATAAGATCCGGCTGTTGCCAGCAGAGGTAACAACGTCAACAATACGTTCAATACTGTTTACAGGCGTCATTAAAAGTTGACTAGTTTCATGTTGCATAAGCAACAAAAATTCAGAAGAAATCAGCGCAAGTAGTAATGCTAGGATCACTTCTTTACGCCAAAACACCACTAAGATCGCGATCAATGGTGGTAAAATTGAGTACCAGGTCATACATTCCCTTACAGCAGAGCCGTTTAGTCTTATTATTAAGGCTTAGTAGCTTAAAGGGTTCCTTATTAAAAACAAGGCTTTTACCATCTTTGACTCCACCATGGCAACATTTGTCCCTAAAATTACGATAAAAACATGATAAAAACACAATAATTATTGCATCGACTATCACTGACATTCATTTGAACCTATAATGAATACAACTCAGTAACCAAGAAGTATCGAAATGTCGACATTTGTAAAAATAAAGGCGCTCAAGCCCAGCCTTTCAAGCAGTGAAGCGAAGTTGGCTGATTTTACACTTAGCTCAGGTGCAAAAATTCGCTCCTTGTCATCCGTTGAGCTTGCAAAGCAAGCTGGGGTGAGTCAATCCAGTGTGGTGAAGTTTGCCCAGAAACTCGGATATAAAGGCTTCCCAGCCTTCAAACTCGCGGTGATAGACGATTTAAATCTACAAACTAAACAGCCTGAGCCTGCCCATTCACACATTACTCATGCTGATCCCATTGACCTAATTGCTCAGAAACTACTTGCACATCAGCAGAGTATTCTGGACGAAACTCACAAACTGAATGATGTTAAGCAATTCGAAGCAGCAATTGGGGCGATTAAGGCGGCAAAAAGAATCTTACTATGTGCGGTTGGTGGTAGCTTTACCATGGCACAAGACTTCGCTTTAAAGTTGCAAAAATTAGGACTACCCGCCATTGCACAGACTGATGAACTCTCTGCGGCAAGTTACATTGCGACTATGGGTAAAGATGATTTGCTGATTGCAATTAGTGATTCAGGGCAAAGTAAATCGGTGCTCAGAGTTGCTAGACAGGCGAGAAACAACAACTGTCCACTATTATGTTTATCTCGCTATGGTATTAACCCACTCAATGAGATGGCATCAATTAACTTGTATAACGTCACTGGTGATGAGCCAGTTAGACATGCATCTATGTTGACCCGAATTTCACAGAGCTATTTGATAGATGTGCTGTTTGTGGCGTTAACACAGTCCAATCTAAGATGGCAAAAACGCGCAGAACGTGCAAACGAGCACATGTACGATATCCGCCACAGCTAACGTTTGTATATTAAGTAAGGCTGACGCAACAGTTTAAACGCTTCTAAATCAGCCTGCCAACTGTTCTTAATCTGTGTCGCGGACTGCTGTGCAAGGATTGCTAATCGCAGTTTATCCGTACCCGCTAATTTATCCATAAAGTCTGCGTGAGTAAAAAAAGTTTCATTGCGCACTTTAAACGCTTCATGCGCCTCTAAAAGCCAGGTTAAATCCAAGCCATTAACTGACACGTTACGAAGGTCTGCACCGTGCGCGGTTTTGCCATTGAGTTTAGGATTGGTCGCCGCGCCTGCAACGGGCAATGGCGTAAAACTAAAAGAGCCTAACTTGACGATATCATGCCCGAATACCTGAAATGGCATCGATGTACCACGCCCCACAGAAACAGGGGTTGCTTCAAAAAAACATAATGATGGATACAAAGCGATTGCTTGTGCGTTTGGCAAATTAGGACTGGGCTTAATAGGCAAGTCATAGTTCATACTGGCGTTGTAATTAGCTACAGGGATCACCGTGAACTCGAGCTTTTTATTTGTGCTCAACCAACCCTCTGCATTGATCATTTTAGCCAGCTCTCCTATCGTCATACCGTGTAAAACTGGGATTGGATGCATACCCACAAATGAGCGAAACTTTTCCTCAAGCACCGGTCCATCCACATAGGCAATATTTGGATTAGGTCTATCAAGAATCACTAATTGTTTATCATGTTCGGCTGCGGCTTCCATCACATAGTGCATGGTGCTGATATAAGTATAAAATCGTACCCCCACATCCTGAATATCAAACACAATCGCATCGATATCTTTTAAAACATCTGCACTAGGTTTTTTATTTTTACCGTATAAAGAAACTATTGGGAGTCCTGTTTTACTATCTTTACTGGTGTCAACTTTTGCCCCGGCATCGTGGTCTCCCCTAAAACCGTGCTCTGGAGCAAATACCTTGCGAACATCAACCCCTTTAGCGAGCAAACTATCAAGCAAGTGACCATCTTGAGTTTGCGCTGTTTGATTCACCACCAAAGCGACACGCTGATTTTTTAACAAAGGAAGATAAAGGTCGTATCGTTCAGCACCAACTTGTAAAGCATGGGACATAGCTGAAACACAAAGAAGTATATAAGCAATAAAAAAGCGCATAATCTGACAGTTTAGGGAGTTTGCCTAATGATGGGAGAAATACATCAATGATGCAATCTCAATTAAAGACCCAAATAATATTGAAGCTTCACCCGTGTCCTTCTCACTACGCAAACTCGTTTGCTAAGCGAACCCATCATTGCCAAAACCGCATTTATCGACATTCATATGAGCGCAACTCTTAAAGACACTGAATGAAGGAAAGAAAAATATAATTGCTACGGCTATTCGAGTAGCAGTCATTATTTAATATATTAAAAATAGGTCATCAACGACCCAAGACGCCCTCACTCCAAAAAAAGCATTAACATAAAGTTAAAATAACATAGAAAATTAAAATGTATTCTTTGTTATAGTTCATCAATTACTTTTACTAGGGCTTATCTCCAGAAGAAAAAATACAGCAAAGTGGTTCATAAAAGTAAAATAGCTAATTATAAAATCACTTAAAAGAACCAACGATTAATTATTTTTATAAGCTTACAAAAAAATAGTTCTACATCAATTTTAATCAGTAAATTTTCGAACACCTCACAACAAAATAAAAACCTCAGTAACAAACAACCAAAAAAAGCGCTAACAAACTAGTATTGAAGGTTATTTTAAATTTAATATTTCTTACAAACCATCAAATTGACAACGCTGTCATTTGAAGGATAAAATCTTATGAAGATAATTATACAAAAGGAAGATTGATGAACAGGCGAAGCTTTATAAGCAATTTAGGAGTTAGTTTCTTATTACTAACACCACTCCACTCCTCAGCAGGAAGTTATTTAAGTTCCAGCTTTAATAATAGTCGCGATGAATTCGAGTCACTATTACATTACTTACACCTAAATGATAGTAGAAGCGAAAAAGACAAGATATTCGCAGAACTTTCTCCACAAGAGTTCGAGTTAATATCTCGGATGAATAATATTTTTAGAGAAGATAAAGAAAAAGCTATGACCATTATTAAAAAAACGCCAAAGTTTAAAAATGTCGCTAGCAAAATTGCTGTATCGTTTTACTTAAACACCACTCTAAACGACAGATATCAAGTCTATAGCTCAGATCCATCCATCGCGAGAAGAGTAAACGCAGATACTCACAATTTTAAAGCTTATTGTGGCGGGCAAACTGGCTTTTGGCACAAGCCACCGACGGTAGTATAAAGGATATATATATGTACGATGTAGTTATAATAGGTTCAGGTGTTGCAGGTAGCATATGTGCAAACGAGCTCGTCAAAAATGGACTGAAGATTGCTGTGTTAGATGCTGGGCACACGTTACAGCGCGCAGATTTAGTTTTAAACCAACTTAAATCTGGCCGCGACGACTCGATGTCACCATACCCACTGTTACCCTACACACCACACCCAGATCCCATTCTGTTAAAAGACTATCCAAGTGCTTTAAAAAGGCCATACGATACGAGTTATATTAGAACGGTTGGTGGCACAACTTGGCATTGGGGAGGAGCCTCATGGCGCTTTTTGCCATCAGACTTTAAGTTAAAAAGTAATTTTGGTGTTGGCCGAGATTGGGGAATTGATTATCAGGATTTAGAGCCATACTACGTATTGGCCGAACGTGAAATGGGGATCTCTGGCGAAGAGATCAAACAACTAAAGCAATGGAGAAGTGCGCCCTATCCACTTCCTCCAGTGCCACTTTCTTACATGGATCGCTTCATAAAAGACAAAATTGCAAGCGCCAACCTCAACCTTCAAGCAGAGCCTGCGGCACGAAACACCAAGCCTTATGACAGCCGGCCAAGCTGTTGCGGCAGCAATAACTGTATTCCGATCTGTCCTGTCGGTGCCCAATATAGCGCAATACATACTCTTGAAAAGGCAATAAAAAACGGTGTTGAGTTAATAGAAAATGCGGTTGTACATCGTCTGGAAGATAATCACAAAGGTGAAATAACCACTGCGATTTATAGAACACCAAATGGCAAAGACATCAGTATTAAAGGCAAATACTTTATTTTGGCAGCCAATGCTATTGAATCTGCCAAAATACTGTTGATGTCAAAAACCACGCATAGCCCACAAGGTATCGCCAACAGTAGCGGATTAGTAGGTAAAAACTTAATGGACCACCCGACTGTGCATGCCACATTCGATATAGAAGAACCTGTATACTCTGGGCGAGGTCCAGTGGGTATTTCTGCCATTACAGATTTTATGGATGGTGATTTCAGAAAAGACTACGCCGCCAAAAAGCTGGCTATCGGTAATGGTAACTTCAGCGAAATTATTGCAACTGAGATGATAGATGATCTGCAGTTAACCAAGGACTTTAAAACGCAGCTCAAACACAAAACGATTCGTAGAATAGGGTCTCACACCCAACACGAACAACTTCCTTCATTAAACAACAAGGTGACATTGAGTGCCACTAAGTTTGATGCATTAGGCTTGCCCTACCCAGAAGTGACGTGGGATGTTGAGGAGTATGTCATCAAAAGCGCTGAACACAGTGTAAAAGTATATGAAAAGCTAGGTGAGTTGCTAGGTGCCACCAAAACGAAAATCAACGTTAATCTGGCGTCTAACGCACACATGCTTGGCACAACAATCATGGGAGCAGATCCCAAAACATCTGTCGTCAATTCTGATTGCTTTAGTCATGATCACAGTAACCTTACCATAGCAGGGGGAGCCGTGTTTCCAAGCTCATCATCCGTAAACCCAACTTTGACCGTTGCGGCGCTATCTATCAGGCTCTGTGAAAAATTAAGCTTACTACTCAAGGAAACCTAATATGAAAGATAAAGTAACCCGCTGGGGAGTCATCGGCTGTGGTAGCGTTACCGAAGTAAAAAGCCTGCCTGCATACCAGCAGGTCGAAGGCTTTGATGTGTTCAGTGTAATGAGAAGAGACCATCAACTCGCTATCGATTATGCGCAAAGACATAACGTTCCACACGTTCACAAAGATGCCGATGAGTTAATTAACGATCAAAGTATTGATGCTATTTATATCGCAACTCCTCCGGATAGCCACTTGTATTATGCACTCAAAGTTGCTCAAGCTGGAAAAATTTGCTGTATAGAAAAGCCTCTATCACCAAGTTATCAAGAGAGCCTAGAGATTTGTCAGGCATTTAAAGAACGCGATCTCCCGCTGTATACAGCATACTATCGACGTTCACTTCCTCTTTTCAACAAAGTAAAAGCGTACATAGATCAAGGTGCGATAGGAGAGGTTCGCCATGTTTCTTGGAACTATTGCCGTCCCACATACGACATAGATTTGACTGGCGAATATAACTGGAGAACCGACAAGGATATTGCGCCTGGTGGCTATTTCGATGACCTCGCCAGCCATGGACTCGATATATTTGGTTACTTACTCGGTGACTATAAAGAGGCTAAAGGTGTTGGTAGTAATCAGCAGGCACTATACAGCGCATTGGATTCTGTGAGCGCTTGTTGGGTTCATAAAAACGGTGTCACTGGCTCTGGTATGTGGAATTTTGGCAGCGCGACAAGGCAAGACAACGTTGTTATATTTGGTAGTAAAGGAGAAATTCATTTTTCAATTTTCCAAGACCCCGAAGTAACACTGATAACCCAAAATGGTATTGAGAAAACTGTCCACGAGTATCCTAAACATATTCAAATCCATCATGTTGAGAATATAAAAAGTGATCTTTTAGGCGAACGACAACATCCTTCCACAGGATTAACTGCGCTGCATACGTCTTGGGTGATGGATAAAATCTTAAACACGATATAAAGCGTTACAGAGCAATATAGAAACACCTTTATCACTCTATAAACGTTCAATCTCGCAATTAACCGACTGTCTTTTCAGAACATGTTGGTTGATTGCTCACTCTTTATTTAACCACTTGAGAAAAGTGGCTGACGCGGACATTTGCTGGCAATACAAATCCAGCGCACGCTCTTTGCCTACCGCACCATGAAGCGCCTTTTCAAACTGAATAGTGAGTTTTAGCCAGTTGTCTGTCTTGATATTCAACCGTTCAAGAATCGGGGTTAGGTTTTGCTCTATGAAACCCTGTTTGTCAGTGCGAGTACATTTACCTGTCAGTTCGACTAATTCCAAATAGCTTTTAAGCTCAAATGGCAGCCCTGTGGGCATGTCTTTTCGTGGGCTGCAAATTGAGGGGATGTCAAAAATAATTCTTCAGACCCTATTGGTCTTTTTGCTCGGTATAGCTTGAATACATATTCTGAGAAAGCTCATTTCCTAAACTGGCACTAATAAGTAAATGCTGTAGACCCTTTTTCATATTATATACTGGCGATGTCTCAACTAGGTAAAGCTTAGCTGCCAGATGATGGCAATATCCTTTTGCCTCATCATCAATAAATGGGTCACAGTTCGAAAGCAACTTTAAAGTGTCATTTGCTAGTTGTGCGCTTTTGCGATCAATGCTCTCTACTACATTCTGATCAGCTTTGATCAATATAAAATCAGTTCTATTGAGCGCAACTAACTCATCTAACAAATTTTTAGCATATTTGTCATAGCTAAGGTAGTCGTTATTATAGAGCAGGTACAATGACTCTTTAGCAGTCAAATCGTCATACTTTTCTATAGCAATTCGATAAATTATTGCAGCTTGCTTAATATTGCCATCAAGATAATATAATGTTCCTAAATCTACATAGGCATCCTTCCAGCCCTCATGTACCGATTTATTTAAATATTCAAGCCCCTTTTTCTTGTCTTTAATGCCAAACTCATCAAACCCATAAATAATGCCTAAAACATGATATGCTTTTGCGCTTCCATCATTTTGAAGAAAACTAATAGCTTCATTTACCAAGTGCCTACTTTTCCCATCCAAAATTTCATGCACGACTTGCCAATTCATCACTTGCGCTCTTAAAAAAAATGAAATGGTTATTATCAGAATAAAAGCCATTTTTTTCATTTATCTATCCTATGTAATGGTCAATACTGGGCTCAAATTTCAGGCACGAAAAAACCGAATGTCTTTTAACATCATGGCGGTTGATTGCTCACTTCTTTTAAGAAGTGGCGGACGCGGGACATTTTTTGTAAGAGTGAACCTCCTACCACCTAACTCGCTTTTTAAGCAAAGCTCAAATTTCAGGCACAAAAAAACCGACTGTCTTTTCAGATCATGCCGGTTGATTGCTCACTTCTTTTAAGAAGTGACGGATGCGGGGCGTTATTTGTAAGAGTGAACCTCCGACCGCCTTGCATAACGATTCTCTATATTTAACCACTTGAGAGAAGTAGCGGATGCGGGACGTTATTTGTAAGAGTGAACCTCCGACCGCCTTGCATAACGATTCTCTATATTTAACCACTTAGAGAAAAGTGGCGGACGCGGGAGGATTCGAACCTCCGACCGCCTGGTTCGTAGCCAGGTACTCTATCCAGCTGAGCTACGCGTCCGTCGTTTAAGTATCTTTTACATCTTCACTTACTAGATGCCCTTTTATTAACCACTTAGAGAAAAGTGGCGGACGCGGGAGGATTCGAACCTCCGACCGCCTGGTTCGTAGCCAGGTACTCTATCCAGCTGAGCTACGCGTCCGTTACAAGAAACCATGTTTAAAACATGGCGGAGAGGGAGGGATTCGAACCCTCGATAGGGCTACAAACCCTATACTCCCTTAGCAGGGGAGCGCCTTCGGCCACTCGGCCACCTCTCCGTCTTGTGGATGCGTATAATAAAGACTTGAGAAAATAAGTCAAACACTTTTATGGTAAAAATGGACCGTATGCTCATAGAATGTGCAGCTTTTAAGTCATTTATATCACAGCGTTTAACTTTTCTGCACTTTACGGCCAAAAATACTACAAAGATAAGATAAAATACAAAAAAGCCGCTCTTTGAGCGGCTTTTTATTAAAGATTAAATTAGTCAGCTTGCGGGCGCATATGCGGGAACAAGATAACATCTTTAATTGTTGATGAGTCAGTAAATAGCATCACTAAGCGGTCAATACCAATCCCCTCACCTGCTGTTGGCGGTAAGCCATACTCAAGTGCTTGAATGTAGTCTTCATCAAAGTGCATTGCTTCATCGTCACCCGCATCTTTTTCTTCAACCTGACGAGCAAAACGCGCTGCTTGGTCTTCTGCGTCATTGAGCTCAGAGAAACCATTTGCCAGCTCACGACCTCCAACGAAGAACTCAAAGCGGTCAGTAATGAATGGGTTCTCATCATTACGACGCGCAAGTGGAGACACTTCCCACGGATACTCGGTAATGAAAGTAGGTTGAATAAGCCTATGCTCAGCCACTTCTTCAAAGATCTCACATAAGAACTTGCCAGGACCCCATACACAGTTTTCAGGAACTTTGACATGTACTTGCTTAGCAAATGCTTTTAACTCTTCAAAGTGATTCTCTGGGTCTTTAAAGATATGAGATTGAGCTGCTGCCGCTTCTGAATATTCAATGATGGCATCCGCCATTGATAAACGCGTAAATGCTTTACCAAAGTCGTATTCAATCGTGTCTATCACTTCACCGTCAGAGTTTTTAGTCGTGTTAACGATAGTCGTCGTACCTAGCACGTCTTGCGCCACTGTACGTAACATATCCTCAGTTAAGTTCATCAGATCATTGTAATCAGCATATGCCTGATAGAATTCAATCATGGTAAATTCTGGGTTATGACGCGTTGATAACCCTTCATTACGGAAGTTACGGTTAATTTCAAACACGCGATCAAAACCACCTACCACTAGACGCTTAAGATAAAGCTCTGGTGCAATACGCAGGTACATATCAATGTCTAATGCATTATGGTGAGTTACGAATGGGCGTGCTGATGCGCCACCAGGAATCACCTGAAGCATCGGTGTTTCAACTTCCATAAAGTCACGTTCTGCTAAGAAACGGCGGATACCCTCAATCACTTTTGAACGGATGCGGAACGTTTCACGCGTTTCCATGTTAGTGATTAAATCAACATAACGCTGACGGTACTTGGCTTCTTGGTCAGTCAAGCCATGGAACTTTTCTGGTAGGGGACGCAATGACTTGGTCAGTAGTTCATACTCGACCATGTCTACATATAAGTCGCCTTTACCAGATTTGTGTACTGGACCTTTGACACCAATAATATCGCCAATATCTAGTTGACCATATTTTTCTTTCAAATCTTTTTGTACGTCTTTTGAAGCATACGCCTGAATGCGGCCTTTCATATCTTGTAAAACCAAGAATGGACCACGTTTAGCTAAAATGCGGCCAGCAACAGAAGCTTGGCAGTCTAATTCAACCAATTCTTCTTTCGATTTATCACCAAGCTTAGCCTGTAGATCAGCCGTATAGTCTTCACGGCGGAAGCTGTTAGGGTGGCCATTGGCACTGCAATTCTCGCGAATCGCATCCAACTTGGTACGACGCTCAGCAATGAGTTTATTTTCGTCTTGGATTTGATCTGTCATTTTTTAGCTCTTAGTTTAGCTTGTTGATTAAAGGCCTGATTTCAGGCTAGCTTCGATAAATTTGTCTAAATCACCATCTAATACGGCTTGCGTATTGCGATTTTCAACACCAGTACGTAAATCTTTAATACGCGAGTCATCCAATACGTATGAACGTATTTGGCTACCCCACCCGATATCTGACTTGGCATCTTCTTGTGATTGCTTTTCAGCATTTTGCGCTTGCATTTCAAGTTCAAATAACTTGGCTTTTAACTGCTTCATCGCTTGCGCTTTATTTTTGTGCTGTGAACGCTCGTTCTGACACTGTACTACCGTATTCGTTGGTACGTGGGTAATACGAACCGCGGACTCGGTGGTGTTAACGTGCTGACCACCCGCACCTGAGGCACGATATACGTCAATACGTAAATCAGCCGGATTAATATCAATCTCAATGTTGTCGTCAACTTCAGGGTATACGAAGGCAGAAGCGAATGAGGTGTGACGACGACCACTTGAATCAAAAGGACTCTTGCGTACCAAACGGTGAACACCCGTTTCTGTGCGTAACCAACCGTAGGCATATTCACCGACAAAACGCACTGTTGCACCTTTGATACCGGCAACATCACCATCTGTCGCTTCAACCAGCTCAACTTTGAAGCCTTTTGCTTCACCCCAGCGTAAATACATACGCAAGAGCATGTTACACCAGTCTTGTGCCTCGGTACCGCCAGAGCCTGACTGTAAATCTAAATATGCATCGTTGCTATCGTGTGCACCTGAAAACATTCGACGGAATTCAAGTTTTTCCAATGACGCCAGCAATGTTTCCAATTCCTGCTGAGCTTCGTCAAAGGTTTCCTGATCTTCCGCTTCAACGGCTAGTTCTACCAAACCTTCCACATCGTCAGCACCTGAAACCAAGTTATCAATGGTTTCAACAACTTCCTCTAAAGCTGACTTTTCACGCCCTAAAGCTTGTGCTTTTTCAGGCTCGTTCCATACCGCCGAATCTTCAAGTTCTGCATTGACTTCTTCTAAGCGCTCTTGTTTGTGAGCATAGTCAAAGGTACCCCCGAAGCAGCTCAGTACGTTCGCGAATGTCCTTGATTTGATTAATCACAGGATTCACTTCAAACATGCATATTACTCCAAAAAATTATCGATTTTCTGCGCTTGCTCGTGATGCCTGCTAGGGCGCTACGAGGCGACAATTATTAAACGCGCCATAATAGCAAAGTTTGTTCTGGCTATAAATGCCTTTATGAGGTTATTGCGCTGATTTCTCGCACGATCAGCTGTAATGAAAACTTGCCTCTAAACTCGTTGATGTCAAGCTGATAAGCCACCTGTGAATGCGTTGCTTGTGAATTTGGCCATGACCGTACATCGACATTAAATGCAATTGCATCAACCAGCTTTCCTGATTGATGTTTGAGCACCAGTTTTAAATGTTTTTCGCCAACAATTCGTTGTTGTACTAGCTCAAACTCTCCGCAGAAAACTGGTTCAGGAAAATGCTGCCCCCAAGGTCCAGCTTGTTGAAGAAGCTGTGCAAATTCCATTGTAAAACAATCAGCTGGCAACACCCCATCAGTTAATAACACACTCTGTTTGTGCTCTGGCGACAAGCTTTCACTCACAGTTTGTACAAAAATTTGTTTAAAACGCTCGAAGTTTTGCTCTTGAATAGTGAGGCCAGCCGCCATTGCATGTCCGCCAAACTTTTCTATTAAATCTGGATAGCGAGTATTAAGAGATTCTAATAAGTCTCTTATGTGTACACCTTCAATAGAGCGACAAGAACCTTTTATCTCACCATTGTCTCCCTGCGCGAACACAACAGTTGGGCGATGATATTGCTCTTTGAGACGCCCAGCAAGAATACCAATTACTCCTTGGTGCCAATCATGTTGGTATAGGCACACGGCATCGGGCACGCTTTGACTGCTTAGCACGAAGCGCTCCAACACGGCCTGTGCTTCTTGTTGCATCCCTTGTTCGATTTCGCGTCGCTCATGGTTGAGGCTATCCAGTTCGCCAGCGATACGTCGTGCCTGATGGATATCCTTAGAAAGCAAACACGCTATTCCCAAACTCATATCATCCAAACGACCCGCGGCGTTTAGGCGTGGCGCTAACGCAAAGCCAAAATCACTGGCTGTTAGTCGCGCTGCATTACGATTAGCAACTTCTATCAACGCCAAAATTCCAGGCCGCGTATGGCCACTACGAATACGTGCTAGCCCTTGATAAACCAAGGTTCTATTGTTGGCATCAAGCGCAACAACATCCGCTACGGTTCCTAAGGCGACAACATCAAGCAAAGATGCAAGGTTTGGCATCGCTTGCCCTAAATGCTCGAAATAGCCTTGCTCTCTTAATGTGCTACGCAGTGCCATGAGTAAATAAAATGCAACGCCAACTCCGGCAATAGATTTTGATGGAAACTGACAGCCATGTTGGTTAGGGTTAACGATAGCATCCGCATTAGGTAGCTGCTCACCCTGTAGGTGATGGTCGGTGACTATCACACTTATCCCAGCTTGCTTAACGATATCTATACCAGCAATACACGAAATGCCATTATCAACGGTGATCACTAAATCAGGTTGTAACTGCACAATTTGTTCAGCTAATGCAGGACTCAAACCATAGCCTAAGTTGAACCTATCTGGCACCAAGTAATCCACATGTTGATAACCAAATAGAGCTAACCCTTCCATCAGTACCGTTGTACTTGTTGCCCCGTCCGCATCAAAATCACCAACAATTAGAATTTTCGCCTGCTCGTGAAGCGCTGACTGTAAAATATCGCACGCCTTTTCAATATCTTTTAACAGACGAAAATCAAGAAGCGTATTGGTTCTGTTATCCAATTCGTGTGCTGATTGTACACCTCGGCTGGCATAAATCTGTCTAATAACAGGGTGTAATTGGTTTGGTAGGTGACTATCATCGACGCGTTGACGTACTTGGATATGGGTGTTCATTAACTAACTAAACCTTAAATTTGAAGCAATAAAAAAGGCCTGACGGCCTTTTTCTCGTTGACGGTATTATACCCTCAATTATGACTTCGTGCTTTTGTCTTCTAACATTTTTGATAACGAGTCTGCAGGTTGATAGCCTGGAATTAGCGTGCCGTCATCAAGAATAATCGCTGGTGTGCCAGACAAACCAAAGCTCTGGCCCAACTGATAGTGCTCAGCGACAGGAGCGCTACAATTTTCGACTTTCGCAACTTTTTGTCCTGCTTTGGCATCGGTAAGTGCCTGTGCAGCATCTTTTGCACACCAGACATTTCTAAGATCTTCGTAACCAGAGCCCTGTAAACCACCACGAGGGTAAGCCAGATACTTTACTGTGATACCTGCTGATAGGTAGTCTTCCAACTCTCTATGCAACTTACGGCAATAGCCACAGGTAATGTCTGTAAAGACCGTAATTTGGTGCTTTTCATTTTCAGCTTTATACACAATCATTGAATCTTGGTATTGTGCCACGCCCTCTTTACGCACACCACTAAGTGCTTGATCGGTTACGTTTACGCGGTTTTCCAAATCAATTAGATTACCTTGCATCAAATATTTACCGTCAGCGCTGGCGTAAAGTACACCTTTGTCAGTTAAAACGGTCTTTAAACCAGCTACAGGGCTGTCTTCGATACTTGAAACTGTTACGCCTAATTTAGCAAAGCTTTCTTTAATAGGATCAATAGCTAGCGGCGCAACCTCCTCAGCAGAAATAGCTTCGGGGGCTGTGTTGGCGAAGGTTGAAAAGCAGCATGCCATTGCCGCTACATACATTAGTTTTTTCATATTATGCTCTTTCAATTATTATCCAGTCACCCAGTAGACCGACAATTTCAAATAAAATTCCATCAAGCTCTGGGATGATGCTGCTGATGAAGCGTTTTTAACCGTTCACTGGCAACATGTGTATAAATCTGTGTTGTCGATAAGTCACTATGCCCCAACATCATCTGTACAACTCTTAAATCAGCGCCATGATTCAACAAATGTGTTGCAAATGCATGACGTAACGTATGTGGTGATAATGGTGACGTTACATTTGCCAAAATAGCATAGTGTTTAATTCGATGCCAAAAAGTTTGACGTGTCATCCCCGTTCCGCGCTTTGAAGGGAACACAAAATCGGTAGCATGTTTAACCATTTCAGGGCGACCAACCTTTAAGAACTGTTCAACATAGTGCAATGCTTCTTCACCCATAGGCACCAAGCGTTCTTTACCACCTTTGCCTTTTACCAGCACAACGGCTTGGCGCACATTGATTTGTTCCATTCTCATACCGACCAGTTCCGTCACCCGTAACCCTGTAGCATACAGCAGCTCTAACATTGCTTTATCTCTGAGCCCCATTGCATCGGATAAATCAGGGGCCTCTAACAGCGCCTCAACTTCTTGCTCTGTCAAAGTCTTTGGTAAAGTTTGCGCTGTTTTAGGTTGTGCAATATTTAAAAGTGGCGTTGCGGTGATTTCTTTTTGGCGCAAAAAAAATAAATAAAATCGTTTCAAGGCACTGATTGCTCTAGCCGTGCTACGTGATTTCAATCCTAAATCATGCCGATGTGCCAAATAAGCTTCAACATCTGCGCTTTGCACCTTTAGCAGTGAATAGCTGTTATCTATTGATTGAATAAATTGCGCAAATTTATCCAAGTCACTTCGATAGGCTGCCAGAGTGTTTTCGCTTAATCCCTGCTCCAAATATAAGGAGTCTAGAAACAATTCTATGCTTTGCGCATTGGCTTCATTTAATGGCGTTCTTGAGGTATGTTCGCTCACAGGCTTCCTGTATCAATTTAGTGCGTCATAAGGTAGACTTCGCGCCTATCATATCAGTCAATCTAAAAGTGATAAATACTATGCAAATAGGGTTATTTTACGGTTCAACCACCTGTTACACTGAAATGGCAGCCGAAAAAATAAGAGATATTATTGGAGAAGATATTGTGTCATTACACAATATCAAAGATGAGCCTCTCACCAATGCACAGCAGTATGACTTTTTGATCTTTGGGATTTCAACTTGGGACTTTGGTGAGTTACAAGAAGACTGGGAATCATGTTGGGACGATATTGACGCTGTAAATCTTTCAGGTAAAACCATCGCACTGTTTGGGATGGGTGACCAACAAGGTTATGGACAGTGGTTTCAAGATGCCCTAGGCATGTTACATGACAAGATAGCACCACAGGGTGTAGACTTTTTAGGATACTGGCCCAATACTGCCGACTATGAATTTGAGGCTTCCAAAGCGCTTACTGAAGATGGCAAGTATTTCGTTGGCTTAGCACTTGATGAAGACAGCCAATATGAAAAAAGTGATGAGCGCATCGCCACTTGGGTTACTCAAATCATGACTGAATACAGTGATTCACTTTAATATCGCCTATTTTCTTACCCTGTAAATCGATGTAGCTGCTCATTAATTTGTTTTACGGCTTGATTGATCTCATCGGCAGCCGCAAGAATTTCAGCAGCACTCGCATTGGTCGTATTTGACGTCTGGTGTATCTCTGTGATGCTTGCGCTAATTTCTTTGATGGTTTGCCCCTGCAATCTCGCCGCTTGAGTGAGTTGCTCATTCTGTGTTTGGATCTCGTTGATCGAATTACTGATGCTTTCAATCATATGCTTGGTTTCATTCGCTTTTTGTTGGCTTACCTGAATACTCTGATTGCCATTTTCAATACTCTGCACTGCATTTTTAGCACCAGCTTGAAGCTGGGTGATCATATTGTTAATTTCTTCTGTAGATTCTTGTGTACGACTTGCCAGCGTCCTAACTTCATCAGCAACCACGGCAAATCCTCGCCCTTGCTCTCCAGCTCTAGCTGCTTCAATTGCGGCGTTCAAAGCGAGTAGGTTAGTTTGCTCTGCAATATTTTTAATTACATCCAATACCCCACCAATATTTTGACTATCTGACTCAAGGTTTCTCACCACATCGGCAACTTTTTGCATCATATGCGAAAGCGTTTCTACAGATTCAAAACTCTCCTTGACGATATTGCGCCCGTGAGACGCCTCGTGCTGCGTTGCTTTGGTATTTTCAGCCGTAACATCCGAAATTGTATTCATATCTTCTACAGACGACAGCATCTCATCCATAGACTGTGCAACCTGAGTTGTTATTTGTTGCTGCTTTTTCGCGCCACTATTCGTCGTTTTGCTTATCTCTTGCATCTCAAACGTTGCACCGGATAATTGCTCTACCTGAGTTGCGATACGCGTTAACGCCAAAGAAAACTTGTTCATGAATTCATTAAACGCCACCGACACCACCCCAATCTCATCCTTTGGATGCTCTTCAAGACGGTGAGTGAGATTACCCTCTCCCGCTACAATTTCTTCTAACGCCTTGTGTAAGCTACGTAGACGGTTAGAGATTAATCGTCTAAATAGGTAAAATAAGATACCGATAGTGAGCAACAATGCCCCGACAACGATCCCTGCAATAACGAGGTTTAAGCTTCGCGCACCCGCCAACTCTTTATCTATGGGGACCTGAACTTCCAGTACCCCCCTGACATCATTGAGTTTCCAGCCTGTTCGAGGAGTTTGTGGATGACTGTTATGGCAGTTTACGCACCCCTGCGCCACCATGGTATCGGCAAGTGCAACACGCACCACTTCTTTCCCCGCGACCTGCTCAACCGAGCTAAAAGTTTGCTTAGGATTGTTATTAAGCTTCTGCCAAGCTTGTTGAGCAAATTGATCTAACTGCCTGTTCTGCCTTACAGGAAATGGGTATGGACTGTATAGCTTTAATGCGATTATCCCTTTCTCAGAAAACTCCTCACTGATGTCATGAATAAATGTCGCAGGAAGCGGTATGTGTTTCTCATTATTTTTATGATTAAAGTGTGGGGAAAACTCTTTACCACTGGTAATTTTGTTGATGATATTCTTGGTATAGTACCCACGAATTGCCTTATATTGTTTAACCGTGCTTTCAGCCGATGCAATGGCATTATTGATGGTATGCTGTTTGGTGATATTAGGCACGTAGATGAGTAGCACCAAAAGAACGGCTAAAAAAATGATGACTAGAGGTGCAAATAAACGTGTGCTGAGCTTATCAAAATAAGGAATAATCATCTGAGGTTCATAATAATATATCTTGAATAGCTATTAAGTTTAGCTCAGTCTAATCAAAATGCGTGATTTACCGCCTGCCCAGAACAAAAATAAAAGCCATTAAATATCAATAAATTAAATATTCCACCATCTCATGTTCAGTTAATACCATGACAAATCCCTTAGCCAAATCCGCATAAATGGAAACCCCAAATCTGGATCTACCATATCCCATGCTCTTAGTAGCGGTGTGCCAAATGCCTCTCCTTCGGAAAATATTTTGATATAATGCTCACTTGCTCCTTTGTAGCCATGAGGATGAAACACCACTTCCAATGGCAAACCTATGAACTTAGACGCCGCTACAGACCAAGCAATCGCCGCCATTTCTTCGCCCTGCATCCAACTTTGATACGGCCACTTTTATAAATATCACCACTCATCAAATGCCTTTCTGTTGGCTCACAAACTGCGATATGCCCTGCTTCATGCAAAATATCACCGGGATGAAGTAACTTTGCGGTGTCAATGTGCAATACTCCCTGTTCGAGTCTCAACCCCGGCAGAAATGTCTGTTGTTCAATGCTGCACTCTTGATACGGCAAGCCTATCTGCGTTAAAAAACCTAAAATTGTTTTTACGGTTGCTTGCATTACGTATGTCCTTTTATTCAATACTGATATCTATAAACAAGATGTATCTTACTCCATGCACGCTTGAAATTGTCATATATGTAATAAGATGTAATTTGCTTTTGTCATTTTATTACTATAATTCAGTCTGCCAGTTTACTGGTTGCTAAGGAAGCTTGTGTATAACCTACTTGTAGGTCTCGTCTTTGCAGCAGTCTAGCCTCTTGCACTTTACGTGAAGCAGTAATCTTTAATCGCTGTTTACTTTAAATAACTCAGGGGCGAGTCATGAAAAACAAAAGCAATGCCAAATTCACATGGCACAAATATCTATCAATTGTAAGTTGTGGTTTGATCCTAGCGTTACCCGCTAAGCAAGCTTTCAGTGCTGCATCACCACCTGCAAGCTGCACTGCACCATCGAGTTGGTTTTCAGGTGATCCAGGTATTCCCAGTGAAGTACCAAATAACGGCAATGATTTTTGTGATTTTTATCACTTCACTTGGCAATCATTTATTAGTTTGATGTCTCCATATGAAAGCACTTCAACCAACCCGCAAAACAACGCAGAAAATAGAAACTTTGCAAATACCAATGATTACCCACTCTATGAGCTAGATGCAAAAGGTAATCCAGCAAACTCGTGTGATGACACAATTACGGGTGTCACTTTGAAAAACGCCTTGGCTAAAGGCGGCAGCTTTATTCATGGTGAGGCCGGTGGTGGCGATGTGATTTTCGATCAGGCACGTAATATTGTTTATTATGATATGCGTTTTAGTCGCAATATGTGTGATGACGCCAAGCAAATAAAAAGTGCCACTAACTTCCCTGGTGGTACAACCGAGTTAAAAACGGCTTGGAAAGTACTAACTTCAGCCGACAATCAGGCCGACTATCTAGTATGGAGCAACCCGCAAGGAGCCCCGGCCAATACCACTCTTGGTTTAATTGGCTTTCATTTTGCTATCGCAACACCTGAACACCCTGAATTCATCTGGGCAACATTTGAGCACAACAAAAACGTACCAGATTGCAATAAACCCACCACCAATACCGGCTGGTCATTTATTAGTGAATCATGCTCTGCAGCGCTTGCAAGCGGAGACAATATGACACTTTCCAAATGCCTGAATCAAGCAGCACCTAACGGCACACTTACTGGTGTTCCCACTGAAATATGTCGTGTTTATCCAAATGGTACAGCTGCGGGTGATTGGAAAGCAGATGAAAATGTGAGTGATATTGTATCTATGAACAACAGTGTTCATAACCAGTTATCTGGAGATATGAGCATTTTCAAAAACTACTTTAATGTAGGCGCAATTTGGGTAAGTGATATTAATAAAGACTCTAGTGTCAATGGAGACGTCAGCAATCAGCGTGGCTCGCTTCGTTTAGCAAATACAGTGGCTGAAACGACATTCCAATGGGTCGATACAAATCCAGAAACTAATAATGGGTTTGCCTCAAACTGTTTCGGTTGTCACGGCTATGCAGGCATAGACACTGTGAAGAACAAAAACACCACTTCAGGCTCTTTGAGCCACATTTTTGACAACATTGTTGTAGGTATGGGCCAGTGTGTGGATGTCCAAGCGGGACCAATATATAACCAGCAGGATGCGGTGAAAAAATGTAAAGGTACAACTGATAATGCAGGCGCATGTCCAAACCTCGCTTTAACATGGAATGGTCAGTGGACTACCACCCAAGAAGGCGTTATGTCAGTGTGTGGTTGTTGTAAATAACTTAATCTACATGCAGCTGAGCCAATAGCCGGTCTTCTATAGGCTATTGGCTCGTTCTTATCAAAGGTGCGCCATCCTATGAAATTACTTTTCTATCCCCAGTATCCTGATAAAGAATATTATTCCATTACTCATATCATCAATAGATTAAACTATCAGGTAACCCGTGACTTAAATGCGTCATTCGATATGGCCTTTTTATGGAGCGATGTAACTGAACTTGACTGCCCAAGCGAATTACTTGAAGCCATCGGTAACAGGCACATTATAAATCGACATTGTCTCGATATCAGTAAGAAGCATGTTGAACAATTGCAGTATGCAGTGTTTGGTTATGGCAGCTTTATTGACCCATTAACCCACTATGGCCGATGCGTTGAAAAACCCAATGCGAATGGGGTTAAGGGGGGTCGTGTGATCAATACACCGATAGCACATTATGATGAAAATAAAGTCTATCAAGCCCTGATTGATTCCACGGTAGGTGGCTATCAGCAAGAGTATCGCGTCCCTGTGATTTTTGGCCAACTTCCTATTGTGTATTTGGTACAACAAGCTGTCGCTTGCGATGGATTGGATGATAGAGACCAGAAGCCTCCAGAGCTACTGGGAACCCATACGGTGTTTAGTTATCAAGAACAAATAAACATTACCAAGTTTTGCAAACTGATCGGCTTAGATTTTGGCGAGCTAGACATTGTAAGATGTGCGCAAAGCCAGCGTTTGTTCATTCTTGATGCAAATAAAACACCAGCCGGATATGGCATGCTCAATTACTTTCTATGGCAATCCAAAGATAGAGAAGTTGCATTGGACCTACTGACAGAAACTTTCGATCGAGCAGTCAATAAACTGCTAATTGATGATTCAAGTTCTGAGTTTGCCAATCCAATCGGAGCACATAATCTATGAAAAAAACATATTGTTTGGCCACAGTAACGTGCGACAATTTCGTGCTCGGCACAGAAGTGTTAATTTATAGCTTCTTGAAATATAACGCTTGGTTTGCAGGTGACATCGTAATCTTCATTGACCATTTGTCTTCGGAAAATAAAGCACGTTTAAGTGCCCATTATCCTGTAAAGTTTATCAATCGTTCTGAACAAATTGAACAGGCCACCAACAGGTTGCGAAAACATCTACCGCAATTACGCGCCGATCTACACCTACGGCTACTATCACTTGAAATACTGCGCTTGCGTGATTATGAAAAGCTGGTGTTTCTAGACAGCGATGGCATGTGCTGTGGTGACATAAAAGAAGTATTCGAACATCCCAGTGACTTTTTAGCCGCACCGGACGGTTTCGCCTACGAACATAGAGCTAATAAGTTACTGGCCCATACTCAATCCCCTCTTTTGGCGATCCCAAAAAGTTACGGACAGAGCGAGCTCACCGACTCATTTAACTCTGGTTTTATGGCTGTTTCAAAGGTATACCTCACGGGCGAGCATTATCAAGGAATTGTTCGACTCATAGATGATTTTTCCCTTTGGCGTAATTTTGGCCTCAAAGGTTTTACCGATCAAATGTTGTTTAACATCTACTTTAAAAACAAAGTACAGTTGACCGATGGCCGCTACAACTTTATGCCTTTTATCGAGCAATATATTCATCAGCTAGATAAGGTGACCTTACTCGATGCCAAGTTTCTTCATTTTGCTGGTGTCATTAAACCTTGGTTTAACTACGACGACACAGAGATACTCGAATTGGCACCGCATTACCTAAAGTATCTGCATCTATGGAGAGATATTTGGGATGAATGCACACTTGGATCAGATACTCAGTTTGCCGCATCGCGTATCACCCAGCAGTACCATTGGACGGAAAACGCAGGCGCAACACTTCCAAGCAGCATACAGGCATTGACAAGTGAATATGCAGAACAGTCTGCTGTGAAATTGGTTAATCAATCATAGTATATTGTATTGGATAACAGCCTAAGCGCATACATCACTCATTTGATATTGTTAGAAAAATCATATAAAAAGGAGCGCTTAGCACTCCTTCTCTCTAAACTACTTGCTTTGTGTAGCCATGTATCTTCGTGCTGTAGCACTTAAGCTAACACCATTTTGATCAAATGGTTCCGCTTTAAAACCACCACGACTTTCCAAATTTTCCGTACTGATCAAAAAGCTAAAGATGCTACTTTTGGTGCCACTGGCATTGGTATATTTCGATTGACCGTGACATCCCATACATCCCCCCATCACAATATTATTTTGCTCTCCATGACTGACGCCCGGAACAACCAAGTTAGGCACATTCTGAATGTTTGCTGCGGTGGCGCCTGCTCTTGGATTTGGCAAACAATTTACACTAGGCTGTCCAGATGCTGGAACAGGTTTATCACAGTTCACAGTATTCGGTGGCTGTGGAAGTGGACCCGGCGCCCCACCTTTAAACAACTGAATACCTGGTTGACTACTTTCAATCACATTGTTGGCTAAAAAGAAGTCTTTAGTCAGTGGATTAGCCTTACCTGCGACACTGCTGTCTTCATTTGCGGGTAAAGGTTGCACACCTTTGAGTTGATAATACTGCCACACTGAGTTACCAAACTGTCCAGATTGTGCCATGGCATTTTTCACTTCCTGATTAACACTAATCACCGCATTGGTGATTGTCGGTGGTTGAACAACTCGGATTGGGCCCGCAGAGGTCGCCGTTGGCTGCGTGAAATTACCACTAATAAAATCATAACCATTTGCAGCGGTTATACTACCAGCCTTAGGTAGAGGCAATTGCACTAAATTTGTGCCAGTGTTCACAATCGCGTGCGGCGTTGATGAGACCGTGCTTTGGTAGCTCAATTGATTATACGTGGTGTAAAAATAGAGACCGGTATCAGCACCGTTTGGTTTTTTCAGGTTATCTACATGCTCGAATGTAGAAAATACAAACGCTTCGTAATTTTCCATCTTTCTAATGATGTGTAGGCCAATCAAGCCAAAAGTGGCAACATGCGCCTCAAGAGCACTCTCTTCACCTTTGTAGTACACCGCTTCTGCTGTATGGTAACGACCCGATTGCGCCAGCTCATCACTCAATACCCGCCATGCCGCTTTTATTTCTATGGTTTCATTTGGTAAATCAAAGCTTGCCAACGGTTGCCCGACAGTAACATTTAACCCTTTAATATAATCATATTCCGTTTGATTAACTTTGGCCTCAAACAGCACTTCATAATCGTCATAGGGATTGGTTGACGGCGTACTGCCGTTTTTTGGAAAGAAGATCTTATTCTGGCCAATCTGCGAGCTCTCATCGAGATTATTAAAACGCGCCTGGTTTGACGTTACTGTAACGTTCTCAAATTCGTACTTCGGTAACAGAGTGGGAAAATCACCGCTGGCTTTGGAATCCTTTGGGAATAATTCAGAGCGGTGCGCGTAACTTTCCCAAAGCAAAATGTTGCTACTAAAGTTGTCCGTTGAACTTTTGCCTGAGTGATAAAAGCGTGGGTTACCCGAGGTTACAAAACTGGCGTTAGGGTCCACAGTCCCCCTGACAACGGGGGACACAGTGGTGGGTCCTGAATTGGCTTTCTTCGCAGGTGAGTTCAAGTAAATAAATTGCCGCCAAGCAAAACGCGCAAACTCTTCATGACTTATTGGATCGTTCAATTGATATTTAGGTGGGGGAGCCGGCAGCTGAGCAGGCGTTGCTGTTAAATCTGTTGGTGTGATGGGTGTCCCACCAGGGAAACTTTGTGCCAAAACGATGCTCGAACACATGAGCAGTGTGCCTGACCATACAGTCTTTGAAACATGCTCAAAGCCTTTTACTTGCTTATTCATAATGAATTCCTTTTTAACGAGTGTTAACCCTGAGAGTTAAACCATTGCAGTGACAGACTGGTATCGTTGTAATCAGGTTCTGCCCCACCCTGATCATCGGTTACAAATAATGTTCCACCGCCATAAACAATGCCATTGAGATCAAACTCTACGGTACTTGCCGCCACCAAAGACGTTTTTGAGTGGTCGTTCTTAAACTGAATTTGGTAGCCCGATTGCATAATGAATTTACCGTTACCATTGGTAAATAAATTCACGCCCGTGCCTTGTCCTGTAATGGGAAAAGTATGGGATTGTCCATCGAACGTTTGGAAGGTAATGGGATGACCATTGGCATCAATAACTTGTATCTGCTGCTGGAATTGTGCTTGATGAGTGGCGCTAAAAATTACCAGTTTTCCTGCTGGAATACTTAGCGCTTGGGGTGCTGACCAATTAGACATGTTAATTTCCTCTTCAACAATGCGTTTTAACGAGCTACTGCTCGCTGTGAATTAAATAAGCATTCAGTATTTTTGCTTATTGTTTACAGGCACGGCGTTATGCTCTGATAACACCGACTACGCATGTATTCCTTTTAAGAGTGCACTACTGATAGTCATAAAGTACTGAGTGCATATCTCCATTTTTTTTAACCTTAATGAGACGTTGGTTTTGCCAAGCGAATATTCCTTGGCAAGGATGAATAAATGGCTGCTTAAGCACATTGCTGTAACCACCCATATATTGAAACACCACAAAATCTCCTGCCTGCACAGAGCCTTTGACACCTTGGCAAATCACATCTTTTTCTATACAGGTGTTACCGACCAGATCAAATGTCTCACCCAAGTTTGAGGTAGAACGACTCCCTGGCTTAGGTATCACCTGAACAGGCAAGGTTTCACCTTGCCACTTATGATTGACGTTGTGGTTGCTACCATTGATGAGTGCCAACGCTCTACCTGCGCGGTGCTTTACTTCCAATACTTGTGCAACAAATACCATGGCGTTTGACACCAGAGCAGTACCTGGTTCAAGTAATAATAACGGCTGACTTTCGCCCCGTTTTGGAGTGTACTGAGCTGTCATTGGGGAGCAAACAGCATCAGCGTATTGTTCAAACGTTGCGACACTCTGCCCATATTGACTTGCCAATGAGTCTGGCATCTCCCCAAAAAAGCCACCTCCTACATTTATAAAGTGGGGAAGCGCAGCTTTAAAAAATGTTTCACTGGCGCTAAGCAGGCCGTTTATACGAGAAGAAAAAGACGCAAAACTGCGTGACGAATTGGAAAAATGACTGTGAAATCCAACAATTTGACAATTGTTGAGACTTTTTTGCCAACTAGCTAATTTGCTCATATTGGCTTTATCGCAAGTGATGCCAAAGCGAGACTCTCCTCCTTGTGCTATCGGATAGGTAATTCGCACACCAATTCGAAACTGGCGCTGAGGGTAGCGTTTGCATACCTTTTCAACCATAGCCAGTAAATACCAAGCATCGGCATTGAACAGCGCACCATCAGTCATTACGGTTTCTACAAACTGCTGACTATGAACCGGGCCATTTACAATGACTTGAGAAGGATGATACCCAACCACTTTAGTGGCCATGTCATATTCCATTTTTGACACAACTTCGGCAAAGCAGCCAAGTGCTTTGAGGTGACGACATAGCGCGGGGGTGTAGTTGGTTTTAAATGAATAGGCTATTTGACACGCCTCATATTGCTGAGCAAAACAATTTCTAAACTTATGATAGTTATCAGTGACCTTGTTCAGATCCAACAAATAGTATGCATCCTCAGCAATATCCGCCAATTCTTTCAACTGCGCATGGCTAAGGCACTGCAAACGCTGTGGAGACTTTTCAAAGCTCGGAACATGAATATCTGTATATTCCTCATACGTTTGCATATATGACTCCTTACACTAAATACCTTTCAGTGGCTTGCTGCCACAGACCTTTCGCTTTAAGTAACGCCACCAGCACCTCTCGCACAGCGCCTTGCCCACCCTGTGCTTGTGTCGTCCAATGTGCGACCTCCTTAGCTTCAGCACTGGCATCGGCAGGGCATACTGCTATACCGGCACGACGCATCACAGGGATGTCCATCAAATCATCCCCCATATACAAACACTGCTGCGCACTTAATTGATAACTTTCCAGTACCCGTTTAAACGCATCTAGCTTTACAAGTTCACCAAAACAACACGGTGCCATACCAAGCTCTTGCGCATGTTGCGTATTGGCAAGATCAGCTCTGCCTGAAATTATTCCTACCGGAATGCCTTCGCGGATAGTCATGCGGATCAAGTGATCATCCTGTGAGTGGAAAAACTTGATTCTGGCATCACTCCCGTAACCAACCAGACCATTTGTCATTACGCCATCTATGTCTAACAACACCATGCGGATCTGCTTTGCTTTTTCACTATTCATATTCCCTCTATTATCCGTCTAAACTCGTTAATTGAGAGCGCAATGCCGGTTCATTGCTACTTAATAATTCTTGATAATTTGCAATCACTTCACTTAAATCTCTGGGAGTTTGTTTACGACTTTGAGCGACTAACGGTGCTTGGCTCATATTTAGAAATTCCAGCACAATTCGTTGTTGTGATGAGGTGTTGATAGCTTCATACTCCACCTCGCACCACTCTTGTCCAGAGGTATGCAAGGTGTCTCTAATGTGCTGATAGTAAGATTTGTTCAAAGCTATGTCTGTTTGAAGTTGCTGAATGTCTACCTTAACCTGACAGCGTGTTTGAGGAGGTAAACCCCCATAGTTTTCCCACACTCCGCTTTGTTCGGCTAGCAATTTAGAGACGTGAACTTTGAGCTGATTGCGACGCTCAAGTATTATTTTTTTTATACTTGAGTCGTGGAGTAGGCGGGAAAATACAGTTTGGTTCTGACAGTGGGTCATTTTAAAACCAACGGCTTTATGCCCTAAATCTGATTGCCAGATGCGCTCTAAACAACTCAGCGGGTGCGAATCTCTGTGACGTATATCGTTCGCCACACTAAACTCTCCCCCTCGCAACGGTAACGCATAAAACAGTCCATTTGGGTTGAAAATCTCATGATGACACAAAATATCAGGGTGAGATTGCAGCATGGTACACAGCATGTTGCTGCCACTTCGTGGCGCTGAGAGTATGACAAAGCGCTCAATTTTCTTATCAAACATAAGCCGGCTCGGAAGTTTTTTGCGTCATAGAGCGTAAGCTGTTTACCGTTATCAATTGCTTAGGATCGACCAAATAAATAGCACCATCGTAAGAGGTCGCAGCTAAAAATTCACCATGGCGCACTACCGCACTAATGCCATTCTTGGCAATGCTATTGCGTACTACAGAGCCGTCCGTTAAATCGACTTTTAACAACTCTCCCCAGTAGTTAGTGATAATGACGGTGCTTTGATCCAAAAACAGCAACCCTTTAGGTGAGCGTTTTCCTAAATGAATACAGTGATGTAATTTTCCATCTTCAATGCCATGTACTTTTAAAATAAAATCACGTCCAGCGCTTGCTACGTAACGTCCACTTGGGTCAATCGCAACATCATCAATAATGGCCGTATGGCCTAAATAGTGCTGTTGAATATTTCCCTCAAAATCCCAGCTCACCAGCTCCCCTTCTGCACAGCAACTTATCCCTAAACGCTGGTGAGGATGTAAAGCAAGGGCTTTGACTGCATTGTCATGGGCAGATATTTTTTTTATCTGTCTACCATCACTGGCCAAATGCGCAATCTTGCCGCTATAACAAGCAACGAATAAATCTCCTTGATAACCGCTATGATGTGCACTGACAATACTGTTGATAGGCCCTTCATCAAGCGCAATACTTGCTTGTTCATGCAAGTTTTGATGTGAGCGCTCAAATAAGTACAGGTGTTGATTATGGGCACCCGCAATGACCTTTTGCATTTGCGAGCAAAAGTGCACTGCGTTCATCAAAACACGTCCATTTTGTGGGCTATATTGAGTACGCCAGCGCGCCTGCTCGATAGTGAGCAAACCCACTCTAATGATGCCATCATCACTCACTGCCACTAAAGTGCCATCGCCTTTCGATGCAACATCATTAAAACAGGCGTTACCCATCGCATGCTTATGCCCCAGGTGATGGATGCACGCTCCAGAGGTAACATCCCAAACAAATACAGTACCATCAAAGCTCCCTGCGATAACTCGCAGACCATCAGAAGCCCAATTAAATGAGCGCTCCCAAAGCGCATTTTTACTTTCTAATTGTTGTATCTGCGCAAAGTTTTGGTGATCCCAAATTAAAATTCGTTGGTCGTAGGCTGCCGATAGGATATTGCCATTGGTGGGCGACACTGCCACCTTTTTAATGGCCGACGTATGACCCTCTAACTGGGCTATCAATTGATGTGTTTGCAAATCAAAAACCCGCACGATGCCGTCATCGCACCCTAGTATCAGTCGATGATTCTTCTCATCGATTGCACAGCTATCGGTTTCCGTGGTAAATGGGCCTATTTTGGCCAATTGCTTGCCCGTGTCTATGTCCCATACACGTAGCGTCATATCATCGCCAGATGTATATAACTTTCCCGCAAAATAGTTAATAGACAATACATCTTTTTCATGCCCTAAAATAATCCGTTCAATGGCGCCGGTATCTAAATTCCACACCAATATACGCCAATCTCTGGATACAGATGCTCCAAGGTGGTCATTGATAAATACAAAATCTTCAACGTCGTCATCATGTCCCTTGAGTACACGTTTCAGGCTTTTATCAACCAAATCCCACAAGTAAATGTTGTAATCTGATGAGGCACTGGCGGCCAAAGTCCCATCATGATTCACCGTTACTCTATTGACCAAGTGCTCATGGTAGCCTAGTAGTTCAACCTGCTCAGTATCAATATCAAATAAAGCAACAGCGCTATCATAACCCGATGTAATAATTTGCTGACTATTACCGACCTGTGCAGCACAGGTAATTGGGCCACGATGATATAAAAATTGTTCTGAAACGCTCATAATCCATTCCTTTATTAAAACTGCATGTCTAAACATGGCAGAGCATGAGGGCTCAGCTCCCCCCCTGACTGCTCATCTAGTAACTTGTGGTACTGCTGTGCTGTTAAGCCGTTAACAGCGTAGTTGTTATGATCTGCACCATTGACCCGACAATCTCCCGCATACTGTGCTAACAAAGACACCCATTCATAATAAAATGACTTACGTTGCTGTGCGCTAAAGTGCCAAAGACTATAGATTGTAAAGAAGGCATTACTCCACCAAATGTAGCTATTACCCGCCCCTTTGATCGCTTCAAACAATGCTTGTTTGTCTTCTAATAAATCAATGTGCATATAACGGTGAGGTAAAGATTTCAAACGTTGCCACTGCTCTTTAAAACGCTGTGAACCACCCCAACGCGCCAGTTCTGTTTGCCAAAGTTGCTCTAAGTCTTGCCAATCAATGTTTTTGGTATCTGTGTTATGCCACAGTTGATAGAAAGTGCTTGGCTCGGGAAAGTGTTTAAATATTATTTTCACAAATGCAGGAAAATCTTCGCCATCCCAATGCTCAACGATGAATTGGCGCACTGCTAGCGCCTGTTGACTGTAGTCAAAAAACACCACTTGGCTATGTGCATGAAACCCTTGTGTTGCCAATATTCGGTATGCCTTAAAGCCCGCTGCCACACTGAATACCGAATCAAGCACCTGATCTTTAGGCTCTTTGTCTAAATCATCATATGACTCAATATTCAGCAAAAACACACCCTTTTTGGCGTTTTGGTTCTGTTTTTGTGCTCGCTGTATAAACTCCAGCTGAGCTGGCGCTAATTGATTCGCTACTTCTTGCAACGAACGGGAGCCAAGTAAACATTCAGCAAATACTTGCTGGTTTTTTGGCGCATTCAAATCAAATCGGTTGTAGTTAATATCATGTGAAAACATCCTGACATGCAGTTTATGCTCCAAACTGCATAACACAAATTGCCATCCGTGAGCGTCACAGGGCTGCTGATTCTTTTGCCATTGCTCACTATCTTCAAGTGCAAATGATGATGCCGCTGAAATAACTTCTCGTGTTTGCCAGTCAATTTCGCCAAAATCAGGCATTCCAAGCTTTTGATACTGAAAAATATTTACCAATATACAACTAGGTTCAATGCCCAGTGTAAGATTGTCCGAACGGTACAACTGCCCCGCAACTAGAAAATCTTGCTGCTGACAAAGTTTGCTAATGCTTTGATGAAATCCCTGACGCTGCCAGTGAGGTAAGTACCACTGCTCATCAATTACATGTCCTATTGATTGAATAAGGCAATAGTTCGCACCTTTGCTCACTGCCATATTAAGTATCTCAGAGATACTCGACCCTTCGAGTATCTCTTTACGGTAGCGATAGCGTGAAAACGCAATCGTAAACTCTCTAAGCTTAGTTTGCAGGGCACTTAATTGTTCTCCATATGGGTTAAGCAACCCAAAAATGAGTTTATTCATAAGCCAACTCCTGCTTTTTAGTGACATTGGGTTGGGCCTGCTCTAAAACGGCTGTCAATAAAATACCATCGCCAAATGATTGTGCTTCGATTTGATCGGCACAGATGTCTTTTAGTACTTCCGTGGCTAGTTTAACCGCTTTACATATCGATGGCGTTCTTACATAAATGGTTACAAGGTCAAACAGTTGCTGCGAGACAAACGAATTAATTAAGGTGAGACCCCCCTCTACCAGCACGCTATTTATTTCCTTCTGCTTTAGTTTTGCTAGGGGCTGGGCAAGCATATAATCATGAGCATCAATGTAGGTCAGCCCATCGCTTTTTCTTAATGTGGTCGCGCCCACCAAAAAAGTGGCTCTGCGTATATTGGGTTGATCAACGTCTAAGTTTTGAAGCTGTGCTGACCTTTTGCCAGCAAAGATAACTCTCATCGGCTGGCGCGTAGGCTCACGACCCAACACTTCCTCTCTCACTGTCAGTTTGGGATTGTCATTGAGCCAAGTGTTTGCCCCTACCGCAATAGCATCATACTTTTGCCTAAGCTCATGTACTCGTTGCCAATCAGAGCTGCACGACACAGGCAGTGCATCACCATTTGGACAGCAGGTATTGGCGTGCCCATCAATGGCAAAATTAATGTGAATAAACGGCCTACTAATGGGACTGGGTATTATTTTAGACTTTACATCATGGCGCGCCAGCATATGCCCCATTTGACGACGTTTGGTTTCAAGGTAATCGATTGCATGAGATGTGGGATCACTTGGTACAGGCAACCGACCGGTTACCTTGATGCCCAATTCTGTAAGCTGATTAATTTTCAGCGGATTGTTTGTTAATAGCCGCACAGATTCCAAATCATGCAAGCGAATGATTTGCGCAGCATCGTCATACGTTCTTGCATCTATTGGTAGATTTAACATTGCATTGGCTTCTATCGTGTCATACCCCTGTTCTTGCAGGGCATACGCTTTGATTTTATTGCTCAAGCCAATACCACGCCCTTCTTGAGGCAGATAAATCACCATGCCTTGATGCTTAGCTATATAAGACAATGCAAAGTCAAGTTGTTGTTTACAATCGCACTTTAATGACCCTAGCACCTCTGCAGTAAAACATGCTGAGTGCATTCTGACGGGTAAATCACTACGCCCATGCACATCACCTTTGCAAATAGCTGTGACTTCTTCACCTTGGTGGTTGCGATAAATCTTTACATCAAACGAGCCTAGTTGGGTGGGTAATACGGTACTTGCAGTTAAAATCATAACGCATATTCCTTTTCTTACCGATCACATGGTCACAAGTACCATAGTCGGCCACGCATCCCTTACTGCTCACAGCAATGCGAAACAAAATATTAACAACACATAACTACTTTAGTTCAAAATCTCAGAAATAAAATTACAATGGCTTACAAAGATCACTTGCAGGGCATAACAAACGTTTAATAGATTTATCGTGACGACTGATGTCTTTACATTTTTAGATAAAAATCCTGACAGAGTTTAATAAAATCCTCTGTGTAGATTTGTCCTGGTTGATAGATACATAATGACTCAACGAGCGATGCTTGTGGTTGAATGCGTTGAATGCGTTGAAACTCCATCATACTGCGTGTCGGCCCTTTCTCTTTGCTACTAGAAACTTGGCAATGGCGCTGTAATGATAGTCCACTAGAATATGCCATGGATTGAAACTGTTCTGCTTCTTTGCAAGGTAGAATGATTGCTAACCTAGACAAGTCATGACTCACTTTCAAAAAAGTCTCAATCAGCTCTTCAAAGGTTAAGCTGTCCGTATGGCGCGCTGTATTTCTCGCATGACTCGGCCCCTTGAGGCTATTATTAAAATATGGTGGATTGCAAATCACGACATCAAACACATGCTGATTCTTAAAAGACTGAATATCGCCATGATGCAGTCTGATATCGGGCCACGGACTGTGTTTAATGTTACTCTGTGCGTCCTTGACCGCACCCGAGTCAATTTCCACTGCATCCACATGTAATTGTGGCTGACGTTGTTTGCACATTAGCGATAACAGTCCGGTACCACAGCCGATATCCAATAAGTACTTGGCATTACTTAAATTTATCCAGGCACCGAGCATGATTCCATCGGTCGACACCTTCATTGCGGTGTTGCTTTGTTGTATCTTAAACTGCTTAAATGCAAACCCAGACATGATTCACCTTTTCCAAAATAGCCATCGCGCGTATAATTGCGCACATTGTCCTTTATTTATGATGCGCTATGCAATTTTCTGAATTCGATCTTGACGCCAAAGTTTTGGCCGCCATTGACAAAATGGGCTATGAAACAGCCACCAGCATTCAACAACTCGCGATCCCCGAGGCTCTAATTGGTCGTGATATTTTAGCTTCGGCCCCTACAGGTACCGGTAAAACTGCCGCGTTTTTGATCCCTGCAATTCAGTATTTGCTTGATTTCCCTCGTCGTGATCCGGGTTTTGCACGCGTACTGATCATGGCTCCAACTCGTGAGCTGGCCTATCAGGTACATGAACAATGTCAGTTACTTGCCGCAAACACACACCTACGAATTGGGGTTGTCACCGGTGGTATCAACTACGGAAGTCACAAAGAGATCTTTGAAAAGAACAACGATATTCTAATCGCTACACCAGGGCGTCTAATGGAATATCTTGAAACCGAAAACTTCCACGCCGAAAATGTTGAACTATTGATCTTGGATGAAGCAGACCGAATGCTTGATTTAGGCTTCAAAAAAGAAATGTTGCGTATTTGTGATGAAGCTAAAAATCGACGCCAGTGTTTCTTATTTTCAGCAACATTAGAAGGCGATAGTGTTGAGCTGTTTGCAGAGCGTATTCTTAACGACCCTGCGCTACTAGAAGCAGAGTCATCAAGAAAAGAAAAAGCTAAAATTCACCAATGGGTGCATTTAGCGGATGACTATAAACATAAACTCGCCATGCTTACACACCTGCTGCAAGAAGAAGAAGTGCAAAAGGCCATTGTGTTTGTAAAAACGCGTGAACGTTTAGAACAATTGGTCGGTGAACTGTATGCTAACGACATAAAAACGACTTGGCTTCGCGGAGAAATGCCTCAAGATAAACGTATGGCCGCAATGGCTAGTTTTCACAGTGGTCGCACCCGCATCCTAATCGCCACCGATGTCGCTGCACGTGGCATTGATGTACCTGATATTACTCATGTCATCAACTTTGACATGCCACGCTCCGCGGATGTGTATGTACACCGTATTGGCAGAACGGGCCGTGCCGGTAAAAAAGGCACCGCTATCTCTTTGGTTGAAGCACATGATGCTGCGATACTCGCCAAAGTTGAGCGTTATACCGAGCAAAGCCTTAAACGCCGAGTTATCAAAGGGGTAGAGCCTAAACATAAAGAAGCTAAGCTTCCTAAAAAGAAAAAAGATCCAGTAAAGATAAAAGCAAAGAAAAAGCTGAAAACCAAACAAAAGAAAAAGAAGTAATCTCTTTTTCATAACAAAACCTAAATTCATTTGCTATGTGATGAGTTTAGGTTTTGGCTTTTTTAGTTAAGATACTGCACCAATACCGCTTTAAGTTTGTCCATTTCTATGGGTTTGGTAATAAAGTCATTCATGCCATGGGCGATAGCTTTGTCGAAATCTTCTGACATTGCATTGGCTGACAAACCGCAAATTGGGATATCTAATTTCAACTCATTGCGTATACATTGTGTTGCTTTAAAGCCATCCATCACTGGCATTTGTATATCCATTAAAACAAGGTCATAAGCATACGGTGTATTGCTTAACTTGTTGATAGCTTGTTTGCCATCTTCAGCAATATCAGCCTCAATCCCCAAAGTGTTTAGTAGCTTTTTAGCGACCATCTGATTCACTGCGTTATCTTCAACTAATAAAACATTACCATGTAAATTCAGTTCTATTTCAGGCTCTACATGAATTTGTTTTTTGCCATTACGCAGGCCAAAAAGCTTACAAGCGTGGTCGTAGAAGGTCACATACGTAAAAGGCATTTCTAATACCAATACATCATTTGCGATGCCCGCTCGGCTAAGCAATACAGCATCTCTTTTATCAATGACAACACTTAGCCTCTGACAATAATGCTGTAGCATCGCCATATCAGACAGACTCAAGATTTTTGAAAGCTCGTGATCTAACATCAAAACCACATGTTTATTGGCAATGTGCTGTTGAGATAGGTGTTTCGATTTACCCATTTGTAAATAATTCACCTTACAATTATTTATCGTAAAATATTCACTGATAAGGTCTAAGGGCTTACGGTTATGGCCGTGATATAGCAAACTTACCGCCAAGTCTTCTGAATTTGGAAGCTTTAATATTTCCTGATGTTGAGCGGGCTTTAGCCTTAATAATACCGAAAAAACCGACCCTTTCTCTGGCTGAGAGCGAACACTGATACTGCCATGCATTAACTCACATAACTGTTTTACTATGGCCAGCCCTAATCCTGTTCCACCGTATTTTCTGCTGGTTGAAACGTCAGCTTGAGAAAAACGATCGAAAACATCTCGCTGGTGTTGCTTTGACATGCCAATTCCTGTGTCTTCTACCTCTATACTCAGAATCACCTCTCCAGTAGCACTGCCATGTGCCGAAAGCCGTAAATCTATACCGCCTATCGAAGTAAATTTAATGGCGTTATTACACAAGTTTAAAATTATTTGCGTGATGCGTACTTCATCGCCAACAAAATGACTCAATTCGGTTGGGCATAAACACCTAAAGTATAAATTCTTTTCTGCAGCTCTCAGGCTGACCGAAGCGAGAATATTTTCTAGCATTTTATCCAGTTCAAACTCTTTGTCTTCAATGTCTAGCTTACCGGCTTCTATTTTTGAAAAGTCCAAAATGTCATTGATCACCGACATTAAAACACCGCTCGAATAATCTATTTTATCAAGGCACTCACGCTGCTCTTCCTGTAAGTCTGATTTTTTCAAAAGCTCAACCAGTCCGATAATACCATTCATCGGCGTGCGGATTTCATGACTCATATTGGCCAAAAACAAGCTTTTTGACACCGTTGCCTGTTCCGCTTCCTGACGTTTTACATCTAACTCCTGATTAAGCTCTTTTTGCTCGATCACTAATTCTTTGGTGCGCTCAAACAGCTCTGTTATTTGAATATTCTTTTTATGAAACACGCTAGCAGCCAATGATAGCTGACCAATTTCATCTCCACGTTTTAGATAAGGAATATCCACTATGTGAAGATTATTACTGAGGCGTTGAAACAGCACCGTCAAAGTTCGAATGGGTCGGATCACCCGTAAAATAAGGAATATTGCATATACGGCGACCATCACCATACTTAGCAAAATAAATAGCTCACTGCGTTGCTGCAAAGAGTTCATAGTCTGCTTTGCTTCCACTATTTTACTTTGCATCACCTTCTCCTCTAGTTCACGAAGCTTTGAAGAAAGGTGCAATATTTCATTAGCGCTGCCAGTTAAAACCACGTTGGTTAAGTACAAATAACCACGAATGGTTTGATGTAACTTTCTAAAGGCTAAATGAATATCCTGAAACTGAGCGACCACTGACTGTTTATTAAGCGCTACGAGTTCTGCCTTTGCCGCTGCAACCTGAGCATCAAACATTCTAATGTGCTCTGCATTTTGTGTAATCAAGTAGGCAAGCACTGCATTATGAGCTTTCAACAAATAAGACGATATTAGAGGCTGATTATTAACACTTATTTCTTTATGGATGGTTTCTTGAGCACGATTAATCAAGCCCAACAGCTCATTTTGGTATAAAGACTGTCGTCTTTCTCGACCCGAAATAACCATAGACAGGTTGTCACGATAGTCACCAATATGAATACGCATTCGCGCAATCATATCGCTCACTTCTTCTTTGTAATTTGGAGATTGGTCAAGTTCTGCTAGTGCACTTTCAATTTTACTGATTAAATCTTGACTACGATCCATCGCAACCAAGCTAGCAGACTGCTTATAAATCAGAACATTACGCTGTAGGTCGATAACAGCAAGCTCAAGGTCATGAGCGATCTCTGCCATATGCGTTGACTGCTCTATTTCTGTATCACGCTGCTCAAGTAATTGATAACTGATATTGGTTAAGTAGGCTGATATCAATGCCATTAACCCAATACATAACAGCCCAAAGCTGAGTTGAAATGTCAAAGAGCGATAGAACTTCATACCACCCTCCTAATTAATAAACTCATACCATTTTTGCAAGCTATAGTCATAACTGGGCATAACGGTGTTCCACACCGCGACATTACTGAAACGTTTTAAATAGCTGCCACCGGTCCGAACTTCTCCCTTTTTAACAGATAGTTGGCCATCAGTGCCCGCTAAGTCACTCGCCGCAGGCAAACCTTCATACCAATAGTTCCACTCATTCTGAGACAGATAATTTTTCGCCCGTTGCGGGTTGGAAATGTAATAGCCCTGACGTGCGATAAATGCTCCAGGCCAGCCCGACAACCACCAATTCATGTACTCATAGGCCGCATCCTTCACCGCGCCTTGAGTATGTGAAGACAAGCACATTACGCCATGCCAGCCCCGATACCCTTCTTTTGGTGCGGCATAAATCACAGGTACGTTTTGGCCATTTAGCGCCGATACAGCCGGAGAGAACATACTTTCAATGACCACTCGATTACTTTTCATAAAATCAACCGATTCTGGCACCGATGTCCAGAAACCACTAAAGTGGCCTTGCTGCTTAAACTCACTTAAAATCTTGAATAATTGATCGAGTTCTTGATTGGTAATGTTACCGATATTGCCAAAAGTCATCAGTCGCTGGGCTTGCGCCGCAAGTGCTAAGTCGAACAAACCAATCGTGGGCGCATTGACCACCCCCACTTTACCGCGATACTTTTCCTCGAGCAGCCATCCCCAACTTTCCGTCTTATACGGAATACCGGGTTCAATCACTTTTGTGTTGTAGCCAAATGAATCGACGTTGTGCACATAAGGGAGATAACTGATAACATCGGTTTCGTGATCAGAAAGGCTGCCATCAGGCTGCACATGTAACAACTTGTATGGTGCATCTCCTGCTCCGATATTCGCACTCGGTTGCACACGACCTGTTTTAGTCAGCGGGTTTATCTCATCCCAATAACGCAACCGCTTTTTTTCTATGGGCTGAATTGAGCCTGTATACCACAACACATTGATGCTATTTGACCACTGCTCGTACAAGTCAAAAGATTCGGGAGACATAGCAGCTTTTTGTAACACGGCTGCACTCCCTTTAGGCTCAAATGATAGGTTGATGCCCAAATCTTTTTGCGCTTGTTCTTTAAGTGCCTCTTGCAAGGTTACGTGAGTGCCAAGTACTCTAACCGTGTGCGTTTTTTTAGCAAATACATATGGCACATTAAAACCAAGTAGACCACATGCTCCTAGGCCTGCAGCACGCTTTAACAACTTGCGCTTACCTTGATCAATATCACAACGTAGCGGTTTGTCAGTCATCGCTATTTCCTTCTTATCGCAACCTTGCGACGCATTAATTACTTAAATTTTAACCAAGTATAGAAGAGGGAAAGGCATTTGGTATGCGCGACCACAATTTTTTACGGTCACTGTAACAGCGCAAAAATCTAAAAAAGCAGTGGGGTATTGCGCCGCTTATGCGTATTCCTAGAGGCTGAGAAATATTGTGAACTGAGCAAATGTGTGAGGTAAAAAGGACAACAAAAAAGCGTGCTATGCACGCTTTTACTCGTTAGTTTTGCTCTTCTCGTAAGAACACAGGTTCATTCGCTTTGCTGGTTGCTTGTTCGCTAAAGTAATAGCCAGCCACATCGAACTGACGTAGCTTGTCAACACTCTTCACTTGATGCTCCATAATATAGCGAGCCATCATTCCGCGTGCTTTTTTCGCGTAAAAGCTGATGACTTTGTATTGGCCATTTTTACAATCTTTAAAGATAGGGGTAACAATTTCCCCCTCTAGTGCCTTTTTATCAACCGCTTTGAAGTACTCGTTAGATGCCAAATTCACTAACTGTGATGAATGAGTTTGCGCCAGCGCTTCGTTAAGTTTTTTCGCTATAATGCTCCCCCAGAATTCATATAGGTTCTTACCACGTGGGCTGTCTAACTTGGTGCCCATTTCTAATCGATATGCTTGCATCAAATCTAGCGGCTTCAATACTCCATACAGACCCGATAAGATCCTTAAATGCTGCTGCGCGTACTCTAGTGTATCTTCACTCAGCGAACTGGCTTCCAAACCGCTATATACATCGCCGTTAAAGGCCAACACTGCTTGTTTAGCATTTTGTGCGTTAAAGGGTAAAGACCAGTCATTAAAACGCGCTACGTTCAATCCAGCGAGCTTATCACTAATTTTCATTAAGCTGGCGACCTGTTGCATTGATAAGTTACGGCACACTTTTATCAGTTCTTCACTGTGCTCTAGTAGTTCTGGCTGAGTAAAGTGCGAGATATGCGATGGCGTTTCAAAATCTAAATTTTTTGCAGGAGAGATTACCGTGATCATGGCGAGCCTATTGACTTAAAATATGTTTAATGTCAATTTCAACACTATCCCCTGCTGACTTCAAGTATTGAATAACCCTTGATTTTATAGGGGATAACAACAATTCAAACAAAGTGTCCCTACCTTTTGTACACTGTGAACGCCCGCATAATAGTGTTATCCGCATAAATACGGACAATTGACCTATTAATGGCCGTCATGGTACTGCAACATAGGAACACTAAGATTTTTCGAAATTTTTGCTGCAAATAGGAATGAGGAAAACCAATGACATCAGCACTAGATAGGCTCAAAAAGCACTCTTCAATCGTCGCCGATACTGGCGATATTGAAGCAATTCGTAAGCATCAACCTGAAGATGCCACAACCAACCCATCGCTACTTTTAAAAGCGAGCGAAATGCCAGCCTATCAAGCTTATCTACAAAAAGCATGGGATTACGCGAAATCAGTACACTCTGATACTGATAAACAATTAGAGCTAGCATGTGATTACTTTGCGGTGCTGATTGGTAAAGAGATCGCTGATATCGTGCCAGGCTATATTTCTACAGAAGTAGATGCGCGTTTATCATTTGATACACAAGCGACCATTGAAAAAGCAAAGAGCTTATTGGCGCTGTATCGCAAAGAAGGCGTTAGCCAAGATAAAATACTGATTAAAATCGCATCGACTTGGGAAGGTATCAAAGCCGCTGAACAACTAGAAAAAGAAGGTATCAAGTGTAATTTGACCTTATTGTTCAGCCAAGCTCAAGCCCGCGCATGTGCCGATGCAAACGTATTTTTGATTTCTCCATTTGTAGGCAGGATTTTAGACTGGCATGTTGCCAATGGCTTAGAAAAACCAACAGATCCAATGGCTGATCCTGGTGTGCAGTCTGTACGCAGCATTTATGAATTTTATAAGCGCCATGGTTATAAAACCGTTGTAATGGGTGCAAGTTTCCGTAACACAGGTGAAATAATCGCACTGACTGGCTGTGACAAATTAACGATTAGCCCTTCGTTACTCGAAGAATTAGGTGAGCTAACTGATGCGCCAGAATACTTGCTTGAAAGTAACTATGCACTAGAAGCAAAGCCTGCACCATTGAACGAAGCGCAATTCCGCTGGTTACACAATGAAGATGCCATGGCTACAGAAAAACTGGCTGAAGGTATTCGTTCTTTCGCTCAAGCGCAAGAAGAGTTAGAAACTCGCTTCAAAGCCCTGTAATAGCGCTCCTCTAGTTCCTTAAAAACGCCACTTAATGTGGCGTTTTTTTATGCCCGCTGTTTATTGATTTTAATCAAACTGTCACTCGTCTTTAACTTAAACGACACATTTGTGTTTTATTTTTACGCAAGTTGTGGTATACCGAAGTTGCTTAAAGTGCGAAATTGAGTGCAAAAGCGTTATTGAGGTTAATAATCAATAGGAGAAATTCATGGATAGCCTAGACGATATACTAGAAATATTAGAAGGTCCTGAAACACAAAAACGAACCTCTCAGAAAAAGCAAAAACGAAAATGGCGTGAAATAGAAGCGCTAAAAGATAAACAGCGTCTTCGCAAAGAACTACAGGAACTAGATTACTTCGCAGACAACCTAGATCTAGACGAATTAGACTTCATCTAATTCATCTGGATTTAACCTTTAAAAAAGGCTCCTGTGAGCCTTTTTTAATGTACTAAAAATCCGACTCCGTACTCATCGATTAAGCGCTACACCTGCCAGTTAATAGGTTGTTTACCCATCTCTTGTAGTAGCTGATTCGTTTTAGAAAAGTGCTGACAACCATAGAACCCACGGTGAACTGACAAAGGAGACGGGTGTGGGGCGTGCAAAACATGATGGCGTTGCTTATCAATATTCTTGCCTTTTTTCTGAGCATGTGCGCCCCATAACAAAAATACAATACCATCACTGTGTGCATTCAATTGTTCAATCACTACATCGGTAAAACGCTCCCAACCTAGTTTTTTATGAGAATGCGCTTGCCCCTGTTCTACCGTCAATACCGTGTTGAGCAACAGTACGCCTTGCTCGGCCCAAGGCAGCAGGTAGCCATGATTTGGAATGCTAAACCCCTCGATATCCTGAGCCAGTTCCTTGTACATATTCGCTAAAGAAGGAGGCGGCTTAACACCCGGCAACACCGAAAAGCACAAACCATGGGCCTGATTTGGGCCATGATAAGGGTCTTGCCCTAAAATAACCACTTTTACCTGTTCAAACGGCGTTACTTTAAAGGCTTCAAAAATTTGCTCATGTGGCGGATATACCGTGACCCCTTCATTGCGGCGCTGTGCCACGTAGTTTAATGTCTCTTGAAAGTAGGCTTGCTGCTTTTCCTGACCCAATACACTTTGCCAAGTTGTCATGCTGGTTTCCTTTAATTCTTATCATAGTGTGCGCGAGCAAGTTGTAGTTTATCACACATATCCGTTACCCCATCAAGCACTCGGGTACTGTAACGATGCAGTAAATCCGCGTCCACTTCAATAAACTGTTGATATTGCACCGCGGGGATCTCCGGCCAAGCTTGCCAATTTATTGTTGGCATCACCTTTTTGCTTTTCTCATAAGGCAACACGATAACTTCTGGCTTTTTCTTAAGCACATTTTCAACACTGATTTGCGGGTACTCCATTGAACTATCAGCAAATACATTATCTACGCTGCACAGTTCTAGCAATTGATGAAGCCATGTATTGCGATTTATGGTCATCATTGGCTCTGGCCACAATTGATAAAACACCTGTAAACGTGTTGCACCTTGATAGAGACTTTGTATACGATTGAAGCGAGCCGTGAACTGCTGCGCAAGTTGTTCTGCTTGTTGAATTTTCCCTGTTAACTTACCAAATAAGCGCAGCTCATCCGCAACTTTACTAATATCTTTGGTGTCGCTGTAGATCACACGAATACCCAGCTTCTCCAGTTTATCCAAGTCGTCTTTTTTGTTTCCAGATTGCCACGCAATCACCAAGTCAGGGTTCAGCGCCAATACTTTCTCTAGCATGATGCCATTGTAACCACCAATGCGCACAATCTGGTTCGCCGCTTCGGGATAATCTGCGTACTCTACGGTACCAACGATACGTTCACCTGCGCCAATAGCAAATAAGTTTTCAACAATATGTGGGGCCAATGCAATGATCCGCTTTGCCTCATTAGCGTGGCCATAACCACAAAATAACCCTATGATAAGTATACATAAACGTATATAAAACATTAGAAGTCAAATCCTTCTAGGGCCTTAATGCCAGACTCAAAAGCATGCTTAACATTACGAACTTCGCTCACCGTATCCGCCAATTCAGTCAACTTTCGATGAGCCCCACGACCAGTTACGATCACTGATTGCATTTTTGGACGATTAGCAATTGCCTGAAGTACTTCTTCTAACTCTATATAATCGTAACTGACCATATAAGTGAGTTCATCAAGTAGCACCAAATCAATGCTTTCGTCTTGTAGCCATAGCTTGGCTTGCTGCCATGTTTGTTGTGCAGCTTGGGTATCTGTTTCTCGGTTTTGCGTCTCCCAAGTAAACCCCGTTTTCATCACCGCAAATGGCACGCCGACCTTTTCTAGTAAATTACGCTCACCACATTCCCACATACCTTTGATAAACTGTGCCACTGCGGCTTGCTTACCATGACCCACACAGCGTGCCACCGTGCCAAAACCCGAGGTTGACTTGCCTTTGCCATTGCCCGTGATCACCTGAAAAATCCCCTGCACTTTGTCAGCGGCCGCTACCTTTGCATCCACTTGTTCTTTTACTTTTTGCTGCCTTTGCTGATGTTTTTCTTGATTTTTTTTACTAGCTGAGTCGCTCATAAATTCCTCTCGGTTAAATTTCTATACTTTTAGCGCCATGGCTAATAGTTTATCTATGTCCAAATATTGCTCGCAGGTATCAGCCAATCGCTCAAGCTGCTGCTCACGGTGCTCAGCAAGGTCAAAGGCATTTGCCTGCACTCGCCCATTACTGGCCCATGCCAGTAGCAGATTTGCGGCATCAGGGGTATCAAAAAGACCATGTAAGTAAGTGCCAACAATCTGGTTATCTTCTGATATAAAACCATCTTGAGTGATATTGTGCGGATGACTGCTAAAACGCATGAACGGCTGGCTCAATGCCTTGCCTTCACTGATACCACAATGGATCTCATACCCTTGGATGGCGACTGGCGTTTCACCCAGTAAACATTCACCCGATACTTGGGTTAAAGTTTTACTGCTTGTTAGCGTGGTCGAAAATCGAGCTAAATTTAGCCCGCTCATTTGCTGTTCCGATGATTCAATGCCATCTGGGTCAAAAATCGTCTGTCCCAGCATTTGTAAACCACCACAGATCCCCAAAACCTTGCCACCGAAACGCAGATGCCGCATGATCTCAGCCTGCCAACTCTGTGCTTTTAAAAAGGCCAAGTCACCCAACACATTTTTACTCCCCGGAATAATAATGAGATCGGTTGGACCAATTTGTTCTTCATGACGCACATATCGTAAATCCACATTAGGATGCAATCGCAGGGTATCAAAATCCGTATGGTTACTAATATGCGGTAAGAGCAACACACTGACTCTCAGTTGTGCGTCTATTACATGGTTTTCTATTGTCACCGCATCTTCGGCATCTAGATTGAGCGAATGCAAATAAGGCATCACCCCCAACACGGGTTTGCCGGTATACGCTTCAAGCCAATCCAAACCTGATTGCAGTAACCCTATATCTCCTCGAAAACGGTTGATCACAAACCCTTGTACCAGCGCTTGTTCCTGCTCGCTGAGTAACGCCAAAGTACCAACAAGATGTGCAAACACGCCGCCTTTGTCGATATCTGCCACAATGATAACAGGACACTCAACGGCACAGGCAAAGCCCATGTTGGCAATATCGTTCTCGCGTAAGTTGATTTCCGCCGGACTGCCCGCCCCTTCTACCAACACCAACTCATATTGCGCTTCGAGTCGTTGATGAGACTGTAATACCGCCCCCATCGCTACTTTCTTATAGTCGTGGTATTTACCCGCTTCCATATTACTGATCGCTCGACCATGCATGATCACTTGCGCCCCCGTATCGCTATTGGGCTTCAATAATATGGGATTAAAGTCAGTGCTAAGCTCAATCTTGGCCGCAATTGCCTGTAAGGCTTGTGCTCTGCCAATCTCTCCACCACAAGGAGTCACTGCGCTGTTAAGCGCCATATTTTGCGGTTTAAATGGCGCAACTCGCATACCTCTTCGCGCAAATACACGGCATAATCCCGCCACAAGCGTACTTTTACCCGCATCAGAGGTAGTCCCCTGTATCATGAGTGTTTTCGCCATTATTTTAGCCTCAACGCACAACCTGCCATGACAAATTCAACATGAGTTGCGATGCTTGCAATATCCTGATGTAACCAACCTGACTGATCAACAAACTCACGACTTAATTCACCAACGGGAACAATACCGTGGCCCACTTCATTGCTCACCAAAATCACATCAGCCAATGTACTTTTTAGGGCTTCCAGCAGCTGTTGCTTCTTAAGTAAATATTCCTCAAGTCCCAGCTCACAAAGCCCATACGTCAGCCAAAGTGTTAAACAATCAACTAACACACAACTGCGTTCGGGTTGCTCTATTAGCCTCTGTGGTAGCTGCCAAGGTTCTTCAATAAGCAGCCATTGCTCATCACGACGTGCTTGGTGATGAGCGATACGGTTATGCATCTCATCATCCTTCGCCTGTGCCGTGGCTAGATAAACAATTTGATCAACCTTGCCACTGGCCAGCAGCGCCTTCGCTTTTTGCTCGGCTAGCGCACTTTTCCCTGAGCGCGCGCCACCTAATATCAGTTGAATCTGTTTGTTCATAGCCATATCAATAAACACACCATATAAACGACCACTTCAGCACATTGCTGCGCAGCGCCCAGACAGTCACCTGTATAACCGCCTAGTTGCCAGCGAAACCACCTGATACATAAACTCCTTAGTAGTACTAAGCAGCCAACCAAAGTCACACAATGCCATAAATTAAAAAGGTCAAATCCCCAGCAAACCAGCAATACAGCCAGTGCACAGCCATAAAGGCTTTCTCGCGCACTTTTTGACAGGCTTTGTACTATAGGCTTCACCTTGCTTTGCATATCCTGTTGTACGTAGGGTAATAAACCTATCAAACTGGTCGCCATGGTTCGACTGAGCGTGTGTCCACAAATAAGTGCGATACATACCCAATACCAGTGTTCTGCTAAGCCAACTAGCAATTGATATTTCAAAAGTAACAACAAGCACAGTGCGGCGGCACCATAGGTTCCAAGCCGACTATCTTTCATAATGGTTAGCTTTTGCTCAACCGACCAGCCTCCACCGAACCCATCCCATACATCGGCAAATCCATCTTCATGAAAAGCACCAGTGAGTATTACTCCCGCAGCGAGCGTTAGTATCACTGCCACTTCAACAGGAAAAATACTTTGCAATATGAAATAGATAACAGCTAAAAATAGACCAATGAGTAAGCCCACTAAGGAAAAATAACGACTGGCATGGTTCAATAGAGCTTCATCTACCTCACCTTTGATAGGCACAGGCACACGTGTGAGAAACACGATAGCCAACAAAAATGCGCTTTTATTCACACACTCACCACATCACTTACCTGCGCCTGTGAAAAACTAGCCATGTCATTGTAAAATGCCAGTGCGCTGTGCAATATCGGTAAGCACAGAGCCGCTCCGGTGCCCTCTCCTAACCTTAAACCTAAATTTAGCAGCGGCTTGGCCTGTAGATGAGCCAGCATTTTGGCATGTCCTTGCTCACCTGAATTATGGGCAAAAATCATGTAATCACGGCTATTAGGCTCCATTTCAATCGCCAACATGGCACAAGCAGTTGCGATAAAACCATCAACCACAATCGCTTTTTGCTGATGAGCCGCAGCCAACATTGCTCCAACCATTTGGCAAATCTCAAAACCACCTAAGCAGCGTAAAATATCGCGAGCGGTGTTTAGCTGCTCGCGATGAAATAGCAAAGCCTGTTCAATCAATCTAAGCTTTTTAGCTTGCACATCATCGTCAACGCCAGTGCCTCTGCCCACGGTTTGCTCAGGAGCAAGGCCACTCAAAGCTGAAAAGATTGCAGCTGCCGAGCTGGTGTTGCCAATTCCCATCTCACCAAAAGCCAGCAAGTTACTGTTGTAAGGCAACTTAGATTCGACTAATTGTTTTCCATATGCCAAGCCTCGTTCAAGTTGTTCGACTGACATCGCAGGAGCCGTTGTAAAACATGCAGTAGTCCTACCAAGGCGCTGTGAGATAACGCCCAACGTGGGCGCTGGTGCAGTTAAAATCCCGCAATCAACGACACTGAGTTGCCAGTCAAACTGGCGACAAAACACATTGATGGCCGCACCACCTCTTGCGAAATTAGCGACCATTTGCCCCGTCACCTCGCTGGGGGCAATAGACACGCCCTCTGCTGCAATACCATGATCTCCTGCAAAAACAACTAATTGAGGATGGTTGATAGCAAAGTGAGCCGCAGCGAATTGCTCTGAGTTCAAGCCTTGAGAAAAAATCAAAACAAGCTGCTTAGCCAACACTTCAAGATCACCTAACGCCCCTAGCGGCTTTGTTTTGAAGTCAATTCGATGCTGAATTTGCTCGGCAAATTTCAGCTCAAGTTTACGTACATCACTCATATTATCTTCCTACATGGACGCCGCAGTGCGCTTGCGTAACACCAACAATACTAAGAAAAACACACTCCCGATGGCTGCGGTGATCACGCCAACAGGCAACTCTTGGTTTTCAAGTACAGTGCGCGCGACAATATCGACCCATAACATGAATAACCCACCACTGAGCGCCGTGAGCAACAAACCTGTTGTAGTTGCTTGGGACAAAAAAAACCGCACAATATGTGGGATCATTAAACCGACAAACCCAACACCACCACACATCGCCACCAGTACAGCTGTCAGTAACGAACTCAGTAGCAACATACCCAAACGCAGCTTAGTCACATTAACTCCTAGAGTCGTGGCACTTTCATCACCCAGTAGCATGGCGTTGAGTGTTCTTCTAAATAGCAACATACAACTTACACTCAACAGAACCACCAAAGCTGGCAGCCACAGAGTTTGCCAATCGGCTCGAGAGAAACTACCTAATGTCCAAAACACAATGGCAGTCACCGCTTGTGGGTCACTCCAATACAATAATAAACTGGTGCACGCACTAAAAAGAAACGACAAAGCAACACCAGCCAGTAGCATAGACTCCACCTGATTATTCAGTTGCGATTTGGCAATTAATAACAAAACCGTCATCGCCAGCAGACTACCTGCAAAGGCAGCACCTGAGAGTACTAAACCAGCTTGCACACCAGTGAGCGCAAATAACATCACCACACCAAATGAAGCACCAGATGACACCCCAAATAAATATGGATCTGCCAAAGGGTTGCGCGTAACAGTTTGTAAAATAAGGCCAGCCATTGCTAAGCCACTTCCCGCAAGAAAAGCTAATAACGCGCGCGGTAAACGCAACTCTAAGAGGACTTTTTGTGCTAGATTTGTCACATCGTAAGAGACCAAAAGTTGCCAAATATCTGATAACTTGATGTCAATTGCTCCTAAGCTCATGGCTGATACAAAACTGAGCAATGTCAGTAATAACAACCCTGATAGCACTAATTTACTCATTGAATGTACCCATAGTGATAGCGAATATGTGGTACGAGTGTCTGCTCGTTATGAGCATTGGGAACCTGAGTAACCTGTGCGCACACACCGAAAACATCACTGAGTAACTCACTGGTGAGTACCTGTAAAGGCGAGCCCTGAGCTTTTAATTCGCCGTCATGCAGTACCAACAAATGATCCGATATGGCCGCTGCCAGATTCAGGTCATGAAAGGATGCCAATACACTTACCCCGAGCGACTTTGCCAATTCCATGATCTGAATTTGATATTTCACATCAAGGTGGCTGGTTGGTTCGTCCATGATCAATAATTGCGGCTGCTGTACCATCGCTCGGGCTATCATTACACGCTGTTTTTCGCCGCCAGAGAGAGAACTGAACATCTGAGTTGATTTATGCGTTAAGCCAACCTTTGCTAGCGCCATCGCTATTTCAGACTTATCTTCATGATTCATTGAAGAAAAAAGGGGCTTATGCGGAGTTAAACCCATAGCAACCACATCAAATACCGCAAGATTAAATTGTTCAGGTACATCTTGTAGCACCACTGCAACTTGCTTGGCGTATTCCTGTCGAGAATAACTCTCTACTGGTGCATCAAGAAACTTGATTTGTCCTCTGGTGGGCTTGATAAAGCGGTAGATGCATCTTAATAGGGATGATTTTCCAGCCCCATTTGGGCCAAGCAAACCAACAAACTGTCCCGCTTTGATATTAAAGCTGACATCTTTGAGGATATAGGATTGATTAATTTGTAATCCAACTTGTTGGACATCCAACATAGTCCGAGTTGCTTGTACTGACTGATTCATGCTTACCTTAAAACACATAATCGCGAGTCGTAAGCACAAACAATAGCGCAGTCACATAATTACATGAATGCTAAAAAGAATAATATTGTATGTGACTCAAAGTACGCCCGCTATGAGTATGTCTGCTGGTCTTGGTATCTGACTTTGGCCACGAGTGTGCCTTCACAGTTGCGGGGACAGTTGAGTATTTGCAACTCATTCCCAAGGTTCACCAACAAAGTTAGCCGACATTATGCTGTCTAGACGTCTAAAATACAACTTTTGGCCAGCCTTTATCCTGTTCATCATAATAAACGCACACTTTGAGTACTTTGCCATACTCAATTTCTAATGCGCTGAACACGGACGAATTACTAATTGGTATCTGCAAAACATGTGCTACCAACTGCTTTATCACACCGGCATGTGTAAACACCACATTGTGTGGGTTTCGGTTACTATCAAGTTGAAAACACCACCATTGCTCAACACGCCTTCTAAACTCGAGCAAGGATTCACCGTTGGGAGGAGAGTACAAATGTGGGGACTGCCAAAACTGACCTAGAGTCGGTTTATGAGTAAGTTGCCATAACGACTCGTAAGGCTGGCCGTCCCAATCACCAAAATCCATTTCTTTGAGTGACGCATCTAGCTCAAATTGATAGCCATGCAATTGAGCATAATGTTGAGCAAATTCTTTGCAACGTTTTAAAGGTGAGCTGAAAACTAATGCACCGCTAGTGACTGATTCGACCGCTTGGCTAAGCTGTTGCCAGCCAAGTTTACTTAACGCAACATTACTGTGTCCGAGCATATGTCCGGTGACTTGTGGCTGCCCATGACGAATAAAGTACCAAGTTTGTTGCATATGCTCACCTGTCTCTACTGCACCTAGTTATGGTGATCAAAAATGCGAGCCTCAGCTCGCATTTTACATAAAACCAAACACTTACAAAATTTGATTATCTTTCCAAGCTTGCTCTTTTGCCAAGCGCTTTTTGCGCCTATCGCAAGGGTCATCACAATCGCAGGCTTTTTCAACACCTACCGCACCTAACCCACCACAGCTGCTAGCCATTGATTTCTTTTGTACTATTACGCCGACAGCCATCGCTGTAACAATCAAAATAAGTAAACCAAAGGTAAGTAAAAACAGTGACATGGTACTGGCCTCTAAAAGATAAAAGTTGGCCCACATTTGTTGAGCCGATAACGGTCTAAGACTTACCTATTATAACTCGCTTATTCCCTACTCACAAATAAGGTTTAAACGCTTCGCTGGCATAGGTAACAAGACCTTGTTCTGATTTGCTTATCAAGTACACTGCTAACTGATGCTGCTCTGCATATGCTTTCGCTCGTTCAGTTCCCATAACGGTCAGAGCTGTAGCAAGGCCATCTGCTGTCATTGCTGATGGGTGTAATACGGTGACCGACACTAACTCATGTTTAACTGGCATACCCGTTGCTGGGTCAATCAAATGCGTAAAAGTTTCACCATCCATTTCATAAAAAATACGATAGTCACCAGAGGTCGCAATACCGGTATTCCTCAATTTAAGCTCTCGGTGTACTTGCCTTTGGCCCATAGGTGCATCCGGTTGCTCTATGGCGATGATCCAAGGCTTGTCGTTTGGTTTACTTCCTGAAACACGCAGCTCTCCGCCAATTTCCACCATATAATTGTGAATACCTAATTGTTCCAACAAAGCTGCGACCTTATCGATGCCAAAACCTTTAGCCGTCGCGGAAAATGACACTTCTAGGCCACGAATTGTTTTCGCCAACCCCTGCTCACTAAGAAGCAGCTTATCTACACCAATACGGCTACGCATATCATCTAGCTGCGCTTGGCTCGGGCGCTTCGTTGGTCGTTTATCAGGACCAAACCCCCATAGGTCAATGAGTGGCCCCATAGTTACATCTAATGTTTCAGTTGATTTTCCTAGGCGAATCGATTCTGCTATCACTGTGCGAAAATCTTCGCTAATCGCCATGAACTCGCCTGCTGCAAGTGCATTGAACTGGTTAATTTCTGAGCCTTCAACCCATGGAGACATTGACTGATTTACCGCAATCAGCGCGTCATCTATTTGTTCTTTTAGCTGTACTTGATTGAGTTCAAGCGTATCAGGGAAAACCTTAATATTGTAGGTAGTGCCCATTGTTTTACCATTTATCACCATTGCCTGTGGGGCATGCGTTGTACTGTTGTCACACCCACTTAGGACAAGGGTCAGAAAAATAATAATGGGTAAAAAAATACGTGCCATCTTCCTTCCTATCGTTCATCAAATTATTCATAAGCGCCATACACGCTCATCCTGCATGCACTGTATTAGCTCATTCATAAACATTAAAAAGCCCCAAGACGAAACGCCTTGGGGCTGATATTTTATCTCAAAACAGTGTTTTGGATCATGCTCTAAAAGCCTAACTAGCCACCGAAGTCATCTAGTAAGATGTTTTCGTCTTCGCACCTAGATCTTTAAGCATGTTGATTACTGCTGCGTTCATCATTGGAGGACCACACATGTAGAACTCACAATCTTCTGGCGCTTCATGATCTTTCAAGTAGTTTTCATAAAGTACGTTATGGATGAAGCCAGTGTAGCCTTCCCAGTTATCTTCTGGTTGCGGATCTGATAACGCTGTATGCCATACGAAGTTGTCGTTCTCAGCAGCTAAGCCGTCGAAGTCTTCAACGTAGAACATTTCACGCTTAGAACGCGCACCGTACCAGAAAGACATCTTACGCTTAGAGTTAAGACGCTTAAGCTGGTCAAAAATGTGCGAACGCATCGGTGCCATACCTGCACCACCACCAACAAATACCATTTCTGCATCGGTGTCTTTAGCGAAGAACTCACCAAACGGACCAGAAATTGTAACCTTGTCACCCTCTTTAAGTGACCAAATGTACGAAGACATTTTACCACATGGTAATGACAGGTTATTAGGCGGCGGAGTCGCAATACGTACGTTTAGCATGATAATGCCGAACTCTTCTGGGTAGTTAGCCATTGAGTATGCACGAATTGTTTCGTCGTCCACTTTAGACTCAAGATTGAAGAAGCCAAAACGCTCCCAATCCGGACGATACTCTTGTGGAATATCGTAGTCTGCATATTTAACGTGGTGTGGTGGCGCTTCAATCTGAATGTAACCACCCGCACGGAACGGTACTGACTCACCATCAGGAATCGCAAGCTTAAGCTCTTTGATGAAAGTCGCTTTGTTATCGTTAGAGATAACTGTACATTCCCACTTTTTAACACCGAAAATTGACTCTTCAAGTTCAATTTCCATGTCGTTCTTCACGTTTACCTGACACGCTAAACGGCAGCCCTCACGAGCCTCACCTTTAGAGATGTGATCAAGCTCAGTTGGTAGAATATCGCCACCACCTGATTTAATGTGTACGCGACACTGACCACATGAGCCACCGCCACCACACGCTGATGATACGAAAATACCTGACTCTGCTAGTGCACCAAGCAACTTAGTACCCGCTGAAGTCGTAATACCCTTTTCAGGATCACCGTTAATTCCAATTGTGATGTCACCGCTTGCCACTAACTTAGATTTAGCTGCAATAATAACTAAAACTAAGATAACAACGATAGCAATGAACATCCCTACGCCTAAATATACCTCAAGCATGATTTTTCCTCGCTACCTTACAGTGAAATACCAGAGAATGACATAAAGCCAAAGCCCATTAAACCAACAGTGATAAAGGTAATACCTAAACCACGAAGGCCATCTGGCACGTCTGCATATTTCATTTTCTCACGGATACCAGCAAGCAATACGATCGCTAATGCCCAACCCACACCAGAACCAATACCAAATACCACTGACTCACCAAAGTTAAGGTTACGCTCAACCATGAATGAAACCGCACCAAAGATTGCACAGTTTACAGTGATAAGTGGTAAGAAGATGCCCAGTGCGTTGTAAAGTGCAGGGAAGAACTTGTCTAATGCCATCTCAAGAATTTGTACCAATGCCGCAATAACACCGATAAAAGTCAAGAAGCGTAAAAAGCTTAAGTCAGCTTCAGCAAACCCTAACCACTCTAGTGCACCTGGTGCTAGTACAGCGTAATACACTAAGTTATTTACTGGCACAGCAACACCTAGTACGAAGATTACTGCCACACCAAGGCCTAGTGATGTAGTTACTTTCTTAGATACCGCGAGGAATGTACACATACCCAAGAAGAAAGATAAAGCTAAGTTTTCAACAAAAACCGCTTTAACGAATAAACTAATATATTGTTCCATCTCTCTCCCCTTATGCCTTCGCTTCTACTTGATCTTTCTTGTATGTGCGAAGTATCCAAATAAAGATACCTACCAAGAAGAACGAGCTGAATGGCATAATCAGTAGACCCATTGGGCGATACCAGCCACCGTCAGAAACTAGTGGTAAGATTTCAACACCAAATAAAGTACCTGAGCCAAATAGTTCACGCACGAAACCAACCGTTAGTAGTACCACTGAGTAACCTAAACCGTTACCAATACCATCTAAGAATGACATCGCAGGTGGAGACTTCATCGCATAAGCTTCAGCTCGACCCATTACGATACAGTTGGTAATGATCAAACCGATGAAGGTCGAAAGCTCTTTCGCTGTTGAGTAAACAACCGCTTGCAATACCTGATCAACAACGATTACCAAAGAGGCAATGATGGTCATCTGCACAATGATACGTACACTCGAAGGAATGTGGTTACGCATCATAGAGATGAATAAGCTTGAAAATGCCGTTACTAATGTCAAAGCAATTGACATGATTAAAGCATTTTTAAGGCTTGATGTTACCGCCAATGCAGAACAAATACCTAATACCTGAAGGGCAATTGGGTTGTTTGCAAAGACAGGGCCAAACAAGACTTCTTTCATTTCTTTAGTGTTAGCCATTAGTTCAATGCTCCTTTACGTACTTTCGCAAGGAATGGACCAAAGCCTTTGTTGCTAGTCCAAAAATCAATCGTGTTATCCACACCGTTTGACGTCAAAGTAGCGCCAGACAAGCCGTCAATCTTATGCTCGTTGTCGCCTGCCGTACCTTTAACGATATCAACCGGAAGCTGCTTACCATTCCACGTTGCTGTCCACTTAGGGTTTTGGATTTCGCCACCTAGACCCGCAGTCTCATTGTGCTTGTAGAACTGAATCGCTTTGATTGTTTGACCATCATCATCCAGCGCTAAGAAGCCAAACATGACGCCCCAAAGACCGTAACCTTGAATTGGCAATATAACCGTAGACACCTGACCACTTTCATCTTTTGCAAGATAAACTGGTGAATTATGGGTCATACGTTGAATGCCCGCTAAGTCATCTTCTTTAGGAATAGCAAAGCTACGATCTGCATCATATTTAGTGCTTTCGAAATCAAATGAACTATGATCTACATCTACATATTCACCAGTTTTCATATCGATAACACGAGGTTCGATATTTGCCTTAAATGTTGCTTCAACATCTTCGACATTTTTAAAGCCAGCAGCCGCAAGGATATTGCGTTGAACGTCTTTAATTTTGTTAGCCTGTTGCAGTGGACGTAACTGTACTGATGCAACAGATACTACGATCGCACATACCAAACACAGGCCAACAACAACGCCTAACGTTTTGCCAATAGATTCATTGTTACTAGACACGTGCTAATCTCCTCTTAACATTAGACTGCACAACAAAGTGGTCGAATAGTGGAGCAAACAAGTTAGCGAATAGAATTGCTAACATCATGCCTTCTGGGTATGCCGGGTTAACCACACGGATCAACACTACCATCACACCGATTAGTGCACCGTATGCAAACTTACCTTTATTAGTGAAAGACGCAGAAACCGGGTCAGTCGCCATAAAGAACATACCAAATGCAAAACCACCTAATACCAAATGCCAGTACCAAGGCATAGCAAACGCAGAGTTAGTGTCTGAACCTAAAGCGTTGAACAAGCTTGCCATCGCAACCATACCTAGGAATACACCCAGCACGATACGCCATGAAGCAATACGAACATACATAAGGAAGAAGCCACCAATCATCAGTGCTAACGTAGAAGTTTCACCCATTGAACCTTGAATGAAACCGTAAAACGCATCCCACCAAAGAACCATGTTATTGAAATCTAAAGCGCCTTGAGCAGCCTGACCTAGGTATGTTGCACCAGAGAATGAGTCAACTGCCGTCCATACTGTGTCACCAGAAATATTTGCAGGATAAGCAAAGAATAGGAACGCACGGCCAGCAAGTGCAGGGTTTAAGAAGTTACGACCTGTACCGCCAAATACTTCTTTTGCAACGACAACACCAAAGGTAATACCAAGAGCGGCTTGCCAAAGAGGGATTGTTGCAGGAAGAATCAAAGAGAATAGTACCGATGTTACGAAGAAACCTTCATTTACTTCGTGCTTACGGATTGATGCAAATAATACTTCCCAAAAACCACCAACAGCAAAAACTGTGGCATAGATAGGCAAGTAGAAACATGCACCGTAGAACATTTTCGCGCCCCAACCAGCTTGTGCGGTTAACTCACCACCCAGTGCTTGGAAAATCGCTACCTGCCATGTGTTCGCAAGTTCAAAACCATTGCCAAGTGCAATTGCAGCTTGATGACCAATGTTGAACATACCAAAGAACATTGCAGGGAATGTTGCCATCCACACTAAAATCATAATACGTTTTAGGTCGATGTTGTCACGTACGTGAGTTGCACCTTTGTTTACATAACCCGGTGTGTAGAAAATGGTAGCGACTGCTTCGTACAACGCATACCACTTCTCGTGTTTACCACCTGGTTCAAAGTGAGGTTCAATGTCTTCTAAAAATTTCTTTAAGGCCATTTTTTAACCTTCCTTCTCGATAGTAGTCAGGCAATCGCGCAGGATTGAACCGTACTCATACTTGCCAGGACATACGAAGGTACACAGTGCTAAATCTTCTTCATCTAGCTCTAATGCGCCCAACGCAATCGCACTATCCAAATCACGTGAAATCAAATCACGTAATAATGGTGTTGGTAAGATATCGAGTGGCATAACACGCTCATAGTTACCGATTGGCACCATTGCACGCTTAGAACCGCCCGTTGAGGTAGTCATTTTAAATAAACGACTTGGTGCTAAGTGTGAAATAAATGTACGTGTTACTGAGAACTTGTCACTACCAGGTGCGATCCAGCCAAAGAGCTCTTTCTCACGACCTTCAAGTAATACAGATACTTGAACATGGTAACGACCTAGGAAAGCATGAGGACCGGTTGCTGTTTTACCAGCTAACACAGAGCCAGAAATGACTCGGTTATCACCGTCTTCAAGCTCGCCGGCTACTAAATCTGTTAGCGACGCACCTAATTGAGTTCTAACTAAACGTGGGTTCTTAACACGAGGACCAGCTAGTGATACCACACGCTCTGCGTAAATTTCGCCAGTTAAGAACAACTGACCAAACGCTATCACGTCTTGATATCCTAAGTGCCATACCTGTTTACTAGCAGATACTGGGTCCAAGTGGTGAATGTGAGTTCCCACTAAGCCTGCTGGATGAACACCTGCAAATTCATGCACTTCTACTTGAGAAAGTGACGAACTTGGCACCTTGCTACCCGCTTGCTTACAAACAAATACTTTGCCGTCAGTTAAACGTGACACTACCGCGAGACCCGCTTCAAATGCTTCCACATTTTCAGCAATAATCACAGCAGGATCAGCAGCTAACGGATTAGTATCGATTGCAGTTACAAAGATAGAACTTGGTGTTGCATCGATTGCAGCTACTTTGCTAAAAGGACGTGCTCTTAGCGCAGGCCATTGACCTGATTCAACAAGCACTTCTTTCACTTTGTCACGCTCTAAGCCACTTAAATCGGTAGCAGAGAATTTGTCAAAAGTGATTTGCTCGTTGCCTTGTACTTCAATCACAACGGATTGCAGTACACGCTTAGCACCACGGTTGATTTCTTTAACTACACCAGCAGCTGGTGCAGTAAACTTGACGCCAGGATTCTTTTTGTCTTCAAAAAGAACTTGGCCTTTCTTGACTTGGTCATCCACACGAACATGCATGGTAGGACGCATACCAATAAACTCTTCGCCAAGCACAGCAACTCGTTTGACGGCAGAACCATCATGAATCACTTGCTGAGGCGCGCCCTCTATGGGTAAGTCCAGACCTTTTTTTATGTTGATCATACGCACTTGCATTACATTAACGGAAAGAAATTGAAAAATCTTTAGTTACCACGGCGCTTGTTGCCTCATATCAAGTCTGTATCAAAGAGCCACTTGAACAAGTATTGAACAAGCATCGTAGTTGTATTCTCATATATTTCTGTGATTTTAACATTAATCACTCAAACTATGCGAGTGGAATTGCAAAATTAATATGCCTTTCATCGGCTTTGCTGCGAGCATTGAGAGCAGTATAGACTAAAGTAGCACAATAGAAAGTTTGCCACCCTGCGTGTATTAAAATTAGTCAGCTAAAACTATTCACCGACTATTTGCTATGAGATCAGAATAAAAAGTAACCTGTGGCAAGAAAATGATTACAATAAAAAACGGCTAAGCAACCAACAAATTTTTTTGGTCAGCTTAGCCGTTTTAACTAAAGTAATAAAACGTCTAGTAGTTTAGTTGTTAAATTAAATTGTTGATTGCAACGTCAGGATTAACGTCTTGCTCGTAATCAATTTCATCGATACCAAAACCGAACAAGCGTAAGAACTCATTGTGATAACCTACGTAATCAGTCAATTCATCAATAGTGTCAGTGGCGACTGTATCCCAAATGTGTTGAACTCGCGCCTGCACGTCATCTTCTAGCTCTTTGTAGTTTTGGAACAGGTGACCACCGTCATCAAAGCGAGGCGTTTCACCATATAAGTTTTCACGGAACAACGCATCGATCTGCTCGATAGTTCCTTCATAAGTACCGTCTGCTTTCATCACTTTGAATAGTGCAGAGATGTACAAAGGCATAATCGGAATTGCCGAGCTTGCTTGGGTTACAACTGCGTTTAAAGATGACACATATGCCTCACCGTTTAGTGCTGTGGTCGACTCTTTGATTGCCGCAGTCGCTCGATCTAAATCTTCTTTTGCTTTACCTATCGTCGCATGACCATAGATAGGCCAAGTAAGCTCTTTACCAATGTAGGTGTAAGCAGTTGTTTTAAAGTTATCAGCTAATACATCGGCGTCTTTTAGCGCTTCAATCCATAGCTCCCAATCTTCACCACCCATTACCTTAACAGTGTTGGCTATTTCATCTTCGTTTGCCGCCTCAACTGTCACTTCATCAATTTCGCGCTTAGAAGTGTTTAGGTTTTTAGTGGTGATGTCACCACCGATTGGCTTAAGCGTTGAAGAATATACTTCGCCTGTTTTAGGGTCAGTACGACGAGGCGAGGCCAAGCTATAAATGATAAGATCTACTTTGCCCATTTCAGCTTTGATGGTTTCAACGGCCTTTGCTTTGATCTCATCTGAAAAAGCATCACCATTAATATTTTTAGACCATAACCCTGCTTCATCAGCCGCTTGCTGGAAAGCCGCAGTATTGTACCAACCTGCCGAAGCTGTTTTACGCTCAGAGCCTTCTTTTTCAAAAAAGATGCCTAACGTTTTAGCACCAGCACCGAACGCAGCAGTGATACGCGAAGCTAGGCCGTAACCTGTTGATGCGCCAATCACTAATACATTTTTAGGGCCATTAGCAACTTGGCCTTGTGCTTTAACGTAAGCAATTTGCTCTTTTACATGCGCAGCACAGCCTTGAGGGTGTGCATTGGTACAAATAAAACCACGAATTTTCGGTTTAACGACCATAATCAATCCTATAATTTTTCAAAAACTGTCATAGTTTAATGGTTGATCAGACAAATACAGGTCTGATCAGCTAGTTATCTAACTTAGAACCACCTAAACAACTCGGTGAATCAGGTATTTGACCTGCTTTTTCACTATATTCTTCAGGCGTGTATGCATGAATAGACAAAGCATGGATATGATTCGCCAACTCCTGCTGTAAAACTTCATTCACTTTGCGATGGCGCTGTAGCAATCGTTTACCAACAAACTCCTCACTCACCACCACAACTTTAAAATGGGAGTCTTCACCACGGCTATGCATGTGACTTTCGTTTACAACATTGAGGTGTTTACAGCTAATTGCCGCCGCCAATTTATCGTAGATTTGCGCTTGCATCGACATGCTAACCCCTTAATTCGAATTTATTTACGGCCGATACTATACGCTTTTGTTGACGCTTGACCAACCGTTCTGAACGTTAAATTGATTCTCCCACCCGATACTCTCGCTTGAGCTGGAAGCGCATGTTGATATAGCTGCTGACTGTCACCATGCATCACCAGCGCACTGCCACTTTGTAGTAACACTTGGTACTGATGCCCCGTTACCTTATGCTTTATCTTAAACTTACGCGCTGCGCCAAGTGAGATAGACACAATACATGGCTCGTTACCAAGTTCGGCTTCATCATCACTATGCCAGCCCATTTTATCTTGACCATCTCGATACCAATTAGCCAATAAGGCATTGAACTCATAACCATAAACTCGCTGCAAGCGACGTCGCATCGCCAGCAGCGACGCAGGCCAAGGGGTGTTGTCTAATACTTGCTTTGAATAGCTATAGCGCACATCATCGTCAGCAATAAAGCATTGCTTGCGGGGAATTGTGTGATACTTTCCAAAAACCTGAATGCTTGGCTGCTGCCACGCTAGCTGCTCACAAAGATAATCATACAAGGCGATGCTTTTTTCTAAGCTGATCACGCCTGGGTGATAATCAAAACCCGACGGCAACAGCTGTTCAGGCTGAGACGATGTCATGATACTATTGTCCTATTCGATATATGTTTCTTTAAATTATGACAACTGATGCGTTATTAGGTGGCCAACCCCTAACCCTACACCGTTTTCCTTTAGAACAAAAAAACCGAAGTCTGCAAGCATGGGATGCGGCCGACGAATACCTCATCGATTATGTACTTGAGCATCATAACCAAGCACAGCGTATTTTGGTACTCAATGACAGTTTTGGCGCTTTAACATGTGCTTTAAAGGCAATCGATTCGCAGCGGCAGATTGTCAACGCCAGCGATTCTTTCATCGCTCATCAAGCCTGCCAATATAATCTGCTTGAGAACCACATAGAAAGTGATGAGATCCGTTATTTGGATAGCCTAAATGCACTACCGTGTGACATAGATTTAGTGTTACTAAAAATCCCAAAAAATGCAGGCTTTTTGGCTCATCAGTTATCTTTACTCAGCCATTTACCCGCAAACATCAAAGTCATTGCAGCAGGCAAAGCAAAAGAAATTCACACTTCTACTTTGAAAAGCTTTAGTCACTTTTTAAGTGAGCCAACAACCAGTTTAGCTGTAAAAAAATCACGGCTGATTTTCAGCGAAACAACGGCAAAACCGGTGATGAGTAAGTTCCCCGTGTCTTGGCCACTGGAAAAAACTGAATTTATTTTAAGCAACCATGCTAACGTGTTTTCTCGAGACTCTTTGGATATCGGTGCCCGATTCTTTATGAATTATCTGCCTCAAGGTAAAAAGCCGCTCAAAGTAATCGATTTAGGCTGTGGCAATGGCGTAATAGGCTTAGTTACCTTACATAATATGCCAAATGCCCAGCTTACTTTTATAGATGAATCAGCCATGGCGGTTGCCAGTGCAAAAGACAATGTCGCCAAAAATGTACCTGATGCATTAAGCCGCTGTCAGTTTATCCAAAACGACTGCCTCAGCGATTTCACCTCAGGTTCAGCTGACTTGGTGTTATGTAATCCCCCATTTCACCAAGCACAAGCAATCACAGACCATATTGCTTGGCAGATGTTTGTACAGGCCAAACACGTCTTGAAAAAAGGTGGCGAGTTGCGAATTATTGGCAATCGTCACCTTGACTATCAAGACAAACTCAATCGACTGTTTGGCAATTGTAAAATCATTGGAAACAATAAAAAGTTTACCGTGCTTAGTACAATAAAAAGAGGTTAATAAATGAAGCTACTTTTTGCTATTTCACTGCTTTTTTTAGCCAGTTGCGCTAGTTCACCTAAGACGGTGATACTAAACCCTAGCTATTCATCTGGCGCGATAAGTAATATTCAGGCTCCCGTCCAAGTGACTGTCGCAGATAACAGAATTAGTAATTTCACTATACGCGTTGTGGATCAAGAGCCCGCTCTTTATCTGCCTGACGCCAATATTCCTACCATTGTTGAAGAAACTTTCAAACAAGCATTGCAAGTCAACGGGGCTACAGTTTCAGCTATCGCAAATAACAAACTGGTGTTACACATTACTGAGTTTTCAAGTCTCATCACCGAGTCTCTTAGCAAACACCATAGTGTCGCCAATGCTCGATTTTCAGTTGAAGTTGTTCAAGGAAACAGACGCTTTGAAAAAAGCTACAGCGCCAAATCCGAACTCAACGGACCGTTGAGACACGATCAGGCAAAAATCGAATCTCAACTCAATGACTTGACTGAAATGCTCATCACTCGCATTGTATCAGACCAAGAACTCATTCATTTCTTACAGGGATCATAATGAAAAATATCATCATTTTTTTATCATGCTTATTGTTTTCATTAACAAGCGTCGCGATGAACAAAGAAGGTAGCTTTGTTCAAAAAGACAATTTATTTCCTCGAGTCAAAATGTCAACAAGCTTAGGTGACATTGTGATCGAGCTTGACCGTTCACGCGCGCCCATTACCGTAAACAACTTTTTGACCTACGTGATCAATGGCGACTACAAAGGTTCAGTCTTTCATCGTGTAGAACGTGATGAAGCGAACGAAACCGACTTTGTGATCCAAGGGGGTGGTTACGACAAAGAATACGATGGCATGTTTGAACGTCCTCCCATTTTTAATGAAAGTGGCAACGGTTTGAAAAATGACATGTACTCAGTAGCTATGGCATATCAGGATAATAAACCACACTCAGGCACCCGTCAGTTCTTCTTCAATATGAATGATAATGACCATCTCAATCCAGGCCGAGATTGGGGCTTCGCTGTATTTGGCAGCGTTGTAGAAGGCTATGAAACACTTGATAAAATTATGCAAGTAGAGACAGGTTACAATAGTAAGCTTGGCTACACCTTCATTCCTAAAACTCCCGTTATTATCTTTGACGTCAGCGTATTAGAAGCGAAGCCTCTTTAATTCAGCAAGGAAGTATATGATCCTCAAGGCCAGTTTACGAGAGTACCTAAGCTACTATAAAGACAAACGCTTAGTGACCATTTTTATGTTGGGGATCAGCAGCGGCTTCCCATGGGTATTAATTGGCTCGGTGATGTCAGCCTGGTTAAAAGACGAAGGACTCAGCCGCAGTATGATAGGGTTGTTTGGTCTTGTCTTTGCCGCCTATACCGTTAATTTCTTATGGTCACCACTGTTAGACCGGATCAAATTACCGATTTTAGAGCGTTTACTTGGGCAGCGACGTAGTTGGATTTTACTTTGTCAGTGTATCACCGCAGCCGCCGCGCTTGCTATGTCAACAGTGGTGCTAAAAGAGCAATTGTTCTTGGCAGCGCTTCTTTGCTTTATCATTGCACTAGCATCCGCTACCCATGATATCGCCATTGACGCGTTTCGTATTGATTCACTCCCAGAGGAAGAAAGTGAAAAAGCAACCGCAGCGGCAGCGATGGCAACATCTGGATGGTGGACAGGCTATGCATTGCTTGGTGCCATGCCATTCTTTCTCGCCGACTTGCCCAGCTTTGACTGGCCACATATTTACATATTTCTGGCCTCAATCATGTTAGCGTTGGTCATTGTGACCTTATTGGCAAAAGAGCCAGAATCTAACCGTGATGTCGTACAAGCACAATTAGAACAAGCCTATCAGGATAAGTTAATTGAGCTTGCTCCAGGCAAACTCAGCCAGCTCACAGCTTGGTTAGCGGTTACATTGATTGAGCCATTCAAGAGCTTTTTTCGAAAAAATGGCGTTAAGACCGCTATTGCCCTGTTAGCATTTGTGTTTTTGTTCAAAATTGGAGAGTCGTTTTTAGCGCGTATGTCGATTGTCTTCTACAAAGAAATCGGCTTTAGTAACAGTCAAATAGCGCAATACTCTAAACTTGGCTCAGGTGTGATTACCATCATATTTGCCTTTTTGGGCAGTATTTTTAATCACCGCTATGGGATCGTGAAGGGCTTGTTTGTCAGCGGTGTCGCTATGGCTGCATCAAACTTGATGTTCTCTTGGATAGCTATCGCAGGTCCTAAAGAGCATTTATATGCTTTGGCAATTGTTGTTGACGGATTCACTCAAGCCTGGTCGTTAGTAGCCATGGTTGCTTTCATTTCTATGCTCTGTGATAGAGCATTTAGCGCGACCCATTATGCGCTTTTAGCATCGTTAAGTAGTTTAGGCAGAACCGTGCTTTCAAGTTACAGTGGCGTAGTTATTGACGACTGGTTAGCTGGAAACTGGGCCTTATTTTTCGCGTTAACTGCGTTGATGGTAACGCCATCACTGGCATTTTTGTTCTTTATACGACACAAACTATACGCAATTGAAGCGTCATATCACTCTCGGGTAAATACCAAACAGGAAGGGTAAACAGAATCGGAATGAGATGAGATTTAGCGGAAAAGATTGAGGTGCAAATCCCTGCACCTATCAAAATGAACTGTTACTGCTCATCTTTTAATAAATGAAGACCTTCATATGGGTCTACTTCTAATGCTTCACAGTAACGTAAAAATTCAATCACATCCAAGCGACGTTCTTGATTTTCAATTTTACCGATGAACGAATGTGGCGTTCCCAATACTTGAGCAAGGCTGCGCATTGTGTGGCCTTTCTCATGACGCTTTGACTTAAGCCATTTAGTTAGCTTTCCGTTCTCTTCAGAAGAAACCGTTTTTCCCATCATATTAAACATCTCCTACTAGATGATATTAATAAAATCTCGAACGAAATATGCCCGTCTCGTTCGATCTGTTGTATTGTATACCATAATGAACGCCAAGTATTCACTCTTTGTTCCTATGTACCAAATTAGGTATAGACTATAATTCTTTTAACACCTAATTAAAACTTCCGTTATGAAAAACTTTTTGCTTAGGCGTTTAGACACCTTAACTTTAACAAAAATTTTATAAAATGTACCACTTTTAATAATAAAATATTTTTCTTTAAAAAATATATAGTTACGTCTAATATTAACACATTAACTATAATGTAGGCTGAATATAAATGATCAGATTGCTGTTTTTGTTACCAATTTTACTGTGTATAGCGTGGTATTGCTTTTTACGCACTAATGGTGTGCCAATAAAGAAGGGAAAGCGCGGATTTATGTATATTTTAGGATTTAGTACCTTTGTATTAGGTTTTTTTGTATTAATGATTCAAGTCACAAAAAATACATAAAAAAAGCCACTACATGAGTGGCTTTTTAATCGAATAAAATTTAAACACTGAAGCTTGCACCGCAACCACATGTTGTCGTGGCATTTGGGTTATTTACAAAGAAGCGAGCACCTTCCAGGCCTTCTGTGTAGTCAACAACACCATCGATCAGATATTGAATACTCATAGGGTCAACCACCATGGTCACACCATTTTTTTCAATTTCCAGATCACCTGGGTTGGTTTTTTCATCAAATGTAAAACCATACTGAAAACCAGAGCAGCCACCGCCGGTCACATAAACACGTAACTTAAGGTTTGAATTTTCTTCTTCCTCAATCAACTCTTTTACTCTGTTCGCTGCTGCGTCACTAAATTGAATAGGTAACTGTTCAGACATATCCGCTCGACCTTTATACATTCTATGGGTGCAATTATCTAATACCCGAGTATTTTAATCAAGTATAGTTATTTCTTAAAAAAACTAGATCAAATGCGCTTAAGTATGGAACTTTATATGCGATGTACTGGGACGGTATGACATTTTTTTGTTAGACTTAAGTCCTTATTATGACTTGGAATTCGAACATGTCGCTGGATACTCTTAGGCGTCGTCTTGCTAAACCTAAAACTTCCGTGCAGTTGTGCTTGCTTGGTGTGGCCGCAGGGCTATTGGCAGCGATTCTGATCATTGGGTTTCGTTTGACCATCACAAGCGTACAAGGGTTATTTCTAGAGACAGCTGAAGATTTTTCAACGCTTGCAGAGCACCAGCGTGTTATTCTTCCTGTGCTTGCCGCGTTAATGATAGCGGTGTTTGCAGACCTAACTGGTTTCAAGCACTACCGTTTAGGTATCCCATTTGTCATTCATAGGATTAAGCACCACTACGGTCAAATGCCTATTTGGAACACCGCAAATCAGTTTTTTGGTGGCGCTGTTGCCTTGATCTGTGGTTTTTCAGTAGGTCGAGAAGGTCCTTCTGTCCATATGGGAGCCACGGGCGCGAGTATTTTAGCTGAGCGTCTTCACCTACCTCTCAACTCAGCCAGAACACTTGCAGGGTGTGGTGTTGCTGCAGGTATTGCCGCTTCTTTTAATACCCCACTCGCTGCGGTTATTTTTGTTATGGAAGTCGTGTTACGTGAATACAAAGTCCATATTTTTGTGCCCATCATGCTGGCCGCAGTCACAGGGGCGCTAGCAACGCAGTTTGTTTTTGGCAATGACAGTGAGCTGGCGCTAATTAGCATAAATACCTTGAGCTTTTGGCATTATCCATATCTGATTTTGTGCGGTGTGGTCCTTGGTGCGATCGCATTTAGTTTTAATCAAAATTTAATGCTCATTATCAAAACCTTCAATCCTGTTAGCATGTTTCCCCGACTGATGTTAGCGGGTCTCATCGCAGGATTTATCGGCTATCTAGTGCCTGAAGCAATGGGCTCCGGTATGAGTGCCATACGTTTGGCTGTTGAATCACCCGATAATATGCAGCTTTTGACCACGGTCTTAATTGCCAAATTACTCGCAACTCTATTTGCTATCGGACTAGGGATCCCTGGAGGGCTGATAGGCCCTGTTATTGGATTGGGGGTTATAATGGGAACATTAATGTCTTTTTTTGCACAATTCATCTCTCCTGGCGTCGACGTAAGTGGTACTTATGGTGTTTTAGGTATGGCGGGTTTACTAGCGGCAACGCTACACGCACCGCTCGCAGCACTCACTGCTGTAATGGAATTGACCTCCAATCCAAAAATCATCGTGCCTGCTATGTTAGTGATTTCTGCCGCATACATTACCGCGTTACAGGTATTTGGTAACCGTTCTATTTTTTTACAGCAACTCGACTTTCAGGGTCTCCCCTATCAAGTATCACCTGCTAGTGAAGCTCTCCAAAAAGTAGGTATCATGGAAGAAATGGATGAGAACTTTAAATTGCTTTATTCAGATGACAAAGAACAAATCAAAGACACTTTAGCTGCGGTTAATAGCCAAACTCCCCTGATCGTATATGATGAACAAAATGGTTATCGTCTGGCTGAATATGATCTCAGTTTGATGAGTGACCAAAGTATGAGTATTTCTTATATTCCGTTACAGGGGCTCAGTAGCCAGGCTACTTTGTCTGATGCTTTTGATATATTGAAAGATAAACGTAGTGGTGCCGTGTATATCTATAACCAAAAAGATAACAAGCAAATTATGGGATTGCTCCGTTGGGACCAAATTCGTCACATTCTAACTATTCGCAACAGCTTACTTTAACGAGGACGTTATGAGCGCATTACTAATTTATAAAGCTCTACATATATTTTTTATGGTAGCGTGGTTTGCAGGTATTTTTTATGTGCCCCGCCTGTTTGTCTACCATGCTATGACCGAGGAAAAATCCTGTAGCGCTATGTTAAAAATCATGGAACGTCGCTTGCTGTATTTTGTCACGCCCTTTGCTGTGTTCACCCTAGTGTTTGGCGTACTTACCATTATGGAATATGGTCGTGACTGGTTTCGCCACAGCATGTGGCTGCACTACAAACTGGTATTGGTGATCTTACTTTATATATATCATGGCTATTGCTTTAAACTGCTTAGCGATTTTAAACATGATAGAAACCAAAGAAGCGATCGCTTTTATCGTTATTTTAATGAATTTCCAGTCTTGCTTTTATTAGCAATTGTTCTGCTCGCAATACTCAAACCTAATCTATAACTATGCTATGATAGCGCGCCAAATAACCGCGATGTTATGTGCGCGTTATCACGGCTGGGTTGTATGTGACATTCAACCCGTTGTTTATGTGTGATTAGGAACCGCCCCATGTTAAGTTTCCAAGGTGAAAATATACTTTCTGTCAATCAGTTAGACAGAGAAGCGATAGAGCATATCTTTACTGTTGCCAAAAGAATGGAACCTTACGCGAAAAAGCATAAGCGAACTCGCGTACTCGAAGGTGCCATTTTGGCTAATTTGTTCTTTGAGCCAAGCACGCGCACGCGAGTCAGCTTTGGTACTGCATTTAACTTACTTGGTGGAATCGTTCGTGAAACCACTGGGATGCAAAGCTCAGCGCTGGCCAAAGGTGAGTCACTCTACGATACAGCGCGAGTCATTTCAGCTTACGCGGATGCTGTGGCAATGCGCCACCCTGATGCAGGCTCAGTTAGCGAATTCGCCACAGGCTCAGATGTACCAGTTATCAATGGTGGCGATGGCCCTAACGAACACCCAACGCAAGCATTGCTAGATTTGCTGACCATCGAGCGTGAGCTTAGTCGTTTTAACAACGGTATTGATGGCATGCACATCGCTTTGGTAGGCGACCTTAAGTATGGCCGTACTGTGCACTCACTCTCGAAGTTGCTTTGTCATTACAAAGATATTCGCTTCACTATGGTCGCCCCTGATGGTTTGCAAATGCCTGACTATATTTTGGACAGCGTCAGTAATGCTGGCCATAAAATTGAACTGGTGTCGAAAATGGAAGGCAACCTAGCAGCCGATATCGTATATCAAACCCGTATCCAAGAAGAACGCTTTCCTTCGCAAGAAGAAGCCAACAAATATCGCGGTGGTTTTAGAATTAGTCAGGCTATTTACAACGCACACTGTAAACCCAGTTCCGTATTAATGCATCCATTGCCACGTGACAGTCGCCTTGATGCAAATGAGCTGGATAATGATCTGAACAGTAATGATAATCTGGCCATTTTCTGCCAAGTACAAAACGGCGTACTTATTCGTATGGCTCTGTTTGCATTGACCTTAGGGGTCGAAAATCAGGTTGAAAAGTATGAAGCTAATGTACCTTGGTTTAGCCGCAAACGAAACAGTTAACTTATAGGAATAACAATGACGATTAGCCAAGATCTATTCACTCGCGCCCAAGCATCGATTCCTGGTGGCGTAAATTCTCCTGTTCGCGCATTTAACGGCGTTGGTGGTACACCGCTGTTTATCACCAAAGCAGAGGGACCCTATACCTATGATGCTGACAATAACAAATACATAGATTATGTCGGGTCTTGGGGACCGATGATTTTAGGCCACAACCATCCACAAATAAAACAAGCGGTTCTTGCCGCAGTAGAAAATGGCCTAAGTTATGGAGCACCAACCGAAGCCGAAATCTTAATGGCCGAAAAAGTCAAACAACTGGTTCCGTCTATCGAAAAGGTGCGCATGGTTAGTTCGGGTACCGAGGCAACCATGAGTGCAATCCGCCTAGCCCGTGGTTACACCGGTCGTGACAAAATCCTAAAGTTTGAAGGGTGTTATCACGGTCATGCTGACTCTTTACTGGTAAAGGCAGGTTCTGGCGCGCTGACTATGGGTGTACCAAACTCTCCTGGGATCCCTGCTGACTTTGCAAAACATACGCTTACTGTATCATTCAACAACCTAGATGAAGTAAAAGCAATCTTTGCACAATACCAAGATGAAATAGCCTGTATTATTGTAGAACCTGTGGCAGGTAACATGAACTGTATCCCGCCAAAACCTGGGTTTTTAGAAGGGTTACGTTCGGTATGTGATGAACATGGCGCGGTACTTATTTTTGATGAGGTTATGACTGGTTTCCGTGTCGCATTAGGGGGTGCGCAACAGTACTATCAAATCACACCGGATCTTACTTGCCTAGGAAAAGTCATCGGCGGTGGTATGCCAGTTGGCGCATTTGGTGGTAAGCAAGAAATTATGGACTTTATTGCCCCTGTTGGTCCTGTTTATCAGGCAGGTACACTCTCAGGTAATCCAATCGCTATGGCCGCAGGACTTAAAGCCTTGGAGCTACTTTGCGAGCCGGGTCTACATGAGCAGCTTGAAGCCAAAAGTAAAGCACTATGTGAAGGGTTCCAACAAGCCGCAGATGAAGTGGGCGTTGCGCTCACGACTAACTATGCCGGTGGGATGTTCGGCTTTTTCTTCACACAGGCGAGCAGCGTAAGTAGTTATCAACAAGCAACTGAGTGTGATCTGGAGCGGTTCAAGCATTTCTTCCACTTAATGCTTGAAGAAGGCGTTTACCTAGCACCGTCTGCGTTTGAAGCTGGTTTTGTCAGCACCATGCATACACAACAAGACATTGATAATACAATCGCCGCAGCAAAGCGTGCTTTTGCAAAACTATAATTAATGTCTCGTTACGGTCAGCGAGCAAACCGCTGGCCGTAGCAAAAAACATTTCACTCTGTTTGCCCTCTCTTGCACAAACTCAACTAAATTGAACTAACATTAGCTTTTAACAGGTCTTTATTACTCTAAGTGCAATCTAACGAGAACCCGATGCAAGGCATAAGATCATTCTGCGCTCCAGCAATAAAACTCATGGCGAGTCTAAAGTACAAAACAAAAATTGGCTTAGTATTTGGTATTTTATTAGTACCTCTTAGCCTAAGTTTGTTTTTTCTAACGAGTATGTTGTCTCAGTCAATTAATATCAGTATTGGCCAGCAAGCCGGCTTGAACCTTTACCCCGCCTTGCTCGACAACACAATGAACATGCAAGAAGCAACAAACTTGTCATTAGCAAAGCGAGCGGGCTATAACATTGACACTAAAAACTCGGTTATTGAGCAAGTCTCAATTCAATCATTACTGGCCATTGACGATGATTTAGCACGTTCTTACATAAACAGAGCTTTGGTTGAGTCCACCCCAAAATTACTTGAGCATGTTAACAAACTCTCTGAGCAGGCAAATACCGTCATCAGTGAAGGGCAATTTAATCCTGACAGCTTTATTTCGCTGTCTAATTTGAACAAAGCGTTACCGGAGTTTTTTGTACAATTGAGCAGTAAATTGCATGTTGCCATGGCTGCAAACCAGGACATAAAACCACAATTGCAACCGCATTTAGAACGCCTACAATCCAGCTTGAACAATTATCAAAATAGTATTAAAAAGAATCTCTTGGACCCCGATGAACTACAATTATCAGGCGCACAGTTTCAAAAAATTCATGATAATGTGATAGAAGATGTCAGCCGTTTTATCGCCACAGCAACTCCTCTGCTCAAACAGCTATTAGCAGAAAAAATAACCCAACAAAGCTTGATAAGAAACAGTGTCGATACCGCCGCCGTGATCAGCCTATTACTTGCTGTATATCTCATGTTCGGTTTTTATTTTGCAGTAGTCGATAGCATTTCTGCTTTTTCTATCTCGGCGGGACGCGCAGCTCAAGGCGATTTAACCGCTAAAGCCAGCGCGTCGGGTAGTGATGAGATGTCTATCATCGTAGAGCAATACAACAAAGTTATCTCTGCATTTATCGCGCTACTAAAAGAAGTAAACAGCACCAGTGTAAACCTTGATACCGCGACAAAAAAGCTCAGTCAGATAAGCCAAGATACGCGTGGTGATGTCGACCAGCAGCAAAATAAGATCAGTACCATTCATGGTGCGCTTAGCGAAATGGCACAAGTTGCCGATTCGGTAGAGCACTCTGCGCAACATGCTACAGAGCTCGCCAGTACTGCTGCTGAGCAAGTAAAACAAGGGTCGCATAATACCACTCAGCTGGCTGAGCATATGGCCTTACTACAGCAAGAGTTCGAGGAGAGCCGAGTGGCTTTGGATAAATTGGCACAAGATAGTCAGAATATCAGTAAAGTCAGCGCTGCTATTAGTGAGATTGCAGAGCAAACCAATCTATTGGCACTCAATGCTGCCATTGAAGCAGCGAGAGCGGGAGAGCAAGGTCGTGGCTTCGCCGTTGTCGCGGATGAAGTCCGCACACTGGCCAAGCGCACTCAACAGCAAACGGAAGAAATTCACAGCATTATTAGTTCACTACAAAATGCCTCTAATGACACACAAACAAAAATGCGCAGTAGCGTGGAAAAAATGGAACAAGGTGTCAGTGCTGCAGAGCAAACCAATCAAGTGTTACTACTGGCACAGCAAAGTATGGTGAATATTGATGAACAGGGTGCGCATATCGCACAGCTTGTACAACAACAAAGTCAAGCTACCCAACAAGCACTCAATGATGCAAGTGAGATCAATACCTTGGCAGAACATACGCTCAGCTCAGCCGTTGCCACCGAAGATGATGCGAGAAAACTGGCGACCATGGCACAACATCTACAGTCTGCCATGAGCCAGTTTAAAACCTAATGACGACTATTCGCAGTGTGGTCTAGGTTCGAAATCACTTGCACGTATCGGCAGTTGCACGACCTGACCACACCCAGGTGGTGCCTGCTTCCCCGTGATGGTATTAACAAATGCCCAGCGTATTCCTGTTGGACGATTATCAGCAATCGCTTGTGGGTTGAGTGGTTTTAAATAGCGAATATATAATTCCAATGCACCGTTTCCACCTGTTAAACCAGTAGACTTATTGTCGTCACGGCCAATCCAAGTGACAGTGACTGTATTGTGATCAAACCCAGCAAACCAGCTATCACGCAAATCATTACTCGTCCCCGTTTTACCCGCCAACTGGATTGAAGGGAAATGCTGATTGAGACGCTTTGCGGTGCCCTCTTTAGTCACTTTCTTAAGACCAAACTTAGTCATATAGCTCGCTTCTGGCGTAAAACGTTCGCGGCTGATGACATCATGTTCGTACAAAACTTTACCTGTAGCGTTAGTCATGGCCGAAATCGTTGTTAACTGACGATACTGCCCATTCGCTGCTAATGTTGTGTACATTTGTGCCACATCATAACTTGAAAGCTCAAGCGCGCCGAGTAATAAAGACGGATATTGATTAATTCGCTCCGTTACCCCTAATTTTTGTAGCGTAGCCGCCACATTATGCACACCTAAATCAAGCCCCAAGTTAACCGCCGGAATATTGATACTATTACTAAACGCCTGATATAGCGGTAAGGTACCTCGATATTTGTGGTCAAAATTTTCCGGACGCCACACATCTCCCGATTCATCAGTTACTTGCAGTGGCCCATCTTCTACTAACGTCCCTAGGTTGTATTTAGCCTGCTCCAATGCCGTCAAATAAACCGCGGGTTTCACCAAAGAGCCAATGTTACGCTTGGTGTCCAACACACGATTAAAGCCACTAAAACGCATATCTCGTCCAGCAACAAGTGCCGAGACCCCGCCTTTTTCCACATTAACCGAGATCATTGCCGTTTCTAGCTTCGTGGTGTCGAAACGCCTTTCAAGATACGGTAGCCCCTGCTCCACAGCATTTTCCATAGCAGCTTGTTTTTGCAGATCAAAGTAAGTGAAGATCCGTACGCCTGCATTGATTATTTCTTGATTGGTTAACAGGCTCTTAAGTTCCCTGTCTACCAACTCAAGATAGCCTGGATAACTTTGCTGACGGCTCTTGTCCAAAGGCTGGATTTTTATTGGACGCACCAAGGCCTGACGCAATTCGTTAGTTGAAATATAGCCTTGTTCAGCAAGCAGGCGTAGCACCAAGTCACGGCGTTCTCGAACTCGTTCAGGATAGCGTCTTGGGTTGTAGTAAGATGGTCCTTTTACAATTGCGACCAACAGAGCTATCTGATCAAACTCCAATTCATCTACCGGCTTTGCAAAATAAAACTCAGCCGCCAGCCCCATACCATGAACACCTTGATTATAAGCCTGCCCCATAAATACTTCGTTGAGGTAGGCTTCTAGGATCTCATCTTTGCTGTACCGATAGTCAAGTATTAACGCAATAAAGGCTTCATTCACTTTTCGAATTAGAGAGCGCTCTCGGCTTAAATAAAAGTTTTTTGCCAATTGCTGGGTCAACGTGCTGCCACCTTGCACCGTGCGTCCCGCTTTTAAGTTTGTATACAATGCCCGCAAAATAGACCATGCAGATACACCATGGTGCTCATAAAAATCACGGTCTTCAACCACCAGCAAGGCCTGTTTGAGAATATTAGGGAATTTTTCAAGTGGCAAGAACTCTCGGTCTTGTTTTGATTCATTACCTATGCGGGCTATCTGTACAGGCTCTAAACGCGCTTGTTCGATACGTCGCCCGCCTTTATCAACAATACTGGCAAGGCGTTTCCCAGCAAAATTTAGGGTAAAGATCTGACCTTCTTCAATGCCATTATAGAACTCAAATGCGCGACGATAAATTTTTATAGTCCGCCCTTGCACCATGTACTGACCGGTACGGCTAAGCTGATTTACTTGGGAATAGTTGAGACGTTTTAGTTCCCAAATGACTTCTTGTTCGGACAAAAACTGTTCTGGATAAAAATTCATGGCACGAGCGTACACCTGAACCGGCAATTGCCATTTGCTGCCCTCAAATTGCCTTGTAATTTTTGAATCTAGATAGATGATGTAAAAACTCACTAACACCAAAATGGCCAATGTGCCTTTCCACATGAAACGCCAGCAGGCTTTTAGCGTACGCTGTTTGAAACGACTCAATGAAGAGCTCGACTGAGCTTGTTTCGCTTTGCTTTTGGTGTTTTTTGCGCGTGAGGATTTAGATGTGGTACGTGTGGTTCTTGTGTTTGTTTTAGCTGCGTTGTTATTATTTTTATCTACCATACCACTTATATAAACTTCAAAATTAAATATGCCAGAGCATAGAGTACCCTAGATTAACCAAGCCTGAAAGAGAGAACGGGCCACAATGGGCCCGTTCGACGTGATAACGTTCGACGTGATAACGTTCGACGTGATAACGTTCGACGTGATAACTTGATAGATATTGAAATTAACTATTGCCGCGTACAGATACAAACTCAGGGTACGCGTCGATACCACAATCGTGTTGATCCATACCGTTAATTTCCTCTTCCTCGCCAACACGGATCCCCATGGTACTTTTCAACAGTGCCCACACTAAGTAAGACACGATAAATACAAATCCAAGAATACACACCAAACCAATAAATTGATTCACAAAAGTTGCATCGCTGTTTGATAATGGCACCAACATCACACCTAACATGCCACATGTTCCGTGCACAGAAATCGCACCTACAGGGTCATCAATTTTCGCTTTATCTAAAAATACAATACTGAACACAACCAGTGAACCGCCCAAGGCTCCCAGTAGACAAGCCAGTAAAGGCGTAGGAGACGCAGGCTCAGCAGTGATCACTACAAGACCTGCCAACGCACCATTGAGTACCATGGTTAAATCTGCTTTCCCCCACAGCGCTTTACACACTAACAGTGCAGCAATTGCTCCCGTTGCGGCAGCAGCATTGGTATTAAGTAATATTTGACTTACAGCAACCGCATTCGCTTTGTCTGCCAAGAACAACTGCGAACCACCATTGAAGCCAAACCACCCCATCCAAAGAATGAAAGTCCCCAATGTTGCCAATGGCATGTTAGAGCCTGGAATTGGGTAAATTTCTCCATTTTTACCGTATTTACCTTTACGAGCCCCCAGTAGTAGCACACCCGCCAAAGCCGCCGCAGCACCAGCTCCATGCACAATTGCCGAGCCAGCAAAATCGACGAAACCAAGTTTAGATAAGAAGCCACCGCCCCATGTCCAAAACCCTTCAATTGGATAGATAAAACCTGTTAAAACCACGGTAAATGCCAAAAATGCCCATAATTTCATGCGCTCAGCAACAGCGCCAGACACAATCGACATGGCTGTGGCAACAAACACCACTTGGAAGAAAAAGTCAGACTCAAGGGCATGATCTGCATCAGCAGACGCTTCCCCTATCAACGCTCCAAAGCCCGGAACTACACCACCTTCGGTATTCCCCACATACATAATGTTGTAGCCGACAAGTAAAAACATGGTACAAGCAATGGCATAGAGGGTGATATTTTTGGTCAGTATCTCAGTGGTATTTTTTGAACGCACGAGTCCTGCCTCAAGCATGGCAAAGCCTGCGGCCATCCACATCACCAACACACCTGAAATTAAAAAGTAAAAAGTATTCAAAGAGAATTTGAGTTCTATAATTGCGTTTTCCATTTTCGGCCCCTTAAATCGCGTCTTCGTCTAATTCGCCGGTACGGATCCGCACGATTTGGTCTAAGTCATATACAAATATTTTACCGTCACCAATCTTTCCGGTGCTGGCAGCTTTAGTTAGCGTATCTACCACACGTTGTGTGTTTTCACTGCGAGTTGCTATTTCTAGCTTTATTTTTGGAATAAAATCGACTTGATACTCAGCGCCACGATACAGCTCTGTATGGCCTCGTTGGCGGCCAAAACCCTTTACATCAACGACTGTCATACCCTCTACGCCTAAATCTGCCAGCGCTTCGCGAACTTCATCCAATTTAAATGGTTTTATTATTGCACTTATCATTTTCATTGTTGGTCCCCTTAGGACAGGTTTATCCTGTTTGCAGAGTTAATCCAACCTTCGTGCCATAAAATTAAAGCTAACAATTTCATGCAATTAGATTGTTAAGCCAGTGCTTTTTAGTGCAATTTCGCACCAACTAGGTGCAATATCACACACCATGCTCATTACTGGTGCAGATGTTTCAGCAATTGCAGCAAAAAGGTCGTCTTCAATTGGTAGGCGGTGCATAATAGGTTTTTTCACGGTCTGAGCTCACAACTGTCCCACCATAAGGGGCGTTCAACTCATACCCTTTGAAAATTGAGACAAAAGCAATTTAAATGTTAAAAACTTATCGTCCGAGGAAAAATATGAACCTAACCAAATTGCTGGTTGTGTGCGCCTTAGTTTTAAGCTTTGGTGGTAACGCAGCCGAGCATCAACGTAAAATTGATATTGACAGTAAAGTTGTTACTCATCATAAAGCCACCATAAACGGGGAGCGTATAAACTACAGCGTCGCCTCTGGAACACAACCTGTTTGGGATGAGCAGGGAGAGCCTATTGCTACTTTGTATTACAATTACTATACAAAAGACAAAGTAGACGATTTGAGTAAACGCCCACTGCTTATTTCATTCAATGGTGGTCCAGGCTCTGCCTCTGTTTGGATGCATATAGCCTACACAGGCCCTCGTGTTTTAAAAATTGATGACGAAGGATATCCGGTACAACCTTACGGCATGAAAGATAATCCATACTCTGTACTCGATGTTGCTGATATTGTCTTTGTTAACCCTGTCAACACCGGATACTCTCGCGTATTACCTGATAAAGATGGCAAGATGCCAAGTAAAGAAGAGCAACAAAAGCAGTTCTTTGGTGTTAATGCGGATATTGAATACCTTGCCAGTTGGATCAACACCTTCGTCACACGCAATAATCGCTCACTATCACCAAAATTTTTAATTGGTGAAAGCTATGGTACGACACGCGTATCGGGCCTTGCCAAAGAATTACAGTCAGCACATTGGTGGTTCTTAAATGGCGTAGTTTTGGTTTCTCCTACCGACATAGGTATTAACCGTGACGGACCGGTGAAAGCCGCAAACCGTTTACCTTATTTCGCCGCAACTGCATGGCATCACAAAGTATTACCAGCGCACTTACAGCAAAAGGACTTACTTGAAGTATTAGCAGAAGTAGAAGCCTTCACGCTCAATCAGTATTTACCAGCACTGGCCAAAGGGGCATTTATTTCCCAGCAAGACAAACAAGCCATTGCCGAACGTGTAGCACTGTATAGCGGTCTGTCCAAACAGTTTGTATTACAAAATAATCTGGATATTAGCGATGATGCGTTCTGGAAAGAATTGCTACGTGACCAAGGCTACATCTTAGGTCGTCTAGACTCTCGCTACTTAGGTATCGACAAACGAGATGCCGGTGATTCTCCCGATTACTTCCCTGAGTTAAGTGCTTGGTTACATGCCTTTACGCCATCAATCAATCACTATATTCGTGAAGAGCTTAACTACAAAACTGATGTGCAATACAACATGCTAGCGAATGTTCACCCTTGGGATCGCAGCAACAACACCACCGGTGAACAACTACGCCAAGCCATGGCTGAAAACCCATACCTCAATGTATTATTCCAAGCAGGTTACTACGATGGCGCAACCAACTACTTTGACGCCAAATACAGCATGTGGCAACTAGATCCAAGCGGTAAGATGCGTGACCGTTTGAGCTTTAAAGGCTACCGATCCGGACACATGATGTATCTTAGACATGATGACCTCAAAGCCTCAAACGATGACTTACGTGAGTTTATTATTGAGTCATTAAAGAGCCAAACTCGCTCAGCAAAATACTAACTAATAACCCCACGCGGGTAGCAAAAAGCTGCCCGCCTGCTTTTGATAAACTCACCTAACACATTGTGACTTGCCTGCGGGCTTGGTAGTATCGCCCTTTTAACATCTTTAGGGGCGTAAAGATGCAAGGCACTTTAAGCAAGCTCAAAGCACAACTCACTCAACCCATTCAATACCAGCTTCCCATTGGGGATGAGCTAGTTAACTTAAATGACTATATAGGACAGCAATTCACGTTGACCCATACGGGTAATATTTTTTGCTGTAACTGTGGTAAAAAGACCAAAAAAAGCTACTCACAGGGCCACTGTTTTGTCTGTATGAAAAAGCTGGCGAGTTGCGACATGTGTATCATGAAGCCTGAAACCTGCCACTTTGATCAGGGTACCTGCCGCGAACCACAGTGGGGAGAGGCGAACTGTATGATCCCCCACTATGTTTATCTTGCTAATACCTCAGGCTTAAAAGTGGGTATCACGAGACACACACAAATCCCTACCCGTTGGATAGATCAAGGCGCCACACAGGCATTACCACTGTTTAAAGTGCAAACAAGATTGCAATCGGGGCTTGTGGAAGTCGCATTGGCTGAATTTATTGCCGATAAAACCAATTGGCGAAATATGCTCAAAGGTTTGAACGATAATGTGGATTTAAAAGCAGCAGCGGAACAATTAATCCCTCAAATTCAAAGTAAGCTGGATGAGCTAGCCGAACTATTTGGTGCCACTGCAATTGAGCGCTTGGACGAAGACGTGGTTGATTTGAGTTTTCCTGTTGAGCAGTTTCCAAGCAAAATTACCTCCTTTAATTTTGATAAAAGCCCAGAAGTAACCGGCACTTTGCTCGGTATAAAAGGCCAGTACTTGATCTTTGATACTGGCGTTATCAATATTCGCAAATTTACCGCTTACGAAGTCACTTTTTCAGCATGATAAAAACGCAGCCAGTCATCAGCACTTAAAGGCTTGCAAAACAAATAACCCTGAATGATGTTGCAGCCCAGTTTTTGTAAAAACTGGCGCTGCTCACTCTTTTCAACCCCTTCAGCTACCACCTGTAAGTTGAGCGCTTTGGCCATCGCGATAATGGCACTGACAATTTCACTATTGCCATATTCATCGGGGACCTTAGCCACAAAGCTGGCATCTATTTTTAAGGTGTCAATCGGCAACTTGGTTAAGTAACTCAATGCAGAATATCCGGTGCCAAAATCGTCCAGCGCAATCGAAATACCCAAACTTTTTAGTTTTTGTAATTCACTTTTTGCCTCATGTAAATTGCTGATAAAGCTACTTTCGGTCAATTCCAATTCAATGAAACGACCATCTAAACAGTGTTTATTCAAGGCATTTGCAACCGTGATAGCTAAATCACCCTGACATAAATGTTGTGCCGATACATTAATAGCGATACGTCTAATGTCACTGCCCTGACGACGCCACAGCGCAATACTTTCACAGGCTTTATTGATCACCCATTGGTCCAGCTTGGTGATAAGCCCCAGCTCTTCAGCTAAGGGAATAAACTGAGCCGGAGAGATCATTCCCAGATTTGGATCATTCCAACGCAGCAAACACTCCACACTGGATATTCGCCCACTTGCCAAACACTGCAAGGGCTGAAAATAAAGCTCAAATTCGTCATGCTCTAGCGCATATTGAAAACGACTGAGCATAGACAAACGTTCTAATGAGCGGGCATTCATGGATGCCTTGTATAACTGAAAGGAATTTCGGCCAATCTCTTTGGAGCGATACATAGCGACATCGGCATGTTTTAATAGGGTTTCACTGTCTAAACCATCTTCGGGATAGACCGCCGCACCTAAAGAAGCGGTAGCGGTGACACTCAGATCATTAAGCTCAAATGCTACACTCAATTGCGCAAGTATTTTGTTGGCAAAATTGACCACATCGGAAATATGCTTTACTTCGGTTAGTAACACCACAAATTCATCGCCCCCCAAGCGCGCCAAAGTGTCGCCCTCGTTTAACATGCCTTTGATACGCTCACTCACCTGTACCAGTAGCTCATCACCAGCACTGTGACCTAAGCTGTCATTGACTTCTTTAAAGCGGTCAAGGTCAATAAACATCACGGCAAGTTTATGGTTGTCTCGATGCGCGGAGGCCAGCGCCATGGACAAACGGTCATAAAACAAGCGTCGATTGGGTAACGCTGTTAATTCATCAAAATAGGCAAGTCGTGCTATCTTTTCCTCTGCGTTTTTGCGCTCGGTAATGTCACTGAATATCGCGGCGTATAGCACTTCATCGCTATAAGGCTCGTTGATGGCAATGATGGTTAACCATTCAACATATATTTCGCCATTTTTCTTGCGATTACAGATCTCCCCTTGCCACACACCGTTTTTTCTCAGCTCACCCCACATTTGATCATAATATGCTTTATCATGAATACCCGAACTCAAGATACTGGGGCTCTTGCCAATCACTTCGTAATCTTGGTATCCAGTAAGCTCACTAAACGCTGGATTTATCTGTAAAATTTCACCATCGCCCCGAGTGATCATAATGCCATCTAAAGATGCATCGATAATTCGATTAGCCAAATACAGGTTTTTCTCCGATTTTTGTAACGCTAGGTCGCGTTGCACCAATACTTTTTCAAGCTCACTACAGTAGGCAGTTTCAATTTCGGTGAGTACATTTTTCAATGGCAACAGGCCAATTACTTTGCCAGAACAAGGCTCTTTCACCACCAGATGACGAATAGATTCAGCTGTCATCAATCGATACGCATCAAACAGACTGTCTTTTGGGCTCACCTGTAACATGGGGTATGTAGCTAGCCGCCAACACGGCATTCGCCAATCGGGATTAAGCAACATATAGGCAATGTCTCGTTGCGTAATGATGCCATATTCTGCCAGTTCATGATTGTAAACCAGCACCGCCGTCAGTCGTTTTATACGCATGACTTCGATCACTTTCGACACACAATCATTGGCCTTCAAAATAACCACATTGCGATTATAGTGATCTTCAATAGGACGAAAATGTAAGTAATGATCAAGCCCCTGATTACGCACAATATCAGATAAGGAGACGACACCAACCGGAACTTGTTGTTGGTCTTTGACCAGTAAATGTCGGATCCCCAGTTGATGGAATTTTATCGTGGCCTCACTGAGGGTTTTATCAACTTGAATGTCGTGTACCGGTGAGGTCATTGATGTGGCGATGGGGGCTTTAGCAAAATCAGGATCATTAAAGTTAAGTTTGACACAATCTGACTCCGTCCAAATTCCCACAATCTGTTGCTGCTCGGTGACAAAAATAGAACTGACCCGGCGCTTGCGCATCATTTTTACCGCCTCGCAAAGCGGTGTTTGATGATCACATGACAATAATTGATTAGAAAAAATATCTTTGATTTGTAATTGACGGCTATCAGTGACCATTAAGCACAACCTCGCATTTTAACTTGAATACGAAGTATAATGCTGTATACCTTTTAGACTTTGATTAAGAACAAACAATGCCAATAAAATATTACCCATTCTTGCTCTGTTTAGAAGAAAGTATTGAATTTATTGACAGTGAAGCGACGCTCGAACATACCGTATTTTATCTTTCAAAAACTCAGGTACAACATGCGCTCTGTGTCTATGAGAATGGTCAGTGCTATGATTTACAAGGTAATAAAATGGCTCTACCGGATTTAGCCGTGCTCACTCGACATGTTCAGCAGGCGCTAATTGATGATGGGCAATGTTGTGTTCAAAAAGTCACACTCACCAATATTAAGCAAGTATTTGCACTGCTCAAGCAACTTTAAACACCTGTTAACCCTCAACCAAGGCTTTGATGTGTGTTACCGCACTGCGACCTAGCGCTGATAGCGCATAGCCTCCTTCCAAAAATGAAATAATCCCTTTGGCTTGGGTTTCTTTACTCAACTGGACAATTTGTTCGGTTAACCATTGGTAATCAGCTTCAACAAATTGCAGTCCCCCCATCTCATCTTCTAAATGTGCATCAAATCCCGCGCTGATAAAAATAAGTTCAGCCTCGAATTCTTTTAGCTTAGGAAGCCATTGTTGTGTAAATAACGCTTTTAAATCTTCGCCTTTGCTTGCCACAGGCAGCGGTGAATTAACGATATGTGCGTTGTTTTCTATATCACTGTTGGGATAAAAAGGGTATTGGAATAGCGAGCAAAACAATACATCCGAACGTGTTTTAAAGATATCTTGCGTCCCATTGCCATGGTGTACATCAATATCAAGAATCGCAACCCGTTCGATACCCAAGCTTTTGGCATGCTCCACCGCTATTGCCAGATTATTAAACACACAAAAGCCTGAGGACTGACTGCGATTAGCATGATGACCTGGCGGGCGCACACTACAAAATGCGGCATCAAGATCACCTGCAAGAATTTTGTCTACCGCTAAAATGCCCGCCCCGACTGCGCGTTCTATCGCTTGCAAAGACTCAGGCGCTAACCAAACATCTTCGGCAAAGGCACATAATCCATCATCTGGAATACTGTTACACACCTTGTCAATCAACGCTTGTTCGTGAACCAAAGCAATTTGTTCCATCGACGCTTTCGGCGCTTGTAGCTGCTTGAGTGCAATATCCATCCCCGATGCCAACAACCTATCCGCAATGGCGTCCAAACGCTCTGGGCACTCAGGATGTTCCTCTGGCATTTTGTGCTTTCTGCAATTTGGGTGTGTGATTATCCCGGTACGCATAACGCTCCCTCTATCAAGCTTTCTGCTAGTGTAACAAGCTTACGCCCCTTACACTGTGCGACTTTGGTGTTACTCTGATTCAACGCGAGGTAAAGCGGTTAGTTCAAGATCGTGAAAATCAAAACTAAAGTCAGTTACATCGGGGCTAACAAACTCCATACTGGCACCGACAACATGCTGAAAGTTATCCAAATGAAACTGAATATAGGCATCGGCCTCAAGCAACCGCTCATTCCAACGCACCACAAAAGTATTCCCTGTGTAGTGCTCAAGTTTGCCTTTGAGTAAATCGGTATGAGTAAAATCAATAGTTAACTGGCCATTGCTATGCTCGACAGTCACGTCTCCATACCAAGGGCTTGTTAAAGTGCCGATATATGATTTTAGCGGTAGGCTCGCTTGTACGGTTGTAAGAGGTTTGATACCAGCGCTGGCATAATTGCCAGCCCGCTCTTGTTCATAGCTTTTTGCAGCGACCTCCACACGATCTTCATCAGGCAATCCTAATGCGTCTTCAAACACTTCATCGATAATACCTGTGAGTGCTGGGTACGCTTGCTGATTAGATAATAGCACGACTCCTAACTGCTTTTCGGGAAGTAATGCAACCTGAGAGACCATGCCCAAAATGCCGCCTCCATGGCCGAGTTTCTTATAACCAAAATAGTCCTCGATTGCCCAACCTAAGCCATAACCTCTAAATTGCTGCCGATGGGTTAAGAAGCTTTCTTCCTCTGGCTCTCGCATGATATGCGGCAGCCACATTTGCAGTTGTTGTTGTGCACTGAATAGCTGCTGTCCACGTGGAGTTTTACCGGCGTTTAACTGTGTTAATAGCCACTGACTCATGTCATCAACATTTGAAGCAATCGCCCCTGCGCCACGAAAGTCTTCTAAATAATCAACAAAAAAAGGGTTAAGCTCACCATCCATTGGAATATGACCTGTCGCCCAATTGCGATTTTCAGCGCGAATACGCGAGAACCCGGCCTTTGAGTCATCCATACCAAGCTTGGTGAACATACGTTGTTCAACGAAGTCTTGCCAGCTAATGCCACTGACTCTGGCGACTACTTCGCCTGCCACCACAAACATTAAATTGTTGTAGGCATATTCACTGCGAAAGCTTGAACTTGGCTTCAATTTGGCGATCCCAGCTATAAGTTGCTGCGTTGTTTTATTGGTATCTGGCCAAATCATCAAATCACCAGCGCCTAATCCTAACCCACTGCGATGACTCAACAGATCGCGAATAGTCATTTCACCAGTTACATAAGCATCGAACATTCTAAACTCAGGAAGATGTGTGATTACCTTGTCATCCCAATTAATCTTTCCTTCATCAACCAGCATCGCCAAAGCAGCACTTGTGAATGCTTTGGTATTTGATGCGATACCAAACAAAGTATGCTTATCAACAGGTTCTGCTGTTTTAATATGCCTCACGCCATAACCTTTGGCCAATACCACCTTGCCTTTCTCAACCACTGCTATCGCAAGTCCTGGGATATTGAAACGTGTCATTGCTTGGTGCACTGCAGCATCTACATCATGTACATTCACACTTGTAGATGTATTCGCGGCAGAACTGGCGGCCTCTGAGGCCACTGATGGTAGGGTTAACAGCAACGCAAACCCTGCGCCAATTACGCTATGCAAATTCATACTAGGCCTTTTTAGTTATTTTTATTGGGCGGTGTAACTGCCATTCGCGCTGGGCTCGCTCTTCATGGTGGTCAATAACATGGGGTTGAGCTTTGATAAGTGCCACATATTCAGCGGGAAAGGTATGCTCCAACGCGCCGTTTAACACATGCTGTACATACCAATCAAAAGGGAGCTGATCATCAACAAAGGTGTTAGCAATATAGCAATAGGCTTCAATCACACCATGCTGAGCTGATTCAACTTCTATGGCGACTCTATCGTAGCGCTCTCCTTCAATGGCATCTAACATAGCAAGTTCTCATCATCGAGCGCATACAGCACCCCGATAACCACATCATCACCACAGCTGGTAGGCTCTATCGTGCACTTTGCCGAGCCATCGGTACTGAGCATATTGAACGTCAGTCTATGTTGATACAATTTAGCCACCCCAAGACATTGGGCCTGTGGAAGACGGGCAAATAACCTTCTAGTTGACAGATTAGAACCAAACGCAAAATTAATGTGAAGCTTATTACTCATACTAAATTGAACCTTTTACAATACAACACGCACAGCCAAGGCGATTAAAACGACACCAATACCTCGGTCAAACCAATGTCCTGCCCTTTGGAAAAATGCCCTAACCTGCGCTTTACTTAGGACCATCGCCAAAAATGAAAACCAAACCCAAGTGGCAAGTGCCATGTAGAGCCCATAAAACATCTGAACGAGCGTTGGCGTAGCAGGCGAGATAACCAAGGTGAATAAAGACAAGAAAAATAGCGTTGCTTTAGGATTAAGTGCATTCACCAAAAAACCACGCCTTAGGGCGTGCATCGCGGGCTCTGAGATTTGATGCTCTAAACCTGTCGTATTATCCACACCATTAACAGGTTTCGCACGTAGAGCCTGCACCCCCATATACGCCAAATAGGCCCCCGCTACATATTTTAAAACATTAAACATCGCTGGCGACTGAGATAGCACAATGGCCACACCAAGCAAACAGTAAGTAACATGCACTAAAATGCCCAGTGCGACCCCCCCGCTGGTCCACAAAGCGTTCGCTCTACCTCGCTGAATACTCTGCTTTAATACAATCGCAAAATCAGGACCAGGGCTGGCTACCGCAAAAAAATGCGCCAAAGCTATCAATAAAAACTCATCGAGATAGTCAAACACCGCTTTGTTCCTTGAACATCAGCAACAAAGGATTGGCAGAACTCTTTACATACTCCTGAATTTGTTTATGCGCCTTTTTATATGCACTTTTTAGATGGGGCTTTAGGTATTTCTTACCGTCACTATCTGGTTTGAAATAACATATCAAGGCATGCATAAATACGGTTTGCTCCTCACTTAAGGCAGCTTGTCGGTTTGCATAAGGGTTGTAACAGGAACCGCAACCGCCTTTAAACTGATATACGGTGTTGCTCATCATTACCCCAAACCCCATAAAACATGCTAATGCATCACTCGCTGCGGCAATTTGTTGCTCCCCACCTGGCGGCAATGCGCCTTTTTGATAGATAGCAATAGTCGCCAATGTTCCAGCAAAACTCGCGACCAAATCTTGAGGCTGATTTATTTGATTGGGATTATAAGATAGCAACACAGGGTGTGAAGGTGCTGCAACAAGCTCTGCGGCTTCTCCCCTTGATGGTCCGCTAAAGCTAAAAGCAGGAATACTCTGTTGTGCGGGTAAATGTGCAGGGCTTACTAACTGTAGCGGCCAAGCTTGCATGCCCGCATAGTCACGTACTCTGGCAAATACTGTTTGTGCCATCTGCTCAACACTCGATACCTGATCGGGAAAGTACTGCCCTGTTGGCTCAATAATGTTTGTATGTGCTAAAAAGTGCTGTCCATCAAAATGCTCACACGCCCATACAAAGGTGTCTATCAGCCAAGCAACCTCGCCTTCGCTCAATAAAGGTTTTGATTTAAATAACGCTAACATAATTACTCTGTTTTAGTAGCCCATTGCCAAGCCTGAGTGTTATACAAAGGCACGGTAGACAGTGCATGATGATGACTGCCACTGGTCTCTTTTGTTGAATATGATAAATACAATAAAGTGCGCGTTTTAGCATCATAAATACGACGAACTTTTAGAGACTTAAACAAAATACTCTTGGATGTTTTAAACACCACTTCACCATCTTTGGACAAATCAATTTGTTGCATCTGCTGCGCCGTGATCTCTCCAGTCTGTCGACACGCTATCGACATATCTGAAGGGTCTGAAAAATCCAAATTGGCTTCCACGTGACTAATATGACAAGTTACGCCAGTAATAATGGGGTCCTGTTGCGCGGATACCACCACATCTTTGGTGGTGAACAATCCTAGACTGACTTTTGCGGCGTCATCACTACATCCTGCCAAGGCTACAACTCCAACCAACGCCAACCAAATTTTCTGTTTATACATCTGGTGTTTCCTTATAAATCCCCTAATATAGGCCCATTTACTCATACTTGAGACTATAAGTCATCATGCCACACCTGATCATCGAGCATTCTAATAATTTGCCTATGCCTGCCAAGCAGTTGGTTGACGCGGTCCATGTTGCGGTTGAGCACACTGCACTGTTCGACCCCAAGACCATAAAAACCCGTACTCTGAGCACTGAAAATTTCAGAATAGACAGTGAAAAAACAGGTTTTATACATATTCACGCCCATCTAATTGAAGGCCGAACTGAAGCACAAAAGCAGCTACTCAGTAACACTTTGCTCGACACGCTACAAGATATGTTTGATGAAAACTGGTTACTAAGCGTTCACCCTTACGATTTACTCACAGCCATATACCGAAAGAACTGATCAAAATCGCACAATCACGTATGATATCGCCTCGTTTAATTTACAGACAAAGCATTATGAAATTTCCTTGCCGATTGGATAAATTTTTGAGTCACTTGGCCGAATTACCACGGACCAAAGTCAAAGCTGGTATTAAAAAACGTTATGTAACAGTAAATGGTGAAGTGATCACTCGTTTTGATTATTCAGTTAATCAAAACGACAACGTCATTTGGCAAGGTAAGCCTCTGCAATACCTTGGAAAACGCTACTTTATGCTCAATAAGCCGGTAGGCTATATTTGTGCCAATAGTGACGAAATGCATCCTACGGTGTTTGATTTATTAGATGAACCTAACTTAAAAGATTTTCATGTTGCGGGGCGTCTGGACATAGATACAACAGGCTTAGTACTGCTCACCAACGATGGTGACTGGTCTCACCAAATTACCTCACCGAAAAAGCAAAAGTACAAAACCTATCTAGTTGAAACTCAAGAGCCTATTACCGAAGAAGCATTACAGCTATTGAGAGACGGCGTGCAACTTCATAATGAAAAGCAGCTCACATTACCCGCAATCGCTGAACAACTTGCAAGCTACAGCCTACGGTTATCCATCTGTGAAGGTAAGTACCATCAAGTGAAGCGAATGCTTGCAGCCGTGGGCAATAAAGTCGTGGAACTGCACCGCGAAAAGATTGCGGATATAGCACTTGATACTAACCTAGCCAGTGGCGAATATCGTGAATTGACCGAACAAGAAGTCAACATAATCAATGCAAAATAAGGTGACTTCCTCATCAAGATGAGGAAATATCATCTCTTTTTCTATCGAAATGCACTATATGTTACTTACATGATTTCATTAAACATGGTAGATAATAATATTCTATTATCTGAAAGGGGCGTATTGTGCTATCAGGTTTAACATTAAGAATTAAAATAATACTTTTCGCTGCGGCTATTTTCCTCTCACTTTTGCTAGTCGTCATCTTAGGGTTACAAGCGTTACGCCATGCCAGTGAATCTGACAACATAGCGCGTATCAACCAGTTAATGAAGAGCACGGTCAATATTGTTGAACAATTCGAAGGATACGTACAAACCGGAGCCCTCAGTGAAGAACAAGCCAAAAAGCTCGCCACCAAAATGCTCAGGGAAAATAAATACCATGACTCTGAATACGTTTATGTGGTCGACGACCAGCTAAATTTTGTCGCGACACCACATGACCCACAGTTACATGGCACCAGCTTCAACGATTTCAAAGACGCTAAAGGCAATAGTATCGGTAGAATGGTTGAACGTTTGGTGGGCAATAAAACCAATCAAATTATCACTTATGAATGGGATTCTGTCCGCGAGGGCGAAGTTGTCGATTTAACGTCTGTTGTGCAAAAGACACCGATGTTTGGCTGGTATGTAGGCACGGGAATTAGCGCCAAAGAAACCGATGAACGTTATTGGGGCACAGCCCGCTGGCTATTAACGCTATCACTGCTAATAGCTGTGGCGCTGACCTTTGCGCTGGCCAAGTTTGGCCTTGGTCTGTCTAACAAACTAGGGGGAGAGCTCGATGAAGTATTGACCATCGTAAAGCAAGTGTCTCGTGGTAACTTAAGCTCACCAATCAATACCAGTGCAGCCAAAGAAGATAGCATCATCGCCGCTATGAGCTACATGCAAAAAGGGCTACAAGGGGTAGTTGGAGGGATTGCCACGGTAAGTGATGCGCTCAAAGCACAAAGCAACGATGGTGAAAAACGCTCCAATGAATTAGAACAGCTTACACGTAGCCTGAGCAGCGAAACTCAAATGGTCGCTTCGGCTATCACCGAGCTAACAGCTTCAGCACAAACAGTGGTAGAGCATGCCGAGCAAACAGCCAATTCAGTGCAAGAAGCGGAACGTCAGGGTCAAAATGCCGACAAGCTCACAACTGAGGCTGCAAAAACCATCGCCTTATTAGAGCAACAAATTGACAGCGCTGGTAATAACATTCAAACCTTAGATGAAGAAGTGACCAACATTGCCAATGTACTGAGTGTGATCCAAAGTATTGCCGAACAAACGAACTTGCTTGCACTGAACGCAGCCATAGAAGCAGCTCGAGCTGGTGAACAAGGCCGTGGTTTTGCGGTGGTTGCCGATGAAGTTCGCCAGCTTGCACAACGCACACAAACCAGCACCGAAGAAATTCACACTATGATTGGCAAGCTGCAATCAGCCACACAAGAGGCGAAATCATCGGTCACGGTTTCAATTCATACCAGTGAAAAAACGGTCAGTATGTCCAAAGAAGCGGGTGAAGAGCTACGCAAAGTAGCCAACTCATTAGGTGAGATCTCGCAAATGAGTCATCAAATCGCCCATGCAGCAAAAGAACAGTTGGAGGCAGGTGAGGATACCGCACGCCGAGTTGTAACCATTTCAGACACTGCGTCACAAACCGCTCATGTGTCTGAAAAAGCGCATCACGCCACAGACAGTATCAAAGAGTTAACCGTGAACTTAGAGTCAGAAATCGCCAAGTTCAACTGTTAAAACTCATTGTAAGAATACATTTGTATACCTTGTAACTAAAAAGGACCGTCAGGTCCTTTTTTATTTGTACCATGGCTAGAAAAGTCGCTTAGACGTTAATCAACCACGCCGAAACTTCAATAATATAAGTTATTTGACTTCTACACGCTGCGAGCGCATGACCACTTCGTCGTTAAGCTCGATACCGATCCCAGGCTCCTCTGAGACCTTAAACACCCCGTTTTTAGGTTGAGGGTCTTGGATGCACAGTTCACGGTTCCACTTCTTAATCGCGTAGGTGTGATGTTCGTGAATTAAAAAGTTAGGAATGGCTGTTTCAAGATGCAGTGAAGCCGCTGTTGCGACTGGACCACCACACACATGGGCCTGAATACGAACATCAAAAATATCTGCGTAATCACATACTTTCTTGGTTTCAGTAAAGCCACCACACAACCCAATATCCGGTTGAAGCACATCAATACTCTGATCTTCTAGATACGGACGAACTCCCCAGCGGTTATATAGGCGTTCGCCACCGGCTATCGGTACAGCTACTTTATCAGCGACCTTAGCATGCAGCGAATGGTTTAGATAATTCACTGGCTCTTCATAGTACATGCAATCAAACTCTTCTGCTATTGCGCCAATCTGAATAGCGGAAGTTGCGCCTGGCAAACTGTGACATTCAAAAATAATGTCTACTTCATCACCTACCGCCTCACGAATTGCTTGAATACGTGCACGATACAGTTTCATCTCAGCTCGGGAGATGATCTTAGTACGGTCGTAATAGGTATTGCCATGCTTATCATACTGAATTGGATCCACCTTGACGGCATCATACCCTTCGGCGATAGCCTTAAGCGCCGCTTCTGCGTACTCCTGTGGTTCAACCAGTGCTTTAAACTCTTTATCCCAGTCAAATTGTAACTGTGAAGCATAAGTTCTCAGCTCAGGGTTGACCTTGCCACCTAGCAATTGATAAACAGGTAAGTTAAGCGCTTTACCCTTGATATCCCAAAGTGCGGTATCAATTGCACTCATGGCGGCATACACCACAGGTCCACCGCCTAAGCCCCAAAAACTTTCACGGAGCATACGAGACCAAAGCAATTCAGTTTGAAATGGGTCGTGACCTATCAAAAAGGCTTCCGCCATTTCCTTAATCATACTAGCTGCTGCACTGTGACCTAAATCATATGCCAGACCCGCTTCACCTACACCACTGATACCTTCATCGGTGTGAATTCTTACAAACACAGGGGTCCACGCGGGTCTGTCAGGACAGTGGATATCAAATACTTCGACGCGATTAACTTTCATTGCTGATTCCTATTGTGCAAAGCCTGGATCTAAGCGGTATGCTTTTCGCAGCATTGCAGGCCAAGCTAATTGCCCGCCCGTACTGCCGCTATGAACAACATTCGCTTGGTTATAAATATTATCTATGATGGGCTGAGGTACTGGCACAGCCTGTTGGCCCGTTGACTGAATCGCCACCTGAATTTCACAGGCTCGTTGCAAATCGTAAAAGCGCATAAATGCATCACCAACCGTTGGCCCAACCGTCAATCCGCCATGGTTAACCAATAGCATGTGATTGGTGGTACCCAAATCATCTTGGAGTCGTTTGCGTTCATCATCGTTTACGGCTAGACCTTCGTAGCCATGATAGGACAAAGAAGGCAATGAGAACATTGAGTGCTGACTTAGAGGCAATAACCCACATTCAAGACTCGCAACAGCAACGGTTTCTTTGGTGTGCAGGTGGATCACACAGTGGGCATCTTCTCTCACTTCATGAATAGCACTGTGTATAGTGAAGCCCGCTGGGTTAATTTTAAACGGTGTGTCATCTAAAATATTGCCCTGCAAGTCCACCTTCACCAAGTTTGAAGCTGTTACTTCATCAAAACTCAGACCAAATGCATTAACTAAATATTGGTTAGTCCCAGGCAAACGCGCTGACATATGGGTATAAATCAAATCCCCCCACCGCATGTGTTCAACCAAACGATAACAAGCGGCTAGGTCAACTCTTAGCTGCCATTCCTGCTCGGATACTTTGCCTTTTAGGTTGAGTTTAGGTAGTTCAAACATAGAGGGTCCTTTACCAAGCCCAAATAGATGTATAGAAGTCTAAATGACTCTGGGCATTTGTTCAATATAATAAAAACCACCGACATGCGGTGGTTTTTTGTAAAACGTGTCGCTGAGCACTATTTTACTTGCGATAAATACTCAGCAATAGCTTCTAGTTCAGCATCAGATACATTGGCAACCATTGCCTTCATCGCGGCTGACATACCATTGCTGCGAGCACCCGACTTAATGTCTTTCATTTGTGCCAATAGATACTCTTTACTCTGGCCCGCTACTTTTGGATACATTGGCATAATAGGGGCTTTACCCTCTGCACCATGACAAGTTTGACACATTTTAGCAGTATACAATGCAGCACCATCGGCAGCGTGCACTGCATTTGCGCCTAGTGCAGCCATAGATAACCCAACCCCACAGATTAATTTTTTTATCTTACTCATAACATTACTCTTTTTATTAGTTAACGGATAATTCCCTTACAGTGTAGACCATTTGTCAGCGCTACACATATGTTGCTAATTAGCAGACCTGTGATGAGTAAAAACGGTTACCAAATTAAATCGTCTGGAACCTCATAACCTGCATACGGGTCGTCCTCATCAGGCCCGTTGTTATCATCTTCCACATGGAAAACTATGTATTTTTCATCTACTTCAGCTATCTTACGCGCAGGTTCATCTTGCAATACATAGAACTGGCCTTCAAGCACACAAATAGCCAAACGACCTTTTGATAACGCTTGTTTAGTCTGTTCATTCACATCTAGCTCTTTAACCTTGTTTTCATAAGTAAAGTTAAATGTAACCTCACCACGTATCGAATCCTGGTTGTGATGCTCTAAAATCTGCTTAACGCGAGCAACCTGTTCGCGCTCTTTTAGCTCTGCCTGCTTAGCCTTATTTAGCTCTTCGGCCTTTTGTTGCTGCTCTAGTTTTGTTTGAGCAATATGCTTTTGCAGATCACTTGGATCACTAGTTGCACCTTTTTTCTTTTTCTTCTTCTGCGCTTTACGCTTTTCCGACTTGGCTACCTTTGCTTTATGCTCCGTCGTTAACCCTGCTTTTAGTAGCTGCTCTTGTAAAGAACCCATTGTGCATGCTCCATGAAATACGAATTACCATATTTTAACGCAGTGGTTTTTTTTGACCATATACAAAACTTGTATTAGCGGTTTTTTTTATCTTCTGTCGCTACCTTAGCAAAGCCCTTGCCTCACTTATATGATTTACCGCAAAGAATTGCTAACTAACTGATCCAAAACTGTTCAATCAAAACAAATCCACGCATAATAGCAACGAACCGTGCAAACCACGTTTTGGAACTTTCATGCCGTTAATACAGCTGCTCATTTCTTCTATTTTTATATTTTTCGTGCTTTATGCGCCGCAGCCGTTACTCGCTATATTTGCACAGTCTTTTTCCGTATCAACCGCAGCCAGTGGTGCGCTCATGTCCATCACAATGATCCCATTAGCAATAGCACCAATCTTCTATGGCTTGTTGTTTGCTCGCAAAAACCCTCTCAGCATCCTGAAAAGCGCAATGCTAATCTTAGCACTCACCAGCGTCTTGTTTGCGCTTGCACCAAGTTTTGAGTTATTGCTTACTCTTAGATTTATTCAAGGTTTAACTTTACCTGCGGCCCTCACTGCTATGACAGGTTTTATTGGCCAGCAGTACAGCGGTCTTCAATTACAACAGAATATGACTCGCTATATTGGGAGCACAATTCTAGGAGGATACTTAGGACGCGTACTGGCTGCCAACTTTGCCAGTTGGTTTTCATGGCAAAGCTTTTATTATTTATTTGCATTTGTCTTGTTAATTCTGGCCTTGTGCATCAAGCCTCACCGCTGCCAACCACCCGAACGAGCGCCAGCATCGCCAAAAGCTTACCTGAAACCTTTGCGCAACCAATTAATCGTACGCTTATTTGGCTGTGTTTTTTGTATGTTTTTCTGCTTTGCGGCATTAATGAACTATCTACCTTTTATTCTGCGAGATATGTTCAATATAACCGACAGTAAAACCATTGGCTGGGTGTATAGTGGCTATCTGATAGGCGCCATCATTTCGATGGCAACACCGCGTCTTAATCAGTATTTCAACAACCCTTGGCGGTGGTTAAGCACCTTGTTTGCAATCTACTGTTTGACTCTTATGATCATGCAAATTCCACTTTTGAGTATATTCTTAGTGACATTTACCTTGTTTTGCGCCTGTATGTTTATGATCCATGCCAGCGCGGCCCCCTTGGCAAACAAGATAAGCGATGCGCCGCCCACAGTTACCAATGGTGCCTATGTATCATTTTATTATAGCGGCGGTGCTTTAGGGTCGTTTTTACCCGGTTTAGTTTTACAACATTTTGGTTATCATGCGTTTTTATTCGCCCTACTGTTGGTGTGTGCAATCGGGCTACAATTGACATACATGACCTATAAACAAGGGACATCAATAATGTGAGGTTGGTGGCCTGTATGTTGCCAAAACTGACAGAGTTGGGATTTAGATAAAACCCAAGTTTTACGATTATCAAACGGGTGACATTGCCACAACTGTGCGTCCCAAAGGCCACTATCAACCCACAACTCAACTTGGTGATCACTATCGTTGAATAATGCCAACGCTGAGACACAGCCTGGTTGAATTTTCAGATACTTTTCTAAACGTTGATCAGACGCGAAGCCAAGACGAGAAAGGCCTTGTTGTGTTGACAGTGCTTTTAAGTCGACTTTCAGATGCGCCCTAAGTAGTAGCAAAACATGACGACGCCCGTAGTTATCTCTTAAAAACAAGTTTTTAATTCGAGTACCTAGCCGTTCAAGTTGTAATTTATCGGCTTCATCACAGGTGTGTAGCGCCGGATGTTCATATTGAATAGGCTCAATCTCAAGCTCCCTAAGCGTTCTTGCAAGGCTAAGTTCTAACAAAGCACTCACAAGCAAACACCTCTAAGTTGCACACTGCGCTGACGCCAATAAACACGGTTGATTTTATGCCCTTTTTGGCAATAGTTACGTTGCTTAAGCGTCGTTTCTAACAGCTGTACCGCTCGCTCTTCTAATTGCAGCTTTAGCTCTGGTGAATCTTCGACGCGCTGATGTTTGGCATATTTTTTTAGTTCAGCGCGGCTCATCGGTTTGTGACTGCTAACTTTCATCAATGGTGTTGGTTCTACTGTGACAATATAAACGAAAAGCGAGTCCCCTGACTCGGATTGCTTGGTATGAAGCGCCTGCTCTGCTATTTGAAATTCAACGTCTTCAGGAGCCGATGCACACCCTCCTAAAATAACAAAACACAAACTAGCCAACAGGAGACGTAAATTGTTTTGAAACATCACACATTCTATCTTGGTATTATTTTCACCTAGTCTACCAAAGCCATTTGTAAAAATGTGAAAAAAATTTGTGAGTAAGGACTTGACGAGTCAATCAAAAAGTTTTAAATTTCGCTGCGTTCAAAACGGAATGTGGGGCTATAGCTCAGCTGGGAGAGCGCCTGCCTTGCACGCAGGAGGTCAGCAGTTCGATCCTGCTTAGCTCCACCACTTTCCGCCCATCTTACGATAAAACTCCATTTTCAATACTTATTACCGCTTCGTTCGCATTGCGTGCTTTTTTAGCAATAAAAAACGGGCCAATTAGCCCGCCTTCAGTAAATGATTTACTAACTACTCACTGATTATTCTCTTATCTGGCCTTCACCAGTTACTAAGAACTTTTCCGTTGTTAGCGACTCAAGTCCCATAGGACCATAAGCGTGCAACTTGGTTGTCGCAATACCTATTTCAGCACCTAAGCCAAGCTGCGAGCCATCAGAAAAACGTGATGACGCATTCACCATCACGACGGATGCATCAACGCTACGCTGGAACAGCTCAGCTTTGTGACTGTCTTGTGTACAAATAACCTCGGTGTGATGACTACCGAAACGATCTATATGTTCAAGCGCTCCGGCAAAGTCATCAACAATACGTACGGCAACTTCTAAGCTTAGGTATTCTTCACCAAATTGGTCCTCAGAAATGACATTTGCATTTTCAAAGTACTTTGCTGACTGACTATCTGCGTTGATAACAACTTGTTTGTGTGCGAATGCTTTTTGTAAACGTGGTAAAAATTGCGACGCAACTGCTTTGTGAACAACAATCCCTTCAAGCGCATTACACACCCCCGTGCGCTGTGTTTTACCATTCAATGCCAGCTTAAGTGCGACATCAAGATCTGCATCTTCATCGACATATAAATGACATACCCCTTTGAAGTGCTGGATAACTGGAATGGTGCTATTCTCTGTAACGAAGTTGATCAACCCCTCACCACCTCGTGGAATAATTAGGTCGATATATTGTTTTTGCTGCATCAATTCCATCAGCAAAGCTCTGTCAGGATCTGGTACAACCGTGATAAGTGCTGTTGGTAAGCCATGCTGCTCTAAGACCTTATGCATAACCTTCGCAATTGCTTGAGAGCTTTGTAACGCTTCTTTACCGCCGCGTAAAATCACACCGTTGCCTGATTTAAAGCACAACGCCCCAGCATCTGCCGTCACATTTGGACGTGCTTCATAGATCATACACACGACCCCTAGAGGTACGCGCATCTTGCTAATTTTTATACCGTTTGGGCGTACACCCATGTCACGAACCAAGCCTACAGGATCGTCCAGTTCTACGATTGTTTTTATTCCCTCAGCCATATCTGCGATACGTTCGGGAGTTAAGGTTAAACGGTCAACCATCGCAGGGGGTAACTGATTGTCACGCGCTAGGGATAAATCGTGCTCATTCGCCGCTAAAATATCACTGCTTTGAGCTACGAGTGCCGCTGCCATATCTGTCAGTACCGCATTCTTTTGCTGGGTGCTCAGAAGTGCCAATTGTTTTGCTGCACTTGCTGCTTGTTGTGATAATTCTGTAATTAAACTCATGAGTTACGATTTCTCCAAAATTGCAATGTCTTGTTCCGAAATAACTGGGCCTATGCTTTGTTGTAATTGTCCGTTATCCGATGTTTGTTCCTGCTCAGCTAAAAAGTTCAACAGGCAGCTACTGTAGTTAGTGGTAGCCTTGGCGAGTCGTTCACCTTTTGCGGTACGTACAAGTACCGTATCGCCGACCGAGAATTCACCGTTTACGTGCGAAATATTGCTCGCGGCCAGCGGTTCAGCGTGATCTTTCAATTCTTCTGCATAGTCATGTTCAACAACGATTTCTCCTTGTTCAGAAGCGGTATGCGTCATCCAGTGCTGCTGAGAATGCATAGGTTCATCATAAGGCAAGAATACTGTGCCTGGGTTTTCACCGAGTAATAAGCGCTCAAAGGTTTGTTCTTTAAAGCCATTTACAATATAAGTGCTAATACCGTGAGACGTCGCCTTCTCTGCCGCTTCTATCTTGGTTTTCATACCACCCGTGCCGACCGAGCTCGTTGCACACCCTGCCATTGCATATATATCTTCTGATATTTCAGATACTTGATGAACCAGCTCGGCATCTTCATGCAAGTTAGGGTTTTTATTGTAAAGGCCATCCACATCCGAACACATCAATAACACATCTGCATCTGCAGCTGCGGCGACCATCGCTGACAAATTATCGTTGTCACCTACTTTTAGATCATCGCTAGTCACCGCATCATTTTCATTGATAATAGGTAATATGCCATGTTCAAGTAAAGTGAATATAGTTTCACGAATGCTGTTATAGCGCTCTAAATCACGTAAATCACCATGTGTGAGCAAAATTTGTGCAGATGGGAAGTCAAAAAATCGGTCCCATGTTGCCATCATCTCTGTTTGACCCGCTGCGGCCATTGCTTTTTTCAGCACCACCGATGAGTTCTTTGCATCTTCTGGAAACAGGTGTGACCCTGCGGCGACAGAACCCGATGAAACAAGCACGACTTCCTTGCCCATTGAGCGACAACGAACGATAAATTGTGCAATAGTCAATAAATAACGCGCACGACAACCATCCTGGTCAGGTGCAATAAGTGCGCTACCTATTTTGATCACGATACGCCGAGAGTTTGAAATGTTCATATTGTTTCCTGTCGTTGCCTTACTTAAATAAATTTCACGCAGCACCAACGTAAATTGGACGTGCGCGAGTAAAAACAACCAGAGTTGAACAATACAAATATACAATACAGCTTACGCGTTTACACTCATGTGCCCAACACTGGCTGTCGCTTTACTAAAAAATGGATTGTGACATTGTATTTTTCTACAACGTCGAGCCGTTTTCAGCAGGTACATCATGGTTTGATGAGGCTGAAAAGACCTATACCGCAATGAATAATTGCGCAAAGAATAGTTTAATTGTTGAACAGTACAAAGTAGCTGCTACATTTACATGTGCCAATAACCTGTACTAAAAGCTAGCCTGTTATAATTGCTACAACAAAGCCAAAAAGAATTTCGGTGTACATCTACCGAACGCTTTATAGCTTAACCCATTCATTAGACATTTTTCAACTTTACAGTCGAATAATCGCTTATACCGACCATAAATATGAAAAATAGTACTTTATGGGGACGGGTTTGGCATATTTATTTGTCTTAATTTAAAACAATGTAATGATCCATTTCCTTTGATAAAGACTATGGTTAACTAATAGTGCTCGGCTTGGAACCAAATTCAATTTCGTAGCCGTAATATAACTGTGGTATAACCCGCTTAGTATATTTTAACTATGTTAACCAAAGGGTTAACTGGAGACATTATGTCAGCAATTTATATCGCTGGAATCGCCATTTTTTCTGTGCTTGCTCAATGGCTCGCATGGGTGCTCAAAGTACCCGCTATTTTGTTTTTATTACTCATTGGCTTACTACTCGGCCCCTTGACTGGACAATTAAGTCCAGATGATTTGTTGGGAGATTTACTGTTTCCAGTGGTATCGCTGTCTGTGGCCATCATTCTATTTGAAGGTGCACTGACCCTACACTTTAGAGAACTCAAAGGCATCGGCAAGATTGTCCGCAATCTTTGTTCCATAGGCATGTTTGCAACCTTTGTTATCATTGCCTTGTGCGGGTATTTTATTCTGGACTTAGATTGGCGTGTAGCGGCTGTGCTGGGCGCTGTACTAGTTGTTACCGGCCCAACGGTAATAGCCCCCATGCTCAATGCTATGAGGCCAAATCAAGATATTGACCGTGTATTGCGCTGGGAGGGTATTGTGATTGACCCGATTGGTGCTCTGTTCGCTGTATTAGTGTTCGAAGCAGTCAGTTTCGTTGGCCAAGGAGAAGTACTTAGTCACACTCTGATAGCACTGTTTTCAACGCTTGGGGTCGGCATAAGCGTGGGCGTTGTAGCAGGTTGGATCACCAGCGCATTGATCCGCCGTGAGTGGCTACCCTATGAATTGCATAAGTTTGGCATACTTGCCTTAGTGTTATTTAGTTTCACTTTTTCAAATCATCTCGCCCATGAATCGGGGCTACTCGCAGTGACAATTTTTGGTATTTGGCTGGCCAATCAGGACGACTTGGAAATTGATTCTGTTCTAGAGTTCAAAGAAGATTTATCAATGATATTGATCTCCAGTCTATTTATTTTACTCGCTGCTAGATTGCAATTGAGTGATTTAATGCTTTTAGGTGTCGAAACCTTTATTTTTCTCGCTGTGGTTTTATTTATAGCACGCCCAATCTGTATTGCGATATCTACTTACAACACCGATTTACCGCTTAAGTCTCGTGTTTTATTGTCATGGGTCGCCCCCAGAGGGATCGTCGCAGCGGCAGTAGGCTCGGTATTCGCACTGAGCATGATAGATTCGCAAATTCCCGATGCTAACAAATTAGTACCGTTGATCTTCACCGTTATTATTGTCACTGTCGTGCTACAAAGCCTGACGGCGACACCGCTCGCTAAGCTATTAGGCGTGCGTCAGCCAAGCCCCAATACCTTGTTGATTATAGGTGCGAACCACGTTGCTCGTGCGATTGCTAAAGGTCTAAAAGAACAAAACATTGATGTGTACCTATCAGACCCTGCATGGGAAAACTGTAAAATGGCAAGAATGGATGGACTGCCCTGCTACTATGGCAACCCTCAGTCGGAGCATGCCGAGCGCTATTTGCCGCTAACATCTCTCAAATCTGTTTTAGCCTTATCACCAAACCGACATCATAATGCACTTGGCGTACAATATTTTTCCCACTTGTTAAACGAACAAAATGTGTTCTCATTGCGCTCATCAACCAACCATGCAAAAGCAAACAAAGACAGTGCGACTTTCTTGTCTAGACAGATTTTGTTTGGTGAGCAAGGCTACTACGCAAGACTAAGCAGCCTAATAGCGAAAGGTGGTAAAGTCAGTGCGACTCGTTTATCAGAAGAGTTTAACTGGCAGCAGTATCTTGAGATAAATAAAGAAGCCATTCCGTTATTTATTATTTCAGACACAAATAACAGCGAAGAACCGCAAATAAGACCATTTGTAATCGATATGAAAAAACCACCGGAGCAAGGCGAACGCATAATCGCTTTACAGCCTCCCAAAATGTCAGTGCTCAAAGAGCCCACACTCAACAAAGAGCAAAGCGGCACGTTGGGAGAGAAACTCGGGAACTAATCAGAAGAAGTCATCATCAATGCTAGTAAATCGAGATGATGACTCTTTTTACATTGGTAACCTAGCTCGGCGCACTACACTTTCAGGCATTTTTTCAGCCAAACGAGCCAGCGCAGTTTGAATTTGCTGATGTAGCTTTTTGTCTGCTACTGCGGAATGAAATAACCAACGATAAGCATCTTCGTAATCTCTTGGGCTGCCATATCCACTATTAAATAGGTTGACCAAACGCAGCTGTGCGGCGAGGTTACCCTGCGATGCGGCCTCTCGCAAATAGATGACAGCCATCGCTTTATCTGCCTGCACTAGCTGACCTACATCGTAATAGCGACCTAACTGCTCCAATGCGGGTGCTAAACCTTGCTCGGCAGCTTTACGCATGAAGTAGACACCAAGCTCAACATTCCTATCGACACACACTGCATAAGCTAGCATATCGCCGTATAAAAACTGATATGAAGGCAGCTCCATGGTCTCGGCTCGCGCCTCAATGTCTTGTACAAGCTGGCAATCATCATCCTTAACTCGCTTTAAGTGCTGGTTTTTCTTTATTAGCTCGATTAGCTCTGCTTCAGTGTACAGTGGCACTGCGGTGAGTGGCTCTTGTGCCACCGCCGTCACACTCATTAATAAAGCAATGCAACACAACTTCTTGATCATAAGTTACCTGATTTTTTTGACTCGCATTAAAACTATACAAAGTCCGTACCAGTTCTTCGTATATTGGCGAATTTATAATCACCAAATAATCATACTCTTTTAGCAAATCACTACGGAACACGTTTATTATAGGCACAAAAAAAGCTGCACTATGCAGCCTTTTTCAACTTAACTATCAATTATGCGCCGAATGGGTTGCGAACAATCATAGTCTCAACGCGATCTGGACCTGTCGAAATGATATCAATAGGAACGCCGGTAATTTCTTCTAAACGCTTAATGTAGTTAACCGCAGCTTGAGGAAGTTGCTCGATAGAAGTTGCACCGAACGTGTTTTCACTCCAACCTGGCATCTCTTCATAAACTGGTGTTACTTTTTCATAACCCTCAGCAGCAAGCGGAGTCACGTTAGTCACTGTACCATCTTCTAACTGATAGCCAGTACAGATCTTAATTGTCTCTACACCGTCAAGTACATCTAGTTTTGTTAAACAGAAGCCAGAGATGCTGTTAATTTGTACTGCACGGCGCATTGCCACTGCATCAAACCAACCTGTACGACGTAAACGTCCTGTCGTAGCGCCAAATTCATGGCCCTTTTCACCTAAGTGCTTACCCACTGGATCTTGTTTTTCCTGACCATCGTATAACTCTGTCGGGAATGGACCTGAACCAACACGTGTCGTGTAAGCTTTAACAATACCAAGTACATAATCAAGGTTAAGCGGACCAAAGCCTGCGCCTGTTGCTACACCACCGGCAGTAGTGTTCGATGATGTCACATATGGGTAAGTACCGTGGTCGATATCTAATAGCGTACCCTGTGCACCTTCGAATAAGATGTTGTTACCAGCAATACGAGTCTGATCCAACAACTCAGTTACATCAACAACCATTGATTTCAGTATCTGTGCAACAGCCATTGCATCATCAAATGTCTTCTGGAAATCTACCGCTTCTACTTTGTAGTAGTTAACTAATGTAAAGTTGTGATATTCAAGTACTTCTTTAAGCTTCGCAGCAAACTGCTCAGGGTTAAACAAGTCACCGATGCGAAGACCGCGACGTGCAACCTTATCTTCGTAAGCAGGTCCAATACCACGACCCGTTGTACCAATTGCCTTCTCGCCACGCGCTAATTCACGAGCCTGATCCAGTGCAACATGGTAAGGCAAGATTAATGGACACGCTTCGCTTATCAATAAACGCTCACGAACCGGTACACCACGCTCTTCCAGCATACCTATTTCTTTCATTAGCGCATCTGGTGCCACGACCACACCATTACCAATCACACACTTTACGTTATCACGTAAAACACCTGATGGAATTAGATGTAATACTGTTTTCTCACCATTGATCACCAAAGTGTGGCCTGCATTATGACCGCCTTGATAACGCACAACTAGAGAAGCTTTATCTGTGAGTAAGTCAACAACCTTACCCTTACCTTCGTCACCCCATTGGGTGCCTAATACAACGACGTTTTTACCCATTGCAAAATCACTTAGAAAAAATTAGGCGCAGATTTTACCAGAAAAGCAGGGTGGAGATCACCCCGTTTTGAGTGTTTTTTCCGCATTCGCAAAAATAGTATTGAAAACAACTGAATTAAAACGAAAAAAAGCCCTGTTTAATGTCAGGGCTTTCTCAAAGTATAGTCACTGCAATGAGTAATTATTTACCTTTTGCGGCTTTCATGTAATCAAAGAATTCACTGTCTGGTGATAGCACCATAACGTCACCTTTGTTTTGGAAAGTACGCTTGTAGGCTTCTAACGAACGAACAAAGCTGTAAAACTCAGGGTCCTTATTATACACATCAGCGTATACCTTAGCTGCTGTTGCATCACCCTCACCTCGTACAGCTCGGGCATTACGCTCCGCATCAGCCAACATAACGGTTACTCTTCTATCGACTTCTGCACGAATAGTTTCAGCTTTTTCCTGACCTTCTGAGCGGTGCTCTTTTGCCACAGCGGTACGTTCAGCGCGCATACGTTGATAGATAGAACTACTTACTTCATTTGGTAGATTAATCTGCTTCACACGCACATCTAGCACTTCAATACCCAATTCTTTAGCGCTTTCAGATGCCTGAACCAAAGCTTCTTCCATCAGTTCACTACGCTCTCCAGATACAATCTCTCGTATAGTGCGCGAACCGAAGTTAGTTCTGAGGCCATTGTTTACTTTTTGCTTCAGTAGCGTCTCGGCGTATTGCTTATCACCTCGAGCACGCAGATAAAACGCACTGAAATCATTAACACGCCATTTTACGAATGAATCGACAATCAAGTCTTTCTTTTCACTCGTTACAAAACGGTCAGGTGCCCCATCTAAAGTCTGTATACGAGCATCTAGTTTTCGCACTTGGCTAAAGAACGGAACTTTAAAGTGTAAACCTGGTGCGTACACTACCGCATTGTCTTCACTGTCTTTTTGTACTTTACTGAACAGTAAAACAATCGCACGTTGGCCTTCAGTAACCACAAATACCGATGAAAAAGACATCAATACCGCAGCGAGTAAAATCACAATACTAAAATTCTTCATTGCGCTTATCTCCCGTTATTGAATCTGTCTTGTGAAAAACGATCATTGCCACCACCCACAGTGCTATTGCGAGATTGGCCTAATGTTTTTCTAAGTTCATTGATGTCGTTCTTGCTAGGTAAGGTGATCTGACTGCCAGCACCTGTTTGTCCCATAATTTTATCCAGTGGTAAGTACATCATATTGTTACCACCTTTGACATCCACCAGTACTTTTGTGCTGTTGGTCAACACTTCTTCCATGGCATCTATGTATAAACGCTGTCTCGTAACTTCTTTAGCAGCCAGATATTCAGGTAGTAGTTTCTCAAAACGTTCTACCTCACCTCGTGCTTCTAAAGTAACGCGTTCACGATATGCTTCTGCTTCTTGTGTCATACGCGTCACTTGGCCACGGGCTCTTGGCTCAATTTCACGTGCATACGCTTCTGCTTCACGAATAAAACGCTCTTCGTCTTCTTGCGCAGCAATAGCATCATCAAATGCATCTTTGACTTCTGCTGGCGGACGAGAGTCTTTAAAGTTCACATCCGTCACCAAAATACCGAGGTTATATGGTTCGATAATTTTGTTAAGTTCATCCCAAGTTCTTTGACGTACCAGTTCACGACCAGTCGTGAGCACTTGGTCCATTCTAGAGTGGCCCACAACATAACGAAGTGCACTATCCAAAGATTGTTGTAAGCTGTGATCTGCATCAGTTACGCTAAATTTATACAGTCTCGGGTCCATCACTCGATACTGAACTTCGAATTCAACGCTTACCACGTTTTCATCTTCAGTTAGCATAAAACCCGAAGCCGATAATGAGCGAACCGCTTCAATATCGATAGGGATCACTTGCTCAATAAAGGTCATCTTCCAGCGCAAACCAGGTTCGGCAATACGGTCAAACTGACCAAACTGCAATACAATGCCGCGCTCTGCTTCTTTTACGGTGTAAATACCACTTAGTGCCCAAACGATAGCAGCTATCAGCAAAATGAAGGTCATGCCTGCGCCACCGATGCCACCACTGCCTCCACCGCCGGACTTACCACCGAACAAACCACCAAACTTGTTGCTGAATTTACGGAATACTTCGTCTAGATCAGGTGGGCCTTGATCCCGTCCTCCGCGGTTTTTCCACGGATCGTTATCATTGCCATTATTACCCGGTTCATTCCAGGCCATAGCTATACTCCATTGTTATTAAAGTCAATTAGGGTAAATCTACCAAATATGCGACGATTCTCATACCCAAATGCGAACAAAACTACACATTTCTATGTAAAAATTATGTTTCAATAAATTTCTCGATGTCCATACCCTGTTCTTTTTTCAATCGCTGCCAATCAACTTCAGGTAAGCGTACCTTAATCAACCAGTTTCCTCGCTCATCATAATCTTCATGCTGTACGGCATTTAAATTAAATAACGCGCCTCGTAAACGACCAAAAGCAGGTGGAATACACAGAGTATGATTAAAAATTTTCTTTACTAGCAGCTCTGATATTGCTTGTAATAGTAACTCAGTACCCACGCCAGAGTGAGCCGATAGCCAAACGCGAATAGGTTGCCCTTCATCATTGCGGTCAATTCTTGGGCGCACATCTTCGAGTAGGTCAATCTTGTTATAAACCAACAACTGGGGAATGTCATCCGCTTCGATTTCTTTTAAAACGGACTGCACTTCGCCAATATTTTCCTTACGACGGCTATCTGCAACATCGACCACATGAATCTGTAAATCGGCTTCACGTGTTTCAGTTAAGGTGGCCTTAAATGCCGCGACTAAATCATGTGGCAAATGGCGAATAAAACCTACCGTATCAGCCAATATAACCGACCCAATATCATCTATTTGAAGTTTTCTTAACGTTGGATCTAACGTTGCAAATAACTGATCAGCGGCATATACATCTGAGTTCGTAATAAGATTAAAAAGCGTCGATTTTCCGGCATTGGTATAGCCGACCAAAGACACCGTTGGCACTTCGTTGCGGCTACGTGCGCGACGCCCTTGCTCGCGGACGGTGGCAACTTTATCCAAACGCTTGCGGATGCTTTTAATACGCTCACGCAATAAACGCCTATCTGTTTCAAGCTGGGTTTCACCTGGCCCCCGTAGACCGATACCACCTTTTTGTCTTTCAAGGTGAGTCCAGCCACGAATCAATCGAGTTGAAATATGCCTAAGTTGGGCTAATTCAACCTGTAACTTACCTTCGTGAGTACGTGCCCGTTGAGCGAATATATCAAGTATCAGGGTTGTTCTATCCAGTACCCGACACTGACAAACACGCTCTAAGTTTCTTTCTTGAGAAGGACTAAGTTGATGGTTGAATATAACGACATCTGCATTGTGGATTTTGACAATCTCAGCAATCTCTTCTGCTTTACCCGTACCGACGAATAGTTTGGCATGTGGTGCTTGACGACTGCCTTGCACAATCGCCAAACTACTAACACCTGCAGAAGAAACCAACATTTCCAGCTCGCGCAGATCTTCACGATCGCCTTCATTGGGAAAGTCGATATGAACCAAGACTGCCTGTTCGCCGGCTTCGTAACGGTCAAACAAGCATTATGCTCCTACTAAAAATTAATAATTACCATCATCAGCTTGGTCGGTACCCTCACTGCCCTGCGCACTTTGGAAGTTTACCGCACGAGCTGGTACAACGGTGGAGATAGCATGTTTATAAACCATTTGGTTTACTGTGTTTTCTAACAAAATCACGAACTGATCAAATGATTGAATTTTGCCTTGTAATTTAATGCCGTTAACTAAAAAAATTGAAACAGGAATGCGCTCACGACGTAAGACATTCAAAAACGGGTCTTGTAACGATTGGCCTTTTGCCATTTTCTTTTCCTTCGTTCTAGGTGTTATTATTAGTTTCGCCGTCGATTAAATCTTCAGTAGCTTGATTTAACAGCTACTATTAGCTTAGCGAAGTTAATACACGTTGCAAGTTTTGTTGCTCATTGGTCTCTAACCAAGTCACATCCGGCCAACCTCTTAACCAAGTAAGTTGCCGCTTTGCTAATTGTCTGGTTGCTGCAATGCCTTTGAAAATCATTTGGTCGTAATCGCAGTCACCAGCTAAATGCTCCCACATCTGTCGATAACCGACACAACGTATTGAGGGAAGATCAGGATGTAAGTCTCCTCGACGATATAAGGCCAAAACTTCATTTTTAAACCCCTGATCCAACATAATTTGGAATCTTTTTTCAATACGTTGGTGCAGCACCTTTCGATCTGTCGGAGCTATCGCAAACTGATGAAATTGATAGGGCAAAGGTGACTGTTTTTGTTTTTGTAATTCAGTCATATTTTTGCCCGTGATACGGAACACTTCCAATGCTCGGTTGATGCGTTGAGAGTCATTTTCACTTATTTTTTCAGCCGCTTGGGGATCAATTTCAGTGAGCTGTTTGTGTAATTCAGGCCAACCTAATTCTTGAGCTTCAATTTCCAATTGTGCACGTACATCTGAGTCAGCTTCGGGCAGCGGAGATAACCCTTCTATCAACCCCTTAAAATACATCATAGTACCACCCACAAGGATCGGTACTTTACCCTTTTGATGTAAAGCATCAATATGACGACAAGCATCGCGGCGAAAATCAGCAACCGAGTAACTTTCTAGTGGGTCGATAATGTCTATTAAATGGTGCGGAGCCAAAGCGAGTTCATCTGCATCGGGCTTAGCGGTGCCGATATCCATACCTTTATATACCAAGGCAGAATCAACACTTACCACTTCAGTGTCTAAATGCTGACATAACTCAATTGCTAGGGCCGTTTTTCCTGCCGCTGTAGGCCCCATCAGGGTTATAACAGGTAGCTTATTCACTCTTAAACTCTTGTGGTAATAACGTTAAAAACATCTTCTGATCTATTTTAACTGCTTTTTCCTGAATGCGCGCCAAACATTTTTGATTTTTTTCAATATATTGCTGTACTTTAGCAAATTGCTCGGACGAAAAATAGCGACTGGGTGTATGCGCCACTAACCAAGTTAACCATTCCTCTACACTGTCTACCTTCTTCTGGCAGGCCTTGATGACTTCAGACGTAAACGTTCCCACATCAATGCTGTAAAGGCTTACTGGGAGCTTTTTAACCATGATATATCTTTCGAACAATTGCACATCAAAGCCAAGTAACGTCAACCATGATTCATATTCAGCTAACAGTGCAATCTCCTGTTTCTCAAGATTTACCCTAACAGGTAATAACAGTGCTTTACATGGCAAGCTTGCGTCTTGTTCCAATAATTCTGACCAATAGCTATGAAGCGCATATTTAAAATGCGATACCAGCAGTGTTTGTTGTTGGCCAATTAGTACCAATCCATCTTCTAATGCGAGCAAAGAAGCATATCTTGCTTGGCATCCAGACTCGACCACAGCACTGGGCGGACTATCAAACTCACTCGCTTGTTGATGAGTCAAACCTTGATAAAGCTGGTTAACATTGTAGTGACGAGTGCTAGACTCGGAACGCCCCATACTTTTGTTGTGACTAAAATCCCCCCCTCCGATGGCTGAACGCACACTTGGGGATCGACCTTCATATTCGTAATGTGTGCTGGCTGCTTGGCCAACAGCAGGCTCAGACAAAGGTTGTAACGCACTTCGATAGGCCTGATGATCTACTTCAGACACTTGCCTATCCACCGTTGCAACCGACAGCTCGCAGTTTTGCGGCGTTACGGCTTGCTTGATGGCTTGAACAATAAAATCATGAACTAAACGGGCTTGGTGGAAGCGCACTTCATGCTTTGCGGGATGTACATTTACATCTACTTGGCGAGGATCAATTTCTAAATACACCACAAAACCAGACACTTCTTGCTCACCGACTACTTCTTCAAAGGCTTGGCGAATAGCATGCAAAATCAGCTTATCACGCATCATACGGCCATTCACATAAGTGTATTGAGCACTGTTGGTACAACCAACTGGTAACACCCATGCGTGAAGCATCAGCCCTTCAGAGCCCGATTCGATATAGGTTGCTTGCTGCTCAAAATCTTTTCCTGCGACTTGCGCTACACGCTTTACTCCGTCTTCTTTGTTTCGAGCACGATATTGACGTACCACTTTTTGATTGTGCGTCAAGGTAATAGCGACATCAAAGCGGCTTAAGGCAATGCGCTTAACAAGTTCATCGATATGACTGAACTCGGTTTTTTCGGTACGCAGGAACTTACGCCGTGCGGGCGTGTTAAAGAATAGATCTTTCACTTCAATGGTTGTGCCGTCTGGATGAGCGGTCGGCTGAACTTGCACCGCCATATCTCGTCCCTCAGCAAAAGCTTGCCACGCTGTTTCTTGTTCGGCTGGCTTAGAGCTAAGAGTCAAACGAGAGACAGAGCTGATAGATGCCAGCGCTTCGCCTCGAAATCCAAGAGATAAAATACACTCTAAATCATCCAGACTTTTAAGCTTACTCGTGGCATGGCGAGAGAGCGCCAACGTCAATTCATCTTTAACAATACCTTTACCATTGTCACGAATGCGAATGAGTTTATGGCCGCCACGCTCAATATCGATATGAATTCTGGTTGCCCCAGCATCTATACTATTCTCCACCAGCTCTTTTACCACAGAAGCTGGGCGCTCAACTACTTCACCAGCAGCGATTTGGTTAGCGAGCCTCGCTGGTAAAATCTCTATCGTCATATCGAATTAAGCCTTAGGAATTGTCAGTACCTGACCAACATATAAAATGTCTTTTGTCAGTTGGTTTGCTCGCTTTAATGCCGCAACGGATACGCCATAACGACTGGCAAGCAAGCTCAATGACTCGCCACTTTTTACGACATGCTGATCTGGTTCTTTCAAACGTGCAAACAGAGAATCATCAGGAGGGTTACGCTTATAGTAACTCTTGATTGATTTAAAAATAGCCCGCGCTAGTTTTTCTTGATGACTACTCGATTGCAGCAACCGTTCCTCTTTAGGGTTAGAAATAAATCCAGTTTCGACCAAAATAGAAGGAATATCTGGCGATTTTAAAACCCCTAGATTAGCTGACTGTGGTTTCTTTTTATGCAATTTAGTGACTTTCTTGAGCTCACCAACCACCTCATCAGCAACCTGCACAGCGGTTCGCATTGAATGGTCCATCGACATATCCAATAACGCTTTTGCGAGATACTTTTCGTTTTCTGTATCTTTTATAAGCTCCGCGGCGCCCCCCAACAATTGCGAATGTTTCTCTTTATCCTCCAGCCACTTACCAATCTCTGAGTTTGCGCGACGTAACGATAACACCCATACAGACGCACCATTTGGACCCGGTGTAAAAAATGCGTCCGCATGAATAGAAACAAAGAAATCCGCTCGTTTCTCGCGTGCTTTGACCGAGCGTGTATTTACTTTCAAAAAGTAGTCTCCCGTTCTGGTCAAACGCGCTTTCATGCCGGGTTGTTTATCAATTAAACGTGCTAAACGCCTTGCTATTGGCAAGGTTACATTTTTTTCATATGTACCGGAGGGGCCAATTGAGCCAGGGTCTTCACCACCATGCCCAGCATCCACTGCAATAATAATATCTCGGTCTGTAACTCTTTCTCGCTTTTTAGATTGAGGCTTTTCATTACTGTATAAACTGGTTTGTTGCGCGTACAAATCAACCACTAAACGATGTTTCTTAGGGGGCGTAGGTGCCAAAGCAAATACCACTGGTTTAGCGCTGCCAGATAAATCAAAAACTACGCGTGTGCTTTGTGAGTCTTTTGCTTTGCTATAGCGGATCTTCGTAATGATACGGTGCTCATCGGGGATCTGTGGCAGCGCTTCAGCTTTACTGGTTTTATCAAAATCAACCACTAATCGCAGAGGGTTTTTTAGCATAAAATAGCTGTATTCAGGCTTGTCTGATAAATCAAATACCACACGGGTGCTATCTGGCGAAGGCCAAACCCGCACCCCTTGAATGTCATTTTTCGCTTCTACTACCAAACTTAGCACCATGATTGTGATGCTAAAAAAGCTATTTATCAGAATTCCTATACTACGCATCTTGCCCTAATTGTTTTATGATTTGTTGTCCGCGTTCACTTGTTGCTGACACAGTAATATTTCTGTGTTGCCCATCGTATGCCATCTCGACATTCAGGTCTGGGTTGGGAATAAACCCACGTCCCTTTTCTGGCCACTCAACGATACAAATAGCCGCAGGGCTAAAATAATCTCTAATCCCCATGTACTCTAGCTCTTCAGGGTCACCTAAACGATACAAGTCAAAATGATATATTGAGACATCGTTGAGCTCATAGGGTTCCACCAAGGTGTAAGTTGGGCTTTTTACTTTTCCCTTATGCCCCATTCCTTGCACTATGCCGCGTGACAAAGTGGTTTTGCCAGCCCCTAAATCACCATGTAAAAACAAGACTGCACCATCTTTTATATATTTACACAGGCGTGCGCCCATAGCCACCGTTTGGGCCTCATCGGCCAAATGCTGACTAAAAGTATTACTCATGGTTACCCCAATAAACGTCGAATATGCACAAACAGATCGCTGGCTAATAACCCGCGCTCCCCGTCTTTTGCGGCGATTTGTGCAGCTAAACCATGAATATACACAGCTAGAGTGCTTGCCGCAAATGACTCCATGCCTTGCCCTACTAAAGCACCGATTATACCAGACAAAACGTCTCCCATCCCAGCGCTTGCCATAGCTGAGCTTCCTGAACGATTAATATTTATGCGCTTTGCATTTGCAACCAATGAACCAGGCCCTTTTAATACGACTGTTGCGTTATAGTTAGTCGCCAACCAAGATGCCAGCTCAAAACGAGACTGAGGGTCAATGACATCATTTTCTACCAGCAAACGCCTTGCTTCACCATGATGCGGAGTTAAAATGCTATGACAGTATCGCTCTGTTGAATTGGCCAATAAGTTTAACGCATCTGCATCAACTACCACCGCTCCCCCAAAAGAAAGACTCTTTTCAAACAGGGCTTTCGCCCAATCATTTTGACCAAGACCAGGGCCTATCACCACTACATCTGCTTTTTTAAAAAGTACCGCTAACTCATCTGCCTCGTTGATACCATGTACCATGAGCTCATATCGCCCTTGAAGTACACTTATCACACTATCAGGATGTGTTGCGACACTGACTAATCCTGCACCGCTTCGTAATGCGGCTTCTGCGGCTAGCCGTACTGCTCCAGCCATACCTTTGTTGCCACCGATAACTAATACGTGACCACAACTATTTTTATAACTATCCACCGCTCTTTGCCCGAGTTGACCAAGCAAAGTATTCGATGCATGGAAAGTTGCGCTAGGGTGCACTATCTGATTGAACGCTTCTGCGACATCTAACGATGCAAAAAGTAACTGACCGCATACCGCTTTTGCTGACCCCGTTAGCATACCTTGTTTCAATGCAATAAAAGTCATCGTCATATCAGCAACAAAAGCACCTTTGGAAACCACTGACGAGGTTCCGTTGACCCCACTGGGTATATCTATACTGATGCATTTTGCTTGGCTATTTTTACAGTCGCCAAATAAAGAGATGAGCGCTGGCGGGAGCTGTCCTTTGAATCCAGTGCCAAACACGCCATCAACTATCACGCAAAAATGCTGTAATTGTGGCTGCTCAATTACAATTTTTACGCCACTTTGCTCTGCCGCCAAATAAGCCTGACGCGCATCACCTAAAAGTTGCTGAGGTGAGAACACAGCATATACACACACCTCACGGCCTGATTGATGGAGCAGCTTAGCAAGCACATAGGCATCACCTGCGTTGTTGCCTTTACCTGCAAGCAACAATACACGCTGCGCTGTCACTAATTCATGATCAAACAAACTAAACAGTGCTTGACCTGCTCGGAGCATCAATTGTGATAGATTCGTGCCAGAGCGGCTTGCAGCATCCCCCTCATATTGCTTGACCTGTTGGGCGCTATAAGCAACTTGTGGTAAATTAGTAGAGTATTTAGCTTCCAAGATAAACATTCCGTGACGACTGATAGTATTAATTATATTGAACTGGCTGAAAAAATTAAGCAATGGGGCAAGGAACTCGGCTTTGCCGATGTAGGCATCACGGATATAGACTTATCTGCTCATGAGGCGCAACTACAGCGCTGGCTCGATCATGGCTACCATGGAGAGATGGAATACATGGCAGCGCACGGTATGAAAAGAGCGCGTCCAGATGAGCTCGTTCCTGGCACGCAACGTGTCATATCCGTTAGAATGCACTACCTTCCGCCTGATGCTAGCTTTGCTAAAGCGCTCGCCAATAAGAGCATCGCATACATCAGTCGCTATGCCCTCGGACGTGACTACCATAAAGTCATGAGAAACAGACTCAAACAACTTGGCCAAAGAATTTCGTCAGAAGTTGAGCAACTGGGATATCGACCCTTCGTTGATTCTGCCCCCGTATTAGAGAGACAACTCGCAGAAAAAGCGGGGTTAGGGTGGCGAGGAAAAAATAGCTTATTGATCCAAAAGCAAGCAGGTTCATGGTTTTTCCTCGGTGAACTGTTCGTTGACATTCCTCTACCCATTGACCAAAAAGATGAATTTGAGGGATGCGGTAAGTGTAATGCTTGTATCACTTTATGCCCAACAGGTGCCATTGTGGAACCGTATGTGGTTGATGCGCGTAAGTGTATTTCCTATCTAACGATTGAATTGCAAGGAGCTATTCCTGTGCAATATCGCTCACTCATAGGCAATAGAATTTACGGCTGTGATGATTGTCAACTCGTGTGTCCTTGGAACAGATTTGGTCAACTCACCAAAGAGCAAGATTTCATAGCTAGACCTCAATTGAAAGACCAACCTCTACTCGAGTTATTCTGCTGGGATGAAGAGACTTTTCTTAAGGCGACTGAAGGCAGTCCAATTCGCCGAATCGGTCATCAGCGATGGCTACGAAATTTAGCCGTTGGCTTGGGTAATGCCGACTACGATGAACGCATCATTGAGACCTTAGAAAAGCGCCTTGAAGGTGCATCAGATCTGGTCAAAGAGCATATCCTCTGGGCGTTGGCACAGCAAAATAATAAACGGCAGCAGTCGCAACAACGCAAACAAGCTCGCTTAATTCGTATTATAGAAAAAGGCCTGCCTAGGGACGCTTAGTCAGGGACGCTTAGTCAGGGACGCATTGTGAAAAGTTATACGCCCCTCACATTTTTTCATGTTTACATTGAGGGTGACATGAATTATTTCTCATCTACTTTGTGGCTCAAAGCAGCTAGATCAGACTCAATTTCCGAAAATGCAGCCTTGACTTGCATGACCGCCTCTTGTCTTGCTACTGACTTTTGAATAGCTTCGTCCACGTGATTGTAAATGAACAACTCTTGATCTTCATCCAGTCCCATAGTTGGGATGCGATTTTCAAACTGTTCTTGTAAACTCCTAAATACTGCCTCATTTTGTTTTCGATTATTGTCCAACAGGGAAATCAGTCCTTTAAATTTGCTGTTGATCATAGCAATCGCACCATTTAAGTTTTGTTGCTGTTCACGCAGCTCATTGCGAGTTTGTATAGCCAACAATTGCTGTTCGGTAACACTGACAATAAAGCAAATATGATCACGAATACGGCCATGCTTATCCGCGTCCCCTTCAGGCATGTTTAACACCAGCGCACTGATATAGTCGTAATTAACCAAGATTCGACTGGTAAACTCATGCAAGCGGCCTTTTGACTTTAAGATCTCGAACAGTTCCAACACGATGGGTGAACAAACACCAGAAGAAGCAAAATGCATAATCTGCTTGTCGGTGCGGATCTCAACATTACAGCTGAGTCCAAAATTCGCCATGCAGTTTATCAGCGCCCCTGCTAAAGCGGGTATATTGTCGATACTACCAATGTGCTCGATATAGTTAACAATTTGCCCCATCTCACTGCTTGTGGCCATCGCACTGAATGCCGTTGATGTTGCATCTTCAACCTGCTGTTCTAAAATGTCTTTCTCAAGCAACATTTGACCTAGCTTGGTAAGCTTTGTGGTCAGCTCACCTTGGCCAAAAGGCTTCACAATGTAGTCTTCAGCGCCTACCGCATAACCTTCCATGCGCTCTTCTACAGAACCTCTGGCCGATACAAACATTACGATAATATGGCTTGTCTCAGGGTTAGCTTTGATCTTACGACATACCTCATAGCCGTTCATATTAGGCATACTGACATCTAACAAAATCACCTGAGGGTCAAACTCTTCAAGCATGTCTAAACATTCAGGGCCACTGCAAGCAGTGCGAAGTTCAAACTCTAAGTCTTCTAAAATTTCTTCGATGATTTCGAGGTTGAATGGCTCATCATCTACGGCGAGTACACGTTGTAATGCCATACTTAAACTCCTTGTATTATCGTAAACCTTTATAGTTATAGCCTTGCTTACTCAGTTACGCGAATGTAAAGCAGTGCTTCACTGTTTATCTCTAGGTAGCTCTATATGCATCGTTGCACCGGCATCATCATTATTTGTGGCGTATATTTTCCCTTTATGCAACAACACAAACTCCTTACAGATCGCCAACCCTAAGCCCGTACCACCAGCGCCACTGTTCGTCGTACTACTTTGCACAAACTTAGAAAATATTTTATCCAATTCATCTTTTGGAATGCCGACTCCCTGATCGCGAATTTCGATTTTTACTGAATCATCTAACGCTTTTACGTTAATAAATACACACGCATGTTCAGGGCTAAATTTAATCGCGTTACCCAATAAATTGCGTATGATCTGATTCATCTGCTCAGAATCACAGGAAACCAATACAGCTTCTTTTGGAGCTGATAATTTAAAGTTGATTTGCTTGGCCAGAGCGCTGCCTGAGACATCATCGATACCTGTTTTAACTATGGTGCACAAGTCTTGAACACTTGGATTGAAAGGAAACCGTCCGGCATCCAACTTTGATAAATCCAGCAAGTTATTCAGCAACAGCAACAACCGCTCACCGCTGGTTTCTATTCTAGATAAATACTTACTCAACTTATCAACGGGTACCTCATCACCGGCAAGCTTGTCGATGCCAAAGCGCGCAAAGCTCAAAATAGAGTGCATGGGTGTGCGCAACTCGTGCGACATATTGGCTAAAAATTCAGACTTACTCACATTCGCAGCCTCCGCTGCTTCTTTCGCTTTTTGTAACTGCGCAGTTCGGGCCTGAACCTCCGCTTCAAGCACTTCTTTTGCCTCTTCCAACACCTGCTGTCTTTTTTTCAAGTGCGTCACATTCTTTAAAATAACCGAAAAAGCTAATTCGCCATGATGGTCAATCTCATGAAATGTGCCCATCAAAGGCACGTTTTTATTTTCGTGAGTAAGTAATAACTCACAGTCAAAGCTCCTTTTACCTTTAAGCTCTTGTATGTGCTGCTTCAAACTCGCAACTGACTCTTCATCAAAAATTTCAAATATAGACCTTGAACGTATTTTTTCTTGTGAACATTGAAATAACTCAACACACGCATCATTACCCTCAATAATATTGCCGTTGCGTGTGAATAGCATAATTGAGTCTGGGGTGTGTTTATAAATCACACGCAGCAAACTATCACGCTCAATCAGCGCATCTACCGTATCTTGTAACCGCTCGACCAGCTCCTGATTGTGTCGTTTTAGCATTTCTGTTTGCCAAAGTTTGTGTAAGGCTTTTAATAAATCACCATCATCAAACGGACTAATGAGTACATCCTCAACTCCTTGACGAATCGCTTCTAACATATCTATTTGGTCGGCTTTTTCGGTGTACAATAAACAACGTATGCCAGAATTGATTGACTTGAGCTGACTAAACAACTCCAACGCACTTTTATCATGAGGTTCAAAGGCAGCAATAAGAAGATCGATACTCAACTTCTGCGCCTGTGCTAATCCTGCAAAGCTCGACTCGGCAGTAAAAACTTGTAGTTGTGCCCCAGATAAACTTGAAGCTAGGTCAGCTAGGCGAGGAATTGAATGATCAACCAAGAGAACGGTCGGTAAAACCAAGCGGCTTTCTGCGCCTATTTCAAATACCCTTTCGAGTAGATTCGTTATTTCCTTATTAGAAAAAAATGGATATACCACAATGCCATTGGGCAATGCTTTATTAAATTGACTGAAAATTGCCAACTGCTGTGCATTGTCAGGTTTAGGAGCTAATAAAATAAGTTTATCGTGTTCACGCAGTGTAGCGAGTTTATCAAGATAGGTATTCGGAATGCCGTTGGCAATCGCCACCGCTTTATACTCGGTAAGATCATCGAGTTGTTCAAGCATTCTGTAATGAATATGCTCAACCTCTCCCCCCAACAGTTCAAACAACACTTTGAGACGCATTGCCAACACACTGTTACTGTCGATGATCAAAACCTTGTTCGTCATATTGCTACACAGATTTATCCTTAGTGTGTTTCTAGTGTAGACGAATTTTTGAGCACCTGAATATCGTTCGTCAAAGGTTACTTCAAGTGCTTGCCCATAATCGTTAGATTGTAATGTTTATCATCCATCACTGCGACCTCAGGCAGTTCCCCCCAACAACTAAAGCCATGCTTTTTAAATAAACTGATGCTCGGCGTGTTATGACTAAAAATAAATCCTAATAGCGTTGTCACGCCAATACTGGGCGCGTGGTTTTGTGCAAATGCCATTAGAGTGTGTCCAAGCCCCTTTCCTCGTGCGCTTGTCGCAATGTAAATGCTAACTTCACACGTTTGATCATAGGCTGGGCGACCATAAAAGGATTTAAAACTTAGCCAAGCCAATATTTCGCCACCAGATTCATATACAAATAATGGACGACGTGCATGATGACTGTCGAACCATGGTAAACGTTGTGCAAACTTGTTGGCTCGGTATCTGCTGTGACCATTCGACCAGCAATCGTTTCATTATAAATGTCAACGATATGCTGTAAGTCACTGCGCTGTGCTACTCTTATTGTCATTGTCGAAAAACTTGATCAAAATTTTAGATGTTGGCGTATCATAGAAGATATTCATCATAGAGGGAAAGCCAGTGTTCAGAAAATTAATGTTTCGAACCTTTGTATTGTGCGGCATTTTGGCCAGTACACAACCATTAGCCAGTGAATGTGACGACTTCACTAATGTAGAGCTTAGAAAATTGCGTTCAGAAGACACAATCAATCTATGCCAGTTTAAAAACAAGCCTTTATTAATCGTCAACACCGCTAGTAACTGCGGCTTTACAGATCAATTTACTGGCCTAGAAGAGCTTCATAAAACCTATCAAGATAAGGGGTTGGTGGTACTTGGTTTCCCATCAGATGATTTCTTTCAAGAAGAAAATGATGAAAAAGATACTGCTAAGGTCTGTTTTATAAACTACGGCGTCACTTTCAATATGTTTGCCACCTCAGCAGTGCGTGGGGACGATGCAAACCCTATTTTTCAATACCTAAACGAACAAACTAGCTCCCCCAACTGGAATTTTTACAAATACTTAGTATCCGCAGATAGAAAACAAGTTACGCGCTTTAACAGCCGCACTAAGCCTTTATCTAAAGAGCTAACCAGTGCCATCGAAAAAGCACTACAGTAGAAATCGTGAGTTTTTAATGTTCTTGTATTAGAATAAAGTTTGAGCAAAAAAATAATCATAAGCAAATTATGGAGAGCGTATGACAGTTGCAAGTGCAAGACACATATTAGTTGATAGTGAAGCTGAATGTTTAGATTTGAAAGCCCGTATCGCAGCCGGTGAGGACTTTGCAGAGTTGGCAAAACAGTACTCAAGCTGTCCATCTGGACAAGATGGCGGCGCATTAGGAGAGTTTGGTCCCGGCATGATGGTACCAGAATTTGACAAAGTCGTTTTTTCGGCACCAATTAATGAAGTGCAGGGTCCTGTGCAAACACAATTTGGGTTTCACTTACTTGAAGTTACTAGCCGCTCCGAGTAACTTATTAATTATATTAGTGAGGCCGCTCTATGCGGCTTTTTTTATACCTTGTTTGATAAGGAAATACTATGCAACTATACGGTTCTAATACCTCTCCTTATGCTCGTCGTATTCGGATGTTATGCGCCTTTCACAACTTAAACATTGATTATCGACATTTAGATATTTTCAGTGAAGAAGGCAAAGCGGTGTTAGTCGCCAATAACCCAGCAAGGAAAATTCCTTTCCTTGTGGATGGAGAGCACACTGTATGTGACTCTGGCGTGATACAAAGATACCTCACAGACAAATTTAACTTAACGAAGATGAGCTACTGGCAGGAAAATCAACTGACCAACATTAATGCGTGTAATGATTCACTGGTAGAACTACTGTTATGTTCGCGCTCAGGCTTTGATATTCATAGTGATGTTTTATTTTTTAATTTGCAAAGAGAGCGTATTGCAGCCGTATTAACCGATTTAAATGAACAATGCGTTAAAACTGATTTTTTAGACTGCGACTATTTGAAGATCAGTTTATACTGCTTGCTGGATTGGATCATATTTAGATCTTTAGCCGAATTGGCACCCTACAACGCACTGCTGAGCTTCTATGAAGTTCACAAAAGTTTACCGGGAAGTACACATTCTGATCCAAGAATATGATGATCAAATCAAAGAGGTAAAGAAAATGAACGACATTGAAATAGAATCAGAATTAGTCACCTTTGTAGAGCAAGTGCGCAAGAATGATCAAATTTGGGCACTAGGTGCAGAAGATGGTGGTGTTGTAGTGTGTGAATCAAATCAGTTCGAAGAAACTGATGTATTGCTAATCTGGGACAGTGAGCAAAAAGCACAGGCGCAGTGCAAAGACGAATGGCAGGATTATTCACCCGTGGCCATCGCTCTGGATGAGTTTTTAGATGAATGGGTTGAAGATCTCAATGAAGATCAAGCCTTGTTTGGCCTAAACTGGAATGATGACAATGTGTGCGTAGAGATTGAACCTGTCGGACTAGCTCGCGCGCTCGTTGACTAGCGCTATAAGTGTTCCTTCTATGGCGCGCACATATGCCTGCGCGCCTTCGCCCTTAACGCTTGGCGGCATTAATGGCTCAGCACCAGCGATTACCGCTCTGTCATAACTTTCACTTACGTTGCTACAACATAGGGTCAACTCAAAGCCCAATGCTGGCTGCTTAGGCTGGGCACGAATATAGCTTTGCTTAAATTGTGCTTGTGCCAAAGGATGAGACGCAAATCCCAAAATCACCTCACCACTGTCTATCTCACCATAATCTCCCGACTCTGTTAAGGCTAGAGTGCTTAATCCAAAAGCTTGATAATAGAAATCTAAAACTTCTTCAACATTGTCTACATATATGATTGTTTTTGCATAGCGCATGAATACTTCACTCATTTAATCACAGCCCTGTTCACATCGGGCTTTGTTTTACTTAAGCATAAAATCAAAACGGGGCAAAATACAATCAAAGCGTGCGACAACTTTTGCGCAAATCTGTGGATATTGTGAAGGTAAAAAAAACGACACATTGAGTGTCGTTTTTTTACTGAAATTATGACTTGTTACGATTCTCTTTGGTAAATGCTCTGAGCTTACGCTTTTGAGATAAAGTCATTTTGTTACTGCGACCAGCGTAAGGGTTATCCCCTTCTCGGAACTCTATCTTTATCGGCGTGCCCATAATATTGAGCGCTTTTCGATAGTAGTTCATCAAATAACGTTTGTAGCTATCAGGCAGGTCGTGAACCTGATTGCCATGAATAACAATCCTTGGTGGATTATAACCACCAGCGTGAGCATACTTGAGTTTCACACGGCGACCACGTACCAGTGGTGGCTGGTGATCTGCTTGTGCCATATCCATAATACGACGCAGCATTGCAGTGCTAATACGCTTAGTCGCTGACTCGTAAGCTTCGTTCACCGATTCAAACAGGTGACCCACGCCTGTACCATGTAGGGCAGAGATGAAGTGTAAACGGGCAAAATCGATAAACCCGAGTCTGCGGTCAAGTTCAGACTTAATACGCTCTTTTACGTAGTCATCCAACCCATCCCACTTGTTCACCGCTATCACCAATGATCGACCTGAGTTAAGGGCAAATCCTAACAAGCTAAGATCTTGATCTGAAATACCTTCTCTTGCATCAACCACCAACAATACAACGTTCGCATCTTCAATCGCTTTAAGTGTTTTGATCACCGAAAACTTTTCGACCACATCGCTGACTTTCTTACGCTTACGCACACCAGCCGTATCGATAAGCACGTATTCACGCTCATTTCGTGTCATTGGGATGTAGATAGAGTCTCGCGTTGTGCCTGGCATATCATACACAATCACCCTTTCTTCACCTAAGATACGATTAGTTAGTGTTGACTTACCAACATTAGGACGGCCAATGATAGCAAGCTTAATGGGTTTGTCTTCAAAACCTGATTTGCCATCTTCACCGTCTTCGCCTTCAAGATATAACTCAGCTAACTCAGTATCATCTTGCTGTAGTTCATCTTCTTGACTGGCAAGCTCAGCGATAACGGGCTGTAAGGTCACCTCAAGTAATTGAGTTACCCCACGGCCATGTGCCGCAGCAATTTGATACACTTCACCTAGCGCTAGCTGATAAAATTCAGCGCAGCTAGAATCTGCGTCAATACCATCAGTCTTATTGGCAACCAAAAAGCATTTTTTTTGCTGTTTACGTAAGTGTTGCGCAATAGCCTGATCAGCAGCGTTCATACCCGCACGCGCATCAACCAGAAAGAGTACAATATCAGCTTCTTCAATCGCTAACAGCGATTGCTCGGCCATTTCTGTTTCAATACCTTCTTCAGAGCCATCAATACCGCCAGTATCGACCACGATGAACTCATACCCATCATAATTGGCTTGGCCGTACTTACGGTCACGCGTAAGACCTGGAAAATCAGCCACCAAAGCATCTCTAGTACGCGTTAAGCGGTTAAACAGTGTGGATTTACCCACATTAGGTCGCCCAACAAGAGCGATCACCGGAAGCATAGACTACCTCTTTAATAAACAACAAAAGGCTTCGCAAAGCGAAGCCTTAACAAACTTAACTAAATATTAAGTGTTACGGAATTTTTACTGCGCTGACTTCACCATCTCGGGTGTACAAAATAAGTTTGTCATCAGCTTTCACTGGCTCAGTAAAAAAGCCCGAACTATCAAACGATTCACGTGATACTAGCTGACCTGATTGTTTATCAAGCCAATGAAGATTACCTTCTTGATCACCTAAGACGATGTAGTTACCTGCAACCGTAGGGGCTGTTAAGTACCATCCTCTAAGTGCTGGCTGACTCCAGCGTTCAATACCTGACTCTTTGTCCAAGGCATAAACCACGCCATCGCTATCAACAATATAAATAATATTTAGATCTATGGTCAGATCGCGATAGCTACTATATTCTCGCTTCCAAACCACGTTACCGTTACGAACATCAACTGCCGCTAAATTACCATTATAGCCGATTGCATATACTAACGCGCCGCTAACTACAGGCTTAGTATCAACATCTACCAAACGTTCAAACTCTGATGAACCTTTAGCCAAAGCAACGTCAACACTCCACGCACTGTAACCATTTTCTGCGATTAACACTGAGAGCTTGCCACTTTCCTCACCAAATAGCACACCGCCATTTGCTGAAGTTGGAGAACTGAGTCCTCGTAGAGTCAATGCCGGCACTTCTTGTTCATGGCGCCAACGCTCTTCACCTGTATCAGGATGCAAAGCGAGTAACTTGCCCGATCCTAGGTTAACGTATATCAGTCCATCACCCGCAGCTGGAGATGAAAGTGCTTCACCAGGCACATTTTTGCGCCAAACTATTTCACCCGAATCTCTGTTAATTGCAATCACTTCACCGTGCTCAGAGCCGATATAAATGTTGCCATAAGCTTGCAAGATACCGCCAGACAACTTAGCACTGTCGTTATCTTCCCACGGCCAAAACGCAGGCGCTTTGCGTGTATCAGTTTCCCACAAGGTTTTACCTGTATCAGCGTTAAGCGCTTTAACTCGACCGTAACGTTCAGCCACAAATACCATATCTTGATATACAGCTGGAGTCAGTCGCGAGAAATAATGCTCAACGCCACTACCCACACTTTCTTGCCATAGAATTTGCGTTTCAAACTGGTTGGTTATTTGTGGCAATACCAGTTCATCTTCATCATCATCACTTGATGAACACCCCAACAACGACGCCATACATAACGCCAAGGTTGCCATACTAAGCTTCTTCATGCTGATGACTCCTATGCAGCAGGCTGGGCGGCTGCTAAGTCGTCTAACTTAATTTTCAGCAGAGTATTTGCATTGTCAGATGACGCATCTAAAGCGACCTGATACTGGCTTTTTGCCTGTTCTTTATCGCCCTGAGCTAAGAATGCATCACCCTTAATTTCAGCGATTTGGGCTTTAAAACTGCTAGGCATAGGCTGATCCAACGTCGCCATAGCAGCATCAAACTTTTGTTGTGCGAGTTGAACGCGCGCCAAACGAGTTAATGCGGTTGCCTTTAATTCAGGACTCGCTACATTATCAGCAGCCCATTGCAGCTTTTGCGCAGCTACATCAAGTTGTCCTTTATCGGCAGCTTCTTTGGCAGCAACAAACGCTGCTAAAACTGCATAGCTAGAATCCGCATTCTCTTTAACGAAGCTCTCACTAGCAGCAAGTACGTCATCACTTTCAACAAATTTATTGTATGCATTTGATGTCGCTTCAGCGGTGTCAATTTGATTCTGGTTGTAAGCTTTCCAACCATATAAACCACCCAGACCAATCACGATGCCCAACGTCAACGACACGCCATTTTCGCGGAAAAATCGTTTTATGGCTTCTGCCTGTTGTTCTTCTGTTGAGTAAATTTCCATTCTAACCTCTTATTCTGTCAGTGCTTGCAATAAGGTTGTTACCTCAGCTAACGACACTGTAATTTGTTCTTTTTGTTCTCGCAGATACTTTACGGTGACTTTACCTTCTGCAAGCTCATCTTCACCCAAAATTAGGGCAACTAAAGCATCGCTTTTATCTGCGCGTTTTAATTGTTTCTTGAAATTACCACCACCGGCATGAACCATGACACGTAACCCTGACACGTCTGTGCGCAATTGCTCGGCAATAACTGGTGCCTGAATGCTCGCTTTGTCACCCATCGCTGCAACATAAACATCCGCACTGCGACGAATCTGACCAACACACTCAAGCTCTTGTAGCATCAGTACCAGACGCTCTAGACCCATGGCAAAACCTACTGCTGGGGTGGCTTTACCACCAAGCTGCTCAACCAAACCATCGTAACGGCCACCCGCACAAACAGTTCCTTGAGCGCCAAGGCTTTCTGTAACCCACTCAAAAACAGTGCGATTATAATAGTCTAAGCCTCGAACTAGCTTTTCATTAACCTGGTATTCGACGCCAGCTGCATCTAAACGTTCACATAAATTTGCAAAATGTGCTTTTGACTCATCGTCTAAGTGCTCTGACAGCTTCGGCGCATCAACCAGTAGCGCCTGTACCTCAGGGTTTTTACTATCAAGTACACGCAGTGGATTACTGTGCATGCGACGCTTACTATCTTCGTCTAACTGCTCTACGTGCTGTTCTAAAAATGCAACTAGGGCATCGCGATATTGCGCGCGCGCTTCATTTGAACCCAAAGAGTTAAGTTCTAAGCGAACATATTGGCTGATCCCAAACTCTTTCCACAAACGCGCGGTCATCAGGATCACTTCCGCATCAATATCGGCGCTAGCAATACCAAATGTCTCTACACCGAACTGATGGAACTGACGGTAACGTCCTTTTTGTGGACGCTCATGGCGGAACATCGGGCCCATGTACCAAAGGCGCTGCTCTTGGTTGTACAGTAGGCCATTTTCATTTCCTGCACGAACACATACCGCGGTCCCTTCAGGACGAAGCGTCAAGCTATCACCGCTTCTATCATCAAAGGTGTACATTTCCTTTTCAACAATGTCGGTCACTTCGCCGATAGAGCGCTTAAATAGATCGGTAGACTCAACAATCGGAAAACGGATCTCCTGATAACCATAAGACGCCACCGTTTTACGTAATGTCTCTTCAACCTTCTGCCATATTTGCGTTGTACCAGGCAGACAATCGTTCATACCTCGAACTGCTTGAATTTGTTTTGCCACTGAAATTCCTAAATAAATCTGTTTTTTATCAAAGCGATTGCCACAAAGTACCGTATTTGCGCAAAAAATTAATCGCTTATTATACCCAAACCGACTAAAAATGCGACCAACTCACTAACCTGAGCACTCGCAGCACCCATCTGTTGGTTGTAAGCTGGTATAAGTCGGCTATTCAACAATCTTGATATCTATTTCGCCTTGTTGCTCTTTTTTAGCAACAAAGTCGCGCACCTGGGCTTCCAACTGTTCAACTATATTATCATTGTCGATGCGCAGCTTCTGACGCTCACCATTGATATATAAACCAGAACGACGATTCGCCCCTGCTAGACCAATATCACTGACTAACGCTTCACCCGGGCCATTGACCACACAGCCAATCACAGATACCGAGATAGGAGTGATAATATCTTCCAAGCGTTCTTCTAGTTGGTTCATCGTACTGACCACATCAAACTCCTGACGAGAACAACTTGGACAGGCGATAAAGTTAATACCACGAGAACGAATTCGCAGCGATTTTAGAATATCAAAACCTACTTTAATCTCTTGAACTGGATCTGCGGCCAATGATACGCGTAGCGTGTCTCCGATCCCCTCAGCAAGCAACATCCCCAAACCAACCGCAGACTTCACCGAGCCAGAGCGAAACCCACCCGCTTCTGTGATGCCAAGATGTAACGGCTGATCGATTTCCTTTGCAAGCAAACGGTAGGCACCAACGGCTAAAAACACATCCGAAGCCTTCACAGATACCTTGAATTGATCAAAATTGAGGCGCTGAAGAATTTCTACATGGCGCATCGCCGATTCTAATAACGCTTCGGGTGTAGGTTCACCATATTTTTCTTGTAGGTCGCGCTCAAGAGAGCCACCATTTACACCTATACGAATTGGAATATTACGTTCTGCAGCCGCATCCACAACTGCACGTATACGGTCCTCAGAACCGATATTACCGGGGTTAATTCGCAAACAATCTGCGCCATATTCGGCAACTTTTAAAGCAATTCGATAATCAAAGTGAATATCTGTGACTAATGGAATATCAACCTGCTCTTTTATACTCTTAAAGGCTTGTGCAGCATCCATTGTTGGTACAGACACACGAACAATATCTGCGCCTGCATCTTGAATGGCTCTGATCTGCGCCACCGTAGCATCTATATCGAGTGTATTGGTGTTAGTCATGGACTGAACTGCAATGGGTGCACCGTCTCCAATCGGTACATTGCCCACATTAATGCGAGTCGATTTTCTGCGTTTAATAGGAGATTCTGAAAACATGGACGATTACTCTGCTAACGGTAATTTAAATTTTGCTAAACGGTTTCTAGGTAATGCGGACAAGTCGACTAATTGACCATCAAGCTCAACATCGACAGCCTGATGTTTGCCCAACACCACTGAAAAAGGCGCTTTACCATCAACGGTCATGGTATAGCCTGCTTTTTTGACACCAAAGGCAATACGCTCTTCGGTTGCATCGAAAATTTCAACCCAACTGTCATCATTGAAGCGCATAACAATTGTACTTAACGAGGCATCTTTATTCTCAGTCACACCCTGTGATACGTTCTGCTCAGAAGTATGCACATTGACGGCTTCATCACTGAGAGTCTCTTCCTCTAGATTAGGTATGGTATCATTTTGTATCGCTGTGTTCTCGCTTTCAGCTGTTATTTTTTGCCCATCACTGTCTTGTACCGTTGCGCTCTGCGTATCTGAGGTAGCTGCTTTATCCTCAGTTGCCGGTACTACAGATGTGCTATCAGCGTTCGTGAGTGCAGCCTTTGGCTCGGCTGGAGAATTTTCTACCGTGCTATTACTTGTTTGCCACACCCAAACTCCAGATGAGCCAATTACAAGCGCTAAAATAAGATAGCTGAAAATCATTAAACGATTATCACTGGCTTCTTTTTCAGTACGACGTGAAAAACTTTGCATACGCTTTGTCGCTTCTGGCGCTTTTGGTGCATCCATCAAAGCCAAGGTTTTCTCGACATCTAATTCGAGCACACCACAATAACTCCGAATATAACCTCGCACAAACGTCATCGGACCTAAATCTTGATAATCATCTTGTTCTAGTTTTGTTATCTGTAATGCTGTTAACTTTAGACGCGCAGACACGTCTTCAATACTTAACCCCGCAGCAACCCTCGCTGTATGCAACGATTGTCCTGTGGTTGGAGTCTGTTCTTCCATTTCAATGTTTTCTTGTTTCATAAAACGTAACTATCAGGGTCCACTATCAGAATCCCGTAGCCTTCGGTTAAGGCCACATCGGGTGTTAACTCATTCCATCGCATTAAATCATCGATCAGCAATCCATGCTGAGTCGCTATTGTAAACAAAGTATCACCCGTTCTAATCGCATGGGTGACGGCCGGGTTGTTTAAATAAACCTTTTGACCCGCGGCCACTTTATCCGATTCTTTTAAGTTATTCCAACGCAACAAATCAACCAATTTTATATCGTATTTTACCGACAGACTAAATATGTTTTCACCAGCACTCATTACATGAAACGGTACCGTCGGCACTTGCACTTTGTTATTCACCAACGGCAATTGATTTGCAGCAATTTCACTGCGTGCTGGGCGCACTGTAACAATCGTGCCCGAATTTGGTATAAACGTAACTTCACCGGGCTCTGGCTCGTAAAATCGAATCTGTCCAACGCCCTGCTCATCGGATAATGGGGCGTGGTCACTCGGGTTCATGTCCACGTTGTCTTGTGTGGTGACATTATCAATGTTCGAACCGTTTTGCTCGCCCGCTATGGTAGTTTTATTGCCTGAATGCGCTGTGAATTCAGTATTAGTTCTTAAAGAAACACTGCCGCTATGTAAGTTCGCAGACTGAGTTATGCCATCGTGCTTTGGCGTAACCTTACGCTTCACTTTTATCTGTGGTTGTTTTACTACATGACTAGGTGCTTGCGTGATGGTTTTTAATTGCGCTAAGCGGTACTGCTCTTTAAGTCTTACAAACTCACTGTTTTGTAGTGCATCATTGACCACTATTTTCGCTTGATAAGACTCTGGGTAAGTCTGAACAAGCAAGTCAGCCACTTCTTGCGCTTTTTGCAGGTGTCCCATGCTGGTGTTTAGCAAGTGTTGTAATAGCAAGCTACGAGGTGAGATAAAGCCCTTGTCAGCATAATTTTGCACTACCGCCATAGCCTGATGTAAGTCACTTTTTGCGTAAAATAACGCTGCTAAACCAATCAACGCTGACTGGCTGCGACCATCATGATCAATCGCACTATTAAAGTAGTCTTCAGCCTTAATAAAATTATCTTGCTTGATAGCACACAAAGCTAGGTTTTCGTAACTACGAGAGACTCGCAAATAGCTTGGCACATCAATGGCTTTGAAAAACTGCTCTTGAGCTGCTTGATACTCACCAATGCGACACAAGAAAGTCCCATAGTTATTCAAAGTATTTGGATTGTTTGGGTCGATATCAAGCGCTTTACGATACGCTTTACCTGCACGCTCATCTTCACCAACCTGCTCATAATAATATGCCAACGAATAGTGACCTTGCGGTAATTCTGGGGCAAGCTGCAGCGCTTTTTCGAGATTGTATTTGGCTTGGCTGTTATTACCCGCTCGCAAATATTGCAGCGCTAGGGTAATACGAGTTTTGGCAGCCTCTTGGTTATTTGCTTCACTTCTAACATTTGGTTTATTGCGGGTCACTGAACTTGTCTCAGTCACACACCCTGTCAAAAGGCTTAAAACTGTCAGTAAAATAAAGCAAGAACGCATGCACCACCCACCATGTAATAACATTGTGCCCTTATACTACCTAAAAGTCCTTATGATTCATCTATTTTTTACCATAAGGACACGTTTTTTGGGGTTAACCCGCATTTACCTTAACAGCAATCGCATTATCAGCACGTTGCTGCTTTTTTGCTAACCGCTTGGTTCTGTCTACCACATCACCAACTAACTGACCACATGCCGCATCAATATCATCGCCACGAGTACGGCGAACGATACAAGTCAAGCCCGCAGCTTGTAGTACTTTTGAGAAACGGTCAATACGGCTGTTGCTTGAACGACCATATTCGTTCCCTGGGAATGGGTTAAACGGGATCAAATTGATTTTAGACGGTGTGCCTTTGAGCACCTTAACTAACTCATGGGCATGATCGGTACTGTCGTTCACACCTTGCAGCATCACATACTCAATCGTGACATCTTTGTTCGCTTTAGAGCCATCAATGTAACGACGGCATGCCGCTAAAAACTCTTCGATTGGGTATTTCTTGTTTATTGGCACAAGCACGTCACGCAGTTCATTATTTGGAGCATGTAGGGAAATTGCCAGCGCCACATCAATCTTCTCTTTAAGGATGTCTAAGGCTGGCACAACACCTGATGTACTCAATGTTACGCGACGTTTAGACAAACCAAACGCCCAGTCGTCCATCATCAGTTCCATAGCTGGTACAACATTGTTAAGGTTAAGCAGTGGTTCGCCCATCCCCATCATTACCACGTTGGTTACTGGGCGTTTTGTGCTGTCGCCATCATGCATACCAATGTCTTTTGCAACACGCCACACCTGACCGATGATCTCAGACACCTTGAGGTTGCGGTTAAACCCCTGTTGCGCGGTTGAACAGAACGTACACTCTAGCGCGCAGCCCACTTGTGAAGACACGCACAAAGTAGCTCGGTCTTTTTCAGGGATCCAAACGGTTTCAACTTCCTGACCGCCTTCTAATAGTAAGGCATACTTAATAGTGCCATCACTTGCTACTTGTTTGACGGAAATTTCTGGAGCTTTTATTTCACACTCAGCGGCCAACTTCGCTTTAAGCTTTTTATTGATGTTACTCATCTGTTCGAAGTCATCAACACCGAAGTGATAGATCCATTTCATCACTTGATCAGCACGAAATGGCTTTTCGCCGAATGTAGCAAACAGCTCGCGCATCCCCTCGCGGTTTAAATCAAGTAAGTTAATCTTTTTCTCGGTATTGGCCATGAAACAACCTCAATTCAGGTGACGGTATAACATTAATAAGGTAGCCGCACATTGTACAAAAAACGAACAACTATAACAATCTTAGCATGCGTGCTTTGCTAAATATTCAGAACTAAAACGAATTAAACCCTTAGCAAAACATTTTAGGGACGAAAAAAGGGCTCAAAAGCCCTTCTTTCATGCTCACTGACTCGAAATTAACGAGTACGTGGGCAAATTTCTTCTTCAGCGAAGAAGTAAGCGATTTCGCGAGCAGCTGATTCAGGTGCGTCTGAACCGTGTACCGCGTTCTCGTCGATGCTGTCTGCGTAGTCAGCACGTAATGTACCAGCTAGAGCTTCAGCAGGGTTAGTAGCACCCATGATTTCACGGTTCTTACGAACTGCATCTTCACCTTCAAGAACCTGAACCATTACTGGGCCAGACGTCATGAAAGAAACTAAAGCACCGAAGAAGGGACGCTCTTTGTGCTCTGCGTAGAAACCTTCAGCTTTCTCTTGAGAAAGGTGAACCATTTTAGAAGCAACGATCTTAAGACCAGCTGATTCGAAACGGTTATAGATTGCACCGATGTGGTTTTTAGCTACCGCATCAGGCTTGATGATTGAAAAAGTACGCTCTAAAGCCATCTTTTTTGCTCCAAAATAGTTTGTGATTATTGACGGGCGCGAATTATACGCGTTTTAGCTGCAAAAACCTACTACATTTACCTGTAATGTTGCGAAGTTGATGCACAAGCAAACGGCATTCTCAATAAAACAATTTATGATCTACATCAAAATATCCCCTTCATACATCTCTTATACTGCCCCGCTTTTTTATTTCAGTGTCAATTTTGACCCCAACAGCTGGCTTGTACCCAGTTCGATGTATGAGGTTTTACTATGTTTGTACCAGAACTCCTTTCGCCTGCGGGTAGTTTAAAGAATATGCGTTACGCTTTTGCGTATGGTGCCGATGCGGTCTACGCCGGTCAGCCACGTTATAGTCTACGTGTTCGCAATAACGAATTTGATTTAGATAATTTGGCACTAGGTATTAACGAAGCCCACCAACAAAACAAAAAACTTTACGTCGTGTCAAACATCGCACCGCACAATAGCAAAGTAAAAACTTACTTACGCGATATTGAGCCGGTGATAGCCATGCAACCCGATGCGCTGATCATGTCAGATCCTGGCCTCATTATGTTGGTACGTGATAAATGGCCAGATATGCCGATCCACCTATCTGTACAAGCCAATGCGGTTAACTATGCCAGCGTGCAATTTTGGGCCAAACAAGGTATTGAGCGCGTGATCTTATCTCGCGAACTCTCACTGGAAGAAATCGCTGAGATCCGCGAACTGTGTCCACAAACCGAGTTAGAAGTCTTTGTACATGGCGCATTGTGTATGGCGTATTCAGGTCGCTGTTTGTTATCTGGTTATATTAATAAGCGCGATCCAAACCAAGGCACCTGTACCAATGCTTGTCGTTGGGAATATGACGTAAAACCGGGTAAAGAAACCGAAACGGGTGAGGTAGTACACAAAATAGACCCGAAATCCGTTATTCCAACGCTCGGTGAAGGCCAACCCACTTCCGAAGTGTTTATGCTTGAAGAACAAGGCCGCCCTGGTGAATACATGCCCGCGTTTGAAGATGAGCATGGCACCTATATCATGAACTCTAAAGATTTGCGTGCCGTGCAGTATGTGGACCAACTTACGAAAATGGGCGTACATAGTTTGAAAATAGAAGGCCGTACTAAGTCTTTCTATTATGTTGCTCGAACAGCGCAAGTGTATCGTAAAGCCATCGACGACGCTGTTGCTGGTAAGCCTTTTGATCCAAACCTGATGCATACCCTAGAGAACTTAGCTCATCGTGGATATACCGAGGGCTTTTTAAAGCGCCATGCCCATCAAGACTATCAAAACTATGAGTATGGTCACTCGGTGTCTGATAAGCAGCAGTTTGTTGGTGAAGTGTTAGGCCGCCACGATAATGGCTTGGTAGAAATTGATGTGAAAAACAAGTTCTGTACTGGACACAGTCTTGAGCTGATGACGCCACAGGGTAATATTGCCTTTAACCTTGAACATATGGAAAACAAAAAAGGCGAACGCATTGACGATGCCAAAGGTTCTGGTCACATCGTAAAAATTCCATTGCCTGAGGACATCAATTTAGATCACGCCATTTTAATGCGTAATCTAGACGACAACCAAGACACACGTAATCCATTTAAAAAGGCCTAATCATGGCGTTGATGATCAATTCCAAATGCATCAACTGTGATATGTGTGACCCTGAATGCCCGAATCAGGCCATCTATTTTGGTGAAAAAATCTATGAGATTGACCCAAATAAATGTACTGAGTGTGTCGGGCACTATGATACTCCCACCTGTGTGAGCGTCTGCCCCATTGACTGTATCAAACCCGATCCTAACCACAAAGAAGACTTAGATACATTGGCGGAAAAGTACTTGCGTTTGACAGGTCAAATTTAATTCAAACATTCTGAACTAGCTTTATGACAGGCTAGTTCAGATTATTTAAGCTATTAAGGCCCCAAAAAGCGACGGGGTTCATAGGCGTCAACATCTTGTAGCTGAGTGAACTTCCTCTCCAACACACTAAAATAAATGGGCATCTTCATCTTGAGACGACGTAAGCGCTGATAGTGATACTTATCTAACTGAGTATTACTCAATAGGTAGTCCAGTAGCTTTTTCTGCTCTGAGTTTATATAGGCGGCTCTGAAAGGGATCACTCTGTCTAGCAGTAATTGAAGGGGATCTCTACCAAACTTATAGCCATGTAAATATGGAAATGCCTCAGTTAACTCTAATGCACGACCATAGTTACGCTCATATATCATTTCATACATTACAGACGGAGATGTTTTGCCGACTGCTTTATAATCATTCAAAAATTGATGGTAGTCACCCGTTTCAAATTCCAAAAAAGCAGCTTTATAAAAATCAATATACCATGAGTTTTGCATCACGATATCAAGCGCTTTATGGCCAATATTTGTAAACAGCTGGTACGCTAAATAGTTTTGTTCATGGGGAAGAGATTGATTCCCTAGTTGGATAATTTCTGGCGTTATTTCACTTACCCCATCCACTATACTGTCAAGTTTAGATAAATGTTCGTGTCCACTCCCCCGTTAATGAGACACCAAGAAAACCCCCCTAGATATTTTTACTACTCACTTCCATTAAAAATTATATTTCCATACCTCCCCCACTGCTCTAATATATTTTCATACCTCAAATTAACACTATAATGACCAGAAAACCTAAAATCTGCCTGCCCCTTGCGTTTAACATCAACCCTAATCTTTCTAATCCAATTTCTATTTTTACAACTATAAAAGAAATAAAAACCTAAATACTCCAACTCATCTAGCGCAATTCTTTCGCCGTCAAAGCAAACATATTTGTCAGTAAGAAATATATCCTTCACAACTTTAAAGTAAGAATATAATGAGTAAATAAAGTAAAGAATAAAAAATGGTGTTAGGAAGTACAAAACCTTTTCTTGCCCATAATCAACTGAATTTTCGTTAAAATACCAATACACGCCTTGGCATGAGAAAAAAAATGACAAAACAATTTCATAGTTCATTTTTTTCTTTTTTAGGTGTAGTTTCTTCATACTTTCCTTAAAAACACAGTGGATACATTACTCTCCACATTTTGTAAAAATCAGGTTTGGTAATGTGCAAGCTGGCTAGATCCACACCAAATGAACAATTCATCTAGCGAATTCAAGTTTGCTTCAGCCACGCATTTATAGCACCTCCATCATCGCTTTCTAATAAATCCGCCAACTTACTGTTCCTTTCTAAAATCGCTACGCCACCTTTGCTTTCGAAAACATCATTCCCTTTGGCTATCTTTCTACAGCGTGGTCTTTGTATGGAATATCACTCTCTAAATAAGTTTTCTAAAACGTGGACTCTGAAAAAACTAGAAAATAAAATAAGAACTCTATATCGCTCGGTGCTTACTCACCATTTTTACTAATTTTTATTTTCTCATGACCTTTATACATATCGACTAACGTTTCATATCTAGCATTGAGGCTAAAAATACCTGAAAAGAAAAACGCTTCGCCATTATTGTATTTATAGTAAATCTCAACCTTCCTAACCCAGTTAAGCGACTTAAAGGCATATATAATATGAACATTAACACAACTAAGTTCATTCATATCAATCTTACGACCATCTAAAGACAAATAACTCTCACACAAAGTGACATTTTTATACATTCTAAAAAAAGAAAATGATACGTATAAAAAAACCACAAAAAACATAGGAGTCAAAAAATACAGTATCTTTATTTTACTTTCATCTATATATTCTTGGTTAAAGTGTAAAAAAACACCATGCAAGGTAAAATAAAGCGATATAATCACTTCATAATTAATTAACTTCTTTTTCAGTTTTAGCACTTAGATCCTTCCATAGTAATGGCTATAGCTTTTTGACAGTACAAGGGATAAAGAAGGGTACGATACAGGTACAACCGAATCAACAGATTTATACTTGATCCCTGATAGTTGGCCGATCATGCCTAATATGTATCCTGTTCAATGTGTAATTGCTTAGATAGTTTAAGAAAAAACAAAAAAGGCTCACATGGTGAGCCTTTTGGTGGGAATCTTCTATTTGATTAGAATTTGTATTCGATACCTAAACCTAGGTAGTCACGCTCAACTTGGTTATCACCATCAAATGTCGAGTAGAAACCGTACAGTTTAGTCGCTTTGTTTAGCTTGTGATCGATACCGATTGAAATACCATCTAGCTTATCGCCTTGGTCAAAATCAAGTACCTGATATTGTGCTTTTAACGTGTTTGCACCAAAGCTATACGCAGCGTTTAGTAAGTAACCATCTGCTTCTTCAGAACCGTCAACTTTCTCTTGCATTTGGTACATAGCACCAAGTTTAAAGTCAGCTACTTTACCTTGTACTGAGAAACGTACTGCATCGCGACCTTTTACTTCGCTATCTACAGCAACCGCTGCGTAAATAGATGACTTTTTCAAGCCACTGTCGCCATAAGTTAGCGCCGTTGAAAAACCGTTTTCACCATCTTTTTTATCTTCAGCGATGTAGGTACCTAATACTTTAAAACCATTGAAGCTTGCAGACTTATAAGAAATTGAGTTACCTAAACGGTTTTCACCCTTGAATAAGTTTTTGATATCACCTTCAAGGTCGTTGAATAAATCAAGCTTGCCTTGTGATTGCTTAAAAGCTGTATCGTTGCGGCCAATTACGACTTCACCAAAGCTACCTTTTAAACCCACGTATTGGTTACGTGCTGTGATGTTGTCATCTTCACCTTTTGAATCTGCGTCAGACAAGTCGACTTGAAACTCAAGTTTGTAGATAACTTCTAGACCACCTTCTAGTTTTTCAGCGCCTTTGAAACCAAAGCGAGATGCATTACTTTTGATCTCAGTTGCTGAACCTTCACCTTCATCACTCGATTGCAGTGAAACGTTCGCTTTACCGTATACTGTAACATCAGCATAGGCATTTAATGAAAGCGCACTCAATACAGAGAACAAAAGTGCAGAGTTAGTCAGTTTCATGTGTATTTCCTCAATATCGCAACACGTTAATTTTTAAAACAAGCGCAGTTTGCCAGCGCTTAATGACAGAAATATTACACACACTAAAAAGCAGTAAAAAAACTGACTTAAATATGAAATCATAAAGAAATATTTTAAAATATCTCAATAATATCAACAGAGTAAACGAATTACCCAAAAAGAAAACATGTCATAAAAAAACAATAGAAATGACATTATTTCAATGACATAAGTAAACTTGTGATGGTTTCTATTTGTTCTTTTTGCTCGTTATCTTTGTGATAAGCGATAAAGATCTCTCGTGATACTTGATCAACACAATCAATATGAAATAGCTTGCCTTGCTCTATCATATCTTGCGCTAGTGCTTGTGGAATAAATGCACTGCCACCACATTGCATGATTAAATCTAGCGCGATTCTGCCCGTGCTGGTTCTAAAATAAGGCGGCGTTGTGCCAGCAAACTGCTTAGCGTGCCACAGCGAAAAAGCGGTTCCCCAATCCACATATACGTACTGATTGTTAAAAAATGCCAGCGCATCTTCACACTCAAAGGTACTCACCGGAATAATGGGTAGATCACGAATAGGCTTGACCACTAACTCATCAACTTTAGGGGGATCGAACAACACGGCCAAATCCAGTGTGCGCTCCAGTAACAATCTGGTGCTCTCTTGCTGCGCTTTAACTTCTGCTACTAAAGACACTCCGGGCATTGCGGCAACGATATTATTGATACCAAATTGCAAAAATGCGTCCCAAATATTGGGTGTACCAGAAAGTGACAGCTGCTTATGCATGTTATTCGCCAGTGCAACATCCACCTTGGCCCGCTGCATGCCTGTTAAGATCATGGTAGCGTGGGGCAATAATCGTTCACCTGGTGCTGTCAGCTGAATATTATTACGCTGACGAATGAACAAGTTCACGCCTAAGCTCTGCTCTAATTGCCGAATTCTGAAACTCACAGCCGATTGAGTTATATACAAATTTTCTGCTGCGCGACCAAAATGGCGAGTCTTTACTACTTCCACAAAAGTTTTTAATAGATCTATGTCCACTTTTGTTCCTTACGATAAAAAAAACTTGTTTAAAAAATTTCTATTCCTGATCCATACTCCACCCAATATCAAAGTGAGGATTAAGTTATGGAACAAAACCTAGCGAACTTACATAACGCCTTTGCATGCCCACGCGCCTTTTATGACGATGCTAACTTTCCAAGAGGCTTTAGCCGCAGCGGTCACTTTACTCTCGCTGAAGCACAGGTCTTAGAGCAACATGGCGTAATTCTAAAAAGCTTATACAACAAAGATTGTGAACCACAAAATAGTTTTCAACTTCAGTTTGTTAATGTGATGGATGGTCACCTACCACCCACCAATATTTTTGAGCGAGCTTGGGCTAAATACCTCAAGCTTACGACGTGTAAAACCAAGTTTCACACCCTGTTTGGTCGCTCAAGAATCGTGCCTGATCCATCTATGCAACAATATAGCAGCGCAGACGACGAGCTATAAATTAATTGGGCGCAGTGTATACGAAGCGTTAACGCTTTGTGTGCCCTGCGCTTGACAAACAAGCCTCATCTATCTCACTTAACTAATTAAAAATAAATATAAAGCCATATTTTAGACTACCCTATAGCATTGCTTTTTGTCTAAGATCAGTTTACAACTAACAAGTAAACGATGATAACAAGGCTGGGTTGTGACTCGACGAATTCTTATTATTGAAGATACCCCAACAATTGCAAAGGTCCAAAAACACATTGCGTTGTCTTGTGGTTATGAGGCCGATATTGCCGGGTCACTTGCACAGGCTAAAACCTTGGTCGCAGATCACCAGTATTTTTGCGCTGTGGTTGATTTTATACTCCCGGATGCGCCCAAGGGTGAAGCAATACCATTTACGGTTGAAAATGAGATCCCCACCATAGTGATGACGGGTAATATCGATAGCCGTACGAGAGAGACAGTTGATAAATACCCTATCATTGACTATATCACCAAAGAAAATAAACAAGCGTATCAATATCTTAAAAACCAGCTCAACCGTTTACCCAGAAATGAAAACGTCAAAGTGCTCGTTGTTGAAGACTCACGCCATTCTCGAATGTACATCTGCAGCCTCCTTGAGAGGCATAAATACCAAATTCTCGAAGCTTCTGACGGTATTGAAGGGCTGGAGATGTTAAAGCAAAATCCAGATATCTCAGTGATCATCGCTGATAATGAAATGCCAAGAATGAATGGCGAGGAGCTTTGCGCCGAAATCCGTCGCTTGTATAGCAATGAAGACAAGGTCATTATTGGTGTATCAGGCTCAAATGCCCCCCACTTGTCAGCGCGTTTCTTAAAAAGTGGCGCCAATGACTATTTGTGTAAACCCTTTAATGCCGAAGAGTTTTACTGTCGACTGAGCCTCAACGTGGATATGCTCGATCATATCGCAACCATCAGGCTGCAAGCGAATACGGACTACCTAACCAAACTGCCTAATCGCAGATATTTTTTCGAACAAGCGAATCGTGAGCAAAAGATTCACACAGTCAAGCAGCTTGATAGCCGCCTTGCCATGATTGATATCGACCATTTTAAGCGTATCAACGATAACTATGGTCACGATGTGGGTGATGACGTGTTGAGCTCATTTGCAGCATTGTTTGAGAAGTTTTTCCCAAATCAATTGGCAGCCAGAATGGGCGGAGAAGAGTTTGTCGTGTATTTCACAGAAAATACAGCTGAGCAAAGCCTCAAAGCACTTGAGCTGTTTAGGCAGTATGTTGAATTAAACAGTGCTTCGTTTACTCAGCATCAGGTTCCGTTCACTGTCTCAATAGGCTTTGTCTCAGCTTTAGAACCGAAAATTGACGAGTTATTAAAAATAGCCGACCAAAAACTATACGAAGCCAAAGAGCAAGGCAGAAACCAAATTCAGCACTAGTTAAAAAGGGCTACGCGCCCTTTTCTGATTGGCTGTATCTGGCCTTACGAGCGCTATGGTACGAGTCCCAGCTAAATAATGCCAACGCACTCCATATGAAAGCAAACGTCACTATTCGCTGCGCCGAAAAAGTTTCACCATAAAACACAACCGCCAAAATAAACATGAGACTGGGTCCGATATATTGGAAGAATCCCAAGGTTGAGTACGGAATACGCTTCGCCGCCGCGGTAAAACACAATAATGGCAAAGTTGTTACCACACCAGCGCTAATCAAAAGTACATTCGTTAACAGGCTATTGTGGACTAAATCCGATGTTGCGGTAGGCACGCTAAAAAACCAATACGCTATTGCAAAAGGCATTAGAATAACGGCTTCAAGCAATAACCCAGGTAAAGATTCAACTGGAATTTTTTTGCGGATCAAACCATAGACGGCAAACGAGCCGGCCAATGAAAACGCGATGACAGGGAAGGAACCAAAACTTACCACTTGAATGATGACGCCGACAAAAGCCAGTGCCACCGCAACGAGTTGCCACTTGCGCAGTCGCTCCGCAAGAAAGACCATTCCCAATAAAACATTCAGCAGTGGATTAATATAGTAACCAAGACTGGCATCAAGGATATGGTTGCTATTGATGGCCCAAATAAACAGTCCCCAGTTAAACCCTAACAGACCTGCACTGACGCATAACATCAACATCAACTTAGGCTTTTTTAGTACATGCTGAACTTTGTGCCACTGCTTTAACAAAGCGATAATGATGATGATAAACACCACTGACCAAATCACCCTATGGGTTAGAATTTCAATTGCATCAACGGTATTTAACTGCTTGAAATAAATTGGCGCTAGGCCCCACATAAAAAATGCCAGCGTCGCAAAGATGTATCCCTGTTGCTGAGACGTGCTTTGGCCCATACCACCTCCTATCAAATTGAGGCGGCATTATACCTTTTTTGTGGAAAATTGAATGACTAAATTTAGAAAGCATAAACGTAGACTTATGTGGCTTAATTGTCGGACACTAGCCCACTAAGTACGTGCCTGTGCCAAAGGCAAGTTGTATACCTTGCTCGTTGTGCAATTCCATGCGGCATACACACACTTTGTTGCCCGAACGAATTAATGTTGCACTGGCAATGAAATACTCACCTCTGCCGGGGCGAAGAAAATCTGTACGAATATCAATTGTACCTAATGTCGCCAATTTATTGGGCACACTGTGTAGTTCTTCTTCGGGAAGTTTGGCTATGATTGAAGCCGCAGCCAGTAACCCACCCACATTATCAAGCACCGCAGAAATCACACCACCATGAAGTATTTTTTGTGTTGGATTACCAATAAAGTCATCTTTCCAAGGTAATTGTATTTGCGCCTTTTCAGCGCTGAGCGTTTGTATACTAATGCCCAAGAAGCGATTAAACGGCATTTTTTCGACAAAAATATTACCTACTTGATTGAGCAATAATGTCTTATCCACGGACTTTCCCTTAAACTCATCTGACCAGTAAATTTAAGCTCAGAATGGTTATTTTGCAAGCACTAAAAGTTACAGACAAGTGTGCTAAAAACATCTAGAATGCACGGCGATGGAAAACCAAGCCCTAAATACAGAACAAACCGATATCCACACCGTACTCAAAGAAATTTTTGGCTACAGTGAGTTTCGTGACGGCCAAAGCGCCGTGATCAATGCTGTTCTTCGCGCACAAGATGCCTTGGTGTTGCTGCCTACAGGTGGTGGTAAGTCATTGTGTTATCAAATTCCCGCTTTAACCTTACCGGGCCTAACCGTGGTCATATCACCACTTATTTCACTGATGCAAGATCAAGTTGCTCAGCTTCAGGCGCTAGAAATCAAAGCAGAATTTATCAATAACAGCCTCACCTTCGAGCAGCAACAAGATATTTATCAACGCCTACACCATGGTGATATCAAACTGTTATATGTTGCTCCAGAGAAAGTGCTGCAATACGAATTCAAAGAGCGCTTGAGAAATCTACATATCAGTTTGTTTGCGATTGATGAAGCACACTGTGTGTCACATTGGGGGCATGACTTTAGGCCCCACTACTGCCGCCTGAGCGAATTAAAGCAACAATTTCCTACGGTGCCTATGATGGCGCTGACTGCCACAGCGGATATTGCGACACGCAAAGACATAGTGCATCAACTAGGACTTAATCAACCTTATATTCACACCGGCAGCTTTGATAGACCAAATATTCGCTACACCATCGAAGAAAAGTTTAAGCCACTATCACAGCTCATGCGTTATCTGAAAACTCAAAAAGGTCAAAGTGGCATCATCTACTGCACCAGTAGAAAAAGGGTCGATGAGGTAGCTGAGAAGCTCGCTGATGCTGGTTTTAATGCAGCGGCGTACCACGCTGGGATGAGCAATGAGCAGCGTCAATTCGTGCAAACCGCATTTGCCCGAGATGATGTTCACATTGTAGTTGCCACGGTCGCGTTTGGCATGGGCATAAACAAACCAAATGTGCGCTTTGTTTTGCATTACGACATTCCAAAAAGTATCGAAGCCTATTATCAAGAAACAGGACGCGCAGGTAGGGACGGTCTAGCTGCTGAAGCCATTATGTATTTCGACCCAGCAGATATTGGCCGAGTAAAGCGCTTTTTCGAAGATATTACAGACGAGCAAAGACGTCGTGTTGAAGAACAGCGTTTCAATGCCATGGCAAGTTTTGCCGAAGCACAAACCTGTCGTAGACAAATTCTCTTAAATTACTTTAGTGAATATCAGCGTGAACCTTGCGGTAACTGCGATATATGTCTCAATCCGCCGAAACGGTTTGATGGAACGTTAGTCGCTCAACAAGCGCTGTCATGCGTTTACAGAGCGGAGCAGCGCTTTGGTCTAGGATACATTGTTGACGTACTAAGAGGGGCCAATACCAGCCGTATTAGAGATAATCAACATCACGCACTGAGTACCTATGGTATTGGTAAGCAACACAGTAATGAGTTTTGGCTCAGCGTCTTGCGACAACTCATCCACCATGGGCTGCTCGCGCAAGATATTACGCAAGGGGCCAGCTTACGCTTAACCGAGGCCGCTAGAGCGGTTTTAAAAGGTGAGTACACATTGCAACTTGCAGAGCCAAGGTTACAAGCAAAACACGTTTATCAGGACAAACTAGCACAGTTTAACTACGATAAAAAACTGTTCGCAAAACTTCGCAGTTTACGTAAAGAACTGGCTGATGAAGATGACGTGCCGCCTTATGTGGTCTTTAATGACAAAACCTTGGCAGAGATGGCGCAACTTATGCCGACCACTGACAGTGAGTTTTTGAAGGTCTCTGGAGTGGGATTCACTAAGCTCAGCAAATACGGTGCGCCTTTCATGCAACTTATCCGCAATTATCTGGCCGCCAGCTAATTTGTTAAGAGAAAAATCATGAGCCAAGTCGAATTTGATCCTCAATACCAAATACTGATCATTACACCAACCTGCTTCCCTGATGCGGATGAATTTGAGTTGTGGGGTAGTATTTTTTTACATCATCCAAACCTCATCCAAATTGCAGAGTTTTCCCAAGGCGCTGACCGCCATCAACTGCGCTTTAGCTATGCTCAGCAAAGTTTCAATCTCAACTTTGAGCACTATAGTGAAAGCATTTGGATAGCCCCTGAAGGACAAGAAGCGGCAACTTTTTTGCCTGCACTAGGGCAATTATTCCTATCAAATTCTTAATTATGAAATAGACTTAAAGACTCGGGTTTGTTTATAGTAACGCATTCATATGGTTAAATAATTGCTTAGGAGTTGCGAATGAAGGCACTGAAATGTAACCACTTTTTAGTTATTTTCAGCGCCCTAATGTCTACTTCAAGCGTTGCAAACAGTTTTGAAAACATCACGCAAAGCTGTGCTAATCAAAGAGCTGGAGAGCCACTCAATAGCAACTTGCAGCGCCAACTCGATAAAGAACCAAACCTACCATCAGAGGGTAAGAACAAGCGTATTGAAACGGTCAGTTTCCATCAGCTCAATGTTTTCGATACCAGTTTACCCGAGGAAGATAACGCGCTATTTCGTTTTGCCAACCGCGCGCACATAACCACTAAACCAGAGGTCCTGCGCAGCATATTGCTGTTTCAAGAAGGAGAGCTGTACTCGCAAAGGAGGCTCATAGAGTCGGAGCGGCTACTCAGGAATCAAAACTATCTGTATGACGCGCGGGTGTTTGCCGAAGAAGACTGCCACGGTAACATTCATGTGAGTGTCGTAACCCGTGATTTGTGGACATTATTACCTGAATTGAGCTTTAGCCGTAGCGGTGGTGAAAATTCGTCTCGTATCGGCTTTCGAGAAACCAATTTGCTGGGCTGGGGAAAACGACTGTCACTGACACACACCAGTGATAAAGACCGCTCTGGTTACTTATTTGTGTATGACGATCCCAATATACTTTCATCGCGCTATCGAGGCCGTCTTGAATACGCTGACAATGATGATGGAAAACGTCACTACATCGGTGTGCATTATCCATTCTTTTCAACTGAAACGCCTTATAGTTATGGTGCTTCAGACTATGAAAATCGCCGCATAGAATCTCTGTACGAAGCTGGCGAAGCGGTATCTGAATTCGACCATTTCACAAAAATATCGGATGTATACTTTGGCGCGGCAACTACCTTGAAAAGCAACTGGACCCAGCGTTTGAGTATCGGGTTTCGCCATCAAGAAGATACCTTCAAAAGGATCTCTACAACGCGCTTGCCTATCGCGAACGATAGAACTTTAAGCTATCCATACGTTAAGGGTCACTGGTTTGAAGACAACTATATAAAAGTCAGAAACTTTGACTCTATCTATCGTACCGAAGATTTAAACCTAGGTTGGAACATCAATGCCACACTCGGGTATTCTGATTCACAGTTAAGTAATGAAGACAATCATTGGCTCTATCAAATGTCGGCACAGAAAGCCCATTTTACCTCAGATAGAAGCTTGTGGCGTGTGGCTTTATCACTGAATGGACAATGGAACAGCGAACAAAATACCGCTCGTAACATGGTCTCAGAAGCCAACTTTGAATATTATCTCAATACCAGTTTATACCAGTCTTGGTATGCCAAAGCTCAGCTACGATTTGCTAAAAACCTTACTGAGGATATGCAATTAACTTTAGGCGGTGAAACTGGATTGCGCGGCTTTCCAATTAACTATCAGCATGGCAGTAAAAGCGTGTTAGTAAACCTAGAAAAACGCTACTATTGGGAGTATGACCTGCTTCAACTGTTTAAAGTAGGCGCTGCGATATTTTTCGATATTGGCCGTGTACGTGGCCATTCGTTAGTAAACAGCGATCCTAATTATCTAAAAAATATCGGTATGGGGCTGCGCCTGGCTCCCAGTCGAGCCAACGCTGGATTGGTGCTACATTTGGATGTCGCAGCCCCCATTAATGGGCCCGAAAACATTGACGGCATTCAATGGTTATTCACCGTAAAGAATCGCTTTTAAGAACCTCCCCACTATGCTATAACCAAGCAAATTTCAGTTATGGGATAGAGACTTGTCTTATTTAACGACTATATTAGCAGAACAGTATCGTTTAGTGGTTACGGCGGTTGTATTACTACTATTTCCTATCATTTTTAAATACAGCCAACGAGTGCTTGAAAGAGTCACGCAGGGCAAGATAGATGCACATCGTCAACTCAGAGCTGAGCTACTACTGAAAATAATCACAGCGATAGTGCTAATATGTTTGCTACTGGTTTTTTGGGGAATTGAGCTTAGAGGGCTACTCGTACTTGGTTCTTCTTTGTTTGCGATGTTAGGTGTTGCGCTCTTTGCAGGCTGGTCGTTACTAAGTAATCTCACCTCATTTTTACTGATGTTCATACAGAACTATTGCCGAGTTGGTCACTGGGTGCGCATCGTAGAAGGGGCAAACTATATTGAGGGCTGTATCATTGAAATGGGTTTAATGAATGTTGTACTGAAAAACGTTGATGGTCATCGCGTAATTTACCCTAACAATTTGTTTGTCACTCGCCCAGTATTAGTACTTTGTGAAGAACCAAGCAAACCCAAAGCACAGACACCCAAGCGAGTGCTTGGTCCCAAAAAGTGAGCAAGCAGCCTACACATATAGGCTACTTAGTTATTTAACTCTACATTGTTACCGTTCGATTCGCTGGTCTCGCTAAGCTCGTCAATAAATGACTCAACTTGTTGCTCCACCAGCGAATTGGCGTGTGCAAAATAGGCTAAATGAAACACCGCATCCCCTTCATTCACCAGTGGTAACGTTTGCTGGCCGATAACGATGCCGCTACGCGGAGCTTTAAGCGCTAACTCATTACTACCCAAAGGGTTATCTATATAGGCTAACACCTGTCCCTTGGTAACGCGCTCACCTAAATTAACTTGAGCGCGAACAATCCCATCAACTTCAGCTCGGATCCAACTTGTTGATGACGCTATAACAGCTTCTGGCCCTTTTTTACGCCTTCTTCCCTTTAGCATTTTTAGCTTTTTCAAAACATTTTCAACGCCTTGTAAACCACCCGCTATGGCTAGGGGATCAAACCTTAATGCTTCGCCAGCTTCGTAAGTCACAACTGGGATCCCAAGGCTACTGGCTTCACTACGCAATGACCCGTTGCGTAGCGTAGCGTCAATCACCACAGGTGTGCCAAACGCATGGGCAATTTCTGCCGTGTCTGGACAGGATAAATCCGCACGCACTTGAGGTAGGTTTGACCTATGTATTGCTCCCGTATGAAGATCAATAATATGCGTGCATAAACTGGCCACTTGAGAGAAAAACATATGGGCCATTCTGGCCCCTAGTGAGCCACGCTCTGACCCAGGGAAGCAACGATTTAAATCTCGTCTGTCTGGCAGGTAACGTGACTTTTGCACAAACCCAAATACGTTCACCACAGGAACCGCGATAATAGTGCCTTTGAGCTCTCGAACGTCTATCTTACCTAGTAATTGACGGACCACTTCAACGCCATTGAGTTCATCGCCGTGTATAGCGGCACAAACAAGGACAACCGGTCCCTTTTCTATACCGTTAACCACCTCAATTGGAATAGTTAACGGTGTATGCGTATAAAGTTTGGCAACTTCCAGCGATAATGTTTTTCTTTCACCTACACCGATACAGGTATCAAGTAAGGTGAATGGCCTGTTTATTCTAGCCTTTGCCACGTGTTGCAGTCCTCTTAGATGCCGCGTTCTTTTCAATAAAGTCAATGATCATGCCGGCAATATCTTTACCAGTTGCTTTTTCAATACCTTCCAACCCCGGCGATGAGTTCACTTCCATTACCAAAGGACCACGACTTGAACGCAGTAAATCAACCCCCGCTACATTCAGACCCATAGCTTTAGCGGCAGCCACCGCTGTTTTGCGCTCTTCAGGTGAAATACGTACTAGGCTTGCACTGCCACCTCGGTGCAAGTTAGAGCGAAACTCTCCTTCTTGCGCCTGACGTTTCATCGCGGCAATCACTTTATCACCAATAACAAAACAGCGAATATCAGCGCCACCAGCTTCTTTAATGTATTCTTGCACCATGATGTTGGCTTTTAGTCCCATAAATGCTTCGATTACACTCTCAGCAGCTTTACGGGTTTCGGCCAATACCACTCCAATCCCCTGTGTTCCCTCAAGCAACTTAATCACCACAGGTGTGCCACCAACCATCTCTAGTAAGTCTTTTACATCATCTGGCTTACTGGCAAAACCTGTAATGGGCATCCCCACACCTTTGCGTGACAATAGTTGTAGTGATCTAAGTTTATCTCGTGAACGCGTAATTGCTACCGACTCATTCAGCGGGTAAACGCCCATCATTTCAAACTGACGCAGTACCGAACAACCATAAAAAGTGACCGACGCGCCAATGCGAGGTATCACAGCTTCTACTTCTGTGATGCGCTCTCCTTTGAAGTGAATTTCAGGCTCCTTAGAGTTAATATTCATGTAACAGCGCAACGCATCCAACACAATAATTTCATGACCCCGTTGCTTAGCTGCCTCGATTAAGCGACGAGTTGAGTAAAGTTGTTTGTTGCGGGATAAAATCGCTATTTTCATTGTTGTTCCATTTCTTTGGTTAGATATGAAGCGTTTGGATCAACGACTATTCGACCAGCCATTGCTGTACGTCCTAATAACATTCTAAATTTCATGTTGTCACGGTTCGTCAATGTAATTTCTATCGGCCAAGCTTGCCCTGCGATAACAACGTTACTTTCTATAACATAACGCATTTCTCTATGACCGCCAGAGTCTGTGACCTGTCGCTCATCTTTAATCGCCGCTTCGCAGTAGATTTCCACATCCGTACGTTCTTGTTCTGGATGAAGCCAAAACCTCACCCAAGGCTGTCCTTGATTATCAAATTGCTCAACCCTAAATGCGTGCAAACAAGATGTACGAGCTCCAGTATCAACTTTCGCCTTAATGCGGCTAATTCCAAGCTCTGGCAACGATAGCCACTCACGCCAACCAACATTAATCATGTTAGACATACTCGCTCCTTAAAAAAACTGTCTTATACAGCAATTGTCAGCATATAACAGCGAGTATTATTTATCCAAACAATTAGAAAATTACATTGAAGTATCAAGAGTTTTGTACAACCATGGTAAAACTGTTGCAAAGGAGTATTACAATGAATTCAGGTTTAGTGCATGCGGTACAGCTAGATGGCCTAGGTGGTGCCATTGAGTTGAGTGATTTACAAGACGTCGCCCAGCTTCAAGCTCAAAATAAGCCTATCTGGCTACACTTTGACTATAGCGCCAATGACACAATCGAATGGCTCAAAGCGCAACCCTTTTTGGAGGAATGGGAATGGCAAGCGCTGACAACAGATGAAACGAGACCTCGGGTCACTCAAGCCCAGTATGGACTGTTACTATTCTTGCGGGGTGTAAATTTGAACCCGCAACAAAGTCCTGAGGACATGGTGTCTATCCGCTGTTTTGTGAATGAAAACTTACTGATCACCTTTCGCAAACGTCAATTAATGTCAGCACAAGATGTGTTGAAGCTACTGAAAAGTAAAAAGGGCCCCTGCGACATAGCAGATCTGCTAAGCACGCTAGTGCAGCGCCTTACAGCAAGAATGCAGGATGTAATCTATCAAATTGATGAACAACTGGATACATTTGAAGATTGTCTGGATAACAATGAAGGACACATTGATGCTGGCGTGCTCTCCACCACTCGCCGCCAAACCATTGCGCTGAAGCGCTACCTAAAACCGCAAAAAGTGGCCATATCTGAACTAGTAGATTGCCAGCTATCGTGGCTCAACGATACCGCAATACACAAATTGGATGAAGCCAATAACGCGCTGAGTCGTTATATAGAGGAGTTAGAATCAGCAATAGAGCGCGCTCAAGTTATACAGCACAGCTTATCCAATCAGCTTAGTGAACAGTTAAACCAGCGTATGTATGTGATGTCGGTTGTTGCCGCGTTGTTTCTACCATTGGGGTTTTTAACGGGTCTATTAGGTGTCAACATTGGTGGGATCCCAGGTACTGAGTCACCCTATGCCTTTGCGTTCTTTGTTGTCTCTTTGTGCTTATTAACCGGTGGAATTGGCTATTATTTCAAAACAAAACATTGGCTATGATATGTGCTTTAGTCTGTACGAAGGCAAGGTAACTGGCGCTCTCGGCAGGGATCGAACCTGCAACTCAGCTTCCGGAGAGCTACGTGATATCCATTTCACCACGAGAGCACATCAGTATGACCTGAGGCGTTATGATAATGGCATCGAAAAATAAATACTAGCATTTGTGCTCTATATGGTTAATAAACAACCTGAAAATCAAAAAAATACTATACAAGACACAAAAAACACGATATTTAACTATGCTTATTGTTACGGTTGTCTAACTTAGGCACTGTAATTGAGTAAACCTAAGTAATGACCGCACGACCTAAACAACAAAGTGTCATTACTATTTAGTACATCAAGAGGACTATATTTATGACCCCTATGACCACTGAGCAAGTCGCTGAATTCCTAGGCGTAAAAGTTGAACGTGTTAAACGTTTGGCGAGAGAAAACCTGCTAGTTGCAAAGGATCAGGACCCTCAGGGACAACCTATTTTTGATCGAGCCGATGTTGAAAAATACAAAGAACTTGCACAACGTTTAGGTGGTATTTAAACCACCAATCTCTGTAGTTGAAGTCGCAAAGGAGCTGCCAGTTCAACATAACCGCGATTTTCATACCATTGAATGCTTAGCAGTAAATAGCCAATCTGGTACGCCAGCAACTTGTCGGTTGCATACTCAGGTGTCGACAGTTGTTTGTGCGAGAAGTAAGCGTCTAACATGTCATTCTGCTGTGCTGTGGTTAATTTAAAACTGCTGCTCAGCGCAGCCAAATCAAAAAAAATATCGTTATAGCCCGCATATTCAAAATCAATGAACTTAATGCCTTGTGCAACACCTATTATGTTGTCTTTGACCAAGTCATTGTGACAAAAAGCCATATTTTTGGGTAATGAAGATATTTTATTTTGGGCCCAATTCAATGCCTGCTCAGCAAATGAATAGGGTGTCATATCCATCTCTTGCAATAAGTTTCCAATGTCTAGCGTTTCACACTCTATGTCGGCACTAAATGCGTGGATTTCCAATAAACACCTCAGAACCGAGTCTAAATCTAGCGACTTTGTAGTCTCTGGAGCAAATGCAAACAGGGCGAGTTTTTCTTCGTTGTGCCACATAATGACGGGCTGAGTAACTTGAGTCTCGATTGCTAGACGTTGCTGGGCCTTAAGAGCACTCAATGGAAAGTGACTGCGATATGATTTGAGTAACAGTGGACCAAGTGAAGAATCCAACCAAAAATTATCGTTACTTAAACCTTTGTTGAGTGGTTTTAGTTGGTAAATCGTCAGCTCAGGTTTGATGCTTGTAAGTTTGGCTCTCAATGCTCGCTCTTTCATCTCATAGGCTTCCAAGCGACTTACCCCGGCAACGCTCATAATTTTCATACCAATATTTGTAACCCCAGCAAGCCATAATTGTATAGATGACACTGAGCACCAACGTTGCATAGTAGCCTTTTACTAAAAACAAATACATCGTTGCAGTATTAATCACTATCCAATACAACCAGTTCTCAAGTACTTTATTGACCAGCAGATAGGTTGCCACGATTGAAAAAAAGGCGGTTAAAAAATCAAGATAAGCGAGTTGGTCATAATACCCCGCCAGCTTAGCCAGTAACACAGATATGATGGAGACAAATACGGTGACAGCAATAATAAGCGCATGATGTTTCACGGGCCAAGCACTAATTGGCAGCTTGGTGTTCTTCAAACCTTGTCGCCACATCCACCAACCAACAGCAGCCATCAACATATAGTAGCCATGCAATAAAGATTCGACAAAGAGCGTACCTTGCCAATACATCAGTGCATACATCAATGTGCTCAAAAAGCCGAATATCCAGCAGCCGTTATGTTCCTTTATCGCCAGAAATAGGTAGATCAGTGCAAACAAAACGGCTGTGTACTCCCAGTACGGAAGTGCAACAAGAATACTCATTAGCAACCACAAGGAATCTGACATCAGGCTGACAGATCACCACTGATAAATTTACATACAAACACGATTTTTCCATACTCTTCAAAAGAGCGTTTCATATGCTTTTGCAATTGGCTCATCACCACATCATAATCGCCAAACACTTGAGTAGACATGCTATTGCTAATCACTTTCAGTTCTTGATGTGCTTTAAGACGTTCAATAAAGTCTTTAATAAATGGCACATAATCTACATGCAATGGGTATTTACTAATTTCCACTGATAGTTTCATCATAACTCCAATATTTATCAAACATCACAACCTAATATCTAACGCTTTGGAATTTAAGGTTTTCCCCATTACTCACCATGGTTTTAGGTGTATAGTTTATCCAGTCCTGTTGGTATGTAATAAGGCCACGCTCGTTGAATTGCAGCTTAATTAAAAAGCGCCAAGGACCAAGAGTTTTGCCTCCAAAATCAAAGCGATGAAACTGACCAGATACAATTGCCACGCGCTGCTGCTGATCGATAATTTTCTGCTCAACTGTAAACAAGGGCTTGTTATCCAAGACCGTGACTCGACTTTGCGGCCAAGCATAAAACTTTTCGATCCCAGCGCGGTTCGCAGCATAGTGACCATAAACCATATCTTCCAGCTGCGCTTGTTCATCATAGAATGACAAAAATTTGTCAAAATCTGTCCGCTGCTTAAACACTTCTATATACCGATTTACAGTTTGTTCAAGCGATGGCCCAGTTGTTTGTACAGCACACGAACTCAGTAACAAAGTACTGACTATAAAAAGTGTAGGTAGTTTCATCACTCGACCTCTCAAGCGCCAATAATGCCTAATGGTTTTCCTTGCTGCCATGCCCCGCGCGTAAAGTCAGGAATATCAATAGATGCGCTGCGCTTAGAAACCGATAAAACCGATAATGGAGAGATCACTGACCACGCGGCTCCGTCATACACATCCTGATCCAAAGGTTCACCATTGCGTAGGCAATAAATCATACGCCAGAACATTAGAAAATCCATGCCACCGTGTCCGCCATTGCGCTGTGCTTCCTCACCCATCCGTATCCAAAGTGGATGATCGTATTTAGCATACCAACCGTCCATATTATAGTCCCACTCATGGAAGCTGGTCTCACTGCCCTGCTCCAGCGCAATACGATTAGGGAATCCCGCAAATACTCCATTGGTACCTTGAATAAGATTGTGCCTTGAGTACGGTCTTGGCGTGGTTGTATCATGCTGTACCATAATACTGCGCCCCTTGACGGTTTTGATCAGCGTGGTATTCATATCACCCGATATGTATTTGGTCTGATTGCGTTTATGTTCAGGTGAAAACTCACGCTGAGCATATGCCGCGCGTCCTAACGCAGGTGAACTCATAGACGTTAAATAGTCAAATCTGTCACCTCGGTTAATATTCATATATTGAGATACAGGACCTAAACCATGAGTGGGATACAGGTTACCGTTGCGTTTACTATGCCAATCCGTGCGCCATGAACCCGTTTTGTGTTCAACTTCCTTCATTTGCCAGCGTAATTCATGGATATACGCAGCCTCGCCATGAAGTAATTCACCAAACAATCCCTGACGAACCATATTTAACACCATCAGTTCATCACGGCCATAGTTAACATTCTCCATCATCATACAATGGCGCTGGGTGCGTTCAGCGGTGTTTACTATGTCCCACATTTCTTCAACTGTAAGCGCCAACGGCACTTCCACAAAGGCATGTTTACCACTATTCATTGTATCGATAGCCATTGGCGCATGCCATTTCCATGGTGTAGAAATGATGACAATATCGATATCATCGCGTGCCAATAAATCTTGATAAGCCAACTCAGCACCCGTATATGTCGCGGGTTTTGTTTGACCTTGTTCAGTCAAATATCCAACAGCGCGCTCAAGTACCTCCTGATGAGTATCACAAATAGCCACAATTTGTGCGCCATCTATCTTACTCATTCGCTTTACATGACCATAGCCACGTTGGCCCACACCGATAAAACCCACTCTGACAATATCCAGTTTTTCAGTAACCAACCCCATCACAGATTGTCCCTGACGCGCTGGAACCGACTCCCCAGTTTTTTGCGCGCACCCCGTTAAAGCCGCCCCTGCAATCGCAGTAGCCCCCACAGCACTGCCCGCCGCTTTAAGAAAATCTCGACGATTCATTTTTGTCATTATTATTGTTCCTTAAAAGATACTTCTATTGCACGCTACCTCATAGTAAGAGTAATGCAAAAAGGAATGCGACTAAGTAACCACCACCCAAGATAATTCGCGTGATACAAAAAAAGCGCCGCAGCGCTTTTTTTGTATCAGTATTGAGCCAAAATTTCCTTCAGCCTCCGCTCCTTGGCCAACACATCTTGATATAGCTTAAATTGATTGCGAGCACGCTGAAGATTATGCTGATCTCTATGCACAGCAAAATAATTATCGCCGTCCAAATAGTCCGTTAAAAACCGCAAGCCAATCATAAATGGCATGACTTTAGCACCCAATAAGAAGCTGCTTTTTTCTTGCTCCGTCAAAGTATCTGCCAACGGCTCTACATAACCCTTTACGATAGCTGAAAATATTTCCTCTCGAACCACTACATTTTCTAGGTTGAGAGAGTCTTCCGCTTCTGGTGAGCAGAAGGTGCGTACCATGTCACCAAAATCAAATAACCAATAACCCGGCATACAGGTATCCATATCGATCACGGCTTTACCTTGATTAGTTTTAGTACAAAACAGCATGTTATTAATTTTGGTGTCGTTATGGCAAGGACGCAGTGGAATCGACTTAAGAAGTACTTGCAGTTCTTGGGCTAAATCAAACTGAGACTGACAAAACGCAATTTCATCACGACATAATTGCACACGCTCATGGTTGTCATGGAGCACGGTCTCTTTGAATGTCTCTATGCGCTTAGCAAGATTGTGAAAATCAGGGATCACATGATGTAATTGCTGAGCTTCAAAATCTTCAAGTGCCTTGGCAAATTGACCAAACGCGTTTGCAGCTGTTTGCGCCTTACTCGTTGAATCAACAACATCTTCACTATAACTGCCACCAATGAACTCTAATGCACGCCATACACCACCGTTATGGTTAACCAAATACTCATTTTCTACGGTTGGTAAGTGTTTAATAATATTTAAATTATACTCACCTTGCACCACTTTATCTGATAAGTGTTGCTCAATAGCTCGTGCATTCTCTACCAGTTGTTCTGGATGAGGGAATACATCGGTATTGAGTTTTTGGACAACCACAGCTTGCTTGGTATCTTTGAGTAACATTGTGGTATTAATGTGTCCATTGCCAATTGGATTCATGACAGGCTGCTCACCCTGAAGTCCAAACTGCTGTGATAGGTGTGCCGCTACTGCACGATTTTCCATACTAACCTCATTGACTAATGGCATACAACTGAAGAGTCTTTCACTCTCATTATTAGCGTTGTTCATTTATTTTTCCTGCCACCGCTGCTAATTCTTCTTTAAACGTAACGCCATACCAATGATCTTCGGCTGAATAGACAATCAAATCCATATTCCTTGATACGATGCATTGTTCAATACAATTTGGTAAATAATACTCTTTTTTGACACCGTTGTCATAATTCCTTAGGAATTCCTCAAAGCCTAATTCTAAACTATCGAGTAGCTCAGGTGTTATGCCCCAAAAAGTCATCGATGCTAGCGCTGATGCGGGGAGTCGTTGCTGTTGCCCTTTATAGCGACCGACAATTCCCTGTGTAGTCTGACAAATATCGGTGTACTCTTTAACACTGGTTAATTTACTCCCATTTAGCTGACATATTCCCCTGTTGACTCCTCCTAACTGAGACAAGGTTTTCACTAACGGGTATGCCACCATCGCCATATTATCGGGGTGCCTTTGAAAATGCTCTACCATTTGTTGATACGCTTTTGGACCGTAGTAATCATCGGCAGTGATCACTATCGCAGGCTTATTTATTTGTGCTTTGGCACACAGCAAAGCATGCCCCGTTCCCCACGGTTTTTGTCTTGGTACTGCGTAACTGGCAAACTGTTTAGGAACTTGAGATATGCTTTGCTCAACCAAGGTTATCTGCATCTGAGTCGGCAAACGAGGTAAAATGTCCTGCTCTACCACAGCTTTTATCTGCCCATTTATAACTAAGACCACCTCACGGATACCTGCTTTATAAGCATCTTCGATGCTTAACTCCATGATAGTCCGATTTATATTTGGTAACAGTGCGATTTGTTTACCACCACCAAAGCGGCTACCAAGCCCAGCAGCCAAAACCACCAACATGGGCGAATCTACTTGTTGCAATGGTTTTGCTCCTAGCTTGAAAGAAAAAAGTAATCCAGCACAAAAGTTTATCGCTCTTTGTGATCAATGAAAAGCCATTGCGAAAAATGCGCTAATCAAACTTTTGACAAAGGTATTTTACCACTAAATATTCATCCAAACCTTGATGGCCGCCCTCTTTACCCATACCCGATTGCTTTACGCCACCAAATGGGGCCACAGGGTTAGACACCATACCTTCGTTAATACCCACCATGCCATACTCCAAGGATGTGGACACTCTATGTATTTGCGACACATCCTGAGAATAAAAGTATGCTGCTAAGCCTTCTTCAACACTATTGGCCATCCTTATAGCTTCTGATTCATCAGAAAATGACATAATGCTCACGACTGGGGCAAACACTTCTTGGTTTGCAATTGCCATCTGTGAGGTTACACCCGTTAATATAATCGGTGCCATAAACAGACCTGCTTGCTGTTTACCTTGGTAAGCAACCTCGGCCCCTTTTTTAATCGCGTCATCAATGAGCTTTTGTGCTTTTTCTTTGGCCTCATGGCTGATCAATGGGCCAATGTCCACACCTTCTTCTAGGCCATCGCCCACAACAAGCTTATCCACAGCTTCTATAAAACGCGGCAGGAACTCGGTCTCAACACCTTGTTGCAGCAAAATACGATTTGCGGCCACACAAGTCTGCCCCGCATTACGAAACTTTGCAGCCATCAAGCCTGTAACAGCTTCATCTAAATTAGCGGACTCAAAAACTATAAAGGGTGCATTACCGCCAAGCTCCATGGAAGTGCGTTTGATTGTACTCGCACATTGCTCAAGTAAAATACGACCTACCTGCGTCGAGCCGGTAAATGTAAGCTTACGGATATTGGTGTTCTGGCACAGTGGTTTGATTAACCCCTCAGAATCAGATGTCAATAACACCTGAAAAGCACCTTTTTGCATCCCAGCTTGTAAAGCAAGTTGAGCCAGTGCCAATGCAGACAGCGGTGTTTGTTCCGATGGTTTCAAAATGAAACTACACCCAGCGGCGTACGCTGGAGCGACCTTACGCGTGATCATTGCCAATGGAAAGTTCCATGGCGTGATACCAAGTACAACACCAACACCTTGCTTTATTGCGCTTAACTGATGTTGAGTATCGTTGGCTGGAATAATCTCACCATAGCTACGCTTGGCTTGTTCGCTATACCACTGAATATATCCAGCAGCGTAGTCTACCTCTGCCATTGCTTCTTTGAGTGGTTTACCTTGCTCTTGTGTCAGTAAGCGAGCAAGCAGCGGCTTATTTTCCATCATCAGCTCATACCAACGCCATAAAACCTCACTGCGCTGTTTAGCACTCGTTGTTTTTAACGTTTCAAATGTGTCTGTAGCAGAGCGCAGCGCCAGTGATGTACCTCGTGCATCAACCTCACTAACATACGCCAACTGCTCACCTGTAGCAGGGTTCAAAACCGAGAAATGTTGCTCTGTGTGATAAGGCTCACCTGCAATCAATGAATGCTCTAGTCCTTCTAATAAACTCATCTCTCACCTCATAAAAACACAAAAACCGTAGCTTTCACTGCGGTTTATATTTATCTGTCCAATGATGTAATACTAATCTTAAACCAGCATTTGAACAAACTTGGCCGACTCATACCGCCTGCCTATCACTTTAAAACTACTTATTGAAGTGAGAGGTAGCGAAAGTAAGCCCCCATGTCAGTGAGATTGATAAGTTATAGCAGCGTAAGACCCGACCATGATTTTCAACATCTACTTAAATTATTTTTGTTTCTATTTTCGCTATAACTACACTATCATATTAATTTCATTGAATTTATATAGAGTAGTATCAATGCAAATTAGCGAGTCATGTGTTCAATTTCTAGCTTATTGTAAAACGAATAAGCAAAAAAATTTACATACACATTGTTTCTATTACACAAGAGAAAAGCGCTAGCCTTTTGGTTACCGCTTCTTAGCTGATTATTCAGTTTTTATGCTGTATGCTGCTTTTGATCAATACTCGTTAGCGATATTCAAATGGTACTTTGAAGTTTCAACTACCAAATATCTTACAAAACCAGTTATTCTCTGCAGTTCGAAGTGATAAAGGCTATTTAGAAGCCCACCTGAATTATTCAGCTCAATTCTTTTCGAGTGTGATCTTTAAACTGAATTAGACGCCCTGAACGCTTTTCTTCTTGAAAGTCGCAACTTGTTAACCTAAACATGAGCACCCAATCTGAAAGACATTCTGTGTCATGAATATCTCCAGGCAGATAAGTCGTTACGCTAGATGACTGTATGACATTGGCTCCACGACTAACGAGCGCGGTATAACCATCTTGATTGGTTATTTGTTTATAACTAGTCACCCTCATTTCACCGCTATGTAGGGCGTAAAACACCCAACCTGCTCCGTGATTGTGTGGCACTCTGTACATGCCTTGTTTTTCAAAATGGGCAAGTAAGATAAAGCCATGCTTTGCATCACGATATAATTCTTGGCTCTGTGGTTTATCAGCAAATAAACGCTCTAACCATGGCTCCTGTGCTGGAGTGTGAGTCAATTTTTGTAATTGTGTACGGGTATGCTCGACTGTGTAAGAGTCTAACCCTCGCCAGTGTTTTTTAATGTCACTGATAACTTCATTTAATGTATTTTTCATCACGGTTTACCTCTATATAATCAATTGAAATACCAAACGTTATACTGTCTAGCTGGTTTTTTTTCGTTGGTCGCTTTGCTGATAAATTGCAAGGTTAATGCACAACATAGGACCAATGTGAGATTGACACTACTTACTGCTATTGAAGGTAACAACGCCGATAAAGCTAGCGCGATTAACGCAGCACAGTGTGGTTTTATCTTTGGATGTTGAGCGTTTACTTGAGCAAGCTGTTTCATAGGACCTTATTGAAGTCACATACCATGAAACCTATACTAAGACTTCAAGTCGACTTGAGGTCAACAGTTATGAGCACACACTCCGAATTAGATATACAACAGGTATCATTACGCTCAGGATTACCTTCATCTACCATTCGTTATTACGAAGAAAAAGGGCTGATCAAACCACTAGGACGTAAGGGCCTAACTCGTATATTCAATGCCAATGTTTTAGAAAAGCTATCAGTAATTTCATTGGGGCAATTTGCTGGTTTTTCTTTGGATGAAATACGCGTGTTGCTCGAATCAGGTACAACAACTGAGATTGACCGCTCACGGCTGCTTGAAAAATCGGAGGAAATTGAGCGGAGCATTAAGTTGCTAAGTGTTATCAGTGATACCTTACAACATGTGGCTCATTGCCCCGAACACAATCAATTTGATTGCGCTAAATTTCAAAGCTTATTAAAAAAGGCCACGCGACTTCAACATAAGGGCGTGAAGAAAATGAAGTTCAAATAGACGAGCCCAGTATTCTCACCCTTGTCATGAATGAACCTTGTTGGACACTGAGAACACATAAAAAAGCCACAGCATTTGCTGTGGCTTACTACTCTAAATAGCGCGAGGCAATTAGTGCTCTTCGTTCACTATATTGAGATTATATTTTGGAATTTCAACAACGAGATCTTCATCCGCAATCACGGCTTGGCAACCTAGGCGCGATTCAGCTTCTAAGCCCCATGCTTTGTCTAACATATCGTCTTCAAGCTCGTCACTTTCATCCAGTGAATCAAAGCCTTCACGCACAATAATATGACATGTGGTACAGGCGCATGATTTTTCACAGGCATGAGGAATACTGATACCATTTTTAAGTGCGGCGTCTAATACCGTTTGCCCTTTTGGTGCTTCAATTGCGGCACCTTCAGGGCAAAGCTCTTCATGGGGTAAAAAGATGATTTGTGGCATATTACACCTCGTCTACAGACTGCCCTTGCAGTGCTTTCTTAATTGATACATCCATACGACGTGAAGCAAATTCGCTGCTGGCAGCGTCTACTTTCTCGATGGCATTTTTTATTTCATCCGGCGATTGTGCCTGCTCTCGTGCTGTGGCGAGTAACGCCATTTGCTCGCGTAAATGAGCCAGCTCTTGCTCGTTTAACAGTGCACTGTCTGTGGCAAGTGACGCTTCCAGCGCTTCCAATACACGTAATGCTTCAACCTGTTGCTCTTTAAGCATACGCGCCTGCATATCATCTTTTGCGTTGCTCATTGAATCTTTTAGCATTTGTGCCACTTGATCGTCCGATAAGCCAAACGATGGTTTCACTTGAATTTCAGCTTGCACGCCCGTTGACTTCTCCATCGCAGAGACGCTTAACAGACCATCCGCATCAACCTTGAAGGTAACACGAATATGCGCCGCACCCGCAGCCATTGGGGGAATGCCTTTGAGGCTAAACTTTGCCAGCGAACGGCAGTCATCAACCAACTCTCGTTCACCTTGTAACACGTGCAAAGACATCGCGGTTTGACCATCTTTAAAGGTGGTAAATTCTTGTGCTCTGGCAACGGGAATAGTGGTATTACGGGGAATAATTTTTTCAACCAAGCCGCCCATAGTTTCTAAACCTAGAGACAGCGGCAAAACATCCAATAACAACATATCAGAGTCGGGCTTGTTGCCCACTAAGATATCAGCCTGAATCGCAGCACCAATCGCCACAACACGATCGGGGTCTATTGAGGTTAAAGGCTGCTTAGCAAAAAACTCTTCCACTTGCTCGCGAATGACTGGCATACGGGTTGAGCCGCCAACCATCACCACTTGCAAGATTTCTTCATGACTAACCTCGGCATCTTTCACTGCTCTGCGACACGCACGTAAGGTTTTTTTCACCAACGGCATGACCAGCTCTGCAAACTCTGCACGGGTAACTGTCACCGTGTGACTTTGCTCACGTAAGTCGAGTTTTACGTTAACAGTTTCGTAGCTGCTCAGCGCTTCTTTACATGCTTTGGCTTTGTTAATGAACAAGCGTAGTTCGTTGGCATTTAAGTTATTAATCCCAGTTTGAGACTTAAACAAGTTAACCAATACTGAGTCAAAATCGTCACCACCTAGGCTTGAGTCACCGCCTGTAGCAAGTACCTCAAATACCCCTTGGTTGAGACGTAAAATTGAAATATCAAACGTTCCACCACCCAAGTCATACACTGCAATAACGCCTTCTTGACCTGAGTCGAGACCATAGGCAACCGCCGCCGCTGTCGGTTCGTTCAACAGACGTAAGACTTTTAACCCCGCAAGCTCCGCAGCATCTTTGGTGCTTTGGCGCTGTGCATCATCAAAATAAGCAGGCACAGTGATCACCGCACCTTGCAGTTGTTCGCCCGCAAAGCTTTGCTCAGCACGCTCACGTAATGTTTTTAAAATCTCTGCGGATGCCTGCACTGGGCTAACAGGGCCTGCCACAGTATTAATTGCTAAGCCACTGTCGGTTTGCACAAACTCATAAGGCAACTGACCATAACTGTGCTCAATTTCTTGTTGGGTTTTACCTAAAAAGCGTTTTACTGAAATTAGGGTATTAGTTGGGTCTTGTGCAGAAGTTTGCTGTGCCTGGGCCCCCACTTCAGTGCCCTCTGAGAGATAGCGTACTACCGATGGTAGCATCACAGAACCGTCAAAATCGGCCAGTGTTTTGGCCTCGCCACTTTGCACAGTTGCAACCAATGAGTTAGTTGTGCCTAAGTCAATACCTACGGCCAGTTTATGTTCGTGTGGTGCCGCGCTCTGCCCCGGCTCAGCGATTTGCAATAATGCCATAATGCTCTTTCACTTTTTAGCCCGTTCGAGCGGGCTTCTTTGGAGAATTAATCAAATAAACTGTCTTCGATACGTGCCAGTTCGTCACGTAGCTTATATACAAACTTGAGTTTACGGATGTTATCGGCGGCTTGCTCTAAGTCTTGCGCATCGTCACTGCTTAATTGCATGGCCAATTGCTGACTAAATTGTACATCAAGCGCTTTAATTTGCTGCTCAAACTGCTCAATCGCTGCCTCAATATCGTTGCTGTTAGGCAGCTCTTCTAACGCTTCTCGCAGCTCCATTTGCTGCATGAGAAACATAGGGTCTTGTAGTGTCTGCTGCTCAGCTCGAATGTCAACGCCACGTTCACTCAGCATATACTCAGCACGCTTTACTGGGTGTTTGAGTACCGCTAATGCGTCATTGATCTCAGCTGTTTTTTGCACGGCGAGGAGTTTTTCTCGTTCACCTTTGCCTGCGAAGCGATCTGGGTGAACAACTCGCTGTAACTCAAGGTAATGTTGATTTATCTTTTTAAGATCAACATTATAATCGACTGGAATATCAAATAGCTCAAAATAGCGCATGTCTTTTATATACCCTAAGTGTGCGCACAATGCGCATTGCAAATATACGACAAAGCCCTACCAAGGCAGGGCTTTGAGATCAGGCTAAGCGGCTCTTAAACCGTAAAGCTCTCGCCACAGCCACATTCGTCTTTCTGATTAGGGTTATTAAATTTGAACCCTTCATTAAGACCTTCTTTAGTGTAATCAAGCTCTGTGCCGTCGATATAAACCAGACTTTTCGCATCAACAATGATTTTTACATCTTTGTGTTCAAAAACTTCATCGCCTTCGTCTAGCTCATCAACAAACTCAAGTACATATGCAAGACCTGAACAGCCCGTGGTTTTAATGCCAACACGCAAACCTATGCCTTTGCCACGATTGCTCAAAAAGGCCTGAACTCGGTTTGCCGCCGCGTCTGTCAATGTCACTGCCATATTATTTACTCTTACTTCGCTTGTTTACTTTTATAATCTGCAATTGCTGCTTGAATTGCGTCTTCTGCTAAAATTGAGCAGTGGATTTTAACCGGAGGCAACTCCAGCTCAGCACTAATATCGGTATTCTTGATGCTTGCAGCTTCATCAAGGGTTTTACCCTTTACCCACTCTGTTACCAAAGATGATGACGCAATCGCACTACCACAGCCGTAAGTTTTAAACTTAGCGTCTTCGATAATACCTTGATCTGAAACCTTAATTTGTAGTTTCATTACGTCACCACACGCTGGTGCACCCACCATACCCGTTGCAACACTTGGATCGTTTTTATCAAGCGACCCTACGTTACGTGGATTTTCCACGTGATCTATCACTTTTTCACTGTACGCCATAACTCTTTCCTCACTATGTGCTCATAGCGCCTGGCTACAAGCAAAAACTTGCTTAATGATGTGCCCATTCAACGCTATCTAGGTCAATGCCTTCTTGATGCATTTCCCAAAGCGGCGACATTTCACGTAATCGACCGATTGATTCTTTAATCAAATTGACGGTGTAGTCGATATCTTCTTCCGTCGTGAAACGACCAATGCTAAAACGAATCGAGCTGTGTGCCAGTTCATCGTTACGCCCTAGAGCGCGTAATACATAAGACGGTTCCAAACTTGCTGACGTACAAGCTGAACCCGAAGACACCGCGATGTCTTTTACCGCCATTAATAATGATTCACCTTCAACAAAGTTGAAGCTGATATTCACAATACCTGGTACTGATTGATCAATCGCACCGTTGAAATACACTTCATCCATTGTCATTACGCCGTCAATTAAGCGCTGACGAAGTGCACTGATATGCGCGTGATCTTTTTCAAAATCTTCTTTTGCAATGCGGAACGCCGCCCCCATGCCAACCAGCTGATGCGTTGCCAAAGTACCTGAACGCATACCACGCTCATGACCACCACCGTGCATTTGCGCTTCCAAACGCGCACGAGGTTTACGGCGAACATATAAGGCACCAACACCTTTAGGGCCATATACTTTGTGGCCAGAGAACGACATGAAATCAACTTTCAGTTCTTGCAGGTCAATTTTAACTTTACCCGCACTTTGTGCGCCATCAACATGGAACATGATTTTGCGTTCACGACACATCTCACCGATAGTCGCGATATCCTGAATCACGCCCAGTTCATTGTTAACATGCATAACGCTCACTAGGACGGTGTCATCACGCATGGCTGCTTCCAGCTTTTTCAAATCTAATAGACCGTTATTTTCAACGTCCATATAGGTAACTTCAAAGCCTTGACGCTCTAGCTCGCGGCACGTATCTAATACTGCTTTGTGCTCGGTTTTAACCGTAATAATGTGCTTGCCTTTCTTTTTGTAGAAGTGCGCAGCACCTTTGATAGCTAGGTTGTTAGACTCTGTTGCACCTGAAGTAAAAACAATTTCACGTGGGTCCGCGTTAATTAAATCAGCGATATCATTACGCGCCTGATCAACCAACTCTTCTGCCTGCCAACCAAAACGGTGTGAGCGTGAAGCTGGGTTACCAAAGTTGCCATCCATTGTCAGACATTGCATCATTTCGTCTGCAACGCGCTGATCAACCGGAGTGGTTGCTGCATAATCTAGATAAATCGGTAATTTCATTTGTTTCTCCGCTTGACGTCAACCTACAGTTGACAGCTCACTTGAATATTGTCTAATTGCTTCATCGCACTGTTGACGCTTTTATCTTGACGCGATGCAACCGCACGCACCTCTGAATTTGCGACTAACTCGGCAAGGGAAATATTGTTTAAAAACTCTTCGATGCGCACGCTTAAATCCGACCACAGGGTATGTGTTAAACATCGCATACCGCTTTGGCAGCCGCCCCCTTCTCCGTGACAACGGGTTGCGTCAACAGACTCATCAACCGCACTGATCACGTCGCCAACAGAAATGCTTTGCACATCGCGACCAAGTAGATAGCCGCCACCCGGACCACGAACAGAGCTTACTAAGCCATGTTTACGTAATCGGGCAAATAATTGTTCAAGGTAAGATAGAGATATTTCCTGACGTTCTGAAATATCAGCCAACGGGACTGGGCCAATTTCGCCATGCAACGCAACGTCTAACATTGCTGTTACTGCATATCTGCCCTTTGATGTCAGTTTCATGGAAGCCCCCTAGCTAGTTTACCAAGCCGCAAATTTTAATTACCTGACTAAGATAGTCAAGTATTACTCATCAGTATTACGACTAAAGTTGACGAATACTTGAGTAAATTAGTCAACTACTAGGTTCATTGTAATTACCTGAGTAATTTAGTCAAGTATTATTCTTGTCTCGTAGAACGTGCTGGAGCGAATTAACGCCACTGGTCAGCACGTCCATCACCACAGTTTGGCTTACTCTGATTTTTGGCGGGTAGATTTATTGATAGAGGTTAAAATGCCACGCAAAATATTTAGCTCTTGATCCTCTGGTCGGGCACGATTGAACAAACGCTTAAGCTTGGTCATCACCATGCCGGGATGTTGCTTAATAATGAACCCCGTTTCATTTAACGTGCTCTCTAAGTGCTCGTAAAACAGTGCCATTTGCTGTGCGCTTGGATATACAGCGTCATCTTCTTCAGGCTGTTTTTCCTGACGGTCTAAAAACGCCATACGGGTTTCGTAAGTCAGTGTTTGTACTGCCATAGCTAAGTTTAATGAACTGTATTCAGGATTCGCTGGAATACATACGTGGTAGTTACACAGTTGTAATTCTTCGTTGGTGAGGCCGCTATTTTCACGACCAAACACCAAAGCCACAGGGCCTGTTTCAGATTCACTGACTAACTTTTGCGCACACTCGCGCGGCTCTACCATAGGCCATGACAATGTGCGTGAACGAGCACTGGTGCCAATGGTTAAAGCACACTCTTCTATTGCCTGTGATAATTCACTGACAATCGTCGCATTACCTAAAACATCCGTTGCACCCGCAGCCAGAGCACTGGCGTGGCTGTCTACTTCACAGGCAGGATCAACTAAATAAAGTTTAGATAGCCCCATTGTTTTCATTGCCCGTGCTACAGAGCCAATGTTGCCTGAATGAGATGTGTTTACTAACACAATACGAATGTCTTCTAATGCCATTGATTAACCAGTCTCAAAAAAATAATTGTGAAGTTTATCACAGCATCAAGCGCTCACCATAGTAAAAAGCGCTCTAACTGACCTGAACGCAACATTCCCTCTGATCCAGACTAACTAATTCCTTATCCAGAACAATACAGTACAAAAAAGCAGCAACTTTATTTGCGACAGGTTATTTACTTTGTGACAAAAATCGCTAGAATACGCCGGCTCTATATGAATATGTTCTTTTACAACCCAAAGGTAATGCTATGCATCCAATGTTAAACATTGCGGTACGCGCTGCGCGTAATGCAGGTAAAGTGATCTTACGTGCATGTGAAGATTTATCAAAAGTCGAAGCCCAACAAAAAGGCACTAATGACTTTGTTACAAACGTAGACAAAGACGCTGAAGCGATCATCCGTGATACTATCCTTAAAGCCTATCCAGACCATTCTATCGTCGGTGAAGAATTAGGTGTTATTGAAGGCAAAGATGCAGATTACCAGTGGGTTATCGATCCTCTTGATGGTACAACTAACTTCATCAAAGGCATTCCTCATTTCGCCGTTTCTATTGCATTAAAAGTTAAAGGCCGCGTTGAACAGGCGGTGATTTACGATCCTATTCGCAGCGAGCTATTCACTGCGTCTCGTGGTCAAGGTGCACAGCTAAACTCAAAGCGTATCCGTGTTACTAAAAGTAACGAAATAGCGGGCTCTGTACTTGCAACTGGTTTCCCATTTAAGCAAAAACATCACATCGACGCTTACACCGAAGCTTTTAAAGCGCTGTTTGTACACACTGCGGATATCCGTCGTGCGGGTTCAGCAGCATTGGATATGGCGTATGTTGCGGCAGGCCGCATGGACGGTTTCTTTGAAATCGGCCTTAAGCCTTGGGACACAGCTGCGGGTGAATTACTGGTAAAAGAAGCCGGTGGTATGGTTATGGATTTTGCCGGTGGTGCAAGCTACAACCAAAGTGGCAACGTGATCTGCGGCGCACCTAAGCTTTGTCAGCTTATCGTGAAAGAAATCCGCCCTGTATTAACTGAATCACTACTACGTTAATAGCGGTGAGGCAGTCATATAAAAAAGGAGCGTAAGCTCCTTTTTTATTGTCTACTCGTTTTGTTTTAACGTTATTTGTTACTATTTAAAGCCCATTTAGCGTCTTCTTTTGAGCTCTGTTCCACACCTTGAAAATAAGGGTTTTGTAGTATCAACACTTTGGTCTCGTTATCAAAAGGGAGCTGAGCCAGTACCTTTGCGAAATAGCGCTCAAATAACGCATCAAACTCACCTGTCGCTTGTAACTTTGCCAGCCCCTGCGAGAGTGCCTTAGCAAGCTTTGGCTTGTCTTTATTAACGAAAAAATAGAACGCACTGGGGTATTGTAAATAAAGACTAGGTAAAATCATCAAATTGTCGCTGCTCTGTGTGGCTAATTCAGCGCCAACTTCAATAAATGAACGAGGAAAATAATCTAGGCGGCCCCGCGAAACCATGGCAAACATCGCCTGATAGTTCGCCATGGGCCTTACATCCAAATGGTTATGACCAAGAATTTTGGTATCAGGCCAATCATGCCCTTGCACTGCGGTCAGTTTGGATAACGCTTGAAGCGAGTCAATATCGTCAAATTGCGATAATTGCATCTTATTAATCAGCAAAGCACGCTTGCCAATAAAGCCTTTAAACAAAGGAACAGGAATGGCCGTTGCCAACTGCTCTCGCTCAGGGCTCGTCATACTCCAATGCAGGTCAACTTCGCCTTGGCTCAAAGCCAACAGCGTACGCTGTTGATGAGGATGTACTTTTACATGCTCTATCTGAGCCTCAAAACCAGCAGCTTTGAGTGACATCTCCAATAGTTCGTACAAGTACAAGTCTCTATCGTACAAGGTACGTTGCTCTTTGGCGACATAAATGGTTTCTGCCGCAACTAATGAACCAGCCCAACTACACAATAGGCACAGCAATACGAGTTTACGCATATCTGTGTTCCAAACTTGTTTTTGTTAACGCTACACCGAGCAGAGCTTTTACTCAAGCTTTAATACCACCAATTAGAACAACACAGTTTATGCTGAGCACTCGGCCTGATCTTTTTCTATCTTCACCACAGACACACTCGGACGACGCCTATTACATACAAACAAATAGCTGTTTCTATATCGTTTGGCTTCTTTTTTGGCGTCTGTCGCAAGTGCCGCCACCTGATGACTGTTCTTACAATTGTCTAAATCAGGTCTAACCAAGCCAATGGACAGTGTCAGCAAGGGTACAAATTGCTTTTGCCCCTCTCTATTGGTGGCCCAATAACCACCTGATTTAACATGTTCAGGCGTGAAGAAGGCCTTAGATTGTTGTTCAAAGTCATTGATAATTTGATGACAAAGTTGCTCAGCATCATCGGCATCAAACACCACCATAAAATCGTCGCCACCGATATGCCCAACAAAACATGGGCTTTGTTCACACGCGTTGACCGTTACATCGGCGAGCAATTTGATCACACTATCGCCACTTGCATAGCCATATAAATCATTAAATTGCTTAAAATGGTTCAAATCTATGTATGCCAATGAAAAGTCAGATTGCTTTCGCAAGCGCGTTTCAATTGCTTCGTTTATCGCTACATTACCTGGCAGCATAGTGAGGGGGTTGGCGTGCTGTGCATGGCGAATTTTTTCTTCAGTGATATGTTTGAGAATATCTCTTAGCGGCGCAAGTCCTAGGTAGCATCCATCTCGAGTGATAATAATATGGCGACGAATATCAAACTCTTGCTCTGTTATTTGCTGGCTTACTTGATCCAGTTGAGCATTTTCATCCACTATTAACGGCTGCTTGTCCATCAGTTCCATCACCGACTTCTTAGCATATAACGCGTGTCCATAAGGTGCGGCGAACACTTCTGTTAGTTGATCTCGATGCAATAACCCTATCGGCTCACGATTATCATTTACTACCGCTAAGCTCATCAGCTTTTTATCCGACTCAAAGCTTTTATGGGCATCCTTACATTGCGTGCACTGGTGTATGGCACTTTGCGTCATGGCTAACCAGCCAATCGCGATTGATTGCTCTGTCGTATTCATTTTCGGCGTCAAGTTTAGGGCCGACCACTGACTGGCCTCAAGTTCAATCGTAGGTTCACTCTGAGGGTAAGCAAGCAAATATCCTTGAGCATTCACTATGCCCAATTTCTCGAGCAATGATAGTTCCTCAACTCGCTCTATCCCTTCAGCGATCACCGATGTTCCCGTCGCTTTTGCAAGCTCAATAATGGATTTTAAAAATTCTCTTTTAACAATGCTTTGATCACAGTAGTCAATAAAGTATCTATCAACTTTGACATACTCAGGGCAGAGTTCTGACCACTGTTTAAGGCCTGAGTAGCCAGCTCCTAAGTCATCAATAGCAATGTTAAAACCAAGTCGACGATAATGCTCGATGGTTTTTAGCAATAAAAAGCCATCATCCACCTTATCTTGTTCTGTAACTTCAATAACCACCCTGTTAGCAGCCAACCCATGCTTTTGCACTAAGTGGCGTGTTTCGCCACGCGGATGGCTCGGGTCTAGTAATGTGCTAGGGCTCACATTCAAAAACAACTTACCGGGTAATTGCAGTGAGACAAACCGCTCTATCGCTTTTTCTCGGCATAATAATTCCAGTTCAGACAGTTTGTTGTGAATCCCAGCAGCAGCAAACAACTGGTCAGGCATTTCCAAACAATCTACACCACGGCTCAATGCCTCAAAACCGAGTATATCTTGCTTGCTAATATCATAAATGGGCTGAAATAAAGTATTAACAGTGCCGTGTTTTAATATGTTTTCTAATACTTGTTTTTCTAGCTCTGCTGCTTCATTCACGCCTGTAACCAACGAACAATCGACCAAATAATAGCCCAGCAAATTAGCAAGATTTTATGACATTTTTGTGGCAAAAATCGGAATTGACACCATTATCATTACTCGAAATACAGCAACAAACCAATCTAACATGCTGCCAGCGCCCTGCGCTCCTAGGCTAAGCAATAAAAGCGACCTCTAAAACTGGTAAATGAATTTTATTCACGCTCAATGGCACTTTTATTTCATGAAAATCACAAATAGACGACAGCGACACGGTGCTGTAATGTCACACCGATACAACCTGTATGTTTACTTGGCAATAAAATTGTCGTAGCATTTGCGGTGATTCAGTTATCGGTTTTGTTATGTTCAAATCACTTTCAACCATATTAGTGACGCTTTCAATGCTCATTGCCTTTACAGGGCAAGTGTTGGCGTATGCTGCTATGCCTTGTGATATGTCATTGGATAACCATCAAGCAATGATGACCATGGATCACAGCACCAAAATGACTATGAGCGCTAACATGGACCACAGTAACATGTCCAGCGCAGCAGATTGCTGTGATACCGACTGCACCTGTCCTGCCAGTGCTTGTACTTCGATTCATTATCTAAGCTCATATTTGGCAACAACGTCGGCACTGTATTACTCGGAAGTCATCATTCGTTCATTCCCTCAGGCTCCTCGCGCCATCTCTAGTTCTCTCTATCGTCCACCGATTTTTGCCTAATACAGGGTAATTGCGCCCAAAATTCACAGGCACAGCATATTTTTAATAATTATTACTGCGTTAATCTAGCGCATAAATCAGTCCAGTTAACTCTGGGGACACACATATGAAGCACAACTATTTTTTAAATATTGTTTTGATAGCTTTAACGCTGCCGATCACCGTTGCGGCTAAAACAGCAGCTGGCGAACAACGACACACGATTTCTCTCGAGCAGGCCATACAGCTTGCTCAACAAAACGATCCTTGGTTGCATGGCAACCAGCTAAAGCAACGAGCGGTTGAACAGTCCAGTGTTGCGGCCAATACCTTACCCGACCCGAAAGTGTCGATAGGAATGATGAACTTACCAACCGATGGCTGGGATTTTGCGCAAGAAGGCATGACCCAATTTAAGGTGGGTGTATCACAGATGTTCGGCCGAGGTGACAGTCTGGCAATCAAAAGCAATCAACTAAAGCTTTCTGCGACACAATTTCCGCTGCAAAGACAAGATAGAGAAGCCAAATTACAAAGTAATGTCACTCAGCTTTGGTTAGACGCTTATCTGGCACAAAGAACCATTGCTTTGATCAAACAAGACCGAGTGCTATTTGAGCAAATTGCTGAGGTTGCCAAAGCCAGTTATTCCAGTGTGGTAGGTAAAACCAGACAGCAGGACGTTGTACGTGCTCAGTTAGAGCTTATTCAGCTTGAAGACCGCCTGACAGTCGAGCAACAAAAACTCGAAACGGCAATTGCACAGCTTAACGAATGGCTGCACATTTATGACGCAAGCAATCTTGCCGCAGCCTATGACTTCGATAATCAAACAAGCATTCTAACCGTATCGGGCGAGTTACCCCGTCTTGAACTGGCTTATGCACAGTTACTTAAACCTGCGAATTACTCGCGCAATGAGCTGGCTAAGTTATTAATAAACCACCCTGTCAATCGCGCGATTGATGTTAAACAGCAGGTGTCTGAACAAACCATTGCGTTAAACAAACAACAATACCAGCCACAGTGGGGAGTGAACGCAAGCTATGGCTATCGTGAAGATATGCCCTCAGGCATGAGTCGCGCTGATCTCTTCTCGGTCGGTGTCACTTTTGACTTACCGCTGTTCACTGAAAACAAACAAGATAAACAAGTCGCCGCCGCCATTGCCGAATCAGAGGCAGTTAAAACCGACAAGTTATTGATGGTTAAACAAATGATTAGTGCCGTTGAAAAAGAGCTTAAGCTACTCAATCGCCTCTCAGATAGACAAGCGCTGTATGCCACACAACTGTTAAAACAGGCTCACTATCAAGCTGAAGCCGCATTGACCGCCTATACCAGTGATGATGGCGACTTTGCCGAAGTTGTACGAGCACGTATTGCCGAACTCAACGCCCGTATTGCCGCGTTAAAAATTGATGTGGATGCGCTGAAAGCCGTTTCCCGTATTAATTACTTGCTTACACAAGCCACTCAACCTGCTGCTGCGCAGTCTCATTCTTTGGGAGCAAACTAATGTCTTCAAATCACAAAACCCTCATCGCATTATTTGTCGGTATTGCACTTGGCACTGCGGCGATGAGCTTACTACCAGAAAATCATAGCGAACAAACTCAAGCTTCTGATTCTCAGGAGAAAAAGCCACTGTACTGGGTGGCCCCGATGGACGCTAACTATCGTCGCGATAAACCGGGTAAATCTCCGATGGGCATGGATCTTATTCCTGTGTATGAGGAAGATAGCGGAGCAAATGATGCAGGTCCCGGTAGTGTTAAGATTGCCCCTCATGTGGTCAATAATTTGGGCGTCAGAACTGCCCCCGTTGAATATGCAGCGATGCATACTCAGATTTCAACGGTAGGTTACGTGCAATATGATGAAGACAAATTAATTCATATCCATCCGCGTGTTGATGGCTGGATAGAGAAGCTCTATGTAAAGGCCGCGGGAAACCCCGTTGAAAAGGGCCAGCCCTTGTACACTCTGTATTCTCCCCAGTTGGTTAATGCGCAGGAAGAGCTATTGCTAGCGCTAAAGCGTAATAATGGCTCTTTGATAGGCGCGGCGAAAGATCGTTTAAAGGCGCTACAACTGTCTGAGCAATTCATCAATGCGTTGGAAAAAAATCAGAAAGTACAGCAAACCATCACCTTTTATTCACCTCAGTCGGGCGTTATTGATGGTTTGAAAATTCGTGAAGGGTTTTATGTGAAGCCCGGTACAACCTTGATGAGTATTGCTCAGCTCAATCAAGTGTGGGTAGAAGCCGAAGTCTTTGAACGTGATACCTCTTTGATTTCACAAGGACAGCCCGTTTCTATGACCCTTGATTATCTGCCCGGAAAACAATGGAATGGGACGGTCGACTATGTTTACCCTGCTCTAAATAGCAAAACCCGTACGCTGCGAGTCAGACTCAAGTTCGATAACCCCAACTTTGAGCTTAAACCCAACATGTTTGCTCAGGTGGCCATTCATACCAATCTTGATGAGCCCGTTATTCTAGTACCAAAAGAAGCCGTGATCAGAACAGGCAAGCAAGACCGTGTGGTACTGGCCCTTGGTGACGGACAATTTAAATCGATTGCAGTAACGATAGGTCGAGTCGGTAAAGACAAAATCGAAATTTTAGAAGGCCTCAACGAAGAAGATAAAATCGTTACCTCTGCGCAATTCTTGATAGATTCAGAGTCCAGCAAAAACTCCGACTTCAAACGTATGACCCATGACAAAGTACCCAACTCAGTTTGGGTGCAAGGGGAAGTAAATGACGTGATGGCCGACCACCGCATGGTTAACATCACTCACGACCCAGTAGAAGCATGGGATTGGCCAACCATGACCATGGACTTTACGGTCGCTGAAAAGGTGGATATCAACGCCCTTAGTGCTGGGCAAACACTGCATTTTGAAGTAAGTAAAACAGAGGATGGCAGTTATGAACTCACTGGCATTCACATTATGTCGCAGGGTTCTTCTGAACCGCAAGTGAGCAGCGCAACGGTCGATGGTCTCGTCAATGCCATTGATGTAGACAACCGCATTGTGAATATTAGCCGCGACGCGATTGAAAAATGGAACCGCCCCGCCGCGACGATGGACTTTATGATCGCTGAAGACGTGAGTCTTGACGATATAAAAATTGGTGATGAAGTTACCTTTACCTTTGAAATTAGAGATGATTTTGTGGTGGTAGAGATAAAGCCAAAGACCGTCATGAATGACGATGACCATAGTAAACATACGGGCCACGAGTAAGGAGCACAATCATGATTGAAGCTATCATTCGATGGTCCGTCGGCAATCGCTTTTTTGTACTGCTGACAACGCTCATCATCGCTTTTGCTGGGGTGTTCTCCCTTAAAAACACGCCCGTTGATGCCATTCCGGATCTATCGGACGTACAGGTGATCATCAAAACTAGTTACCCAGGCCAAGCGCCGCAAGTGGTTCAGGATCAGGTGACTTTTCCATTGACCACCGCCATGCTCTCCGTGCCCGGTGCGCAAACTGTGCGCGGCTACTCATTTTTTGGTGACTCATATGTATACATTATTTTTGATGATGACACCGATTTATATTGGGCAAGAAGCCGCGTACTAGAGTACTTGAGTCAAGTATCAGCCAGTCTCCCTGAGAGCGCGAAACCACAACTTGGCCCTGATGCCACCGGTGTGGGCTGGGTGTATATTTACGCGTTGGCAGATAAAACAGGTAAACATGACTTAAGCCAGCTAAGAAGTATTCAAGACTGGTTCTTAAAGTACGAGCTACAAACCGTCCCTGGTGTATCAGAAGTGGCAGCTGTGGGGGGTATGGTCAAGCAATATCAGGTACAGGTTGACCCTGATAAATTGCGCGCCTACAACATTCCACTTAACCATATTCAAACGGCGCTAAAAAGAGGTAATCAGGAAACGGGCGCGTCTGTGGTAGAAATGGCAGAAGCCGAATACATGGTCACCGCCACAGGCTACATTCAATCGGTCAGCGACATTGAAAAAATACCACTGGGTATCAATGAACAAGGCACACCACTTCGAGTGGGCGATGTGGCAACGGTTAATTTAGGCCCACAAATGCGCCGCGGTATTGCAGAGCTAAATGGTGAAGGTGAAGTGGTCGGGGGCGTTGTGGTCATGCGCTTTGGTGAAAACGCGCAAAAGACCATTAATGGCGTGAAAGAAAAACTCGCGTCGCTGAAAAACTCACTCCCCGAGGGGGTTGAAGTAGTCACAGTGTACGACCGCTCTCGATTGATTGAAAATGCGGTCGATAACCTTTGGAGTAAGCTACTTGAAGAGCTGGCCGTTGTGGCGCTGGTGTGTGTGGTGTTTTTATTCCATTTACGCTCATCTATCGTTGCTGTGGTGACTTTGCCGTTGGGCATTTTGGTGTCTTTTATCATCATGTACATGCAAGGGATCAACGCTAATATCATGTCTCTTGGTGGTATTGCCATTGCCATCGGGGCAATGACGGATGGTGCCATCGTCATGATCGAAAACATGCATAAGCATATGGAAAAAACCCCACTGACCGATGAAAACCGCTGGCAAATCGTTGCTAAGTCTGCCTCTGAGGTAGGCCCAGCACTGTTTTTCAGCTTGCTCATCATTACCGTATCTTTCTTGCCTGTGTTTATTTTAGAAGCGCAAGAAGGCCGCATGTTTGCACCACTGGCTTATACCAAAACCTATGCCATGGCCGCCTCAGCTGGACTTGCTATTACCTTGGTGCCGGTGTTAATGGGTTACTTCATTCGCGGTAAAGTGATCTCAGAGAAGAAGAACCCACTTAATCGCATGCTCATCGCGCTATATATGCCAGTGCTGACGCAAGTGATGAAGTTTCCAAAACTCACCATCGCTTTGGCCATTGCCATCACAGCCATTGGTTTTTACCCCATCAATAAGATAGGTAGTGAATTTATTCCTCCCCTTGATGAAGGGGATTTAATGTATATGCCGACGACTTATCCGGGCATTTCCATTGGTAAAGCACGTGAGTTATTGCAACAAACCGACAAACTCATTCGCACCGTTCCTGAAGTAGAAAATGTATTTGGTAAAGTGGGCCGCGCCGAAACCGCGACCGACCCAGCACCTTTGACCATGATCGAAACCTTTATTCAGTTAAAACCTAAATCACAATGGCGTGAAGGGGTGACAACCGATAGCCTCAAGGCTGAGTTTGATAATCTTGTGAAGTTTCCAGGACTGACCAATGCTTGGGTGATGCCGATTAAAACTCGCATTGATATGCTGGCTACCGGTATTAAAACTCCCGTTGGCATTAAGGTCGCAGGTGCCGACCTAGATGTTATCCAACAAATTGGTCAACAAATTGAACGTCTACTGCCCAATGTTGAAGGCACCGCTTCGGTTTATTCAGAGCGGGTTGCCGGTGGCCGTTACATCAAGGTGGATATTTCTCGCCAAAAGGCTAGCCGTTTTGGGTTGAATATTGCTGATGTACAGCAGGTTGTCGCCACTGCAATTGGCGGTATGAACGTCACTCAGACCGTAGAAGGTCAAGAGCGCTACCCTGTCAATCTGCGTTACCCACAAGATTACCGCGATTCACCTGAACAATTAGCACGTTTGCCTGTGGTTACTCCATCAGGGGAGCGTATTGCGCTAGGTGATGTGGCACACGTTTATATCGAAAACGGACCACCGGGCATTAAAAGTGAGAATGCCCGCATTAATGGTTGGACGTTTATCGACATTGATGGTGTAGACGTGGGTACCTACGTGGCGAACGCCAAACAATACTTGGCAGAAAATCTTGACCTACCCGTAGGGTATTCAATCACTTGGGCGGGGCAATATGAATACATGGAACGTGCAAAAGCCAAACTCAGCTATGTGCTGCCGTTAACGCTGGCCATTATCGTGATCTTGCTTTACCTCAATTTTAGGGCTTTTAGAGAAGTGGCAATTATCATCGTCACCTTACCTATGGCCATGATTGGTGGCCTATGGCTGATGTATCTAGAAGGATTTAACTTCTCAGTAGCGGTTGGCGTTGGCTTTATCGCACTGGCTGGCGTGGCGGTAGAAATTGGTGTGATCATGCTGGTTTATTTAAATCAGGCACTCAATGAACTCAAAGAAAACGCCCAGCAAACAGGCAAGTCAATCAGCATAGAAATGTACCGTGAAGCCTTGCTTCATGGTGCTGGATTACGGGTGCGTCCAGTGATGATGACCGTTGCTACCATCATCATCGGTTTACTACCTATCTTGTACGGCACAGGTACAGGGTCTGAGGTGATGAGCCGAATTGCTGCGCCTATGGTCGGCGGGATGAGTAGCGCCGTGTTACTCACCTTAATTGTATTGCCCGCCCTTTATAGCTTGGTAAAGTACCGAGAGGTAGTTTTACTCAATCAAGGCCTAAATAATAATGATAAAAAAGATTAGGAAATACCATAAATGGCTAATGGCCTTTGTTGGCATACAGTTTTTGATTTGGTCGCTAACGGGATTGTATATGGTGAGTATGGACATTCACTTTATTCACGGAGAACACCTTCGTGTCGAACACCTTCGTGAAGCGTCACCACAGCAATCGAGTCAAACGCTGGCGCTTAACAAAGTAAACTACTCACTGAGCGACTTGCTCAGTGAGTACCCTCATGCCCAAAATATTACGCTTGGATACCTGCTCGATAAACAGGTTTATCGTTTTATGACCCATGCGCAGGGCAAAGTACTTGTCGATGCGAGCTCAGGTGAAAGGTTAGCCCCGCTCAACGAGGCGCAAGCCATAACCGTAGCGCAGTATCACTTTACCGGTTCCGCAGCAGTTGCATCCGCTACTCTTATTAAGGACGTGGAAAACACACCGTCGGAACTCTCTGCCCGCCATCTTCCCGTATGGCAAATTACCTTTGCAGGATTTTCGTCCCCCACGTTTTATATCAATCAGCACACCGCTGAGGTTGTCACCACCCGCCATCTAGCTTGGCGCGCGTTTGACTGGATGTGGCGTTTTCACATTATGGATTATGACGATGGTGAAAACGTCGCCAACTGGTTTTTGTTGCTGATTGCGCTGCTCGGTTGTGTCGCCGCGTGTATGGGCGCGGTACTGACCTATCAACGGGTATTCAACACTAGTCAAGCGGGGGCTAAGTAATGTTTAAGTTAAATACATCACTGCATAAATGGCTGTCGCTGTTGGTTGGCATACAGTTGTTAATTTGGCTCGGTACGGGTCTGTACTTTAATCTGATGGACCACCAAAAAGCCTCTGGCTCTGTGCACCTTCGCTCAGTGGATCATAACGCCGCAACGCACTCTAAGCCGCTCATGCCGCTGAGTCAATTGGCGTTTGATAACGCTAAACAACTCAAACTACTTTGGATTTTGGGACACCCTTATTATCAACTCACTTTTGAGTCAGGGGCGCACGGTTATCAACACAAAGACGTCACCTTGGTCGATGCGCACAGCGGCGACATAAGACCTCTGAGCGAAACCTTGGTGCGTACCATTGCACTCAAATCATACGATGGCGCAGTAAGCATTACCTCCGCGCATCTACTCACGCCACCGATTGATGAGCTGCCCCGTGAAGAAAACCCGGTTTGGCAGGTGAAGCTCGATGATGCCAACCATACCAATGTTTATATTGAGGCTAGCTCTGGCGCGGTACTCGGCCACTTTAATGACGACCGTCGCCTACATGATTTAATGCTCAAACTGCACTTTATGGACTACTTCAATACTGGCGGGTTTAATCACTGGCTGATCATTGTATTTGCCATCGCATCATTGCTGCTGTCAATGACAGGGATCACCTGGTTGGTTGAACGTTTTAAATCCGGACAGTTACGCATAATGCTAAAGCCAAGTAGCCAACAAGTGACAGTGACCGACCAAGCTACTGCACAAAGTAGCGTGCTCACCCTAAGCACGCAAGAAACTCTGTTTGATGCACTGGCGCAGCATAATGTATTGTTGCCATCCAATTGTGGCGGCGGTGGCACGTGTGGGCTATGCAGAATACACAGCGAGCAAGCATTAAAAATAACCCCCCCTGAACAAGCACGGTTATCAAAGTCGAAACTAGCCGAGGGATACCGCCTAGCCTGCCAGCATAAGGCGAGTGAAGTGACGCATATTACTGTGCGTACAAACAAAGAATCAGCCAAAGCGCAGTAAGTTCCCATAGTGCGTTAACCAAAGACAAGCTAACAAGCAGCCTACTTTTGCTAGCTTGTCTCTTTTGCCGCTGAGTATATTTCACAACAACCATCAACAATGCGCGACTTTCAATGACTCATATATTTTATTTTAAAAACAAGGAGTAAAAACAATGCGAGCGAGTCTACGGGCCAAAATCATCGAGACATGTAATAAAAAAATTGCCGCCAAGGGCGACAACGTTGGGTTATCTTTTTACGCCTTTTTTGCCAACAAAAATGACGACCCAGAACTGCTGATGGAAGCCGCTACTTGGTGGATCCAAACCCACCAGCTCGACCACTTTGAAAAAGCCATCAAAATAAAAGAGATGGTAGAAGCAATGTAACCAGCGCGGTTATCGGTGACTAGAGCCGCTATTGAAAATTAGCGATTTAACCTCATCTTATTGTTTTAGCTGATGAGTAAAGCACAAAGAAATGTTTGGCCTAACCGACTCCTACATCGCTTTAATCACCTACTTTGCCATTTTTATAGCCAGCGTATTAGTAATTCGAGCGATGTTCGCCATGGTGAAATGGGGCAAGAAAATGCCCAAGGGTGCCTTTATTTTACTAGCTTTTTTTCCATTAATTTCGCTCTTTCCTATTCCTCCCACAGTGTTTAAAAACGTAGAAAAAGCCAAACAAGAACAAACTAAGAAAAAAGAAGCAGATGGTGATGGACTAGATAATGATAGGAAGAGCGCCTAACTTTGATTTTGATGCTCACGCACACCATGAGCCTGATACAACCTTCACGTAACACCTTCATCCTGAATGACCCCAGATACCCCCCCGTCATCCTAACCATTACGCCATCATCCTAATCCCACATACCGTCATCCTGACGAAGGTCAGGATCTTGTTACCTTGATAATCATTGAGTGCTAAATCCTGAGACTTTGAGACCCAGAAACAAGTTTAGGGTGACGGGTGTCGGTTGAGGGTGACATAGACCCTGAAACAAGTTCAGGGTGACGAATTCTGGTTCAGGGTGACGAATTCTGGTTCAGGGCGATGCGCGATGGTGCTGAATAGCAAATATAGGTTCTGGATGATTTCCAACAACGCTAACCACACTGCGGCGTTTTTAAACTCCCACATATCATTAAACGTATGGACGCAACTCTATTGCAAATCTAGTTTCATAAAATTAGAGGCGCTTCCTTCTATCAAGTGGCGCTGTGCTTTAAGTTTCTCAATAAAAAATGCACGAGCGGCTCTAACTCTTGCGGTATCTCGTAAATCCTTGTGGCTTAAAACCCAAACCTTCCAATTTGATGGTGTTAAGGGCAAGTCTATTCGCCGTAGTGTCGGCTCAGAATCGCCCACGTAACACGGGAGCCGTGCTATACCCATGTGATTTTTGGCAAGTTCCATCATACTAATCACGTCGCTTGCTCTGGCAACAATGTCACCATCTGGAAAGTGTTGCTCAGCCCATTCGGGGCGTGTGGTTTCATTTAACCAGAGAATTAACTTTTGCCTCTTGTGGTGACTCAATAGGTAGGTTTCGCTTGCGTAAACGCCATGGCCGAGTTGTACTACATCGGTGCCAATTAAATTTTCAGGTGGTTTGGGGCTAATTCTCACGGCAATATCAGCTTCTCGGCTGCCTAAGTCAATCAAAGAGGTAGACGATACAAGCTCTAAAATAATGTCAGGATATATCCCAGAAAATTCATGAAGATATGGGGTGATCAAGCGACTAAACAAATCATAAGAAGAGGCAACTCTTAATATACCACTTAGCCGGCTGTCCATGCCAAATACCTCTCGATCAGCATTGAATACCACCGCTTCAAGTTCGTTGACATGCGGAACAAGATTTTCTCCGACTTGCGTCAGCACATAGCCGTGTGGCGTTCGGTCAAATAGTTGGCTACCAAGTGACTTTTCCAAAGCGGCAATACGCCTTGCCACCGTTGTGTGTTTTACATTGAGCTCTCGGCCTGCACCACTAACAGAGCCTTGCCTTGCCAATGCTAAAAAGTAGCGAAAATCATCCCAGTTCAAAGCCTCTTCCTTACATGAGTAAAAACTAACATGTGCAATATTGCACACTAAAAGTAAAATAAAAAGCATACCCGAACTTATTTGAGTACCCTATAGTGTAGAGGCGTTTAAGAGATGTAGCCCCGCTCTACTTCTCTGATCTATCCACTCATATAAGGAAAAATAAACATGCCACACATTCGTATTACCGCCGCACACGGGACCTTTGATAAACACACGCAAGATGTGTTTGTTGCCAAAATTAACGATGCCGTTTTACGTGTAGAGCAGGCTTCAGTGACCGATCCCGGTGCACAATCTTTAGCTTGGGTGTTTTTTGAAGAGTTACCTAAAGAGGATGTATACATAGGTAAGGAAAATCACGCTCAGCCACCAGTTGTGATCCGTATCACAACACCGGCAGGTTCGCTGCAGCAATCTGATCGAAATGCGCTTGCATTGACCATTAATGACATTGTTAACTCAAGTATTGGTCAATTCAACAATCGCTTAAATCACTGGCTACTTATGGATGAAATTCCTGTCGGGGGCTGGGCTGGCGCTGGCACAATTTTCAGTATTGAAGATGTTAAAGCCGCCATGAACATTGTCGCTTAGTTCTTCTATGCCCTTCTTATGGTAAGGGCATATAAAACCAAAGTAGCTCATGAACGCGATCTGCTCGCGCCTAATTGCTTTGCTCCTAAACCGCCTGCCCCGCAGCAAAGCCGCAGCTCCACGCGTATTGGAAATTGTAGCCGCCGAGCCAACCGGTGACGTCAGTGACTTCGCCGATAAAGTACAAACCCTTTTGCTTTTTGGCTTCGAAGGTTTTTGAGCTCAGTTCATCGGTGTCTACACCGCCTAGGGTGACTTCGGCGGTGCGGTAGCCTTCGGTGCCGTTGGGTTTGATTTGCCAGTTGTGTAGGTAGTTGGCGATGGCGTCAATTTCACTATGGGTGAGCTGGTTGATGGCTTTGTCGGGGATGGCTTGCTCCGTTATAAGCACTTCCACAAAACGCTTAGGTAAAATTGCACCTAAGGCGTTTTTCAGTGACTTGCTAGGGCTTTCACTGCGCCATTGGTGAATGGTGTCGTTCAGGTTTAGCTCTGGTAACAGGTTAATTGTTACGGCTTGCCCTGCTCTCCAGAATGATGATATTTGCAATATCGCAGGCCCAGAGAGCCCACGATGTGTAAACAAAATGTTTTCTTTAAATGTGGTGCCACATTGACTGCTCACTTCACAGGGAATGCTCACTCCAGACAAACCATCAAATCTTACCTTGTCGTGCTCATGCAAAGTAAAGGGTACTAATGCGGCCATGGTAGGTAAAACTTTTAAAGCAAATTGTTCGGCGATTTTATAGCCAATGGGGGTTGCACCCAGTTTGGGCATGGTAAGCCCGCCTGAGGCTACGACCAAAGATTCACATTCAAAGGTTTGTTCATTGGTGGTGACAATATAACCGCCCTGTTCTTTGGCTTGTACACTGAGTACTTCATTGCGTAAAAATATTTGTACACCCGCCCAGTCACATTCTGTTGTAAGTATATCAACAATATCTTGAGCGCTGTTGTCGCAAAATAACTGCCCTAGGGTTTTATGGTGATATGCCAAACCATGACGGTCTACCAGTTCAATAAAGTCATGTTGGGTATAACGGCTTAAACACGACTTTACAAAGTGTGGGTTACCACATAAGTAATTGCTGGGTGATGCGCCTTCATTGGTAAAATTGCAGCGGCCACCGCCACTTATAAGAATTTTTCGGCCTGGCTTTTTGCCCATATCCAGCACAGCAACCGAGCGCCCGCGGTAGCCTGCTTGTGCCGCGCACATTAATCCTGCCGCGCCTGCACCAATAATTACTACATCAAACTGTGACATGTTTCTCTCAACCAACCATCATATGGCGGCATTATACCTATATTCCCTGCCAGATCAGAATAAGTACTGTAAAACCAAATAATTTGTCACTAATGTGCGCAAAAAACGAACACATAAAATAGTTAATAATGAACAGGTGATTGAACATTTTTTTACCAATTGAGTAAAAACATAGCTACATTTACATTCATTTACATAACAAAATCACATTTCATCCCCTTGCAACAATGTAGAGTAAAAGCTTTTAAAACAACCAGTTAATGTAACCCAAATGTCATATAGCCATCCACTTATAACAAATTTATCAATGTAAATAACAAAACAGTTCTTTTAAAAAGTTAACCGTAACTTTACGTTCTGTAACGTCTAGGTTGCACTTATGTGCACCGACCAATACAAAAATACAACATGAAACATACAACATGTCAGGGGATCTTATGACAACAACTCAGTTCAAATTAGGTGCATTGTCACTTGCAATGACCACACTGTTCACAGCAAATACCGCTTTTGCTAATCCAGAATTCACAGTTCAGAACCTAAACTTTGCGCAAACATCTGCAAAGTTACAACATCAAGGTAACTTCGGTACTCAGTTCATTATCAAGTACAAGAATAATGACCAAATGATGATGACTGCGGATGCCGATGTATCACCTGCAGCAATGAGAAAGCGTGCTGAAAGCTTCGTGCAAGGTTTTCAGAGCAAAAAATCAAATGTAAAAGCGCAATATGTTCGCCCTATGGCACTTAGCAACCACCACGTTATGCGTGTTGATAAGAAGCTATCTGCTGCTGAAGCGAACTCTTTCATGCAAGAAGTTGCGGCATCAGGTAACGTTGAGTACATCGAAGTTGACCAAATGCTACAACCTTTCGCAACACCTAATGACCCGCGTTATAGCGATCAGTGGCACTACTTCGAAGCAAACGGTGGTTTGAACCTACCAACGGCTTGGGACAGTGCAACAGGTGCAGGTGTAACAGTTGCGGTACTTGATACAGGTTACCGTCCACACGCAGATCTAAACGCTAACATACTTCCTGGTTACGACATGATCTCAAACCTAGATGTAGCAAATGACGGCGGCCTTCGTGATAGCGATGCAAGCGATCCAGGCGATGCGGTAACTGCAAACGAGTGTGGATACACACACGGCGCACGTGACTCAAGCTGGCACGGTACTCACGTAGCAGGTACGGTTGCTGCAGTAACTAACAACGGTGAAGGTGTTGCCGGTGTTGCTTACGACGCGAAAGTTGTACCAGTACGTGTACTTGGTAAATGTGGTGGTTTAACTTCAGATATCGCTGACGGTATCATTTGGGCATCAGGTGGTTCTGTATCAGGTGTTCCTGCAAACGCAAACCCAGCTGACGTTATCAACATGAGTTTAGGTGGCAGCGGTGCATGTAGCTCTACAACACAAAACGCGATTAACCAAGCTCGTGCAAACGGCACTGTAATCGTTATCGCAGCAGGTAACGACAACGACAACGCTAACAACTACAACCCAGGTAACTGTAGCGGTGTAGTAAACGTTGCATCTGTTGGCCGTAACGGTGGTCGTGCATACTACTCTAACTATGGTACTTCTATCGACGTAGCAGCACCGGGTGGCGCACAAAGCTTTGCTAATGACTCTGAAGGTGTACTATCTACACACAACTCAGGCAGCAATGGCCCTCAGTCAGACAGCTACCACTACTCTCAAGGTACTTCAATGGCTGCGCCACACGTAGCGGGTGTAGCTGCGCTTATCAAGCAAGCTAAACCAAGTGCAACGCCTGACGAAATTGAAAGCATCTTGAAAACAACAACTCGTAGCTTCCCTGCAACATGTACAAGCTGTGGTACAGGTATTGTTGATGCAGCTGCGGCCGTTGCAAAAGCAAAAGGTGACATTATTGACCCACCTACTGGCGACGATCAATTAGAAGATGGTGTTGCTAAAACAGGCCTTAGTGGTGCTAAAGACAGCCAAGCATTCTACTATGTTGACGTACCAGCTGGTGCAAGCAAGCTAACTGTAGCAATGAGCGGTGGCACAGGCGACGCTGACCTATATGTTAAAGCGGGTTCTAAACCAACTCTAAGCAGCTGGGAATGTCGTCCTTATAAAGGCGGTAACAGCGAAACTTGTACTATCGACAATCCAACTCAAGGTCAGTACTGGGTAATGCTTAACGGCTACTCTGCTTACTCACAAGTTAGCCTACAAGCTGATATTACAGGCGGTACTACTAGCCCTGTAGCGGCGGCGCAACTGAAACTAACCTATCAGGTACTCGTGGTCAGTGGAAACACTACACTATCGACGTACCAGCGGGCATGAACAGCTTCACAATTACTACAAGTGGCGGTTCTGGCGATGCAGACCTATACGTTAAACAAGGTGGTCAGCCTAGCGCATCAAGCTATGACTGTCGTTCTTGGAACAACGGTAACTCTGAAACTTGTACTTTCTCAAGCCCTGCGGCAGGTACTTGGAACATCAGCCTTTACGCTTACAGCACGTTCTCTGGCTTAACACTGGACGCACAGTACAAGCCATAAGCTGAGAGTTCCCCCAGCAAGTCATAACTACAGTATTTAATACTGTTGTAAACACCCAATCGGCCACGATGTAAATTGTGGCCGATTTTTTATTTTTGATCCCATACCTTCGACCCTAATATAGAAAAATTCACTTTAAAAAACACCTTTGAGACTCTAAGGTAACTGTCGAGCATCAGGCTCAATCTATTCTTTAACAAGGAAAAAGTAATGAAGAAAACAGCTCTACTACTCACGGTAGGTTTGATAAGTGTCGGAGCACATGCAGACCTAGTTACCTATGATACCGATGGCAGCGCAGGTCGTGTTACGTATTACAACAACGCCCCCATTGACGCCATGGTCACGCAATCAAGTTCAGCTTACAATTTAAGTATATACACGCCACACATGACCAATCCAAACCCCTGCCACTCTGCGGCGGTGTATGATCAACATAATGATGAGCTCATTGCTACCTTAACAGTGAGTAATAAAACCTTGTGGGGCACCATTGCCAAGGGCTATGAAACTCGCGCCAAATATGTCGAGGCGCAATGTACAGACGAGCAAGGACAGAACCAAACATTACAACATAAGTTAGCTCCTGCACCACAAGTTAGCTTCAACAGTCAACTTATTGTCGCAAATTGGAGTGACTCAAATGGCTTTGGACCAGGGTTCTTTCAGGATGTGAACTATCAGGCATTACTGAATATTGATAATGGTGAACCAGATGGATTTTGCCATGCCAACACACTAGTTGGACAAACACCTAATCTACTCAATCAACGCCATAACATCGGTTTTTATAGTGACGTACTGAGTGTTCAAGGAGCAGCCAAATACGATGCCCGAAGCGGCGTATTGGTTAACGAAGTCATTTGTAAAAGCACTGGTGGAACGACCCGTGCGGTGGAGGTTTGGCATATCAGTGAACAGCAGCAACGCCGAGAGCTCAATGTAGATAACTTCTAACGTGTCATTGTTCAACAGGGTAGCGTACACTTACCAATGCCCTACCCTAGAGAGCTTTCTTAAAAAGCAAACGCTGCTTACTGCACGATCAGCAATTGGCTTTGGTTGTTGATTCTGCCCACTTAAACTGTCGAAAAGAAATGTTAAACCTTGGTCCGGTTTCTTTGCTGCCTTTCGCTACCGCATGTTCATATTGATCTTGAAAGCCGTTGCCCATCACCAGCAACGAGCCATCTCCAAGGGTCACACTCTGTTGTATCTCTGGGTTATTTTGCTCGCGAATTAAAAACTCACGCTCAGCGCCTAAGCTGATTGAGGCGATTACATCGGTTGAACCAAAGGCGGGTAAGTCGGTATGAAACCCCATGTATTCCTCGCCATCGGGGTAGTACAGGCACACCCCCACACTAAACTCGATACCGGTACAGTCTTTGATCTGCTGCCGCAACTGCTCCAGCAAGGGGAACCAAGGTGCTCGGCGACCATGGTGCTCAGAAAACACATCGTTATTGTCAAATTCAGGGGAGACGAAAATCATTCTCCATGGCAAGATACATACCTCTTCACCATTCGGCATCTTGAGTTTTTCTGGCTCTGTCAAATCAAAATTGCTTTTCAGCCATTCAAATAATGCCTGTGATTGCTCTGTTGACATAAATTGCGAGTAATAGTGGGCGTCACAACTAAGCGCTAGTTTCACGACTGGTTCCTTAATGCATATCCATTAACCGTTAATCTAGCGCTAAGCGATACACAAAGCAAAGTACATCCTGATTTTGCTTTGTTTTTTTGCCACTTACCGTTGCTATCAGTGGCTTTAATTTAGTCCACTTGTTAGTGTGCCGCCAACCCTAAGCTATGTCTGATCTGCTGCATTTGCTCTTGTAGACGTGCCTGAATGTCACACACCTGCTGACTAGAACTGTTCACTTGAGCCTTCATTTGATCCATTTCCTCGCTGAAATTATCCAACAAGCCACTTTGCTGTTGCGCGATTTCCATGGCGTGTGTGGCCACTTGATTAGCCGTTTGTGCACTTTGTGCCACGCCTTCTGAATTTTTCTTCAACTCTTGTGCATGATGGGTTTGTAGCTCAGCGTCTTCGGCTAATGCCGAGATCTGGGTTGAAACGCGGCTTGAGTTGTCGCCCAGTATGGTCAGCTGTGAATTGATATCGGTCAGGGAGTCTTGCGTTTGTTGCGCCAGCTTGCGCACTTCATCGGCCACCACCGCAAAGCCTCGGCCATGTTCACCGGCGCGTGCCGATTCAATCGCGGCATTCAGTGCCAATAGGTTGGTTTGATCGGCAATATTACGAATAATTTCAATCACTTTTCCAACATCCGCAACCCCGTTCAGGAGCTCATTCAAACTCGCCAACCCTTCTTCTACTCGTTGCTGATTTTTAGAGCTTGCGTTGAGCATTGCATCAGCAAAGTTAACACTTTGTCTCATCGCATTGAAAGTTTGATTGGCATTATCAGACACTTGCGAGTTGATGTCGCTGGCTTCATTACCCAGTGTTTTAACTTGATCTAACATGCTCTGCGTTTGTTCAACTCGTGTGTAAGTGGTATCTGACTGGGTGCTGATCTTAGCTAAATGATCGCTCATTTGTTGCATAAACTCATTAATCACATTGAGCATTTGCTCACGCTCTTGTGCTTCACCTCGTTGTCGTTCTATCAACTGATTGAAGTAAGTTGCGATTTCACCCAGCTCGGTATTCTTACTCTTACTTTTAATGGTCTTTAACTCATTACTTTCGATCAAATCCGCAAAGCCATCACGAAGATAACGCAGCGGTTGCAATACTTGATTACGCTGTACCAAATATACCCCTAACGCCAATACCACCAGCAAGCCAATGGCAACGCCGAAGATAATAACCACGCGCTGCGATAACACATCTTGCTGCTGTTTAAGCTGCTGCTCCGCGCCGAGCATAACATTAGAAACTTTTTTCATATCATCACGTAAGCCACGTATTCCCGATTGGCGTTTTTTGGCCTGTGTGAGAGTCGCGCGTAAGTCTCTTTCAAAACGATTTGGCCAACTGTTTAGCTCTGCTTTGATTTCTTCTGCTAAATCTTCCGCCTCAGCACCTAAAAACAGCTCGTCTTCATCAACCTCAGACATCACCCCTAAGTTCTCTAACCGTGAGATCTCATCGGATAATTGTTGAAGTCGATAGACGCTCTGTTGTAGGTTTTTTTCGGTGGCTAAATCAAAGCTCATAACCAACTGGTAGGTATAAATACTCAGGTTGCTCACCTGCGAATAATAATCTGATGCCAAGGCGTGATATTGAGGAGCCAATGGGTGCTCTGAAGCCTTGAGGGTATAGTTGATAAGTGATGAAGCGGAGCCGGCCATTTGTCGCAAAGCGTTATCAAGCAGCGCCATTTCATTACCTGATAATTTCCCTAATGCGCGATACTTACCGTTAATATCTTTATCAAGCTGCGCTAATTGGTTTTCCATCCGCTCGTTGAGGGCATCGGGCAGTGCACCAAGTTGCTGTTGTTTGATCCTATCTATCAACTCAGAAGCATGATTCAGATATTGGCCATCACCTGATCCTAAGTAATCCTCTATGCTACCTTCTAAATCTATCAAGATGGTATTTTTAAGTTGGGTGTATGCCATGTTTTGGCTATCGAGCGAGCTGAGCACTTGAGAAGCCCACACCAATACGGCAGCTAAAAACACACTGGCTGATGCCAACAAAATTGCCAATAACCGAGTAAACGACGAAACACGCATAACCACAACCCTTCAATATTTAAGCGCGTGTACAGTATTACCCTTTTATGACAATTTGATGTAAATTACCCAAAAATTAAACAAGCGATATAAAAACCATACTTTTAGCGTATATTTTATCAACAACAGATATCTATACGGCTATTTCATTGCTGCTTTTACATAAACATCAAATCTATTTTTCTTAGTTTTTATTTGCATGCTAGGGGTTTTATCATTTAAGAAAGGTGCATAATCAGGGCGTTTGACCACCACCCTTTTAGTCGCTAATTGGTAGGCAAATTCTAATAAATTATCGGCATCATCGTCGGCACCGACGAGATCTTGAAAAACTCTCATCTCTTTTTTCACCAATGCTGACTTTTCACGATGTGGAAACATAGGATCAAGATAAACTACATCGGGTTGCAACTGTGTACTGGTGAGCAAATCATGGCTGGAGCCAAACTCCATTTGCATATTTTGCTGCATCCAATTGCCAATTTCCACGTCTTGATAAGCGCGTTGTAAGCCATCATACAACAGTGCAGCAACCACAGGGTGACGTTCATGCAGGGTTACTTTGCATCCTAATGCCGCCAATACAAACGCATCTCGCCCCAACCCAGCGGTTGCATCCAGTACATGGGGGGTGGCCCCTTTATTTAAACCCACGGCTTTGGCAATCGCCTGCCCTTTACCACCACCGAACTTGCGACGATGCGCTGCTGCGCCTGTCACAAAGTCAACCAACACAGCCCCAAGCTTAGGCTCATCCGCTTTAAGCAGTTGCAAACCTTGTTCGTCATACAGCAGTTTAAAATTACCTTGGCCTAAGCTGGTGCTCTGCTCAGCCCATTGCTCCAGCGCAAAGCGCTGTTCTAGGTCAGTTAAATAAGGACGGTTTTCAACAAATGGGGTATGAATAAGCACTGCAAACTCCTGTGTTCAAGAGTGCTAAGTATACCTAAAGCATAATTGCCACGACACCGCTAAATTACGTTGTTAAGAGAAAAGTCGCCTCACCTAGAACAGTTCAATGTCGGCCTGAGACGCGATATCTTCCTCACCCCACGGTTTGGCAATTTGATTAAGACTTTCGATCAGCTGGTAGCGCACTTGACCCACTTCATTGAGCTTGGATTTGATCACTGTCAGTTCATCATCCAAAAATGCAAAATGCTCATGCATTTTATCTAGTGTCTCAGCCTGTTCACTTGGCAGCTTGGTTTTAATTTGCTTTGCCAACTCAAAGAACTCAGCAACTTTGAGGCTATGAAGTTCATCCATACCATACAACTGCTCACTCAGTTCCTCAAACATCAAGCCTATTCGCTCGACCTTGTTCAATGCGTCTTCGCTTATCTCCATGTCTTTAATTTTGGCGTTGGTTGCTTCTAAAATATGTGGCAAAAGGTCTTTATACCGACCATACATTGCCGCATCTTCAATAGGCATGTTTTTTACTAATAACGATACTTTGGGGTAATTGATAATGGTACGACAGCCAAAATCGACAAAACGGTTGCTGTCACGGTGTTTTTCTAACAGCTCTTGCTCAATGGGCTGAATCGTTCCATTTTGTGAAAAAAATACTTCACTGCCGTGATACCAAAACACCACTGCCACATCGAGCTTAAGCGGTATAAAAAACTCAAAAAAATACTCGCTGAGCGAGGTTAAATCATGAGCATGATATGACTGCCCTACATAACGCATGATCCGTCCCATATCACCAGAATCCGTCATGGCTATTTCAGCGGTAACTTGCGCGCGCTGTATATCTTGTTTGAGCTGCATTGATTGTTGGCGATAGGTATCGAGCACTTGAATTCTGGCGAGTAGCTCTGGGGAAGCAAAAGGTTTGACGATGTAATCTGCTGCACCGGAATTGTAACCGCGCATACGCTCAGATATGTCTCCCTTTGACGATAAAAACATCACTGGCGTGTCTGCGGTTTGTTCACATTGCTTAAGCTTTTCACAGGTTTCATAGCCATTCATACCGGGCATTTCAACATCTAACAGAATAATATCCGGTTGGTATTTTTGCGCGAGGCGAATGCCTTCTTCACCACTTTTAGCATGTAGTAACTGACAAGATGAAGCGAGCGCGTCTTCAATGATGCAATGCGCTAACTTATCATCGTCAATCGCTAATACTAGTTTGCTCATTTTGCTGCCCTAATTAGCTCTATTCTTTAAAAAGCATAGACCTAGATAGCAATTTTGCGAACGACAAAAAAACAAAGGCACCCGAAAGTGCCCTATTTTATCATTGACCGTTTAGCAGTTAGCTTAAGCGGCGCTGTTAATACCACTGTGTCTTAACAAGGCATCCACCTGTGGCTCTCTGCCTCTAAAGCGTGTGAAAAGCACCATTGGCGCTTCTGAACCGCCTTTTTCTAAGATGTTTTCCATAAACGAACGGCCGGTCTGCGCATTGAAAATACCGTCTTCTTCAAATTTAGAAAACGCATCCGCCGACAGGACTTCCGCCCATTTATACGAGTAGTAACCCGCACTATAGCCGCCCGCAAAAATGTGACTAAAGCTGTGTTGAAAACGGTTAAATTCTGGCGCTTTGATAACCGCGGTTTTTTCTCTTACGGCATTCAAAATGGCTTGAATTTGGAACGTTTGGTCCGCTTTGTAATCGGCATGAATATGAAAATCAAACAAACTAAACTCGATTTGACGTAACATCTGCATCGCCGATTGATAATTCTTCGCAGCCAATAACTTGTCTAATAACTCTTTAGGCAGGGGTTCACCTGTTTCATAGTGACCAGAGATAAAGTTCAGGGCTTCTTCTTCAAAGCACCAGTTCTCTAAAAACTGACTCGGTAATTCAACCGCATCCCACGCGACCCCATTGATACCAGACACCGCGGTAGCGTCAACCTGCGTCAACATGTGATGAATTCCGTGACCAAATTCATGGAATAAGGTAGTCACTTCATTGTGGGTAAATAGCGCAGGCTTATCACCGACCGCTTTGTTAAAGTTACACACTAAAAAGGCCACTGGAGTTTGTAACTTGCCATCAGCATGGCGCATACGACAAATACAATCTCCCATCCATGCCCCACCGCGTTTATGCTCGCGGGCATACAAGTCTAGGTAGAAATGACCTCTCAGCTCACCATCTTTGTCATGAATCGCAAAGAATCGTACATCTGGATGATAGGTATCAAACTCTTTCACCTCTGTCACCGTGATCCCAAACAAACGATTGACGGTGGTGAACAACCCGCTTAATACCTTGTTGGCAGGAAAGTACGGGCGTAATAGCTCGTCTGAAATCGCGTACTTGGCCTGTTTAAGTTTTTCACCGTAATAGCCGTAATCCCACGCTTGAAGCTGCTCAATCCCGTGTTGCTGTTTTGCAAAATCAACCAGTTCAGCCAACTCTGCCTGTGCCTGTGGTCTAGATTTGTCAGCCAAGTCATTTAAAAAGGCGAATACTTGCTCTGGTGATTCAGCCATTTTGGTCGCTAAAGATTCATGAGCGTAACTTTCAAAACCGAGCAGTTGTGCAAGCTCATGACGCAGCGCCAACTCTTCTGACATGATCTCTGAGTTATCAAACTCATTGGCATTGGGGCCTTGATCTGAGGCGCGAGTAACAAACGCGCGATATGCTTCTTCACGTAGTTCACGGTTATCGGCATAGGTCATTACTGGCAAATACGAAGGAATATCTAGCGTAAATACCCAGCCTTCTAGGCCTTTGGCCTCAGCGGTGTGTTGGGCCAACGCCAATGCGGATTCAGGTAAGCCACTTAACTGCGCTTCATCTGTGATATGTTTTTGCCAAGCCTGAGTGGCATCCATAACATTATTGCCAAACTTGGCGGATAACTCCGACAATCTGGCGCTAATTTCTCCAAATCGTTTTTGTTTGTCTTCACTTAAGCCAATGCCCGACAACTCAAAGTCGCGTAGTTGGTTGTCTATCGTGGTTTGCTGCGCTACGGTTAATTGCGCAAACTCAGCAGACTCTTTAAGTGATTTATACGCTTGATACAACCCCTGATGTTGCCCAACATAGGTCGTATACTCAGAAATTAATGGCAAACACTCATCGTAAGCTTGGCGTAACTCTTCGCTATTTACGACCGAGTGTAGATGTGACACTGGCGACCACACGCGAGACAGTTTGTCATCCGACACTTCCAGTGGCTGCACTAAGTTTTGCCACGTAAATGACTCATTTTTTAGAACGTTATCAATCGTTTCACGACAATGTGCAATGGCCTCTTTTAGAGCGGGAACTATGTGCTGAGGTTTAATCTTCGAAAATGGGGGTAGGCCTTCTAGCCCAATCAATGGGTTGCTCATAATCTTTTCTCTATCGTTATTTAAGCGTTATTGGGTTGAAATTGGGGCAAATGCCGCAATTACAAGTTAGACTGTTATTTTTTCTGGCGTTTCGAGGTCTTGATACTCTAAGCGTAGAACAATTTTTTAAGAATAAAGGGTAAGCTATGGCTCAACATTTTGATTATATTGCCATTGGTGGCGGTAGTGGTGGTATTGCATCAGCTAACCGTGCAGCAATGCGCGGCGCTAAAGTGGCACTCATTGAAGCAAAACATATGGGTGGCACCTGTGTAAATGTCGGCTGCGTACCTAAAAAGGTTATGTGGCACGGCGCACAAATCGCCGAAGCCATTAAGCTGTACGCACCAGATTATGGTTTTGATGTTGAGCTAAAAAACTTTGATTGGGCGCAATTGGTAAAAAGCCGCGAAGAATATATTGGCCGCATCCATAAAGGGTATGAAGGCTATCTTGCCAAAAATGGCGTTACCGTGATCAACGGCTTTGCTAAATTTGTTGATAATCATACCGTTGAAGTGAACGGTGAACATTATACGGCCGATCATATCAGCATTGCCGTAGGCGGTCGTCCTTCTATTCCAGATATTCCCGGCGCCGAACATGGCATAGATTCAAATGGTTTCTTTGAGCTAAACCAACAGCCTCGCCGCGTAGCCGTCATTGGTGCAGGTTACATTGCCGTTGAACTGGCTGGGGTGTTAAACAGCCTAGGCACAGAAACCCATTTATTTGTACGTAAACACGCCCCACTGCGTAGCTTTGACCCTATCATTGTTGAAACCCTCACCGAAGTGATGGAAAAAGAAGGCCCAACGCTACACACCCATGCCACCCCCAAAGCGTTAACCAAAGAAGCAGACGGCTCGGTCACATTGCAACTTGAAAACGGCCAATCCCATACCTTTGATCAAGTGATCTGGGCTATCGGCCGTGAGCCTGTCACCGATCTTATCAACCTACAGGCAACCGATGTACAAACCAACAAACGCGGCTTTATTAAGGTGGATGAATATCAAAACACCTCTGTAAAAGGTATTTATGCACTGGGCGACATTATGGAAGGTGGTATTGAACTGACCCCTGTTGCCGTCAAAGCAGGACGTATGCTGGCTGAGCGTCTATTCAACCCAGACCTACCCGATGCCAAGATGGACTATAACCTAGTCCCGACCGTGGTATTTAGCCACCCGCCCATTGGCACCATCGGCTTAACCGAGCCACAAGCGATTGAAAAATATGGTGAAGACAACGTAAAAGTGTACACCTCAACCTTCGCAGCCATGTACACCGCAGTAACGCAACACCGTCAACCATGCAAAATGAAGCTAGTATGTGCAGGTGAAGAAGAGACCGTTGTCGGCCTACACGGCATCGGCTTTGCGGTCGATGAAATGATCCAAGGCTTCGGCGTCGCCATGAAAATGGGCGCCACCAAAGCAGACTTTGACGCAGTGGTCGCCATACATCCAACGGGGTCAGAGGAATTCGTTACTATGAGATAAAAAACTGATTACTAAAGAAATTTAATAAAAATTCTAAACGCGAGTGGATCACCTCCCCTCGCGTTTTTTATGCCTGCTCTCCTGCGGTAGGTAGGTTGGATAAGTGGCGAAGCCACGCCATCCGACGCCAATTACCAACAACGCACATACAAGTCAACGTACAGCCGGAATTATGCCTTAGCCTGATTTGTAGGCTGTGATTAATGGGCTGCTAATAGATGCACATGTGCCAACGTCTAAAAAGCGATACCAAAATCCGCTTAACGCTCAAAGCTTTATTACGCAAAAATCCCCAAATCAGTACCCACAACATAAAACGGTTTACACGTCGGATGGCGCTTCGCTTATGCCGACCTACCGCGCTATTAACATTCGAAGGTTGGAGAAGCCTATAACGCCTTTTGATTAGCTTACTAGGTATTAGCGCTTCGCGTTGGGCGGTTTGCCATGGAAATCTAAATATAGTGCCTTCAGGTTTTCTGGTAACAGCGGCCAACCGTTTGCTATTCCTTGCTGAGTTCCTTGCCAAAATAGGTGCTCAACATAGTAAACATCAATGTATTCATGTTCAGTGGGTGTGGCTACTTTGAGTTTTTCACTCATGTATAAAAGATAACGCTGGGCATCTTCTAGGTTACCGGTATTGAGCTTGGTGGTTGTTAAGTTTGCGAACTCTTCCATGAGAGATGTGAACGCCCATGATTCGTGCTTTTTCATCAAAGCAGTTACTTCAGGAAAGCGCGTTTTTATTTCCTCAATAAACCTTGTTACTTCTGCTTTAGCCATTAGTTCCCTTTAACGCGTATTTCACTGACAGTTATCTATATTTAATTGGAATTTATAAATTTCAGAATTAAAACGCAACGTCTCTAAAAATGCTTCACCATCGACCTGATACTCATAAAGTTTTATTCTTTTAAGCTCAAGCGCATTGGTTTCCGTATCTCGAACTTCTAAAATGTGCAAATTATTATAATAGGTTGCGCTTATTACCTGCTCCCAAAGGATAGAGTTGGGGCTGTCACTCGCACCATATTTTATGGCCTTTTCATCGACCTCTAATCTCCCTTTGGCGAGTCTAAATAGGTCAAAAATCCCCCAAGCGAAATAAAAAAGCAATACAATAGACAAAGCATTTGCAATCATAATTTTAGCTTCAACTTGAGCTCCTTTTGGCTGAAGAAAAAACAAGGAAAATGATAAAGCGCAAGCAATAGCAATTGCGATGCAAAACTTTATTCTTCTCGCCAAACTCGGTTTATAAACTCTAACTGCAGACATTATTTTCTTAAACTGGCCTACTATTTTTTGGTAACTATAACTAATTACCCAAGGGCTAACCAGAGAGCTTAAGGTTATAACGTCGGATGGCGCTTCGCTTATGCCGACCTACAGCAGTACTTTAAAGAATCTGAGTGTGTAACCCCACATTGCCCTGTAGGTTGGATAAAACTCTAATATAAACAACATCACCAGAAATAATTTTGTAACTAGCCGCACCTTTAAAAATAAAGGTTGATAAATGGCAATGCATCTCCCCCCCTAGATTTCAACTATTGCGTAAACGGTTAAAACGTCGGATAGCGCTTCGCTTATGCCGACCTACAAAGAACCTGAGTGTGTAACCCCACATGGCCCTGTAGGTTGGATAAGGCGCGAAGCTACGCCATCCAACATTGTTAATTATTAACCCTAACAATCACCCTAACACCCCACACTGCTCACAAAACCCAGTTAAAACATATTGCTACAGCGTTGCTTAAAGTGCTACAAATGAAAATCAACAACGATTTGTATCACATAAAAACAAAAAAGGACGCTCGATTTTGCATAAGTTGTTTCTCACTCTGGTGGCTTTACTATCCATCCATGTTAACGCCACGAATTTTAGTAACCTTGAAGTGCCTCAATCTCGTTTTATGACTGAGATGCCAAAAATCACCATTGCCCTGCCAGCCTCTTATAACACCAATAAAAACAAACGCTATCCGGTTTTGTATTTGCTAGACAGTGATTTAAATGGTGAGCTGGTTTATGGCATGTTAGATAGATTACATGCGTCTAAAGGTGCCAATGAGCATATTATCGTGGGTGTTAGCAGTACAGATAGACTCCGTGATTTTGCGCCGACCGTTAACCACGACCCAAGAGGTCCAGTAGGTGCCGGTGGTGGTGCTGATAAGCTGTTGGACTTTATGCAAAAAGAGCTGATGACGACCATCAACAAACTATATCGCACCAATCATCACAATGTCATTGCTGGGCACTCCATCGCGGGGCTATTTGTTGTCCACACTTTTCACGCACGCCCCAAGCTTTTTCAGGCACATATGGCGTTTAGCCCTGCCGTTTGGTGGGCGGCTAGAGAAACCGCAAAAGCCACAAAACAATATGTACTTTCTGACGATGACGTAGGCACCTTTTTGTACATGAACATCGGCAGTGAAGGCGGCGAAATGAGGCAAGTTTACGACGATTTATCACAAACTATTTTGAGAAATCGCTCAACCGATTTAACGCTGCAATTAGAAACATTTGACGAAGAAGACCACGATTTCACTATGGTCGCAGGTTTACACCACGCTTTGAAAGCACTGCATGGTTACCAACAAAGTACGCAAAAGCTATAAATAAAGATAAATATCAGCGTGGTGTTCGTTATACAGGTGTGTACAACGAACACAGCTTGAGGTTACTTACTTACCACCACGCGATTGCGCCCTTGTGCTTTGGCGTCATAAACCGCATGGTCAACTTGCTTAAGTGAGAAACTAAAAGGCTTGGCAAGATTCACCTGAGCAACACCACAGCTTACGGTCACTTGAATGTAGTGATGAGCGGTTTCTATGATGTTTTTTTCTACATTGATACGCAGTCGCTCCGCGACTTCCTGTGCGCCTTCAACCGGAGTATTGGGTAACAACACAATAAATTCTTCACCACCTAAACGACATAGGCTGTCTTCCACTCTTAGGGCCTGTTTGCAGCACAACGCAAACTCCTGCAATATCACATCGCCTATCTCATGACCGTAACTGTCATTGATACGTTTAAAGTGATCAATGTCTAACATCACCACACTCAGTTGTTCACCCGCGCGGATATGACGGCGGATCTCGCGATGTGCACTGTCCATCAGATAACGACGGTTTTTTAACCCTGTGAGCGCATCATGAAAAGCCAGCTTGGTCAGTTGCTGTTGCAAAGTCCACAGTTCATTGACCAACAAGCGGCGGCTACAACAATCAGCCACCATCTCTGCGTAGGCAATCTCAGCACTTTGCCATTCTCGCAAAGGACCTCGGCCTTCACAGCATACAACCCCATGAGGAATACCATTTTTAAAAATAGTGGCATCAAGCATGGTGGTGATCTTGTTATAAATGAGGTAGGTATCTCTAAATTCTGCGGTGCGTGGGTCGTTAAGCGCGTCAGTGGCGTTGATTGACACCCCCGTCGAAATGGCTTCGAAATAATTAGGGTACTCGTCGCACAGTAACACGGGGTAATCTTCAGCGTTAAGGTCATTGTCCCATTGAGTGTTAGCGACATTGATCAGCTTTTTTGGGTCAGAAATATCGTCAAAAAGCCATACCGACACCTGATCCACCACTAAGGTGTCTTTGCCTTCACGAATCAAGTCCAGCAAAAAGCTTTGATAACTACCCGATACATCTAACTCTTCAGAACTCATACGCCTTAGCCGTTGAGTTACTTCACTGAGATCAATAAACATAGTAAGCCATTTATATTTAAGTTATTTGATACCAATGAGCGCTGCTCATCTAATGATCATAATACCTAAACGGCAAACAAATGGGTAAATATTTATACACAATTATTTTAAAGGTGAACTATGACCCGAATAACTTACTGCATATATTTTGCCAAGTATTTTTTGAATACAGGATCTACTTTAGCCAACTGCTTTTGCTCTTCGAGGATGCTTTGCAAAATACTATGAGATGTCAAAGGATTAGCCAGTACCACACGAAATACCACGGTAGGCTGATGGTCGTATTGCTCAGGGGTTAACCGTGTACGCGATACAAACGAAATCCCCGCTTCACGCTGACGTTTTTGCATACTGGCGGTAAAACGATTCAGTGCTGCGTAAATATCAATACGCTCTTGCTCATCTGCGTTGGCGATCGCTTCACGGATCTGTGCTGGTACATAACGATAAGTAAGTAAACACAACTCAGGCTCTGAGATCAGTTCAAAATCAGGGTCTTGCTTGATTAACTCGGCAAAGTATTTCGCCTTCTCAATACCTTTATCAATCAACATTTCGTAGCCTTTGCGGCCAATCACTCGCAAACAGGCGTGTACCAACATCGCCATACCAGGACGACTGCCCTCTAAAGTATGACTTCCTAAGTCTTTAGAGCCTTTACGAAGAATATATTCAGCGTGGTGTTCAATGGCATCGGCTGCCGCGGGGTCTTTAAACAGCACCAACCCTGCCCCCATTGGCACATACATTTGTTTATGCGCATCAATGGTAATTGAATCAGCGCGCTCAATTCCATCCAATAGATGTCTGTTATTACTAGATAATAAAGTAGCACCGCCCCAAGCAGCATCCACATGGAAATGGCAGCCAAGCTCTTCACTTAAATCAGCCATCTCATGAAGGGGATCGATATTGCCGGTTTCCGTGGTACCTGCCACACCAACCAGCGCCATCACCTTGATACCTTGCGCTTCGAGCGCCAAGGCTTGTTGACGCATCTTACTCACATCAACTTTATTGTTCGCGTCGGTTTCAATAGCAATGAAGTTATCTCGGCCAAGCCCCAACACATCAGCAGCTTTACCTAAAGAATAGTGACCACGCTCAGAAACCAGTACCGCCAGCCCTTTGTAGCCATAATGTAGCATCGCCGCAACTACGCCTTGAGCTGCAATCCCTTTAAAATCACCATCGGCTCTTAACAAACGGTTGCGAGCAATCCACAGCGCCGTAATATTAGCAATGGTTCCCCCAGAGCAAAACGCTCCCAAAGAGGTGCTAGCGCTGTGCATCCACTTGTCATAAAACTTGTCTGATGCGCCATAAGCTAAGTGGTGCATCATGCCCAAAACTTGTCTTTCTAGAGGCGTAAACGCTTTAGAAGTCTCAATTTTAACTAGGTTCTGGTTTAAACCCACCATCAGCTTTGACAGTGGCAACACAAAGTGTGGCAATGCCGAAGTCATGTGGCCAATGAAGCTCGGGGCTGCGGTATGGACGGAATGGGCAACAAGCTGTTCCATAATGTCTTGTGCATAATCAGACACAAACATGGGCTCTTCTGGGATCACAGCCGATTGAAAGTCCTTCTCTATTTCATGCAAGGGCTTTTCAATAGCGGCTATATTTTCATTTAAGAAACCCGCAAGATTATTTGAGATCTCTAACTCTATCTTACTCAGAGTCGAGTCAGGCGCTTCTGGCACCGTAAAAATACGCATCAAACTTTCTTCAGAAGCGACAGCACAACGCTTTGGACCCATTACATTACCCAGTGTTTTTATGGGCCACGGCAAAGTGTCCCACCAGCTTGTTATTACGAAATGGCTAACTTTACTGTAAGTTAACGATAATGTCTCCTATTGTATAGCGAAAAGTCTTAACTTGACCCAGTTTGATATGACATTTTTATGGTGTCACCAAGACAGTTCTTTGAAATTTAAGCTGATATAAAAGCTCTCTCCTTATTTACCCACACAGTTACAAAACTTCACACTATTCAAAAGTTTAAAAGCTGTCTAGACTTGTATACAGAGATTCTATTGGTACACTTTGTAGTTATAAAAAATGCAAAGTTTACCATTTAGGAACATATAGATAAGGATCATTATGTACAGGAAGGCCTCTGCGATGACATGGTCTTTGGTTGGGTTTTTGCTATTTATCTCCAGTTTGATTGGCTATGTTGCCTATACATACCAATCTGCCCGCCAAACCATTATGGATAACATTGATCAGCAACTGTTGCATGCAGCCAAAAGTGCGCAGCTTATTTTAGGTGACGACTATCATGCACAGCTGAGCTCAATCGACCCACAAGAGTACCAACAAAAAAGTGCTCAGTTGACCGCCCTTGCTCAAGCAATTGGCGTCGAATATGTGTATACCATGGTTTACCGTGCACCCAATGTGTACTTTACCGCTTCTAGCTTCACCAAGAGTGACCTCAAGCAAGACAGAGTGACGCAGTTTCTGGATCACTACCAAGAAGCGACGGCCATCAACAAAGCTGCGTTTCGTTCCACCGAGCCGGTATTTGAGATCTCAAAAGATCAATGGGGACATTTTAAGAGTATTTTTATTCCATATATCGCGCCAAATGGCACGCCATACATAACAGGCGCAGATATCACCATTGATAAAGTCGATGCACTGCTACAAGAGAGCGTGACCAAAGCCACCCTAACAGCGAGCTTTTTCTTCTTTATTGCGGTGTTGGTTGCGGCTTTGTATTTGCAGTTATATCGCAAGTCAATGAGCACCGACCCACGTACCGGATTTGCCAACCGTGTGGCGCTAGAACGGGACCTGACGAAAAAACAAGATCAGCACTTAGCACTGGCAATCGTCACGGTTGATGAACTCGAAGACATTATTAGTTTTTATGGCACACAAGTTGGCGACCTAGCGTTACAAAAAGTGATGACCTATTTTAAACGCTTCACACATCCTCATCAGGTCTATCGTCTGGCAACCTCAAAATTGGTCATTATGAGCGATATCAAAAACGGTGAGGCTTATTTAAGTCAACTTATTAATGATTTTCCTAAGTCCAGCCCTGTGTTGAAAAAACCCCACTTGTACATTCAATTACATGCGGGGATCGCCACAGGCAACAAATCGTTATTGCTAGAAAATGCTTCCATTGCTTGTCGACAAGCTAAACAGAATCAGCAGACTGTTTGCCTGTTCAGCGTCGACAGTCAAGATGCCAGACTAAAACAAAAGAATCATCTAGCCATTGCTAATATTCTACAAGACGCCTTTGATGGTGATCGAATCGCGACCTACTTCACGCCTAGAGTTAACCCCAAAACCGAGCAGATCCTACAGCATGGTTGCAGCCCTCGGATCATCACCGAGCAAGGGGCCATATTAAAAACCGAAAGTTTTAGCGAGGTGGTGCGCCAATCTCGCCTACAAAGTAAATTGACTCAGTGTATTTTTACTCAATGCATTACACGTTTTAGAAAGACCAGTTCAGCGTGGAGCATTAAACTGAGTTTTCAAGATGCCACAGACCCACAATTACTCGATTTCATCGACCAAGAGTTACGCCGTTATCCACAACCGCAACTCATTACCTTTGAATTAGATGAAAAAGATGTATTGGACAACTTTAATGCCATGGCGGTGTGTATCAATGTACTCAAAAGTAAGGGCGTCAAGGTCTCAATTAATGCGGTTAGTAGTGGTTTACTCACCGTGAGCCGCGTGATGAAACTCAACATAGACATGTTGTTGCTAGATGAAACACTTACCCCTTACATTGCCGAAGATGAGCAAGTTTTTGAGTTTATACAGAACATCGCCAAACTGTGTAGCGATAAAGGCATTTTAATACTGGTTGCGGGAGTTGAGTCTGAGCAGCAATATAGCAAGCTCTCTGAGGCTGGGGTTGATTTGGTTGAGGGCCACTACATTGCCAAAGCGGCCCCACATATTTGTAGTAAATTAGGGCAGCTTAATCACCAAGCGCGTGCTTGATTGCCCACTTGCCCAATATTTACGTTCAAATGGCGTGATAGCTGTATCACTGTGATACGGCTCAACCGGTGTTGGGTGTCCTGCCAATTGCAGCGCGCGGGCAAATTCTTTGACGTAAATATCCCAGTTGCTACGTACCTCAAGCACTCCACCAAGCTTAACAATAAATGGAAACACCGCGGCACCATGCCAACGACGTTGGATGTGTTTAGCCTTTGGCCAAGGGTTTGGATACAACAAATAATGATGCGTTGGTTGCCAGTTAGCCGCCACCGCTAAGCGCCAAAAGTCATTGAGATCCGCTTGTACCAACAGATACTGACCAGCATCCGTTTGTTTGTACTCAACATCATGCTTTTCAAGACGATGAGACGACTTATCGATGCCTATCACTAAGGCATCCGGATGCAGTTTCGCGAGGTTGGCAGTACTTTCTCCCACTCCACAACAGGAGTCTAAGATAATCGGACCGTCAAACGCCTGAACCCGCGCATTGACTTCATCAAAAGCGCGTTGCGTATGCTCAGCAACGGGCTTTTTAAACTCGGCCTGTAAGTGCTTTGTGACTATTTCGTCCAGCTTGTCATGCAAGCTGGGCTGGTTTGAAACAATGCTTCTTGAATTTGCTTCACTCATCAGTGACGTAACCCTACTCCCCGGCGGATCAAACTCAACGCCAGAATAAATAATCCAGAAATAAACGCGAATAATACCGCAAAAGCGGTGTAAATGTTCACATCAGATACACCTAAAAAGCCATATCTAAAGGCATTAACCATATAAATGATGGGATTAACCTGAGAAACCCCCTGCCAAAACTCCGGCAACAATGTAATGGAGTAGAACACGCCCCCTAGGTAGGTCAGCGGGGTTAACACAAAAGTAGGAATAATACTGATGTCGTCAAAACTGTTGGCGTACACCGCATTGATCAGTCCACCTAGCGAAAACACCGCTGAGGTCATGATCACCGTTGCGATGATCACCGCTAGGTTATGAATTTGAATATCAACAAAAAATAATGATACCAACGTTACGATAAGCCCCACTAGCATGCCACGTGCCATACCGCCGCCGATATATCCCAACACAATGATGTAGTTAGGCACAGGTGCTACCAGCAACTCTTCAATGCTCTTTTGAAATTTAGTGGAATAAAAACTGGAGGCCACATTGGAGTATGAGTTGGTGATCACCGACATCATGATAAGGCCAGGCACGATGAACTCCATGTAACTAAAGCCACCCATATCACCAATTCTAGACCCTATTAAACTGCCAAAAATCACAAAATATAGCGTCATGGTGATGGCTGGAGGTACCAGAGTTTGCACCCAAATACGCAAAAAACGAATACACTCTTTAATCCAGATACTTTTTAATGCAACACCGTAGCGGGTGATATTCATGCTGTGCGCCCCTGTTCTAATAATCCAACAAACAACTCTTCCAAACGGTTGGCCTTGTTACGCATACTCAATACCGTATTGCCTTGCGCACTCAATTGACTAAACACCTCGTTCAACCCTTGAGATTTGGCCACTTCCACTTCTACCGTGTGATCATCGACCATAGTGAATTGATAACCCGTAAGGGTAACAGGTTGAATCGGGGCTTTTAAATCAAGCACAAAGGTTTCTTTATCTAACTTGGCAAGCAACGCTTTGATGGTGGTGTTTTCAACAATCACGCCTTTATCGATAATGGCGATGTTTTTACACAGTAACTCGGCTTCTTCAAGGTAGTGAGTGGTAAGAATGATGGTCACGCCTTGCTTGTTGATTTGTCGTAAAAAATCCCACATTGAGCGACGCAGTTCGATGTCTACCCCCGCCGTTGGTTCATCGAGGATCAATAACTTTGGCTCATGCATCAAGGCTCTAGCAATCATTAAACGACGCTTCATACCGCCCGATAGCGTGCGTGCTTGCTTATCTTTTTTATCAAACAAGCCAAGCTGCTTTAGGTATTTTTCAGCGCGTTCATGGGCCAAGGCTCGCGGTACACCATAGTAGCCAGCTTGATTGACCAAAATCTGGTTGAGCGTTTCAAACTGACCAAAGTTAAACTCTTGTGGTACTAGGCCCAGCTCTGATTTTGCATCTTCAAGTGCGGTATCAATACTATGCCCAAATACTTCAACTTGCCCTTGTGTTTTGTTAACCAGTGAAGCGATGACGCCGATGGTGGTCGATTTTCCCGCGCCATTGGGACCAAGCAACGCAAAAAAGTCGCCCTGCTCAACTTGTAAATCTATCCCTTTTACGGCCTCAACGCCGTTTTTATAGACTTTTCTCAAGCCTTTGATATTCAGTGCTATCGTCATGTTAGTGTTGTTCTCCATAACCCCAGCGCTTCGCCAAGGTATGTTCGATGTTTAAATGATCAAGAATACGGGCCACCATAAAGTCGACTAAATCCTGAATCGATTCTGGCTGGTGATAAAAACCCGGAGCCGCCGGCATAATAGTGACGCCAAGCTGGCTAAGCTTAAGCATATTTTCAAGGTGAATAGAGCTAAACGGGGTTTCTCTAGGTACTAAAATCAGTTGACCGCGTTCTTTTATTACTACATCCGCGGCGCGCTCTAACAAATTGTCCGACGCCCCCATAGCAATGGCAGACACAGACCCCGCACTACACGGGCATACCACCATTTTTTTCGGTGCGGCCGAGCCAGACGCAACCGGGCTAAACCAGTTATCTTTACCAAATACTTTGATTTGCTCAGGCTTGGCCTGATACAAGGCGCTTAACTGCTCAGTGGCCTTTTGTTCGTTGCCCGAAAGTTTGATGCCCGACTCCGTATCGAGTACCACCCGTGCCGCACTTGAGATAAGCACATACACTTGATAATTCATGGCGACCAATACTTCTAACAAACGCAGTCCGTAAGGTGCGCCCGAAGCGCCGCTAAATGCCAAAGTTATGGCGGGTTTAAACTCGCTCACATTAAGTTCCTGCTTAGTTAATTCGCTGCTTGAGCGCTTGAAGTAACTTTTGATGTAGCCCGTCAAAGCCACCGTTACTCATGATCAAAATATGTTGCCCGGGCTGCGCATGCTCACACACCTGAGTAATGATCTCGTCAATGCTATCACTACACTTGCGCCCGGCTTTTTGCGCTTGCTCGCGCAGCGACCAACCCAGCCCCTGCGGTTCAAACAAATAGGCTTCATCAGCCAGCGCCAAAGAGTCCAATAAGGTGCTTTGATGCACCCCCATCTTCATGGTGTTTGAGCGCGGCTCTAAAATGGCAATCACTGAGTCATCACCCACACTCGCCTTTAACCCCGCAAGCGTGGTTTTTATCGCGGTGGGATGATGCGCAAAGTCATCGTACACACGCACACCGTTTACTTCGCCCAGTAATTCCATGCGGCGTTTGGGTGATTTAAATTCACTGAGTGCGTCAATGCTTACCGACACTGGAATGCCCACATGACGCGCTGCCGCAATCGCCATCATGGCATTTTTAACATTATGCTCGCCAATGGCCGACCAGTTAACAACGCCTGCCAGTGCACCATGGAGATAAACCTCAAATTTAGAGCCATCGCTTTGCAAGAGTTTATACGTCCAATCGCCGTTTAGGGTTTCCTGCTGGCTCCAAAAACCGCGTTTGATCACCTCAGCTAGTGGCTCATCATCTTGCGGATAAATGGCCTTGCCTTGCGACGGTAAAGTACGCAGTAAGTGATGGAACTGTGTCTGTATGGCGTTGAGATCGCTAAATATATCAGCGTGATCAAACTCAAGGTTGTTCATGATCAACGTGCGTGGCAAGTAATGCAAAAACTTACTGCGCTTATCAAAAAACGCGGTGTCATATTCATCCGCTTCAATCACAAAAAACGGGGTATCGCTGATACGCGCTGATACGCCAAAATTTTGTACAATACCGCCAATCAAAAAACCTGGACGTAAGCCAGCATATTCCAACAACCACGCCAACATACTGGCTGTGGTGGTTTTTCCATGAGTCCCCGCCACCGCCAGCACCCAAGCATTTTGCAGTAAATTGTGTTTTAGCCATTCTGGGCCTGAGGTATAAGGGATACGCTGCTCAAGCACATACTCAACACACGGATTGCCTCGGCTCATTGCGTTACCGATCACCACCATGTCTGGGGCAGGCTCTAGTTGCGCGGGGTCATAACCCGTGGTTAGCTCAATACCTAAAGACTCAAGTTGGGTGCTCATTGGCGGATACACATTTTGATCTGAGCCGGTCACTCTAAAACCCAGCGCTTGCGCAATCGCCGCAATGCCGCCCATAAACGTGCCACAGATCCCTAAAATATGTATATGCTGTTGCTTAGTTTGCTGACTTGCCATGAAAATAATTTGCCTTTTCTAATATTTATACCGCCATTGGCAGGGTGTCTACTATGCCAAATTTAAACGCAATAAACCAATTTTGGCCGAGCAAAACAGCTATGCGCAATCGGCAATAATAACCGCTTATGCTGAACTTTTTATGAGTTTAGATAAAAAAAATGCCAGTCACAGACTGGCATTTTTACTAATAGTTTAACCGGCAATTACGCAACACCGTATTGGTCACGGTAAGCCTTCACCGCTTCTAGGTGCTCTGCCATACCACCTTGTTGCTCAAGGTAAGTGATCAAATCAGCCAATTTAACGATAGACACCACTTGAGTGTTAAAGTCACGTTCAACTTCTTGAATCGCAGACAGCTCAGCTTTGCCTTTTTCCTGACGGTCTAACGCAATCAATACGCCTGATAAATCTGCGCCCGCCTGTGCAATGATCTCCATTGACTCACGAATCGCAGTACCTGCGGTGATCACATCATCAACTAACATGATACGACCTTCCAGCGCTGACCCGACCAACGAACCACCTTCACCATGTTGCTTTTTCTCTTTACGATTAAAGCAGTAAGGCACGTCTTTGTTGTAGTGATCCGCCAATGCAACCGCGGTGGTGGTAGCAATTGGAATGCCTTTGTACGCTGGGCCAAATAAAACGTCATACGCAATGCCCGCATCTTCAAGTGCTGCAGCATAAAAGCGGCCTAAACGCGCTAAATCACGACCAGTGTTAAACAGGCCTGCATTAAAAAAGTAAGGACTGGTACGGCCTGATTTCAGTGTAAACTCACCAAACTTAAGCACCTGCTTTTCAAGGGCAAATTCAATAAACTCTTTTTGATATGCTTTCATGTCTTACCTATTATATCTAACGGTCTTATGCGAGTGCTTTTTTCTGTAAATCAATGATTTCGCGGATTGAGTGCTTCGCTAAACCCAGTAGCTCATCCAGCTCTTCAAACGAGAACGGTTCACCCTCAGCGGTGCCCTGTACTTCAATCAGTTTACCCGTTTCAGTCATGATCACGTTCATGTCAGTTTCTGCTTCTGAATCTTCTAGGTACTCTAGATCAGAAATCGCTTCACCGTTGTAAACCCCAACCGAAATCGCAGCAATCATAAACTTAAGTGGATTGTTGTTGATCATACCCTTAGCACGCATGTAGGTTAGCGCATCAACCAAGGCCACACAGGCACCACTGATTGAAGCTGTACGCGTACCGCCATCCGCCTGTAGTACGTCACAGTCGATGGTAATGGTGTTCTCGCCAAGCGCTTTTAAGTCAACCGCAGCACGCAATGCACGCGCGATCAAACGTTGGATCTCCATGGTACGGCCACCCTGTTTGCCTTTGGCCGCTTCACGGTTATTTCGAGTATGAGTAGAACGTGGCAACATACCGTATTCAGCGGTGATCCAGCCTTTACCTTGACCTTTCATAAAACGAGGTACACCCGCTTCAACAGTGGCAGTACACAATACTTTGGTGTTACCGAACTCTACCAACACCGACCCTTCGGCATGCATAGTATAGTTACGGGTAAATGTTACTGGTCTTATTTGGTTTGCTGTTCTTTCGCTTGGACGCATCCACGTTCCCCTAAATTCAGAATTTTGCCTATTATAAAGGCTCAGCCGATACGATGCTATGCGTTAAGCTAATAAATTGTTGTGACCTTAGCTCACAAAATTTGCTAATTATTTCCTCTGTCGCCCTGCGCGCTTTATAAGCTATAATGGCGCAGCAAAATTTGTTAATAGATTAGGAACTTTACATGATCCATAGTATGACCGCCTACGCACGCCGAGAAGTTAAGGGTGAATGGGGCACAGGGGTTTGGGAAATTCGCTCGGTTAACCAGCGCTACCTAGAAACCTTTATCCGCGCACCTGAACAGTTCCGTGCCATGGAGCCAGTAGTACGTGAACGCCTGCGCAAGCATTTACAGCGCGGCAAGGTAGAAGTGTATTTGAAGTTTACCGCCAACCCAGCCCACGTGGGTGAGTTGTCTATTAACGAAACCTTAGCAGAGCAACTGATCAAAAGCGCTCAATGGGTGCAACAACACAGCAAGGGCGAAATCAACCCAGTAGACATTCTGCGTTGGCCCGGCGTTATGGAAGCACAAGAAGTAGACCTAGACACAGTAAATAGTCAGCTACTTGCAGGTTTTGACGAATTAGTCGAAGATTTTAAAGCCGCTCGCGCCAGCGAAGGTGAAAACCTAGAAACCATGATCACCACCCGTTTAGACTCGATTGTAGAGCAAGTCGCCATTGTTGAAGGCCACATGCCAGAGGTAAACAAATGGCAACGCGAAAAGCTCACCACTAAGTTAGAAGAACTTAAAGCGGAAATCGACGAAAACCGCCTAGAGCAAGAGCTTATATACCTTGCACAAAAACAAGACGTCGCCGAAGAGCTAGACCGCCTCAAGTCACACGTTAAAGAAACTCACAAAATCTTGAAAAAAGGCGGCGCATGCGGCCGACGTTTAGACTTTATGATGCAAGAGTTCAACCGCGAGTCAAACACCCTCGCCTCAAAATCAATCAACACCGAAATCACCAACGCAGCAGTAGAGCTAAAAGTGTTGATAGAGCAAATGAGAGAGCAGATCCAGAATATAGAGTAATGTTCACTAGCGCTCATGATAATTCATAATAAATTGAAAAACCTCACTTTATAGTGGGGTTTTGTTTTTTATGGTTTCGTATTTTTTCATTCTGTTTCATCCAATTGGTGAGTATTGTGGTGAGTATTTTTCACTGCTAGTCTCAAACTACTGGTGAGTACAAGAGGTGAAAAAATGCCAAATTTAACAGTTAAACAAGTCAACATACTTGCTAAAGGTCAGCCAAGTAAAACATCCGATGGCAATGGATTGTCCTTCGTCGTTCCGAAGCGTGGCGAACCATACTGGTCCCTAAGATATACCTTCAACGAAAAGAGGAGGGAAAAGTCGCTGGGTAAATTCGGACAACTGACACTGGCTGAAGCTCGTGGTGAGGCTGAAACGATCAGAGCCATGCTCAGAGAAGGAATTGATCCACTATCATTGAGCTCTCTGTCTAAACATAGCGGGATGACTTTTAACGAGCTATTTCAAGATATGTATGAAAATAAGCTGCTCAAACGATTAAAAAGGCCTGATATTCCGAAAAGTAAATATGACAACAATGTAGCCAAATTCATTGGTCACCTTAAAGTTGAGCAGGTTAATGCGTTTCACATTCGAGATATCCTAAATATCATTGCCGACAGTGGGCGAACTACAGTGGCGAATGATGTACTCGATCTACTTAAAAACCTTTTTAAGCATGCTATCCAATTGAATATTACACTGAACAATCCCGCATCTGCCTTCAGCTATAAAGATGCGGGAGGGCATGAATCCTCTCGGGAAAGAGTATTAACTATTGATGAAGTGGAGCAAGCATTCAGCGTATTCAGAAAATACCCCGAGTCTTTTACTCGCGACAACTACCTAGCTTGCTGTTTGTTGGTGGTTTTAGGAGTACGTAAGTCTGAATTAATTCAGGCTCCATGGCATGAGTTCGATTTAGGCAATGCGGTTTGGCATTTACCAAAAGAGCGTACCAAGAAAAACTTTAGAGCTATCAAAATTCCCTTACCACCACTCGCTGTAGAATGGCTTAGAGAACTAAAAGTTCGATCACATGGGTCAAATTATGTATTTCCAGCTAGGCGCAAGAGCACTAGACCATACATGGGCCCTGATACTATCAACAGCGCAATTAATTCACTATTTGGTATAGATCAAAGTAAAAAAGTTCAACCGCCAAACCGTATGCATGACTTAGAACATTTTAGAGTTCACGACCTTAGGCGCACTTTCAGATCTATTGCGGCCGGGATGAAGTTTCAAGATGATCATTTAGAGCGTTGCTTAAATCATCAAATCAGTAAGTTAGATGAAATTTACAACAAACATGACTTCTTTGAAGAGAGAAAGGAAATTCACCAAGCAGTATCAGTCGCTTTACAGCCTCTTCTTCAGTAGTGAAGAGGCTAGCCTAATCCAAGCAGTTACCATTCATCAATCTCTAAAAGATTGTTTCGTCGTAGTTGAAAAAACTCTACAGAAGTTTGAGCTTGGATCTCCTTCAGTGCTTCTTTTACCGCATCACAGACAGTACATTCATTTGTAACAACCCATAGTTTTTCAATGTCTCTCGAACCTCTCTGGTCAAATGCATAAAGGAGAACCTGCCCAATGGCATAACGCAATTTCCCTAAAGCATTTTCATCTGGATTAATATATTTAAGCTCAACGAGAATTTTTTCGGGGCTTCTTACATATAAATCATACCGCCCATGTAACTGTTCGTCTTCAACGACAAATTTATAGCTTTGATTTTTTAGATATGATTTCACTTCTGGCAGTAAGATATTACGTTCATTAAACGACATCTCCGTACTAGGAACCGAACGGCGGGGAGATGTGGCGGGAGCCACTTCATTTTCATCAAAAAGACCGTCCCATTCCGTAGAACCATTAATAAAATCGAAGACCTGATTAAGGCTACGGATAATCAACAATCGCCTCTCTCCAGAGTCAAACCTTAACTTGAGAAGCGGATCTCTCAAACGACAGCCAGGAGTAGTACTTCTAGCGAGGCAAATATCAGCTTTAACACCTGAAAAATAAGGCTCCAGCTCAAAACGGATTCTTTCACAATGCAATGAGAAAGGTTCAACTCCAGTAACATGCACACGTTTATTTCCGTTATACTTGATGAAAGTTGGGCTGCCAAATCTCTCGACCATCACGGCTAAGACATCCAGAAGCAAATTAGCTTGCTCTTGGTTACATTTGCCAAACTCTTCAATTGTGCTTTTAAAAGACGCTCCTCTATCCCTAGATATCTTTTTTAAAAAAGTTAGTAATTTTTTTGCACTACAGCTTAATTCAGTCATATCCCTTATCACTCGAATAACATCATATCTCGCCTAAGTTAGCATAACATGCTCTAAACATTACCATTTATCCACAATAAAATATCAGACAGCAACCAACGGGCCTTTCCTTTACCCACGCTGGAGGATGGCGGGGTTTCTCCCGCCTTTTGCATACGCCACCAGGTAGTGCGGCTTATGCCGGTTCTGCGGCAGCGCTCAGTCTCGCTTATCAACCGCTCTTCTTCGCCATAAAGCTTTAAAATTCCCGCTCGTTTTTCAAATAGCTCGTTATTCATGTTCGTCTCCCAGTTCCACGCGATTCTTCAGTACCCAAGCATCAACTTCTGTTCTTTTAAAAAATGTTCGCCGCCCTCCAAGTTTGTAGCAGGGCAACCCGTTCCGTACTTGTTGCCGCAAGAAATTCGGGCTTAGTGCTGTGTATTGAACACACTCATCAAATGTGAGGAACTCTTTGCTGTTGAGCGCTACTTTGCAAAGTTGGCTTTCAATCACGCATTTAATTTCGTCAAATAGCTGGTCAGTAAGCATTAGTAATTCTCGCTCTGGGAAACTGGGAAAGTGGGATTAGCATTACTATTCAATGAGTTATCATTTGGGTGAAAGTGGGATAGATCCACACTTTCACCGCATTCGCGACAGATTTTCTCGGGAAAGAATTTAAAAAAACGTTTGCTGCCAATTTTGAATGTGCGCCGGTCAGGCTCATTAGAACTTAGCCAACCCTTTTTCCACATAAGCTCTCGGACTTTACTATATATTTGTTTATTCGGTTGATTTACCTCTGTTTTGAAGATTTGTTGAGGAATATACCAAACCAACTCCTGCTCGAACTCAAACATACCAATAAAACTATCGTTCCATTGTTCTTTTGACGATAGGCTATGTCGCCATTTTTTAATAAGCTTCAATATATCTTCAGTCAGCTTCTTATTCTCAGCATTCTCTGTACCGTCTCTGTCGTCGAGCCAGACCATCGCAACCTGTTTTAACGCGCCTTTTGCATCCCCCAAGTGCCACGGTAACAGTCCATGATTAGTCGCTATCTCTCCTGCGGCGGCGAGTAAAGCTAGTTTATCCAGCACATTATTAGCCTGGCTCCCAATATCCTTTGCCCAAGGCCACTCTTCTCGGATGCACCTGTACTCTTTTATAACTTCGTCTTGAGGGCAGTTAAGGCGAGAAAGTATTTTTACCCATGCTTTGGCAAGCGTTCCGAAATACTTTCGAGTAGCAGAACCTAAATGTTCTGCGAACTCTTTAGGAGATGAGAATTCATGAATGTTTTCAAACACATCAAAAGCACCAAATGTAGGTATGTCCAAGAGACGTACCATCTGGCCTGCGCTCACTGTCTTATTGTTATCGTGGAGTAACTCTTTAAGTGTTAACTCGCCTGTGCTCAAAAAGATTGTGTTCCATCGGTAGCGCTTTCCTAGAGATCCATCTTTTTCACTTCGCAGTTTTGAAACACCATTGCACAGATGATAAACCAGCCGGTCCATTTCCTGTTCTGGGCACTGCTTAAACTCATCTAGGCAAAGCAGCATGTTGTTTCTTGCACGTGCAATAGATTCAAGTCCATTTGCTGTAGAGCTCCAGCTTTCGCAGTAAGTTTGATCAGAGTAAACACTGGCGGCTACCTTCATTGCTGTAGACTTTCCAGTTTTTGAGGCACCAACAATCTGAACGCCAAAACTTTCTATTCCCGTCCATTCGATAAGCGGGGCAGCTAAAGCACAGCAAACAGAAAGAATCAAAATGGGATTATCACGGCAATAACTGCCCACCTGTTGCTGCCATTCGGTTAATGTCCCTGCTTCAGACAAGCTTGCACCCGCAAAATCACCAACATAAACAGCAGGTGTGGTTGCTTCACCTATTGTCCAATCCGGAGTGATAAACTGGCGATCAATCCAACCACTTTGCTTAGCAGTAATTGCATGCTCACTACATGGATATTCAATTAGATAAGAAAGTAATGAGTCCCAGGAAAACTTTTTTGTTGATAACTCAAACCCCGAATTCAAAAGCCTCTTTTTGAATTTCTTCGCCGAATAATCATCTACTTCCCCCATTGGCAGAACTTCACGTATTGATAGTCCGAAGTAATTCTTCCACTCAATTAATCTACCAAAATCGTCCCGCTTGTCGGGCGACGAAACGATAGCTTTAACTTCTATTGGACCGGAAATTTTTCTCTCTTCACCATCTTTGTTAAGGGCGTAGATACCATCAGGTTTTGCTTTTAGCATGAATTTTACCTCTCAAAATCAACGCATTTGTATTACTTGAATCATTGAGAGTTAGGTTGACACGGTTTGAGACAGGTTGGATCGGAAAAACCCCCCTTACTTTCGAGGGGTTTTTCTAAGCGTTAAAAAAACGCCAAGATTTACCCGTTTCAGGGATTTAATTTTCACGTAAAGTGGGAGAAAACAGCTGTTTTTGGGTGCCAAGAATTAGGCATGCCTAATTTTTTCGCTAGAGATATTGGATATCAGTCGAATTTATTGAGATTGTCGCGATTAAAATGAAATAGCAAAGCAAAAAATATCACCAACGCCAGAACCATGGCGCATCCTGTAAGCAACGGAGCCATAACTATATTCTCCCCTCTTTAATTGCTTCAAATAGATCGTGTTTTAGTTTGTCGTAGTGGCGAGTAGCGCGAATAGCCAGCACCATTAAAACCCACATTTGAAACCATTCATATGTTGTCATAGCAGTTCCTATTAATTTTAATGCCTGGTGATGCCGGTAAATACGTCACCTTCCCAATTACACAATTCGATAACCCAATTACTGATTTGCTGCCGCTTATTAGGATTATAGCCGGTAAACGGGAATGTTATTTTGGTGCTGCGCGCTTTAAACTTTGAAAAGGGCTCCAGTCTTACATCCCAGACAGCCCCATATTCGTTGGTTACATCGAACGCAAACGCTTTTTGGGATATTAAAGTGAGTAACATATCCTCTTCTGTCTGAACATCCTTATCAAAAGAAAGGCCTAGTGGCTCACATTCGACTTCAATACCACGCAGTCGATGTTTGATCTCAGCAAATGCGGGTAAAAATGGCCGTAGCTCAGAGTTATTAATCAATTTTTCTTCGTTCATAAAATCCGCCCCCAATTTGGCATGCCAAATTGGCCTATGTATTAGCTCTAGTAATAAGTGTCGTATAACTCGCCTCGTGCCTGAGCATCCTCAGCCTCTTGACGAGTCATATGTTCGCCATCAGCGATAATATTACCCATACCATCATCAAGCTTATCGAGTTGTTCATTTTCCGTAGATGATTGATCATCAGCGGTAAATATACTAATCAACAAGTAGATAACCCCTACCGACACACACACGAAAGTTTCAAGCATAGCCATGTCCTCCAAAAAATTAGGCATGCCTAATCTGTAGCTAAGTATTCCTTAGTATCTAGATTCAATTAAAGCTAAGAAAATCTTAGTTTTCAAGAGCAGATGTCTTACACCAATTGAAAACTAATGATGGTTCGCCGTTTCCAACACGGCTAAAGCAAGCAAGAACAAGACTCGGTCTGTCCCAGAAGCAGTTAGGAATAATGGCGGGGATGGATAAGTTTGTTGCGTCTGCTCGTATGAACCAATATGAACGTGGTGTTCACACTCCAGATTTCAAAACTGTAGTCGCGTTGAGCGGTGTTCTAAAGGTGCCAACTGCCTTCTTGTACTGCATTGAAGACGAGTTGGCTGAAAAGATATTGGATTGGTCAGTAAGCGGATAAAATTAGGCATGCCTAATTTTAACTGCCCAAGTAAGCATAGGTTATCTTCAAACGTTCATGACCTAACTCTTGGCTAATTTGCTCACGGACTTTGGTATCGTGCTCATAATCAGTGGGCGACAACTCTCTTCTATGAGGGCCTCCGTCAGCAGGGCATTTCCAACCTGTAAGCTCTAAATAACGCTCCCTTGCGTAATGGTGACGTAATCCGTGATTTTTATTTAATCCAACTCGGATTGTTTCGCGGTCGTACTCTCCCATTTGTGACTTATAGTTCTTTTCAGGTTCGATAAGTGCGCCTTTAGTAACAGCGGCAATATCACGAATGAGTTGTCGTTGAGATTCTTTTCGAATTGGGATCGTGCGGTATTTGCCACCCTTAGCCCATGAACCTTTTATTTGTAGAGTGTTAGCGTCTACCAAAGCATAAGATAAGCTGAATTTCATACACTCCTCTTTTCTAAGCCCAAACTCTTGCTGCAAACGCAGGGAAAGCTTGATTAAGTCACTCTTGATCTTGGCATGTTTATCCATGTCTAACGTTTTTGACTTGCCAATGGGGTTGTTGCGAACTCTTGGAATGCCGTAATCATCATTGCTACGTGAACAGATATTAGGTTTACCTATTTTTTCGGCAATCCAACGCAAGGCCGCCATTCTGTTTTTTATTGTTTTTGCTGCTAAACCTTCATCTTGCCAACGCGTTACAAGGTGATTGATATGTTTGGTTTTAAGGCCGGACGGGTCTTTTAATCTATAACCATGTTTGAGTAACTGCTTGGCAGCAAGATTTAATACTTTGCTACGAGTAGCTCTAGTGCTAAAGCTACTTTCGCGGTGAGTGTCGTTCACCATTTGATGAAGACGATATCCTAATTGGCTCATTTCATGTTCCTCATAAATTTAAAAACTAATTTGAAAGTATTGAGAAAAACACTAAACCGAAGACCAGGGGGCGAAATGCCAAAATAGGTAAGTTTTAAAGCCATATGAACGGTGCGTAACCGAGCATATTGTCGTAAGACATAAAGGCTAACTGGTCTAAAGCAACAAAGCTGAGCCGTGTGATTTCTGTTGAAATACAGCGCGAACTACTGTGGTTTATATTTGTGTTGTTTATTGTGGGGTGGTCGGGTGACCCATAATGCTGCGAGTGCAGCTCCTCAGGAACGTATTGCGGGCAGTGGATACGCCCTTTTTCTTGGTGCTCATTTCGAGCGAGTTCATAAATAAAATTATCACAGTGATCAGAGATTGCAACACCTTTTTGACGCTCTCAAATCTCCATCCCTCTTCTGGCCCTGCAATTTTTCAAGGCGGATTGGGTGTCGAGGCATCATGAGCAGTGGCCTCGACGGGCGACTCTGCGAGTCGTCCCTACCTCTTTCGAGTAGGGACGACTCGTCGCCAATCCGCCTTAAAAAAACCGGGGAAAACTTAGGGGAGTTTTTCTGACGCACAATGTAGGAGAGTCAGTTATAGTTCAAATCAGTGGCTGCACACCAGCCCCGTCTACTCTACAGACGACCTCTACCTAGGTGGCCGTATGGCTAATGGTACAACCGGGCGTTGCCCACGAGGTGAGTAATCCAAGTAGGTGTTTTTAGGGTTTTTAGCATCTACCGTCTCAAAGGATAGTCGTATCTAGATAGATACGCGGCCTTAAATACTGTCAAGGCGACAACGGTGTGCAGCTGCTTTTTTAAAACCTGTAATCTATTAACCATATACAGCATCATGAAACACCGATGGGTAGTGATTTAACCTTTCAGAAATCCTATCTCTAAATTTTTCGAACACTGATGTATCAAAAGATTCAATTGGTTGCTCAGCATTGCGAAGTATATTACCAATATCTCTGGCAATGATACGATCAGCTAATCCCTTTGAATAAAGCCATTTCTCTAATTCATCATCTAAGCCAACTCTTAATGAAGCTTGCAACCTCCTAAATGAATCTGAGGTATCAGGAATTGCATAAATGCTTTCTAGCAAATCCGCGCAAGCACCAACTAATAACATCGCGTCATATCCTAAGCAGCTGTCACATATCTCTATGATATTTTCGATTTTTAGTCTTCGCTGTTGTGTATTAGCTTTAAACTTAAAGCCATTTTGCATTGACTGACGCAGTATTTCTTGTAAGAGATTCCAGAACACCATAGACGTGCGATAAAAAGCCCGGCCCCTTCACCTAAAAGCTTGCCTAGATTGTTATTCATCCCTAAATCTTCAATAACCGGCCAAATAATTTCTAATAAATTTTCTAGTGAATGCTTTTCCTCCAGAGCCTCAATATTTTCATTTAACCATATTTCTAGCTTTTCAAGCTCTTTAATACCTAAAAGAGCTTTCCCATAAAAAGCACGTTTCTCTGGGGCTATATCGCGGACTCGCTCTGCAACAATAGTAAATACCGTTTTTAATTTTTTCTTTTCATCATTGTTTGCAAGTGAATAAGCAAAAGTATCAGTCGAAAGCTCGACCAGCGCTTCTTCAGTAAGAGTGTCTTCACTGCTATTTGCCAACAGGAAACTCTCTAAACTCTTTATGAAACCAAGCCGATACTCCATTTGCTTTATTAAGGAAGATATATCTAAATTCTGCTGGGTTGAGGCCTTTAAGCAAAGCTGTTTGTACTTTTCAGGTGACTCCAAAAATTTAATTGGATCAACTTTAAAAGGGTCATCGTGAAATGGCTGTACTAAGGTCAAAAGGCTACTAGTACAGTGCTCTGATTTTGTAGGGTCCAGCAACGCACCAACCTGGTCCCACTGCCGCCTTTTTCCAGTTCGCCTTTGATCAAACAGTTCCGTATCTGCAAAAATAATACTCCCCTCTGTATGTTTCCCAGCTCTTCCAGCTCTACCTAAAAGATTGTGAAAATCGCGCGTTGAAATGAGCTTTTCCCCTTGAAAAACCCCCGACACTACCAAGTATTTAATTGGCAGGTTTACACCTTGAGCTAAGGTTGACGTACAAATAACACATTGACCGAATCCTTTATCCATGGCGGACTCAACTGAAATACGCAAACCGTTTGGGATATTGGAACTGTGAGGAAGTATGCCTTGCTGAATCGCTTTGGTTACTACAGACGAGGCGCCCAGATGCAGCTTTGCCAAGTGTCCAATTTTTTCAATTTCTTTCCGATTGCTATTAACTATTGGAGCACGAAGCTCCTCAACTCTATCGAGAGGTTTAATTACCTCACGACATATTTTAATAACGGAACTTTTTTGCCCACAAAATACAGCTACTGGTCCATGTTGTGACAGTTTAATTCCAAGGTAAGCTGCAACTAATGATTTATCATCTCTCGGTGGGAAAAATCTCTGAACAGTCTCATTCCCCTGTAAGGGTATGGGTAATGATGCTAATACTCTAGGGACGAAGAACTCTTCTGAATTAGGATTCAACGGCTCAACGTAGTGAAATTGGCCAAGCCCAGTTCGCCAGCTACAAAACGCTACACTGCGCTCAGTTGATAAACATTCTGCGCCATTAACCACCTCACCTTCGCCAGCATATAACCAGTCTCCTATTGACGCTGCATTAGATAGTACTGCTGAAATAAGTAGGTGCTGCGTATCAGACCGCAGTTTTTGCTTCAGGCTCGTCAGAAGAAGTTCATAAGTTACTCCTCGAGAGCCAGTATCAAATTGATGTCCTTCGTCGTAAATAACCAGTGAGATAGCCTCAGCCAATTCAGGCTTATGGCGAAGCAAATAAACTAGCTTTTCCGGGGTAGCAACAACAATAGAAGGTGAAGGAGTTATCGCTTCATTAGTTTCAAATAGTTGAGAGAATAGGGCAATATCAAATTCATCTATCTGCGGAACATCGTTTAGCTGGTTAACTAACACTTCCTCGTCTTTAAAAGCTACGTTCAGCGAGTCAGTAATTTCTCTACACAACGATCTAAAAGGAGCGATTATAACGGCTGTCGATGCTCGTTCTGATAAAAAAGCAGAGCGAATAACCAACTCTGCTGATTTAGTCTTTCCTGCACTTGTTGGTAGTTGCACTACAGCGGATGTTCCTCTGAACACCCCGGCTTCACCTAGCAAGCGTTGCGCAGGCCATAGTTCGTTTATAAAGGTCTCTTTGGAAAGGGCTGTTAACCATTGTTCTAACGGTAGGCCGGAATAGGCCGGTAATAAGTTAATCGATGAATTCTTTAGTTTCCTTATTACTATCGAAGCGATGATATCCGCTATGAGTAACTCACGATCTGTGCCATTTGAATGGAAAAATGTCCTAATTTCATTCACTAATTGGCGAATGACACCTTGGTATTCGTATAGCTTGGGGGCAGATGTATTGCCGCTCATGTACCTTGCCATAGCTGTATAGAGGCTTTGTATTTCACCCTGTATTGGGGTCTCCCTCACATACAATTGAGGTCCTTTCTGCCCAAGTAACAACCAACTTAAGATGTTTTCTAGTCCCGATTCTGTAAGGAGCTCTCTTTGCCGAGTCTTTTCCGCTAATACTGCTGCGCTACCAGGCATATCTGCTAAATAATAGGATGCAGACCCTAGCAGGCACAGGTAATAATCATAGTTTGATTGCAACTTTGACCCTACAAGCGCATCAAAGTATCTGGCTGCGTTCCTTAGCTCTAGACGACGCTGCTCGATATATTCAGGATTAACCTCTTCAGACAACTCTTCCCGGCATAAATCACCAAGTATTGCGATAGTCATAAGAAGCAATTCATTTGGTGACTCTGATAACTGAATATGGTGCTCTTCGTCCAAACCAAATTCGTACATTTTGGCTTTCGATTTAGTTATCGATAACAGCTTGAGGGATTTATTTTCAAACTTCATGGGCAGCCCTCTCATAAAGTGCGTGGGCTAACGCCATCAATTCATGACCTCGAATTGCTAACAACTCAAGGTCATCTGAGTACGGGTGTTGTGATGAATCTGCACTCGCAAGTAAAGTGCCATCATATGCGCTATCGGAACATACAGCAGCCGCACCAAATCTTAATTTGTATGGTTGATTAGTTTTGTCTTGGAACCTGTGCACCATGCCTGCGCTCTGTAGATCATTTCGATCTATCATCCTTTGTTTGATACCGTTTAACGACTCAGCTAAACGCAAATGGTCCTTTGCAGAATGGTCAACCGCTTCTTGAAGCATAGACTTAGCGCCTGAACTTAATTTAGCTTTCACTTCATAAACTAGAAGCTCATCATCGCTCGGCTTTCCATCGATTTGTTTAAAGGCTAGAACATCAGAACCCTTAGTGGATTCATTTGGTACACCTTTACGATCATATCGAGTTTTTGGAACTGTATAACCATGTAAAAACGTTAAATAATCAGCGACAAGAATTTCAGCAAAATCCCCCGCCCGAATACTCGGACCAGGCGCTACTGTTTCATTGGGAAACTTCATTTCTAACAGGTATTCAGTGCGAGACTGCTCGGGAGCTTTAAGCATGTCGATCTCAGCATCACTACAGTAATGATTTCTAAAATGCTTTGCCCAAGCGGCCATTTTCACTTGGTCATTAACATCATGATGAAATCGATAAACTTTTGCTTGTTTACCACACTGAAGTGTCAGTGTTTGACCAGTGTCTTGGAGCCACTGAATATGCTCATTTGTCCATGGCATTTTTTACTTCCTAATAATGCTCTTCTATATATCCATAAGCTTTGTTAAACAGCTCTTTATCTTTACCAAGACCAAACTGGGCAAGTGTTACCAATAATGCTTTTTGTATTTCTCGGGGGCCACTGTTGGAGTTTTGCCAACCGTCAAAACGCTTAGCTTTAACAATCTTGTCAATTTGCTCCACCACATCCTGGATAACTTGAGGAGTGCTATTTGGACGAGTTTCCATGAACAGCTTGGTAAGGGCCTGAACATTATCCTCTTCGGTAACTACTTTCTCACCGGTTTCGCGTTCAGCTTGCACAGTGTCCTTTGCGGCGTCTAACAGCGCTTTCAACCAGTCAATAGCCTTGATTACCCCAGCTTCGTAATCTTGGCGCAGCTTTTCTAAACGCTCGCCTAGTTCCACAAACTTCGGCTCGCCGCTGCCACGCAGTCGGCCCATAAGATCGATTTCAAGACGCTTAGCTCTTTGTTCTTGCTCTTTTTCCGTTAGAGTGAAAATCGCATGCTCATCCATAATGAGCTCATCAATATCATCCCTAATACGGTTTATGTCCGTATTCTCGTGAATCATCTTGATGGTTTCAGGACCCAGAGCAGCCCAAACTAACGCACCAGTTTGACCGACAGGGCGGACCGACTCATAGATTTGCGCAAGCCATTTGTAGTCTTGCCGATATGGGTTTAAAAGCGGGTCAGGATTAATGGCTGACCATAGCTTTGTAAGTACACCAAAGCTTGCGGCAAACTCGTCACGCTTTTCATTGGTCGGCAAGCAGTCTTGTGCCGCCATCACACCTTCAAACCCTTCAAGGGTTCTATCTACACCGGGGAAGAAAGACAAACACTTATCCAGTTGTGTGGGTAACAACGCCTTGAAAGCTTCGATGCCTTCAACAACACCTTCGATCTCACCTGGATTATAAGCAAGCGCGGTACGCAGATTTTCAAACACGCCTAGGTAATCAATGATCAAGCCCATATTTTTGCGTGTCTCGTCAGTCTCATATAAGCGGTTGGTACGACACATAGCTTGAAGAAGCGTATGATCTCGTAACGGCTTATCTAAATACATGCAATAGCAAATCGGCGCATCAAAACCTGTAAGCAATTTCGCGGTAACAATAATAAGCTGTAGCGGGTTCTGTGGGTCTTTGTAGCCTTCGATAAGATCTTTCTGAGTTTGTTCTTCTGCATCAATTGTTTGCCAACGTTTGAAGTCCTCTTCCTTAACTGGAATGTCCTTATCGCTTTCCCACTTAGCCCAGTCTTTGTTTTTCTTACCTTTGTCGTCAATGATAGGAGCTTGGTCAACGTTCATAACCACTTCAACGGCATCAAACCCTAGCTTTTCACCTAGCAAGTAATACATCTGAACGCAGGCATCACGGTCATAAACGACCACCATACCTTTCATCTTTTTCGGTTTAACGTGGCTGGTAAAGTGTTCAACAATATCATTACTGACGGCGGCCATGCGCTTAGGGGCTTTGAGCATCACCGCCAACTTGCCAGCGCGTTTAGACAATGCCGCTTTTTCTTCGTCGTCCAAGCTATTGTCTTTGGCTAGTTGCTCAAATTCTTGGTTAATGGCATCGCGATCAACGCGAAGCTCAGCAAGGCGCGGTTCAAACTTCACAGGGTTTGTCGCCCCGTCACGAATCGACTGCTTGTAGCTGTAGCGATTCATATAGCGACCTGGGTCTTCTTCCGCACCAAATAACTTAAAGGTATTGCGGTCGATGCCTGAAATCGGCGTGCCGGTTAAACCATAAAAGTGTGCGTTGGGTAATGCCCAGCGCATTTTCTCACCTAAACCACCTTCTTGGGTGCGATGGGCTTCGTCTACTAACACAATAATGTTGTCGCGGTTATTGAGGCCGTTGAGGTTGCTATCGTCTATTACGACATCTTTAAATTTAAAAATGGTGGTAATTAATATGCCACGGCTGTCTTGCTCAATATGTTCGCCCAGTTTTTTGCAGCTTTGTACTTTGATTAGGTTTTTAACATCCGCACCACCAAAGGTTTCATTGATCTGGCTGTCCAGGTCACGCCTGTCTACCACAACCAATACGGTAGGGTTATTAAGCTCATTGTCAGCACGAAGCATCTTTGCAGCATAGAGCATCAATAGGGATTTACCCGAACCTTGGAAATGCCAAATAAGGCCTTTTTTCGGATAGCCGTTTCGGACTCTATCAACAACCTGCTTAGCAGCTTCAAATTGGGGGTATCGTGGCAGAATTTTAATTCGTTTAGGGGGCGTATTTTTGCCCGTTTTAATCGTCGAGAATAGCGCGAACGACTCAAGTAATTGCAGTAAGGTTGTTGGATTTAGCAACCCCTCAGCGCTTTGTAAGACGGAAGCCATTCCAGGCATAATTTCTTCACGTTGATCAGTGTTGTGCCATGGCCCCCAATCTTTCACTCGAGCGTTGATGGCACCATATGCAAAAGTTTTACCTTCACTCGCAAAACAAAGTAGGTTGGGCACAAAGAAAGGTTCTACGTTTTTCCAGTAGTGCTTTTTACCCCCCATAAAATCGGCAGCACCGTCTTGCCAGGTAACACTCGGGCGAGTCGCTGTTTTCACTTCACCCACCACTAAGGGAATCCCGTTCACATAAAGCACGATGTCAAAATAGGCTTCGGTAGCGGCGATATAATGTACCTGCTGCGCTACAACAAAGTCGTTATTATCAAGATTATCAAAATCAATCAGGTTAATAGTGATGTGATCGCCACTCTCACCAAAAGGGAGACTTTTTTCCGCCATCAGCCATTCTTGGAAATTTTCGTTAGCTTTAACTAAGCCGGTATTACGCGCTTCAAGTATCAACCCTCGAAGCTTATGGATCACTTCATCCGCATAATCCGGCTGTTTGGCAATATCGGGATTTAACGAACAAAGTGCATCTTTAAGCCATTCATCGACAAAGATATCCTGCGCTTTTTTTGGCAGGCTCTCACCATGGCAGTAAGTCCACTTTACCCCGCTTAAACCCTTTAAGCGGTCAATAATTCCATTTTCTGTGACGGTTTGTTCGTTAAACATTTCTTAAACCTCTAAACTTAGCAAGCTTTTCTTTAGCGCTTGTACGCTTTCTTTTTTATACAAAAGGTTGCTCTTAACCAGAGTTAATTGCCGCAAGTTTTTACTAACAACTAGTGCTCTTTCCTTTGACATTGGGGAAATACGCCACTCTTTAAGTTCCTTTCCTGAAATATTGGGAAAAGTGGAACCTGCACCTTTTGCTTGCTCAAAAATAGCGTCTCTCAAATGACATAACACTTGAAATACATATTCGTTCAGTTCGGGAGATTTTGCTCTGATAGCAGCTAGTCCCCTTCCTATGCAGTATTTTTGGTCCGCTTTATTCATTCTTCCAGTTGTACTTCCGCGCACGCAAAATAATACATCGTCAATCTCTGCTTCCCGTGTTATTTGGTTGGTATATTGGACAGGGGTAGGAAACTCCTCACCAAACTCGGTGGGTCCATTGAGAAGAGGTAAACTTCCAGCAGTATATGCATCAAAACAATTTGCGCCTTTCGGGGACTGACCCATGACAATATCAGCTATTTCCTGAAGCTCAACCATTCCACTATCAGAAACAAACTCTTTGGACCTCAATGCATGTGTTGCTTGATCAACAGCAATAATACTGGCATCACAGTGACCTATTGTTTCCTCAGACTTATTGAGGAGTTGTAGTAACATCGACTGCTTGTTTTCTGTGGGAATAACAAAACGCTGCTCACTAAGCACCTTCCATTTAATGGTTGGCGAAAGTGATCCTTCAGATATTGCTACAGCTCGACTCATAAACACATCAGACTGCATAAAAAATGGCAAAAACCCAGGTATTACTTTTTTAGGGTTTGCCTCAAGCACCATTGCATGTGCAGAACAAATACAGTCCCAGTCTGCCACGGCCACTTTACGCTGATAGGCGCGGCGTTTACCAAAAATAATCTGGCCTTTTTTAACCAACAGTTTTTGCCCAGCAACATCGCTTGGCACACCATGGCGTTTAATTTTCAAGCTGTCAGGGTCCAAATGTTCCAGCCCAACATAGATTTCAAGGTCAGTTTCACTGGGCTCGACACGCTTGGAAATATGCTTGGCGATATCGCCAAACTTCACCATTTGCCAACCTGCGGGTAATTGTTGCTCAGTCATTTACTGCTCCACCTTGCTAACTTCAGTCTCAAATCCCAGCTCAGCAAGGCTTTTGAATAACTTATTGGTCTGTTTCTTCAATTGCACACGACTTATGTTCCATGCCTCGATGGCATGCTCAATATCGTGCACCTCGCCGTTGTTTTGTGACTGCACATAGAGTGGAATCGACAGGTTGTAGAGGTTTTCTTTGATGGTTTCGATATCCACCAAAGCGGTGATGTCGCTTTGTTGCTCTGGTGTAAAGTAAGCCTCGCAGAGCACGGCTAAATCCTCGTCTGATAAGCGGCTATGAGCGCGCTCTCGGGTAACGTGATCTACACCATTGATAAACAACACCTTGTTTTTACGCTCGGCGGGTTTATTGCAATTGAGCACCACCACGCAGGATTCCATCGGCGAGTTGTAAAACAGGTTTGGGCCAAGGCCAATCACCGCTTCGATAATGTCCGACTCAATAACCTGCTTACGGATGCTTTGCTCGGAATCGCGAAACAAAATGCCGTGTGGCCAGAGCATAGCAGCGCGGCCAGTGTCGGGCTTCAGACTTTTAATGATATGAGTATAAAACGCATAATCGGCACAACCTTGCGGCGGCACGCCATAGAGGTTGCGGCCATATGGGTCGGCAGAGAACTTATCGCGGTTCCACTTCTTAATCGAATAGGGAGGATTAGCGAAAATCACATCAAACTGCTTGAGCTGGTCGTTTTCAATAAACTTTGGTTCCGCCAGGGTATCACCGCGCAGCACATCGAATTCTTCAATGTCATGCAGGAACATATTCATTCGAGCTATCGCTGAAGTGAGCAGGTTTACTTCTTGGCCGTACAAATGAACCGATCTCCACTCTTCACCGCGTTCGCGCAAATCCATTACCGCATTAAGCAACATACCACCGGTGCCGCAGGTCGGGTCATAAGCCGTTTCACCTGGTTTTAAACCCATTATACGTGTCATTAGGTGCACCACGGTACGATTGGTATAAAACTCTGCGGCGGTGTGGCCTGAGTCGTCGGCGAATTTTTTGATTAAGTATTCGTAAGCCTCGCCCAGGTCGTCCTGGGCAACTGATTTAATTCCCAGCGGAATTTTACTGAAGTGCTCAATCAGATCCGACAGCAGGTGATCGGGTAAACGCTCTTTATTCGTCCACTGAGCATCTCCAAATACACCATGTAAACGCGGGTTGTTGGCTTCAATTAAACGCAGTGCGTTTTGAATGGCCTCACCGATGTTTTTACTAGTATGGCGCACCTTTTCCCAGCGGGCTTCCTTGGGAATATCAAAACGGTGGAACATGGGCATAGCGGCATATTCGGCATCGCCTTCATGAATCTCTAAGGCTTCTGTGTATTCTTCCAAATACACATCCGACAGACGCTTATAGAACAGTAGTGGAAATATGTACTGCTTGTAGTCTGAAGCGTCAATTTGGCCTCGTAAAAACTCGGCGGCGCCCCAGAGTAAATCCTCTAATTTTTTCTTATTTAATGCGCTCATGATTTCTTCTTGTCGCTTAGTTGCTGTTTCACTTTCTTGCCAAGCGAGGTTAATCGGTATTTTTGTTTAGGGCTTTTTGGTTTATCGGGCAATGTTAATTCAATGAATGCCTTCTCCAAGCTAGGTTTGATGTAAGAATCTCTCACATGCTCACGATCTTTGAGTCCTAGTTTGCCTTTGATTTCTAACGTTGATAATTCACCATCTAAGCAAGCGAGTAGCTTGTAGACTTCCGGGTTATCTTCCGGGGTAGCTTCCGGGGTAGCTTCCGGGGTAGCTTCCGGGGTGACTTCCGGGGTGACTTCCGGGGTAGCTTCCGGGGCGAACAGGGTCAAGGTCACGCCAGATGAGCTATCTGATTGCCATTTTGGCGCGGGTAGGTCTGCTGCTATACATGCTTCTTGAATCACCACACTGCCGCGGCCAAGCTTTTCCATATAGCCTTGCAGGTATAAGCCGTGGGCGATGTCGGGATTACGCAGTACCGAGATATGACCTTGCTGAATTTTGTGCTCGTCGATGCCTTGCGGAAACGCACCGGAGTTCCATATTTTCAGGTATGATAGGCTAACTTCGACCTTAATTCCTCCGGCAAAGTTACTGTAGTCGCGATGGGCAAAGGCATTGACAATGGCTTCGCGTACCGCTTGCTCCGGGTACATGGGGATGTCTTCGCGCTGATTATTGGCGGTACTAAAACGTGCGCGCGATGGCGTATTGCGCATCACAAAGGTAATCAGCTGCTCAATCACCTCGGCCATAGGGCCATCGAGGTGCTGTAAATCCTGATACTCGTCGTCGGCCTTGTGGCGATAACACACCGCACGCACTCGGGCTTGGGGGTGGCGTTTACCTGGCGCACTGGCCAGTAATACATCGGCGGCATTGGTTAAACGGCCGTATTTGGCCAGCGATAACAATTGCAACTGGTGCAGTAAGCCTTGTTCGGCTTGCGCGACTTCTTTGGGAATGCGTTTGGCGGATAGCAGCTTATTACAGGCACTGGTTGATAAACCTTGTTCGTCAAGTTCAGACGAAAACAAGCGCTCCCAACGGGTAGGCTCTACTTGCTTGCGCATAACCATGTCGCGGATGGTATCGACATCGGCTTTCTGGGTTTGCTCGCCTGCACGTATGTAGATGTCACTGTTAAAGGCGTAAGGGATATCTTTGCCGGCCGGCACTTCAACCACTAATAACTGTTTGGTTTCGACTTCCTGTACTTCTACCGAAAACAATACTGGTGGTTGAATGGCCGATTTAAGCTGGCTTTCGAGCTGTTCAGCTACTTGTTCAGCATGCTCTACACCCTTAATTTGACCATTATCATCGACCCCACATAGCAGATAACCGCCTTGGGTATTTAAAAAGGCGCAAACTTGCGGGCCGCAGTGTTTTAACTCGCAGCTTGTAAGGTATTCAAGGGTTTGGTTTTCGCCCAGCGACAGTAGTTGCTTGAGTTCTGCGGCCGTTTTACTCATGGCTTGCTCCAAACTTCTTGACGACTAATTCTGCGTTCTCAAAATGTTGTTCCAATAGCTCTTCAACATCTTGATATCTTGAAAACTGTGCCGTGACAAAAACACTGGCATCTAAATCAGATTGAAATTTTTGAACCCAGTTACCCTGCCTTTCATCTAGAGGAAGATGTTCCATAGTCGCATCTTCATATAAGTCGATAACTTTTAGGTTAGATATGGAACTTGCACCTCTTTTTAGCTCCAACTTACTTCTATCATCACGGTTTTTATAACCTAAATCCATGAGCATTCGACGAGCAAATACAACATGATCATGCGCCAAAAACCAACGAGGTTTATTGAGCTCAATAGCTCTTTTCATTTCCTGATGAGTAATGGATAAGCCGGATGCGTCGACGCCACTGCCGTATTGCGGCGTAATGATACCCAAAAACAGGTCGCATTTTTCTACTGCTTTTAGGCAGCTTTCAAAGGCAGTTTCATTCGAGGATACCGGTACTGTGCCTTTATGTGACATGAGTACTTCATATCCGTACTCAGTTTGATAACCAAAACCAGTTAGCAGTGCAAAGACACGATCTAACAACTCTTCTACACCGTAAACTGTTGAAGAAACCATAATTTTCAGCTTCTTACTCATAGTTCAAACCCTTCCTTGATCAGCAGTGCTTCCAGTTCATTTTCGGCTTGCTCCAAGGCTGCCAGTTTTTGTTGGAAGTCTTTTAGCGCTTCTTCCACTGTGATGGTTTCTTCTTCCAGTGGTTTTTGTACATAACGTGCGATATTGAGGTTGAAGTCGTTTTCTTCAATCTCAGTTAACGCGACCCAGCGCGCAACGCCTTCGATTTCTTCAGCTTTAGGGCCAGCGGTTTCTTGCTGGTGATAGATGTTAAAAATTTCGTCCGCTTGATCATTAGACAAGGTATTTTGCGCACGGCCTTTGGTGAAGATTTCTTCTGCATTAATGATCAGCACGTGCTCTTGATGGTTGGCTGGGCGTGATTTGCGCAGCACTAAAATACAGGCAGGAATACCTGTGCCATAAAACAGATTTGACGCTACGCCTATGATTGCTTCGATGCGGTTTTCTTTTAAAAGTTGTGTACGGATCTTGCCTTCAGCTCCGCCCCTAAATAAAACGCCATGGGGCAATACCACAGCCATACGCCCTTGCTCGTTCAATGAGGCGAACATATGTTGAACCCAAGCAAAGTCACCGTTTGTTTTAGGTGCTAAACCATACTGCTTTCGGCCATAAGGATCGTTAGCCCAAAGCTCATAACCCCATTCTTTTAAGCTGAACGGCGGGTTTGCAATAACGCAATCAAATGTTTCGAGGCGGTCATTTTGGATGAACTTGGGGTCTCGAAGTGTATCTCCGCGTATTATGTCGAAATCTTCCTGGCCATGAAGAAAGAGGTTCATACGAGCAATGGCTTCGGTGGTTAGGTTCTTTTCCTGGCCTTTGATTTTAAGTAAACGTGGGTCACCGCCGTTTTCTTTTACGTGGTGGATAGTTTCTAGCAACATACCGCCAGTACCGCATGCAGGATCGTACACGCTTTCACCCGCTTTCGGGTCTAGGATGTTAACCATTAAGCGAACAATGGTTCGAGGCGTATAGAATTCACCGGCTTTTTTGTTGGCTTTATCAGCGAAACGTTTGATTAGGTACTCGTATGCACGCCCCATATCGTCATCGCGCACTGAAGCAACACCAAGATTTACCTTGTTGAAGTGATTTAACAAGGTCACCAGAAGTTCATCGGATAGCCGTTCTTTATTGGTCCAGCTTGCATCACCAAATATACCGTGCAGTTTAGGGTTTGCTAACTCGATACCTCTGAAGGCTTCTTTGAGTGATTGCCCTACATCTTTGGTCCGATTGAACACATGGCGCCAATGACAGTTTTCAGGGATCTGAATTCGGTGAAACATTTCACCTTTAGCAAGCTCTTCATCACCTACTTGTTCCATCGCTTCCTGAAATTCTTCGTCATACACATCACATATACGTTTGAAAAATAAAATAGGGAAAATATATGTTTTGTAATCAGAAGCATCGATGGGCCCGGTAATGATATGTGCCGCATGCCATAAATGTGCTTCGAGGTCCTTTAGTTTTATCAGGGTCATTTACTGCTAGTGTCCTGTTTGATCATCATGTGTTGTTTGCTCAAATAGTTCGCTTATCTCACAATTGAACAAAATGCAGAGTTTATCTATTGCTTCAAGATCTACTTTTTGCGCTGTTTCACGGTAAAGCAGAGTAATTGTATTCCTGCTCAACCCGGTTTCTCTAGCAACGTCTGCAATTCGCATTTTGTGCTCGCCCATTAGCCTTGCGAGGTGGCACTTGATCACTGTTTGCTCCAAACAAATATGTTTACTTTCACTAGAATAACACTCAACACTTAAGAAGCAATTTTTTAAGTTGAAATGACAAAATTACATATTAAGCCCTAAACTACTTCGTTCAAACCCTGTAAAGCCATAAATCGGAACCCCACAAGCGGGGACCCCTTGCTACGCAACCCTTCGGGCGATTTCTAGCTTGACTGGCTTTTCTCTGCGTAGTCCGTGTTGGCCATGAGGTATGGCGCGCCTTTAGGCGGCAAGCGCCTAAAACTTACCAACCTCATAGCGAAAGGGCTTCTATGAAATCTATGGACTTTATAAACAGGGCTAAAAAAGTAGAATTTGCTGATATAGCAAGGTCGGCAAAACCGATTGAACGCACCACTCTTAAACACATTCGGCCTAGGGATAAATGTTACCTGGTTAAAGCAGGCAGTAAGTTACAATTCTGGATCACTCGTGATGATTGCTTGTTGTCTGTGAATGTCTCTCTGCACTCAGCATTTTGTGTTTGTACTGATGCAGATAGTTAGCTATGTTTCCCATATCCCAACTTTCCCAGTTAGAAATTGAGCATTTTTTTAATTTTTTTCATAAATTTTTTCGATTTCTTTATGGTGAGTACACTGGTGAGTATAAGGCTCTTAAAACGAGTAAAAAACACCTTGCAGGCCTTGTTATCACTGAAACCGTGAAATTTAAAACGATAAACAGATCCAGAATATTGAGTAAAGCTAACTAGAGCCCACAAATATCCATAACCTCATGAAAAAAATCGCTTTATAGCGGGGGGATTTTTGTGATTTCGTATTTTTTCATTCTGTTTCACCCAATTGGTGAGTATTTTCACTGCTAACCTCAAACTACTGATGAGTACACTAGGTGAAAAAATACCTAGTAGACACCCCATCATGGGCAATTAGTTTACCACTCCATTGTAAACAGAATGTTGACTTTTTAGTCATTTGCAAATATCTTTACTACAATATTTATTCAGGCTGAATTCATTGTTTTTCAACCTTTGACAACGTTGGTACGTATTTTTAGCCTGCACAATCACTCTTCGTTGTTAACAACATGTACATTAACTGTGGAAAATCTCCCCATTAATAAAAAGGACAGGGACACGTGATAAATGGTGATGATTTAAGGGCGATGAGGGTCAACGCCTGCATATCTCAAGAAGCTATGGCTAAAAAGCTCAAATGTGATAGAAAAACCATCATCAATTATGAGCTAGGAGTCAGTGACATTCGTTCCAAACAGCTTTTCATGTGGCTTCTATATTGTAAGATAGATTCTGGGTCTCTCTTGAGTGAGATTAAGCAGATCCGCGATCAGGTCAACAGCAAAGAAAAACCAAACTTACAGGATGAAGAACAATGAAACAGTTAAGCGCCTTTTTATTTAATTTAATGAATTTTTTAATCTCGTTTGGTGATAAAAGTAAACCCAAAAGAAGCTGCCGTCGCTCAGATAATAAGTTGATGCGTGTTAACGGGATTGAGAGTTATTCAATAAAGCCTACCAAGCATTTATCCAATGTTAAGGCTAGAAAAAAACTTACATGCAACTCTTTTATACCAGTTGTTGATGCTTGCACTTCAAAACCACAACAAATGGAAAAAGTGGATTTAAAAATCAAACGACCCCTAAAACAGTTAAAAAACGATATATTTACATATGAACTTACAACTGAGTCATGCTTGTATGTATCGGGCGGCTTACCAATAAAACCACCAAGATTTAATGCTGTAAGTACCAGTTTTGTACCCAGTAACAAATATAGATAGTTCACAAGGACAGAGAATGAAGCTCTCAAATTTAATCTTGCTAAGTATCATATCAATAGCGTTTTTCTATATTCAGCTCTGGGACCACCGCATTGTAATTCCCCTCTACTTAACATTGCTGGGAGCTAATGTAATTTATGCCACCGCTTTAAAAAATACCAACATGGCTCACATCTCTGGCTTTATCTTTTTAATATACAGTATCAACTATATGGTTTTTAAAGTCGGTTTAATAAATTATGTAACTCCAGAAGATAATAAACTGTTGCAAGGTACTTTAATTTATGGAACTCATTTTATATTTAGTCTCATACTTGTTCTTGTACTAATTTTCAGAGTGCAATTATCTAGGCTTATCTCCAAATCAGAAAGTATTGAATTGACACACTTCGATGGTATTTTTCACTGGATCTATATCTACACTTCCATTGTTTACCTGTTAGCACTAGTAGAAAATATCGCTTGGTCATATTTTGACCTTAAATCTTGGACACTGATTTACGATAATTTCGAGGGGCTAATTTATATTGCTTGGGCGCTATGTTGTGGAGCGCTATTAACCATGATGATTTGTAGTAAAAAGCCAACCAACACAAATGAGTTGGCTTAATTGCGCATTGCGGCACTACACTGTTCTTCGCTTTTAGCGACACTGTAAAACGGAAGATATACAACAACATGGATAAAACATGATTGATGGTGAAGATTTAAGGGCGCTGCGTGTTCAAGCGGGGATTACACAGCAAGAGATGTGTAAAAAGCTGGGTTGTGATAGAAAAACCATCATCAATTATGAGTTGGGGGTCAGTGATATTCCCTCAAAAAAGCTATTTCGCTGGCTACAATGCTGCAAGCTTGATCTGGGTGTATTGCTCGGTCAGATAAAGGCGATACGAGATGGCGCACATGATAGTAGTAAAGCCAAGCTATTGGACTTTGTTACAGTGGCATTTATTTTGAGCCAGTTTTGGAGCCAAGTAATTGTCACTCCAATCTATTTGTCACTTCTTGGTATGAGTGCCCTTTATGGTATGTATATCAAAAATATTAACGTCTCTCATATTGCTGGGTTTATTCTTGTTTTGACTACGATCAATCTTGCTATTTTTGAAACTGACTTGGTCAATTACGTTACGCCTGATGAGAACCCCCTTCTACAGGGAGTTCTCATTTATGGCATACAACTATTATTCAGTCTTACAACTGCATTGATACTAATTTTTAGAGTTCAGTTTTCTAGACTATTATCGAAGTCGGATCAAGTTGAGTTAACCCATTTTGATGGTATTTTTCATTGGCTATATCTTTACAGTTCAAGTATTTACTTTTTAGCGCTTGCTGAGGAGATTGCCTACACCTTCTTCGAAATGAAATCTTGGACACTGATTTACGATAACTTCGAGGGGCTAATTTATATTGCTTGGGCGCTATGTTGTGGTGCGCTACTCACTATGGTGATTTGTAGCAAAAAGCCTAGCAACACAAATGAGTTGGCTTAGTTGCGCATTGCGGCACTACACTGTTCTTCGCTTTTAGCGACACTGTAAAACGGAAGATATACAACAACATGGATAACGCATGATTGATGGTGAAGATTTAAGGGCGCTGCGTATTCAGGCGGGTATCACCCAGCAAGAGATGTGTAAGAAGCTGGGTTGTGATAGAAAAACCATCATCAATTATGAGTTGGGGGTCAGTGATATTCCCTCAAAAAAGCTGTTTCGCTGGCTACAATGCTGCAAGCTTGATTTGGGTGTATTGCTCGGCCAGATAAAAGCTATTCGTGATGATGCCAATGATAGTGGCAGAGCTAAGATACTGGATTTTGTCACCATCGGTTTTGTATTAAGCCAATTATGGAGCCCTATGATCATCACGCCAATATACTTGGTATTGATTGGTATTTGTATTATCTATGGTGTTTATACAAAAAACATCAACATGGCTCATATCGCAGGCATTATCTTTGCGTTAACTGGGGCGGGTTATGTAATTTTTGAGTCAGGCTTAATCAATAAGACAACGCCTGACGAAAATCAAGTATTACAGAGCATACTTATTTTTGGCACTCAATTGCTACTTAGCCTAACCACCACATTTCTTCTGATTTTTAGGGTGCAACTTTCTCGTCGGCTATCCAAGGCGGACTCTATTAAGCTAACCCCTTTTGATGGCGTTTTTCATTGGATTTTTATTTACTTAGTGGTTGTTAATCTTGCAGCGCTATTAGAAGACATGGCTTACCTCCTTCTTGACCTAAAATCTTGGACCCTAATCTACGATAACTTCGAAGGGCTGATCTATTTCGCTTGGGTGCTATGCTGTAGTGCGCTGTTAAGCATGATGATCTGTTCAACTAAAAGCAAACCAGTAAACGGCGCTAATGTTTCTTAATAATCACTGGGCTTGAGTGTGCAATCAATCCTCATTTTAAAGCCTGATTAGCACTCATAGACTGTGAATGCTCACGACGCGAGTACGACTCTGGCCTGCTGCCAAAATACTAAAAGCTCTATAGCTTGCAGTCGTCATAACGCCCTACCGCTCATTAGTTCCACCGTTACCAATTCGATTAGCCGCTGATCTTTATAGTAAACCCCTTAATTGCCCGAGCAAGCGATCACCAGAAAAACATAACTTATGCACTATTTTGTAATTTTTTTCTGTGTGTGGAGATTTTTCCACACGCTGTGTTAGACAATGTAAATATCAAGTAACCAAAGGTTAATTAAAATCATGTATGGAACAAGATTTTTAGGTGATGTTAAAGCAAATGTACAAGCCGCTAAGGGGTTTGATGATGTGGTGTTGTACAGAAAGGACAGGCAAGCTGTTTACATAAAACATGTGTTTATGACTAAACTCCCAGCCAAAGTTAAACCCGACATGAGCGCTCAACATATTGAATTTATTAAGCAGTTAGACACGCTCAACCTACGCTGTTATGTGCTTGTTCATGTCAAAAACAAACTGTCAGGGGAATATGATTCTGCCTTCTTTTTAGATGACTATGAGGCGATTCAGGGAGTGAGTAAAGAAGTAGCAATGCAAAGAACGATGCCTTTAGCATCAGCAACACATTTAATCGATACCATTTTGCTATGAGGAAAGGATATGAGAAACAATATGGCAATGAGACAGGCGCAGGTAGACCGTTTTAAAACAGAATTGCAGATCAGTATTCGCAACCTACGAAAAGAAAGAGGGCTTACACAAAGGCAATTGGCGACTATTTTAGGCGTTGATCAGGCGACCATCAGTAACTTTGAAAGTGGCAAAACCGTCATGAGTATCACCCAAGCATATGAGTTGGTACTGGTATTTGGTAAGGATTTTTCAAACCCAACGTTGGCGTTAGCGTCTAGCCATTAAACCGTAACCAACACACAACTTTGCTTGTATCGAAGGCTTCACACTGTTCCTTCGTAAGGGATGCGCATCCTAAATAGTTTTACCTCTCCATAACCTACAATCACCCACCCTGAGTGAGTCAACTCAACCACAGATTTATTAAAATTTTCATGTTCCATTTCAGTGAATTTATCACAACAATACCATGCTCCCTGACCAGATTTAGACACAAAAAACCCCGTAAACAAACGGGGCTTTCATAGCGCTGGTAAAGATAGAAATAGGTTTACATACTCATATACAAACCAACGACTCAAAGTGCTGAGACTTCCTGAGCCATCTCGGCTTTTACCTTGTCCACCAGCTCATTTAAATTACTGCAATCCATCACCCACTCAAAGTCCACATAAATACCCACTTTTTCTTCCAGCAGTTCGCAAAACTCGACCACATCAATTGAGTCTAGCCCCAACAGTGACATATCCAGCTTCATGTGTTCTTCGTTAAAGTCTTTGGTTACAAAACGAGTGCCCCAGCTCATCACTAGGTCTTTGATTTGACGTGTTTCCATTTTAAACTCCTTGCCTATCTAACATCCACTTGGTCACTAAACTAAGCTGACCGTTAATAAATTGCTCCCGACATGTTTGGCGGCGTATTTTTCCACTTGAAGTCATAGGTATAGTCGAAGGTTGCACGATTGCAATACCATAGACGGGAATAGCAAATTCTTGATATACCGCTTTTCTAATGCTTTCAATCACTTCATCGTAATCGGCATTTTTAACATGAGTACGCTCTACCTCATGAATGAGAAGCAAACGCTCTCGGTTATTGTCATAAATCGACACCGCGGCACATCGCTCATTTCTCAGTGCTTCATGGGCGTTGTAGCTACACAACTCAACATCTTGTGGGTAAATGTTACGGCCATTAAAAATCAGTAAGTCTTTGACTCTGCCCGTAATAAATAGATTCTCTCCATCGGTAAAACCTAAATCACCCGTGTTAAGGTAGCGCTTTGCGCTGTCATCGTTTGCAAGGCGGTTTTGAAACGCTTCTCTGGTGGCTCCTTCGTTATCCCAATACCCGATTGCATTACATGGGCTATGCAGCCATATTTCACCAACCTGCATAAGGGGAAGCTCAGTTTTACTTTGGCTATCCACAATCACAATAGACCCTTCAATCAAAGGCACACCCGAAGAGACAATGGTGATGCTATCAGAGGATGTTGCCGCTTCCTCAACGGGTTGGATCTGGCTACATTCGTAGGAGCTTCTATCCACCGTTAAATAGACCGGCTCTTGCGTTTTAATCGCGCCGCTAATGATTAATGTTGATTCCGCTGTACCATAACAAGGGTAGAAGGCACTCTCTTTAAAACCACAACAAGCAAAGGCGTCGGTAAACTTTTTGAGGGTTTGCGCACGAACGGGTTCTGCCCCATTAAAGGCCACTTCCCAGCAGCTTAAATCTAGTGTTTGCTTATCTTCTTCACTGATGCGTTCCACACACAGCTCATAAGCAAAGTTAGGCGCACCGCTGACCCTGACTTTGTGTTTAGAGATGGCTTTTAACCAGCGCAGCGGCTTTTGTAAAAACGCGTTTGGCGCCATAAATATGAAGGGCTGACCAATATAAATGGCCTGTAGAAAGTTACCAATTAACCCCATATCATGATAAAGCGGCAACCAAGAAAGGTACGTAGACGAGCCAAAATTCCGAAAGCCTTTTTTGAGAATAATCTGATTCTCAATCAGGTTATCATGAGTTAACGTCACGCCTTTTGGCAGACCCGTTGAGCCTGAGGTGTATTGCAAAAAGGCAATATCACTGCCTGTTATGTTTTGCGCAGCTTTGGGTGGGGATTGCATCAGCACTTCGTGTAACACAATGTTCAGCTGTGTATCTGTGAGATAACGCTCGGCATTTTGGGCGATTCTGTCATAGGCTTTTTCATAGGTGATCACCCATTTTGCCCCAGCACTATTGGTTATTTTTTCTATTTTTTCCCAATCACTGGCACGCCTACTCGGTACGGGTAGCGGAATCGAGATCACTCCAGCATACAAACATCCGAAAAATGCCACCGCAAATTCATAAGACGATTGATATAACAACACAACCCGATCCCCTTTGTTGATGTGCTGTTTATCCAGTCCAGCGGCAAATTTCATCGCTTGAGTGTGAAACTCCCCATAGCTCATCGCTGGCAATTCTGTTTCTCCGTCACTGAGAAACAGCAAAGCGGTGTCATCACGCTTTTCTACCGCGAGTGTTGACAATATTTGTACAAAATTAGGTAAGCCATCGTCGGCTAGTTTGTAAGCTTGTAGATTAAGCTCATCGGTTAGTATTTCCATCGTTATTTTTCCATCTGTTCATAGCCGCACGTCCTTTGCCAACCCAACTACACATGTCTACTACAGAGCTGGTTGGTGTGTGTTTGCTATGGCTTTGAAGTTGCTTACTACCGCGTTTTTTACTTGTTCGTTGAAAAAATCAACCACCTTCATGCGTAACTCAGCACATGCAACGAGGTTGTTGTCTTTCAAAATTTGCGCCTCACAAAGTGCAAAACCACGACTAAAGCTTAGTAGCTCCACTTCGCAGGTGAGCCTATCGCCCGGCACCACGTAATTGACAAACTTACTGTGAGATACCGCAGCCAGAATTGCCATGTGGCTAAAATCGGACTTATACAACACCAAGTTACCCGCCGATTGGGCCATCATTTCAATGAGTAATACTCCAGGTACAATGGGGTGCCCCGGAAAGTGCTCGTCTAAAATCGCTGAATGATTGGGTATTTCAATCAAGCTCTTGAGCTGCTGAGTTTGTTTATCACTTACGTCAATGCGCTGCAAAAACTTAAAACGTTCAAAGTTCATCTTCAATCTGCTCTCATTTAGTGCCACCCCGAAGCGAACACGCTTCGGGGTGCCAAGGGTTAACGTAATCGTTTTAATGAACTTTGGCTAAAGTCGCTTTCGCTTAAGCCCTCACGAAACTGATAGTTATAAAACTCCAGTGATGTCGATTTTCCGCTTTGATGGTTCACCATCTGCGCATGATCGGGGCGCCAAAAACCTTCGATGTACTTGTTATAGCCGGAATAGGTTAAAGTCTTTAGCAGTGAGTCTTTGCGATCATAAAACTCTATTTTTTGAATACGATAGGCGTCTTTGTCTATCCAAACGATACGTCTTTTGTAACCAGAGTTTTCATCCACCGGAAACTGCTCAACCTTATAACTTGCTAGGCCGTTGACTTCTTCTTCACCCAAATAGTTGTAAGTATACTTTTCTACCTCAAATGAGCTTAAATCCTCATAAGCAAACTCGGAGCCCATAAACGGCCCTGATTTATTACTCGAAGAAATGCGCTTTACGCGTTTCAGCGCAGGTAAGTACAACCATTGGTCGTCCGCCCCTACTGGATGAGAAAAGCTCAAAAATGCAGTGCCTTTGAGGTCATACGGCTCCACAAAAACCGTGAGACTTTTATCCCCATCCGACAATTGCTCTAGGGTATTAAACGTGATCTTGCGAATACTTTCTTGCCCCTCGGTATTGCGTAAAATCATTTTGATCTCTGAGCTGCTATCACCCCAACCGGTATCGCGGGTCTTGTACTCTTTGGAGATCTGCAATCCCTTTTGTGCTCCTTCCATTGCCAGCAGGCCTTGGCTGCACAGCAACAATGCAGATAGCAAGGTACAATGTGTTAGTTTTCTTATATTTAACATGAGATTATTTCCTTTCTTGTGTTATCTGATCAGCTTGCTTTTCGCTTCAGCGCTAAGTCACCCTGTTGCTCATCCCACTGGGCATCCGTTTCTTTGGCTTTGCTACTTTTACTTTTATCAATCGCCAATAGCAGCGGTGGCAAGAACAGAAAATCTATGATTAACGCAACCACTAAGGTAATCGCCGTTAACAGTCCCATATCGGCATTGGTTTTAAAGCTGGAAATAGACAACACGGCGAAACCGACAACCAAAACAAACGTGGTGATCCAAAGTGAGCGGCCAACGTTGCCAAAGGCATAATAAATCGCTTGCTCTGGGGTTTCTCCACGCTCACGTCGCGCATGAAAATACTTACTTAAGAAGTGCACGGTATCATCCACCACAATTCCTAAGGTCATACTCGCAACCACAGCCAAGGCCACACCAATTTGCCCATCCATTAGGCCCCAAATACCAAAGCCAACCAACACCGGTGCAAGGTTAGGCAGCAGGCTGACTAAACCAAAACGGATACTGCGCATCGCCACACCCAATACAACTGAGATCACCAGTAATGCAATGGTGGTGCTGATCAACAAGCTCTCGACACTGCTTTGCCCTATATGTGCAAACATCAAGCTGGGGCTGGCAATGTCCATACGATATTGATTGCTGTTTGCCGCCGACCACGCTTGAATACGCTGCTCTACATCTATCAACTCACTGGTGGTGAGGTTTTTGAACGTGACGATTAAACGTGTTGAAGACTTATCAATATTAATCTGACTATTTAAATCCAAACCGTATGGCAAAGATAGCTCATACAATAGAACGTACTGTGCGGCTAACTCACGAGATGTGGGTAAGGTATAGGCGCTGGGGTCATCCCCATTCATATTACGATTTACGCGTTTGATGGTATCGGTGATGGTACTAACATGGTCTGTTTCGGGTTGTTGACGTAACCAATCACTAAAGTCAGACACAAATTTTAAGTACTGAGGCTCGTAAATACCACTGCTTTGCCCTGAATCTACCGATACCTCCAAAATCGTCATACCAGAGATATTTTCCTGCATATAATCGGTAGATGCTCTAAAGGGCACGCTTTCATCAAAGTATTTTACGTAGTCATCATTTACTTCATTGTTAGCAACATTCAGCGCCAACGCTACAGTGATAATGCTTACAGCAGGCAACAACACTTTTTTCTTGGCGATGATGAAACCCGCTAGCTTGTGCATATTATTCTGGCTATCGCTGATATCTTTACTCACTCGAACCGGCAGAATCGACAACATCGCAGGGAAAATCGTCATTGAGAAAATAAAGGCGAGGAAAATCCCCATTGCAACTAAATTACCCAAGTCACGGTACGGTGGTGAGTCAGAGAAATTCATACACAAGAAGCCGATTGCGGTGGTCACCGTTGTTAAAAACACTGGCTGTAAATTCAATTGTAAGCTTTTGGCAATGGCCGCTTTTTTCTCTACACCTTGGCGCATCTCATAGAACATGGTGCTGAGAATATGCACACAGTCAGCCACCGCGAGCGTTAAGATCATAATAGGTGCAACCGATGATGGGCTGGTCAAATAGAACCCTAACCAACCGGCCAGTCCCATGGTACTGGCAATACTAATTATAATAACCGTCACACTGGCGATGGTGCCGGTAATCGTTCTGAGTAACACGCCAATGGTGACTATCACCAATAAAAACATCAGTGGAATAAGCGTGGCGCTATCAGCCATTGATGATTCACTGAATGCGGTGTTCATCATCACCATGCCCGATAGATACACTTCAGCGCCGGGATTATTGGCCAAATATTGTGCCTTGAGTTCACGCACAAATGCCGCAACTTCAGGTACTTCGGTAATTGGATTGACGCCTGGCAATCTGACCGTAACATTCACCACTGACACATGCCCCTGCTGAGATACCACCTTATTTACTAGCTGGGGTTCATTTAAGGCAATTTCTTTGATGCGATTAAGATCCGCAGCACTGAGACTTTGCGCATCTGTCACTAGGTCTTCCACAACCAAATCATCACCTTCTGCATAGCTATGTTGAAAGTTTGTGATCGAGTCCACCCGTGAAGAATAAGGTATTTGCCAGCTTTGTTTGGTCAACTCTTTAATGGAAGCAAGGTGTTCTTTGCTAAACACATTACCGTCTTTAGGCACCACCAAAAAATATACGTTGTCGCTTTTGCTGTATACTTTTTGCATCGATTCATAAGCTTGTAACTGCGGATGTTCAGGCCCGAAGAAAACTCGGTAATCAGATTTAAAAAGCAGGTTTTTTGCCCCGTTAGAGGCGAGAAAAGCCAGCCCTATTATTGCAACAAATACCCATATGGGGTGCTTTATTACAAAGTTAAAAATTTTATTCATCATAAACGAATTTCCTTTTATGTTTTCACGACTTATAAATATTTATGCCGATAGTGCTAACTGTTTTCGGTAGCTTTTATCGACAACTTTTTTATCCAATATCGGGCATCCATTAAAGCCAGCGAACTTCTCTAATTCTTTGATCAGCAAAGAGAAGAACTCCTGCCTATCAAACGCCAAGTCCTCTAAATGTAAGCTCAATACTTCAAAACGCTGCTCACTACGATGGGCTTTACAATCAATGCGCCCTACAAGCTGATCACCAAACAAAATAGGTAAACAAAAATAACCGTACTTTCTTTTGTCTTGAGCGACGTAACACTCTATTTTGTAATCAAAACCGAACAACTCATTGAGTCGCTCTCGGTGGATAACTAAATTGTCAAAAGGCGACAAAATCTTCACCACCTTCTTACATTGAATGGGTTGCTCAAGGGTGTGGGTATCAACGTAAAGTTCTTTGCCCTTGCTATGTTTGATGACCGTAATATCTCCAGCTTGAATGTGGTCATTAAGAAGTTGCCGCATGACTTCTCTGAGCGCTTTACCGGGTCGTAAATGCACGAGTTGCTTCCAATTGAACACACCATGGGCTCTTTTGGTGGTATTAAACAAATACTCTGCGTACTCGTACAGTGATGGTGTGCTTACGTTCAAACCGCTTGGCAAACAGCGTTCTGGCAAGTCATAGACTTTTTCCATACCGTTACGCTTACACACCATTAGTTCACCACGCATAAACAGATGCTCCACTGCGCGTTTACCCGGTCCATAGCTCCACCAACTGCCTTTGCTGCCACCTTTTTTATCAATATCTCGCAGTCGCAATGGCCCCTCAGATTTAACCTGCGCTAGCACGTCTTTCATCATCTTGGTTTGGGTACTTTGAAAGTATCGGTTTTCCCCATTACGTATGCTGTTCATTTGTATCAAAGCGAATCGGTAGTCTTGCATCGGTAAGTACGCCGCAGCGTGATACCAATATTCAAAAATGCTTTGTTCCGTAATTAATTGATTGAGGTAGTCTGGGTTGTAGTTAGGTACGCGACTCCACAACACATGATTGTGGGCGCGCTCAACAACACTTAGCGTATCAATTTGCACATAGCCCAAATGCTCAATAACAAGTTTGCTTGCTTGCAAGCCATCTGTCGACTCGACCTCTGACAGTAACCCTTGTTTGGCCAGCGTAATACGCCTTAGTTGCTCAAACTGCTCCATATAACACTCCACTTCCTCACTAAATAGGGCTTGTCCGCAGACAAGCCCTTAACGCTTTTACAACTAGCCCAATACTGGCTCAATCACATCAGGGGCAAACGCCGCCTTCGCCGATGGTTTCGACAAGTTGTTTTGCAAATAACTGTTTAGTTTCGGGAAAGGTTTTAAATCTACCTTAGCGTGAACCACATTTGTCAGTACCTCGCTGACGATAAGATCGGCAATCGTAAAGTGGCTACCAACCAAAAATCCTGTTTTTTCAATCGCTTTTTCAAGCATGTTCAAACAGCGCATTACTTCGCCTTGCTCTTTGTCAGCAACTTTAGGGTCTCTGATACTTTCGTCAAACCAAGTTAGATGTAATGAAGCAACTTCAATGTGGCTTTCCAGCTCCGTCATCGCCCAGACAGACCACTGTAGTAAAATAGCCTCGTCGTGCACATCATCAACATACAGTGTGTCAGCACCGTACTTTTTAGCCAGATAAAGACAAATGGGTACTGACTCAAACAGCACTAGACCGGCATCATCAATAACAGGGATGCGGGCATTTGGATTGATTGCTCGAAACTGCTCTGAACCGGTACCTTCGCTGCCCAATTTGGTCAACTCTTCTTGATACGGTACATTCATTTCCTCAAGCGCCCATCTAACACGGTTAGCTCTGGAATAGGGGTTACCATATAATTTAATCATCACAATTAATCCTTTATTTCTATTGGTTTACTTTGAAATAGGCGGCGTTATTTACTCCGCCATCTCCGTTAAATACTTGTCGTGAAAATGTTTAATTGACTGCTCATAATCCTCAGCCAGTGCACCAATTCCACCTACATCAGACATCATGCCTTGCTGAACACGCTCACATAAATCAATGTCTTCTTGGTTAACGTTAAACTCTTCACTGCTTCCAGCATCTTCGTAGTACTGGCCTTGGTCTTCCTCACCTTCATCCATAAACTTACCAAACACTCGGATCTGAACCTGACTGGTCGTTGCTGAGGTTGGCACGGCTTTCAACATGGCAACAAACTTTGCCCCAGTTACCACACCCAAATTGGGGTAAATCATGTGATCCCCAGAACCAAACCACGTCTCGTTAGGGGCAATAATTTTAGAAGGTAAGTATTTTTCGAACTCCGCCATTTTTCCTTCCACCAAAGTGGGTTGAAAAAACGACCAGTGACCATTGTAGTAGTAATTCACCTGGTTTTTATGATCCAATCCTAGGATCGAGTTTTTATGGGCGTACCATAGGTGATAACTTTCGATGTGGTTTTCAATAAATAGCTTCCAATTTGCCTTCATATCATAGTTAACGCTATGTATTTGCTCAAGTTCACTAAGGTCATAAGGTCCAAAGTGCTGCCCAAACTCGCCTATCCACTGCGTAAAATCAGGTGCGTTGTCTGGGTCTGGATGAATGAAGATCATACTCTTGAAAACGTTAACGGCGGCTGGATAAAGTGAAAGCTCTTTTTTATCAACGCGGCTAAATTGTTTTGACTGCTGTGGAATAGAACGAAGCTCGCCCGTTAAATCATAACGCCAGCAGTGGTAGCCACATTCAATCGCGCTGCTAATGTTGCCAGAATCACGTAGCATCACGGTGCCACGGTGACGACAAATATTATGAAATGCTCTGAGTTCACCTTGGCTATCTCGGATCACAAACAGGGGTAAGTTACCAACCGTTGTACAGATGTAGTCGCCGTTGTTTTTCACATCATTTACTACACCAACAAAACTCCAGTTTTGTGCAAATACATTTTTTTGTTCTTTGGCAAACCATTCTTCGCTGAAGTAGGCTTCGCGATTTAATCCTAATGACTTAACGTCCTTCATACTGCACCTCCTTGGTGACTTTGCTAGATAATGACTTGTAAGACTTAGAAATTGCTCGACTTTTGCTTGTCATTATTCAAGGCCATTATTTCTAAGTCTCACACCACGTTACTTTTTATCTCTGACAGCGAACCTGAGCGGAGTCTTGTGAATAGCTCCGCTCATCTGTCAGAAACCGTTGTGTTACTTGCTATTAAGAGCTGGATGTATCAGCAATTACTTCATGTTCTGCATCGTGCTTTGCAACTGATTTTGCATCTGCTGCACCTTGCACCTGCTGCTCATCTTCGTCTGGAATATTTCTGAAAAATACCCGTCTGAAGGCAAGCGCAGGTCTATCTGCAATCACACTTACCGGCTTGTCGATGCCATAGGTTTGTTGTGATGAAAGCATTAGCTCAACATGCTCAACATCTTCACCATTTAGCTGTCTAACCCATTTCTTGATGATGTAATCCACCAGTGCATTTTTGGCGAATGAACGAACGTGTTCACCAAAGAACCATGATTGAGTATCATCCGCTGGCGTAACCATAAATAATGCAACTTGCTCGTGTCCGGATACAAATCGGTCATAGAAGTACACCACTCCACCTAGGTCGAAGCGGAAGTAACACTTTTCACGATCTAATCTAGTTACCCCCAATAAACGACGACTAAGCCCCAACATGCCTTCGGTGCCTTTTACATCATCATGGATTGGATCGCTTGGGTCTAATTGACCCCAGTAACCGCGCATATCGTCGTCATAACGGATCACCTGATCAGCCACTCTAGGTGGTTCACCCGCAAGTGTGCCGGGATGAATAAACGGAGGGTGAGTATTGTCGATGGCATTTTCCACCACACTTAAAAATGGTGCATTGGCAAAAATAGGAATATCTCTTACGCGACGCATACCTCGACCGTAATCTTCTTCCAAAAAGTAGTAATGAGGAGGATTTGGATCGCTCGGCGCACTTTTCTCCCCCCAAATCCAAATAATGCCCTGACTTTCAACAACATGATAGGAATTCACCTTCGCGTTGTTAGGAATATTTTTTGATGGGCACTGAGATGGAATTGCCGCACACTTCCCTGCGCCATTAAACTCCCAGCCATGAAACGGGCATTGAATATTGCCGTTAACAACTTTACCAATTCCCAAGTCAGCACCTCGGTGAGGACACATCGCATCAAGGGCAACCACCTTGTTTTCCAGATCCCTAAAAAATATGATCTGACTGCCTAATATCTTTCTTTTTAGAGGTAATTCATTATTGATCTCATGACTCCAGCCAGCGGCATACCAAGCTTTGGTCGGAAATTTTTTGTTATCCATAATCGTTATCCGTAATCTCTTGAATTATTTAGTATGCTTTTCAGGGCTTTGTAGAAACAAAATAAAGCTCATCAAACACATGGTGTAGATAAATGCATAGTGGTGGGTGATCATCCCCAAAGTTGGCACTCGCCAATACTCAAAATATTCGCCTGCTATGACAATAAAACCCAAAAACAACATCACTACACTTATGCCACAACCAAATATTCCCCACTGCTTAGCGGCTTCAAAAGCCGTATCATCATTGCGTGCTGCAAACATCTTGTAGGCTGCAAACAAGCACACTGTGCCAGTTGCAAACTTAGATAAATAAATCATCGCAAATCCGAGTGTCGCTATCACAGGTGAATGGATACTGCGCCACTCGATACCTGGGGTGTCTGCTGCCCCTTCCATACTCAGTACATATCTGACCTGCTCCAAGCCTGGCGCATAGTCCATCAAGTTACTCAGTACACCAACAAACCCCCAACAACTGACACAAAACATCAGTACAATTTTCAACAACCTTACCATGCAAATTTTCCTTTTAACTTTTGCTACGCTCGTTCATGACACCCTTTGTTCTAGGTGCGAACAAGGCCAATATCTTTATCGCGTATACACATCAAGTACATGATTGAACAACTGCGGCGACGTCACCTCGTGGGCTCGAGCACGGTCAATTTTTCCGCTTGATGTACGAGGCAATCGACTTGTCCCCAAGAAAATAAACCGATGTACTGCCAGCTTATATTCACTGAGGATTTGACCACTGAGCGTCACCGCCAACGCCTCTAACTGGGGTAATTGCCCATTGACTTCATCAAGTCTAGACTTTTGAATTTCTTGGATAAAAATCACCTCAGCATCTTCTAAGCCCTCATTGACCTGAATCAGACAAGCTCCTGTTTCAACGAAGTAATCCCGCGATTTTGAAACAAAGTACTCAATCTCTTCCCCGTAGTAGTTCTTACCGTTGACAATCAACATGTTTTTCAGTCGGCCAACCACATGTAACTTGCCATCGTTTAGATACCCCAAATCTCCAGTTCTGAGATAGGTCTGTTCACTGTCGCTGTCATCCAGCGTTGCTTGAAAGGTATCTGCCGTCGCTTTGGGGTTGTTGATATAACCTTTTGCAACATGCGGCCCTCGCACCCAGATCTCACCTGTTTCCCCCTCAGCAAGCTTATGCTTTTGCTCATCAACGATGATGACTTCGGCCAGCTCATCAGCTTTACCCACACTGACATTCAATTGCGTTAGTCCCTGCTCTGCTATCACGCCCGTTTCACCCGCCACATAGAGCGTGGTTTCCGCCATGCCGTAACAGAAGAACGGGGCATTATGAGCAAAACCATACGGACTAAATCGCTCAATAAAGCGCTTAATAGTGGTCGCACGGATCATCTCTGAACCATTAAAAGCCACCTGCCAACTGCTTAAGTCAACGCCTTCTAATTGTTCATCTCTGATGCGCGTAACACAGTAGTCATAAGCAAAATTGGGCGCGCCGCTAACACTTGCTGAATACTTCGACATCAGCTGTAGCCATTTGCTGGGGTTGTGAAGAAAATCATTGGGAGACATCAATACGGCACTGCCGCCGGTATACACTGGATACAAAATACTCCAGATCAAGCCCATATCATGGAAAAATGGTAACCAGCTAACCGATGTTTCATCTGTGCGTAATTGGGCATGTTTAGCAAATCCACGTTGGATCATTTGTAAATTTGCCAGCAGGTTGTCATGCCCTACAATGACCCCTTTGGGGTTTGCGGTCGAGCCAGAGGTAAACTGGATCAAAGGCGGAACATCGAATGACAGCTCCGGCATAACCCCCTCAAAATCAAATGCACGCACTGCGTCAGTACAAATAATTTTGTAGTCTTTGCCATCGAACAATTTTTCCAATTGATAGCCAACCTGTTCAGCCTTGTCTCGTGTGGTAAACACCACCGCCACATCAATTCCGCTGGTGATTGAACGCAGACGATTATCTGGCTCATTACCCGGAGGAATGTACATGGGTATGGCCGACATATTGCCATACATACAGCCAAAAAATGCTTCCACAAATTCCAGCCCCGGTGGATACATTAATAATGCATATTTACCAGCTAGCTGATGCTGTGTGGCAAGGTCGGCGATAGCGCACGCACGCTCATGTAGGCGTCGGTAGGTGATAGATGTGGGGCGCGTAGCGCGCGGCGCATAGTAACTATACGCCTTTTTATCACCTAGCAACTGAGCATGTTGCGCCAGCACTTGAGAAACTCCTTGTTGCTGCATAATCAAAGTACTCCTTACTTCTCAACAATGCTTGGCGCGGGCGCTTTGGCTGTAGTTCCGCGTTTAAGCGGTGCCCATAGCTGACTAAACCACCCTTCAGGTACGTAAGTGCTTACCCCTATTTCCTTCGAAGCCATACGATCTTTTGGATTAAGGTAAGAGCCAAAAATATGATCCCAAATCATAGACACGGAACCATAGTTGTTGTCATGTTCATCTCTGATTTTACTGTGATGCCAATGATGCAACTCAGGTGTATTAAAGACGTAAGACAACCAGCCGCTTCTGACGGCAACATTGGAATGGGTTAATAGGCCCACCGTCAGTTGAAACGCAAAGTACCAATTCAATAATGCTGCAGGTACATCAATCACCGACACCACAAGCATAATCGGCAAGAAGAAAGTAAACACTTCCAACGGATGCACACGCGCATTGTTCAATACGTGCAATTGGTGGCTATTGTGATGCAGCGAGTGAAACTTCCATAACATAGGCAAGGTATGGAATGAGCGATGACATATGTACCAAATGAGATCAACGATGAGGATCATAATGGCCAGCTCAAGTACAAACGGTAGGTTCATGTTGAACAAACTTTCACTGCCCGGTGCTGCTTGTGCGCCCACCACTGCAAGCGCGACAACCGTGGCGCCAATTTGTGCGACGGGGAAGGTAATATTGTAGAGAAAATCATTCCATCCTTGGCGGTCATATTTATTCCAACTCTTGTGATAAGGAATGATCAACTCCAAAATGAAAATCCCGACCATAAGCCCCAAAAAATGAAACTGTATGGCCATTTCGTAGGACATCGCCATCGGTCCGATTAGCCACCAATACATCGCCAGAGAAGCCGCCATCACCGCTGGCCAAACAAGTACCAGTAAATGACTCCAAACTGATTTGCTGGTGTTCAATTCCATGACATCTTTCATGTTAATTTTCCTCCTTTGAGATCTTCCTTGATTCAACCCGTTGCGGTGTTGGCACTTGCACATTGCTGGCAAGACCCATCCACTGCCACAACTTAATCAACCCATAACCAATGTCTAAATTTCTCGCATACAACCCCACATGTGCCGAGCGTGGAAAGGCATGATGGTTGTTGTGAAACGACTCACCTAAAGTGATGATGGTCATCCACCAATGGTTACGGCTGTTGTCTCTAGTCTGAAAAGCCTTTGTGCCGATTAAATGGTTAAGGCTATTGATATAACCTATGGTGCTACTGAGCACGAACGAACGCACTCCCCAACCCCATAAAAATCCGGTGAGCAAGCCTATCGGTTTTTGCGTAATGGCAAACTCAGCCAAAGCAGGTAATATCATTGCCAAAGCTATCCATTTATAATAATGCTTGTTGACCGCACCTATCTCTTCGTCACGGAGCAAATCTGGTACATACACCATCGGGTTAGGATATTCATGTCGCTTCATCCAACCGAAAGCCGCGTGAAAAACACCGTTATATTTTGAGTCGTGCTGGTTAGGTGTATGTGGGTCGCCCTCTTTATCAGTAAACTGATGATGACGGCGATGGAAAGCTGCCCACACAACTGGAGGACCCTGACCGCCCATACACGCCAGAGCGACCAAAGATTGCTTTAAGCTTTTAACCGGTTCAAAAGAACGATGGGATAGGTAGCGGTGACTGCCACAAATCACACCCACTAAGGTTAAAAACCACATCACTAAAAATTCTAAAATGTTTGTCAGGGTAGGTGGAAACCAAACAAACGCAGCCACAGTAAGTGGTATTGGCAAGCAAGTTAATATCAAGAAATGCACATCTGTGTTTTTGCCATGCGTTCATCGAACATCATGGGACTCTTTTCTTCTGTTAAGACAGAGTCTACTTTCGTGTTATTGTCCATAAGATACACTCAAATATTTCTCTAAAGTGGTCGAAGTTGACATCAAGACGTCCTTTTTTGTTAGTAGAGTCAATGCGTTCACTCGCGTCTTTCGGCCACTTCTATCACTTATATTGCTAGCAATCACAATTGCGCAACGCTACGATCCCAGGCTAACAACGCCTCAGTGATCTGCTTCGCTGCACGCAACCCTGACTCTAGCGCCCCTTCAATCTGACAAGGATGAGTTTGCGCATACTCCGCACCACACCAGTAAATGGGTGGTTCGTGTTCGCGTAATACATGTCCCATCCTGCTCATAACGCCAGGTGGAAAATAGGCACCATAACTGCCACCAATCCACTCATTTTGAGCCCAATCCTCGATCAGCACCTTCTGCGGTTTCGGGAATTTGTTGCCAAACATGTCATCAATCGCATCGGCCACTAACTTCTCACGATCAACGCCTTCGGCCATAAATGCCTTGGCATGACTGGTCCCCACAAATGCGGCCAGCACCCCGCTTTGGTTGTCAGTAGGAGAGTTGTCTATGGTGTAACTGAGCGGATAATGATTACTCATTACCTGACCTGATAGGCCCAGTTCTAGCCAATATGGTTTTTCATAAACAGCTTGAACTTTGATAACACGCCCCATGGGAAGCGCTTGTAATAAGCGCTCTCTGGCAGTGTCTCTAGGTGGTGAAAATATAACTTGCTTAACAGCTGGTGGTGGCATCGCACACAGCACAGAACGATAACGTCCCGATACATGCCCCGCATCCACAGTGACCATACCATCAGCCACTTTGATAGCGCGAACTGGAGTATTGAGCAGAATATTTTCCGCTCCGATACTCGCAGCTAGATGATCACATAGTTGTCTAGGGCCATGAGTAAACCTGAGTTCTTGATGACCTTTGTCAACGCTTATCAAGCTACTCAAGCTCACTGAACGGTTCGAATAGTAGAGCACATATAAAAATGACACCATATGTGACTCGACCCCAAACACCATTTCACTCACCATGCGGAAGAATTGCTTACCACTGGTGGTAAACAATGTCTTATCAATCCATTGGCCAAACGACATATGGTCATATTCCACAAATTGCTCATCCCAAGGTTCTTGGTTTTGCAATTTGGCCATGATCCGCTCAAAGCGCGCCATGCCCTGAATGATGTCGGAATTGACAATAGGCCCAAGCGAGGGAAGTATGCCCTTAAATGCACTGCGCTGATCATTCCACCAAATCAGGTGTTCACCATCGTTGTGTGTTCGTTTTGTTTCAATCCCAAAACGTTCAATTTGCGCCTTGATTAAGGGTTGCTGCTCCGAGAACCAGTTTGCGCCGAGCTCCACTGTCACATCTTCATGACAGACGGTATCTTTAACGCGTCCACCGACATGACTCTGTGCCTCATATACATCAACCGTTAAGCCTGCTTTTCTCAGATTATCTGCGGCGAATAAGCCGGAAACTCCGGCTCCCACCACACAGACATCCGCTGTGCGTACTGAATCACTCATTTTGATACCCTCAGAAGCAGTTTCTTAGCTGCCCACGGCGCTTGATATCCAGTGATGCACAGTGAAATGAGCCAACAAATGGAAAGTAATTTTCAAACTCACACACAATTGGCTGCATACCTAACTTTTTCAGAAACTTAATTGTATGCTCTTGATTCTTTTCAACAATTATACGTTTCTCATCTAGGCTCAACATATTGATGTTCAACCAACCAGAAAGTCGACCCAAGCGGTTTTTTGCGCTGTAAATCACTTCGGGTGCTTCAAACATTTCCCAAGTTTTGAAGATATCTGGCAACGCCGCTGGGTCAAAGTAATCAGGGCTATAAACCAAACGTCCTTCATCAAGCGGCATGATAGTGTCATCAATATGCATGGCGAATGCGTTTTTGGTCTCAACCTCATGCACAGTAAAATCTGAACCTAAGATTTGTCTGACCCATTTGATCCCAGCTTCATTGGTGGTGTGACTGCGAGAAACCAAGATATCTTTACCAAACTTCATGAAGTCAGCCGCATCGAAAAGGATTTCTTCCTCTGTGGTGAGCCACTGAGTTGGACGCCCATCTTCATCGCGTTTTAAATCACTGACAAAGGATTTTTCCGACAACCTAGGTTTGGGTGCTGAAATCCAACGCGCACCACGCTCATTCAGCTCTTTGAGTACATCTCTATAAGCGAATGTTTCGAAGTAGCGACTGCGATCTGCCATAGGTGACTCGACAATAAGATCTCCTATCAGCAATAAGCTATCTCGTGGGTTAGATGAACAAAACTGATTGGCAACACTCCAATCAGGCGTTTTTATTGCCTGAGTAAAATCAATTGGTTGAGCCACATGCACTTTCACTCCTTCACCTTCAAGCACGGCTCGCAATTCGGTTACTTCTCTTCTGGCCGCGTCAATGAGATCGCTCGGATACTCGGTGCTGCCATTTGGGAAAATATTTTCTAATACGTGGCTATACTCGGGCGGTACAACGGCATCAAAAACCGCCATTTCACCGGGTTTCATGGCGCCTAAAGGATCGCCGAGCAGTACCTCTTCCAACGGATCCCATTCGGTAAAGGTACCTATTTTGTTTTGCTCACTAGTATGAATAGTCATAAAACTTTCCTTGTAGTTTTGCTTAGTAGTAATAAGGTGCCGATGGAACTAGATCCCTTACGATCTCCAATGCATTGATTGCATTGTCAATTTCTTCAATCGTGTTGGCCGCTGTAATGGTAAATCTAAGCATTGAACGCTTGATAGGTGCATTTGGATACACTGCTGGAGTGATTAAAATCCCCTTCTCCCACAATATTTTCGCCGCTTCTGTCACTGCTGCAATGGTGCCGATTTCAACACTAACCAGCGGGTAAAAATCGGAACTTTCTGCAACCAGCCCCACTTCTCGTACACCCGTAACAAAACGCTTAGTGAGTTCGAAAATATGCCTTCTAAGTTCATCACCTTCGCTACTTTGAGAAATTTCTAACCCTGTTTGAGCACTTGATAAACTGGCCGTTGGACACGGGCCAGAGTTAATAAAGGTGGCAGCGGTGGCAAACATTTCCAGCTCTGCATCACTACGACAAGTGACAAACGCGCCTAAGGATGAAAAGGCTTTTGATAGACCGGCGACATAGATTACTTTGTCCCTGTTCACGTCAATATTGTACTTGCGTAATAACCCGCCGCCGCCTGTACCATAAGGGTTTTCTTCACTAGGATTACTCCCCCACAAACCAAACCCGTGCGCATCATCAACATAAATGGTGGCATTTGGATAGTCTCTGATCATCTCTACCATTTCAGGGAGTTTTGCATCCACCCCAGTCATGGAATACACGCCGTCGATACAGATATACACCGCATCTAACTCTCTGGCATTTTCAAGTTCTCTTTGTAAGTCTTCCAAGTCGTTGTGTTTGAAGAACTTCTTCAATGCCCCTTTGGCATATGCTAAATCAACACCTTCTTGAATTGATTTATGAGCACGCTCGTCCATTAAAAACAACGTATCGGGCGTCGCCACTAAAGGTAAGATACCCATATGGATTAGCGTTACAGTTGGATATACAAGCACACGCGGTGCGCCAACAACATGGCTTAAAGTATTTTCAAGCTTGGTGTAAAGTTCAGGCGAAGCAATCGCTCTTGACCAACTTGGGTGAGTTCCCCATTTGCGTAGGTCTTCTTCAATTTTCGCAAAAATTCTCTCGTCCAAATCCAAGCCTAGATAGTTGGCAGATGCGAAGTCATACACTTCTTTGCCTTTAATTTTCAAGGTTCTGCCGTGCTGCTCGTCTACCTCGTTATAAAACTGAGGCACTTCTTCTATCAAGTGACGTTGTAAGTCAGTGATCCCTACACCGGGCACGCCGCCCTTGGCATCTGCGTCTTGATTTTCATTTATGAGCTCTAATAAGTCTCTGAATGTTCTTACATTTGTAGACTTATCTGGGTCGATTGATAATCCGAAAGTCTTTTCTACGTGTAGTAAAAACTCGACTTGGTCAATGGAATCTAGCGCCAAATCACCACTGAGTTGTAGGTCTAGGTGAAGGTTTTGTGGAATACGCTTCTTCTTGTATTTATTGCAAAAACCTACATAGGATTCGAGCAATTGTTCGCCGTCTATGGTGCCTGATTTTGCTTTCCCAGAACTATTTAGCTCCAGTCCAACAACTCTCTCTAGATCTACCACTTCTTCTGATAAGTACTCTTCTTTCATGACGTTCCCTCTAATTTAGCCTACTAGCACGACTAGGCTTTTAAATACTTTATTCTTATATAAACTCAATAAAGTCCGTAATTTATATTTCGTGACAATCAAAAAGGATTAGAGAATAGCCAAATGACAAACGTCATTACATCAGACTTGATTTTCGTACCTTAACTAGCATATCGACCGCATTCAGTGTTTCACACCGAGTCATGCTGATAATCATCACAACCAGTTAAGAGCGTACAGCCAAAATCAAAACCGCTCAAAAAACCCACACATTTGTAACACAAATGTATAAAAGATCAATAGATCATTTATATCATTAACCTAATTAACTTATTTTTAATTACAAAAATAATGCAAAATTAATACACTTAGCCCCATTTACCAATCTCGAATACAATAATGATAATGCTTATCAATTTTAAATATAATCTTCTTAAAAATATTCACCTGATCGCAAGAAACAAACAGAGACAAAAATAAAAGCAATATAAACAACAAGTTAAAATCATAAAACATTAATAACCAGCAAAATTTATAATGAAAAAGAACTATATTTGATAATAGCGGTGTAAATGCACTTTTATTAGCATTCGCGTAATAAATTATTCTAAAATCAGTAGAAATATGGAAAAGCAACAAAACTAAGGTTTAAAAAACAATTGCAAAAATCAAAACCATATGGTTGTTAGTGATGCATTTTTAGAGTTAAAAGTGGTAGAAGATATTGATTTCAAGAAAATCATCTTGTTTCAGACTATAAAGTGGACTATCAGACTTATTTGTCTCAAAGAGCCAAGCCTCAATTTGCCACTTCCAGTGAACATTAATGCGGCTTGATGTTTCAAGTTTAATAGCGTATTCGTCGCTATTATCTAAGTCTTGGCTTATACCAAATAGCATTTCGGTGCCGTTAAAATCATTTAGCGCCAAACGCCAGCCTAGAAACAGATCATTTTGATATAATGCCTGCGCGGTGTCATTGTATGAGTATTCTGCTATCCACCCCAAATTCCACTGCGTGTTAGCAACCCCAGTCTGGGTCAACTCAACACCACTGATGTAGGCCAGTTGATTTTCAAGACTATCACGATAACGCATTTCGAGTTTTACCAGTAGATCATCAAATATTGCTTGTAGATCCACACTAGTTTGCGTCATTTGAGCATAATAAGGTGTTAGCTTAGCACCTTGCTCGATAAAGTAAGGCTCGCGATTAGTGCCTTTAAAAAAGCTGAGCCCCACTTCCCATTCATCGATGAAGTGGCTATATCTTGCTGCAAAATCAAGGTGCTTTTGCTTTTGTTCCGACTCATAAAGAGGTTTATCTGAAATGGGCACATCAAGACCCAGTCGACCATCTACTCCGGCAAATGTTCGCTCTCTAAAGTAAGGTAATAGCCAAATACTGAAGCTGCCATAGTCCTGATGAGTTGCAATATTGAGCATAGGCTGACCAAGTTTGCTCTCCTGATCAATGGCATCGGCAAAGTCGGTTTGATTAATCACATCAATCAAATGTTGTGATTCGGTCACGCCCCAAAATTCCTTACCAACCCCTATCTTAAATTCGATGTTATCGCTGTAATGCACATACATAAACTCTCTAACATCCAAAAGATTTCGTTCACTATCAACATTGTCGACACGCAAATATGGCACAAATGATAGTGTGCTGTTTTCACCCAACCAATGTAACTGAGGTTCGATGGCAAAGGAGGTATGCCAATGCTTGTTTGCTTCCTCAGTCATTGTGTTGGCTCGGTTGTTGTAAAACCGCTGTTGGAGTGAACTTTCGCCACTGAGCTCAACACTCATGACATCCATACATATTAGCTGAACAGCGATAGGGATGACCCATTTGATAAAGATTAAGCGCATACAGGCTCCTTTTTGACTCTTCACACTGACTTGTCGAGCTCACCGAAGAAACAACTCTGAACGAACGCAAAGTAACAAATGTTTCAGACTTCCTTGAGAGAGATTATGGTTACATGTAAAAAAAAAGTTATCAACATGTTTTAAATGGCGATGCAAATTAGTGGTGTGATTGGTAGCAACTCAGAAAGGAAAAACAAAAACGGCGCTTGTCAGCGCCGTTTTAAGTCCTGATTAACATCAAAGCTTATTCTTCATTTTGCTCAACTGGTGTCTCTTCGATGTTTGAAGTAGCAAGTTTATTCTCTATTTCGTACTCATCGACACGCTGTAAACCCCGAGGCAATTTGTTACCACGGCGACCTCGCTCACCATAGTAATGCTCTAAATCACTTGGCTTAAGAGTGAGTTTACGCTTACCAGCATGGAGCGTAACTGAGCTCCCCTCTGGCACACAGGCCAGTACCTTAACAAACTCTTCGCGCGCTTGAACCTTGGCACTGGGGATGGAAATAATCTTATTACCCTTACCTTTACCCAATTTAGGCAAGTCACGAAGTGGGAACAGCAACATTCGACCTTCATTTGAAATCGCCATACACATATCAGTGGCGACATCATTGACAGTAATAGGTGCCATCAGATGTGCGCCTTTTGGCACGCTAACCAATGCCTTACCGTTCTTATTTTTACTGACAAGATCGTTAAATTCAGTGATAAAACCATAACCACCGTCAGTTGCCATTAGATACAGAGTTTTTTCATCCCCCATAACCACATGTTCAAAATTACATCCTGGTCCTAGGTTAAAGCGCCCTGTCATGGGTTCGCCTTGGCTACGGGCTGAGGGTAAGCTGTGAGCTTCGGTCGCAAAAGCGCGGCCTGAGGTATCTAAAAATACTGCGGGCTGATTACTGCGCCCTTTGGCTGAAGCTTTGTAACTGTCGCCCGAGCGATAACTTAAACCTTCCGCATCAATATCATGACCTTTAGCTACACGCGCCCAGCCTTTATCAGACAGCACCACAGTCACAGATTCAGACGGGATCAAATCCTTTTCACTCAGTGCTTTAGCTTCTGAGCGCTCGATCACAGGTGAGCGACGCTCATCGCCATACAGTTCAGCCGCTTCTTGAATTTCTTTTTTCATTAAGGTCGACATGCGACGTTCAGAACCTAACGTCAGCTGCAACTTATCACGCTCCGCGCTTAGCTCATCTTGCTCACCACGAATTTTCACTTCTTCTAACTTGGCTAAGTGACGTAGTTTTAAATCAAGGATGGCTTCAGCTTGTTTATCCGATAAGGTAAAGCGCGCCATCAGTTCTTCTTTTGGCTTCTCTTCATTACGAATAATTTCAATAACTTCATCGATATTTAAGAAGGCAACCATCAAGCCTTCTAAAATATGCAAGCGAGCCAATACTTTATCTAGGCGATATTGCAAACGACGGCGCACTGTTTCGCGACGGAATATTAGCCATTCGGATAGAATTTGCTGTAAATCTTTAACCTGAGGACGGCCATCAAGGCCAATCATATTGAGGTTTACGCGATAGCTTTTTTCTAAATCCGTAGTGGCAAATAAATGCGCCATTAAAGGTTCAAGCTTCACACGATTGGAGCGCGGCACTATCACGATACGCGTTGGGTTTTCGTGATCAGATTCATCTCGTAAATCCGCTACCATCGGCAACTTTTTCGCGGTCATTTGAGCGGCTATTTGCTCTAGAACTTTGGCACCAGAACACTGGTGAGGCAATGCAGTAATAACGATATCGCCTTGCTCTTCTGTGTAAACCGCGCGCATTTTGATAGAACCACGACCCGTCGTATAAATCTTTTGGATCTCTGACTTAGCGGTAATTATCTCTGCATCTGTTGGATAATCCGGTGCTTGTACTACTTCTAATAGCTCTTCGAGTGTTGTTTTGGGCTGATCAAGCAACATACAACATGCGGTCGCCAACTCGTTGACATTGTGAGGCGGTATGTCGGTCGCCATCCCCACGGCGATACCCGTAACGCCGTTGAGTAAAATATGTGGTAAACGAGACGGTAGCACCTTTGGTTCATCCATGGTGCCATCAAAGTTTGGTGTCCAATCAACCGTGCCTTGACCTAGTTCTTTAAGTAACACTTCTGAGAACTTAGACAAACGCGCTTCGGTATAACGCATTGCCGCAAATGACTTAGGATCGTCAGCCGCACCCCAGTTACCCTGTCCATCCACCAATGGATAGCGGTACGAGAAAGGCTGTGCCATTAACACCATGGCTTCGTAACAGGCGCTATCTCCGTGGGGATGATATTTACCTAACACGTCACCCACGGTACGGGCTGATTTCTTATATTTCGCAGCGGCTGATAACCCCAGCTCGCTCATGGCATACACGATACGACGCTGTACCGGCTTCAAACCATCGCCGATATGAGGCAAAGCTCGGTCCATGATCACATACATGGAGTAGTTCAAATAGGCGTCTTCGGTAAAACGCCCCATCGTTTGTTGTTCAATCCCCTGTAAAGACAAGGTTTGAGGATCAGTCATGTAACACCCTATTTATTGTTATAGCGAACGCGATATATCGCATTAGCAAAATCGTCCGACACCAATAAGCTGCCATCAGCAAGCTCGGCAAATGCAACCGGACGACCCAAGGTTTGTTCTTTATCTAAAAAGCCGCTAATAAAGGGCTCATAGGCAGTAATTTCGCCTTCTTTAATGGTGGCCATCATCACACGATAACCTACTTTTTTACTGCGATTCCAAGAGCCATGCTCCGCCACAAACAGTTTGTTATGCATCGCTTTTGCAAACTGCTTACCACGATAAAAATGAATGCCCAGTGGCGCGACATGGGCCTGTAGAGCAAGTTTTGGCATTGTGTATTTTTGCATATCGGTAAGTGTTTTACCTTTGCCAAACTCTGGGTCTAACACACTGCCACCGTGTACGTATGGAAAACCGAAATGCTCGCCATCCACACTCACACGGTTTATTTCATCAGGCGGAATGTCATCTCCCATCATATCTCGGCCATTGTCAGAAAACCAAAGCGCACCGCTTTGTGGATTAATATCGAATCCAACGGAGTTACGCACCCCTTGCGCTACGGTGGTCAGCTTTTTACTCTCTAAGTTCAGTGAAAAAATACGGCCATACTGTTCGTCTTCAGCGCACACATTGCAGGGCACACCCACCGGCACTAACAGCTCACCGTTATCAGCAAAGCGAATAAACTTCCAGCCATGATGACGGTCCGTTGGTAACTTATCAAAAACAACTTCGAAGCTTGGTTTTTTAAGTTGCTTATCAATGCTTTTGAAACGAATAATACGATGAACCTCAGCGACATATAAATCGCCTTGATTGAGCGCCAAACCGGATGGCATATTGAGCCCTTGAGCCAACACTATCTGGCGATCCGCGACACCATCTTGATTATGGTCAATCAGGGCATAGACTTTGCCCGCTTTTCTTGAGCCAACATACACAACCCCCGTTGACGAAACGGCAAGCTGCCTAGCATTTTCAACATTTTTCGCAAAGTAGCTGATCTCATAACCTGCTGGCAGTGTTAACCGTTCTAATAACTCATCATTTGCTGAAGCACAGCTCATCCATATCAACAAATTGATGAGCACGCTCAATGCTAGTACGGTGCAGCGGTTCATCATTTACACCTCAACTTGTGCTTTATCACCATGGTTTTCAAGCCACTCTTTTCGATCGCCCGAACGTTTTTTGGCCAATAGCATATCCATCATTTCCATGGTCTGCTCCGGTTCATCCAGTGTTAGTTGCACTAAGCGTCGCGTATTTGGATCCATGGTTGTTTCACGAAGCTGTAAAGGGTTCATCTCACCTAGACCTTTAAAGCGCTGCACATTTACCTTACCGCGTTTGTTTTCAGCTTCTATGCGGTCTAGCACACCTTTTTTCTCATCTTCATCAAGGGCGTAATACACTTCTTTACCCACGTCGATTCTAAATAATGGTGGCATGGCCACAAATACATGCCCTTGTTTAACTAACGTTGGGAAATGACGAACGAATAGCGCACACAACAAGGTCGCAATATGCAATCCATCGGAGTCCGCATCCGCAAGAATACAAATCTTGCCATAGCGTAGCCCTGACAAATCTTCAGAGTCAGGATCAATCCCCAATGCCACCGAAATATCATGGACTTCTTGTGAGGCGAGAATTTGACCTGAGTCGACCTCCCAAGTATTTAAAATCTTACCTCTAAGCGGCATGATGGCTTGAAATTCACGGTCTCGTGCTTGTTTTGCCGAGCCACCAGCAGAATCCCCTTCCACAAGAAATAATTCCGAGCGCTCAGTTTCACTGCCAGAGCAATCCGTTAGTTTACCTGGCAATGCTGGACCTGAAGTGATTTTCTTGCGAACCACTTTTTTTGCCGCTCGCATCCGTTTTTGGGCATTGTTGATGCATAATTCCGCGAGTAATTCCGCCGTGTCGGTATGTTCATTCAACCAAAGACTAAAAGCATCTTTGACGATACCCGATACAAACGTGGCACACGAACGCGAAGACAGCTTTTCTTTTGTTTGCCCCGCAAACTGCGGATCCTGCATTTTTACCGACAATACATAACTACATCTATCCCAGATATCATCAGGCGTTAGTTTGACGCCGCGTGGTAACAGGTTGCGAAACTCACAAAACTCTCGCATCGCTTCGAGTAGTCCCTGTCTTAAACCGTTAACATGGGTACCACCTTGCGCAGTCGGTATTAAGTTCACGTAACTTTCGGTTATTGACTCTCCGCCTTCAGGCAACCAATGCAATGCCCAATCAACGCCCTCGGTGGAGCCACTAAAACTGCCCGTAAATGGGCTTTTGGGTAAAACTTCATAGCCCTGTGAACTGTCTTTTAGATAATCCTCAAGACCCGCTTCATAGTGCCACTCTTGGGTTTCCTTGGTTTGTTTATTAACAAAACGAATTCTAAGGCCTGGACACAGTACCGCCTTGGCTTTAAGTACATGATTGAGCTTGGCCAAAGAGAAGTTTGCGGAGTCGAAATAGCTAGCATCTGGCCAAAAGTGCACTGATGTGCCGGTGTTACGCTTGCCTACCGTGCCTGTGATTGAGAGATCTTGTACTTTATCACCATGCTCAAAGGCCATTTCATAGACTTGCCCATCACGTTTAACGGTGATCTCCACTCGGCGCGATAAAGCATTTACAACCGAGATCCCTACCCCGTGCAAACCACCTGAGAACTGATAGTTCTTATTTGAAAACTTACCACCCGCATGAAGTTTAGTAAGGATAAGCTCTACGCCCGGCAAGCCTTCTTCTGGATGAATGTCCACAGGCATACCGCGACCGTCATCAATGACTTCAAGCGAGTTATCTTCATGTAAAATAACATCTATTTTGGTAGCGTGCCCTGCGAGCGCTTCGTCCACACTGTTATCGATCACCTCTTGTCCAAGATGGTTAGGGCGCGTGGTATCCGTATACATGCCAGGACGACGTTTTACAGGTTCTAGACCATTTAAAACCTCAATCGCTTCGGCGTTATAATTTTGCTCGCTCATAGGTAAATTCTTTTTATTTAATTCGTTCTGTTTTACGTGATTTTAAGAAAATTGACAACAGTGTCAAAGTAACGTTGAAAGCCCATAAAACTATGATCACCAGCAAACTCTATCCTTTGCGGGCACGATTTGTAGTATTGCAGCGCATCTTGGTACGGCAGAACTTCATCCCCCATTTGCTGCAAAAGCATCAACAATGATGGGACTGTGAGTTGCTGTAGATACATCCGCCGCAGAGCATACACATGTTCTTGACCCAGTTGATAATGTATCTGTTGATAGGGATTATACTGTGGGCCCAAATAATCCGCCAATAATTCAAAAGGTCTCACTGCTGGATTGATCACAACCGCTGGAATATTGTGCTGCTGTGATAAATAAGTGGCATAAAACCCTCCGAGGGAGCTGCCCATCAATACCGTATTACTATCCAGTAAAGATTCAAGCTGCACCATTGCAACTCGAGGATCATAGTGAAGTCGTGGTGCAATATAGTGGCATTGAAACGCCTGTTCTTTTAGCCATAGACCAAATTGCTGGGCTTTGGCTGACAGTTCTGAACTATTAAAGCCATGAATGTAAATCACTCGCTTAGCCATATGACCTCGGTATAATAGCTTTGTCCATCAATGCTAATTAACCGCCAGGCAGGACCACAATCCTGTTGTTGCCAGTCGCTAACATGCTTAGCAAACTGAATTGATGTTGCTGGAGTCGCATACACATCAAGCCCTCTAAACTGAGCGTGATACTCGTTATGCACATGACCATGAAACAGCGCTAATACATCACCTGCATTGACCAATGTATTGAGTAACTGCGGCCCATTTTCCAGAATATGTTTATCCAAATAACCATTAATGGCTAAAGGGTGATGATGGCAAAAAGCAATCGCTTTATTATCTGATCTTTTGAGCACTGCCGCGATATCTTGGAGATGCTGTGAGCCACACCAGCCAGCAGGCGTTTCACCTTTGGAGTCTAACAGTAAAATATCTAGTTCGTTAGTGCGCAAGTATTTTGCAGTGCTTATCAGCCCCTGACTCATCCCCTCAAGCAACGGTATTTCATCATGATTGCCCGGCACCCAAAAAACTGGACAAGACAAGCCTGAACGTGTGAGCAGTGAGCTGAATAACTCGTATGAAGCGAGACTGTGATCTTGGGTCAAATCTCCCCCAAATATCACGCCGTCAATTTCATACTGGTTAAGTTGTTCCAACACTTGCTGCAAGTATTGCGCCGTATTGACATTAAAATACTGACCAAGTGGGTCGGCAAAAAGATGACTATCGGTAATGTGGGCAAGCTTTATTTTACGTTTTTTAAAGTGATGGACCTCATCAAACCAAGCCATTATTCACATCCCAGTTCAGTGGCGTCTTACCGCTTTCCAAACACGCCATTAACCAGTCGGCCAAAAAGGCATTGATTTGATATTTTTCATCTTTTTGGTGCATGTTTGGGTTAGGGTAACGATATGAAGGTTTAATGCGCTGGTGATAATCCTGATGGATCACTTCCGCAACTTTAGCATCATGATAGAGACGTACGGAAAGATGTAAGTTTGGAAAAAACTCACTACTGACGGAAGTTTGCTTAATGGTGATATCCGTCGTGTATCTGGCACACCCCTGAACCTCAATGACATAATGTACATTGGCCAGCTCTATCGCCCTTTGCGCCCCATGCTCTTCCTGAGGTAACACCTTAAGCGCACGCAAATAGTTACGTTCACACAGCGTAATGTATTTTGGCAATGACTGCACATATGCGCGTTCTACAACTATGTCGCTCAACGATATACCCCACTTCTAAATTACGCCCACTGGGCTAACACTTGTTCTTTATGTAATGCCAACCACTGTAAACTAATCACGGTTGCCGCATTATCAATCTCGCCACTGTTTAATCGTGCCATGGCATCTTTGTATGGTAGCACATGACTCTTGATGTCTTCACCTTCGGTATCAAGACCAAAAACACCGCCCGCGCCTGATAAGTCTGTTTTAGCAAGGTAGAGGTACAAGCGCTCCGTTGTACCTCCGGGGCTCGAAAGATACGATGTCATGAAATACAACTCATCAAGCTCTAGCCCAGCTTCTTCATGTGCTTCTTTGCGTGCCACTTGTTCAAAGTCTTCGCTTCCCTCTGCCATCCCAGCGATACATTCCAACAACCATGGCGATTCTTTACTTGCCATCGCCCCGATTCTGATTTGCTCAATCAATAACAGTGAATCTGTTTCTGGATCATAGGGCAATACCGCCACAGCGTGTCCTCGTTCGAGTATTTCCCTAGTGATGGTCTGAGACATCCCCCCTGCGAACAGTGCGTGACGAAAGTGGTATGTTTGGATCTTAAAAAAACCATTAAAAACCGTTTGTACATCTTCTAGTAATACATCTTTGTTATCAAAACTCGAAATTGCAGACATAAGTAGATCCTAATTTTTTACAGTAGGGGTTTAAATTAAAAGCAACTAGCCCCATGATGTACTCTTATTACCCTTTGAGCGTCTTTTACTTCTCAAAAAGGGAAGTATTATATTCTGTTACATTTGTTGATGCTGTTTTACGTTTTAACTTTTTCGTTCTGAAGAAAAACAAGGTAACATGCATTCAATACAAAAGTTGTCTAAGGACTGAACGAACGATGAAAAAAAGCATTATATCTCTGTTAGTTGGCTTATCCTGTGCGCTAACTTCTAATCTATCGCAAGCCGAAGATTTACTACAAGTATACGACATAGCAACTTCAAACGATCCAACTGTGCTAAAAGCGAAAGCACAAGCTGATGCACAAAAGTTTGCACAAGACAGAGCGTTAGGAGTGTTACTTCCTCAAATCGGTTTTGAAGCTGGCTATAGCCAAGTTGACGCTGATGCATTCCCTGGTACTCAAAACGATTCAACAGGCTACACCATAGGCAGCGGTTTTCGCGATACGTTTAGCCGTACTTTGTCACTGCGCCAAACTATTTTTGACATGTCATCATGGAAAAACCTAGGCATTGCAGAGAAACAAGCATTACAAGCAACCACTCTATACGAGCAAGCACAACAAGAACTGGTAGTGCGCATCGCTCAGGGTTACTTTGATGTTTTAGGCGCGTTAGATAGCCTTGAGTTTGTACAAGCGGAAAAGCGCGCGATTGAGCGTCAACTAGAGCAAACTAAACAACGCTATGAAGTGGGTTTGACTGCTATTACTGACGTGCACGAAGCACAAGCTCAGTATGACCGTGCAGTGGCCAATGAAATTGGCGCAGAGAATGACGTGGAAACAGCGCGTGAAGCACTGCGCACCATCACAGGTAAGTATCATAGTAAGCTTGACCCGCTCAATACAGAGACCTTCTCAACAGTATCACCAAACAAGCAAGTCAATGACTTCATTGGCGTGGCGAAAGACAAGAACCTATCACTGGCTATCGCCAAAGCCAGTTTAGATATTGCTCAGGATCAAATAGAACTTGCGCGAGCAGGTCACTACCCAACATTGAACCTAAGCGCCAGTTATGGTGACTCTCTAACCGATTCAAACGGTATGGTACACCAGCCAAGGGAAGATCAAACAACGGTTGGCGTGACCTTCAATGTGCCAATTTACTCTGGTGGCACCACTCTTGCCGCAACCGAGCAAGCACGTGCACTTTATGTTGGTGCGAGCCAAGATTTGGAAGCAAGCATGAGAGAAGTGACGCGTTCTGTTATTACTTCATATAATCAAGTTGTTTCTAATGTTGCGACATACCGCGCTCTAGAGCAATCGGTCGTCTCAGCACAAAGTGCGTTACAAGCAACCGAAGCAGGCTTTGAAGTGGGCACTCGTACCATTGTCGACGTATTAGTAAGCACACAAAGTTTATACAACGCGAAAAAGAACTTAGCCAACCTGCGTTATCAATACGTGCTGTCTTCACTGCGCCTAAAGCAAGCTGCTGGCACACTTTCACGTAGTGATTTAGAAGCTATCAACAAAGGTTTGATACAAGGCTAACGCCAACTTTCAAACCCTTTGCATACAAAAGCCGACGACAGTCGGCTTTTGTATTTTACAACACTTGTCGATAAACTATCGCCATTGTGTAGTAAGAGATTAATTTTGTGGTCACAAACCCTACTTTCAAATGGTCGTTCCTTTCACCTCGTTATTGGTTAACCTGGCTTGGCGTTTTGTTTTTGTACCTTGTATCTTGGCTACCACAGCGTATCCAGTTTTTCTTGGGTAAGTTACTCGGTCGTCTTGTACACCGCTTTGTGAAAAAACGCCGCAAAATTGCTGAGGTCAATGTCAAGCTGTGCTTTCCACAGTTAGATGAACAACAACAGCGTGACATGGTGTTAAAGAACATGGAAAACACTGGGATTGCTACGTTAGAAACGGGTATGGCGTGGTGGTGGCCGCAGTGGCGTATCAACCAAGTAATTGGTTCCATCGAAGGTATTGAGCACGTAGAGCAGACACAAAAGCAAGGCAAAGGCGTCTTATTGCTAGTGCCGCATATGCTACACTTAGAAATGCTCGGTCGTATCCTTGGTACAGTTCAGCAAGGCATTGGTTTTTACCGGCCACATAACAATCCGCTTATGGAATATTTTATGACCAAAGGACGGCTACGTTCCAATGAAAGTCTCATTACTAAACGAGATGTGAAAGGATTACTACAAGCATTGAAAGATAAAAAAATGTGTTACTACTTACCCGATCAAGATTATGGCCGCAATCGCTGCGAATTTACCGCTTTTTTTGCGGTCCCAGACGCCGCTTCAACAACAGGCACTTTAATATTTTCATCGAGTAAGAATTGTGAAACACTGAGCTTAAGTGGCACAAGAGATGCTAACGGTAAGTACCACCTAAAAATTTACCCGGCATTGGCGAACTTCCCAAGTGAAGATGCCAAGCAAGATGTGACAAGAGTCAATCAGCGAATGGAGGAAGCAATCATGTTGGCCCCCGAGCAATATATGTGGTTACACCGTCGATTCAAAACAAGACCCGATGAAAACGCACCATCTTACTATGGTTAACTTTATTTATGGTTATAAGAAAAAGTAAAAAAATACAAAGACCGACACCAAAACCTAAGGTAAACACTGAGCCGCAAGTGAAAAGAAACAAAAAGGCCAAACCCGTTGCCGCCATGTGGTTTTGGATTAAACACTTGTCACTCGCTTTCATTTTGGTTTTTGCTGCCTACTATTTTCTATTTGGCGCTTTACCAAAAATGAATGTCGGTACCAGTTCAAACGTTGCTGCTAGAGGCTTCTCTCAGTTTTACGAAAGCTTTCGTAACAGAACTTCTAGTCGTGATACCGAACGCGCCAAATTTGTCATTGAGTTAGGCACACCAAGCTTTAGACTAGATGAAGCACTGAAGGACCGTGAGCGAGTCGTCAAACCTTCCAGCCAACGTTGGACCGGTGAGTATGAACCTAGACGTTTCGAATCTGGCGATACTTTGCGTGGAGTATTATCTGAATATGCTCGCAGAGAGGATGTAGAGCTATTCTGGTATTTAGACAAAGATTATGTGGTGAAACAGAATTTCCGCGTTGACAGTAATTTTTTGTCAGCTCTTTATCAAGTCGGCAGAGCGATCAATGATGATTTTGAGTATGAGATCTATACCTTTTTCTGTTATCGCCAACGAGCAGCCGTTATCACTGAGAAACCAACCCGATTTGTAAGGGATAACTGTCGTAAACTCGCTAATTAAGCAGACCGTTAATATCAACGGTCTGCCATCTTCAGTTTGTTTTTATTTGACTAAATCACCTAAATGACGTCTGAAAATCGTCAGCACCTGTGCTGATAACTGCGCAAGCTGCGTGTCCCAACTCACGCACTTGCCTTGTCCATTTAAACTTTGTTTGTGATATTGCTCCCTAAAGAAGCAATATGCCTGTGTCAGCAGCGCTTGTTCTTCATTGTTCAATATTGCCAACTCTTTGGCATGAGCCAGAATACGAACATTGTCAGTATGCTCAGTCAAAAGCGGATGCTCTGCGGCAAAATTTAACACTAGAAATTGCGCAAGAAACTCTATGTCAGTCATGCCACCGAGCCCTTGCTTTAGGTCAAATACGTCGTCGCTGTCTTTGGACAAATGCGTACGCATTTTCTCTCGCATTGAAGCGACATTCTCTGCCAGCTCTTTGCTGTCCCTAGATTGTGTCAAAACAGCGGTGCGGATCTGTGTAAAACGCTCAAACATACTTTGCTCACCCAATACCATACGTGCACGCACTAGCGCCTGATGCTCCCATGTCCATGCCTGTTGCAGCTGATACTGATAAAAGCTCTCTAGGTTAATCGCCAACAAGCCAGAGTTGCCCTCTGGGCGCAGCCTCGTATCAAGTTCATACAATATGCCTGACGCCGTTCTGGTATTGAACAAGTGCATCAGCCGTTGTGCCAGCTTTAGATAAAACTGCCGTGCTGGAATGGCCTTTTCTCCTTGCGTATAACTGTCGCCATCGCTGTTGTGCACAAATACCAAGTCTAAATCAGAGTCATATCCCAACTCCCAACCTCCGGCTTTACCATATGCGATAACACCAAACCCTTTGGCCACCTCATCGCACCCCTCGGGCTGTCCATAGCGCTCTATCATTTGCTGCCAAGCTAAATTCACCGCTTGCTCTATAATCGCTTCAGCCAATGCCGTTAAATGATCACTCACTTTCATAATACTGAGTACATCGGTTGCATCAGCCGCTGCGATGCGCAATTGATGGGCCTGTTTGAACTGCCTTAAAGCCTCCATTTGCTGCTCAAGATCATGCTGCTCAATACGTAAAAAATATTGTCGAATCTCAAGCTTGTACGCATTCAACGGTAATGGTTTGTAAAGCGCTGCTGGGTCCAGCAGTTCATCAAGCAGCATAGGGTATTTTGCGATGTGCTCAGCTATCCACAAACTATGAGAGCACAAATACACCAACTGCTTTAGTGCCCCCTGATTTTCATATAACAGCTCAAGGTAAGCTGTCCTAGAAGCAATCATGGCTATGATATTGAGCACACTGGTAAGCTCTTCAGCGACCAACTTTTGCTCAGCCGCTTGGTACAACAAGCACGGGATAAGTTTATCGAGTATATCAGCACCTCGGGCGCCCATTTGTCGCTTGGTTAATGCCTGTTTGAAGCTATGTAAAGCGCTCTGCCATGGTTCTATTTGGCTTGCTTCTAGCTTATTAGCCAGCTGTTGTGTATCCCCTTCCAACCACACATATGTGAAGGCTTCGTCAAACGATGTTTGTTCAAAAGGTTCATCGCCTATCACCTGAGTAAACTCATCACGAATCTTAATCATGACGCTTTGAATACACTCAAGACACTGCTGATAATCAGCTTTTTGGATCAATACACGCAGCCGCATCTGATCTATTTCGTTTTGCGGTAAGGTTTGTGTTTGTTGATCATCAAACGCCTGTAAGTACTGCTCAATGGTGCGTAAATATAAATAGCTTTCTCTTAAAGAGCACACCGCGTCATGGGGGATCACTTCAAGTTCATCGAGCTGACTAAGCGCTTCTAACAACGAAGGGGTTTGTAAGCTAGTGTCTCGACCGCCTCGGATCATCTGCAAAGCCTGCACGATGAATTCAACTTCACGGATCCCTCCAGCACCAAGCTTTATATTATTTATCAGCCCTTTGCGTCTCACTTCTTGCGCGATCATATGCTTCATTTTTCTAAGCGATTCAATGACCGAAAAATCAATATAACGGCGATAAACGAAAGGACGCATCATTTGGTAAAATATCGGCCAATACTCATTCGATTTTCCCAACAAACGCGCTTTGAGCATGGCATAACGCTCCCACTCCCGTCCTTGATCTTGGTAGTAGTCTTCCATTGCCGATAGACTCATAACCAAAGGACCGCTGTCACCAAAAGGCCTCAAACGCATATCAACTCTAAAAACCTGACCATCCACAGTCACCTGATTTAAAGCAGCAATGAGCTTTTGTGCCACCTTAGTATAAAACACCTGTGCCTCAACACTTTTGCGCCCACCTTGGGTGTGAACATTGTGTGGGTAGCAAAAAATAAGATCGATGTCCGATGAAAAGTTTAATTCTCCCCCGCCAAGCTTTCCCATCCCCAACACCAGCATGGGTAACGCATTACCCGCTTCGTCAAATGGTGTGCCACATTGATTGACTGTTTGTGCAAACGCCCATTGATTAGCTGCATCAATCAGCCCCTCAGACAATTTGGATACATAGTGAATGCTATCAGCAATCTCATTTCCTTTTACTAAATCCAGCCACATGACCTTTAACCAGTAGCGTTGACGATATTTCCTCAATAATCTAAAGCAGCTTTGTTCATCAAGGGATGACAAATCGTCCGGTAATGGATTAGGCACGTCTCGTATTTGCATTTGCTGTTCATCGCGCAACCAATCTCCTAAAGCAGGGTCTTGCTGCAAAACTTTAAAAGCAAAATCACTCATCGCAAGTAAGCGAGCCAAACCTGCGTCAATGGGATCAGTATCGTATAACTGTTGCCAACGCTGTTGTGCTAATTGAGCCAACAAATGGGGTAAGGTGACATCATGCATAAAAATCTCCATAGCTATATGGCTCAATGAGTTGGGAGTAGTTATAGTAACAATATCTAAAATTTATCAGTAGAGCGAATATGACTTATTTGTCGTTGCAGAACATCAATTTTTTTGCGATTTTTTCAAGCTTTATCGTGATTTGTCTGGTTGTGACCATTTTACGTTTGTTAGTTCAGCATCGCGCTAAGCAGGAACTACAGGAGGAGCTCGCCAAACGTGATAATTTTGCTCTCGGTATCAGTTATGCGTGCCAAATTTCAGTCATTGCTTTTAGCGTGGCCTATTTTTTTGAAGACATAAAATTTTCTACCGCACTGGCACAGCCCATCCAGTCCTCGGTGATGCTATTGTTGCTGCTCGCCTTTGTAGCATTTGGGCAATACATCCATCGCAAATGGATCTTGTACCAATTCAATGAAGAGCAAGCCATTCTCAAACAAAATATATGCGCGGCACTGGTTGACTCGGGTATGTTGATAGCCAATGGCATCTTGGTGCTAGGCTTGTATCACTGGGTTCATCCAAAAGGCATTAGCGACTTATTGGTGGTCAGCCTAAGCTTTTTACTGTTACAGGGGCTATTTGCTCTGGATAGCAAGCTGCGAGAAAGTCGCTTTGCCCGAGTGAATCAAGGTGCGTCATTACAGCAAAACTTCAACCTCGCAAATACCTCTATCGGGATTCGCTATGCGGGTAAAACTATTGGCTTATCTTTAGCTATTTATGCGGGCTTACACAGCGCACCCTATCACGGCGCGATGATAGTCGAAAACCTTTTTTCGGTAGTGCTACATTGCGGCCTGATGTGGGCATTGTTATATGTGAGCAGTTACCTGTTGCTGTATGTTTCGTTACCTAAAGTTGACATAGGGCTAGAAGTCGACCACCAAGACAACATCGGTATCGCCTGTATCGAATTTGCGGTTTTCGCATCAATAGGCTATCTACTAATTAGTACTTTTTCCGTGTAGCCGCTGGACATGGCTGCACTAGGTGGGGCCATGTCTATCAAACCTGATAATTATCTGTTAGTTGACAGCAATAGCGAGTTCAGCAGGGAATATGCTGAGTATTTGCGCAAACATTCACATAATAAAAAAAGCCAATTAATCGTAGCAGGAGATAACACACGTCACCTTCTTAAAATGATGTTTGATGAACTGATCAAAGATTATAGCTATTGCGATTTTGCGAACGAAATAAGCGTGTCTGAGTTAGCTAGTTATCTTAATGAACACCACAATATTTGTGGGGTACTCATCTCCAGTCTGGACTATCACCTCGCCAACAAAGAGCAACAGTTTATCTTTAACTCACTACACCCAGTACGCTATTTATTGGATCAACAAGAAGATGGCGGATTTAAGTACCAAAAGCTCACCGACAAAGCAAACATAAACCATTTATCCTGCCAAGGCCCGTTACCAAACGTCGGAGAAGACATCGAAGCTTCTTTGTGTAAACTCGAAACCGACTAGCGCAGCCTTAATATGAACAAACCACAAGTGAAACTAGACGCTTAGAGCGCAAAACTTTACTATTAGCGCATTGCTATTTTACTTGGGCTCATTATGCGCATTCCCCATATTTATCAACCTTCAGAATTAAAATTAAACACACAAGTTACACTCGATGAAGACGCCGCGGGCCACCTTTCCCGTGTCCTTCGTATGCAAGTCTCAGACAAAGTCTCATTATTCAATGGTCAAGGCGGCGAATATCTGTGTGAGTTAATCGAGGTAGGGAAAAAAGTAGTTATCGCCCAAGTTCTTGAGTTTAATGATCACGATTGTGAGTCACCGCTGAAAATTCACCTCGGCCAAGGTATCTCCAGAGGAGATAAAATGGACTTTACAATTCAAAAGTCTGTGGAATTGGGAATAACCGAAATCACTCCTTTATTTACTACTCGCTGTGGCGTAAAACTATCCGGTGATCGCTTAGCTAAAAAACATGCTCAATGGCAAAAAATAGCGATTGCGGCGGCAGAACAATCGGGTAGAAATACCATCACCACCATCCATCCTCCTATTGATATCAATAGCTGGTTGGCGCAACAATCTGATGAACTAAAACTAACATTACATCCAAGAGCGGAACACAGTATCAAAACCCTGCCTGCACCAACACAAGGCGTTCGTTTTATCGTTGGTCCTGAAGGAGGATTTACCGATGAAGAAATCAAGGCTACCAACGAGCAAGGGTTTATAGATGTCCGCTTAGGTCCACGTGTGCTGCGAACTGAGACCGCAGCACTAACAGTGCTCAGTGCATTGCAATTGCAGTTTGGTGATCTTGCTCTTTAATTTTGATTATTCGGCCCCATAGTAAGGTAAAACAGTATGAAGGTGACGCATGGCAATTAAATTAGGAATTATTTCCGACCCTATTAGTGGATTTAACATTAAAAAAGACACCGGCTTTGCCATGATGATGGCGGCGCAAGCTCGTGGTTATGAGCTTTACTACATGGAGATGGGTGACCTGTTTATGTATCAAGGTCATGCTAAAGCGACGGTGGCCAGGGCCAAGGTATTTGACGATGCAGCACATTGGTACGAACTAGAAGATAAACAGACCATTGAACTGGCCGATTTAGACGTCATCTTAATGCGCAAAGATCCTCCTTTTGATACTGAGTATATTTACGCAACATATATATTAGAGCGCGCAGAACTGGCCGGATGTTTAGTTGTAAACAAACCCCAGAGTTTACGAGATGCCAACGAAAAGTTGTTTACCGCCTGGTTCAGTGAACATACACCAGACACTTTGGTGACTCGCTCTCAAGCACAAATCAGAGAGTTTTTGACTAAGCATCAAGATATTATCCTCAAACCATTAGATGGCATGGGTGGGGCCTCTATCTTTAGAGTGAAGCAAGATGACCCGAATATCGGTGTGATCTGCGAGACACTCACCGAACATGGTCAACGCTTTGCTATGGCTCAACAGTATATCCCCGAAATCAAACAGGGAGATAAACGCGTTTTGGTGGTGGATGGCGAAGTGATCCCTTACTGCCTTGCACGTATTCCTCAAGGTGGTGAGACACGAGGCAACCTTGCCGCTGGTGGTCGCGGTGAAGCGCGTCCTCTAAGCGAAGATGATTTGAAAATTGCCGAGGCCGTTGCACCGACTTTAAAGGCCAAAGGATTACTATTTGTAGGTTTAGATATTATTGGTAATAAACTTACTGAAATTAACGTCACAGCACCAACGTGCGTTAAAGAAATTGAAGCAGCGTACGATATTTCAATTATGGACAAGTTTTATGATGCGATAGAAGTAAAACTCGCCCATACTAAATAAAATCACATAACGGGGCGACACATATGCAATCATTAGAAAACCATTTTTTAATCGCAATGCCCAGCTTACAAGACCCTTTTTTCAAGCACACAGTGACCTACATCTGTGAGCACAATGAGAATGGGGCGATGGGCCTAGTTGTTAACCACCCTATTGATGTTACAGTTGGCGAGTTACTCGACAAAATAGAGATCGACAACGACAAAACTACTCCAGCAGCGGCGCAACATGTCTTTGCTGGCGGTCCCGTTCATACTGATAGGGGGTTTGTACTGCATACCCCTAAGTTAGGTTATTCATCCAGTCAAGAGCTCAGCTCTGACATCATGATCACGACGTCAAAAGATGTATTAGCATCTTTGACTTCAAATAGCTGCCCAGATGCGTTTTTAATCACATTAGGATATGCCGGCTGGGAACGCGGTCAGTTGGAAAAAGAACTGCTCGAGAACTCGTGGCTAGTGATTGAAGCGGATCCTGCCATCATATTCAATACGCCTCCAGAACAGCGCTGGGAAAAAGCAGTGCAAATGCTGGGAATTGATGCAGCGCAGCTCAGCTCTCAAGCTGGTCACGCATAGAAGTAGATATGACAAAAAAAGAACAAGCTCGCCCAGGCGAGCGCACTATTATGGGGTTTGATTTTGGCACCACAAGCATTGGTATAGCTGTCGGCCAAGAGATAACCGGCACTGCGACCAGTTTAGGTGCCGTTAAGGCCAGAGATGGCATTCCCAATTGGTCAGAAATCGAGGCGCATGTTCATCAATGGCAACCCGATTTGTTAGTGGTCGGCTTACCGCTGAATATGGATGGCACCAATCAACAAGTCACTTTTCAAGCAAAGAAGTTTGCCAACAGATTACACAACAATTACCGTTTGCCCGTAGAAACCCATGATGAACGCTTAACTACCGCAGATGCAAAGGCAAGGCTTTTTGAACAAGGTGGCTACAGAAATCTCGGTAAAGGGAATGTTGATAGCATGTCAGCTGTCATTATTTTAGAAAGTTATTTTGAAAGTTTGTGGCAATAGGTGACACGCTTTTTACTGTGCCTTCAGCTCCTTCATTTTTGACCAATCCGGAATAAACCCAGCTTGAGCATAGGCTTTTTTAATGATGCCCTGTGCTCTTAGCTGTTTGAGTCCTTGTTGTAATGCAGCAAAAGCGCGCTCCCCCTCAGGGTGTAACTTAGACACAACAAAATGACGACTCCCATCCAGTAATACCACCCACTTAGGATGTGCAACAAGGTGGATTCCTTCCAGCTTGTACTCGTTGTTTTTACTTGGCATGAGTGGCATCAACATAAAATCTACCCATTTCATACTGACCATCCGTGCTTGTGCTACCCATTCATGTTCTATCACATGATTTTTTAGCGGTAACTGCTGTAAAGTACTCCAGTCAGTACGCCAGCGAGGCGTGCTGACTGCCGACAACGTTTTAAGCTCATCCCAATGGCTTAAATTTAGGACCTGATGATTATCCGGGGCATAAAAAATACCAGCATAATACTCACCATGTCGGATCACCGCTTCACTAATATAAACATGTTGTTCTAACGGCCGCGCATCAGCCAGCCAATAACTATCAAAGCTCAGTAACAACTTCCCCTGCTCTAATAGTTTGGTATTACGAAAATTTACATTACCCGTTTGATAAGTGAATTTTTTATCAAACCCACCTAACAATAAGGCTTTTTGTATCAGGACCATATCAACGACATCCCGACGTATGTAACCACCACTAAAATCATCAACGTCTAGGGGGGAACGGCCTTTTAAAAAGCGTTGATAGTCAGCAAATACATCATCACGAATGTACATCTGCACACTTTCGCTTTGCGTAAAGCCGGATATATGCCACCCCCAAAGCAAACAGCATAATAAATGGAGCAGCTTATTTTTTGTCCAGCCCATCTACCGTAACTCCTTGTAAGAAGCCTGCGCCTTGCTGTTCATTATTTTGCAGCTTGATCATTAATCTCAGATCATTCGGTGAATCAGCGTGATGCAATGCGTCTGCGTAATTAATACGTTGTTGTTTGTATAGTTCAAACAAGGCTTGATCAAAGGTCTGCATCCCCATATCTTTGGATTTGGCCATCGCTTCTTTGATGGAGCCTACATCGCCTTTTTTAATGAGTTCAGCCACCAATGGGGTATTGAGCAAGACTTCAATCGCAGCCACTCGCCCATCGCCTTTAGCAGCTGGCACAAGCTGTTGAGCCACAATGGCGCGCAGGTTGAGCGAAAGATCGTACTTTAACTTATCATGCTTTTCCTTCGGCACTAGGTGCATAATACGATCAATAGCCTGATTCGCATTATTTGCATGTAGCGTCGCCACACATAGGTGACCCGTTTCGGCAAAGCTCAGCGCATATTCCATGGTTTCCTGTGAGCGAATTTCACCGATTAAAATGACATCAGGTGCCTGACGCAACGAGCTTTTCAAAGCAGCCTCAAAGCTTTCAGTGTCTAGCCCAACCTCACGCTGAGTAACAATGCTTTTTTTGTGTTCATGGACAAATTCAATTGGGTCTTCGATCGTTAGAATATGACCTCTTTGATTACGGTTACGGTAACCTAACAGTGCGGCTAATGAGGTTGACTTACCGGTGCCGGTTCCACCGACAAACAACACCAACCCTCTTTTTGACATGATCACATCGGTTAAGACCGAGGGTAAGCCAAGCTCAGCAACATCAGGGATCTGTGTGATGATCCTGCGTATCACCATACCTGCACAGTCTCTCTGCCAAAAAGCAGATACCCTAAAGCGTCCAGCATCAGTAACAATTGCGAAATTACTCTCTTTATGAGCATGAAACTCCTGCTTTTGCTTGTCACTCATGATCGATTCCACCAGCATTAAAGCATCCTTAGCATCGATGCGCTCATCGCCCAGAGGCCTCAATTCACCATCGATTTTTGCACTGATAACCAACCCAGCAGACACAAATAAATCAGATGCTTGCTTATCAACCATCATCTGCAAATAATTACTTAACGTCATCGCTCTACTCCTCAATAGCCACTGGAGCCATGTTTATCTTGCGATCTACCATGTGCATCTTGCTGCGAAATCAAACCGCGATTCACCAAATTACTTAAGCATTGTTCCATCGTCTGCATGCCATGGATAGCTCCGGTTTGAATGGTGGAGTACATCTGTGGAATTTTATCTTCTCGGATTAAATTACGAATTGCTGGCACCCCTAACATAATTTCATGGGCGGCGATTCGACCACCACCAACTTTTCTGACCAACGTTTGTGAGATCACCGCTTGCAGGGACTCTGAGAGCATAGAACGGATCATGTCTTTCTCTTCACCGGGAAAAACATCAATAATACGATCTATGGTTTTTGGTGCTGAGGTCGTATGTAAGGTGCCAAATACAAGGTGCCCTGTTTCTGCTGCAGTCATAGCCAAACGAATGGTTTCTAAGTCCCGCAATTCTCCCACTAAAATCACATCAGGGTCTTCACGCAGCGCACTGCGTAAAGCCGCATTAAAGCTATGGGTATCACGGTGGACTTCTCGCTGGTTAATCAAACACTTTTGATTTTTATGTACAAATTCTATGGGATCTTCGATAGTTAACACATGATAATGTTGGGTGGCGTTAATATGGTCAACCAAGGCCGCAAGGGTCGTTGATTTACCCGATCCTGTTGGGCCTGTCACAAGTACCAAACCTTTACGATATTCCGCTATTTTGCGAAAAATATCTGGCGCGCCCAAATCATCTAGACTCAAAACTTGAGAAGGGATGGTACGAAAGACCGCAGCAGGACCGCGGTTAGTGTTAAATGCATTGACACGAAAACGAGCTAAGTTAGGCACTTCAAATGAGAAATCTACCTCAAGATTTTGCTCATAGTCTCTGCGCTGGTTATCATTCATAATATCGTACACTAGATTGTTTACATCTTTTGCTTCGAGCGCAGGAATATTAACGCGGCGCACGTCGCCATCAACGCGTATCATTGGCGATACGCCTGATGATAAATGTAAATCCGAGGCTTTGTGTTGCACACTAAAAGCCAATAACTCAGTAATATCCATGTATGACTCCACTACGAGCTGAAAAATAATATGGTTACAATAGCAGAACGCCTTATATCCGCCTACGCTCGCGTAGAAAAAGCCGCCCAACAACGTAAATCTGATCAACTTGATGATCAGCCTGTTACTATTTTAGCAGTTTCTAAGACCAAACCAGTTGAACTTATTGAACAAGCTTATATACATGGACAGCGCCAGTTTGGCGAGTCCTATGTGCAAGAAGCGGTCGATAAGATTATTCATTTAAAAGAGAAAAAAGACATTGAATGGCACTTTATTGGCCCTATTCAATCGAATAAATCCCGTTTAGTCGCTGAACACTTTAGTTGGGTACAAAGTGTAGACCGTGAGAAAATCGCCAGGCGTCTTAATGAGCAGCGCCCCAACAATCTCATGCCATTGAATGTGCTTATCCAAGTGAATATTAGCGAAGATGAGAATAAATCGGGCTGCCGCCTAGAAGATCTTGATCAACTTGCTGAATTTATCCATAACAGCCGTCAACTCACCCTCAGGGGTTTGATGACCATCACTGAGCAAACCGATGATAAAAATAAACAATTACAATATTTCCAGCAAATGAAAGCTTGCTTTGATAGACTAAAGGACCAATATCCTCAGCTAGATACTTTGTCGATGGGTATGAGTGGTGATTTAGAGCCTGCAATTGCTGCGGGCGCCACCATGGTACGTATCGGCACTGATATTTTTGGCTCAAGAAAATAAGGTAAGTACTCGCTATGTCTAACAAAACAATTGCATTTATCGGCACTGGAAATATGAGCTACGCCATTATTGGCGGCATGATCAAAAACGGCTTTGCACCACAAAGCATTATCGCCACCAACCGCAATCAAGACAAACTTGCTAAAGTGGCTGCCGACTTCCAAGTACAAACCACCTCTGATAATAACCAAGCCCTAAACGATGCCGATGTTATTGTATTGTCTGTCAAGCCACAGATGATGGCTGAACTTTGCCAGAGCTTCCAAGATTCTGGGATTGATTTTAGTAATAAACTATTTATCTCTGTTGCCGCAGGCATTACCGTGAGCAGACTCAGAGAAATGCTCTCACACCCAGTTAAGATGGTGCGCTGTATGCCAAATACACCTTGTCTATTAGGTCGAGGCGTGTGTGGCTTGTATGGTGAAGATATCAGCAGCGAAGAGCGTGAATACGTTACTCAAGTGTTTTCAGCAACAGGCATCGCCAGTTGGGTTGAACAAGAGTCACAGATTAACGACGTGATTGCAGTGACAGGCTCATCACCGGCATACTTCTTTTTATTTATGGAAGCAATCGAGGAAAAAGCCAAAGCGCTTGGCTTTAGTGATGAGCAAGCTCGCCAGTTAGTGCAGCAAACAGCGCTAGGTGCAGCAGAAATGGCGGTATCACAACCCGATATTAGCATCGCACAACTGCGTGCCAACGTTACCTCTAAGGGCGGCACAACCCATGCAGCGGTTGAGCATTTAAAATCTCAAAATTTACATGCAACGGTAGCCGGCGCAATGGACGCTTGTATTGCCCGAGCTGAAGAAATGGAACAGGAAATATAAGGTTAATCTATGAACGCCATGCAATTTTTAATTGGGATCATTTTTGATCTATTCTTAATGGTCGTATTATTGCGATTCTGGCTACAGTTGGTGCGTGCGGATTTTTATAACCCGCTGAGCCAAACCGTAGTGAAGGTGACTTCGTTTGCGGTCAACCCGCTGCGTAAAATCATTCCCGGCGTTGGCGGATTAGACTTAGCGTCTTTGTTGCTGGCGTTCATGGTAGGCTTTGCTAAAGTTTCTTTATTGATGGTGCTTTTTTACGGTGGCTGGAACCCTCTAGGCGCACTAATCAATGGCGCCATCACAGTACTCAAAGAAGCATTTTCTTTGGTATTTTGGATCTTAATTATTAGAGCCATAATGAGTTGGGTAGTGCAGGGCTATAACCCTATCGCAGCAGTTTTCGATCAGTTAACCGAGCCTATGCTACGACCTATTCGCAAAGTCATCCCTCCATTAGGTGGATTAGACTTATCGATTTTGGTGTTGCTCATCGGCATGCAGTTTTTACAACTGCTGGTGATGGACTTACTCACTTAGGAGCAATACATCATGAAAAAATATCTATCACTGGCCTTGTTACTATTCGTATGTGCTTTCGCACAAGCGCTCTCGGAGCAAGGTGGTCAATTCAAAAATTTAGGTCCATGGCAAGTGCACTACATCGCATTTCCTTCGACCTTTCTTCAGCCTAATATTGCCAAAGCATATGGCTTAGAACGCAGCAATTATAAGGCGACAGTGAACATATCAGTGTTGAAGAATACCGCTGAGAAGCAAGCACAAAAGGTACGCCTAACGGGTGAAGCTAGAAACCTGCTTGGTAATAAACAAGACTTGGAATTTAAAGAAGTCATTGACGGAGATGCAATCTATTACCTTGCACAAATTGATTTCAGTAACGAAGAAACTTATCGCTTCAACGTGACCATTTCACAGGGCAATACTCAGCAAGTATTGAACTTTCAACAAAAATTTTATGTGGATTAAACCAGAATGCCCCAACAAGTAGTCTTGGCAACAGGTAACCAAGGTAAAGTAAAGGAGCTCGCTAGTATGTTAAGCGAGCTCAAAATTGAAGTCTTACCACAAAGCCAGTTCAATGTCCCTGATGTGGCAGAAACTGGCACCACCTTCGTGGAAAATGCCATTATAAAAGCTCGCCATGCTGCAAAAATAACGGGGCTCCCAAGTATCGCAGATGATTCAGGGTTAGAAGTCGACGCCCTAAATGGTGCTCCTGGGGTATATTCAGCACGCTATGCGGGCGCTGGTGCCCGTGATCAAGACAATATAGATAAATTACTGGAAGAACTTGGTGATAGTCCAAATCGTAGCGCCCGTTTTTGGTGCGTTTTAGTGTATATGCGTCATGCAAACGACCCAACGCCAGTTATTTGTCAGGCCAGCTGGGAAGGACAAATTACCATGCAACAGCAAGGTCGAGAAGGATTTGGCTATGATCCGGTGTTTTTCGTGCCAGAGCAAAACTGTACCAGCGCCGAGCTCAGCAAAGATCAAAAGAATGCTCTTAGCCATCGCGGTCAAGCGCTTAGCATGTTGTTAAGTCAATTGCAGGCCAGTGTGTGAAGCTTCCTCCTCTTAGTTTATATATTCACGTCCCATGGTGTGTACAGAAATGCCCTTACTGTGACTTTAATAGTCACAGCTTAAAGGGAAAAATTCCTGAGCAAGAATATGTACAGCATTTGTTGGACGACCTGAAAGCCGATTTACATCTTGTACAAGGCCGAAAACTTCACAGTATCTTTATTGGCGGAGGCACCCCTAGCCTACTTTCAGCGAATGCATATACTCATTTGTTATCACAAGTACGCACACTTATTCCTTTTGAAGATGAGATTGAAATCACGCTAGAGGCCAATCCTGGAACGGTTGAAACAGACCGCTTTGCACATTATGTTGAAGCAGGTATCAATCGTATTTCAATTGGCGTACAAAGCCTACAAGCAGATAAACTTAACGCCTTGGGCCGAATTCATGGTGAGCAAGAAGCAATTAATGCTGCACATGAAGCACGTAAAGCTGGGTTAAGATCGTTCAACATGGACTTAATGCATGGCTTACCGAATCAAACCCTAAGCGATGCGTTGAGTGATCTACAACGCGTTATAGAGCTAGACCCGCCACATATATCTTGGTATCAACTAACCATTGAGCCTAACACCCAGTTTGCTTCCAAACCCCCCATATTACCGCAAGATGAGATCCTTTGGGATATTCAAGAGCAAGGCCAGGAATTGTTAGCCAAAGCTGGATATCTACAGTATGAAATTTCTGGATACGCTAAATCAGGCTATCAATGTAAACACAACCTCAATTATTGGCAATTTGGCGATTATCTCGGGATCGGATGTGGTGCCCATGGCAAAATTACCCAACCACATAAGCAGCAGATCTTACGTACTGTCAAAGTAAAACATCCTCGTGGTTATATGGATTTGAGCAAACCTTATCTTTACCAGAGTTGGCAAGTTGAAGAGCAGGACAGACCCTTTGAGTTTTTTATGAATTGTTTCCGCCTACAGCAGCCATGCTCAAAGCAAGACTTCATTGATTTTACAGGACTGCCATTAGAGTGTGTTGCAGGCAATATTGCCGACGCCGAAGCTAATGGTTTGTTGCTAAATCAGGCCCATTCATGGTTAGTTACAAATAAGGGCCACAGGTATTTAAATGACCTGCTACAATCGTTTGTTTAGAGCTGAGACAATCCTCTTTTCTGAAATTAAGAATTTAAGACTGAGCAGATGTGCTCATGAATAACAAAAAAGGTAAAACAATGCGTAAACTTACTGTTATTGCTGCCGCTATCAGCGTAGCACTATTGGGTGGCTGTCAGCAAACAGCTGAACAGCCAGCACCTCAACAACAAGTTCAACAAGTTGCTCAAAGCGAAGTTGAAAAAGCAAATGCTTTTTTTGAAGAAGTATTTATGCGTAATGTCATGCGCAGCCCTGTTTATCAAACCTACATGGGTATCAAACAAGATTACGATAAATGGGATGACGAAAGCGAAGAGCGTCAACTTGAAGACCTAGAGCTTACGAAAAAAGATTTAGCAACGCTTAAAAGCATTGATCGCAGCAAGCTAGATGCGTCAACGCAAGTAAGTTACGATTTAATGCAACAAAACCTAGAAGATGAAATTGCTGACTTTAAATGGCGTTATCACGACTACCCTGTTAACCAAATGTATGGCACGCATTCAACTGTACCAGCATTTTTAATCAATCAGCACCAGATCACTAACCAAGAAGATGCATTAGCATACATTTCACGACTAAACGGCGTTACTAAGGTATTTGATCAATTGATTGAAGGCTTAGAAGTTCGAGCTAAAAAAGGCATCATAGCACCTAAGTTTGTGTTCCCTCACGTCATTGGCTCTAGCAAAAATATTATCAAAGGCGCGCCATTTGAAGCGGGTAAGACTCAACCCTATTGGCTGATTTCAAGCGTAAAGTAAACAAATTAGACATTGACCAAGCTGAAAAAACAAAGCTAATTGCACAAGCAACAGATGCTCTGAAAGCAGCTGTAAAACCTTCGTATAGCAAACTTATCAACTACTTAGAGCAGCTTGAAAAGCGTGCCGATGAACGTGATGGCGCGTGGAAGTTCCCAGATGGGGATGACTTCTACAACACCATGCTTGCGCGCACCACAACGACAGATTTAACCGCTAAAGAAATCCATGAAATCGGCCTAGCTGAAGTCGCTCGTATACATGATGAAATGCGCGAAATTAAAGACAAAGTTGGCTTTAAAGGCGACCTAAAGGCATTCATGGAGTTCATGAAAACCGACAAACAATTCTACCTGCCGAATAATGATGAAGGTAAAGAGTTGTATTTAACCCAAGCTAAAGACTTAATTGACAACATGAAGTCGCGCTTAGACGAACTGTTCATCGTTAAACCAAAAGCAGACATGATTGTTAAACGTGTAGAAGCATTCCGCGAAAAAGCAGCAGGTAAGGCATTCTATCAACAGCCTGCGCCAGATGGTTCTCGTCCTGGTATCTACTACGCAAACCTCTATGACATGGAAGCAATGCCGACTTACCAAATGGAAGCGTTGGCGTACCATGAAGGGATCCCTGGACACCACATGCAAATTGCTATTGCACAAGAGCTTGAAGGCGTACCTAAATTCCGTAAGTTTGGCGGTTACACCGCGTACATCGAAGGCTGGGGCTTATACTCAGAATTAGTACCAAAAGAAATGGGACTTTATGAAGACCCATACTCAGATTTTGGTCGTCTTTCGATGGAGCTTTGGCGAGCATGTCGCTTGGTTGTTGATACAGGCATCCATGCGATGAAATGGACTCGCCAAGAAGGTATTGATTATTACATAAACAATACCCCTAATGCCGCTTCGGATGGTGTTAAAATGGTAGAGCGTCACATCGTTATGCCTTCGCAGGCAACTTCCTACAAAATCGGTATGCTGAAAATTCTTGAGCTTAGAGAAAGCGCAAGACAAGAGTTGGGTGATAAGTTTGATATCCGCCAGTTCCATGATGTAGTTCTTAAAAACGGCCCTGTACCGTTAAATGTACTAGAGCGTTTTGTGGCCGATTGGGTTGCAAGTAAAAAAGCTTAATACACGTTTTTGATATTTAAAAAGGCTGCTTAGGCAGCCTTTTTATTTTACGACTATGAGGGTTGCTCGTTACGCCTGCCTTTTTTGGCCGCTTCGGTCATCCGATATTGAGTACTCGATAAAACAACGTGTACACATGCCCCCCCATGCGCAGGACTCTGTATTTTAAACTCTCCTTTGAGTTTCTCTGTTACAAGGTGGTAAATCACACTCAAGCCGAGCCCCAACTTACCAAAGTGCCCCCTCGTTTCCATGTGCGATCCAGAAAAAATCGCTAGCAACTCACTGTCAATCCCGGCACCATCATCTTTGAAATATAGATGCACAAAGTCATTCACCACCATTGCTGACACGACGATGTTTAGAGGCTTTCCCTCTTGTTTCGCATGTTTCACACAATTGCCAATACAATGGTGATAAATTTGCTCAAACACAGCTGGATAACTTTTCAGTTGCAAAGATTTGGGGATCTCAAAGCTAACATGGCACTGATGGGCCGCTAACTCTGGTTCATGGCGCGCGAAAATATCTTCGATTAATTGCTTGAGATTAAATTCTCTTTCTACATCAAACTGGTGGTAATTGGCTATTTGGTTAAAGTCATCAATCACCGCGTAGGTGTGTGCAAGCTCCCTATCTAATTGAGACAGGATCTGCTGTAACTTCGCTAGTAATTGAGCAACTTGCTCTTCACTGAGATCCCCGCCTGACAGTTTGTTACTAAGAGTCGTGAGTCGCCGGTGATGTGTTGCAGCATGTTGTACGGACATTTGCAAAGATTGTGAGAAACCTTGTACCATGCTGCCGAGAGTGGCAACTTGCGCTTCTTCTACAAACTGTGCGTGAGCCTGTTCTAATCTAGTTGCCAACACCTCAACAATTTTAAGCAATTCACCTAACGGCGCTTCTGCCGCGATTTTGCCTACATGATGAGAAGGTAAAGTGTAAGCCTGATGATACTTGGCATCATTTAACACCTGCTCGGTGAGTAAGATGCCATGATGAAGCTTTGTGTAGAGGCAATACAGTCCCGCGCCCCAAATCAAGGTTACAAAACTTAGTAGCAACAGCAACCAACTATCCAACCACACATTTTGACTATGCTGTTCAGTTAGCTTATTCGCGTATTGAGAAAATAACTCGTTTAGCTGATGACTCTCGGTAATCAACTTCTGCTTAAGTAGGTCATCGGAGGTAAACGAACCATTTAACATCGCTTTGACCGCATCTGAGACCACGTGTTGCTGAATGTTAAATTGTGCATTCAAGCGACTCGCTAACTCCGTGGCAGAGCGTTGTGATAGCTCATCAACTGTTTGTTTTAGTTGATTGATTGCATTGCTATATTCAGGAAAGTTTGCGGGGTCAATTAACACTTGAGCATAACTCTGTTGCACTTGATTGTAATCACTACGTAGCAATTTTTGATGTTGCACTACATTTGCCATCTGAAACACCGACGTCCCCAACAAACTAATAACAGTAATGCTGAACACGATGCCAACAGCTAAGACCATTCGATAGATCAATTTCTCGCGAATAAGTTGCACTAATTCAATCTCTATTTAGACGTTTTACATAAGCTTAGTAAATAATAGGTTTATCACCAATCAACGACTAGCTCTGCTAAGCTTAGTGAACATGTTGTAGGTATGATTGAGTTTTATGGCATTGAGCAATAAGCACAGTAGCAGCCAGATAGATCACCGTCGTCGAGCGTTTACACGAAAGGCGGCCTATGTCGTCGCAAGCTGCGCAATGCCTTATGATTTATTGGCAAATGAGCGGTGCCAGCAGAAAACTCTCGAAGAACTAGAGAAGTGCCGTCGAGCTAACTTTAACATGGTATTTGCCTCTCCCTACGACACACATCAGTGGCGCGCCTCTCCACATATGCACCAACAGCTCAAAAATAATATTGAGTACTTTAGCGAAGGCAAAATATATCTCGATACTTACCATAACGGCGCGCTCGGCGTGGGTACAGAGTTAGCCGTGCATACTGCACGAGGGGCTATTCAGGCGGCTTTGATTTCAGTGTCCAACCTCACCCCCATTTTACCCGCACTAGATATACTCAATATTCCATTTTGGTGCGCAGGACAACAACAATATCTTAATCTTATTTCATCAAAAACATGGCAAGATCATGTGCTTAATAAGATACACAAACAAGGCAAGCTCAATATATTGATGCACTACTTGCCTGGCGCACGTACCGTCACATCCACTAAGCGCTATGGTGCAACCATAAAAACCCCAAAAGATATGCAAGACATTGTATTTCGGATCCCAGCTAGCAAGGTACTCAATCAATTTTATGATTTATGTGGCACCCGCCCCGTGCAAGTTCCTTGGAAGAAGGTCGCCACTCTAGCTGAAGGTGGCCGCATAGAGGCTTTGGACCCTTCTATCGTTGGGTTGTTTAATGGACCTAATGAACTGAGAAAACACCTAGGTGTCATTTCAAAAATTGATAGTGTACAAGATGGCTGGCTACTGGTTGTTAACCAACCATGGTTTAATGCGCTGCCGCTAAAACTCCAACATGCCTTGCACGATGCAGCAAATAAGACCTTTAAAGAACATCTAGAGCAACAACCAAGCATTGCACAATACTGTGAGCATGGTTTGAAAAAATTAGGCACTGATATCTATCAGCCCAATAAAGAGGAAATAGCCCAATGGCACGCGCTTGCAGGCCCAGATCAGCCACAATGGCTTCCTTTCAAGCGCGCATTGCTTGGGAGTGAAAAACTGTTTATGCAATTCTTTGCTGCAGCTCAAAAATAACTAGGCCGTTATACCTAGTAATTTTACTCTTACTTAGCCTTTCGCTTGTTTCCACCCACTTTAGGCTTGGTGTTGGCTTTTTTGAACTGACTAAATCCAGTGTGTCTGGTCAATGCAGTACGGCCGCGAGAGGCTTTAGTGCGTTCTGTACGACCTTCATCAGGCACAAGACAGTTCGGCCCTTTACCTATCAAATTTGCCTTACCCATGCTGCGTAAAGCTTCACGGATCATTGGCCAACCCGATGGATCATGATAACGCAAAATGGCTTTATGAAGACGCCTCTGACGTGCACCTTTGGGCACTGACACCTGCTCAGTGTTGTTCTTGATATTTCGCAACGAGTTCATTTGCGTATGGTAAATGGTGGTCGCATTGGCCATAGGAGAAGGATAAAAGTTCTGAACTTGGTCTAACTTAAAGTCATTAGCTTTTAGCCACAGCGCCATATTCACCATGTCTTCGTCTGTTGTACCAGGGTGTGCCGAAATAAAATACGGGATCAGATACTGTTTTTTCCCAGCTTCTTTTGAGTACTTATCAAAAAGTTCCTTGAATTTATCATAAGCCCCCATGCCGGGTTTCATCATTTTAGACAGCGGCCCCTCTTCGGTATGCTCTGGCGCAATCTTTAAATAGCCACCAACGTGATGTGTTACGAGTTCTTTAACATAGCGAGGGTCTTCAATAGCCAAATCATAACGCACCCCTGAAGCTATTAAGATTTTTTTAACCCCTTTTACATCACGGGCCTTGCGATACAACTCGATAGTCGGCGTATGATCTGTGTCCATATGCTTACATATATCAGGATATACACAAGACAAGCGGCGACATGTACTCTCAGCTTTTTTGCTCTTACAGCGTAACTTATACATGTTTGCCGTCGGACCACCCAAGTCAGAAATAACACCGGTGAAGCCCGGTACCTTATCTCGGATTTGTTCAATTTCATCAATGATGGATTGCTCTGAACGGCTTTGAATTATTCTGCCTTCATGCTCAGTAATCGAACAGAAGCTACAACCACCAAAACAGCCACGCATAATATTAACGGATGTTTTTATCATCTCATAAGCAGGAATTTTCGCATCCCCATAGCTTGGATGCGGAACACGTTGATACGGCAGACCGAACACCGCATCCATTTCATCGGTTTCCAACGGAAATGCCGGTGGATTAACCCATACCGAGCGATCCCCGTGGCGTTGAAACAGCGCTCTGGCACATCCTGGATTGGTTTCTTGATGCAAAATTCTTGAAGCGTGTGCGTACAGAGGTTTGTTAACACTTACTTGCTCGAAGGCTGGCAATTTTACGTAGACCTTTTCCCAGGGCTTCAAACGTGGCGGCTGTACTGTAATCGGTTTTGCCGCCTCCGCTGATAAATCGATCCCCGCCTTTGCAAATTCAGATTTACTACAGCCTACATCATCCGCACCGTAAGGATTTGGAATAGGATCAATTTTACCCACTTTGTCTATTGCAGTTGAATCACTGCCTCGCCATTCAGGTAGCGGTGTTTTACGGATCACTGCAGTGCCACGTATATCTTGAATATCTTCTATTTTATCGCCCTTGGCGATACGGTGTGCCACTTCCACCAGCGGACGCTCAGCATTGCCGTATATCAGTATGTCAGCCTTGGCATCGAAGATAATGCTGCGACGCACTTTCTCCTGCCAATAATCATAGTGGGCAATACGTCTAAGACTTGCTTCAATACCACCAATCACCAATGGCACGTCTTTATAGGCTTCTCGACATCTTTGGCTGTACACAACGACCGCACGATCAGGACGCTTTCCCCCTACGTTACCTGGGGTATACGCATCATCATGTCGCATACGTTTTTCAGCAGTATAGCGGTTGATCATGGAGTCCATGTTACCAGCGGTCACTCCATAGAACAGATTAGGCTTACCAAGACTCATGAAGGCTTCTTTACTCGACCAATCTGGCTGAGCAATGATCCCCACTCTGAACCCTTGCGCTTCGAGCACCCGTCCGATCACAGCCATACCAAAGCTCGGATGATCGACATAAGCGTCACCTGTCACTAATACAATATCGCAGCTATCCCAGCCCAATTGATCCATTTCTTCACGGGTGGTAGGTAAAAAGGGAGCCGTACCATAGCATTCTGCCCAATATTTTGGGTAAGAAAACAACGGACGTTCAGCTTTGAGTGCACTCATAGTGACAGCCTAGAGGATAAAAAGAGGCGAATTATAGCCTAAATGCCTTCAACCACAAAACATAGATTGTCCGCCGTGGCTTCAGACAACCGTCAGTAGCGTGATAACTGGCTTCATTAGTCTGCCACTTTGGGCTTATAGCTTTTTAAAAATGCCATTAACTCGTCGCTTGGCATGGGCTTAGCGTACATGAACCCTTGTACTTCATCACATCCCATTTTTTTCAACACATCACTTTGCGCTTGGGTCTCTACACCTTCAGCAATGGTTTTACGACCAAGGTGACGACCCAAAGATATCACCAGCTCTGCGATCGCTCCGCTATCGTTATCTGGAATATCTTTGATAAATGCTCTGTCTATCTTTAATCGAGAGAAAGGCAGCTTTTGTAGGTAACTGAGTGATGAAAAGCCAGTTCCAAAATCATCAATGGCAACTTCAACTCCTAACTCTTGTAATTCTGTCAGAGTTTCTACTACCGCGCCGACCTCATCCATTACAACACTTTCTGTCACTTCCAATTCGATAAAGCGGGGCTCTACGTCATAATCCAAAAGCGTTTCTTTCACCGTTTGCGCATAGTTGGGCACCTTAAACTGAGGCACAGACACGTTTACTGCGATACTGATTGGCTTACCCATAGCGGCCAATTTTTTCTGTTGTTCACATGCCTGTTCAAGTACCCATTGCCCAATATCAACAATAAGTCCTGCATTTTCAGCAAGAGGCACAAAAATTCCAGGAGAAATATATCGACCATTGTCTGATGGCCAGCGCAATAAAGCTTCACACCCCGTTACCTCAAAGGTTTTGAAACACAACTGAGGCTGATACCAGACCTCGAGCTTGCGTTGCTCAAAATCTTGTCTTAATTGGCGAATAAGGCCTAACTTCCAAGCCATTTTCTCTTCAAGGTCAGAGGTATACCAACCAACTACCTGATTTCCTTGCTTTGCCTGATTAAGTGCTATGTAGGCAAGTTTGAGTGTTTCTAGACCGTTACAAGCAAAATCATCTTGCTCACACACCCCTACTCTAAAGTGAATTGACAAAACGTGCTCGTTTACTTGATAAGGCGTAAGCAGGCTGTCTATGAACAAACGCTCATCAAAACCTAATCTGGGCAACAGCATGGCAAAAACGTCAGCCCCAATGCGCGCCAGCAGCTCAGCCTGAGGAAACTCTTGCTCAAGGCGATTCATCACAGCCAATAATAATTGATTGCCAACCTCCTGACCCAAGCCATTATTAATATCAGAGAACTGGGCTATATCGATTAAAACCAGCAAGAGGTTACTATCTTGATTTTTGTAGTACTGCGCGATTTTATCGGTAAAGCAAGCTCGATTTGGTAACTTCGTGAGCGGATCCTTATAAGCGACATCGCGTAACTCATTAAATAGCTTAATGTTATCTAAACCAATACTGACATTGGCTAAAAAGATTTCCATAGACTGCAATTGAGAGTCTGTCGGCTGAATATCTAGCTCTAAATAAATCGCTGCACTGCGGTTTTTACCTTGAAGCAACACGGTAATATCGTGTTCCGTTTGTTGGTGCTGTGCACTATCAAAGCAATTTTGTACCTGCATGATAACGCGACCATTGTCCAGCTGCTCTAGTCCTTGACCAAACGACTCTTGAAAGTGGGTGGTCCCACCTAATACGACAATCCGCTTGTCATTACCCAATTGTCCGCTAACAATCCCATAAGGCTCGCTGCCCAAAATTTTGGCTAATTGCGTCACGACAGCAAGGCTAAACGTGCGAATGTCATTATGACCCAAAATACCTTTGATAGCGTCGAGGATAGATGCCAATGCTAGGCTTTGCGCTTCTAGCTCACATATTTGACGATACGAACGTACAGCAGTCATCATGGAAGTCACTAATTTACTGCGCGTTAGCTCCGTCTTCATTTTATAATCATTGATGTCGTAGTCGCGGATCACTTGCTCTTCTGGCGCGTGTCCTGGCTGGCCAGTACGTAAAATGATGCGCACATTTTCATTTTTTAGTTCATCACGCACACGTTTTACGACAGTTAAGCCTGCATCGTCAGTCTCCATCACCACGTCCAGCAACATCACACATATTTCTGGGTTATGGATCAACGTTTCAATGGCTTCTTTACCGCTATACGCATGATGAAAGCGCAACGTGCGCCCCCAAAACTCAACGCCTGACAATGCCAATGTTGTAACTGAATGAATTTCAGGGTCATCATCTACAACAAGGATATCCCACGCGGCTCCACTGACCTCGACTTCTTGTGTGTCATCATCATGATCTAAAAACAAAAAATCATCTTGCTCAGACGCCATTTTTTATCCTTCAATTCACTACTTCGCTTTATTATGTTTCAAGCTTAAGTTTACTAACCCATTTACCATCATACGAATTGTGGTACATTTTTACTATCAGATATAACTTTCATATATACATGAAATATTATAGTCGATGTTCAACCACTTGCGTGTTGGATGTTGTCAACAGTGTGACAGGAGACAGCCATAAAAATTCTCATTGGTTTAATTAAGGTATTGTTACTCACCAGCTTGTTATTTGTGCTGGTTGGTTTGCTTTTGCCTCATAAGTATCATTTAAAGCAACAAAAGACCTTTCTAACCACAGATATCCAACAGCTTTCTCCCTTATTCGACTTACAAGTATGGTCACGACTCATGCTATGGGATCGGATGCAAGGCACCACCGATATCCTTATATCAACTCCTAGTACCGGTGTTGGTGCTCATGCAACCATTCAACACCAATTTGGCAATGCAGAAATTACCATTACCAAAAATAAAGCTCAGGGCATACACTTTTCGGTGCTGATTAACAACGAGCACACAGCCACAGGGCAACTCACCCTTGTGCCACTTGAAAATGCAGTCTCCGTCCAGTGGTACCTCTCAGGCGTCATTCATTCCACCATATTTGGCGGCTACATGGCACTGTATGTGGAATATTATGTACAACAACTAATGATCTCAGGGTTCAATAACCTACAAACAGAACTTAAATTGCGAGCCTCTACATGACTGTAAAAAATGCCCAAGCTAAAGCGAGCTTAGCCTCCTTAATCGAAGAGAAACTCGGATTTACGATGGTTAAAAGTCGTGACTTTGGCGCGAGAAATGCCTCAGATAACAGCTATAGTGCGCAAGGAACCATGCCTATTAGCTATTCTGTACGAAGTGATGACAGCATCTTAAAACGAGCCTTAAAACGTCAACAACTCAACAAAATACAGCGCCAATATAATATTGAACAAATTACCGCCATGGCTTTAAGTGTATGTCCCGATGTTACGAGTCAAGGGCGTCCAGACCCCGACTGGCTAGAACACTACATTGTACTGGCTGAAGATATCGCCAATCAAAACATGCAAAAACTGTGGGCAAAAATTTTAGTCGGTGAAACCGTTTCTCCAGGTACTTTTTCGATCAAAAGTTTACAAACACTAAAACAAATGACGCAACGAGAGGCCTCCGCACTGCAAAAATGTGCTGGACTTTGCGGCTACCTAGAAAAAGAGGACAGCTATCTAATTTTGTTAGGCTATTATAAAAAACCCTCATTTTTTGACTTACTCAGAAAAGGCAACAAGGAATCTATCAACCTCGGTAATGCAGGTCTGAGTTTTCCCCATATATTAACCTTAATGGATATCAACTTGCTGTATCGCAAAGAAATTGAGTCCGCTAGCCTAAAACAAGGCCAACCTATACAATTTTCTTTTAACAGTAAGAAGCTCACCTTAACTCCGAAAAGTAATGAACTGGTACTAAGTTATTACAAGTTAACACAGACCGGAGATGAATTAAAAAAGTTGGTCAGCTCACCCATCAACAAGAAATATAAGCATCTGTTGGAGCAAGCGTTAGTAGAGGAGTTTGAATGTCAATGGAGCTAATATGATGGTTTAACAGAGCCCTCTTTTGAGCACTCTGTTAAATGAGTCTCGCTGAGACTTAGAAATGTACTTCGATACCTGCAAATGGTCCTGACGCATCGATATCAGTAGAAATATCATCAACATCATCAAGTTCAAGCACCATTGAACGGTAACCTGCACGTAACGCGACATCCACAGCTAGATTGCCAATAACTTGCCAAGCAACCCCTATTTGATAATCTTGGATTTTGCTATCATCTATCGCCAACATACTTCCTTCAGCAAATACGCTAAAGCCCGTCATAGGCAAACCTAGTTCAGCACGTAAGTAACCAAGCGGCACCACTCCTGAAAAGTCTCTTATTTCAGTCGTAACAACGCCCTCGACTGTACCTGCTACCTGAATTGTGCCGTCAAACTGTTTAAGATTCAGACCAAAATCAAATGACACCAAATCATTGTCAAAAATTTCGTAATACAAAGTGTAATCTACATGGCTAAGATCGGTGAACGTGTTTGCCGTAGTGCCCACTGTAAAGTCTTTTCCACCAAATTCAAAAGTTTCAGACAGTGTTGTTGACCCATCTAATTCAAGCTCGGTATAACGTAATTTTATATTAGGCACGAATGGCACTGGGTGCTCAAGCGCAGCATAATAACTTGTGAAAGTTTTATCGTCGAAATTGAATGACTGAGCATTCCCTTGTTCGGCGAAATTACCCGAATTGTCGGCCTGCCACCCTTCTGCTCCTAAATACAAGCCAAGTAGGGTGTCAGCTTGAGCAACTGGTGCTAAACAGGCCATCGACAACGCGGCTGCGATACAGTACTTTTTCATTTTTTATCCTTGCGCTAAGAGTTCACTGAGTTCGATAAGAGCTGCGTTAGCTCTTGAAATATAGTTTGCCATTACTAGCGAATGATTGGCAACTAAGCCAAATCCGCTACCATTTAAAATCATTGGACTCCACACTGTTTCTTGAGTCGCTTCTAATTCTCGAATAATCTGCTGTAAGCTTACCGCGGCATTCTTTTTCGCCAATACATCGGCAAAATCGTGCTCTACTGCTTTTAAAAAGTGTAACAGCGCCCAGCTTGCGCCACGAGATTCATAAAATACATCATCAATTTTCCACCAAGATGTTTTTACTTCACTGTGACTAGGTGTATACGTAGCCTGATTAGCCGCGCTATCCCCGGCTAAATCAGTGTTAACTCTATCTTGACCAACACTGGCACTTAAACGCTGACTTAAGCTCCCCAGTCGCTTCTCAGCTTCTTTTAACCAGCCCCTTAAATTGTCCGCTCGCGCATAGAATTGACTATCTCTTTGTGCTGGATTAGCGATTTTTGATCGGTACTCTTTTAGATAGTTGACTCCAGACTGATACTCTCCCTCAGCGCTGGGCCACGCCCAGGCGGTGGAGCTTATGTTAAATTGAGGTTGTGCGAGTTTGAGTGCTGGATGCTCAGTTGATTGAGATTGAGAACGGCTAAAGTCTTTACGCATAGACAAAGCCAAATCACGTACCATCTCTAATGCCCCATATTCCCACGCTGGCATATTATCCATGAACACACTGGGCGGTAACATGTCATTAGATAAATAACCGCCAGGCTTTTGTAATAACGTTTCACTCACACTTATGAGTGTATTGGTGGTCACATAGCCCGTTACCATCTTTTCATTATTACTCTGAGCTTGCTGTTTTGCCCGCTCTACCACATCAAATTTCGCGGGCTCTACGCTCCAATAAATCGCCAACAAATAACCCAGTAAGAGTAAAGCACTCAGTGCACCAATAAACTTTCCTATATTTTGCTGCATAACTGCTCCTAATGATGTTTATGTTCAGAGTGGCTATCACCTTGCTTAGTCATTTCTTCTTGCAAGGATACCACCGTAATCGGGCTTTCTAGCTGCTCACCATTGGCGAAGTATAATGTCAAAGTCAGTCTTTCACCTCTCGTTAGTGCCTTATGAGGCTCAAATGCCATTAAATGATAGCCTCCAGGTTGAAAACTGATTGTTTGGTGAGGTGATATTGTCAGCTCATTTCGCTTTTGCATGCGCATCATTCCATCGTTGTGAATATGCTCATGAATTTCAACACGGCCAATATTTGATATGGTTGCCTTTGTTAGTATCCGTGTTTGCTCTGAATGATTCATTAACGAAAAATACGCTGCTGTCGAAGCGGCTGCAGGTAGAAACTCTCTTATCTTGGCATGCTGCACCATGAGGTTGCTAGAGTTTAACTGCTCAGCTGTTGTCTGCACTGATGTTAAACCCAGCAACATACCGGTAAATACAACAAGATATTTAACAAACATGAACATTCCCTTTAAATAGCAATAACTGCCTAAATCATAACATGAAATAGGCAGTTTCGCGCCATGAGTTCAATCATTTATATGCTAATGACTGGTTACTGGTTCATACACCAACCACCCCACTCCAACAAGCAATAATAAGGGAATAGCAATCAATATTGAGTTGAAAAGCAGTGCCAACACTAGCCCAATGAGCACGACTAAGAAAGCGCCAATTAATCCCATTCCCAGTAACGCAATGACCGCAATAAAGGCGATTGTGCCAACCAACACCGTGAACAGCTCCATCCCCACCCAACTTAAATCCATGAAAAAGTCAGGAATACTTAACCATGCAAATGGTGAGCTTAACCACGATAAGGTAGAACACAACAGCAGCGCAATCAGTACTAAAAACACGGTTTTCATAGTATTCACCCTTAGGCTTTCGTGGGTAACACAACGCTGGCTATCACATACGCAAGCACAGTCACCACTGGAAATTTAAAAAACAGTAATACGGTTAGTAATCGAGTCAACCACGTTGGCATATCAAATCGCTCAGCAACACCTGCACACACACCAGCTATTTTTTTATGACCTAGTAGGCGAAAACAACTTTTTTTCTCACTATAGTATTTCATGAAAAGCTCCTTAAGCATTCGCTGGTGCGGCGTTGCTTTGCATCTGCTGTTTTAACTGTGCCAATGAGGCATTAATTTTTTCATCTCGCTCAAACTGTGCGAACTGTTCTGCTGTTGATGACTGACCTAAGTCATAACTATCAACCTGTGCTTCAATACGCTCAACCTTGCTTTCTAGTTGCTCGAAACGACTGATCACGTTGGCGACCTCTTCACAGTGCAATGTCTGTTGTACCTTTAATCTCGCAGAGTATGTTCTTTGCGTTCGTTCCAGCTGCAATTGCTTGGTTTTTAAAACCTGAATTTTACTCACTAACTTATCCGCATCGTCTTTCAATTTGATTAACGTTTCGTCAAGTATGCTTTGTTGTTGAGTTAATTGCTGTTGATTGTCTACAAGCTGCTGCTTCTCAGTTAATGCAGCCTTAGCTAAATCTTCCCTGCCTTTGCTCAGAGCATGCTCAGCCCTTTGTTGCCATGTATCGATTTGCTTTTCATATTGAGCGTAGCGTCTATGAAGTGCTTTTTGTTCACACATGATTTCCGCCGCTGTAGCGCGACAATCGCTCAAGGCATCATTCAACTCAGTCAGCAACTGCGCTGCGAGCTTTTTAGGATCTTCTGCCTTATCTAAAAATGCATTTACTTCAGATTTCACTAAGTCTTCAATTCGGTTAATTAAGGCCATATTCTGCTCCTTTGCATTGGCGTTAGGTTGTCCTAACATTCCAATCTTTATGCCAAGGTTAAAAACCCCTTAATTTACAAATAAATAAAGAAAAATAGATATGTTCGCCGAGAGGCAATGGAAGTGAATATTCGCTGAATGCACCAAAAAATAGTGATTTTCACCACATAATGAGTCACTGTCTGTCACAAAGTTAAAGGTGGTTGATTTAACATGACTTGGCACTCACAACATGAGTTGTCTGTAGTAGTCATTAAAAAAATAGAAAGTTTGTAGTTTTTAATTAGGTAGATAATAAATAGATCTGTTAAATCTTAACCATCAATAAAAAAATAAAAAGCGCCCAGCTTTACACTCAACGCTTTTAGAAAGTATATACTTAAATCAATAACTCAATATATACTGCTAAACTCTAATGTTTAATTTGGTTAGTTTACCATCTCGTGACAACCACTTGCACAGTCTGTGCATGCATATGGATTGTTAGCCATACCACCTGCTACATTTGGAGTTAGGTTGTTTGGCAAGTTACGCTTGCTATCTGATAAATTTACTAACTTCTTTTTATTTAACTTGATTTTATTTTTCATATTACAGCTCCTTATTTGTATTTAAAGCGATTAGACATTATCAGAAACAAGGGGGAATATAATCTGTTACTAATAGCAGTTGACAGAAATAAGAAAATAAGTAAGTAGATTTTTTCTTATTTAAAATAAAGCTATTAAAAATAGGATATACAAGCGTTGATTCAACCGTAAACTAACTTTGCGAGTTAGGGACTGACTATATGATTTTCGGTAAGTGAAAATTGGTGAGCGAAAAAGCAAAGCGCCCTTTCGCTCAATTGCCCTGAAGGCAGACAAAGGTATCTTTTGGCAACGTAAGTATTTTACTGTTCAGGAACAAAGCTTAGCGCCTTTTCCATCACGCTAATATCGGCATCCTTTTTGTGTCCATTCTCTGACAGGTGACGACGGAAACCTCTCGCGCCTGGCTGGCCCTGAAATATACCTAACATATGTCGAGCAATGTGCCAAAAGTTAGCCCCTGATGACATTTGCTGTTCAAAATAACCATACATACCACGCACAACCTGATGACGAGTTTGAGTAAATGGCTTATCGCCATAAATAAGCTCATCTACTTGTGAGAGCATAAATGGGTTGCTGTACGCCTCTCGCCCAACCATTACACCATCAATATGCTGTAGGTGATGCAAGCTCTCATCTAGGGTTTTAACGCCACCATTGATACTGATGTGTAATGCTGGGTAATCTTCCTTTAATTGATAGACACGTGGGTAGTCAAGCGGCGGGATCTCTCTATTTTCTTTCGGACTTAACCCTTGCAACCAAGCTTTACGAGCGTGAATAATAAAATCATCACAACCCACCTTCGCCGATGCTTCAATTAAGGCAGTTAAAAACTCATAAGAATCCTGCTCATCAATTCCAATACGTGTTTTCACCGTCACTGGAATATCGACTTGCGCTTTCATAGCGGCAACACAATCGGCCACAAGCTGGGGCTCTGCCATAAGACACGCGCCAAAGCGACCATTTTGAACGCGATCTGACGGGCAACCAACATTCAGGTTAATTTCGCTATAACCATGCTCCGCCGCTCGTTTTGCACACTCGGCTAACGCGGTAGGATCCGAACCACCTAGCTGTAATGCAACAGGCATCTCGTGTTCACCAAAGCTGAGGTAATCACCTTTGCCGAATAAAATCGCGCCTGTTGTGATCATTTCTGTATAAAGCACAGCATGGCGCGTTAGCTTACGGTGGAATGTGCGACAATGCTTGTCAGTCCAATCGAGCATGGGCGCAACAGAAAATCGTCTGAACGTTGAATCGCTTACCATTAAAGGGCTAACGCCTGATTTAACTGTGTTTGACATATTTAATGAACCGCCTCTAGTTACCTGTAATTACCCCGAGTTTCGATATGCAATCACCCTAATATCCCCCTGAAGGGCAGAACCAAATAGATTATAGAGGACATTGCCATGGCTGGCTTACAATCGAAAAACGTAAATTATCGTCTAACGCTCTACGCAATAAATGCGTTGCTCGCAAGAAATCTAAGGGCGGGATTATACACAAAGCAAAGCGAACCTTCAGTAAAAGATTCTCACTGACATTCAAGAAAATCGTCATTCACCTTAAGTGAATTTTGCTAATTTACACAGAGGAATAATAGAATGAGCTATTTATCACAATAGCTCATTCTATGTAGTAGTTAAGATTAGTAGCCTAAGACCATATCACAGCCGTGATTATAGTAACTGACTTCTCCTTCATAATAAGCAATAACGCCTTTGTCGAAAGTTTGCTTACCTACGAAGCGGTTACCAACAAATTCATAGTCAGGGTGCCCATATTTATAGAGTTTAATCTTCTCCAGCTTATTCATATTCGGATCGGCTAATTGGATGTTAAATATACCTTTTTTAATTGCATAGTTACCACGCATTATGAAACTACGACCCGTCATATTAGTGTAAGTTGGCGCAGCATGACCCACGACTACACGCTTATTTGCTTTCACACAGATTTGGTATAAATCGTCTATGAAATAACCATCCGTTTCACTAACAAATAACACGCCTTTGCTAATTTCATCTTTACTGGTTGGAAATGGCTCGTAAGTTGCTGCATTTGAATCTTCTGAACCGAATGAATCATCTGAACCGAATGAATCATCTGAGCCGAATGAATCATCTGAGCCGAATGAATCATCTGCGCCGAATGAATCATCTGCGCCGAATGAATCATCTGCGCCGAATGAATCATCTGAGCCGAATGAATCATCTGAACCGAATGAGTCATCTGAGCCGAATGAATCATCTGCGCCGAATGAGTCATCTGAGCCGAATGAATCATCTGCGCCGAATGAGTCATCTGCGCCGAATGAGTCATCTGCGCCGAATGAGTCATCTGCGCCGAATGAGTCATCTGCACCGAATGAGTCATCTGCGCCATACGAATCACCAGCACCGAATGAATCATCAGCATAAAATGATTGTTCTAATCCCGCTCCTCGGGAATAGAGTTGAGACTGTTCTAGCTTGCTGACATTTTCAACAATATCATACACTCCAGATGCAACTGTCTTTCCTACATAAACCGTCCCAAATGCGATGGGTAAAACGGCCATTAAGTTGAATTTCATTATTTATCCTTAAGTTAGATGGTGTTTAGCCTTTGAATATAGCCACTAAGTATATGTAGCAGTTGCGCCTTAGCGACTGATATATAGCTCTCCCATTGCTGCGGAGGAATATGGTTAATATGACTTGCGATAGTGACACTTAAATACTTGAAAGACCCGCTCAACAAGACTTTGCGCGCCACGCATTCATCTTGTTCTAAGCCATATATAAAATTATTGAGGTTGGTAAGCAAATCCACTGCCCCTTGACTGCCTTCGATCTCCTTTTGCAAGGCTTGAAGGTGCATTTGCACCTCCAACTCCACATTGTCAATCACCTTGGTATTTCCATGCTGTCGCAGATACGACGGAAAACCTTCCCGTATACTTGCAACAGCTTGCTTTATATCCGTTGCACTAGGAGAACGTAAAAAGTGATCTAGAGTACTCGTTTTTGTACCTTGAATATACGCACCGTCACTCGCATTAATAATCGTTTCGTGATTACACCTTGCAATGAGTGCTTCTAGGCTCAACCTCGCTTCATTAAAAATACGGGTACTATGAACCACTCCGCCAAAGTTCCCCTTAACACTTAATTCAGCATGCATCTTATTCAAAAACAGAGGATCTTGATTATCATGGTATTGGGAATACTGACTGTGATGTTGCTGCTCATCACGAAAGCCAAAGTCACAGCCTATCAATGCTATATTCGTGAAGCCCAGTTTCAACATGATGGCCAAAGCGGCATTCACAACAGTTGGATTGCAGTGGTACAACGGCTCAAATGTGTGATCTCCGTCTCTGAGTATCTCTGTACCAATATCGTTTGCTTTTGGAAAGACTAATTTATTCTCAAACAAAGCGAGTAGTTTAGGAGAAACTGTATTGAGCGTTAATAATATTGTGCTGTTAAGACGAGGGTCTGATAACGAATCAGCTTTTAGCTCAAATATATCCGCAGTCCTTTCCATTTCAACATGAAAATCAGGAATAATACCCAGCCTCAATAAACTGGCCACCGCCGTACCACATGAGACAATAACCACATCTTTTGCCTGAGCTAAGGCTTCGATCTCTTTATCTAAACTAGGCCCATTACCCACGATAACAACCTTAGGCTGAATGGTAAAATATGACGCTAACTTTGGCGCGGATTTCAGAATATGTCTTTGATTTTGGATGGTGTGAGACAACCCAATCAGTTCATCTTCGAAAAAACCCCACATGCTGGCTAAACGATTTCGCCAAGACCTAAATTTATCAACAATTTCATCATACAATGGAGTGTTATAGTGACGAAACAAGCTGATATCAGCAAGTAGATGGTATCCATGCTTTTTCAGTATTGATCGCATTGAGTCAATAAAATCGGCATAACTTTCAATGCTTAGAATATGAAGATTTCCGCCATGCTTTCGGCAGTGCGTTTGCAATTGTGCAATATCAATGTGATTACAGGCTAACTCCAAAGAGTTGACATCATTCTCAATGATAATCACATCTGTGTATCTAACTTTTTTGAGTAAGGCTGGTATCTGCAATCCAGCACCCAGCCCCAAAAATATTATTGTGCTACGTTTTGGTACTGATGACTTTTTATAACCTAACTCTTTGGCATGCTGTGTCATCGTGGCAATGAACGTCTGATGATAGTACTTTGGTGTACTCGGAGCGCTAAAGTGCATGGATAAATGCAGTGGTGAAGATAAAAATAACGCAGCTTGTTGTTCACATAGCTGTTTAGGGCAACTAGGATAAAATGAGCGTTCAAAGTCTTTGATGTGCCCCACTTTTTCCAAATAGTCACCTTTAGAGAAAGCTCTTTTGCTCAAATGAATAATAATCTCTCGATTTCTGTCAAACATTTCTGAGCCTTGGGTCTGTTCCATTACCATTTTCCCTAATCCATTCTCTATGAATCATACTGTAGTGTGTCGATATACAAAATACTCTTCCCAGAGAAATTGTCTAAAACCTTTCAAAAAAACACCCTCACCCACTTATTACTTCAATACAATCAAAAGCATAATGAAAAAACAGAATATTACCTTATAAACAGCTTTATTTATAGAAAGACAACAGTGTAATTTTAGTTATCCCAGATAAAGCCTTGTTAACACTTTGCCTCTGTTCAAAGACAAGATAAACTAGTCATACATGTCTTTAGGAACTGAACTTTACGCGTGAAGTCGCATTTAGGCCGCCGAGCTTTTTCTGCAATGGAGTTACACACTCTATTCAATGGTTATATCTATGGTGATGAAAAGCAGCCAAGGGAACAACCCAAACATTGGCACTTTTGGCTACCACTTATTGCTTATTATTCTGGGGCTTATAGTGATGAAATTGGTAGCTTAACGCTCAGCGATATCATGACACACGAGTCGGTAACGGGCTTTAATTTTTATACACATGGCAAGCTCAAACCTCGATTTGTTCCTATACATACCGCACTGTGGCAAGCTGGCTTAGAGCAATATATCCACTTTGTAAAAGCTCAAGGCCAAACCCGCTTACTGTTTGACTTGCCCTCTAAATCGGGTCGATATAGTGAAAAGGTAAGGATCTGGTTTTCTGGCGAGGGAGAAAGGTTAGGCTATCTGCAAAAATGTGGCTTACCAAACATAGATCAACAGGGACACAAAACCGCCATTAGCAGCTTAAGATTAAACTTTGAACAACAAGTTAGGATCGCTGCAATTCAACGCGCTGAAAAACCAGCATTTCATTATCTTATGGGACTAAAAGATGAAACCTTGTTACAACAACCCAACTCTATCATTTTGAAAAAAGTCATCGCCCCCATTCGAGTCATCAACAATAATGTCCATTGGCAACGTTTTCTTGAAAGACAAAACTGATTAAAAAAACAGCCTACAGATACAAACTCTAGAGCATTTTTATTCGTCTGAATTTTAACCAAGATTAGAAAATTCTGGGCCACGCACAATAATTGCAAAATTAGCAACAAAATAAACTGGTGGAACTGGCTAAAATTACAGCAAATCAAGTTATACAGAAGGTATCTGTATCAATCGTTCACACATAAAAAAACGCCACCCTTTGGGTGGCGTTTCAAAATTCACTGTAAACAAATCTTGATTAGTTAGTACCAGTTACTGGCACTTCGTTACACTCAAGTCTAACTGTACCTGTTAGTGTGCTATCAGCTTGAACATCTTCAAAAGTAAACACTTGAGATTGACCACCACCTTCTACTTTAGCACCACGGATGGTTGCACGTACTTTGTAGTTACCGCCAGCTTCAATACCCGCAAGTTTGAAGGTTGAATTGCCTAGTGCCTGAGCTAATGAAGCAGCTTTACCATCTTTAGCATAAGTTACAATTGAACCTGAAAGATTCGCAGTCTTAGTTTCATCTGCAGCACAAACACCGTTTAAAGTCACCTCTTGGTCGATGGTTTCAACGCCGACTAATGATACTTCAACGTCACCACAGATACCTTGGTTTTCTTGCTCATACCACGTATTGCCTGCTCTATCATACAAACGAACCTTTGCAACCGCATCTGATGAAATACCAAATCTAGCAGTTGATGCACCAGAGATAACCTGTTTGGTTGTAGAACGAATGTAGCTAGAAATCGAGCCATCAGGTGAAGTCATGCTTACAGCTAAGCCGCGCGCAGGTAGCGTACCACTCACAACTTTAACAGTCACACCAGACGTACAAATTGGAACACTTTGGTTCATAGAGAAAAATGTTAGGTGATCTGTAGTGAATGTTGCAGGATAAGTACCGTCTGAATTTGCTGCACCAACTGTTGCTTGGTTAGTTTCTTGAGTCCAAGTACCCGTTGTTTCATCGTGTGATGAAATGTCTAACATGTCTCCAGCAGTCACACCGCTATCAGCAGGTAAATTTACAGAAACACTGATTGGACTAGAGAACTTCTTAACCATAGCACCAGTGTCATCAGTCATTGTAACGCTTGTTACACCCACCGGCTGAAGTACAGTAGTGGTAGATTCGCTGTTCAAACCTTCAGGGATAATCGCCCCCGCGTTTTCACTGCTTGAATCAGCAGCAATAACGTTCACAGTCACTTCAGAACCTGAGACAGCCTCACCATCTGCATTTTGGAATACCGTGTTAGCAGGTACTGTTACTGTTGATTTAGCTGTGCCTGTAGCTGCTTCCGTAGTTACAGCTGTTGCTGTTGTACCGCCTGAAACCGTAGCTGTTCCAGTCTCAACTTTCAAACCCGCAGTATCAGCAGCGACCAAGCCAAACTCTACTGGAATATCGTTACCATCGCCTTCTACCTCTGCAGATAAATCGACGATGAAGCTTTTAGTGATATAGCCGTCAGCTGACACTACCGCTGTTACTTCACCAGACGCACCATCCTTAGATAAGAACGTGAAGCTACCTGTGTCATCAACGGTAACCATGCTCAAATCTTCTTCGTTTACGTCAGTCAAGTTAGTGGCGGCTTCGCCGTCAACTAAAAATGATACTGTCGCACCTTCCAAAGCGTCTGAGTTGGCTCTGTCAACAACGTTTGCAGAGAATACTTTACTTGGTTGCTCAGTTACGAGCGTATCTGGTACTACAATTTCTGGCGGTGTTGGAGTTGGTGGTTCTACTGTAACGTTGTTGTCGTTGTCGCTAAAGCAACCCGTTAGTGCAAATGAGGCAGCGATAGACACTGCAAGAAGTGATTTTTTATTAGCAAGCATGATTAGTCCTTGTTCCATTTTTTGCAAAGGTCATTACAACCCTCACTGAGTTTTGTAAATCAAATATATACTATAGAAAGTTCTAGAGTATTTTCAAATTATAGTTAAGCAGTAATTTCGGCACCACACAAGTTAAAAACTGCTCAAATTTTGAGATTAAAACTTCAGTTAACCGCTTCTCTTGCATGAAGATTCTGTTCAATTACCGACCAACTTTTCACTAAACTCCAGCTACAGCGCAGCTTTGCTATAGATGAAGTACATCACTTAACTATATTGCCCTGTTCCGTTTTATGGCTGTATTAAAAATCAGCATTAGTATCCACAGTCACTACATCGTAGAATACGGATAGCTTATTTAATATACAACCTTTACTGCTCTAAAAACACCCCAACACATTACTTTTCAGCAAGTTAGTAACATTAAAGTTGTATTACAACAACCAGTTCCCACAATGCTTACTTAACGAAATGTTAAGTGCACTGCTCACAACTTGGTCTAATTAGCGTAAATATAACTATTCGATAACCTGCTTGGGTTTAATACCGTTCTGTTAATTTACTGAAATATAGGGTGTTACTGCCCACTTCTTTTAACATGAGATATATTTAATTAGAGTTTTATGATGTATAAAACTGTGCTCAAAGAAACCGATGCGGGTATGAAGGTTGAAGAAGTGTGTCGAAAATATGGGATCAGCAGTTGTCCACTTCCCTTAACATGAGACATGTTTAATTAGAGTTTTCTGTAATATCACAAACAGGAGACAACGATGAAAAAGTCACGTTTTACAGAATCTCAGATCATAGCTGTGCTTAAAGAAACTGATGCGGGTATGAAGGTTGAAGAAGTGTGCCGCAAGCATGGGATCAGCAGTGCTACGTATTACAACTGGAAAGCTAAATATGGCGGGATGGAAGCGTCAGATGTTAAGCGCTTGAAAGAGCTTGAAGAAGAAAATGCCAAGCTTAAGAAGATGTATGCTGATGTTAGCCTAGAAAATCATGCGATAAAGGAGTTATTCGCAAAAAAGGGTTGGTGACAGCGAAGTAGCGCCAGCACACTGGTTCAAGCGGGTTTAAGTATTCTAAAAGCGTGTAAGTTTGTGGGTATTGGTCGCGCTACCTACTACCGCTCAGAACGAGACTGGCGAAAGGCTGACGCAGCTGTCATTGATGCCATCAATGCAGAATTAAAAAAACCTAGAGCTGGATTCTGGCAATGCTGCTGTAACCACCTACTGAAGTAGGTGGTCTAGAGTTGAAAATTAAAGTTGCATTACGACAATGCATTTCCATAATCGTTACTTAACGAAATGTTAAGTAGGCTTCACGCAATCGAGCCAAGTTAGCGTAAATATAACTACTCGATAACCTACCTTGGTTTAATATCGTCCTGTTGATACTAACTGGAGTATCAAGTTGTAATGCGCTACCAATAGCTAGGTTGTTGTGTTCCTCACCTATTCGTGTACTTACGGTATGCCTCCAGGCCTCATTACCTTTCAGTTGACCATATCGTGTCACGGCCATATCTTTGCGTGGTGTTAATGGGATACTAAAGGCTATGCCAGCCATTTGAACATCAGTATCTTGCGCGAAAATTGACACATAACTATCACCGAACCAAAAGCGCGTTTCCAGTTTTACCCCACTGTCTTCATAAAAAAATCGACCTGCAGTCGCATGAAAACTCACATCTTTTTCAACCCAGTTGTAGCGATAAGAGACGGTTTGATAATCGCGATCGGCTTGGTAATCTTCATATTCCAAGTAAGCCATATCGGCGGTAATTTGATGTCGGCCATTTTGGCTCAACCATGAGGTCTCATTTTTGATACCTACATAGTCGTGAAACTCCTTAAAGAAGCCAACGTGCGTTTGGTTATATATGCCGTAGGGTAGTTCAAAGGTTTGATACAAAGTTGCCTGTGTTATGCCACTTTGTTTAGCAAATGGACCAAATGGTCGATGCGCTTCGAAATCGTCGGTTTTAGCGACTTCAGTTTCAGCGACAACACTAAGACCACCACCATACCACATGGGAAGGTCTATCGCGGCGCTGATTGCGAGTGAAAAGTCGTATACGCCTAACTCTGTCGCTAAGTTAGTATCTAGAGAGGGCCCCAGAGTTAAACGAGGCTTAAAATAAGGACTGTTAGTTTTAGGCATACCTACCCAAGAAACACTGCCGATGGGTTCCATTTCACCTCGTCGAATGTCCATATCAGGTGTAGCACTAGTATTGATAAATTCACGGTAGTTATCTATCTTCCCTGTGACCAATAACATAGGCATTCCACGGTTTAACAACTGAACGCTGTATTGTGCATTGGGCTCATCGATATGTTCTACGATCCTGCCCAATACCACTCCAATAGCATCTATATCATTACGGTTAAATACATAGTTTTCAAAGCTCACTACAATATGAGGGTCACGACTAAAGCCTACACTTATCGCTTCAAAACCATCATTGATCAAAGCATTTTTTAAAGCACGCGTCTGTAATGTTAAAGATCTGCTGTCACTACCACGCTCATTAATTTCCTTTTTAGCTTCATCTATTGGCTTTTGTGCCAAATCTCGCTGTTTTTGGTAATGCGCCTGAAACGCGGCTTCTCGTTTCTCATGGTTATCGAGTATAGGCGCAGGCGCTGCTTCAGCTGGAGCATTAAGTTCAGCTTGCGTAAACAGCGGCATGTTAAAATTAATCCCCCAATATGTATCTTTCTCAGTATGCTCTGTATCACTATAGAACTTACTTGTAAGGGTTAATGTACCAACATTGAAAAGCCACTCTTTTGGCACCTCAAGACGTAGCCCCGCATTCATCGCATCAGCATCGTGCTCTAGCAGCAAAGTAAACCAATCTAGTGGTTGCCATTCGATACCAACAAATGCGCCATCCAACTGGCCTGTCGCCCTTTGGCTGTTACCTAAACCAAGTGAAAAGCTAAAGTCCTGCCACTCTTTTGTCGCAGCCATATAATACGTTTTGTATTTATTTGCGGCTCCACCAATATCTTTATAGCCTAAAGCAAGCGAAAACCAGTCTGATGGTATATATGGAATCATATACTTAGCATTAAAAGATAAATCTCTTATCTGTCCATCGACTACAAACATATTGTCATGCATTGTATTTGATGCAATTTGACCACTCACTTCAAGGTTTTCAAAAACTCCAACAGAGAATATATAGTTGTAGCCATCAAGATACTTTTCACCTCGAAAATCGAATTGATTATTGAACCCGAAATCAAATACACCAGTGCCCTGTACTTTTGCGTTTGGTACATTTAACAAACCGGTATAGCCGTTGAATGACTGATAGGAATCTGATTCGGCAGCAAAAATATCACCACAGTAAAATACAAAAGCCGCTGTGTAATAAAAATTTAATTTTTTCATTTTTAATTCTTACTTTTAATTTAAATTAAACCGAGTTAAAACCACTCAAACAACCAGCGACGCATATACTACACACTACAAAACGCCGAGTATTTTTTTGGCGATCTCTTGTGAACTTAACCCAACTGAAAACACATTCGAAATATCAAACCCTGTAACATTGTGAGTATCATTACTTTCCAAAAGCTTTTCAAACAGCTCATCCTCATTATCATAGCAATATGAATTTTCTTTGAAATAATGTGGAATAGGGTGCTCAGGGAACTCATACAAATATAGCGGAGACAATGCTCCACAAAGCCCTAACAATGAAGAATAGTGACCGAGATAATAAGCAGAATAAGGCAAACTTTCTCTTTCTAATGAAAAACCTAGCCCTTCATATAAACTTAAGTCAGATCTTGGGTGAAGTTTTACGTAAACTTCTAAGGACCCTTTTTTAGCGAAATCAGATAGTTTTTTCAAAAAACGTTCCATCTCACATCTCTCTAGCCTTCCGTCTTCCACCAAAGTCTGAGCTACATAACACACTGAGTTCAAAATTTTTGGTCTACTTTTAATTTTATCAACCTTGCGCAGTTCATGATAGCCAACATCAAAGATAACGTCTCTATCATAACCAAAATTTTCATGATGATAAGTTTCCCAATATTTCCCATAAACAAAAACATACGAAGAGTTAACATCATTAAAAAAGGGAATAGCCTTAGTATAGTCAACTGATTTGACAAAGTGCTTTAAGAAACTTTTAAAAACAAAAGGAAATGAAGCGCCTATAGCCTTCGCAACGACTTTTGAGTACTGTGCATACCTAAAAGTTTTATAAATATTATTTATAAAAAGAGACTTGTGTCTTTTTAAATGAGGGATATACATCCCATGCTGAATCATGATTGACTTGATACTTAAGTTTTTTGCTACTGTTACAAATGCACTGTCCCCAAGCCTTTGAGCATTATGGACTAGAATATCTATTTCATTATTTTTCAATAGGCCATTGATATAATTGTAAGATACATGTTTCACATGAATACATTGAACACTCAATGAATCTAAAAAATTAAATGCTTCATCATTATACTGATCATAGAACGCCACAATACTATGTCCCTGAAGACGAAGTTCAGAAATAATTGAACCTATATAATTTTTATGATTAATAAGATTTACATCGTAAATACCGATATTCATAATTTACCTTTGTAACCTGTATACCCTTTAAGAAAACCTTTGCTATAAGAAATTGGGTGATATCCACTTTTAATAATTGATAATGGAAAGCGAAGCACAAGTTTCGCTATTTTCTTAATGGTATAAAGAATTGGAAAGTATTCACCTTCGACTCTCGTAAGAAGAAGCTTTTTACAAAACGCCCCATGCCCTAGAGAATAAAGATACGTTTTTTCAGGCGAGTATCGGCCAGGATTCTCGTGATAGACAATAAGCTCAGGCTCGTATAAGCCTGTCGCGCCTTCCATCAGCATATGATAAACAAGGTCAAGCTCTTCACAACTAGAAAACTTTGCACCTAAACCAAACTCCTCGTCAAACCTTAAGTTCTTTTCATTTATGAAGCTTCTCTTAATGAAAATTGAAATAGATGTTATCGCAGAAATAAAGTTATACATATCAATCTTCGACTTCTCGTGCAACTGACTATACTGAGTAAAATCAAGAGAGTGTGGAACTCTAACACTTCCACTATACATATCTAAGTTAGACTTACTTAAACCAACAAATGTCTCATAGATTTTCTTGTCATATAATGCATCATCGTCAACAAAGGTAATATAGTCGCCTGTCGAAAAGTTAATCCCTGTATTTCTGCTATAACTTAGCCCTTTCTTAATTGAGTGGAAATAAAGCACTTCAAACTTAAAGTCAAAACTTTGCAAAATATCATAAGTTTTATTATTGAAGCTTTGATCAATTATAAGTAATTCAAAATTATCACGATTGATTCCTTCAATACCGTTCAAGGACTCTAGTGTTTCTCCAATAATTTCATATCTGTCGCAGGTAGCTAGAATATATGAAAGTTTCATAAATCACCTATGGGGATTATTAATCTTAATGTTTTGTATTGAAGGCAAGTTTGCTCTAGTGACATAACCTTGTTCGATAAAAAGGTCATCTAAATAGTATAATGGCTTGTGATTAAAGATAGGGAAATTGTAGTAAAAAGAACTTGAGCCTAAGATCCAGTTACTAGAAAGAGTAAACAGTATCACAATAAAAAACATATGACGCTGCTTGAAATTACAATACTTGTAAAAAAATAAAAAATAAAGGTAACCAGTCAAAATTGTAAATACCGAAGCAAAAACTCGTGTAGTCAAACCAGGAACATAGCTAAATGTAAGCGTTATAACATAAATGGTTATCAAACTATAAATCAGCGAGTTTTTAACCCTGAAAAGAACACTCATAAAAATCAAAACAAGTAAGTACACACTTGCAATAAATGCCACTTTAAATGAATCAAAATAAAAACCAACGCCATCAAGTTTAGCAAATGCCGATTTAAATTTAGCAAGTAAAAAAGCATCGTATCCCAACATATATGTCAAAATAACACTAAAACTTATAAAACCGATAATCGCAACGATAGAAGAAGTAAAAATAACCTTGAAACATTTATTAATAGAGTCTATAGAAAATAAATAGCGCAATAAAAAATAAATGGGCAATGCGCTCAAATGAAAAATACTAGCAATTGTTAAAAAGACAAATTTTTGATTTCTACCTGTCGAAAATAAGGCAAATAAAATAAAAAATGAAGAGTACCCTTGTCTCAAATGGTTTAATGTCGCTCCATGCTTAAAGAAAATAAATGTTAAAGCTGATAGTACTGCCAGCTCTCTCAAACTTAGCTTTAAGGATCTACCTATGAAAAAGATTAAGGATATTAAGATAACTACTTGTGTCAACGCATAAGATAGTTTAACTAAATATGGATAACTTCCTCCATATAAACAAGAAAGAATATAGTTAAAAAATGGCAATGCTATCTCTAGACCTAGTCCAAAAACAAAACCATCGTAACTAAAACCATGCTCTAAAAAATATACATAATTATTATAATAGGTAGTAAAATCTTGCTCTTCATAAAGAAAAATAGGATATGAAAAGGCCGTAATAGCAGTCGACAATCCCACTCCAGTAAGAGCTATATAAAAAAACATGCTCAGTGTTCGCTCATCAATATTATCCATTGATTCTGAAATCAGAATCAATGTAATAATATTCAAAATGAACGCTAAGATTGGTGAAAAACAAAGAAATAGCAAGTTAAGGAACAGGAAAAAGAACTGAAAGTTCCTAAAGCCGTTAAAATAGTTCATTAAATTTTACCCTTTCAAACAGCTCAAGCTTGCCACCATGTGTAGAGTTATAAATTTTCCTTCCCGCACTTTCATACACTAAAGACATCATTTTGTAGCTTTTCAACACATTATCTAACTGAGGATCATGCCAAGTTTTACCTTTACCAAAGTAATCTGGATGGAAATGATTAGTATCGTCCTCTGTTGAAACAATTTCTAACCCATCGACTTGCGCACTATCTGGTATATCATAGCTGAAATCCATTCCCAAAAGGTATACCTTTTCAAATCCAAGATAAAAGGCAATCTGCAAGTTCATCATTGTCACTGATTGGCCACAATATAAGCGTTTAGATGCATCAGTAGAAAACCTTGGTATTCCAAAGTTAGGGCTTTCTTCTCGATAAAAGCCTGTATTCATTCTAAAGAAATAGCAGTTTTCCTTATTTTTTATTTTACTTCTATAGTGAGTTGGGAAGAATCTGTAATCGCAAACGTAATCATTTATTCTTTCTTGGTTGTCATTCATTACGGCTTTGTCTTCGACAACATAGAATGTAGGTTTAAATCCACATTCTTCCGTTTTATAGAAGATACCGTTAACTCCAAAAGTATATTCATTTTTAAGTTTGCTAAAATCTACTTTATTTAGAGATGGCCCGTTACCAAGAATAAAACAACGTTTACCTTTAAATTTATTATTAAGGCTTTTAATTTTTTTTGAATCTGGGAAACCATAAATAAAAGGCTCCTCAAGCATTGAGTAATCAAGCTTATCTCTATCAACAAAACTAAAGAACATTTTTTTTAAGAACATAATCAGACCTAATTTTCATAATTAAAAATAAAACTGTGGCAAATAGAGTAAAAGCAAATAGAGAATTCACAATAAGGACAATAAATACAGAGTCAAAAATAGACAATAGAATAAACGAAAGAAGTGTTTGTATAGAAAAAATCGATGCAACCGATTTTGCTACCTGTAGAGCTTTCCCTTTAAAATAAAGCTCATTCATAAAAACCATCGATAGTGCTTGAAAAAATGACGACAAACATGTCAACCATAATATATCACTAGAAAATTTATAATCTGGGTAAAAAGATTCAATGAATATGCTTCCAATGATCCATAGCACAAGCATTGCAAAAGATAGGAGCAAACTGACAAATTTATAAATTTTATTTACACCACTGTAGCCTGAACTTTCTTTAGAGAGCAAAGTGTTTATTTCAGGTACTATAGCAAGATTGATAGCTGTTACAATTAGCACTGCAATTGCAGATATTTGAAACGCCAAAACATATTCACCTAGTAAACTAACACTAAAGAAAGCAGCTACTAGATACCTCTCAGCACCACTTCGAATCCACCACCCCATAGCCTGAGGCATAAACGCAAGGCCTTCCTTATACACTTTCCAATGAAAGCTAAAATTGTGCCTATAATCGCTTATAGAATTGTTAGATTTCGAACTAGCTTTAAATAAAAATGTAGCCTGAACAAAACTACTAATTAGCATTGCTAAAGACCAAGCAAATATACCTTCATCAAAAAATACAAAAAACACTACCAGATATGTAAATACGAATAGCATTTGTGCAGCAAGATACAAATTTGTATTCTTCGAACACTGAACTATAGCCAAATTAGCTAAGCTATAAGATTTAAGTAATGGTACAGCTAACAATAAATAGACAGACGTGCTTACATTGAAAAAAACAAAAGACAACAAGCTACAAAGAAAAGTTATGGCATATATCCAAAGCGAATTTCCATATAAAGAAAAGAGGAAATCTCTAAAAGAAAGTGATGACTTTTTAAAAAACTCAATTCTAACTAATGCTGCTGAGTTATTACTAATAAATATTGTAAAAACTTCGAGTGTAATAATTAAAAGAGCTAATTTACCAACTAATTGGCTATCAAATGCTTTTGCAAACGAAAAAACAGTAATGAAAGGAATAAACCTAACTAAACCTTCACTCAATCCGAATCGAACAATTTTTGATAAGGTGTCGCTTTTCATTTTTATCTAACTGCTCTTCTTTGCTAAAATTTGAGAAACTCTTTCTCCAATAAAATTCAGCCCTTTTCGATTATAGTGAACGTTATCGACAGTATAATATTTTACCTCTTCATCAGACCAAGCAGATAAATCTACCACGTCATTAAAATGACGTAACATTATTAAGTCTTGTTCCAACTGTTCGTTGATGCAATCCGGCCGATCTCTCCAATAATTTCCTCTCCAATCATTAACTACAGGGTTAATACCTACATAAATAATATTCTCAATTTTTTCCAATGCAGGGATGAATTCATTAATCAAAAATTCACGACTCATAAATTGAAGGCATGCCTCTCCCTCATAATCACATAGAAAGTCGTTCCTATTTTCAAAGTAATGGTACCAGCCCATTTTTTTCAGATAATTTTCCTTATCTTTGAGCATGCTTGTATATGATGATAACGGTCTGGGAGCAAAGTCCACAATACCACAGTGTAATATTATATGGGAGTAACCTTGGTTTTCTGAAGTATATTCAAGAAAGTCTAATAAACTAGTGAATTTATGGGGACAAAGTTCGTACTCAACAGAGTAGCTATCTAAATACCCTCTAATATAGGAGAAATATGGATTTTTATGTTTAAATCTAGGGTAGATTTCAGTCCCCCTAGAGTCTGAGTATAGTAAGACCTTTCCAATATCTGACTTTTTTTTTGCTATCAAATCAAAGGATAAATCATTGATAAACATTACCATTTTATGTATTGTTTTTTTCATATTAATCAGGATCACTTAAACAGCTTGCTATTCCACCATTAATAGATACACATGAACCATGTAAAAAGTTAGCTTTTTCAGAAGAAAGGAAAAGTGCTAAGTCAGCAACCTCATCTGGAGTGCCAATCCTTCCTAGCGGATGGTACGATTCAAGCTCAGAGAATAAGTCTTCCTTTCCCTTAAAACCGTCTTTTAGCATTTCTGTGGAAATTGCTGCCGGCTCAATTGCATTAACTCGAACAGCTCCCCCCAATTCGATCGCTAGATTTCTAGTTAATGCACTCAAAGCAGCCTTAGTCGTTGAATAAGCCAAAAAGTTCTTTTTAGTCAGCTTAGAATGAATAGAACTAATGTTTACGATCGAACCATTATTTAAACCAAGCTCAGTAGCAAAAGATTTTGCAAAAATAAAAGGCGCATGTAAGTTTACATCAAAGCTTAAAGACCAATCATCAAACTCCAATTCATCAAACGGCTTGACGATTTGAATCGCCGCATTGTTTATCAGAACTGAGATTCCTTGAGTATTACTGATTTTTTTTATTTGATGCAAAATACTATTCAGATATGCCTTATCTCGGACTAATTTTGCCAAATCTACTTGTACAGGAAAAAAGTTCTCACCATCAACTTGCTCTTGGTAATCCAAACCAATTACAAGATAGTCATTTTCAAGGTACTTATCTCTAAGTGCTTTACCTATCCCGCCAGCACTGCCTGTAATTAGCGCATATTTTTTACGCGTCATGTAAAAACCCTGATAAATGCTCAATTGCTTTATAGGTTGCTCTGCGAACGCCTTCTACAGCATTGCTACCATTGTGGGAACCGAAAACACACTGCGGCATTTCTCTCAATGGAGATTTTTTTGGCAAAGGTTCAATTTCGAATACATCTAAGCCAGCTGCGTAGAGTTTTTCGTTTTGAAGTGCTTCTACTAGAGCATTTTCATCAATGAGAGGACCTCGAGCAACGTTGATAACCATAGCGCCCGTTTTCATTTTTTCAATCGTAGCGCTGCTAAGCATATGATGATTTTTCTTGTTCAATGAGCAAGTGAAAATCAATGCATCGACTTGCTCCAACCTATCAGGAAAATTAGCACGCTGAACAAACTGATAGCCTTTATTGCCTTCTACACCTGGATCATAAGCAATTACATTCACATCGAATCCAGTTAACCTCTTAGCGACACTTTGACCAATATCACCGAAGCCTACAATACCAATGGTTTTACCTTCGATGCTCATGCCTGCAGGCTTAGGCCAAGAGAAATTATTTCTTATTTCTCTGTCGATAAAATGTGTTTGACGAGTCAGCGCTAGTAGCAAAGAAATAGCGACATCAGCAACTTCACCTCCAAACATGTTCGGAGTGTTTGTGATTGGAATACCAAGCTCTTCGCAAGCGACGAAGTCAACATTATCCACGCCAATGCCCCACTTAACAGCCGCTTTCAAAGCGCCATTTTTTCCCGCTTCAAATACTCGTCTCGTTGCTGGGTCATCCCCAATAATCCATCCATCATAATGCGGCAGCAACTCAATTAATTCTGCCTCAGATAACACTTGGGTTGTCTTTGCTTTAACTAATTCAAGTCCTAGCTTTTTAGCCGGTTCAACAAACTCATCAAATAGGCCCAACATGGTGGGCATGTGACTAATACTTTCATGATTCTATCCCTTTGTTACGTTCTCAGCTAAAGCTCTTGCCATTTCCCAATCTTCAGGTTCATCTATATCAACAGACTCCAACTGAGGAGTTTGGAACATCATTGGCTTTTCACCTATTCTTGCATTTGTTTTCGAAAAACTTTCTTTTGTAAATGCATATAAACAAGAGTTTTCTTCAAACCAAGGGGTGAGATCCTGAGTGCGAACCAAATTATCTGGATCATGATTTACTGGTTTCACATCTTCTGTATAAAATCGAGTTTGGACTTTGTTAACCGTGAACAAAGAGTCATACTCGTTTTGATTTAGGTATTGTTCTAATGCTCTATCAATTGTGTTTGTACTGATCAAAGGGTTAGTCGTATGCGTCATCAAATAAACATCGGCATCAACATTTTTAATATCATCTTCGAGAATTAGATTCATGCTTACGAAGTCGCCACACAGATGTTCCGCTCTTTCTCTAATAACTACGCGATCAGACTCAACTAAGCCGTTCTCAAGAAGAATTTCTCGAGCATCGGTATTAATGATTACCTTATCAATATATTTACTTTCAAGAAGAGAGTCCAAAATCCACTTAAAAAGGGGCTTACCAGCAAGATTTCGGAAGTTTTTTCCTTTAACCCTTTCACTATTTGCTTTCATGGGTAGCAATGCTACAACTTTCTTCATTTACTTGCCTCTTTAAGTTTTTTCTTTGTTAGATTCTTTGGCTTCATTGAGACTTCCATATCTGTCACTCTAGGGTAAAAATATGCAAGCTTAGTTTCATGGGACAACTTTCTTGTTATATGATTGCCTAAGTAACCACCGTAATATTGAGCTAATCTGAACCTAAAAATTGAGTACAGCTCAGTAAGCAGCCTCTTCTGTTTGGTTGCTTCTTTTACATCTTTGGCAATACCAACAAATATATACGTGAGCATATCAAAGAAAGTCATATGAACATGAGGAAGAATCTTTTGTAATGCAATAGCTTCCCGCTCATATCTAATTTTTACTTTACCCCAAGTTTCATCATGGATGTGAAAGACTGGCGCATCAGCTACATAACCAACTTTACCCCCATCTTCTACAAGCTGTTTAGCTAAATACATATCTTCACAGCCGGTAAGGGTTTCATCAAATTTATACTTTTCCCACGTATCTTTTCTGATAGCTGCGTTCGCGTTATTACAAAAGAAGCCCTCTTGCGGAATACAAGACACTCTCGGAAAATATTTATCAAAGAGTTGCCTTTCACTAAATTTAGTATTATCCCTTCCGACTTGTCGGCCATATGTATATTGGCACTTGTCAACCAGTGGAGCTACAAGGTTATGAACCCAAAGCTCATCGCATGGAATACAGTGGCCACTGATAAAAATTAAGTACTGCCCCTGAGCAAAGTCACACCCTACATTCAGCGAACGTCCGAATGTGAAATCTTGCTTCTTAATGTAAGTTATTCTACAGTCGTGAAATTCAGCAATTTTCAGCGTGTCGTCAGTTGATCCTGAATCAACTATTACAACTTCAATTTCAAAAATGTCAGACTGTTGCTTCTTTATGGCTGCAAGTAATTCTGGAAGGTAGCGCTCCTCATTGAGAGTGCGAATAACTACTGACACTAATTCTTTACTCATCCCTATCACCTAAACAAATTTCGATTAAAGAGCCTGACATTGGGTAGTTGACTAATTGTTCATCAGACAAACCACCTCTGGCACTTGTAACAAACAGAGAGTCATTAACTGCTATACAGTTTGTGGGCTGTAATACTGGTAATTGATATTCCATGATTTCGTTTCCTTGAATATCATACTCTTTGATACAACCCCCTCCCCAGATACTGATAAAAACACGGTCTCGGAGCCTACAACCGCCATCAGGGACTTTTCCTTCCTCATCGAATTTTTTCCAGACTTCACGTCGACCTAACAAATCATCTTTGTCATGTTTATATATAATGCCAGCTTTAGAGTCGCTGACTAAGACGTGCTCATCTAGTTCAATGAACGTGTTAGGTATCGAATTACTGTATTCTGAGCTAAAGACTTTCTCGTCACTAACCAAATAGAGTTTTCCAGCATTCTCTTCACCATTAAGGCCCATACTACCGAAGAAGTATCGACCATCAATAAGTTGAACTCCATCGTTCATTCTCATTTCAATGCTGGCTGTATGCTCTATCGTAGTCATATTCGCAGTACATTTAGAGTTACAATCGTAAGAAAAAAGACCTCTTGAGTTTAAGTACACAAGCTGGGGCCAATTCACGTTCAAAATAACACTGGGATAATTTTCTAACTGGTGCACATCAAGGTTTTTTTCGTTAAAAGGGCTATGTAGTACATACAATCTTGATTGAAGAATATCTAACCAAAAGATTTTCTGTGTTGTACTATCATAGTATATTCCTTCTCCGAGCTGATTTTGAGTTTCAGCAACGACTTTAAAATGCATTTCCATTTCTATCTACCCATACCAAACAAAACAGTTTTAGTGGTGAGTAGCAGTATTTTTATATCAAGCCAAAGACTATAGTGCTTAATGTAATAAACATCATATTTATGCTTCCATACAGCATCCTCAATAGATGCACCATATGGATAGCTAACTTGAGCAAGACCTGTCACACCGGGTTTGACTGCATGCCGAAATCGATAGTAAGAGATTTCCTTTTCCAAATCGGTAATGAATATTTCCCTTTCAGGTCTTGGACCTACGATTGACATTTCGCCTTTCAAAACATTAATCAGCTGCGGCAACTCATCAATTCTCGATTTTCGAATAAACTTACCGACTTTAGTTACGCGAGCATCATTTTTTATAGCCCACTGCGCACCATTTTTTTCTGCATCATTTCTCATAGATCTAAATTTGATAACATCAAATTCTTGGTTATAAAGACCAGTCCTTCGTTGCTTAAACAAAATAGGGCCAGGGCTTTCAAGTTTAATCAAGATAGCTGCCAAAATAGCAATGGGCAAAGTCAGCATTAACAACAAAAATGCCATCACGATATCTGTGCCCCGTTTTAATATTTTGTCGCGCTTGTTACTTAAAATCGAAAATGCCTTTTGGTGTAAAAAGTAACTACTGTGAAGTAACTTAACTTCTGTATAACCTAAGCGTTCATCCAAATAGCTAACAAGAGGCTCGACCCAAGCCCCACATTCTGTTGCCGTTACAAGAAATTTACGCTGCTCTTTCGTTAAATCAGAACTCTGATAGTGACATATAACTTTGTTACTAAAGTCACGTACTGAATAATCATTGAGCACTATATCAAATGTATAATCATCAATTATTCTCCCGATAGTCAATTCGGAAGTTTCAGGACAATATACATAAATGACCGGTTGCGATAATGCTTCTTTTTTTGATTTGAACTGTTTGACTACTGGAGTAGTTTGAGTATCACTCAAAGAAACCTGTTTAGTCGGTACTCTATCAAGTTTACGAGCTGTGTTAGTCACTTCTTGTCCATTCATTTTAAGAAACCTTTGTTCATACTAGTTAAGGTAATCAGCATTGTGTCGAGTTCTAGCTATCTGACTTATACTCGTAGTTATAGTATCCGTAGTAACCGTATGCATTGCTTGATTTACGAACCACACCATTAAAAACTACGCCCTTAACATCAATACCATTTTGCTCAAATCGGTTACGAGTGATCTCAAGCTCTTTGATATGGTTTTGACCAAAGCGAGTTACTAGTAACGTAGTGCCTGCATGAGCACCAACAATCGCAGGGTCGGTTACAGCCAAGATAGGTGGTGTATCCACTATCACCAAATCATACATTTTACTCACTTCAGTAATCAGCTTACTAAAGTTTTCATGCATAAGTAGTTCTGACGGATTTGGTGGAATTTGACCGCGTGTCATTACATGAAGCCCGTCCACCTGGCTCGGCTTAATCACTTGAGCAAGACTCAACCTACCTGACAGGTAATCACTTAAACCATCATTCCATTTCATACCAAACTGTGTTTGCAAGTAGCCTTTGCGCATATCCGCATCAATTACAAGTATGCGTTTATCACTTTGAGCTAGTACTGTAGCAAGGTTAGCTGTAATAAACGATTTACCTACACCAGGACTCGGACCAGAAATGGCAATCACATTATTTTTGGCCTCTAGCATGGCGAAATGCAAACTAGTGCGCAGGCTTCTCAATGCTTCTATTGAAAGGTCTGCAGGGTTGTCCACTGCCAAAATAGATTTAGCTTTGGCCACTTTGCCTTTTCGTGCTTTTGCGAAGCCAGTCAACTTGACTTGGTATTCTGAGAACGGAACACTTGCGTAAACAGGTAAGCCTAGAGCTTCAATCTCGCCTGGGTCTTCTATTCCCTTGTGTAACGCCTTTTGAACAAGCACGATTGCAACTGCAAACATGCTACCAAGCATTGTCGACAATACTACAATTAGCGCCTTTCTAGGCTTAACAGGCTCGGTAGTATTTACCTCTGCGTAATCAACGATACGCACATTACCAACTGTACCCGCACGCACAATATCTAACTCTTGAGTTTTAGCTAGTAATAGAGTATAAATTTCATTGTTTACTTCAACATCACGTTTTAGACGCAATAGCTCGCGTTGTGTTTCAGGGAGCCCCTGAACTTCACCAGCAAATTCATTACGCTGCCTTTTGACTGTTTCAATCTGCTCTACAACGCCGCGATATGCAGGGTGTTCACGTTTAAATTTTCGCCCAAGCTCAAGACGTTTGAGTTCAAGCTCTTGTAGTTTAGTTTCCAATGCAACTATCTGTTCTAGTACACCTTGGGTCTCTAAACTAATATCTATAGATTCTTGGCGAATTTGATAATCATTAAAAGCTTTTTCAGCACGTTCAAGGCTACGCTTTACTTCTGGTAATTGAACTTCTAAAAACTCCAAGGATTGTTGTGCTTCAGCACTGTTACGCTCTACATTGCGACGTACATAGATTCCAGCTACTTTATCCAGAACAGTTTCCGCATAGTCTGGGCTCTTATCTTGAAGCGCTAAGTTAATAATACCCGAATCCTTGCCTTTCTCAGACGCAGCAATAGCGCCCTGTAAGTCTATAATTGTCTGCAGACGATTGCGTTTAATAATAGAGAATTCGGTATTCGGGCGCGCAATTAATGTCTTAATTGTAAGCTCAAAGAAGCCATTCTTAACAGATTCACCAACTTTACCCGCAAGAATTTCATCTCCACCCTCAGTCAACAAAGCGAATGATTCTTCGGCTCTTGCTTGTAGCACGAACTCTTCACCAATTGCACTGTTAGGTACTTTAAAACGATGTATTTCTACTTTCTCGCCACCCCATGCATAGGATTCAGCACCAAAGCTTGCTTCTGCTACTTCACCCTCATTTTGTGCGACAAACTTACGATAACTACGACCACCAAAAAGTGGAAACAGCTTTGGCTCAACAACAGTGTCTAGATTCAATGTATCAACAGCTTCGCCAATAACACTTCTTGATTTAAGTAATTCAATCTCTGTTACCGCGGCCGATGTACTCTCGAACATGCCAGACATGTCATCAAAACCAGGGACCGAGCCCCCTTTTTCTTCTACCTGCACCATAGCGGTTGCTTGGTAGACTGGTGTACTAAATATTGCATACGCAACACCAAGCAGCATAAATAATGCTGTCACACCCGCAATAAACCACTTTGCGTCAAGCAACGCACCAACAAGAGCCATCAAGTTTATTTCTTGATGATCTTCTTTTTGTGACTTTTGCGGAGAAATTAGATTTGGCTGAGCATTCATATACCCATGTTTCCTTATAAATACTTTTGCCAAGCGCCACAAGCGCTTTCGATAAGCTCGTAAACGTGTTGAAACGCTTCTCTTGATTGACGATATGGATCGGGGATCTCTTTATCTCCAATCCATTTACCAAGTAGAAAGGTTTTGCCACGAGCTTGAGGGTAGCGGTTACACAGGTCTTCTAAGTGCCTGTGTTCCATTACTAAAATGAGGCTATTTTGTGCCACCAAGTTACCATCTAGCTGGCGACCTTGGTGTGGACTCATGTCGATTCCTTGTTCATTTGCCAGCTCTTGTGCAAGAGCATCGGCGGCCTTTCCTTCCAAGGCAGTCAGGCCTGCAGACGAAACCTTAACATTTTTACCTGCTAATTGACTTTTCAACAGGTATTCTGCTGTTGGGCTGCGGCAGATATTACCTGCACAAACCATTAAAACACTATCAAACATGAGTACTCACAATTACTGATTTTCTATATCTTGAAGTGCATCCACTGTTGACAGCGAAGGCAATAACAAGCTGATAACTTTGTTCCAACGGGCGAGTGGAGCACTGGTTACATAAACAATATCTTGTGGCTGTAACTCGAACTGCTCTGCTAGCACTAAAGAAGCAACATTTTTAGAATGCAACTGATATACATCAGCAAGCACGCCATCTTTTTGCAGATTGCGTTTACGTAATACAAATACACCATTTGCATCTGCAGTACGTTCGTTAAAGCCACCTACGTCAGTTAACGCTTCGGCTAAACTTAAACCATAACGATTTACGCTAACTTTACCTGCTTTAACTACATCACCTAGCACATACACATTACGTTTGTCATTGCGGCTAATATGGACAATATCACCATGTCTCAACAGGCGATTTTGTGAAATATCACCCTCAGAATAAAAATCGTCCAGCTGTATAACTTCCGTCTTGTTGCCACGTGTAAATGTTACGGTTTCCCAATCAGCATTTTCAGTTAAGCCACCTGCTTGACTGATTGCATCAATAAGCGTTACGGGAGTTTCTGTAATTGGATACACACCAGGCTTACTGACCTCACCTGTTACATAAGCCTTTTGACTTTTAAAACCAACAACTTTAACGTCAATTTGAGGCTCTTCAATAACTCGGCTTAATCTTTTTGCAAGCTCTGCTCTAAGTTCATTTACCGTTCTGCCTGCTGCTGGAACTTTTGGCGCATAAGCAAAATTAACCGTGCCATCTGCTTGTACTCTAAAACCGTCAAATTCAGCAGTTCTTTGTACTGCTGCCGGTATGGTAAGCTCTGGATGATCCCATACACCAATGGTGATCACATCACCTACACCAAGGCGGTACTCATAGCTAGATACATCAACTGATGAAAGCTTAGCGCGATCTATTGGCTTTGCCTTTTTAATCTTATGCTCTTGAACGAGCTGAGAGTCGATGATATGAATATTTACTTTTTCAAGATCACGTTCGAGATTTGCTGTTTGCTCACCCGAACCAATACCTTCAAAGTGGCCACCAGGTATCATCGTACAGCCACCCATTGCTAACAGTAATGCAGAAGCAATGATCGTTTTACAGCGTTGCGCCATTGTGTCTTCCCAATTATTTTAAAATCTTTCACTATGTGCTGCTTAAATATACAGCGGTTCATTTTAAGTGCGCTAATTAAAGCATGCACTAATTTTAATCGCAAGGAGAGTGTCAAGCACACTCCACCCAACCATTCACAGGCACGCTTCCGCCCTTAGGTTACAGCTCCTAATTGCTGATACAAAATTCTTTCTGTAGCACCCAGCTTTGTAGAACAAATAAGGCATCACTATTGATAATGACCTAATATGTACCTAACTATAGGTATAAACTCAAAAAATATAATAGAGATTAAAGCTTTAAAATATCTCGACTCAATCACCAATAGAGACATTACCGATACTCAAAGCACCAAGGCCAATCAAAGCCGCGCATTATACTCTTTTTTTCAGGTACAAAACACACCCTTTGCTGAAAAAATAACAACAAATGAAATCCTAAATTAGATTTTTTGAATAGCACTATTAGATGCAATAATTTGGGTATACTGATTAAGTAATTTTATCAATAAAACACTTCGTATATCACCTTCAGGTTGCTGATATATAGCAAGCAAATCCTTGTAACAACCTTCGGTGATTTTAACAGTGTCACCTGTTTTAATTTCACAGTCAGATTCCTGCTTACTATGTTGCATCAATTGCGCAACTAGCTCATCAGGAACTACTTGCAATTTAGAGCCATAGCGAACAAAATCTGTTACTCCGCGCGTATACTTTACTGCAGAAAAGTGAACAGAATATGGATCTAGCTTTACGAAAAGGTACCGAGGAAAAAGCGGCTGCTCTACCAGCTTAGACATCGCTGTTTTACTTTTTTTATACGTTGGAAAACAGGACTCTATACCTTGATTTGATAAATTTGAGTGAGCTCTAGCTTCTTGTTTAGGCTTACAATAGAGTAAATACCAGCGTTCCATGCAATAACCCATTGGTAATTATGCGTGCTCTAAATAATGGCACATATTATACGTGATTCAAGTCGAGTGTCCATAAGTACATTAATAAATTAGTGTCTTATATACAGTGGAGAATCATGTGTGATCCATACAATTTTAGCCATCACAAAACGTTACAAAAAACACAACAATCTCTACCACCGCTCACTTCATCGCACTTCAATTGACCTTTGCCTAATCACACCTAAAAATATCTCTGGTGTAGACTTTATCCTCAACGTCCATCAGTTCATCAACCATCCTATTAGAAATAATGATATCGCTGCGCACTTTCAATTCATCGAGTGATCTAACAACTTCAGAGTGGAAAAAATGTTCTCCGGCAAAACTGGGTTCATAAACAATAACAGTCACTCCCTTCGCTTTGATTCGCTTCATTATGCCTTGTACCGCAGAAGCTCTGAAGTTATCCGAACCCGACTTCATAACTAACCTATATATACCAACTACCTTTGGATTCTTAGCTAATATCGAGTTTGCAATAAAGTCTTTGCGCGTGGTATTTGCATCAACAATAGCTGCAATCATATTGTTTGGTACATCTTTGTAGTTAGCCAGTAGCTGCTTAGTGTCTTTTGGTAAACAATAGCCACCATAGCCAAAAGATGGGTTGTTGTAGTGGTTTCCTATTCGAGGGTCTAAACCTACACCTTCAATAATTTGTCGACTGCTTAAACCATGTGCTTCAGCATAGCTATCCAATTCGTTAAAGTAGGCAACACGCATCGCTAAATAAGTATTGGAAAACAGCTTTATCGCTTCAGCTTCAGTAGAGTCTGTGAATAGAACTGGGATGTCCTGTTTTTTTGCACCTTGCACCAAAAGTTCAGCAAACAGTTTAGCTCGCTCACATTCTCCGCCAACAATCACCCTAGAGGGGTATAAATTGTCATGCAAAGCCTTTCCTTCACGCAAAAATTCAGGTGAGAAGGTTAGGTTTTTAATACCAAACTTTGCCCTCACACTTTGTGTGTACCCCACTGGGACGGTCGATTTAATAAATACTGATGCAGTTGGAGCTAATTCCATTACGTCTTTGATAACAGCTTCAACTGATGAGGTATCAAAGTAATTAGTCTCAGGATCGTAATCAGTAGGTGTCGCTATCACTATAATTTCAGCGTTTTCATACGCCAGCTTTTTGTCAGTAGTAGCTGTTAAATGAATATCTTTTCGTGCCAAGTAGTCTGAGATATCTTTATCTTCTATTGGAGAAAGGCCGTCGTTTAACATATCGACTTTTTCTTGAACTATGTCTAACGCAACCACTTTGTTATGTTGAGCTAACAAGATTGCATTGGACAAACCGACATAGCCAGTACCAACTATTGTAATATTTAAACCGTTTTGCATGCGTTGTAAAATCCTCAAACCTTGCGCTTTCTATACCACTTCAATAATCGCCAGGCGTGTAAAATGGCGTAATTATAGAGGAAAAATATACCTAAAAAGGTGAAAAACATGATGGATTCAGACACAGCAAGCAGCTCGCCTAAAATACCAACCGCAGCAAATACAACACCAATGAGTGAAATAACAAACAATGCATGTCTGGACGTAAAACCAGCTCTTAGGAAAATGTGATGGAGGTGGTCTCTATCTGGGCTAAAAGGTGACTTCCCCTTTCTTACACGACGAATGATAATAGCAGCCATATCCATCAAGGGCACTGCCACTATCCATAATGCGGTTACAGGACGAAATGCGCTGATTTCACCTTGAGTATTAGTAACTAACAACCATACAACGGTGAAACCAATAAACATACTACCGGCATCACCCATAAATATTTTTTTAAACTGCGTACCAAATACACCCAAGTTAAAAATCAGATATGGAACGAGCGAAACAACCAATAAGATTGAGATTAGGCTTGTCTGCCCACTATTGAACAGGAGAATAGAGATAGCAGTAAGTGTAATGATTGCCATGGAGCCTAACAGGCCATCTATGCCATCAACCATGTTGAATGCGTTGATCATACCAATGACAGCAACATAGGTGAATATCACACCGAACCAAGCAAGATTGATATTGCCAAAGAAGAGAATATTGCCCAAATCTTGGATATAACTATCCACAGAAAAAATCATCAGGGACGCAACTACAACTTGGAAAAACACTCTAAATCTAACGCTAAGATCGTGTTTGTCATCCATCACGCCTAATATCACCATCAAACCGGAAGCAAATAAATAACTGGCGAGCTCTTTACTGAACGGAAAAAACAAACTTGCGGTGATCAATACACTGCTGAATACGGCAATGCCACCAATTAGTGGAATATTCCCTTCATGCTTTTTTCTTTCATTTGGTTTATCGACTAAATTAAATCGAATCGCCACTGGTCGCACTAAGCCAATCGTCGCTAAAGTCATAGCGAACGAGAAAAACAAGGCTAACATGAGCTCCATTAAAGACTCTCCAACTTCATATGTATTCTTCCACTTAAAGTTAAAATCTAGACCAACTGAATAAAACTATTGCTATCGAAACAAGAGCAGAGAGGTGATGGCCCAAAAGCCTCACTCAAAGTTCTGCATTATATCCGATGAGAACCTCAAGTGCACTATGAAAACCTCAATCAACCATATGTTTTACTGGGTAATGAAGTAAAAAAAAACAGTTTAGTTGTTATTATTTGTTAAGCAAAAAAAACCATAGAAATTTTCAATGAGTTACTACAAAAATTATCATTAACAACGAGCTAATATTTGCTCTCACCGACCAACAACTCGTCTAGGCTCCATTTTTTAAGTGAAAGCTTATTTTAATTTTACATACAATCACAATTAACCTTTACCTAATATTAACATCTCACATTATTTTGCTTTCAATTCTCAGGTTTAATGATTTTTTTTAATTCTGTATAATCCTACTCCTTTTGTATTTCTAGGATGTCTACCTAATGACTAATTCAACTTTGAGCATGCGCAAAGAGCCGCCGGAATTTGGCGAATTAGTTCGATTCATGTGGTCTGCAAAATTAGTAATATTAGGCATCAGTTTTGCCTGCGCCGTCATGGGGATTGCGCTAGCATTAAGCGTACCAAATATCTATCGCTCCACCGCAGTCCTTGCTCCAACACAAAATATTAAAAATGGTTCGGGAGACCTTGGCGGGCAACTGGGAGGCCTCGCTGCACTTGCTGGCATTTCAGCGACAAATGACAGTGGATTTAAAACAGAGGTGGCCTTAGCTAAACTCGTAAGTAAAAGCTTTCTATACAAATTTATCGATGACAATGAGTTGCGAGTGCCTTTGTTAGCTTCCGAATCTTGGGATCCAGAAACAAACACTCTACATCTAAACAAAGACATCTATGACGATAAAAGCAAAAAGTTCATAGAGTTAGAAGAAAGTAAGCAACTTTGGAAAGCTTACATGGAGCTGACTGAGTCACTGATAATTGATAAAGAAAAAAGCGGCCTGTATAGCCTGTCGTATGAGCATCACTCTCCACACCTTGCTCAAACTATATTAAAGAAGCTAATCGTGGAACTAAACGCAACGATGAAGCTTTACGATATAGAGCAAGCTAAGAAAAGTATTGAATACCTTAATAATAAGCTAGAGCAAACAAATGTCTCTGATATGCAAGTCGTTTTTTATCGATTGATAGAAGAGCAAACGAAGCAAAAGATGCTCACCGAAATAGAAGATGAGTATATTTTAACAACCATTGATCCCCCCAGCTTTCCAGATGAAAAATATGGCCCCAAGCGTGCTTTCATAGTGATTGTTTGCACCTTCCTTGGAGGGCTATTGGCGATGTTTGTGTACCTTGTTAAATTCTATGCAGCGAGAAACAAATGAGCCTATCACCACTTGTTACCATCTACATGCCAACACATAACCGCTTAGGTAATCTGCAAAGAGCGATAAGAAGCATAGAGTCCCAAAGTTACGGCAATTGGGAGCTCATCATTGTTAATGACGGCTCTTCTGACGGCACGAATGAATACCTCGAATCGCTGAACAATAACAAGATTCGAGTATTTCATAATGTGCCAGCACAAGGGGCTTGCCATGCAAGGAATGTTGCAATAGAAAATGCTAAAGGCTATTTCATCACAGGCTTAGATGATGATGATGAGTTTACCCCAGATAGACTGCAAATATTTATCGATTCATGGAATGATACATATAGTTTTTTATGTAGTCCCGTGACTGTTGTTAGAGGAACAAACCATAAAGTACATCCCTATTTTATCGGTGAGTTAGATTTACAAGATATATTGGTCATCAATAAAGTTGGCAACCAGATCTTTTGTAAAACAGAGGACCTCAGAGCGATTGGAGGATTTGATACATCCTTTAAAGCTTGGCAGGATTATGACACTTGGGTGAGATTCACACAGCGATTTGGTAAAGGCATCAAGCTGGATAAATCGACCTACCTGCAACATGAGGATGATAAAACTGGTAGCATCACTCGCTCACCAAATCGACTGATTGGCTTTCAACAGTTTTTGGATAAACATCAACACCTGATGAGTTCAAAACAAAAACTAGCAATGAACTGTTGGGAGAAGATCATCCAAGGGCAATGGGTACCTCTATTAAAGCTTGCCTTAGCTGACAAGAACATTGTTAAGTATGGGTTACTGCATAATCTTAAACTGGCTATGGGTCGATGAAACTATTGTTTGTAATGGAAGACTTCACCTTTGGTGGCGTCGAGCGCGTAACATTGCAGCTTATAAAAGGGCTGATCGGTGATTATGACTGCAAGATATCAGTTGCCTGTCAATCCGAATCAGGCCCGCTACTGAGTGAGTTTCAAAAGCTATGTCATGTCAGTAAAGATGCGCATACTATCACTGCTTTTAGAAGCCTTAACACAGCATTTCAGCCCGATGTGGTGGTATTTACCAAAGGTGGATTATCAAAGTTAGGGGCATTTATTCCTAGCAAATCCAAATCAATTGTCATACAGCACGTACCAATCCAGTTACCTGAAGCAAGTAGAATAAAAAATATACTCAGGCGCATGGCGGCGTCGATACTCTTTCGCACCGTCAACAAGGTGGTCTGTGTTTCAGATGGGATTTTAGACAACCTTATAAAACTAAAGGTCTGCTCTGCATCCGATGCAATACGAATATACAACCCAGTGCTCAGTGATGATATTCAGCAACTCGCAAACGAGCCCCAAGATGAATATCACAACTACTACGTCTGTGTTGGCCGACTGCATTTCCAAAAGGGCTATGATTTACTGCTCAAAAGTATTGAGCAACTAGATGATTTCAAAAGTAAGGTTGTTATCCTCGGAGACGGCCCAGATCGTCAGCAGCTACAGGCATTAATTGAGCAAAAAGGTCTACAGGATACCGTTGTACTACATGGCCTAACGAATAACCCATATAAATATATCAAACATGCGAAAGCTATTCTGCTGTCGTCGAGGTGGGAAGGGCTCCCTACTGTTTTGGTTGAGGCAAGCTACCTTCAAACCCCTATCGTTGCTTTTGATTGTCGCTATGGACCTAAAGAGCTGACGCAGAGCGGCCAGTATGGCTTACTCATCCCTTTTGGGGAAACTGATAAATTTGCACAAGCTATTTTAGATGTAGAACGGGGATTGGCACCAAATTCTGTCGATGTTGAGGAGTTTAAATTGCCATCAGCTGTAAAGAATTACTACACATTATTTAAGTCACTATGAAAGAATCACTCAACAAAAAAATTCATTCGGGCGAACAGTTTGACGAGATCCGACTCCAAGCTTTGCAGTTGAGTAAGCCTGCCGCAATTTCGTTTGTAAATCCATTTTCTTACTATGAACTCCAAAAACGCGACGACCTTATTGATGGTATTGACTATTTCTTTTCGGACGGCGCTTTATTGTGCAAGTTGCATAATTTATTTTTGCCTAAAGTGACGCGTGCAAGTTTTGATTACAGTTCTATTGCCGGCCCATTTCTACAGTATGTAAGTGACAATAATCTAACGATTGCAGTAATTGGCGCCACAGAAGCTGAAAACTTAAAAGCGGTAGACGTACTGCGCAAGCAATATCCTAATATAAATATTGGATATCACCGTAATGGCTATATTCAAAACGCTGAAGCCGTGTATAAAGAACTCGAAACACACAACATTGATGTTGTGTTAGTCGGTATGGGCACTCCCTATCAAGAGACCTTTTGCGTCAACGGAAAAAAAGCGCTTGCACGACCTATGTTGTTTGTTACTTGCGGTGGTTTCTTGACTCAAACATCTATCAAGGCTGATTACTATCACCCTATTATAAAAAAGCTTGGGTTGCGTTGGTTACAAAGAGTAGTGATGCATAAGCATGTACGCGATAGGGTAATCCGTCAGTACCCTAAGTTTGTGTTGAGCTATCTTTACCATATGATTAAAAAGAAGTAAGCCGATGCAGCGAACCAGCTTTCCACATATAGTTACGTATGCTTGTATATTTGTCTTATTTTACTGGCCGATCTATTTTATTCCTTCGGTAGCGCCGCCAGTGATGCAAAAATCGTTCTTTGTGGTCATGCTGCTTGTACTCACTGCAAGTGTGCTAGCAACCAGAACTAGACTCTTGATACCCGCTCTGTCATATGTCTATTTCTTCCCCATCCTAGCGATGTTTGTTGCTTTTTTCTTCCAATGGCAGAAATTTTCCGCATTTCATGCTGGCGTATTGGTTAAGCCATTTATGCTATTTCTGTGCACGCTTGCCTTTTTCTCGCTATTAAAAGCACACTTTAAGCTAGTCGAGCTGCCTAAGTTAGGAAATATCCTATTTATTATGCTCTTACTACAGCTTGTTTTAATTGCCCTACAAATCATCTTGGGCGACATTCCTGCACTCAAAATCATCAGCTTTAAAAAAGTCTATGATGGCTTTGGATTTAGAGCACCGGGTAGTTTCGATTGGGTGTATATCACCTGCTATGTTTTGAGTTTTTATTTGGCGTACTTCATTGTAGAGCTGTTTTTGGGTACTAGAAAAGCCATTGCACTACTGATGATTATTATGATCTTTATAGCTATCTTCCTTTCTCAGTCAAAAACAGGGTATTTAGCAACAGCTTTGCTCGCACTCTACTTTTCACTACTCTCTATAACGCTGAATTTAGGGATTGCAAAAAAGCTACTCCTGCTCAAGTTATGTTTTATCTCAGTTGCTACTTTTGCCATCATCCAACTCAATCTAAACTTGGACTACATTGCCAACTTTATTGAGCTGATGTCACAAGGCCAATTAGATGGCTCTACATCAACGAGAAAACTACAAACGATTATTGCCATAGAACAGGGCCTAACTTATTGGTACTCTGGCTCGCCCCTCGCCTTGAACGGGGTTATTATTGAAAACACTTATCTGGATTATCTGTTTCGATATGGCTTACTTGGCTTTATTAGCATTGTGCTGTTATTTATGACTTGCTATTTTTACTCGTTAAAAGTGTGTTTTACATCCAGAAAAAATATCAGCATTCTGGGATTTAAACATTTACAGCTAAGTATTGCGGCCCATATAGCCATCACCTCAGCAATACTGTATGGATTTACCGGGACACCGTTAGATGCATCACGTTCCGCTATCTGGTCAGCATTTATATTAGCCTTGATTGCCTATCTTGATCATATCAATAAAACGCACCTATCTGCACGTGCCAACTAATTGTTTTATACGTGATGATAGGGTCGAGAAGAAGCAATTCATAAGCACTAACTAACTCTTAAAGACTGATCATATTGAGTCAAAAGGTCGCTAGGCTTACGACTGCACGATAAGATTAATGATTGCATAAGCAAATAGATTAATGGCTATGACTGACACTGTCGTTTTAACTGTGCATTTAGCTCCACATCGACCAAAAAACATCACAGCACATACAGTTAACAATAGCTGTAAAGCTGCCATAGCATAGCTAAAGGTGAAAATATCTCCCAAAAAAGCCACAATTATGACAGTCACACAACTCACTATCGAGGTTATCAAATTCCAGTAAAACTCATAGTGAACTTGCCCCTTGGCTTGAATAGCCATGCCAAGTATGGTCCCCATTGGTCGGAGTAACCCAATGATGATCAAAATAGAAAATATTGGTAAAAACTGGGCGTATTTATCCAGTCCCATAAACTGGCTAGTAAACAATAGCCCCGCGAATAACAGTAGGTAGATACTAAGGTTTAGCAAAGAAATTTTGAATAAAAAGTCGTTTAAATAAGTCGTAAATCTAACTTCGTCAAATTGCAGCTTAGCAATACTTGGAAAAAACATCCTAGCTATCAGAGGTCTGACAAATTTTACAGGTTGTAACACCATTTCTTTGGCAAAGGCATACACACCAAGCGCCTCTAGACCCAGTAACTTGCCTATAACGAGCTGATCAAGCTGCGTTTTTATTTGATTTATGACTTGTGAACCCATTTGGTAACTGCCAAATTTTAAAGCCGGTATCGCAATAGACCAATCAGCGCTTCGTGATGGGTGCCAGTCACTACGTGCTCTTAATAACATCAATCCGACCCTGACAGCGGAGGCCGTGATGATTGCGTAGATATAGGATAAAACGACGGGGGTTTCTAATTGGATAAACATAAACGTGCTTCCCAACAATATCAGTTTGGCAACGATATCTATTTGAGATAGCTCTATGTTATAACCCGCCTTTATAAAGTGCGCTTGGTATTGGGCACCGACGCCCAATAACAAGAAGTTGATGGAAGTAATTAATAAATAGCTAAATATTAACGGCTCATCGTAAAACAACGATACTGGATATGCTAACAGGAGCATCACCAAACCAGCCACCGCCCCTAAGCCTTGGTTAATAAAGTGAAGCGCGCTTTTTTGCTGCGTACTAAGGTCTTGTTTATGGATAAAGTAGTTGGCTAACCCCATATCCTGAAACAAGAAAACAATCGATAACACGATATTTATGATAGCCAAAATACCTAACGCTTCAGCATTACCATAAAACGCTATCAAAAAATAAATAACAAATTGGCTCACCCCAGCAATGCCGGAGGAACCTAAAATCCATAGGCCTTGTTTATTAGCACTCATGGGTTTGCTTCGATATCTGTGCTAACTCATCATATAATTTACTTTGATTGAATTGTGTATCAATCGTGTGTAGAGCATTCTTTCTAATTGCTTCTATGTCATAGCCATCAGTACTGAGCTTCGATAGCACTTGAGCCAGCTCATTCGGTGATCGCTCATTAACTAGCAATCCATTGACTTCATGTTGAATTAATTCAGGAATTCCACTGTGGAATGTTGAAACGGTGATCAACCCCATCGCCATTGCTTCCATCAAGGCCACTGGGATCCCCTCCATATCGCCATTTTTTGCCACAACTGAAGGTAATAAAAAGACATCTGATGCTTCAAGTAAACTAGTGACTTGTTCTTGGGGTTGAAAACCGAGCAACTTGATTTCTCGTTGCAGTTTAAGCTTTTCTATTTGCTCGATAATTTCATTTTTAAGCGGACCATCACCTACTATCTGATATTCAAAGTCGACACCTTGCTCTTTTAGTAGTTGCATTGCATTGATGGCATCTTGCAACCCTTTCTTTTCAATAAAACGGGCTACAGATATAATTCTTAAAGGCTGCTGTAATGGTTGCTCGAATGCACGACTGCGAAACAGTTCAATATTGATCCCCATTCTGTTAACCGTAATCTTTTGCTCGTTACAGCCCAGCTCAATGAGTTTGTTGCGCCAGAGATTACTGATTGGCAGCATTCCCTCACCAGAAACAAATAGTTGTTTGTAATCACCCGAGAAGGTGTTCAATATTTCTTTGACTGAAATATCTGCGCCATGGAAGATAGTCAATATCTTACCCTCAAGTAAGCCTAACCGGCGCATCTTTTCTGCAACCACGCCCGCCGTACCGAAGTGAGCAATAAAGACATCTGATTTAATGACTCGACTGTTTCTGCCTGCAATACTGGGTAACAGTAATGATTTACTGTGTATTCCGAACTGTTTGTAGTTTAGAGCTGACAGAATTTTTGCAAACCGACTGGGGCGCAGCACCCCTAAAATTCGGCTTAACTTTGCTTGAAGCGCTGACTGATTGGCATTTTCCTGAGTCAAATACGTTGTCTTATCTAGCAACTTGTATTTATCCACTAGGCTATGCGTTTTTGTCATATCACCTTGTGATATAGCAACAATTTCGACATCTAAGCCCCGTTCAATTAAGCCTACAATTTGGCTGATAACAAACGTTTCTGATGACACAGGAAACTGACCGAGAAAAAATGTTACTTTCATGCCAGTTCCTTGATTTGCTTTAGCGTATCTTCAACCATCTTGGTAACCCGAGCGCGTTCTTGGGCTACTTTCACTGTCATATTCTCTTTGATTGCGCTCAGATTCTGCAAGTTATTGAACACTGCACTTTGTAACGTACCATCGAACAAGCTGCTAACGTCCATAGAGAGTTCCGGTAGGTCCAATTGCTGCATAATACCTTTGGATTTATGCTCATAGTTCAACGCAATCGCAGGGGTAGCAAAATTCATTGAAATGATGGCACTGTGCAAACGTGTTCCGAGGGTCAACTGGCAAAGACTCAATAAACTGCCTAACTCCACATCGTTCAGCTCGTCCATAACCACATGACAAAGCGCTTTATTCTTAACTTTCTCTTTAACCGTTAACGCAACCATACGGTCATCACGTTGATAACTATCGATACCCGTGCAAGTAGATACTATCAACACTTGGTACCCCTTGTCGTTCACACTATCAATAAGCTCTGCAAGCTTAACTTCATACTCTTGCTGAGTCACACCGAGCCTCTTGTCGAACGGTGCCAGTTTTCTCATGGTCATTGCAATAGTTGGCTGACTTGTCACCAATTGACTCAAAGCTTCCGGAATGGCTACGGGGTCATTTGGCACAACCCAAGCTGTATCAGCACCTTCAGATACTTTGCTGGTAACTATGTTAGCCTGCTCCATAAGTTGCAAGCTCACCGACTCTCTTAGAGCAAGTGTGTTGACCTTACTAAACACTTTTGAAGCCAGCTTTTTATAACGATCACTTTCGAAAGGTCCCACGGAGTGACCCAGCATAAACAGTGGCTTGTTCGCAAACAAAGCACAGATCGCATGTTCAAATTGCGCAGGTCCATATAGGTCAACAAAAAATGACCCACCCACCTGAATAACAGCGTCATATTGTTGCAATGCGCCAACCTGCTGCTGAATGTGTGCTGGTAATGTGCTTACAGGCTTATTCAACTTATTGATCAATTGATAAGATTGAAAACGTTGGCTGACGCGTTTCCACAGCCTGTCAACAAAGCCATTTGCACTACCGTGATAGGCATGAAGCTCATCCATCATCACCTTTTCTCCAAGCAAAAAGCTGGAGCTGATAGGAAAGCGACTGATGATATCGAGCTCAATAGTTGGTTCTTGTTTTCTTAGCTCGGCTATTAACCCTCTCAATATAGCCGCATCACCACGATTACCACACGTGTGATTCCCAACTAATAATAGCTTCATGCTCATCCTCTACTACTGTTACTACTTAATGATAATAGGCGCGCTGTAAAGCTCTGAGATTGCCTCACCAAACTCATCCACCTCTGATTCACTCTTGACCACTTTGGTGGTGATTAGCATCATCAGCTCTGTTCTTTGCATTGTGTCTTCTTTGGCTTTGAATAAATTACCGAGTACTGGTAACTCACTTAATCCAGGCACGCCTTGAGTGAAGTCACTCTTTTTCTCTTGGATAAGTCCACCTAGTGCCACAGTTTGCCCATCACCTGACAACACTTCAGTGGTGATAGAACGGTTAGTAATCGTTGGTGAAGATACCCCTAACTTATTCGGCTTACCATCGCTTACTGACATAGAAACAGAGAGCGTAACAACCCCTTGGGAATTAATAATTGGTGTAATCGATACATTCACACCGGTAGAACGATACTGGATTGAATTAGATACAGAGTTATTGTTACCAATGTTCTCAACCGTCTGGGTGATGATAGGAATTTGATCACCCGAGCTAAGCGTCGCGGACTCACCATCTCTGACAATGAAATATGGTCTTGATAACACTCGTGCATCACCTATGGCATCATTCCAGTTAAATTCCGCTTTCCAATCGCCGGAAATAACCTGTCCAAACAACGCACCTGTGGCTGAGTCCAGCGTAAGTGCATCATTGCCCGATGCACCAGCTTTATTATACAGCCACTTAATACCTGAAGACATTTCATCTGTCAGGGTGATCTCCAAAATAGTGACGTCCAAGATCACCTGACCTGGCAACACATCCATTTTTTTCAATAAAGACTCGATTAAGCGGTATTCGTCTTTATCGGTGTAAAAGATTAGCGCATTCTGTTGTTTATCTAGGCTAAACTTTACGTTTGAATTTTGACCACCCATAGCAGCTTTACCCGCACTATCTGAGTTGCCTCCAGCTTGAGAGCGCCCTTGCAGTAATACGGTGAGTGATTCACGCATATCGTCTGCTTTTGCGTATTTGGGCTTGTAGATAAAGTACTGCCTTTCATCACCAGCCAGTGGCACATCTATTTTTCTTGCCCAAAAGCCCACTCTTGCAATGGTTTCTTGGTTTGCAGCGTAGGCAACAAATGAGTTAATGCGTGGTAATGGTACAAATGACACATCCCCCTCTTTTGACACTTGCAAGCCATCTTCTTGTAATAACTTTTCGATTTGCTCAATCCCCTCTAGCGGCGAAATATGTGCAAATTCAAATAAACGGATTTCTCTACCAAATGCTCTTGGCACATCTAGCATATTGATAATTTTAATTGCCCGAGTCAGTTCCGCCCTTTCACCTTCAAGGATAATTAATTTCTGTAGCGAGTTAATTGTTACTTTGGCGGTCGAAAGCTTACTTAAAATGCTTGAGACGTTTCTGCTACTGCTATAAACATATGGCACAATATGGGTAATTGGGCCCGCAACATCAGGTACATCTTGTTCTTTGTTACCTATACCTACAGCGATTGAGTTTTTCTGAGTCGCCCCTGATGATTTTGATAGATAGAGGATCTCGTCTTTTCTGTAACTTGTTACACCGCTTTCTTCCAGCGCTTTCATCGCTACACGATAAAATTCTTGACGTTCAATCGCTGAAGAGAGATTCAAGGTAATGGTGTCATTAGAAGCTGATAACTGCGGAGACATTACATAATTGATACCTAGCAATTCTTGAAATACCTTATTAGTAAACTCTTTTACTGGCATTTCATCAGCAGAAAATGTAATCGCCTCACCTTCCAAACGAGGCGCCGTTTTTGCGTCTTCTTGAAGGCGAGTGATGCCACCCCAGTCGTCAACTTGTTCCACTTTAAAGTCTCTGTTGTCGCTGTCAGGTGCTTGCTTCTCCACTGACGTACTCACCTGCGACTGCTTTGTCTTCAACAAAGATTTTTCTATTTGTAAATCTTTATCTCGCAGGCCTGTCTTACTCGCACAGCCGGAAACCAATATTAATGACATCAACGTCAAACAAGCTTTCTTCGAAGGCTTTAAAATCATTCTAAACTTCTCCATTAGTCTCAGTTGTCTTGATTGACACTGTTTGCGGCTTGAACATTTTCAACTGAACAGCTTTGGTATTTTTATCTTCTGTAGAGAGTAGTATGCTGTTCACATCCACCTTTTCTACATGGTATTGATATAAGGCATCACCTGCGCGCACATTCAGAACTTCTTCACGGTTGTCTTGGCTCACTTTCAGCCTCGCCACAGCAACATCACCTGACGTATATATCGCGTTTAATGCAAGCTTTACTTCCATACTCTTAGGTAAGTCGCCCTTCTTTGCATCCAAATCAACGAATTCAACACCTAAATTTTTAGATAATGCAGCTATATCGAGCGGCTGTTCTTGCGTAATGGCAACATCTACCAATGTCACTTCTTTATCATCGACATCAGGAAAGGATGAAATCACCACTTGGGCCACCCAACCCAGTGCACAAAGCACCACAGCGCATAAAATTAGAAGGTTTTTCATTTTGTTCTATACACCCTCACAAATTCAATATTTGCAGTCACATACCCTTGTCTGGCACGTTGCTGATAAAGAGAAACTTGTCGTACACGGTTCCCCTCTGAAATATTCTCTAGTTCATTCAGTAAATTAAGGATGCGATTATATTCACCCACCGCACTTAATCTTCCCGTAAACGCTGAGTAATCGTCGTTGATCACAACCGCACGCTGTGGCACTTTATTGTTAACTGTTGCCTCCACACGCGCTACCGCAGCGTCGACCACCTCAAGCCAAAGCAAGGCCGGATCTTGATTTTTTTCTAATATTGGCAGACCCGCATAAAGTGTGGTTTGCTCTTTTAGTTCAGCTAACTTGCTTTCTATGTCAGCATACTGAGAAGCGACATTGCGTTGTTTTGCCGCAAATGTGCGCGCGTTGAGTATCTCGGTCTTGGAACGCTCAACCCAATCCAACCAAGGGAAAACAACAAATTCCAGCGACACTAGCAGAATGATTGCCGCACCACCCCACTTTTTTAGTATTTCTTCTCTTGAGCTCACAGCCACTCCACTTCAATTGTAAAGCCTTCGCCACCCGTTTTTTGTTTCACAACCGGACCTGAGAATTTAGCTTCTTTAATAACGTCAGATGCAACTATCTGCTTTAACAAGTCTGTCGCCGACTTATCAGTCACCCCACGAAGCTCAACTCCTTTGGGGATCACAGTCACTCTATCAAAAATGATGCCTTGCGAATTTATATTTAGGCTAGCAAGTCGGCTTAATACATTAGGATTTTGCTTTAAAAATGTTTGTAACTCACCGATAGAATTTACTTTACGATTATACTTTTGACGCATCTCTAGAGATTCATTGACCTGCGTTTGATTCTGCACATTCGCTGATTGTAAGCTCATTTGAGTCAAATAAATGTAAGCCGATAATGACGTTACAGTAAGTACACCTGTCGCCAACAAACCATATATCAAATGAGTCGTCGACAAGCGCTGTTGTGTCTTAGTTTTTTCTCGCTTGACCCTAAGACCAACCAAATCTAACCATGGTAGCTGAACTTTCGAGATTTCCTGTGACTCATCACACACATTGGACAAGGTAAGCGGCCATTGGTTTTGTTCTTTTGTATCGTTATAGAGCGGTAACACAAATTGGCATGACGCAGGGATTAATTCATAATTTTCTTTCGGTATAACGAAATAATCAATACTGAACTGCTCTGCCCCCAAGTTTCTAACCCGCCACAAAAACATCCCTTCAAAAGGCGGAAGTACTTTGCTTTGCGCTTTAACAATATTAAATATTTCTTTAAGAGATGACTTCGGATAGTACCTCGTGGTCGCCCAGAATAAATCCCGATCAATAACACAAGCTTCAGCAAGTTTTATTTTTGGCGCATTGTTTTGTACTTCAACCAGTTCTTTTTGATGGTTTAAGAAGAACTTTTTATGCACCAAGTACTCAGATGCGTCGTTTATATTTCGATTAGCCAACATTATGAACTAGTCCACTATTTGTTCATTACTTATAAAATATGGTCGCAAACCAGCTCCTCTTTCAAAGATAAACTGCTTTGAGTACGTAACCGCTTCATTGTGAGAAATTTGAATTAAAAGTTTACCACTGGATAATTGACTTTCGGCACCTTCAATACTGCTTTGTTCCGATACCCTACCCTCAAAACCAAACGCAGAGTATAAAGATTTCGGTGTAAATTGTCGAACAATATCAGGGTAACTGCCCACTAACAAAAATGGCTTGATTTGTGTGTATAAGTGGTCATTTTCGAGGATATACCTGAGTTCCTCGACCACCTGAATGTCAGTGTTGGTTGGTAGGTGAGCCTGCTCGTAATCTCCTTTCTCGCCTCCCTCAATCCTACGTAATCCATCGGCATCTTGCCAATCTTCTAGTCGGTCTTGAATCCTAGTGACATCGTCAGATGAGGCACCATTATATCTTAGTAGCGTTTCAAACGCCTTGTCATTCATTGGCGACACTGAAACTAAACCACTTGCATCTTGTACTGTCACCGTTAACTTATCGCGAGTCGTTGGCTCACCCATAAAGTTTGTTACCGATGGATTTTCAGCTTTGATACCATTGTAGCTGCCAGTTGGACCAAGAATACCGAGTGACGTTGTCATCAACTCATTGATTAATTCAGCCTGCGCGCTATCAACCTGCATTTTAGCTCGGCTATGTTGTTTGATCAGGTTAGCCATTCGCGCCGAATTAGTACCTTTCTCAGACATATATATCATAATGCTGGCCATAGCAGCTGCAATCATAAGCACAAGCAGCAATGCTGCGCCTTGGTTCCGTGAAGGATAGTTACACACTGCCAGCTCCAAACAATGAAGGGGGTACACGCATCAATTTGTATATCAGTTGGCTTTCCTGCTCTGCATTTTCTTCGCTTATCTTTAATCTGACAAAAAGTGGCATGATACGACGTTTAGACGCATCAAAGTCAGTACTCCAACGCGGAACAGGCTTAATAGCCACATTCATATAAGATGAATAGTAGTTACTCAACTCTAACCAGTCTTTCCATGCATAATATTCAAACTGCGCGGTTTTAACTGTCATAAAGGTGAGACTCTGTTCACAGTTGTCACTGTCAAAGCGATAGTGCTCCAACGCAGTAGAGCCAAAAGGAGTCTCACAGTAGCGTATTTCCTGCTCAGCCAGATACAACGTAGCAATACTCATAGGTGATGAGATAAGTATTGGCGAGCGATTGATAAAGCTGAAACTGCTACGTGTACCAATAAAAAAAGGAACCCTTTCTCTGAGCTCGTTGTGATAGCCAAACGGAGTCGCTTCGCGAATCGTGCGATTCACAAGCTTTACTCGAGAGAGCTGCTCAATATTATGATTCGCTTGCTCTTTGGTAAGCTGCTGCAATGAAAAACGATAGCTCATCACCGCCAGTGCGATAACCATAGAGAAAATAGTCATGGCTATCAGTACTTCAACTAGGGTGAAACCCTTTGTATTATTATTGTTCACGCCAGTACACACTCTTAAATTCTGCTATTTTTTTAGGACTCGGTGACAACTGAGAAAAAACAGAAGTTGAATACAAAATCATTGTACCATTGGCCGCTGAGCCTTCTCCATCAACGACAAGCTCCGACATCACTGGCTTTTCTGATAGCACCTCTACTTGCCAAAAGTAGGTAGAGCCTGCGAATCGGTATTCTCCCTCACGCTGCTTCTCATATTCAAAACGATAACTCACCTCGTCTTGAATATACTCAAAAACAAACGCGTGCTCAGCGGCTCTGGATAGCCGCATTTCATTGAGCATCATAGCTTTAGATACATAACTGATGGCGCTAATGGAAATAAATAGAATAACAGATGCAATCAGCACCTCTATCAGGGTCATACCTTGTTGATGATTAAAACTGAATGGTTTCACGTTGCTGGCTATTTATATTGACAAAAGTTACTTGCTTATCAAGAAAGTATGTTTTTGAAGACACTTCAAAGGTTGCCTCTTCCTCAAAACCGATGTAAGAAAACGACACAAGCTTTAAAGGCTTATCCTCTTTCACTTCTCCCTCACTTTCTTGCTCTGGTGTTTTAGTAAGCATATTGACCACGTTGCTCACGCTCTCCGAGCTTTTTGAGATGTCTTGTTTAGCAGGTTCTTTGGCTTCCCTCACTTCAACTGAGTTGTCAGCGACTTTAATCTCCAGCTTTTTTCCCGAATACACCGCATACTGTTTAGCGTAGCGCAACAACGAAGTGAGTTGCTGCTTTTCTGAGTATCGTTTGACTTGCTCAAATTGCTTCCACATATTTGGTAGCACCACTGAGCTGGTTAAACCCATTAGTACAATTACGATTAAAAGTTCAACAAGCGTAAAGCCTGACTGCTTAAAACGAAACATCATTCATAGACACTATACTAAGCAGCATGATAATCACGACCGATCCAACTACACCACCCATGATCAAAATAAGTAATGGCTCTAACAGGGCCGTGAACTTGGTTAGCCAACTTTCAAAACTGTTCCGAGAACGTTTGGCGATCTCATTAAAAGAGCTTGCAAGACTACCGCTTTCTTCACCCACTGTGACTAGTGAAACCGCAACCTCATCATACAAACCCAAATGCTTGAGCTCGTGGCTAAGTACACCACCACTGCTAACAACCGTTGCCACTTTACCTAACTTTGCTTGTAAAGTGGGGTTGGCGACAGTTTGCATGGCCAACTCCAAACTGTCAGAAAGGCTCACGCCACTTTCCAGCGTCAATTGTAATGCCGTTGAGAACTTGATGCGGTCGGAATGATTGACAATCTGTTTTACTATAGGAAACCTTATAACGCTGGCAAATAGACTCGCCCTTAACGAGGCTTTTTGTAGTGCGCTATAAAGTGCGACCCCCGCTAACAAGATGCTGATCAGTAAGTGCAGCTGATAGTTTTGTACCCAGCTTGACATATCTAACAACAATTGTGTGTACTGTGGCACCTGCGCCCCATTGTCAAACATGGATGACATGCTGGGAATAACAAAGTTGAAAATCGCCCAAATAGCAGTAACACAGACAATCAAAATAAACAGCGGGTAAGTTGATGCTTGAATTACTTTACTACGCAGAGCGCTCTGGAATTCTAGGTTCTGGCTAAGTCTAGAAAAAACTTGTGGTAGGTTACCCGTCGCCTCGCCTATTCTAACCATTTCGATATAAAGCGTAGAAAAGATATCTGGCCGACTAGCCAAAGCATCGCTCAGCACCGCGCCTTGCTTGATCTCATTCAATACCAAAGACCAAACCTGTCCCAAGGCTGAGTTTCTATTTGATTGCGCTAGCACTTCCAGTGCTTTATCAACTCGCAAACCGTTGTGCAACAAGGTCGACAATTGACTTGTGGACTGCTCAAGCTCGTTTAAAGACACTCTTTTGCGTATTGTTCGTGCGCTATCTTGCTTTAACTCTAGAATTAACAAGTTTCTCGATTTCAGTGCACTGTGCGCAGCGGCTTCATTTTCTGCGGTGATCTCGCCACGTTCAACTTCACCACCGGCATTACAGGCCTTGTACTTAAATACCTGACTCACCCAGCTACCCTCAAGACTTCTTCAATGGTTGTTACCCCTGTTACAGCCTTAAGGAAGCCATCCTGCTTGAGGGAGCGCAGTTGCTTGTCACGCATCAGTTCATAGAGGTTATCTAGTAACCGCTCGTCTTTTGGTAGTTTCTTTACATCCCCATCACATGGCAAGTACTCAAGAAATGCAACTCGACCTGCATAGCCCGAATTCTCACATTTTTCGCACCCTACCGCTTGATAGAGCGGTGCAATTTCACCTGAGGTCAAATCAGATAGCGCATACTTATGGTACAACTGATGTGTTTCAGCATCACTCAGTGGCTGTTTACAGTGTTCACACAAAGTTCGAGCCAGTCGCTGAGCCATAATAGACACCAAGCCCGCATTGAGCAGATACTCTTGAATGCCCAGATCCATAAGTCTCGTGTAGGCAGAAGGTGCATCATTGGTGTGTACCGTACTAAACACCAAGTGTCCTGTTAACGCAGACTGTAGGGCTATTTTAGCCGTTTCATTATCGCGAATTTCGCCGACCATGATCACATCAGGGTCTTGACGAACAATGCTCCGTAAGCCCGCTGAGAAGTCGTAGCCAATCTCCGCATTAACTTGCACTTGGTTAATACCAGGTAACTGGTATTCGATCGGATCTTCCAGCGTAACAATTTTAATATCTGGGCGGTTTATCTGGTTTAAAAAAGAGTAAAGAGAGGTGGTTTTACCGGAACCTGTCGGGCCGGTCATCAAGATAACACCTGATGTTCTCTTTAAATCCTGATTTATTTTTTCTACTAGATCTTCGGAATAACCGAGTCTTTTTAAGTCAAACTTAACCGCGTTTTTAATGAGAAAACGCATAACAACACTTTCGCCCATTCCCAATGGCAGTGTCGAGCAACGGATATCTAGATCCGTTGTGCCAGCTTTCATCTCAATCTTGCCATCTTGTGGTCGCCTTTTCTCAGCGATGTCCATACCCGACAAAATTTTTATACGTGAAATAACGGCTAACTGTAAATTATGCGGTATTGGATCCGCTTCTTTTAAGATTCCGTCTATGCGATATCGGGCGCGGTACTTTCCATTTACAGGCTCAATATGTAAATCAGATGCCCCCAACTTGACCCCTTTATTGATGAGGCTATTCACTAAGTTAACCGTAGGTGCACCTAACGCAAGCTCCTTAAGCGCACTTAAGTTATCGGTAGAAATGGGTGTATCGGGTACGTCACTTAGTAAGGCTTTACATTGCTCGCCAAGCAACTCAAGTTCTTTGGCTGAAACAGCAAAAAACCGTTTATTTTGTGGAATAAAGCGTAAATAATCGAGCGCTTCTTTACCATGAGGATTAGAAAAGGCGATGTCTATCTGATCATCGTTGATAAAAACGGGCACCATGTTATTTGCTAGTAGCAAATCTACATTTATCGTTTTTAGATATTCGATAAACTCTTTAGATGTATCTAAGCCCTGCTCCCAAGCATGACAGTTGAGAAGCTGGCAATACATATCCCGCAGTTGGTCTTCGTCTATCCAACCAGAATTAAGTAAGATCAACTCTAAATTTGATTGCTCGTCTTTTTCAAAGTCAGCTAATTGCTGTAATCTGTCATGGTTTAATATTTGCTTTTGTGCAATATATGCATGAACTTTAGAGTTCCACGTCTGCATCTTCACCTTCACCGCCTGGTTTACCATCTCGACCAAAGCTCTTTAACTCAAACTTTTCTGTACCATTTTCGCTAATGGCTTTATAGCTGTAAGGGTTGCCCCAAGGATCATTTGGAATTTGTTTTGGAAAATATGGGCCATCCCACATTTGGTGGTTACTTTGTAACAACTCGTTCAGCTCTTTTGGATAGTAGCCTATGTCTAATCGATATGAGTCCAAAGCGGTCGACAATACCTGCATTTGCGCCTTGGCTGTGCCTTCTCTGGCCGTACCTACTTTGCTAAACATACGCGGGGCTACAACTGAAGCCAGCAGTCCAAGTATTACCATTACAATTAATAACTCTACAAGCGTAAAGCCGTTACTATTTCTTAACTTCTTCATATGAAAGCTCATAATAATGCGATGTTGTTAAAATTGAAATTCGCTGTCCGCCTAGGACTACAAAGGCTCAGTTAAGTTCAGATAAAACTTAAACCTCTTGTACTTAAATTGGTAAAGGGTTAATGCCACTAGGCTGAACGCACTCTCAACGCGGTAATAATACCGTTGCAATCTAACATACAACGGTATTATTTTGAACTATCTAAGTGTTACTTCAGTGCTTTAATCGCTGCACCTAGCTTTTCTAAACTACCGCCCACGACAACTTGATAGTCAACCAGCATTCCGTCTTGTTGCTTACCTACAACAAACGAAGGCGTTCCACCAATACCCAATAGCTGAGCATCTGCGATGGAACGATTAACCGCTTCATGAACTGACTTGTCGCTTAGGCAAGATGCCAACTTATTCGCATCTAAATTGAACTCTTCGGCGATGTCTTTCGTCGTTTCCTGAGCGATTGAATTACCAATTTCAAACAGCTTGTCTTTGATTGGTTCATATTGCCCCTGCTGCTCTGCGCAACGCAAAAATACCGCAGCATAACCCGCTTTGGGGTGTAGTTTGCTCAAAGGCAACTCTCTTGCCAATACTGCGACTTCGCCGGTATCGACAAATTGCTTTTTGAGCTCAGGCCAGATTTCTTGCTGAAATTTTTTACAAAATGGACAGTGTAGATCCGTGTACTCAATAATAACCACGTCACTTGACTTATCACCAATCCATTTACCATCTTCGGACAATGGCAGCGTGTCAGGCTTAACCAGCTCCGCTAAGCCTACTCTCACAGCCACTTGCTGCTGTATATTTTTAAGTTGTTCGACTTCGGCTCGCAATGCCTCCAATTCCGACTGCTGCGTGCTATTACACCCAGCTAGCATGGTTGATAAAACAATTGGCATTATCCAGTTTTTCATTGAAAGTCCTCAAATTGAAAAGATAAAAAAACCCCCGCCAAAGCGAGGGTTTTCAAACCTAAAAGCTAGTAATTAGCTAGTGATTACTGTGACCAATCGTTTTGGTCTAGAACTGGCATTACGCGGTCTGAACGGCCAGGAACTTTCTGTACAGAAACACCGTGTACAGAGTTCTTAGGTGCAGTAACAGTGAAAGTTACTGTGTGACGGCTTGCGTTAGAAACCGCGTTTGCACCTAGAGCGTCAGCAGCATAACCACCGTCAGCACCTTCGTACTGCTTCTGGCTAACAGCTTCTTCGATTACTTTAGGCATGAAGTAAACTACTGAAGACTTAGCAGGAACTGAACCAAGCTCAACAGCTGTTACTTTACGAGTACCGTCGTTACCATCAGCTGATTCACTGAATACGTCAACAGTTACTTCTGCAGACTCATCGTGCTCGTTCGTGATACGTACGAAGTTACCTTCAGCGTTAGTTACATAAGGAACTTTAAGAACCGCACCGTTAACGCCTACTTCGTGAGTAACTTTGTTAGACGCACAGTGATCAAGTTCACCAGCATCGCCAAAGTCTAACGTGTAGTGAGTAGTCACGTCGTAGTTGAAGTTCATGATGCCAGTTGCAGGGTTGTTTTCAACAACATAGAACATTTCGTTGTAAGCCGCACCTAGTAGAGGAGCCGTTGTCATTGGGTTAGTTTCTGCATCACCAGCACCTGCAGCTGGAGTGAACAGGTCAACTGCTTCTGTGTTATACACAGTTGCTGTAGCTTGAGTCAAACCAAATGCACCTGGAGTAGTACCAGTTTCAACTGCTACAGCTGTATCAAGAACACCTGTTGCAGCAGTACGGCCATTGTATAGACGCATTTTAACGTTTGTACCTGGCTCAGAAGAAGCTACGAAAGCAGTTTCAACGTGATCGGCAGCATCAAGATCAATTGCTTGGTCAAGAAGCAATTCACGGTCATAGAAACCAGTCTTGTAGATAGCTTGTGAGCTAGTTGCGATTAAGCGGTTAGTCGCGTCAGCGTTATATACAAACTGAGTACGTGCTACGATTGCAGTGCCTTCAGAGTTTGAGCTTTCAGCGTTAACTTGAACTTCTGCAGTAGTACCTGCATGTAGCGGGTAGAACTGTGGAGAAATATCAGCAATTTTCTGAGCGTTAGAAACCGCACCTTGGATGTTATAACCCGTACCACCATCTGTTACCGCAGCAGTAGCAGCGATAGTTACAGATTGAGAAGATTGAGTTGTATCAGTACAAGTAGTGTTAGTGATCTTGATACCGATTTCGGTCGCAGCTGTAGAAGAGCGAGAGAATACTAGACGTGTACCAGCACCGATTGTAATACCAGCTTTCGTTAGGAACGTGATAGTTGAAGCACCATCAACCGTACCATCTGAAGAAGCTACAGCTTCAATACCAGTGCCATCATCTTTTAGAAGGTGGATCTGGTTAGAGTTACTATCGAAAGTAGCACCTGTTAAAGCGATAGTGATTTTAGTACCACCAGGGATATCAGTCGTTGGGATGTAAACGATGTGTTGGTCATCGTCAGTTTCAGTAGCAGGAATTAACTCATCACCATCAACATCATCGAAGTCAATAGGCAGGTTGCCAGTCAATTCGTATGCGATAGCTACTTCATCAGTTGCTTGTAAGTTGTTAGCAGCAGCGCCTGTACGGCTAGCTTCAGCAATACAAGCTGCACCAGCGTAAATAACACTATGGTTAACAAGAGCAGAACCTTTGTATACTTCGAAACAAGCTTCAGTACCTGCATATGCATTACCTGCTAATACAGCGGCAACTGCAGCAGGAATTAAAGCGACTTTATTAAAACGCTTCATTTTTATCTCCATGTATCCGGTGGACACTTTATGTTTTCAGTTAAAATTTACACACTCTGAATACCAGAGTAAGCAAAACGTTAAATAATTTAAAGGGCCCGACCGACACTGCAATAACATGTAGCATCAAATCTAGGCTCCCACATTATGATAAGAACTACAACTTAATTCAAGTCCCATCATAAATTAAAATTTCTACAAAGTTAATAATTTATCAGAATAATTTAAAACTCAACCCCATCCGCACCCTTACTGTACATTTATTGTACACTACAGTGCATTCAGTGCTGCAACAGCGACACCCATCTGATAAAGGATCTGCGTTGCCTTACTCCATAGGGTTAGATTATCAATATGTTCGTAGTCCAAAGGTACTACTATTGTATCACCCGGTTGGATCTGGCTTTCGCTTGAAACGGCAAACCAAGAACCTCCCGTTGTTCTTTCAACCATACCATTGGCTTTTATAATGTAAATACTATCAGCATCAGCTTTTTGTTTTAATCCACCACTACTATTTAAATAGTCACCAGTGTCATTGTTGGATCATACTGCATTGAAGTAGATACATTAACTTCGCCCACCACCGATACGGTATCAACTTTTTTTGGTATAAACAGTGTATCACCATTTCTCAATAATATAACTTGCTCATTATCAATTACTTTGGGCAAGTCAATTACCATACGTCCAAGCGCTTCTTGCTGTGAAATATCGTTGATTAAGTTATCCATGTCCTCATAAGAGAGGTTTGCACTACTGACCGACTTTTGGAAGCTAGATGAAGCCAAATCCGCTCGTAACGTTTTAGACAAATCTTTTAACAACTCTTGTTCTTGTTCACGCAAATATTCTCTTGTAAATACTGCGCCGCCCTCAAAGGCATAATCTGTCAGTCCACCGGCTCTTTGTATTACATCACTTAAGCTTTCTCCCGCAGAGAGCGTGTAACTTCCTGGGAACCTTACTTCGCCAACAATTTTTATTTTAGAAGAATCTTGCCACTTCGGCTTTGAAAACACCGAGATGACATCCTTACTGTTAACTTTAAAGTTACCAGTCAATTTATTAAGATTCAATTCTATATGTTGAATTCCTTCAATTCCATCTTCATACGCTAGACGTGAAACCTCAATCTTTTCGGGGTAAGCTGATTCTTTAAGCCCACCTGCGGCTTCTAGCAGGCCAGAAATACTCGCATTGACAGGTAAAGGGTATAAGCCTGGGTAGCGAACTTCTCCGTTCACACTCACAACTGGGGCTGCTCCATCGGGTGCACCTTGCCTGTTTAACTCACGAATAATAGGACGAAGTAAACGCTGTCTGCTATATAAAGAATAATTACTTTCAGAAACTTCCAGTGACTTACCTTGTAATATCTCTCTTGTGGTTAGTGGCTGAGATTTCTGCTCACTTGAGGATGACAGCAAGCTTTCTCTACCAATAGATTCGAAGAACTGCTCGCGTTTATATTCCTCAAGCAACCTGTCTTTTTCCATTTCAAGTACTTCTTCAGCAACATATGCAAAACGATTTAGTTCGTTCACTTCTTCAATCGCACTTTCGAAGCGACTAAAGAAGACCACCTGATCTCCTGAACGCAATTCCAAATCAGACGTTCCTGCTACGACACTTTTTGGCGAAAACTGCAGCACATATTTGTCGGAGTCTTCGCTATTCTCGCGGATTATTAAGGCGTAGTTTTTATCGGTGATAGGTAGTAAATCGCTTTTTAGGGATGTAAGAATTTTAGATAGCTTAAGACCCTTGCTCCACTGTCTTGGACCTGGGTGTGTGACTGCGCCGATAAGTGTAACCGCTTTTTCCAGCTCACTTGAGACAGCTGGAATTTTTATTTCATCACCATCATGTAACGCTGCGTCGCCTTTTTGACTTATATCTACCGATACAACAGTTTTTCTATTCTGCTGGGTGAACCTCAGTATCGTGATGTTTTCCTTTGACCCTCTAGCTGAAATGCCCCCGCCTATTTTTAGCAAGTCCTGTAAATGTTCACCGCTTTTTAATTCATAAATCGCGGGCCTATTGATAGCACCGTCAACGGTAACGCGCTTCTCAATTGATGGCACAAACACCACGTCGCCATTGCGTAAAATTGTGTCAGCCGAGTTATCGCCTGTTAATAGCAGGTCGTATAAGTCAAGGTTCGATACCTGCTCCCCTTTACGTTTTTGCTGTATGTTTCTTAGAGAGCCTAATTCTGTAATGCCATCTGCGTAGTTAAGTGCTTGCGTAATACTCGTCAATGCAGGTAGCGTATAGATCCCAGGCTTTTTAACCTCACCCGCTATGGTGATGCTGATTGGTTGCAACTCTCCTGTTGTGATAATCGCTTCACCACCAATTACTTCTTGCTTTACTTTCGATAGAATTAAGGACTTTGCCTCATTTAGCGTTAGCCCTAATACATTAACTGGTGATAAACCAGGTACCAGCAACTGCCCATCACCACTAACTTGAACTTCATGTGTGATATTCAGTTTGCCATAAAAACTAACGATCAAATAATCGCCAACATTAATCGGGTAGTTACCAGGTGCAGCTTGCATTACCAAGTTTGCGCCTTGCTCGACATTTTTCTTTTCAAAAAGATCATAGCCAAATAATTTTAGCTCATCATCCTCTTGTTCTTTTTCTTCTTCCTCTGGTATTTGTTCTTTATATAGGTCGTCTTCTTCGCGCTCACCAAGCTCATCTAGCAGGTTATTCTTTTTCTTTGGTAAGCGATTTGAACCTAAGTCATCCACACTTACGCCATACTGTTCAGCCAGTTCTTTCTTCTCGCTTGCTGAAAGGCTTTTTATGTAAGCAAGTTGCTTTGGAGAAAGTTGTACGGCGATGGATTTGCTCGCAAAAAATACGGAGCAAAAGATCAAAAATCCAATGAGTCGTAGTCCCATATAAATTATTTTTCCAGAAAATAAGACGATATTGGCGACAATTCTACACCAATTAAAAACATTAAAAAACGTACAGTATTGAATCGAGTACAAGAAAAGTACCGAATTACGCATTTCAAAGATTAATCGCAGGGCCCCAAACACAATGAGGCCCTACTCTGAGCGTTAGAAACTATAAACCAAAGTTAATGAAGTCTCTGTATCAGTGTTATCTTTTTCTGGTGCAACATCTGAGTTGTGAATTACGTTATAGGCAACTTTCATCTGTAATGAGCCATTAATTTTGGTCATCAAAGCTGACTCTGCGGTTGTCTTGGTATTACTCTCACCATATTCGATGGCTACTAACTGAGTAAAACGCGCATTTTCAGAAATCTGCCAGTTAAAATCTAATTTACCTACGCCGATCAATTCACTTTCAGACTCACCCGCCAATGAATTACCGTCATCATCCAGTTCTGTGCTGTCTTGATGATGTTCAAAACGTTTAATACCCGGACCCACTTCTGCGTTTAGGTACATATCATCGGTACCAAATAATCTTTGACCATAACCTACCGAAACCACGGTTTCATTTCGGTAAGCGCCAAAGTAATCTGACACGTAAGCTCCATAAATAAACAGGTGGCTATTCTCTTTTTGAAGCTTATAGTTACCTTGAGTCGATAGAGAGTACTTTTCGTTAGTACGCTCTGTAATACGCTCACCTTGGTCGTTTTCTATTTCATCTTCTTTATAGATACCACTGACTTTGTATTCGTTGTGCCAGTTTTCTAGGTTGTGCTTTGCTTTTAGCGCGCCTTTTAAAGTAGTGGTTTTTGTATTACCACTGGTAATGATGGCACCCACTTCACTGGTCACATCCCAAGTCTTTTTTACATCTGTGTCGTTTGCATAAGCGTTGTTTACTGTGGCTGCAATTACACACAGAGATAAAATTTTTAATTTCATTTCGTATTAACCTTTCGAAAAATTAGTCTTTATGAAGATGTACATCCATTTGCGGGAATGGAATCGTGATATTCGCTTCGTCTAAAGCTATCTTAATATTTTCAACCAACTCAAAGTAAGTCGGCCAATAGTCCGGCGTTTTAACCCAAGGACGCACCACAAAGTTCACGCTAGAATCCGCTAATTCTAATACCGCGACCGTGTATGCTGGGTCTTTTAAAATACGCTCTTCTTTATCTAATACTGATTTGAGAACTTGTTTCGCTTGTCTGAGATCCGCATCGTAACCAACGCCTATCACTAGGTCGATACGACGTGTTTTTTCTCTTGAAAAGTTAACAATAGCACCTGACATGATTGCCGAGTTTGGCATGATAATGACTTTGTTGTCCGGCGTTTTCAATTCTGTAGAAAAAATCTCGATCTTTTGGACGCTACCAGCTTTACCGCCAGCTTCAATATAGTCACCCGCTTTAAAGGGTCTTAAAATAATAATTAATACACCTGAGGCAAAGTTAGACAACGAGCCTTGCAACGCTAAACCAATGGCAAGACCGGCCGCACCAAGTATCGCGATAAAAGATGTGGTTTCTACCCCGACCTGAGACAGAGCCATCAATACCGTTGCAGCAAAAACAGCAGCGTAAACAATATTGGCAACAAAGCCAGCAACCGCTTTGTCTATTTTTCTCTTTTCAAATGCTTTAACAGTCAAAGAGTCACACATTTTTGCGACCTTCAGACCAATAAACAAAATGATTAAGGCTATAACGGCCTGTATCGAGAGATGCAGTAACATATCTGAGTTTTCATTTAGCCAATTAATAGCTGCGTCCATAAAGCCTCCTAGGCATGATTTTTGATTTTGAGCGGATCATACATAGATTATATGAATATTGTCTGTATGTAAGGATTTTTTTATTTGTATTTTTTTCTAAAAAAATTACATTTTTTGCTTTGCAAGTGCCAGATATTTATGTATTATGCGCGCCACACCAAACGAGGTGTTCAATTCTTTTGTGGCGGCTGTAGCTCAGTTGGTAGAGCCCTGGATTGTGATTCCGGTTGTCGTGGGTTCAAGTCCCATCAGTCGCCCCACTTTTCTTTATTTATCTTATCTTCTAGATAAAACTTCTTTGATTAATTCCGTGGTTTAAAGCTGACTTCTAGCTGATGTCAAACCTATTTATTTCTCTATCGCTATTTCTCTATCGCTATTTCTCTATCGCTATATACACTCGCACTCGAATTTTTGACAAAAAAATGCCACCTTTCGGTGGCATTACACACGGGATTATTTCTACGTATAGATAGAAATTCTTTACTTCCAACTTCTCATTTTGTGACCTTTCACAGCATAGAAGAGGATAAATAGATAACTTGGGATCATTAAGCTATATGCACCTTGTGCACCGAGGCCGGCAACGTTACCCAATCCAATCAGTAACGGTCCTAAGGCTCCCCCTGCGATCCCCATAATTAACAGGCCTGACGCAGTACCCGTTAATCGCCCTAATCCTTCTAATGCCAGTGGCCAGATAGCAGGCCAAACCATCGCATTAGCAAAACCAAGCAGTGCGATACACAATAGCGGATCTGGTAACTCAGGTCCACCAAATGGAACGAGTAATAGGTTGGCTATCGCAAAAGAATCGTTACTGCCAAATACAACCGCCAATACAGTAACAATACCTGCAATTCCCGACATCATCAACGCATTTTGTTGAGACATAAATCTAGGGATTAAAGCGATACCAATGGCATATCCAACAAGCATACATGTCATTGTATAAGAAGTCATCACAGAATAATCTGCAATACCCAACTGTAAAGCATAGGAGCCGATGGTGTCTGCAGCAATCACTTCCACAGCCACATACAAAGCAATACCTATTACACCTAACACCAAATGAGGGTGCGCAAGTGTTTCTTTGAGCTCTCCTTTACTTGTTTTACTTTCTTCGCTAAATACCAAGTCAGGCAAAGGTGCAAACTTCGCAAATAATGCAAATAAGAAAATTAATCCTGCTATCGCGATGTAAGGCGCGATTAGGCTGTTTGCCATAATGTCTTTTTGCTCTTGAGACAGCTTAGTTCCACCTTCAACCAAACCACTTACGACCACGGCTGCAAATACGATAGGTACGATAACGCCTGCGGATTTATTTAACAATCCCATGATGCATACTCGTACAGCTGCAGACTTTTCCGAGCCCATTTTTACCACATACGGGTTCACCGCAGTTTGCAACACAGTTTGACCAACACCAATCATAAGCTGGGCGAATAAGAAAATTTCTATCATTTGCATTTTTGCGGCCGGAATATACATCAAAGCGGATGCAGCCATAACCACACACCCAATCGCCATGCCATTTTTGTATCCGACGCGTTTGATTAACATCGCAGAGGGAATACCGGCAACCGTCACTGCAATATAGAAAGACGAAATAATGAAGGAGGCTTGTAACGGAGTCAGCTCAAGCATTTGTTGTAAAAACGGAGTAATCGCGCCATTGAGCCAAGTGATACACCCCAGAATGAAAAACATTGAACCTGCGAGTATCATCGGGAGCCAAATACTCTGCTTTTCTTTATCTTCAATTTCCACGATTGCTTCCATAAATCTCTTCTTGTTGCTAATTAATATCATTATTTTGACTGTCATGCATGGTGATTTAGCCTTGAGCAAAATGCATTTTCACTACACACCACAAAAATGACAGCGCTGACATTTAACTTTACGTTAAAATTTCACATTTGACTAGTTAGATTTTAAACACAATTGTAACTAAAGCTGAAACAAACTATTTCAACTTTAGCTACTTTATTGCTGAGTAACCGCCAAATCATTCTAATCCGGTGACACGGCTAGTATTATTTTCCCCAATGCGTGTTCTTAAACGAACCGCTGCCGAGTCGTTAACGGAGACAGGAGCACTATAAACTTGCCAATTTTGACCAGCATCCAAACTGTACTCGATGGTCAAATAAGGAAATGCACTGTTGGCATACAAGTTACCATTTTCTAACTTCGCACCAGGCACAGGTAGATTGGCATTCACTTTATCTTGCTGTAATTTTGCCAATTCCTTGAGCGATAAAGCTGCGGCAAATTGCTGCCAATCTTTATCAAACTCTTTGCTGTTTACCCCTGTATTTTCCCATTTTGATTTATGCCATGCCCGCTCGGCAACAGCTAAAATACGTGGGAAAATCATCGCCAGTACTTGATCTTCGGTACGGATTGTTTCACTCCATACTTGCCCCTGCATCCCGACAATATTTTCTGGTTTCTGTAATTGAGGCAACTCACGGCCAACCAAAGCCTCAAGATTTACAATCGGCTCTCTAGTGCGTGTAAAATCGGCGTTGCCATATACATCATCAGGCATGTAGCTGAATGTCTTTTTGGTATCAATGTAGCGAGTTGCCCAGTAATAACCTCTTTCTTCTGGATGTGCTTCATAAGGGTGATCAAAATATAAATGTGTGCCGTGCGATAGGATCACTTGATAGCCTTCGTTGGCTAAACGATATGCTCTGTCTGCCACCCCCCATTCCCAGATGTTATCCCATACGTTTGCGGTAAACGATTTGTTGGCAAAAGCTGCTCGATTAAAAGGGTTCACACGGTCATACATCAAGCCGTCTTCCCATGCTCCGGGGGTGATGCCACGCTTATTGAGCATCTCGGCCACGCGCTGAGTAAAGTATGGTTTTAAATCTGCAACTCCCGAAACACCATTACCAGAGCGAGCAAACAGGCTTTGGCAGGCCTTGGAACCAGCCCATGAGCCAGCGCCGACTTCATCACCACCAAAGTGTAAATTAGTTAGTCGGGTGCCAGCATCACGATACATACTTTGCAATTCATACGTCACTTTTTCCATAAATGCATAGCTAGAATCAAGACAGACATTTATAGAATTATCGGTATAGCTTTGTACCGTCATGTATTTTGACTGATCATCGGGCTCACTGAGTAGGTAAGCACCCGCTTGCTCAGCTTTCCCCTGTTTGATTAGCTTGTTATATCTAGCTTCCATAGCTTTGATGGATGCACGCGCATGCCCGGGGCTCTCTATTTCTGGCACTATAGTGATGTGTCTTGCCTTTGCAAACTTTAATAGCTCAACAAAGTCATCTCTTGACAAATAGCCATTGCCTGAACCCGATTTGAACGGCCCAGTCCCAAGTTGAGTCAATAAACAACTTTGCTCGGTTAAATCAAAACAGCGATGGCCACCAATCTGTGCTAATTCCGGCAAGCCAGGGATCTCTAGTCGCCACCCTTCATCATCTGAGAAATGCCAGTGTAGAACATTCATTTTATAACGAGCCATTTGCTCAACAAGCTTGAACATGGCCTCTTTACCATGAAAGTTACGTGCATTGTCATAATGCATACCACGCCAACTTAGCCTTGGACTATCTTCAATCTCCACATTTTGTAATGTCACACGTTCGCGCGCATCTGCGGGAAACAGCGCCAGCAAACTCTGCATACCATAAAACACACCTGCGTTATCCGCTCCCACAATTTCAATTCGATCATCATCAATAACAAGACGGTAGCTGTGTGCTTTACCCCCCGCAATTGTGTTATCAACCTTTAAACTGATCATAGGTTGCTTTTGCACCGCGATGTGATCAGGTTGTGCTGCTAACTTGAGTCCGTATTTGGCTAAGTCTTGCTGGAATACCTCTAACTCAGACTTTAGTCGACCTGCAAAACGAATTTGCCAATTGCTGTCCAGCATGGCACTACCGCGATTAAAATCCACCTTGTTGGGTTTTGGGATAATTCTCTTTAGCGCTTCTTCTTCAGATACTTTAACGGCGCTCTGGTTGCGCTCATAACGTAACTGAGCAGTCGCTAGCTTTGTAAGATCAGCAGGTTCGTTGTAACGTCTCAGCTGATTTTCTCTTTCAATTGGTGCAATAAACTGTTGTAAATCTTCGGTGTCCGTATTGGCAAAAATGGCAGGGGTCTGATCTTTAGCGACCATAAATGCACGAGGCATAAAATCACTGTAAGCTGCTATCCAAACATTCGCTTCAAACTTGACGGTCAATTGTTCGCCATTGGCTAATCCTGCAAAATCAGCTGTTGGCACAAAGCGATGCAGATCACCATTGATATGCTCAACCTTCAATCCTGAGGCTTGCTTAGTGTGGATTTTACGCACCGAATGAATATAAATTTGCCAATCTCCCTCGCCTTTAGGCAACGCCACACCGGAGTTGTTTGTCAGCGTCATAGAGCCTATGAAACTCGAAGCACCGTTATGAAAATTATCTTCTACCGCAAAAGTTAGCGCTGTACCTTGGGTAAAGCGTTGCAATTCACTCTCTGACAATGTTGCGTTGGCAAGTAATGGGATGGAGGCTAGCACACTAGCCATTATCGTTTGCTTAAAACTCATCGTATGCTCCTTTAAAGCGGTCGTCTCTTCGCTTCGTTTCTGTTCTTTTATGTGCGAGTTGATTAATTATTAGCTGATTCATTACCCTTTCATCATATAAAAACTAAAATGACAGCGCTATCATTATTTTTTCATCTATTTGAAACAACCAGCATATAGATACAAAGAAGCCCGCAAGGGGCGGGCTTCTCAACTTAACCAATTAGGCTTACCAAATTTTCACACGTTGCTCAGGAGCTAAGTACATTTTGTCGCCTTCTTTGACATCAAATGCTTTATAGAACTCCGGCATATTCGGTAACACGCCAATTACGCGGTAATGACTGGGTGAGTGCGAATCTGTCACCAAGCGATTACGTAACTCTTCCTCGCGGTATTTTCTGCGCCAGATCTGTGACCACCCCATAAAGAAGCGCTGTTCACCAGTATAACCATCAATAACAGGTGCCTTAGTGTCTCCTAGAGAGATTTGGTATGCTTTATAAGCGACCGTCAAGCCGCCCAAATCACCAATATTTTCACCTAAAGTAAATTGACCATTTACGTTCGCATCTTCAAATGGCTTGAACTGATCAAACTGCTCTACCAGTTTTTTACCACGTGCTTCAAATTGCTTAAGATCTGACTCACTCCACCAGTTACGCAGGTTGCCATCACCATCATACTTGGCACCTTGATCATCAAAACCATGCCCTAACTCGTGACCAATCACCGCACCTATGGCACCGTAGTTGACTGCATCATCAGCTGCGAGGTTAAAAAATGGTGGTTGCAAAATGGCTGCAGGGAAAACAATTTCATTATTAACTGGGTTATAGTAAGCATTTACCGTTTGCGGTGTCATAAACCACTCGGAGCGGTCTACTGGCTTACCCATTTTATCGACCATCTCTTGATATGCCCATTGGTAGTAACGCACATAGTTACCAAGCAAGTCATCTCGGTTGATTTCCAAGGCTGAGTAGTCTTTCCATTTGTCTGGGTAGCCAATTTTAGGCGTGAATTTATTTAACTTTTCTTTTGCTGCAACTTTCGTCTCAGCAGTCATCCACTCTAAACCATCAATGGCTTGTTCGAAACCTTTTATCAAGTTCGCAACCAGCTCTTCCATCTTGGCCTTCGCTTCAGGAGGAAAGTACTGTTTTACATAGATTTTACCAAGCAATTCACCTAACACTTCATTGCTTGCATCAACCGCTTTCTTCCATGTCGGAGCCTGCTCTTCAAGGCCTCTGAGCGTTTTATCAAAGAAGTTAAATCTTAGTTCAACCATATCCTTGTTAAGTAAAGCCGCATGGTTGTTTACAAAGTGAAAAGTAAGGTATTGCTGCCAAGCTGCTAGCGAGTTATTACTGTAAACATCAGATAACCCCTGCAAATAAGATGGCTGACTAACGATAAGTTCTTTCAGATCTAGCCCAAGCGCACTAAAATATGCGGGCAAATCAAACTCAGGCATTAATTGATCTGCCTGAGCCAAGGTCATTTTGTTGTATGTTTTAGTCGCATCACGACTCTCAACACGCGTCCACTGTACTTCAGCCATAGCTTTTTCCAACGCCAAAATATTTGTAGCAACCTGTTTTGCATCACTATGACCTAGCCTCACAAACACCTGCTCAATGTACTGCGCGTACTGCTCACGTATGGTGTTATATTTATCACTATCTTTTAAGTAGTAATCTCTATCCGGTAGACCCAATCCAGACTGATAGAGATACAGAGCATGCTCAGTCGAGTTTTTCGCATCGTTATTGACATACCAAGCAAATGGGTTGCTACCACCTTTACTTAGCATCTTAGCCATTAAGGCAGGCACGTCAGCCTTGTCTTCAACCGCATTGATTTCACTAAGGTAGGTTTTTATTGGTGATAATCCTAGCTCCTCACGCGCATTCTCGTCCATATAGCTCGCATAAAATGCACCAAGTTTGTACTCATCACTCCCCTGCGTAGCCTGAGCATTTGACTTGGCGCTCTCTAATACTTCTTTTAATGCTTTTTGAGATTCATCGTAAAGCTGAGTAAACGAGCCATAGTTTGATTTATCTGCGGGAATTTGCGTTTTTTCAAGCCATTTGCCGTTCACATGGTAATAGAAATCGTCTTGTGCTCTTACTGTACGATCAATATTATTTAAATCTATTCCAGATACTTTAGCCACTTGCTGTGATTGTTGTTCGGCAGCAGCTTGAGTATTGCTTGCAGGTTCACTACACCCTAGCAAACCCAATGTCATAGCGACGCTTGCCGCTGTTAATGTAATTTTATTCATTTATGATATTTCCATAAGTTGTACCACATCATCTTAAACTGCTTAGTCCCCTGAAAACAATTTCAACAAACTAATAATTCGATAATCAATGGTAACAAATAGTGTACATGCTCACTTAAAAGTCCGACTGCAACTTAGCCACAATTTCTTTATTCGCTTCAGGAAACGACAATTCATGGAGGCCCTCAATGCTAATCCATTGACAAAGTTGCCCTTCTAACCCCTTAGCCTCACCAGAAAAATCTTCTACGAGATGAATATCTAAGCAAACCTGCTTGTCGCCATAGTCGTGTTCAATACGCATTAAAGGTTGCGAACTATGGACGGTAATATTCACTTCTTCTGCAAGCTCTCTTTGGAGTGCATGAAAAATACTCTCTTGTGCTTCTACCTTCCCGCCAGGAAATTCCCACAAACCGCCCTGATGTTGGTGCTCTGCACGCTTACTGACAAACACCTGTCTGTCTTGCATGATCACCCCAACAGCTACATTAACTGTCTTCTTTGTCATTATTACTCCCGAAAAAAAAGCGACTCATGGTCGCTTTTTTATCTTTGCTTGTTTATTACTTTAGCTTACCGCAACACTGTTTGAACTTCTTGCCTGATTGACAAGGACAAGGCTCGTTACGACCAACTTTAGGCTCAGTGCGCGCTGCAACAACCGCCGAATCTTGTGGGACGTCGCCACCAACCTGTTCAGCGTCGGCGTGTTGATACTCTCTTGGTGCTTGTTCGCTGCGACGATGCTGTTGTTCTACCTTTTCAACATCTTCTTCCGCGCGTACCTGTACCTTGCTCAGAATACCCACTACATCTATCTTCAAATTCTCCAACATCTCTGAGAACAATTCGAAAGACTCACGCTTATATTCCTGTTTAGGATTCTTCTGTGCATAGCCACGCAAATGGATCCCCTGACGTAGATGGTCCATCGCTGCCAAGTGATCTTTCCAATGCTGATCCAAACTCTGAAGCATAACCGCTTTTTCAAATTGACGAAGCACATCAGGGCCAACCATCAACTCTTTTTGCTTGTACGCAGCATCGACTTCTTCTGCAATACGATCACGAAGTTTCTCTTCGTACAGTTTCTCATCATCAGCTAACCACTGTGCGATTGGCAATTCGATTAAGAAGTCTGCTTTCAAGCGTTCTTCTAAACCCGGAATATCCCACATTTCAGCCAAGCTTTGTGGTGGAATAAACTGATCAATGGTGCCATTGAGCACATCACTACGGATAGCTGTGATAGTCTCAGAGATATCGCCTTCTTCAAGTAATTCATTACGTTGCTCGTACACGACGCGACGTTGGTCATTGGCCACATCATCATATTCAAGAAGCTGTTTACGAATATCGAAGTTGCGCGCTTCTACTTTCCGCTGTGCATTTTCAATTGCACGGTTTACCCAAGGATGCTCAATCGCTTCGCCACGCTGCATACCTAGTTTGCGCATCATGTTAGTCATGCGTTCGCCAGCGAATATACGCATTAGGGCATCGTCCATCGATAGATAGAAACGGCTAGAACCCGCATCCCCTTGACGACCAGAACGACCACGTAACTGATTATCGATACGACGAGATTCGTGACGCTCAGTACCAATTATATGCAAACCACCTGCTGCAATAACGGCATCGTGTGTTTGTTTCCACTTCTCTTTGATTTGAGCTATCTGCTCTTCAGATGGATTATCAAGCTTAGCCACTTCTGACTGCCAGTTACCACCTAGCACGATATCCGTACCACGACCGGCCATGTTTGTGGCGATGGTCACTTTACCTGGTAAACCGGCATCCGCAACGATATCCGCTTCTTGGGCATGGAACTTAGCGTTGAGTACGTTGTGCTCAATTTTTTCTTTGGTTAAAAAGTGAGAAAGGTATTCTGAACTTTCAATTGAAATAGTACCCACCAATACTGGCTGACCACGTTTTTGACAATCACGAATATCTTCCAAGATGGCTTCGAACTTTTCTTCTTGCGTCAAATATACTAAATCAGCGCGATCATCACGGATCATTGGTTTATTGGTAGGGATAACAACGGTATCTAAGCCATAGATTGACTGGAACTCAAACGCTTCAGTGTCCGCAGTACCAGTCATACCAGCTAGTTTGTCATAAATTCTAAAGTAATTCTGGAAGGTAATAGAGGCAAGTGTCTGGTTCTCATTTTGAATGCGAACTCCCTCTTTAGCTTCGACCGCTTGATGCAGACCTTCTGACCAACGACGACCTTCCATCGTACGTCCGGTATGTTCATCAACAATAATAACTTCATTGTCTTTTACCACGTAGTCTACGTCTTTTTGATACAGTTTATGTGCACGTAAAGCTGCGTAAACATGGCTCAACAGAGTGATATTGCCCGCCGAGTAAAGCGAGTCACCTTCGTCAATCAAACCATTTTCAATTAATAGTTCTTCAACTTTTAGTTGACCACGCTCAGTCAAATGAACCTGTTTAGATTTCTCGTCTAAGGTAAAGTCACCATCACCTTCCACGCCTTCTTCATCTTCTTTTTCTTGTAATACAAGAGAAGGTACCAAGGTATTGATTTTGGCGTATAGCTCAGAACTGTCTTCAGCTGGGCCAGAAATGATCAATGGTGTACGCGCTTCATCAATTAAAATTGAATCCACTTCATCGACTACCGCGTAATACAATGGACGCTGTACACGTTCACCAATACTAAATGCCATATTATCGCGCAAATAGTCAAAGCCAAATTCATTGTTAGTGCCATAGGTTATATCTGCTGCATACGCTTCTTTTTTCTGTTGCGGCATCATACCAGGCACATTGCAGCCAACGGTTAGACCTAAGAATTCAAACAGTGGGCGGTTGGTTTCAGCATCACGCTTAGCTAGGTAGTCGTTTACGGTAATGACATGAACGCCTTTACCTGTTAAACCATTTAAATAAGCAGGTAACGTTGCCGTCAGTGTTTTACCTTCACCCGTACGCATTTCAGATATGCGGCCCTGATGTAAAACGATACCGCCGATCATTTGCACATCGAAGTGACGCATATTGAAAACACGTTTAGAGGCCTCTCTGACCGTGGCAAACGCTTCCGGCAAGATATCATCTAAGCTTGTACCTTGCTCGAAACGCTGTCTGAATTCTGCCGTTTTGGCCTTTAATTCTTCATCCGAAAGACTGCTGTATTGTTCTTCTAACGCATTGATTAGGGCGACCGTTTTTCTTAAGTTTTTAATAGTGCGGTCGTTGCGACTACCAAAAATCTTGGTAAATAAATTAGCTATCATGTTAAAACCGTTTCACTCTAGTGATGGCTGACCTTCGCCATGTCCATATTGTTATTTATTGGCATATGAGGCCGCACTGTTCGCTTTGGCAGCAAGTTAATTAAACCTCGCTATAATGCCTGAAGTTAAAATTATGCCCTATCATACCAGACTCAGCGAGTGTGCAAACCACTGAAATGAAATCAACCGCGTTTTACTGTTAATTAACGGCTGGAACGTAAACTTATATTGCTACGTTCTACTAGTCAGCTGCCCGTAATGCTCAAGAAGGTATCCGAGGTTACACGAAGATATGGGTACGATTTGATACAATTCAAGAGCACAATAACACTTCTGTTGCGCCTTATGCAGCGTTATACTGCTATTAGAATCAGCAAATAGGCTACTTTCTGTATGGCAAAAAACCGCTATGATCCAAAACAACTCAATGAATTGATGGGCAAGTGGTCAGATAAACTGAGTAACTATAGCCATAAATCACAAACGATGGCACAGCTACAGCATTGTCTAGAAGCCGCGATTGGCCCCATCTTGAGTAAAAAAGCACGGGTTGCCAACTATCGCGATGGTACGCTCATCATCGAGGCGGCATCAGCCACCTTAGCGACAAGACTCAACTATTTGAAAATGGAAATTTTATCGCAGTTTAGACAAGCTGGGATGATTGAATGTGCACAAGTTAAAGTGGTAACTAATCCAGAAGCTCAGCAACGCTTGACCCCGCGAGACAACACATCGACACAACACAAACAACAGTATACGGGGCGAGTCATGAGCGAGCAGACAGCGGCTCAATTAACTGATCTTGCAAGCAATGCTCCGCCTAGCTTGCAAGAAAAGCTCTTAAAGCTCGCTGCGCATGCGCAAAAAGCGAAGCAAAAAAAATGACGCCGATGCGTCATTTTTTTTGCTTCTTTTTTCAAGCCGTGGCGACTTCCAGTCCAGGCGCTGGCATAGCCACTGGTTCATCAAATGTCGCCCACTCCCACGCTGACTCAGTCGCCATAATTGTGCGCAGCAGTTTATTATTCAAACCATGTCCTGACTTATAACAGGTGATTTTACCTAAAATGTTATGGCCAGCCATGAACATATCACCAACACAGTCTAAGATTTTGTGCTTCACAAATTCATCGTCATAACGCAAACCGTTAGGGTTTAAAACCTTATAATCATCAAGTACAACAGCGTTATCCATGCTACCACCTAACGCTAGGTTGTTTGCATGCATATACTCAATGTCTTTCATAAAACCAAAGGTTCTGGCGCGACTAATCTCTTCAGTGAAGCTTTGTGCTGTGATATCAAGTGCAATACGCTGACGGCTATCGTTGATAGCTGGGTGATCAAAGGCAATTTCAAAGTCAATATGGAAACCGTCATAAGGGGTAATTTCTGCCCACTTATCACCATCTTCCACACGGACCTTCTCTTTGATACGAATAAAACGCTTAGCTACGTTTTGTTCTTTGATGCCGCCTTTTTGTAATAAATAAATGAATGGTAATGCACTCCCATCCATGATCGGCACCTCTGCGCTGTCTAATTCCACAATCAGGTTATCAATACCCATTGCAGCAACGGCAGCGATCAAGTGCTCAGTGGTCGACAGACGGATACCATCTTTATTCGTTAAACACGTACATAGCTGGGTATCACCCACAGCCTCAGGGGTAGTTTCAAAATCAACTACTGGATCAAGATCCACACGACGAAACACCACACCGGTGTTTTCACTCGCTGGTCGGAGAGTGATCGTGACCTTTTCACCTTTGTGAAGCCCTACACCCGTTGCTTTAACAACTTCGGCAATTGTACGTTGTCTAATCATAGCTTCGCCCACTTATATTACACATAGACGGCGGATTGTATCACAGATACGACCACCTGCCAATTGTTTAATCTTTAGCCAAAAATTAATCTGACTGCTTACGTAAAAACGCTGGGATATCGAAGTAATTGTCTTTTTCTTTATCCGCATCTTTGCTGCTTGTTTTACTCGTATCAGCAGTACCTGACTGGCTACCAGCCGTTGTCGAACTGGTTTTACTTGGCACGCTTTCTTGTACAGTTTCTGTTTGCGGCTGTGTAAAGCTTGGTACGAACATGCCTGCGGATTGGCTACTCTCTTGAGTCACACTTCCCGCGTCTGAACCAACAACCTTTTTGAAGCCACTGTCAACAATACCAAACTGTGGACGACGTTCACCGCCTAAACCTGTTGCAACAACCGTCACACGAAGCTCTTCACTCATTTCAGGGTCAATAACCGCACCTACAACCACTGTCGCGTTCTCCGAAGCCAGTGCTTTAACGTGGTTACCTACAATTTCGAACTCTTCAATGGTGATATCCATACCAGCGGTAATATTTACTAGGATGCCTTTTGCACCTGTTAAATCTACATCTTCTAACAGTGGGCTTGAAATCGCTGCTTCAGCAGCTTCTTGCGCTCTATCTGGACCTGATGCAGATGCAGTTCCCATCATCGCAGTGCCCATTGCAGACATAACCGTTCTAACGTCTGCAAAGTCAACATTGATCAAACCAGAACGAGTGATCAACTCAGCGATACCTTGCACCGCTCCATAAAGCACGTCATTTGCTTTAGCGAACGCGTCTAATAATGTAGTGCCTTTGCCAAGAACTTTCAGTAATTTGTTGTTTGGAATTGTAATAAGCGAGTCTACAATTTCTGACAATTCGCCGATCCCTTGATCAGCTGCTGCCATACGCTTCTTGCCTTCTAGGTCAAACGGACGCGTCACGACTGCTACGGTTAAAATACCTAATTCTTTAGCAACACGCGCTACCACTGGTGCAGCACCTGTTCCAGTACCGCCACCCATACCAGCTGCGATAAACACCATATCTGCACCTTCAAGCGCTGACTTAATAGTCTCGATGTCTTCTTCCGCTGATTTGCGACCCACTTCAGGGTTAGCACCGGCGCCTAAACCAGATGTGATCTGAGTACCAAGTTGCACAGTTACATCTGCAGATGACTTGCGCAAAGCCTGTGCATCCGTGTTCGCAGCAATAAAGCGAACGCCTTCAATTTCTTGTTTCACCATGTGTTCAACGGCATTACCACCGCCACCACCTACACCGATGACTTTAATTACAGCTTCTTCGCTGTGTTGTTCCATAATATCAAACATTTTCACTCTCCGACTTGAGCTTAAAACTCACCTTGGAACCATTTTGTAATGCGGCTCCACCAACTTCCTTCCGACTCTGCTTTCGACTTCTGTGCATTCATCGATTGCAGCGTTCGGCCGTATTGTAACAAACCTACCGCGGTTGCGTATGCAGGATCATTAACATAATCTGTTAACCCAGTGATACCAATGGGCTTGCCAATTCGCACAGGCATTTGACAAATGTCTTCGGCAACCTCTAGAGCGCCAGCCATTTTGCCACTACCGCCAGTAATCACTAGGCCAGCAGCAATTTGATCTTCAAAACCCGAGCGACGAATTTCTTCTAACGCTAATTCTAATAGCTCGCGAAATCTCGGTTCAACTACCTCAGACAAGGTATGCCTTGACATTAAACGGGCAGGACGCCCCCCCACGCTTGGCACTTCAATGGTTTCTTCATTGCTAGCCATTTGGCTACTCGCACATGCATATTGTACTTTCAGTGACTCTGCATGAGAAATAGGGGTACGAAAAATTTTTGCAATATCACCGGTCACTTGGTTACCAGCGACAGGGATCACCGCCGAATGACGCAGTGCACCATTTAAATAAATTGCAATATCCATAGTGCCACCACCGATATCAACAACAGCAACACCCAATTCTTTCTCATCGTCTGTCAGCACCGAATAACAGGACGCCAATGCGCTAAATGTCAGTTGATCCACCTGCAAACCGCAGCGCTCAACACACTTTTCTAAGTTCTTTGCCATATCATTGGAACACGTAATGATATGCGCCTTGGCTTCCATTCTTACCCCACTCATACCAAGTGGGTTTTTGATGCCTTCTTGCATGTCAATGCTATATTCCTGTGGCAGGGAATGTAACATTTTACGTTCAGCCGAAATCGGCACAGAACGCGCAATATGAATCACATTCGCAATGTCGTCATCGCTTACTTCTGCATTATTGATTGCGACGACGCCGCTTTCATTTTGACACTGAATATGCTTACCTGAGATACCTAAATACACCGAGCTAATTCTGCAATCAGCCATGAGTTCAGCTTCATCAATTGCACGACGAATAGACTCAGAAACGAGATTTAGATCGTTCACACCACCTTTATCCATACCATGGGAGACTTGGTTACCCACACCCACAATACTAAGCTGATTATCTGCGGTGATTTCGCCAACAGTCGCAACCACCTTTGAAGTCCCTACATCTAACCCTATCACTAGGTTTCTTTCTGCTGACTTAGTCATGCTTCACTCTTACTTTGTTGTTCTTGTTCTTGCGGATACTTCCAGCTTACCGCAAGCCCGATATCGTAACGCAGGTCTATCACATCTATCGCAGCCCCTTCTGGTGCTCTCATCTTCGGATAGACATCAATAAATCTTTGCACTCGCTTAGCTATTTTTTCGCGGCCCAAATTTAATCGGATCCCGCTATCTAGCCATAGCTGCCAAGCAAAGCGCTCTGAAAGCGCTAAGCTAACCAGCTTAAAGTCATTCACATCCAACATGTCTTTAAACTGTAAAAATGTTTGCCATGCTTCTTGTTCACTACCTTCCGGCCCATATAACTGAGGTAACTGTGCACTGACCAAGTCACTTTGTGCTTGGAATACCTCTCCATGCTCATTCAATAACAGATCACTGTTCCAAACTGCAACTGGGGTATGCTCTACCACATAAACCTGTAGTTGATCTGGCCATTGCTTTCGCACCGATACATGAGCAATCCAAGGTAGCGCTTTTACTTGGCTATGCACAGATTGAACATCAAGCTCAAAATAACTACTCAAATCTACTTGTTTAATCGCTGCAATAATATCCGCTTCTTTTGTATAGTGCGGTTCACCGAGTACAGTTAACTGTTTGATTTGTGCATCTTTATGCTCAACCAACCAGTCGCTGACCCAGTATGTCCCTCGCACTACACTGGCTATCACTAACATGAAAAAACCAACACCCAGCAACAACGACCAATTTAGGCGCTGGTTCAATCGTTTGGCTTTTTCAAAAAATGCACGCATCTTAAAGCGTTTGCTCCAAAATGCGAACAACTAATTGCTCAAAAGTTATGCCTTGTGCTTTTGCCGCCATCGGCACCAATGACTTTTGTGTCATACCCGGTACCGTATTTACTTCCAGTAAATAAAAATGACCATTTTCATCTTGCATCGCATCAACTCGCCCCCAACCATTTGCGCCCACAAGCTCAAAAGCATGTTTAGCCATGATCTGTAATTGAGCAGTATGCGCTTGTGAAATATCCGCAGGACAAAAATACTGAGTACTGTTTACCTGATATTTTGCTTCATAGTCATAAAAACCACGTGGAGTCTTCATTTCAATCACAGGTAAAGCGTCATTGCCTAGCATAGCCACAGTAAACTCTCGTCCAGTGATCCACTGCTCCACCAAAACTTGCTCATCAAATTTAAAAGCGTTGGTTAATGCTGTGGTTAGTTCCTGTGCATTATTCGCTTGCGCCATGCCAATACTTGAGCCTTCATGCGATGGCTTAACCATGACTTTACCAAATTCTTTGATAATGGCATCGGCATCAAACCCAACATTTGCGTCAACCACTGCATAGGCAGCAGTACTCAGCTTGGCTGACTTGAATAAATGCTTACAACGTATTTTGTCCATTGCTAGCGCACTACCTAATACGCCGCTTCCGGTATAAGGAATACCCATATATTCCAGTGCACCTTGAATAGTGCCATCTTCACCACCTCGGCCATGTAGGGCGATAAATACACGTTCAACAGCCAAACTCTTCAACTCCCACAGATTTCGTTCTGCCGGATCAAAAGCAATTGCGTCTACGCCCGCACTCAATAACCCATTGAGTACAGCTTCACCAGACTTTAACGACACCTCACGTTCAGCTGAGCTACCGCCCAGCAATACCGCTACTTTTCCAAACGTGTTCATGCATCACCTTGCTGTAATGCCGCTACCGACATTTTGGTAGCAGCTAATTGTTTAACGATTTGACCGATGTTACCCGCGCCTTGCGTGATAACGAGATCGTTATCTTGTAGCGTTTCTGCTAATACCGCAGACAGCTCTGCGTGGTCAGCCACATGAATAGGTTCAACACCACGCTGACGCAAACTGCGACATAGGCTCTTGCTATCCGCGCCCACTATCGGCGCTTCACCCGCGCTATATACATCCAGTAGTATCAATTGATCAACTTCTGACAGCACTTTAACAAAATCTTCATACAAATCGCGGGTTCGAGTATAACGGTGCGGTTGATAAACCATCACTAAGCGCTTATCAGCCCACCCTGCACGTGCAGCTTGAATAGTCACAGCGACCTCTGAAGGGTGATGACCATAATCATCAACTAACATGACTCTACCGCGCTCATTGTCGAACTCACCATAATGTTGAAAGCGTCTACCAATCCCTTCAAATTTCTCAAGCGCAGCTAAGATTGCGGTATTATCAATGTCATGATCCTTTGCTACTGCAATAGCTGCTGTGGCATTTAAAGCATTGTGTCTGCCCGGCATATTTAATTTAACTTCAATCGCTTCACCTTTTTTGGTCGTCACCGTGAACTCACTACTGCTCACCGTTTGCTTGAAGTTCTCCATGCGATAATCCGCGAGCTCTGATTCACCGTAAGTGATAGTGGGACGAGCAAAACGCGGGATCAAATTTGCGGCCACTTCAGAATCGATACACACCACCGCCAAACCGTAAAATGGCAAATTATGGATAAAGTCCACATAGGTGTCTTTCATTTTTTCAAAGTCACCCTCGTAAGTATCCATATGATCGGCCTCGATATTTGTGATCACCGAAACCATAGGTTGTAGATGTAAAAATGATGCATCACTTTCGTCCGCTTCTGCAATCAGCACATCACCTGTGCCCAATTTTGCATTTGTGCCTGCGCTGTTTAACAATCCACCAATCACAAACGTTGGGTCAAGTTTTGCCTGAGCAAATATACTGGCAATTAGACTGGTTGTAGTCGTTTTACCATGGGTCCCCGCAATTGCGATACCATGACGAAAACGCATGAGCTCGGCGAGCATTTCTGCGCGTCTCACAATCGGAATACGTGCCGCTTTGGCGGCGATAATTTCCGGATTCTGTTCATCAATGGCACTGGAAACAACAACCACATTGGCATCTTTGATGTTATTTTCGTGGTGGCCGATAAAAACTTCTGCGCCAGCTTTCAATAACCGCTCTGTCATCGCATTTTTCGCAATATCAGATCCAGTGATGCGATATCCTTCATATGCTAATACTTCCGCTATGCCGCCCATACCGGCTCCACCTATACCAATAAAATGTATGGTGTTAATTCTTCTCATAGCTCGACGATTACTGGTTTCTTTCACGCGTTACTCTTCAATATCAATAAGTTCAAATTCAGGAGCTTAGTTGCTCACATACTTTTGCCACCACTGATGTGGCATCTAATTTTGCTAGTTGCTTGGCGCGTATTGCCAACTGTTCAATTCGTTCAGGCTGCTGTGTGTAAGGCAACAGCAATGCGCAAAACGATTCTACGCTAAGTTCACTTTGCGGTAGTAGCAATGCAGCTTGTTGATCTACCAAATATGCCGCATTGGCCGTCTGGTGGTCGTCAACCGCATGAGGATAAGGCACAAACAGCGCCATTTTCCCCGCAGCAGCGATTTCACTGACAGTCAATGCTCCTGCCCGGCAAATGACGATATCAGCCCACTCATAAGCTGCATCCATGTCATCAATAAACTCAAAAACTGAAGCACCTAACCCCACTTGAGCATAGCTTTGTGCCAACTGCTCACTATGACCTTTACCGCTTTGATGCTTGATGGCCAAAGGGAGTGAAGTATTCATCGCAAGCTGCGCAAACGCTGCGGGCAATATATCATTTAAAGCTTTAGCGCCAAGCGACCCACCAACAACTAAGCAATTTAATTGCTCAGACACCGCTTTAGGGCTCAAATTTGCCACTGAATGACGGACCGGATTCCCCACAACTTGCGCCTTGCTCTGACCGAAAGCGCTCGGAAAAGCCGCCAAAACTTTGTTAGCAATTTTTGACAGTAATTTATTACTCAACCCCGCTACAGCATTTTGCTCGTGGATCAGTAAAGGCGTGCCTGTCAGCTTTGCTGCAACTCCTACGGGACCTGTAACATATCCTCCCATAGCGAGTATCACATCTGGACGGCGCTGTTTAATCACTCGCAGGGCCGACATAATCGCTTTAATCACCATAAAAGGGGCTTTAATCAAGCGTTTTATGCCGTTGCCACGAACGCCCTGCACCTTAATAAAGTCAATCTCAAAACCATGCTTTGGTACCACTTGAGCTTCCATACGGTCTTCGGTACCTATCCAAGATATTTCCCAGCCTTGCGCTTTTAATTCGTTGGCAACCGCCACCCCAGGAAAGATATGCCCACCGGTTCCACCAGCTGCGACCAGTAAACGCTTACTCATCGTTTACCTCCACGAGAACCGCTTCTCGACGTTGCTTGCTTGCTCGCCATCTTGGTTTCAAAATCCACTCGCTGTAACACTCCCGCAGCCACGATCATCACCAATAAACTAGAACCACCATATGAAACGAAGGGCAGCGTTAAGCCTTTGGTTGGCAAAATACCAGCACTGGCACCGATATTCACCATGGTTTGAAACGCAAACCAAATACCTATCGCCAATGCAAAATAGCCTTCATATTCTTTACCTGCTTTCAATGCTTTTTGACCTATCAACAAGGCTCTAAACACTAAGGTGCCAAGTAGCAGAATGATGCTCACCACACCGACAAAGCCCAATTCTTCGGCAATCACCGCAAAAATAAAATCATTATGCGCTTCAGGTAGATACTGCAATTTTTGGACACTGTTCCCCAACCCTTGGCCAAACCAGCCCCCTTGTCCATACGCCATCAGTGATTGCACTAACTGATAACCTTTACCGAAAGGATCGTCCCAAGGTTCTAAGAAACCAACCACTCGGGCCATTCGATAGGGCTCGAAAATAATCAGCAATACCACCAACAAGATGCCTGTTAAGATCAAGGCAAAGAACTGCCATAACTTAGCGCCTGCTAAAAATAATAATCCTACGGTAGTGACAAACATCACCACGACCGTGCCTAAATCAGGTTGCATTAAGATTAAAAATGCATAGACAGAAAACACTGCGATGGGCTTTGCGAAACCTTTTAAGTTCTCTTGTACTTCCTCACGTTTTCGCACTAAATAACCCGCGATATAACTAAAGAAAAATAACTTCGCTAATTCAGCAGCTTGAATGCCCACAGGCCCGACAGGGATCCAGCGTTTAGAACCGTTAACTTCACGACCAATCAATAACACTAACACCAGTAAGCCTAAGCCAAAAAGTAGCAGGTAAGGGTTACAGCGCTTCCACCACGTCATAGGCGCACTGGTACTGACCCAAAACAGCACAAATCCCATACACAAAAACGCCGCATGACGAATCGTTATATGGTAAGGATTGTTAAATAATCTCTCTGCCACGGGCATAGATGCACTGGTCACCATCACAAACCCCACTCCCAATAAACACAACATGGCATACAACAATGGAATGTCGTATAACGCATTGGACTGCTTTAGTTGAAAGTTTAGGTTTAGTTGTGACAGTGCTAACATCGCGTCACCTCTTCAACTAGGCGACAAAATTCCTCACCTCGCGCCATATAATTAGGATACATATCAATACTGGCGCATGCTGGTGCAAGTAAGATACAGTCACCATTGCTGGCGATTGCTTGCGCTTGTTTCACCGCATCTTCTAATGTCGCTACTAAGTGGCTGTTACGGTGTAAGGATAAAAACAGCGAACCATCTTTACCAAAGCCATAAATTGCTTTGCAATATCTGTTCATCGGGTCTGCTAGCGGAGTGAGATCTGCATCTTTGGCATCACCACCAACAATCAAAATAATCTTACCTTCAGAGGTTGCTAAGCTTTCTAATGCCGCAACCGTTGCACCGACATTAGTCGCCTTTGAGTCATTAAAATATTTTATGCCCTGATAGTCAGCGACTAATTGGCAGCGATGAGCAAGCCCCATAAATTTGCTAAAGGCATGTTCAAAGGCACTCAACGGCAAAGAAAATGGTGCGAGCAGAGCCATTACAGCCAACGCATTGAATTGATTATGCTTACCTTGAAGACTCATACACGAAACAGGTAACAACGCTTTACCATGAGCTGCAAAATAATACTCACCATCATGGCTCAAAAGCTGATAGTCGGCATTGTCCAACGCCACACTCACGCCTTGCTGGCGATTACTAAATGTATTTTCGTCTTTGGCATTAAAGACCAAATGTTCTGTATGCTGATAAATGCGTCTTTTGGCTTCACAGTATGCCGAGAAGTCAGGGTAGCGATCCATATGATCTTCGGTAATATTCAAAATCATTGCGCTAGCACATTTTAAACTGTGAGTTGTCTCTAGCTGAAAGCTAGACAACTCTAGTACGAATACATCAAAGTCTTGGCCTAACAGATCTAGCGCAGCAGTACCTATATTGCCACCTAATCCTACTTTCATTCCAGCTTCACTCAGTACTTGAGCAGCTAGCGTCACAACAGTGGATTTGCCGTTGGAACCCGTTACCGCAACCACAGGCTTATCATTTAGTCGTGCAAACAGCTCTATATCACCAATCACCTCAACGCCGTCGGCAATAGCTTGCGCAACCGTTGCTTCATATAAAGCAATGCCAGGGCTGATAATGATCATATCTGCACTTGATAAACCTGCCTCAGCTAAGGGACCAAACACCGCCTCGCAATCAGGTTCGTTATCTGCAAGCCATTGCGCACCCGGTGGCACGGGGCGGCTATCCACAATTCGTGGCACAATATTATGAGACAGCAGAAAACGTACAATGCCTAAGCCGGTTACACCCAGCCCAAGCACCGTGATCTTTTTATTTCTGATGGCGTTTAAATACTGCATTACCTAATCTTCAAAGTTGCTAGTCCGGCAAGTACCAGAACAATAGAAATAATCCAGAAGCGCACGATTACACGAGGCTCTGGCCATCCTTTTAATTCATAGTGATGATGTATCGGTGCCATGCGGAATATTCGTTGTCCACGTAGTTTATATGACCCAACTTGCAGGATCACCGACAACGCTTCCATCACAAACACACCGCCCATAATCATTAATACCAGCTCTTGACGAACTAAAATGGCGATAATACCCAATGCACCACCTAACGCCAAAGAGCCCACATCTCCCATAAATACTTGCGCCGGATAGGTGTTAAACCATAAAAAGCCTAACCCCGCACCTACAATCGCAGTACAGACCACCACTAATTCACTGGCCAAGGGTATATGAGGAATGTGTAGATAATTTGAGAAATTAACATTGCCAGTTAAGTACGCGATAATGGCCAGCGCTGATGCCACCAAAATAGTCGGCACAATTGCTAACCCATCTAAACCATCGGTCAGATTTACTGCGTTAGACGTGCCAACAATCACAAAGTAACACATCACTAAATAAAACAATCCCAACTGCGGCATGACTTCTTTTAGAAATGGCACCACTAAAGTGGTTTCTGCCGCTGAGTGGGAGGTAAAATACATAAAACTGGCAACCGAAATCGCAATCACAGACTGCCAAAAGTATTTCCATCTGGCTATCAGCCCTTTACTGTCTTTACGGATCACTTTGCGATAGTCATCAACAAAACCTACGATCCCCAGACTTCCAACCACAAACAAGGTCACCCAGACATATTTATTATCCAAATCCCCCCACAATAGGGTGCTGGTAAAAATAGCAGCCAATATCAATAAGCCACCCATGGTCGGAGTGCCTGACTTCGACAGGTGAGATTGTGGACCATCGTCACGTACTGTTTGACCTATTTGCATTTTTTGCAAAGCCACAATCAACTTAGGGCCGAAGTACAAAGAAATAAATAGCGCCGTCAAAATCCCCAAAATCGCTCTGAGCGTCAAATATGAAAAGACGTTAAAGCCACTGTAATACTGAGTTAAATATTCTGCTAACCAAACTAACATGCTGAGGCCTCATCAGTGCCTGAGTTATGGTCACTGCCTATTAAATCTTTGACTATTAATTCCATACGTGAGCTACGAGAGCCCTTGACCAACACAGTACATATCCCGTTCTGCGTTTTTAATGTTTGTTGTAATGCCTCTAATAAATGTTCTCTGGTTGAAAAATGTCGCTCAGGCTGGGCGAACACATCACTACTATCGCGACTCAGTACACCCAGTGAAAACAATGCATCTACGCCCTGTTGCAGCGCGTACTCTCCAACTTCTTGATGATATTCACGCGCCTGTTCGCCAAGCTCCCCCATATCACCGAGCGCTAAAATACGGTATCCAGGCATCTGCATCAGCAGGTCTATTGCTGCTTTAACAGAACGGACATTAGCGTTATAGGTATCATCTATGACATTAAGCGTGTCTGATGCTTTGATTAGATTTACACGCCCTTTCACAGGTTCCATACTCTCAAGCGCAGCTGCTACATCATCTAATGTCGCTCCGAGCTCAGTAGTTAAGGCCGCAGCAATGACCGCGTTGGTAACATTATGCTCCCCCGGTAGAGCGAGCTGTACAGGCACTTTTTCAGCATCAGTACAAAGTAAGAAGCTCGCATGAGCGGTGTCATTTAAGTGGATATCTTCAGCCCAAATATCTAAATTTTGCTTACGAGAAAAACATTTAGTTGAAACGTCATGTAAGCTATCACGCCACATATCGACAAACTCACAATCACAATTTAGAACCGCAACACCGCCTGATTTTAACCCAGAAAAGATTTCACCTTTCGCTTTGCCCACACCTTCAAGAGAGCCAAAACCTTCAATATGTGCAGGCGCAACGTTACATACCACAGCTACATCAGGACTGGTGAGCGAAGTGGTGTAGGCTATTTCCCCAATGTGATTTGCACCCAGTTCTATAACTGCAAACTCATCATCTTCACAAAGACGCATTAGCGTCAGTGGGACGCCAATATCATTATTAAAATTGCCTTTAGTTGCCAGTACTTTACCTTTACGCGCTAAAATAGCCGCACACATCTCTTTAACTGTCGTTTTACCAACGCTGCCAGTGATTGCGATGGTTTTTGGGGCAACGCTATCCATGATGGCCTTGCCTATTTTCCCGAGCGCTAGACGCGTATCTTGTACAACTAGCTGCGTGATATCGCAGGCCACTGGTGTATCCACAATAGCGGCTATCGCACCGCTTTTTTTTGCTTCTTCGATAAAATTGTGACCATCAAAGTTCGGCCCTCTCAGTGCAAGAAATACTTCATTATCTTTGATGGTTCGGGTATCCGTGTTGACATTGGCAATCGCCAAATTTTCCCCATTTAAGGGAGTATCAAGTACCGCTGCAAGCCAAGCCAAATCTACTTTGATCATGCACTTTTCTCCCGTAAAACTGCTTCTACATAACGTCTGTCACAAAAAGGCAGACGTTGGTCTCCTATTATTTGATAATCTTCGTGCCCTTTTCCCGCAATCAGCACCACACCTTCTTTCGGTGCGTGCTCAATGGCGTAACGAATGGCCTCAGCCCTATCAATTTTGCACACAGCATACTGTGGATTGCTGAGTCCAGCCTTAACGTCAGCAATAATTTGCTGTGGGTCTTCGCTGCGCGGATTATCGCTGGTTATGACCAATTGATCGGCGTTGCGCTCCGCTGCCTGTGCCATTAACGGACGTTTGCCTTTATCTCTATCTCCACCACAACCAAACACACACATCACATTACCTGGTACATGTTGTTGCAGAGCCTGTAACGCTAATTCTAATGCCTCTGGGGTATGCGCATAATCTACAATACAAATCGGTTTATTCGCTGCGCGAAACGCTTGCATGCGACCAGCAACTGGTTGAAGCTGTTCAGCGGCGCAAAGGAGCTGTTTTAATTCAAACCCTTGTGTCAGCAAAGTCGCAATCGCTGCAACTAAATTATAAACATTGAACAGGCCGTAAAGTGGCGCACGTAACTTACCTGTCCCCCAGCTACTGGTTATGGTGACCTCAAAACCCAACGCATCACATCTGACATCATCAAACCATATGAAATTTTTAAAGGTATGATTCGCTGGCTTTCTACCGTATACGACCAGATTACTGAAGGTGTGTTTATCCAGCCACTGCTGAGCATATTCATCATCAGCATTAAGTACGCTAAATTCTGGTTTGTGACGTTGGAATAAGGACAGCTTGGCTTCAGCATAGTTTGTCATATCTGAGTGATAATCCAGATGGTCACGCGAAAGATTGGTGAATACAGCCACATCGAAGGCGGTTTCATCTAGCCGCCCCTGCACTAAGCCATGTGAAGATACTTCCATCGCCACCAGTTTACTGTGCGGTGTAAGCTCTGCAAGAATACGTTGTAAATCTACATTTGACGGAGTGGTATTGGCCAGTGGCGTCAATGCATCAGGTTGACCGTAACCTAAAGTCCCGATAATTGCAGATGGATGCTCACAATGTTTTGCTAGATTGGCTATCATGGTCGTCGTTGTAGATTTACCATTGGTGCCTGTTACCCCAACCGTGCATACCTGTTTGCTCGGGTGTTGATAAAACTGTGCGGCTATGCCGGCGATACAATGACTCAGAGCAGGCACGCGGATCAGCCGCGCTTTTGCAGCACTAACGTCACTATCTGCATCTACGATGATGCATACAGCCCCGCGCTCAAGGGCTGATGAGATATAATCCTCGCCGTTTTGATGGTGTCCTCGTAGTGCAATGAAGGCATCGCCCTCATTTACCTGTCGGCTGTCTAGTCGCAAATGCGCCACCACAATACTGTCGCATTGCACGTTAAAAGCGCTCAAAACTTGGCTAATATCACGACTCATTACTTGGCTCCGAAATATAAGCTACACGCTCTTTGTCTGGCGCAACATTTAAAATACGTAACGCATTGGACATGATTTCAGCAAAAGCGGGACCTGATGTATGTCCACCGTAATACACATCACCGCCGGGTTCATTGACCATCACAACAACCGCTAAACGAGGGTCACTCACTGGTGCAATCCCCGCAAAATACCCTACATATTCATCACCATAGCCACCAGCGATCGCTTTTTTTGAAGTTCCTGTTTTGCCCGCAGCACGATAACCATCTACTTTAACGTTTTCAGCAGTTCCGCCTCTTTCAAACACCGACTCCATCATTTCTACCACAGCACGCACATCTTCTTGAGAAAAAATACGTTCTCCCTCTGGAGGACTTTTTTGCTTCAAAATCGTCAATGGGCGTAGCATTCCGCCGGAACCAAATACTGAATACAAACGAGCTATTTGCGCTGTGCTTGCTGATACCGCATAACCATAAGCCAAAGTTGCGATTTCAAAGTCTGACCAACGTCGATTGGGATAGAATAAGCCACTGCTCTCGCCAACCATCATGGTGCCCGTGTCTTCCCCAAAACCGACTTTTTGATACAAACCTACCAAATAATCTTTAGGCAACATTTGGCTGATTTTTGCTACTCCCATGTTGCTAGATATCTTCAAGATCTCACGTAACGTCATTTCGCCATTATTACGGGTGTCTTGTACAAGACTACCACCTAAGCGCATCCAACCCGGATAGGTATCTATGGTGTCTTGCGCCTCAATTGCACCGTAGTCAAGACCAGCGAGTACTGCCAGAGGTTTCAGTGTTGAACCCGGTTCAAATAAATCGGTGATGGCACGATTTCTTCGCTTGTAAGGTGCTGCATCGCTCATGTCATTGGGGTTAAAGCTTGGACTATTTACCATCGCCAAAACTTCCCCTGTTTTAACATCTACTACCATTGCCGACCCAGAGGTCGCTTTATAACTGAGTACCGCGCTTTTTAAAGCACGATAAGCAATCGCTTGGATACGTAAATCAATACTCAGTTCGATATTCTCAGGTTCAACGCGTTGTTCTTCAGAAAGCACCTGTACTTCTCGGCCCTGCGCATCTTTACGGATGGTCCGTTTACCCTCAGCACCTGTTAATGCAGTTTCAAATAGTCGTTCAACGCCTTCAATTCCCTTACCATCAATATCGGTAAAACCAAGTATATGAGCTGTGACTTCGCCACTTGGGTAAAAACGCTTCGATTCATCAAGTAAGTGAATGCCGGGGAGGTGGAGTTGACGAATATAATTGGCAACCGCGGGGGTCACCTGACGTTTTAAGTAAACAAAGCGTCTACTTGGGTCATTTCGTAAGCGAGAATCTACCTCTGAATTTTTGATTTGCAGCACATCTGCCAGTTCTCGCCAACGCAGTTCGTTAGCGTACCACTGCTGCTTACGACGCGTCATTTCTTGTTCGTTATCAGCCAACGCTTTGTGGTCTTCGCCATTTTTACGAGCCGCTTTTAACACTTTTTTTGCTATTGATTTGTCCAGCGCCAGTGGATCCGCATACACGCTGACCACAGGAACACTTACCGCGAGTTCTTTGCCGTTTCGGTCAAAAATCATTCCTCGCTGTACTTTAAGCTTTTCTACTCTGACCGTGCGCTTGGCATTTTCTTCACGCGCTTTATCTGGTTCAATCACCTGCAAATAAGCCGCACGGGCTACGAGCGTAAGAAATACCAAAACTAATAAACAACACACCAAAGCAAAACGCCAGGTGATTAAGCTGGTGACCACTTTTCCTCTATTATTCACTGTAACACCACCACTTGTTCATCTTTGCTGGTTGGACGCTTCATGTTGAGTTGGGTTTTCGCTATTTCTTCGATACGAGCGTGCTGAGAGTAAAACTCTTCTTCAACAAGTAGGTAACGCCATTCCAAATCCAGCTCATCCCGTTGTTGTAATAATTCATCCTGACTGATCAACTGCGCTCTTGTCAGGTGAGTGACCTGAACAACAGCCAAAGCGGTAACAAAAATAGATAGCAGCAAAAACAGGGTCAACTTGTTAGCAAGTAACCCTTGAATGATCTCAACGAATAGCTTTGGCTGTCTGTCTATATGCTTATTCATTACAGTTTTTCCGCCACCCTCAACACCGAGCTTCTAGCTCTTGGGTTGTCTGCAACTTCTTTTGCACTTGGTTTAATGGCTTTGCCCACTGCCTTTAACGTCAGGTTTTGTTTAAGTTGTGCATCCGTTAAAGGCAGACCTCTGGGCATCGCCTCTCCCTTACTCTGCTTCTTAATGAACTGTTTCACAATTCTATCTTCCAAAGAGTGAAACGAGATCACCACTAAACGTCCACCGGGCTTCAAGACCTCTATAGACGCCTGTAATGCGGTTTGTATTTCTTCCAGCTCGCTGTTGATATAAATACGGATCGCCTGAAAAGTACGCGTTGCTGGGTGCTTATGTTTGTCCTTGACTGGCACAGCTTCATCAACCAGCTCAGCAAGTTGCTTGGTCGTCGTGATAGGGGTATGAGTGCGCGTTTCAATAATTTTATGCGCGATGCGACGACCAAACTTTTCTTCACCGTACTTTTTAATCACAAACGTAATGTCTTCCAGATCGGCTTCAGCAAGCCACTGTGCCGCACTGCGTCCAGAAGTTGGATCCATACGCATATCCAAAGGACCATCGTGCATAAAACTAAAACCACGTTGTGCGTCATCTAACTGTGGTGAAGACACACCAATATCAAGCAAAATACCGTCTACTTTTCCCAGTAAATCTGCTTGTTCAGCAACTTCTTTGATATTTGAAAAACGTGAGTGTGCTATTGAAAAACGGCTATCGTCTGCAAATTTCTTAGCAGCTTCTATGGCTTGTGGATCCTGATCGATGGCTTGAAGGCGACCTTGCTCACCCAAACGTGACAAAATTTGCCCTGAATGACCACCTCGACCAAATGTGCCATCGATGTATATGCCTTGTGGATTGATTGCAAGCGCATCTAGCGTCTCTGCCATCAATACCGACACATGTTGAAATTGCGCCGTCATGCTCAAATTTTGCCTTACTTTCTGTTACAGCGAGAAATTATCAAGTTCAGGGGAAGACTCAAACTCACCACCTCGCTCAAGCTCAGTGTCAAGCTGCATCTGTTGATGCCAACGATCTTCATCCCAGATCTCAAACTTGTTCAACAGCCCCACTAGCATAATCTTCTTACTTAACCCTGCATGTGTTCGTAATGAAGGTGCCAGCAAAATACGGCCGTTTTTATCTAATTGATATTCAGTAGCGTGGCCCAGTAGCATGCGCTGTAAACGCCTTGCTCTGGGATTCATATTGGATAGTTTTTGTAAGCGACTTCGATTTCATACCATTCGCTCATGGGGTATAACCATAAACATGGTTCATTAATAGCAATAGTGCAGATCAGTGCGCCCTGTTCTTCAGACAGCAGTTGTTGACGGTACTTTGTTGGTACCGCAAAACGCCCTTTGTCATCTAAGCTCAGCGAGCTTGCACCTTTGAACATTAAAAAACCAACCTCAACCTGCTTAGTACTCAAGATCCAACTTGATCCACTAAAAACCACTTTTTACCACAATACTACAGTCTAGGGCTTGACAGCACTTTATGTCAAGCAAATATAGGGTTGTATATGGCTTTTGAGACCAGAAAAAATGCGGGTTTCGCGAAAGTCTATGAATTCGGTGGAAAAAAGTGGGAGCAATGAAAAACTACGACTTCATAACAGAATAATTACAGGATTTTAGCAGCCAGAATAATAAATAATTCTTCTAAAACTGAGCAAAAATCCCCCCTCTAGCACAGTTCCAAGAAGTGATAGTTAATAAAAAACTCCCAATTACTTGGCGCTATAGCTCACAGTTTAGTATTATACGTTGTTGTTTTATCGGCACTCTAGGTGTGATTATTTCCAATTTATCAATACCAAAACGTTTTTATCGTTTGCTATTTCTTATTTGTATCCCTGGCTTATTAGTGATACTGGCCCAACTACTCGATGAACGTTCCGAAATACTAGAACAAAGTGAGCACCATGCGCTGTTGCTTGCTCAACATATTGTTGCAGTACAAAGCACAGAGATTAATAACACCAAAGGATTATTGCTTAAGCTGTCACAGCAACCCACGGTGCGTAATTTTGAGCGTGGTCAATGCCCAATATTACTCGATCATGCACAGATCCTATCTTCTGACATTGCCAATATTGGTATAGTGGCGCTGGATGGTCATGTACTTTGTTCGTTACAAACCGGCACCCGTGCGATAGACATCAGTGATAGAGGCTATTTTCAAGCGGTTCTCTCGTCTGAACAGTTTGCGATTGGTCATTATCAACAAGACCGCTCAGTTCATCGCGCAACCGTCAATTTTGCGATGCCAATATTTGACGATGCGGGAACGCTCATAAGTGTTTTAGTTGCTGTAAAACCACTGGATAAATGGAGTCTAGCGCTGGCTAAACTGCCGCTACCACAAAACAGTCAAGTTATGCTCAGCGATGCAAACCACAATATCATCGCACACTCTCCATTCAATAAAGATTTACTCGGAACAGGGAGCGATGATTACTGGCCAAAAATAGCGCCAAACCAAGCACAAATATTAGATGACAGTGACGGACACAGACGTATTTACTTTACTCTGCCACTGACTCAAGATGATGCGCCAAACCCACTGACAGTCCATGTTTCTTTACCTTTTGAGCAGGCGATTGCCCAAGCAAATAAGAAAGTAGCCATTACGTTACTGCTGTTTTTTCTCGCCATTGCATTACTGATTTGGCAAGCCCATTGGAATCTACAACGCGTTATTTTACGCCCTTTACAGAACCTCGTCGACGCAATTGAAGAGCTGTCACAGGGGTTACCCGTTCGTTGGTCACAAAAGTCGCAAACGCCAGAGTTTAACGCCATTGCCCTGAGGTTCGAGCAAATGGCCAACATTCGTTTGAATATTGAATCGGCACTGTCACATAAACACGCAGAGCTCAGCGCATTACTTGAGTCTATGCCTGACAGTTATTTAAGGCTGAGTAAGCAAGGTAAAATCTTAATGCGCCATGGCTCATTTGCTAAACGTGCACCGCAGTTAGAGCAAATGTTTCCAGAGTATATCTACAAACGCTTAGTCAGTGAGTTATCAAAATTGAGCGAACACACGCATTGTCAGTTAGAGTTCTCAATACTTGAAAAGCAAGTCAGACATGTGTACGAATGTCGATTGAGCCCAATTGTTCATCATCAGCAAGCTATTGTGGTGATCCGAGATATCAGCCAACGTAAAAAGCAAGAAGAAGCCATTAACCTTGCGGCATTAGTGTATAACAACAGTAGCGAAGGCATGGTGATCACTGATGCTAACGGTTACATTCTCGATACCAATCCTGCGTTTAGCCAAGTAACAGGCTTTAAACGTTCGGAAGTAATCGGTAAAACAACGGCTATTTTAGCATCTGGCAAGCATGAACAAGCTTTTTACGAGCAAATGTGGCAACAATTGGACAAGGATGGCAACTGGCAAGGTGAGATCATCAATCGCCGTAAAAATGGTGAGCTTTACACTGAGTGGCTGACCATTAACAGCGTCTACAACACAAACAACGAACCCTATCGCCGTGTTGCAATATTTACCGACATCACCGAGAAGAAAAAACAAGACGAATTGATCTGGCGACAAGCACACTATGATCAACTCACTGAACTTGCCAATAGAACTCAGTTGAAGCGTCATCTTAAAAGTCGCCTCGGACAAAGCAAACAAGCGTTAGCTATCTTATTGCTTGATCTAGACCACTTTAAAGATATTAACGATACCTTGGGACATTTCTATGGTGATCAACTACTGACTGAAGTGGCTAATCGCCTCACTCAACTTAGCCCCTTGTGTAGTCTGATCTCACGAATTGGTGGAGATGAATTTGTGTTAGTTACGCACTATTTGGATGATGATGCGCTGGCCGAACTTGCAGATAAAGTATTGCAGCAGCTACAACCCAATATCAAAATTGGTAATGAGTCATGCCATATTAGCGCAAGCATCGGTATTGCCCGAGCACCAAAAGATGGTAATACCAGTGAGCACCTACTAAAGGCGGCCGACCAAGCCATGTATCAAGCCAAACAGCAAGGCCGTAGTGGCTATACATTTTTTAGCAATGACATGCGTGAACAAGCTGAAAACCGCATGAGATTGTTGCAAGACTTGCGCATCGCACAACAACACCAACAGTTTTGCCTCTATTACCAGCCCATCGTCAATCTCAATACCTTACATATAGAAAAAGCAGAGGCATTGATCCGCTGGCAACATCCACAAAAAGGATTGATCAGCCCCGATGTATTTATTCCTTTGGCCGAAGAGACACAGCTGATCCATAAAATGGGTGAATTTATCTTTGACGCTGCATGTAAGACTTTAAGCAAAGTGAAGGAGTTAGGTGAGCCGCTACAACTCAGTATTAATGTCTCTCCAGTACAGTTTACGTCAAAACATTGTTATTTGAACCAATGGCATACGCAGCTGAAGCAACGTAATTTAGCACCGTCTGATATTGTGATTGAGATCACAGAAGGCCTAATGATGAACGCTCAGCCAAGAACCCAAAAGCGACTTCACACACTCACGTCACAAGGGTTCGCTTTGGCGTTAGATGACTTCGGAACGGGTTATTCATCCTTGGCCTATCTCAAACAAATGGATACCGACTACATTAAAATCGACAAGCGCTTTGTTGATGGCATCGCAGACAGCACAGATGATTTGGCGCTGTGTGAAGCCATGATCATGATGGCGCATCAATTGGGTTTGCAAGTCATCGCCGAAGGGATTGAAACGCAAGCACAGCATCAATTGTTGCAACAGGCTGGATGTGATTTTGGACAAGGCTATTACTACGCCAAGCCCATGCCAGAGGAAGAGCTATTAGCTTTGCTGTCAAATGATTAGCGGACACTAAAGTAAAAAGCCACCAAATGGTGGCTACGACTGACGTCTAAGGGAGCTGGCTTGCAGCGTTACTGTTGACTCAACCCAAGTGCTGCCATCATTTTCTGACCAATATCAACATGGTGTTGCATGGTCGAAAATTGCTTGGTCACACCTTCAGGGCCAAATGCATACACTGGCACTGGTGCCGCTGTGTGGGTACCGGTCCCCCATACTACGTTTTGCTGTGTCGAGAGTACTCGGCCCACTTTAGCCGTAAAATCTTCGGTGTCATACACATAGAAGTCTGAAAAATCGTCAAACTTAGGCAGCGGATACCCATCGCTGTTAAAGCCATTGACAGCATTTACTTTCGCCGCTTGCTCATAAGTAATCGTGTAAGGCGTGTACTTTTCAATAGCATCTTTCCATTGCTGATCCGTTGCATTTGAGTAGTCATAATTACCGTTTACTTCACCGATAACATCATAGAAAGTGCCAGCTTGAGAATATAAAGTATCTAACACCTCTAAACCGCCAAAGTTGAACTTGGGCTTATAATCTTTGCCTCTCATACCATCGCCAGGCAATGTGACAGGATCTGGCGTGTTGTGGTTTGAGTAGCTAAAACCGAAACTACCTGTTTCGTGGTCCGCGGTCACAACCACTAATGTGTCGTTACGATCTTTTACCCACTCATATACTGCTTCTACCGCCTCATCAAACTTTAATAGTTCATTGAGCATCCAACCCGCATCGTTCGCATGACCTGCCCAGTCAATCTGACCACCTTCGATCATCAAGAAAAAGCCATCTTCATCTTTTGACAAGATATCAAGCGCTTTGACTGTCATCTCTTTCAACGAAGGCTGTGTACAGCTGTTATCTGTTTTACAGGTTTTGTAAGCGATACCATCTGCCATGCCAGAATTAGCAAATAGGCCCAGTAATTTAGTAGCATCGCTATTTGCTAGCTGTGTTTTATCGAACGCCAAAGTATAACCGTGTTGTTCTTTTGCTTCTAAGGCAATATTGCGGTCATCACTGCGTTTTGACTTCTTATAAACACTTTCAGGCGCGCCAAGATCAGCCATTGCTTTTCTATCGGCTTCATCCGTTTTGATGTCTGAAGGAACGAATACACGGGCACCGCCGGAAAGCATCACATCAACCATTCCACTTTCAACCATCTGCACCGCAATTTCAGCTTCATAAGAACGGTGTGGTTGATGCGCTGCAAACGCAGCTGGTGTGGCGTGAGTCAAACGAGTGTCAGATATTAAGCCTGTCGCTTTACCTGCTTTTTTGGCTTTTTCTAAAATCGTTTCGACGATATTACCTTGCTCGTCCAACCCAATCATTTCAGAGCCTGCTGCAAGCCCCGTTGCAAGTTGCGTTGCAGAACAAGCAGAGTCAGTAACTAGCTTACCATTCGCACCATGCGGTGCATTCAAAGACAATCCTAAATGGCCATTATTTGCCAACTTAGAAAGTGCCGTTTGATTACCACGGCTGTTATACGTTGAATTCGGCGCGCGGCGCGCATATTCTTCAAGTAAACCAACTTGTTGAGGACCCATACCATCACCAATCATCAGGATGACGTTTTTCACAGAAGTAACAGTAGGAACTGGCACTTCTTTAATCACTTCAACCTCTTTGATAACTTCTACTGTTTTAGTCTCGTCGTCATTACACGCGGTTAATAAAACAGCCGATATGGCTACTGCCAGCAATTTCTTATTCATTGTGTCTTTCCTGTAACGTGAGCGCTCAGTTGCCAAAATCGCAACTGACTAAATTGCGGCTTAGTCTAGGGACTGATAATGACTTTTTGATTGCAGTTACATGACAATTTGAGTGCAAACTCTAAATTTTGAAATACATCACATCGATATATTATTTTTATTTTTCATGAAGTTATTATATTGTCGTCCGCAAGAGTATTCAGCAAACCAAAACAAAAGTCCTTTATTCCTGCTTCGCCTTATTTTGAATAAAACGCAATGCGATGGGTCGAGTGCTGATCCCGTGCAAAAATACGCTGAGTAATATGGTATATGCAGCGACCTCAGCGATAAGTTCAGTGCCTTCAATATTGGCTTGTAGCAACATGAGCGTGAGGACCACCGAAGCCAGTCCCTTTGGTCCAAACCAAGCCAAAGTCAATTTGGACCAAATGTCTATTCTAGCAGGTAATAAACTCATTAATATTGGCACAATACGGATCACACTGACCGCCAGCAAGGCGTACAACCACGCAAAAGGGTGCGCATTCAGTAGCACAATTTGACTAACAACCACCCCAAACAACACCCATATCAACAGCGTTGCAAAGTCGGCAATGTGTTCACTATCTTCTATTAATTGCTCTTTAAAACTATGTTGGTAAAACCGGTCAAACAACAAACCACTGACGAACACAGCAATAAAGCCACTGCCATGCAATAGCTCAGTAGATGAAAATATGGCAATGGCGATGCCGATAAATAAAAATGGGCTGGAATTTAAGGCAAATAAATGCCTTTTATGTGCCCCCGCAATGGCAATGATTGCCAACCATGTCAGCAAAGCCGAGACCGCAAGCGCTATACCAACTTCTTTAGCAAACAAACCTATGAGTTCAAACCAACTTGCCTGCGTTTGCCCCGCGACGACGGCTAACAAAAAGACAAAAACAGGAATACATAAACCATCATTTAAACCACTTTCGATGTTAACGGCTTCTCTCAAATTTGCTGGAACATTTTTTTTGGTAATAAAGCCTTTGCACAAAGCCGCGTCCGTTGGACTGATGATCACCGCGAGTAAAGCCGCATGTAGCCATGACAGCGCCAGCAGCCAATGCGCTAGCAAGGTGCCAAATACCATAGTCAAAGGAAGCGCGACTAACAACATTAACAAAGGAAGTTGATAGGAATGAAAGAGTACCCGTAGACGCGTTCTTGCCGCATCACTGAACAGTACAATGGCCAATGTGATTTCTATAATGGGCAACACTAACGCACTATCTTGAATTTGGAAATGCCACGCGTCGGTGAACCACCAGCCGAGAATACATCCTAAAGACACAAACCAAATCGGTCCGGTTAACTCTGCTCGCTTTAATTGCCGAACACTAATTGAATAGATAAAAATCGCAATGCCAATACAAGCCAGTGCATAATCAGCCATGCTATTCCCTTACACTTAGCCAAAATAAACAGAAAAAAACCGTCATCAAATGACGGTTCAGTCAATCACTTTAGCATGAGCTAATCTGGCGCATAACACAATGTGTGTTTATACCTTCGTTGCCTTGGGCTTAAAACGGCGACGTTTTGGCTTAGCATTGGTAGGGTTATCAATCGCAGAGCGAACCCTTTGTTGTTGTGCCTTACCAGCGGTATTGGCTTTGCCTTTTTTCGCAGCTGGATTTTGTTGGCGCTTATTGGCATCTACCGGCTTATGCTCTTGATGTGGCTTTGCCTTTTTAGGCTTTTTAGCTTTAATCGGGCGAGTATCCAGTGCTTTTTCTGGGACTGGATGAGTTGGTTCAAAACCAGACTCTTGTGCTCGTGGGATCAACGCCCCAATAAACCGTTCAATGCCATATAAATCAGCGGCATCATCCATCGTCACAAAGGACACGGCTACGCCATCGCTCCCTGCCCGTCCGGTGCGGCCGATACGGTGTACATAATCTTCATAAACATTAGGTAAGTCATAGTTCACAACATGAGGAAGCTCAGCGATATCCAAACCTCGCGCCACAATATCCGTCGCTACAAGTACTGTGATCTCACCGGTTTTAAAGCCATTTAAGGCCTTAACACGCGCCGCCTGCGATTTGTTCCCATGTATCGCAGCACCACTGATCTTATCTCGCTCTAACTGTGTTACCAAACGGTTGGCACCATGTTTAGTACGACAAAATACCAACACCTGCTGCCAATCTTTACTGCGGATCAAATGGCTGAGTAATTTCGTTTTCTGAGCTTTATCCACACCATAGACAAACTGAGTGACTGTTTTTGATGCTGCGTTTTTAGGCGTCACCGAAATCTCAATAGGGTCAATAATCAAACCCTTAGCAAGCGCTTGAATTGGCTCTGAAAACGTGGCTGAAAATAATAGATTTTGACGTGTTTTGGGCAAGAAATTAATAATCTTTTTAATGTCATGAATAAAGCCCATATCCAGCATTCGGTCAGCTTCATCCAACACCAAAGTACGCAGTTGATTAAATTTAACCGCGTTTTGGTTGTATAAATCTAACAATCGTCCCGGTGTAGCAATTAAAATATCCACCCCTTTGCGCAACTGCATCATTTGCGGGTTAATCTTAACGCCACCGTAAACCACAGCAGAGCGCAATCGCGTTCCCTGACTATACGCCTCAACGTTTTCGGCTATTTGCAACGCAAGCTCACGCGTAGGTGCTAACACTAACGCTAAGGCCTGATTGGCATGAGGACGCGGCTGATGTAATAGCTGTTCGATGATTGGAAGGGTAAAGGCGGCAGTTTTGCCTGTCCCTGTTTGCGCTGCAGCCATAACGTCTTTACCAGACAATACAGCGGGGATCCCCTGAGCCTGTATTGGTGTTGGCGTACTGTAGCCTTTTTCTGTGATACTTTGAACAATTTCGGGAGATAAACCCAAGTCAGAAAATGTCATTTAAACTCTCATGTGTTGGGGCTTATCATCAACAATTTAGATAGGATTACAACAGTGGCATAAGCCCGAGTACATAAACGCCATTAACGTATATTCACTCAGCCAACTGTACCTGCTTAAGCCAATAACGGTCATCAACTCACATGCAAGGTATCAAGTATAACAGATACCCACCGTTTACCCAGCATTGTACTGTGCATATCAGCACATTATGCTCAAAACCGCACTCCTTATAACTAAAACACAATTGATTAACATGTACCTAGGTTATATGCTGAAATTTGCTTTGAGCAAAATTAATACAACTGTAAAGGAAAAATCATGAACCTAAACAAACGAAAAATGCTACATGCATTGCTGGGATTGAGCGCCCTACCATTGCATGCTTTCGCCTATAACTGTGATGGCCTAGCCGCTTGGTCGAGCAGCGAAGTATATGTAAAAGGCTCTCTGGTTACACAACAAAATACCGCATTTGAAGCACAATGGTGGACGAGAGCTGAGTCACCTATTAACAATTCGGCACCTTATTCCGTATGGAAGTCTTTGGGCCAATGTAGTGGCAATCAAATCCCTAATATCACGTTAACTAGCCCAGCTGATGGCACTACCTTACCTGCAAATGACAGCGCTGTTTTTAGTGCTCAAGCAAGTGATAATGATGGACAAGTCACACAGGTAGAGTTCTTTGTAAACGATCAATCCATTGGCATAGACCGTGACGCGCCATATCAAATAAACTGGCAAACAGTTATCGGTGAATATCAGATAAGTGCCATGGTCACGGACGATCAGGGTGCGACTAAGATGAGTAATCTCGCTAGGCTTTTTGTGCGCGATGGTATGCCAAACCTTCCCCCCACAATTGAGCTGCTGAGCCCTGCAAATAATGGTCAATTTAAAGCTGGCGAAACCATTAAGATCAGTGCAGATGCCCAAGATAAAGATGGACAAATTAAAGCTGTCGGCTTTTGGCTAAACAACACGCTATTAGCCAAAGATACCGATGCACCCTATGAGCATGAGTGGGTTGCCAGTGTTGGTGAACAACTCATCAAAGTGATAGCCACGGATGATTTAGATGCCACAGCCAGTGCGCAGGCAAAAATCACGGTCACCAGCTCAAGTTCAGGTGGCTGTAATAACATTCCAGCATATCAGGCTGGCGGCTCCTACAACGCGGGTGACCTAGTATCTCATAACAACCATAAATACCGCTGCGATATTGGTCCTTGGTGCAGCTCAACGGCATTGTGGGCATACGAGCCTGGCGTGGGTCAGCATTGGCAAGAAGCTTGGACCGATCAAGGCATTTGCGCCATTAAACCTGACGTTAGCATCATCAGCCCAGCACCAAATAGTACCTTGCTACAGGGCAATCAATATGAAATCAGCGTCAACGCCAATGACGCCGATGGACAAGTAGAACAGCTCGATATTTATGCTAACAATACGCTGCTGGCAAGCCTAAACCAAGCCCCTTACAGCGTAAACTGGCAGGCCCAACAACTAGGCGCAGTCTCACTTAAAGCGGTTGCGATTGATAATGAAGGCCATCAAGGCACCAGTGAACAAATGGTCACTGTGACTGATAAACCACTCGTTACAAATATCACCGCTCCCACCGCTGGAACACAATTGACCTTAGGTAACACCATTGCACTTAAAGCCAGTGCCTCGGCTTTACTTGGGGAAGTAACTCAAGTGCGCTTTTTAGTTGATGGTGTGGTTATTGCGACCGATACCACTGCACCTTACTCTGTACCATATACACCGGCGAGTTTAGGTAATAAAACCATTGTCGCGCTCGCAAAAGATAGTCTGAACAACGAAGCCAGTAGTGAAGGTGTCAGCATTAAAGTGGTCGATAAGCCACTGGGCAAAACGCACAAACTCATCGGCTATTGGCACAATTTTGTTAATCCCGCTGGCTGCCCATTACCACTTAACCAAATGTCTGATGCATGGGATATCATAGACATTGCCTTTGCTGACAATGATAGAAATTCAAACGGTACGGTGCACTTCAATCTGTTTGAAAAAGATATTCACTCTAATTGCCCACCGATTGACCCACAGCAGTTCAAACAAGATATGCGCAACCTACAAGCTCAAGGAAAAGTGTTTGTACTGAGCCTTGGCGGTGCAGAAGGTACCATCACCCTTAACACTGACAGCGACGAAGCAAACTTTGTTGCTAGCCTCACAGCTATTATCAATGAATGGGGTTTTGATGGATTAGACATCGACCTAGAAAGTGGCTCAAATTTAGTACATGGCTCGCAAATTCAAGCGCGTTTGCCCAGAGCGCTAAAGCAAATTGAGCAAAATATTGGTGGTGATATGGTGTTGACCATGGCACCTGAACACCCTTATGTACACGGTGGTATGATTGCCTATTCTGGTATTTGGGGCGCGTATATTCCACTGATCAATGAACTGCGCGACACACTAGACCTATTACATGTGCAGCTATATAACAACGGCGGCTTACCCAACCCGTATGAACCGGGTAGTGCTCCAGAGGGCTCAATCAACATGATGGTTGCACACGCTAAAATGCTGGTAGAAGGCTTTGAATTGGCAAATGGTACACGCTTTATGCCACTACGAGATGACCAAGTTGCGATTGGGTTACCTTCTGGGCCCAAATCTGCTAATTCTGGTCAAGCGCCTATCGCAAATATCACTGCGGCATTAGATTGCTTGATTAAAGGTGTCAGTTGCTCAAGTATTGTACCGAGTAAGCTCTATCCAAATTTTGGTGGGGTGATGACTTGGTCTATCAACTGGGATAAGTATGATGGTTACAATTTCTCTAAACCCATCGGCGATAAGTTAACGCAACTGAATCAACAAAAATAGATTAGCCACAAATGAGCCTGCCAACATGATTGGATAAATAATATAAGTCGCATATTAGGTCTGAACCTTGGGCCTAATATGCCTTAGCGCTCATCCCATGCTGTTTGCGTGCAAAAACATCTGGCGGCTCAGATTTCTTACATGAAGATCCGAAGTGATAAACACAAGGTAAAACAAAATATGTAAACTCAACTTAACACGTAAACTGTCGCCCTAAATTAAGCTCACTGGAGTGCATCTCCACAAGATAACGTCATAAAATCAGTACGTTAATTTTTAAATTACACGTTTTTCGATGTTAAACTGCACCGTAGTGGCCTAACTGCTTATTTTTTCTCGATGCACAGAAATTAAAATATGGCGCATATGTTGAGCATCCCATTATTAGTAGGTATTCGCGAACCCAGTGTTCAAGCCGGTCTATCAATATGTGTTAGAACCTGCTGAAAAATCGAGCAAATCTGACCGAAAAACAGTTAAGCCGTTAATATGTATAGAAATCTATACTGGTAAACCCGCATACTTTATTGTAATGTACGCAACTATTACAATATACTGTTCAGCGAGCCTTAAGGTTTACTCTTTTTGGTGCAATGAACATAGTAGCAGTACTTAGCAAAGTCTATTTACATAGGCTTAAAGACATGAAAAATGATGATAATCAGAGCAACTGCTGCTACTAAAATCGGAGTATTTTGGCAATTTCACAATGTCTGCTCTTTGCCCGATACACGATAACGTATTGAATTAAATAGTACAGCCTTAAAGAATGGGATTGAATCTTAACCCATCTATTAGATAATTTTCAGGGTGAAGGTTGTACAAAAATAAACCTGCCATAAAAAAGTGGGTGTCACTGACATTGAAAATGATCCACTTGACGCTTGGTAGCGTAAAGGTTGATAAATGAGTGGTTTGGTTTACGCCTATTAAAGCTGGGAACCGTCTCATTTAACTGGACATTTACAAAAAAATAACATAAAAACAACTATAAGCTAACCGAATATAAGTCAAATTAGAGCAAGAGATATTAATTCAACAATATGTAGTGCACTGATTTTTTAATCACTTGACTCGTATACAGTAACTAGTCCGTCAGTGGCAACTGTAGATTTACTCGGTAACAAAGATAAATGGCTGATGATAAACTTGTATTTTTAAAGCCGGAAAGATAGTCTAATGTCTTAATGACAACGTGATATATTGGTGCGTCAAACAACTATCTAACCATTTGCAACGGTTTGTCTCAAGCCCTCACAAGATTGAAACAACGATGAACAAATTAAAGCATGAACAGCTATTATTAAGTTTACTAAATAAAAAAGGGCAACTTTATGATGCTGCAGATAGATATGAATCTATTTTTCTTAGCTTAGTATCACCAGATCCTGAAAATGCGCGTTTCTTTCCGGCCGTATTTATCAAAGATCAAGACGCACAATTGTTTATTCAACGTAAGTTATCTAAAGCACAGCTCATCAAAATCTATGACGCGGAAAACCATGTTATCGTCGGTAAGTCTTGTATCATTAACTGCCTCAACAGTGACACGCCGCAATGGAAAAGCGTACAACACACCATAAAGTCCATCATTGAGCTTGGCGAAAATATTTCAATCACAGAACTTATTCAAGCACCTTCCGTATATCCTCTTGATGATGGTACTTATAGGATTCTGACCGGACATCGTCGCTTCTTTGCGTTGGTATATGCACATGGTTATGACTCAGCAGCCCAATTCAAGCTGTATGAAAGCGAACCTCTACTTCCGAAGATTAAACAATTTCAAGAAAATGCCAGCCGTGAAGACTTGTCTCAATATGGCAAACTCGTTGCTTTTAAACAAGCGATTGCCGAAATTGAAAATGTTAATTCAGCACGGTTGAAAATTGGCTTAAAAAAGTTAACCGTTAAAGACATCAGTCATAACCTCGGGATCTCAATGGGGGCGTTTGACAACTACAATGTTTTGACCCGCTACAATACGGTATTAAAAGCCTATGAAAAGGGTTTGTCACTGCCATTTGTCCACGTTAAAAAAGTAGTAACCACAGCAGAATCTGAGTACAAGCAGCAGCACAATAAGACACAACTCAACCTCAGTGATATACGTATTATTGAGAAAGAGATAGAACGTAAGCTTATGGGCGATAAAACACCTACGCAAAGCCATAAAGCAGTAAGAGTAAAGCCTATTCAATCTCTTAATACCGTGAAACAGCTATTAACGAGCAACATTATGGCACTTGATCTTGGTATTGATTGGGATAACGTTGATTGGGAAAACTATGACAGCGTTGCATCTACGCTTTCAACAGTACTCAAAGGCTTAGAAGCGATGGATACCAAGCGATAATTTGGCTAAATAATTCGACATCATCAATGATGATAATAAAGACGACTTTCATGGATATAAAAATCGTCTTTAATATTGTGATGAACAGCAGGTCACGGCGATAGCATAGCCAAAGGTTTATGTAGCATTGCGGCTGTCACTTGCTGTTGACTCAAGCCAACCGTGGCAAACCAATCTTGGGAGTGTGACAACCATTGCATTGGTAACATTTGACTTGTTTGACCGAGGTCAGAACTATAAATAGCATTGTGTACACCATCTAGTACTGCACCAAAGTCTTCAATCGTTTGATAACCCAACAATACCGTGAGTGCAGTTTGCTCTACGTATAACCAATCATAGCTGCCCAACGCTTTTAGCGCGTTTGCATCCATGCCTGTGATCGGGTTAGCTGGCTGGTTTAACATGACTCTAACCCCGCCTACAACGTCAGCGGCTTCAACTAAAGCTTCAACCTCAGCGCGAGATGCGTGACCACTTGAGAGAACCACATCATGCTCTTTACAAAACTGTAAAATGTCTTGCATCTGCGGCTTTAGTTTACCCGAAGCATCAGAGATGCTCAGTTCCTGCAACGCATACTTTTGAATTGCATCGTTGTGATACTTTCTAACTAAAGTACTACGGTGTTTATTGGGTACTATCGTGGGCAAATGAACAATAAGTCTGCCATTTTGCTTTGTGTCATAGTGAGCGAGAGCGCTTTGAATCGCTCTCACACTTAAACCACCTGCAATCTGATTTAACACAATAGAGCCAAATACAGGTAAGCCTTCATCTATCGCAGTTCTTGCGGCTGCACATGCACAGCCTAGGTGGCTTTTTAACACAACACCACCGCGCAATTTCTGGTACTCTCGTCCAGCTTGCACTGAGTTAAAACGTCTGGTGTAGGTATCTGGATTTACATGATAGTGTACATCCAGAAAATCCAATTCCTGTTCCCAGCGTTGAACGAATTCAGTTGCCATTGACCACTTCCCATGGCTTTGAATAGCCATACTGTGAACGCGCCTCATCAAGTGATGCGCCCGACTCTATCGCAGCAACTATGCGTTCTTCGGTCTTTTCAACATTCTCAGCACGTTCAAGCACTTGTAGCAAGTTATCTGCGGCAATCACCACCACTCCGTTGTCATCAGCAAATAACCAATCACTGGGTTCCACCACGACGGAGTTTATCTCTACTGGTACATTGGTCGCGCTAACTCGCACTCTGTTTTTACCCGATACCATGTAGATCCCTTTACTAAATAAGGGATAACCAAGCTCACGAACAACCGCTAGATCACGTGCGGAACCATTGACAACTGTGCCTTCAATCCCTGAACTCATCGCTTTTCGAGTTAAGATGTCACCCCAATTTGTACAACTCGTGTCACCATAGTTATTAATCAACACAATGGCGCCCGCGGGAACTTGATCAATGTAATTACCCGCATTTTGAAAGGTCTCGGGCGATTTATCGAAACGTTCATACTGCACAGTAAATACCGGCCCCGCGACCTTAACACCTTGCGTGCGACATTCAATACCATGCAACGCACGGTTGACGCCCAAACTATCCATTGCATCAGATACTGCGGGGGTATCAAGCTTTTTCAATCTAGCTCTAACTTCTTCTACATTAAAATCCATCATATTTCCTTAAATCAACTTTCTGATGTTAGGTAGCACCAACTCGCAAACTCTTTCACATATTCAGTGACATATTCATCACGTAATGGGATCGCCAGCACACGAGGTTCACCATCTGGCGCTTGTACATGGATCTCCAATGTGCCATCAAAGCTGCCTGTACTTAGCACATCTGATATCGCTGGAATGGTATTGACGTAATATGTGGGTCCGATACCGTTACCTGGTAATTGTTGTAACAGTTCTTCTAATTGGACATCATCACTTTTCCAACATAGCGCTTCAGTTGCCTCAATCATCTGTGATGCATTTAGGCCATTTCGACTGACTGTAAAAGCCTCTAAGCTGTTCGTTACAGCTTGTAATTGCTCGATAACCTCAGGCTGTGAATCATCACAATTAACGCTGACATTTAGATAAGGGTAACGCCAGATATACTTTACTTGTTTCGCAATTGCCGGAGCGAGTTTTTCAATCAGCACATTGATCTGTGTTTCAGTCACACCCAATAACTTCCACTGGTGTTTACTGTGCTGCGCGATGCGATTGCTTTGTCTGTTTTCAAATGCCTTATTCAGTACCGCACTCATTTCTTTTGGTGGTCCAGGCAGGACTAAGACTTCCGTATTGTGGCGCGTCAATGTGAATCCCTGAGCAATACCCGCAGAGTTGGCAATCGTTGTCGCACCTTGTGGGAAGTACGCTTGAACTTTATCTTTGTCACATACCTCTAGTTTGAAAGAGCTCATGCGATTACAAATGTGCTGCCAGCTTTGCTCGTTAAACTCGACGGGTAAAGACAGCGCACTGGCAACAGCATAACGAGTCACATCATCTGATGTCGGTCCTAAGCCGCCAGAAACAACTAATAGATCCACGGCACCAACATACTTGTTAACCGCCCTATTGATCATGCTTTTTTGATCTGAGCAAACTAGGTGTTCGGCAACGTGATAACCTTTATCTTGTAAAAACTCACTGATTTCTTTGAGGTTAGTATTATGGTACTCACCAGCTAACAATTCATCACCTACCGTGATAATCGCCGCACTCAGTTGCTGCTTGTTATTCTCAATATTATCGATGATCTGAGCAGCAAGTTCAGACGTTGAAGCATCGCCACCAAAGTCATAAGTAAGGTTCTTACTCTTACGAATTGTCTCTTGCACAGCAACACGGATTTTTTCCGCAGCGTCTTCGAAGCCAAGGTAATCTAGCATTAATGCAATACTTAAAAACATTGCGCTAGGGTTTGCTTTATTTTTACCGTACATACTTGGCGCACTACCATGAACCGGCTCAAAATAAGCGGTACCCTCACCATAGTTTGCGCTTGGAGCCAAGCCTAATCCACCCATTACTCCGCCGGCAAGATCAGATAAAATATCCCCAAACATGTTTTCAGCAACTATTACACCAAACTGCTCTGGGCGTGTTGCTAACCAAAGTGCCATCGCATCAACATTTTGGATGTCGTATTCAATCTCTGGATAATTCGCTGCTACCGAGTCTAAAACCTCTTCAGCAAAAGCACCGCTATCACGCATCACATTCGGTTTATCTGCAAACGTGACGCGTTTATGACCATGCTTAACTGCATACTCAAAAGCAAACTTGAACAATCTAGTAAGACCGAATTTCGTTTGTAGCCTAAGCGTGATGGCTGAATTATCAAAACCACTCTTATCAATATTAGGGTGGCTTAACAGACTTTGGATTTGTTCAGGAATACCATGGTAATCAAAACCAGCATACAAGCCTTCGGTATTCTCACGGATCACTGCCATATTAAACGGCTTTCCTTGACCAGAAATATAGTAAGATGGGCGAACATTCGCGAACAGACCTAGTTTCTGACGCAATTGAATGACCGGAGAAACAAACTTATGTCCGGTGCCTTGCAAATGCTCTGGCAACTCTTTCTCTGCTTGCTTTTTACCTTTACTGGTGATCGCCCCCAATAGCACCGCATCGGAGCGCGCTATTTTATCCCATGTATCTTGAGGAACAGTGTCACCTTCTTTTTTCCAACACTCCCAACCTATATCACCATATTCTAACTCTATAGGTAGATTTAACGCTGTTAGTACAGGTAGCGCTGCATCGCACACTTCCCGGCCGATCCCGTCACCAGGTAATATTAAAACTTTTTTAGTTTTCATCTTTTAACCAACTACTAATTTCTGAAATTGTATATTCAATGTTGTCGCACAACACTCTCATCCCAGCGTTGGGGACAACGACTAACGTGTGCAGTGAATTTCCGCTTTGTAGCGCTTGATTATCTCGCGTTGCTAACTGCGAAAGTTCACCCACAACGCACAGTGCATTGCCTTTAAACTTTGCTAAATCTTCACGCGCATCAAGTTGCAACAAAAACTCAAATCCATTTAGCATACGTGTGCAAGCAAGATGCTGATCGTCATCTGGTATTGCATCTATATGCCCCTGACTAGGTATACTTCCCTTTGGCGCAACACTCTTAGCCAAAGCGAATAAGGCGCTTGCCAAATCCCCTTGCCTAAGTGGCACATTGAGATCACTGAGCGCTTGACACAGAGGCGCATCAATAAACCCTGGCCCAGACAAACTCACCACATGTGTAACATGTTCTAGGCGATGCGCCAGTTTGCAGGCGAGCGTTCCACCTAATGCATAACCCATGATGCATTGGATGTTTGGAAACTGCTCACTAATGACTCCCGCAAGAGAGTCAATGATTTCCTCGCTGCTACGTTGCAACGGCAAGTCACCTAGGTAATGAACGCTATCTAACACATAGACACAATAACCCTGTTCTGTAAGCGCAGCTATCAACCCCATACAAAACTCACCGCCGCTCCATGCTGGCGTAACCGGACCCAAAATCAAGATTGGTTCTAGGTTATCATCGCCATATAGCGTGCAGTGCTGAGAGTAAGCGTAGCCGTGACTTCCCATATCATTTACCTCAAGCATTTTCTAGTTTATGACGCTCAGTGAAAGGCACATTAAACAATCCGCATTTAATATCGATTGTGTATTCTTCTTCATCCGACGCAACATAATCAGGGTTACTACGCAGTGCTGATACCGCTTTTAATAACTGTTCAAGAATGTATTTTTTCTTGCCGTTAGAGAGGTTATAAGCAATCCACTTTTCTAACTTTAAGTTGCCAATACCTTTGCCCATACCCAATAAACTGGCGTCGATAAAGGTTGTACCACTCTCAACCGCCGCAATTGAGTTAGACATTGCCAGACCCAAGTTATCATGTGCGTGAAAACCAATCTCTAGATCGGTGTTTTGTTTAAGTACCCCAGCGATTCGTGATACCGCTGATGGGTTTAAATTACCGTTAGAATCAGCAAAATAAATGACATCCGCACAACTTTTATCAACACGCTTAACTAGCTCGGCTAATTGGCTGTCAGCAATACTACTGATGCGCACAAAGTTTATACCTGTGGTCATATTACGTTGCTTGGAAATCGCAGATAACTTTAGTGTTGCATCGATATTCTCTGGTGTCGTACAAAAACGCACCATAGATACCCCCATGTCAGCCATGTCATGCACATCCTGTTCTGTAATATTTTTCGCATGTGCAATAACAACTAACTTCATGTCAGGTACAACTTCACGAATGGCCTGAATATACTGATTTTCACTAAAACCTGTAATTCCCATTCCTTTTATTGGCACCACTGAACCATTACGGTAGCCAATTTCGACATAATCAACGCCAGACTCATACATGCTTTTTACGTGATTTTGCACGAAGTCTAAAGAGAAATTAAAGCGGTTTCTATAACCACCATCTCGCAGCGTTACATCAATTACTTTTACATTATCAAGGTTGCTGTTCATGATATATTCCCTTATTCAAGTTAAATATAACTTTAAATATGTAAAAAACAGTGGCCCTTTATCATTAAGCACACTGACTCTGAATTGATAGAGACTAATTACTACTTACTACGCTAACTCTGTCTTTCAGAAAGTTTAATTTAAACAACCATTAGACTGATGACGTATTTGGCACACAAAAACCTCCCGCAAACGAACCATGTAATGACAATCATCAACAGTTAAGTTCACGGTTTATAACATCTATTAGTTTGATGGCTTCATTTTAGCTATGACTATGCCTAGGCGTTTATACCTAAAATGCATAAATTCATAGCAAGTCTTCTTAGCTAGATGTGAAATCTATCTAGCTACTACATATCTTGATGTGAATGGCTAACACCTTACTTTGCATACCCTTAAAATGTTGGATAACTAAATGGCTTTCCAAAAAAACTTTCACCGTTAACCACAGCGCATGCACGCGCAGTTAAGCAGCTATTGACTGGTCAGTTAGCTTTACTATCAAAATTTAGTTCACAAAGCATGATGATCGTAAGTCGCTTACCATCGCCTATTTAGTAAACTCCATCTCCAACACTCATGGCATAAGGTGCTCAAAGCACTTACTCAAACGACGTGAGTAAACCAAATACATCACTATAAATTATCTAATTACTGATATTGGGCAAAATACTTAAGCTTATAATGCAAGCTATTTTAATCGGTGACTCAGCCTAGCTATTGCCCAAAGTTGCTACATTTAATTCTATTTATTTCAAAAGTTTACCGAATGTTTATCGCCTATTTCTGGGCTGTAACACTATCCACGAATACTTGCAGTGAAATTCGAATAAATGCATTGCTAGACCAAGCCACCTCAGCTTAGTGTTCTAAGCTTTAATGATTCTGCTTATGCAGCAATCTCAAACGTACAATCCATCGCTTCGTCACGAATTGCGATTAACGCTTGATATTCAGGCGAGTTGTACCAGCCTTCCGCTGCTTCTCTGCTTGGAAATTCAAAAACAACCGTTTTATCAAAACCAGCTACGTCACCACATAGAACTGTTGGTGCACCTTTGATTAGCACTTTACCGTCGAACTTTTCTAAAATAGCACCCGTTTGCGCTGAGTACTCTTTTAGCTTTTCCATATCTTTAACTTTTAGCTTAACGATGATTAATGCAGACATAATTTACTCCATATATAAATGTGCTTGTTCAAGCGATCTCACGCATGAGATCACTCAGTGTTGTTTAGTTGTTTGTAATTAACTCAGTGCGTCTCATCAGCTCTGTAAACAAGTGCAAGCGCTGATGTGTTGTCCAGAAATCAAACTCTGTTGACGGTAAGTTATGTAATGCTTTACAGGTATCAAGACGTGAAGCCGCTTCTAGATAACGGTTTTCATCGCTTGTAAATAAAGACAATGCTATAGATGCCCCAAGAGGAGTACCACGAACGCTCTCGTTAGCTAACTCAACTGGGTCTTCACCCTCATCGTAGTAGCACACTGAAACTGTTGGGTAGGGGATCTCTTCACGCAATACTGGCGCTTCTTTTTCAACCGTCATGAAGAACATATCACGGTCATAGAAAACCTGACCTGAGCTTGTCCAGCCCTGTGCGATTTCACGTGCCTGTGGCTCTGAACGGCCAAGATCCGTCGCGTCATCTTGTGGCGCTCCACGCACGAGTTTATCAGCTTCTGCAACCATCGCCGCTTGCAACGCGGACGCCATAGCACGAGGCGCAAAAACTTTCTTAGTAGAGTTACAACGGTTACCCCTGTCGTCTGTGGCACCTCTTACAATGGCTGCCGCAGTCAGTTGCACATCCGCATCATCCCACACGATAGCACCTGAGCGACCCGTCAAGAACGTGATTGACTTATGGTCTACACGGAAACCAAATGGTCCACAAATTGCGTCTACAGTGTGATCTTCACCATAAATTACAGACTGCTGTGTCAGTTTAATGGCCTTTTTAACCAAGTCTTGTTCGGCTTCTGAGTCACGGCTGATATACAGCAACGATGGTGGCGTTAAACCCTCGGCAATAATGGCTTTGGTGAATAAATATGCGCTTAGTGGCTCAATTTTACTAGGTTTCACAATTGCTCGTGAATCTGCAAGCATCGCTTGGGCGATGTTCCAAGGCGCGATAGCAACTTCATCACCGGCCAATACAAACATGGTAGATAGACCGCCACGGAATAGCATGCCTTTGTCGTCTAGTAACACTTCTTTTGGTTCATCTGTACCCTGTACCGGCTTTAGCTTGCCATTGATTTGTACATAGTCTTTTAAGCCAGCGAGCCAAGTGTTGATCACATCAATCGACTTACGCATGTGTTTAATCGGGCTACCACTTAATTCTGCTTGAATCTTTAGATCTTCATCTGTGATCCAATTCGCATCTCTACCAATTTTTGACAGCGCTTCAATCACTTTATTAATAGGCTGCGACTTTTGCACACGAGTTAGCTTTAACGCGAAGCTTAGGTCTTGATCCGTGGTTACAGGGAAGCTAAAACGACCAGCAACTTTGCGCTCTTCAGCTTCTCTTTCATTACCATTGATGATGTTGTTTAGTTGAATTATTTCTTGCATGATAAACTTTATATTCCATTAACAGTATTACTAAATATAGGTGCTACAGCAAAAGCATTCGGTAGCACCTGATAGTTCAAAGCAGTTTATAAACCGCCACCACAACCCTGTTGCAGCCTTTCGATTTCTTTTACGCGTTCAATGTTCTTTAAACGTGGTGAAGTTTTACCGCATTTACACGGCTCATCTACATACACAGCTTCATCACCAACTAAGTAGCGTAAGAAGCGAGAACCATTTCTAAGACCTGTAATTGCAACAAAGCCTTTTTCTCCGCTTTTCACATGCTTACCCGTGTTTTCGTCTAACACTTCGGTAAAAGTTGGTCCAGGCGCTAAATGTAAACCGTCGTTCATTTCACAATCCATCGCATTGGGTAAGCTTTCTGAGAAGCCATACATTTCAAAGAATTGCGTTCTTTCTTGCCCTGCTAGCTCATTCGCTTCCCAAACACGCTGGCGTAGGTTTAAACCTGGTGCTTCACGAGGGGTGCCACTGGTTAGAATGACGCGAATGTTTTTACCAATGATGTTGTCCACATCGATTTCAAGCAGAGAGTCAAGGTTTGTACCTTTGCTTGCCCCTTGCATTCCTTTAGGCAGACCAGGAGGAATAATTAGCGTATTGAATCCACCCAGTTCTTTCGCACCACTGATAGCCAACTGCTCTAATACAGCCTCTGGTGTAGTACGACTAATGTGAACACCTTCAACAGAAACACCTAATGTAGAAAAAATGTCTTCTTGGAATTTAGCGCCAACATGACCACCGTTAAAACAGTTTAGAGCACGTGAAATTTTGTAAAATGGAATATGCGATGCAAGCATTCTCGCACCGGTTGTCACCAAGACTTCCCAGTCATCACGCGTGTAATAAGATACCTTGGGACGTAATCCACTAGAGCCACTCGTTGTGAATTTGCGCCATAGTTTTTTTTGTACTGGCATATTGAAAAAACCAGTTTTCAAACATTCTCTTGTGGCGTCAGGTAACAGCGTACTGTCAGTTAGTGCGCTTACCTCACCGCTTGACATTGGCGGGATAGCTTCAAAAGCGTCTCTATTAGTAATTGTAGATGGGTCAATACCGGCCTGCTCAAAACGCTGGCGATAGAAACTACATACTTCAGGCAAAGTACGCGTGTATTCAAAGCAAAGCTCATAATATTCGTTTGAATAAGGTGCGCAATCAAGCTCTTGATTACTTACATCAAGGGCATGTTCGCCAAACGCAATTACTTTCTCAGGTATATTTACATCACTATGTTTCATATTAAATGAATCCCTCACATAAATTTTGGTGAAACTATGCTTTCACTTAAGGCTCAATACTTTGGCTATTTTGATATTTTTAACGCTTTCGATCACACGACCAATCCTTCGCTCGCTGGGCTGTTGTTTTTCCTTAAACTCACTTGAATCTTTATTTTAACAAATGAAACAAAAACAGTTACACTTTTGTTAAAATATTTTATTCGAGCGACGATCCTACTTTATTTTTTTGTCAAGTCAATGACAACTATATTGTTGTGCTAAATATAGTTGCAGTGCAAACGCCATTGTTGCTTTTGCAATACAACTATACTCATCGCAGAATGACTTTACTTAACAAGTTTCCAAGCTTTACTATTCGCAGGTTTCTCATTTGCGCTATACCAGCGCGCCTGATAGGTTTGCTGCTCATAAACCACTTGGTCGCCGCGTTCATAATCAAGATCACTGCGCCAAGGGCGTGCTATTGGATCGACTTCACGCCATGGATGTCCATTGTCTGGGTTATCACCTTTAGAGAACCACTTCGCACGATAAACGATGCCGTTATAGGTCACCATATCGCCCTCTGTGTATACCTCTTTTGGATCCCATGAAGCGTATCCGTGACATTTAACATCAGATGCACATTCAGCGTCAGCTAAAATAACATCAGATGCTTTTTCACTGATCATGATGATCGCTGCTGTTGGGAAAAACCCAGGTGTCTTCGGAAATGCTGACGCATCCACAACACGTAAGTTAGCAACGCCGCGAACTCTAAAGCGACTATCAAGTACGGCCATAGGATCTCTGTCAGAGCCAATTTTTGCTGTACAAGACGCATGGTGACCCCAAGCCACGTTACGAATGTATTGCTCTAATTGCTCATCGCTATCAACATCAATACCAGGAATTGCTTCACCCGCAAGGTGCTGTTGAGCCGAGCCATCAAGCATGAATTCACGCACATGACGGATACCTTCAACCACCGCTTTTAGATCCGACTCGTCTGCATTGCCTTCTTCAAAATAATGGAAGTTAATTAATGGCGTGTCTGTTGGATCTGCGGAACGAAGTTTAACTCGCCCAGCCGAATTTTCGTTGTGTACTTTCAATACAAGCCAAGTCCAGTGATTAGTAATTGGCTCTAGAGAGTATTGTGGATAGTAACCCTTAAAGGCAATCGGTAAGCCTACTAAGAATATATCAGGCATATTTTTAGCGTGGCTCGACTTCATGATACGACTTGCATACACAGGGTTACTCGCGTAAGGACCAGAGAAATTACGCACCTGACCATCCGTTTGCCACTCACCATTGATATAGCTAGCTAAACACGGATCATCAACTTGGAATGCTTGGCAGCGTTCGAATAGCTTGTTACTGTCTTTTAGATTAAAGATCACAGGCACTTCATAGCGGTCTTGTAGGTTTTCACCCACGCCAGGCAAGTGTTTTACCACTTTAATACCATGCTGCTTAAGCTCTTTTCTAGGACCAATACCTGATAGTTTCAATAACTGTGGTGTATTAAAAGCACCCCCAGCTAAGATAACTTCACGTTTTGCGCGGATCCTAGTTTTTACACCTTTGTCTGCAAACTCACTCAACTTATGGGCTTTATATGATTGGCCGCCTTCTGCCATATACTCAACACCTACCGCCATTTTCTTGTGGGTCACTACTTTAGTGACCAGCGCATTGGTGATAATGAATAAGTTGTCAGGGTACTGCTGTTGTGTCTCGATTAGACGTTCACGAATAGCAACACGCTTCTTGTTAAGTGTGTTCATCGGTGTCTTGAAGTAACCGACCGATCCCGTTGCCACCAGCGGGTGGTTTACATCTAACTCTGTATTACCTTGGTAGTAAGAATCTGATAATGTTGCACCCGCTAGGCCAATATCTTTGAACTCTGGGAAGATTTCATAAGCATCTTGTTCTATTAGGCTGGTTGGGATATAGCCATTGAAGCCATGACCTTCTGCATCAGGTTGACAGTACTGACAATCTTCAATGCGCACAAAGTAGTCACGCATCGCTGCGCTATTCCAAGACTCATCGCCCGTCATTTGTACAATTTCATCAAAGTCACTGTCATGTGGATAACAGAAGATCAGTGCGTTATGTGACGCTGAACCGCCTAAACATGAGCCACGAGGATACAACACCCCTTTGCCTTCAACATATTTGAAGTCTTTGCGCTGCTGCTCTAAGTTTGCAAAGTGATCGGTAAAGAAATCCCAGCTTAATAAGGCATGCTCAGAAGCACCACCAAAGAAGCCCGGCGTTTCATATATAAAGCTCGTAGAGGGGTCCGCTTTGTTTGCACGCTCAGACATAGGGTCTAAGCCAGCTTCCAAAATCGCGACTCTGTAACCTGCACGGGCAAGATTGGCAGCGACTGGGCCACCACCAGGTCCGGCACCTACAATCACGTAATCATATTCATCATCAAAATCTAGATGCTTCTTTTTTGATGAATAGTTGGTATGAGCTAACGCGCTACCACTTGCAGCAGCAACCGCAACGGCACTTCCTTTCAAAAAGGTACGGCGGCTCATATTCCCCGCTTTTGAACGCAATTCTTCCTTATCATTTTTTTTATTATTACTCATGTATCCTCCTTAGTCTTGGCATGAATATACCCCCAATTTCTGAGCGCGTTCCGATCCTAGATCACACCTCGAAATCTACTATCACAGTCTAAAAATCGGACAAAACTATCCCGTCTGTATTTTTATCAAAATGATCTTCTGTTATTTAAAACATCTGTGGCTGAGGCACTCTTAAGAGTGAGCCACCGTTTATTTGATTATTCTTAAATTTAAAAAGTGAAGTGTCAGTTGTATAACATCATCAAGTTTGAAATCTAAAAATAAAAAAATTCATCAACCTATAAAGTCGAAAAAAACTCCAGCTTAGAGTGCGCTCTAACAAGCTAAATCCGACGTATCATCCAGAATATAAAATATCTTTCAAAAAGGCGTACAAGCTCTAACCTCAGCCAAAAATTACTGTGGGAACATGAAACAAACGCAATGTATTCATATAAGCAATAATAAGCCACAAATAATTAATTTATATTACACTGACGGTTATCAAGCATTTTTTTTATAAACTTTCTTAAGTACTGCGCATCCAGCTCTATAGCAATTGTTTGGGCTTCAAGAAAATATCCTCTTGATAGCTCACACTCGTCCTTATAAGAGAACTTACCTAAATAATATAAAGCATGAGCCAGCTCCCAACGGAAATGATAAGAGCGGTATAAAGCAACTGCTTTTTTTAAGGACTGATGCCTTGTCTGCAAACTATACTCAGGGTTAATACCAATAGACATATTTACATCTGCCTGCAACTTACCATTTAGCAAATCATACTTATGTCCATTTGTTTGCTTCTCAAATTCGCCTTTGTTTTTACGGTATAAATACGATATCAAATTCTTATCTAAACTATGCTCACTGGCATCCAACAATAAAAAGTCAGTCGTAAAATAAAACATATCATCAACTGTCGCCAATGCATTAGCTTGTTCACTCCAGCTTTGATACCCATGCCAGTCTCCAAGAGTCGCTGCCAAACTTGCCTGTAAACGGAAGCTCCTAGCCAATAGTTCTACATTCGTTGAACGCTTTACCTGTTCAATGGTGCGTTCAATTTGTTGTGGTGCTAACACCCCACGACGAAATGCTATCTCACTTTGCAAAAAGTATACGTACGCATTCAAATAAGCATCTTTATCCATAGCACTTTGCGATATATGCTCTAGCGTCTGCGTAGCTAATTGCCATTGCCCGCTGGCCAACTGTGCGTTTGCCAGATAGATGTACGTCCAGTAATTGTGCTTATTAATTTCCAAAGCCGCTTTAAAATATTTCTGCGCCAGTAGCGGTCCTGATTGGTAAAACTGCGCCAGCCCCTGAGCAATAGCCAAAGACTCCACAGGCTCACCCTTAACCTGCAATTGACCGACAGGGTCTTCGGATAACATGAGCGTGATAATTTGCCTGCTAATTTTTAGTACTTCAGCTGGCAAAGACGCAAAAGCCATACTCCCTTGCTTCACATCACCATTGGCATACACAATCATAAAGTCTAAAACTTGCTGCCCGTCATAAAGACGAACACTTCCCAGCAAAGCCGCGGCAATCCCTTGTTCCTCTAAAATAGCTTTGATCTGTATCCTGCTCGCAGGCCAACTCAAACCTTTTTCGACTAAAAGTAACCTTCCTGACGCAGGAGAAGTTACTTGAATCCGACTATCACCCTGTAACGTAACGGCCAGCATGTCTGCTAAACCTAACTCCAACCAACTCATGCTCGGATCGTTTGTCGCATTGTTCAAAGGGAGTATCATTAATGAGTTCTTTGTTATTTTTTGCTTTTCAAGCGAGACACCTGAATCAGCGTTGGATAACAAATATCCCCCCAGAACCACCACAAATAGCACCCCCAATAACACCATCCAGAAGCGCTTAGCCAACTGGGATTGATGTCTTGGTTGAACAGCAACCTCTGCCGCCTCGGTTGTAATGGCTGATGTTTCACAGACCCATCTATAACCAAGTTGAGTGAAGGTTTTTATATACTCTGGTGACTGTGCATTGTCGTTTAGCACACTCCTTAGCTCTCTGACACTTTGGGTCAGGGAGTTTTCTCGAAGCACATTCTGCGCCCAAATAGCATCTAATAGCTCTTCTTTACTTACCACACGCTCTCTGTTTTCAATCAAGTAGCAGAGTAACTTAGCAACCTTATTTCTAAGTGGTATGCAACGAGGGCCATCACTATCAACCGAGTTTTTTAAACATAATAATTTTTGAGCTGTATCAAATTCATAGTCAGCGAATTGATATCCAGGCATTTTTAGCTGCTCTCTCCATCAACACTTGGCTGTTGCGTGGAAAACATAACATCTGACGAGCGCTTTAATACCAAACTATAGCCAAGGTAATAAATCACAAACCCACTGAGCATTCCTGGCATCGCCTCGTATATTGCAGTATGAAACCCTGCCATACGCCAAGCGATTGAAACCCCAAGACCACCAAAAACCATACATAAAGACAGCCATTGAGGTGACTTTTTACCTAGCGCTTGTAAAATTGCCAAAGGTCCGATCGCGCTTGATAGTCCAGACCAAGCCAAAATAACTAACGTAAAGACACTTTCATCCGCAAACACGCTGATTAGCAACGCGAGTGTCGTCATCGCAAAAGTAAAATGAATGCGGTTAAAGCGCCCTTTCCCTAGTTTTAAATCTTCTGTTAGTACTGCCGAGCAGCTTAAAATCTGTGAATCGGTAGTAGACATAATCGCTGCAAAAATACCCGCCATCATAATCCCTACACCCACGCTCGATAACAACATTGTTGTTAACATTGGCAATGCCAATTCCGCGTCAAAGTTCATAACATCGGTAATATAAATACGTGTAGCAAAACCAACTGCCATTACCAATGAAAGAAATACCGCACTCCAAGTAAAGTAATATACACCTGAGCGTGCAATACTGGCATTTTTATCCAACGCCATAAAACGCACCATTACGTGAGGTTGACCTATCACACCAATGCCACTAAACATCCAGCCTGAAATAAACAAAAATAATGCTGTAAATGAACCAAAACGCTCTAGTCCGAGATCCAGATACGAGGGAGATACCTCTGCCAAACGCGCGATAAAATCGCCAACCCCACCCAGATTGTAAACGGCCACTGCCAAAAGCATAAACATGGCCACCATCATCACGCCCGATTGAATGACGTCGGTCACTATCGACGCCTTTAATCCACCGTACAAACAATAGGAGAGGATCAATATTCCCCCCAAGATCGTACCGACATGTTGATGCCAACCGAATAAAACATGCAGTGCTTTACCACCCGCACTAAACTGCGCTGCCGCATAAGTGATCAGAAAAACTAAGGAAATTAATCCTATTGAGACTCTCAACGTATTATTTTTCTGTCCATTCCAGTTGCTAACCAATTCAGCAAAAGTCAAAGAACCTGTGCGTATGGTTTGCTGTCGAACTTTTTCATGGACAAAGAAATATGCCAACATATCCCCGAATAGAAAACCACACATCAACCAAATAGCTGAAAGACCAAAGGTATATATGTAGCCCATCATAGCAATAAACATATAACCACTATATTTTGTAGCCGCCGCAGAAAGCGCTGCGGCCAAAGGAGATACGTCATTCCCAGCTAATAAATAATCTTCATCACCCTGATTCCTGTTTTTCCTAGATGCCCATGCCCCTGAAAAAGTGAATAATATTAATAAAATAGTAAATATGACAATTTCCATGTCTAAGTTCTTTTATTTGAAATAAGCTGTTAAATTCTAATGTGAGGGCTACCTATGCTGGCTAGCGGGTAAAAACTAAACGATTGTGCAACGATAAGTCAACAAAAATTTACTTTTTCATTCCAATTCAAAATTGAGTTGTATTCCCTATCCCTGAGAGCAATACATGCTAACCCCCTATCAAATCTTAAGTTGCGAGGCATTTCAGCATACATTATCTACATTCCACAAAACATCTCATGTGTGAGATCTTTTATCAAAACCCCCGTGCTTCAACGATAAAACTGTAACAAAAAATTAATATAATAATTTAATATTAAACCTTCAGCTGGGTAATTGACTTCATAATTCCGATGGTGATACCTTAGCCGCGTATTTTCATAAATCATCTAAAAAGTTACTTTTACTCACCTTTGGTGGACTCACACTTAGACCTTGTCCGCGTGTGCTTGCGCATCATTGCGCATTGAGTAATGTCAGGTAATACAAGAAAAACCATATATTTTGCAACAACACATTTAAGGAGATAACTATGGGTATAGGTGGAGTTAGCATTTGGCAACTGCTGATCGTTTTGGCAATCATTGTACTTCTATTCGGTACTAAGAAATTGAAAAATTTGGGTTCTGATTTAGGCGGTGCTTTAAAAGGCTTTAAACAAGCAATGGATGATGGAAAGCACAGCGATGATAAAGTACCGGCACCGGATGCCAACTTTATAGAGCAAAATGATAAAAAAGAAGCACCATCGGTTCAACAAGAAGCGCTTAAGCAAAAGGCATAGTTATGGGCATTTGGGAGTTAATGGTTGTTTTCGTAGTAGGCCTAATTGTGTTGGGACCTGAGCGACTCCCAATTGCGATTCGCACGGTATTGCGCTGGATTAATAAAGCCAAAAGCATGATGAGTTCGATTCAAACCGAGTTAAATGAAGACCTTCATAGCTTGGAGTTGAAAGAGAACTTACGTAAAGCGGCTGAGTTACGGAGTAATTTCAAAGTGCCCGACATACAACATTCTTTGCAAGATCTCACTAAAGTGGATTTGAGACAGCCGCAACACAGGGAAAATCCAAATGGGTCACAAAGCAAATAAACAAACAATTATTGAACATCTCGTTGAAGTTCGTAATCGCTTAGTCAGGATCTTGGCCGCTGTTTTAATCGTTTTCGTTATGCTGGTTGGCTTTAGCAACGATATCTATAGTTTCGTAGCAGCACCACTTGCAACTAGCCTGCCGATAGAAAACACCATGATTGCAACCGACGTAACAGCACCATTTTTCGCCCCTTTCAAATTAACACTGCTCGTTTCTGTGTTCGCGGTCATCCCCTATATTTTACATCAATGCTGGGGGTTTATTGCTCCTGGGCTCTACGGCACGGAAAAACGTATTCTGATCCCCATGTTAGTCTCAAGCATCGTTTTATTCTACAGTGGCATAGCGTTTAGCTATTACATTGTATTTCCAGTTATATTTGAGTTTTTCGCAAGCGTTGGCCCTGATGTTATTGCCCTTACACCCGATATTAGTAGCTACTTGAGCTTTGTCATCAAGATGTTTTTCGCATTTGGAATCGTATTTGAGATCCCGATTGCCACTATGCTGCTTTGCTGGTCAGGTATTACCTCTGCTGATGATTTAAAAAAGCACCGACCGTATATTGTGGTGGGCGCATTTGCTATTTCGATGCTTCTAACACCACCAGATGTTCTATCACAAACCATGCTTGCCATCCCCATGCTAGTGCTTTTTGAGCTAGGTCTTATATTTAGTAAGCTCGTCACCAAGCAACAAACCGATAGTAGTGACTCAAAAGCGCTCTCAAACACATAGTTAGAGCGTGTTCATATCGTTTTTACCCGAAAATAATGTAAACAACAAAGGAGTTGTAATGAAACTAGCCTCACTCAAAAACAATAGTCGTGATGGTAAACTGGTTGTTGTCTCAAAAGACCTCACACGCGCCGTCGAAGTATCGAATATAGCTCCAACCATGCAATACGCAATTGATAATTGGCAAGCTATTGAGCCGAAGCTGAATGATATTTATAAACAGTTAAATGCAAACCAAGTGGAAAATAGCTTTGCATTTGAACAGACAGACTGCGAATCTCCTCTGCCCCGAGCTTATCAATGGGCCGACGGTAGCGCATATGTAAATCATGTCGAACTGGTTCGTAAGGCGCGCGGTGCGCAGATGCCAGACACTTTTTGGACCGATCCATTGATTTATCAAGGTGGTTCAGACGCATTTATTGGTCCAAGAGATAATATCGAATTAGCCAGTACTGATTGGGGTATAGACTTTGAATCTGAAGTGGCTGTCATTACTGACGACGTGCCAATGGGCGTTACGCCAGAGCAAGCCAAAGACCATATCAAACTCATCATGTTGGTCAATGATGTGTCTTTAAGAAACTTGATACCGAACGAGTTGGCTAAAGGCTTCGGCTTTTTCAACAGTAAACCAGCAAGTGCCTTTTCTCCTGTTGCAGTGACTCCTGATGAGCTAGAGCAACATTGGGATGGCGGTAAAGTTTTATTGCCTTTAGTTACTCATCTCAATGATGAACTATTTGGGTCGCCAAATTGTGGTGTAGACATGACATTTGATTTCCCTACTATCATTGCACATGCTGCAAAAACCAGACATATGACAGCGGGAAGCATAATAGGCTCAGGTACAATTTCCAACTATGATCGCAGTGCAGGCTCAAGCTGCTTAGCCGAAAAGCGCATGCTAGAGGTGATTGAAAGTGGCGAGGCTCAAACGCCCTTTATGAGTTTTGATGACACCGTTTCTATCGAAATGCTCGACCCAGCGGGTCAGTCTATTTTTGGCCAAATCAAGCAACGTGTTGTCCAATATCAACAGTAAATAGTCAGATTCATGTTCAGGATAAGCTAAGCAAACCTGCCATGGGCTTAGCCTGAACATCGTTCCCTACACTCTCTAGCAACGCCCATCACTTTTTCATTCACTTTATGTTAGCTATGCCAGCAATCTCTGATGAGAGTAGCTAAGGTTAATACAGGCTAAATACCCACACAAAAAGCACATACCACCTTGATGTTTTTCTTCCCCCTAATGACGCCTAACAGTAACCACAAACTAACTGGCAATGAATAGCAAGGTATACATTTTGGCTATTGATAACGTAGCGATAAATAGGTTCAGATCTTCATCGCACATGACCACCCCAGCAAAAACCGCATACCATTGATAGTTAAGGATATATTCATATGAAATTTATATAAAATAAAATATTAGGATAATTTAAAGAGTATTTGATTGGCTCGTCGAAAAAGTACTGTACCTTACATTTCGTACCAACAATCAAGATACCGGAGCATGGAAGGTCATGAACGACATGATTCAAACAGCCTTAATGAGTGGCGAAATCTCTATCACCATCATGGGGCTAATATTTGTAGCTGGATTACTCACCAGTTTAACTCCTTGTATTTATCCCATGATCCCCATCACTGTTTCAGTCATTGGGAGTCATGCTAAAACAAGCAAGCAGAGCTGCTATTTATCCTTCAGCTATGTGTTCGGATTAGCGGTTGTATATGCTGGACTTGGCATGCTGGCAGGAAAATCAGGACAGGTTTTTGGTTCGGTCGCTCTCATCCTGCTACCTTGTCATTTGTCGCGGTGTTTTGTCTGGTGATGGCAATGTGGATAATGGGTTGGATAAAGCTCCCTCATCTTGGTGTTTCACTCACGCCAAACTTAAAATCCAAGCATTTAAATGTCTTTGTTTCTGGCGCGCTTTCTGGGCTTGTGATGGCACCTTGTACCTCTCCAATATTGGGAATGCTCCTCATGTACGTAGCAGCCCAAGGAGATGCTGTACTTGGCTCAGTCAGTATGTTTTTGTTTGCATTGGGTATGAGCATCCTACTCATTTTAGCCGGTAGTCTAAGCGGTTTTATAAACCTACTGCCGCGCTCAGGCCCATGGCTACGCATTTCAAATATTGTGATGGCATCTGCAATGGTGGGTGTATCTATCTATTTTATTCTACAAGTCCTATAGGAAATTATTTATGTTTATGAAGATCATTCATACCCTAAAAATTACGGCTGTATTACTGTGTTTTGGTATTACCTCTGCAATGGCAAAAGCACCCCAAGTAGGTGATATTGCTCCCAACTTTGAAGTAACAACACTGGATGGCAAAAAACTATCACTCAGTGAATTTAAAGGTAAAAAAGCTGTATACCTCAAGTTTTGGTCTACTTGGTGTAGTTACTGTATTGCTGAGATGCACCACCTACAAAACACATTTGACCGCTTAGGCCAAGATGTGGAAGTGGTTGCAATTAATATTGGTTTAAACGACTCAATCGAGAACATTACCAAACTATACACTCAAGAAAACTATCAATTACCTACTGTATTCGACAAAAAAGGGCATATTACACAAGACTATGGTGTTTTGGGCACCCCCCATCATGTTGTGATCAACAAACAAGGAAAAATTGCGTATCGCACTTTCTTAGTATCTGATGAGCTAGATGAAACGTTAAATAAACTTGCAGCCAAAGCTTCGTCGCAAACACACTTACAAGGAGAATAAGATGAAATTTCTGATCCTACTCTTATTACCATTCACAGCCGCCATGAGTTACGCCGCTGATAGTGCTTTGCCAAAGGAGCTACAACTAAGTACGCTACAAACTGTAGATGGTAATGTTATCGCCATTGACCATAAACAGACAACTCACTTTATCTTTTCTGATATTTGGGCCATGTATAATGGTGGCGGAGATGTTGATATTGAAAAAGTACTGCCAAATTCATTTTTAACTTCCACTAAACGTGTTTGGATACAGCCACAGTTCAATGTTACCGAAGTACAAATCAAAAAATTCCAAGGGTATTTCCCACAAATAAAACCTCTGGTGTTGGATAAAGAGCTCACCTTAATGCGCAAAATGGGTGTATGGGATAGACCTTACCATGTGCTGGTTCAAAATGATGAAATCACTTTCTCTGGTAACACCGACGAGTTAAAGCAGCATTTAGGCCTAAAAACAAATAAGGCGCAACCGGATGTGTCAGCAAAGACAGAACCCGCCACTAAAGAGGCCACGCATGTTAAAGATGTAAAATTGCTCAAACACATAAAAGTTGGTGACCCAATCGCACATTTTGCCAAAACCACAATAACAAATGACAAACTGGATAGTCAGTCTTTGTTAGCAAAGTTGGAACATGGTCAAAAGCTTAACTTGGTATTCATGGATTCTTTATGCCCCATGCCAAAATTTCCAAACTGTGCTGCGCAACTTGAGCAGCTTAAAAAACAAATCGAGAATAATTCTGAGGATCTTTGGGTGGGTATTGCAAATTCCTTTTATGTTGATGCCAACTATGTAAAGCAATTTGCTGATAAGTTCGCTCTGGATCTACCGATCATTTTCGACCAAGACAACGAAATATTCAAAGCCTACAACGTTTACTCTACGCCTTATAAAATAGAGGTAAACAAGCTTGGTATTATCGATAAAAGAGGCAGTAAATTCTAACTTGGTTAACCGCGCTATTAGTTAATATGGCTAATAGTGCGGTCATTCCTTAGGAGCTTCATGCAATGGACCTATTTCTCTGTAATCTTGACCAAGAATGTCTGAAAACAAAGAGCAAAGTTGCGCTTCAAAGCGCTGCTTCACCTCGTTACTGCGTATATGGATACCATCTAGAGAGTCTAGAGTCCCCATCTCATAACCTTTAGAAAATACTTCTATTAATATATTCATATTAATGTGCGCTATCTTGCTCTTTTCTGGCATCAACGTACTCCTTGAATTGCCATTATGGCTATCGCATTACAACAATCAACCTACTTATAGCCTATATTCTTATCTACCATTTACCTATTGACATGCTAAGAAAGTCTAAATTATTTACGTATACGTTGAATGCATTCCATGTTATTCAATCAGTGTAACAATTTTGACAAAATATGCGCACTAAGCAAACATACTAAGATATACTATCGACAACCTGAATATTGTCAATATATTGTCCACTTTCTACTAATATTAAAACGCTAGACTTTATAGTTTTACGCAACAATATAATCATATACCTATTATAAAAACACGCTTCAAAAACCTACCTCCTTGTAATATACAATACACAAACTCGATAACAATAAACTCCACCTCCCCTCTTGTATTGTCTTTATAATTCATAAATTGTAGGAAAATACACTTGTATTGGAAGCTATTTCCGTCAATATTTACAAGTCCCTAAAAAAATACAGACAACATCAACAAGACCCTTATCTCATCTTTATAGCCCACACAACTGGCCACTAACTTAGCTATTCATTGGTTTGCAAAGCAAAATATTCTGCACAAAAAGCGAACAATAAAAAACTGATCATATAACTCGCTTGCTAATCATTTTAGTTAAAACAATAACCCACTCGCCCAAAGGTGTTCTAGACCTTACTTGGCACGTGTCATAGCCTACGTGCAATGTATCAGGGCAAGTAAACCAACTGCAGTAGCTTTTAGTATTAGATCAGGAAAAATAGTATATTAACTCTAATTTGATTAAATAAGTATTCATACGATATATTGCAGAAATATGACTAGATTATAATAATCTTAAAAGACAAAGACTTGAATTGGCCCATCAAATATTTGGTAACAGTAAAAATATATGTAATAGCGTTTGTGATAACAACAATCGAACCAATCTAAGAAAGGACGTTTACCCAGTAATGAATCTTTTTCTATATGGAGAGGGTGTACATTAAAAGCCCGATTGAAGGGCCACCTAAAACACGACTAACCAGCGGTACACTTCACTTTTTGAGTTTCTCGCTCACCGATGGTGGCTTTGCCTATGCGATACTGCAACGATTTATAACGCGATTAAAATTGTCATACCTTATTACTCGGCAGTGCAGTGCTAACCCTTTACTCCATCCATCAAAGATATTTGTCTGGTTTCATCTAAGAGAAAGTTCGGCTACTGACTTTCCCTACTTCACATACAATGTAAAATTCCTTACAATGGCAGGCCAAGCTTTACTCGAGAATACAATGTACAACCCATTGTTAAGATTAACAATTATGATAATGATGCTGGCGTTCTTTGTCGCGCAGTCAATGGCTCACGCATCGATAATATTAATCAACGATAGCATGGTTGCGAACACCACAGAGCCTGCACAAGTATTAACAGCCTCGGACGATGGACATATTGCATCACAAAACTCGGATGGATGTTGTGAGGTTGAGTGTTGTGAAGAGCAATGTATTTGCCCAGCAAACACTTGTATCAGCTTTCTCTATATCGAAAACATCTCTATGCATTCAAATTTAGTGGGTTTAGTTGAGTCTATATTACCGCTGCATACAGCCACTACAAGGGCATTTATAACCTCCTTATATCGTCCTCCAATTTTTATCTCGTAGCTCCAGTTAATAAAAACTATCTCTTATTTTCTTACCAGTAATTGCGAATATGGCTTAATTACTGATATAGCTTGAGGCATAAAATGCTTAATAATAAATACTCTTTAGTTACGCTGTCTGCTGCGCTACTCTCTTCAACGCCCTACGCGGGTGAAGACCATCATGCTGAACATGATAACAAAATTGAAAAAATCCAAGTAACGGCTTCGCGCCTTGGTCGCATAGTTACCGAATCTGCCACTCGGATTGAAATCATCAATGGCGAAGAAATTCAGGAAAAAGCCTTGATGCGACCCGGCAATATTTCCATGTTGGTCGCTGAAACAGGTGGAGTACGTGTGCAAAACACTTCGCCAGCTCTTGGTAGCGCCAATATCCGCCTACAAAGCTTATATGGCCGCTACACACAATTACTCAGTGATGGCTTACCACTGTATGGAGGTTCTGTTGCCTCTATTGGTTTACTACAAATTCCGCCTACCGATCTGGCCAATGTAGAAATCATTAAAGGTTCGGCGTCTTCGTTATATGGCGGCTCCGCTCTAGGCGGTGTAGTTAACTTAATTTCTCGAACTCCCTCAGATGAGCTAGAAGCCGAAGTACTCGTTAATGCCACATCAAAGAATGGACAGGATATTACCACTTACCTAGCCGCGCCTTTAAGTCATGAACTCCGTGCCTCTATCACCGCTGGCGCACACCACCAGCAGCAACAAGACTTAGATAACGACGGCTGGTTGGATATGGCAAGTTATGAGCGAGCCACTATTCGACCTCGCTTTTATTGGTCTGGGGAAAATGACGCAAACCTCTACGTCACCTTCGGCGCAATGAAAGAACAACGACAAGGCGGCACAGCTAAGAGCGCAGTGACGCCCGATGGCACCCCCTTTGCACAAGATCAAGAGTCATTAAGACTCGATAGTGGTTTTACCTTTGAGCAACCAGTCAATGAGGAGCTTAACTTCAATGTGCGTGGTTCAGCCATGGAGCAGAGGCACACTCATGTGTATGGCATCATTAATGAAAATGACAATCATGATAGTTACTTACTAGAATCAAGTCTGTCAGGATACAGCGCTAATATCGCATGGCTTGTGGGGGTAGCTTACCAGTCAGAGCGCTTTAGTTCTGATGAGTTCTCAGCATTTGATTATCACTACCAAGTGCCAGGCTTATTCTCTCAAGTAGATTATGAGGCAAGTGACAACACTTCCATTTCATTCAGCGCTCGCACTGATTGGCATAACAAATACGGTACGCAATTTAGCCCAAGAATGTCAGTGCTTTATAGGCCCGGTAACTGGACCATCCGTGGCAGCTATGGCCAAGGTTTCTTTGCGCCTACACCATTTATTGAAGATATTGAAGATGCAGGTTTATCTCGCCTTGAACCCCTAAACAACCTTGAAGAAGAACATGCAACCACCGCGTCAATAGATGTGAGTTACGTATTTGAAAACGTTGAGACTAGCGTTACGCTTTTCTCCTCCGACGTAGAAAATGCCACTGAGCTTGAGGTTATCAACCCGCTTACCGAATCAACTGATAAACGCGTACGTTTAGTGAACGCTCCGGGTCAAAGTGAGATCCGCGGTGCCGAATTACTACTGCGTTACCGTTGGCATGACCTAAAAATAACGGGCAGTTATTTATACACAGATGCGACCAAGCAAACTCTCTTTGGTGCTGGTCGCTCTCCCTTGTCGTTGACTCCAACACACTCAGCCGGAGCGGTGATCATGTGGGAAGAACATGGGAGTCACTTATTAGGCTTTGAAGCATACTACACCGGCACACAACATCTTGAAGGTAACCCCTACCGTGAAAAAGGAGATGCCTATTGGCATTTAGGGTTGCTCGGCCAAATTACCTTGGGCAAAGTCAGCTACTTTATCAACGCTGAAAACCTTCTGGATGTAAGACAGAGCAAAGATGAGCGCTTGCTGTTACCACAACAAGCACCAAGCGGCCGCTGGACAACAGACCTTTGGTCTCGTAACGACGGCTTTACTGTGAACGCCGGTGTGCGTATTCAGTTTGGTCACTAACTGATAGCTCAACATAAAATCCCGCTAAACAGCGGGATTTTTACTGCAAAAACAAAGCCTGCGCTCAAAACTCAAGCGTATCACCTAAAATTGGGATCTCGGCCTTAATACCATGCAGTTGTTCAAGTTTATCAGCCAACCCCATTAGAGCATCAGGCTCGCCATGTACCAGCACCACTTTTGGCTTGGTGCCAAAATGACTCGCCCAATCAACCAATGCCGCTTGCCCCGCATGAGCAGAAAAGCCATTTAACGTTTCTATATTGGCTTTGACGATAATATCATCACCAAACAACTTCACATGTTGCGCTCCGTCGACCAATATTCGACCCAAGGTGCCATTCGCCTGATAACCAACAAAAATAATGGTATTACGACTGTCCCAAATTCGATGCTTGAAATGATGGGTGATCCGCCCGCCAGTACACATACCACTGCCTGCAATGATCAAAGCGCCACTGCTGATCTTGTTAATAGCCATTGAGTCTTCAGCATCCACCATCAAATGTAAGGTAGAGAGGAAATTCTTTAGTAACGTTTGCTCTCCCGTACACAGCGTTTTTACTCCCTCACAGTCCAGTGTTGGTAACCACTGGTCGTAAACAGACGTGACTTCAATGGCCATTGGGCTGTCGAGAAAGACCTGCCAATTGTCGAGATCTCCCGCCTGTTGTAGCTTGCCAAGATACAGTAATAACTCCTGTGTCCGTCCCACTGCAAAAGCGGGGATCATGACATTTCCCCCTCTCGCAAAGGCCGCATGCAGAATGTCTTTGAGCTGGGTTTGTGTGTCCCCTAAAGATTTGTGTTCACGGTCCCCATAGGTGCCCTCCATCAACACCATATCGGCCTCTGACAAATACACAGGATCCTTCATGAGTAAGGTATCGGTATTACCCAAATCGCCAGAGAACACTAATTTCTTTTGTTTGCCACTTTCAGTTATCGTCAACTCGGTAATCGCAGAGCCGAGTATATGCCCCGCATCGTGAAAACATACAAACGCCCCTTCACCAATTTCCACACGCTGTTTGTATGCAAGTGGCTTAAGGCAATCCAATACATTGAGTACATCTTCTTTTGAATAATGCGCTTCGATATCGCTCAACCCCTTTCGCGCACGCTTACGATTTTCTCGTCGTAAATCATTTTCATACAGACTCAAAGCATCAAACAACATGATGGGTAATAACTGCGCCGTTGCCTCGGTACAATAGATAGGACCCACAAACCCTTCATGTAACAAAGAAGGTAATCGGCCACTGTGATCTAAGTGAACGTGAGATAGAATAACCATATCGATACTAGCTGGGTTAAAGGCAAACTGTTCACGGGAAATAAAATGCTTAGCCTTCATCCCTTGATGCATACCACAATCTAGCAGTACTTCTCCAAGTGCATCCGAGTGAACAAGATGACAAGACCCCGTAACTTCTTGCACCGCACCGTAAAATGTAACTGTTGCCATTGATTTATCTCACTTTTATTCACAGGTAAAAACCCAAAGTATGAGAGTAAGTGTAGCTAGAAAAACACTAAGCGTAGGTTGGTGGCATAACATTATTTTATAATCGAAGAAGGCTGGATGAATCAGGTTACTGCAAAAGAGTGACATTCTCACCGAATGATGAGCTGAGGCATTGATCAGCAAATGACCGTATGTTTAGCGTAGTTAAAAGCGGATAACTAGGCAGCCCATTTGAAGCGGGCCACCTTTACTTATTCAAAAGTTAGATACTTTACTTTCGAAAGCGGGTACACCTTAGTTTATGTACGGCTTACATGGATTGCCATATCTATCACGCCAAACAATCTTGGTTTCCCATCTAGTCGCAACACGGTCTACCACTTTTTCTTCGAATGAAGTGTTTGCCAAAAACCCTGTAGCAGTTGAATTGTATGACATCCCTGTACGCACGCTAGTTACAAGAACTGGCACGGTCTGATAGCTCGGGCAGTTTGGGATACTATATCTGTCACGTACCCAAGCAGTATAAGATTCACCGCCGCCTACAATCTTGCTAAGACCATCATTAGACATATAATCAGCATAGTAGCTACATCTTGCACGATATTCTTTTACTTCATCCCACTCAACAGCTACTCGATAAGCAATGTCTTGACACATCTCACCTGCTTGCGCAGCACCAGATACACCTGCAGTAGCAACTGCTGCTAAAGCCAACATTTTAAGTTTATCCATTTTCATAAGACCTTCCATTTACTGTTTTATAGATTTTTATATAAGGAGCCACATCACATGTATTTTGATTACGACCCCGCTTCCCTATCTAAGTTACATTTCGCCAATGAAAACAGTTAATAAAAACGGGACAATAAGTTATAATATTGGGACAAACAAAAAATAAACTTAACATTCAAAAACTTACACAAAACCCAGCACAAGAAAAGTGAGCAACATGCAATATTGCCTTTTATTGGAGCAATATATCTCAATTGGGTAAACGTTAAAGCACGCACAAAATTAGGCAAAGTGAACTTATGAAGATCATACAACTATCCTTGATTTTATTATTATTATTTATAAGTTGCTTCACCCAAGCTAATACATCATCTAAGCATGTGCCTAACAATCAATTTCAACTGTCAGATCCTTTATTCCAGAAAGTTATCCCAAAAAACAACATTATTCTTGGTAATATCAGGAGTATTCAACAAGATAGCTTTGGCTTTATATGGTTAGCGTCAGCCTCAGGGCTGTTCAGATACGATGGTGAGCAATTCTTACACTATCCCCTACCCAGTTCCCCTAACGTATTTGATATGTTGGAACATGATGGTAATTTGTGGATTTCAACACTTGATCATGGACTCTATAGCTTTAACCTATCTACCCATGAAGTTACCATTTTTAACGCAACATCATCAGAAGTAGCTCGACGTCTTCCATCCAATTCTCTGTCACAACTTTCCATTAGCGACAACTTGCTATGGGTAACCAGTAGCAAAGGGATTGCACAAATAGATTTAGCCACGAAAACAACCGTCACAGACACTGAATTACTAAGCTACCTGCCCAGTAACTTAAATACCAAGGATATATTAATGGATAGCAAGGCAAGGTTATGGATAGCAACCTTGGGAAGTGGGCTATATATGTGGCGAACCACGGACAATACTTTACACCACTTTAGTGACGCCTCCTCTGCAGAGCAGAAAGTCAATAGCGCCAACGTTAGTCACATAGTTGAAGACCATAACGGAAAAATTTGGATTGGAACTTTCAATGGCGTGCAGTATTACGACGAAAAGCTAAAACGCTTCATAGAAGTAACTGCGATAGAGAACAAGTCAATAAGTAGTTTAACCATAAATAGTAACGGTGAAATTTGGGTGGGTACATGGGAACAAGAGCTTTATAAAATAGCGCCTAACTCAACTACAGCAAATCTTGTCCAACCCAAACTATCTGTGCAAGAAACAGTAACATCTATCCAAATTTATAACACATTTGAGGATAGTGCGGGACATGAGTGGTTTGCTTCAAATAACGCCATTTTCCAACTTACTTCATCCAGTAAGGCCTTTACTCACTTATACAATATTAAGAACGAGCCATGCTATATTAGAGGTTTATCATCTAGAGTCGACGATGATTTATGGTTCAGTTGTAACACACAATTACTGCTAACTAACACTAGCTTGACCGATCAACCAACAACGCGGTTTACGGCCCACGATGAAATATCAAAAGTACACTTAGATAACCGCCTCAACCTGTGGCTTACATTTTTTCGGGGGAACGATTTAGTGATGTATAACCCTGAAAAGGATACACATAAACACTTTCGTCCAAACACTAATAGCGGCTTAAATGGTGGTGTAGTGCTAGCCATCACTTCCGCTCAAAATGGCTCTTTGTGGGTTGGTACATATGCCGCACATATTCCAGACCTCAGAGGTCAATTGCTTCTATATGACCCTGTAAAAGATCAGTTTGTTCAGCAGTTAACAATTGATGTTATAACTATCACTCCATTAAACGATGGAACTTTGTTGCTGGTTTCTCCTGATGGTATTTTTAATTACCACCCCAAAACCAAAGAAAATATACGAGTCGATCCAGCGAACAATGTCTCAGGTATCGGAAGAGTCAATTCACAGTTCAAAGACAGCAATGGTGACGTGTGGTTTAGTATCTATGAAGTCGGCCTATTGAAGTATTCTCATAGAACGCACTCTTTGTCTTTTGCAGCGCTCCCCTCACGATTAAAAAATATTGAGTTTCAAACTATTACAGCAGACGAAAACAATAACTTATGGCTTGGCTCACAAAATACTCTATACAAATATTCCCCAAAAAACCAGACCGTCAGTACGTTGTCATCTCAAGATGGACTGAACATTGAGAGCGTCATGATGAATCCATCTTTGTTTTCAAAAGATAAAGAGTTACTCGTTGCCGATATAAACAGCATTGTAAAAATCGAATTGGAAAAAATACCTTCTTCACAACTAACGGCTCCAACAGTTCTAACGCAATTGAAAGTCAAGAATCAACCAATTCTCTTACAATTCAATAATGAAAAGACTTATTTGCAGAAGGCTCTTCATGACTCTGATAAACTAACACTGTCTCACGAAGATTATTTTTTCTCACTATCATTCAGAAACTTAAACTTTACTAATCAAAAGCTTAAGTACTCATACAAATTAACTGGCCTTGACGATGATTGGGTATATACATCCGATGAAAATAAAGTCGCTACCTATACAACCTTACCGGAAGGTAAATATTCCTTTGTAGTAAGAACTGAGAATCTAAATGACCAACTTATCAGTGAAAGTAAACCTCTTGTTATTAAGATAGAACCGCCTTTTTGGCGAACATGGTCTGCATATTTTGTTTATTTATTAGTATTACTAACTGCTGTTTACTTGTTTATTCGAGTCAAAACAAAAGCGTTAAAAGTTAGGACAAAAATGCTCGAAGTTGGTATTCAAGAGCGCACAACTGAACTAGAAAAACGTAGTAAAACGATAGAGTCTTTACTCGATACTAAGAAACAACTGTTTGCCAACATATCGCACGAGTTTAGAACACCATTAACGCTTATAATTGGTCCAGCCGATAAGCTACTAGACACGCAGGCCGACTCCACTTTGCTATCACAAGCTTCATTAATCAAAAGCAATGCTCAACGGTTACTTTATATGGTTGAGCAGTTGCTAGAGCTGGCAAAAATAGACTCTCCAGTACAAGTCGACAAACAGCGCTACCATCTGAATCAAAACATTTGCGCTATAATCGCTGCTTTTCAACTCACTTTAGAGAACAAATCTCAATCACTTGTGTTTAAAACAACTTTTGATTGCGAACTAGAACTCGATCGAGATTCGTTAGATAAAATATTACTCAACCTAGTATCAAATTCGACCAAGTATACTTTGCCGGGTGGGAAAATCGAGATAAGCACTTCTTTTGATAATGATGGGCTTGCCATTACAGTTTCAGACACTGGAGTGGGTATCAGTCCAAAGGAACAAGCATCAATTTTCGAACCTTTTGTGCGCGCAAACAATGAGCACACAAACTATGAAGTAGGAACTGGTATCGGCTTAGCATTAGTTAAAGAGTTGGTTCAAGCGAATGGTGGTCATATCTCTGTTGATAGTACTCTCGGGAAAGGCACTTCGTTCACTATAACGTTCCCACAAGCTACGATCTTAAAAGTGATAACGGACAACTGTGATTACTCGATATCCCACACATTAAATGCACAACCCACAGACACTAACAATGGTAGCAAACCAACTAACCATTCAGCCAAAAAGTTGAGCAATGAGCAGAATATCATCTTAATCATTGATGATAATATTCAAATGCTTAACTATCTAGAAAGTTTGCTCAGTGAAGAGTTTTCTTGTGTCTTAGCCAATGGCGGAAACCAAGGAATAAAAATGGCCACTGATATCGTACCCGATTTAATTATTTGTGACGTCATGATGCCTGATATTGATGGTTATACTGCGGTAGAGAAAATTCAAGACAATGAGATCACGAGCCACATCCCGATTATCATGCTTACAGCTAAAGGCGATATGCAAAGCAGAATTGAAGGATGGAAAAGAAATGTTGATGATTACATATCAAAACCTTTCCACTATCAGGAGCTGGTGACTAGGGTAAAACGTTTGTTGACAATACGAGCCAAGCTGAAAAGAAAATTTGCTATGAACCCAATGGATTTAAGTGCTCTCACAGAGGAGACAATCTATTCTATCGGTTCAAAAGACAAACAATTTATCGATAAGTTTAAGCTTGTTATTGAAAAAAACTTCTCGCAAGAAACATTCAATCGAAGTGAGGCCGCACAGTTACTTGCAATGAGCGAGCGGCAACTGAATCGAAAACTTTCCGCCTTACTTGACTATAACTTTACTGAATATCTACGCAAGTACCGGTTACAAAAAGCGTTAACATTACTTGGCAAAGGCTATCAAGTACAACAGATATCTGAATATGTGGGATTCTCTTCTATTAGCTATTTCAGCCAGTGCTTTAAACAGGAATTTGGTAAGAGTTTTAAAATGTATGAAAAGGAGTTGGTCGATAAAGTAAGGAGTTAACCTGAGCTGTGTCACAGCAATTGATGAGCTCACTTACATTAATACACTCTCATCAATAAAGTGAATGCTGTGATTCATTAGAACATTAGAACATTAGAACATTAGAACATTAGAACATTAGAACATTAGAACATTAGAACATTAGAACATTAGAACATTAGAACATTAGAACATTGTAGTGATTAACCGTGTAAATTTGGTACATGGATTTATGCGAAGTGGTCTGGAATTTTAGCGAACCGCTTGACTTACATAAGTAAATCAAGCGGTTACTAAAATCATTGAGTCAGCCTATAAGCCGGGTTCTGTACTCTTGCGAGCGATAATCATTCGTCTAGGCCTAGGATCACTCCTAGGCTCAAGCAACCTACCCGGTTCCGATGTGGGCCACACCATAAGGAACCCTATTTGGTCTTGCTCCGGGTGGAGTTTACCTTGCGACCAACTGTTACCAGTGGCCCGGTGCGCTCTTACCGCACCCTTTCACCCTTACCAACCCGAAAGTTGGCGGTCTCCTCTCTGCTGCACTTGTCGTAGGCTTTCGCCCCCCAGCCGTTAGCTGGCACCCTGCCCTGTGGAGCCCGGACTTTCCTCCCCCTGATCATTTTCGTCACAGGCAGCGATTATCCAGCTGACTCGGCGCGGATTATACGCTGAATCGCGATACATGCCTATAGTTGTCAGTGATAAATTACCTCTGCCAAGCTCGATTTTTGAGTTTGCGCTAAATGAAACTGCACTATCACGTTCACCAATATCAACATCGCCATGCCTATTGCTAGCACAATTACGTTGCTCACCTTGGCAATCGCAAAGGCTTCGTTTAGCCAGTTTGCGAAAAACGCAGACAACAGCGCACCGCTGAGCACGCCGACTAAACAGACAACTGAAAACTCTAAAGTCACCGCCATCATTTGCTGATTGGCACTAAGCCCTAATGCTCTAGCAATGCCCATCGATTTTTTCCGAGCGACAAAGTTAAACTTCACCACGCCCCAAACCGCGGCAAACACCACCAACACAAATGCCATGATCACCGCTTTGAGTATTGCGCCCAGAGCCATTTCTTTTTGTAAGCCCAGTGAGCGTTGCGCCAACAACGGCTCACTTCTAGTAAGCAGCCGCTTTACATCTTGCGCATAAATTACATCTGCCAATTTTTTCTGTAATTGCTGGGGGCTTTGTACGTCACGAGTATGGACTAACATAGACGTCCATTTCCCCAACTTTTGCTGAGGCAACACGAGGGTATATTGACCCCGCTGTGATTTAAAATTCGCCCCCACCAACGGATCTAGTACACCAATCACAGTATAACTTTGGCCGGAGGTTTGTATGGTTTTCCCCAATGCTGAACCACCTTCAAAAAGTGCCAAAGCCAGAGTTTGATTGATGATCGCCAAAGTGGCTTGTTGCGCTTCTTCTGCCGCAGCGGACACCACTTCTGAGGCAGTAAAGTTGCGCCCCGCCACTAACTCTATATCTAATGCCGGTAAAAAGTGTTCATCGGCATAAAACACACTGACGGTTATCTCATCTAGCGAGTTACTTCGCTCTAATGTCATCTCTGGCCCCCCGCCACCAAAGGGAGTCGGTGTTGAAAAGCTCACGATATCCACTTCGGGTATAGACAACAACGCATCTCGATCAGCTTGGGCTTGGGCACTGTAATCCACCCCGTCTTCTAAATACTTAACCCATAGTGCGATGGTGCTTGCTCCCAAATACGGGGTTTGTTCAATGTCCTGATGGGTTTTGACTAATACCGCCACCGCGTTGACAAGCACCATCACCGCTAATGCGATAATGAGTGCCATCATCGCAAAAGGTAACTTTCGGTAACTAATAAATTTGATCATTGTTTTTAGGTTCATAGCTTACCTGCGAATAAAAATGCTGTTGCTGTGACAACACTGACTGATCGGCAACACACTTGCCAAAACCACCCCAAGTAAACAACACGCTGCGGCAATAACAATCGGTGTGATATCCAAACTCGCTACCTGTTGATAACTGCTACCATAAAGTTGCTCCATGTAGTTCAACCCAATGACCGTCAGTAACAACCCCAACGCACAACCACTTAATGCTAATAAAGATAATTCTGCAAACAGCAAGCGCGATATATATTGCTTTGATGCGCCAAGCGCCCGATACACATTCAAAGAGCGACGACGTGTTGCATAACTGGCAAACAACAGTGCTGCCACACACACCAAACAAATAACCAAAAACACCACAGCTAATATCAAAAGCAACTGACTATCACTGTTAACGACTTGATTTCTTTCTAGCCATTGACCTGGGGTGAGCAACTCAAATTGATCACGCCCGCGTAGCATCCTGCCTTTTAAGAATTGTTGTTCAGTGTATCCTGCCAACGCCCTACTGAATGCCTCCATGCTTTGTGGGGAGTCAAACTGAGTCCACAACTGCAACCAAATCATAGAGGTTGTCAGTACATCTCGAAAGCCACTAATTGGCTCATTTCTGAAGCCAAGTAAGCGACCATGAGGTAACACGTCATTCTCAATTGCAGTATAAAAAGGTATGTATAAATCTTCCGTTGCGGCATAGGGGTCAACGTGTAAATCGTAGACCTTGGGGGTCATGGTAAACTCTTTGAGCACCCCTACCACGGTGTAAGTTTTACTGTCTAAATAAAGTAATTGCCCAACACTGTTCTGTGAGTCAAATAGCACTTTATTGGCATGATGAGACAACACCACCACCGCAGTTCGATTACTATCTTCGGCCATACTCCATGGGGCGCCATATTTAAACTGAGCTTGGAAAATACTGAAAAAATCCGGTGTGGTTGCCCTAGTTGTCAGTTCATGAACATAGGAAGAACTTGGCTGCTGAGCGACAAGCTTCGAATCATAAGTAAGCGCTCCCTTACCTTCACCTATTAACCCTAACAATGCCGTACCATCTTGATAACTGAGTAATGGTGGGGTCCATTGTAAGTCCTTGTCCGGACTCCAATCATCAATAATCACATAACGTGTATTGTGTTGGCTATCGGACATGGGATTGCTCGACATAATGTGATAAACGCTATAAGTCGTGCCAAACGCACCCAGCCCAGTTGCAATTAACAACACCACCAGCACACTGACTAAAGACTGCGATTTTAAATTACAAACTAAGGTACTTAACCGCATGAGGCTAACTCCTGTGGCTGAGCCTCCACTATTTGACCATCGGATAAGCTAATTTTTCGTGACGCCAAATTTGATAGGTGTTCATCATGAGTCACCATTAAAATGGTTGTGCCTTGTCGGTTAATTTCCTTGAGTAACTGCATGATCTCAACAGCCATTTGAGAGTTTAAGTTACCCGTAGGTTCATCCGCTAAGATCATTTTTGGCTCACAAACTAATGCTCGTGCAATGGCTACTCGCTGCTGTTGCCCACCTGAAAGCAAGTAGGGCTTGTGATGTAAGCGCCCCTGCAATCCCATTCTTTGTAGTTGATAATGCGCCCTGTCTTTTGCGTGCGATGTTTTTACGCCAGCGATTTCAAGTGGCAACATCACATTACTCAACACATCCAACTCTGGTAACAGGTTAAAGTCTTGGAAAATAAATCCCAAATAACGATTGCGTATTGCCGATAATTTCGCATCGTTCAACTGGCTAACATCTTGCCCAGCCAGCTCCAAGCTGCCACTTTGAAAGCGCTCTAATAGCCCGATGGTATTGAGCAAGGTGGTTTTACCCGCACCAGACGGGCCAACGATAGATACAAATTCTCCCTCATTGACGGAAAAAGACAATGATTTGAACACCTCTGTGCGAATGGTTCCCACATCGTAATACTTGCTGAGTGCATGTGCTTTAACAATTGATTGCATTATAAATTTCCTGAAGTTAGCCACCCAAAGACTGATACTTTGGTCTGCCAATGATCCATAGTCCTTTGCCTAATAATGCAAACACAACCAGCCAAAAAAGCTGCAATTGTATTGCCTCTAGGCCCGCTATCCCACCGGTGTTAATGATTTGAGAAATTGGCGCATGAAATAACGCGGCAAAGGGTGAATAAGACGCGATGCTTCCCAGCCACCCTGGTAAAATGCTTAGCGGTAACAACTGACCTGAGAGTAACATCATGATGCTAAAAAGAATGTCTCTTAGCCCAAACACCTTTTCCAGCCACAACGATAACAGCCCAATCACTTTTTGAATTTCGATGAGTATCAACAAAGACAATACACAGGCGATAAAAAATTGTAGCCAACTGCTCGCGTCATACTGGGCCTGTGAATACCACACCGCCACCACTAATACCGGCGTGGCAAACAGCGCATCAACACAGGGCCTTGCAAGATTTTTGCTACTAATCACGGTTAAGTAATCAAATGGTCGACACAGATATTTATCTAACCCACCCTCATTAATGTCGCTCCATACCTGATAGTTGACTGAATAAGCACTTGAGAGAAATGCATTAATAAAGTGCACTAAAAAGTAATACATCACCACATCTTGAAAACCAAGACCAGCAACAGAATCTGTAAATTGGAAAATACCGCGCCATAGCAAGTAGATGATCAGCAATTGCAGAGGGTGTGATAACAACCAAGCATACAAATTCATTCTAAAATGCGTGACTTCCTTTAGCTCGATTCTGATCAGATTAAAAATGCTCATTTTACCCTCCCAACGAATCGTATCGACGTAATGCGCAGCGCCATAGCCAGCAAAATAAAAGCAACCAAGCTGCGAGCAAAGCAAGTTGTGCTAGCAGTAAAACGCCACTGTTGTCATAGCTCCCCATTAGAATCATCACAGGCACTGACGACACCAGCCCGATGGGTAAAACGTAAATCAAGAAATTCTGTAACAGCTTAGGAAATAAAGTGATGGGGTAGCGCTGAAAATCTGAGAAGCTATTTATCAGATAAAACAGTTTATTAATGTTGCCAAACCAGAACGAACTGAGCGCAATACACCCTTCCATCAGCACCAGCGTCAAACTACCGGCTACAATAGAAAACACAAACAGCACAAAGTTACTGGTTTCAAATTCAAAGCCATACACTTCATTAAGCAGCACAAATAAAATGCTACAGGTCAATAATGAATGCCCCGCGGCCCAAATTTTAGTGTCTTCTGCAAGCAATGCCAGCAAAGGTGAAATAGGACGACATAAGTATTTGTCCAAGTCTCCGTTAATGACTTTTTCACTCATGGTGGTAAAACCAAAAAACAACATACGAACCGCCGAAAAAACCAGCCCAACTAAAATCAGTAAGGCGAGACTTCCCTTATCCCAAACCCCCAGATTCGTGTTTAATTGTCCGAGCAAGGCGTCCCAGAAGATGATAAAGATCCCTTGATAGATCAGTATATGTAATATGCTGATCAAAAAGTCGCTACGAAATACCGACAAATCCTTGAAAGACATCTGCAGATATCTGAAAAACACTTTAATATCCATAACTTACTCTCTTACAGACGTCATAAAGTGATGAATAGCATGATCCAAACTGGGCGGTGAAATACTCACGTCCGCAACCTGAGGCTGAAACGCCAATCTTGATAGCGTTTCCTTAGCCTGTTCATTGGAGGTTTTGATACGGTAGTAATTGTCTTCCACCAGTTCATACTCAAACCCTGCAAGCAATTGCTCATCAAACGCACTGAGTGTTTTTATCTCCAGAATTTTGAAATGCTCATAGGACAACAATTCGGTGGTTCTGCCATCATAAATGACACGACCTGCATTCATAATAACGCTGCGTTGGCAGTAGTGATGAACATCCGCCATGTTATGAGAGGTCATGATAATGGTGGTGCCATGCTCTCGATTTAGCTGCAACAGGAAGTTCATTAAATTAAGCCGAGATACTGGGTCCAGCGCAATGGTCGGTTCATCCAAAAAAATAAGCTCAGGGCGATGCAACAAAGACGCTGCCACTTCCGCTTTCATTCTTTGCCCTAACGACAACTTCTTAGGGGGTGATGTTAATAATGACTCAAGGCCCAACAAACAACTTAACTCTTCAATGCGTTGGTTCGCCTCTGTGCGGCTTAGTTTGTAGATAGAGGCATATAAGTGAAAAGACTCAATGATGGCCACATTCCACCACAACAAACTCTTTTGCCCAAACACCGCCCCGATTTTTTGCGTATACGCTTTGCGCTCTTTTACAGGGTGATGGCCCAATACTTTTAACTGTCCCGAATCGGCTTGTAGTATGCCTGTGAGCAACTTTAACAGCGTGGTCTTGCCGGAGCCATTGGTGCCCAAAAGACCAACAAATTCGCCTTTTTCCACCGACAAACTAACATCGTCAATGACCTTAAATTGCTGCTTGGGAGGTGAAAGCCATCCTTTAATTTTGCCCGAAATAGTGCGCGCCTCGGACGATGCGGGTCGAAAGAATACCTTGTTAACACTGTTAGCTTGTAAGATTTCCATATAGCACCTCAAAACATTTCGATAGGTGGTTCCGGTAACTTTGCGCACAAGTAATCGGGTGCGTACAGTCGACCATTAATGAGTTGAGCGCGGTAATAGCAACGCTGACGCACGTTGCACGCGTCAAAGTGACCACAGTCATAACAAGGCGTCCCCTGATACTCTTCTTGGGGAGGGTTGAGTAGGTAAGTCAGCGCGTCTCCATTCCAAATCTCTTTGATGGTGGATTCTTTAACGTTACCTATTCGGGCTTGCTCATACGGCATGGTGCGATCACATGTTGCGCACTCTCCATCAGACCCTATCACCAAGGCGGTCTTTCCTCCTGAACATGCGCCAAAACCTGGGATAGACAAAGAAATGTCACGCTCACTTTGCAATGGGATATTGCCAATTTCCACATCGGGGTATTGTGCTGCAATCTCATTGACGGCTTGCACTAGGTGCACTCGCTGTGAATGCGAGATCAGTAAACTATCATCATGTTTGTGTTCCGAACGTAGATAGCTAGACATGCCAATATCTTTAATGCCCTTATCTTCAATTAAATGAAGTAATAGATTGGTTATGCCATCGATGTTTTTTGCGGTAACTACAATATTAGCGCGTACCTTTAAATCGTATTTTTGGCATAATTCTATCGTTTGGTTAATTTTTGGCAGCCAGTTTTTCACTCTTACTATCGCATCTGCAAGATGAGGAATATGGCTATCAATACTGACCTGAAGCGTATCAAGCCCAGCTTTGGCAAGTCGTTCGATCAAGCTCTCGCGTAAAGGCATTTTGGTCGACACATCCACAAAAACATCATTGCTGAGTAAGTACTCAATAATGTCGATCATATCTTTGCGTAAAAACGGATCGCCGCCATGCAAGTTGATATACTTCACACCCAAAGACACACATTCTTTGAGAAACTTAAACGCTTGCTCTGTGGTCAGCTCATAGGGCGCGATTTCATTCGCTTTTAAAGTTGGGATCACACAGTAAACACAGTCCGCAGGACAGCGATTGGTCGTCATCCATACCACAGTGTTGGGCACTTCTAACTTGTTATCCCACGGTTTGTTATCAGGCTCATAGATAAACTCCGCCGGATCATAACGCTCGCTCGACTGCGCAAATGGCGTGCTTTGACACTCGATAAAATCCGCGACTTGAACAAGGAGCTCAGTAATGAGCTGCTGCGCCTTCTGTAATTCCATATCGTATATTTCAACCAGCGCTTCGCTGATCTCGGTGGTGCTGTTGCGCCCATTACACAGCGACAAAATCAGCCCATGAACCGGAAACATAGAAGCAAATTTTTCGCCCCTATCAACGATAAAGAGAATGACGCGATTAGACTCTTTGACTAGCCGCGATTTTTCTTTCAATCTTATATATTGATTAACAAACACTTTTCACCCCTACCATATACTTGCACGCCCCTTCTTGAGGACCATATAAGGTGCCCGTTGACATGTAGGCACCGTAATAACAACGACCGCGAATATTGCAGGTGTCAAAGCTATCGCACGTAAAACACGGCGTGCCTTTGTACTTTTCTCTTGGAGGGTCGAGTGATTCAACTAATGCTTTGCTGGTCCAAGCTTCATAGATACTTTGATTGAGTACACTGCCCACTATCATGTCGCCCCCAGGCAGCTTCTTATCACAGCGTGAAATATCACCATTTGGGTAAAAAAGTAGCTGTGTACGACCGTTGTGACAGACAAAACCATCTATGCTGTAGTCCATACTTTTGGCTTTCTGCTCGTTGCGAAAAACGACCTGTAACTTCGGCTTGGTTGATATGAATTCATCAACGGCTTGACGAACCTGATGCTGCTGCTCATCGGATGCATGCAGCGCATCATCATGCCTTTGTAAGTTGTCTGAATAGGTATCTATAACAATCGAATACGCACCTAATTGCTCCAGTTGCGCCAAGGTCTGACGGTAGGCATCTGCGTTCAGCGAGGTCAGGAGTGATTTGGCATGAACTCGAATTCCCGCTTGAACAAAATGTGCCACTGTTTGCGATATCTTTTTGGCAAAACCACCAATACCAGTTAATGCAGTGGCGGAGTCTTTTTCTAAGCTATCTATACTCAAATAAGCATCTTTGAGCCCAGCTTTGGCCAGCCTTTGTGCGTGCTCTGCACTGACAAATTGCTTAGAGATGAAATCTGGTGTTAAGCCATGCTCAAGCGCATAGATCATCACCTCATAGATGTCTTCTCTGAGCAGCGGCTCTCCGCCTGTGAGCATGATTTCTTTACCACCTAGCTGAGCCGTTTCACGGATCAGCCTTTTCAACACGTTAAGGTCAACGGTCGAATCTTCCGTTTTGCTGCTCAACGGCGCACCTTGATAACAATACACACACTTGCGATTACAATTACCTGTCACCAACCATTGTAAAGACAGTGGGAACGGCGAACGATTTCCTTTAAATACCGTGGAACGCGTGGTCATTTTTTCAGTGCGCGCAAGGATACAAAGCTGCGCCTGCAATTGTGCGATGTCTACCACAATCCCACTCGCATCTAAGTCATCACTAAAATGAGACTCAAATACTACGTCAACATCGTCGGTAATTTCCTGCGCATCTGCTGGAGCGATACCAAACTGAATTTGAATATCTGCCACTATGTCCGCTAAAGGCTGCTGTTTATCCAAACTATTAAGAATATAAGCAACCAATGGATGGAGCGTGATTGATGGCGCTTGTGACTGTCCTTCTAGTGGATGATAATCGAGGACATAATGCCCATTTTCAAAACATAACTGTGCCAGTTTGCCGAATCTTTTCATCATCTGCTCCTATGCCGTGACTATCTTGACATCGATATCGCGACTTGCGTGAAACTCACCAAGCGGACAATAAACATCAGGCGCATGAATGGTACCAAACTTACTTTTGGCTGAAATGGTGCATCGGCCCCTTACATAGTTACAGTCTCTAAATAAATCGCACTTGTAACATGATGTACCTTTAAAGAACTTGCGGCTAGGCACCACGATTTCTTTGGTTTTTTCACTGATCCAGATCTCTAATAATCCACTTTCATTGAGATCACCAAAGGTATTATGCGGACCGGCGGGAATATGTTCACACTTGACGCATATGCCATTGGGTTGCACCGTGATCCCTTTTAAGCCTTCCATACAACCTTTCACTTCTGTGGCATCACGCATATCAAAGTTGAAACTCATCTTTGCTTTTGGATAAGCTTGTTGAAGTGCTCTAACCTCTTCTTTTAGTTGTGCTTCTCGCTCATTCGATAACAAAAAGCGTGGCTCATGTCGGCCACATGTTTTGCCGTATACATCGATCACGAACTCCCTGACCCCCATGGCATAGGTATGTTCGATAAGCGCCCCGAGGTTATCAACATTAATAGCGGTCATCACAGGACGAAGTATGACCTTGATGCCTTTCTCACAGCACTCTTTGATGGTCACCAACATATCATCAAGCGCACCGTCTACGCCTACTAACTCAAGTACATCATTAGCGTCTATGGAATCAAGGCTAACGTGTAACTCCTCCAAACCCGCCTTGAGTAAACGCGCCATCAACTGTCCTTCCACGCGCATTTTGGTGATCACAATAGGCACAATATCTTGTTCAATCGTGTGACCTATGATCTCTGGCAAATCATGGCGCATGAGTGGTTCACCTCCGGTGAATATCAAGCGGTTGACCCCAATCAGCGCAGCTTCATCAATCGTTTTAATAACTCGCTCATAGGGAAAAGCGATATCTGTTGCATGTCCATCTGCAACATATCTGGCATCTTTGTAGCAGTATTTGCACTTTCGATTACAATCTTCAGTCACCACCCATATCATGGCGCTTGGTGCATCTTCGCGACCACTTAAAATTAGCGCTTCATCGCCTTCAAACAAGAGTGTTTCCAGCTCTATATCTAACAATGGTGTTTCTGATGGTGTGACTTTAGTGAAGAATAAGGAAAATCTATTGAGTAGCTTAGCGACCACTTCCTTGGCTGCTAACTTTTCAATATTCATGACCTCAGAAAGAATTTCAGCCACTTTAAGCTCATCATTTTGACCATTAAATAAAGCCATAATAAATGCTTGGATCGGATGAACTCGAAGTGCTGCACTTGACCCATCAGGTAATTGCCGCTGTAAAGAAACCACGCCCTCATCCTGATTAGGAATTAACTGAATATCCTGTTTTAGCAATGGAACCATTGCAGACCCCTTTTTATAGTTATGTAGTACACGCCGCAAATATGAATCCAATACTATTGAGTGACGGCTCAGTAGTATTAAGGTAAGACAACAGCACCGATACACTCTTCCTCCACAGTGCTGCTTAAGGCCTAGATGGTGCGGCTAAGCGCTTTCCCATCTTTGGAAAGTGATACTGAAATCAGTAAACACTCAGTGTAATCAGCCTAAAAAGTGATACTCACTCCAGGTAAGGGACGATTGCCTCCTACCTGGTTGGGTATTACTTAACTTGCTGTGAGTTGCCACCGCTGCTCATACTGCAACAGCTAGAACAACCTTCACTGCGCATGATGCTTAATGCATCAGTGCTGACACGAACTTGCTTAAGTTGAGACAACATTTTCAGTTTTTGCGTACTCATTGCTTATTCCTTCTATTACTTAATTTGCTGTGAGTTGCCACCGTCGCTGAAGCTACAGCAGCTTGAACAACCTTCTGAACGCATGATTTTTAAAGCTTGGTTTGATGCTTTAACGTTTTGCTTTTGTGCAATTTCTTTTAGTTTATTTACTGACATTGCTTTTATTCCTTTACTATCCACCCTTGATGTTTTTGATGCCGCGGGTGTCGGGTGGTTAAACACCATCAGCATTTAAAAGATGTCGCGTCGTTGTTAAGGTGACTTTACCTGCTGTGTGGGTTGCGATTTGGCCGTTGAACAGGTCTCAACAGCACAGTTGTCACATCCGTGACTAAAGAGTTTGACTGACACATCAACGTCCTTCAGTTGCGCTTTTATAGGCAAAGAAGCAATTTTCTTTAATGCCGCAAACTTCTCCATTGTCACCCCTTAACAAAAGTTAAAATTACGTGTTTTTTATGTTGCTCTTTGAAATCTAAATCCCTTAGAATCAAAAGCTGAATGAATATTTCCAAATTTTTCTCAAACTAAAGCGTACTTCTTTGATTTAAATGCTTTTATTTTCTAAACACTTACTAGAATAACAATGATGAAAAAAATAATAGTTTTAAGGGAAGAACATAAAATATGTATTGATGGACGATTCATTGATATCGAGCCCAAGGTGTTTGCGGTGCTCGAGTACCTATATGTGAATAGAGACAGGTTTGTGAGTATTAATGAGTTGCACGATCAGGTATGGGATGGCGTTATGGTCAGCGACGCGGCGGTCAGGCGGTGCATCAGTAAACTGCGTAGCGCATTTGATGACGATCCCAAGCAGCCAAAATATATACAACTCATCTCAAAAAGGGGCTACAAACTGATTTGCGACGTACATTTTTGCCAAGGTAAGCATTGCCCGAGCAAAGATCAGCTCCCCAATGATTGCCATCATTGGCGCGAGCCAAAACCACGCCACCACTGGCATAAAACTTTTCAAGCCTGCGCAATACTTACTCTCGTCATAATACTCATCGCTTTTATGCCAATTAGCAATCAACTAACGCTCGCTGAGCCACTACAAAATACCAATAGAATTGGTACGCAGCACATTGCGTTTGCTTATTCTTCTGACGCTCAATATGCCTATGCCACAAAACTGCCAGGAGAAACAACATTCTCCATTATGTTACGAGACCAACACAGAGGCACTGATGAAGCGGTGTTAAAGCAAGTAACTTGGCCAGATGCAATGGGGTTTTCTAATTCAGGAAGCACGCTGTATATTTCCAATGTCAAAAAAGGTAACTCTGAGATCATCGCAATAGATACCTCTACAGGCACAACAACCACAATAGTCGACAAATTTACCTTCATCGCTGATATCTTTTTGAGTAAAGATGATAATCAACTCTACTTTATTGCCAGTGATGACGAAGCACATTCGTTTAACTTGTATCATTATGATGTGAGCTCAGGCGTTCATCGACCAGTGATAAAAAACCCAGAGACTTTCATTCATTTTTTTGCCGGCTCAATGGCCCCAAGTGATGAGCATATTGCCTTGCTTAGCTACAATACCTTGCAAAAAACCACCGCCCTTGAGGTGTATAACACCAAGGAATTTAGTAAAGAGTCACACAAGCTGATAGACAGCACTGTGTTCGACTTAGATTGGCTAGATGATGGGCAGGTTATTGTTGCCACTGAAAATGGCTTGCAAAACTTTTCAATCAAGGATGGTTCTAACTCACTGATAGCGAAGCAGGTTGTTCACATGCTGAGTATTGATGAACGCAATCAACTTATTCATACCTCTAAAGCCGCGCAGAAGGCGTCGTTTTTCTATGAAATTCCGTTACCGTTAAATAGCGAAAACACTAAGAGCTACTATCACTTTTCAGAAGATATTAGTTTACTCATTAGCGAAATGGGCGATAACAAATTTATTGGTCTATCTAAACGCGATGGCAGTTCTCAAATTGTCTCATTTAGCAACACCCATCCCGAAGCAACTGAGATTATCTATGAATCAGCTCACCCTATTACACACATTAGCCATGCTGCCGATGCACAATCACTCGCGTTCATTGAGCAAGGTAAAGTAAAAATAGTCAGCTACGCGTCTAAGCTTGCTTTTCCAGTACCGCTTGGCAATGTACAACCACAGAGCATTGCACTGCTAGAAGACGGCCAATCCTTATATTTCACGGCTCGTTCTAACTCTTCATGGCATGTTTACTATTGGGATGGCAACAAGGTGCAACACCGACTCGACGGTTTTCGATATGTTTTCGAATCCAAGGGTAAGTTACTGCTTGTTACAGACGATGGCTCACTATATCTACAACCCGCTGAAGGAACACTTCATGCATTGAATCAACGAGCCCAACTAGAAGCTAATTCACAAATAGCGTTTACAGATAATATTGTGATGTGGACAGAACACGATTTGGCGTCAGTAACCTTTCACCAACTTGACTTAAGTGACGAGAATGTTTTTCACGCGTCACTTGCCATTCCATACAGCAAAAACGCCACTAAATTTTATATAAGCAGTAACAACAAAAGCTTAATAGTAAAAGGCGGTAGTGCAGTACAACATGAAGAATGGCAAAATCAGATAAAAATTACGAAAAAGTTTATGTTGAGTTATGTTGTTGAGGCACTCCTTTAAGTATTGATAGCGAAACAATGTTCAAAAAGGATATTACCATGGCTATCAAAACTATTTTGTTCTGTGTATTTGCGTACACCACTATGGCGTTTTCAGCGACGACTTCTCCCGAACCTTATACGGGCGACAATAGCACTTCAGGCTGGTGTTTAGTCAGTCCTCACTTGTGTGACAAAGAGTAAAGCTGTGTAATGTATTGGCCTCGATGCGTAGGCCAATACATTCGAAAGCCATCTAATTTGACTGCTGGATCCACGCTTTATATAGCGCGTTCTTTTTCAGTCCAAAATATTCGGCCACCACACCACAGGCTTTCTTTAAAGGCATTTCAGGCTCTAATAATGCCAGCATGCGCTGTGCATCTGCGGGGATTTCTTCTTGTTGCTTTGGCTTGCCTGGCAACATAAGTACCAGCTCGCCGCGCTGCTTTTCGGGTTCATCTGTTAAAAATGCGATAAGATCAGCAACACTACCACTGAAGAAAGTTTCGTAAGTTTTGGTCAACTCTTTGGCGAACACCACCTGTTGCTCGGCCCCTAAGGCGGTTTGTAAGTCATCTAAACTTGCCATGATGCGGTGCGTGCTTTCATACATAATACTGGTGATACCACTTTCATATGCGTCTAGAAAAAACTGTTGGCGCGCCTGACTTTTTGCTGGGGTAAAGCCTATAAACTGAAAGCGATCGGTTGGCAGACCTGAGCAGCTTAAAGCAGTAATAGCAGCACATGCTCCCGGAACGGGCGTCACATGAGCACCTTGCTCACGACATAAATTGACCACCGCATAACCGGGATCGCTGATCAAAGGGGTGCCCGCATCAGAAACGAGCGCAATATCGAGTCCTTCGTTGAGCCAATCAACAATCTGTTGGGCTTTTTGCTTTTCGTTGTGGTCATGCAAGGCAAACGTTTTTGCCTTGATATTAAAATGACTCAGTAATTTTCCAGTATGTCGAGTATCTTCAGCCGCGATTAAGTCCACGCTCGATAAAGTGGTGATTGCGCGTTCGCTAATATCGGCAAGGTTACCTATTGGCGTCGCTACTACGTAAAGGGTGCCTATTTTATCTGAGTTCGGTGCTTTAATCATTGAGCTCTCCAGGTTCAGTCAGTAAGATAGCCATCAGAGAATAAATCAATTAGGGCGTTGTTGTGCGACTGAAAATAATTAGTCTTGTAATCGCTATATTGTCGGGGTTATCCGCCTGTAGTACAACCGAAAAAATACCGAAAGCAGACGCAAAGCCAAAAAGTCAGCAAATAGAAGTCGTAGTCGATACGTCTGATGCGCATATGCTGTATCAAAAAGCCATGAATAAACAAGGTGCTGACAGAATTCAGTTGCTCTACCTAGCGCGTGATCTCGCCATTGATAACAAAAGCTGGCAAACCTTAGAAGAAATTTGTTTTGCGCTGGAAAGTAAAGCCAGTGTTGACCACGTACAAAACAAGCTGTACATCGCGCTAGCCCGCAAAGAAAGAGGCTTAGCCAGCGCCGCTTTAGCTATTTTAAATACCTTGGAGGAGCAACTCAGCTTGCCAGAGCACCAAGCGTGGCACCAATATCTAAAAGGAGACATTTACGCTTCGGAAGGGTTGCCCAATCAAGCGCTCACTTATTTCTTCAGTGCCGCAGATATTGCGGCTAAGCACGATTTAAAAGTCACCAACTTAAATAGCGCTATCTGGCAGGCTTTACAACAGCTGTCCTCTTACGCTTTAGAACGCATTGATACTGGCACGGCCTTGCAGCAAGGCTGGGTCAAACTGGCAAAATATCAACAAATATACCTTGGTTCTGGTGTACAACTACATCAAGCACTTAACAATTGGCAGCGCAGATTTAATAATCATCCTGCAAGTTACCTATTGCCAGAAGAAGTGGCTAACTCCGTCAGTCTAGTTCCCTACCGTGCACAGAAATTAGCGATACTGTTACCACAATCTGGTAGTAGTGAACGTTTTGGCAGCGCATTAAAAAATGGCTTTTTAGCCGCACTTGATAGCTTTGATGTGGAAGAAGTGTTTTTTATTGACGAAATGCAAAGCAATGAAGCGATTGAACAAACGTTAATGTTAAATCAGGCTGACTTTGTCATTGGACCACTGCTAAAAAACAATATCGATAGGCTAGCAAGTTCTCAGGTATTGGCCAACCTGCCAACCATTTTTCTCAATACGCCTAGCCAGCCAAATATGCATCCAGAACACTATTTCTTTGCATTAAACCCAGAGCATGAAGTAGAACAAGCCTTGGTCCATTTTTTAGCTAAAGAGTATCAAAAGCCTATGCTACTGGCACCAGACAACAATTCTGGTCACAGACTGATCAGTCACTTTGAACAGCAGTGGCAGAAATATAGTGAGGCAGAACCGGAAGTTGGTTTTTATACCGATAGTAAAAATATGGCTAATGTGGTGGCTGATCTACTCGAAGTCGATAAATCAAAGCAAAGAATAAAAACCATCAAATCCCTTTTCAGGCAAGATGTTGAAAGCGAAACTCGCTCACGTGGTGATATTGATGTGGTCTATATTCTGGGTGATGCGATAGAAACTCGTTTATTGAAACCTTATCTGGACGTTAATGTCAGTACCTTTGCGCAGCGAATTCCACTGTATGCCACTTCTCGCAGTTACAGTCGTCGTATAGACAGTACGGATAAAGGCGACTTGGAAGGGCTATATTTTACCGAGCAGCCTTGGATGTTACCCGAAGTGGTTCAGCCAAAGAATTTGCGAGATCAATATGTCGCCTTGTGGCCGGAGCAAGCAGACATAGAGCAACGCCTCTTCGCAATGGCCTATGATGCATTAAGGTTGATACCTGAGATCAAGCAATTAGCTCGTATTCCAGGTAAAGAGTTTAAAGGTCTAACTGGCCAACTAAGTATCAAAAGAGGCAATACGTTGCACAGAAAGTTACGCTGGGCACAGTACAAGAAGAACCAGATCCGCGTGGTGAACTTAAATGAAACACCACCGACTCCGCTGTTTATGAAACAAACCTCAACAACAAGGGAGCCGGTTCTCAACTAAGGCAGGAGGCCTTATGTTTAAAGGACTATTTAAAAATACACGTGACAAGGGTAATCATTACGAACACTTAGCAGAAAGTTTCCTCAAGAAACAAGGGCTTTGTTATGTTACTCGCAATTATTATTGCCCTTTTGGCGAAATAGATCTCGTGATGAAAGAAGCGGATTGCTGGGTATTTATCGAAGTTAAGTATCGGCAATCCAAGCAGTTTGGCGGAGTGTTGGCCGCTTTGAGTTACACCAAACAACAAAGATTAAAGCGTAGTATTTATCACTATCTAACTGAACAAAAGTTGCATAATGTACCATTACGCGTAGACTTTATCGCAATTGAGGGCAAAGATCCTCCTAATATACAATGGATTAAGAGCGTTTTTTAATATGCAAGAATCTATCAAGAGTATTTTTACAGAAAGTATTCAAGCACAAATTGCAGCAGGCGAAGTACTGCCCGATGCACTTGAGTCGGCCGCTCTGACCATAGTACAAGGCTTAATCAACGGTAATAAGTTACTGTGCTGTGGCGTTGATAGCTGTCATATGCTTGCGGAGCATTTGGCTGGCTTACTGGTGAACTTCTATGAAACGGAGCGCCCCTGCTTACCTGCTGTTGCCTTAACACAATCCAGCGTGCAACTTGGCGCACAGAACAATGCCGATGATAACGATCGTTTTGCTCGTCAGGTCAGAGCATTTGCACAGCAAGGTGACTTGCTGCTTGTTATCGCTGTTAACGGTAATGAAAAAGACGTTGTCAGTGCGACCGAAGCAGCGCTAACAAAAGACATGAAGGTCATCGCATTGGTTGGTGATGATGGCGGTGAATTAACAGGCCTACTAGGCCCCAGTGATGTAGAGATCCGTGTACCGAGCAAACGCCCAAGTCGTATTGTTGAATCTCATCTATTTATTACTCACTGCCTCAGCCAGTTAATTGATAACACCTTATTTCCCCAAGGAGAGCAATAATGCAGCTTAAGCCCATTGCCTTACTGTTAGTTGTTTCATTGTTACAGGGTTGTGCTGCCGCCGTTGTAGCTGGAACTGCTGGAGCAATATCAGCGGCTAACGACAGACGTACAATTGGCTCACAAATCGATGACAATAACATCGAGATAAAAGGCATGTTAGCCATTCGCAATATAGAGCGCTTGAAAGAACACGCCAATATTAGCTTGATTAGTGTTAATGGTGTCGTCCTGATGGTTGGCCAAGTTGCCAATGCAGAAATGAAGCAACAAGCACACAATGCGCTTAAAGACATACCTGCGATACGTCAAATACACAACCAATTGCGTATCAGTAGCAATATCGGAGTGACGACCCAAACTCATGATGTCTGGCTAACGTCAAAAGTTAAAACCAAGCTGTTGGCTGCCGAAGACGTTAGTGGTAACAATATTAAAGTTGTTACTGAGAATAGCGAGGTGTTTCTAATGGGCTTAGTTAAACAAGAAGAAGCTGACCGCGCGGTAGAAATCGCTCGACATATTAACGGTGTCACAAGAGTTGTCAAAGCGTTTGAATATTTATAATGAACGAATTTTTCAATAAAAAAACCTGCGCTAGCGCAGGTTTTTTTGTGACTGTTCTCAGAATTATTTAATAACTCTTAAGTGTGATCCTTTCTTTTTAGAAGTATCACTTTTAACACTCTCGGTCTCGCTTTCAACCGGTTCAGGTGCTTGTACTTCTTCCTCAGGAAAATCTTCCTGCGTAAAAACAGTACCTTCGCCATTTTCACGTGCATAAATCGCTAATACCGCAGCGATTGGAACATAAACTTGCATAGGTTGACCGCCAAAGCGCGCATTAAAGCTCAATTGATGGTTGTCCATGGCAAACTGCGTTACCGCCGTAGGGCTGATATTCAAGACAATCTGCCCATCTTGTACAAACTGTGTAGGCACTTGAACAGCTGGATACTCAGCGTTAACAACTAAGTGAGGTGTACACTCGTTATCAACGATCCAATCAAAAAAGGCTCTCAGTAAATATGGGCGATTTGGTGTCATTATGCTCGTATCTCACGTTCTGCTTCAGTTAAAGAAGCTTGGAATGAATCACGCTCAAATAAACGTAACATGTAGTCTTTAAGCTCTTTTGCACCTGCGCCTGAAAGCTCAATGCCTAGTTGAGGCAAACGCCACAGTAACGGGGCCAAATAACAGTCTACTAAACTAAATTCTTCACTCATGAAGTAAGGCGCTTCATTGAAAATAGGCGCTACCGCTAGTAATGCTTCGGTTAGTTCTTTACGTGCTTGTGCTTCTTCTGCTCCACCGGCCATGATTTTAGCGGCAAGGCTATACCAATCGGTATCAATGCGATGCATCATCAAACGACTGCGACCACGCATAACTGGGTAGACAGGCATTAAAGGTGGATGTGGGAAGCGCTCATCAAGATACTCCATGATGATATCCGCTTGGTACAAACCTAATTCACGGTCAATTAAAGTTGGCACCGTACCATAGGGGTTAATCTCATGAAGAGCCTCTGGCAGGTTATCCTTTTCTGCTAGGTGAATATCAACACTTACTCCTTTCTCAGCCAGTACAATGCGTACTTGATGGCTATACATGCAATTTGCACCAGAGAAAAGAGTCATTACAGGGCGCTTATTGGCAGCAACGGCCATGCCTACCTCCATTAATAATTACAAAAAGTAATAAGTCACTTTAAACAGCAATAGGGGCTAAAGCCCCTATCACAAAATTACCTTAGATTTGTTCTACTTAGTGAACATCTCTCCAGTATTCTTTCTTCAGGAAGAATGCAAGGATAAACAGAATAACTAAGAATCCTAACACCTTTATACCAAGTGATTCTGATTCAAGACGTGAAGGTTCACCTACATACGCCAAGAAGTTTGTTAAATCACGTGCTGCCTGATCATACTCATCAGTACTTAGCTCACCAGAACCATCTGTTTGTACACCCACAACTTTTGTTACAGTGTGACCATGCTCTTCCACCTCTTCGGTGATAGGCGTAGGTAAACCTTGTAACTCTTGTAGTACGTGTGGCATACCAACCGATGGGAAAATGATGTTGTTCACACCAAACGGACGAGAGTCATCTTTATAGAAAGACTTCAAGTAGGTGTAGATCCAATCCGCGCCGCGTACACGAGCAACCAACGTTAGATCCGGTGGCGCAGCACCAAACCATTTTGCAGCGTCATCTTTTTCAATTGCGTTCAAAATGTGGCTACCCACTTTTGAACCATCAAAAATCAACTGCTCTTGGCCGATCTCGGTCGGGATACCAATGTCTCTAAAAGTACGTTCATAACGTTGATACTGCATCTGGTGACAACCAAGGCAGTAGTTCATGAACAACTTAGCACCACGTTGCAAAGACGCTTTGTCTGTTAAATCATTACCTGCTTCCATCAGAGGAACTGATGGCCCCGCTGCCATCGCAAAAGTTGGCAACAATGCGAATAAACCGATAACTAGCTTTTTCATCATTTCGTCAACCTCGTTGGCAATGGTTTAGTTTTTTCATTCTTTGAGTATACGAATAGTAACACGAAGAACATGAAGTAAGTCACGTCGTAATTTGCGATAGCAACGTTTTAAAGTCTGTCTGTGGTGTCGCACCGATCCAACCAAGGATAACAAAGGTAACCACGAACTGAGCAATGTTTAGCTTGTGTAAACCGCAACGGTAGCGAATCGACTTCACTTTACCGCGGTCAATCCAAGGTAGTAACGCAAGTACTACGATTGAAGCACCCATTGCGACAACACCTAATAACTTGTTAGGAATAGCACGCAAGATTGCATAGAAAGGCGTGAAGTACCAAACAGGGAAAATATGCTCAGGTGTTTTCAGAGGGTTTGCCGCTTCGAAGTTAGGCGCTTCTAGGAAGAAACCACCCATCTCTGGTGCAAAAAATACAACCCAACAGAATAAAATTAAGAAACCAGCCACACCTAAAATATCTTTTACTGTGTAATAAGGGTGGAATGGAATTGCGTCCACGATGTCTTTCTTACTTGTGTAATATTCATGGAACTTAAATTTAGGCTTATCTTCTTCTGCTACTGTGCCTTTTTTACGTTTGATCTCAACACCATCAGGGTTGTTTGAGCCAACTTCGTGCAATGCAACGATATGAAGGAACACAAGGATAACTAGAACAAGTGGCAGTGCGATTACGTGCAGTGCAAAGAAGCGGTTAAGCGTTGCACCAGAGATTACGTAGTCACCACGGATCCAAAGCGTTAAATCATCGCCAATCACCGGAATCGCACCGAATAGCGAGATGATTACCTGTGCACCCCAGAATGACATTTGGCCCCAAGGAAGTAAGTATCCCATGAAAGCTTCAGCCATCAGCGCTAAGAAAATGAACATACCAAACAGCCACAATAATTCACGTGGTTTTTGGTAAGAGCCATAAATCATACCGCGGAACATATGCAGATACACAACGATAAAGAACGCTGATGCACCTGTTGAGTGCAGATAACGCAGTAACCAACCATATTCAACATCACGCATGATGTATTCTACTGATGCAAATGCACCTTCAGCTGAAGGTACGAAGTTCATGGTTAGCCAAATACCGGTTAAAATTTGGTTGACTAAAACCAGAATGGCTAGTGAGCCGAATAGATACCAAAAGTTAAAGTTTTTTGGCGCAGGATATTGAGCAATGTGCATATTCCAAACACGAGTCATTGGAATACGTTCATCGATCCAGTTGATAAGATTACCAAACATTACGCAACCCCTTCTTCTTCACCGACTAGAATAGTGGTGTCATCAATAAAGGTATACGGTGGAACTTCAAGGTTTAATGGTGCAGGAACCGATTGAAATACACGGCCAGCCATATCAAACTTAGAACCATGACATGGGCAGAAGAAACCATCTTCTGTACCTTCAACCTTTTCACCAAATCCACCTTGTAAGAAGCTAGGTGAACAGCCAAGGTGAGTACAGATACCAACCGCCACGAATATTTCTGGACGCTTAGAACGATATGGGTTTTTCGCTGAATCCAGCTGTTGAGGCTCTTCAGATGCTGGATCACGAAGCTTATCTTCATGAGCTTTCATTTGCTCTAGCATCTTCGGTGTACGAGAAATAACCCAAACAGGTTTGCCTCGCCACTCAACACGAATTAATTGTCCAGGCTCAAGCTTGCTGATATCTACTTCTACAGGCGCACCCGCAGATTTAGCTCGCTCACTTGGATTCCAAGACGCAATAAAAGGAACAGCAGCCCCAGCCGCACCAACACCACCAACAACAGAGGTAGCTATGGTTAAAAAGCGACGTCGGCCATTGTCTACAGGCGCATTGCTCATCCACTTATCTCCACTATGATTCTCAACACTTGCTATATTGAGAACATCAGTTACAGCAGGTTAATTTTAAGAAACTACAAAATAGAAGCGATCATAAATAAATCCCTTGATTAAAACAAGGTTATTACAGTCCCATGCCCCAATAAACCTGAACAAGTGTTAACAAGGTTACTTCGAGCATGAAGCCGATGGTATATGATAACGCTAATCTAAAAACAATATACTGACCAAGATCAACCTCATTCGAGGCTTGAGAACCACTTTATGTGGGGTTGAAACTCGCTCACTTTACTTGCACAGCAATTGTAGCAAAAAAATACGCTGAGTTATCGACGATTTACTACTAATTCTTCTAAATATTGCAGTTTTTTTATTTTTAAAACCGCTGACTAGGAAAAAAGGTGATTAATTGAGCAGTTCATATGAATAATACGAAGCGACAACACAATGTAAGATATGCTTGGCTGAAAATGAAATCTCTAAAAACAAAAAACCCAGCATAATGCTGGGTTTTTGAATTCTTGAAACGTAAAAAATTAACGTTTTGAGAACTGTGTCTTCTTACGTGCTTTCTTAAGACCAACTTTCTTACGCTCAACTTTACGAGCGTCACGAGTAACAAAGCCAGCTTTACGAAGAGTAGGACGAAGTGACTCGTCAAATTCCATTAGTGCACGCGTGATACCGTGGCGGATTGCGCCAGCTTGACCAGTCATACCACCACCTTCAACAGTGATGTAAAGGTCAAACTTCTCTGTCATTTCAACTAGCTCTAGAGGCTGACGAACAACCATGCGAGAAGTTTCACGACCGAAGTATTCTTCGATAGAACGCTGATTAATTACGATGCTGCCAGTGCCTGGGCGTAAGAATACGCGAGCACTTGAACTTTTACGACGACCTGTACCGTAGTATTGATTTGCCATGAGTGTGCTCCTTAAATGTCTAGAACCTGCGGCTGTTGTGCCGCGTGGTTGTGCTCGCTACCTGCGTAAACTTTAAGTTTACGGTACATTTCGCGACCTAGAGGGCCACGAGGTAACATGCCTTTAACCGCTTTTTCGATGATCATTTCAGGCTTTTTAGCTTGAAGTTTCTCGAAGTTCACAGACTTAAGACCGCCCGGGAAGCCAGTGTGAGCGTGGTACATTTTGTCCTTCGCTTTGTTACCTGTAACAGTAACTTTTTCAGCATTGATAACGATGATGTAATCACCAGTATCAACATGAGGAGTGTACTCAGCTTTATGCTTACCGCGAAGGCGACGAGCGATTTCAGTAGCGATGCGACCTAAAGTTTTACCTTCAGCGTCAACTACGTACCAGTCACGTTTTACAGTTTCTGGTTTAGCAACAAACGTTTTCATTTAAAAATCCAATGTTTTTCTATTTAAAACCACAGGTAACCAAATTTGATTACCGCTTACTATATGAGTGCTTTAACCCCTTCGAGTTTAAGACTTTTTTGCCGCTCAAGTCAGTGGCTAAGCCGACGAGGGCAATAGAACGCAACGTGGCAGGCCGCGGATTATAGCAACTCTATTAAGGCTTGACTAGCGTGAGATTGTTTTTTCTACAAAAAACTTTCTCACCCTAATTTATCTTCAAATACGCGCGCTCACTGCGTTAGGCTAAGTGCTCACGAGCTAGATACTCAAGAGATTGCATTTCCTGCAAACGGCTAATACAACGCTTAAACTCGAAGTTTAATGTGCCTTGTGTGTACAGCTCGGTGATGGGCGCTTGGGCTGAAATAATCAAAGTAACGTTACGCTCATAAAACTCATCCACCAATGCAAGAAAACGCCTTGCAGCATCATCGTTGTGTTGCCCTAATTGTTTGACATTTGACAGAATCACTGTGTTATATAAGCGACTGATTTCCATATAATCTACTTGTGAACGTGCCGTTTCACATAACTGACTAAAATCGAACATAACGATACAATCAGACACCTTGCGGGTAGCAATCAAACGTCCTTCAATTTCTATTTTCTCGTCAAGTTTACCCGGCTCTGGAGATAATTTATCAAAATACTCAAACAGATTTTTGTCCGCTTGTTCATCAAGCGGACTATGGTATATCTCCGCCTGTTCAAGCGTACGCAAGCGATAATCAATGCCTGAGTCTACATTCACCACCTCAGTATTTGCTTTAACCAGCTCTATCGCCGGCAAAAAACGTGCTCGCTGCAATCCATTGCGGTACAGCTCATCAGGCACGATATTAGACGTTGCCACGAGCACAATGCCTCGGGCAAAAAGCGCCTGCATTAAGCCACCGAGTAACATGGCATCGGTAATGTCCTGCACAAAGAATTCATCAAAACAAATGATATCTGTTTCTTGTTTGAACTTATCAGCCACAGTTTCTAGCGGGTTTTTGACGTCTTTGAGCAGCTTTAATTCATCGTGTACACGGTGCATGAAGCGGTGAAAATGTACGCGCATTTTTCTTTGCGTAGGTAATGCTTCGTAGAATGTATCAACCAGATACGTTTTACCGCGTCCAACACCGCCCCAGAAATAAAGCCCTTGTACACTGTGTTGTTTTGGTTTAGCAAACAGCTTCGAAAAAAAGCCCGTCGGCTTCTCTGGCACGGCTGTGAGGTCATCATACAAACGTTGTAAATGCTTAACGGCATTTTCTTGTGCACTATCATATTGAAAGTCGTCACGTTGTAAATCTTGCTGATATTTTTCCCAAGGTGTCATAGTTGTTTACATAGTTCTGCGTTTTTATTTGCGTATTATATTAACACGCATCGATTCTAGGCGTATATTTAGCTTATCATTAGATTTTATCATTAGTCGCAAACTCGCCTTGCTGTACAAAGCTCACGCGCCTCGCGATTTTTTTAGGAGAGATATATGACCTCATTTGCTTGGATGGGACTGATAGTAGTCGTAGCCATCGCCGCCTTTTTCATAGGTTCAGTGTGGACTAAAAAACAATTTAAACATGGTGAACTTGAACAACAAGCTCAGCGAGCCAAACATGAATTAGAGCAATATCGTCAAGAAGTTGCTGATCACTTAGCCAGTACTAAGAAGCTGATGACTAAAATGCAAGATAGTTACAGTCAGTTGCTTAACCATGTTGAAGAAACCAATCAAGTGTTATTGACCGAAAAACCTACACATCCAAGTGAGCCGTTTTTCTCTAAAGAAACCACTGAGCAATTACATGCTTCGTTGAAAAGCCGTCCCGAACGTAGACGCAAAGAAACAACCAATGAAGGCGCGGCTCAACCAACGGACTATGTCGATGGGGAGAGTGGCCTGTTTTCAGGGGAGCGTTCAGAAATTAAGCAATCAAAAGTCTCTTGATGAACTTTTTTTTGACCCCATAGTCAGTAAATATAGTTTTTTACAATAGCGAAATGGCAACGGGTGCTTGCCTTAAAGCATCTGCCTTTTCAATGCATTAACGCTTTTTGCGGAGTATTTACTGACTATGAAATTGAAACACTCGTTATTAACAGCAGCAATTTTATCTACCTCATTACTTCTCAGCCCACACGCTGCACTAGCCAAATTACCTATGGCGGTTGAGGGACAAACCATGCCAACACTTGCTCCAATGCTGGAGCGTGTAACCCCAGGAGTTGTCAGCATTCAGGTTTCTGGTGCTAAAGAGGTGCGCCGTCGTGTTGACCCATTTGATTACTTTTTTGGAAACCCACAGCCTCGCAGTCAAAAGCGTCCTTTCAGTGGTTTAGGCTCAGGCGTGATCATCAATGCCGATGAAGGGTATGTGGTCACCAATAACCATGTTATCGCTGATGCAGAAAAGATCATTGTCACGCTTGAAGATGGCCGAGAGTTTGAAGCCAAGTTGGTCGGCACAGATAAAGAGTCCGACATTGCGCTATTAGAAATTGATGGCGAAAACCTCACCGAAATAAAGCTAGCGGATTCAGACAAACTACGTGTCGGTGACTTTTCAGTTGCAATAGGTAACCCTTTTGGTCTAAGCCACACCGTTACTTCAGGCATCATAAGTGCACTGGGGCGCAGTGGTTTGAATATTGAAGGTTATGAAGACTTTATTCAAACTGACGCTGCAATCAACCAAGGTAACTCGGGGGGCGCATTGGTCAATCTCAGAGGAGAGCTGATAGGTATCAACACCGCAATTTTAGGCGCATCAGGAGGGAATGTCGGCATCGGTTTCGCGATTCCATCCAATATGATGAAAAACTTGGTTGATCAAATCGTAGAATTTGGTCAGGTTCGCCGTGGTTCATTGGGTATTGAGGGTCGCACACTCGATGCTGGTATCGCGAAAGCACAAGGCTTTGACGTCAAACAAGGTGCCTATGTTGCGCGAGTTATTAAAGACTCAGCCGCCGCTGAAGCTGGCATATTAGCAAACGATGTGATCATCAGCGTAAATGGCGACAGCATCAACAGCTTTGCTGAATTGGCCAGTAAAATAGCCACCATAGGTGAAGGCCGAACAGTCGAGTTAGGCGTCTACCGTGACGGTAAGAAACGCACCATTGAAGTCACTTTAAAAGGCCAAGGTGAAGCACAGGCTCCTGCTGATAGAGTCCATCCAATGCTGCGTGGTGCGGTATTAGAAAGTGGCGAACGAAACGGTAATAAAGGCGTTGTTGTTACGTCTGTAGAGCCACGTTCACCGGCAGCCAGAGTAGGTTTAGAAGAAGGTGACGTGATCATGCAAGTAAACCGCAAGCGCGTCGATAGTATCCGAGATATGAGTAATCTTATCGAGGATATTCAAGGCAACATTGTACTAGGCATCAAACGCGGCCGAGATTCGGTGTTCTTACTCATTCAGTAATGAATAAATCACAGGAAAAACACAGTGGCACTTGCCGCTGTGTTTTTCTTTGTGCATCATAAAACGATTAAAAATCATAAAGACTGCGCTTGTGTTAAAATTTATCCGTTTTTTTCTGCCTCCTATATTGATAGGACTTTGCATTGCATTCGTCATTATTTGGTTTTCTCCTAACCTAAAAAATGCGCTCCTTCCCAAATTAAACGTTACTGGCCACTACTCCAGCAGCCATATGAGCTTTGCTGATGCTGTTGCTAAAGCTTCGCCTGCTGTGGTCACTATCTTTTCAGAAAGTATTTCTTCTGTACCTCGTTATATGAGAGCCAATACCACTCAAGAGCTAGGCTCTGGTGTACTGATGTCTCATGACGGCTACATATTGACCAACTATCACGTGGTGAACGACGCTGATCAAATCATGGTGATTCTAACCGATGGACGTCGCTTCGATGATGTACAGGTCATTGGCTTTGATACCATCACTGACTTAGCCTTACTGAAAATAGATGCACAACATCTTCCAGTCATCCCCATTGATGATAACTTTGTCCCCCGTGTCGGTGATGTGGTGCTGGCAATTGGCAACCCACTCAACTTAGGACAGACTATTACGCAAGGGGTGATCAGTGCCACTGGTAAGCAAACACTTACTGACAGTCCCTATAATAATTTATTGCAAATGGACGCAGCGGTGAACGTAGGTAATTCTGGTGGTGCTTTAGTGAATTCTAACGGCGTACTCGTCGGGATCACCTCGGCACAATTTCGCACACGCTACAACATAGATATTCAAGGTATTTCGTTCGCCGTTCCTTATAAGCTCGCAAAAGAAGTGATGCAGAAGCTAATTCTTGACGGCCGTGTAGTCAGAGGATATCTAGGTTTCAGAGGCGCTGCTGTGGACAGTACAGGTAAAGAAGTCACCGACCTCTACACACGCATTGTAGGCCTCAGAGTAAGTGATTTAGACCCTCTTGGCCCTGCATGGCAAGCAGGGATGCAAGAAAATGATATTATTGTCAAAGTTGCGGGGGAGCCTGTTACTAATCCTCAAAAAACACTTAAATTTATCGGCAATACTCGCCCAGGCACACGCCTTGAATTTCAAGTTTATCGCGGCGATGAATTGCGCACCTTCACCCTCGTTGTTGCAGAGCTCGAGACTCGAGCAAATTAAACATGACTTATAGCAGCAAAAAAGCGAGCCTTTGCTCGCTTTTTTTGTTTTTAAGCCTTACGTAAGCAACTAATTATGTCTACGCTTGATTTTCGCACCTAGTTTGCTGAGCTTATTTTCAATACGCTGATAACCTCTATCAACGTGATAGATACGATCAACAATGGTTTCACCGCTGGCAACGATGCCCGTTAATATCAAGCTGGCAGAGGCTCTTAAATCAGTCGCCATCACCTGTGCGCCACTGAGCTTATCTGTTTCTGCACATATCGCAGTATTACCTTCAAGACGAATGTTTGCACCCATACGTTGTAATTCAGGCACATGCATAAAGCGGTTCTCAAAGATAGTTTCCGTGATGGTTGCACTGCCCTCAGCGACCACATTCAAAGCGGTAAACTGTGCCTGCATATCAGTTGGAAAACCAGGGTGTGGCATCGTTTTAATGTTCACCGCTTTGAGTGTTCTCCCTCGCATATCCAGATAGATACTGTTATCCGTCACTTCTAAAAGTGCATTGGCTGCGCGCAGTTTATCCAATACGGGTTCTAGGCTGGTATGATCGGTATTGGTACACAGCACCTCACCTTGCGCCATCGCAGCGGCAACCAAAAAGGTTCCCGTTTCAATTCGATCCGGTAAAATTCGATGCTCGCAACCATTGAGCTTATCGACGCCTTGTATCTCTATTCGGCTAGTGCCCGCACCACTTATCTTAGCTCCCATCGCCTTTAAGCAATCGGCAAGATTAGTGATTTCAGGTTCACGTGCCGCATTTTCCAATACTGTTGTACCATCAGCCAACGTTGCAGCCATCAACAGGTTTTCAGTTGCGCCTACGCTGACCGTTTCCATGTATATTTCTGCGCCTTTCAAGCGTCCATCAACCTTAGCGTTGATATAGCCATTGTCTACGCTAATTTGCGCCCCCATGCGCTCTAAACCGCTAATATGAATATCAACAGGACGCGCACCGATAGCACAACCGCCAGGCAAAGAAACTTGAGCCTCGCCAAAACGAGCAAGCAAAGGACCAAGTGCCAATACCGAAGCACGCATTTGCTTTACCAGTTCATACGGCGCCAGTACTTTATCAACGGTGCGACCATCCACAAATAGAGTGTCACCTTGCCATTTGATCCCTGCTCCGAGGGTTTTCAATAGTGCTTCTGTTGTACCAATATCTCTTAGTTGCGGAACATTTGAAAAACGGCTCTCGCCATCGGCAAGTAATGCAGCGAAAAGAATAGGAAGCGCCGCATTTTTGGCGCCTGATATAGTGACCTCACCCGCTAAAGTGGTGCCCCCTTGGATAACAAACTGATCCATAGTGACTCCGTTATTGCGGTAGAATAAATTTGCGTTCTCTTTGCCACTCCGTTGGCGTAAATGCTTTGATGCTTACGGCATGAATAGTGCCGTCAGAGATAGTTCCCATCAGTGGGCCGTATACTAGCTGTTGCTTTTTAACCCGACTTAAACCGTCAAAACACTCTCCAACTGCTATCACTTCATAGTGATTACCATTGGCTTTAACGATCACTTCTTGTAGTGACAATGCGTCTTTTAATAAAGTTTCGACTTGGTTTGTTTCCATTAGACTCACTCAAATAAGTTTGATACCTGACCTAACGCCATTAAATTATGGAGCTGCTCGGGCACATTTTTAAGCTCAAGGCGTTTACCTTGACTCTGTAATTTACCTAGGGAGTGAATTAACCAAGCTAAACCCGCCGTGTCAACCCTAGAGACCTCAGAAAGGTCAAAATAACGTACTGACTGAACATTTTCTACCTGCTGGTTAAGAAGGCGTTCATTCACTAGGCTATTTCTAGTTAATTCACCACAAATACGGACAAGTTCATCATCAAGCTTCACAAACTCTACTTTATTTGCTGCCATCATCCCCCCTGAACTGAACAGGTAAACGGCTTTTCTTGTCGAGGAGGTCAATCACATGTTCGATGCCTTGTTGGCGTAAAATACCATGTAGCTCGGTCTGTTTGGCATCCAATAAACTAATACCTTCTGCCATCATATCATATGCGCGCCACTCATTATTTGAGCCCCTACGCACTTTAAAATCGATTTTAATATCGGGTTTACCCGCTTCAACAATTTTGGTTTTCACAATGGCTACTTGCTCGTCTTCGAACTCTCTCGAGGTGCCAAACTCAACCTGTTGATTTGTGTACTGAGTGAATACTCCAGCATAGGTCGCCACTAGGTAGTTTTTGAATACTTCAATAAACTGCTTAATATGCTGAACTGCTTGAGCTTTCTCTTCTTTATCTTGGATATTTCTCACCTTTTGGATATAGCTACCCAGTACTCTGTACGCAGCATACTTGTAGTCGATATAAGGCAGCAGCTCTTGTTCGACAATCAAGCGCAGGTGTTCTTTATCTTGCAGTATAATCGCTTGGTCTTTTGTAATACGCTTAAATGTATTGTCCGCAACTTGTTGAACCATTTCGTACGGATCCTGTAAGTTCACCGCATCATTTGCATAAGTCGTACTGCTGCAAATCATTAATGCAGCAACGAAAAAGACTCTTACCATCGCACCCATTATTCGCTACCTTGATTAAATAAAAACTGTCCGATTAACTCTTCTAATACTAATGCTGACTTGGTATCCGTGATCAAATCACCATCTTTAAGCGCCTTACTCTCAACACCAAAGAGATCATCCAGTTCTGAGTCGCTATTTGAAGTTACTTCATTACCCAAGCAAGTTTGTTTTGCAGAGTCAGAAGCAATAACTGGAGAGATACCAAGGTATTGTTCACCTAAAATCCCAGAAGTAAGAATAGACACGGAAGAGGTATCTGAGAACTGACATTCGTAGTTCGCATCTATGCTCATTGCGACCACAGGCACAAACTCGCGAGGATGGATACTTATCCCTTCCACACGACCAATTACAACTCCACCGACTTTGATTGGCGCTCGAGTTTTCAATGATCCTATATTTTCAAACTTAGCGTTTAAGGTGTAAGTTTCGCCATTGCCGCTAATACCTGAGTTCGCAACTTTTAATGCCAGTACCGCAAAAGCTGCAACGCCCAAAGCGACAAATAAGCCAACTAATATTTCTATTTTCCGTGTATTCATTTGTTTTTAAAACCTTTTAACCTGTAAACATCACAGCAGTTAGTAAGAAGTCAAACCCTAATACTGCCAATGAAGAATGGACCACTGTCTCGGTTGTAGCCTTGCTTATCCCCTCAGAGGTAGGGATACAATCGTAGCCTTTATACAACGCTATCCATGTCACGATCAGTGCAAATACAAAGCTTTTGATCATGCCATTTAATATATCTTTTTCGAAAGAAACTTGAGACTGCATAATTGACCAAAAACTGCCTGAATCAACACCCAGCCAATCAACGCCCACCAAATGCGCGCCAAGAATGGCTACCGCAGAAAAAATCAATGCCAGTAACGGCATACTGATGAAACCAGCCCAAAATCGAGGTGAGATCACACGACGCAGTGGATCAATGGCCATCATTTCTAAACTGGATAGCTGCTCGGTTGCTTTCATCAAGCCAATTTCAGCGGTTAACGCACTACCTGCACGCCCTGCAAACAACAATGCCGTAACAACAGGCCCTAACTCACGTAACAAACTCAGTGCTACTAATGGCCCTAAACTGTCCTCTGCACCATAACCAACCAATACGGTATAGCCTTGTAACGCTAAAACCATACCAATAAACAGACCGGAGACCATGATAATCAATAGCGACTGGTGTCCGACCATATACAGTTGACGCACCAGTAAAGCTGGTCCCTTGCGCAGATTTGGGACTCTGACTAAAGCCCCGATCAACATCTGTGTTGCTCGTCCCAACGAAGCAAATCGACTAAGTGTTTTATGGCCAATCGCTTGAAAAAAATCTATCACTGCTTACTCCCCGATAATAGCTCTTCTTCATAGCCTTGTGCCTTATAGTGGAAAGGCACAGGACCATCTGAAAGACCTTGCAAAAACTGCTGCACTAATGGAGATTCGTGTTCCTGCATTTGCTCAGGTGTGCCACTGCCTATGACTCCTTGCTCTGCGATAATCACCACATGATCGGCAATGCTCAATACCTCATTAACATCATGCGTTACAATAAGAGATGAAAGCCCCAAGACTTCATTAAGTGACTTGATCAGTTTCACTAACACGCCCATCGAAATTGGGTCCTGTCCAGCGAAAGGCTCATCATACATGATAAGTTCTGGGTCCAGTGCGATTGCACGAGCCAAAGCAGCACGCCTTGCCATTCCGCCAGACAATTCTGAAGGCATTAAGTCTTTCGCTCCACGTAAGCCAACAGCCTGTAGCTTCATAAGTACCACAAGACGAATGAGATCCTCACTTAACTGAGTATGCTCACGTAACGGAAAAGCAATGTTATCAAACACCGACATGTCGGTAAAAAGTGCGCCACTTTGAAATAGCATGCTCATTTTCGTTCTTGTGTCGTACAAGGTTTTGCGTGACATGCTGGGAATACTTTTGCCTTCGAATAAAATATCCCCTTGATCTGGCTTTAATTGTCCACCAATCAGACGTAACATCGTTGTTTTTCCGATACCACTTGGGCCCATTATGGCGGTTATCTTTCCTTTGGGTACGGAGAAACTCATGTTTTTATAGATGGTCCTATCACCTCGCGTGAACGTCACATCCTTGATTTCTACAATTGCTTGCGACAAGCCGCTCTCCACATCTACTTTTACTAATGGCGCCATGATACGATTTTTTGCTCTGTGAAGGAAAAAAGTTTTCGTAATTTTTTGTAATATAAAATGTCTGACTCAAACCTGAATACGCCTAAAATAGGCAATCAAATCGCCTCTTTTACTTATACTTTTGCGAGGGCATTTGTTACTATTTGCGCCATTGTAACTTAATCAATCGGCTTCGCTTTTTTATGGTTTTATCTTTTGTCATTCTGATTCTCGGATTTGTAGCATTAGTATGGAGCGCTGACCGCTTCGTTTTTGGTGCTGCGGCGCTCGCGCGCAATTTCGGTGTTCCCACACTGATAGTCGGCCTTACCATCGTAGCGATGGGTTCATCGGCACCTGAGATGATGGTCGCAGCGCAAGCTGCATTGGCAGATAAAACCGACACTGCGGTTGGTAATGCGGTGGGTTCAAATATTGCGAATATTTTATTAGTGCTCGGTATCACCGCATTGCTTCGCCCTTTATCAGTAAGTTCAGGCATATTGAAACGAGAAATGCCTTTGCTCGTACTCGTATCTCTTGCTGCATGGTTTATTGTTAGCGATGATCACTTTAGTCTTTTTGAAGGCACTGCCTTACTGGTAGGGTTCATCGCATTTTTAGTGGCATTGATAGTCATCACTAAGAAAAGCGGCAACACTAATGACCCTCTAATCAATGAAGCCTGCGACGAAGTACCCGACAACGTCCCTACTAAAAAAGCTTTGTTTTGGTTAATCATCGGTATGGTACTGTTACCTGTCAGCTCTGGATATTTAGTTGATGCGGCCGTTGATATTGCAAAATATTTTGGCATGAGTGACCTATTAATAGGCCTGACAATTATTGCCATAGGTACCAGTTTACCAGAGCTCGCAGCTTGTATCGCAGGGGTTTTAAAGCAAGAGGATGACCTTGCACTTGGTAACATTATTGGCTCTAATATATTCAATATATTGGCTGTATTGTCTATCGCAGGGATTCTTAATCCAGCTAATATTGATATCAATATCGCTGGACGCGATATTTACATCATGCTTGGTGCGACTTTAGCATTAGTATTCATGAGTCAGAGTTTTACTGGAACGCGTCGCATTAATCGCTTTGAAGGTGGCCTTTTACTCGCAGCATTTATTGGCTATATGTACTACATAATTATCTAGGATCCACTTTCATGTTATCAAAGCAGTTTATTGATACCGCCCAGCGAGTCATTAAGATAGAACAGCAAGCTATCACCGAAATTGGCCAATACATCGACGCGCATTTTGCACGCGCATGTCAGGCAATTTTTGATTGCCAGGGGCGAACAATTGTCATCGGGATGGGAAAGTCAGGACACATTGGTAACAAAATAGCCGCAACGTTTGCAAGTACGGGAACGCCCGCATTTTTTGTTCACCCCGGTGAGGCAAGCCACGGTGACTTGGGAATGATCACAAAACAAGATGTTGTATTGCTGATCTCTAACTCTGGTGAAACCAGTGAAGTTTTGAATATCATTCCAGTGATCAAGCGCATTGGTGCAAAAATTATTGCGATGACAGGAAATCCTCACTCCTCAATGGCAAAGCTATCCGACGTCCACTTGAATATCGCAATTTCGCAAGAAGCTTGTCCTCTTGGCCTTGCACCAACAGCCAGTACCACAGCAACGCTCGTGATGGGTGATGCATTAGCCGTTGCTCTACTTGAAGCGAAAGGCTTTACTGCGGATGATTTCGCACTGTCACATCCAGGAGGCTCCCTTGGTAAGCGTTTGCTGCTTACGTTAGATGAGATAATGCACAAAGGTGAGCAAGTGCCCATCGTCTCACATTCAAGTACCATCAAAGACGCTCTGTTTGAAATGTCAGCGAAGGGATTGGGCATGACCACCGTTGTGAATGAACACGATGAATTAATAGGTATCTTCACTGACGGCGATTTGCGACGTATTATCGAACAGCGAGTTGATTTACATAACACGTCTATTCATAAAGCAATGACGGTTAACTGCACAACAGCAAAAGCTGATATGCTAGCCGCTGAAGCTTTAAACATAATGGAAACGAAACGAATCAATGGCTTAGTTGTCATAGATGGAAATAATCGCCCTATTGGTGCGCTCAATACACAGGACTTGCTACGAGCAGGAGTGCTATAACATGAACGTCAACATGCCCGTAGCCATTAGAAACAGTTCATTGTTTATTCATCAAACACACTTTAGTTTGAGAATGGATGTAACGCTGCGAACACGGTTTGGAAACTTGTAATGAGTAGTAGTCGAGTCATTTTATTTATTGTTTTCGTCATCTCAATGACCTGGCTTTGGTATCCATATTTGACACAAAAAGCGCCAAAAACAGTGTCACAGAGCGACATTATTGCCAAACCTGATTATATCGCCACAGAGTTGCAACAAACCTCTTATAATGAGGCTGGAATTAGAACCTATACCGTCACCGCAGTAAAAATGGAGCTATATCAAGATCTTGGATTTAGCCATTTTACCTCACCGGTGTTTAATTTGTATAACGGCTCACAGAGCTGGCTGATCTCTTCCCAAGAAGCCACTTTGTATGAAAATAACACGTTGATGTTAGAAGGTAATGTAGAAGCTCAAAATCTCACAACGGGTGCGATGATCACTTTAATTAAAGCGGACAATATACGCGTTGAAATAAATGAGCGACTAATGCAGTCGGAAAGGCCTGTTGAAATCACAGGGCCAAGTTTAAAAATTACTGGCAAAGGTCTCTATGCCGATTTAAACACCGATATAATTGAACTAATAAACCATACTCGAACTATTTATTATGACCAATAGATTATTATTTACCGTGACCATGCTTGGATTCCTACTATGCCAAGGCGTAAACGCTCAGCAAAATAAGGCAACCAGTGAGGTTTCTATTAAAGCTGGTAAACAGCAAGCTATGCTAAAAACCAATATTGGCATTTTTGAGCAAAATGTAGAAATCATCCATGGCAACCGCAAAATAAATGCCGACAGGCTAGAAGTTCACCGCCGCGAAGAGTTAGGTGATAATATGCAACTACTTGTTGCAACTGGTAATCCTGCTCGCTTTTTAGAGAAGCAGTCTGATGGCAGCGAGCTTACCGCCAGCGCACAAGAGATCCGCTATGACGTTGCTAATCGAACATTGGTTATTAAAGGGAACGCCACCATCAACCAATCTGGACAAATTATCCAAGCGCAATCTATCACCTATGACATGGACAAACAGCTGATCAGCGCAGAAAGAGGTGAACAAGATAACGCCCGAGTACATACCATTCTTGTACCTGAGAAAAAGTCAAAAAATCCAGACCAAGGCAAATAAATATGAGCGTATTAACCGCAACGGCTCTGGCAAAGAGCTACAAAGGCAGACAAGTTGTCAAAAACGTTAGCCTAAGTGTTGAGGCTGGTAGCATAGTAGGTTTACTCGGTCCGAACGGTGCAGGTAAAACAACGAGCTTTTATATGATTGTGGGCTTGGTGCCGAGCGATCATGGCACAGTGAGTATTAACGACCATGACATAACGCTGTTGCCAATGCATAATCGTGCTCGTCTCGGTATCGGTTACTTACCACAAGAATCATCTATTTTTAGAAAGCTCACCGTGTATCAAAACTTGATGGCTATTCTAGAAACCCGCAATTCGCTTAACAAGACAGCAAGAGAGCAAGTGCTAAACGAATTATTGGACGAGTTCAATATCCAGCATATTCGTGACAGTTTAGGTATGGCGTTATCTGGTGGTGAGCGCCGTCGAGTTGAAATTGCTCGCGCTTTAGCCGCTAATCCAAAATTTATCCTGCTAGATGAGCCTTTTGCTGGTGTTGATCCCATTTCAGTGTTAGATATAAAGAAAATAATCGAACATTTAAAAAATAGAGGGATTGGTGTGCTGATCACCGATCACAATGTTCGAGAAACCCTTGATGTATGTGAAAAAGCTTACATCGTATCACACGGTGAACTGATCGCATCTGGTACCCCTGAACATGTTTTAGCGGATCAAACAGTAAGAGATGTCTACCTTGGTGAACAATTCAGGCTATAGTTAATATACGCTTGGTCACAACAATAAAATAGAGAATAAGAAGGATTGTTAAAGGTACATGAGGCAATCGTTACAGCTGCGCATGGGGCAGCAACTTACCATGACACCACAGTTACAGCAGGCCATTCGCTTGCTGCAATTGAGTACGCTGGATCTACAACAAGAAATTCAAGAAGCGCTTGATAGCAATCCTCTTCTTGAAATAGAAGAGTCTGATTCCGATTCTGAGCACGACAGTGACGCTCAGGAAAAAAATGGTAAAGATAATAGCCATGACGATGCAAACCAAGATCAAGATACCTATGAAGTAGAAGCGGTTAGCGACTATGAAATGGACTCCGATGCAGCGTTGAGCAAAGACACCGTCAGCGAAGAGTTAGCCATGGATGTAACTTGGGATGAGTACATGAGTGCCGCCCCCGCTGCCAGCAGTGGTCCAATGCCCGAAGATGAAACCGTTTATCAAGGTGAAACAACCGAAACCCTCCATGAATACTTGATGTGGCAACTTGAGCTCACCCCCTTTAGCCCTACAGATCATGGTATCGCCGTCGCCATCGTAGAAGCGATTGATGATAATGGCACGCTAACTCTAAGTACCGAAGATATTTTAGAAAGTCTCAATGACGGTAATACCGAAGAACTAATCGAATTAGATGAAATTGAAGCAGTATTGAAGCGCATTCAATTGTTCGATCCTGTGGGTATTGGCGCACGTAGTTTACAAGAGTGTTTGTGTATTCAGCTAAATCAATTTGATCCAACCACAACACCTTGGCTCAAAGAAACCAAAATGATCCTCAATGAGCACATTGACCTGTTAGCGAGTCGAGATTATCGTACCTTGATGAAAAAAACCAAGCTCAAGGAAGCCGAACTCAAAGAGATCATGACACTCATTCATTCACTCAATCCAAAACCTGCAGCAAGTATTATCCGAGAAGAATCAGAGTATGTTATCCCTGATGTCTCAGTTAAAAAAGTCAAAGGCCGTTGGGTGGTTGAATTAAATCCTGATTGTATGCCAAAAATAAGAGTGAATGATCACTATGCAGCTATGTCACGTTCTGTGAAATCCAGCACTGACAGCCAATTTATTCGCTCTCACCTGCAAGAAGCTAAGTGGTTCATTAAAAGCTTAGAAAGCAGAAATGAAACATTAATGAAAGTTACTAATTGCATTGTGCAACAACAACAGGCATTCTTTGAACATGGCCCTGAGGCTATGAGACCTATGGTGTTGAATGATGTGGCTGAAATGGTAGAGATGCACGAATCCACCATTTCTCGAGTGACCACTCAAAAGTATATGCATACACCTAGAGGCATTTTTGAGTTGAAATACTTCTTCTCAAGCCATGTAAGTACAGAAAACGGAGGAGAGTGCTCATCTACAGCGATTCGAGCACTTATCAAAAAGCTAGTTGCTGCAGAAAATGCCGCGAAACCATTAAGCGATAGCAAAATAGCAGACATCCTAGCAGAGCAAGGAATAAAGGTGGCCCGACGCACCATAGCCAAATATCGGGAGTCGTTAGCCATTCCACCGTCCAATCAGCGCAAAAGCTTGATTTAGACGCAATACCAAAGAAGGAAAATGCTTATGCAACTAAATTTAACTGGTCGTCATGTAGAAATCACTGATTCATTAAGAGACTATGTAACCAACAAGTTTGCGAAGCTGGAAAGGCATTTTGATCACATTAACAATGTGCATGTGATCTTAGATGTTGAAAAGCTGGTCCAAAAGGCCGAAGCCACCTTACACGTCAATGGTGGCGAGTTATTTGCGTCAACAGAACATCAAGATATGTATGCTGCGATCGATGGACTTATCGATAAGTTAGATCGCCAAGTAATTAAACACAAAGAGAAGCTTACTCGACACTAATCATGAAATTAAGCTCACTTATAAATAAGGACTGCAGTAAAGCTGCGGTCCTTTTTAATAGCAAAAAACGGGTTCTTGAATATATCAGTGAATTAGCCCATGAACAGCTTCCATCTCTAAGTCAGCATGACATTTTAAATGCACTGATGAATAGAGAAAAACTGGGGAGCACTGGTATTGGTAAAGGCATTGCCATCCCACATGGCCGTATCGAAGGTATCGATGAAGTCACTGCGATGTTACTTGTCAACCAGCAAGGGATCCCTTTTGACGCTATTGATAATCGCCCAGTTGATATATTTCTCGCGTTGATAGTGCCTGAAGGTGACAATCAACAGCATTTGAAAACTCTAGCAGCCATTGCTGAAAAGCTAAATAATAAAGAATTCTGCAAACAGTTACGCAATGCTGGCAATGATGAGGAACTTTATGCCATTATTGCTTCAGCAGACTAGGTTACCAAAGGAAGCATAATGGATTTGATCATCGTTAGTGGACGTTCGGGTTCTGGAAAATCCGTTGCATTACGTGTACTTGAGGATTTAGGGTATTACTGTGTTGATAATATTCCAGTTAACCTATTGCCGTCGTTAGTACGCAGTGTGTCTGACAATTACGATAAAATTGCCGTCAGTATAGATGTCCGTAATCTGCCAAAAGAACAGCAAGACTTTAACGATATACTAGAATATTTGCCTGGTTTTGCGAACCCGATGTTATTTTACTTAGATAGTGATGATAATACGCTCATCAGACGTTTTTCTGAAACTCGCCGTCTACATCCACTCTCTATGCATGATCTCCCCTTAGACTTAGCAATTAAAGCCGAGAAAAAGCTACTTGATGTACTCACCACCCGTGCGGATGTCCTAATAGACACGACCGACTTGAGCGTTCACCAACTGGCTGAGACCATTCGTGAACGAATTTTGGGAAAGAAAGATAAACAGCTTATTGTTACCTTTCAATCTTTTGGTTTTAAGCACGGCATACCTAAGGAAGCCGACTTTGTTTTTGACGCACGTTTTTTACCTAACCCTCATTGGGAACCTGAGCTTAAGCCTTTGACTGGCTTGGATCAGCCCGTTAAAGACTATTTGGCAAGCCACAGCATCGTGCAAAAGTTTACATGGCAAATTCAAACTTTCGTGCAAACTTGGTTACCTCACCTTGAACGCAATAACCGTAGTTATTTGACGATTGCCATTGGCTGTACTGGCGGACAACATCGCTCTGTGTATTTAGCACAAACCATTGGCGAGAGCTTTGCCCGTACACATCCGAACATAAAAATCCGTCACCGAGAACAAGATACCTGACATTATGCGATGTGAAGATACATTCCTAATTCAAAATAAATGTGGACTACATGCCAGAGCAGCTTCGGTGCTCGCCCAGTTAGCAGTCAAGTTTGATGCAAAAATTACTTTATACCAAGATGATAAATCGGCCGATGGACACAGCGTACTTGCCTTACTGCTATTAGAAAGTAGTCAAGGCAAAGAGGTAAAAGTCGTTTGTGATGGACCTGATGCGCAGGGAGCTCTACAAGCAATTGGCGAGCTCATTGCTCAAAAGTTTCATGAACAAGAATAAGTTAGCACCTTTATCTTATATATAAAATCCTCTTAGATACTTGGTAAGCAGGCTGAATTTACGTTAAACTCTTAGGCAATGAGTTGTGCCTGACTTTCCTTGTCATACCTTAGCTGGCTCTTCAGCTTCTCTTTAGGCACTCAAGTTAAAAATAACAAAAGTATTTAAAGGAAGCCTATGCCTGAAGCCCTTGAACAAGACTATACACTGCAACAACTGCAACAAGTCACGCAGGCTTTAAATAGTGGACAGTTTGTTCAAGTCAGACGCATTTTGGCTGAAACTGCACCGTGCGATACCGCATTGCTGCTTGAGTCTTCTCCGCACAAGGTGCGTCGTCAACTCTGGCAACTCGTAGATCCTGACATTCAAGGGGATGTACTGGAAGAGCTTTCGGAAGATGTTCGTCTTAGTATCATAGTCCAGATGGAACCGGAGCTCATTGCTGCCGCTACCGAAGACATGGATGACGATGACTTAGGTGAAGTACTTAGAAGCTTGCCAGAAACCGTTTATCAAGATGTTGTCGGTGCGATGGACGCACAAGACAGAGAACGGGCTACTCAGGCTTTATCTTATCAGGAGCGCTCAGCTGGTGCCTTGATGAACACCGACACAGTCACCATTCGCCCTGATGTGTCACTTGATGTTGTATTAAGATACCTAAGACTCAGAGGAGAGCTTCCAGATGGTACTGATGATCTCTATGTGGTTGATAAAGATAACTGTTTTATAGGTGCTTTATCACTTAACAGCCTGCTGACTAATTCTCCAGAAAAGCTGGTCCGTGATTTGATGGATACGGAGAAAGAGTCAATTCCCATCACCATGGAAGAAAAAGAAGTAGCACAACTTTTTGAACGCCACAATTGGATTTCTGCTGCAGTTGTCGATGATAATGCCCACTTGCTAGGTCGGATCACCATCGATGATATAGTTGACGTTATTCGTGAAGATGCTGAACATAGCTTAATGAGTATGGCAGGTCTCGATGACGAAGAAGATACGTTCGCTCCGGTGTTTAAAAGTTCTAAGCGCCGTTCCATTTGGTTAGGTATCAACTTGCTCACAGCGCTTTTAGCCGCCTTTGTTGCCAGCTTCTTCGAAAGTACCCTCGACATTCTACCCTTTTTAGCCGTGCTCAATGGGATAGTTCCGAGTATGGGTGGCGTTGCAGGTAGCCAGACACTCACCTTAGTTATTCGTGGTATTGCCTTAGGGCACATAAACCAAACTAACCAACGCTTTATTCTCAGTAAGGAGTTAGCTATCGGCGCACTAAATGGCGTGCTGTGGTCTATTCTCATCGCTGGAGTCGTTGCATTATGGCAATGGGACTTTGTATTAGGCGCGGTGATTGCTTTTGCAATGTTTATGAACTTACTCGCTGCGGGCATTGCAGGTGCCAGCATTCCTATTATTTTAAAACGTATGAATATTGATCCAGCATTGGCTGGTAGTGTAGTACTGACAACCGTCACGGACATCGTAGGTATTTTTGCTTTCCTAGGTACGGCAACTTGGTTCTTGATTTAGCCAGTTAGGGGCGTATCCGCCCCTTGCTGGTCTGTTAAGTGCCTGCGACTTGCATTGAGTCAATCAAAACCGAACCTGTTTGTACACTGCTCCGATATTCAATATCTCCCCCAATCGCCTGAATATTTTTGAACATATCGGCCAAATTACCCGCTATGGTGATCTCACTCACAGGGTATTGGATCTGGCCATTTTCAATCCAGAATCCAGATGCCCCCCTAGAGTAATCCCCTGTCACTGTGCTCACGCCCTGACCCATAAGTTCTGTGACCAATAACCCTGTTCCCATTGTTTTTAGCAAAGTCTTGAGATCATCGTGAGTTTGTTGGACTAACCAATTGTGGATCCCCCCAGCGTGGCCTGTTGAGGTCATACCCAATCGACGGGCAGCATAACTAGATAATAAATACGTTCTCAGCTCACCACCGTGAATAATATCTCGATCCAGTGTTTTTACCCCTTCGCTATCGAATGGACTAGAGGCCAAGCCTTTAGGCAAATGCGGTCGCTCCAGCACGTTGACGCAAGGATTAAATATTTGCTCACCCAATTTATCCAGTAAAAAACTAGACTTGCGATACAGCGCTCCACCTCCAATAGCTGATACAAGATGCCCAAATAGGCTACTTGCAATGTCAGCTCTAAAAATAACGGGTGTCTTCATTGTGTTTAGCTTCTGGCTATTTAATTTGGCCAATGTTGACTGCGCGGCTTCTAAACCAACTGCGGTGGCAGATTTTAACCCCTGGCGCTCACGAGAAACTGTAAATGCTGAGTCGCGCTGCATTTGTTCACCGTCTTTACCAATCACCATAGTGCTAAGAGTATGGCGAGTGCGAGGAAAACCAGCTAATAAGCCGTGACTGTTACCGTACACACGCAACCCTTGGTGACTGGCAAAGCTTGCCCCGTCCGAGTTTACGATGCGCTCATCTGAATCTAGCGCGGCTTTCTCCGCTTCGATGCATAATTCAATCCCTTGCTCAGGTGTCACCTCCCAAGGGTGAAATAGATCCAAATCCGGTGGAGACATTTCAAGCAGTTCTTTGTCAGCGACGCCATTACACGGATCGTCCGATGTAAACTTGGCAATATCTACGGCTTTTTCCACGACTGCTCTAATCGCCTTTGGACTTAGATCCGCAGTGGAAGCATTACCTTTGTGATTGCCCACATACACACATACTCCTAAGCCACCATCTTGGTTAAACTCAATTGTTTCTACTTCACCCATTCGAGTGCTTACAGATAAACCCGACGTGCTGGACATTGAAGCTTCAGCCGCCGTCGCGCCAAGCCTTTTGGCGTGACTTAAGGCTTCTGACACAGCTTGTTTTACTTCATCGATTTGCGTATAGATTGGGTGTTTCTGAGAATGCGCCATGCTCATCATCTCTTCAAAATAATCTCTATAATCTAATGCTAACACACATCTAAACTATCGCCCCATTGAGAAAAAGCATTTATGCCACAAAATTGGTATACTTAGTACAAATCCGAAAACCTGTAACTATCATGGCGAAGCAAAACAAACCAATCCCTGACGAAGAAATCATTTACGTATCAAAAAGCGAACTTAAACGCGATGCACAGCAATATCACCAGCTCGCACAAGATCTCGCCAATATGCCTAAAAAACAGCGAGATAAGCTCCCGCTCAGTGATGATCTCATTGAAGCGATGGTTGTCGCCGACAAAATCCGCCAAAAAAGTGAGGCTTATCGACGTCACATTAACTACATCACTAAGACCTTGCGTCTAACAGAAAATGTAGCGGACATCGAAGCGGCCATTGGTCTAATGCTTAATAAAAATAAGCAAGCCGACGTGTTGCTCAATAAAATAGAGCTGGTACGAGATGAATTGATTAGCCAAGGCGACAGCAAAATCAACGAACTCATTGATAAATATCCAAGATTAGAACGCCAAAAAATGCGTCAGCTCGTTAGACAAGCAAGCAAAGAAGAAAAAGCCCAGAAACCTGCCAAAGGTTACAAAGAGCTCTTCCAATACTTAAAAGAAGCAATGATGCCTTAACCAAGAAAACCAGCTTCATGCTGGTTTATTGAGTATGTGTCGAGCTATAGCATCGGCACTACTTTCTTAAGCTCTAGCAACATCTTATAAGCGCTCGCTCCAGACATAAGATAAGGATTAAACTCCGAGGCTTCTGAAAACTTCAAGTTGATGGGAATGGAAATGGTTGAGCTGGGAACATAACCCATGGTCCAATCAGAGAACTCCCTTGAGTCAATTTCTCGATAATCTAACATTACGATACGGTGATGCCTATCGTCTGTTAAAATACGCTTATATGTCTCATTTACCTCAGTTCTAGACCCTTCTAAACATTGAAGAAAATAATTACAATTAAAACACAACATGCCAGTGATATTGTGTTTCTTGTTGTTGCATCGCGCTGACTCTAAGATTTCTTCTATTGTCTGCTGTGAAAAGTTATCACCAATCGTGCTGGCGTAAATTAACCGTGTTAAAAACATATCCGTTACTCTTAGTTAGGTTAAGTACAAAATTAACTGTAATCCACCCCCCCTAAAATGCGAGAAAATTTGTTTCATAAGCGACTTTTTCTCCCTTTACACATGTTGCTCATCGCTTTCCTACTGGCTCGACAAGCGCAAAGCTGGTAACTGGTGAGATGACTTTGGGTTAGCGAATTGTCGAGCCATGAACAACATCTGCTGCGATGCTTGCCACATTGCTACCAACAGGGTGTTTTCGAAGATAAAGCTATTACGGAAAGGATGTTATCTATGAAACCTTTAAAAGGTTAGGGTCTGTGTCGTCAGATAGAGCGATTAAAAACAATGCAAAGTAAAATCTGGGCCACTTTTTTACAAGGCTTGTTATCAGTGAACACCAATAACAAGCCTTATTAAATCGTCCGTTTAAGCTGTACCGCCTACGGTGATTTCATCAATCTTCAAGCTAGGTTGGCCCACCCCGACTGGCACACTTTGGCCATCTTTACCGCATACTCCAACGCCACGATCTAATTCCAAGTCATTACCAACCATCGAGATTTTATTCATAACGTCTGGGCCATTACCAATTAACGTTGCTCCCTTGATGGGCTGAGTGATTTTGCCATTCTCGATTAGATACGCTTCAGAGGCAGAAAATACAAACTTTCCTGACGTAATATCGACCTGACCACCACCAAAGTTAGGTGCATAAATTCCTTTTTTAACACTGCTGATAATATCGGCTTGAGTGTCAGCGCCTGGCAGCATATAAGTGTTTGTCATACGTGGCATAGGTAGATGAGCGTACGACTCTCGGCGACCATTCCCCGTTGGCGCGACTCCCATCAGTCGGGCATTTAGCTTATCTTGCATATACCCTTTTAGAATTCCGTTCTCAATCAATACATTATAGCCAGCAGGTGTACCTTCATCGTCCACATTTAATGAACCACGACGATTAGCCATCGTACCATCATCAATCACGGTACATAGATTAGAGGCAACCTTTTCACCCACTTTGCCGCTAAATGCAGAGGCTCCTTTGCGATTAAAATCACCTTCTAAGCCATGACCAACAGCTTCATGAAGCAATACTCCAGGCCAACCTGCACCTAACACAACCGGCATCGTTCCAGCGGGTGCATCAATCGCTTCAAGATTAACTCTGGCTTGGCGGACAGCTTCTTGTGCGTAGCCCAACCAACGAGGCTTTCCCTCTACAAGTTCTTTAAAGTAACCATAGTCTAAGCGGGCTCCCCCTCCAGCACTGCCTCGTTCACGACGACCATTTTTTTCTAATAGCACTGAGCAGCTTAATCTAATTAATGGCCTAATGTCCGTCGCAAAAGTGCCATCGCTCGCCGCAATAAGCACTTCTTCATACACTGCGGAAAGCGAGCTAACCACCTGTTGTGCATCGGGAGCGAGCTCTCGAATGGCATTTTCGACTTCTCTCAATAAATTTATCTTCTCGGCATCACTCATACTGGTAATGGGCTGAGCTGGCGCAAATTGCTGGCGAACCGCTTGCTCACTGAACACTTGTACCTTTTTCTCTTCTCCTGCTTGAGCAATGCTTCTAGCCGCCATGGAGGCTTTATCAAGCGCTTCGATATTAATAGCATCTGAATAAGAGAAGCCAGTCTTATCACCCGCCACCGCTCTGACGCCGACACCACGTTCAATGTTGTAGCTACCCTCTTTCACCGAACCATCTTCTAATACCCAAGTTTCGTGATGACTGGACTGAAAATATAGGTCTGCGTAGTCTACTTTATGCTGATGTATATAGCTTAACGTCTGTTCTAATTGCGCTCTATCTAACTGACTATCAGTCAGCAAATGCTGTTCGACACTATTCATAAAACTCACTCTTAAATCTGTTGTGAACCTGTACTGGCATATCTGTGCGAAGCCTATGCAGCTGCGTTAAGTCCAGTTCTGCGCTGATCACCCCTAATTGTTGTTTTGCATCTGCCAAAACGTCACCCCACGGTGATAATATTAGGCTATGTCCGTATGTTTTGCGGCCATTTTCATGAGTACCATATTGCGCTGGTGCTATTACAAAACACTGATTTTCTATCGCTCTGGCTTGGAGTAAAGGTAGCCAATGTGTAGCTCCCGTCACCGTCGTAAATGCGCTGGGCACCAACAGTATCTCAGCACCTAAGCTACGCATGGCTTGATAAAGACCAGGAAACCGCACATCATAACACACACTCAAACCAATCTTACCGAATGGGCTATCTACAACCACCACTTCATTTCCTGCGATAGTTAAGCGTGATTCCCGATAGCCACCGCTGCCATCGGCAACATCCGCATCAAATAGGTGTATTTTGTTATAGCGCCCTACCACTTCGCCCGCTTCGTTAAGCAAAAAACTTGCGGCATAGTAACCTCCCTCGCTGTCTTTGCTGGCGATGGTTCCGGCACTCAGCCAAATGTGAAAACGTCGACACAATTCGCCTAGTTTACCTAACCAATATTGGTAATGCTCAGCAAACTGCAACGACTGCTCTGCATCTTGCATAAACGCTAACCAACTTTCAGGTAAACATACCAAAGTTGGTTCTCTGAGATCACTTTGCTCTAGCCACTGTTCTAATTGTTTAAAATTATGCTCTGGTTGCATGCCTGAACACATTTGTACCGCTATAACACGCGCATTAAATGGCATAATTACGAACTCCAAAAATATATGTTGATGCAGTGCTCACCAAGCGCTTGTGAACATCTAGCCCATCACGGGTGTAGAGTCTGCTTTCTCATCGTGAAGGTCTGTTGGTTTTGATTGCTCTGTCGTGGCGGGTTTGCCGTTAGCTTCAGGCGGTTGATTTCTCGCAGCCTGAGGAATTTCAACTTCTCTGCTTTTACGATCAATCTCTTTGACCACTGGCTCTTGCATTGTCCCCGTCACTTTAAACTTAATTTCCGAAATAACTCTGGCGGAGTGAATGACTTTATCTAACGCTAATGCTGCCAGCCCCGATACCGGGTTTACCATCCACGCGACAATAACCGGAATACTAGACGTTACCTGAGGTGCAACAGCTAAATCATAATTGATCTCCTGAGTATTAAGGTTAGCATATCCTTGTATACTCAAATCCGCCGGTACCCCATCTAACTTAGTGTCTTTGGTATACGCAATGCCTTTTTCTAATTGCACACTACCTTTCATTTGATTGTAGAAAAAACCCTTTGAGAACACATCCCTGAAGTCTAGTTTTAACTTTCTTATTAGCGAGTCTAGACTTAGCAATGAGAATACCCGCGCGCCTTGATCACTCACTTCAGCTAAATGCCCCTCGCCAAGCTCCCATGTAATTTCACCACCAAGACTTTCAATATCAAAGTCATACGGAGCACCATGCCAATTTAGCCGATAATTGAGGTTAGCTCTGGAGTCTTTGATAGTTGAGGTAAGATCGAATTCATCGAACAGCTCTCCAATATCTTTGCTATTCATTATTCCTTCAAAGTAACTTACGCCATCAAACCAGCGTCCGGAGCCTCGTAATACATGTTCTTTTTTATCCACCACAATTTCTGACACGGTCAACTGCTTGCCATCACCAAACAATGAAGCACTGACTTTATCCAATTGATAACTTTCGAGTTTACAGTCACTACAATTGAACTCAATGGCGGGCACCCGAGTAAGCCAATCGAGTTCTTCTTTTGCAGGTTTTTGATCGGCTTGCTTTTCCAACTGGTTGATTCTTAAATAATCACTATCTATACGTATCGGCCTACTCGAACCTGACTCTGGTAATAATGCCGTTATCCTTGCTTCTCTGGCGTTTACACGCATAGTCATACCATCATTGCTTGGAAACATTCTCACTTCCAAGTCAGTGAATGGAATATTGGCAATCTGAGTATGTGCCGATTGCAAGGTCAGCTGCCGTAAAGGAGGCAAAACCCTGCGCTCGTCGGAACTTGGTGATGGTAATGAAATTATGCGGTCTATAAACTCAATCCATGGATCCAGTTCAAGCTTTTCTTGGGTAATGGCAACATGTAAACCTTCACCTGCGAGCCCCTTATTGTCTTTACCAATACTCAATTGAGCTTGACTCAACTGTGCGGACTCATTGTCTAAAATAGCATTGAAAAATAACTTATCCGCCAGATTAACCGTGATCAAGTTTGAGATGTCATCACCTTGCACCTCACCGTGTAGTAACCAAACGTCCTCACTGTTTTTTTGGTAAGGCGCTGGAAAAGAACTCGTTATGCCTTCTAAATTAGCATTAAATTTAGCGTTATAGCTAAAACCTTGCTCCGAGAAATTTAGCTGCACCTTGGTAGATAACTGGCTCTCTCCGTCAATCAAACCATCTAGTAAGCCTTGTGTATAGGGCACGAGATGCTGAGATTGAGCAAGTAAGGTCGCACTCACATTGACGGCATAGTTGTTGTTGTCACCATCTGCCATAACATTGATAGCGATGGGCATATCCAACCACGTTGCCTTGCTTTGTGTTAGCTCAATCTTATCATCCACAAAATGCAATATACCTGTGACATCCGACAGCAACATGCCCGGTTGCTTTAACATTACATCAGCACCATTTAAATCCACGCTTCCAGTTGCGCTTACTGCCAACGTTCGTAGATCAATATCGAGTTTGATTTGTGTAGTCATCTCGCCATGACCTTGTACAACGCTCAGAATATCAACCAAAGGCTCGCTTAATGGCGTTTTCTCGAAAAAAGGCAACAGTGTTTGTGCATCGGTTGTGTGGGCAATATCGACATACAGATTATCAGCTTGGTTAAGATTTGGCAGAGTCACGACAACAGGCGCGCTTAATTGCTGATTGATTAACTCTCCTGCATTAGCAAAGATATCCATGCGCTCATTGGCAAAATGCAGAGTTACATCACCATTTTTCAGTGCGGGCCAATCCGGTGCAAACAGAAATTCAGCCTGAGTAATGTGAGATAAAACCTCAAACTGGCCACTTCCATCCTCAAATGGAAACGCTGACAGTGGACCCGACAACAGCACCTGAGTAGTGTGAAGTTGGCCGCCTCTGATACCTTGATTTAAATAATCAACGAGACTCTCTTCCATGACCGTCAGTGGGAAATAGTCTCCAGCGGTGTCAGCACTGCCCCCGAGCATCTCCGCATACAAGTCCAACTTGGTCACTTCACCCAAAGTTAAATGCATTTCTGCGGCTAAGGTAATGTCTTGATTATTAAACCACAACGAATCGCTGCTTAAATGCCACTCACCATTCAACTGATAGAGCTGCAATTCGCCATTTAATTGCTCATACGCCAGCGGTTTTGTAAACATATCCGCAGTTTCAAGCTGAGACTGTTCACTAAATAAAGCGATAACCGCAGCATTATTTTGCCACAGCATTTGAGCCCGTAAATTATTTACCCCTGGGATTCCATTGTGATTAGACCAACTCAACTGCTGGCCGTTTAACCACACATCAAACTGCTGCTGTGCATCCCAGCTAATGCGGCCTTGCAGTGTCCCTTGAGCATCTAGATCAGCCACACTATCGACCCAGTCTGCCTGCATCAACAGCGCAAATTGTTTTACTAAGCCCAAACTAATGTCATCAAACCATATACGACGCAGATTATCGTTAAACAAACCTTGTAATTTGGCGGGAATAAACTGTTGATCATCCAAAGCAAATTCTAACTCGGAGCTAGTGAGATGCCATTGCCTAGCATGTGGCATAAGTTTCAGTTGTCCACGAGTGAGAGATAATGTGTGTCGCAGCTCACCCTCTTGCCACTGCATTTGACTCGGCAACGTGTTAATCGTTACGTCTTGAACCTTACCATGCTCAAGCGCCAGCCAAAGTTCACCATTTAGTTCTGTAGCGATATGCTTTTTCTGTGTCGAGATTTGTTCTGTTAACCATTCCGCCACGTCTAGGTTTTGCGCTTGTAAATACACTTGCCCTGCGAGATCTCTCAAGGTTGAACCTGTCAAAGATAAACGCGCGGCAAAACGCCCCTGCTTTAAACCTGGAATGGCCACTTCACCTTCGCCTTCGTGGCTATTCGGACTGTTTTGCCAAATCAAGTCATTTAGCAGAAGTGTATGCTGCAAGCCACTTTTCATAGTCAAGTTAAGCTGACTAGATTGAATTGAAAAATGCCCTGTTTCACCCAAAAATAGACTTTCAATCAACGATTGTTGTTCAAAATCAGCCCCCTCTGAGTCATTGACTTCAGCCAGCTTGGCAACGTCTACTTGAGCAGAAAACCCTTCCAAAACGAAATAATTAGAGCGAACTTGTAGATTTCTGAGCGACTCAAGTACATTCAATTGCAAGCTCGTTTTCGCAATTGATAGAGCAATCGGGGAACTTTGGTTGTCAACGAATGTTAGATTTTCTAACACCAGCGCTGGGCCTTCACTTTCCCAACTGGCACTAATAGAGCCAATACTGATGTTTACATCCAGCTGTTGATAGATTATCTGTTCAATGTCTGAGCGATAATCGTTAGCGTAGGGCAAGCTATACTTTATAACCGATACCAGTACCGCAAGCGTGACAAGTGTAATAGCAAACACCTGCCATATCTTGCGGACACAAAAAAAACAAAAGGTTTTAACTTGCATGAGACGTTACGTCACCTTACATCATTACGACGTCAAACTGTTCTTGGCTATATAAGCTCTCTGTTTGAATACTGACTTGTTTTCCGATAAAGAGTTCCAATTCAGCCAAATTATGATATTCGTCATTGATTAATGCTTCACTCACAGCAGGTGAAGCATAAACCATAAACTTGTCAGCATCGTAAGCACGATTAACACGTACGATCTCTCTTAATATTTCATAACAGACTGTTTCTACCGTCTTTAATGACCCTCTTCCAGAGCAAGCGGGACAGACATCACATAATATGTGCTCCAAGCTTTCTCTGGTTCGCTTGCGGGTCATTTCCACCAAGCCTAATGCTGACAACCCATTTATGTTGGCTTTGGCACGATCTTTTGCCAATGCCGTCTCTAATGAGTGTAGCACGCGACGCTTGTGTTCATCTGAAACCATGTCAATAAAGTCAATAATAATGATACCGCCAAGATTACGTAGTCGAAGCTGTCTGGCAATCGCAGAGGTTGCTTCAACATTGGTATTAAATATGGTTTCCTCAAGGTTGCGATGACCAACAAATGCACCCGTATTAACATCCACAGTCGTCATCGCTTCTGTTTGATCTATGATGAGATAGCCGCCCGACTTTAACTCAACTTTGCGATGTAAGGCCTTTTGTATTTCAGCTTCCACATCGAATAAATCAAAAATTGGCCGCTCACCGGGATAGTATTCAAGCGCCTTACCAAGCAATGGTACAAACTCTTCCGTAAAGGTTTTTAGCTCTCGGTAGGTCAGTTTAGAATCGACACGAATGCGTTCCATGTCCTCCCCAACGTAATCTCTGAGCGTGCGAAATGCTAAGGTTAAATCTTCATGGAGTATCGATGCTTTACTGGTTTTCTTACGACGGCTGATAATCTTACGCCATAGTTTTTTCAAAAACTCGGCATCATGCTGTAACTCAGCTTCACTAGCGCCTTCAGCGGCAGTTCGAACAATAAAACCGCCATTCTCATCGTTATATGCTGAGACGATTTCCTTTAAGCGAGAGCGCTCTTCTTCCGTTTCAATGCGTTGGCTCACGCCAACATGGGTTGCATCTGGCATAAACACCAAATACCGTGAAGGGATTGTAATATCGGTTGTCAAACGAGCCCCTTTGGTTCCCAGCGGATCTTTGACCACTTGAACCATAATGTACTGGCCCTGTTTGACAAGCTCTCGAATATCTTGAACCTTTTTCACCGGCTGCTCGTCAACACCCTCTTCAAATGAAGCGCTATTAACGATATCCGATGCATGTAAAAAAGCAGCTTTATCCAGTCCAATATCAACAAATGCAGCCTGCATCCCCGGTAGTACACGACTGACTTTACCTAGGTAGATATTACCGACAATTCCTAGGTTGCCAATGCGCTCCACCTGTACTTCTTGCAGCACACCATTTTCAATTAACGCGACTCGACTTTCGCTTGGTGTAACATTGATTAGTAATTCACTACTCATAACTGCCTTCGGTAAATTCTTTAATTAGTTCATCGGTTTCATATAACGGTAGGCCCATGACCGCAAAGTAGCTACCTGACAGTCGCGTGACAAATTTACCACCTAACCCTTGGATACCATAGCCTCCGGCTTTGTCCAGCGGCTCTCCACTGTTCCAGTAAGCCTCAAGCTCTTGTTCATCAAGAGATTTAAAAGTCACTTCAGTGCGCACAACTTTGCTAAGTGTACGAGTGCTGTCAGCAAGTGCAATGGCAGTATAAACCTGATGTGTCCGCCCAGACAAACGAGCCATAGTCGCCATAAAGTCTTGTTTGTCTTTTGGCTTGCCTAGCGCAATGTCGTCTATTACAACAACCGTATCACTGCCCAGCACCGGTCTGTCTGTGTAACCCTTTAATACCGCAGTTTGCGCTTTTAAGCGTGCCAAGCGCTCTACGTGTTCCAGCGGAGTCTCATCATTTAACTGGCTTTCATCAGCATCAACTGAAAATTGAATAAAGTCATACCCCAGTTGTATGAGTAACTGCTTACGTCTGGGGGAGGCTGACGCCAAGTACAAACTTTGGGCCATTAACGTATCCTAAATTGACGACGGTATTTTCGTAGAGTAAAAAGATCCAGGGCCAACATAGCATGCCCGTCAGTGCTGGCCATAAATAATGAGGACTGAAATACACGTCGAGTAAAAAATGGTTTAGCCAAAACAACAGTAAATGATACAAAGTTAAAAATAACCCAACCAACATCGCCTGCTGCCAAATTGAAAAATTACGGATTTTCTGAAAATTACTCACCGTGATGTAGATACATATGGAGTAGGTCAAAGAGTTAACTCCCAACGGGGCACCAATTGCCAGATCCATCAGCAACCCTGCAACCCAAGCCCAACCAATATTGACCCGGTGTGGTACAGCCAACGACCAGTACATTAGCACCAGCAACACCCAATCGGGACGAAATGGTTCTGCTGATATTGGTAATGGCATGAGCGCCATGACCAATGCCAGAAATACGGTAAACGCGATAAGAAAATAGTAGCGTTTAATCATGATCTAAGTTCTCTTGTGACGTACGCCCCAAAATCAACAATAAGCGTATGCGGTCAAGCTGAGCGATTGGTTCAGCATATACTTGCGCAAAAGGTAAGCCTTCATCACGATTAAGTTCCGTAACGACAGCAACGGGATACCCTTCTGGAAAAGTCCCCCCCAATCCAGATGTCACCAGCACGTCCCCGATACGTACATCTAAGCTATGAGGAACATGAGACAGCTTTAGCTTGTTGATCTTCCCTATGCCTTCAACCACAGTGCGCACATCATTACGTAAGATACGTACCGGTGTGGCATGGGTGATGTCCGTCATCAGCAGCACACGAGAAGTCGTTGTGCCCACCTGTGTGAGTTGACCAACCAACCCCATTTCATCAATGACAGGCTGACTTTCGGTAACACCATCTATCGTGCCTCTATTGACCACCACTTGATGGCTGTATGGATTAGAATGTACAGACAGGATTTGCGCAACTAGACGGGTATTTTTTTCTCGAGCTGAAGCGCCGAGCAATGCCCGCAACTTTTGGTTTTCCTTTTGCAGAAATTCGAACTGCTGAAGCTTTTCACTTTGCAACAATTGCTTGCGTCTAAGTGCACTGTTCTCTTCGCTGAGCTGTTCGCGCGTTTGTAGGCTTTTAGCACCGCTGTTAAACGCTTCATAGGGCATACTTGCCAGATACAACAAAGGACTAACCAACGTATGGAGGCTAGTCCTAATAAGCGTTCCGCCTTGTGTAAAGCGGTCACCAACAATGAGTATAATGCTGAGCATCACTGCGACCGTCAGTCGCAGTTGCAAAGATACTGTTCGGCCAAATAACAGATTCATCAGTCGTAGCTAAATACGTCGCCGCCATGCATATCTATCATTTCCAATGCCTTGCCGCCGCCGCGTGCTACACATGTTAAAGGATCATCTGCTACCACGACTGGAATACCAGTTTCTTCCATCAGCAGTCTGTCTAAATCTTTAAGCAACGCACCACCACCCGTTAGCACCATGCCGTGCGCCGAAATATCAGAAGCCAGCTCTGGTGGAGACTGCTCTAATGCAACCATCACCGCGCTCACGATACCCATTAACGGTTCTTGTAATGCTTCTAGGATCTCATGAGAATTAAGGGTAAATGAGCGTGGTACACCTTCAGCTAGATTGCGGCCACGTACTTCAATAGATACAGGCTCATCACTCTTAAACGCAGAACCAATTTCATGTTTGATATGTTCAGCTGTAGCTTCACCAATCAGGCTACCAAAGTTACGACGAACATAATTGATAATTGCTTCATCAAACTTATCACCACCGATGCGAACTGATGACGAATATACAACACCATTTAGAGAGATAATGGCAACTTCTGTCGTACCACCACCGATATCAACGACCATGGAACCGGTTGCTTCCGATACAGGTAAACCTGCACCAATAGCTGCTGCCATAGGTTCTTCAATCAAATAAACCTCTCGGGCACCTGCCCCCATTGCTGACTCACGAATGGCTCGTTTTTCTACTTGAGTTGCACCGCAAGGTACACAGATAAGTACGCGCGGACTTGGACGCATAAAGTTGTTGTTATGTACTTGCTTAATAAAGTGTTGCAACATTTTCTCAGTAACGTAAAAGTCTGCAATAACACCATCTTTCATTGGGCGAATTGCTTTAATGTTACCAGGTGTACGACCCAACATCTGCTTAGCCGCAGTCCCCACAGATGCCACACTTTTTGGGCCTCCTGCACGCTCTTGTCGAATCGCGACAACCGAAGGCTCATTCAAGACAATGCCTTCTTCTTTTACATAAATAAGAGTGTTAGCTGTACCTAAATCAATCGATAGGTCGTTCGAAAATAATCCGCGTAATTTTTTAAACATGAGGCTGGGTAACCTTAAAGAAATACTTTAAATCAAGTGGTGTACAACACCACTCATCGTTATATTGTTTTATCGCTCTCGAACCAGTCGAAAGCCAATGTAATTTGCTCTAAAATCTGTTGCTAACTCTAAACGGGTTGAGACACGAGCCAGACTTGGCGCAAAATTCCAAGCCCCACCACGTACCGTTACACCGCTTTGTGAAGCACGCTTTTGTGTCCACTCCCAGACGTTACCAACAGTGTCATATAAACCATAATGATTAGGCGAAAACTCGCCTACAGGTGCAGCACTTTTATTTGACCATTCACTTCCGCACCAACCACAGTTTGCCAGACTTTTGCCAATCTCATTGCCCCACGGGTATTCTGAGGTTGTGCCTGCTCTTGCAGCATATTCCCACTCTACCTCATTAGGCAATCGATATTGCTGTCCATGTTCACCTGACAGCCAGTTAGCATAAGCCTTTGCATCATCATAGGATACACACACAACAGGAAAATTTTCAGCTTGTTGATAACCGGGAGTTTGCCAATTGTAGTCTAACTCCCAAACTGGCTCGCCATCTTTGTAGTACGCACAACCACGGCTTTTTTCCGCGGCAGTTTGATATCCTGTACTTTCAACAAAAGCACGAAATTCTCCGATGGTCACTTCTTTGCTTTGCATGCCATAAGAGCTGCTAAGTACCTTTTCCATCACAGGGCGTTCATTTGCAAGACCATTACCAACGAGATCACCCATCTTGAATGTTCCAGCGGGAACAATAACGACTTCATTGACAGGCGTGGGCGAGATCACATTTGGCGATGTTTGACTACTTGCTTGCTCGCTTTGTGGTGTCGGTACAGCAATCGACTCAGGCTTTTTTACCAATTTAGCGTTGATCGTTCTCGCTTTACGAATCGTCACTTTCTTTTTGAACGGCTTGTAGCCCAACTTGCGGATCTCGATATCATACGTACCCGCAGGAAGTTTCACTGACAGTTTGGTCGAACCATAGCTTACACCATTGATAAACACCTCATCATCGTAAACATTAGAGCGTAATGTTAACGGGATCATGAGTTCTTGCTTTGGCTTTGCTTGCACTACGGAGTCAGATGAGCTGGTAACTTCAATGACCGGTTGCGTATTTAAACGGGAAACTTGGACGTTACTTGTGGTGCTTTGAGCGTCAGAAAAATTAAGTTGGCTGTCTGTATACACTGGCGGATAGTTAGCCTGATAGCTGCCTACCGCCCCCGCTAAAGGAGTGCCATATTCTGCACAGAAACGGTTATCGACGCTCAATAAGCTACACAATCTACTGTTATTGACATCGCCACGCATGGTCACGCTGAGGTTCACACTATAGTTGCCCTGACCGCTGAATGCACTGCCAACAACATGACTGTTAATGACCTGAACTTGAGCCCCTGCTAGATTACGCTTTGGCTCAACAAGTCGGTGTTCTGTGAGATTCGCAAACAACTGGTCAACGAAACGTTTGGTTGCCTTCTGTAGCGCCATTTGCTGACCTCGTTGCTCACAAGCAGCGAGTGTTTCTGTACGTTTACAGTTAATCGTATGATCAACTTCCAACGTACCTTCGCGAGTAAATTCATTTCTCAGCCGCTCTACCCTTGCCGTACTTAACTGATCTTTTAAGTTCTCTAAGGTGTTAACTAGGGTATGTTTGGTCACTCTGATCTGTTCGATATCTTTACGGTGCGAAGCTATGGCCGCTAGCTGCAACGTAATATCATCTTTATTCTTTTTATGTTCCATGACCGAGTTTTTATAGCGCGTTTGCGCATCCGAGATATCAATGCCAGGGTCATCAATTAAACGTCGATATAGATCATTCATCGCGTCTAAGGCCTGATTCTTTTCTTTGTCTAAGTCAGATGAACGCGCTCTTAGCATCTCAAGTTGAGCTTGTAAGCGCGTTTCTTCGCTGAGGTGCTTGTCCAATATCTGCGTGTAATTATCTAACTCAGCTTGTTTCACCGAAAGTTCTGATTCAATGGCATTCACCGTTGCAGTGTCTTGTGCCCAAGCGTCGTGTGTCACACTAGCAGCCATCAACGTGGCAGAGACTAAAAAAGATAAAGAAGCTATTCGCATATATTCCATTCCCAAAAACGCGGCAATTATTTGGTCTTTGTTGTTTTTTATAGTTAGTTCTTAATGCTATGTACTTACAAAGCAAAACACAAGCTTTGCGCCATTAATATCTGAGTTTACAACTATTAACCATAGCCTTGCCAGTAATCTGGCCATATTTTCGCGCTTAGCTGTTAGAATTACGGTAAGATATTTGTGATAAACCATCCATTAGTATGAGTTGTATGCCATTTAATTTTCCAGAATCCCCAATACAGGTAATCAGTCACCCGCTTTTGGTTGAAAAGCAAATAACATTACAAGTGAAAAGAGATGATTTATTACATCCACATATTTCTGGTAATAAATGGCGAAAATTGAAATATAATTTGCATGCTATGCAGCAACAGAATAAAAGTGCATTTCTCACATTTTCGGGACCATTCTCCAACCACCTTTACGCAGCTAGCATGGCCTGTAAACTTTTTAAAATTGAAGGTCACGCGATAGTACGCGGGCCTCAACTAGATGAAAACAACCCAACGATACGCATGGCGCATGCGTGTGGCGTACACCTACATGCGGTTGACAGAGCAACCTATCGAATGCGTAACCAGCCAGATTACTTAACTGATTTACAACAACAATTTCCTCAATGTCATATTATTCCTGAAGGTGGCAGCAATCAGGAGGCAGTGCTAGGTGTTAAAGAACTAGCCCAGAGCCTACCAAAAAGCGACTATGTACTGTGTGCTACGGGTAGCGGCGGCACCTTAGCAGGCTTGATTGCTGCGTGCGATGAACACGTAAACATCATCGGCATCGCCGTATTAAAACAAGCACAGTATCTTGAGCAAGAGATCATTAACCTTGTACCCGAAGCCAAACACGCTACCAACTGGCAGCTTTTGTGCGATCATCATGATGGCGGTTACGGCAAGTTCTCAGCCGAGCTGTGGCAATTTTGCAAAACAATGAAAAAAACGCAGCAGTTACCGTTAGAACCTATCTATACAGGAAAATTATTCTTTGCTTTATGGCAACTTATCGAACAAGACTTTTTCCCCAGAGGCAGCCGGATCACCGCTATTCATACGGGAGGGTTACAAGGTCTTGATGGTTTACGCTACAGACAGTTAATATTTGACTAATTCGAGTTGTTGTAGCAACTCAGCAAAGTAATAACCTTGAGCTCCATGCACGCCCAGAGATTTCAAACACTCCAACTCAGCTTGGGTTTCCACGCCCACCGCATAAACCGAAATATTTAACCGTTTGGCTTGATAGATGATTTGTTTAATAATTTTTTGTTGCTGAGCACTTTGCTGTACCTGATGAACCAGTTCAAACCCTAACTTCACTCCCTCAATTAATTGATTTTCGCGTAGCGTATTGACCATCAAAGGCGTGGTAACATGGTCGATGATAATCCCTGCGCTAACCCCTGTGAAAAACAATTGTTGAGCACTAATTTGTTGATTGTATTTGTAGTAGTCATCAGCTGGGATCTCAAATAATAGCTTATTAATTTTCGTAGCCTGACGCATTTGCGTTACCAACCAATTAATAAACTCCACGTCGAGCCAATTGGCAATATGAATGTTAATACTTACATTTGATTTATGGGATTCCTTAGTCAATAAAGTGATCGTTTGCTCAATGATAGCTTTATCCAACGTTTCTAAATTTTCTTTGGCATGTAACTGCGGTATAAACTGTTTCGCAGCAATTAGGCCAAGTTGTGCATGACGCACTCTGAGCAGCACCTCATTTTGCATAATATCTTGCTGCTTGAAGCCAAATAGTGGTTGAAAGAAAAGTACAAACTGACCGTTGGTAATGCAACGAATGAAGTCTTCTTCGCTGTTTTGCATTGCAGATGCATGCGTTTCTTCTAGCGGCATCATATGAACATGTTGCCAAACATTATTATTCGCAATCTCAAGTGCTGCTCTTGCCAGCTGATACACATCGGCTTGGTCCGCATCACGCTGGTAAAAACAGCCTCCGACTTTGACCTGTTTGCGTGACAAGTCAGCACGCAAAGTTCGTAACACACGAAACATGAGCTCATGTAACTTTTTACCGGTTTCAACCACGTCACCCCACGCAACTCTATCCAGCGTTACCGCTAAGGCACCTGAATTTAAATATTTAACAGAACAGGTTAACGAGTTCGGCAACTTTTTATGGATGGCAATGGAAAAGTGATTTTTGACATCCAATGTTTCATCAAGGGTGATAGACCAGCGTATTAATAGAAACACACTGAATAGGCTCTGATCTGCGACTCGGGGATCAACTGCGGATAATGCACTATTGGCGGGTATTTCCACACTATCATTGGTTGTTAAAAAGCGTTTTGGCCGCACCTGATATACCTGCCACCAGCGATAGAAAAACACCAGCAAGCCAATAAATAAAATATTAAAGAAGCTAATGATATAGGCATGCTTTTGATAGGGCTGTTGATGATATAATGTCAGTGACGCCCCTTGTGCGGTAAACTCACTCGCACCATGGGGTACTTGGCTGCCTTGTGGCACATATTCCAGCCCATAACGATGGGCTATGTCAGAAATGGTCTCCGTTGTTTGTAACTCTATAGGTAGCAACGCAACACGTTCAACTACAGTTTGCGCTCTTTGATGTATTTTTAAGTGCAATAAATGAAGTAATAGCGTATTGAGCACAACTAAAATGATACTTCCCGCTAAGATTGAGTACCAAAGCTTCTTTTTTGCTTTCCACTTCATTAAAGCCACTCTTTTGCCTTCCACTCTTTCACATAGATTAAGTGTTGTATACAAGGTGCTAAAACTCAAGTAACGGCAACGGTCATTGCGCACTTTTAATATGCATCATCAGCGTACATGCGTTGTTGCGAGAATCGGCTTAATTATGAAAAGAAATTAGGAGATTTAAAGGTGTAGCAAAGCGCAGAAACAACGGGGCGAGCTGAGCACATAACACAACTCGCTCCGTTAAAGTTTATTCGCAACGTAACGCCTCTGAAGGCTGCATATAAACAGCTTTTCTGGATGGTACAATGACGGCGACCAACACCACCAACACAAGACTTAGCAATACGGCTGCAAAAATACTGACATATGCCAATGTCGTTAATGCCAACACACTAGACACCGCAACCAACATCAAACTAGATAGTCCGCCACCGATTAACAAGCCTGCCAACAACAGCTTACTACTTTGCTTGATGAACAGCATGATAATATCTTTATCCGTTGCCCCCAATGCCCTTCTCACGCCAACTTCCTGAGCACGTTTTTCCACTGAGAACGCCGTCAAACCATAGATACCAGTCATTGCCAATATCAATGCAAATAGACCACTCATAATCACCGTGTCTCTGAATGTTGCCACCATTTTCGCGGTTGCAGAGGTCTCCATTTCCCAGTCTTCTATAGCGACAATATTAAGCTGACTATCATTGCTATTGAGAATACGGAAAAATCTATCTTCAGCAACGGCTGCATCAACGGCACGCTTAAAGAATATCGTGCCACGCGCTTGTGGAAATTGATAACCTGCCAAATACAGTTCGTCATACAACGCCGGTTTTTCCAGTGGATTATTGGTAATATCACTGACCACCCCGACAACGGTTACCGTGGCAAGCTCCTCATCCAGCGTAACCTGCAATTGTTTACCTAATGGAGAATCATTGCCCCACAAACGATGAGCCATCGACTGACTCACCATAGCGGTTTTCGCGCCATCTTTTCTATCTCTACTATCGAGGCGACGCCCAGCCAGCAGCTTAGGTCCCATAAACTCGGTACTGCCTATGACGGTATACACGGTTGCTTTAGGTTTATCGGCATCTGTTTTGTAATCAACGCCGGACAGTGCCACGGGTAGTCGCTTAAAGCTAAACCGTATTCCCGCATCCGAGAAAGCGGCATCTTCGCTCAGCTGGCGCTGCATACGCTCAAAAAATAATGCGCGTTTTTCATCAGTTGGATAATTGTGTAAAGGCAGCTCTGCAATAGCAAAATATAACTTATCGTAGTCATACCCAAGTTCTAAGTCGGTCGCTTTGTTCACTTTGAAAGATATAACCGTACCCAGCACCATGATTAATGTAATGGTCGCGATTTGTGTCACCAGCAAAAAGCGAGACAAGCGGCCAATACTGATACTCTGCGCACCTCGTGTTCCATCTCTGAGCACCATATTAAAGTCTTGTCTAGCGGCTTTATATGCAGGTAAAAAGCTCGCCACAAAAATAGTAAACAACGCAAACACCACAGCAGCCATAAACACCGTAGTATCGAGCTCCCATCGATACCAAAACGGTAATTCATTCCCCATCAGGGTATGAAAATAACTATCAATAAAATTCAACAACCAGGCGACCAACACAACGGCTAAAGCTGTGCCTGCTAGTGTGATCAAGACCCCTTCCCACATCAGCTGTGCCACAAGGCGCCAATGGGGCGCACCGATTGCGGTGCGAATAGCGGACTCCTTGCTGCGTTGTATCGCCCTTGCAAACAGTAAGTTTCCGATATTAATCGCCGCAAGCAGTAAGATGAAAAATGCCACCACATTGAGCACGAACACGGTCAAGCGCATTGGATTGTCTACATCAAACCTCTGATATAGATCCATATCGGCGCGGACCAATTCAATTCCCTTGGGCAGTTTCTCAGCTCGAGAATAGAACGCTTGTGAGGTTATGCTAAAAAACTGTGCCTGCGCTTGCTCTAGGCTCACTCCCGGTTTGAGTCGGCCAAAAAATTCAACTTTTTCGCGGTCCAGAATCACAGGATTGAGGATTTGGGCAGGCATAGGTAGCCACAGTTGGTGTGATATCGGAAAACGATAACCTTGCGGCATAACCCCCACCACTTCGGTGGTTTCTCCACTGACATAGAATGTTTTACCGATCACCTCAGGGTCCCCCCCAAACTGACCTTGCCAAATGGCATAGCTAATCACGGCAACGGGCGCACTTGAGCGTTGGCTATCAGAGTCCTCTAAAGTACGACCCAGTAACGGCTGCGTGCGTGAGATTTTGAAAATGTCGGGCGTTGTTGAAGCGGCTTCAACAATCAGCTGGTTGTTACCCAACGAGACCGAAACCGTTTTGTTTTGCCATAAACCATGCTCGGAAAATACCGTTGCATGCTCCCTTAAGCGAGCCGCTTCGTATGCTTCAAGATATCGATTTTCCCCAAATTTTTCGCTATGCCACAACAATGAAGCACGGTACAACGTTCCTTGATCTTCTATTGGTAAGGGCTTAGAAGTAAATGTATATAAGAACGCAAACGTGAATAAGCTAACCGCTAAGCCACCACACAATACAATGATCGTTAACGCGGTAAATTTAGGGGTTTTCTTCAATAGCCGCAGCGCATATAAGAGATCCCTGATCACATACATACTGCTGCTCCTTCTGACTGTTTCTTATCTGAGCCTTGCTCATTAGATGCATTGCTTGGCAATCTAATTTGACCATCTAATATTTCCACATTGCGACTGACATTGTCTAATGAACGAGGGTCATGAGTTACCATACAGATGGTGCTACCTTCTTGGTGCAATTGGTGCAAAATCTCCATCACTGCCGTCGCGTTTGTTGAGTCCAAGTTACCTGTGGGTTCATCAGCTAAAATCAAAGAGGGTTTGTTAACCAACGCACGTGCTATCGCCACCCTTTGTTGCTGTCCACCTGACAGCTGCGATGGAAAGTGGTTGAGTCGATGTTCCATATTTACTTTTTTGAGTACTTCAGCTGCCATACGTTTAGCTTGCGCGTGAGGCACATCTTTTTGGTAGCTCAGTGGCAGCATAACGTTTTCTTCTACCGTTAAATCACTGATTAGATTAAACGACTGGAAAATGAAGCCAATTTGTTGATTTCTCACACCTGCGCGTTGATCTCTATCCAAATGAGTAACATCGATTCCACAGATTTTGAAGGTGCCCGAAGACACCTCATCAAGTAGACCCAGAATTGATAATAATGTTGACTTACCACTACCAGAAGGGCCGGTGAAAGACACAAATTCGCCCTCGTTAATGGTTAAACTAATATCTGTTAAAGCATGCGTTTCTACATCATCTGTACGAAATGATTTATAAATATTGTTGAGCTCGATCACTGCCTTTGTCATAACAACTCCTAATATGTTTTAAAAAATGCAAAATTAATTAATTGAGATACACCATTTGGTGCTCTGCATAGCTGGAGGTATCTGACACAATGATTTCATCCCCCTCATTGAGGCCTTCAAGTACCTGTATAAATTTGACGGATGACTGCCCCACTTCAACTTGAATGCGCTCAGCTTGTTGACTGTCTTTATTGATTTTGTAAATCCCCACGACCGCGTTTGGTTGCACATGTGCCGGACGCTGTACAAACATTGCTTTATCAAAAGAGAGTGTGGTGATTGAACCTTCAATACTTAAAGCGATACGCGCCTCAGGCGGCAGTTCATCTAATAGTTTGACATCCACCTGCACCATGCCATTGGTGACCGATGGATGAATACGAGTTACTTCGCCTCTGATTTGGTTTTTACGTGTATCAATCATCACCGGCTGGCCTTGTCTGACGCTTTGTACTTGCAGCTCTTGAACTTGTAGCTCTGCTATCAATTGCGTGTCATCCGCTACTCGCGCCACCAAAGTACCAATACTCAGTTCTTGGCCAGGTTCTAAGTCCATACCTTGAACTACACCTTTCGTACGCGCTCTCACTTGTAATCTATCAACCTGCTGTTTGGCATGATCTAACGCGTTTTTAAGATTTGAAATTCGAGCAGAATCAGCATCGCGTCTCGCACTCATAATTTCTTCCATCTTGGCTATACGCTTTTTAAACACTCCCATAATTTGTTTCTGTTCGTCCACAGAGAAAATCGTACGTTGGTGGTCAATTTGCGACACAATACCAGGGTGGTTTGCGATAAGGTCACGCTCTGCATCCAGCTTTAGCATGTTGCTTTGATAAGCAAGCTCTGCAAGCAGTGCTTCAGATTGCAACGCAAGAAATTCAGATTCTTGTGATTTCTGGCTCGCAAACGCCTCTGATTTTGCTTGTTGATATTCCAACTCTGCTTGTTCCATTTCTCGCATCAGTAACGGGTTACTCAGTTGCACCAATACCTGACCTGCTTGTACCGTATCACCAGCGTCAACCAGCACGCGGTCAACCACACCACTTACCTGTGCAGAGATGCGTTGAAACTCTTTAGGTCTTAGTTCACCGTTACTGCGCACCAACACCTCAAATTTATCCTGCTTAACCGTTGCCGTACGTAGGGTCTTGGTATCCACCACATAGGACGCATCCCCGAACAAGGGCTTAAGCAAAAAATACAAAGCCAAACCAATGACAGGAATAAACCACTGCGCTTTTATTTTGCGCTTTTTCTTCTGTTCTAATTTAATATCCATTTATTTCTCTCTAAAAAATAACTTGATAATGAGCAATGGCTGTCTATGTTCGATACGTCACATACCTTTACAGCCGCTATTGAATTTTTACTCTTGTGCTTGTTTATACATTCCACAAAGTCATGGGTATGAGCCCCCAATACCCCATCACCAACATCCACTGTATGAAGGCTGCTAGCATCACTAAATTCAATCTATTGGTCCGCTTTTGGCGAACGTGTTGAACACTCGCAATGACACAAACAAAGGGTGCAAAAACAGACGCCAATGCCAGCAACACACTGGCGGCGTTGATATCGCCGATATGAATGAAGGATTGATTGATAAAAAATGGTACGGGGAGCAAAAAGGCAAAGTACATGGTAAATGCAATCGCCATTGGTTCTTGAGCGAGCTTAGAAAAACGCTTCACGAACACATAGCCACCATAAAAGAAAATATAAACAGCCCCTAATAGCCCTAGCACCAAGCTTATCCCCAAGCCTATGGCGCTCGTCTTCTTCACCATTTTGTAGGTACTAAAACCATTGCTGATCATGGGCGTACCATCCGCTGCACGCATCAATACATGCGAGGGAGATACACGCTGCTGGGCGACATACAGTCCACTTCCTAAAGGGCTTAACACGTCCGGCGAGGATTGCATGCTACTAAAGACTAAATTCTCACCCTGTGGTTTGAGCACATAGGTGCTAAATATTTTGTCTAGATAAGTAAAATTTCCATAACGATAAATGGTCGGGGCATACCACCCATACCAATCGGATGCATCAAAAGCTTGATGCGTTGTGGCCTCAGGGCTTGTAACTTGCAGCTCCTCGACCATTAATTTATTCAGCCGCTCGTAATTAGCCGTTTCACTGTCGGTATTGACCATCACGAAAAATGCTTTGTTTTGTTCTGGATACAGGCACAACATGCCTTTAAATCCTGCGGTATTTCCGCCATGACACAAACCTAACGTTTGGTTTCTATCTCGACGCCATAAGCCTTTGCTGCCCCCCATGTGTAAACCAGCCTGATATGAGGCTACCTCTGCGGGCTGTCCCATCATAGCGAGCAAATCAGCGTCTACCACGACTTGGCCATCTTGGAGACCATCACTCAGTAAGAACCGTATAAATTTTTCCATATCAGAGACGGTGGTGGTAAATTGCCCCGCTGCACGTAAATAGCTAGGCACCGCCGCAAATAGCTGGCCATGATCTAAATGACCATAGGTGAGTCTCTCATCCGTAAATGGTCCACTTTGACTGGTAAAAGCCATGGTACTGTCGAACATTTTTAACGGCTCCAACAGATATAACCGCAGCACCTCCTCGTAACGTAAGCCTGTTGCGGTCTCAATAACCATCGCTAGTAAATTGTAACCGAGGTTAGAATAGGCGAACTGTGAACCCGGTTTGACTTTCACTTCCAGTAAGTCTGCATCCTTGTTAAAAACCGTATTCAATGGAGAATCAGCTCTGGCTTGCGTGTTAACCAAGTGCCAGAATCTAGCATCTTGGATACCCGCGGTATGATCCAGCAGATGGGCCACCGTGACTGGGTGCGTGTCTTGCCATGGATTCACCAAATTAAGATCTGGCAGTATATCGCTCACTTTTGCATCTAACTGCAATTTACCAGCAGATACTAAGGCCAACACCCCCGTTGCCATTACCGTTTTGGTTATTGACCCCACATGAGTCTTATGTTGGATTGTTAACTTTGTTTGTTCTCGCTGGTTGCTAAACCCGCTTGCTCCCAAATAGCTTTTTTCACCGTCAACCAATGCCCAGCTCGCCCCGACTAACCCTTCCTGTGTCAGTACTTGATTAACTTTCATTTCAAGTGTTGCCGTTTGCGCATATGAGCTTTTAGCAAACAACAAATAAATGAGTGTCAATAAAATTAGCAACCAACGATTCATCATTATCTACCTGCCAGTAATTTTGTACGGTAAATACACTGCGCAAACAAAGTAAGCAGCCCATAGAAAGGAACAACCAGCATCGGCAATCCAGGCCTTTTGAACGCGTCTTTGTATAAATCTCGGATCGCTGGGTATCTTAGGTTCGAGATTTTGTGATAAGGAGAACGCCAGCAATAAGGGATAGTCATACCCACTTCATGATCGGTTGGTTGCACTCCGTGCCACCAATTTGGTGGAATATATAAGGTATCGCCTGCTTCTACATCGACCACAAATGGTTCAATTTTGTCCGCAAGGTGCTGCATACAGTTTTCATCCTTGAGTAAGGCATCCGAATAGAAGATATTTTTCAGCTCTTCATAGTTACCATCATCTGATGAGAATAGTGCAACGCGCTTATTACCATGGATCTGACACATCAACGTTTCATCAAGCACATGTAAATGCCAGTTTGAGCCTGCACCTTTGTACACGAACATACGCGCATCAGGGTAAGCCAGCGGCTTTGGTTTGTTTTTGATAAACGGAAAGCCCGTCATATCTTGTTGTAGTTTTTTGAACCCTTCGGCTTTGAAACTAACGGGTGCAAATAGCACTTCATCTAAACCTGAACGCATTTCGCTGAGTGCTTGCGCAAAATTATGTTTTTTGGCGCTGGCTTTCATCGAACTGTCACTGGAAAAGTTCATGTGTCGATAGTAGTTCACTTCACTGTCTTTACCCGCTTCTTCCAAATAGCCTGGCTGAGGCCATTTTTCATAGGCAGGCCAGTGTTTCAAACCACCTTTGATCAGTACCGGTGTATTGGTGTTTACAAACTTTTTGGCGAATGTTTTTGCGTCCATGTCTTTAGCATCGATGCAAGCAACTGTTTTGCCTTTGTCCAATCCCGGAATATTCTTTAATATTCGTTCATCTATCATGTCACTGACTCCTTAATTCTCAATCATTCGTAATTATTATTTGTTTTCAAAATGTTGGCTCATTTGCGATTGCAACCGTCTAAAGGCGCCCATCGCACTTAAGATCGCAATAATGGAGAACATGGTTAATCCACATAAGACAAAGACCAGACCCATTCCTCGCCCAGGTCCTGTACCAATAACATCCCCGAGTAAATTAGCTAACATCCCACCTGGCATCATGCTTGGCTCCAAAAATAGCTCAGCACCTACCGGGGCTAAAGTGACGGCAAACAGCATAGCCACCGTGGCAAAGAAAGCGCGGGCAGCAAATACGCGTCCTTGTACTTCTGGTACGGTGATAGTTTGCAAAATTGTTTGCGCAACCACAGTGCCAATGGGTGCAAACAAAGAGTAAATAAACACTAAAATGGCGATTCCCCATGCGTTGGTCAGTGCACCACACAACACCATCGTGATACCTGACGTGACGGTTGCCACAAATAACACCTGAATACGGTTATTGCGTGCCGCGAGTTTCCCCGCCATTAATGCGCCCATTAGACCTGCGAAACCCGCCAAGGTGACTATCCAGCCCAACGCAATAGATGACATGGTAGTTAAAATCATCGGTCTAAACAGTACCATTACCACACCATTTAAAAATGAGATAAGCGACAAAAATGTTATTAGGATCAAAACGTTCTTATCCTTAAACAACACGCCTAATACCTCTGAACGTAGATTGAAGATAGCTGCTTTCTCTTGTGTCGCTACCTGAGAACTCTCACCTCGATAAGGTAACGTTGAAAAGACCAAAGTCAGTGTTGATAGTAGATACGTTGCGATACTGGCCAAAATAATCAGCGCAATGCCAATCGTTTCTAGTAGTCCCACAGCTATCAGTGGAATTAGTACAGCACTAAAGTGAATGCTCGATTGCACATACCCGTTGGCTTTGGCATATAAATTTTTCGGCACTAACTGAGAAATTGAAGCGGTGTAAGCAATTTGATGCACCGAGCCAAACGAAGAAATGATCGGTGACATCATCATGATTGCCGTTACATTTAATTCATTCCTGAATGCCAGTACACACAACACCGCCGAAGCGAGTGTCAGTGCAAACTGACAGCCCATCATAATGTTACGTCGTGAAAAGCGGTCGCATAGCACACCAGCGACGGGCGCTAAAAAAAGCGTTGGTAATAGTTGCGCAACGATAATGCCGCCGAATTGCAACAGTGACTGCGTTTGTTGATAAACCCAAATACTAAAAGCAAATGCCACCATCTGACTGCCAAAGACAGAAATAGCTTGGCCCTTCCAGATCCTCAAAAAGTCAGGACACTGTTTCAGTTCATCTACAGATTCGTTTCTGGGTTGCGCATCAAGCAACTCTGCTTGGGTTGCCGTTTGTTTTATTTCCATTTTATTGTGCCTTCTTAACTGGCTTGTTATGTATTTGCGCTACATCAGTAGCGATTTGTGCCGCAAGTGGTGTTAATTGAGGCGCTTGCATAATGCTGAAATGATCACCATCAACGCTATAATCACGTATGCTTTGCTTACTCAGTGCCGCAAATACCGCGTTATTGTCTGGGAAGCTCGTTTTGGTCTGGGTTGCACCGTAGTAATACAGTTGGCTCACTGCTTGTTCGGTCACCTCACTTTGTGATGCAGCCAAATTGCGTAGCACCACTTCGCGTACACGTTCCACACGGCATTCACTGTTTGTCGACCATTGTTTAGCAAGCCATTGCACTTGATAGGCTTTATCAAACCGTGCGCAAAGCTCTGGTTGTGTCTGTAAATATTGTAAATATTGACTGGGGGTGTGCTCGGCGTATCCCGCTTGTTGATAGGCCTGTAAAAAGTCCTGCCATCCCGACTCATTGTGCTTCACGACTGTATCAATCAAGCCAACGTAGCCAACCTGCTCTCCCTGTGATTCGAGCAGCTGCGCAATGGTTAAGGCCACTAATCCACCAAACGACCAGCCTAGTAAGTAATATGGCCCCGCACCTTGTACTTGCTTTATTTCTGACAGGTAGCTTTGTGCCAAAGTATGTAATGAATCAAACTGGTTTAGCATCTCACTGATGTAGCATGGATGCTGCATCGCGTAGATATCAAAATCCAATGCCAACTGCTGTGTGAGCTGCCCATAACAGGCCACATCACCGCCAATTGGGTGGATCATAAATATTCGTCCCTGCGTCCCCTCTTTAAGCTTAACCAGTTGCTCATTCAGATGAACCAGACTCGCTTGGCTTAGGTAGTTAGCCTGTTTAGCAATGGTCGGATGCTGATAGAGCTGGTGTACGCTCAATACGTCACCGAACTGCTGACGAATTTCGCTAAATAGCTTAATCACAAGCAAAGAGTGACCGCCGCTGCTGAAAAAGTTTGCATCAATGCTGAGCATGTTTGGCGCTTTGTTTAGCACCTTCGCCCATAGAGCCTGCAACTGCTGCTGTACCTCAGTATGTGGTTCGATAATCTCTCGCGGCGCAACCTGCACTTGTGCCATCAATGCTTTTTGATTGACCTTGCCATTGGCTGATAACGGCACCTCCGTTAAGTTGATGAAGTGCTCCGGCATCATATAACTAGGTAACGTTACATTGAGCTGGTTACGAATGTTGGCAATCAAGGTTTCGTCCAACTGCCCAGTTGTAGGCTTGATAAAGGCAATCAGTTGCTTGTCCATTTCCTCAGCGTGCGCCACCACCACGGCTTTGGACACGCCCGGTATGTGCGCTATCTGCTGTTCAATTTCGCCTAACTCGATACGATAACCTCTCAGTTTGATTTGATTATCAGCACGACCAACAAACCATAAATTACCTTGTTGATCATATTTCACGAGATCTCCAGTGCGATAGAAACGGCTATATTTCGCTCCTGAGATGTTAAGTTCAACAAACTTTTCAGCGCTCAGTTCAGGGTTATTGAGATAGCCCTTAGCCACACCTTCGCCCCCGATGTACAACTCACCAACGACCCCAGCCGGGGTAATGGCTTGATTGCTATCCAGCACATACAGCTCGGTATTACCCATCGCTTTACCGATGGGTAACCCATTATGTAACGTTGCTAAATTAGCTGAAACATCATACATAGCACATCCCACTACGGTTTCTGTGGGGCCATAGTGGTTATAGATTTGTGCATTTGGAAAGACTCGAGTCAAACGCTGTGCAAGTTCTATTGGGAAAGCTTCTCCACCAATCACGAAACAATGTGATGAAGTACTGATAAAATCTTCTGGCAATAAACTGAGTAGCGCTTCACCATGCATCGGAGTCATGCGAACCAAGGCATTTGACTGGCGCTTGACCATCATTTGCGCAAATTCAGGTAAGGCCTCTTGCTCGGGACAAAAATCGACGCAATGACCGTTTAGCAGCGGTAAATAAAGCGCTGGCACTGTGATATCAAATGCCAATGAGGTGATCACCATTGAGCCGCTCAGATTGTCGCTGTCTCGGTAATAACTGCGCATCGCATTTTGGCAATAATCCACAACACCACGGTGACTGACTTCCACCCCTTTTGGTTTGCCTGTTGACCCTGAGGTATAACAGACATAGGCAATGTCGCTGCTATCACTCATATTAGCTTGATTGTCATTGAATGTATCAAGCCAGTTCTGCTGCATACACTCATCCAGCAATAGCAAATGACTGTGCTGTTGCGGACAATTGACGCTCAGAGAATCCATAGTCAGGATACATTTTAACTGCGCATCATCGTGGATTGTTGCAATACGTTCGGCTGTACTACTAATTTCAATCGGCACATAGGCCGCCCCTGCTTTCAGCGCGCCAAGTAAGCCAACAATAAAGAATGGGTGTCGTGGCGTATAAACCCCTACGTGATCGCCACGACCTATGCCTTGGTGCTGAAGATAACAGGCAATGCGATCCGTTATCTGATCTAATTGCTCATAACTTATTTGTAATGCGCCTTGTTGCAGTGCGATGGCGTTAGGCATTTGCTGTGCCGTTTGCGCTATCATCGCATCAAGGGTCTTATCTAGCGCGTAGTCTTGTGCCGTATCATTCCATTGGTTCAGTTGCTGCTGCGCTTGCTGACCCAGAATATTCAATTGATTGACCGGTTTGTGTGGTGCCGCAAGCACGTCATTTAATAGTGCGGTGAAGCTGTCTGCTAAGCGCTCGACTGTCTGACGATTAAACAAGTCTTTGGCATAACTCCAGTTCAATCGCAGCCCTTGCTCTGTTTCCATCACAGATAAGCTCAAATCATGCTTAATAGTCTGTGCTTGACCTGCAATGGGTCTTGCGGTTACCCCCTCAAGTTCCCAATTCGCCTGACGATTGTTCTGCATCAAGAACATTAATTGGCACAGCGGAGCATGACTGATACTGCGCTCTGGCTGTAACTGTTCCACCAACATTTCAAACGGTACATCTTGATGGGCAAATGCATTCAATGTCGTCGAACGCGCTTGCTGTAACACATCAGTGAAACGACTTTGGCCATCGATTTGATGGCGGAACATCAAGGTGTTAACGAAAAAGCCCAGCAAGTCTTCCACTTCATGATGATGACGCCCTGCGATCGGGCTGCCAATCACAATATCTGCCTCATTGCTCCAGCGACTGACCACCAATGCATACACGCTTTGTAACAGCATAAACAAGGTCACATTGTGTTGTTGTGCTAACTCACTGATTGTTGAGCTAAGCTGTTCGTCATAAGCAATAGTAACGGTATCACCGCGATAACTTGGTTTAACGGGTCTGGGTTGATCCAGAGGTAAACTATGCACTTGGGGAATATCAGCCAACTGTTCTTGCCAATAACTCAGTTGCGGGGCTATCAAGCCCTCGGACAGATGTTGACGCTGCCATGCTGCATAGTCTGCGTATTGCAAGGCCAGTGGTGTTACGACACATTGCCCCTGCTGTCGCCACTGCTGATAGAACCTTGAGATTTCATCTGCCACTAACCCTAATGACCAACCGTCGGAGGCAATGTGGTGCATCACAACCAACAACACGTGATGCTCATCACTTAAGTGAATCAGACTCACTCTGATCATCAAAGACTGCGCTAAATCGAAATCTACTGCTATTTGTTTATGCAGCACGTCGAACACGGCGTCATGCTGCTGTGATTCAGGGACGCTCGCTAAATTATGATGCTCAATCGTCACCGGTTGGGGCGCATGAATACATTGGATAGCCTCGCCATCTTGCATCTGGTAGGTGGTTCTAAGCACTTCGTGACGGGCAACCAGTGCCGTGAAACTCTGCTGTAAGCCCGCTTCATCCAACGGCCCTGTTAGCTCTAATGCTAGTGGTAAATTATATTGCGCACTGCTGCCATTGAGCTGATCGACAAACCAAAGACGCTGCTGAGAAAAAGACAAGGGTAGCGGTTGATCACGCCCAATTGGCGTTATTCTGGAGAGACTACCATGGGCTTCGAGCTCATCAATATATTTGGCAATGGCCGCAATGGTTTCATATACAAACAATACCCGCACAGGCACTTCAACATCCAACTCTCTGCGAATAGCATTACTTAGACGCATCGCCAGTAAAGAATGTCCGCCGAGATCGAAAAAGCTCACCACACAGCTGACCTGCTGTTCATTTAAATTGAGTAGTTCACACCATAAGCGCTGCACGACCTGCTCGGTAGGCGTATTGGCAGCAACATACTCGCTTATCACCACATCACCTAAGTTAGGAGCCGGCAACGCACGTTTATCAACTTTGCCATTAGCGGTTAAAGCGAATTTATCCATAACCTGAATGTGAGAAGGTACTAAGTACTCAGGTAAACTCGCCTTGAGTTTTGCTTTTATCATGGCCGCATCAGTTGTCGCATCTAATACCGTGACGTACGCCACAATATGTAGCTCATTCGCCAACTCAACCGTTGTCACCACAGCGGCTTTTAATAAATTGGTTTGCAATAGCTGCTGTTCAATTTCCTGTGGTTCAACACGGAAGCCCCTGATTTTAACCTGTTCATCGGCGCGACCTAGATACTCAATATGGCCATCGTCCACATAGCGAACCAAGTCACCTGTGCGATACATCCGCTGCTGCGGATTTTGTGGATGATAAATAAAACGTTCCGCAGTTAACTCATCACGATTAATGTATTTGTCCGCCAAACATGGACCACTAATATACAACTCTCCAACACAGCCAATTGGCACCTCTGACAAGTTACTGTCCATAATATAAGCGCTGGCGTTATGAATAGGCTTACCGATTGAGGGATATAAAGGCCAAGTTTTGACATCACCTTGGAGCGCATAATCCGTTACGACATGTGTTTCAGAAGGACCGTACAGGTTGAGAAGCTGACAATGGCGATGTTGGGCGAAGAACGCTCTTACTTGCGGGTAAATCTTCAGCGCTTCACCGGCCACTTGTAACACTTTCAAAGACGGGAGATGGAGCGCCTGATCCGTTACATATTCACAAAAGCTAACCAACATAGCGGTTGGTAAATATAAACACCCTATCTGCTGGCGCACTATGACTTCCAATAGATCAGGTAACGACTGACGTGTTGCTTCATCAACCACAACCAATTGGCTACCACTGCAAAGTGCCGTCATGATCTCATAAATCGCCATATCAAAATTTAGTGTTGAGTACTGTAAGGTTGGCAACTTCTGAGCAATATTCTTATAGCGAGCAAACTGTGAGTTCATCAAGTTTTCAAGCACTTGATGTGATAGCACTGTCCCCTTTGGCTGGCCCGTGGACCCTGATGTATAAATAACATAGGCGGGTGTTTGACCATTAATATCAACGCTTGGTGTGGTATTTGGGTAATGCTGATAATCTGTATCATTGGCATCTAACACCGTGATCTGCGTTTGTAGCGCTTGCCAACGGGATAAATCGTCGCAAATTAATATTTTGATGCCACTGTCTTGGCTGATGTAGCTCAAGCGCTCTTGAGGATAGTTAGGATCCAGTGCAACGTAGGCCCCACCCGCTTTAAGTACCGCCAACACGCTGATTATCATAGCAACACTGCGTTGCTGTGAGATCCCCACATAATCACCCGGCTGTAGGCCTTGTGCTATCAACGCATGAGCAAATTGATTGGCACAGCGGTCCAGCTGAGCATAGGTTAGCTGATTCACTCCATCGCTTAGCGCAATCTCATCCGCACTGTGTTGTACGTGTTGACTAATTAAATGCTGTACACCTTGTGAAAAGTCGCTGTGCGCCACTTGGTTTTGCGCTCGCCACTGCTGTAACGTCGCTTTGTCATTCGCAGAGGTAATCGATAATTCAAAAATAGGCGTCTCTGGAGCTGCAACAATGCTCTCCAATAACACCGTAAAACTTTGCGCCAAAGCTTGAATGGTTTTGGGTTCAAAAATGCTGGTGGCAAAGTTCCACTGCATCACAAACTCATCCCCCAACTCCCCTGCAAACAACTCTAAATCAAAGCGTGTATGCTTTACTTCACCTGCAATACCACTGGCTTCAATACCTGGTAACTTTAGTTCGCCATAGTCATTGTTTTGCAAAGCAAACATCACCTGAAAGATCGGTGAATGACTCATACTACGCTCGGGTTGTAATTGCTCTACCAACATATCAAAAGGCATATCTTGGTTGGTAAATGCCCGCAGTGCCGTGTCTTTGCTTTGTGCAAGTAACTGGGTAAACGTGACGTTTTCTTCAAGGTCTGTTTTAAATACTAGGGTGTTAACAAAGAAACCTATCAAGGGCTCAATTTCTCGTTGCGTACGCCCTGCGATCGGACAACCCATCACCACCTTAGACTCAGAACTCCAACGGCCCAGCAAGAGAGCAAAACTACACTGTAGTAACATGAACAACGTAACATCGTGCTGCTGACACGCCTGTAAAAGCTTTTGATACAAAGACTTGTCTATGTACTGTGTATATCCTTGGCCAGCAAAGCTTTGTTGTGCAGGGCGAGGTTTGTCTAAGGGCAAACCATGTGTGGTTGGAATGTCTTTTAGCTGCTGGGTCCAATAATCTAACTGCGCTTGTAAGCGTTGCTGCTGAATCTCTGAGCGCTGCCAATGGGTATAATCGCTATATTGCACAGGTAAGGGCGGTAGCGGTGACGGCTCGTCATTCACATAGGCATGATAAAGCTGCACAAATTCGCGTGTTAGAATCCCCATAGACCAACCATCAGAGGCTATATGATGCACATTAAATAGCAGTGCACAGTAATCTTCAGCCAACTGAACCAACGTCAATCGCAGCATCACATCAGAGCTTAAATCAAACGGTTTAGAGAACTCGTGCATCATCACCTGTTGCAACTGACACTCTTGCGATGTGTCATCCAGCGTGCTTAAGTCCACATTCTTGATGCTAAGGGGCTGTAACGGCGTCACTCTGTGACGCGGCTCACCGCCATCTTCAAAATATACCGTGCGTAGCACCTCATGACGCGAAACCACCTCATTTAAGGCGCGCTGTAAAGCCTCAATGTTGAGCTTGCCGCGCAAGTAGATAGCGCGCGTCATATTGTATTGGCTACTCGTTTGTTCTAATTGATCGATAAACCATAATCGCTGCTGAGAGTAGGACAAACGTGTTTCTTGACCCTGCTCAAGCTTGGTGATCACGTTCGTATTTACCGCCGCATTAGCGTGTCGGGCATCAGATAGAAAAGAGATCAAGTCCTCCTTATGGTGCTTGATCTTGGCGATTAAATCTTGAGATATTTGCGTACTTTTTGATTTTGTCTTTAGTTTTCCATGCTCAACATACGGAAAAATACCGTGTTGATTGAGCTCTTTAACTAGATGTACAACTTGCATTTTATCACCCTGAATACCCAACAATTTCCTGTTGCTCTGTTATTTTTATAATTAATCGATTGATATAACCTTTGGCTGTGCAACTGGTCACAATGCAACCTACCAAGGCCTACCCAGCTTATGCTCCTTTAACGACCGCGACATATCCTTCTCCTAGTACGTCGGCACTACGGAATATAAGTCGATGTAGTGTCTCCATATTTTGGAAAACTGTCACCTGCCATATCTACTAGGTATGGTGCTGTAGACGCTTGGAATTTAGCGAAGAAAAGCGATTTTTTAGCGCAAGAGTAAATAATCTAAAACGGCTTTAACTGACTGATTGGTAGGTTTAAGTTATAAGGTGCGATTAAATTTTAACCACTGAAGTAGGGGGTCTAAAAATCAAGGCTGACATAGCAAATTTTGGGAGATAAAAGGAACAGACTGTCACAAACAAGCGAGTTGCGATGCGATACGCAACATGACACCCTGTTCCTTTGGATTGAATACCAGCGTCCTTGCTGGTTTTGACATTAACTCATTATTAGGATTAAGTTAGTAAATTAGGATTAAGTTAGTAAATCGCGTTTTACCATTGCATCTCCACTAACTCTGACAGCTCATCAAGCCCAACGACGTTGTGACTCATTGTCACGATTTCATCGATAGTTTGTGCAAGGTGCATCACGTCACGTTGATTGAACACTTCAACCAGTGGTAGCTCTATGGCAAAGACTTCTCGCACCATGCCCACCAAACGTGTGGCATTCAAAGAGTGTCCACCGAGTGCAAAGAAGTCATCATGGCGGCCAACTTGCTCTACATTCAGGATGTCTGCAAAGATTGACGCTACAGCCTGCTCCGTTTCTGAGGCTGGTTCAACATAATTTTGTTGCGCCATCGCATCCGGTTTAGGCAGTGCCTTTCTATCTACCTTGCCATTGATGCTCAATGGCATGCTCTCTAAATGAACAACCGCACTCGGAACCATATAGTTAGGTAATGACTGCGTAAGATACGCCTTCAATTCTACTAACCAGTCGCTGTGTATTGTTGCTTCGCGGTAGGTGGTCACATAAGCCACTAGCTGTGCTTCACCATTGTCATCTTTTAACATCATGACTAAAGCATTGTTAATATCAGACTGTTTAAGAAGCACTTGTTCAATCTCTGCTGGCTCTACACGGTAACCACGCACTTTTATCTGTTGGTCAGTTCTGCCCATATAGTACAGCTGCCCTAGTTCATCGTAGCGCACTAAGTCACCTGTTCTATACAGGCGCTCAGTAACCCCATTGGCAAAGCTCTTTTCAACAAAACGCTCGGCCGTTAAGTCAGGACGATTGAGATAGCCCTTCGCAACCCCTGTCCCTGCGATGTACAACTCACCTACACAACCTACAGGCACCACTTCTTGCTCTGGCGATAACACGTATAGACGGGTATTGGGCATTGCACGACCAATTGGTAATACGTCGATGTCGCTATCGAGTTTTTCACTCACGTTGTATATGGTACACCCCACCACACTTTCCGATGGGCCGTAGTGGTTGTAAATCACACTGTGAGGGAAGAAGCTTTGTAGCTTTTTCGCATCGTTTGGTGCAAAACTTTCTCCACCAATGACAAACACATGACGCGCTTCGCTGACAAAAGATGGTTCCATCAGAGCCAACATGGCGTTTACATGCATCGGCGTCATACGCATCAAGTATTGGCGTTTATCGCCACGCGTGAGCGCAAGATGCAATCCAGATATTTCTTCATCCATGGCTGTTAGCGTGACCGTACCACCCGCCAATAATGGTAAATACAAACTGGGTACTGTCAGGTCAAATGCATGAGAGGTCACCACCAATGAGCCGCTCAAGTCGGTGTTGTAGTACAAGTCGAGACCCGTTTGACAGTAGTCCATCAAGCCTTGATGATGTATTTCAACCCCTTTTGGTTCACCCGTTGATCCAGAGGTATAAATCACATACACGCTATCGCTACCGCTTGCTGATACCGTACTGTGCTCCTGTGGCGTCACATTGGCGAGCCAATCTGCACTTAACGCATCATCCACCAGCATCACATCAACGTGACACTTAGCCGTCTGCTGCGACAGTTCTGCCATGGATACCATCAGCTTTAATTCAGCACTGGAGACGATTTTTTCTACCCGTTGTTGGGTATTTTTTAAGTCAATTGGTACATACACCAATCCAGAGTTCATCGCCGCTAACAGAGTGATCATTAACTGTGGGCAACGTGGCATATACAAACCAATGCGGTCGCCTTTACGCAATCCTTGTGACTCAAAGTACGCACTCATACGGGTTGCTTTATCTACCAACTGCTGATAGCTCAACTGCGTCTCACCCGCTTGTACCGCGATAGCGTCTGGAGTTTTGCTCGCCTGTGCGAAGACTCCTTGGTACACGGTTGCACTTTGGTCATCCTGACGCGCCGTGTCATTCCAATGTGCCAACTGTTGCGCCATCTCATCTTGACTCATTAGCCCAGTAAACGAAATTGCACTGTTTGGTGTTTGCGTAATGCTCTCGATAATGCGTTGACTATATTGCAACATGCGTTCAGCCATCGCTTCACCAAAGGTTTCTTGATCAATATCCAACGTTAGGTTGAAGGTATCTTGTGCAACTTGCTTTACTTTTGAGTAAGTCACACTGATCAAGTAGTTTTGTTCAAGTGAGCCTTGTGCTCCCATTACTTCGATGTCATCCGCAAGGCTTTCATACACATGGAAGTCAACATAATTAAACAACGATGACGAGAAATCCAAACCCGCGTCTTTTTGCATGACGCTCAGCGGTAGTGTACGCTTCGAAGCATCTTGCGACACTTGTGCATCCACTTGCTTGATTAAATCCTGCCAACTGTGATCTTCTAAGCTCGTTACAAAGGGTAGTGAGTTTAAGAACAAGCCCAATGTTTTGTCTGCCCCTTCATATTCAGGGCGACAGTTAGCCACAACGGAAGTCACAACGTCTTTGTTACCATTGACCAATGCCAATAGCACCACATGCGTAGTCAGTAGAATACTTCTTTCTTGCACCCCTAGCTGCTTCGCTAAGTCACGGATTTTTTGGCTCGACTCAGGGCTAACATCCAACACCTGACGCGATTTACCCGTCAGGGTTTTACCCGCCCACCAAGGCAGATTCGCATCTTCCAGTTTGCTGCGCCAATAATCTCTCACTTCTTGTGATTGCATGGCGGCTTGCTCTTGGTGCACTAAATACTTATATGGCAGCACTACGTCGTCACTGGCTTGATAAGTCCCTTCTCTACGCGCAATGTACTCATTGAATAACTGAGTGTTTAATGTCGCAATACTCCAACCATCAAATAATGCGTGATGGAAGCTAATGGTGTATTGGAAGCATTCTTCATCTAGTTGGTGAATGTATATGCGCCATAGTGGCTTGCTAAAATCAAACGCCGAGTTTTTCTCATCGTTAATCCACTGAGTTAGGTACTGAGCTTGTTGTTGCTCTGTCATGTCAGTTAATGACACCACTTCCGGCTCCACAGCCAACTGCTTGTATACCAACTGAGTAGAGGCTTGCGAGTCCATCACAAACAAGGTTCGTAGAATTTGATGACGCTGTGCTAACGAAGTCACCGCCGCTGCAAATGTCGGTGCATCAAATGCTGACTTAATCTTAAAGCTCATTACATCGTGATAAATACCTTGACCGCCTGCCAATAAGTTATGGAACACCATACCTTGTTGTAACTGAGTCATTGGATAAGCATCTTCGATACTCTCGAAATCAGCTTGGTCACGTAGCTTGGCATACTCTTGCTCTGCTAGCATTGAAAATGCTGGCACATCTGGCAGTGAGATCACTTCTTCTTGTGCAACCACCCCTGCGAGTTGTTTGATTGTTGGATGCTCAAACAGCGCACCTATTGACACCGAGTAACCCGACTCTTTCATTTTTGCAACTAGGCTAATCGCGCGAATAGAATCTCCCCCCAGTGCAAAGAAGTTATCGCTCACCCCAACTCGTTCGACTTTCAATACCTGCTGCCAAATATCAGCCATCGCGACTTCAACTGCTGTTTCAGGTGCTTGATAATCCTCAACCGATGCTGAGAAATCAGCTTCTGGTAGTGCTTTTCTATTTACTTTACCGTTAATTGTCAGCGGAATTTTATCAATCACAACGAAGGCCGCAGGCACCATGTGTGGCGCTAAGCTTTGGGTGATGCTGGCTTTTAAATCAGCGATCGCTTGCTGTTGCTCTTGACCCTCTGTCAGTACGACATAAGCCACTAAGCGCTTGTCATGTAACTCACCCTGCGTCAGAACTAAGACCTCATTGACTGAATGATGGTCACGGATTTGATGCTCAATCTCGCCCAGTTCAATCCTAAAGCCACGGATCTTCACCTGATCATCGATACGTCCTAGATAAACGAGTTCACCTGTGTCGATACGTTTCACTAAGTCCCCTGTGCGATATAAACGCTCGCCAGCCATAAATGGATTGTCGATAAAGGCACGTTCGGTCAAATCATCACGGTTTAAATAACCACGCGTGACGCCATCACCGCCCACATATAGTTCGCCCGGTACCCCAATAGCAACAAACTGCTGGTTTTGGTCAAGTACATATGAAGATAGGTCCAACAGCGGGAAGCCTATCATACTGCCTTGCTCGCTCATGACATGCTCTTGCGTTACGCGCTTGTAGGTAACATGTACTGTGGTTTCAGTAATACCATACATGTTGATAAGCTGTGGTGCATCGTCACCATGACGTGCTATCCAAGGCTTCAAGCTGGCAAAGTTCAATGCCGCGCCACCGAATACAACATAACGTAAGGTATCATGTGGCTCGATTTGATCTTGTTGGCTAAATAGCTCAAATGCCGCAGGTGTTTGGCTTAATACCGTCACCTTCTGTTCGTTTACTAAGGCACTGAAACGCTCTGTTTCTTTGGCCACTTCTTTTGGTACAACAACCAACTTCGCACCATAAAATAGTGCTCCCCAAATCTCCCACACTGAGAAGTCGAAAGAGATCGAGTGGAATAAGCTCCAAACATCCGTTTGCTTAAAGTCAAAATGTTCATCTGATGAGCTAAATAAACGCAATACATTTCGATGCTCTACCAGCACGCCTTTAGGCTTGCCCGTTGAACCCGAGGTGTAAATCACATAAGCCAGATTCTGTACCGACACATTGGCATCAGTAGTACTGATGTTGTCTTTACGGAAGCCTTCATAGCGCTCGGGTTCATCAACTAGCACCAACAACTGCTCTTCTGCTGGGATGGTTTCTTGCAGATGTGACTGAGTCAATACGATGCGTATATCACTGTCTTCGAGCATGTATTCGATACGCGAATCTGGATAGTCTGGGTCCAGTGGCACATAAGCCGCACCTGATTTAAGAATCGCTAAAATTCCCACAATCATTTCCAACGAACGTTCGGTGTATAAACCGACCAATTCATCCGCTTCCACACCTTGCGTCATCAAGTAATGTGCTATCTGGTTGGCACGCTCGTTCAACTCACGATAGGTTAATTGTTGATCATCACACACCACCGCTACAGCATCAGGATATTGCGCGACTTGTGCCTCAAACTGCTCGTGAATACAACGCGTCACCTCATAGTGATTGAGTTGCTCGCCCATGCTTAGCAGTTGCGTTTGCTCTTGCTGCGTTAATAGTTCTACCTGTGTTAGCTGCTCACATTGCGGCAGTTGTAATAGGATCTGAATGTAGTGATCAAGTACGCGCTGTACGGTACTTTGTGCAAACTGCTCTTTGTAGTAGCTACAACGCACAATCAACGTCTCACTAAGACCCGCATTGATTGTCAACTTGTATTCGTTCTCTTCAAAGGCGTCCACCGATTCAACCGCGATACTTGCTTCTTTCTCTGCGCTTACAGCAGCATCCAACGGGTAGTTTTCAAATGAGAAAATACTGTCAAATAGTGGATAACCACCTTCAACTTCACTGTAGGATTGAATTTCATTGAGCGGTACATAGCAATGTTCGTTCGCTTCTTGGAAGTTAGCGTGCATTGCTTGTAGTTGCTCGCGAATTGACTGTTGATTATCAAGGTTGAGTACCACAGGGATGTTGTTGATAAACAAGCCAACCATCTGTTCTACATCCAACAACTCACCAGGGCGGCCCGATACGATAGAGCCAAATACCACCTCGTTTTCATTGCTGTAGCGATGTAGTAAGTAACCCCATGCAAACTGTAGCAAGGTGTTAACGGTCACTTGTGCACTGGCGGCAAAGTCTTTTAAACGGGCTGTCTGTTCTTTTGACAATAATTGACGTTGAACATGGTGACCGCTTTCTCCATCCGTTGGTAACTTATCAATATTTAATGGTGTTGGATTATCAATGTGTCCCAACTGACCACGCCAATATTGCTGTGCATCGCTTTGTGAACGCTCACCCAACCAGCGAATGTAAGACTCATAGTCACCACTTGGTGCAGTCACCAACGGCTTGCCCTGCATTAAACACTCATAGCTTTCAACCACAGCGCCGTACACAATCGGTAAGCTCCAACCATCTAGTAGAATGTGGTGGTGCGTCCAAAGTAAACGGTACTTGTCATCTGCCAGCTTGAAGATTACAACCCGCATCATCGGTGCGCTATTGGCTAAGTCAAAACCTTGTTGACGGTCTTGTGTTCTAAATTCATCGAAACGCTGTTGTTGCTGCTGCTCACCTAATTCGCGCAGGTCCTCAACATGCCACGGTAATGTCGCTTGCTTAACAACCAGCTGATGAAGTGACTCACCCGACCCTACAAAGACGGTTCTAAACACATCAAAGCGGTCAATCACTGATTGCCATGCCTGTTGGAAATACGTGAGGTCGATTTCACCCGTAAACACGAAGTCACTCTGTGTTAGATACGCATCATTTTTTACCAAGCTTTGGAACATCATGCCCTTTTGCATTGATGTTGCAGGATATAGCCTTGCAATATCATGCTGTTGCTGTAATACATCAAGCTCTTGTTGGGTGATTGATGCTAACGGAAAATCCGATGGCGTATATTGTTGTTTAACAACTTTACAGTGTGCCACCAGCTCAATTAATGCCTGTTCTAATAAGTTACTAAACGACTTGATGTTGTCTGCTGTAAAGCGGTTTTCACTGTAATCCAGTGCCACAGACAAGCGTCCTTCGCTGACGAGTGAATTAATACCCAGCAGGTATTCACGCTGGTGTTTATCACTGACGGCTTTACCTAGGTTTCCTTCTGCAAAAGCAAAGCCGCTCTCATTGTCAACCGCCTGATCGAACTGACCTAAGTAGTTAAACAGAATTTGAGGATTATATTGGCTTGCCAGCTCAGGGTTGCGCTGTGCCCAATAACCAAAACCAATACCATTGTTTGGAATGGCGCGGTAACGCTCTTTTATATCTTTAATGGTTTCGCCCATTTCGCTATCGGCACAGTTAAGAACCAAAGGATAGATGCTGGTAAACCAACCCACCGTTTGGCTTGTATCAATGTCATCAAATAACGGTTCGCGGCCATGGCTTTCGAGCATAACTGACACGGTATCGAGCGTTTGCCACTGGTGTAATGCCTGTGCCAATGCTGACAACAATAATTCATTAATGGTGGTGTTGTAGCTACTTGGACACTCTTTTAACAAAGCTTGCGTGTCTTTTTCATTGAGTTCAAAGTGCCACATTTGTGTTGAAGCTTGGCTATTGTCACCCACTTCATCAAAGTCGGTCTCAATTCGATCAACTGGTTGTGATAAAGACCAGATGTCTTGCGCTGGGTCTTGGTAATCAGCGAGCGCTTCGGTCCATTGTTGATAGCTTGACGTTTTTGCGCCTAATGCTATCTCATGGCCTTGGTTCAATTGACCATAGGCTTGCATTAAGTCTTGTAGTAGTACACGCCAAGACATGCCATCAATAATCAAGTGGTGTGCAACGAACAACACATACTGCGTCTCTTTTGAACTCAGTAATACCGCACGAACCAACGGATCTCCAACTAGCGCAAAATTACTTTGATATTGCTCACCCACTTGTTCAATGAATTGTGCCTGTTGTGTAGTATCTTCTGGTAAATCCAATGCTACACAGCACGCATTAAGCTGTTGCTCGCTGAAAGTTTGATACTGAGCGCACCACTGACCTTGTTCATCTTGGCTAAAGCCTAAACGCATCGCATCGTGTCGAGCGACCATCGCATTAACAATACGAGTCAACATCGCGTGGTTCAACTCACTGGGTACTGACAATAACACGGCTTGATTGAAGTAATGATGGTCAACTTGCGTGTTATCTAAATAGGACTGCTGAATGGGTAACAGCGGCGCATTACCCGTTAAGGCTTCTTGCGTTGCTTTAACTTCTTGTGGCGCTTGATCTGCAAGATCAGCGGTCAATTTCTCGATGGTTTGTAGCTTTAATAGCCCTTTAGTGGTGATATTGATACCTTTTTGGTTCGCTCTAGCAACCGCTTGAATAGACAAAATAGAGTCTCCGCCCAATTCAAAGAAGCTGTCCGTGATACCCACTTGTTCAACCATCAACAATTGCTGCCATTGCTCGCACAATAAACGTTGCACTTCATCTTTAGGTGCTACATAAGCATTTGATCTATTAGCGCTTACATCTGCAATCGGTAATTTAGAGGTGTCCACTTTACCGTTGGCAGTCAGTGGATAACTATCAACCGTCACAATTACCGCAGGCACCATATAATCAGGTAGTTGATCTTTGACACCGTCTAATACCGCATGGCTATCGAACGCATCATCTTCTTTGATCACGTAGGCAACCAATCTTTTTAACTGTGAATGTGGGTCGAGGATCACCAGCGCTGACTTCACGCCCGCTTGCGCTTGAATCACCTGCTCGATTTCACCTAATTCAATACGGAAACCGTTAAATTGGATCTGATTATCAATACGACCCAAAAACTCTAGTTTGCCGTTTTCCAACAGACGAACATAGTCACCGGTACGGTACAAACGCTGAGCTTTACCAACACCTAAATCGCTTTCAATAAAGCTACGCGCGGTCAATGTTGGGTTGTGTAAATAACCTTTCGCTAATGATGCACCCGCGATCAGAAGTTCACCGGCTGCGCCGCGAGGTACTAACTGCTGGGTGTTCGGTGCAACCACATACAGGCTTAAGTTTGCCAGCGCACTACCAATGCTGACCACTTCGTTGGCGCGGATACGGTCAACCGACGCACATACGGTGCTTTCAGATGGTCCATAGCCATTATACAGTGGGAATTTATCAGCCCAACGCCACCCAGTGCCGTTTCAATCGCCTCACCGGCAACAATCAAAGCATCAAACTGATAATCACGCTCGATGTCCATATGAGTTAACAATGACGGCGGCAATGTGGCATGGGTAATGCCGTTATCAACCAGATAATCGGCCAAATCTTGTGTTGAGGTACGCGCGGCTTCTGGACAGATATACAAACTTGACCCCGCCAACAATGCCATCATCCACTCCCAGGTTGCCGCATCAAAACTGATAGAAGCAAACTGCAACACACGGCTTTGCTCACTCATTTTGAAGCAATCTAGCTGGTTGAAAAATAAGTTCAACGCACCACGATGAGATAAAGCAACCCCCTTCGGTAGCCCCGTTGAGCCTGAGGTGTAAATCACATAGGCTAAATCATTGGCCTGATTTTGTGGTAATGGACGCGCTTTGGTGTCTTGTAAAGTATCAATGCTCATCACGGTGCCAGAAAACTCAGCGCTAATCACATTGTCCGAATGATTAAGTAACATACGCGCTTGGCTGTCATTGAGCATATGCTGCACACGATCAGCCGGGTAGCTTGGGTCAATCGGTAAGTAAGCGGCACCCGATTTGAGCACCCCTAAAATAGCCACCATAAAGTCAACCGAGCGGGCCATACTGACGGCCACAACATCGCCCACCTGTACACCATTATCCAGCAAGTGATAGGCAACCTGAGCGGCTTTGGCATCAAGTTGGGCATAGCTCAATGACTGAGCCTGATCCGTCACCGCGATTGCCGAAGGAGTAGACTCAACCCATGCATTAAAACGTGCTAACACCGAGTCATATTGTACGTGTCGCTCATCGCTGGCACCTTGCGCTAGGTATTGTAATTCTTCATATTCAAATTTTGATAATAACGGCAAGCTACTAAGTGGTTGCGTATCGGCATTTAACACACACACAATCAATGCTTGGAAATTTGCCATAAAGCGCTTAACAAATGTGTCTGAAACACAATGGGTGTTGTAGCGCCAAGTCACTTCCAGTGAAGATGATTTAGCCACAAACGATACACTCAGATCACAGCCCTGATCATAGTCATGCTCAGGACGTGATTGCTCATAGTAACCGCTGAACATACGAGGTTGACCCGCCACACTAGCTTGCTCATCTTTTTGTAGTGCTTCTGCCAATAACCCGGCGGTTAAGCTGGCGTTGTTCAATGCTGCAATACGCTGTTGTTCATAATGATTTAAATAATCTTTAAATGACGCGTCGTCCGTCATTTTCATACGCAGCGCAACACTGTTATCAAAGTTATCCGCACAGTAGCCCATACCACCTTGTAAGTGCTGTGATACCACACAATCCTTCACGCCAGAATACTGATTCAGCTGAGCACATAGCGCACTGTGTAACACCGCGAAACGGTCCGTTTGTTGTGCAATGGCAAACGCATCTAGTTGCGCCAGCAATCCTGCATCCAACACGACAGTGTGCTGTGCATATTCCACACCTTGGGTATTGGCAGAGCGCTTGCTTAGCGGTACTTGCCAAGCTTGTTCACTAGAGTCTGCTAGCTGCTCTAGCCAATAGTTCTGTTGTTGCTCAATCATCGCATCATTGAGGTTCAACAAATTGAACGAAGACATCAGCTCAACCAACGCATCTTTATGCTCAACAATGCTTTTCTTTAAGTCATCTGTCATCGCACCTTTCGCTGCTCGCGCTTTCAGTTTGTTGTTTTCTAGGTAAAGTAATACGCCCTGTGCTTGTGCTTGTTTTAGTACTGTTAATGTCATTTTCTTATTCCTAATTCTTTATTATTCTTGTCATTTTTAAAATTCTAATACTTCAATCGAAGTATCTTCTGCCTGCTGAGATAACGCCTTTGTCTGCTCGAGTTGCTGCTGTATCTTGGCGTAGGCAGTGGTTGGAAGTAGCGCTACATCCATGAGTCTTTGTGCGCTGTTATCCATTAATGTCGCTAAAATTGTTTGATAGTTTTCAGACATCGTCTTGATAAACTCAGCATCAAAATGTGGCGTGTGGTAATACACCACCCATTCGAGCTGCTGCTCAGGTACGAGCATCAATGACAATGGAAATTCAGATTTATCCAGGCTATCTACCCATTCCACCCAAAGGCTGCTGTCAGGCTGCTTGGTTGGCGCTGTTAGTGGGAAGTTTTCATACACAAACAAACTGTTGATCACCTCACTCACCGAGCTTAAGCCCCCTTGTTTGAGCACTTCGCTCAATGGCAAAAAGTCGTTTTCAGCAATGCCAAGTTGTAACTGCTGACATTGTTGCAACAACCCTAAGATGCTTTGTTGCTGATCAAGTTTGATGCGCACCGGAACCGTGTTAATAAACGGCCCGACGATTTCTTCTACACCTTCAAGGGCTGCCGGACGTCCTGATAAGGTGGTTGCAAACACTACATCTTCACTGTCACTGTATGTAGATAGCGTCAGCGCCCATGCAAGCTGCGCGATGGTATTGACTGTGATGCGATGCTGTTTAGCAAAGCTCTGTACTTGCTCAGACAGCTCGGCACTAAAGTGACAAGAAAATCTGTCTATGCTGGCCACTTGTGTTGCCTCGTTTTGACCTGCCAATGGCTTACACATCGGTGCATTGCTTAAACTTTGCTGCCAGAACTGCTTGGCGGCCTGATTATCCTGTCGGTTCAACCAGCCAACATAATCGGCAAATGGATGTGCAGGAGGTAACGCCAGATCGCTGCCATCTAAATAAGCTAAATAGAACTGTGCGAGCTCTTTGAGCACCACACCACGTGACCAACCATCGGAAATCCCATGGTGTTCACTGAGCAACATGCGATAACAATCCTCTGAGAGTTTCACTAGGTTGATACGCATCAATGGTGCTTGCGCAATATCAAAGTTGGTTTGGGCATCTTGCGCTACCAAGGCATTAAACTTCGCCTCTTGTTGCTCTGAGCTCAGGTGCGTCCAATCGTGAGAATGCCAAGGCACTTGCACATACTCTTTCACCGCTTGCACAAACACCCCTTCATCATTGACATGAAATGCAGTGCGATAAATGCTGTGTCTTTCCACGATGGCTTGCCACGCTGCCTTAAAGGCCGCTTCATTGAGCTCACCACGTAGCTGGTTGACCAACTGCGATACGTACATGCCTTGTGTGTCACTGACCAAGCTCTCATACATCAAACCGACCTGTGTGGATGTCGCTGGCATGGCGCAATGGATGTCATTGTCCGCTAGGCCTGCCAATAAACGTTGGGTACTGGCGTGATGGGCATCATTGGCAAAATACTGCAACTGAGTTTGAGCCTCTGAACTAAAGCGAGGTAAGGTCTCAACTTGCTCGGCAATAAACGCCATCTTGCTTTGCCACAACTCAACCAATGCTTGAATTTTGTCACGCGCGATACGGGTCTGATTAAAGATGATGGAGAAGTTAATTTGCTTATCCAGCATCGCACCAAGGAAATCAATTTCGTACAAACGCTGCTGTCTATGTGAAGTTTGTACCCCTGAAGATTCAGGCGCAAAACTGATGTCGCGCTCATCTGCCACATCAAAGGTGCCTAAATAGTTAAAGCTCATGTGTGGTACTGGCATGTTACGCAATGCATTATCCGCAGTGTGATAACGCAGCCAGTTAAAGCTCACACCTTGATTCGGAATGGCTGCCATATGACGTTTAACTTGTCTAAAGGTGTCACTCAATTCACCCGACGCTGCGCCACTTAGACGTACTGGATAGAGTGAAGTAAACCAACCCACAGTGCGACTCACATCCGGAGTGTTTGCAGGTAGATTCTCTCGACCATGACCTTCCATCATCAGATACATGCTGGGTTGGTCAGCCCACTGCTCATAAGCCAGCAGTAGACTCGTTAATAACACCTCATTGATAGACAAGTTACACTTGGCAGGGAGCTGGCGAACTAACTTTTCTGATAGTGATTTATCCAACTTAAATTCGATGGATTGCTCTTCTTGGCGGGTATTTTCAAAACGATTATCTACAAACGCCAATTCATCATTACCGTTATCCTGCTGATGCTGCTCTAGATACCAACGGGCTTCTTCAGCACAATCATTACTGTCTAGGTACTCTTCCCATGCATTGATCCATGTGTTGTAACTTGCTGTTTTAAGTGCCTTTTGGTCTGGAGCTTGATAATAGAACATCAAGTCTTCTACCAAGATACGCCAAGATACACCGTCAATCAGTAAGTGGTGCACAACCAACAATAATCGATCGTTACCCGTACTTGGGTCTTCCAGATAGATGGCTCGAACAAGCGCCCCTTCATCCATATTTAATGAACTCTGTAACCCCGTTGCAACTCGCTCTAAACGCTCTGCAAATGGCACGTTATCATCTTGTTCAAGGGTGATACGCTCTAGTTCAATATCGTAACTCGCATCAATTTCACACTGTAATTCAGGCTGATTCACATCAAAGCGCGCACGCAGTAAATCGTGATGCTTCATCAAGGCTCGAATCGCCTTTTGTAACCGCGCAAAATCGGGCTTCTGCTTGAACTTCAACATGGTAGATAGGTTCATATGATGCGGATCGCTCAGCGCTAAGCTGTGGAACCAACGTCCAATCGCCGCCGTTTTAATTTCTCCGGTGATGAACTCATCAATATCAACCGTGACTTCATCAATACCCGCTTTAGCGCTGAGTTCTGTCAAAGATTGGGTTTCAAATAATTGGCGCGGTTCAATCGCGATTCCGACGCCTTTGGCACGGGCCACCACCTGAATAGCAATGATTGAATCGCCACCAATGGCGAAGAAGTTATCGTCATAACGCACACGAGATAACGACAATAAATCACAGAAAATCTGAGCTAAATGTGTCAGTACTGTCTTGGGCTCATCGCGACCTGCTACGTAACAAGCTTGCGCGCTATCATCCTCATTGGCATCGGTGACGCGAGTTTCAATGCGTTGTCCAAAACCATCGGTTTTAGGTAGTAGACTTAAGGTTTCGGCCGTTGATGAGATAACCTGTGTTGCATGAGTTGCTTGCGCAACGTACTGACTGATAAATAGATTGCTTTGGTCAATACCGATAAGCAGCGCGCTGTGATCCGTGCGCAATGCTAGGCGCAGAGCTGCTATCCCTTGTTCTGGGCTCAGTACGTAATACCCTTTAGCACGCGTTTGTTCGTTGTTTACATGCTCAGCACTCATACCTAACTGCTGCCACATACTCCAATGTAAGCACTGTGCTGAGTAGCCTTGCGCATTAAGTGAGTGACAAATTGCTTCTAGCTGACTGTTTGCTGCTGCGTACGCGGCATATTGTGTACCACCAAAATAGCCATTCACAGAGCCAAAGTGGATTTGTCTTACTTCCTGACGCCCAGCCAACGCTTCAGCAATGGCCATCGCACCTTGTACTTTCGCATGTAATGATGCCTGTAGTGCTGTGATATCTTCATCAGCAATCATCGCTGTACGTAATTGACCAGCTAAGTGCAACACACTGCCAATTGGCTTGTTCCAGCGCTGTTCATAGTCATTGATCACCTGCTTAAGCGCTGCGCTGTCTGTAATGTCTAAGCGTTGATAAGCCACTTTGCAGCCTGAGTTTGCGAGATTAGCTAGTTTGGATTGCTGCGCTTCATCAAGCTCACTACGTCCAACGAGTAACACATCCGCCGAGCCATTTTGTGTCATAGCCTGTGTGATCACTTGTGCGATACCACCCATACCACCGGTGATTAAAGTGAAGCTCTCAGCGCTAAATGGTTCCGGTAACTGGGTCTGATTGAACTCATTAACCTGCGCAAGCTTGTACTCGTAACGCGCACTGTCACGTAGAGCAACCGTCGCGCTTGTTGTCGCCGCTCGAAGCTCGTTTATTAAGTGAGACGACGTCTCTGTCACATCTATATGCGTACAAGTGACTGCTGGGTACTCTTGACGTAACGTGGCCAAGAATCCATGTAGGCCACCTAATTGCGTATCAACCGCTTCATCGGCAACACTAAAAGCCTGCTGCGTGATCACATCTAATCTAGCTAGTTTGTGCTGCGCTTGTTGCACTATGCTCAGCACATCACCTAGCGCCTGAGCCGTGTTCGCATGGTAGATAACACGCCACGTATCACCCACGCTTAGTGCTTGCTCTAACTGTGATAGGTCCGCAATGCACTGTACATTTGCTGTTCCTAGGGTCTCTGCGCTCAGCTGTTGAGCCAGTGAGTTGTCGCTACTGATAACTAACGTATCCAACTGGCACGAATATTCTGCACCGCGTTGTGCGCGCTGCCAGTGTGGACGATAGAACCAAGCGGGTAGATACTGCTCGTCCTGCGCCATATCAAACTCAATGATGCGCTGGTCAAACTCACCCGCCGCAAACGCGCTCGCCAGTTTATTGCGTTGGATTTTACCAATCGACGTACGTGGAAACTCATCGGCTTCTAGTGGGATAAAGTACTGACAAGCCACTTGTAGCTTACGCAAACAAGCCTGCTGAATGCGTGCTTTAAGTTCGCTAAGTTCTGCCTCTTCGACCTTATCAGTGGTAAAGAAAATCGCCACTTTGTCTGTGTCATCCGAAGACTTTCTTACCGCACAAGCGGCAGTATGTGCAACCAACACGCCTTCAACCGATTCAACGACTTGTTCGATTTCCTGACCTTGGTAGTTATTACCATTGATAATAATCAGATCTTTGGCACGACCGGTAATCGCCAACTGGCCTTGGTTAATCACCGCGAGATCTCCGGTGATAAACCAGCCATCATCCGTGAACGCTTCATCGTTGGCTTCTTCGTTATTCAGATATCCCATCGTCACAGGTGCACCCTTGATTTGCAGCTGCCCGACTTGAGATTCTTTAAGTACCTTATCGTCGCCATCTACAACGCGCATTTGCACGCCTGGCACCGCACCACCTACCGTGACATAAGGTGTATTACCTGGCTTGTTTAGCGGATCAAAGTCGGTATTTACCGCAACCCCTGAACAGGTTTCAGACATGCCCCATGCCGGATGCATGGCCTGTGAACTCAACTGATAAGGCGCTAGATTTTCTAAGAAACGTTTCGCTGTTTTTTCAACAACTGCTTCACCGCCATTGAGTACAAAGTGCAAGGCACTCAAATCCCAACCATAATCAACCTCTGGGTCGATGTGCTCGTTCAGTAATGCATACGCAAAGTTAGGAGCCCACGTGTTGTTCACCTTAAACTGGCTCAGGCAGTCAAGCCATAATAAAGGCTGTTTCAAAATAACATCGGTAGCACAGTGATATTGGTTCGAGCCTAAATAAACATCGAGTAGGTGGTACATCACAATCCCACCCACATGATCCAATGGCATCCAGTTGAAACTCGTGGTGTTTTGGTCAAATTGTCCAACTTTTGCCATAGCTGCTGAACGGCTGATCAGAGCACGATGCGTTTGCTGTACCGCTTTAGGTTTACCTGTACTACCAGAGGTCAATAATAATAACGTTACCGCATCCAAGTCTGCTGCATGCACCTCACCGGGCTGGTGGGCCAGCAACTCTTCTAATAACAAAGCATGCTCAAGTGTTGTTTGTGTTGTTAGCACGCTCTGATTAGCGTGTTCACAAATCGCGGCTTTGATATGTAAGTCTTTAACGCTGCTGGTGATTTTCTCAAAATCTTTATCTTGAACATCATAGCTGTCAGGGCACGCCACCGGCATAGGCACCATCCCTGCGACTAAACATCCCCAAAATGCACGCACGATATCGGCGTTATTCGCAAGCTGCAACACCACTCGATCCCCAGCTGTAAGACCCGCGTTGTACAAACCATTTGCCACGCGCTTTGCTTGCTCTAGTAATTCTGCATAGCCAATGCGCTGCGTCTCACCTTGCTCATTAAGCACAAAGGTCACACCATGGTCGGTTTGTGCTGCATTACACAAAAGCTCTGCTAAGTTGTTCGGTAGGGCGTCAAAATCGAGCGCTTCCCCACAGCTTGTCGCCGGTGTGTCATTGCTCTGTGATGCCTCACTGCCTTGTTGCTGACGCGCCAGTTGCTGGAGTGAAATCGGCTCTGCAGTGCGTAAGTTGCTCTCCAAGTAACCGTCCACACCAATCAATTGCTCGCGGTCAAATAAAGCGACTTCTTCCAACTTAGTAAAGTTGATTGCACCTTGTGTGTTACGTGGTAATTGCGACACAAAAGCCAGCGCATGCGGGACTTGATGCGCGGGGAGCGCTTCGCTCAATTCGCTATACAAGCGTTCGCCTGATAATGGACGATTGCTGACAATATAAGCCACTAAACGATAAATGCCCGCACTGTCTTTACGGTTATAAACCACGGCATCTTGCACCCCTTGCTGAGCCAATAATTGTGCTCTGATGGCTGCGCACTCAACCCAGCGACCATTGTGCCAAGCCTGTAACTGAGTATGACGATTGCCCACATAGTGCAATAAGCAGATCTCACCATTTTCAATACAAGCTGCAATCCCTGTTAAATACTGTTCTACCTTAAGCTCTCCCACTGCACCCTCTGGTAACACTTCACCCAGAGTATTCACAATGCTGACTTCTCCTGTGTAAGCAACCCCTTTACCCTTCATTGCTGAGCTTGCTATCACACTGGGTAAACAATGTGGCATTGACCAAGTGAAGTAAGCCGGAATTGCCAATGCACTGAGATCAAAATCAGGTTGCGCACCGTTGACCAACACAGCGCGTAACGCCTGTGTTGTGCCTAGGCGACTGAGTGCTTGTGCTGTTGCAGGGTTGGCCACTAATACAGTGGCCGCTTCGCTTATCTCATCAAGGCCGTTGATGAAGTGACACTGTGCGCCAACCGCTGATGCCCAAAGGTTAACCAATAATGATAATTCAGGGCTCAACTGCGCCTCTAATAACACCGTATCTTGTGCCGTGAGCGGTAAATATTGCTGCATAAAGTTGACTGACTGTTGCCAGTTCAATTTTACATCTAAAGACTGCCATTGCTGTTGCAAGGTTTTATGGTCTGTTTGTGCGCTGATACGCTCTGCGACCTGCTCCGCACTGAATTCAAAGTTCGCAACTGGAGCAACCACGCCAGCAGCTTGATTTAGGGGAGTGAACAACTCAGCCAGCGGCAAGTCTGACGCGGTACGGGTTGTCACATAATCGACGATCGCATTAAAAGTCGCGGTTAAGGCTTCAATCATCGATGCTGAAAATAAGTCTTCTTTGTAAGAAAAGACCACCTGATGATCATTGAAATTGCTGGTGAAAAACTCAAAAATCATATCGAATTCAATGGTCTTACGAGCTAGGTGGACTGGTTCAACTTGGATATCATCCAGTTGCAGCTCTTCTTTGTCTGAAGCATGTAATGCGAACAACACTTGGAATAACGGCGAATAGTGCGCACTACGCTCTAGTTGCAGACTATCAACCACTTCTTCAAATGGGACGTTTTGGTTCGCAAATGCCTGTAAAGACATGGCTTTAACTTGGTTTAAATACTCAACAAACGTGCTGCTGCGTTTCGGCTGACTGCGCAGCGCCACGGTGTTGGACATCATGCCGATAACGCCGTCAAACTGGGCCCGTTTACGGTTAGCAACTGGCGTACCCACGGTTAAATCTTCAACGCCACTAAAGTAGCTTAGTGCTAATTTAAAGGTGGCGACCAATACCATAAAGAAGCTGGCTTGATGATCGTTCGCTAGCTGCTTTAAGCCCTCAATTTGCTGCTCACTCAATTGGAACAAATGTGATTGAGCATTCAACGTCAACTGTGAACTACGCGGTACCATTGTTGGCATTGGCAAATGTTCAGGTGCTCCATGTAACTGTTTTTTCCAGTAAAGGCGCTGCTGATCGGCGCTACTGCTCTCTAGCCAATCCTTTTCCCAAGCCACAAAGTCTCTGAACTGGCATGCATTGGCTTTAACATCGTCGCGTTGACCATCCAAATATGCAAAATAGTTCTCGTTTAGCTGCTCCTCGATCAAACCTAATGACCAGCCATCCGCAAGGATATGGTGGATCACAAACATAATGATGTGTGAACCGTCTGCCAAAGGCACACAATCGACGCTGAACAATGGCAGCTTATCTAGTGCAAAGGCAACATCACTTTGTTTTGCAACAAACGCTTCAACCTGCTCTCTATCTTTAACAAAATCCAGCGCCAGTGGTGCTAACATGTTCACTTCAACTTGATACTCAGGCTCTACCACCTGTAGTGGGGTATCCCCCTCTTTGTAGTAAGTTCTGAACATCTCATTACGGTTAACCAACTGCTGGATAGACCAACGAAATGCTTCTGGATTAAAGTCCCCAACAAAGCGCAATGCTGAAACAATATTGTATGCATTGTCACCGTGGTTTAACTGCTCAAATAACCACATTCTTTGTTGTGCATTGGATAAACCAAACTCTCGTGTAACCGGCGCAACCGTTTCTTTTTTAGTCGTTTTTTGGCTATTTTGGAGCTTTTTAAGCAAAAGCTCCCGCTGCTCGGGTGATAGCTTCGCCAACCGAGCTTTTAAATTTGCTGTAGTCATGGTGTTTACTCTTCTAGTTCAAGTAACAAACGTTCTAGTTCTTCGCTGTCTGTTGAGCTGAGCTGTTGCTCAACGATTACTGAGGCCAAGGCCTCTACGGTTGGTGATTCAAATATGGCACTTACATCGACCTCTAGGCCCGTCTCTTCGTAGATACAACTGATCACACGAGAGGCCAGCAATGACTGTCCACCTAGGTCGAAAAAGTTATCGGTGATGGCGATAGACTCTACCCCAAGCAATTGCTGCCAAATTTTTACAATCATGGCTTCGGTCGCATTGCGTGGTGCGCCTTGTTCATCGCTAATGTCTAACTCTTTCACCGGCTCTGCTGGTGCTGGGGCTGGTTGCTGCGCAACCTTAGGTGCCGCTTCGCTATGAATTGGGTCAATCCAGCAACGACGTTTTTGGTATGGGTAACCTGGTAAAGAGGTGCGGTAGCAATCGCGGTTGGCGTAAAAGTCTTGCCAATCAATGTGGCCGCCAAGGCTCCAATACTTACCAATGGCTTCTAGTAGGACTAAATCGCTCGCTGTTTTCTGTTTGACGTTTGGCGCGCAGTGAATAATAGCGCAAGCACTGGTCACGTTATCTCGTACCAGCATGGCTGCCGTGTTCGAAGGACCAAGGTCAAACACACAGTCCACCCCTTCGCTGATTAGGGTGGCAACCGCGCTACCAAACTGAACCGTTTGGCGTAGGTGCTGCACCCAATATTTTGGCTCACACACCATCTGTGTATTGACCAGTTGGCCATTTAAGCTAGATACATAACGCATTTGTGGCGCGTGGAAGGTAATATCACGAACCGCTGCTTCAAACTCGCCCAGCACAGGTTCCAGCATATGACTGTGAAAGGCATGAGATGTCACCAGCTTACGATTATCAATTTGCTTGTCATTTAACAGCGTAGACAAACTATCAATGGCTTCGTGTGTGCCACCCACCACTATAGATTTCGCACTATTGATGGCGCAAATATCAATCTGGTCAGCACTTGCCTGAGCCAGAACACTCTGAACCACATCCAATGAAGCACTAATCGACAGCATTGCGCCGCTTGTAACTTGGTTCATCAATTGTGCGCGTGTGAGTACCAGTTTGATGGCGTCATCAAGGCTCAGTACGCCCGCTAAACAAGCCACCACATACTCACCTAAGCTGTGACCTAACATCAATTCAGGTTCAAGACCCATCGCCTGTAATTGTTTTGCCATGGCATAGGCATGAACAAAAATGGCAGGCTGAGCATACTCAGTTTGCGTGATCTGTTGCTGCATGGACGGTTCGGCGGTTTCAGCCAACAGGAGATGGCGAATATCTTGACCACCTTGACGTACAATTAGCTCACAACATTGCTCAAATGTGTTTCTAAACACATCAAAACGTCGGTGCAAATCACGTGACATGCCCACATATTGAGTGCCCTGCCCAGGGACCACCCAAGCCACTTTACTGACCGCTTTTGTCAACTCATTGGCAGGGGCGAATGTCACCGCTCCTTTGTCATTCACCGCTGCATAGCTGCGATGAGCATACGCTTTACGGCCAACGGCCAAGGTATAAGCCGCATCTTGTAGTGATTTAACTTGTGGCAATGCAGCACTAAGATTGTGTTGTGACTGCTTCAGCGCTTTACCACATTTGGCAGATAACAATAACAATTCGCTGCCCGGCTCGGCTGGATATTCACGCTCAGGCGGCTCTTCCAAAATAACATGGGCGTTGGTTCCGCCAATACCGAATGAGCTAACACAAGCGCGTCTGGGGCTATCTGTGCGTGCCCACGGCGTGTTCTGAGCCACTACTTTAAACGGCGTTTGCTCAATGTTGATAGCAGGGTTCGGCGTTTCATAATTCAATGTCGCTGGCAATGTGTCATTTTTCATTGATAACAGGGTTTTAATCACACCTGTTACCCCTGCGGCGGTTTCTAGGTGACCCACATTGGTTTTTACAGAGCCAATGTAACAACTTTGTGCTGGACAATCGGCAAAGGCTTCGTTCAGTGCACCAATCTCAACTGGGTCACCCAAACGAGTACCTGTACCATGTGCTTCAACATAAGAGATAGACTGTGCAGGCACTTCTGAAAATTCTAATGCCTGTTCAATCACATCACGCTGTTTCGCAACGCTTGGGGCCGTGAAGCCCACTTTATCAGAGCCATCGTTGTTGATTGCACCACCACGGATAATGCCTATGATGTTGTCTTTATCTTCAATGGCATCTTCAAGGCGTTTCATCAATAACAGACCTACACCGTTACCAAACACCGTACCAGATGCTTGAGCATCGAATGCACGACAATGACCATCTGGCGAGTTTACGCTGCCTGGCTCATACAGGTATCCAACCTCGGAAGCATTTACTTTTGCACCACCCGCCAACGCCATATCGCAGTCATAGCTGAGCAGGCTCTTATAGGCCATCACAATAGATACCAAGCTGGTTGAACAGGAGGTATCAACCAACAGCGAAGCACCTGTCAAATTCAACTTGTAAGAGATACGCGATACCGCATAGCACTTGTCGTTGCCCAGTACTAACTGATACATCCCCATTTCGTTGAGAATTTGTGGGTTGGGCATGATGTTGCCCAACAAATAAGTGTCCACTCCAATTCCCGCATACACTGAGACAGCACCATCGTATTGCTCTCCAACATAACCGGCATCGCTCATTGCATCGTGGGCACATTCAAGTAGTACACGATGCTGTGGGTCGGTGATCTCCGCCTCTTTGGGTGTCATATCAAAAAACTCAGGGTCGAACATGTCTGAATTCTTTAAATAAGCACCTGCTTTAACATACGATTTGTTATTTAACAGCTCGTCGCTTATGCCACATCGGCGTAAGTCTTCATCCGATAAACGGGCGATAGACTCAACCCCTTTCGAGAGATTGTCCCAAAACTCGGCAACGTTCTCGGCGCCAGGAAACTGACCCGCCATGCCAATCACCGCAACCGCAACTTCTTCAGGCAATGCTTGTTCATCATTGTGAGTTGTATTTAATTTGTATTGACTCATGAGTTCACTCTCCTTTTTGACGCGCTGCGCTTTTTGCCAAGGGCGGCTTTTTGTTTGTTTGCCTTTGCTTTTAGGTCATCTTTAGAACGTGCTACTGGAGCAAGGGTGTCGATAAATTGTGCTAACGCGACAATCTTTGGATGCTTAAACATTTCGACCACCGTCAGACCGGAACCGAATTCCTTCACCAACTGCTGATGCACTTTCAAAATCGACACGGAATCTCCACCAATTTCGAAGAAGTTGTCGTCGGTACTGAAGTCATCAAAACCCAACACACTTGCCCAAATTCCTGCAATACGGCGCTCGGTGTCATTTTTAGCCGTTATCTTTTCGCGAGTATAAGTCACCTTGATTTCCTGACTTACCAGCGCTTTTCTATCTACTTTGCCATTCGCTGTAAGTGGCAGTTTGTCCAACGTCACGTAGGCATTTGGGATCATGTAGCTTGGGATCTTGTCTGCCAGTAGCGACACCAGTTGCGCTTCCGCGTTAGCAACTGACGCACCGTCTGAGTTCGTTAACAAGTAAGCAATCAGACGCGTATTAGTGTGTGCGCCCGGTTTGTTGCTACCTTGTGCCACTACCACCACATCTTCAAACAAGCCACAGTCACGAATCGCAGACTCGATTTCACCTAATTCGATGCGATAGCCGTTTACTTTCACCTGATTGTCGTTACGGCCTAGGAACTCAATACAGCCATCCGCGAAGTATTTGCCACAGTCACCGGTTCGATAGAGTCTTTCACCCGTTATTGGATGAACGATAAAGTGCGCATTGGTTTTCTCTTCATCTTTGTAGTAGCCAAGTGCAAGACCGACACCCGCAATGTAGATATCACCCGTCACACCCACCGGACATTCGTCGAGTTGCTTATTGAGTACATACAGACGTTGATTGGTTAAGCCCACACCATAAGGAATGCTCTTCCACTGCGGCTTCACTTCATCAATTGGGTAGAATACTGACCAGATAGAACACTCGGTTGCACCACCTAAGCTAATGATCTCTAACTTATCGTTAAGCTTTTGTCGGGCATCCGTCGGTAGGTTCAGTGGGATCCAGTCACCACTGAGCATCGCCAGACGCAAGGCTGGGAAGTTCACACCTGCGTGCTCTTGATACTCAGCCAAAATTTGGAACAGTGCCGGTACGGTGTTCCATACGCTCACCTCGTACTGCGTCAGTAAACTATTCCAACCACTTGGGTCTTTAATTTGCTCACCCGCTGGGATAACTAAGCCAGCTCCCACAAAGTAAGGGGCAAAATTATCGTATACTGACAAGTCGAAGCTCAGTGCCGAGAGGCCAAAAATACGGTCTTTAGCGGTTACATTGAAACGCTCGTTGATGTCTGAAATGGTGTTCATGGCACCACGGTGATCAATCATTACCCCTTTTGGTTTGCCCGTAGAACCTGATGTGAAAATCACATATGCCAGATCTTCCGGTTGCACGTCTGCATTCACTAACTGTGCAGGCTTGCTGTGTTGCCACTGTGAGTCAACACCAATCACTGACACCGGCCACGCACTGAAGTGCTGCGCATATTCAACTAAGGTGATCACCACCTTCGCTTGAGTGGTCTCAATTAAATCTTGCTGTCTTTGCTCTGGCCACTCAGGATCGATTGGCAGATATGCGCCACCCGCTCGTAAGATCCCGTGGGTCGCAGCCACTTGCTGCCAACCTTTAGGCATAATGACGGCAACCAACTCTTCTTTTTCTACGCCCAGTTCATGAACTCGAGTGGCAATGTGATCAGCCACATTGTCTAGCTGTGCGTAGTTGAGTTCATCGCCAGCCGAAGCAATAGCGAATGACTCGCCATGGGTTTTCGCTAAACGCTGTAAACCATGATGTAAGATATGATCCTCAAACTGCTTACACTCCATTGGCGGGGCAATTTCTGCCTGACGAATAGGGGTCACTGCGTTCCAGATATCATCGTTATCAACCAACTGCTCTAAGAACGCGCAGTAAGTATCAAACATGCTCTTAATCATGCCTTGTGGGAATAGCGAAGCGACGCTGTCCCAGTTGAATCGCAACATGCCTTGCCATTCGAGCACTTGGTGGGTCTAGCCATACTTGAGATGACTGACTCAGGCCATAACCCTCTTGTGCAAAATCTTCTTGGGTCTGCTCATGTTCAAGCGCTCGGCCACCTAAGGTACTGGTGAATACCACGGGCAACATCACCCGCTCATTGCGACGTTTACTCATCTCACGTAATACATGCACCGCACTGACCAAGCGGTTATCAAGGTCTTTCCATAACCGTGTTTGTGTTGCACCTATGCGCTCAATAAACGGCGTTTCTAGCTGGTTGTCTATCTCTAGGATGGTCAACGACGTGAAATCCCCCGTGATATCATCAACCTGAGCGTGGAATGGATGTCTGTTGTAGTTGGTTAAACACAATGCAAAGTGACTACTTTCAGACCACATAGAGAGTACTTCTGAGAATGCGCTGATCAGAACACTGTTTGGCGTTACACCATTAGCAAGCGCCTTTTGCTTCAAACGCTGCCAGCGGGTGGCTTCCATATCGTAATTAAAACGTTCGAACTTGGCGTCTTTGACCGATGTAGGTGACGTCACCATTGGCAGTTTAGGGGCATTCGGTAGTGAATCGATGCGGTCAAACCAGTACTGTTCGCTGCGGTAATACGCTTCTGTTTCTCTTAACGAGTGCTCTGCTACTACATAGTCACGGAACGAGAAGTCCAGTTTTGGCAATTGCGTTTCAGGCTTGTGGTACAGCTGTAGCCACTGTTCAATGATCATGTTCATGCTCCATGCATCGACAATGAGGACGTCAATGTTGATACATAGGCGGAACGATTTTTCACTGTACTGAATCGCTTTAATATCGAATAGCGGCCAAGTGTCACAGGGTAAAACCTGATGTGACATTTTCTCACGTAGCGCCATGGCTTGGGCTTGTGCGGACGCTTCATCGCAGTTAGACACATCAATGATGTCAAACTCATAGTGTGGTACAGCTGGTAAAATCTGTTGCTCGCCACTGTCTAAAAAAATGGCTCTAAGCATTTCATGCTGTTCAATTAATCGGTTCCATGAGCGCTCAAACTTAGCGACTTCGCCAGCTTTAATTTCCACTTCCAGATAAATGGTGGTCGATACATCACCCAGCTCAACCGCACTGCTACGCCCAACCCAATATGCTTGCTGAATATCGGTAAGAGGGAATGGCTTGTAACGATTCTCTAAGTCTGGCTCAACCGCTGAGATTTTCAGATTGCTTGCTTTACTTTCTTCGTCTTCACCGGCATGGCCTTGTACCATCGCAATGAAGTCAGCTAAGTCAGTTGATTCAAATAGTTCACTGAGCGTCACTTGTACGTCTAGCTCTTGGCGAATGCGAGACAGTAGTTGGGTTGCCAACAATGAGTCGCCCCCCAACTGGAAGAAGTTTTCACTTAAATCAACCTTGTCGATGCCAAATGCGTCTTGCCAAATACGTGCTACAGCCGCGTCAATCCCACCGTCAGTGTGGGTCTGCTGCTCTCGCTGCGGCGCTGCCGATACCACGTTCTCAACATCTTGTGTTGCTTGCGCATCATTGCCAATCCAATAACTTTGCTTATCAAATTGATAAGTCGGCGCTGCTACTCGACGACGGAAAGTGCCTTGATGTAGCATCGACCAATCCACAGCCACACCCGCCTGCCAAAGTGCACCAAAGGCACGTAGCCAAGTATCTACATCACAGCGTTGATCTTTTGCATGACGCGCACTGGCGATGCTGTTTTTAACTTTAAAGCTGCGTTTAGCCAGTGTTGATAACACCTGACCTGGACCCACCTCCAATAACACCGCTTTAGGGTCTTGTAACAAGGTGTTCAACCCCTTGGCAAACTGTACGGTGCCACGTAAATGGTTCACCCAATAGGTTGGTGATGTCGCTTGCGATACTTCAATCCAATCGCCAGTGACATTAGAAATAAATGGCTTAACTGGGGCGTTAAAGGTCATGCCATCCAGTACGGCTTTAAACTCTTCAAGGATTGGGTCAAGCATGTGTGAATGGAATGCATGTGAGGTATGTAGAATGCGACAATCCACATTCTGTGCTTGTAGCTGTGCCTGTAATGCATTGATGGCGTCTGTTTCACCAGACACAACAGAAATGGCATCACCATTGACGGCAGCTAGACAAATCTGCTCATTTAAGTAAGCACTCACCTGCTCTTCGCCTTGTTGGATCATCAGCATTGAACCCGCGGCCACTTTGTTCATCAAAGTAGCGCGTGCTGCAACGAGCTTCACCGCATCTTCGAGGCTAAACACCCCCGCTAAACATGCAGCAACATACTCACCTAAGCTGTGACCAATCGTGGCGGTCGCTTCGATACCATTGGCTTGCCATAATTTCGCCATCGCATATTCGATGGTGAATAGCGCGGTTTGTGATAGCAGAGTTGAGGTCAAGTCCGCATCGCTGTCCTCACTGAACAGGTGACTACGAATATCAAACCCTAAATGCTGTTCGAACAGGGCTGCACACTCATCAACCACTGACTGAAACAAGGCTTCTTGTTGGTACAAAGATTTGGCCATACCAACATGCTGAGCCCCTTGACCTGGGAACATGAAGTAAACATTGGCATCTTCACATTCACTGTGCGCCGTGATGACTTGGCTTGAGCCTTGTGAAATCGCTTCAGCGACTTGCTCTGCACTGCTTGCTACGACAATTGCGCGGTGTTCGTACTCATTACGACCCACTTGTAAGGTGTAAGCAAAATCCGCCAGATCCACATCTGGTGTCTGTGTTAAGTGCTCGGCAATCTTGCTTAACTGCATATTGAGTGAGGTGGCATTTTTTGCAGAAGCAACGATGAGCTGTTGTGGACGATTCGCTTCGTCACTGACCAGTTGTGGTGCTTCTCCCAAAATAAGGTGTGCGTTAGAGCCACCAATACCAAATGAACTGACCGCCGCAACGATTTCTGAGTCACTTTGTAGTGATAAGTTATCGGTGTTAACGAAAAACGGACTGTTCGCAAAGTCGATGTTTGGGTTAGGTGCCGTGAAGTTAATATTCATTGGCAATGTTTTGGTGTGAATCGCCATGGATGACTTAATCACCCCAGCAACACCCGCTGCAATATCGAGATGTCCAACATTCGCTTTCACCGACCCGATAGCACAAAATTGCTTGTTATCTGTGTAGTTACTGTACACCTCGCTCAGCGCCTTCACTTCGATTGGATCACCCAAAATGGTGCCTGTACCGTGTGCTTCAACAAAGCGCATATTGCTCGGGTCAATATCGGCACGCGCAAGCGCTTCGCTGATCACATCCACCTGACCTTCAACGCTTGATGCGGTATAACCTACTTTGAATGCACCATCGTTATTAACCGCTGAGCCTTTAACAACCGCATAAATCGTATCGCCATCTTCAAGCGCATCTTCTAAGCGCTTTAATACCAGTAATCCGGCACCATTGCCCTTTACCGTGCCCTTGGCGTCTTCATCAAATGGTTTACAACGACCATCAGGAGAAATGATGCTGCCTTCGGTGTAATGCATACCGATTTTTTGCGGCGTATCTAGACACACCCCACCCGCTAACGCCATATCACATTCGTATGACAACAGGCTTTGACACGCTTGGTGAATAGCCACCAGCGATGTCGAACAAGCAGTATCGACGTTGATACTTGGCCCTCTGAGGTTAAGCTTGTACGAGACCATCGTTGCCGCAAAGCTTTTTTCGTTACCGATAGACATGCGTAGCGTGCCCACAGAGTCCAAGAGTGTTTTGTTTGGCAATAAATTACGAATGTAGTACGCCATTGGGCCAACACCCGCATAAACGCCAACTAAGCCTTCGTACTTCTCGTTACTGTAGCCTGCATGTTCCAGCGCTTCGTAGCTACACTCAAGTAACATACGTTGTTGCGGATCGGTGATCTGTGCATCACGGGCGGTAAAGCCAAAGAAGTTCGCGTCAAACTGATCCACAGCATCGACGATATAAGACTTCTTCACAAAATTTGGATCGGCGATCAGCTCCTCTGGTACACCTGAGTTACGTAATTCTTCATCCGTTAACTCTGTTGATGACTGTTTACCTGCGACTAAGTTCTGCCAATATTCATCTACGCTCGTTGCAGAAGGGAATCGACCTGCCATGCCAACGATCGCGATTTGGTTTGGTGCTATATTGTTGTTATTTTCCACGTTGATTTCTCTGTCTCATGTTATTTCTGAAATGATTAATAGATGAACGGTTTACCGTGCGACCGCTCCGCTTCGAGTGTTGTTGGCTTGCACCTTTTTCTGTTGAAATCCGCTCTGCCAACGCTGAAATGCTTGGGTACTTAAACAAATCAACAAGTTCTATCGTGACATCAAAGACGGCTTTGATTTGCTGCTGCATTTTGCCAAGCAGCAATGAGTGGCCGCCCAACTCAAAGAAGCTTTCTTTGGTGCTGATTTGCTCTAGGTTGAGCAGCGCTTTCCAAATCTCAGCCACCTTGAATTCGGTGTCATTTGCAATGGGCACCAGCTTCGCTGGTGAAGTCTGTATTTGTGTGGGTAAGGCTTTAATATCCACCTTGCCATTTGGGGTGTAAGGAAGTTGCTCTAGGACAAACAATGCTGAAGGCACCATGTAGTCAGGAAGACTAGTACTGAGTGCATCCATGAGTGCTTCACGCTTGAGTGTTTGGCCAAGTTGCGGTAGTACATACGCAAAGATTTTTGCTTCTTGACCTTGAGCACGATGTACACGAACAAACGCCTGTGCAACATCTGTGCGGTCATTCAGCAGCTTAGCTATCTCATCCAGCTCAATACGATAACCACGTACTTTCACCTGATTGTCCGCGCGGCCAACAAAGGTCAAGGTACCATTAGGATTGCGGCGTACCACATCACCAGTACGATACAAATCATGCTTACCAGCGGCTGAGAATGGGTTAAAAACAAACTGCTCTTGTGTCAACTCGGGACGACGCCAGTAGCCTTTGGTCACCCCCTCTCCGGCAATATATAAATCGCCAGCCACACCGAATGGCACAGGTTTAAGCGCCTTATCGAGCACATACATTTGTGTGTTTGCGATGGGCAAGCCGATGCTCACATCCTTGCCCTGTACTTCACTGACTGCCGACCAAACGGTGGTTTCTGTCGGTCCGTACATATTGAATAGCTTGCCTGGGATCACTTGCTGGATTTGCTGAGCAAGATCTGCTGTTAACGCCTCACCGCCCACAAGAAAGCCCTGAATGTTAGACAAACTTGCGCGGGTCGTTTCTGATTCTAGTAACAGCTGTGCATACGAAGGCGTACATTGAATATGGGTCGCATTGTCGCTAGCCAGCGCCACTGCATCACTGCTGCTACTACGCAGCATATCCATCAAGCCTTTAATGTGTGTGAAGCTGTCGATAACTTCATCTTCATTAACACCAAAGTCGATAAGACAACCAATTTCATTGACCCCGATGTTGCCTAACTCATTGAGCATCTCCAGATTCGACTCCGGTGAACCAAATAAGGCACTGTGCTTGGCATAACGCTGAAAACCTGCTTCCACAACGGCTTCAAGATCTTCTTTGGTATCCAGCCCTGTTTTTTCCGCCACCGGCAGTAATAGGTTCAATGACGTTCTGAGGTAATTCTTAAACGGTGTCTCGATGGCTTTCATGGCAGCGTCATGATCATCTGACAAGAAGGTGTGTAGCATCAGCGTCACCTTACCTGCGTTAGGATCAAAACCATGTTGTTCACGCGCTTGACGGTAAATTGCGATTTTTTCTGCCAACTCTTCGCGACTTTGTCCCAAAAAGTGCGTTAGCACGTTAGCGCCAATCTCACCGGCATAACGGAAAGTCTCTGGGTTGGCCGCCGCGGTGATCCACATCGGCAATGCTTTACGGATCGGTTGCGGGTGAATTTTTATTTTCGACTCCGTCCCTTTACCATTGATGCGCGTGATCTCACCGCCCTGCCATAGGTGTTTAACGGTTTCGATGCTGTCTTTTAATATTTGATGACGCTCGGCAAAGTTATCTGGCTGAAGCACGAAGTCATTGAAGTGCCAGCCCGACGCCACAGCCATCGCAGCTCGACCATTAGAAAGGTTATCTACCATAGACCACTCTTCCGCAACGCGAATTGGGTCATGTAGTGGTAACACGCAACTACCAGAGCGGATCTCGATATTGTTGGTGATCATACTGACTGCCGCAGCGGCAACCGACGGGTTCGCAAATTGTCCACCAAACTCATGGAAGTGACGCTCAGGGATCCACACCGCACTCATGCCGCTGTCATCAGCGAACTTGGCGCCCTCTGTTAAAAGGCGATATTTACCTTGCTCTGTTGTCTGGTCAGACGCGAAGTAGAACATGCTGAAATCAAGTGCTTTGGCCGCCTGATTCACTTGCGTAGACTTACGCTTCGCCGTGCTTTGTTGTGCTAAAGAAGTAAAATGGTCTTGTTCTATGATGACCTTAAAGCCATTCGCCAATGTCCAGAACAACTCCAGTACCGAAATATCAAAGGAAATACTGGTAAGTGCACGGAAGATTGGCTGGCCCGCTACCTTGTCAAAAGTCTCAGCCAGTGAATGGTCTAAGCCACAGAAAAGATTGATGGCGTTCGCATGGCTTACCATGACCCCTTTTGGTTTACCCGTTGAGCCAGAGGTATAAATCATGTAAGCAAGATCTTCACCGTCTACCTCAGGTAAAGCAGCGTTGTTGCAAGGGGTGCCAGCGTGCCAATCCACTTCACTGAGCGCCAGTGTTGGACATGACCAATACACGTCAGCTTCGTCTTTGTGCGCTGTGATCACACAAGCAGGCTGTGCATCATCGCAGATCTGCTGTTTACGATTGGCCGGAAAGTTCACATCAATGGGAATGTAAGCCGCGCCACAGCGCATTACTGCAAGCATCGCCACCACCATTGAAACACTTCTATCTAGTGCTATTCCGACAAACTGTCCTTTTTCAACGCCCTGTGATAACAAGCTTTGTGTCATCACCGACACGCGCTGCATCAGCTCGTTGTAACTGAGCGTTTGTTGGTGATCTTGTAGGGCTACCGTATCCCCCATTTGCTGCGCTTTTGCGGTGATCACGCGTTCAATCGTTGTCTGGCAGTCAAACGCGAGGTCTGGGCCATTAAAGTCTGACAAAATATGCTGCTGAGCATCTTCACTGAGCGGGCTTAAATCAGCGTAACGCTGCGCGTCATTGTCTAACAACTGCGACAGCACCTGACTATACAACTGGGCTAAGCGCTCAACGGTATCGTGTTTGAATAGCGCGGTTGCGTACTCTATACCACCGTATAATTTGTCACCTTGACGCTTAACCGTCACTGTCAGGTCGAACTTAGAGGCTTCTTGTGTCAGCGGCTCACCCGTCACAGTCAACCCTGTAGCTGATGCACTATCCCCTGCTTCTTCTTGCTCATAGTTGAACATCACCTGAAACAACGGGTTGGTGCTTAGACTTCTTTCTGGGTGTAACTTCTCGACGATTTTTTCAAACGGGAAATCCTGATGTTCAAATGCATTGAGCACACTATCTCGAACAGCTAGGGTAAGCTGGGCTAAGCTTTGTTCGTCTTCAAGCTGGCCTCTTAGCACAATCACATTTGAGAAAAAGCCAATCACCGATTCCCAATCGCTCTTTTTACGATTCGCAACCGAGGTGCCAATGCAAATGTCCTTTTGTCCAGTATATTTACCAAGCAAGAAAAACAGCGATGAAAGCAAAGTAATGAATGCCGATGAACCATGGCGCTGATTAAAACGCGCCAATTTATCTGCGGTATCCGCACTGAGCTCAAATGGCACGACTTTGCCGCAATAGTCAGGGGTTGCAGGACGCGCAAAATCCAGCGGTAAGTCCAGTGATGTATTCGCGTCTTGTAAATACTGCAACCAAAATTGCTGTTGTTGCTCAAACTGTGGGCTTTGCAGCCAATCCATTTGCCAAGCAACAAAGTTGGCATAGCTCGCAGCAACTGGGTCAGCACCTAGCGCCTCTTGAGCATGATAGAGCTGCCAAAACTCGCGCCACAACACGCCATTTGACCAACCATCAGTCACGATGTGATGCATGTTAAGTAGCAAGATATGGCTAGCAGACCCCGTTTGAACTAACGTCATGATAGCCAAAGGTCCGTTCGACAAATCAAACACATGGTTGGCAGCTTGCTGTTTAGCCTGCTCAATGCTCGCGGCATCGTGGCGACAATCTTCAATTACAAAGCGTGCTTCGATGTTCTCTTGTACCTGTGCTTTGTACTCGCCCTCTTGTTTGATAAACGCCGTGCGCAGTGCTTCGTGACGCTGCGTTAATTGCTGCCATGTTTGTTTGAGTCGCGCTACATCGACTTGACCCTCAAGACGATAAGCGCTTGGCAAGTTATAAGACGCCGAAGCACCTAACATGTCATTCATGAACAACAATCGTTGTTGCGTAAACGATAGTGCACTTTTGTCGATGACTAACTCGTTGTGACTCTCTGATACCGATGATTGCGCTTGTCTAGACAACAAACTCATTAGTTCAGGTTTGAACGCAACCAACTTTTCTTTTAGTTCTGCATCAAGACCTTCCGATGGGCCCTTGAATCGCAGTTTGTCGCCTTCAACCCACAGCTTGATACCGCGCTGTGAAAGCTCGTTTAATAGCTGATTAATACTCATATACTACCTTCCTGTTGTTCCACCTCGTCGTCTAAACATGCTTGTGAATGAACATCCATAGAGGCCTTGAGGAGTGCGATAAGATCGATTTGTGCTTGTAATGTTGGATGTTGAAAAACATCTTTTATGGTTAGTTGTACGGCAAACTGCTCTTCAACTCGGCTGACCAACTGCGCAGCAAGCAAAGAATGACCGCCTAGTTCAAAAAAGTGGTCCGACAGACAGACATCTTCACTGCCTATCAGCTCAGCCCATAGTGCAGCCAACTGCTGTCCGGACTCATTTGTTGGACGCTGACCTGCGTTTTTACCCGCAATCTCTAGCTGATGTTGGGCAAGCTGTCCGCGTGCGATTTTGCCGTTAGGCAGCATCGGTAGTTCGCTTAACACTGCGATGTGTGCAGGTTGCATGTAATCGGGTAAGCGTGTTGCGATATGGGTCGCAATACGTTGGCTCACCTGCGTGGTATCTAGGGTCGCATCGTGTAGGGTCACAAACGCCACCAACTGAGGTTGTTGTGCTTGGTGTTGATTCACCACCACCACACACTGTTTAACCTCATCAATGCCATGGATAACGTGCTCGATTTCAGCCAACTCAATTCTAAAACCACGCAGTTTTACTTGGTGATCGATACGACCTAGATAATCCAACTCGTAGCTATCTAGCAGGCGTACCTTGTCGCCCGTTTTATACATCCGTGTGCCATCTATCTCTAGATACGCCGCTTGTGTTTGCGCTGAGTTGTTTAGATAACCTTGCGTCACCCCATCTCCCGCCAAGTAAAGCTCACCCGTGACGCCGATAGGTAAACGGTTGTGATTGCTGTCCATCACGTACGCTTGTGTGCCTTTGATTGGACGACCAATCGTAGGCTTAGCCTGTTGGTTTTTAGGCACTAACACATAGGTGCTGTAAGTGGTGTCTTCTGATGGGCCATACAGGTTATAAACACGTTCCACATGCGCACGCTCATACAGCGCATCGACTAGCTCTCTGGCCAGCGGCTCACCCGCCAAATTAATGGTGGTAACCGACGAGGGTAATTTGTTTAAACTCAGCAGTGCGGTCATTGCCGAAGGCACAGTATTGATTAGACTCAGGCCGTTGTAGTCTTGGCCGTTAGCCAGCGCCAGCGCATCGTCTACGATGTGTACGCAACCACCAACACACAGCGGTACAAACATTTCAAATACCGATAGGTCGAAACAAATTGAGGTAGCCGCTAAGACTTGGCTAAGCTGCTGTGCATCGTATTCTTGAGTCGCCCAGTCAATTAACGCCGCCACATTGTGATGGCTAATCGCGATGCCTTTTGGTTTACCCGTTGAACCCGAGGTATAGATGGCATAGGCGGTATCCACCGACGCTGGCAACTGAGTGCTGGCAGTAAAGTCAGCAACATACATGGCTTCATCTATATAGAGCGTCTTGGTATCAACATGCGTTAACTGCTGTGCTAAACCATGCTGCGTGACAATCAAAGCAGGCTGAGCATCTGCCAGAATATCGGCCACACGTTGCGGCGGATAATTCGGGTCCAGCGGTACATAGAAGGCACCAGCTTGTTGGATAGCGAGCAAAGTGATCAACAGATCGATACTGCGAGGTAAATACACCGCTACAGGGCAATTTCCCTCAATGCCAGAGGCTAGAATACGGTTTGCAACCACATTGACTTGCAGGGCTAAATCCGCGTAGGTCAAGTGCTCACCATTACTTTGTACGGCCACCTTGTTAGGTGTTTTCTGACATTGCTGCGCAAATAACTCGGCCAATATTGGAGCGGAGCCTGAAGCATCACTCACGGTACTGTTGAGCTGTGCATATTGCGCATCCAACTCATGAGGATAATCCAATACGATGCTGCCCACGGTGCGCTGCCCATTACAAGCAGACTCTAGCTGCTCCAGGATGCACACATAGTGACGCCACATTCTGGCAATGGTACTAGCGCGATACAGATCGGTGCTGTACTCGATGTAGCCACTGATTGCGCCCTCGTTCTGTGACAACATGAATGACAAGTCGAACTTAGCCACCTGATGCGCGTATTGCTGCTTGTCTGCGTGCAATCCTGCAAATGGCAATGAACCTTGATCATCATGCGCCAAGCTAAACATCACTTGGAACAATGGGCTGTAACTTAAACTTCTTTGTGGTTGTAGCTTCTCTACCAAGTATTCAAATGGTAGGTCTTGGTTTGCGTATGCCGACAACGTTGTTTGGCGCGTAGCGTCAAGTAACTGAGGTAATGTCTGAGTTGCACTAACTTGGTTGCGCAGTACTAGCGTGTTTGCAAAGAAGCCCACCATCGACTCCAGCTCAGCAAGTGGACGGTTCGCAATGGGTGTACCCACCGCAATATCCTGCTCACCCGCATATTTCGCCAGTAGCAACTGATAGGCTGCCAACATCACCATATACATACTACAGCCGTGCGTTTGGGCAACACGCTCCAATGATGCACTCACTTGCTCTGGTAATGAGACTTCTAAACACGCACCTTGGTAAGACTGCTCCGCTGGGCGTGGATAGTCCGCAGGCAATTCAAGTCGTGGTGGTAAGTGCGCAAGCTGCGCTTCCCAGTAGGCCAGTTGCTGTTGTGCCTGTCCTTGTTCTAAGGTTGCTTGCTGCCACTGGCTGTAATCTAAGTATTGATAAGCCAGCTCTGTTTTATCTTGTTGATATAGCTCTGCTAATTCCTGACCAATCAGCGCCATTGAACTGCCGTCAGTGGCGATGTGATGAATACACAGCACCAGATACACGGTGTCGCTTGTCTCTTGAATAATCGCGGCTCTGATCGGTAGGCCGTGCTCTAAATCAAACAACGCCCCGTTAAATGTCTGAATAAATTGCTCAACACTTTGAGTCAGCACTTGTGCTTGATATAGCGGAACATCCAACTGCGCAAGTGCCGCTTCGGCTGTCATTACCAGCTGCTTTGGTACACCTTGCTCAACGCGGTATTGAGTACGTAGTACCTCATGACGAGCCACCAACTTATACACCGCTTGACGTAACTGTGAAATATCCACAGCGTGGGTGTCGGCGCTCAGTTTAATGGTTAGCGGCACATTGTATGCGCCGGCGGCATTATCGATTGCAGATAAGAACCACAAGCGAGATTGTGCATATGACAAATCGTGTGATTGGCTTCTATCCGCTTTACGCAACGGCGTTACCACATTTAAAGGTTGTAACTTGGTCGCCATATTCGCAAGTGTAGGGTTATCAAAGATCTCACGCACACTGACTTGCATATTCAGCTCTTTAGCGCACTTGGCAACCAGTTTCGCGGCGAGGAGTGAGTGTCCGCCCAAGGCGAAGAAATCACTGCTGCGTCCTATCGCTTGCTCGCCCAGCGGCAGCAATTGTGCCCATAAAGCCGCAAGCGCTGACTCTTGTTCGGTCACTGGCGCATCATCGCTCATATCCTGAATAAATGCTTTGTAGTCAGGTAACGCTCTGCGGTCTAACTTACCGTTATGGGTCAGTGGCAAACTATCAAGCGCAATGATGAAGGTTGGAACCATGTAGCTCGGTAATACTTGCTGTAGCTGTTCGCGCAATGTTTCTACACCATGCTGTTTAGCAACCACATAACTGACCAGCATATCGTCCACCAGCAAAGTAACGCAGTTATCAACATGCTCTTGACTGGCTAATACGGCATCAATTTCTGCCAATTCAATACGGAAACCACGTAGCTTCACCTGTTCATCGGCACGACCAACAAACTCGATGTCACCGCTTGGCAAACGGCGTACTAAATCGCCCGAGCGATACAAACGCTGTACCTCTGTGCCCAGTGGCGCACACTCAATGAACTGCGCTGCATTCAATTGTGGTTGATTGATATACCCCGTGGCCAAACCTAAACCACCAATGTACAACTCGCCGACCACATTGAATGGTACCGGGCGCTGATGGGCATCTAATACATATAACTGAGTACCATTAATTGGTTTACCGATGGCAATACTGCCCCGTGAGCAAGCTATGGCCTTGGCGTCAATTCGATGTGTCGCGGCAAATGTAGTTGACTCAGTTGGACCGTAACCATTAATGATTTGAATGTTTGGGTTGCAGGCATAGGCTTTAGCAACATGCTCCGCAGACACCACATCCCCCCCCACTAACAACTGGTTAAGCGCGGCCAGACAATGAGGATTTTCATCAACCAATTGATGAAAAAGCGATGCCGTCAACCAGGCGGTATTCACCTCTGTCAGGGCTTGTAACGATTCGCTTGAAACCACTTCATTGTTATGAATGACCAAGCGTCCACCGTTGAGTAATGCTCCCCAAATTTCAAAGGTCGCCGCATCAAAAGACAGCGATGCAGCTTGGAGCATAACGGTCTGTTCGTTTAAGGTGACGTAGCGCGCATCTTTGACTAAACGGGTGATGCTGCCATGACGAATAGTGATGCCTTTTGGCGTACCCGTTGAGCCCGAAGTAAACATCAAATATGCTAGGTCATCTGCATGATTGCTACACTCAAGCTCAATAGGAGTCTGTGATGACACTTGTTGCACATTAACAACGTTGCGCTCAGTAAATGCGTGTTCAGTTGTGTCATCCACAAGCACATGTGACATCGCACTTTCGTTAACGATATGGTCCATGCGCTGTGCAGGTAACTGGCTATCTAATGGCACATAATGTGCGCCCGCTTTAAGCACGGCGAGCAACGCCACTACGGCTTCACAACTTGGTTTGAGACTGACCCCTATCGCACCGCTGATATTTTTTGCAATCAGTACATTGGCAACCTGATTTGCACGCTCTGCCAGTTGTTGATAGGTCAGGCTCATGTCACCACATGACACCGCGACTTTATGAGGGTGGCAAGCAACCTGCTGATCAAATTGTTCAGTGACACTGGTGAATACCGCTGCTGGTCCTTCACTCATCTGCGCTAACAACTCAAGCTCTGGACGCTCTAAATAGTTCAGCTCTTTCAGTGCAACTTTATCGAGGTTACGACAGGCCGTGATGGCACTTAGCAAGGTGGTAAAATGCTTAGCAAATTGTGCAATAGTCTGCTTATCGAATAAGTCCGTATTGAACTCTAAGTACCCAGTTACGCCTGCATCGTGCTGCTCTAACATCATAGACAAGTCAAACTTAGCCACCTGATGTAGTCGAGCGATACGGGCTACGTCTAACTGTTGTCCAAATAACCCAGCTAAATCTTGCTGCTGCTCCAAGCTAAACATCACTTGGAATAAAGGGCTGTAGCTAGAACTACGTGGGATTTGCAATGCTTCAATCAACATATCCAGCGGCAAGTCCTGATGTTCAAAGGCTGCCAAGGTGGTTTCTTTGACTTGCGCAAGCAACTGCTCGAACGTCGCTGAACTGTCTATCTGATTGCGCAGCACCACGGTGTTAGCGAAGAAGCCAAAGACATCATCTAGCTGCGTATGAGGGCGACCTAAAACCGGTGTGCCGACAGCAATGTCTTGCTCGGTACTATAGATTGACAGTAATAGTTTGTAGGCACTCAGTAGCACCATGTACAAGCTGGCATTGTGTTGTGAGGCAATACGCTGTAGCTGTGCCACCATCTCGGCATCTAAATTCAGTGCCACACACTCGCCTGCCGTGGTTTGATACGCCGGTCTTGGATGGTCTGTAGGCAATGGCAGTAAAGGTTTAAGCCCCTGTAGCTGCTCGGTCCAAAATTCTAGATGTTGAGCGGTAAACTCACGGTTTGATAAGCGTTGCGCCTGCCATTGACAGTAATCTAAATACTGTAGCTGCACTGTTGCTAAGTCAGTATCTTGCTGCGTGTAGTGTGCGCTTATCTGCTCTAATAACAGAGCCAGCGACACACCGTCAGCGGCAATGTGATGCAAACACAGACACAGTGTATAACGCGCGTGCTGCTCTTTAATCAATGCCGCACGGATTGGTAAATCACACGCTAGATCGAAAGCACTTTGTGCATGTGTTGCCATAAACTGTGCTCTGGCTTCATCACGCTGCGCATCGCTCATGTCACTCCAATCTAGTTGCTCTACCTCAAGCGTGGCATCCTGTACAACGTATTGATAAGGCACATTGTCTTCACTTGCATAGCGAGTACGAAGAATTTCGTGTCGCGCTACCACCTGCTCAATACTGCTCAGTAAGGCATTCACATCCAACTGACCTGTTAACTGCAACACAGTTGGAATGTTGTATGCGCCTCCTAACTCTTGGAATTGGTTTAGGAACCAAAGGCGTGACTGTGCAGGTGACAGAGGAAAGCGCTCGCTATCTCGCGCAATTCTTGAAATCGGTGCCTGACCATCCGCAGCCTGATTATCTAGATACTTTACTTGCTCTGCTAAAACGGGCGCATCGAACACATTACGCATCGTTAGCTTGGCCAGCGTTGCAACCTTCGCAGCGGCTAATGAGTGGCCACCTAAATCGAAGAAGTTGTGCGTACGACTGATCACCTTGACATCAAGATTCAACACTTGTGCCCAGATATTTGCCAGTAATTGTTCATTTTTAGACGCTGGCGCAACATAGGCACTTTCATTCAATGCCAGTTGTGGTGCCGGTAATGCCTTTCTATCTAACTTACCATTGGCATTGATTGGCATGGCATCCATAACCGTAATGTATGTAGGCACCATGTACTGTGGTAGAGCTGCACTTAGTTGAGCCTTAATATCATCACTGTTTAGCGCGTCGTTAAGCACTACATAAGAGGCAAGTTGCTTGTCGGACCCTTCGCCTACCAAAATGGTCGCGGCTTCGAGCACTTGCTCAATTGCCAGCAGGTGCGCATCAATGTCGCCCAACTCAATTCTAAAACCACGTACCTTGACCTGTGAGTCGGTGCGCCCAATGTATTCAATCACACCGCCTTGGTCGTAGCGTACCAAGTCACCAGTACGGTACATTTTGGCACCTGTTTGTGCCGAGAAAGGATTATCAATAAAGGTTTTAGCCGTCAGCTCAGGTTGGTTAACATAACCATTCGCTAAGCCAATACCTGCAATATAAAGCTCGCCCAAACAACCCACAGGCACTGGTTGTAATTCAGCATCCAACACGTGAAGCTGAATATTATCGATAGCACGACCAATGGGTACAAAAGCACTTTGTGAATTTGGCTCACACTGCCAGAAGGTCACATCTATCGCGGCCTCTGTCGGGCCATAAAGGTTATGCAAGCGACAATGAGAGAAGCGTGCAAAAAAGCGATTTTGCAAATCCACTGATAGGGCTTCACCACTACAGAACACGTCACGAACGCTCGCTAGCTGCGTATTTGGATTCCCCAAATACACTTCTAACATAGAAGGCACAAAGTGCAGTAGTGTGACGTTTTCAGCCGCGATTAAATCACTCAGGTAATCACTGTCTTTATGCCCTTGCGGTTTTGCTAACAGCAAAGTGGCACCGCTTATCAAAGGTAATAGGAACTCCCAAACCGAGACATCAAAGGTATACGGGGTTTTTTGTAATATCACATCATGGTGCGTAACCTGATATTCGTCTTGCATCCAAAGCACACGGTTGCGAATTGCAGCGTGATTGTTCATCACTCCTTTCGGCGTTCCCGTCGAACCTGAGGTAAAAATGATGTAAGCGAGGTCGTTTTCAGCGATTGGACGCACCGGCAAAGCCTCGGCATCTAACGCCTCAATCTCGGCTACACTCAGCGTGATAGCTTGAATATCACAAGGTAACTGAGGCTGATTACTTAACAGCAGCTCAATTGCTGCGGTCTCTATGATGGTCGCAACACGCTCATCTGGCTGAGTTGGGTCAATGGGTACGTAAGGGCAACCCGCTTTTAAACACGCAACAATAGCAACCACCAATTCTAACGAACGCTCAGCATAAATTCCCACTGGCGCCTGATGAGCCGTTCTCTCTATCAGTAACTTAGCCAAGCCGTTCGCTTTGGCCTCAAGCTGGCTATAGCTCAATGTTTCATCTTGAAAACGACAAGCAATGGCATCTGGGTTACGTTGTGCTTGTTGCGCGATCAGCTCATGAACATGGCCCTGTGCTGAAAACTCCTTGTTTGTGAAGCTAGCTTGTAAAAGCCCGTGATCATGGGTTTGCGCTGGTTGCAAAGCAAGCTGCTGCGAGCACAACTGTGGTTGCTTCACCAAAGCTTGCATCACATGGCTAAAGAACTCAGCAAATTTTGCAATATGTTGCTCGCTGAACAACTCATTGTGATATTCGAATCTGAACTGTAATTGTTCACCATCATCGGCCGCTATAAGAGATAAATCGAACTGCGCCCCTAGAGCAGGCAAAGGAATATGTTGATAAGCTTCACCGCCACTAATAGAACGAGGCTCCATAGCTGCATTAAACGGTGCAATGGCATGCTCTTGATGAGGGTAAAAGGTAAACAAGGTTTGTAACGATTGTTCATGCTTGCTTTCTTGCGCCAACATGCTTTGTAGCGAGCTACCTGCATGTTCAATCATGGTAAATAACTGCTGTTGCGTCTGTGCAACTAACTCAGGAAATGCAGTATTTAGACCCACATCGGCCAAAATACTTGAGGTTCAACGAAGTAACCTGTGCTATCAATAAACTCTGGAGCCACTCGACCCGTATTCAAAATGCCTACAGCAAATTGGCGTTCATGACACAACTTAGTCAAAAACAGTTGATAGGCGCTAAAGATGAAGCTGTTTTGAGTGCATCCTAGCTGCTGACATGCTTGATTTAGCTCCGCCGTAGTAAAGTCACTGGCAAATTCAAACGATGTGCCTTGCCCTGGTGTCATGTCCGGTTGACTGTTACGCATCGGCCATTGTAGTGCCGGTAGATCCGCGGCCAGTTTTTCTTGCCAATAACGGGCGCTGTTTTGACCTTTATCTGATTCAGCCTGTGCACACTGCCATGCAATAAAGTCTTGGTAGCTTGCACCTGTGTGCAATGGCGCCATATCCTGAGAGTTTAACTCAGCCAACAAGCGCTTGGTTAACCCCAGCATTGAAGTCAAATCAACCACCATATGATGGAAGGTCAACAGCAGACACTGGCTGCCATCAGCGAGCTTGAATAACTCAAAGCGATAACAAGGTTCATTTGCTAAATCAAAAGGTTGCTTCGCAGCGTCAAGAAGGGTGCTACGTGCCACTTCTAGCGATTCTAGCGCTTGAGCATGTTCAACCAACACCGTTTCAGGCATTGGCAAAATGCGTTGCTGCCACTTATCTTGTTGGGCATTAAAGGAGATTTGGGTACGCAAGATAGGATTGGCTTGCAGCATATGCGTTAACGCACGCTCAAGTTTCGCTGTATCAAATTTGCCCTGTAAACACATCGGTACGTTGTACGCTGCACTGTTTGGTGCTTTTTGATGTAATAACCACATCTGCATTTGGTTAACACTGAGATCAAACACATCTTGTGGTGCATGGCTGGTCTGATTGACCGCGAGTAATGAGGTGCCTTGTCCAGAATGTCTTTGCGTAACAATGTTTTGTGCAATGTCCAGTAGTGAGCTCGATTGCAGTAATTCACCTAGCGATAAAGTGACCCCAAACACATGCTTGACCGTTGCCACTAAACTGTTGAGCGTAATGGAATCTAAGCCGGTATGAATGATCGATTGTTCAATATCCAACTGTGCAACGGGTAACTTGGCTTTATTGGCAATCAACAAGGCCAATCCCAACACCACATCAGCTAGCTCAGAGCCAAGGGTCAGTGACTTAGTATCCAGTGATGAATGTTCCACATCGCTGCCTGTTGAGGCGCTTGCAAATACGGTCTCTGACACCACCTTAAGCTCGCCACTTTCAAAGTATTGTTTCGCTCGGCTACGCTGTATTTTTCCGGATGATGTTTTTGGTAGAGTCATCGGGCGGATCATGACAAATGCATGTAGAGACAAGCCGTACTCGCTGGCTATTGCTGCGCGCGCTTGCTGTGCTACTGCTTCAGGGTCAACTTTTTTAAGCCAAGTTCTTTCAACTTCTTGGACGATGACCAGCGCATCTTCACCCTCATGCTCAATCGTAAACGCTGCACCACCGTTAGGTTTCAGACCATCAATATTATTTTGTAATGTTTGCTCGATATTTTGTGGATAGAAGTTCGCGCCACGAATAATGATAAGCTCTTTAATACGACCACAAATGAATAGATGTTGTTGGTGAATAAAGCCCAAGTCACCGGTACGCATGTAGTGAACATCGCCTTCTCCGCTGATGGTGGCTCTGAACGTTTCAATGGTTTTTTCTTCATTCTGCCAATATCCAGAGGCCACGTTCTCCCCTCGTACCCACACTTCACCCACTTGGCCATCTGCTAAGCGGCTGTGATCCTCTGGGTCAACAATGACAACATCGTTGTAAGGGCTGGGGATACCTGAACTGACAAGCTCTCTGGTGACTTCACCAGTTGCGGCGGGTTTGACTAAGTCTCTATGTTGATAATTAGAAACCGATACCTCTAAAAACTGCGGTGCACTGAGGCGCTCAGCACCAGATACAAACAGCGTTGCTTCAGCCAAACCATAGCCAGGATACATAGTGTTGGCGTGTAAACCACACGGCGCAAACTTGTTTGCAAACGCTTTGACAGTGTCTGGCTTGATTGGCTCAGCACCATTTAGAGCCATTGTCCAAGTTGATAAATCAAGACGCTGTAGGTCTTCTTCTGTGGCTTTACTGACACATAGATCATAGGCAAAGTTAGGTGCAAAAGAGGAAGTAGCGCGGTACTTTGAAATTGCATCTAACCAGCGCATGGGCTTTTGTAGAAATGCCGCAGGCGTCATGGCAATCACTTTTCCGCCGATACAAATTGGCTGTAACACCGCACCAATCAACCCCATGTCGTGGAACATAGGTAACCATGAAGCGATGATGGTTTGTTCATCATGACCAAAACATGCTTGCATGGATGCAATGTTGTTGATCAAGTTACCGTGCGTCACCATCACCCCTTTGGGTGCAGACGTTGAACCTGAGGTATATTGTAAAAATGCCAGACTATCTTGGTTAAGCGCGGGTAATACATACCCAGAGGTATTTTCTTCACGCTCATCTACTGCGATTTTGGTTGCCTTGCCGAGCGTTTCAAACGCTTCTAAGCGCGACTGTGCATTATCAAAGTAATCACGGGTCCCCAACACAAAACGTGCTTGGCAATCCGTGGCTATCATTTCTAATCGCTCTAAATATGCTTGGCGATTTTGAGGTGGGTAAACAGGTACGGCGCATATGCCAGCATATAAACAACCAAAGAACCCTGTAATAAAGTCAATTCCATTTTGCAAAACAAGTAGAGCTCTATCTCCACACTGAGCTTCACTCAACAACTGCACTGCAATTTCTTTGGCTTTTTGATCTAATTCAAAATAGCTTACCGGGTGACACTCAACTTCACCGTCTTTAAGAAATTGAAACACCTCTCGATCAGGATGACGCTGCAAGTGCCACTGTACAATCTCTACCAGATTGCTAAATGGCACCTGTTCATTGTCCAATCTTAAGCTAAATGCTTCAGGCATATATTGCTTCCCTTATTATTGTTTTATTAGAATTTATTCACTAACCATGTGTTCGGATACCGCCCTAACACACCGCTCCATCGTTGTAGAAGCGGGTGTTTAAGTCATAAAAAGCTGCACACAACTAGCACTCTATTTACCGCCTCATTTCTCATTCAAAATGATGCCAACGAACCAATAAGCTCCCCTTACCGTCAGCATGACTACTTATCTATGTAAGGTTTGCCGCCATATTGAAACGCATCCTGCACCTTCTTAAGTGAGTGCTTACCTCCTTCTTTATCCTTATTTAATAAGTGAAGCTTTCTAAGTTGAGCTAGCTTCATTAAAGAAGTTGTCATGTATGGAGCGCATCAATACAGGCTTGAACAAATTGTCTACGATGTGGTGATTGAGCAGTACTGGGATAAATACTAGGTAAGTGTAAGAGGAGAGGTTTCGACGCTATTTTGCCGCCTTATAGTTCATTAGCGCACGCTAAAAATTGTTGCGCTTTTCTATGGTAATCATGACGTGTTTAGGTCGTTATAATGAATTGCTTAACACTACTTGATGGGCCGCAAAGCTAATAATAGTGGGCTATTAGCAATAGTTTGACGAATGAGATTATGCAGCTTTTTGATGGTAGGACCGCTGATTGTAAGTACCCCAGAAAGTGCTTTTTGAGCACTCGGAAATGCGATATTTTCACCCTGCCTGTAGGAACTATCAGGTAGCAATAAAAACCATCGTTTTTGCCCGTCCTGTACGAACTGTCAGGTAGTAGACTGGACTCAACTGTACTAATCTTGAAGAGCCACTTGAGATCGGTTTTGGCAATAATTCAGTAATAAGATATTACATAATTCATATTACTAAGTTGTTATCTCTGTGTTAATGTCATTCCCGTATGGTAGAGCAAGAACCCTATTCATATGGCGCTATTCTTACCATTACTACAACAACTCACTATTTATCAATATCGTGCCTATTACATGGAATGTATATCAACGACTCAATGCTGCGTAGCCGTGATCTGCGCAGGTAGTTCGTGTGGCTGGTAATGGATAAACGTGAATTGAAAAATTAACGTTATAAACAAATGTCTGCTACGACTATAAGGAATATTCTAATGATTAGACAAACCGATCACTATTTTGGCTTTATAGGCACTTTACTTGGTGGAGCGCTCATTCTTTTCTTCTTCATACTGGTGCAAGACAGCGTTTCTTCGCACTATGTAGATACTGCAAAGTTAGCTGTGGGAAATAAGGCGAGCGACGCCTGGGTTGTATCCATAGCCACCTTCGCTTCTTTTTTGGTCTGCTCGACCTTGATATTTGCACTCGTGCGATTCGGAACAAAAGACTTCTTACAATATTTGGCGATTAAAGCATCTTCAGCACCCGATTTAGTCAAATGGCTGGCTGCTACTGCTTTGTTCCTAGTGGTAAGTCATTCGCTCATGTATGCAATGGACAAACCCTTTGCCGATGAGTATGCCGTTTCTCTTTACACCTCTGCCGATGCGTTGTGGTTGTTGCTAATCGCGGTAATTGTTATCGCGCCACTTTTTGAAGAGCTATTCTTCCGTGGTTATTTGTTTCATGGCTTTTCACGCTCATTTTTACGCCCTGCTGGCGCTGTGATCCTAACCTCTCTACTGTGGGGCATGGTACACCCACAATATGAGCTGTACTTGGTTGCTATCATATTTTGTCAGGGGATCATGCTATGTCTTGCTAGAATGCATACCAACTCAATTTTAACTTGCGTCCTTATGCATGCTCTTATCAATACTACGGTGGTGCTCAAAACCATTTATTATGTGGAATTTGTCGCAGTCTAAAAACGGCTAAATTATTCTATCTATCACAACTAATCGCTATTCATGAACAACAATAATGCATAATTGGGTATGAATATATTTATACCCTTGCCGCTCAGAATACGATGTAAATAAAAAAGCCCTTCACTTGAAGTGAAGGGCTTTTTTATTGTTTCGCTTTAAGCGAACCGACAATCGAATGTTAAAGCATGATACTGGCAAGCATATCTTCCCCCTCATCATCCATACCTGTTTCAACAAACCCAAAGCCCGCGTAAAAATCTTTTGCAACGGGGTTGTCGGTTTTATAGCAAATTTCAATTTCCTTCACGCTGGGACATGCTTTTATCTCGTCCAAGGCTAGCTTCAAAGCCACTCGCCCAATGCCTTTTTGTTGATGATTTTGATCGACCATAAAACGCCAGATTGAGACTTTATGCAAAGACTCCTTAACCCACATAAAAAAGCCAACGGGCTCATTGTCTGCGTATATCGCTCTAGTGACATAGCCATCATTAAACTTGGACTCAACAATTGACCACATATTGCACGCGACCCACTCTTCCTGCTCTTGTTTAACATCGAGATCACACACAGCTTCATAATTATCCTTACTTATTTCTCGAAGCGATACAGCCACTTTGATCTCCGTTTACCAGTGATTTTGTAAAAACGTATTTGCGTACGACCTTAATGAGAGATATGGGCAAGCACTAAAATTTCAATATTGGGGACTTGTTATGGTGCTGTCGCATGCTGTTTATTCAGGCATTAAAAAGCCCCTGATATCAGGGGCTTTTTAGATATTCTTAAGATTTAATGTCTAAAGTACATTTTAGAACGGTAATAAATTGCAAAAACGCACCACAAACTAGTGAGTGAGTGAGTGAAAACCCTCTAAAACAGGAGTTTGAAACCAAGTCAAAAACCAATTTTAATAAACAATAACTTTGATTTTTGTGTAGCAAAGCGATGATTTGGCCTCAAAACCAGTTTTACTATACAAAAACTTAGTATTCACCTTTAACAGAGCGAACCATTTAAACTAACTATTAGCCTTTTGCATAAAAAGACTATTATGCTCAGCCATATAATTTTCAAATCGTTCTCGGTGTAGATTGGTTAATCGGTCGGTACATAACTCATAACCGGCCTCTATACCCAGACCTTTTAATAAGGATGGGTCAATCTTAGACGATAGTTTCAAAATGAATTTTGAGCCTTGTTTAACAAAAGTCAGTAAGTGCGCGTCAAAAAGTTTATCAATATGGGCACATAACAATATCCCGTTTGCACCATCAAGCCGCTGTTCATTACTGTTGCATTTCGACCAAGGAACTATATGCGATGCGATCAGCATTTCACGAATATTTGTAAGGGTCAGAGCACAACTTTCACCGTTACCCCAAGCGTCTATAACATTTTGCCTAAACTTACCTTGACCGATGCGAGCTAAAACCATACTTTCCCGCTCAGTCTTCTCAACTATTGTGTCGAATATGTCGGTTACGTCTTGAGCAACGTTCGAAGGCGCTTTTCTAGAAACTCGAACATCATGATTACCAACAGCGTAATAATCTCCATTTATAACCTCAAGAGACATATCTGAGACAACTGCAATGTAATCTTTTATCTTTGCCCTTGTTGTTCCTGTTTTTTTGTCATATTCCTCTCCCAATATCATAGGGAATGTCTTTAACGCATAACCCTCATTTTCAACGAGTCTAATGTACTCTATAGCTTCTCCATAAGCATTTTGCTTTCGCCCTGACTCATTTCGCTCCCAGTCAGTAGACATTATTAACGCCCTGTCAGGTTCGGTATGAACATCCCAAGCACCAAAAATAACTACCTTATCGGCATGATTTACAAAAGCCCATCCATAGCGATCGTTTCGATTCGTGGCTCCATACGATTCCATAAATTTTTTGCGAGACATCTGCACTCCATTAGCTGTTTTTATGACCTATTAATTCGGTTCTGTAACCCTTGAAAGATTGATTCATCAAAAATAACATAAGTAACTTATGTACCATAATGTAGTTATGTGATATATACAACATATGTACAAAAGTATTGTGAGTATGTATGGCAAAAGGCGATTCGGGCCGAGTGGTCCTTGAAATAGATCCCGACTTAAAACGAAAGCTCTATGCCGTATTGGCATTAGAACAAAAAACATTAAAAGAATGGTTTACCGAGTCTTCATCATCATACGTAAAAGAGAGACTCAAAGCTGAGCTGGATAGTTTCGGGAGTGACAAAGAATGAAGTTCAAAGCAGATCAAACAACCCAAAAGCTCAGGGGGGGGTACTATACACCAAAACCTTTGGCAGATTACGTTACAAAATGGGTATGCTCAATTAATCCTGACCATATTGCAGAACCGAGTTGTGGGGATGGTATTTTCTTACAATGCATTGCAGAGCAAGCACTCAATAAAGACATACAAGTAACCGCATACGAATTGTTTGATGTAGAAGTTGAAAAAGCTAGAGAGCGAGCAATCAAATCAGGACTAAATAAAGTTCAAGTAAATGAAGGTGATTTTTTAGATTGGGCAAATATTGCACTGTTAGAGCAAGCTCACCCTTTCGATGCAATCGTTGGGAATCCACCGTTTATCCGCTACCAATTCCTTGAGAAGGAATTTCAGCTAAACACAGAGCGTGTATTCCAAACGCTCGGTTTGAAATTTACTAAACATACAAATGCATGGGTGCCTTTTATTTTAGCTTCCATATCATTGTTGCGTCCCGGCGGCCGACTAGGCATGGTCATTCCATCTGAAATTGTTCATGTACTGCATGCACAATCACTGCGCACATATCTTGGAACAGAGTGCAGTAAGGTTGTCATCATAGATCCTCAGGAGCTTTGGTTTGAAGGAACACTTCAAGGTGCTGTGATAATTATGGCTGAAAAGAAAATGGATTTTCATGAGCCTACTCAAGGTGTTGCTATTGAAAGTGTTCGCGGTTTTGATTTTATGGCGACTGATCCGAATCAACTATTCGAAAACGCCGTCGGAATCAATGGAGAAACGGTCGCTGGGAAATGGACAAAGGCTCTGTTCGCACCAGATGATTTAGTTTTTTATAATAATATTTGTCAGCATGATGAAGTACATGTCTACAATGAAATAGCTACTGTCGATGTTGGTATCGTCACTGGTGCAAACAAATTCTTTCTAATTGATGACGAAACAGTTAGGCAGCATAAGTTGCATCAATATGTTCACCCAATGTTTGGCCGAAGTGAGCATTGTAAAGGTGTTATATATGACGAAGCGCAACATCAATCCAATAGAGATTCAGGAAACCCAACTAACTTTCTTCTTCTTGAGAAAGAGCTTGAAACCTATCCTGAAAACGTGAAGCACTACATCGCTCGAGGTGAACAAGAAGAACTACACAAGCGCTACAAATGTCGAATCCGTAAGCCTTGGTATAAAGTGCCTTCCGTCTATGCAACGGCTATAGGTATGCTTAAGCGTTGTCATGATGCACCTCGTTTAATTTCCAACCAGATTAGTGCATACACCACAGATACAGCATACAGAATAAGGCCTCTGGGTAATATCGACCCCGATACACTAGTGTATTGTTTCATGAATCCAATCACCGCAATTTCTGCGGAGTTGAATGGGCGGTATTATGGTGGTGGTGTATTAGAGTTGGTGCCATCTGAAATCGAAACGTTATGGCTACCCATTCCTAACGGAGTTGAAACTCAGTTAGCGCTCCTTGATGAGGAGATTCGAACCCTTCCAATGGAAGAGGTTTTGCGCAGAAATGGCTATCGTGTATTGCAGCATATTGGATTGTCTGAGCAAGACATTGAGAGGTTAGTACAGATTTGGTCTTGGTTCCGAGACCGGAGGCAGAGAAAGTAGTCATGAAAATGAGGCGTCGAAAATGACTGAACGCCTCTCAATACCTTTAAGTGATTTCTATCTGGTAATTACTGCCGCCGAGGTGGTAAAGCGCCATGTGCTTACCTAACAGTCCTCGCTTGGCAACAAGAGCTTTAGCATCCCCCCAATGTATCTGAGTCATTGCATTATTTTGAGCATACGTTTTTGTGTTTGTCTTAGAATTATGGGTCAAGCGCAAATCGTAATTACCATTTGAAATACCGTTGATGATGATTTCAAAATTGGCTGTTGCCCTCAACAGGTGTCTCTTACTGGGGCTGGCATCAGGTGTCCATGTAAGCCGCGCAAACACGCTATCTTTGAAGTAGTGCCGTTGATCAATCCCATCAAGTAAACCTTTCTTTAAATACATGGATCCTGTTGCATTAGTATTACTGCCCGTGGGGATACATAAATCTCTTTCCGTTAATTCTTTACTGGACCAAACCAATCCTGCGGCAGGAACAACTTGTGGATTTTGTGGGTTAGGTGGCGCAGCCTGAACAGGAACAGGTTGCGCCACAACCTGAGGCGTTCTGCGATGTAATGGTAACGCAGGCGTTGCAACGGACTGCCCTCCAGGAGACTTTTTACCTGTAACAGGCGCTTTATTCTTAACACTTTCATCCTCCAACCTGCCTTCATTTACCAAATCGTCTAATTGGTTAGTAGTAGTTACCTGAAATACATTTTGAGGGTATCGACCAATCAAGTTTTTAAACGGGTCAACTAGCATTGAAACATATTGACTATCATCTTGCTCAGTCAGGTCTAGTTCAACTTTTGAGCTGACTTCAACATTATCGCTAAGTCCACTTGCCGTCAGGTTTGCACTTCCAGCAATAACTGTAGCTTGTTCTTCACCTACCGCAGCATAAAGTTTAGGATGAAAAAGACTAGATTGAGTTCCCATATCCACTACATATGGATTTATACCTATAGCTAATAACTTTGCTAACGCCTGTTTGGATGTTATTCCATTTGAAATGCCAACAAATACCTGAGTTATATTGTGTTTTGCTTGCAAAGCTGTCTCAATTTTGGATACACCAGCTTCCCTTACAAAGGCCACACTAATTGTCAAAGATGTTGCCCAAGCAGAGTTAATTAAATTGTTTAGTGCATGCTCGTGATCATTGTTGGGGACAAGCCCTTGCGTAAGTGCAGATACCTTTGCCATTGCTATTTTCCATTATTTAATTTTTATACGTCATTACCAACAACATTTTTGTTGTGATGCATTATCTTAACGCTAACTATTCCCTAGTGCAGTAAAAAATCTTTTTAAATCATAGAGACTATAAGGTCACTTGGATCAAAGTAGCCTTGATAAACAACAGAAAAGGAGGCTACTACATGAAACAAGCAACTCAAATTACTTAGTGCAGTAAACCGTTCTATAAATTTAATTCGCATTTAAAAATAAATTTACAAAAACTATGCAGTGTTATGATCGACAAATTAAGGTAAGGCTTCAATTAGATCTAAGTATTTAGATAAGCCTTCATTCTGATCACGAAGAAGGCTTGGTTCTAATATTTGTCACTCGTTATACCTTGTTTCTGATCACGAATAAGCCTTGATTGTAATATTGACTGCCTGTTATGCCTTGATTCTGATCTGCATATTTAAATAAGGCTTCATTCCGATCACGAATAAGCCTTGATTGTAATATTGACTGCCTGTTATACCTTGATTCTGATCTTAATCTTGTTGAAATACTGATTTTTCTCATAGTTGTGTTAGCCTAAATTTGAAACGTTTTGGATATTTTTAATATGTCAAAAGAGAGAAAACCACAACGCGTAAACCCATTTAAAACTGGCTCACTTACGAACCCTGGTGTTGACGTTTTTACATCAAGAAAAAGAAGCCAAAATAAACTCAGACAAACCAATTGTGCCAATTTAAATACCTCTTCGCCGCCAAAGTTAGACATTGACGCATTAGTAGAAGGTTTTATTTCTATTGAGCAAGATACTGATGCTTGAATCGACCAGTCTTCTCTAGACACTTAATTGCTTTATAATTATGTGTACTAAGGAGAAAAAATGTCTCAGCGATTTACAGAAGAATTTAAAATACAAGCGGTGAAACAAGTTACTGAGCACGGCTATTCGGTGGCAAGCGTCTCTGAGAGGCTGGGAGTCACCAGCAGCTCGCTTTATAACTGGATAAAGGTGTATGGCCCTGATAGTGAAGAGCATGTTCAGTCTAAAGAGCAAACCGATCAAATTAAGCAGCTAGAGAAAGAGCTTAAACGCGTGACAACGGAACGTGACATTCTAAAGGAAGCAACCGTATTTTTCGCGGGCGAGTCAAAGAAAAATACGCGTTCATAAAAGCTAGGCTCAAGAATTATCCAACAAAATTGATGTGTGAGGTGTTGTCGATACAACGAAGCGGCTTCTATACATGGATGGAAAAACCGAAATCAAAACGGCAGATGGAAGACGAGCGCCTGACGGGGTTAATTAAACATTCTTGGCTAGAAAGTGGCTGTGTCTACGGGTATAGAAAAGTAACCAGTGACCTTAAAGATTTAGGTGAGGCTTGCAGCAAGCATCGTGTAGCCAAGCTGATGAAGCTAGAAGGTATGAAGGCACAAGTCGGTTATAGAAAACACAAAGGACATTACAGCGGCAAACCAGCGGTTGTCGCAGATAACGTGCTAGATAGGCAGTTTACTGTTACTACACCGAATAGGTACTGGGTAACAGACATTACCTACATTCGAACCCACGAAGGCTGGCTCTACCTTGCGGTCGTCTTAGACCTATACTCCCGCGCTGTTGTTGGTTGGTCGATGAGTTCTCGCATGGGATCAGAACTCGTTACTCAAGCACTTCTAGCTGCCGTATGGCGACGAAAGCCAAAGAAACAGGTGCTTATACACTCAGATCAAGGTAGTCAATTTACAGGTTATGAGTGGAGTGACTTCTTAACAGAGCACAATCTAAAAGCTAGTATGAGCCGTCGAGGAAACTGCCACGATAATGCGGTTGCAGAGAGCTTCTTCCAGCTACTGAAACGAGAGCGGGTGAAGAGAAAAATATACGTAACACGTGAACATGCAAGATCTGACATATTCGATTATATCGAAATGTTTTATAACTCTAGACGCAAGCATGGTGAGGCGAATAATATGCCTCCACTGGCTTATGAAAAGTTAGAAGAATTCAAGCAAAGATCTGTCTAGTAAAGACTGGTCGATTCATTAAAGGGGTGGATAAAGTTGTGTAGACTAAGAGGAAATTTATTAATGAAGGTGAAAGAATAGAAGCGCTAAATTTACACTTTTAAAATACAGCAAAACTTTTTGCACAAATTTTTAAGAAGCTAAAGTGTAAAAATAAAAAAGCCCAGCATTTTTGCTGGGCTCAGGGTTATTTTCTGCTTTTAAAGCGTTTATATTGACACTTTTAAAAAATACAGGACCTAGAACGGAATATCGTCGTCAAAATCAATTGGCGGTTCCATTGGATTAGACGCACCACCTGATTGCGCAGGTTTAGGTGCAAAGCCACCTTGTTGTTGTGGTGCACTTTGTTGTGACGGTTGCTGTGGCGCAAAACCACCACTTTGATGCGTATTACTCTGTTGCTGTGGCGCATAACCACCTTGCTGAGAGTGACCCTGACTTTGCTGCTGACTTTGCTGACTCTGTGCAGGCTGTGAGTATTGTTGCTGCTGTGGTGCTTGGCTTGCATACTGCTGCTGGCCATAATTGCTTTGCTGCTGACCACCTTGATATGGAGCACTGCCTTGCTGCTCGTTACGGCCGCCTAACATTTGCATTTGACCACCCATATCTACCACAATTTCTGTCGTATATTTTTCTTGGCCACTTTGGTCTGTCCATTTACGTGTTTGTAGACGGCCTTCAATGTATACTTGCGAGCCTTTACGTAAATATTCACCTGCAACTTCTGCTAGCTTGCCAAATAACACCACACGGTGCCACTCGGTGCGTTCTTGCAACTGGCCTGTGTTTTTATCTTTCCAGCTGTCTGTAGTGGCAATACTGATATTCGCAACACCATTGCCGTTTGGCATATAGCGTACTTCTGGATCTTGTCCTAGATTACCAACCAAAATAACTTTGTTTACACCGCGTGCCATGGCACCCTCTCCTCACACTATTAATGCAAGCCAAGTACTTGCTTAGCTTGGTTTAAATCAAATTTTTTATCATCTATCTTCAGATAGCTACGATTTTCTTCGCTTACGACTATCGCCTCGATCACGCCTGGTAATGCGACTAGCTTATCGGCCAATGCCTCTGCCTGCTGTGGCTCAGACAGGTCGGTCATTAGACTAATTATTTTACTCTTGGGCGGGATCTGCATTCGCCATGCAATAAGTAGCCATATTACCCCAACACAGGCCACTGCCGCAAACACTCCATTGGCTTCACCGTATTGTGCAATGTAACCCCCTAAAATTCCGCCTAAAAATGCTCCAAAAAATTGACCCGACGAAAAAATTCCCATCGCGGACCCTTTTTGAGAAGCGGGGGCAATTCGCGATACCAATGCCGGCATCGTCGCTTCTAAAAAATTAAAGGCCACAAAATACAAAAGCATACACACAGCAATGCCAATAACTGAGTCTGCTAATATGGTTAGACTAAATGTGCTGAGTATCAGCAATACAATTGCCGCTAAAAACGTTTCACGCTCTTTTTGCTTGCGAATAGCCACTATCATCAGTGGTGCCATCAGCACAAACGCCAATAACAACACCGGAATATATAACTGCCAATGAGCATCGGCGTTAAGGCCATCGGCTATCAACTGCCCTGGTAGTACCACAAACATGGTTGTGAGCGACAAATGCAGCAACATCACCCCCAAGTCTAGACGCAGTAACTGTGGATGACGACTCAACTTGCGAATATCCACCAGCGTTGCCACGGTATCTCCCTTCGGTGCTTTATTTACGGCACTAGGGACGACAAATAAAATGATAACAATACCACACAACGCCAACACAGCGGTGAGCCAAAATACCCCAGAAATACCAAAAGCAGCCGCGACCATAGGACCTAGCAACATCGCAAAGGCAAAACTTAAACCAATACACATTCCGATAACGGCCATTACTTTTGGACGCTGTTCATCACGACTTAAATCAGCGGCTAAGGCAAGTAAAGCGCTGGCTATGGCACCCATGCCTTGCAATGCACGACCTACGGTAACCCAGTAAATAGAATCGGCCAAGGCAGCTATCACTGACCCCACGGCAAATATCATTAAGCCAAATATAATCACAGGCTTGCGACCAAATTTATCGGACAACCATCCCATGGGGATCTGTAGCAACGCCTGAGTTAAACCATATGCACCGATAGCGAGCCCAATCCACATTGGCGATACATGCTCAAGCGATTGGCCATAAATAGCCAACACGGGCATCAACATAAACCAGCCCAAGCATGCGAAATGCAAACACACTAGCAAGTGATAACGCCGCGCGTTTTTCCAGAAGATTTAAAGATTGATTAGACATAGTACTCGTTTAGTTCTGCTTAGTTTAGCGCGCCACAGTCTAACAAAAAAACTCAGTCTAACTTATATTTTTTTAAAATTTGCGCCAACTTTCCAGAACTCCTTAACCGCTCAAACGCTTCTTTTAGCTGCTCTATTTGCGCTCGGCTCACGCTTTCCTTGCTCACGGCAATATAAACAGGTTCAGAGTTAACCACCAGCGGAGCAATTTCAATCTCAATGAAGTCAGGGTTGTGCTGAACCTGATAAATAATATTGTACTTTTCTTCTAAAAAGCCTGAGATGCGCCCGTGGCGAAGCAAATGAAGTTTGCGCTGATTGTCAGGCACATAGGTAAACTTATCTTCAGAATCTACTTCTTGCTTCATTCTTTTTTCAAAGGCTTCACCATAGTAAGCACCACGTTGGATAGCAACGGGCATTGCCAATGAAAACAACTGCTCAAGTGATTGCACATAGAATGGCCGCTTGGTGTTAGTGGCAAAGACAATATTTTCCATTCTCTGGGGGCCAATAAAATAAGCAAACCTCATCCGTTGCGCAGTCTTTGACACACTCAGCATTAAATCAATTTCTCCTAATTCCAACATTTTTAATGCACGACCCCACGGCACGCTGACAAACCGATAACCACAGTCCATTTCTTGCAATAGGCTTTTAGCAAAGTCCACATCTAGGCCATGCCAACGCATTTGCGCATCCTGTTGAGATTGCGCGGAGTAATTTTCAAAACGCACGATAAACTCACAATGCGGCGTGCTGGCATTGAGTACACAAGAAAGTAATAACAGTGAGAGGCCGATACTTGGCCCTATAAGACGCACAAAACAAATCGCTCTAATATTGATCCCACTTCCCAGTTTAGAACGTTTAGCAAAGATAAGTTAATTTTTGGCAAAGTATGCGATACTGTTGCGCTAACAATCGTTGCCACTCAAACTCTGTAATTAGGTCAAAATGGATAAAATAGAAGTCAGGGGCGCTCGAACGCACAATTTAAAAGATATTTCGCTCACCATCCCACGGGATAAACTCATCGTTATCACAGGATTATCGGGCTCGGGGAAATCTTCACTGGCATTTGATACGCTTTATGCTGAAGGCCAAAGGCGTTATGTTGAATCGCTTTCAGCCTATGCACGACAGTTCTTATCACTGATGGAAAAACCCGATGTGGATCACATTGAGGGGTTGTCTCCTGCCATTTCTATTGAACAAAAATCGACTTCTCATAACCCACGCTCTACGGTAGGAACGATCACCGAGATCTACGACTATTTGCGTCTGCTATTTGCAAGAGTCGGTGAGCCACGATGTCCAACCCACGATTTACCTTTGGCGGCGCAAACCATCAGCCAAATGGTGGACTCTGTACTTGAGCAACCGCAGGGTAGCAAGCTAATGTTGTTAGCACCTGTGGTTAAAAACCGTAAAGGCGAACATGTTAAGTTGCTGGAACAACTCGCCAGCCAAGGTTATATCCGCGCGCGTATTGACGGTGAAGTATGCGACTTGTCGGATCCTCCAACTTTAGAACTACATAAAAAACATACTATAGAAGTGGTTGTAGACCGCTTTAAGGTTAAAGACGGTTTACAGCAACGTTTGGCAGAGTCTTTCGAAACGGCATTAGAGTTGTCTTCTGGTATTGCCGTCATTGCCAATATGGACGAACCAAACGCGGAGGAAATGATTTTTTCAGCCAACTTTGCTTGTCCTAGCTGTGGCTATGCCATGACCGAGTTAGAACCGCGACTGTTTTCATTTAACAACCCAGCAGGTGCCTGTCAAAGCTGTGATGGCTTAGGCGTGCGTCAGTATTTCGACCCACAACGTGTGGTACAAAACCCAGAGCTGAGCCTCAGTGGAGGTGCTATCAAGGGATGGGATAAGCGCAGCTTTTATTACTATCAAATGTTACAAGCGGTGGCTGAGCATTATGACTTTGACTTGGAAGTGCCCTTCCAGTCATTATCCAGCGACGCGCAAAAAGTCATTTTAGAAGGCTCCGGCAAAACAAAAATCGCTTTCAACTACCGTAATGACCGTGGAGATTTAATCACCCGAAATCATGAGTTTGAAGGTGTATTAAACAATATGAATCGCCGTTACAGAGAGACAGAATCCAGCTCTGTACGAGAAGAGTTGAGTAAGTATCAAACCAGTCAGGCATGTCCAAGTTGTCATGGTTCTCGTTTGCGCGAAGAAGCCCGTAATGTATTCATCGGGCACACCACATTGCCAGATGTAACGACCATGAGCATTGGCGCTGCTATGGAGTTTTTTGAGTCCTTGACTTTACAGGGGCAAAAAGCACAGATCGCGGAGAAGATCCTCAAAGAAATTCGCGATCGTCTGTCGTTTTTAATCAATGTGGGGCTAAATTATTTATCGTTAGAGCGCAGCGCTGACACACTTTCAGGTGGTGAAGCACAACGGATCCGCTTAGCCAGCCAAATAGGCGCTGGTTTGGTTGGGGTCATGTACGTATTGGATGAGCCTTCCATTGGCCTGCATCAAAGAGACAATGACCGATTACTGAGTACCCTGACACATTTGCGTGACTTAGGTAATACCGTGATTGTGGTAGAACATGATGAAGATGCCATCCGTGCCGCGGACCATATCATTGATATTGGACCGGGCGCAGGCGTTCACGGTGGCCACGTGGTTGCACAAGGTACCCGTGATGACATTATCAATAACCCTAACTCACTGACAGGCCAATATCTCAGTGGCACCAAGTCGATCGCTGTCCCCGCGCAGCGCCACCCGTGCAATGAAAAATGGCTGGAACTGATGGGCGCAACGGGTAATAACTTAAAAAGCGTCGACTTACGCATTCCTTTTGGTCTGATGACTTGCATCACAGGGGTATCTGGCTCAGGTAAGTCTACGCTTATCAATGACACTCTATTTAAACTCGCACACACGGCTTTAAATGGTGCTACCACAGCAGAAGCTGCACCATATAAGGCGATCACCGGCCTTGAACATTTTGATAAAGTGATCGACATTGACCAAAGCCCCATTGGCCGTACGCCACGCTCTAACCCAGCGACATATACCGGTATTTTTACCGCTATCCGCGAGTTGTTTGCAGGCACTCAAGAGGCCCGTTCACGGGGCTATAAAGTGGGTCGCTTTAGTTTTAATGTTAAAGGTGGTCGCTGTGAGGCGTGCCAAGGTGATGGTGTCATTAAAGTAGAAATGCACTTTTTACCTGATGTGTATGTACCTTGTGATATTTGTGCAGGTAAACGCTATAACCGAGAAACCTTGGAAGTCTTGTACAAAGGCAAGAATATCCATGAAGTACTTGAAATGACCGTAGAAGATGCACAGCAGTTTTTCGATAAAATCCCAGCTATTAACCGCAAACTAACGACCCTTATGGATGTTGGTTTATCGTATATTCGTCTTGGTCAGGCAGCAACAACCCTATCGGGTGGTGAGGCACAGCGCGTTAAACTTGCCAGAGAGCTGTCAAAACGAGATACCGGTAAAACGCTGTATATTCTTGACGAGCCAACTACTGGGCTGCATTTTCACGATATTCAACAACTACTTGTGGTATTGCATAGGCTGCGTGACCACGGTAACACTGTCGTTGTCATAGAACACAATCTTGATGTAATCAAAACGGCTGATTGGATTGTTGATTTAGGGCCAGAAGGTGGAGCGGGTGGTGGTCAAATCCTGATCGCAGGTACTCCAGAAGACGTAGCTGAGTGTGCGCAATCTCACACCGGAAAATATCTTAAACCTTTACTTTAATGACCAAAGGAATGTAGTTTAACTACATTCCTTTGCCATCACTTTACCGCAATGCAACAGTTACCCTACTTCCTATCCATAAAGGATAGATTACGACACTATCAAAACCGTTTAACTGGTTTTTGGGCTTCTTTGAATTTAGCGCAGCGCTGCTACTTTTTAGCCATCATCACAAGTTTTATCTATCTTGTCGATAATGCGCAAAGTAATGGCTTGTTAGCATTGCTCACAGTGCTTGTGTTGGTTGCTATGGTCAGTGAATTTTGGCCTAGGTTTATTCAAGTTTGGGATAGCTTGCCAGGCAAAGCGGTGATCTTGTTATTCTATGCTTTTGTCGCCAATTACGCACTGGTGCAAGCGTCTGGTTTGGTCAACGATATTACCGGAGTAAGCGCCGACAACCTGCCTTACACACATAATTTTGCCGTATTATTATCCATCCCTATTTGGTTTGTTATCACCAGTCTAGTCGTGCTGCTGATCATCCAATTTTCCATTCCCGTATACATTTTGTGCTTGTTGCTGTTACGACCTTTTGGTTTGCACACACTGTGGCACCCACCGGGTTATCGCTTTCCTATCATCACTGGTTTTATTCGTTTTGGTGCCGGCTTATTTTTACTACTTCAGCTGACACTACTGACCACCTACACAGGCGTGCTATATGGTGTTGGTCAAACCATGAACAATATCGTTGGCGGCATAGAGACAGGCTTGACCATTAACGTCATTGAATCTTCGGATCAAGACTTAGCCGTTGCCATCAAAGAGCAGCCCGAACTTGAACGTACCTTGTCCGAACTTGATGAAGCTAAAGCGCAAATAGACCAAAATGCCGGCGCTTACGAAAATAAGGTTAAACGCATTTTGGCTAACTTTATCTTCGACAACGAAGCGGATGCCCGTTCTCGATGTGAACACAGTGCCGAGACTCGCGTGATTGAATTAAATGATTACGAAATCTTAGAAATTGAAAAGCTCACAACGGCTGATGTGACAAGTTATCGCTATCAGATTAAGCCCTGTATTTCAGCCGCACTGGGTCACCAGTTTAAAGCGGCCTCAATCACACCATAAAGTGTGTTAGCTGATCGCGCTCTTGCTGTGATAGTGGTTGAGCGCGCTTGTCTGCAAAGTCATAACGCACCATCACGGTTTTACCCTCGGCACAGCACTGTCCATGCTGCCACGCCTGTTGCACAATAACAAAAGAGCTATTGCCAATATGCTCAATCGCCGTTTTTATCTCTACCTGTTGGCCATAAAATAATTCTCCCTTAAATACCACTTCAACCTTAGCTACAATCAATTTCCATTGATGTGGATTAAGATCTGGGGTGAATATTTTGAAAATAGGCACTCTAGCGGCTTCAAACCACACAGGGAGTACGGTATTGTTTATATGACCAAGCACGTCGGTTTCGCTAAATCGCGGCATCAGTTTTTCAGACAACATAATAATTCCAATAACTGTAGGTAAAATAATGACAGATTTTATACGCGTTTATGACAACGCGCTAAGCGATGAGTTTTGTGATCAGTTTATTAATCTCTTTGAACAAAGCCCACACTTAAAACAAGGAACCACTTCGGGTGGTATCGACCTTAGCAAAAAAGTGAGTCAAGATCTGTATCTTAATTCTCATCAGGAATACGCTCAGCATCTACAGCACATACAACAAGTCACTGCACAACATGTATTTAAATATATTGAAGAGCACTTGTTTATGATCATTGGTGCGTTTGGTCTGAAAGTTTATCACCCGAAAACAGGTGAGCCAGTAGACGTGACCTTTGAGAACTTTGAGGAAGTGGGTAAACCACAGTTGCCTGTTTTAGTGCAGCAGTTGTTCCGCCTCGGTAATATTCAAGCCCAAAAGTATGAAATCAATAAAGGTGGCTACCCTTACTGGCACAGTGAAGTGTATCCTCAACAAGGCCACAACGAAGCTCTCCATCGCGTACTGTTATTTATGTTCTATTTAAATGATGTGAACGAAGGGGGCGAAACTGAGTTTTATTATCAGCAAAAGAAAATAGCGCCTAAAAAAGGCACTATGGTCATCGCTCCGGGTTATTTCACCCATACCCACCGAGGTAATAAGCCTTTGTCTAACGACAAGTATATTCTTACCTCATGGGTACTGTTTAATCGTGCCGAACAAATATATGGCGTCCCAAAATAATCATTAGGGCATGGTATCTAACCACGGTGAATAAACTGATACCATGCTTCTAGCAAAGCAATAAAGTCTTCGTATCCACAGCCACTCATTAAACCATGTTCATCCAGTACCAAGGCATCATCATCATAATTGCTTAAATCGTCGGCTTGATGAAACAATGCATGTGCTTCAAACAACGCTTCATCGGCAGACAAGGTAAAACGTATTTCCTTTCCCTCTTTTACCAGCACGGGGCTGTCTTTGTGTATGGCTTTACTATCAGTGATCAACTGCGCCACATCATCAAATGGCAGTTCTTCACTTAGCCAACGACCTACCAGCGCATGTTCATCGCTTATTTTTACTCTAAAACCAGTGATCGGATCGCGAATAAACTGATACTCCAAAATTCACTCTCAACTTTTGTTCAATCTGCTTATCATTATACGCCGTGGGGCTTGTGGCGCACTATGCAAACCGAGATAATAGCCCCTTATTTTTCTATCGAGCCGGCTATGGATGCTTTTGTAATTCTTTTCCCGATAATTTTTGTAGTACTGATTGGCTATAGCTGCGCAAGGTTTAAGATTTTTAGTACTACAGCCCTTGATGGGTTGAGACTGTTTATCTTCAATTTGATCATTCCCGTTTTTCTATTCTTGAACATGTACCAAGCAGATCTCGAGCAGGCCTTATCACCACATATGCTCGCTAGCTTCTATCTACCTGTGCTGTTTGTTTATCTGCTAAGTTGTGGGATATTTAGCTATGTAATGGGGATGGAGCGCGGTGATAGTACCACTTTATCGTTAGCGTGTACTTACTCCAATATCGTACTGGTTGGCTTGCCTATTATCATTGCCAGCCTAGGCACTGAATATGGCGCCATGGTCTTTATGATCATTACCTTTCACAGTGTTTTATTATTTACCTGTACTTTTGCCTTCGCAGCCAATCAGCAAGGGCGTATGCGTGAGGCACTCAAACCCCTGTTACTTAATCCAATCGTTATTAGCATCAGCTTGGGGTTACTGTGCAACTACGTCAACCTGACCATTGCACATGTCATACAACAAGGGCTCTCTTTGCTCAGTGAGCCTGCAATTGCTGGAGCGCTGTTTGCGCTAGGAGCGAGTTTAAACAATTACTCTATTCGTGGAGCTTGGCGAAAAGCACTCCTGATCAGCCTCATAAAACTCATCGTTTTACCCTTGCTGGTGTACATAATCGCAAAGTGGGGAATGGCTCTCCCCCACAAACAAGTTGCCGTATTAACTCTTATGAGTGCTTCGCCACTGGGCGTGAACGCCTACCTTGTAGCTCGCCAGCTGCAACGCCAGCAGGCCGAACTTGCCAGCAGCGTCGTCTTGTCGACTGTGCTGAGTGTACTAACGCTTGCAGCTTGGCTAACGGCGCTCGTACCCTGAATAGTTAGTATATCTCGCAGCATCAATGATAGCCCATAAATGCACCACCGCCCCTATCACAGCGGGAACAACTAAGAACCATAGTGCGTAACCTCCAAACACCACGATGGCGAAAATCAGCGCCGCGACAATACGTCCTTGCACCAACTGTCCTAGCCCTGGAAAAAATATATTACAAATTGCGGCGATCACATTACCGCCTGAACCTTGTTCTGCCATGGCATCCTCTCTGTTAATTACTAAATGTATAAATTATATTTCTGACTTATAGAATACACGTATCATGCCAAATAAAATAAACCAATAAAATCAATAACTAAAACCAGAACTTTATTGGGGCCTTGTCATAAACTTAGCCTAAAAGGCTAACTTTTAGCATAAATGTTAGCTATCATTGTGCAAAAAATAATATCAGGATGATCTATGCTCTACCGTGTCACACGCCCGATTAGTAACCTTGTAGAACGTTATTTACCCGATCCTTTTGTGTTTGTGCTAATGCTTACCCTTATCGTACTTGCTTTGGCAAGTATCGTCACGCCCTTCTCTCCAATACAGGTAGTAGAAGCATGGGGACAAGGGTTTTGGCGCTTACTCACCTTCGCTATGCAGATGCTACTCATCTTATTGAGTGGCTACATGCTGGCCAGCACTCCACTGTGTGTCACCGCTTTAAATAGGCTCGCAACATTGGCCAAAACCCCCGTGATTGCAATTGTGATGGTCACATTGGTAGCCATGCTGGCAAGCTGGATAAATTGGGGCTTTGGGCTGGTCATTGGTGCACTGTTTGCTAAAGCACTCGCACGGCAAGTTGCTGTTGACTACAGAGTTTTAGTTGCCAGCGCATATTCTGGATTTGTTGTTTGGCACGGCGGCTTATCGGGCTCAGTGCCATTAACCATCGCCAGCGAAGGGCATTTTTCACAAACCAGTATCGGTGTGATCAGTACAGCCAGCACATTGTTTTCTACTTTTAACTTGGCTATTCTCTGTGCACTGCTAGTGTTGCTCCCTATTCTCAATGCGCTGCTACTGCCCCCTAAAGAACAGCAAATACTCATAGAAAAGAGTAAACTCACCGAATCTTTAGAGCCTAAACCTGTCCACTCGCATGACTTAACTCCCGCGCAAAAGCTTGAACATAGTAAGTTTTTTGGCATTTTGATTGGAGCGCTTGGTTGTACCTATTTACTTTATTACTTCTACGTACAAGGCGGTACTCTCAATCTAAACAGTGTGATCGCAATCTTTTTATTTTTAGCCATTCTATTACATCAAACACCACAGCGCCTGTTAACTAGCTTAAATACAGCGATCTCTGGTGGAGCGGGTATTGTTATTCAGTTTCCATTTTACGCCGGTATTATGGCTGTGATGGTCGAATCTGGCTTGGCTCAACAGATCTCTTCAGCGTTTGTTTCGATAAGTAGCGCTGAGAGTTTGCCATTTTGGAGCTTTCTTAGTGCGGGCATTGTGAATATTTTTGTGCCATCAGGTGGGGGTCAATGGGCGGTACAAGCACCCATTGTGTTGCCCGCTGCGCAACTGCTGGATGCAGATATTGCCAGAGTGGCGATGGCTGTCGCATGGGGCGACGCATGGACCAACCTTATCCAACCATTCTGGGCACTGCCAGTGCTCGCAATCGCAGGCCTTAAAGCAAGAGATATTATGGGGTTCTGTTTGATCCAACTCATTTTTAGCGGTGTAATTATTGCTGCTATGTTGACGTGGGCATAGCAGCAATCATCGTTTTTAGCTGGATAACACCTTCATAGGCAGGCTCAGAATAGCGCTTTCTGAGTCTGCAAAATGCATCATAACAGCAACATGGCCTGCTACCACTAACACATACATCACTGCTGAAAACACCTGCCCATAACGGTCTAGGGGCAATAAATGAGAGGCATTGCGTGAACGCCATTCGAACAATATCTCTAAACTACCAATCAACAAAAAGAACACCAGCAGCATAAGACCGAACACATAGCTAACCCACAAACCAAAAGCAACGCCCCCCATGCACGCTAACAAACCAATCCAAGAGCGCATAGAAAAGCTGATACTTTTTAATACGTGGCCACCATCTAGCGGAAGAATTGGCAGTAAGTTGAATAGATTAAGTAAAGCACTGAGCACAGCGACGCCTGCGAAAATCTCCATCTCGGTCGCATAATACAGCACCACCCCCAATACGGATGTAATTAAACCAAATGCGGGCCCCATCAGAGAGATGACCACGTCTTGCCAGCGGGTGGTGATCTTATCATCACTCACCGCGAGTCCACCGACAAACGGGATCAGATATATACCTTTTGTTTTAATCTTAAAATACTGCATAGCCCTGACATGGCCATATTCATGAACGACTAGACAAGCTATAAGCATCAGCGCAAATTGCCATGAAAACAACCAAGCGTAACCTGCCACTGATGCGCCAGCCAACACGGCTTTCACAACCTTTGCGCTTTTAAATACTTTAAAACCAAGTGCAGCCAAACCAATGAGGTTTTTCTGGTTATCTTTAGGCGTTTCGGGCAAGTCCAGCCACTGCCAGTTGATACCGTTTAATGAGATCCCCAATTGCTGCTCGGGTAGCTTTGCCATATCAAATTGCACAACACCATGCTCGTATACACACTGCATAATATCTTCGCTATGTGGCTCTACGACCAAAGCCTGCTGCTCGCAAAATACTTGAAGTAGCTCTCCACCTCTTATGAGCACCGAAAATATCAGTCCTGATGCGGTAAATTCAATTCTCGTCATAACTTCTTAGATTGATGTTTTTTGTCATTATCCCAGCTCACTCTGCCCGTGACAAATAATACATTTGCACATCTGATATCTACACTTTTTTACAGTCTGTACTAGACTCAGGAGATAGTGCGGGCAAAAAAAAGGATCTGTAATATGAGTACGACAGCTAGTCAGGTGATGGTAGTTGATGACTCTCAGGCCATTCTTATGGTGATGAAAGCCATGTTGACTGAATTAGGTATTCAGGAAATCACCACTTGTATTAGTGCCGATCAGGCCCTTGAAAAAATCGCGCAAGCCCCACGTCGCTACGATGCTGTCTTTACAGATCTCAACATGCCTGAAATGGATGGCATGGAGTTTATTCGCCAACTCGGTGAAATCAAGTATCCTGGCGGTGTGGTTATCATTTCCGATATGGACCCTAAAATAATTGATTTGGCTTCTAACCTAGCGCGTCAATCCAATGCACATCTAATCGGTAACATCACCAAGCCAGTCCAATTAAAAGAAGTCGATAGACTGCTAAAAAAACTGGAGTCTTTTATTGCGCCTGAGAAGCGTCACATTGAGCCCATTACACAATCGGAATTACTACATGCGATCAGTCATAGGGAAATCACGCCGTTTTATCAACCAAAAGTTAATCGTGCCAACAAGTCCATTGATAGTGTGGAAGTACTGGCAAGAATTGTAACACCTACTCGTACCCATACTATTTTACCAGAGCAGTTTATTACTCTGGCTGAAGACTTAGACCTCATCAATTTGATTACTTTTCAGTTATTTGAAAAAGCAACGGAGGAGTTTAGAGAAATAAGAGCTGAACTCCCCCACAAAGTGTCTTTGGCTTTCAACCTCTCTCCCGTACAACTGGACGATTTAAACTGCCCTAACAAACTCGCGCTGATATTGGAGTTAAGCCGCCTTAAACCAGAGGATGTGATTCTAGAGATTACGGAGCATGCGCCGTTAAACAGCAGTGTTCAGTTAGAAACACTCAACCGCTTGAGAATGAGAGGTTTTGCAATTTCGCTAGATGATTTTGGTACAGGCTTTACGAATATACATCAACTCAAAACCTTGCCCTTTACGGAAATTAAAATTGACCGCTCACTGATCACCCACATCGATTCAGACCGCTTTTCGCAAGTCATTGTCGATAGCTTGATCGATATCGCTCAAAACGAGCAAATTGGAATTGTTGCTGAAGGAATTGAACGCATTGAAGAGCTACAATATTTAGACAGATACAAACACAACCTGCTCATGCAGGGGTTTTTAATTAGCCGTCCAAAAGCAAAGGCTGAGTTTGTTCGCTGGATCCATTCTTGGTTGCGAATGATGAACTCTAATACTTAGCGCTCTTCAACATCTGTTTCTATCAAATGGCTATGTGCATCAACACGCTCTCGCCATTTCTTCTTTGCAGCTTGTTGCATGTTAGTTGATTGTTCTCGTTCATCAATGATATCCATCCCCATCAGTGATTCAAGCATGTCTTCCAGCGTTACTATGCCTTGCACATCGCCATATTCGTCGATGACCAATGCAATATGAATACGCTTCTCTAATAAAGTTTGAAACAAAGAAGGCGCATCTAACGTTTCTGGTACAGTGTAAAGCGGTTTAACCAGCTTACCTATTTTATAATCTTCACCAAGCCTATGATAAGCAAGCATAATATCGTTTTTGTGTACAAAACCGATGATATCATCACTACTCTTATCAAAAATAAGGATCCGTGAAAATGGCACCGAGCCATGTTCAGATAGGTAATCATTCACAGTAATATCTTTATGGACCTTAAACAATACCGTGCGAGGTGTCATAACATGCTCTATTTTAGCGTGTCTGAAACGCAACAAGCTTCTGATGGTCTCCGTTTCCTCTTGTTGCAATGCCCCCGCTTCAGAGCCAATTTCTGCCATGGCTTCGATTTCTTGCCTTATGTAGTGCGCTTCACTTTCTTTTTTACCCATAGTGCGAGTCAAAATATCTGATAGCCATACAAATGGCTTTAGCACTCTAACTAACCAGACTAAACATTGTGTCACGATAGGTGTTAAACCTCGCCAATAGGTGGCACCTAAAGTCTTTGGAATGATTTCTGAAAGCACTAAGACCAGTAAAGTCATTACAGCAGAAGCTATACCTACGGCTGCGTCGGAAAAAACAACCGCCGCCTGCGCACCAACGCCAGCAGCTCCAGCTGTGTGAGCAACGGTATTAAGCGTTAGAATCGCAGCCAAGGGTTTATCTATGTTGTCCTTCAACTGCTGAACTTTTTTAGCCAATACAGGTTTGTCTTTCTTTAAGATCGCGATGTAGCTCGGCGTAATGCTCAACAGAACGGCCTCCATTACCGAGCATAAAAACGAAATGGTAATCGCTAACAACATGTACGTGATCAATAAAAACAACCTAAACTCCTTAATCTGCCAATAGCTTCAGGCTAATCGCAACTTTGCTGGCGTAACTGAGATATATGCTATATTGGGGCAAATTCTTTACCTACAATAGGCGCAAATATGATTTTACGAACAGCGGCCACTTTACTCTTTTCCTCAATGGCATTGCAACTGAATGCCGCTCAGTTGGATGAAAAGAAGATTCAGTTTTTGGGCCCTATTACTACTTACAATAGCATAAAGCCAAATAACACAGCTCATCAAAGTAAAATAATTCAAACATTGTTGCCTAGTTTGCAATCACGCTCCGATGCTTTATCCATATTCGGCAATCAGCTCAAATGGCAAAAAATGAGCGATATCAACGCACTTACTATGGCGGGTATGCAAGCATTAAAATTCCAGTTTAATACCAAGCGCTTTACACAAGGCAAACTCTCTTTGTCCGGCTTCAAAACCGCACATGTTTTTTTAAACGGTGAACTACAAAAAGGTAAAACTGAATTCGAAATTCAGGTGCCTACAGGCGATCATCAAATTGTTATTGTTGCTGAACAAGTGGACAACTGGAAAGACGTAAAAATAGACTACACTCCTAAAGCTGAACACGATCAAATCACCCTCACTGACAAAAACCAATATGCGTTATCAGCGAAACAGCTTTTTGATGCACCCACTCTTAGCGCCATTTCTCAATCACCAAATGGTCGTTACTACCTTACAAGCTCACGTCAATACAGCGATAACACTGGCAATAGTCCATATACAGAAACGCTTCTCAAAGATAGTGAAGGTAAAACGCTATATAGATTCAGTGGGATCAGTGCAAGCAACGTCACTTGGCGCGAAGACTCCGAACAGTTAGCTTTCGTACAAGACCAAAAAGTGACTCTTCTCAACATTAAGGATTTGAGCACCCAGATCATTACACAAGCGATTGAAGGTGCCAGTGGTTTTCGCTATTTTGATAACAGTACCCTGATATTCTCTTGGTCTAAGAATGATGACAGTGCGCACAAACTCGTCAAACACTATCGAGGGCTAGAAGATAGGTGGTCCTATGCCCGTGCCAATAGTCAAATTTTCCTATTAGACCTCAATTCAGGCCTGATCAACGCACTGACTGAAGGCAAACTGAGTCATCAGCTTGAGGACCATAACGCCCAACGCAATACTATTCTCGTGAGCCGTAACCTGCAAGACTACAATGCACCTCCACATATGCTCACAGAATTACTGGAAATCAATTTAAGTGATTCAACACAGACCTTGTTAGGACAGTATCGTACCTTCCGCAAAGCCAGATATGCGAAGGAGGGGATATATCTAGTTGCAGGACCTGATTTTGCTCAAGGCCTAGGCCGTGCGCTGCCAAAAGATATGCTTGCGAATAACTATGATGGTCAACTCTATTGGATGGACCTCAAAGGTAAAAATCACAAAGCACTTAGTAAGCAATTTGATCCATCGATAGCCGCTATTGATGTATTAAAAAATAACGATGTATTACTTAAGGTAACTGATGAGGATAGGCAACAGCTATATTTGTTTGATGAAAGCAAATCCCATTTCAAACGCGTTGAGTCCGGGTTTGATGTGGTAGAAGATTTCGCTATCAGTCGCTCAAAAAATAGCACACTACTCGTAACAGGTACTCAAGCAAGTACACCTCAGCAACTCAAACGTATCATGCTCAAGAATAACCGTGCAGAGCTGCTTTGGGATTCCAAAACGCTCGCCTATCAACACACTAAAATTGCAGCGTTAGAAGAGTTCAACTTTACCAACCAATCCGGTGTACAGATAAAAGGGCGCGTATATTTGCCACATGATCTGGATAAAACTAAAAAATATCCTGCTCTGGTTTATTATTACGGCGGAACATCTCCTGTTTCTAGAGCCTTCACAGGCCGTTATCCATTTAATCTTTGGGCAGCTCATGGCTATATTGTTTATGTATTGCAGCCAACAGGGGCGACTGGTTTTGGCCAAAAGTTTTCGGCTGAACATGTGAATGCTTGGGGTGCACATACCGCGCAAGACATTATTGATGGCACCAAAGCATTTACCCAAGCTTACCCTTTTGTCGACTCAACTAAAATTGGTAATCTTGGTGCATCTTATGGTGGCTTTATGACCATGTTACTAGCAACGAAAACAGACATGTTTAGCGCCTCAATTGCCCATGCAGGGATCTCAAACATCACCTCATACTGGGGTCAAGGTTGGTGGGGATATTTATACTCTGGAGAGGCTTCTAAAAACAGCTTTCCATGGAATAACCCAACGTTATACTCTCAACACAGCCCAGTATTTCACGCCGATAAAGTAACAACACCATTGCTGCTGCTACATGGCGATGCGGATACCAATGTTCCACCGGGTGAGAGTCACAATATGTATACCGCGCTAAAACTGTTAGGAAAGGATGTAGAGCTTATTGAGTATAAAGGTGCTGACCATCAAATCTTCGCCAGGGATCGTAGGTTCCATTGGTGGAATACTATGCTCGCATATTTCGATATGCACTTAAAAGAACAGCCGCAGTGGTGGCAGTCTATTTATCAAAAATAATACATTGCAGGAAGTGGTGCTCTCTGCTTCCTGCATCTTTTGCTTTACCCCCAGAATAATTTCGCATACTTATTCATAAATCTAAATACTTAGTATCGCTCTGAAGTTCCCTAATTATATACATGCATGCTTTTAATACTTTTTATTGCAAAAAAATCACCTTAAGCTTCTCACCAATGATTTCACAGTGCTAATATAAACGTAATTATTGAATAGATAACGACATTATGAGCATTCACGTATTACTGGTAGAAGACGACGAACTATTAGCAAAACGAATTTTGAGCCATTTTGCTCAGACCGAGTTTGACATAAAAGTTGATAATACAGGTGCAAACGCTCTCGAACATATCCAATTTGCTAACAATACTGATTCCCCCATATCGTTAGCCATTGTAGATATTGTATTGCCCGCGACTGATGGACTAGAACTTGCCAAAGAACTAAACACCTTAACGGATATTGGTGTGATAATGCTATCTAGTCGAGATTCGCAAGCTGATCGTATTGCAGGACTAGCCCAAGGCGCAGATGACTATGTGTGTAAACCCGTAGACTTGTTAGAATTAGAACTAAGAATGCGCGCACTTTACAAACGTATCTCACAAAACGGTGATGATGATGAGTCAGAAGAGTTTATTGAATACGCGGACTTTAAGTTACATCCCGATAATCGAACCTTGATAAACCAGCATGGTGAGGAATCCCGCTTAACTGAAGCAGAACATAAAGTTTTAATCTGCTTGATAGCCAATGCCGGTAAGGCCACATCTCGTGAAAAAATATCAGAAGATATAGGCCAACCAGATTGGAGCCCTAATGACAGAACCGTTGACGTTTTAGTCGGTAGGCTGCGTAAAAAGTTAGGCGATGAAAAAGATCAAAAACGTATAGTCACTGTTCGTGGTAAGGGCTATATGCTTTCCGCTTAGTATCTTGTTAGATGGCTAATCAAGCGTTCAAAAGCCCTATAACTTAAGGCTTCTTTTAAAGCGCACAATGAAATATCAGCGTGCCCATTTAAATCAGATATAGTTCTTGCGACTTTCAAAATGCGATGATATGAACGTGGAGAAAGTTGCAATTTATCTACTGCTTTCGCCAAAAACTGTTTTTCACTCTCATCCAGTTTACAATGTACTGCAAGCTCACGATTGCTCAGCATTGCATTAACCTTACCTTGACGCTGTAATGCAATATCATAAGCGCTATCTACTCGCTCTTTTACCATTTTACTCGTCTCTTGCACTTGTTCACTCTGTAATTGCAACGTAGACAAGCGCGGTAGCTCCACTTGTAAGTCAATACGGTCCAGAAATGGCCCTGATATCTTTGAAAGATACCTAAGCACTTGATCTGAAGTTGCTCTTTTGTCGTCATAATGACCCGTTGGACTGGGATTTAGTGCCGCGATAAGTTGAAATCTTGCTGGAAAATCTACCTGCTGTGCTGCACGTGATATAGTTACCATACCGGTCTCCATGGGTTCTCGTAATGAGTCCAGCACCTTTCTTTCAAACTCTGGCAATTCATCAAGAAAAAGCACACCATTATGGGCAAGAGAGATCTCCCCAGGCTTTGGCTTTGAAGAGCCTCCAACTAACGCAACAGCAGAGCAGGTATGGTGTGGGTTTCTAAAAGGACGCTTACGCCAATTCTGAGCGTCAATATGTTGGCCTGTTAAAGAGTATATGGATGCGGTTTCCAATGCATCGTCTGCTGGTAAAGTTGGCATTATCGACGGCATTCGCTGTGCAAGCATTGACTTGCCAGTACCTGGGGGTCCAAGAAACAGAACGTTATGCCCGCCTGCTGCTGCAATCTCTAGCACACGCTTAGCCCCTTCCTGTCCTTTTACATCGCTCATATCTAAACTCTCCACAGACACATTATCATCATGTGGATATGTAATATTGACCGGCAAGTTTTGCTGACCTTGCATATCCAGCCATATAGACTCAAGGGAGGTAACCGCTTTTCTATGAGCATGTGGTGCTAAGCTCGCTAGTTGGTCATTCTGCAATGGTAAATAACAACAACGATTAACCTTCGCGGCCGCCAGTACACTGGGCAAAATAGCATTAACAGCTAACACTTCTCCACTGAGGGCCAACTCACCATAAAACTCAAAATTTGCTAACTGCTGAGCGGCTATCTGACCGGAAGCTGCTAGAATTCCTACCGCAATCGCAAGATCGTACCGTCCCCCTTCTTTGGGAAGGTCTGCAGGTGCCAAATTAACGGTAATACGCTGTTCTGGGAACAAGAATTTAGAATTGGTTATTGCTGAGCGTACTCTTTCTTTGGCTTCTTTAACTGAAGTTTCTGGTAAACCAACAATATGGAATGCAGGTAAGCCATTACTTAAATGCACTTCCACACATACTTGAGGTGCGCTAACTCCTACCTGCGCTCTGGTATAGATTTTTGCAAGTGACATATCCTTGTCCCTGATTTCAATTAATCCGTGTACTTAAAAACATGCAACACAATGTTATAGCGCATCGCTAATAGTCTAAGTAATAAGGTTGCGCTCATCGCACTTAGCATGGCAGTCTCTAATGAGAACGACATGTTTATCAACTGAGTGTAAATAACACCGCCAACAATGCAGGTGATTGCGTATAACTCTCCTTTTAGGAGTAAAGGAATTTCTCTGGCCAACACATCGCGAATGACACCTCCGAAACACCCCGTGAGCACACCCATTATGATGGCGGTCGCATCAGGCATACCAATATTCAGTGCCTTTTGTACGCCCATTACTGCAAAAAATGCCAACCCAAACGCATCTGCTACTTGCAGCATTTGTTTGGGTATCTGCTTTTGTCTGTTTAAGAATAGGATACTGATAAAAATAGCACCAAATATCGCAATAAAATAACTTGTATCGTGCAACCAAAAAACAGGTACGTCTAAGATAATATCTCGTAATGTCCCCCCGCCAATGCCTGTAACGGTAGCTAACACTACGACCCCAAAACCATCCATATGCTTACTATGAGCAATGAGTGTACCCGATATAGCAAACACCATAACCCCAAGTAAATCAAACCAATGGATCAGTACTGTCATATATTATTTCCCAAAAGAGTTTGAAATAAGCATATTAACTTATCCGTCAAATTACTACACAGAATATAAAGGTTGGTGACATGAGCGAAGCGAACACCCCTCTTTTTGCGCAAGGTGAATTAGGTGCAAAAGTTTAATGACAAAGCACGCAGTGCTTACATTCCTTTTGCGCAAGGTGAAGTGAGGCATTTTATAGAACGCTGAGAGATTCTTAAGAATGTTGAGGGATTCACCTCTCACCCCTCCCCCTAAAACGTCGCAGGACGCCTACGCTTATCCAACCAACAAAACACACACAACAAAAAACCCCGACACTTTCGTATCGGGGTTTCTCTTATTAGGAGCCTGGCGATGTTC
>NZ_PQBZ01000012.1 GCF_002964665.1 Pseudoalteromonas sp. T1lg23B | reverse complement strand
AAAAAACTTTTAATTGAAGAGTTTGATCATGGCTCAGATTGAACGCTGGCGGCAGGCCTAACACATGCAAGTCGAGCGGTAACATTTCTAGCTTGCTAGAAGATGACGAGCGGCGGACGGGTGAGTAATGCTTGGGAACATGCCTTTAGGTGGGGGACAACAGTTGGAAACGACTGCTAATACCGCATAATGTCTACGGACCAAAGTGGGGGACCTTCGGGCCTCACGCCTAAAGATTGGCCCAAGTGGGATTAGCTAGTTGGTGAGGTAATGGCTCACCAAGGCGACGATCCCTAGCTGGTTTGAGAGGATGATCAGCCACACTGGGACTGAGACACGGCCCAGACTCCTACGGGAGGCAGCAGTGGGGAATATTGCACAATGGGCGCAAGCCTGATGCAGCCATGCCGCGTGTGTGAAGAAGGCCTTCGGGTTGTAAAGCACTTTCAGTAAGGAGGAAAGGTT
>NZ_PQBZ01000002.1 GCF_002964665.1 Pseudoalteromonas sp. T1lg23B | reverse complement strand
GCGCTCCGTGTCAGTGGGGTCGCATTATAGGGCGGCGAATAAAAAGCGCAAGCGGTTTTTGAGGAATTTTTGAAGAAAAGTGATAAAAACGGATAGTTTGAGCAAAATCCATACTAAAACACCAATAATAGTCAGTTTTCGTGTTTCAATTTTGCTCTTTAAATAAAAAATGCCGCTATATAATAGCGGCATTTCGTTATAGAAACAGACTTATACTTTATATTTGGCAACCGCATCTCGTAAGACTTTGGCTTGCTCCGCCACTTCTTCACTACTTTGCGCATTTGAATTAGCATGTTGAGAGGCCACTTGGGCTATATCTCTAATACGAACTACATTTTGATTAACTTCACTTGCAACCTGATTTTGTTCATCAATTGCAGTAGCAATATGCGTACTCATATCCATAATTGTTTGTACGTCTTCAGTGATCATGCCAAGTAACTCTCCCGCTTTCTCCGCCTGCGCGACACTTTCTGCTCCTTGATCTCGGCACTGCTGCATAATGTTGACAACTTCTCTAGTTCTTTGTTGCAACGTAGAGATAATACTTTCAATCTCTTGTGTTGAGTCTTGAGTACGCTGAGCGAGAGAACGAACTTCATCAGCTACCACCGCAAAACCACGACCTTGTTCGCCAGCACGAGCGGCTTCAATCGCTGCATTCAAGGCAAGCAAATTAGTTTGCTCTGCTATACCACGTATTACATCAAGAACAGAACCTATCGTTTCACCATCTTTTTCTAGCTGTGATACTACATCAGATGCACCACTTAGTGATTCTGATAGAGCGATAATATGCTTGATTGTGGCATCCACTTCATTACGGCCTTGCTGTGCATTGCCATTCGTAGACTCAGCTTTTTGAGAAGCCGCTTCTGTGTTGTGAGAAATATCTTGTATCGTCGCTTGCATTTCAGTCGCAGCAGTTGCAACCATATCGGCCTCATGAAGCTGCTCATTCATGCCGGCGCTAGTCTGAGCTGTAGATTCTGTTAAATGAGAGGTAGCGTCATTAATTGTGCTCAAAGCACTATTAACCTCGGAAATTAATATCTTAAAGTCATTTATTAAGCTATTAAAGTCTCTTGTCATAATCGTAATTTCGTCATTACCACTTTGCTCAATCGTCAGTCCCAAGTTATTTTCTCTACGTATTCTTTCTATTGTAAGATAGACACGCTCTACTGGTCTGATAATCGAGTTACTGGTTGATAATACAAGTACCATTACAAACAGCGCAGCTACGCCGAAAATAACGAAAGCAATATATTGAACGCTACTAGAACTTTCCTCAATCGCCTGCTTAGTAAGATTGACAACATCTGTTACTAGCCTCTCACTTGCCTCGACACTTTTCTTCATTTTACCTAGTGCGCCATCCTCTAGATGTAAGCCAAGCTTAACCTGAGCATCAACAAGCGCTTTAAATTTACCTTGATATTCAGATAATAAGCGCAGTAAATCAGCTTCATAATTGCTCGGAAAACCAGCAGCTTTGATTTGCTTTGAAAAACTATTCACTAGATCAGAAAACTTAGATAAGTACTTCAAGTCTAAGCGCAGCATAAAGTCTTTTTCTGCACGACGTAACTGCAACATGGTAGCCAGTAGCTCATAGTTTTCACGCTCTTTAAGTAACGTTTCAACTTCATGCACCGCGCTTCTTAGCTCACCATACAAGGCATGTTTAGGATGCATGCCAATAGCTTTTTGCAGTTCAACAACATTCTGAAAATCAGCATTATACTGTTCGGCTAACCGTTTGAACTCAATAATTTTAGCTTTATCAATACCAAAGTCATCAAAAATCTTCTCCAATTGAGCGATTGTTCCTTTCAACTCAGTATACTCTTGATTAAATTGCTCTAGAGCATCTTCTTCTTTGTAAAATAAGAAGTTTTTCTCATGCTTTCGCATTGTTAGTTCATGAGCATCTAACTCTTTCGAATACTGAATACCATTATTAAGCTGAAGCATTGTTCGCGCTTCGTAAATAATTACAACTAACATTACAATTAATGCAACCCCAACAACCAATGCGTTGAGCTGTAGTCGCCGTTTGATAGTGAGATTTTCTAACAAAGCCATACCTTTACCTAGTTATTGCTAATCTAGGGCAAAGTATAGCTGAGATGTTTCTTCACTGCTTCTGTTAAAATTGCACTAAATGAAATTTACCGAAAAGAGGGATAATACATTCACGATTATGCAGCATCTGAAGATGCGCCCTCAACAACCGACCATAATTGATTATGCAAAGACTCGACATCATGCCACTGGCGATTCATCAACCAATGAACCAAAGGAGTAGGGTCTGACGGAAAATGTACAATATTAGCCATTGGTAACTCCAAAAACTCTTCCAGTGCGTTGGAGCTGAGATAATGCATCACTTTAGCTCTTCCCATACTCTCTAATGTTATTGCATTTGTGAGCTGTTCAAATTGACCACTAAGTGGTTTTAGTAGCAGTTTCTTACCAAATTTCATTGCTTCGCTAGATAGCTCAAAACCTGCATTAGCGACTATGCCACTGGTATTTGCCAAATCCTTTAAAAAGCCATCTCGACTTGGAGCACGTAAATGTACATTTGACAACGACTGATCCTGCGCGTCCGGGTGGTAACAATAGAACTCCTTATCCGGAAAATCTCTAAGTAGGTCAATTATCTTCGACAGTTCCTCAAAAGGGAGATATACGAGTATTTTATTAGCAATGGACTGACATTGAGTATCAGGCGCTTCATATGGAATGAAAGGGGGTATTATATTTTTCGTAAAAGGTTGCCAATGAACCCCTAAATGAATATCTGCTGGTGCAAACTGCTTCATTAGGCGACGGGTCAGAAATCCTCCCCCCTCAAGTGGCACTTCTGGGAATAAAAACGATGCTTGATGACTCATCGCGATAACAGGCACTTTCGCAAATTTAGCGGCCCATGCCGTTATGGGTTCGAAATCATTGACCACTAGATCATATTTAGATAAGTTCAACTGTCTTATATCTCTAAATAACTTACCTATTTTCAGTTGCTTGAGTGTGCCTAACTTGTCGATTTGTCCTCCCTGAGAAGCAAAGCTTAACCCGTCCCTACTTTGGTAACTTCCAAATACATCCATATCAAAATACTTTTCCCGCGCTCGCCCCGAGAAAAAGTAATCCACCTCGACACCAAGTTCCGTAAAGCACGCAGCCATCACGCGAGCCCGAGTTGTATGACCATTTCCTGTACCTTGTACTCCATACAATATTTTCATAGCGTTCCTACTATACCAATCGCCAAACTTGCACATCCAACTCCCATCAATGCACCAACAATCACATCTAATGGGTAATGTACGCCAACAACAACACGAGATAACGACACACCAATTGCCCAAATAATCAGTGGAATTGATAAAATAGGTAAATGCTCAGATAGACACGTAGCATATAACCAAGCACCAGCGCTGTGTCCAGATGGCAAGCTAAATTTATCGCTCGGTGTAAGTAATGCTTTTTGAGCAAAACAATCGCACGGACGCACTCTGGCGATGCGATTTTTTACATAAAAATAAATTGGCCGCTCCATTGCAAACGCAAGCACCGTCGTTAAAGCAAATAACTGCCCTAATTGTTCTAAAAATATTGCACATAGCAGTGCCATCAGAACATATAGACCACCATTACCGCTTTTTGAAAACCCTAGTGCGATAAGTCTCCACCAGTGCTTTGGGCTTGGGGTGAAAACCGCAAAATATAACGCTGTATCAAGCTGTGCCAGCTTACTTTTCATAACATCTTACTCACATGCTGCGTATTAACTCAGAATAGAAGAGGTAAATAACAAAACTGTGACAATTTTAAGACACTAATATGTAAGTTACTGTTTACCATTGCTAAGGCGTCATATGCGAGTATACTGAGCCTGACTTAATGTTATTTTCAGAGGATAATAGTTATGGATTACAGCACTTCCGACTTATGTGATCACTTTGCCGATGTGGTTGATGTGCTCGAGCCTATGTTCATCAACTTTGGGGGTCAACCTGCTTTTAGTGGCCGCATTAAAACCGTTAAGTGTTTTGAAAATAACGAGCTTATCCAGAGCATGTTGGAGCAAGATGGCACCGATTGTGTCTTGTTAATAGACGGTGGAGGTTCCACACGACGCGCGCTCATTGACATTGATCTCGCTGAACTCGCTGTCGAAAACAATTGGCAGGGTATTGTTGTCTATGGTGCTGTGCGCCATGTTGATGAGCTAGAAGAATGTGATATCGGCATTCAAGCCATCGCTTCCATTCCAGTTGCAGCAGACAGTGAAGGCTCTGGTGAACAAGGCATTCCTGTCAACTTTGCGGGTGTGTCATTCTTTGAGGATGACTTTTTATATGCTGACAGCACTGGCATTATTATATCTGCCGATGAATTATTACTAGAACCTGAAGAGCAAGAATAATCTTATATGGCTAGTTGGTTACATGTTTATAGTGAGGCTGATATCACTAGCCTCACTACTACACGCGAAAATGAACAACGTTTTTGGCAAGCACTCACATTTTTAGATCCAAATTCACAATTACAGTCAGCACTCAAAGATGCGGCTGCGTTTGGTATTAAGTATGTATTATTGGGCATAAATGAAGACTTTGGTCCCAGAGCTAATTGCGGAAAGGGCGGTGCAACACTTGGATGGCAAGCATTCCTACAACGCTTTTTGAATCTGCCGTGCAATGACTTTCTGACACCGAATAATGTGCTTTTGCTTGGCGAAATAGATTGTGATGATCTCCAACAACTTAGTGACCAACTGGACAACTCACATCCAGAACAATTAACTGCTTTGAGAAATTTGTGCGAACAGCTAGACGCTAGAGTATCACATGTTTTAGCGATGATATTTGCTGCGGGGCTTGAACCCATTATTATTGGTGGCGGCCACAATAACTGTTATGGCATATTAAAAGCACTTTCTCAAACTACTGGTGTACCATGTAACGCTATTAACTTTGATCCTCATGCCGATTTTAGAGCCCTTGAAGGCAGACATAGCGGTAATGGCTTTCATTATGCTTACGAGCAATCATTTTTGGCCGATTACCATGTTGTAGGCCTACACGAGCAAAAAAATAATCAAGCGATAGTAACGGCACTTAAAAAAGCTAATTTCAGTTTTACCAGCTATCAGGAAATTCAGGTAAGTAGGGAGTGTTCCCTGACTAAAGCCTGCGAAATTGGCTTAAATCGTTTCGCGAATAAAGCGCCATTAGGGATTGAAGTTGACGTAGATAGCATTAGTTATATGCCTGTCAGCGCTTTCACAAATTGCGGCTTTAACGTAAGTGATGCTGAGCATTTTGTTTACCTTGGCGCACAGCAGTCCAGTTCAAGCTACTTACATTTATGTGAAGCAGCGCCAGCCAATCACCCATATGGATTAAATCAAGGTATGCTAGAAGCTGGTCAGGTATTAAGTGGGCTTGTCTGTAGCTATCTCAAGGGCAAGGCTGATTAATTAGCTGTTACGTTGCAAGTGCCACTGATGTAACCAGCTCATGATGTTCTTGGTATTCATTGGTGAAGCTAAATGATGTCCTTGTATTGCATCGCAGTTCAACTTTTTAGCGAGTGCTAGCTGTTGCTCGCTTTCCACGCCCTTGCACATCACTTTAATACCACGTAGTTGCTGCATCGCTATCATATCGGTAAGCACTTTGTCGATCCCCTGTGGCTTGGGAAGCTGAGTTAAAATCGGTGACAATTTGATATAGTCAACTCGTAAGTCTGCAAGACTATTGAGAGTAATTGGATAGTCTCCAAATCTATCAATACCAACATCAACTCCGAGTTGACGTAACTCTTCGATACGACTTTGACTTTTCTTATCCATATTTTCAAGCAAAGATGATGGGTACTCCAAATGAATTTCACCAGCTTGTAAGTAATGCTCTAATAATACGTGCTCCATAAAATCTAAAAAGCCATCACGAAAAATTTCAGGCCCGAATACGTTCACGGTCAATGGTACTTGTATATCTTCCATTTTTAATGCCATGGCAATTTCAGCCGCCCGCTCTATAACGAAGTGTGCCACGGGCGTAGCTAATCCAGCTAAGCGGACATCATCAATAAATTGCTCTGCATCTAATAGACCATGTTTAGGATGTGGCCATCGCAATAACAATTCCAGATAGGCAATTTCTCCACTTGGATGAGTAAATGCTGGCTGAAAATAAATCTCAAATGCCTCATTGATTGCGATATCTGCAAGCTCTCTTAACCGCATTTGCTGATCTACTTGGGAAATTTGCATGTTTTGCTGATAGGCACAAATAGCGCTTCCAGGCATTTTGTCTAATGCTAGATAAGCACACGCTATAAGACTATCAAATTGACCTAGCTCCTCATCGCAATGCACATAACTGGCTCTTGCCGAGATCTCAAGGGTGCAATTACCGACAAAGAATGGCTGTAAAGTACATTGCAGTATATCGTCAATAAGCTGCTCGTGAAGATGCTCGTAACGGGCAAGGCGGCACACAAACGCAAAATGAAGCCCTCCTAGATGAGCTAATCTAGACACTGAGTTTCCGTGCGGAATAGGAAAAATATCGTTACTATGTAGTTGCTGTTTAATACGGTTTGCCGATTCAGATAGCAAGGTATCACCAAACTCCCGTCCTAGCTGTCGATTAACCTGCTCTACTCCCTCGAGGAATATCACCACCAATATAGCAGCACCAGGGTCAAGGTTACGCTGGATTTCATAAGCTTGGCGCAAGCTTGCTCTATCTGGCAAACCGAGAGCATTGCCAACTTTACCTCTCTCTTGTTCATTATCGAGAGGCTGCTCAGCGTTGTAATCATCGCTTAACGCATACATAAGTCCAAAATATATAGGGAACAAAGCTGTTGCTGTAAGAGTTATCGGCCATTGAGCAAGTAAGTAACCACATAATAATACCGCATACAAACATGTGCATATTGCAATGACCCTTGCTGGCCAAGGAGAAGTAAATGAAAGGGAGTAAATAAAATAAACAGCAAATACGATCGCAAGCAAATATATTGCTAGTGGAATGTTTAATGACAATAGTAATAAGGTGATGGCGCAAAGGGCTGCATGCAACCCTTTTAGTAGCGCTTCTCGTGCAACTATAGTGAGCATAATGCCTGCTGTGAATACACCTCCAAGCAGCATCGCTTCAAGTAGCGACATAACACCGATATTCACATTACTAAAAGTTGGGGCCAACCAAGTAGAAATTAGTACTAACACCCACTCACCATAATAATAATCTATGAGTAGTTAATAAGTTTACCCGAGATCCATAGATTTGACAGGTCGCTGACACCAAATTGGTAGCTAAGTTGAGCTGGGTGCTCTACTTGCCACGCAGCGATATCCGCTCGCATGCCAACTTTAAGCACTCCACGGTCACTCAACCCCAGAGCTTTAGCAGCATTGACTGTGACTCCTTGCAATGTCTCAAGCGGTGTCATTTTAAACAATGTACAAGCCATGTTAAGCATTAACCTCAACGAACATAAGGGGGCGGTGCCAGGGTTAAAGTCGCTCGCTATTGCCATTGGCACTTGGTGCTTTCGCAGTAATTCAATCGGCGGCAGTTGTGTTTCACGTAAAAAATAAAAGGCCCCAGGCAATACAACAGCCGTTGTACCAGCTTTTGCCATTGCAATAACACCTCGCTCATCTAAGTACTCTATGTGATCTGCTGATAAACCAGCAAACTCTGCAACCAATTCACTACCATGTTGATTTGATAATTGTTCAGCATGACACTTTATTTTTAGGCCCAACTGTTTTGCTTTAGTAAACACACGTTTGGTTTGTTCATAACTAAAACCTACATTTTCACAAAAAACATCGACCGCCACAGCTAGCTGCTGCTGTGCTACCTTTGGCATCATCTCTTCACAAACGAGAGTAATATAATCATCTGCCCGGTTTTTGTACTCAGGGGGTAATGCGTGCGCCCCTAAAAATGTACTCTGCACATCAACTGGATGATGTTCATTTAGTAGCTGGTTGACTTTTAAAAGCTTTATTTCATTTTCGCAATCAAGTCCATACCCAGATTTACTTTCAACAGTGGTGACCCCCTCTCGTAATAAACTGTTCAGCCGCTCCTTGCCAACCACAAAGAGTGTTTCAATATCTGCCTCACGGGTTGCTCGAACCGTACTTGCAATCCCTCCGCCTTGCTGAGCGATTTGTTGATACGATACCCCATTTAAACGTTGCTCAAACTCTGCGGCGCGGTTGCCAGAAAACAAAATATGAGTATGACAGTCAATTAAACCTGGGGTTAATAACTGCCCTTTTGCATCGTGAAGTGGAGTCGCCAAAGCATCAAACTTAGGTATATCTTGCATATGCCCGAGCCAGACAATATTTCCATCCTTAATCATCACAGCCCCTTGCTCTATCAAACCATACGGTGCAGGTATATCGGCATCCATCGTGGCCAAAGTGGCGTTGGTGATCACTAAATCTACATCAAACATAATAGTCTCTGAAAAAATCAAGTTGCTAGGAGTGTAGCAAGCTTACTTGTATATACAATATAAGTGTGCCATCTTTATTTTTATAAAAATAAGCTGAGTACCTAGGATATTGGACGCACAACCTAAATTTGCCCAAATAAAACAGTATATCATTGATAATATTCGTGCAGGGGCCTGGCAAGAAAACCAAAGGGTTCCCTCAGAAAATGAACTTGCTGAACAGTTTACAGTCAGTCGTATGACTGCGAGACGGGCGCTAAGTGAGCTAACCGATACTGGCATACTAACTCGCAGCCAAGGTCTTGGAACATTTGTTGCGAGTTTTAAATCGCAGTCTTCACTACTTGAAATAAAGAACATTGCAGACGAAGTACAATTAAGAAATGGCCGTTATTCATGTACAGTCTTATTGTTAGAATCAATCGCAGCTATCGCACCCATTGCAATAGCATTGGGCGTAGAGATCGACAGCCAAGTATATCGCAGTGTATTGATCCATAACGAAAATGAAACCCCTCTGCAGGTGGAAGAGCGTTATGTAAACCCCACTCTGGCAGGTGACTACTTACAGCAAGACTTCAGCAATTTTACACCCCACGAATATTTATCTCGAGTCGCTCCTTTGACCGAAGCGAGGCACACTGTAGAAGCAATTATGCCAAGCAGCGAAGTGTGTGAATGGTTAGGCTTATTTAATGAGGAACCTTGCTTGCAAGTGATCCGCCGGACTTGGAGTTCTGCGGGTATAGTGAGTTTCGCCCGCCTCATTTCACCAGGAAGTAAATACCGTCTTGGTGGTCACTTAACTTTTAAGAAAAAATAGACGTAACATCTCTTTCACGAGGAAGATTACATTTTCCTCGTATGATGTATTTATATCAGGGTTGTTTATATTTTATGTTGATAATGAAAATCCAACCGACAAATTGCCGAACCGTCTATGATCCGCTCTACTTTCTCATCACTTGCAAAGGTCGGGGGCAAAGTACCCAATTGCTCACATTTTTGCTGATAATAAGCTTGACGGCTCGGGTGAGATGGATAACACAGATTATAGATATCATGGGCGTCATCCCAACAATTAAGCATCGTGAATATAGCATTGATCACGTCTTGCCGATGGACCATATTAACACTGCCTTGTGACGAGCTGCGCAACTGCTTACCTGAAACAAATCGTCCAGGTTCCCTGCCCTCACCAACCAAACCTGCAAGCCTGAGCACTTTCCCGCCATGGTTCAAAACCTGCTGCTCGGCACCAACCAACACTCGCTGTCTTGGTGAAGCAAGGCTGGTCTCACTTTGCTCACTGTAGCACCCACTGTCATCACTATAAACGCCCGTACTTGAGCACAATAAAAAGCCCTTACAATCCATCTCTTTGCTCAAAAGTAATGCCTGACCAAGGGTCTCTAAATAATTACTTTCTGCACTGCGAGCCCTTGGTGGAATCGCACATAGCCACCATGCATCTCGTAGCGTAATACGGTGCTGTACAACTCCTTCATCTAGGTAAAACGGGCGTTCAAAGTCACTGCTTTGAGTGGGTCTTGTCCGAGTACCTTCAACTTGCCACCCTTGAGCTATTGCTTGCAAGCATAGCGGCTGACCTAACCAGCCAGCTCCTAGTACTACTAGTTTGTTCATAGCAATGATTTAACCTTATTAACTTTTTGTGGTAGGCAACACGACTTCAGCACTTAATCCTCCTTGTTCTCTGTTTCTCAAGCGGACTTTACCACCATGAGTGGTAACAATACGCTTGATTATTGCCAAACCTAGACCACTCCCCTCACTACCTCTCGCTTGGTCCCCTTGTTTAAAAGGTTCAAACACACTTTCAAGCTCCGACTCTGGAATACCTGGGCCTCTGTCTTTAACTTTGATTGTAACTTCCCTTTCTCGTGGGCTGTAGTGCGTGCTTACTTCAATTGCAGCATCAGAATAACGGATAGCATTTTCTATCATATTGGTTACCACACGCTTAAGAGCAACCGTATTCATCAGTACAGGAGGGGTATTTTCGGCTTGGGTAAACCGTATTGTGCGTTTATGTTTTTTCTCTGCCTGAACAACATCTTCAACTAGCGCATTTATGTCTTCTGCGGTCATTTTACCACTATGATGATGGCGCAAATACTCAATAAACTGGTCTATTATCGCGTTCATATCTTCAATGTCAGCGATGATCCCTTCTTTTAAGTAATCTTCCTCATCAGCCATCATTTCAGTGGCTAAGCGAATGCGAGTAAGCGGAGTGCGTAAGTCATGAGAAACGCCGGCCATAAGGAGTCTGCGATCATTCTCTAATTGCGCAATCCCCTTAGACATTTGATTGAACGCTCTAGTAACTTCGATAACTTCTGTGGAGCCATCTTCAACTAAACGAGTAGAGAAATCCCCGACACCCACACGGCCTGCAGCCGTTTGTAATGCTTTAAGTGGCCTGTTCAAGTGACGTGCAAACCACCATCCTCCTAGCACACTTAAAAAACCAATACTGGAGAGGTAAAACACTAAAAATTCTAACTTGGTTTCACTTAGTCCTGTTAACGGTACTCTTACCCAATAACCCGGAGCTTGTGGTGCTTCAACCCAATATACGATTGGATCGCCTTGGCTGATCCTCACTCTTGCCGAACCATTCAACTGCTCAGACATACTCTTCGAAAGCAAGCTATACTCTTTCGCTCTATCCAAGCCATTTATATAGGCTTGACGCTGAGTCATCACCTCGATCCCTGTGATCTCAAAGAACTTATTTGAAAGGTCATCGTTAACTTCAACCCCATCCTCCCAATCAATAAACACGGTTTTAACCTGCTTAGCGAGCATTAAATTCACTTGCTCAAAAGTGGGCTTAAAGACATAAAGAGTGACGGTGATGTAGGACACTATTTGGTTTAAAAGTAGCAGTGCCCCGACAAAAAACACAGTTTGCCCAAAGGCACTTCTAGGAAATAAACTCATAGCCAATAACTATTTCTGACCATCTGGCACAAACACATAACCCAGACCCCATACTGTTTGTATGTAACGCGGATTTGCAGCATCTTCTTCAATCATGCGACGAAGCCTAGATACTTGTACATCAATACTACGCTCAAGTGCACTATAGTCTCTTCCACGAGCCAAATTCATTAATTTGTCTCGACTGAGTGGCTCTCTAGGATGGCTAACCAAAGCCTTTAAAACCGCAAATTCACCGCTGGTCAAAGACAGTACCTCATCACCCTTATGCATCTCGCGCGTGGCCAAATTCAATTTAAATATGCCAAATGCAACTTCATTTTCTTCAGCAGAAGGCGCGCCAGGTACCTCTTTAGCTCGACGACGCAATATCGCTTTGATCCTAGCAAGTAACTCTCTAGGATTGAATGGCTTGGGAATATAGTCGTCAGCACCCAGCTCTAACCCGATGATACGATCTACTTCGTCACCTTTAGCAGTTAGCATCACAATAGGAATCTCATTCTCTTTTTGTCTTAAACGACGACAAATCGACAACCCATCCTCTCCGGGTAGCATTAGATCAAGAACCATTAAATGAAAATTTTCACGCTCCAATAGCCTATCCATTTGCTCACTATTTGCAGCGGTACGTACGATAAACCCTTGTTCCACTAGGTAACGCTCTAAAAGGCTGCGTAAACGCATGTCGTCATCAACAACCAGCACCTTGGTAGTTTCATTTCCCATACTATGTTCTTCTTGTTATTAAACACCTTGGCTTAATATAATTGAAAAATGCCTAACTAGACACCATACCATATAAGAACTTTTGTTACCGAACGTTACAAGTTGAATAATGAGTGCCATTCACTATAGCCTTGAGTACAATCTGACGCGTATTATTACGTTCACGAACCTGAAAATAGCAAAATATGAAAACCAACCTGATCACCCCTGAGGGCTATCGACAACTTCAACAAGAACATGACCACCTTTGGCATGAAAAAAGACCCGAAATAACAAAAATTGTTTCGTGGGCAGCCAGCTTAGGTGATCGTTCTGAAAATGCGGATTACACGTTTAACAAACGTTTACTCAGACAAATAGACCGTCGTGTACGCTATTTACGCAAGCGTTTGCCTGACCTGAAAATTGTTGAATATTCTGAACAACAGGCAGGGAAAGTCTATTTTGGCGCTTGGGTTGAAATAGAAAATGAACAAGGTGATGTCAAACGCTTTAGAATTGTTGGCCCTGACGAGATATATGACCGTAAAGATTATATCTCCATTGATGCCCCGATGGCGCGCGCTCTACTTGGCAAACAAGTAGACGATGAATTTAGCGTTCATACTCCTGAGGGAGAAAAAACCTGGTTTATAAACAGTATTGAATATTGTATCTAAGCTTCTTATTCAATGTGGCTATGGTATGATTTGACTTATTTACGCTTACGCCGGTTGGCCATGCGTATGTAACTGAACTTTATAAGGATTTTGCATGAGCAACATCTCGGCTCGTTTAGCACAAGAGCTAAACGCCAAAGAGCAACAGGTGATCGCGGCAACCGCGTTACTTGACGAAGGAGCAACAGTCCCTTTTATCGCACGTTATCGTAAAGAGGTGACAGGTGGACTAGATGATACCCAATTACGCCTACTAGAGCAGAGATTAAGTTATTTGCGCGAATTGGAAGAGCGCCGTACGTTTATACTCAATACCATTGCTGAGCAAGGTAAATTAACGGATTCGTTAACCTCTGATATCAATGAAGCACAAAGCAAAACTGAGTTGGAAGATCTATACCTTCCATATAAGCCCAAACGCAGAACTAAAGGGCAAATTGCAATTGAAGCTGGCTTAGAACCTCTCGCAGATGCATTGTTTAGCGATCATACATTAGATCCGGAACAAGAAGCTCAACCGTTTATAAATAAAGAGCAAGGCATAGAAGATACCAAGGCAGCGCTTGATGGCGCAAAATTTATTCTAATGGAGCGATTCGCGGAAGATGCTAAGCTACTTGCAAAGTTCCGTCGCCATATCAAACAAAACGGTCAACTCGAAGCTAAAGTTATCGCAGGTAAAGAAGAAGCAGGCAGCAAATATCGTGATTATTTCGAGCACAGTGAAAAATTACTGAAAGTCCCATCGCATAGAGCGCTCGCTATGCTTAGAGCTCGGAATGAAGGCATTCTTCAATTAGCGATAAACCCTGAACCAGAAGTTGAGGATGCACAGCAATTTTGTGCCCAAATGATAGCAGATCATTATCAACTCAATGTACGTGATGCTAATGCAAGCCAATGGCTTATGAATGTTGTCCAGTGGGCCTGGAAAGTAAAGCTCGCTCTGCACTTGGAAAACGAATTTTTAGGTTCTTTACGTGAAAACGCTGAAACAGATGCCATTGATGTCTTTGCCAAAAACCTAAAAGACTTACTTATGGCTGCTCCAGCAGGCCCCCGTGTAACCATGGGCATTGACCCCGGTTTACGTACAGGCTGTAAAGTTGCTGTCGTTGATGCAACAGGAAAACTGTTAGCAACAAACACCATTTATCCACACGCTCCGCAAAACCATTGGGATAAATCCTTACGCACATTGGAACAGGTATGTCGTCAACATAAAGTTGAACTCATCGCAATAGGTAATGGCACGGCGTCTAGAGAAACCGACAAACTCGCCACAGAATTACTTAAAAGTGCAGCTGAGTTAAAGCTTAACAAAGTAATGGTCAGCGAAGCTGGTGCTTCGGTATATTCAGCTTCAGAGTTCGCTGCGAATGAATTCCCAGATTTAGATGTATCGCTGCGCGGTGCAGTTTCAATTGCGCGTCGTCTGCAAGATCCGCTTGCTGAATTGGTAAAAATAGAACCCAAGTCTATCGGTGTAGGTCAGTATCAACACGATGTTTCACAAAGCCAATTGGGACAAAGTTTGACCTCTGTGGTTGAAGACTGTGTAAACTCTGTAGGTGTGGATGTAAACACAGCCTCAATTCCTTTACTAACTCGCGTGTCTGGATTAAATAAAACACTCGCTACTAACATTGTAAAGTACCGTGATGAAAATGGCTCATTCACCAGCCGTAGTCAGCTCAAAAAAGTAGAGCGTCTAGGGCCTAAAGCATTCGAGCAAGCAGCAGGCTTTTACGGATCTTAAATGGTAAAGACCCACTGGATAGCTCAGCAGTACACCCAGAAGCCTATCCGGTTGTCAAACAGATTTGCGAAACAAAACAGATTCCAGTCACAATCTTGATCGGTAATACGGAGTTGCTTAATTCATTGGTTGCCAACGATTTTACTAGCGACACCTTTGGTTTGCCGACTGTGACGGATATTATCAAAGAGCTAGATAAACCAGGTCGTGATCCACGCCCAGAGTTCAAAACCGCGACTTTTAAAGCCGGTGTCGAGACCATCAATGATTTGAAAGTGGGTATGATTTTAGAAGGTGTTGTATCTAATGTTGCCAACTTTGGTGCATTTGTTGACGTGGGCGTACACCAAGATGGCCTCGTTCACATCTCCGCTATCACCAATAAGTTTATCTCTGACCCGCGAGAAGTAGTGAAAGCTGGTGACATTGTGAAAGTAAAAGTCATTGAGGTAGATGCACCTCGAAAGCGTATTAGCTTTACCATGCGCTTAGATGATGACGTTCATAACGCACCAAAAACTGCTCAACAGAATGCTCCGCAGAAAAAAGCGGCGCATACTAAAGCGACCAACAAGCCAAAACCTAAACGAGACGCAGGCAACGCTGCGATGGGGAATGCTTTTGCAGAAGCGTTCGCTAAGTTGAAAAAGTAAATGAAAAAAGCCGCATCTCATGATGCGGCCTTTTTGGTTTAGAAGCTATACCCGAAGTGACAGTGAAGCTGGCGTATCGGGTGAAGCTATATGTTGATAAAAATCGTTAATCCTAAGCGCTCTCGCTTGTATCTGTGGATCTCGTTCGATAGGTAACGCAACCGCATATGGATCCGCATCATCTCTAAGAGCTGCTCGCTCTTTTTGAACTAGCCTATCTTCTTCCTCATCATCTTTCAAACGTCGAGTCTGATACGTACCAATGCTACTGGCTGAGTCTTGCTCGCCATCATCGCCACTGATCTGTTGTTTCGCAAGTTCAGCTTGTGCAGCTGATATTTTCTGCGTTGCATCTGCCGCGATAGCACGATCTGCGCCTGATGGTTCCGCTGGAGCTAGTGCCGCCGCTCTGACCGTTTGCATCTTATCGATAGTTTGCTTTGGATCTCCCGGAACCTCTGCAACGTCAATCATAACCTCACCACCAACGGCATAATTGTTACCGTCAGGGCCACGCTGATACTCATAACTAGGTGAACCAGCGTACTGGCCGCCAACTCGAGCATGCGCTTGCTCATGTAGACGAACCTCTTGGTCCCTAGCTTTGAGCTCTTGAATTTCTTGCTGTTGTGCCTTTTCCTCACTCTCTGAGCGAGATTCTTTCTTCTCTTCTTGGTCGCTACCCTGCTGCTGGCCTTGCTGTTGTCCTTGTTGCTCTTTCTCTTCTATGGTTTTGTTTTTAGCCAACTGACCGTTATTTGTGTACAAAGAAGACTCATCGGGCGAATTTGCCTTAGTCTTGTCTCCCTCATTAGCAGGTTTGTTTTCTGTAAAACTGGCTGAGGTTGGAGGAGCTTTAGGAATTATTTCACGCAGCTGGTTGTCACGCTTAGCCGTCTCGGTATAAACGTTTGCTGTGTTGAGGTTCATCGCCGGTGGAGGCGTTACTATGTTCATAACATATCTAGGACTACTAAACTTTAATATCTACCAAAGTACCTAATACTTCATCTGCTGTACGAATCGTTTGCGTGTTTGCCTTCGCATTAAACTCTTCCACTTTTAGGTTCACCAACGCTTCATTGAGTTTTGCAGGCTGAGAAACTGGCGCTGTAACCGCCTCATCACTGCTCGCTGCCTGTAATTGACGCTGCTGCGCTTGTTGCTCATCCGTTTGTGTTTGGACAGTCGCACGGTTTATTTCAGCCGTGGCTCGTTCAACACCTTGACTTGCTCGGTTGAAACCTTCCAAACCTGTGTTTAACACATCACCTATTGGCATACACAACTCTCGATTCAAATACACATGGTTAATTATTGCGCAAAAATCAGTAAAAATAAAGTATGATTAAGCAAAACTTCTCCCATCCTAAAGCGCTAATTTTAAAGTATTGATTTTAGGTAAGATATAAATTCTGCTCGGTGTGAAATAAAAGGAGCATGAGACGCTTTTGCTACAATTTCATACTCAAAGTTAGGGTTCAATAACGCCATTTTGTTACATGCACTTTTAGGTACCAATGCATCAAGACGACCAAAAAAACCATAAATAGGTTGCTGCAACTGGCTAAATGTTTGTCTTAAATCCTGACTTTTTAGCAAGTCCAATCCAGCGCTCAACGCCATCTCATTTGCCTTTGGCTGCTGTTTAAGTAATGCTCTGAGTTGTTTGATATCTTCCTTAGCATGTTCACTTCCCATTGCTTGAATAGCTAAAAACCGTTCTATTGTTTTTGCACTATCGTGGCTAAGTTGCAGTTTAAAATCATCCAACACATGTTCTTTGATACCCGCCCAATTAACGCTTTCTACAAAATATGGAGTAGAAGCCAGCATAACTAACTTGGATACTTTTTCTGGAAAATGTTGCGCCAAATACAGTGCAACCAATCCACCTAAGGACCATGCTACTAAAACGCTGTTTGGTTTGATCTGTTCCGCTAAGATACTGGCAACAGATGCTAGAGTATATTCTCCCTCAGGGATGTCTGCACCGCCAAATCCAGGTAGATTTAAACATTGAATATCTCCGTCATAGTGAGTACTCAGTTCCTCAGCACACACCTGCCATACAGCTTTGCTCATTCCCCAACCATGTAAAAATACCAAGGTATTTTGCATTTCTATACTTCCTAAACCAAACTTCCAGATATGATAACGCCTTAGCAAGATAAAGTAACGAAGGGACTCAGTATGGTTATGGATTGGCTATTCCCCTCTCAGTGCGTATGCTGTCAAAATTTCACATCAAATAGGGCAAAAATATGTGAATTTTGTCTTGCCGATTTTCCATTTTTTATATTCGACCAGCATAACCTATTGTTACGTCCGGATGTTGCTAGACTCGTTAATTTACCTCATTGCGAAGGGCTGGTAGCCTGTGGTTGGTATCAAGGAGCGTTAAAGGTCTGGCTTAGTGAATATAAATTTCACCAGAGGTCACACCACAAAGCAGTTTTACAACAGCTGATCACTTATCAGATGCAACGATTTTGGCTAACTGGCAACTTCTTACCTGATGTGTGCTTTATTATGCCACTGTCAAATAGGCGATATTTTTGGCGTGGATTCAATCAAGTTACCCAAACTTGGATGCCTGCCTTACAAGGCATCTCACCAATTAGTAGTGCTTTAACCCGCATAAAATCGACTAAGCCCCAAAGCATATTAAATCGAAAACAACGGCGCAGTAATATCAAAGGTGCGTTCAGTGTAAAGCTAGATCTTCAAGGGAAAAAAGTCGTGATCGTGGATGATGTTATAACAACAGGAAGCACTATGGATGAAGCAGCACAGGCTTGTTTAGAAGCCGGTGCTGCGAAAGTATGGGCATTTGCTACGGCCTTAACGCCCTTGCTCGGTAAGTAGCCTACCAAAGAACAATGTATTAGTGACCACTCTGCTGGTCCCGTACCAATAACCTCTAAATACAGGGTTGTCTGTCATAGCAATCACTGAACCTTGTCCCAACCGATGCGCAATGACACTCGCATTATTTGCGATTTTTACAACATTCTCGGGTGCTGCATAACCGGCAAGTTGTGGCTTGTCGAGATAACGCCCAACAGTCAGAAATGGCTGTTCAGTGGGCTTCAGTAACCAAGTACTATTTTTGAAAACGGGTAATAGCTCCCTTTGCAAGCCAAAGCTTAAAGGGTGAGATAGATCCATTTTGGTCGCAAAAATCGCACCCGCAATACGTTGTTTGGCAGATAGGTGATCTCGATCTTTGTAAGACAACTGCTTGGTATCAAACTGTTCAGACATCTCCTGGCGCGAAATTGTTTGTGCTTTGAGTAGCTGATTATCCACCAACCACTTCGCTCCACGCTTATGCCCCCAAATCACACCACCTTCTTTAACCCAGCTCCTCAACTTGTTATTCAGCTGCTCGGTCAGCTCTGAATAGTTTCCATCTACCAAAATGATATGGCTATACTCACCTAATGAAACTTGAGACAAGCGAGTCTGCTCGACTATGCTTGGCGCAAGTTCAATGTGTCTGTCTAAGTGATACCACATTTCGCCCAACTCATACTGGCTCACTCCTTCTCCGCCCACTAGCAGCACTTTTGGAGACTTCACTGGACGCATAAAACGTGAGCCTAAGTCTATTCCATCACTCGTCAAGCCACTTTGAATTGAGGAGATACCAACATTAAACTTACTTTGTGCCTGATTGAGTATTTCTAACCACTTTTCGTTACGTTGTAATCCAGCTGGAATAACGATACTGCCCGCTTTGAATTTATGTATACCCACCGTAGTTTTGGCACTGAACGCTTCCAGCGCAACCCGCGCCTCAATACCGTTTTTCAATAGAAAGTTGAGCATTTTCGGTGCATTAAACTGCTGCCACGCAAAAGCAAAGGCATAGCCATTCGCTAATTCGCTTTGCTGTCTTGCCGATGGCTCTCGCCATACATCAGCGCCAAGCTTCAACGCTCGTGTACTCTTAACTGACTCAAATGGCAGGTTAAAAGCATGGGGCAGGGTCCAGCCTGAAACATCATAGAACGTATTGTCTTTAAAGTTTTTCTGCTCTGAAAACGCCGCTTTCACCAAACGGTACTGTGGCTGCTCAAATGGGATGAATACATCACCTGCTTTAAAAGACTTGTAATCACTTGTTAAAGGATATGCATCTATCTGGTGTTGTTTTAGCAACTCCAGAAATGCAAAAAACTTTTGCTGATCACCATCTGCGGCTACCAGATAACCTGCAAAGTCTTCTTTTGCAGCAAGCTTGTTAGCTTCACCATAAAATTTTTGCTGATAGTTCAATAATTGCGCTTTATGTTTTACTACACCTGAAAAGGTGGACAAGCTTGTTGTGAGCTGGTTCTTGATTGTTTGCGCAAAATGCAAAGTGCCATTGATGGTCTCCTGCACATGCCCGCGACTGCTAGCCTGCTCGAACAAGATCCCCACGGAACCGTTAATATCCGGATAAGTTGATCCTTTTCCATAATAGAAATCGTCAAAACTTTCTTGGGTAAAATATAACTGCTTTTCATCATCCAACGCCTTAGCATGAAAGTTTGCCAGCATGTCGGTGAGCTTTACATTTTCATCAGGAGTTAATGGGTGAGTTCTTGATGGTATCCCTGGTTGAAAAAAGTAACTGCTATTTGGGCCCATTTCATGGAAGTCGGTGAGTACGTTTGGTTTCCAATCATGAAACTTTGCTATACGTGCTCTAGATTCTGGATGCTGTAACAATAACCAATCGCGATTTAAATCAAATAAATAATGGTTAGTACGCCCCGAAGGCCACGTCTCAACATGCTCTCGATGTTGGGGATCAGAAGACAAAGTCATACCTCGGTTGCTGTTGGCCCATTGTGCAAAGCGAGCAAGGCCGTCCGGATTCAAAGATGGGTCTAATAGAATAATAGTATTATCAAGCAAGTGGTCTATTTCAGCTCCTTGAGCCGCTGCTAAATAGTACGCAACTAACATTGCAGCATTGCTGCCTGAAGGTTCATTACCATGGACACTGTATCCCATCCATAACACAGCGGGTCCACTGCTATCCTTAGATGAGTCATTTAATCGAGCCAAGTGTTGCTTGCGTATGCTTTCTATATTGTCTAACTGGCTTTTGTTAGAAATGGTGAGCAATATGAGCGGACGCTGCTCGTGACTATAGCCGATGGTTTCAATATTAATGCGCTCGCTTTGCTGGGCAAGTACTTTTAAATACTGCACCAATTGATCGTGACGTACGTGCCACTGCCCTACTTCATAGCCCAATACATCACTAGGCTTTGCAATATTTTGGTTAAATGTAATTGAATCAGAAAAGTAATAATCGAGTGGCTTTGCAGCTGCAAAAAACAAACTTTGCACAAGCAGTATTATCATAGCCAATAAATAGCGCATAAAATTAGACCTTTTTCTTCGTTGGATTGCCACACGCTAGCAGGTGTCATCAAGCCCTGCCAAATTTTTACGCTCAATACTGGCGACAATACGACGAGGGGAGTATCATAGGCATTAACCGAGTAATTTAGTCAAGTATAGTCAGAGTTATGATCACAATTTCAGAATCAGCCCAAACGCATTTTGCTAAACTGCTTTCAGATCAAGCTGAAGGCACTAATATTCGAGTATTTGTAGTAAACCCTGGTACATCTCAAGCGGAGTGTGGTGTTTCATACTGCCCAGCAGATGCAGTGGAAGAAACTGATATTCGCCTACCATTCAATGGCTTTGATGCCGTAGTAGATCAAGAAAGCGCGCCGTTTTTGGAAGACGCAGAAATTGACTTCGTCACCGACAAGATGGGTACACAGTTAACCTTAAAAGCGCCAAACGCTAAAGCGAAGAAGTTAAGTGAGAATGCGTCGTTGCATGAGCAAGTCGAACATATGCTCACAACCGAAGTAAACCCTCAACTAGCAAATCATGGTGGTCAAGTGAGTTTGGTAGAGATCACTGCCGATGGTGTTGCAGTCGTCCAGTTTGGTGGTGGGTGTAACGGGTGCTCTATGATTGATGTAACGCTTAAAGAAGGTATTGAAAAAGAAATGATCGCCAAGTTTGAAGAGATCACTGGTGTGAGAGATATCACAGAGCATCAATCTGGCGAGCACTCATATTATTAAACTCTATGCTTAAGCAGACCATCTATCGTTTAGGACAACAACCAAAAGTTAGTCTTAAGCGCTTTTTAATAGGCATCGTGTTGTTTGGCTGCGCAGTCGCAGCCATTGCCTATGGCTACTATTTCCAGCCCGTTGTGCAACTTGTCGGACTGATAATTCTACTCCCCGCACTTTTTTTTGCGCTCTGGGGTTATCTAGGGATTTTCGCTAATCGTTTCGCTCAGGTTATTGTAACAATGTACCCTGACGATGAAGTTGATGATAACGATAGGCCAAAGTAACTCCCCGTAATGTCATAAAACAACTCATAGCGAACCATAAACCATGATTTTGCCAAGACATCGTCAGCACAAACGGTAGAAAAAAGCCCAAAGCAGCCGAAAGTAGCATACTATTTCTCATGGTCTTGGCCCTTGTTAAACCGACAAACACACCATCAAAGATAAAGCACCCCATCGCAAGGATTGGCAACAACGTCAGCCAAGGCAAATACAACTGCGCATGGGCTATAACTTCTGGGATATCTGTAAGCAAGCGAATAAGTCGCATGCCAAATGTTGCAAAGAACACCGCATATAATAACGCGAATATACCTCCCCAAAACACACTGATCTGCACCCAAAGTCGCAAGCTTGTAACATCTTGCTCTCCCTTTGCGTGTCCGACTTTGGCTTCAGCAGCGTATGCAATGCCGTCAAGCGCAAAGCTGACAAGCATTAAGAAGTTTAACAATACAGCATTGGCTGCTAGGGTCGTTTCCCCTAGACGCGCACCATAGAAAGTCATAAAGCTAAAACACAGTTGTAATAACAGAGAACGTATAAAAATGTCTCTATTTAAACTTAATAACTGACTCGTTTCTGCCACGGTTGGCAGTTTCCAAAGCCAGCCTATGTGGTGTTTGACGAATAGCTTTTTCACCAAAAATAGCGCCAACCCCAAAGCACTGTAATCAGCAATCAATGAAGCCCAGGCAGCTCCCGCGACACCCCATTCAAATACAACAACAAACAAGATATCAAGAGCGATATTAACTATATTGGTGAACAACACCAGATAAAATGGGCCTTTCCCATAATGCATTCCTAACATAAAGCCCAATAATACCAAATTACACAATGCTGCTGGCGCGCTATAGATTCTTATTGAAAAGTACAACTGCGCTTGGTTAACAACCTGTTCAGATGCACCGGACAATTTGGCTATCGTTGTCATCAATAATGGTTGCAGCAAAATCAACGTGAACGCAAAACCCATCGCCAAGATCACACTACTTTGAAACAACATTCTTAGCCTGTTAGTATCTTTAGAACCCAGAGCCTGTGCTATCACTCCAGTGGTGCTCATTCTAAGAAAGCTGGCAAGCCAGAACAATACAGCGATGCTGCTTGCCCCTAGAGCAATTCCAGCTAGATAATGTGCCGATGACAAGTGACCAATAACTGCGGTATCAACCAAACCTAGCAGGGGAACAGAGATGTTTGATAAGATCATCGGCCCAGCCAAAAACAACAAACTCAGGTGGTAAGATTTATAATGGCTAAAAAAATTCTTCATTTATTGTCCGCGTTGCTGTTGATAAGTATGAAATGTGCTTCAGCGGCGGTGATCTTACAGTATCACCATGTGAGCGAAAAGCTGCCTGCTGTCACCTCTTTAAGTGCCGAGCAGTTTAGAGCACACTTAAGCTACCTAAGAGACTCTCAGTTCAAGGTAGTACCACTGGACGAGCTACTTAAGTCACTGCGTAAAGGCGATACATTACCAGCAAAAACAGTTGCTATCACCTTTGATGATGGATATGACAATAACATCGAACAGGCTGCGCCAATTTTGCAAGAGTTTAACTACCCTTACACCATTTTCGTAAACCCGAAATTGATTGACGAGCAACAAAACTATGTCATGACGTGGCCGCAATTGAAGCAATTAGCATCTAAAGGCGCACTGATAGCCAATCATAGTGCCAAACATGACTATCTGCATAAGAGACTACCAGATGAAAGCCTACCGCAATGGAGAACACGAGTTAGTCAGGATATAACTTGGTCAGAGCAACGAATAAAAGATGAAGTAGGCCATCATGCTAAGCTGCTGGCATATCCATATGGTGAGTTTAATAACGAATTAAGGGCACTGGTTAAATCTCTCGGTTTTACTGGTATAGGCCAGCACTCTGGCGCAGTAGGCATAGACTCAGACTTCACACGGATCCCTCGTTTTCCCGCATCGGGAGTATACAGTGAGCTAGATACGCTTAAGGTAAAATTAAACTCAGTACCGTTTTCCATAGCAGAGCTAAGCTATGACGACTCTGTAACTGATATGCAACGCCCTTCATTACGCATTGATTTTAAAAAAATAAACTTTAATCCCGAGCAGTTCACCTGTTATGTATCGGGGCAAGGAAAAGGAAATATCGAGTGGTTAAACGACAAACAAGTACGTGTTGAAGCGGTGAAAAACCTACCCAAAGGACGCTCACGATATAATTGTACTGCACCGGTAAAGGGACAACCAGGACAATTCTTTTGGTTCTCCCAACCTTGGGTGATTCTCTGAAATACTACTTTTTACAGGCATTCAATAGGGCATGCGTTATCTCATGAAGAGGAACAATAGATTTAACAGCATTCAACTCTACAGCGGCTTTTGGCATTCCCCAAACGACCGATGTCGCTTCATCTTGAGCAACGGTAAATGCCCCAGCCTGAGACAACCGTAACATACCTTTTGCACCGTCACTCCCCATTCCCGTCAGAAGCGCTGCGTATACAGATTTACCTAACGGAACAAGCGAATCAAATAACACATCGACCGCTGGCTTGTGTCGATTGACCGGCTCGGTGTCTTCAAGCTCACATAATAGTTTTCCCGATTTTTTCACCACTTTTAGGTGCTTATCCCCTGGAGCAATGAAAACATGCCCAGCCATCAGCTGATCGCCCGTTTCTGCTTCTTTCACCTTGACTGAACAGCAGCGATCCATTCTCAACGCGAAGGAAGTGCTAAAAATAGGCGGAATGTGCTGTGTTACTACCACTGGAGGTGAATTAACAGGTAATCGCACAAGGACTTCCTTGATAGCTTCAGTACCACCCGTTGAAGCGCCTATCGCCAAGATAGCATCACTTCTAAATTGCATACGCATATTGTGACTTTTCGGCGAATCAGTATGGCTTGCTTGCACCTTGTATGAACGTACACGAGCATGTGCCGCAATCCTGATTTTTTCATGTACAGCTTGTGTATAACTCTTGAGCTGAGACACAACATTCGCAGCCGGTTTGGCAATAAAATCAACTGCTCCAATTTCTAGAGCTTCTAACGTTGCAGGTGAACCTTGTTGTGTCAGGGTAGAAATCATCACTACTGGCATAGGCCTAAGGCGCATTAAGTTACGCAAGAAACTAATACCATCCATGCGAGGCATTTCAATATCCAACGTTAACACGTCTGGGTGTAACGATTTAATCATCTCTCTTGCTTGATATGGGTCTGCTGCAGCGCCGACCACTTTTATATCGGGTGCTTGATTGAGGATCTCTGTTAGCAAGCCACGGATCAGTGGTGAATCATCAACAATCAATACTGTGATCATACTTACCCCTAAAACAGCTCAATATCAGTATTGGCATCTTGAGACTCAATGTCATGAAGATAACGCACCTCGCGTTTTTCAATCGTATCATTATGCATTTCCCTGAGTTTTTTGACTTGCGCTTGACCTGTTTGCGGGTGAAACATTACCTTTCTAGGCCAAGGTCCACCAACATCATGAGAAACAAGTTGCAATCCTTCTTCTTGTACATAAGCGTTTGCAAAACGAATATTGCCAATTCCAATATCTGTCATAGCTCGAATGATCTTGCCACCGCCGAACAACTTAACTTTCAAGTTACTACGAGAAGCGCCATTTTTAATCACTTCATTGATTAGAAATTCCATTGCCCAGTTACCATAGCGACAGTTTAAATCATCTGCATGAATATCTTTGATATTTTTCGCACCGGGCAACATAAAATGGTTCATACCTCCTATGCCACGCACGTCATCATAAATACAAGCGGCGATACACGAGCCCAATACAGTGGAAATATACTCATCGCTTTTTGAGACATAAAACTCTCCGGGTAAGACTTTAGCAATCACCGCTGAGCGCCCTGAGTCCCAAAAACGTTTCACATGCTCAAAGCCTGTTAATACTGGTCCCATATGACTATTCATGACTCGCCTTTTGATACATAGTCTTGCCTAAGTTGATAAACTCAATGTGTTCTTTTCCCATCGTTTCAGAATGGCCAATGAACAAGTGTCCCTTAGGAGCTAGTAACTTATGATAACCTGCAAATAGCTGATCTTTTGTTTCTTTATCAAAGTAAATCAGTACATTTCTACAAAAAATGAGATCAAAAGGCCCTTTCATTGGCCAATCTTCGAGCAAATTAAGTCGCTTAAAAGAAATGAGCGCCTGAAGAGCCGGTTTGACTTTATATGACTCTCCGTCAGGGCTTTTTAAAAACCATTTTTTTAACTCTGCACCTTCGAGTCCTGTAATGCTTCTAGCACTGTAAACACCAGTTTGCGCCTTTAGCAGCACATTAGAGTCCAAATCAGTTGCCAATATTTTAACATCCCAACCTGAGGGAAATCGCCCAAGAATCGTCATTGCGATACTGTATGGCTCCTCCCCCGTCGAGCAGCCAGCCGACCAAATTCTGACCCTCTTTGATGTACTATTACGCTCTAAAATCAGCGGAATTACCACATTCGACAAATAGTCAAAATGATGTTTTTCTCGAAAAAAAGAAGTCAGGTTAGTCGTAATCGCATTGATAAAATGACTGAATTCGTCAGCCTCATGGCTATCCACCAGTTCAATGTATTGCTTAAATGAAGAAAGGTTATTAGCTCTAATACGACGCGCTATTCGCGAATAAACCATCTCCTTTTTATGTGGCCCAAGAACAATGCCACATGCTTTATACACACGTTTCGACAGTCCATCAAAATCATCATCCGTAAAGGTAAACTCTCGCATGTTTCCACCTCACACAAGTTCTCCTGATGAGGGCCGGTAAATTACAGACCCTCTCTTTGACATCGGACTAGAATTCCTCCCATTCCTCAGAACTATCAGAGAACTTATTACCAGCTGGCATCGACTTTAGTTCCAGCTTACTGTCACTATTTTTAGCCTTTGGTGTAGCACCGATTGCCGGTGCTGCCGAAGATTGCGGTGGTAACAAAGCATGTTCAGCATTATCTATCGCAAAAAAGTGTAATAGTTTACGCATATCATTCGCTTGCTCTGCCATTGACTCTCCAGCAGCGGATGCTTCCTCTACCAATGCAGCGTTCTGTTGTGTCATCTCATCCATTTGTGCAACAGCTTTATTCACTTGTTCAATACCTGAACTTTGCTCAACAGATGCTTCAGCAATATCAGAAATCATTTCAGTAACACGTTTCACAGAAGCAACAATATCTTTCAAGGTTGCACCGGATTCGTTCACCAATAATGTACCATCTTCAACTTTGCCAACACTGTCTCGGATCAAATCTTTAATTTCTTTTGCTGCACCAGCGGAGCGCTGTGCCAAATTACGAACTTCACCCGCAACGACTGCAAAGCCTCTGCCTTGTTCTCCAGCTCGCGCAGCTTCCACCGCAGCATTCAGAGCAAGCAGGTTAGTTTGGAAAGCGATTTCATCAATCACGCCGATAATATCCGCGATTTTCTTACTTGACTCATTAATGGCCGACATACTTTCAACCGCTCGGCTTACAACTTCACCACCTTGAATCGCTTTATCACACGTTTCTTCTGCAAGTCCATTGGCTACTTTTGCGTTATCAGCATTTTGCTTCACTGTACTTGTCATTTGCTCCATACTTGAAGCAGTCTCTTCCAGTGACGAAGCCTGCTCTTCTGTGCGTTGACTTAAATCAGCATTACCTTGTGAAATTTCCTCTGCGCCACTAGCAACAAGGGCTGCTGAAGCACTTATCTTGTTAATGACCTCAGTCAGTTTGTCTGCGGTACTGTTGGCATCACGTTTTAATTTCTCAAATGCGCCTTGATACTCACCAGTAATTCTACGAGTTAAGTTACCATTTGCTAAAGCATCAAGCATCTGTGCGGTGTCAGATACAGCATCATCTACGATGCTAACTAACTGGTTTAAGCCTTTAGTTAAGCGTAAATAGAACCCTTCTTTCCCGTGCTCATCAAGACGGACTCCAAGATTTCCGCCACCCGCAGATGCAACTAAATCATTCACCTCTTTTTCAATCGCAACTTCATTGGTTCTATCATCCCACTCAACAACCGTCCCAATTCGTTCACCCTCAGAGTTAAGTATTGGGTTTGCCACTAAACCAAAAGTTCTACCACCGACTACAATTTCTGTACTGTAAGCCGATGTTAATTTGGCAAGCATGCCTCTTTGATGTGCTGGGTTTTTGTGGAATACATCTATGTTTGCGCCAATTAGATTATTTGCATCAAATTGTGGTAAGTCTTTGCGGATATCACGCTCCGCATTGCGCATCATTTCTAATACGGCTTTATTCATATAAACGATGTCATGGTCATGATTTGCTATCATGGTATTTGTAGCAACATTATCGAGTGCTCGTTTGACTCGCGTGTTTTCATATGCGGTTTCGCGTTCTTGCTGCTCTCTGATAAGCCTTTGTGTTTTGTCTTCCCACTCAACAACTGTACCTAGACGATTATTACTCTCGTCGAACACTGGTGTTGCAATGAGCCCAAACGTAAACCCTGCTACCTCTATATCTGTTTTGTACGTATCGGTTAAACCATCGAGCATTTTCCGTTGGTGACTTGGATTGGCATGAAACACATCTATACATTCACCAATAAGCTTTTTAGCATCAAAGTTAGGTAACGCCTGACGGAGCTGAGCTTGATTGTCGCTTAGCATTTTTAGAACTGAGTGGTTGGCATAAACGATATTGCAGTCCCCATCAGCGAGCATTACATTCGCCTGACATACATCCAGTGCACTGGTGATCCTTGCATTGTGTGCAGCAAGTGCTGCCTGTTTCTGCTCAAATGCCAATTTTTCAGTAACATCTTTCCACTCTACCAAAGTAGCTATACGCTCACTTTCTGAATTAAATACGGGAGTTGCGATTAAGTCGAATGTCAAACCGGCAACATTTATTTGTGTGGTATACACTCGGTTAAGCGTCGCCAAAATACTCCTTTGGTGAGCAGGGTTATGGTGAAATTCATCAATATTGGTACCAACCAAACTATCGACATTGAATTGAGGCAAACTCTCTTGTAACTTGCTCTCATTCGCCTTGAGCATCTTTTTAACAGATTCATTCAAATAGGTAATATTTAGATTTGTATCTGCAATCATAATATTTGCTTGGCAGGTCTGAAGTGCATTCAGCAAGCTTTCAATATGATTTTTATCCTCATGGCTGCTTTCTACAACATTAACTCTAGCAAGCTCAGGTAAAGCACCTAAATCTAACCTCGAAACCATATCTGGCTCAGTAAGTTGCAAATAAGGTAATGCAGCATTCAAGCATGCTAGCTTATTTGTTGCGGTATCGAGCACTCGCTTTAAGTACAGTATGGCGACTAACACAGCAACAACTGGAAAACTGATAATTAAGCCGTTTTCAGCATTAATCGCTACGCCTAAAAATTGAAAAGCGCCGATGATGACGGCCACCAGCACTACCCCAACAATTAACAACTTATTATTGATATCACTTTGCATGCTTTCACCTTTTCCGTTATTCCTAACTTTGCGCGACTTGTTTTGAGTTTAGGTCTAGTACTTTTGCTAAGTTCAGCAACACAACCATTTTTTCACCCACATTAACGAGTCCATGTACATATTGCCCGTTATCTGAGTCTTGAAAATCAGGCACATCTTTTGCTTTCTCTTGCGAAATGCTATACACATCAGATACAGCATCAACTACCAATCCCATAACCTTTTGTTGCTCTCTTATTTGCACAGACACAACAATCACAACGGTCAGTGGACCATAGCTAATGCTCTGTATTCCAAACCTCAACCTTAAATCTATGATTGGCACGATCGTACCGCGTAAATTTATCGCCCCTTTAACAAAACTGGGGGAGTTTGGGATGGCTGTTACATCTTCCCAACCTCTTATTTCCTGCACGGCTAAAATATCTAGGCCGTACTCTTCGCCCGCCATCATGAATGTTAAATATTGATTCTCATCTTGCTGCTTTCGCAAATTCAGCTGATGATTTAAATCCTTTTGTTCACTCATTAAGCCACCTCATTACTGTGTTGTTCCACTAGCAACTCTTGTGACCCAGGACGCTTTAATCCACTTAGCTTTATTAAGCCTGATATATCAACTATTAGTGAAACTCGACCATCACCCAATATTGTGGCACCCGAAATGCCATCAACTTTTTGATAATTGGCCTCTAGACTTTTAATCACAACCTGTTGCTGTGCTAGCAAATCGTCTACCAACAAACCCACTTTGTGGTTATCACTTTCAACCACCACCAGCAGTGTTTTGTCGAGTTCCTCTATCGCTCCCTGATGATTAAAAATGTCATATAAACGCAGAATGGGGATATACTCATCTCGCAGCCTGAGCACATCGAGGTCTTTTCCTACTCGACTCACTTTACTGATATCTATTTGCAGCGATTCAACAATAGATATTAATGGAATGATGTAAGTATGCTGTGCCACTTGCACTAGTTGACCATCCAGAATAGCGAGGGTCAGCGGTAAACGAATTGTAAAGGTAGAGCCGAGACCACGGGCTGACGATACTTCAACTGAGCCGTTTAAAGCTTGAATATTTCGCCTTACAACATCCATGCCCACACCACGTCCTGAAATATCACTGACCTCGTCTGCCGTTGAAAACCCTGGCATGAATATGAGCTCATTTACTTCATCACTGCTAAGTTCTTCATGTGCTTGTATCAGCCCATTGTCAATCGCCTTCTGGCGGATCTTCTCCGTATTTAGGCCTTGACCATCATCCATAATCTCAATCACAATATTTCCCCCCTGATGGAACGCATTAAGTGTTACCGTTCCTACAGGGTCTTTACCCGCAGCAATTCGCTGTTCAGGTATTTCCAAACCATGGTCTAAGGAATTGCGAACTAAATGGACCATGGGATCCGATATTTTTTCCATGACGGTTTTGTCTAACTCAGTTTGCTCACCGAGTAACTTCAACTCCACCTGCTTATTGAGTTTTTGTGAAATATCTCTCACGAGACGAGGAAAACGGCTGAATACAAAACTAATAGGTAGCATTCGAATCCGCATTACATTTTCTTGTAAGTCGCGGGTATTATGTGCTAACTGCGCAAGCCCTTCTTGCAAAGCGGTTATGGTTGATTCAGTTATTTCCTGCTCACCTATCTGACTCAACATCGCCTGTGTAATTACTAACTCCCCAACCATGTTTATCAGCGAGTCAACTTTGTCTATTCCAACACGGATCGAATTAGAGGTAGTGGAGTCTGCACTCTTTTTGCTTTCTGCTTTTTTTACAAGTTCTTTATTGGTAGCCGCCGGTGCTGTTGGCGTTTGCACCACTGGTTTCTGTTCTGACTGCTGTTCACGTTTTTCTGAGATATCTGAGCCTGCACCTTCAAAAATCCCACCACACATTCCTATTGTGATCTCGGCATCATCCTCAACCCATTCGAATATCTCTTCAATGGCTCTTTGCTCTTTATCAGTTGTTAAGAAAAAGCGCCAACTTAGAAAGCACTCGTCAGGGTGCAATTGTTGAATATCTGGAACGGCGTCATAAAATGCTTTTGTTTCAATATCACCAAGTTCACCTAACTCACTAATCATAAACAGTGGCTCGTTGCCCGTTTTAAAAAGGTGTGGTTTGGGTTTAAAATCAATTTGATAGGTATTTAGTGCGAGGTCTGCCGTAACCTCCGAGGAGTCTTCTGGTATTGAAGCGCTTTCCATACCAAGAATAGCTTCAAATTTGCCCCGCAAAGCATTTGCTTCTTCCAGATCGGGGGTTTCTTCAGCTTGTAGCGCTCTGAGCAATGTTCGTAAGCAATCGACAGACTTAAGTAATAGATTAACGTATTCTGTTGTCAGTTCACGTTGACCATCACGGATTTGGTCAAGAAGAGTTTCAAGTACATGAGTAAAATCAGAAACTGACGTAAACCCAAAGGTGCCGCTCCCCCCTTTAATTGAATGGGCAGCCCTAAAAATAGTATTTATTGTCTCTTTATCTTCAGTGCCTGGCTCTAAATTTAAAAGCTCAGACTCCATCGCGTCCAAACCCTCAAAGCTTTCTTCAAAAAATACCTCAAAAAACTGGCTCAGATCGATACTCATAAACCCAGCTCCTCAGTTTAGCGAATTACTTTTTTTAACACCGCTAATAACTGCTCGGGATTAAATGGCTTAACTATCCAGCCTGTGGCGCCTGCAGCTTTACCCTCTGTTTTTTTATCTAGACCAGATTCGGTAGTGAGCATCAGTAAAGGCGTAAATTTATAGTTAGGTAAGTTTCGTAACTCTCGAATCAGAGTGATACCATCCATGACTGGCATGTTCACATCTGAGATCACTGCGTCAAAGCCTTGTTGCTTTGCGATGTTGAGCGCTTCACTACCGTCGCGTGCTTCCGTTACATCAAACCCTGCTTTTTTTAGCGTAAAGCCAACCATTTGTCTCATTGATGCTGAATCATCTACTGCCAAAATTTTCTTCATACCAACCCCTTAATTTGAACCATCTAGCGCTAAAAACTCTGTTAAACCCAGCTCTGCCACAGCATGGGAAAATGCTTGACTTTGCCCATGCCAAAGAATCTTGTGGCTGACTGTAAAAAGGTGCTTTTGCAATGCACATAGCAACTGGATTGACGCTGTATCAATACGACTTACTTCAGATACATCGATACAAACATCCTGCTCAGTCTCTAACTCCTGAAGTAGTTGCTGATGCAGCTCCTCTACCTTGCTAACAGCTAATTCTGAAGGAAGTTTTAACATTTTTGGGCACAGTTCTGATTTATATACTCATAAATTTAGCTTAGACGCTGATCACGAAAAAGCCATAAAACTTATGACAAGAAAGACAAATTAATGAAGGTGTTAGGAAAAGTATTTGGTGGCAATACGCCACCATCTATTACTCTGTATATTGCGAAGCAACTATTTTGAAATCCTCAACGATCAAGTCGCTATTTATCAAAGGTACTTCACTTGGGAGAAACTGTGCTTTAAAGATAGCGGTTAATGCTCCATTTGGATTCATCAATGCAACAGATGCACTATGGTCTACATAATAGTCATTACGATCACTGTTATTGATGGCATAGATTAATCCCATGTTTCTCACTAATGGAAACAATTGAGCATGTTCATTACTTAAAGCTTTAAAGTCGCCATTAAAGTAGTCGATATAAGCTTTGCGTTTTTGGACATCATCTCTTTTAGGATCGACTGATACAAACCAAATATTGACAGGATACGTATCTTTAAGCTGTTTATGGACGCTTGTGAGCTTTGCCAAAGTCATAGGGCAAATATCAGGACAGTTGGTATACCCTAAAAAAACGAAGGTCCATTGCCCCAATAAAGCTTGCTCAGTGACGAGGTTATTGTTTTGATCATATAGCTCAAAGTTAGACAATGTCTTCGCTTGTTGATAATGGATGGTATGCTCAGACACTTCTTCGGGCTCTGAGCATGAGACCAATAACACGAATAGAGCAACCCACCAAACCCTCATTACATCCACCACCTATCGATAAATAATGCGACAAATAGTATCAGTAAATAACTGATCGAAAAACGAAAAAGTGCCATAGCTCGCTGCTCACACTGGTGCAAATACAAGTTGATACTTTTACCAATAAATATCGCATTGAGTAGCACCGCTGATAACAAGTAAATCCACCCCGACATGCCGATTAAATAAGGCAACATACAGACTATCGCCAGCAAAATGCTATACGCGATAATACACAGCTTGGTAAATGCAACACCATGGGTAACGGGTAACATCGGAATATTGGCTCTTTGATAGTCATTTTTTCTGGCTATTGCAAGCGCCCAAAAATGGGGCGGTGTCCATGTAAAGATTATCATTACCAACAACCACGGTGGCGCGCTTAAAGAACCTGTTTCGCTGACCCAGCCCAGCAACGGAGGCATTGCCCCCGCTAACCCTCCGATTACAATATTTTGTGGCGTGGCTCGTTTCAGAAATAGGGTATAAACTACCGCATATCCAACCAATGCTCCGAGCGTTAATAAGGTACATAGTAAATTACTCCAAACCAGTAACAGGACACAGCCAACCACCGCGATAACAAAAGCAAATATCAATGCAGCTTTAATGCTAAGCTGTGAAGTCGCAACGGGTCGATGGCGTGTACGTGCCATTTTTTTATCTATTTCTCTGTCTACAACGTGATTCACTGCGGCGGCTGACGCCGAAAGCAATCCAATCCCCAGCAAACTCATCATTTGTGCAACCCAACCTCGCTGCATATCAGGTGCTAACGCAATGCCTATCCATGCAGTCAGTACCAACATAAGGACAACTTTGATCTTACAAATCTCTAAATAATTGCCAAGTGTCAGTTTAGAGGCCAAGTGCCACTTTTGAGATAATTCTAAAACAGTCATATTGTAGCTCCTTGTTTTGCAGCTAATAAAAAGCATAATCTAACCATGCTTAGTAATAGCAATGCAGCCATCACATTATGAAAAAGAGTGAGTAGTAGTGGGAACTGAAGATGTACTATCAATCCTCCTAAGAAAAGCTGAGCAAACAGCACACAGCACACTAGAACAACCGCGTTTTTTATCTTAGAGCTGGTCTCAGCTCTATATATTTTCCAACCAACCCAAACAATGGTTAGAGCCGTGACCATGGCCCAAAGGCGATGAATAAAGTGGATTGAGAGTCTCGTTTCAAATGGTAAGACGCCAAACTCGTAATTACTTTGCCCTACAGGTAAGTGAAACAAGCTTTCGATTGAGAAAAGCTCTATGTTGCTACACACTGGCAATCCAGTGCAATGAGGCGCTGCATAATTTGCAGCGACCCATCCGCCTAGCGCAATTTGGATTACTAACACAACCAGTGCTGCTATCGCCCACAAGAAATGTCCAGCATTGGAGGCTACGGCGATATTAGAAGATTGGTGAACGCGTAAATACATTAGTACCAGCAGAGCTAAAATGGTAAAACCACCTAATAAATGCCCCATCACCACAAATGGCTGAAGATTCATTGTGACCGTCCACATACCCAGCATCCCCTGAAATAACACCATCACCATCAATAACAACGAGTGCTTAAAAGGTACCACGGCTTGTTGAGTGCTTTTGTTCCTGCGTTGCCTAAAAGCAATAGCGCACAAAACCACAATTAATAACCCCAACAATGATGCAAAATAGCGGTGTATCATTTCGATCCAAGCTTTTTTGGGCTCAACCTGAGCATTTGGAAAGTTCTGTTCCACGACAGATAACTCGTGAGACTCGTTCGGCACCGTTAAAAATCCGTAGCAACCTGGCCAATCTGGGCACCCTAATCCTGCATTACTAAGGCGCGTGTATGCGCCCAGTGAAACCACCAACAAAGCAAGCGTACACGCTGCCAAAATAAGTAACTTATATCCCTTATTCATGTAGACTCCTTAGCTACTACGCGCATATTTCAATAGTTTTTTTAAATCTTTAAGTAAACCTTTTTGCTCAAGTCGATTCTTTTCTTCATCTTGGTAATACTGATACTGCAATACCACAAGCCCACGATGGTCTATCAAGTAAAGATGTGCCTCAGGCAAGTCTTCTTCTAGCTGATAGCTTTGATATTGACTAAGGTCTGTGACTTCATGACTGCGATTAAGCACCGCCAGACCGACATGTTTCTGGTGTTTACCAAGTGCTGTATATAAATTTTGCAAAGCGCTCAATTGTGCCTCACATGCGCTTTGACACGAGTCAGGCGCATTAATCGCAATGGTCCATAATTCATTGTTTTGCACATGCCAGCTCGGGACACGCACCTCGGATTGTAAAAATTGTCCATGATTGGTTGTGTGCTCAGGTATCCACTCTAACTTTACCGCTGTATAGGCAAGTGCCAAAGGCACGACACAGCAACCAATAAATACACCTAAAGGTTTTGAAATCATTCGTGCTCTCCTTTTTTTATTGCGAAATACGCCACCAGTGCCGCCGCCAAAGCGATTAACAACCACTGCAGTGCATAGGCTTTGTGCTTTTCTGGGGGCATAACCACATGTGTGTAATGAGGGTTTGCAAGGATTGGGTTGCTTCCGTATTGATATGCCACCAATGGGAATATCTGCTCGTCAGAGCGCTCGCTAAGAAAGTCTATATCTATATATTGTAGGAGTTGCGGTTGAATAGCGTCCATACTCGGTTCGGATGCAAGCGTAAAACCGGCAATATCCTCAGATTTAATGACGACCTGTAAGGAGAGCGATTGCTCCGGCAGCGTAATACTTGGGATCTGACGTTCACGAAGAGGCCGAATGAAACCTAGATTGACGAGTACTTTTTTCTGGGTGTAACCACTTAAAGCAAACAACGCGAGTACATCAAACCCCACTTGACCGTTTAAAGTTTGGTTATCTAAAAACCAAACAAAGGATGGTAAAAATCGACCTTTAATGGTGGTGAAAAGACCATTATTTTGCTGCGCTGGTAACGCTAAAATCTGCTCCGCAGTTAAGTTCAATTGCTTATCCTGTTGTGCAAGCAAGTGCGCCTTATCTTTCGCTCTTTGCCACTGCCATGCCGCCAGAGCTAAACAAGTACATATTACGATAATGACTATCACCAACGTAATAACTGAACTAGACTTGAGCTTAACTTTTTTTTGCATAAGGACTCGCTATGCTTATTAAATTTATTATTATTTTTTTACTACTTTTTATTATTTTTAACTTATTTAGAGCGTTATTTCTGATGTTGAAAAACCCGACAGATGGTAAGCCGATGTCTTTCTATCTGGGTCGTCGTGTAATATTCTCCGCAATCGTTTTATTGATAATCATCATTGCAGCACAGTTGGGTGCGATTAAACTTAACCGCACCCCGATGGTTACAACACATATACAAATACAAATAGACACAGCCACACAACATCTACAAAGTGCCAATACCAAGCTGCCGCTTGAAACGCAAAATGTTGCTTAGAATCTAAGTGTCCTTTGAAAATGCGTAGTAACACTATGAGTAACAACACCGTTCCTAATGTCACATGCATACCGTGGAAACCTGTTAACATAAAGAAGGTATTACCATAGATACCGGCCTGTAAGGTCAGATCTAAATCTCGATAGGCGTGGATATATTCGAGCACTTGCAAGGCTAAGAAAATACAACCTAACATCACGGTAGCACCTAGGAATAACTTCACCTTTGCACGCTGATCTTTTTCAATGGCAACATGCGCAAAATGTATAGTGACCGATGAACTGAGTAGAATTAAAGTATTTATAAGTGGTAAGCCTTCCCAACCCATAGCCTGCGTGGTCTCTCCAGCGGGCGTCGAAAGGAGTGGCCATGCGGCTTCAAAAGCAGGCCAAAGTACTTCATTGGTCATCGCATTGTTGCCCTCTCCCCCAAGCCAGGGAACTGACAATACTCGCGCATAAAACAAGGCGCCAAAAAACGCACAAAAGAACATGACTTCCGAAAATATAAACCAACTCATACCCTGTCTAAATGATCTATCCATTTGTTTTGAGTACAAACCGGTTTGCGACTCATGAATAACGTTTTTAATCCATCCATACAACATGTAGAAAAGTATACCGAGCCCCGCATACAGGACATACTGACCGCTACTCGCTTCACTGGACAACTGCATAACAGTTAAGCCCGCACCAGCTGCAATTAAGAACATTGCCACAGCACCTACAATAGGCCAATGGCTTTGCTCTGGTACGTAGTAATTCTCATATTTTTCCATGACTATCTCCTAACCTGCCTGTTGCTTAGCCTCTACCTTGGTACGAGCGGTGGTTTCGCTAATATCAAATACGGTATACGACAGGGTAAGCTCTTTAATTTCTTCTGGAAGTTCAGTATCCACATAAAACACTAATGTGAACTCAACTTCTTGATTCGCTTCAAAGGCTTGCTGATCAAAGCAAAAACAAGCCATTTTGTGTAAGTACTTAGCAGCCTTACCTGGGCTCACCGAAGGTACAGCCTGCATCACGCGCGCTTGGGAGCTCATGTTTTTAGCACTAAATTTAACCTCTGCCATTTCCCCTGGCTTGACGTTGACGCTGTATTGCTTAGACTTCACCTCAAACGGTGCGCTTTGCTGGCTGTGCGTCGTAAAACTCACATCGACACTTCTTGTGTCAACCACAGTCTGGCTTGCATTGGCTGCTTCAAGCGATGGCTTGCCGTTGAGTCCTGTAACATCACAAAACACGTCGTAGAGAGGCACCAAGGCAAAAGCAAAAGCAAACATGCCAATGACCACCAGTGTCAATTTTTTTAACAAGCCACTGTGCGCCATTATTTCACCTCTGGCGGCGTTGAAAATGTGTGATACGGTGCTGGTGATGGCACTTCCCACTCTAAGCCTTCTGCGCCATCCCATACTTTGTTAGGTACTGACTCACCACCTTTTGCACATTTGTATACCACCAACACAAACAGCAGTTGCGACAATCCAAAGGCAAAGCCACCAATACTGATGATTGCGTTAAAATCAGCAAATTGCAGCGCGTAATCAGGGATCCGTCTTGGCATGCCAGCCAGACCAACAAAGTGCATCGGGAAAAACAGCACATTGACGCTCACAAGTGATAACCAGAAGTGCCATTTTGCCAGCGTGATGTTATACATATGACCCGTCCATTTTGGGAGCCAATAGTAAGCGGCAGCCATAATGGAGAAGATGGCACCTGTTACTAACACGTAATGGAAATGTGCTACCACAAAATAGGTGTCGTGGTATTGAAAATCAGCAGGGGTGATGGCCAACATAAGTCCAGAAAAACCACCTAATGTGAACAATACGATAAAGGCGATGGCAAATAACATCGGTACTTCAAAGCTAATCGATCCTCGCCACATGGTCGCGACCCAGTTGAATACCTTAACGCCCGTTGGCACTGAGATCAGCATAGTGGCATACATAAAGAATAACTCACCAGCCAGCGGCATCCCAGTTGTGAACATGTGGTGAGCCCACACGATAAAGGATAGCAATGCGATTGAAGAGGTGGCATAGACCATTGACGCATAACCAAACAGTTTCTTACGAGAAAATGTAGGTATAATAGTCGAAATGATACCAAATGCTGGCAATATCATGATGTAAACTTCAGGGTGCCCAAAGAACCAGAAGATATGCTGGAACATAACAGGGTCGCCACCGCCAGCAGCATCAAAGAAGCTAGTGCCGAAGTACTTGTCAGTTAGCACCATAGTCACCGCGCCCGCCAGTACAGGCATAACAGCAATCAGTAGGAATGCCGTTATCAACCAAGTCCACACAAATAAGGGAAGCTTCATCCAAGTCATCCCTGGGGCTCGTAAATTCACTATGGTAACGATGACGTTAATGGCCCCCATGATCGAACTAATCCCCATAATATGAACAGCGAACACAAACAAGGCCGTATTGTCATTACTATAGGTCGTAGATAGGGGGGCGTAGAAAGTCCAACCAAATGCGGGACCGCCACCTTCCATAAATAACGACAACAGTAAAATTGCAAATGCAAATGGCAATATCCAAAAGCTCCAGTTGTTCATTCTAGGGAGCGCCATATCTGGCGCGCCAATCATCATAGGTACCATCCAGTTTGCTAAACCCGTGAAGGCGGGCATCACAGCACCAAAAACCATGATTAGGCCATGTACAGTGGTCATTTGATTAAAAAAATGCGGGTCGACTAATTGCAGACCAGGCTGAAAGAGCTCAGCACGGATCACCATTGCCATTGCCCCACCGATCAGGAACATGGTGAGTGAGAAAATGAGATAGAGTGTGCCTATATCTTTGTGATTTGTCGTATACAACCAGCGTTTTATACCTTTAGCGCCGTGATGTTCATGATGACTGTTGTGTGATTCTGCTACCGTACTCATTGGCTGGCCTCCTTATTCGCATCTATGCGCGCTTGCACTTCGCTAGGTTGTATTACCTGGTCTAAATCATTCCCCCAGCTGTTACGCTTAAAGGTTACAACGCCTGCTATTTCTTTAATTGATAACTGCTTAGCGAATGCCTGCATGGCCGTTCCTGGTTTACCATGCAAAATGATATCAATATGATCTTTCACATCGCCTAACACGATTGGGCTGTTTTTAAGTGCGGGAAATACTCCGGGCAGACCCATACCTGTGGGCTGGTGGCAAGCTGCACAATACGCCATATACACTTTTTCGCCGGTCTCCATTAACTCCTCTTTGCTCAGCGTCTGATCCAGCAATGCCGCACTTGCAGCGGCCTCATCGAGTTTTTGTTGCTTAGCTTCTTGCAGCCAGCTATCAAACTCCTCTGGAGGTCGAGCATCCACCACAACAGGCATAAACCCGTGATCTTTACCACACAATTCAGCGCACTGTCCGCGATAGATGCCTGCTTCGTTTACTCGCGTCCAAGCTTCGTTAATGAAACCAGGATTTGCATCTTTCTTGACTGCAAAATCTGGCACCCACCAAGAATGAATAACATCATCAGATGTCATTAAAAAGCGGACTTTTCTATCTGTAGGTATGACAAGAGGTTTATCCACTTCTAATAGATAGTTCTCTGCTTTTGCCTCTTGATCGTTGATCTGAGCCATTGGCGTAGATAATACGGAATAAAAGTCTACATCATGCCCCATGTACTCGTAGTGCCATTTCCATTGAGAGCCTGTCACTTTTATGGTCAAGTCGGCTTTACTGACATCTTCCATAGCTATCAACGTTTTTGTCGCTGGTATAGCCATCACGACAAGAATTAGAAAAGGAATTGCAGTCCAGAGAATCTCTACTTTGGTACTCTCATGAAACTGCGCGGGTTCAGCCCCTTTTGACTTACGGTGATGTATCATGGCCCAAAACATCACAGCAAATACAACCACACCGATCGCACAGCAGATCAAAAATATGGTCATATGAAGCTGATAAACATTCTGGCTGATATCAGTGACACCTTCACGCATGTTGAATGCGCTATTGCCATAGGTGACTAACGGATTAGTAAGCAATAATGCACTCACTAACGATAGGTATTTGTTCATTTGACGTCTCCTGCGTTATCCATTTGCTGCTTGAGCCAAACGATGAATAACCATTATTATTATTTGGATGACTGTCTAACCATGTGAAATGAATCACAAGTCAACTACACGACACTTAAACAATTAGACAATAAATAAACAATTGGCAAGTTTTGTCTGTTTTTCAAATAAATTCACGGAAGTGATTGATTGCTAGAAGAAGAGCAGCTCATAACATTACAAACAATATAGCTCCTTCAGCCAGAAACTATGCTCTAAAAGCCCTATTTTTGTATGGTTTAACTACCTTGTTAGACCAGTGATAGACTTTGCCACACAAACAATAAATTTACTCCCCGAGCTTGAGCTCTTTTCAACGCGAGATAAATTATTGCCATTTATAGAAATGCTTTGTGCACTATATAGTTAGTATATCGAGATGTGTCCTACGACAAGCATACTCCGCTCACACTCGTTGTTCCCTATCCAGAGCAGTCAATACAACAATCACTAAAATGCTGAGACAACCCCTGTAAACAATTCAACACAAAAATGGCGCCAACAGCAAGAACAAAAAACAAACAATTAATTTACAAATAATACACAATCAAAGTATGGTTAAACGGCAATTGAACAAAAGGGATACAACATGAAAAAAACATCAACACTCATATTGCTTACGGCTTTAGGCACTTCCAGCATGGTTGCTGCGCAAGGACAAGACAGTCATGTCAATGACTTCACTTTCAGCGAACTAGAGCTCACAGCATTACCAACATACTCAGTGCAACTTATAGATGAACAAAGTTTTTTATTTAATAACGCACTACAAAATTACGATTGGGATAGCTTTTTCCTTAGCTATGCACCTCATCTCGAGGACAAAAAAGAAGTGATCCTGCATTGGGCTGGCTATAGCAGTATCAACCCCAAGCTGCTAGTGGCATTAATGGAACAGCAAAGTCAGGTGATCAGCGCTCCAACAAAGCACAACTTAGCTGCTCCTTTTGCCAAGCTATCTTCACGTTCTGGATTTAATAATCAAGTTGAAGATATTGCACTGGCATTGAGCAAACGCTACTACTCATACCTTGAACTGAGTGAAAAACTAGACGCTCAGGATGCTCCCTCAACGAACGCTGCCACCGTTGCATTGGTCAGCTTGTTACAAAAACAGCCTCTTGGACTTACCAAAGTCATCGCTCAATTTGAGCAACTATTTGATAACGACTCACTACAACTGAGTTCAGACACAAAGGATAGCTCAGTCACAACCTCAGACTTTAAAGCGCAGGCTGCATTTGGAATGCAACTGCCTTGGCCTTCAGGGTATGCATGGTACAGTGGCGGAGCGCATTCCAATACTGGTTCAGGATATCCATATTCATCGCTTGACTTTAACAATGGCTCAGGTGGTTGGGGCAGCAATACTCCTTGGGTACAGGCTTCTCACGGTGGTACAGTGACTCGCTATTCATCGTGTAATATACGAGTTACCCACCCAAGTGGATACGCGACTCAGTACTATCACATGGATAACCTACAGTATCAAAGTGGAGATGTGATCTCCGCAGGCGCGTGGCTTGGTCGATATGCAAACAATCGCAATCAGGCACTGTGCCAAGGTGGCAGTTCCACAGGCCCACACGTACACTTCTCATTATTGAGCAATGGCCGCTTTATTTCGTTACACAATTGGTATATCAGTGGTTATCGCATCGATGTGGGTAACAGTAATTACGACACAAATTGCTGGAATTTCTACTTTGAAAAGAATGGCTACAAGACCTGTGCTTGGAATCCACTTTATAAGTAGCTTTATTGCACACTCACTAACTGTACTCTGGTGAGTGTGCACGTTTCATGGTAATGGTTTGCACAAGAGATAAATGTGCGATCAGCTCCACAATATTCTCGCTGGCTAAACGATATTCAGCCTCCTCCAGCTCGCCTTCTTTGGCCCGTGCAGATAGCACGATTGGCTGTATAAGTAAGTCCTTTACATGATAGCAAATTGGATATTCAAATCGCGATAGCTGTTCATCCTTTGCCAGCTGTGATTGGATAGCCTCATAAGACAAGGATTGCAATGAACTCGCAAGCGGCAGTAGTCGAGCTGCATAGTCACTACATTGTGGCTGTAGTTCAACGAATAGAGCGACAATTGTTTGTGCCTGAAAACTCAGTGCATCACTGTGCTTTTTAATAACATTAACATCCGCACCAATTTTCAACGATGCTAATAACAGCTGTGCCTGTCCATCAAAATCATTTAGCAAATTTATAAAAGTGTGCGTCTGTTGTGAGTTTTGCGCATTTGCTTGTGCTGGTGTTTTTGTTTCGACCTCACTACAGCCGATAGCCAACCCACACAATAACAAAATGACCACTTGCTTATACATAAAATACTCCCACTTCTGAACATAAAAAAAGCCGCGTAAAGCGGCTTTTTTCACCTTGACTGATTAAGGCATCGCGTCAAGATCAGCACCTTCTTTTTCGACTTCTACTGGTATTAAGTCTTCTTTGCTTACACCCATAGCCACGGCAACGGAGCTGGCAACATACACAGAAGAATAAGTACCAATGAACACACCAAACAACAAGGCTGTAGCAAAGCCGTGAATCGTTTGGCCACCCCATACAAACAGTGCTATCAATACCAAAATTGTGGTAATTGAAGTCACTAAAGTACGGTTCAGTGTTTGTGTTAAAGAAATATTGATGATTTCTAGAGTGTCGTCGATACGCACTTTTCTGAAATTCTCACGAATACGATCAGAGACCACGATAGTATCATTCAGCGAGTAACCAATTACCGCTAGAATTGCCGCTAATATGGTGAGGTCAAATTCTAGATTGAGTATTGAGAACAGCCCCATAGTCAATATCACGTCGTGGAACAAGGCAACAACCGCACCTACAGCAAAACGCCACTCAAAGCGAAATGCTACGTAGATCAAGATACAGATAAGGGCTGTTAGCATTGCTAATCCCCCCTGCTCTTTCAGGTCTTCACCTACACTTGGGCCAACGAATTCGATACGACGCATCTCTACACTGCTGTCAGCCTGCTTTAGGGCTGCTATCAACTGATTACCAATTACCTCAGCCTTAACATCATCGCCACGGGGTGCCAGACGTACGAGCACCTCCTGACTTGTGCCAAACAGCTGAACGGAGGCATCTGCAAACCCATTCTCAGCCAACACATCACGAATCTTGCTCAGATCTGCAGGTTGTGAAAAGCCAACTTCAACGGCTGTCCCCCCCGTAAAATCCAGACCAAAATTAAGCCCTCGAATTGCCATTGATGCGATTGACGCTACTATCAACAACGCAGAGAATGCCATTGACAACTTGCGCGCTGACATAAAGCGGATAGTGCCTTTTAACTTTAATAACTGCATTACCCGTCTCCTTAGATAGAAAGCTTATCAATACGTTTACCACCAATACATAAGTTGATCACCGCTCGGGTACCAACAATGGCTGTAAACATAGATGTGATAATACCAATTGCTAGGGTTACCGCAAAACCTGCAATCGGGCCTGTACCAACTGAGAACAGGATAATCGCTGCTATCAGTGTGGTGATATTAGCATCGAAAATTGTACTAAAGGCGCTATCATAACCATGATGAACCGCTTGTTGAGGGCTGCGTCCATCTAGCAGTTCTTCACGGATACGTTCAAAAATCAGAACGTTTGCATCAACTGCCATACCTACGGTTAATACAATACCAGCAATACCTGGTAAGGTTAGCGTTGCCCCAGGGATCATTGACATCACACCAATGATTAATACCAAGTTAGCCGCCAACGCTAGATTTGCTACTAGGCCAAACCCTTTGTAATAAATCAACATAAATGCCAATACAAAAGCAAAGCCTAACACTACTGCGGTCATACCCGCTTCAATATTTTCCTGACCTAAGCTTGGACCAACGGTGCGCTCTTCAACGATTTGAATTGGCGCAACAAGTGCACCTGCGCGTAACAATAGACTTAAGTTATGTGCTTCAGCTGGATTATCAATTCCGGTAATACGGAAAGAATTATTTAAACGTGCCTGAATCGTCGCAACGTTAATAACTTCCTCAACCTTTATCGGCGGTAACGCTTTGCCGTTGGCATCTTTTTTACCTGATGGCTTATATTCGATAAATACCGTAGCCATACGTTTGCCGATTGCACGCTTGGTGAACGCATTCATTTTAGCGCCACCTTTGCTGTCAAGATTGATGCTTACTTGAGGACGCTGATATTCATCCATTCCTGATTGCGCGCCGGTGATGTGACTCCCTTCTAAGATGACACGCTTTTTCAATACTACAGGGTAGCCATCTTTGTGATTGATAACCTCAGTACCAGGAGGTGTACGACCGGCAGCGGCTGTACGCACATCCGCATTCTCGTCTACTTCACGGAATTCTAGCGTCGCTGTTGCGCCTAAAATTTCTTTCGCACGCGCAGTATCCTGTACGCCAGGCAACTGCACAATAATACGCTCTGCGCCCTGACGTTGAACGTTAGGCTCTGCAACACCAAGCTGGTTGATACGGTTACGAATAATCGTTTCATTTTGCTTGATTGCGTAATCACGAATTTCTTTAAGCTTCTGGTCGCTTAAGCTCACATAAAATGCAAGATCGTTACTGCTGTCATCAACAAAGTTGTACAGTGGGTAACGACTTTTTAAGAAACGCTCCGCAGCGTCTTTATCTTCGTCATTACGCATGATCACTTGCAGGCGTTCACTTCCAGCAACTTGGCGCACTGAGCGATAACGTAATTTCTCACCACGTAAGTCGCTCTTAAAATCTTGCTCCATGGTTTCTAAAGCATTATCAAGCGCCGTTACCATGTCTACTTCCATGGTAAAGTGCACCCCACCACTCAAATCTAGGCCCAGCTTCATTGGGTTTCCGCCCAAGTTTTTTAACCATTCTGGCTGTGCTGGACTCATATTAATTGCTGAGATGTAATCTTCACTTAACGTGCCGCGTAAAAGGTCTTGAGCTTTAAGCTGTTGCTCAACATTTTTAAAACGCACAAGCACTTGGCCGTTTTCAAGCACGGATGATTTTACTGTGATGTTGTTCTTCGCAAGTGTATTGTTAACTTGATCTAGTACGCTGAGATCGGCACTAGCACCTTTTGTGCCAGAGACTTGTATGGCCGGATCTCGGCCATACAAGTTGGGTGAGGCATATAAAATGCCTACAGCCAACACAGCAAGTACCAGCAAGTATTTCCACATTGGATACTTATTTAACACTGGACTATCCCTTTGTTTTTATTTTTATTATCTTATAACGACTTCATCGTACCTTTTGGTAGTACCGCTGATATCGCTGATTTTTGTACCGTCACTTCAGCTTGATCATTCAGTGCAATAACAACAAAGTCTTTGTCATCTGCAACTTTGGTAATTTTACCAACCAAACCACCTTGTGTAAGTACTTCATCACCCTTTGCCAAAGCACTCATTAAATTTTTGTGTTCTTTCACTCGCTTGGCTTGTGGGCGGTAAATTAAGAAATAAAATACCAGACCAAAAATACCCAGCATAATTAGCATTTCCATGCCACCACCGGCAGGTGCAGCACCTGCTGTACTTGCATGCGCACTAGAGATAAACAAACTCATAACACTTCCTCTTTAAATTTTATATTCAATTCTATTTAGTTTCGGCCAACGGCGGCACATCTTGCCCGCGGCGAGCATAAAAATCTTGTACAAATGCGTCTAACTGACCTTCACTGATAGCATTACGCAGTCCTTCCATAACTCGCTGATAATAACGCAGATTATGGATTGTGTTGAGTCGAGCACCCAGAATTTCATTACACTTATCTAAATGATGTAAATAGGCACGAGAATAATTTTCGCACGTATGACAATCACACTCAGGGTCCAGCGGACCAGTATCTGTTTTATGGACAGCGTTACGGATTTTAACCACTCCGCCGGTAATAAACAAATGACCATTTCGCGCGTTACGTGTTGGCATTACACAATCAAACATATCAATACCACGGCGAACAGCCTCAACCAAATCTTCCGGCTTACCGACTCCCATCAAGTAACGTGGTTTGTCTTCTGGCATTTTGTAAGCACAATGGTCAAGAATGCGGATCATGTCTTCTTTTGGTTCACCCACTGATAGCCCACCCAACGCGTAGCCATCAAAGCCTATTTCTTCAAGACCTTTTTGAGACTCAGCGCGTAATTCTGGGTACATGCCACCTTGGATAATACCGAACAAAGCAGCAGGGTTATCACCATGACCTTCTTTGGAACGCTTAGCCCAACGCAGTGACAACTCCATTGAATCTCGCGCTTCTTTCTCCGTAGCAGGGTAAGGTGTACACTCGTCAAAAATCATGACGATATCAGAACCTAAGTCACACTGAACCTGCATTGCCTTCTCAGGTGATAACATGATTTTTTCACCATTTACAGGAGACTGAAATAAAACACCCTCTTCGGTGATTTTACGCATGGCGCCCAAACTGAATACCTGAAAGCCGCCTGAGTCCGTCAAAATAGGCTTATCCCAATTCATGAAATCATGCAGATCACCGTGTTGTTTGATGATCTCAGTACCTGGGCGCAGCATCAAATGAAAGGTATTACCTAAGCAAATCTGCGCGCCAGTGCCTTTTAACTCGTCAGGCGTCATGCCTTTTACGGTGCCATAATTCCTACAGGCATAAATGCAGGTGTTTCTACAACACCACGTTCAAAAATCAAGCGACCACGACGGGCTTTACCATCGGTACGATCCAATTCAAATTTCATTGTTACCTCAAAGTCGGAAAAACAGTCCAACTGTTAATAGCTGCTAAGGTCAAATCACGTTAGCAAACAGGTGAAAAAAACCGCCCAATTCTACCTTGTTTGGCAAAGCAATTCTAATTATTGGGTCAAAATTTATGTTTTAAAGTAAACACCCAATAAAAGCCCATAAATAGATACAAAAAACCCAGCGAATGCTGGGCTCTCTTTACGAATGAGTTTGCTTGGTTAAAAACATGGCATCACCGTAGCTGAAAAAGCGATAACGCTCTTCTATTGCCCTATGGTAGGCATTCATAATATGTGTTTGACCCGCAAACGCACTGACTAACATAATTAATGTAGACTCTGGTAAATGAAAGTTTGTCACCATGGCATCCACAACATTGAATTCATAACCCGGATAAATAAAAATGTCAGTATCACCTGTAAAAGCTTGCAACTCTCCACCGTGTACTTTTGCTGCTGATTCTAAGGAGCGCACTGACGTTGTTCCAACAGCAATTACCCGTCCGCCTTTGGCCTTAGCTGATTTGATGGCTTCGACAACTTGCTCTGGCACTTCAATGTATTCCGAATGCATCACATGCTCATCAACCGAATCTACGCGTACAGGCTGAAAAGTGCCAGCGCCAACATGTAACGTGATAAACGCAGTTTCTACGCCTTTCTCTTTAATTTGTTGCAATAGCTTTTCATCAAAGTGTAAGCCTGCTGTAGGTGCAGCCACCGCGCCTGGCTTCTCATTATATACGGTTTGATAGCGTTGCTTATCTTCTTCTTCATCAGGTCTGTCAATATATGGCGGTAATGGCATATGACCAATCTCTTCTAAAATGGCCAATACCCCTTGCTCTGACTGAAACTCTAATTCGAACAATTCACCTTGACGGCCCAACATTACAGCTTCTGCTTTGCCCTCTAAGATCAACTTAGCACCTGCTTTAGGCGACTTGCTTGAACGAATATGTGCCAACACTCTGTGCTCATCAAGTACTCGTTCCACCAATACTTCAATTTTTCCGCCAGTGGACTTTTGCCCAAACATGCGTGCAGGAATGACTTTGGTATTATTGAAGATCATGATGTCATTAGGCTGCAACATTTCCAGAATGTCGGTAAAAACCTTATGTGAAATTTCACCGCTATTCCCATCGAGCGCTAATAAACGACTACTTGAACGTTCTTTTTTAGGGTGACGAGCAATCAATTCATCGGGAAGTTCAAAACTAAAATCAGCTACGCGCATGACAACATCTCATGTAAGAAAATAGGCGCCAAGTCTAGTGATCCTAATGGGGTAAATCAAGTGCTTGTAACCTTGCACAAATAGCATTAACCTAGCGGGGCTGCGGTTCACCCAGAGAAACGAAACCAGCCAGTTTGGTTTAAAAACCAACTGTTTAATTTATTAACATTTAAAACAGCAACTTATGGTAGAAAGTTGCGCAGAGGTGTCGCTTGTTGTTGAATAAATACGTGGAGTTAAGGCGTTAATCGTGGCCAGACAATTAAATTTATTGATTGTAAACTCTAGTGAGCAAGAGCGAAATACAATAAAAAATACACTACAGAAGTTGGACGTTTTCACATTTATTGAATGTGAAGATAGTCAAAGTGCCCTGCAATTATTGAAAAAACAAGCGGTGGATGTTGTAATTTCTGGACTAGACGTCGGCAAGATAGACGGCTGGCGCTTTTCGCGTATGGTCCGTTCAGGGCTACTCAACACGCCTAAAAATACACCTATTGTTCTTATCCCCCCTATCTATTGCGAACGTATTGCCGAGACAACTGCGCGTAGCTACAGCATCGATGCGGTATTACCCTTTGAACGCCACGCAGCGTTACCTCAAGTATTAGCGAATGTACTGTCTACCCACTTGGAAAAAAGTAGCCGCTTAAACTTGCTGCTTATGGAACCTAATCAACAGCGAGCCGAGGAAATATGTGACCATTTGGCACTTAACTTTGCCTGCACACACGTCAATACGACCCATGATGCACTCTCGCTGTTCAGACAAAGTGCCTTCGCCATTATCTTGCTAGATGCGACGGCAACGCGAGCACCTGCGGCCAAAGAACTCGTTGCGAATATATTAAAGCAAAACCCCAACCAAGCGATTGTAACTATCATTGATAGTCGTGATGCAGACTATGCCGAACAGCTGCTACTGCTGGGGGTCACCGATTTTGTCCGCGAGCCATATGATATATCTATTTTAAGTAAAGTCTGTGACCACGCAGCAAGGCGCGAAGATTTCATGGTAAGTTATGCCGAGTTTGAAGAAAAGGTTTCACAATTAAGCCGCAGTGAACAAAGCTATAAAGAATTATTCTCAGCGCACCAACGAATTCTATTACATCTAAATACCGTTGTTATGGAGCTCGATCAAGAAGGTCTCATCCGATTTATCAATCCTGCTTGGGAAACGCTCTGTGGCTTTGGCATAAAAAACAGCCTTGGTAAGTCGTTGTGTGACTTTGTTATTGCTGAATATCAGCACGACCTGCAAGAAATCCTTGAAAAGATCATTACGGGCACACAGCATCAGGCAAAAATTGAGCTTCAAATTAGCCATCAAAAGCAACGGCATATTTGGGTAGAATGTCGCTTTCAGCTAATTAAAAACAGCACCAGTAAAACAACGATTACAGCAACGCTGGATAACATTCATGAGCGTAAACAGGCCGAATTGCAGCTTAGGCATTTAGCATTGCACGATACGCTCACAGGACTGCATAATCGATACTATTTTGACCAACAATTGCAGCACATTTGCTCGGCTGTAACGCAAAACAATGACACTGAACATGCATTGCTGTATATCGACTTAGATCATTTCAAAATCATAAATGACAGCAAGGGTCATCAACAGGGCGATATTGTTCTCAAAGAAGTATCACAGTTATTCGGTGAAAACCTCAGTGATGAGCACCTAATCTTTCGCATCGGTGGCGATGAATTCGCTATAATTTTAAGCAATACCAATCTACTGGATGCACATCTTGCCGCCGAAGGCATATGTATGGCGATAGAAAAGCATAAGTTTCATTCGGAAGAAAACAGTTACTCCATTAGCTGTTCCATTGGTTTGACGCAAATAACGATTGAAAATCATGATGCTAACGAATGTCTTAAGCAAGCTGATATCGCTTTATATGTAGCAAAAAGTCTAGGCCGAAACTTAGTCCATTGTTACAGTAAAGAAGACGCCAAAAACAGTGCGTTACAATCTGGATTAGAATGGGGTCATAACGTTCGAGAGGCCTTGCAAAATAACCTGATAGAATTGCACTACCAACCGATCTGGGATTTTAAAAATAATAATATCGCCTATTATGAAGCGTTACTGCGATTAGTCGTCAAAGGTGAATTGATCTATCCAAATCAGTTCATTCCTGCATTGGAACTACTCAATGACACTTTCCTCATGGATCAGTGTGTCATTAAGCGCGCGATTGCAGCGGTCGCACAGCACTCAGAGCTCAATCAAGTAGCGATTAACTTGTCGGCCCAATCATTTTTAGACGAACGTTTGCTTCCTCATATTCAGACCTGCTTAGTTGAGTATCAAGTGGCTGCCGAACGCATTATTTTTGAAATTACTGAATCCGCGAGTATCAAAAACTTAAGCGCAACGCAGACCATGATAGCCAAGCTCAATCAGCTAGGTTGTCATTTTTCGATTGATGATTTTGGTACTGGCTTCAGTACGTTTAGTTATTTAAAACAACTACCTGCGCAACATGTAAAAATCGATGGCTCATTCGTAAGAGATATGCTCAATGATCCAATAGATTTGGCTTTGGTAAAAGCGGTACATGATATTAGTCATTCACTAGATAAGCGCTCAGTCGCAGAATACGTTGAGAATTACGAAATATTTAAAGCGCTAAAAGACATTGGTGTAGATTACGCGCAAGGCTTCTATATTGCCAAGCCGATGCCTATTGAGAAATTGAAAGCGGCGATCCCAACTATTTTAGCCAGCAAAACAATCCGATAACAAATATATACAAAAGTCGACTTTTTCTTCCCACAAATTCATCTATAATTACTCTACATGAGGTTGTCCAGCTAAGTTGTTGATTTTACCATTTTGACTGGACATTCAAAGGATTGAGTTACATCACCTTATGGACGTCTAGGAGTGTAATTATGAGCCAATTAATGATTTTTCTTTTTGTTATCAATATATTGGTAGCAATGCAGTGTTATAGAAATGCTCGAATAAAGGGCTATCCGAGTAAAATTTTTACTTTATTGGGCCTTATTCCTTACTTCAATCTAGTTGTTTGGGTCTATTTACTGTTTTTACCCAACCTTAGCTCAGCCAGTAAGTTTGAACCTTCCTAATGAATTGTTGGGCGCGACGCGCCCCATTTTTTCAGTCTTTTGACTGCGCACATTGTAGCTTTACGAATTCAGATACTTGCTCGCTAAAAAGGCGAAAATCTCTGATCCGTCCTGTTGTTTTACGCCATAACAAACCTATTTCTCGGTATGCATCACCCAATGTATCGCAGGCCACCATCGGTTTACCATTTAAGATCCCCGCGTTCAGGGCCATCTGTGGTAAAAATGTCACACCATTTTGGTACTCCACCATGCTCAAAAGGGTATGCAAGTTAGCCGCCTCAAACGGATTAATACAATCGCTTCGGTTAAGGTGACACGCGCTCAACGCATGACCTGTCATGCAATGCTCTCTTTCAAGCAAAAATACACTCTGCTGCGGCAATAAGTTAAAGTCAGTCACATTATCCGCGATGTGATAGTCCTTATGGTGAACTAATGAAAAATGGTCCTTGGCCAGCACCTGAGTGTGGAAACGTTCAGTGTTATAAGGTAGTGCAAGCATCGCCATATCAATGTGCCCATGTTCTAGCTTGTCCAACAACCTATCACTTGTGTCTTCCACAAGAACCAGTTGTAACTGCTCAAATTGTTGTTTACAGAATTGATAAAGGGGTGCAGCAATAAAACTAGCTACTGTGGGGATAACACCCAACGTCAACTTACCACTTAAAGGGTGTTTGTAGCTTTTGGTGAGCTCTTTCACACTCATAGTATCGGCAATGATCTTTTTAGCTCTTGTAACCACTTCCTCACCAATGTCGGTAAACATTAAACTACGATTTTCACGCTCAATTAATTGGCAACCCAAAGTCTCTTCTAAAGTCTGAATGGCGCTACTTAACGTAGATTGGCCTATGAAGCAGGCCTCGGCTGCTCTGCCAAAGTGTTGATGCTGATGTACAGCAATGAGATATTGAAGTTGCTTAATACTGGGCAGGTTATTCACTATGGGTAAGTTTTATTAAGGTATACAATGATGTCAGTATAACCCTGATGTACAACTAGTAAAACCTTCTTTAAGCCCCATAAATAAAAAGACCCCAGTACTAATGTACTGAGATCTTTTCAAGCTAAAAGTCTGTCTTTCTAAGTTACACGCCGAACGCGAATCTCAGAATATAGAATATAACAATAGCAAGAGCAGCACCAACTGGCAATGTGATTACCCAAGAAACTACAATGTTTCTTATCACACTCATGTTTAATGCAGCAATACCTCGCGCCATACCTACACCTAAAACAGCGCCAACCAATGTCTGAGTGGTTGAAATAGGTAAACCAGTGCCTGATGCGATCACTACCGTTGATGCGGCAGCTAGCTCAGCAGCGAAACCACGGCTTGGTGTTAAATGAGTAATACCTTCGCCAATCGTTTTAATTACTTTCTTACCCAAAATTGCCAAGCCCGCAACAATCCCTAGACCACCTAGCGGTAAAATCCACCAAGCTAAGGCTGCTTTCTTAGCCATTACACCGTCATTTTCAACAATGTTCACAACCGCAGCCAGAGGACCGATGGCATTAGCAACATCATTTGAACCGTGAGCAAAGGCCATACAACAGGCTGTTAGTACCATAAGCACGGCAAACACTTTCTCAACGTTATTGAATTGCATTTGCTTGTCAGCTTTAGGGTCCATCTTAAGACGCGCGATGGCAAATTTACCAATAAGACCTACCAGCACAGCGATACCGATAGCTAACGCGTAACCCTCAAAGGTGCCTAGGTTAATACCAACGTGCTTAAGCCCCTTCTTAATGGTAACAAGTGACATTACGAAACCCGCAAGTCCCATGTAAACTGGCACAAAGCGTTTTGCGTTCTGTAACGGCGCTGAGGTATCAAAAATCAGTTTTTGTGCACTCATAAAAATGAGGTACGCAATGAAACCGGATATCGCTGGTGTCACAATCCAACTACCCACTATCCCAGCTACTTTACCCCATTGAATCGCTTCGCTGCCTACTGCAACTAAAGCAAAGCCTATGATGGCTCCAATAATTGAGTGTGTTGTTGATACTGGCCAACCTAGAACAGATGCCAATAGCAACCAAGCACCCGCCGCAAATAATGCAGAGATCATTCCCAATATCATGAGCTCTGGAATATCAACAAACGGCGCTGCATCAATGATCCCTTTACGAATAGTAGATGTTACTTCACCACCCGCTAAATACGCACCGGCAAACTCAAAGACCATAGCAATTAAGATTGCTTGTTTAATGGTTAGTGCTTTTGAACCAACCGATGTACCCATAGCATTAGCAACGTCATTTGCGCCAATACCATAAGCCATAAAGAAACCAACCGCCGCTGCAATAAGCACCAGCATGGTTCCGTAGGATGCAATGATATCCATTGTAAAACCTTACTTTTTAAACTTCTTAATTTGAATTAACGTGCGAGCATAAGTTCTAAGCGAGAACCAACGCGCTCAGCGATATCGGCAAGTTCACCGACCCATTCGATGATCTTGTATAGAAACATCACATCAACTGGATTTAACTCACCCTCAACTGTGCGTAACTCCTGGCGGATTCTGATTTGCATTTCATCCGTATCTTGCTCGATCGCATCCAATTCGACCAACATATTTTCTACCAAGGTTACTTCACGGCCACGGAAACCGGTCTCTAATAGCTCATCAAGTTCATTAATGGCCTTAGAGGCTTGTTTTGTCGCATCAACACAACGTTTTAAGTAAGCTAGGAATTCTGTTTGAATTGTTTCTGGAATTACCATTTCGCGGCCAACAACGCGACCTGCGATGTCTTTCGCTTTATTTGCTATTTTGTCTTGATGGGTAATAAGCTCAAGTAGATCGGTACGTTCTACAGGCATGAATAAACCACGAGGCAACTGTAAACGAACTTCACGTTTTAGTTTATCTGCTTCGCGTTCATAATTGCGGATTTGTACACGTAGCGCTTCGGCTTCGGTCCATTCCCCTTTAAAAACATGATCAAAAAACGGCACTAAAGCTTTACTTGCTTTGTGAACGATCTTGATGTGTTCTTCGATTGGTTTAATAGGCGATTTTGCAAAAACCCCTAAAAACGCATTTGTAGGCATAACTGACCCTTAAATCATATTTATATGCTTTGCGGTATGTAATTTTACAGCATTGAGCAACATTGTGAACGATTTTTATCGGTAAGATAAAATAAGCTGACCTTTACTTCATAAGTTCAGATCAGCTTAGATGATATGAATTATAGAGTTTTTTCTATATCTTCTTGAGAAGTATGGCGAATATCTTTGCCATTAACGAAATAAATTACGTATTCTGCAATATTCTGGCAGCGGTCACCGATACGCTCCAAGGAACGAACAGACCAAATTAAATCCATGATTTTCGGAATAGAGCGCGGGTCTTCCATCATGTAGGTCATTATTTGACGCGTCAACGCTTCATATTCTCTATCTACTTTGGCATCTTCTTTATGTACTTCGAAAGCACGCTGAGCATCCATTCTTGCAAATGCATCAAGTACATCGTGAAGCATTTTCGAGACTTGACGGCCCATATTTTCAATATTAACCAGTAAGTCTTGCTGATCCTTAGTAAAAGAATCTAGGGCAACTCGCGCAATACGTTCAGCTTCATCGCCAATACGTTCTAAATCTGCAATGGTTTTTGCGATTGCAACGACCAGACGCAAATCGCTCGCGGCTGGCTGACGCTTAGCAATAATGCGAGTACATTCTTCATCAATGTTCACTTCCATGGCATTGACTTTGTAGTCATTTTCACTAACTTTACGGGCTTTCTCGGCATCGCATTCATTGACTGCATCAAGTGCTAAATTAAGCTGCTGCTCGACCAATCCTCCCATGCTAAGCACATGGTTACGCACATTTTCTAGCTCTTCATTGAAACGACCAGAAATGTGTTTATTTAAATTATGTTCCATATTTTTCCCCTATATCAGCCGCTTAACCGTAACGACCCGTAATGTAGTCTTCGGTTTTCTTCTTCGACGGGGTGGTGAATAGCGTATTGGTATCCGCATATTCAATCAGCTCCCCCATGTACATGAACGCAGTCTGATCCGAAACACGAGCAGCCTGTTGCATGTTATGCGTAACAATGACTACTGTGTATTTGTTCTTAAGATCGTTTATTAATTCTTCGATAACCAAAGTAGAAATAGGGTCCAATGCTGAGGTTGGCTCATCAAGCAGTAGTACTTCCGGCTCAATCGCAATAGAACGCGCAATCACCAAACGTTGTTGCTGACCCCCCGATAACCCAAATGCGCTGTCATGTAGACGATCTTTGACTTCATCCCACAACGCTGCACCACGCAAAGACTTTTCTACTACTTCATCTAGCTTACGCTTATCTTTGATACCTTGTAAGCGTAACCCATAAACCACATTTTCGTATATTGATTTCGGAAAAGGATTTGGACGCTGAAACACCATACCCACATTACGGCGCAGCGCTGCAACATCCACTCGCTTATCGTAAATATTTTGACCTTGTAAAATAATTTCGCCTTCAATACGACAACTATCGACTAAATCATTCATGCGGTTGATACAACGTAACAAGGTTGACTTACCACAACCTGATGGGCCGATAAACGCGGTTACCTGACCTTTGGGGATCAACATATTTACCTTGCTCAGCGCTTGCTTATCACCATAGTAAAGATCTAGGTCTTTAATTTGCAGAGACGTTTGCTCTGGAGTCAAATTTGCAAGATCGAGCTTTTTTTGGCCATTGGCCTGATTAACTTCTGGAGCTACTGTAATCATTACTTTTACCTACTTAAAATCTTTACTATTAATGTTCAAGTGATCTGAATTTTTCACGCAAGTGGTTACGAATACCGATTGCCGTTATATTCAGCGCGATGATCACTGTCACTAACAAAAATGCTGTTGCATATACTAGTGGTCGCGCAGCTTCAACATTCGGACTTTGGAATCCCACATCATAGATATGGAAACCCAAGTGCATAAACTTACGGTCTAAATGAATGTATGGGAAGTTACCATCCAACGGCAGCGTCGGCGCCATTTTAACAACACCTACCAACATCAATGGAGCAACTTCACCTGCCGCCCGAGCAACAGCCAAAATCAGACCCGTCATGATCGCTGGACTTGCCATCGGCACAACAATACGCCATAACGTTTCGGCCTTTGTGGCACCTAACGCTAATGAGCCATGGCGCACCGTGCTTGGAATGCGTGATAAGCCTTCTTCGGTTGAAACGATAACCACTGGTAAGGTCAGAATTGCTAAGGTTAACGCAGACCAAATCACCCCTGGCGTACCAAACACAGGGCTTGGCGCAGCTTCTGGATAAAATAATTGGTCAATTGACCCACCTAACATGTACACGAAAAAGCCCAGACCAAATACACCATATACAATTGAAGGCACACCCGCCAAATTGATTACCGCGATACGGATCATTTTGGTCACGGCATTTTTAGCTGCATACTCATGTAGGTAGATCGCAGCCACCACCCCGAACGGAGTCACAATCACTGCCATCAACATGACCATAAATACCGTACCGAATATTGCAGGGAATACCCCTCCTTCAGTATTGGCTTCACGAGGATCATCACTGATAAACTTTCCGATCTGGGAAATATAGTGTCCAACCTTGGCAAAGTAGCCCATATCGTTAGGGAACCAAACATCAAGTACTTGGTATAAAGGCAATGAAACCAATTCACCACGCATGTCTCGAACGATCACTTGGTCACGTTTAGCCAACTTACGTAATTCAAATAGGCGCTCTTCGAGTACTTTATATTCTTCTCGCAACTGTGCTCGACGCGCTTGTAACTCAGCCATACGCTCATCAGTGAGCGCATTATCAAGTGCATAGCCCTTTTCTTTTAAGCGCATACGCTCAAGTTCATAGTTAATATGGCCAATATCACCATTTTGCAGATCTAGCGCTTCATCATTTAGCTCAACCGCACGTTCGACCAGTTCATAAAGACGCTCCGTTGCATTCTCTTGCACAACTTTGCCATCTTCAATGACCTGCTCGACATAGCCATAAAAATTACCATTCTTGCTACGTTCAAATACCGCTAGGTTGGCTGGCGCTGATTGTTGTTTAATATCCGTCGAAAGTACCCAACGGAAATCCAACTCAACATATTCACGGTTACCCGTTTTGACCAACATACGTTCGATAAACTCTTGGTCGTATGCCGATAAGTCAAAACCTGCAGCTTCCAGTCGTGATTTAGGCACCTGTTCACGATCATAAATTTCACCAATGACCACCTGCTTAGGCACAGACCCATCTAGATGCAACTCAACAACCTGAGATGGCCAAAAAAAGCTGAGACCTTTCCACGCTATCATTGCTAATAGGCCGAGTACCGAAATCAAGCTAATACTTACTGCACCACCTGTCATCCAGATCCACGGAGACCCTGACTTAAACCACTGTTTTACCATGTCATGAACTCCAACAATTACATCGAGCTGTATTTTTCACGTAACTGCTGACGTACAAATTCAGCAACCGTGTTAAATACAAAAGTGAAAATAAACAATACGAACGCTGCGAGGAAAAGAATACGATAATGCGAACTACCTACCTCTGATTCCGGCATTTCTACCGCGATGTTCGCAGCCAACGTACGCATCCCTTGGAAGATACTCCAATCCATAATTGGGGTATTACCAGTGGCCATCAACACAATCATGGTTTCACCCACTGCACGACCTAATCCCATCATGACTGCAGAGAAAATACCTGGACTTGCTGTTAGCAATACCACTCTAACAAGCGTCTGCCATTGTGTAGCGCCAAGTGCCAACGAACCATTTGATAAATGCTTAGGGACGCTGAAAACAGCATCTTCAGCGATAGAGAAAATAGTCGGTATTACCGCAAATCCCATGGCGATACCTACAACTAGCGAGTTACGCTGATCGAAGGTCAAACCTAACTCATTGGTCAAATATTGGCGCACATTACCACCGAACATCCAGTCTTCTACACTACCGCTGATTGCAAAAGAGACCCAACCAACAACCAGCACCACTGGGATCAGCAGTATTGAATGCCAGCCATCAGGCAACATGTGTTGGATGTTTTCTGGGAGCTTAGTCCACATAAATGCTGTGCCAATAATTGCTAAAGGCAATAATAATAGTAACGCCACAATTGCAGGTAAATGCGTTTCAATCAGTGGAGCTAGCCAAAGCCCAGCAAGAAATCCTAAAATTACCGTCGGCAGAGCTTCCATTATTTCAACGGTCGGTTTTACAACGCGGCGCAATTCACTAGACATAAAATAAGCCGTATAAATAGCAGCTGATAACGCTATTGGCACAGCAAACAACATGGCGTACATTGCCGCCTTAATCGTACCGAATGAAATGGGAACTAACGAAAACTTTGATTCAAAATCATCGGATGCTGAGGTTGACTGCCAAATGTAATCCGGTTCAGGGTAACCTTCATACCAGACTTCCTGCCATAACGCTGACCAAGTAACTTCAGGGTGCTCATTATGCACATCAAACACTGACAGTTTTCCATCCGCAACGATTAATACCGCATTGGCGCGTGGTGAAACGGCAAATGATTCAATTGCCCCCTCGCTGACTTTCCCCTGCCATAAATGCGCTTCACTGGTCGTGTAATAAAGGCCTAAGTCACCATTATTGTTCGTGGTAAAAAATGTGCGGCGATAATACTCACTGTAAATATCAACATCACTATTTTTACTGGTTTCGAATGCTCTGATCTTTTGAAATCTACGCCCAGTGTCAGAATTAACTTCAAACCACTGTGACACTTCCCCATTGTCATTGGCTAACATGAGTGAGTTAGCACCAGCTAACAGTGTTGCGCCAACTAGGTTAGCGTTTTCTTCATTTGCGGCAAGTACTTGTATTTGCTCTACCTCGCTTGGGTAACGAGTATCGAAAATATAAACTTGATTAGCCGAACGAACAAAGGTGCGAGTTGTATCTGGGGTGATCAATAGCTCATCAATACGGCCGTCGATTTCTAGCTCAGTGCGTTCAACCATCCACTCTACTTCGCCGCTAAACATATTTTCTTCAGCCACGAATGACGCGAAGATAAGGCGTTTATCAGCAGTAAGTGCGACCACAGCAGTCTTGTCTTCATAATGGCTAAAAGCGAAACGTTTGATCGCTTTTTCCTGCTCATCAACCAGCAGTTGTTTACCATCAAGAGGGTAACTTAAACGAGGCGAAATAACGCGTTCATTACCTGGGAAAGTAACTAAAAATGACGGTTTAACCAACTTAACCTGACCATTATCAAGTCCATAAGCATACTGACCCAAAAAAGGGGCACTTTTTGCAGCACTGGTTACTTGCCCATCCAGATCAACAGATAAACGCTCAATCAATCCGCCTGCTTGCTGCCCCTTTACTTGATAAAAATCAACATGTCCGGTACGACTAAGCAAATACGCAATCTCTGTTTGCTCCTCAATACCAATGCCCACATATTGTTGTGTGTTATTCAACGTCACATCAACGCGTTTATCTACTTTTGCGGACTCGAATATAGGCTGAACAACATAGAGTAAATAGAAGAAGATCAGCAACAATGCGATCAGTACCATCACTCCACCAGCTGATATACCAAACTGTGCAAACCGGTCTTTTAATAGACGGCTTCTATCCGTTTTAAAAGACGGTTGCTGCGGATTTGAAGACATCAAAACACCCTTTCATTTTAAAGTTGGCGGGCATTATATTTCATCAAGATGACAGTTATGTTACACCGAGCTCGGGGGAATATTATAATATCGGGTACAATTTGTGACTAAATTATTGCTGACTTAACACAAAACGGATTGTTTTCATTTCTTTACAAACCAACATGCAATTCGGTTGGACATCATAAATTGGTGAACTAATCTTAGAACGCGGAATCTACCATTGAGGCTATGTATAAGGATCGTACCCTCATTTATCGAAGCCGTTTTTTTTTCACCGCTATGTATTTATTCATGGCAAAAATAATAAGAGACACGCATTATGAAGCAGTTAGTTTTAACAATAATAGGAAAAGACCGCACTGGTCTAGTTGAAGAGATATCTTCGGCCGTGCTTGCACATCACGGCAATTGGCTCACCAGTAACCTTAGCCACTTGGCAGGACAATTTGCAGGGATAGTTCAAGTCGAGGTTGCCGAAGAACACTTACAAGAACTTCGTGATGGTTTGGCTCGCTTACCAGGATTGGACATAAGAATGGAAAGCGGTGATATAATAAGCGGGCAAGAAACGCCTGAAACCATTAATTTGGTGATCACAGGCAATGACCGTCCAGGTATTGTACAAGAGCTCGCCAGCGTGATCCGCCACAAAGGCGCCAATATTACGCATCTAAATTCAAGACAACAAAGTGCTCCAAATTGGGGAGTCCCTATATTCAGTGCATTTGCCACAGTTACTTTGCCTATTGGCATGAATAAAGACAATGTTATTGATGCACTTGAATCAATAACCAGCGACCTAATTGTCGATATAGAAACAGAGTAACGTCTCTCACATACTAACAAGCGTATTGATTTTATTGCCACGAACAGATCGTATGACAAGTCGTCGTTTTGAAAGACACTTGTCATACCGACGTCACATTATGGACCTATATTTTTACCCAGCTTATTTGTCGTGGGTATCAACATGCAAGTTCTACCATCCCAACCGAAAACTGTTAGTTATTTTGCAAAAGAATTAAGTTGGCTGTCATTTAACGAACGCGTATTACAAGAAGCGAAAGATAGCAGCAACCCTATCATTGAACGGATCCGCTTTCTTGGGATCTTTTCGAACAATCTCGACGAGTTTTTCCAAGTGCGCGTGGCCGATGTTAAGCGCCGTGTGCTACTTAATAACTTACCCAATACGAACTTTGATGAAGACGAAGCACTGCTTAGTCAAATAAATAAAAAAGTATTAGAGCTGGGTAAAAAATTTACCTATATACACAAACAAATTTTGAAGGATCTTGAGAAATATCATATTCACCTAAGCCAACCTCACGATCTATCCGAATTTCATCAAAATTGGTTGAAGAGCTACTTTGAAGATCAAGTCCTACCGAATATGTCGCCTATGTTGTTAACCGAAAACAAAGACTACTCGGACAATATGAACGACAACATGACCTATTTGTTTGTACATATGAATGGTGAAAAACAGCACTACGCTTTGTTGGAAGTGCCCACTGACCGACTCGCACGATTTGTACAACTGCCGCCTGAACGCTCTCGGCGACAAAAACATATAGTGATGTTAGATGACATCGTACAATTTTTTCTTCGCGAGGTATTCAATAGCTTTTTCCATTTCGACAGTATCGAAGGGTACGCTATAAAATTGACCAGAGACGCAGAATACAATCTTGATGATGAAATAGAAGAAGGGCTGCTTGATAAAATGTCAAAAGGCCTGAAACAAAGGCTATATGCAGAACCTGTCAGGCTGGTTTACGATGAGTCAATGCCAGAAGAAATGCTAAAGGTGATGAAAAAACGCCTCGGTGTTACCCATCAAGATGCCCTGATCCCTGGCGGTCGTTATAGAAACTTTAGAGATTTTATCGCCTTTCCTAATATTGGCCGTCGTCATTTAGAAAATAAACCTCTGCCACCACTACAAAGTCAGGCATTTAAGCAACATACAAGCGTGTTTTCAGCTATTGCAGAGCAAGATATTTTACTCTACTACCCCTATCATACCTTTAATCACTTACTGGAATATGTTCGCCAAGCGGCCTTTGATCCCTACGTCACACAAATCAAGGTCAACATATACCGTGTAGCCAGCAACTCTAGAATGGTTGCGTCGCTTATCAATGCCGCAAAAAATGGCAAACACATCACAGTAATGGTTGAATTGAAAGCACGATTCGACGAGCAAAATAATATCGAGTGGGCAAAACGCCTAAGCGAGGCTGGAATTAAAGTAATGGTTGGGATCCCTGCGTTGAAGGTGCACAGTAAACTTTGCGTAATCCATCGTCGAGAGAAGGGAAAGATTGTTAAGTATGCACATATTGGTACGGGGAATTTTCACGAGAAAACCGCGAAAATATACACCGACTTCAGCCTATTCACAAAACATCAGGATATTTGCGAAGAGTGTGACAGTGTTTTTAGGTTTATTGAAAGCAGCTATCGTCCTTTTCATTTTGAACACCTCATGATCTCCCCACTCAATGCCAGAGATCGTATTCTTGATCTAATCGATCAAGAAATGAAGCATGCTGAGCAAGGAAAAATAGCGAAAATAACCATAAAAATAAATAACTTAGTTGATAAGCAATTGGTTGATAAATTGTACTCTGCAGCCCGCCTTGGTGTTAAAGTTAGGATTATCGTACGAGGTATGTGCGCTTTAGTACCGGGCTTACCGCGCTTTAGCGAAAACATTAAAGTGATCAGCATTGTTGACCGTTTTCTAGAGCATCCCCGTGTTATGGTGTTTGAAAACCTTGGACACCCCCTTGTTTTTATTTCATCAGCAGACTGGATGACCCGTAACCTCGACCATCGAGTTGAAGTTGGAGTCCCCATTTACAGCGACACGCTAAAACAGCTCATCATTGATATCCTAGAACTACAATTTCGTGATCGAACTAAAGCCCGTATTATCGACTCGGACCAGAAAAATCAGTACGTGAGACGTGGTAATCGTAAAAAAATACGCTCACAAATTGCTATCTATGATCACCTCAAGAAATGGGAAAGCAACAAGAGTTCACTATGACAGAATACCCCTCTATTGCTGCGGTAGACCTAGGTTCAAACAGCTTTCATTTATTAGTTGCTAGAGAAATTGATGGTCGCTTTCAAGTTCTGCACAAAGAAAAGCAACGCGTTAACCTAGCGGCTGGACTTACTGCCGATATGAAGCTCAGCGCATCTGCAATGGAAAGAGCGTTGGCTGTCCTGAAACAATTTGCTGCGACGTTACAAAATTTCCCTCATAGCCATGTACAGGTTGTGGCGACCTATACACTTAGGAATTGCAAAAATATTCAGCAATTTTTAGTTAAAGCAAAACAGTGCTTCCCTTTCAAAATCAACGTGATTTCAGGTCAAGAAGAAGCTCGACTCATTTATCAGGGAGTTGCCAACAATGAACACAGCGAAGGCAACCGACTCGTGATTGATATTGGCGGAGGAAGTACGGAACTCATTATCGGTGAGCATTTTACCCACAAGCTTCTCACCAGCAGAAATATGGGCTGTGTGAACATCTCACAGCAGTTTTTTAATCGTGGTCGCCTATCAGAAAAGCGCTTTAATAGAGCACAAATTCGCGCTGAGCAATTATTGGAACCCATCACGGCTAGCTACAAAAAGATGGGCTGGCAGCGCTGTTATGGTACCTCAGGAACCATCAAAGCATTACATGCGATCGCGGCGCAGTTTGACCAAAATACGCTAACAACCGAGGTGCTGCTGAAAATAAAAGCACAGATTTTACAGTCTAAAAACTGCGATACTTTGCTCATAGAAGGGTTATCTGAAGAGCGTAAAGCCACTATCGCTGGAGGCCTTGTTGTGCTGCTGGCGGTATTTGCACAGCTAAACATCACTGAACTTTATTACTGCGACCATGCATTGCGCGATGGGCTATTGCACGAAATATCGCAAAATGATGAGTTTGATATCCGCACCCGTACCATCCAAACTCTCAGTGAACATTACAATGTCGACACGCAACATAGTGCGAATATTTGTCATACACTCAACCAGTTTTACCAGCAGCTCGCTGCGAACTGGTCATTACAAAAACTCGACTTACAACTCCTTTGCTGGGCTGCACAACTTCATGAGGTAGGCCTAGTTATCAATTCCTCAGGGCTACACCGTCATAGTGCTTACATTGTGAGTCATAGCCAATTACCAGGCTTTACTCAAGAGCAACAGCAAGTGCTGAGTTACCTCATCCGTTTTTATCGAAAAAAAATCAAAATTCGCGAACTGAAATTGTGTAGTGCGATTGAAATGGGCAAGTTCTCACGCTTATTAAGTTTGTTTAGACTCGCCGTGTTGCTCAATGCCAAACGTCAGGACGCACTCATTCCTGAGGTGAAGTTGAGCAGTTATGCTGACACTCTACTCGTGGAATTTACCAGTGACTGGCTAGATGAAAATACTTTGATGGCGGCAGATCTCGCACAAGAGCAACATCACTTGAGAAAATTAAACCTCAACCTGAATTATGTTTAGCTTTTGACAACTGAAAAAACATCATCAGCATAGTCTCTACTTTCCAACGCAAAGTCATATAGGTACTTAGTTTTGGTGGCAGGACGAATCGCTTTGAGGATCATTTCTGCGTCTTGCCAATCATTTTTCTCAATCGCCAAAGTCAATTTTAACGCACCACCTAACAGACCCTGATAATTGAGTAGCGCACTACTGAGCGAGCTGTCCAATGAAAATTCAGCAACTATGACGGATAGCTCAACTTCCAAAACCGCATCCAATACTGACATCAAACCAATTAGATAGCCCTGCTCAGCCATTTCTTCACCACCAGGATGCAAAAATAGCTGCATAAACTTCGCTCTCATCAACCCCATTTTCGTCAGTTCAGCGGGCTTATCGACACCCAACTCGCTTAAAGCAAGCACCCTTACAAATTGACGAATAGCATCTTCTCCCAGGTAGATAACCGCCTGAGAAATGGATTTCATTTCGATCTTTTGATTACCCGCTTTAGAATTCGCTAATTTAAGGACCCGAGCCGTCAGACTAAGATCTTTTGCGACCCGCTCTTGTATCTCTCTAAAACACAGATCGGGTTTCGCTGTACAGCGTAGCAGGTCAAATACGATGATTTTAGAGGGCTCTATATTGCCATGATTGAGCATTTCTGGGCGCGCGAAGTAAAATCCTTGAAAATAGTCAGCGCCGGCATTCTTAACGAATGCATAATGTTCTTGCGTCTCAATTCGTTCAACGATGATCTTTACATCAGGATAGCTGCGCTTGAGCTTTTTAATCATCATTGTCGTTTTAATGATGGGCGCTTCAATTTCGAGCTTAATATAGGACATGAGCTTAATAAGCGGCTGCCATCTTGGATCGCCATCGTAATCATCTAATGCGAAACGATAACCACGCTTTTTCAGCGCCGCGACAATTCTCACCAGCTCGGGAATGTTTTTGGAACGTTCAACAATTTCTACCACTAAATTATCCGGCTTTAGCAGATTTGGTAATTCTTGTAGCAAAGATTCATCAGATAAATTAATAAAAGCGCGCTGCCCAGCAGCTAATCGCTCTACACCCACAAACATCAGTGAGTTAAAAAACATTCTGCCTGTTGCTTGGCTATCAGACACCCCCATAGGAAAGGCATTGTTATTAGAATCCCTGTATAGCAGTTCGTACGCATATATCTTGCGATCGGCATCAAGAATAGCCTGACGCGCAATGTATTGTACGGCTGTATTTTTTACTTTCGTAACGGTGCCACTCATTAACATCTACATCCTTCTCTAGCGCATCAATAGCCGTAGCCTACGATTCAGAATACGTGATGCTCTGGTGTCGGGCAAATAAAAGTTTAACTTGCATATTTAAACTCATAAACAACTAGGTCTTTACGATAATTGATCATAATCAGATTGTTGGGCTAGTATAAGCATATGAGAACTTTAATAATGATAGCCGCTTTTTGTTTTTTAGGCTCGCTAAATGCTAATACCAATACACAACTCACTTACAGTGTAAGTGGCTCAGGGAACTATTATCCCTACTATACACATGACCCCAAACAACCCGGTATTTTGCCGGAAGTTGTCACAGCCATTTTGAAAACCGCCAATATTGAAGGTAACAATTTACTTCTGCCCGCCAAAAGGACGGTTTTATATCTAGAAACAGGCAAAATAGACTTTGACCTTATCAGCCCCAGTTGGCTTAACGAACAGCAGCGCAATGATCCCCGTTTTGTGTATTCCAATGCCATCATATCTGTGGATGAATATATAGTATCAACAAAAAAGCTATCATCTGAGCCTCAACTTAAAGGAGCTGAAATCGGCACTGTTCGAGGCTATTACTATCATGATGACGAGCATTTTGAGCGAATTGACTTTAATTCCGAAAAAGAGTTGTTACAGGCACTAGCCAGAGGTCGTGTTGATCTGGCGATCATTGGAGATCTACCTGCAATTTATTGGGCAAAGGAATTAGATATAGCCATTTATTTTAATTCTCTACATTCTCAAGGTGAGATGCATATGCGCTTACAAGCCAAGCATAAAACCCTTCTGCCCGTAATCAATCAGGCGATTGAGACTTTACACCAGCAAGCTTTCTTCAAAAACATAACCCAACGCTACGTGCAATCGATCCCCACCGCTGGCATGCTTGGACATTGAGCAGTATAATGCGCCTTTTGCCTACGGGAATAAGTTATGAGTATCGAGGCCACCCTCCAAACACGCAGTAATCAGCAATGTGAACTTTGCGCCAGCACGAATGCACTATCGGTTTATGAAGTTCCACCTGTTGCTGAAGCGCATTCAGACAAATGTGTGTATCTTTGTGAAACCTGTAAGGCGCAAGTTGAAGGCAAAACCGATTTGCAGGCAAATCATTGGCATTGTCTAAACGACAGTATGTGGAGTCAGGTACCTGCGGTACAAGTTGTGGCATATCGAATGTTAAAGCGTCTAGCCACTGACAACGGTTGGGCCCAAGATGCCCTCGATATGCTTTACCTAGAAGACGACACACGAAGCTGGGCACAGCAGGCTCTGGCGGTGGAAGAAGATATTGTCCATCTTGATAGCAATGGCGTGCGCTTAAGTGCAGGAGATACCGTTGTGTTAATCAAAGATTTAGATGTGAAAGGTAGCTCTTTAGTGGCGAAGCGTGGTACCGCCGTACGCAACATAGGTTTAACCTCTAACCCTGAACATATCGAAGGTCGAGTTGAAGGGCAACGCATTGTTATCCTTACTAAATATGTTAAAAAGTAGCAATATCTAAGCCCCTTCGCAGGGGCTTAACGATGTTGTTCACTCAACCTTCTACTTCACTACTCCGGTACAAGCTGTTCGCTACGATAGAATCCACTTGCTTTACTCAAGTGCTTGACTAGTTCAGGAAGTACTTCATCTAATGACTTTTTTAGAGTCCATGGCGGATTGATAACTATCATACCCGAAGCGGTCATCCCATGTTGCTCTGTGTCCTGTTCCGTTGCCAACTCAAAAAGCTGAATATTACGCATACCAGAGTCAATCAGTGTTTGTTCGAGCAAATCTATACGGCTGCGCGACACCACTGGATACCAGATCATATATGTACCAGCTGCAAAGCGCTTGTGTGCTTTAACTATCATGGTTGCGGCTTGTTGATAGTCAGTTTTGATTTCATAGGGAGGATCCATAAGGACTACCGCACGTTTGGAAGCTGGTGGCACAAGCGCTAGTAACCCCTTGAAGCCATCTTCACCACGTACTCGTAAGGATTTTTTACCTTGCATGTTTTGCTGGAGCAAAGCTAAGTCTTTAGGATGTAACTCGAAAAACCAGCCTTTATCCTGACGTCTTAAATGGTGCTCTGCTATCTTTGGAGAGCCGGGGTAAAATGATAAAGTGTCACCATTAAACGATTTAATTAGTTGGACATAGTCTCGTAACGCGGCACTATCACCCTGATAATCCCATAGCTTAGCGATACCATCTAAATACTCTTGAGTTTTTTGAGCATCCGCACTGTCAAGTTCGAAAAAACCGGCTCCTGAGTGGGTGTCAATATAATCAAAGCCCGTTTCTTTGCGTGTCATATATTCAAGAACCTGAGATAGTACAAGGTGTTTTAGAATATCAGCAGGGTTTCCTGCATGAAAGGAATGTCGATAGCTAAGCATATAGTCGCCTGTTACTAAAACGGTGCATTTTGCTGAACCGCTTCTGAATAAAATAGGGTGTTAAGGCCATTATCGCTTAAAGTTACATAAAAATCAGTATAAAGCCGCGTATTCGCTAGCATCCGAAGCCACTTTGTTTTACATTTGCATGACAAAACACTGTGATAAGAGCGCATTTATGAATAACGAAACACTTCCCCAACTCGAACAGCTAATTGATCAACTAATTGCTCGTAACGAGCGATTAAATAATGAACTTTCACAGCTTAAAGAGCAAAACTCTAAGCTGATTGATGAAAATGAAACTCTTCAACTTGAAGTGCTTGAAAGTGAAGAAAAGCAAAAAGACACAAGTAACACTTTATCTAACCTTCTCGAAAAACTGCAAAGTGCTACTCAGGCTAGCTAATGACTGAAAAAAGCAATCAAGTTGAAGTCAGCTTACTTGGTAAGACACATCAATTTGCCTGTACAGAGGGGCAGGAACAACTGCTCCTTGATGCTGTAGCTCTGTTAAATCAAAGAGTTGATGAAATGAGACAGAAGTCGTCAGTCAGAAATGAGCAAAATGCACTGTTACTAGCAGCACTGCACTTATGTCATGACTTACAAGATCAGCAGCGAATAAATAATTCTCAGCAAACTCAACAACAAACCCTCATTGATAAGCTGAAAGTACACTTGGCTGATAATTAGTTGCTTCCCAAAAAACGCATTATCGGTTAAATTATCACCTCTTTTGTTGTAGAATTTGGGCGATTATGCGTTTTATTTTAGCTGTCGTTGTCAGCCTGCTCACAAACCTTTCTCATGCTAATCAATGGTATAAAGTTGATGAAGCGACTTCGCTTATATCTCCTTCGGAGCAAGCTCGTTATATACAAGTCAACCAAGCCGTTATCCAAGGCCAGCAATGTGCGGCAATCGTCAATGCACATGGTGATTTTGTACAACTCGAGCAAATGATTAACACGCTTAAAAGGCAACTCTCTGTACCCGTATGTTATTTGTTCAGTACTTCAGCTGAACAAGATCAAGTGCTAGGAATGGCTTTACTGCAAAGAGCATTTCCTAGTGCTAAGTGGTATGCAAATAACAGCATCGTAAACAAATTTTCTCACTACCAGCAGGGACTATTAGAAAAACTGTCGAAGTTAGAGCAAAGCTTAACCATCAGTAAAGCACGAGCCAATAACCTGAGTGAGACACAGAAAAAACAATGGCAAGCCCATCTAGAAGTAGCGCAGCAACGATTACAAGACTGGCGTTCCCTGCGTCTAGCACCGCCTATAGGTATCAAACAGTCTGTTTCTTTGCAGCTTGGTAACTATCCGCTCAGCCTAACCGCCAATAACGCATATAGTCAGGGTGATATGTATATTTTTAGTCACCCCAATGGTGCCCTGTTTGCTGGCAACACCGTCGATGAATTACCCTACATTCAGCATGTACGGCTTACGCCTTGGCTGATAAGCCTGCAAACTTTCATTGAAGACAGCACCATCACATGGCTACTCCCTGCACATGGAAAACCATATAAGCGGGCCGCATTACAGCGCCCAATTTCATTTATTCAAGCCTTACAACAGAGCATGCCTGTTACTGATTTTTTAGAAAAAATGACTACACAGCACAGCATCGATGACATTGCTCAAGCTCGTTTGACACAATATTATCAATTAGCACAGCGACGTTTAGCAGCTGAACATAAGGCAAAATCTGATGTTGTTCTGTAAGCCTTCATGTTATTTAAACATACTCCGCTGCATGCTTATCATTGCATTGGGTATGTTAATAACGGCGTGCCAAAGTACTCAACCCGAAGTGCATAGCGATACTATCGCCAACAATGATGTGGCAGCCATCAGTACCTCTTTACTGAAAGCAAGCACAAATAAACAACCCGATATCAAAAACGTATCACTCACACCGGCAATAACCACTAAAGTAAATAAACCACAAAAAAAAGCGCCGATGAAAACAGTGGAACCGGTCACTAATCTATGGCAGCGGATCAGTGAGCAGTTAAGCTTTGATATTGAGTTAAATGATAGATTGGAGGCTCGAGTCAACTGGTATTTAGCTCAACCGCATTACCTATCCAGCGTATCCAAACGTGCAGCTCCGTATTTGTATCATATCGTTGAAGAAGTCGAGCGCCGTCGCTTACCGATGGAGTTGGCACTGCTGCCTTTCGTTGAGAGTGATTTTAGACCCAAAGCGATTTCTTCCCAGCAAGCGGTTGGCGCGTGGCAATTGGTAAATGCAACCGCCTATCACTTTGGTATTACCAAAGATCCTTGGTATGACGGCCGTCAGGATGTGTTAGCTTCCACTGAGGCTGCCTTAGACTATTTGAGCTATTTGCATAAGCGCTTTCATGGTAATTGGCTGCATGCTCTAGCGGCATACAATAGCGGTGAAGGTCGAGTAAAAAAGGCCATTGCAAACAATCGGCGCAAAGGAAAAAGCCGTCATTTTTGGAGTCTATCTTTACCCAAAGAGACCGAAGATTATGTACCAAAGCTGATCGCGTTAAGTTACTTGTTGCAAACTGAACATCCAAAATTTAAACGTCCAACTTTGCCGAATCACGCCCTGACCAGTGCGCTTGATATCGGCCAACAGTTTGATTTTTCGATATTGGCTTCCCTAACTGGAATTGAAAAGGCAACCCTTCACCGCCTTAATCCGGGGTATTTGCGCCATCAAAGTTCTCCCAATGGACCGCACACAGTTTTACTGCCATTAACACAAGAGCAACTGTTAAAAAGTCAATTCTTTAAACGATATTTTAGCCAAACGTATGTGGTACAGCCCAAAGACACGCTTTATCGGCTTGCTAGACGATTTAACACCAGCGTTGCGACTATAAAACTCCTCAATAACAAAAAGGGCAATATGATACGGGTAGGTGAGAAGTTGAAAGTAACACAAGCGCAGAAATTCGACAGCTTATTAGTCGACTATCAAATCAGCCCCTACGTTGCACAAGCCCAAAAACCGAAACAACTGACGATGGAGTTTCACCATACTGTGGGCGAAGGCGAGTCTTTATGGAAAATCAGCAAGCATTACAAAGTGTCGGTACGAGATCTCATTGTGTGGAATAAGCTCAAAGCAAACAAAGTCCTAAAACCAGGAAAGGTGCTAGTTTTACATTTACCTAAAGCCAATGAAACACCACAGAAGCCAGCCAGCGATGTGCTACTCTCTGATCTTGAGCAGCTCGTTAAGCCAGAAACTCGCTCGAATCGCTAGCCCTCGTGGCTTTGCTCACGTAAAATAGTGACACATATTTGAAAAAACGAGATAGTCATGCAGATTGCAAAAGATACCGCTGTTGAATTTCACTACACCTTAAGTGAAGCTGGTGAACAAATAGAAACTAGCACCACCGGTGAGCCGCTAACCTACTTACACGGTAATGACAGTATGTTACCGGGTCTTGAAAACGCCTTAGAAGGTAAAAATTCTGGTGATAAGTTCAGCGTTACACTGACACCTGACCAAGCCTATGGCGAGTACCAAGAAGGTTTAGTGCAACGCATTCCAATCAAGCACTTACAAGGTCTTGGTAATAACAAAGCATGGCAAGCTGGTATGTCTGCTATTGTTGAATCAAACCAAGGTCGCCATCAAGTTACTGTTGTTAAAGTTGGTCGTTTCAATGCCGATTGTGACCTTAACCACCCATTTGCGGGTAAAACACTAACTTTCGATGTTGAAGTTGTTTCTGTACGTGAAGCTACCGCTGAAGAACTGGCGCATGGCCATGTGCACGGCGCAGGCGGATGTGGTCATTAAGGAGCACATCGTGAACAAAGTTGCCATAGTTACAGGTGGCAGCTTTGGCATTGGCTTAGCCATTGCCGAGAAGCTGCTTAGTCAAGGGTATCAGGTGTTTAACTTAGATATTCAACCGTCTGATGTTGGTGAATATGTTCACTGTGATGTTAGCAAGGTTACTGATGTAGAAAAACACATTGCTGCTATTTTCCAGCAGACAGGTCGTATCGATGCACTGGTTTCTAACGCAGGTAAACACCTAAGTGCCAACATTGAAAATACGGATGAAGCAACCTTAGATAGCTTATTCGCTCTCAATGTTAAAGGTGCCTACGCCGCTACCAAGGCAGTGCTTCCAGCTATGAAACAGCAAAATAATGGCGCTATCGTGTATATTTCTTCAGATCAAGCGCTGATTGGCAAAACCAATTCATTTGCCTACAACCTCACTAAATCTGCATTAGCGTCAATGGCACGTACCACAGCATTGGATTATGCCCCATTCAATATTCGCGCAAATGCGGTGTGTCCAGGAACCATCGAGACGCCTTTGTTTCACAAGGCAATCGACAGTTACTGTGAAAAAAGCGGTGCAAGTAAAGATGTGATCGTCGCCGAAGAGGCGAGTTTGCAACCTCTTGGACGACTAGGGCAAGCTCATGAAGTAGCTGCATTAGTTGCATTTTTACTCGGTGATGACGCGGCATTCATCACAGGAAGTTTACAGAGTATTGACGGAGGCTATACAGCCCAATGACCCCGATTATTGACCCTCATCTACATTTTTTTGATCTACAAAAGGGTCAATATCAGTGGTTGCTTGGCCCCAATCCTCCAGCTTGGCCAAACCTTGATAAAATTAAGCAAAATCATGGTTTAGCGCAACTCACTCTGGAAGATGACCTTTATCTGGCAGGACTGGTACACATCGAAGCTGGGTTTGATAATCAACATCCAGTTGCCGAATTGCAATGGTTAACAACACACATTCCCTCATTGCCTTATAAAGCAATTGCCTATCTTGATATCACACAAGCGAATAGTGACTTTTGTGCGCAACTCCAGCCCTTATTGGACTGCACAAACTTTATTGGTATTCGAGATATCAGCGAAGGGTCAGAAGCTCATAAGCTGTTACACCCCAATGTTAAACAGAACCTCGCAGTTTTGGCCGAGCATAACCTGATTTTCGAAGCGCAGTTTGAATTACATCACACAGATATAGTCAAACACTTTTCGCTGACTTGTCAGCAATTACCCACTTTGCAAATAGTCCTCAATCATAGCGGCTTCTTACAACAAGATATACAGTGGCAAACTGGTCTTCAGCTGATGGCACAATGCCGTAATGTCGCAATTAAATTCTCTGGGCAAGAGCACGTCAATAGACCTTTAAAAAGCCATACCTTGCTGGCCGTGTTGATTGCAGCTTTTAGTGACAAACGTGTTATGTTTGCGTCAAATTATCCAGTGTGCTTAATAAGGGCGGGCTACGCTGACGTATGGCATCATTATCGTCAGCTTGTGAATGACGACAAATTGTGGGAAAAGCTCAGTTATAGTAACGCTAAGCGAATATATCGACTTTAGGAACGGATCTGTACGAGATCGTAGGCTGCTAGGCTTGGTACGATCGTCTGTAAGCGCGTCTCTGTATTTTCTAAGGTATTAAGGCACTCACAGTACTCTTCTGCCTTTTCTTCAAGTTGCTGTGCTTTCTTCTGTAACGACTTGTCTATTTCTCTGGAGATGATTTCCATGCGCTGACCCATGTCAGTGATCCTATCTTCAATATTGCCCTCACGAGATTTAAAGGCATCCCCTAACGACATTAAGATAGCGCCTAGTGAGCCATGTACCGCTGAGTGAATTTTTTTGCTGATCTCTTTTGTGAAAAAATCATCGATTTTCGACAAAGACTGTGGCGCAATAAAGAAAAAATCATCGCCCCTTTTAAACTTGTCCATTAAGGCACGCTCAACATATTGTAATTGGGTTTTAAGTACCTCTGGTTCTTTATCAGACATTCCTTCAACCACCTGCTCAATGGCACTTAATCCAAGATTTACCCCGTCCGTTGCTAGACTTACCAATTCAGGTACTGTGTCTCTAATACCTCGTGAGTACTCATACAAAACTTGGGTTTCTTGTTCCGATAGCTCCACCCAATAGCCGCGGATCAGAAGCTGATTATCATTGTTTATTTGTACGCGTGTTTGGCCGTTATCAACAATACGGATTTCGCTGTCGGTAATAATAAGGCCGTGACTCAACTCAACATCGCATTTATTTTTTGCCAACGCAGGCAAAGCAGTTAATAACAATACAGTTGCGAAACTCAATGAACGAAACAAAGCTCTATCACTCCCCGTCAAGAAACGAGATGAAGAGTAGCAAACTTTTATCTAATGCCAAAGCTATTTGGCATAGCGGACTAAACGCAAAAAGATATCCGAGGTTTTGGCCTTCAAGTTGTTCTTACCATCTGCTAGTTGATATGCCCACGCATGGTCTTGCTGTGATATTGCAGTGGTACTGGTCCAGTAGTTGTCATTTTGAGTGGATAAAAAGACTTCTTGATTGATGGCAGGCTCTACACAACTGTGTTCAATAATACTGGCTAACTCTTTCACGTTTGGTACATGCCAATCTGTGAAACCCGCATAATTACTACTTTTTGCTGCTACCAGTGCTTGCTGCCAGTTTACCTGCAACGCAGCACTATTACAGGTCAGGTTGAGCGCATCATAACTTTGTCCAAATTCACAGATTTGCCACATAAGCCCTGTTTCATTGTCAGTCGCTGTACCATCAGCATTTATTGTAAAACGCTCAACCGGTGTAGTACTGGGCGCGCTGGCAGCATCGACACAAGTCTGCTCCGCATAGGCTTTGAAAGCACCCAAGACGACCAAACCTGATAACAGCAGTTTCATATTTTCCCTCATGGTGTTCTCACTAATCGCACATAGGCTGTATTCGCTTTTGGATATGCCAAGTCATTACCCGTTTGCATATCAAGTATAAAAGCCTGGCTAAGGCTGCGGCCATCTACACTAGTTTGTGCAGTCCAATAATAAAGGTGCCCCAATGCCGAGACACTTGGCAGATTTGGGAAAAAATCAGGGTCAAGCAGATGTGAACCCGCCTCTCTACCAAAATCCATCAAGCTGAGTAGCTCAAAGTAAGTGGGTAGTCGCCAATTACTACCGCCACAGAAGTTGCTGGCATTCACTTCGTCAATAAATGCTTGAATACCGCAGCTGGAGTTGCTTGGGCAAGTCGTGTTGGCAGGGCTAACAATGCTACCCGGATAGGCAGCGCCACTCACACGCTCAACATGCCAAGTGTAGTGATTAGCGCCATCACGAGTATCCGTGTTGGGCACAGTACCGGTATCACTGAGCTTTACTTCCCAGATAAGGCCATTGACGTTATCTCGTACACAACTAAACTGGCTGGCTGTATCCGGTAACTCATCGGCAAACTCGTTTAATTTTGTATAGTCGAACGCAGCACGCCCCTGTCCAACTTTATCTAAAAAGTCAGCCACACTATCTCTACCAATATCGGCATCTTGTTCGGGATAATCACTATTGTCACAGTCAATCTCGCTACTGGCGTCATAACATTTGCTTAAACCACTGTCTTGAATTAGCCCCAGCGCCTTTGGCTCAAGGTTCACGGTTGTGGTGTCTGTATCGCTATATCCGTTTGTATCGGTCACTGTCACTTGAAAAGACAGTGCAGTTGCTACATCCACATCTGGCGCCACAAAATCAGTTTGACACTGCCTCGGCTCACTGATTGTCACCGTGGTGTTTTGTCCAGTTTGCGCAATTTGTTGCCATAGACAGCTAAACTGGCCTGACGCTGTTTTACTGTCTGAGGCATCGAGTGTCACGGTATCGAATTCAATCGCAGTTTGCGTGTTTCCAGCCTCTGCAATCACAGGCTTATCTGCTTTTAGCAAGGTAACACTGTACTCAGTGCTTGTACTTCCGTCTTCATCGTCCGTCACTGTTAGCCTAAATTTTGCAGCTTGATTCGTTACCAGTAAAGGATGTACAAATTGAAGTGTCTGTTCCGTCGTACTGTTAAAGCTTAATGTCGGCCCCGAAAGCAGCTCCCATAAGTATCCCACCACTTGACCATTGTCATCGGGGTCTGAAGATTCAGCAGCGCTTAATTCAACAATATCTAGATACTGTGATTGCCCTTCGCTAGGCAGTGTTTGTGTAACAACGGGAATAGGTAATTGGTTTTGTGAAGTAATAAATGCTGACACTTGATCTGAGACCACTTGCCCATTGGGTGCAAGATAATCCACTTTAAAGACGACTTCACTATTAGATTTAACGTCTGGAGCAGTGACTTCAATTTCCATTCCTTCAAGTGGAAAACCCTCAATGTTTGGACCACTTAGGATTTGCCAGCTCACTGTACCACCAGAGGGAGAAACCAATGCAGATAAAGTAAACACTGACTTTTCTAGCACCGTGATATCTTCACCAGCATTGATGCTGGCATTTTCAGTACTCGTTCCAGAGTCTGAACCACCGCCCCCCCCACAAGCTACTAATAATAAGCCCAATAACAGGGGAAGTATTTTGGTTCTTTGCATTACTATTCCTTGTCGAAACGTTATAAATAGCTATCTTGGTGTATTCTTACAAATAACTTGGTTCCCACTTTTGAATAGTCAACTTTATACTCGCGACCATCTAACGCTTGGATAAACAACAAACGCTTCACTTCACCAAATATATCCACACTTGAGATATGTACAACTTCAAGATAACGCTCTTTAGCCTCTCGACGATTTCTCGGCAACTCTTCTTTGAATGGCACTAAACCCATCGGAGTGACTTTAATCTTAGGGTGCGCTTCACCATTCACAATAACTAAATCGAGCTTCTTCTCTTTATGAATAATGGTGTTGCGGCCACTTTTAATAAAGGCTCTTTCTGTGCTCATGAATTGATCCTGTTACTTCTTCGTTAGGGTGGTTTGCTACTCTAGCAAAGATCCTACCACCTCATCTGGATTTAACTTCCAGCGATTCAATAATGTCGAAAAATGCCATATATCCCTATCCAAAACGTTTGCTGGTAACAATAAATCGTACCCTGTCAACGCTTTAAGATTATGCATTCTATTTGCAAACATCGCTATCAGACCTGTATAAACATTGCCAGACGCTGAGCGATAATCACTCGGTTCAACCAGCCATTCTGGTGGGCAGTTACCGTTTTTACAATATATTTTAACAGCTTGTAAAAAAATATACCTCTGTTCTATCAACAATTTCCCCGCTAATCTTGGGCTCAAGTCGTGTAAAAATGTGTCGATATTATTAAGTTTAATACCAACCGCATTTAACTCAAGAATTTCAAGCCCCTGTGTTACAGATGGAATACCTGCCGAGTGAAAATTATCGACTTCAATGTGCATATTTCCAAAGCGGTGAATATAACATATTTCTTTATTATCAATAAGTAAACTATAGAATGGCTGCTGGCTTTTTAAAAAGCCAAGTAAAATAGCCATTACAGCCATACTCGATAATAAAATTTCAACTATGCTGATTGGGGTACTTCGCAATGCAACAAACGTCATGATCACAGCCAAACATATCGCTCCTACGAGCATAAACTCCATACCATGTCGGTTTGCTGTTGCCCTCAGTTTGGCTTGTTTAGTCGACATAAAAACCAAAATAAAAGATAAACATCAACACGGTCCAAATCAGTACATAACGTATTGTGATACAGGTTTTACAGGGGCGTTGTTTCGTCACTTCAGCTCTCACAGGCTAGCTAAATTGTTTCTAATCAGGCAATTTTTCGGCCAATTCACAAAATTACGAGATACCTAACTATATGTATACGGGCCGTATTTTGTACACTATTAACATCATTATTTGCGGTATATTTTTATGTTTACTCAACAATCAGGCAAAGCACTCTTTCCATTTATTATTTTAGTTCTCGTTGCCATTATAAGCTATTTATACCTGCCCGTTAGCCAGGGCCAAATGAGCAGATCTGCAGGTGCAGCCACAACAGTGAATGCACAAACCGCATCGATGCAGGAAAAAACGTTATTTATTTCTGCCGTTGGGAGTGCCAGAGCAAATCAGGCCATCCATATATCTAGTTCACAAAGCGATTATATAACAGATATTTACTTTAAGGATGGTGATGTCATTAAGCAAGGCGATAAGTTAGTACAACTGCAAAATGAGCAAGAGCGCCTCGCTGTAAAAGAGTTAAAAATAAACCTCAAAGAACAACAAAGACAGCTTAAGCGACTTGAGGACTTAGCAAAAAGTCAATCCGCAGCCCGTTCACAACTAGAGACACAGCTATCGGTTGTCGAAGCGCTGCAAGCCAAACTAGAGCTTGAACAAACACATCTTAATGAGTTACTGATAAGTGCCCCTTTTACAGGCATATTAGGAAAGCGTTTGGTGTCAGTCGGTAGTTTTGTCAATTCTTCTACATCTTTGACGACACTGGATGATATCAGCATCATCAAAGTTGACTTTCAAGTACCTGAAAAGCATCTTGCGACACTCCATACTGGTATGGCTGTGATGGGCAGAAGTGATGCTTACGGTGCACGAGAGTTTAAGGGCCACATTTCTCATATTGATACGCGCATCGATAGCGCAACCCGCAGTGTGCAAGTCACCGCTAGTTTCGATAACCAAGAATCCTTACTACGCCCAGGAATGCTGATGCATCTCGAATTAGAACTACACACATATAATGCCATTATGCTGCCTGAGAAAAGCATCATTCCACGTCAAGAGAAGCATTACGTGTTCATTATTGATGAGCAACAAAAAGCAAAGCAGGTCGAAGTTAATATCGTTGCCCGCTTTAATGGCTGGGTCGCAATTTCTTCCGGTGTTGAGCAGGGGCAGCAGGTGATCACTGAAGGGGTGATCAAAATCCGTCCCGGCAGCAATGTATCGGTTAAGAGTTAGGAGTAGCATGTGAAAATCACTGATACCGCGGTAAAACGTCCTGTTTTTGCGATCGTTGTAAACCTGTTACTGCTGACCTTCGGCATTGTTGCATTTACTATGCTTCCGCTTAGGGAATATCCAGATATTGAAACACCTATAGTGAGCGTAAGCACCAACTACACAGGCGCTTCAAGCGAAGTCGTAGAAGCCAAAATTACACAAGTACTCGAAAACCGTATTTCGGGCATCGAGGGAATCAAAAGTATCAATTCATCGAGTCGAAATGGTCGCTCTAATATCACTATAGAGTTCAACATTGACCGTGACATTGACGCAGCCGCCAATGACGTGCGTGAACGTGTGTCACGAGCCTTGGATAGCTTACCTGAACAAGTTCGTCCCCCAGAGGTGTCAAAATCCAACTCAGATGAGAGTCCTATCGCTTGGTTTGTCTTGAACAGTGAAACCATGAACACTCTGCAGCTATCTGATTACGCTCAGCGTTTTATCGTAGACCGCATTGCCGTGGTGGATGGTGTATCCAATGTGCGTATTGGTGGTGAGCGACAATATGCAATGAAAATATGGTTAGATAGACGCGCCATGGCCGCACGAGGTATCACCAGCAGCGATATCGAACAATGCTTAGAAGTGAAAATGTGGAGTTACCAGCGGGTGAAATCGAATCATTGGACAGAGACTTCGCCGTTCGTATCGCTCGCAGCTACAAAACACAGCAAGATTTTGCCAACCTAATCATCAAACGAGGCGCAAAGGGCTATCTCGTAAAACTGAGCGAGGTGGCAGATGTGCAACTCGAAGCGGTAGATGATGAAAGTACCTTTCGCGGCAATGGTCGTAACATGATAGGCCTTGGCATCATCAAACAAGCAAAAGCAAACACCCTTGATGTGGTGGACAATGCCCGCCAAGAGCTTGAAAAAATAAAGCGAAATCTTCCAGCGGGAACAACCATAGAGGACAGTTACGATTCCTCTATATTCATTCGTGAAAGTATTTATGAAGTATACCGCACGCTTGCAATTGCTATGGGGTTAGTAGTCCTCGTCATCTTCATGTTTTTAGGAAATATACGCGCTACTTTGATACCGGCAGTGACAGTGCCTGTCGCCCTTGTGGCAACGTTTATGTTCTTACTTGCAATGGGCTATTCAATTAACTTATTGACTCTGCTTGCATTAGTCTTGGCAATTGGCTTGGTTGTTGATGACACCATTGTGATGCTAGAGAACATTCACCGTCGCATTGAGTTAGGTGAGCCTCCTTTGCTGGCCGCCTTTAGAGGGGCTCGACAAGTGGGCTTTGCCATTATTGCCACCACATTAGTGCTGGTTGCAGTATTTGTCCCGCTGGTGTTTATGGATGGGCGTATCGGCGCACTGTTCACTGAGTTCGCGATGGCTGTCAGTGCCGCCGTACTATTTTCTAGTGTCACCGCCTTAACACTCTCCCCTGCTTTGTGCTCTAAAGTGCTTAAGCCAAGCGCTAAAGAGAATCGCTTTAGCCAGTGGATGGAAAAGATACTGTCGCGCTTAGAGCAAAGTTACAGAAAGGTACTACAGGACAATTTGGCTCGCCGCTACAGCTTAGTAACAACCTTAGCGCTGGCTGGTTTTGCAAGCTACGCCCTACTGCAACAAATCCCTTCGGAACTGACACCTAAAGAAGACCGAGGAACTTTCTTCATCATGATGAATGGCCCAGAAGGGGCTAGTTATGAGAACAACTTGGCCAATATGGAGCAAATAGAGCAGCGCCTGCTACCATACGTCGATAAAGGTGAGCTGGCCCGCGTATTAGTGCGCGTTCCCGGTTGGGGTGGACAAGGAGGCGTTGCCATCGTCGGAATGCCAGATTGGGATGAACGTAAACGCTCAACATGGGAAGTCATGGCAGAGATCAGTTCAACCATGCGAGAGGTAACCGATGTACGCGCATTTGCGATCATGCGCAGAGGCATTGGCGGGGGAGGTCAATCCAGACCGATTGAATTTGTATTGCAAGGTAATGATTATGATGAGTTAGTCCAATGGCGAGACCGTATTATAGCTAGAGCACAGCAAAACCCTGGGCTGGTGAGAATTGATCATGACTATAAAGAAACCTTCCCACAATTTTTGATCAGCATAGATAAAACCAAAGCGGCTGATTTAGGGGTGTCCATTAGCGATATCGGTCGCACGCTTGAAACCATGCTCGGGCAGCGTCGCGTGACCACCTTTATTGACCGCGGTGAAGAGTATGACGTGATCCTCAAAGGTATTAAATCTGACTTTGCGGCACCGAATGACATCCACAACATCTTTGTAAAATCACGCACCGAGGAGCTAGTACCACTAGATAGTTTGATCACCATTCGAGAAGAAGCTACCGCTGCTCGCTTGAATCGATACAATCGTATGCGTGCAATTACTATCTCAGCCAACCTCGCTGCCAGCTATACCCTTGCTGAGGCTCTGGAGTTTCTCAATAAAGTGGCAGATGAAGAAAATGATATTGACGGGGCTGTTGATTACAAAGGAGAGTCACAACTATTTTACGAAGGTGCCTCCGCGATGACGTACGTGTTTATTTTAGCGCTCACCGTCACCTTTTTAGTGCTGGCCGCACAATTTGAAAGCTTTGTTCACCCGCTTGTGATTATGCTCACCGTCCCTCTGGGTTTGGTCGGTGCCATGTATGGCCTGTATATTACAGGTAATACCCTCAACATTTACAGCCAGATTGGTATCGTTATGTTGATAGGGTTAAGTGCAAAGAACGGTATTCTTATCGTCGAGTTTGCGAATCAGCTCAGAGATAAAGGTATTCCATTTGAGCAAGCTATATTGGACGCTGCGGTGCAAAGATTGCGTCCGATTGTGATGACATCATTAACAACCGTGATGAGTGCTATTCCATTAGTTTTCGCAAGCGGCCCTGGCGCTGAAAGCCGTATGGTAATAGGCATTGTGATTTTCGCTGGAGTGAGTGTTGCCACCCTACTCACCTTGTTTGTGATCCCATGTGCCTATAACCTACTCGCTAAACGTACTCAATCTCCTGAGTTCATCAGTCAAAAACTGGCAACGCAGGAAGCCGAACATAAGGAACTGAAACATGAATGACGTACATATTGCCACTTTAGGTGGTGGCTGCTTTTGGTGCATAGATGCCGCTTTTCGTCGCGTAAAAGGTGTTTTGGAAGTACGCTCAGGTTACTGTGGTGGACACACACAACAACCAACTTACGAGCAAATTTGTCGTGGTGATAGTGGCCATGCTGAGGTGGTGGAAATAAAATTCGATCCACAGCAAATAAGCTATATGCAACTATTAAGCATGTTTTTTACTTTACACGATCCAACTCAACTGAATCGTCAAGGTAATGACATTGGTACTCAGTACCGCAGCGTCATTTTTTATCATAACGAGCAACAGCTTCAACAAGCTAAAATGACGATAGAGTCACAGCAGAAGCACTATAATAACGCCATTGTTACCGAGCTTAGTGAAGCTTGCCAGTTTTACAGCGCAGAGAGCTACCATCAAGACTATTACGCGAACAATCCAACTCAAGGATATTGCAGTGTGATGATAGCGCCAAAGCTGGCTAAATTTCAGCAATGCTTTAGCGAGCACTTACTCGATAGCGAAGCTTAGAACACTAAATACTAAAAAAGGCGGATGATATGACAATCCGCCTTTTAATTTATTGTTGAACATTCAATTTAGAAGCTAACGGATACGCCAACATAAGCCTGTCTGCCAAATGGAACATACCCCAATATCTCACCATCACTGGCAAGTCCTGTGGCGGCAGTCAAATAGCTTTTATCGGTTAAGTTCTCCAATCTGGCGGACAACTTTACGTTCTCAAATAAGGCGTAGTTAGCGGCCAAATTGAAAACGGTGTAACCACTGAGCTCTTTGTTATGCGCATTAAACTGGCTATCATATAAAGGAATGGTAGGCCTTGATGAGCGGTAAAGCATGGTGATGCTAGCATCTAGCTTTTCCCACGACTTAACCAATGTGTAATTAAACGCAGTGTCTGGACGACGAACCAAGGCTTTACCTGTGGTTTTATCCTTAGCATCTAGCAAGGTTAAATTGGCTCTATGCTCAACACCCCAAACAGAGACCGCAGCAGATAACTCTACGCCCCTCATGGTGGCTTGATCAACGTTAGATGCTATGTACTTACCAGTTTCATTTGGCACGTTGACAATCATCTGATCTATCTTGTTATCAAATAGTGCAACGTCATACTTACCCCATCGAGTATCGAGTGTGACACCCACTTCACTGTTGCTCGCTTCTTCTGGTTTAATATCAGGGTTTGGCACATACCAAGGGCTATTCTTAACATAAGCATGTGTCAGCGTTGGCGCTCTAAATGCAGTGCCATGGTTTGCCCTAAAGGTAACAATATTGTTGACCTGATAGCCAATTCCCACAGTGTAAGTATTGGCTCTACCGTGAAAGTCATAATCATCGCTTCTGACAACCGCATTTGCCAACCATGGACCTTGCTCAAAGAAGCCACCTACAAATATGGCTTTATTGGTACGATCCGAATGGCTAAATTCGGCTGATGCATTACTTAAATCTTCATTGAGCTGACTCACACCCGCGGCCAGTTGTAATGCGTCAGACCAACGATATAGCGCACGATATTCTAGCTCTACGCGTTCGGTACTATAAACATCATGATTTGCTGTGCCAATTTGCGTATTCTCCTGCTGAGAGATACTTACACTGGCGTAGTGCTGCAACAGACCATGTTGTTTTTCCCATGCAAGTCTGGTGACATAGTTTTCAAATTCATATGCATCATTACCCCAAGCATTATCATACTCACCTTCGCCTTCGCTATACTGTGCGCGTGCCGAAACAGTACCAACCTCAGCATGATCATAACTTAGATTAAAGCCGATATTTTTTGTGTGGTAACCGTCACTGTCATGATCTTTATTTAATGGAAGTTGGGGGTCTTTACTAGTGACATCATAACCATCTGTGTCTTCGTAACCCAAATTGAAACTTAATGACAGTGAATCTGAGTTAAAGTGCCCTGCTTGTTGATAGTTCACATAGTTATGACTACCTGAAGTAACACTAATTTGCTGTTGTTGCGCCTTACGCGTAATGATGTTGATCACGCCAGCCAACGCATCAGAGCCATAAATTGCAGCCTTAGCACCCTTTACGACTTCAATGCGTTCAATACTGTTAATAGGAACGTTGGTAAATGATACATCGCCAGAGCTCGCATCACTCACTCGCACACCATCAATCAGCACTAACACATATTTGGTTGTTGCACCGCGCACAAAAACACTGGCTTTTTGCCCCAAGCCACCGTTTCTGACTACATCAATACCTGCAACGGTATTAAGTAAAGAGGGCAAATCTCTAAGATTACTTTGCTCAATTTCTTCTCGTTCAATCACATTGACGGTTGTGAGGGTGTTATTAATTGATTGCTCAAATTTGTTCGCTGTGACAGTAATGCGCTCAATATGCTCATTGTGGTCTTTTGCCCAGACGCCAGAAGACACAGCAGCTAAAATAGCCACTGCCAAAGTAGATTTGTTTTGCATGATATCCCCAAACTTGCGCCCACCGCACAAGTAATACTAGTAAGTCGACTTCAAGGCCGGTCTCCGGACTGAGCCATAAAGGCATCACCGTTGCGGGGGCAGTGTTGGATTTCGCTCATTCCTGTGATTGTCACCAACTTCCCGATTATCTTAGCTGATTAAATGATACAAACTGATCTGGGTAATATTACATTACCAAACTAAGCACCTTGAAAAGAGGCGCTATTGTGCGAAGTTTATGAATGATTGTCAATGGACGTCTAGAAATCTAAAGCAAGTAAGATGAGTTACTTGCTTTAGTGGTTGATGGCCTAGCAAAAGCAAAATGAGCAGATTGCTTTACTAGCATTAATCGCGGAAGTTTTTGAATTGAAAAGGCTGGCCTAAATCACTGGTGCGGATCAGCTGCATTACTTCTTGTAAATCGTCACGCTTTTTACCTGTAACTCGAACTTCTTCACCCTGAATCGCAGCCTGTACTTTGATTTTCGAATCTTTGATCAGCTTGACCAGTTTCTTGGCCATTTCTTTTTCAATACCCTGTTTTAGTCCAACTTTACGTGAGACGTGTTTACCTGCACGTTCAATGTCTTTAAGCTCTAAGCTTGCCACATCTAAACCACGCTTAGATGCTTTACTGGCTAAAATATCAAAAAGCTGCATAACTTGTGGATCCGCTTCAGCTTTCAAAGTGATCACGTCATTATTGAACTCGATCGATGCATCAACACCACGAAAGTCATAACGAGTTTCCAACTCTCGTTTTGCGTTATCAACCGCGTTTTTTGCTTCTGTCATCTCAATTTCAGACACAATGTCAAAAGAAGGCATGTTATTCTCCTAAAATATGAATATCACGATTATATCAACCTAAATAAGAATGTGGGAAAAAAGTGATATTCACCCACCAGCCAGTTTTAGATGATATACTTGACCCCAAATTAGCGGCTATTTATCTTTAGGAAGTATAGTGACAAGGCGCGTTTATCAAGTTTTATTGTTGGTCACCCTCGCTGTGTGTACTTACCTGTTTGCCAAAGAGTTTCAACATTCAGGTATTCGCTTTCAACACGCGGACAAAGTAGTTCATTTTGCTATATTTTTTGCACTAGCATTTATCATGCATCATGCCTTTAAGTGGCCGATGATCACACAGCTCGTGTTATTAGCAAGTTACGGCATTGGCATTGAGGTCATGCAGGATAGCTTGCCATACAGACAAGCCTCGCTGGGAGATTTCATCGCTGACTTTTTAGGGGCCTTGAGTTACTACGCCATGTATATGGCACACAATAAGTGGCGTGCAAAGAAATATGACTGATGTGTATGTTGTTGGTGCTGGCGCGATTGGATTGTCATTGGCTCATGCTTTGAGTCAGCGCCATCATGTTTCAGTGATCACCCGCGCTCTTCCCGCTCAAAAATGGGTAATCAGTGAATCCCAACAAACCAAAAAGATTAACGCCAAGCCAGTTTTACTAGCACACATCCAGCCACGGTCTATTACTCATTGCTTTATTTGCGTAAAAGCCTATCAAGTGTCACAGGCTATCACCGATGTACTTCCCTATTTATCTGACGAAGCAAATATATTCATTAGCCATAACGGTATGTATGATCTGAGTGAGGTTATCAACCAGCTTACACCGGATCAGGCATTGTTTTTTCTCAGTACCGCTCGTGGCGCGTTAAAGTTGGATAACCATCATGTTAAAATAACGGGTTACGGCGATACTTATTTAGGTGCGTGTAATGTAAAGGCGCACGCCATGATCAAGCGTGTATTTGAGACATTTTTTCAAGACATAATGCCAGCATGCTTTATTCACGAAGACATCACCCTGCTACGTTGGCAAAAACTGTTAGTCAATATTGCGATTAATCCTTTAACCGCATTACATCAAATACCTAATGGGCAACTGCGCCAGCCAAAATTCAGCGCGACCATTCTCGCGTTACTCAATGAAGCATGTACCGTTGCCAATAAGGCCGGCGTGAAAGTGTCATTACCTCAGGCGTTAGATAGTGCGTATCTGGTGATGTCACGTACCAGCGCCAACTTTTCGTCTATGGCGCAAGATCTAAAACATGGTAGAAAAACGGAAATTGAGGCGATTTGTGGGTATGTTGTTGCGCTGGGCAAATCACTCAATGTAGCAACACCGTATAACGCACACATGCTACAGGCACTAACAACAGAGCACTAAAAAGCCGAGACATGCTCGGCTTTTAGCTAATTTTGTTATTCTGGCTTGTACACTTTGACGTTTTTGAAGCCGTTTTCATGCAATATTAGCGCTTGTAACTGACTCATTACGCCCTTGGCACAGTAGAGATAATATTCTTTGTCTTGTGGTAAATCCGCAAACTTGGTGGCGAGTCTAAAGAATGGTAAATGAACCACTTCCACCCCGTCGATTTCCAGTGGGTTAGCATCTTCTTCATCTGGCGAGCGAATATCCAAAACAACGCCATTCGCAGGCAACTCACTGGCGGTTTCAGCTTCTTTAACTTCTTCTTTTGCTTCTGCCTCTATATCTCGAATGTCTTTCACCGTAGCATTTGCTACAACCGTGTCCAATACATCAAAATCGAACTTTTGCTCTTCTGCTAAGATAGTTTCAAGCTTAGCTTTCACTGTCGGCTTTTTAGAAATCACACCACAATACTCTGGCATTGCTTCCGCCATTTCAATAGTGCCTATTTCACGAGCAATCTTGATGATATCAGCCTTATCGTGCTGGATCAGTGGGCGCACTATTAATGTTTCCGTCACTCTGTCTATCACATTCAAGTTCGCCAATGTTTGGCTTGACACCTGACCGATACTTTCACCGGTAACTAAAGCCGGAATATTAAAACGCTCCGCTATTTGGCTGCCAGCTCTCATCATCATACGCTTGAGAACCACGCCCATTTGCCCATTTTCAATGTTTTCCAAAATTTCGGCGACCACGGGCTCAAAATCAACGGTAATAAATTTAACTTTGTGGGTTGAGCTGTATTGCTTCCACAGGTAATGACTGACCTGCTTAACCCCTATTTCATGTGCCGCGCCGCCAAGATTGAAGAATAAGAAATGCGTGCGAGCACCTTTACGGATCATTTGATAAGTGGCAACACCTGAGTCAAAGCCACCTGAGATAAGTGACAATACATCTTCTTGTGTTGGTAAAGGGAAGCCGCCAATACCATAGTGCGTGTGCGTTACGATATATGCTAAATCATCTTTTATCTCGATTTTTACCGTCACTTCAGGCTTGCTAAGTTTAACGCTTGCACCTGATACATTTTGATTCAGTCCACCACCCACATAGCGCTCTACATCGCTTGAAGTAAAGTCGTGGTTGCCTCTGCGTTTCACGCGAACACAGAAAGTTTTGTTTTCAATGGTGTGGCCAGCAAGTGCTAAGGTACGCTGATAAATATCGTCAAGGCTTTCAAAGTGCGTTTCTTGCACTTCAATAAATTGCACGATTCCAGGCACGCGCTTTAAATTATCTATCAATGCATCACGTGTTGATTGATCCGATTTAGCGCTGGTAACCGTAATATTGTCCCAGTTATTCTTTACTTTGATTTGCTCGTCAACACGGCTTAGAAGAATTTCAATATTCTTCTCTAGAAGTTTGGTGAAGCGTTTACGAACTGATTTGCTTTTGATGGCAATTTCAGGGTGCAGTTTGACGATAAATTTAAACATAGAAATAACTCTTTTGCGTGGCGATTGCGCGCCTAGACATCGGGCGCGCGAGTATATCAAATTTCTATGCGTCTAGGAAATAAACAAACTAATTAGCTGTCAATATCACGCAATACTAGGTAATGACTCATCCGCAAGGCGTTGATATTGGTCCTGTAACTCCTGAATTTTAGCTGAGCTTAAATCTGTACAATATGGCTTAAATAACATCAGTACTTTCACGATACCATTGTAGATATCTTGCTGCTCTAGCACCCCTGTCATTCTGCGCGCCTTGACATATGGCGTCCAAAAACTCACCGTCATTTTCAACACATGAGCCAGCTCTTTTGCGTCCTCATCGCTAATATCAATAACGCGGCTTGTACGTAAACCAATTACGACAGAGCGCACCTGCTCAAATAGATCTGCCTGAAACTCAATATATTGCTTTTTCAATACGCCGTCTCTTGCCAAAATATCAGTAAGGTTGTCGTAAAAAAAATGGTAACGCCACATTAAGTCAAATAATGAATCTAAGTACGTTGTTAACTGCTCTAGTGGCTCATAATCGGTATTGAGTGGTTTAAAGTGAGTACTTAAATGCTCTCTGTATAAAGAAAATATATTGCGAATAATGTCTTCTTTATTTTTAAAATGGTAGTACAAATTGCCTGGGCTTATACCCAAGTTTGAAGCTATGTGATTCGTAGTAATTGCCCGCTCTCCATGTAAATTGAATAAAGCGATGCTGGTACGAATTATTTTTTCCTTGGTATTCATATCCTGATCTCTATGACACGCGATTAATATTAGGATGTGTTTCACTAATTGGGTCAGTATAGCCAATTAGGCTAAGTGAAAATAGCACTAAAGGGTATATGATATAAGTGCAGATTGTGCAAAGCAGACCAGTGAAATATCTGTAAAACATTGCTACCATATGCCAAATTCTATTGACGACATAATGTTATGAAAGTCACAGCTTTATACCCAGGAACCTTTGATCCATTAACCAATGGTCACGCTGATTTAATCAAACGTGCTGCCAAAATGTTTGATGTGGTGCTACTTGCTATTGCACATAACCCGAACAAGAAACCTTGCTTCTCTTTGGAAGAACGAGTCGCGTTGGCTGAACAAATTCTTGCTGAACACAAGAATGTAAAAGTGATTGGTTTCTCTGGACTGCTGGTTGATCTGGCAAAAAAACACAAAGCGAATGTGTTAATAAGAGGGATACGTGCGGTGTCTGATTTTGACTACGAGTTTCAACTTGCCAATATGAATCGACGTCTCAACCCAGACTTAGAAAGTGTATTTTTAACCCCTTCTGAGCGTAACTCATTTATTTCTTCTACTTTGGTAAAAGAAGTGGCACTACACAAAGGTGATGTCAGCGAATTTGTTCATCCACTTGTGGCAAAAGCTTTACAGGCAAAATTACACGGATGAAATTATCATACTTCAGCGCAGCATTATTATTGGCAACAAGCTGTAACAGCATCGCAAGTCCTTGGATCAACGCCAACGAGAGCGAGCTAAAGCACTCTATTGATATGTTGGTCAGTGCAGGTCTCATCAACCGCCCCGTCAATCAATATCCATTATTGTGGCAAGGAATCATTCAAGACCTTGATAAGATAGACTCAAAGCGTGTTGCCCACAATGCGCAATTTGCCCTAGCACACCTGCGTCATGCATTGGTTCAAGCCAAACGAAGCCAATACTCAAGTATCACAGCATACTTTGACGATGAAGCCGCTTTACAAAACGGTTTTGGTGAGCGCCAAGCTGCTAAGTCTGGCATATCAACTTATAGCGTTATGACCGGCAACCATGTTAGCGCCAAAGTACAGATAAACTATGCTGATGAAGCGCTTGATGGCAAGCACATCAATCATTATGGGAGCCACCTTGCCGTGCTGGTGGGCAACTGGTCACTCAGTGCTGAACGCCTCAATTACTGGTGGGGCCCCGCCAATGAAAATGCCTTACTGTTATCAAACAACGCAGCACCAATGACCGCAGCGCGTATCAGTCGCGCCAATAGTAATTACGAAGGACCAAGCTGGCTATCATTTATAGGACCATGGCAAGTCACCGCGCTGGGCGCAAAACAGAAACCCACTCTTAGCGACAAACGAGATGGCGAATTTTGGGGGATACGCTTATCCAGTTCACCACTTCAAGGGCTAGAGCTGGCTATGAATGCCACTGCTAGTGATTTTGTACTTGAGCTGCCATTACACACAGAACAAGCCTCGACAAAACAAAGAATAGTGGGTGTAGACGTAAAATATTCTCGGCTAATTCTGGGCCAGCCTATTTCGCTGTATGCGGAAGTTGCTGGCAATAATGACAGTGGCATACTGCCTTCTGAAAACACTTATACTGTGGGTATTGAACATTTTACGGGTAATACTGATTATCGCCTCAAGAGTTACCTAGAGTTCAGTGACAACACCATGAATTGTCATGCGCTGGAGGCAAACTTTCAGTGTAACTTCACAACCCCCCAAGGTGGCTCTGAATACACTCAGCGCGATCAGTGGCTAGGCGCAGCCATTGGGCCTCAGGCGAAAAGTCTCACATTAGCAAGTGATTACTATCAACTCGGTGGATATGGTGGGTTTGTAAAGCTCAAACGGATTGATTTCGACGCCTTGCATATTGAACGAACATTGTTAGAACTCGGCTACCAACAAGGCTTGTTTAACGGCTTGTTAAAAGCTGGGCTCTCTGTGTGGCAAGATAAACAAAGCAATAATGACGATGATAAAACACGAAGTGCAGCTAAGTTAAGCTGGGAATATCAGTTTTAATATCAAAGAGTAAAGTTCCTTTAGGGTGCTTTACTCAACTTTTTCGCTATCGCAATACCAATCACTGTTCATCGAATAGAAGCCAATCGATGACCTATAGGTTCCAAAATTTTCTTTTTTAGCACTGCTAACCTCAGAAAATCTCTGTTTGTACATAACCCAATGGTTAAACATATATCAAAAATTTTGGCTAAGATGCTGTACACATACCAGTACCACCAAACGTCTTCATTTCCAACCACTACACGATCAATATACATGATAAAGAGAAGGAGACAGTTACCTAAAGAAAAAGCGAGCAAATAAAAGAATGCACAACTATATTTAAGCCTTAATATTTTATGTAAAGCCCACAGCAGTACAAGCAGTTGGCAGTCATACACAATATACAATAAATAGGGATGCATAAAGTCCAGCGTGATAGGCCACCAAAGCGTCGTAGAAGAAACAGCATAAGATGCAGCGGTTAAACCAAGACTCAGTAATACCGATATTCTCTCATCTTGCTTCACTCGCTGGAAAAACAAGTAAAACAGCAATGTCAGAGTCATGGCCGTGATATTTACAGCATGAATAGCATAAGCCAAATCAAAAAATATAAACCTATCAAGCAAAAAAAGTATACCTATAAAAAGTGATCATCTACAAACTGACGCAACCCAATAAATAACAGGAAATGGAAAAGCCAAAAGAATACTAATACCAGCTCAGATTTAGAGGCCCTAGAACCTGCTTGTGATCCTATTTTGTATTTAAAACACTAGATGCTTTAAAAAGCGCTTTTATTTTATTCGAAAGGCTTTCTATAAATAGAAAGTCTCGATTTAATATAAGCGCTACCACCATCATCAAATCGAAGAAGTTCACAGAAGCACTATAGACAGTCCAAAACCACCACTGTTGCTTATTTCCCAACACGACTATATCAAGGTGCATCAAAGCAAATAACAAGCTATTAACAGTCAACCCGACAAATACATAGATAGATGAAATTGAAAAAGGCTGCTTCGTTAGTTTGTGCAACCCCCATATGCAGAGTATAGACACAACATCATATGCCAACCATTGTAGATACATATAAGCTGCTGGTATATCAATATCATAAAAGTGATTACTCAAGAAATAAGATCCAGCCATCAGTCCTGATGTCAACAAAAGGGATTTATTTGTATTTAATTTTAGGATGAAAAAGCTGAAGTTAAACAAAAAGGCGAGCACCATGCCAATGACAATAACCGTATCAAAATGTAAACTTAACCCGCTTAATTCAAAAAACATGGCTTCTCTTCTGTCTTTTTATTGTGGCTATTCAGCTGTAGTTTTCACTGCACCACCACCTCTAGCACCACTGATTTTTACAAACAACCCTTTATTTGTTAGCACCTTATCAGAAAGTAGATGAGTTTGACCAGCACCTTTCGACATATTTGAGTTTTTAGTATTTTGGATTAATCGTAGTAAGAATCTCATTTAAACCTCTCTAGTTTTCAAAAAATAGAATAAAAATTAACCTTTTTGTTACAAAGCTAACATCCAAAATGCAAATACCAAGCCACTATTTTTTGACATCACCAATTAGAGCGCCTAATTGACAAAAAAAGAGGATAAACGACAGGTGAAGGTAAATAATAAAAGGGCGCCTGGGATCAACCAGACGCCTTTTATGGTTTTTCAGGGAGATTAGGCAACAAACTTACACGGGATCACCGTACTTTTTGCCGCCTTTAATAGGAATTCCATTGCCACTTCGTCGCAATGGTCTTTACGCAAACACAAATCACAGTCCTTCATTACCTTTTCTGGTAGCGTGTCTTTAGTACAATAACTAAAGCCTTGCTTAGTAAAAAAGCCCGGTACGCGCGTTAACACTATCACTCGGTTAAGTGCCAACCTACGTGCTTTTATAAGCAGGTACTGAACTAACTGCATGCCTTGCCCTTTAACATGAGTTTGTGGATCGACCCCCAAGGAGCGAATTTCAGCTAAACCCGTGTCATAGATGTACAGCGAGGCACACCCCGTGATCTTGCCATCCACCACCGTCACAGCAAATTCGTTAATGGAGTGGATCATATCGCTTTTTGCCCGCGGCAAGTTTTCGCCAACTTTTGCCCAATGCTGAATAAGCCCAGCAATGGCATCTACATCGTCTAAATTAGCGTCTCTGACTAGGATCTGCTGTTTTTTTTTCGCCGCACGTACAGCTTGCTCTACTTGCGTTACCGATGTTCCCCCGAGCGCTTGACGCGCGGCAATGCCTGCATCCAATTCCAGTACTGGATACACATCGTCGGTGATCACAGAACAAACCTGCTGGAATGACTCTAAGCTTAGCTGCTCTAGGTTTTTACCCTCAGCAATCGCTATTTGTACCAATTGGCCAACAATGTGATGCCCCTCTCTAAATGGGATCCCCTTAGCCACTAGATAATCAGCCAACTCTGTGGCGTTAGCGTGCCCGCCTTGCGCCGCCTTACGCGTCGTTTGTGCATTCACCTTTAAGCCTTTAATGCAGGCCTCTGCCATATGAATACAAGCAAGCCAAGTAGGCATGGCATCAAACAGACCTTCTTTGTCCTCTTGCATATCTTTGTTGTATGCCAGAGGTAGCGCTTTTAAGGTCATCATCATGGCGCTAAATGCCCCAAAGACACGCCCAGTTTTACCACGTATTAATTCCAGCGCATCTGGGTTTTTCTTTTGCGGCATCAGTGACGAGCCAGACGTGACGTTATCTGCCAGTTCAATAAAGGCCGCTTCTCCAGAATTATAGAATATTAAGTCTTCGGCAAAGCGCGATAAATGCATCATCGAAATGCTGGCGCAGCTGAGTAGCTCAACCACAAAGTCTCTGTCCGAAACAGCATCTAAGCTATTACGACTCGCATGGCTAAATCCTAAGTTAGTCGCCAAGGTCTCTCTATCAATCGGATAAGCCGTGCCAGCAAGCGCACCGCTGCCCAAAGGGCATACATTCAATCGAATAAGCGCATCTTGCAGGCGAGATTCATCCCGCTCAAGCATTTCAACGTAAGCCATACACCAATGGCTAAAAAGCACAGGCTGTGCGCGCTGAAGATGGGTATAACCCGGCAAAATAGTGCCAAGTTCACGCTCTGCTAAATTTACAAAAGCCGACTTTAACGAGCCTAAGGCCGCCAGCAACTGCTCCGCACATTGGCGACTCCAGAGCCTAAAATCGGTGGCCACTTGGTCGTTACGACTACGCCCTGTATGGAGCTTTTTAGCTAAGTCACCCACCTGTTCAATAAGCTTTGCTTCAACATACGAATGAATATCCTCATACCCAGCGTTTGCAACGGCTGCTATATCTTGCTGTACGCTTTCTAACAAAGCATTCAACGCTGCGACCAATTCTTGATGTTCTTGCTCACTGAGCACATTCACCTGTTGCAGCGCGCCAGCCCACGCAATGGAGCCGACAATGTCCTGCTCCGCCAATTGATAATCAAAAGGCAAAGAGTCATTAAATTGTTTAAATGCCGCATCCGGACCCGATGAAAAACGCCCGCCCCATAACGCCATAATGTTTCTCCTAACGCTTTAGTATTACGACTTTTTGTTTAACGCTGCTATCCGGCTGGATAACGAGAATAAACGAATAAACCCTTCGGCATGTGATTGATCGTAAACATCATCTTCGCCAAATGTTGCAAAGTCTTCACTGTATAAACTGTTCACTGATTGCTTCTGCACAGCGCTGACCTGCCCCTTGTACAACTTCAACACAACATCTCCGGTAGCGACACCAGAGAGCGCCTCAGCACCCGCTAAAATCGAGTCTTTAAGTGGTGTAAACCAGCGACCGTCATACACTAAGTGTGCAAACTCACTGGCTAAGGTCTCTTTCCATTTACGACTGGCTTTATCTAAAACCAATTCGTCGATTGCTTGTAATGCCGCCATGATCACCGTGCCGCCTGGGGTTTCATAGCAGCCACGAGACTTCATCCCTACTAGACGGTTTTCAACGATATCAACACGACCCACACCATGAGCTGAGGCAATTTGGTTTAGTTGCACTAAACACTGGTAAGGGCTAAAACGTTCACCATTAACAGCCACCACCTGACCCTCTTCAACTCTTACCGATACAAACTCTGGTTTGTCTGGTGCTTGCTCTGGTGACACAGTCCAAGTCCACACTTGTTCACTTGGTTGGTTCCACGGGTTTTCTAGCTCGCCGCCTTCATGAGAAATATGCCATGCGTTGGCGTCACGACTATAAATTTTGGTGGCTGATGCGGAACATGGAATATTGCGCTCAGCTAAATATTCCAACAATGATTCGCGACTAGATAAGTTCCATTCACGCCATGGTGCGACGACTTTAAGGTCCGGTGCCAACGCTGCAAAGCAAGATTCAAAACGAACCTGATCGTTACCTTTGCCCGTACAACCATGAGATAATGCATCGGCACCCACTTTGCGCGCTATTTCAACTTGTGCTTTGGCAATGATAGGACGCGCCATTGATGTGCCTAGCAAGTATGTGCCTTCGTATATCGCACCCGTTTTCAACGTTGGATAAATATAATCGCTAACAAGCTGCTCTTTTAAATCCACGATGTGACATTCTGACGCACCCGAAGCGATGGCTTTCTGTTCAACACCAGCCAGCTCTTCTTCACCTTGACCAACATCGGCTACAAACGCCACCACTTCACAGCCATAGTTTTCTTTTAACCAAGGAACAATCGCCGATGTATCTAAACCACCCGAGTAGGCCAATACAACTTTTTTGATTTCGCTCATTTGCTTTACATCCTTACACGTAATTTGGATTTAATAGTGATACCAGCAAAGCATTCTGGGCATGCATGCGGTTTTGTGCTTGTTGAATTATTTTTGAATTTTCGCCGTCCATCACCTCTGAGGTGATCTCATATTCTCGGTGCGCAGGCTGACAGTGCAACACCGTGCTAGCGCCCGTTTTTTGAACGAGAGCTTGGTTGATTTGATAGGGCAAAAAGGTTTGCTTTACTTGCTCCAGTGAGGTGCTATTCCCCATTGATACCCAAGTATCTGCATACAATGCATTTGCGCCCACCGCAGCTTCAACACGGTCACTAATCAAAACAGATGCCCCATTTGCCGCGGCTATCTGCTCTGCTTGTTTAACTATCTGCGCATCTGGTGAATGTCCTTTTGGACATACCGCCACAAAATCAGTGCCTAATGTCGCCGCGAGCAACATCAAAGAGTGGGTCACATTATTCCCCTCGCCTAGGTAAGCCAGCTTTAACTGGCTCACATCGCCATGTACTTCTTGTAACGTTAAAAAATCCGCCAAAGCCTGACATGGGTGATATAAATCACACAGACTGTTTACGACAGGAATTGACGCATGTTCAGACAAAGTCGTTAAGGTGCTGTGATGGTTTACCCGAGCAACCAACGCATCGGCCCAAGTTGAGATATTCAAAGCAAAGTCTTGTACCGACTCACGACTGCCTATGGCACCATTTTGCTGATCTAAGTAGACCGCATGTCCGCCTAACTTATTGATACCAATATCAAACGACAAACGCGTCCGTAAACTTGGTTTTTCATACAAGGTTACGATTGATAGGCCTGCCAATGCATGGGCGTATTCTTTTGGCTGATTTTTAATATTCTGCGCTAACTTGAGTAGCTTCAAAACCTGTGCTTGATCAAACTCAAGCCCCGTTAAAAAATGTTGTAACATGTTTAAATCCTATGGAGTGATTTTGGTTCCAATGTGCGCACCTGCAACGAGTGCGGCCAAGTTTTCTGGCTTTTGCCAACTTGAGATATACACGCCACGTCGTAAGTGTTGGGCTGCGCGAAGGCTGGTCTTTACTTTGACCTCCATTCCGCCCACTATCACTCCTGTTTCGACTAATTCCTCGATTTGTGATTTACCTAACTGATGAAGCGGTTGCTTATTCGCATCTAACACCGCTTCTACATCCGTCATAAAGATGAGTTCTGCGTTAAGCTGACTGGCAATGGCCGCTGCGGCTTCATCGGCGTTAACATTGTATAATTGCCCATCTTCACCGAGCCCTACAGAACTCACCAACGGGATTCGACCCAACTCCAACAATGTCGCTAAAATGCCCTTGTCATGAGCAATACACTCACCGACTTGGCCCAATGCCCTAAGCTTTTGCTGTGCCATCACACCCGCTTCATATAAACAGCACCCGACCGGTGATAAATTTGCGCTGATGGCATGAGCCATCAACTGTTTATTGGCACACCCAGCAAGTGCACCAACAATGTAAGGCATTTGTTCTTTTGGGCTGATCCGCAGCCCTTGATGCTTTGCCGTTGCAAACCCCGCATCGTTTAACCAACGATCGACCAAAGCGCCGCCACCGTGAACCAGTACAAATTGCTTTGAGGTATCACTGCAGCTGATCTTCGCCAGTTCTGAAAACAATGCATGAGCCGCCCCTTCTGTATCGAGTACTGCGCCACCAATCTTGATCACCCAAGTTTGCATTACCAAGCTCCTTTCAAACCCAGTTCGCTGTTGAGCGCACAGGCTAAGTTCATACATTGCAGCGCTTGACCTGCTGCGCCTTTAAGCAAGTTATCAATCGCAACCACGACAATGAGTTGCTGACCTTGCTGTTGCCAGCCTATGTCCACAAATGGTTGCCCTGCAACGCTCTTAATTGAAGGCAATTGCGCGCCTTTAAGACGGATCAGCGGTTCATCTGCCAGCACTTGATAAGCCTCACTGACCTGTGATGGCGTTACGTCAGGTTTAAGCTCTACATAAATAGTTTCTAAAATGCCCCGAGAGAAATTACCCAAGTGAGGTGTAAACAACACATCATGTCCGAGATACTGACTGATCTCAGGTGTATGACGATGATTAAATAGCCCATAAGGCGCTAAAGACACTTCACAGAAATGTGTATTCAAACTGGCTTTTCGACCTGCGCCCGTCACCCCTGAAACGGCATTAATGATGATTTGTCTGTCTGCCAATAGATTTGCCAGCTTCAATGGCTTTAACGCATTAAGTGCCGCAGTTGGGTAGCACCCAGCAACCGCAACTAATTGTGCGTCACAGATAGCCTGTGCATTCCACTCGGCTAACCCATATTCAGCTTGCTCAAGCCAGTGCGGGTAAGGGTGGCTAAAGCCATAATATCGCTCATAATCAGCGCTACTAGCTAAACGGTAACCACCGGAAAGGTCGAATACTTTCTTGTCCATTGCTAAAAATTTAGGGGCCAGTTCGACACTCACTTGGTGATCCGTGCATAAGCAAACAAAATCCGCCTGCTCAGCGATGTCCGTAAAAGCTTGTTCGGTTAATGGCAGTAAGGGCGTGTCGAGCAAAACTCCATGCTCTGGATACAACTGGCTCAAAGACTTGTTCTTATCCAAGCTTTGCTCTGACACGTAACAACCCGACAGGGAGAAGTTGGGGTGTTTGGCTATAAGACTGGCAAGCTCTGCGCCGCTATATCCACTGGCGCCGACTATCGCTACTTTTTTGTTCACATTCATCATTTTTAATCAAGGTCTCTTATTTGTATTGCGTTTACAGGTCAAAATGAAATTAAATAGTGAATGAGTATCGTCGCATGCCAGCCTCTAAAATATTTATGCTAAAAAAGTGAATTGATATTCATACTAAACACCTTTAAATTGTTATGCAAATACTTTGAATAAATATTTTGGATTTTTTATGGCCACCCCGACTTTTTTAGCTATGTATCAGCAACTCATCGCCAATCCATCCGTCAGTGCATTGGACGAATCCCTTAATATGAGCAATCGCCCAGTGATAGAACTGCTGGCGCAGTGGTGTAAAAGCCTCGGCTTCACAGTAGAGATCACCGAACTGCACAGCGCCCCTGGTAAATTCAACTTGCTCGCCAAGCGTGGCACAGGGGAAGGAGGCCTAATGCTTGCGGGTCATACCGACACCGTGCCATTTGACGATAGCCGCTGGAACTATGACCCATTTCAGTTAAAGCAACATGACAACCGACTCTACGGTTTAGGCTCAATTGATATGAAAGGCTTTTTCGCCTTTGTATTAGATGCCATCAAAACCCTTGATGAACAAGGCGTAAAACAAACAGAACCGCTGTTAATTCTGGCAACCGCCGACGAAGAAACCACGATGGCTGGCGCACAACAAATTGCCAAACACCCTGATTTAAAACCCGCACGCTGTATCATTGGTGAACCTACAGATATGACCCCTGTGTACACGCACAAGGGGCATATGAGCAGCGCGATTCGCATTCTCGGTCGCTCAGGTCATAGCTCCGATCCTGACAGAGGTTTGAATGCAATTGAAATCATGCATATGGTGATTACAAAATTGTTGCAACTAAAAGAACAATTAAAGAATAAATATTCACTATCAGATTTTGCGATCCCTTACCCAACATTGAATCTGGGTCATATCCATGGTGGAGACAACGCCAATCGTATATGCGGCTGTTGTGAATTGCATATTGACCTACGTCCGCTACCAGGGCTGAGTATCAAGGAACTACAGATGTTGCTGCTAGATGCCGTTACGCCTATTAATGCGCAATATCCTAATAGTGTTGAAGTCATTGACCTACATGACCCAATTCCTGCATTCAGTGGTAGCACAGATAGTGCATTGGTTAAGTTGGCAGAACAAGTTGCAAACACCAAAGCTGTGGCTGTGAACTACTGTACCGAGGCGCCATTTATTCAACAACTCGGTTGTGAAACCATCGTAATGGGCCCAGGCAGCATAGAACAAGCGCACCAACCCGATGAATTTCTAGCGATGGAAAAAGTTGCACCGGCGCAACAACAGATCCGCCGTTTGATAAATGAGCTGTGCTTTAGTTAGCACTTCAAGTAAGCTCATATGCTGATGTAAACTTGTGAAAAAACCAGATAGCCCGAAGCCAATAACCAAAAAAAGCTGGCAATCTGCCAGCTTTTTTTATCAAGGTTAAATCGGTGAACCCGGAGGCATCTGCAACGCTTTAAACCCTTCTGGCCATTTGCCGCTTTCTAAAAATACATTAACCTGTCTTGCTAACTCGTGACGATAAGCGGTTTCTTCGCTAACGTTGCTAAACAGCGACTGCTGGTCAAACTGCTTTGCAACACGCATTAGCTGGAATCGCAGCTGTGCTTGTACTTCAGGCTCAACTTTATCGGAACTTGCTAGTTGTGCCATACGCGCTGCCGTCAAATACTGGACACGTTGCGCTAACTTTCGCGCCATGCCGCTGCTGGCACTTGCGTCAAATACCTTACTGTATAAAGCATTCATCACCTGCTCAACACCCAAGTGCTTAACATCCCTTGCTTTATGCTGAGCCAAACGGTTCAATCGTTCAGCGTTAAGCAGCAAGTTTAGACTGTGGTTTGCTGCAACTTCAGGTAACGCCATGGCATCAAGTGTCAGTCCTGTTCTGCCGTACACACTTTCACGCGTTTTGCTCTCGCCGTACGCTTTTGGCGGGATCAGTGCCAAAACACTTTCAGGAATGCGCAACTGCTCAGCGTCGAGGGTTTTCAAAATTGCCTGTAGCGCTTTCTTTTGAATCGCCTTGTCGACTACTTTAGCCCCTTTGACGGCATTGGCAGTGCGAACTTCATAGTCATAATCAACACCGCCAATTAGTTTAACGGCGGATTCTACTTGATAACGGTGGAATAAAAACAAAGGCACCAGTTTTTCTTCCAGTTGAGACAAGGCCACACCAGTTTTTATGTTGTTAATACCAAAGGTATTTAAGGCTTGCTGGCGAACATCTAAAACACGTAATAGTTCTGCCGCTGGATCCGCACCGTTATCCCATAAATGCGCCGTTGGGTGCGCCCCACCCTGAGCTCTTGCATCACTATCCGAAATGAACTCTAAACCCAACTCACGGTTTTGTGCCAAAATATCAGCGAGCCCTTGTGCTTCATCAGTGTTACTGAAATCACTGTAACCATACTTAACAACTTGGGTATCCCATGTGCCCATACCTTTGGCATAGCCCTGTGTAATATCCAGTTTGCCATTCGCATCGAATGACACTAACGGGTGTGGATAATCCATCACCGACGCCCTGTCTTTGATTGACGCAGAAAAGTTATGCGCAATACCTAAAGTATGACCGATTTCGTGCGCACTGAGCTGGCGGATACGATCAAGTGCCATATCATGTAAACGACTCACCACCTCATCACCCGTTACAAATGGCGCTGCCAGCGCCTCTGCGATTAAGATATCTTGACGCACACGCAAAGAGCCTAGCGTCACGTGTCCTTTGATGATCTCGCCAGTACGCGGGTCAATGACCGATGAACCATATGACCAACCGCGAGTTGCACGGTGTACCCACTGGATCACGTTATAGCGTACATCCATCGGATCGGCACTCTCTGGTAGTATTTTGATCTGAAAGGCATTTTTATAACCGGCTGCGGCAAACGCATCGTCCCACCACATGCCTCCGTCTAGCAACGCTGTTTTGACGGGTTCTGGTACGCCCGGATCGAGGTAGTAAATAATTGGTTCAACCGGCTCGCTCAACGCCGCACTGGGGTCTTTTTTAGCCAAGCGATGACGCGGAATGTAGCGCACCAACATAGACTCCCCTAATGGTGCCGAATAGTCTTTATGCTCAATGCTCCAATATCCCGATTGCGGGTGGAATTTACGAGGCTGATAGTTATCATCCGGAAGTTTAATCAACGAGTGATGCTGATGAACTGTGATCGAATATGGGTCTGCCACAGCTTGACGCACATATTCGCCCGGCTTATTACCAGTAAAGGTCAACACGGCTTCCAACTCGGTGTTATCAACAAACGCTTTGCTACGCTCCATAAACACTGCGCTGCGACTGCTATCTAGGTTAAAACTGCCTTGTTCACGCTGTGCTAGCGTGCGGCTCACCGCATGTACGTCTGACAAAAGATAAGGCGTGTAATCAATCAATACACTGTCACTATCTTCGGCAACGACTTTAAAGCCCTGTAAAATACTCGATGCAAAGGCTTCATTGACACTTTGTTGCTCAGCAGGATTTGACGAGCTAGCGCGATAATAACTATTTAGCGCACGTAACATCACTTTGTCACCAAAGCGTTCAAACTGTACCAGATAAGTACCACCAAGCTGTCCTCTATCTAACCCAATATCGTTAGAGCCAACGCCGTAAGGTAAGCTATGCTGTAGAAGAAATGGTTGCTTTAGCTTGTCGACATCCAGATAAATTTTGCCGCTGGAAGTGTCTGCATAAAAGGAATAATATCCCGGAAAACGATTTAACTTGTCAGTAAACTCGTCAATAGACTTAATTGCTGCGACAGCTTGAGTTATCATAGCGCCTAGCAAAGTACAGAATATGACGGATAGCTTGGCTATTTTTCGCATGATCTTACCTTGTTATTAGTGGTTTTAATGGCTGATTCAAACCCAGTATATAAAATTGTATACAAAGTTCAGCTATTTTAAGACGAAATTAATTGCGGCCTGAGCTCTCCTCTCACATTTTATAGACTCAAGCCACAACGTTATCAGGATCAAAAACTATGCGTAGACTCCCTCCAGTGCTTATCGAAGATGGTTGCTCAAGAGAGTTACTTTCTCTTATCCGTACAATTTTAGCGGCCTGTAAAGAGATCTCTTTCCGCGTTGGTCAAGGTGCCCTATCAGGCGTACTCGGCTCAACATTGGATGAAAATATTCAGGGTGAAACTCAGAAAAAGCTCGATGTACTATCCAACCAACTGTTAAAAGATATTCTACTTGAGTCTGGCTACGTGAAAGCCATTGCATCAGAAGAAGAAGACTACACCGTGGCAGGTAATCCAGATGCGGAGTATATCGTCGCTTTTGATCCACTAGATGGTTCATCAAACACAGATATTAACTCACTGGTCGGCACGATTTTCTCTATCATGCGTGCACCAAAAGATTCAGACCCAGCCGATGAGCGTATTTTCATGCAGCCAGGCCATCAGCAAGTAGCCGCAGGCTATGTATTGTATGGACCATGTACCACATTGGCTTTAACCATTGGTAAAGGCACGCGTATCTTCACCCTAGATAAAACCCACGGCAGTTTTATGTTGACTGAAGAATTTGCAAAAATTCCTGAAGATACCAAAGAATTTGCCATCAACGCGTCTAACCAGCGTCACTGGCAACCTGCTATGCAAAATTACGTTAACGACTTATTGGCGGGTGACACAGGCCCGCGTGGTAAAAACTTCAACATGCGCTGGATTGCAGCCATGGTCGGAGACGTGCACCGCGTACTATGCCGTGGTGGTTTATTTACTTACCCAGCTGATACCAAAGATCCAAACAAACCATTCAAGCTACGTTTATTGTACGAAGCCAACCCAATGGCCATGTTGGTAGAACAAGCAGGCGGTATTGCCCATACCGGGCAAGAGCGTATTTTAGAAATAGACCCGCAAGAGATCCACCAGCGTGTCAGCGTGATCTTAGGCTCGAAAAACGAAGTTGAGGCTTGCTTGGGGTATCATAAGTAAGGGAAACCTCAGCGAAAAAAAGCGGGCATTAGCTCGCTTTTTTCATTCTCTGCCACTGTTCAAGTGGAATTTCGCGAGCAACCAAAGCGGGGTTAGTTAAACCCCATTTCTCTTTTAGCCAAACTAGCATACTTTGTTCTAACACAGACTCTAGCTCAATCAAGCTTTCATCTAGCCAGTAGTGTAGCTCGCAGTCGTAGCCATCGACCTCACTGGCATCGATGTACACCGAACCAATACATTCTGTTTCTTCACTATCGAATACGCAAAAGCCATAGGCGATGTTTTCATTAAACTCTCGTAAATGATGTGCCATCGCAGCAATGTTATCCGCCAAAGTCATATCGGGTTTGGGCCAATCGGTTTGCCCTGCAAACAAGGCTCTAAGGCGCTGCTGGTTGCGCATTACCAAATGGTAATCTGGCTCTGAAAATTTAGGATGCATCATAGTTAATGTGAAATGCTCGTCTTGGTAGCTATGATGAATCGCTTTAGCACTCAGCGACATAGGTGTACATCCTTTTTTATTTATATAAGTTAATCAGTTGCGTCACTTTCTCGTGATTCACTGTACCCATTTGTTCGGGATTTGCCAGCGCATACAACAGCCCTTCTACCTGTGAATGATCGATATCGCCGCGCATTTCTAGCAAGTTTGCCCACATTTCCAACTCATCGATATCCACCTCGCCATTTTGCACCTGAGCCAGTGCTAAACACACATCTTCAATGGTGACGTGATACACAACCTGTTGTTGCGGGTAGTGTATCAATCGACCATATGCTTGCTGATAATCCTCAGCCAAACGTGCAATCGTCGCTAAGTCTCGATAGTGAGCTGTGTTATTATCGATGGTGTTATTGTTCATACTGGTATTACGAATGTCTTGTTCAAATTGTGGTAAAGCACTGACATGCAGTGCTGATCAAAGTTGTTGGTGTCTAGCTTTGCCCAATATTTTGCCCCTTTCACAAGCTGACGGCTGTCTTTGTAGAGCCTGCCTCATTGCAAAGCTCAAAGCACATGTCGAGGCCATCAGTACCTTGCCGATTGCTGAGCAGCTGGCCCTTGCGCAGCCATATAAGCACTCAGATGCAATCGAAGGCCTAGATTATGAAATTGAGAATGGGCTGCTGGTCATGCATCGTTGGGCACATTTAAAACGCGGTAGTTGCTGTGGTAACGGCTGTCGCCACTGCCCTTACAACTAATTACCAGTCGCAACGGGCAGCGCACTGGGCAAGCCCCACTCGCTCCATGAACCATCATACACACTCAATTTTTGATAACCACATTCATCCGCCGCCATCGCCAAAATACACGCGGTCACGCCTGAGCCACAGCTAAACTGTAGGGCTTGATTCGTCACACCACGCTCCGTAAATAAAGCTTTAAGCTGCGTGGTACTCTTTATCAGTCCTTGTTCATCCACAAGTTCACGGTAATGCAAATTCTTGCTGTTAGGAATATGACCACTGCGCATATTTTCACGCGGTTCTGGGTCTTCACCGCTAAACCGCTTGGCTCCCCTTGCATCCAGTATGCAAATGCTGTCATCGTCTATTGCTGCTAGTACCTGTTGACTATCAATAAAGTAGCCATGTTGCGGGTTAGCAACAAAATCACCCACCTGCTCGTTCAGCGCATAACTGTGGGTGGTGGGTAAACCGAGAGCTTGCCAGCGTGGTAAGCCGCCATCAAGCACAAATACTTGCTCAAAACCCATACTTTTGAACATCCACCAAGCACGAGCAGCACTAAACAGCCCCATATCATCATACACCACCACGGTGTCACTTTGATTGATACCTAGTTGACGCATATTGGCCTGAAATTGCGCGCCATCACACATGGTGTTTGGCAATTGCGCATCTGGCTTAGCAAGTGCACCACTGATGTCGAAACGCTTTGCACCTTGAATGATGGCCTGCGGTGAATAGGGCGAACGGGTGCCAGGCGTTACAATCCCTGCATCCAGCACCTGTACTTGGTCAAGATGCTTTGCAAGCCACTCACAACTTTTCAAGTTTTTCATTTTTAATCCTTTCTTGATTTATAACGGGTGAAATTAGCACCCTGCTCACGTTATACTAAGCACCTAGTAAGAGCGCAATACAGCAGCAATATTATTTTGAAACAACTACAAACAAATCAGGTCTCTGGGGCAATTCTCGTGGTATTGCCAAAATTTATCGGCGATGCAATCAATACCCTGCCTGCCGTGGCTCTGTTACGTGAATTATATCCAAACAATGATATTCATTTATTGGCCAGACCCTACATGTGTGACATTTTTGCACGCGATACACAATATCGCATTAATATCATTCGTGACACACGTTATGACAAAGAAAATAAGCAGTCTAGCTTTGCGCTTGCCAAGTCTCTTAAACAGTATAAATTTAACATGGCTGTGTTGTTAAGAGGCTCTCTAAATGAAGCTGTTCTGTGTAAACTGGCAGGGATAAAATTCGTTCTAGGCTACAAACAAAACGGCCGTGGCCCTTTGTTAAGTCACGGTTTAAAGCTCAATCAAAATCATCATTACATTCATCGCTATTGCCAGCTTATTAATGACTGTCACAACAAGCCATTCGAACGCTACAGCCTGCCTCAGTTGAGCTATGAACAAACTGACAAAATAGTTAAAGATGACAATAAAAAGTCTATAGCAGTGTATTTTGGTGGTAAAAATAAAGGCCCTCGTCACTATCCCCTAGCGCTGGCTAAACAAGCGTTGATCACTCTATCAGAGCAGGTCGATGCGCACTTTTATTTAGTGGGTGACCCATCAGAAACGACCGACAATCAGCAGCTATATACTGCGCTACAAGCCCAGCATATAGCCGTTACAGATCTGACAGGCAAAACCAGCTTAGTGGAGTTAGTTGACTGTATTGCTGCTTGTAACTTGATGATTAGTATCGACTCAGGCCCCATGCATATGGCGGCTGCGGTTAACACTCCGTGTGTGGCAGTTGTTGGCTTTGGTACATCTCCTTGGTCTGTAGTCGCACCAAAAAACCCGCAATTCTTAGCTCTGACTAGTCAAAGTTGTAGTTTGTCAGAGGAAAAGATCATTGAAGATATTCGTCCTACCGCTATCGCAGAGGCTGGCGCACAACTCCTAAGAGAATGCTCTAAATCTTGATGATCTCGGAACGCATCGGAGCCAACTTGGCAAGAATTTGATTTTGCACGGGGTGGGCAATCCCTACCTCGTCCATTGCAGCTATCAACAAGTCTACGGCATGATTAAAGTCACGCTCATTGATATGCATACCAGTATGAATTTGTACCATAGAATCGCCATCATATTGACACGGACCACCCAGCACATCACATAAATGACTGACAAACCCCGCACGAAAGTGACTCACATTCGTTTGTTTGAAATAATGAAAAATTACTTCATCCTGTCCAATTTGATTAATAAAAGCATCAACCAAACGTTCCAATCCGGCTTGTTCGCCAACCTTTTGGTAGAGCGACTGAGGAGTACTTTGACAGGCAGACAGCCCCATCATCAGCAGTAATACAACTATCAACTTTTGTGCGTACGCAAAACACTTCATTTAAAAATACCCTGTTATCGACACATACCAGCCAGTTTGTTTATCCACACCTGCAATTGAACCTAGATCTAGCCACGCGGCAGTGACACTGATTGATTTATTAGGCAACCAAGCAATAAACACGTCGCGCCAGTGACTCTCTCCCAATCCTAAGTTATTTTGCTTTTCTCTGAACTCAACACCCAATGCAAACTCTCTGGATAGAAACACCGCGCTACTGCCCTCAAGCAACCATTGTTTATCCACATTGTTACCACCAAAACCCAACAGGCCGATTTGGTTTGCCTCGCTGTATCGAGCAGTAATATTCCAAAACCAGTTATAGCCGTTCAATGCGCCCAAATGTAACTTACTCATCGCCACATAAACATCATTACCACTGGTGTGCTCAGCGCCGACCAAGGTCGCGACCGTGCCATCTTGCAAAGACTTATGCTGCACACCGACACTCAATTGTGGCCAATCACTGTAAACAATATCGCCATAAAGGCGTACTTTGATTGCGCTGATATCTTGTTCTATGTTGGTGTTGAGTGCGGGAACGTCAAAGTCTTGTTCAGCGTAGCTCAACTCGATACGATCAAATATATTGGCCTGTACACCGCATACATCCAGCCGATAATTTTTCACGTCCCCTCGGCTACAAAAACCACTCACCGCCCATTCATCTTCACTGGCGTAACCCGCTAGCTGAGCCCAAGGCACAATACCGCCTCCTGCACTCCCTTCTATCTGGGATACACCAGGCGTAGCCAACAGCTTACCATCAGCTAACGCCCCCAGAGACAAGCTCAACAATAAAAGCGCGCTAAACCACTTCATGGTAACTCCCCAACCAGTTAATGAACTCGTTCGCTGGTAACGGGCGACTTAAGTAATAGCCCTGTGCATAATCGCAGCGCATTTGTTTAAGTAACGTCAGTGACTCACGGTTCTCGACTCCTTCCGAGACAACTATAAACCCTAGTTGATGACCAAGGGATATCGTCGATTGCACAATACATTGATCTTGATGAGATTCATTGAGTTTTAAAATAAACACTTTGTCGAGTTTGAGTTCGTCAATTGGCAACATCTTCAACCGTCCCAACGATGTTTGGCCGACCCCATAGTCATCCAATGAAATCATCACGCCCAATGCTTTGAGTGCCTTTAACGCATTTATACCGCGCTCTTCATTTTCAATCATGTCACGCTCAGTCAGCTCAATGGTGATAAGCTTTGCGGGCACTCCCTGTGTTGCAAGCATGTTTTCAAGGTGAGGGAGAAAATCACTGTCAGCAATGTCCTGTGCAGAAACATTAATTGCCGCTTTCATGGTAAGCCCCTCTCGCAACCACACACCCACTTGTGTCACAACGGTGCGTACCACCCATTGCGTCAACTCGACTATCAATCCAGACTGCTCAGCTAAATCAATAAACAGCTCTGGTGAGACCCAATCTCCGTTGTTACGCTTCCAGCGGATCAGCGCCTCCACTTTATCGACTTGCCCACTGTTGATATTGAGTTTAGGTTGATAGGCCATAAATAATTGCCCATCATCTTGCTGTAAAGCGCGCTTGAGGTCATCAATGATCTCCAAACGTTCAAGGTGTGCTTCATCTTCGCCATTTTGATAAAAATACACTTCGTGGCCATCTTGTGCAGCTGTATCAACTGCGATTAGCGCTCGCCTTATCATATCCTCAGGCGTTTGTGCCTGCTCAGGATAACGCACCACCCCTATACTAAAACGCAAGCTGATCTCCAGCTTTTGAATAACATAATGCTTGTTCAATGACGACTGTAACTGTGCAATGCATTGCTCCATAGTCATATCTGGTTTTGCTGCAATGACACTGAGAAACTCATCCCCTCCCACCCGAGCATTAAATCCGTTTATCCCTTGTGTGGTTTCTTTTATGCGCTGGGCGACCGCTTGAATACAGCTGTCCCCGACTCTTGGGCCCAGTTTGTCGTTAATGTGTCTTAGTCCTTTGATATCCAAGGCAACCAAATAATACTTCTGTTCATCATTGAGTTGATGCGCCAGCAAATCCAACGCTGCGGTTCGATTATAAAACCCAGTTAAATTGTCATGCCTTGCCTGAAAGCTGATTTTCTTTTCCCGAGTCTGAATGTCTTCACCCATTTCTTGAAACGCATTCACCAGCTCACAGACTTCCTTGCTTGGACGAGACTCAGGAATACTCGCTTTATAGTTACCTTTTGCGAACTGTTTCGCCATGACGGTTAATTGCAAAATCGGCGTGGTGAGGTTATTAGCTAATATGCCACTGGTAATAAAACCAAGAATAATGGTACCAAACGATAGCGAAATAACCGTAAGTACAAGCGTATCAAACTCTTTGTAGTGCTCACTTAAATCCGCACTAAGTACCACACTGATGGGATTATTCTCTAAACCAGGTAATTGAACTTCGGTGCTCAGGTAAACGGGGTCTTCACTAAACCAACGATTAACAATCTGACTGTCTATGTATTCCAGCAAACTCAAATGTTCGGGATGATTTAAGATGGTGGTGGCCTTTAAACCTGTGTGATGAGCAATAAAACTGACCTCCATACCTGTAAGTTCCTTTAGCTCCGCGGCAACCGCAGCATCAATTACAAACCCCACCATGCTATACGCGATGGTGCGAGGGGCTTTTACTGGTAATACAATCACTTGATACAACTTATCGCCAATCACCATAAACGTAGAGCTATTACTTTGTGCGAGTATTCTTTGCATCAGCTTCGGCGTATCGGGAGATAATTGAATATCGTTTTGATTTGCCGAAATCAATTGCCCTCGCGTATCAAACAGCAACATCAAATCGGCGTCGATACGCTGGCTGTGGTTAAACAATACGCTGCTGATGGTGTCAGCATCACGTGTCGCCACGGCTTGTTTAAAACCAAAATCCGCTGTTAACACTGTCGCTGCCGTTACCAACAAACGTTCTTTTGCTTTTAGATATTGCTGGTACACGTTCTGACCGACCTCGATGTCTTGTTGCACCTGGCTTTCATTAAAGTGGCTGGTTGACCACCAAAAGCTTACTAAGCTGGTAACGGTTGTCAGCAAAACGAGTCCGACACAAAGCAAAATAATGCGATGTTTTAAACTACTGCCCATGATGTTCCTTAAACTTTTCACCAAAGGTATTTCGTGGCATTGGCGCCACTAATTCGATTGTAACCTGCATGTCAGTGTGTGCATCAGGCCAGTTCATTTTAGTGCGCTCTGAGATATTGATAGCCTGCTCTGGGTGCCAAAGTAAATATTCACTAACATGATCAGGTAAGTCTATTTTACCTTGCTCATCAGATACTAACACCGCACTTGACTGCCCGACATAAATATACCCCACCATTGAATCATGAATGTTACAGCCCAGTACAACCACACCCGCCTGACCAAACGTTATCGGGGCTTTTGGGGTGCCTGCGTAAAGTTTTAATTCAAAAGGTTTTGCCTCAGAAAATGAGTACACATGATGACGAATATCATCGCTGTTAGGAAATGACACCTGTTGGCCTTGCATCACAGTCAAAAGTTTCGGCGAAAACTGTTTATTGACCTGATCCATAATGGCGATTTGCTTTGTTGGTTGTCTATCTGTCGTTACATTGAGCAATTCCACCACCGCATTGTTCACTGGCGAGCCATGTTGATCAACCACAATGAGTGTTTTTGCCGATACAGCAATACTCGCACACCCTAATAGGGCTGTACTAAGTGTCACTATCAAGCGGTCTTTGAGCGCGAAGAATGGCATACCTTGCCTTATGTTTTTAACACACTACCCCTAAGTAAAATTGACTAGGAGTAGAATTGCAAGGCATTTGCGAAAGCATTTGTGAGATAACAGCCAATAAACGGTTCAAACACCGTTTATTGGCTAAGTCTATGGCAGACTAGTGATTTTCAATCAAGCCATATTGCGCATCTAGGACTGCAATGACCTCTGAGCGTGGGTCTGTTGGGATCACAAGGTCCTGTCCCACGATTTTGCTCGCAATACCGACATAAGTTTCCGAAACCGCCATCATGACATCTACAGGTAACTGATAGTGCTTGGCCAATTCTTCACGTTCATTCATGCGGTCTTTATTTAACAATACGTCGCTGTCCGGCACATTATTGATGAGTAACTGACGGAAACCTTCTTTTGAGTTTTCGATGATTTTACCGTCACGATATGCAGGGCCATCCCAAATACGAGATGAATCTGGCGTACCGACTTCATCAATGTAGATAAGCTTTTCCTGACCGTCGGTATCTTCAACATAGCCAAACTCAAATTTGGTATCGACAAAGATTTGATCCAGCTTAGCAAGCTCGGCACTGATCAAGGCAAAGCCTTGTGTCAATAATTGCTCGTATTTAGCCACATCATCAGCTGATTTGAAGTTAAATGCCGCTAAGTTGTCGGTGATGTTTTTACGACTGATATTAACATCATCTACCGCTGGCACGTCATCAAGACCGGTGATAATGCCTTTTGTTGACGGTGTGATCAAAAGCTCAGGTAACTTTTGATTGGCCTGTAGTCCCTCTGGCAACTCGATACCACAAAAATTGCGAATGCCTTTGGCATAGTCACGCCACATGCTACCGGTAATGTATTGACGGGCTATGGCCTCGACTCTGACGGTGCTTGCTTTGCGTACGATCCATACATAAGGATGGGGAATATCAACAATATGATTACCAGCAAGACCCGCATCATCAAATAGCTTAAACCAGTGCGCAGCAACACTGTTCAGTGCGATGCCTTTACCTGGTACACCATTGAGGCCATTTTCACCTTGCCAAATACAATCAAAAGCCGAAATTCTATCTGAAATTACCATGATCGCCAGCTCAGTACCCGCTGGTACATCGTAACCTTTTTCGGCAATTAGGCGTGCGCTATCTTCATCGGTGAGCCAGTAAACTGAACGAACTTTACCGCTGTGAACTGCACCTTTGGTGCGAATTGGTAGATCGTCATTGACGTCTAAAACTTTGTAGCTACTCATTATTACTCCAAGGGCCGGATGCACCTTGCTAAAGGGTGCAAAAAATGAGGGGGTTAGAAGGCGTTATAATAATCGTTCAGCGACAAAATCACAATCACAACGCCGTTTGCCGCAGAAAGTTTAGAATTTAACGATGCAAGGTTTTGCCTTACTTCATTCTGATATACCATCGCTAACATCATAGCGGTGAGGTTTATTGATGATTGAAATTAGCGATTTAATCTACACATGGCAAAACCATGCCCACCCCACATTGCAAATTAAGCACTTGCAAATCGATGCTGGGGAGAAATTGTTCTTACATGGTCCAAGTGGTAGTGGCAAGTCAACTTTGCTCGGTTTGCTGGCTGGTATTACACCTATACAGCAAGGTTCAGTCACCATACTGGGCCAGTCTTTGGCCAAGCTCTCTGGGGCCAAGCGAGACCGCTTTCGTGCCGACCATATAGGTACTATTTTTCAAAACTTTAATTTGCTGCCTTATTTGAGTCCTATAGAAAATGTGACATTAGGATGCGAGTTTTCCCCTAGGCGAACAAAGAAAGTCCGTGACGAACGAAGCCAAGTAGTGGCACAAGCGCACCACCTGCTAAGCGCCTTGGGACTGGATGATAGCTTATTATCACGTAGCGTATCCCAGCTCAGTATCGGTCAACAACAGCGTGTTGCTGCGGCGCGTGCTTTTATCGGCCAACCAGAGGTCATTATTGCCGATGAACCCACTTCTGCGCTTGATGCCGATACAAGGGAGGCGTTTATTACCACCTTATTTGAACAAGCAGAAAAGTATCAAGCCACCATTATTTTTGTAAGTCACGACAATAGTTTATCTCACCTTTTTGATCGCAAAATCAGCTTAGTGAGTATTAATGAGGCCGGCCTATGACCTTGCTCAAACTTGCCCTCAAGAGCTGCTTGAATCGCCGAGCCAGTATACTCTTAACATTGTTTACCATCGCAATTAGCGTGATGCTGCTGTTGAGCATTGAGCGCGTAAGAATGGATGCTAAAAACAGCTTTAGCAATACCATATCTGGCACAGATCTGATCGTGGGTGCCCGTACTGGCGACATTCAATTACTACTCTCTAGCGTATTTCGCATCGGTCATAGCAATAACGCAGTCAGTTGGCAAAGCTACCAAGATATTAAAGGACGCAAAGGCGTCGCTTGGAGTATTCCTATGAGTTTAGGAGACAGTCACAAAGGTTACGCGGTGCTGGGCACCGATAGCAGCTATTTTGAGCATTACCGCTACGCCAAAAAACAAGCTCTGCAATTTAAATCTGGACGTGCGTTTCATAATGGTAAGGAAGTGGTACTAGGCAGTCAGGTCGCTAAAAAGCTTGGCTATCAGCTGGGTGAAAATATCGTGATATCACACGGTATGGGGAACACAAGTTTTCATCATCATGATGATAATCCCATGACCATTGTGGGTATTTTAGCCCCCACTGGTACACCCGTAGATAAGACCGTACACATACCTTTGATTGCCATCGATGCTATTCATGCCAACAATAGCAAGCCTCGCGCAATTTCTCGCAACCACAGCACACAACATAAGCATGACTCACATGCAGCTCAAGATCACTCATCAATCCATCAACACGAGCACTCTCATGGCCTGCCGAATGGCTTGCCGAATGGCTCGCTTGATAGCGAACCATCGGATTTGATCGGCAGCCCCAAACAAATTACCGCCTTTTTAATGGGCTTTGATTCACCACTTTACACACTGCAAATACGTCGTAATATCAATCAATATAAAGCTGAACCCTTGCTTGCGATAATGCCCACCGTCACGCTAAAAGAGCTGTGGGACATGCTAGGTATTGTTGAGAAGATACTGTTATTGTTTTCAATGGTTGTAGTCATTATCAGTTTGCTTGGCATGTTAACAACTCTATTGGCTACGGTGAATCAAAGACGAAGAGAATTGGCTATCCTGCGCTCTGTTGGAGCCAGACCTTGGCATATTTTCAGTCTGTTAAGCTTTGAAGCCGTCATTATCACGCTGCTAGGCTGTCTATCAGGTACTTTGTTATTTTACGCTGGACTACTTACAGTAACGCCTATGCTGCAAAGTCAATTTGGGATCAGTCTAAGCATGACACCTTTGTCACCCTATGAACTCACCTTGTTAGGCGTTATCATGCTCAGTGGTACACTAATGGGCCTATTTCCTGCCGCGCGCGCCTACTATTATTCGTTGGCCGATGGTATGAGCATTAAAATTTAAGAGAGTACGTATATGCGATTTATTTCCCTGTTATTCATCAGTATGTTAAGCGTCAGCGCACATGCTAACCCTCCTAAAGAGATTTTCTGGGAAGACTTAATACCTAAAGGTCATGTGCAAGTGAATAATCAGGACGCTGCCAGTCACGATGGCAATGACCAAAACTGGGTTCAACCAAACCTAGATGCACCCGTGGTAAAAAGTTTGGATGGCCAATCCGTCAGTTTGCCTGGCTTTGTGGTACCGCTAGAAGGAGACAGTCAGATGATCAGTGAGTTTCTACTGGTTCCCTATTTTGGCGCCTGTATCCATGTTCCACCTCCACCACCAAACCAAATTGTGCATGTGAAAATAAAGGGCGGTGTGCCCATCGAAAGCTTATATGATGCTATTACGGTCACAGGAGTCATCAAAGTCGAAACATGGCAAGGTGAACTCGCACAGACAGGTTACACTATGCAGGCTGTTGGTGTTGCGCCTTTTGAACTGTGATTGTGCTTTCACTAAGATAAGAAAGTTATTTTCAATTAAGCAGTGTGCTACCACCTACAAAACAGACCAGTACTATATCGACATCTGCGGTACAAAGCGGTTATAATATGTACTAAAGCTAAGCCGTATGTGTAGAACACATACTAAACAGACCAGCAAATTTGCGTGTTGTGTACTAGTGATGCAATACTCAGAGAGTACATCCTCCATGTATCTCTAAGTAGGGCCGCAATCGCGGCCTTACTTGTATTTAACTCTCTCCCCGCCCAGGGTAATAGATCACCGCTGGCTCAGAGTAGTTCGGCACATGGTCATAACTAAAGACTGCGTAATATTTAGCAATATCAGCGTTACCAAAGTTATCCAATGTATACTGATCCTGCCCACCATAAAGTTTAACACCATCAAATGGCGAGCGCGGTGGATGAAATCGGTTACGGACCACAAAACTACCAACTAAATCTGAGCTATCTGTATTTAACCACGTTAACTTGACCACCCCATTTTCCACTTGAGTTTGCAGGTGAGTGGGCGCTGGCAGTGCCTCTATCCGACGCTCAATATATTCCACATGTAACTGCGCGGGCTGTGTATCCCGACAGTCATGCCAATTAACTAACGCATTACGTGCTTGGGATTCAGCCGTTGCACGAATAATGAAATACAGTGGCGTTTGTGCTTTATGTAAACGAGCAAGCTCTTTTAGGCTATAGCTATCAAAGATGAAATTATGAGCCGTGCGCTCTTTTAGCTGCTCATTACTCACCTCATAACCAATGTACTCAATCTTTTGTCTTTGCTTAACATGTTTAAAGTTCACATCTTTTAGCTCAACCAGCTCCACAGTAAAGCGCACATCTTTGGCCGAAGTAAGACTATTGGTGCTGTACAACGTCAAACAAGCTCCGGTAAACACGGTGCGTTGCGGATCAAAACATTCATTGAGTTCAAACGCTAATTGTCCATATACAATCTCACCATCCGCATCAAAACCTGATGAGAGTTTGTCTGCTAACACCTTGTCTTTATATATCGTATTACAGCTACTTGCATAAACCGTCGATGATAACTCAGGTAACTGATAAATAAGCTCAAGATTAGGACGATAATGTAGGCCACTACCAAATGAACCATAACCAATATCAAATTGCATCACTTGCGAATCATTCCCCAAGGGAAGAGTTTGTGGCCCTTGAATGCGCAGTAATAAGGTATGCTGACCAAGCAAAGATTCTAACAATGTGCGCTCTACCCCATTGAGCGCCCAACGCAGCCATATCCCTTGAGTCATTTTATCTGATTCTATGGTTTGCCCTAAGGTATGAAGTGGTTTGGCATCATAAATTTTCGCAAAATCATAAATATCATCAATTAAACTGGCATCCAATATTGAAATTGACCACTCTCCATATTTTTCAATTTTAGCGGCCACCCGGTTCATCGGGTACAAAAAAAACTGTGCTGTTTCAATATGTGAGCCCTCGGGAATCGTACTCAAATCAAACGCAATCACACCAATACTGATGCCTCGGCTTTTATCGACACCAATAAACATTGAGTTGTAACCGAAGTGTTCTTTGTTTTTACTCAAATAGTTTTGCGATAAATACCCTACTTGCTCTTTGGCTGGGAACAAAGTACGTCCACATTGATTGTCGGCCAAGGTGGTTTTTAAACGCAACTCAGGACTAAATGGCGATTTTATTTTAGTAACTTTATCTACCGCTCGAATGTTATAAAAATAGAAGTGACCACTTTTAAGTTGAGAATCCAAAAATGATAACGATTTGGTAATCGCAACCAAATTTTCTTCGGTACACGGGGCCTTATTGTGCTCACTGCGGTACACCTCAAAGTAGATATCGTCACGCTCCTGATATTCCCACTCCAACTCCACATTGTCATGCCCAACATGCTTAATGGTAAATTCAGCCACGCGGGCGGGCGCTAAAGGAGAGTAATTAATTGCTTCACTGAGCGCATAGGCAACAGCAGGAATATTTTCCGCCACACTCTGCGCCATATTTTTCATATAATCTGGAATGTTACGCGTACCAACTTCAACCACGGTCGCGATGATCCCTTTACGGTAGTAATATTCTCGACCACTTCCTTGGATCAGCTGAGCCGGAGGCTTCCCCCGATGGATACCGTACTGACGGCCTGTTACTTTTCTGATCTCATTGTTCATATTGGCACACAATACATTGAGATCGGTGCCCTCTATTTCTACTTCATGGTTAAATTTATGAGCAGGAAAAAACACATTACCTTGTGAGTGATAATCCAAAGCAATACGAATATTGTCATGACTTTCTACGAAGTCTCTAATGGCCGAAGTTTCTGGTTCTGAAAACGCGTGAGGTCCGCCATAAGTATTTGATTGCGTATTCTGATTGCGCATAAATTTGGCATCAAAGTTACGATTCAAATCCACACCAAAGGTGCCATCACCATTATTGCGACGGTTTTTACGCCAAAATGAAAAGTGATTGCGCGAATATTCAAACCCATCAGGGTTTAAGCACGGCACCATATACAGGGTATTGCGTGTCAAAGCTGTTTGTAATTTTGGGTTAAAACGATAGTTATCAATTACATACTGAATAAATTTAATCGCTAATTCATTGCCAATCCATTCTCTTGCATGAATGGAACCGGTGTAAAGTAAAGCGGGTTTATCATCCGCATAAGTGACATCCAGTGACACAGTCACCAACATGATAGGTCGTCCTTCCCACGTTTCACCGATACTTTGTAGACGGATCAGGTGGGGATGTTCACTCATACTTTGTTGTAAAAAATCAATGGTATCTTGATACGATGCGTACTGGATTTTCATAATATTTCCATACAACTAACGACATTTTATTGTTTCAAAATCGCCATGCCACACAGATGGCATGGCTAAGAAACAACCATACATACAGTGACTCTAGTGACACGACTTTGCGACTTGCTGCCAATGGGTCAGTATCTTTTCAAGCTTTTTATCTTTGAGATTTTTCACTGCACACAATTGCTCAGGCGCTGTGTTAAGTACCTCAACCACACCATGGGCACCAAATGTATTCATGATTTCATCAATCATCTTTTCCCCAATACCTTTCACTTGGGATAAGATTTCGCGAATTTGTGCATCATCGAACTGCATACTGGGATAACTATTGAGCTGTGTTGTTTCATCGCTGCTAGGCATACTATTTAATCCTTTTGCGCTCACAACAATACCTTGTAACTTGAAGTTGTCTTGGAAATTCCATATCTCACTAGGCCACTCTTCCTGAGCACTATATTTGGTGTCTAAAATTGGATAGTTTTCATCATCCATACGAGAAAACAGCTCGCCGCAGTCTTGGCTTGGGGTATAGCGAGAAAAACCGATATGACGCATAGTGCGTAGTAAGCGCGAGTCAATCTTTCCTAACTCCTCCCAGTTATAAAGTGGAATATTTGGCTTGATAAAACGACCATCACTGAGCAACCACATTAAATACTGACCAATCCAATCACGAATATATGGAAACGCAGCGAATGCGGTAGCACATTCTAAAATACGTAACTTACCATCCTTACCAAGCGCAATATCACATGCCCAGTATTCAGCATTAGCCGCCTTAGAAGCTCGGGTCGCCAGCTCTAACACACTTTTTGGTACATCCTGATAATCCATGCTGCCACCTTGGCTGGTATTGGTTAGCCACTCTCCTTCTGGTGGTCGACGCCAAAATGCACAGACCGGCTTATGCCCCACCAGCATCACACGTATATCGGCTTCCATTGGAATGAAATCTTGTACATACACTGGGTAATAGCGCTTTTCATTAAGTAGTGCCTGAGCTTGCTCATAGTTATCGACTTTATGTACAAAGTAACCACCATAATTTGATGGTCCATATGAGCGTTTTATAATCTTAGGGTACTGCGTACTAGCAAGATATTTCTTTGCCTTTTCAGGAATATAGAAAATCTCTGTATGGGGAGCTGGAAGATTATATTTACGGCAAAAATGCGTAACGTTTTCTTTAGACTTATTGGCGAACTGGCTATCAAGAGAGGGTAAAAATCTCACATTGGGCAATGAGCGGGCAATATCTCGAAATGTTTCATACGCTGTTGCCGGAATATTACCAATTAGCACATCTATTTTTTTTTGTTTCACTTCAGCGATAAAACGCGCTTTATCATTGCCCCAATGATAGGTCACTTGCTCGATTTTATCTGGCCAACCTTTAAAGTTAGATTTGTCGAAAAAGCGCAGCACATAATCTAAATAGAGAAGTCCTATTTTGGGTAAAGAGTTTTTAGTCGTCATCGTCTTACGCCACCTTGATTGAGTGAAGAGCGCGCTTTTGCTGAACTGTTCGTTCTATCAGTTCCACCATCGCATCAAGTTTATTCTGGTTAAAATTGATGCCTAACTGCTCTTGTTCTGGCGTCGCAAAGGCTGGAATGGTGTTCACCTCTAACACCACATATCGTTCATGTTCTCGGTCATAAATTAAGTCCACACCGGCTATTTCCAGCCCCAATGCCTGTGTCGCTTTAATCGCCAAAGCAACCACTTCATCATTTGGTTCACGAACAAATACCGAGCCACCGCTGGTAATATTAGTTTTCCAATCGTCTTTTGGTGCTTTGCGTCCGTAACAACCAACACACTTACCGTCCACAATATCAACGCGATAGTCGGTATTGTCGTAGTCAATAAAGCGCTCAACGTAGAAATAGCGCAAGTCTGTACGACTTAAAAAGGGCAACAACATATCAAGGGCATGTTCACCATCTATTTTCACGATTCCGACACCACCCCAACCATCTGTTGGCTTATAAACCAACTTGCCACCAAAATCACGGATTGCGGCTTTGAGTCCGGCAATATCATTTTTATGACATAAGCGGTAATCGGCTGTCGCAATGCCATGACCATTTAGTAAATGAGAGGTACGAAACTTATCTTCCGCTAATGCAAAGGAGGCAAAGTTGTTAAGTGTCGGAATAGACTGACTAAGCGCTTGATATAAATACAGCTGATATTGCGTTTGTTGACCCGCGTTGTAACTCAAAAACACATCTAGGTGTTCCATCACAATACCGTTACATAATATTTGTCCGCCTTGCGCACGAGCGTCTCGCAGGTTTAGCCCTGTGCTTGACTGAATGCCACGCTCAGCAAGTGCGTGAACGAGCCTTTGTTCAATGGCTTTACCGCCACCATTTTCGTACATCCAAATGCCGACATGAGGTGCTGTCACTGTGTTCTCCTTGATCCTTTGATTGGGGGGTGCAATTGCATACCCTGCTATTGTAAAAGGATCTGTGTGACACATTTTTGACCAAATCAACTGGACAAAATTTGTTCATAAAAGCTTCACCGAAATGCAACTGAGCACGGCCACGATGAGCGCCAATGCAACCAAGGAAAGCCGTGATGACAACATTAAATTTCGACGAACTAGCAAGTCTCATTACATGCAACTCACACAGCAAGAATAAAAAGGGCGTGGATCAACACGGTGAACAAATGATCGAGCTGTTAGCACCATTAGGATTTTCTCTAACACGCTATCAACGTGAAACGATAGGCGACCACTTATTGTTTCACACTCCCAAACAAGCGGGTAAAAAGGTGCTTTTACTGGGCCATTTAGATACCGTGTTCCCAGAGCACACTTTTACGGACTTCACCCAAGATGAACAATGGGTATACGGTCCTGGAGTATGTGATATGAAGGGCGGCAATTTCGTCGCATTGAACGCCTTGCGTGCGTTACGTTCGCAATTTGGGCCATTGCACAATGTCGATTTTTTGCTGGTCAGTGATGAAGAAATCGGCAGTGATGACAGCAAACATTTAACTGCTGAATTGGCCAAACACTATGATGCTTGCCTCGTTTTTGAAGCCGCAGGCGAAAACCATGAAGTGGTAACAGGTCGCAAGGGCATAGCCACATTTGAGATAGATATCACAGGTAAAGCGGCTCATGCGGGCAACCATTATAGCGATGGTGTGGACGCCAACTTTGCTTTGGCAAACATGCTGCTAGAGATGACCAGCCTAACCAACTTAAAACGAGGCAGTACCGTCAATGTGGGTAAAATCCTAGGAGGGATTGGTGCCAACACCATTTCGCCACATTCAAGCATGGTAGTTGAGGCACGCTTTTCTTCACTTGATGAGCAACAACGTTTACTAGAAGGGATCGAGAACATCTGCTTGGCTATCGAAGTAACGGGGGTAGACATCACCATCAGAGGCGGTCTGCAACGTGGCGTGATGGCACCCAGTACAGCACAAAAAGTATTGTTGGATGAAATCAATCAAATTTTAGGTACTCCCTTACTCACTGAACAGCGCGGCGGAGTATCAGACGCTAATATTGTATCCTCTGTCGGAGTCCCAACACTCGATGGCTTTGGTCCATTTGGCGATGGTGATCACACCCGTCATGAACGGGCGTTAAAATCGAGTTTCGAATTACGGATTAAGCAAGTCAGCAAAATTCTAGCCACGTGGTGCTTTAACCACAGTACGCATGCATCACAACAAATAATCGACGAAGAATTAGCGCAATAGCTAATCACTTTTGACACTGAGCGCAGTACACCGTGCTGCGCTGTCCTAAGCGAATTTCTTGCAATAAGCTTTGACACTGAACACAGGGTTTTCCTTTACGGCCATAAACCAATAGTTGCTGCGCAAAATAACCCGGCTTGCCATCACTTTGAGCGAAGTCTTTCAAGGTGGTGCCACCCTGAGTGATTGCCGCGCTCAGCGTCTGTTTGATAATGGGTGCTAAGGCCTGATAGCGCTGTAACGAAACTTTGCCCGCCGCTTTTTTAGGATGTATGCCTGCTTTAAACAAAGATTCATTGGCATAAATGTTACCCACTCCCACAACCACATGATTATCCATAATAAACTGTTTCACTGGGATTTTTTTATTTCGAGAACGTTCGAATAGCCACTGCGCATTAAACGCATCGGTTAATGGTTCGGGGCCTAGTTTTGCAAACAAGGCATGACTGTGTTGTGGCTCCTGCCATAAACATGCACCAAATCGGCGAGCATCATTGAGCCTAAGCGCTTTACCATTGCCAAAATGTATTTCTACGTGGTCATGCTTTTTTAGTGCCTCACTGTGTGGCACGATGCGCAAATGTCCAGACATGCCAAGATGCAAAATCACACTGCCCACATCGGTGTCCAATAACAGATACTTGGCTCGCCTACGTACCGCACGTATAACCTGTCCCTCAATACTACGTACTTCATCTGGCACGGGCCAACGTAGACTCGCGTTATGGATCAAAACATGCGTGACAGTTTGTTGTTCAATATGAGGTTGAATCCCTAATTTGCTGACTTCAACTTCTGGTAGTTCTGGCATGGTTTACTCTTTAAAAAAATTAATTACTACTTAAGGCGAGCGGTGCAAATAACTGGTTAGCTTGTTCAAAAGATAACTGCAACCAATGCTGCTGCTGTTTATCAAACAAGTAATATTGACCATCCGCTAGGTATAGCTGATAACTGAGTGGCAACTCCTGTGATGCGAGCCAAAATTGGGCAACACTGAGTGCTTGCTCTTGATTTAACGACACCTGCGCAACATCCAATTGCGCAGTTTGCCACAGAGCAACCAATGCCTGCAATTGTTCAGGCTGCGCCTGCCAAGGTCCATCAATACGCCAAGAAGTACCAATTCGCTCAATTTTATATCCAGGAAACGCCAATGTGAGCACAAAGCTTTGTTCTGGAAGCAATCGCTGAGGACCTTGAAGCTCTGTCTGAGGGTTCAGCTTGTGGTGCAAGCCGTTAAGAAAAAAGATCATCAACAGCATCGAAATAATCACCACATTATTCCACGCTTTAGTGCCTAACCTCATGTGTTCTCCGGATCACTACATTGTTAACCATACCTTGTGATACGGTCAGAGTATTTACAACCATCCCGAGATAATAAAGGTTATTGGCCTGTAAGGCTATGCCCCCTGACCGTGATCATTAGCTTATGGCTCTTCCTGTTGGACGATATTTATCACCGCCGCTTCAACCGGTTGCTGTTTGCTAAATTTAACAATACTGATAACTAAGCATAAGAAACTAGAGAAAATAATTCCTAGCATCACAAGCCAAGCACTTTGCACACTAAAGAAGTCAATAATAAAACCAACACCTGCCGTTGCACTGACCACCAACAATAAGCCCATCAACTCAAAGCTACCACTGACCCGCCCTATTTTATCTTTTGGCGTGTATTCCATCATAAATGCCATCCGCTCTACCCTAATCAAAGAGTGGCTAGCGGAAAACAACATCAAACTCATGTAAGTGGCCCAAATGGTGGGGATCAATACAATCGCCACATTAGCCGCCATATAAATCACAAAGCCAAAAATAATAATAAATTCTTTGCTCACCTCAGTCTTATGAAAAACAGATGAAATCGCAGGACCAAGTAACGCGCCTAACCCAAACACGGCACCAATAATCGCGTAAGTTTCCCCCCCTTCAGCCAATACTTGCTCAACATGTGCAGGGTGTAGCGCATTTTGCGCTAGGATCATCACATAAATTACGATCGAAAATATCATGAGAAAAAAGAAGTATTGATGATGCTTGAAGAACATCACACTCTCTTTAAACGCTTCGATTCTCGATTGCTTTGCAATCACGACCTTGCCGCTCTCCTCTGAATCCGACACCTTAAGTTTCAACAACAATAACAATCCCATGAGATAGGTGAACGCATCAGCAATAAGCATCACCTGCATTGACAGCTCACTGATAAACCAAGCCGTTATCCCTCCTGATACTAATGTAATGCCTTGTCGCACCACCTCCAAATGACGACTGACTTGGCGCATTTCCCCCTCAGGGGCAAGAGATTGGGCAATGGCCAAACGTGCCATCTGATCACTCATACGCACCAATACCGACATAATGGTACTGGCCATAATGACATACAGCAGTTCTGCACCAACAAACAGCAGTGCTGCTAATAACAACTGAAGAGCCGCGGCGATGACATAAATACTGCCAAGCAGGGTGCGCTTTACAAACTTATCTAGCCAAATAGAGACCTGAGGCAAAGCAATAAAACACACAAAGTATGAAGCTGCGGTTAAACCACCGATCAATGCAGAGCTACCGTAGGTTTTTAGAATGATCCAATTTACTAATACCAATAACATGCCCGACCCAAACCGCTGAAGAAGGTCGCCCCATACAGGTAAGCCAGATTCTTGTTCATTATTTACCTACCTAAACAAAATTGATTGAGTATTTGCGCCAGTACTTGCGGTTGTTCCAAAGGCACCATATGACCACAGTCTTCCAACAGCAGAAGCTCTGCGTCAGGTAATAACTTGGCCATTGCTTGTAAATCTTCGCACGCGACTTTTTGATCCTGCTGCGCGCCAATTATTAATACCTTACACTGTAATTTTGCGAGTAAACCGCTTAAATCTTGTCGTGATGAAGTTGCTTGAATTTGCTTGAGTAACGTTGCGCCGCCTAGCGTTTTATCCATATCTTTAATCACACTAAGCAACGCATTATCTTGCCATCTATGTGGGCTAATGAACTCTCTCATTCGTGCGTTCGACATGCCGTTATAAGTATGTGTTTGCAGAAAATCTTGCATACCTTTACGGGCTTGCTTCTCACCTTCACTTAAACCCAGTGCGCTGCTGGCTATCAAAACCAGAGAATGTACATTGTTGGGATGTTCAAGCGCATATTGTAAAGCCAGATAACCGCCCATAGAAAAGCCCAGCAAATGCCCACCGAAGGCAAGTGCCTGATCAATTTCTGCCAACATTTGCTTACGAGTGGTACAGCTTTCTATTGCCACATGATTGGGCTGTATCAGATCATTTAGTCTTGGTATTAAGCGCTCCCACAGGCGGTGATTACACTGCGTGCCTGGAACCATAGTTAGTTTTAAGTTGCTCGAACCGCTCATTTTACATCCATGGTAAAGTGATATAACTGAATGACCTGACCGGCCAAACGCACTGAGTTGTGTGGCGCTTCAGGCGTGCTCAGTGCAACACGCACCGTACCGTCTCGGTCAAAATTAAACCCCTGCTGCGCATGAATTTCCTCTGGCATTGATTGTCCGTGGGACTGGCATAAATGTGTTAATACACAGCTAAATGCTATCACTGAATTACCATTAACGGGGTCTTCATTGATGCCCATAAGCGGCGAGAACATGCGCCCTTTGAGATGTTGTTTGTGGTTGGGTTGCCATGAAAAAGCAAACAGTGCGGTTAGATTTTGTTGTTGTTGAACCTCATGTAGTTTCTGCCAATCTGGCGACAATTGGAGTAATTGCGCCTCATCAAGATGTAACAACAATCTTGAGGCTGCTCCTGCGAAGTGCGTTAAATACGCGCCACGAATTGCCTGCGAATTCACCCTAAGGCTATCAAGCACATCTTGAGCGCAGTCGGTTAGTACCTCACATTGCGGCTGCTGCGCAAAAAAGGCGTAGTATGGCCCCTGTTCATCCTCTTCCTGATAGCACCGGATCAAGCCATTATTCGTTGTTAATTCAACCCAAGTAGGGGTTTGATTGTAGCCGCATGTAAATGCCACCGATGCAGCCGCAAGCGTCCCGTGTGCACAACTATTGACTTCTTTTAGTGGCGTAAAATAGCGTAATGACACTTGTTCTTCTGACATCACCATAAACATGGTTTCTGGCGTATTGAACTCTCTGGCCAGCAATTGCATGGTCAACTCATGCAGTGGTTCTGGGCAACACACAACCGTAGCCTGATTACCACGATACGGTTGAGCGCAAAATACGTTACAGTGGAAAACCTGTAGCTCTGAGTGACAGCTTGAAGACACCAAATATTCCTTTTGAATGGCTAAAGTTTGATTACCGGTTTACCTATCACTACTTGCTCTGCACCACGAATAATTACTTCCCTATCAGCGTGCAGTTCACCGGTGACTAAAATGTTATCATTCCCCGTATCGCTTTGCACTTGCACGGGTACTTTCTTGGCCTGATCATGCTCATCAACTTGATAGATAAAGTATTGATTTTTATTTGATAGCAACGCGTCCTTTGGCACCTGCCACACGATATCCTCGTAGTGAGTCGTAAAAATGACATTTAAAGGCATCGCTATCGCTGGCAATGAGTGCTGTGAAGTCACCCGTACCTCTGCCAATCTAGAGTGTTCATCGCCTGCCTGCACGACCGACTTCACTTGCCCTTCAACCTGCCCCGTTTGAAGTTCAATCGTCACGGTCGTGTTACCGTTGACTAGTTCAGCAGACTTAGCCACTGGAATTTTGGCACGGACTTCTTTGTTGTAAATATCCACAAAAGTCAGCAATGCCTCGCCTGCTTCGACAAAGGCACCTTTCACTTTTTTTCGAGTCACCACCTGACCGTCAAAAGGAGCCAACACTAAACTACGTTGCACATTTAATTGATAAAGCTGCTTGTCTACTTCAGCTTTTTTCACTTGCTGGGTAAGCAGTGCAAGACGTTGTTTAACATCATCCAACTCCTGCTCGGACAGACCATTTTCTTTGTGCAAACGCGTTTTACGTTCCACTTCACGCTTGGCAAAATCACGCTGCAAAGCCAGCTCCTCTAGATATTCAACATGACTGGCATATTGCAATTCATACAGACGTCCATCAAGGCGAGCAATCGGCTGGCCCTGCTTAACCATTGCTCCAACTTGTGCCACCCACTCCAATTTCCCTTCAACTTCCATCGCAATATCAACTTCTTGCAAAGTGACAACCTCAGCAATGGAATGGAATGAACGTGCAATTTTTTGCGAAGCTATCGTACTGGTCTTGACTGGTTGCTGAGCATTGACCACGGACACACACAGCAACGTTGTGATAAATAATAACTTACGCATATTGAGCTACCTCTGCAGATGCGCTGCGTTTAGCCCCCGCATAGGGTTTAAACAACAACAATAAACATGGAATTAAAATAAATGAAAACAACAAACTAAAACTCATTCCACCAACGACGACAGCACTAAGACCGCGGTAAATTTCAGACCCAACACCAGGGTTAAGCAACAACGGTAACATGCCGAAAATACTGGTCAGTGTACTGATTAAAATAGGACGCTTTCGTTGTGCTATGGCTTGATAGACTGCGTCTTTGACTTGCATCCCCTCATCCACAACGTGATCTCGATACGCACATAACAGTAAAATGGCATTATTCACCACCAAACCGCCTAAAATAATAAAGCCAATTATGGTCAGCAGATCTAATGTTTGTTTAGTGAAGAGGTTGAGAACGTTAAGCAGCAGCACCCCGCCAATAGCGCCCAAAGGTAAAGTTAATGTCACCATCAAACTCGCCTTTATGGAGCGTAAGATCACCGCCACAATCATAAACAGCAGCACAATCGCCAGTAACATTAGCAGTAATAAATTATTCACTGATTGATGTAGCTTGTTGGCTGTTTGCCCCATCAAGATTGCACTATCAGAAGGTAATTCAGCTAACATACGCATACGTAATTGTTCGACTTGCGTCACCGCTTCACCCAAGGTCAGTTCATCGGGTGGGATCACAGTCAAAGAAACTGCGCGCCGACGGTCAACACGCTGTAATTTAAGCAACGAGCTGGATTCTTCTATCTGTGCAATATCCGAGAAGTAATGCTGTGTACCACCATAACCAAGCAACGGAGTTTGCGCCAATTTGCTAGGACTATCCGTGCCACTGGTTTTGAGGATTTTATTGATACGCGTTTGGCCGTCAAAATGCTCACCAATGTAGTAGCCATCTCCCAACATCTGTACCACGCTTTGAAATTCCGCATACTGCCAGCCTAGCTCGCTAAGCCTTTCATTATTAACCTGAATAGTTAATTCAGGCTTAAATGCACTTAGGGAAGGAGAAGTACGAATAACCGCGCCAGGCATCGCCTCTTCAAGCATAGCTTTTACTTTACTAATGCCCGCCGCAGAGTGTTCGATGTGTTCACTTTGAATATGAAACGTGAAACTTCTATTGCCACCAAACTTCCCTGTAATTGAGCCTTGTGTGGTAAACGCTTTCGTATCGGGGAAACCTTTCATTACTTCGTTGCTTATCAAAGCTTTAAGTTCATTTATTTGCGTTTGATCCTGCGCTCGCGTCCCCATTGACATAATGCCTGGGGACACGGCTATGTAATAGTTTTTAACTTTGGGCTCTGCGTTGCCACTAAGATACGGTTCGAGCCTGTTCGCCATTGGCATCACGATTTCCTGTTCAATCAAATCTAAATGCGCACTGGCAGGAAAGCGGATGAATGAATCTATAGAATCTTTTTTGAGTGGTGGTAAATAATCCAATGGCGGCAACATTGTCAATACAACAATAATCGGGCTTGCCAGTAGTATCATGATCCAACTGAGCTGTTGCTTGCGACTGTGTGTTATTTTTTTCAACCAGTGTAGCGACTGCGCTTGCTGTTGAGCATCAACCATATCCTGACTAGGTTTTGCCACGGTGCGACATAGCAAGAGTATTAATGACACAGAAATAAGTCAAAATGAGGAATTTTTATAAAAAACATCGCGGAATAATTTATTACAAACATATGACAGTGAATTAATCACCCGCAGATAATTCTAATATTCACATTAAAACAAGCGCAATTTATACATTTTTATAACATAAAACCTGTTATTTATAGCAGGCCATCAAGTATGCGACTTTTTAGCTGTTTAATTGCTCATATTCTTTGCTAAAATGACAGCCAAAATTTAAGGAGCACCGTCTAATGACAATGTACGTAGTGGGTCATAAAATCCCAGATTCAGATTCTATTTGTGGTGCAATTGCACTGGCATATTTAAAAAACAAAATTGGTGAAGCAGCTATCCCAACACGTTTGGGCGAAGTATCACCTGAAACCCAGTTTATTCTTGACCGTTTTGGGTTTGAAGCGCCTGAACTTAAAATGAGCTACGCGGGTGAAAACGTGTACATCGTTGACCACACAGAAAAAACACAAGCACCTGATGATATTGATCAGGCCACCGTTGTAGGCGTGGTTGATCACCATAAGTTAGGTGACTTAACAACCTCTACGCCACTTGAGTGTTGGATCCGCCCAGTAGGCTGTAGCAACACCATCATTAAAATGATGTATGACTTCTATGGCGTAGAAATTCCTAAAGATATTGCAGGCATCATGATGTGTGCAATCTTAAGTGATACAGTTATCTTCAAATCACCAACGTGCACCACAGCTGACATCAAGTGTGTTGAAGCGCTGGCTGAGATAGCAGGTGTTGAAGATTTCAAAGAACTGGGCATGGACATGTTCAAAGTAAAATCAGCAGTTGAAGGCACGCCAGCACGCGACCTTGTGATGCGTGATTTTAAAGATTTCAACATGAACGGTAAGCTTGTAGGTATTGGCCAGCTAGAAGTAATTGATTTATCTGTATTTGATGATATCAAAGCAGACTTAGAAGCTGATATCGCTAAGTTGAAAGAAGAAGGTGGCCGTCACTCAGTATTACTACTGCTCACTGACATTATGAAAGAAGGCTCACAAATGCTGATCGCATCAGACGACGAAGGTGTGATTGAAGCAGCCTACGGTGTGAAGCCTGAACAAAGCCGCGTTTGGCTTGACGGTGTATTGAGCCGCAAAAAACAAGTTGTACCACCACTACAAGATGCATTTGCTTAATCACTTAAGTAAGAACCCTTTAAAAAAACCGAAGCGCTTGCTTCGGTTTTTTGTTATCGTCAATCAATGAAAACATTATTTCTTGAGCCAGGGATCTTCGCTATTCGCACTCAGGTACTCGACACTGAGATGCACCATCATGCGTTAATGCAACTCACTTTGCCCGATCAACAAAGTACGTTAGTCGTTGCAAACCAACCCCCCGTAAATAACATGCTGAGTCTCCTTGAAGCGGATATTCCTCATCAGCTGACCCTACAACAAGGTTGGGTGATCCTCATTGAGCCAAGCAGCCAACTGGGATCACAGGCGAGGGAGTTACTCGCTGGTAATGACTTAATGACTTGGCCCCTTGAAGCGCACGACAATAATTCAGACAATCTCATCGACTTACTGGCACGCGTCAACCTCACTTATACGGCTAGCACAGCAACACATTTGGACCCACGCATTACCACATTGCTAAGTCGGCTCAACCTGTGCTTTAGTCAAGACTGCTTAAAACCTGAACATTGGCTTGCAAAAGATGTAGCGCAGTCACTCGCATTATCTGAGTCTCGCTTTTTGCACCTCTTTAAAGACAATATGCAACTACCATGGCGACCTTATTTACTGTGGCGACGACTCATGTGTGCAATTCAATCACTCAGTAGCGGCGACAGTGCAACGCACGCCGCTTATATTGCAGGCTTTGCCGACAGCGCCCATCTTAGTCGCACTTTTAAAAAGCAATTTGGCATCACTTTGCGACGTGCCTTGGCCTGTGTTGAAAAACCAGTTCCATAGCCAGTTTATTCAATTTTTTACCCATACAGACTGACATACTGCTCAAAAAGACCGAGGAGTATAAACATGCAAGAACTCTTAACACACACCCCTTTACTGGACTTTAATCATCCCGACATTCAAGCACTTATTGTATCTAGAGGCTGGTACTCGCTAGACAAACCCGTTGCGCTAAAGGCCATATATGATTTTGTTAAAGATGAGATACGGTTTGGCTACAGTGCTCGCGATAGTTTGTCGGCCAGTGAAGTATTACAGCAAGGTTATGGTCAATGTAATACTAAAGGCACCCTATTAATGGCGCTACTGCGTGCCGTCGGTATTCCCTGTCGCTTGCAAGGTTTTGTGATTAGCAATGACTTAAAGCAAGGCGTGATGCCCAATTGGATATTATTACTCGCCCCCAAAACCATCATTCATAGCTGGGTTGAAGTCTATATCAATGATCATTGGCTAGAACTGGAAGGATACATCATAGACAGCGCCTATTTAAAAGCTATTCAACAACGCTTTATAAATCATACGGGCCCGTTCAAAGGCTATGGTATAGCGACTCCTTGTCTACAAAAACCGGATAATGAATTTGTTGGCAACCATACTTACATCCAACGAGAGAGTATCATTAAATCTCTTGGATTATTCACAGTTCCCGACTCGTTTTATCACAGATTCAGTAACTTAACCGGCATAAAAAAATGGTTATATCAACATTGGCTGCGTCATATTATTAACCGAAGAATTAAAAAAATTAGAGCCAGCTTATGAACGAATAAAGCCGCATTAAGCGGCTTTTTATTCAACTAAGGGCAAGCCTGTCCACTGCACGTAACGCCTTTATCAAGCAGAACTTCCGTTAGTTTGTTATTCATCGTTAAATCAATTTCCAACAGCTGGTTACCTTCTAAACGTAATGTTTCCAGTACCAAGTTTTGACGTACATCTATTGCTGTTAAAGAATTTGCCGTTAAATCTAGCCACGTCAATTGCGTGTTGGAACGGGTATCCAAGTAGCTTAGATTAGCCCCAGCAATAGAAATTGACCTTAGCTGATCATTTTTACTCAAATCTACAAAAGTCAGTGGGTTATCAGACAATGCTAGCCATTCTAACAATACATTGTTCGTTAGGACGATATCTGTAAGCTTATTATCCTCTATACGTAATTGTTCCAGTTTTGAGTGTTTAGATAGGTCTATATGGGATATATTATTATCAAATGCCCACAGCGACTTGAGCTTCTCATTGTTGCTCAAATCTAACTCGGTGAGCTGATTAAGTTGAATGGATAAATCTTCCAGCACTGTATTTTGACTCAAATCCACATTTTGAAGTTGATTTAACCCTAGATGTAACTGTCTAAGGTGAAAATTATTGCTTACATCAATACTGATCAAGTTATTTGAATCAACGCTCAATGATGTAAGGCTAATATTATTGGTCACATCAATACTATCTAGCTTGTTGTGGAAGGCGTTCAATTCTACAAGACTTACATTATTACTCACATCAAGGTTAGATAGCTGGTTGATTGCAACATCCAACTGCTGAAGTTGAGTATTTTTGCTAACATCGATTTCCGTCAAAAGGTTATTAAGTAGCACAAGCTTTTTTATTGCGACTAAGTACTCTATACCCTGTACTGAAGTGATCCCTTTATTTGCACACGATAGCTCATCCACTTCAAACGCATATGTGTAGCCCGCATTCAAAGCACACTGCAAAAAAGCATCATCTGAGATAACATCTGATAGACGTTTTGCCTCTACAACCCTTACCATTCGCTGCAAGGAGGCTTGATTTCCAGATTTATCAGTGGCTGAATAAGTTACCGTGTAGTCACCTTCTTTTGTGATATCCAGATCATGAGAAATCGTTACGGGTAGCACACCATCCACACCATCGACTGCGACGGCACCGAGCTCTTGATAACCTTCTTGCATGATAACCGTTATATTCGCTTCGCCATTGAGGGTAATAACGGGTGCAATGTTATCTACCTGCTGGCTGCCACCCGTATCCGATGTCGAACCTGTGTTAGAGTTGGTCCCCGCATTAGATTGCCCTTCTGAGCTTGAACCACCGCCACATCCAGCTAATAATGCAAAGCTGAGTAGTCCTATTATTTGATATTTAACTAAATTCATTTATTTCTTTGGCCATTTATATTGGTGAGCAGAGTGATAAAACTCTGTGTTCATACTTATCAACGCACAATAATACACCAACATACCCAAAATAAATACAGGCGTTCACATAGTATGAGTCAGCCTTATTCGACATCCATGTTTGTCAGCCACCCATTTTCCGCGCTTAATAATCTAAACTACTTTTGATATAAACCAATTACGCATAGTAGACATATTGATATGGTCGGTTAATTTTTGACACCGACGATAATAAATAACTTTTAGCTTTATACACTTGGAGATAAACAAGCATTCGGCAATTGTATCAGGCAACCTGTTCGCAGCTTTATTCAGTGAGCTTTAAATAAAGCATTCCTCCAATGGACGCTGGAACGTTCTTAAAGAAGGACTTAAAAGCACGCTTCAGTCATCAATATCAAAAAAGCCGCGTTAAGCGGCTTTGGACTGGGGAACAGTCACTTGTAGGAAATACCTTAGTGAAACACCGAAATAACGCTAGTGTTGTTCAAGTACTTTGATAAGCGCTTCTATCACCGTTTCAGGATGTTCAAACAGTACTTGATGGCTGGCGTTTTCTAACGCAAAGTAATGGCCTTGGGTACGATGTGCGATGTCTTTGCTCCATTGGGTGCCTTCGTTTTGCCACTGGATCAGTCCTGCTTTTTCTGATTCCTCAGCATTGGCAATATCCAATCGTTCGAAGTCGCTATCTATAATAGTGATGGGAATATTAATGCTCTCAGCAAGGTAGCGCGCCGCTTCAAGGTCATCATGGTAGTTCATCATTTCCTTGATGCGCGTGACTTGCTTATTAATTTGGCTGCGTTGCGCCGTTACAGCGTCATAATAATCCCAGTCCATGTGCGGCATATTCTTTTGTGAAATGAGCAGCCCAATCTCTTCTCTTTCCTGTGCGACACGCGCTATAGAAGATTCAGTCCACGGACCTTCTGACACATACTCAATGTATTGCTCTTTATATTCTCTTAGAGAAGCAACGGGTCCAGATTGATATTGATTAATTGAATGTGGCAGCAAAATATCAGGGTCAACCCAGATCATGCCTTGAGTTTTTACTTTCTCACTGGGCGCATGCTGATAGATTAAAGTGGCAAGGTTGCCGTTGGCAAATGCCACGAATATTGCCGATTCAACCTTAAGTGCTTCTAGTAGCTTGGGTAAATCCGCAGCAAATAATGAAAACGAAGGCTCTTGGGTATCGCTACTCCACGCACTGCCTAGACGGTCAATGACATGGACTTTGCCATGCTCAGCCAGCATAGGATGAATAAGGGTGGTCCATGCTGAGTCGCTGTGAAAAAACTTATTGGCACCTGAGAGTAAAATAATATCACTTTTGCCGTTTGCTTCTCCCATACTTCTCACATGATAATCTCCGCTCTCGAGTCGATACAAAGCTGAATGGGTAGGTAGTTTAATATCACTGCTTTGATCGAAGAACGCCAGTATTTGTTCACTGGTATTAAAATCGTTGAAAGACCAAGTATGGTAACCACCTTTGATGGTGACCAGTTGATTCACAACCGACTGCTCATTACGATAAGTTCTAAGTAATACATTATCTGCCAACGCTTCAATGTCATAGGGAGACTCAATTTGATTTTGACGAGCAATTAACTCAATAGCGCTTGGCGCAGAAATCAAACCGAAGTTGCTGTGCTCAAGTCCACTATAGGGCAACACAGCATCTTTATCTCCTTGTACCATCATGTAATGCGTTGGTGATGAGATGGTACAAACCTGAGCCAGCTGTACTGACATTGGCGAAGCTACACTGGCAACCCCTTTGAACAGCTCACTGTGCTTGCACATCATGTTCTGACTGAAGAGCCCTCCTTGAGAAAATCCAACGGCGTAATTCTCACCTTCTAGAAGATTATACTCGGCGTGCATTTTCTGAATAATATCAACCACAAAGCCAACATCTTGGGCATTTAACCGGTGGGCAATATTACAGCCACACCCATCATCCCATTCCACTTCTTTTGACTTTGGATAAACAACCAGATAGTCATCACTAAAAGATTCTAGTTTTACCATTTCTTGCATCCCTTTGGCACTTTGCCCTGAGCCGTGAAAAGCAAGTAATAACTTGTAGGCCTTGTGTTCATCAAAGCCACTGTCAGGAAAGGCGAGTCTATACACCCTGCCGTTATGTGAAATCTCCTTAGTTGTATCGACAGTCAGAGTTGGGGTTTCTTTATCTTGATCATCTGCGCGCTGTGAGTTGTCATTGCTGCCACAGGCACTCAGTAAGGTCACACACAGCAACCAAAGTAATCGTTTAAGCATATTGTTCTCCTTATGTTTTGCCGTTACCCTAGGTTGCCTGATACATTGGTGCTTAACTAATCATCGAATTTATCATTACCTTTTCATTACCTTTAAAATAAGCATAATAATCAACAAGTTGAAAAATGAAATATCTGATTAATGGAATAATATTCGACGCTGAACAACGTACCTTAACCGACCATACCCAAGTCATTCAGTTAGAGGCCAAGTCATATGCGTTGTTAATGGTGTTTGTTACGCATCCAGAGCAGGTATTATCACGTGATCGGTTGATTGAACTTGTCTGGCATGGCAGCGTTGTTTCCGATGGCGCCGTCAATAAAGCCATTTCAAAGTTGCGTCATCACTTTGTACAGTTAAAGCCAGAGGCGGCAGATATAATCATCACCAAACCTAAGTTTGGTTATGTACTGAATTGTGCGGTACAAGTATATGAGCACAAACCCAACAGAAGGTATTTAACATCCAAAGTCTATTTAGCGGCACTACTATTGTTAACCTTGGCAGTGTTATTGTTTGTATTTCTAATGCCCCGGCCAAACACATCCGCATCGCTTGTTAATATTGAGCGTGTCACCGCACTGGATGGCATAGAAACAATGATCAGCGCGAGCCGCAGTGCAGAGCTGCTATTTTTTTCTAGCACCTCTTCCCAATCACCACCGCGGCTTATTTTAAAGTCTTTAGATGATGGGCACACTCAACCTATCTCCACGGACCCCGATTCAACTGTTTTTGCAAGCCTCAGTCCCTCGGGTGACGATATCGTTTGGATTGAGCAAGACCCACTGCGTTGCCAAATCAAACGCTACCATATTGCCACTGCAAAGCCGCACGTCATTTATGATTGCAGTGCCTTACAAAATATTAAATTAAGTTGGCAAAATGATGAGCAAGCACTATTTATCCGCGCTCGTGATAACAATGCCTCACCTTATGTGATTTACAAACTCATGATTGCAACAAGTGCAATGCAACAGCTTACCTTACCTTTGCAACATGCGCACATGAAAGGAGATTTCTTACTCGCTGCACATCCAAGTAAACCTTTGCTTGCGTTCGTACGTTATATTGAATCCAGTCTCAGTGAAATACATATTGTGGATAGCAACAGCCTCAAGACACTGGCCGTGCACACCATAGATCACACACTTAACGCAATCGCATGGAGTACAGAACAAGATACGCTGTTCATTGCAAACCATAAGGCACTCTATCGTTTGGCCGCTGACACAGGTGCCAAACAACATATCAAACAACTAAGCTACCCTATAGAATCCATTGCAGTTACAAAGCGAGAGCCTAATCAGCAAGTGGTCTTGATCAGTCAATACCATGCCAGTTCGAAAATACAGGCGTATAACCTTAAAGATTCAAACACGAAGACTCTGTTTAGTAACGCCGCCCTAAACCGGCTCCCTAGAAGTAAAAGTGAAGATGTATTTTTCATTTCAGACATGGACGACCAACATACTCTTTGGCAATACCAAAATGAACAACTATCAAAACTAGATATGCCATTTGAATTTGGCTTTACCCGTTATGATATTGCACCAACTGAAAACAAACTTATCTTTGAAAAGCTCGGTGCAGTTTACGAGTATGATATTAGCAATGCACAGTTACACACATTATTTACCACAAGTCATCAGGCCTATGCGCCTAGCTATGCACATAGTACCAATACGGTGTTGTACAGCAGTAATAAAAGCGGACAGTGGCAACTGTGGTTGTATGATAAAAAGCAGCAAACACACCGACAAGTCACCAAAAAAGGCGGCTATAGCGGTTATTTCTATGACGAAACGCTGTATTTCAGCAAACGCGATCAAGCAGGGTTATGGAAATTAGCCGCGGGTGAAGAACAGTTAGTGCTCAGTGACTTTAGCAATATCAATTGGCTCAACTGGCAAATATTAAACAAGCATGTTTATTTCTATCGTAAAGGCTCAGGTATTTGGCAATACAATCTGCACACCCAAACGCAAAAGCACATTATGACGGAGCCTGAGGGTTTTCTTCACCAATATCACGTGCAAGCTGACGAACAACAAATCATCTTCGCTCAACTACAGCCCATGCAAGGTGATATTCAGATGCTCACTTTTGAATAGGATCACTGAAAAGTGCTCCACGGCATAACGTTAATAATATCGCGGTAAATAAAAACAAAAAACCCAGCCTAAGCTGGGTTTTTAGTATTCTGTAAAAAGCAAAATTACTTGATTTTTGCTTCTTTGAAAATCACGTGCTTACGAACTTTAGGATCGTACTTTTTGATTTCCATTTTTTCAGGCATGTTACGCTTGTTCTTGTCGGTAGTGTAGAAATAACCAGTACCAGCAGTTGAAACTAAACGGATCTTATCACGCATGATTCAAGCTCCTTAAACTTTTTCGCCGCGAGCACGGATATCTACTAATACCGCGTCGATGCCTTTCTTATCGATAATACGCATACCTTTAGTAGTAGTACGTAATGTAACGAAACGTTTTTCGCTTTCAACCCAGAAACGGTGTGTTTGTAGGTTAGGTAGGAAGCGACGCTTAGTAGCGTTGCGCGCGTGTGAACGGTGGTTACCTACCACTGGGCGCTTACCTGTAACTTGACAGACTTTAGACATGTCTATGTATCTCCAATAACTTCGCTCGAGCTTAATTTTCCCTTGGACCTTAACTGCGTAGCCCCGGGGTAAATCAGAGGGCGCTCTTTATACAGCATCTACAGGCAGAGATCAAGGATCTGATCCTATCTAATCAGCTCATGTGTAAATTTGATAGCGGCCAATTATAATGATCGAATGCCCCTTAGGAAAGCAAAAACTGCATTTAAATTAAACTAATTTGTAAAAAACGCCGCAAAGTGATGTTTTTTACAACTTTGTTGCCCTCAAGACACTAGATCAAGCCCCGCTGCGCAAATGAAATACACTGATTTCCCGCCACGATAAGATGGTCGAGTACATTAATATCCACCAGCGCCAGTGCATTTTGTAGTTTTTTGGTGATTAATTTGTCTGCCTGACTTGGTTCTGCCACACCTGATGGGTGATTGTGTGCAAATATTAAAGCAGCAGCATTGTGCTTTAATGCTGCTTTCACAACTTCTCTAGGGTACACCGACGCCGCATTGATTGTACCTGTGAACAAAATTTCGTCCTTTATAAGCCGGTTTTGATTATCAACATACAAAGCCATAAAAACTTCGTGTCTTAATCCTCTTAGTTGAATTGTTAAGTAATCATTGACTGCCTGCGGCGAGTCAAAGAGTGTGTCGCGATGACAGCATTCCTTTAAATACCGTTTACTTAGCTCCAACACCGCCTGCAACTGTACATATTTGGCCGTACCAAGCCCCTTAAGGGCACTGAACTCACTCAAACTAGCATTAAACAAATTGTCTAGCGTATGATTTTGTGCCAACAGTGATTGGGCCAACTCAATGGCATTCATCCCTCGGGTTCCTGTACGCAAAAAGATGGCTAACAGCTCAGCATCGCTCAGTGCTTCGGGGCCACAATGGAGTAACTTTTCACGTGGGCGCGCGTGCGCCTCAAGGCTATTTAATTGCATCTCTTATCCTTAGAGTAATCTATCCTTCGAGCACTAAGTTTAGCGACCAAATTCGATTATTCAAAAGCATCTGTTTGCTGCCATAAAAATGCCTCTGTGTTATCTTTAACATCTACTTAATTAATTCTGGATTTTGGACATGAGCCAACAAAATAAAAATATTGTTCTAGGGATCAGTGGCGGTATTGCTGCATATAAATGTGCTGAGCTTGTCAGGCGTTTAAAAGAACAAGGCTGTGCAGTTAAAGTGGTCATGACCGAATCCGCAAAGCACTTTATTACGCCTCTGACCATGCAGGCTGTATCAGGGGAGCCCGTTTCTGATTCACTGCTTGACCCCAGTGCAGAAGCAGCAATGGGGCATATTGAGTTCGCTAAATGGGCCGATCTCATCCTCGTTGCCCCTGCCAGTTGTAATATCATCGCCAAAATGGCTCAGGGGATTGCCGATGACTTACTCACTACCTTACTACTTGCCACACCAGCAAAAGTAGCCATTGCGCCAGCGATGAATCAACAAATGTATGCGCATGCTGCAACGCAAGCAAACCTCCAAACCCTGCAATCCAGAGGGGTGGCTATTTGGGGGCCAGGTAAAGGTGAACAAGCGTGTGGGGATGTGGGGGCAGGTAGAATGTTAGAGCCACACGAGTTACTGGAGTTATGTCTTGCGCCAGAGCAAGCCACTGTACTTGCCGATGTCACGGTCACAATCACCGCTGGTCCAACACGAGAGGCATTAGACCCCGTTCGTTTCATTAGTAATCACAGCTCTGGAAAAATGGGTTATGCGTTGGCAAGTGCCGCTGTAATGCTCGGTGCGAAGGTGAATTTGATCTCTGGCCCCGTCTCTATCAAAGCTCCATCGGGCGTTAACTTAGTTAATGTTGAAAGTGCAATACAAATGCGAGATGCCGCTTTAGAGTATGCGTCCAAGTCAGATATTTTTATCGGCTGTGCTGCTGTGGCTGATTATCGAGCTGCGCAGGTAGCGGAGCAAAAAATTAAAAAACAAGGTGATGATATGCTCGTCACTATGGTTAAAAACCCAGACATTATCGCCGAAGTTGCCGCCCTGACAAAAAACCGCCCGTATACCGTAGGCTTTGCTGCTGAAACTCAAAACGTCGAACAATATGCTAAAGGCAAGTTAAAAAACAAAAACTTAGACATGATTTGTGCCAATGACGTTTCTCGCGAAGGGCTGGGATTTAATGCCGACCATAACGCCTTAACGCTATTTTGGCCAAATGACAGTGTCGAGCTGCCGGTCGCGGACAAGCAAGCACTGGCAATGTCAGTATTGCTGGAGATCACAAAACAACTAGATTGTATTGGTCGATAAATACGACCTTTTAAAGTACTGGCACCGAACTGAATAAAACATTAACATAAGTCCCCGAGCATAGGTGTGAGCTGCTTGGGGTTTACACTGACCATAATAACGATAACGAAAGGAAAGTTCATGCCAGCGACTAAACGCAGTAATCGCAAAGAGCAAATACTACAATCTCTCGCACAAATGCTTGAAACTAGCCCAGGTCAACGCATTACTACGGCTAAGCTAGCCGCAGAAGTTGGTGTATCTGAAGCCGCACTGTATCGACACTTTCCGAGCAAGGCGCGCATGTTTGAAGGCTTGATTGAGTTTATTGAAGATACTTTGCTTTCACGTATTAATCTGATCTTAGAGAATGAAAAAGAAACCCAAGGACGTATCTACAATATTCTGATGCTATTGCTCGCTTTTGCAGAGAAAAATCCAGGGATCACGCGAATTTTAACGGGCGATGCTCTGCAAGGTGAGCAAGAAAGATTAAGAGAACGTGTACAGAGCCTGTTTGAGAAACTAGAAACCCAATTCAAACAAGTGCTACGTGAAAGAAAGCTTAGAGAAGGTAAAGCCTTTGCCACTGAAGAAAGTGCACTCGCTAACCTATTTCTAGCTTATGTGGAAGGAAAAATGAACCAATTTGTACGTAGCGACTTTAAAGCCCTACCTAGTAGTCAGTTTGAGAAACAGTGGCTCGAGTTACAAAAAATCTGGCTCGCATAATAATGTGAGCCACACAGTATTATCAGTACTGAAGACGCAAAAAACGTCGTTTTTATCTCCTTCAAACTGACATTTGCCGCAAGAGGCTTTAGAGCGCCTGCTGATTCGTGTTAAAACGGGTTATTAATAATTTAACTAGTCTTAGCACATGAAACCTATCAATTCCCTACTCAGTGCGAGTATGTTACTTGCGTTCAGCACGCAAGCACTTGCCACCTTAGAGAATCAACCGCTCGAATTTAAAGATGTCTTCGATTTTCGCTATGCGCAAGACACTGTATTGTCAGAAAATGGGCAGTTTTTATCATTTTCGGCGCAACCATATCGTGGCGATAGCAATGGACATGTGTACGATTTAACAACCAATCAGCTCATTGCTCAGGTTCCTCGTGGCGTCAAACCGCAAATCAATCAATCTGCAACTTGGGTGACATTTACCCAAAAACCGTCATTACTGGCACAAGAGACCGCGAGTAAAGAAGATAAAAAGCAGCTTCCCACGCAGTTAGTACTGATAAACACACAAACGAAACAACAACAGACATTCGACAATGTCGTCGATTATCAGCTCTCTGACGATGGTACTTGGCTAGCGTATCGAGAAAAAACAGACGATAAAAGCAAACCCACTAGCAGCACTAATGACAAAGACGACAAAGTCGGGATCTCCCCAGACAAAAAAGACAAAGCGTATGAACTGGTCATCATCAACCTAAACAACAACAACCTACAACGCATAAAGCGTGTGGGTCAATATAGTCTCAGTCCAACAGGGTTAGGATTGTTATTCAACCAGTTAAGCGATGATGGTAGCAACAACCGTATTAGCTTTGTTGAACTGAGCAACTCACAACAACATATCTTGTTTGACGAACCTGGGATCACACTGAGCCAAGCTGCTTGGCACCCAGACGGACAACTTGTGGCATTTTATCAGGGGAACTACGTAAACGAGGATGCGCGTCGTCGCCACTACCAACTGACACTATGGGATGCCAAAAACAACTCTACAAAACAAATTACCAACCCAGAGCAATGGTTTAGTGCAAAAACAGCCTCTTTAAAATGGTCTGAACATGGCGAGCGTTTATATTTTGAAAACCGCCCTGTACTTGATGCTAAAGAAAAACAGCTCAAGTACAAAGACGATGCGTCACTGACAGATTTCGAGACAATCCGCGCGCAAAGAGGGCTTAAAATCTGGCACAACAATGACTCAGAAATCAAAACTCGTGAAGTTAAAAGCTGGGAAGAAACCAATAAACACCGTCATTATCAAGCCGTGTATCACCTCAACGGTGAGCGCATTGCTCAGTTGAGCGACACTCGTACTCCCAATATTGAGCTCAACACTGAAGCCGAGTTCTTACTGGTCAACAACGATCAACCTTACCTTGAACAAATCATGTATAAAGGGTTTTATCGTGACTACTATGCAGTACAAGTGAGCACAGGTGCTAAACACTTTATTATCAAAGAATCGCCATTTTCCCCTAGTCTCTCCCCCACAGGGCAACATGCGGCATTCTTTAAAAACCAACATGTGTGGCTAAAAGCGTTAGACTCACAAAAGGAAACAGTACTGACCAAGGCAATTCGTGATGCCATCTTTGCCGATGATAAGCATGACTACCCAGAACCTCAGCCGGGCTATGGCTTTGCCGGTTGGCAACTTGATGGTAGCGTTGTCTATGTTTATTCCAAATATGATATTTGGGCGTTTGATGTAAATACCCAACAAGCAACACGCTTGACGCAAGGTAGAGAAACACACACTCAGTATCGCGTTGTGCAATTAGATGATAACAAGCTCGGGTTTGCGCACAACGAGCAGTTACTGCTTGAAGCGCACAACCTGAAAAATAAGCAAACACATGTGGCTACCTTGGCATTAGACACAGGCAAACTCACCACAGTATTGCATGGTAAAGCGCGCTTTGATTTAGTTAAGAAAGCCAAACATGGCGATAAAATCATTTTTACCAAACAAAGCTATCACCAGTTCCCTGATTATTGGCAAACGGATACACAATTTAGCCAGCCCCAAAAAATCACTGACCTTAATCCTCAAATGAGCCAATTTGCATGGGGCCAAAAACCTGAGTTAGTACAATACAAAGGCTACAACGGCGAAGACTTGCAAGGTGTGTTGATCAAACCTGCCAACTATAAAGAAGGCGATAAAGTGCCTGTAGTGATCTACTTCTATCGCTACATGAGCCAGCGTATGTACGACTTTCCAAAAATGGAGCTCAACCATAGACCAAACTTCCCGATGTTTACCTCCAACGGATATGCCCTGTTTCTACCTGATATTCGCTTTGAAATTGGCTACCCTGGTCGCTCATCAACTCAAACCATGATCAATGCCGCACAAAAACTGATTGATATCGGTGTCGCCGATCCAAATAAAATTGGCTTGCAAGGCCACTCATGGGCAGGCTATCAAAGCGCTTTTATGGTGACTCAAACCGACATGTTTAAAGCGGTTGTTTCTGGCGCGCCGGTATCCAATATGACCTCAGCCTACAGTGGTATTCGTCTAAAATCGGGCCTAGCACGCCAATTTCAATATGAATCGGGGCAAAGTCGCATTGGCAAGACCTTAATTGAAGCTCCTGAGCTGTACATTGAGAACTCTCCAGTATTTTTTGCTGATAAGGTGAATACTCCTATTTTATTGATGTTTGGTGATGAAGATGGCGCGGTGCCATGGCAAGAAGGTATTCAGTACTACTTAGCGCTGCGTCGTTACAATAAGGATGCTATTTTCTTGCAATATGAAGGTGAACCTCATCATTTGAAGCAGTTTCCTAACCAGTTGGACTTTTCAATTCGCATGATGGAATACTTTGATCATCATCTCAAAGGCAAGCCTGCTGCAAACTGGATAAAACAAGGCGAGGCATATACCGCCGAGTAACCCACTAGGCCCAAGCAACCCGCTTGGGCCTTTTATTGACTAGCTTATATCAAGCGTAACGTTTAAAATATGCGTTTAGTTTAGATATTGGCTAGGGCAAAGCTTCGCCACTTCATTTTAAGAGCAACATCCTATGACAACAACAACCCGTGGTAATCTATTTATTTTGTCAGCCCCATCAGGCGCAGGAAAGTCAAGCTTAATCAAAGCTCTGCTAGAAAAGCACCAAGATGTAAAGGTGTCTGTATCTCACACTACTCGTGCGCCACGTCCGGGCGAAAATAACGCTGAACATTACCATTTTGTTTCGGTTGAACAATTCGAAGCCCTGATTGAGCAAGGCGATTTCTTCGAATGGGCTAAAGTATTTGATAATTACTATGGCACTTCTAAAGCCGCTATCGAAGAACAGCTAAATGGTGGTATTGACGTATTTTTGGACATTGATTGGCAAGGTGCTCAGCAAGTTCGTAAGTTGGTGCCTGAAGTGAAAACCATCTTTATCTTGCCACCATCACAGCAAGAGTTAGAAAACCGTCTAAATGGTCGTGGCCAAGATTCGAAAGAAGTCATTGCGTCACGCATGGCACAGGCTAAATCTGAAAGCTCTCACTTTAATGAGTTTGATTACGTGTTAATCAATGATGATTTTGACACGACCCTAGGCCAGCTTGAACATATTGTTATGGCTGCGCGCATGGAACTTAGCGCACAGCAGACGCGTCATGCGACACTAATTAGCGATCTTTTACGCTAAATTAGTGATAAATTTTAACCATCCACTTGGCGAAGCTGCTCCCTTGCAGTAAACTAGCCTTTTGGAAATGAATTAACTTTGGAGTGCTTCGATGGCTCGCGTAACTGTAGAAGATGCAGTAGATGCAATTGGTAACCGTTTTGATTTAATCTTGGTAGCAGCGCGTCGCGCTCGTCAAATCGCGGTAGGGGGTAAAGACCCTATGGTTGACGCTGAAAACGATAAGCCAACGGTTATCGCTTTACGTGAAATTGAAAAAGGTCTAGTGAACAGCTCTTCATTAGATGTAATCGACCGTGAAGAACAGCAAAACCAAGAAGCTGCTGAGCTTGCAGCTGTTGCAGCCATTGTAGGTGGCAACAACTAAACCTGTTTCGGTTTGTAAGACAATGCCAGCATTTTTGCTGGCATTGTTGTTTTACATTCTCAATAAAATAAAGTCCCGACTAGTCGTTGGTTTATCTTTCAATTCATCGTATATTCGTTACATATCGATAACTTCACTGGAACATTGGAGTGTGAATGTATCTTTTTGAAGGCCTAAAAAAGAAGATCTCTGAATATTTATCACCCGCAGACGTTGAGCTGGTACAAAAAGCTTATGTGGTGGCGCGTGAAGCCCATGAAGGGCAAACACGCTCAAGCGGAGAGCCTTATATCACCCATCCTGTGGAAGTGACACAAATTCTCGCTGGTATGCGTTTAGATCATGAAACATTGATGGCCGCATTAATGCACGATGTGATAGAAGATACCGATTTTAGCCAGCAAGACTTAGCGGAAATTTTTGGTGAAACGGTCGCAGAATTGGTTGAGGGTGTGAGTAAACTTGATAAGCTCAGCTTCAAAGACAAAAAACAGTTTCAGGCCGAAAACTACCGCAAAATGATCATGGCAATGACGCAAGATATTCGCGTTATTTTGATTAAGCTCGCCGATAGAACGCACAATATGCTACATTGGGTGCTCTTAGACCAGATAAGCGCCGTCGTATCGCCCGTGAGACGCTAGAGATTTTCGCACCAATTGCTAACCGATTGGGTATACACGATATCAAAAATGAGCTGGAAGACTTAGGATTTCAAGCGCTCTATCCTATGCGTCACCGCGCATTGCGCTCAGAAGTCGCCAAAGCACGAGGCAATCGTAAAGAAGTCATTAGCAATATCCAGACTGAAATTGAATCTCGTTTAGCAGAATCGGGTATCAAAGCATCGGTCAGTGGTCGTGAAAAGCACTTATATAGTATCTACAAAAAAATGCTCAACAAGGAATTGATGTTCAACGAAGTGATGGACATTTATGCCTTTAGGATCAACGTAGATAACTTGGATACTTGTTACCGAGTTCTGGGGGTTGCACATAACCTGTACAAACCCATAGAAACCCGTTTTAAAGATTATATTGCGGTGCCAAAAACTAACGGTTATCAGTCATTACATACTTCGTTGGTGGGTCCACATGGTATCCCCGTTGAAATTCAAATTCGCACCCATGACATGGATCACATGGCGGATAAAGGTGTAGCGGCACACTGGATGTACAAAAAGGCGGGAGACAGCGCAGGCCACACCGCGCAACAGCGTGCCCGTCAGTGGATGCAAAGTCTATTAGAGCTACAGCAAAGTGCTGGGTCTTCATTTGAGTTTGTTGAAAACGTTAAAACCGAGCTCTTCCCAGAAGAAATCTATGTATTCACACCCGATGGTCGCATCGTTGAACTTCCTATGGGGGCAACCGCCGTAGACTTTGCTTATGCGGTGCATACCGACGTGGGTAATACTTGCGTTGGCGCACGGGTGAATCGTAAACCTTATCCATTGAGCAAAGCGCTCGATACCGGCCAAACCGTAGAGGTGATCACCAGCTCAGGCGCGCATCCCAATGCCACTTGGCTGAATTTTATCGTCACCGGAAAGGCGCGTTTAGGGGTGCGTAACTACCTCAAGAGCCAACATCAAGAAGAAGCCATTCAGCTTGGCCGTCGCTTATTAGATTCAGCCCTTGGTGAGAACAAGCTTGATGATATTCCGCAAGAGAATATTGACCGTGTACTCGAAGAACACAAACTAGGTACACTACTGGAACTGCTGGTAGAAATTGGCACCGGTAATATCATGAGCGTATTGATTGCCAAACGCCTGTTACAAACCGACGATGGCATTGAAAATGTTGCCAAAAGAGCCAAAGCCGCTATTATCGGAACAGAAGGCATGCTGGTCAATTACTCGAAGTGCTGTCGTCCAGTACCGGGGGATGCCATTACAGCCTATGTGAGCCAAGGTAAAGGTCTGAATGTTCACCGCCAAGAGTGTAAGAACATTAAAGGCTGGGAAAATGAGCGCTCCAAATATTTTGTTGTAAAATGGGAAGACAACCCAGAGAAAGAATATATTGCTGCATTAAGAGTGGAAATTATCAATCACCAAGGTGCATTAGCAAAACTCACCAACGTGGTAGCAAGTACACAAGCCAATATCGTTGAAATCGCTACCGACGAAAAAGAAAGTAACTTATACGTGATAGATTTAGGCATTACCGTTAAAGACCGTATTCACGTCGCTAATATTATGCGCCGTATTCGGGTTATGCCAGATGTACAACGCGTATATCGCAAGAAATAGGATTGAAAATGAATAAAGCGATTATCTCTACCGACCAAGCTCCAGCAGCTATCGGTACTTACAATCAAGCAGTGAAGGTAGGCACGGCGGTTTACCTTTCAGGTCAAATTCCATTGGTGCCCGAAACTATGGAAATGATCTCAGAAGATTTTGCTGAGCAAGCACAACAGGTATTCAAAAACCTAACCGCTGTGTGTGAAGCAGCCGGTGGTCAGCTGCAAGATATGGTTAAGGTCAATATCTTCTTAACTGATCTAAGCAACTTTGCCACAGTGAACGAGATCATGAGTCAACACTTTAGAACACCTTACCCTGCTCGCGCAGCTATCGGGGTAAAAGAGTTACCTAAGGGGGCTCAGATTGAAATTGACGGCATTATGGAGCTTCCGTCAACAAACTAACTATTTAGTATTAAAAAGCCACCTCAGTGTGGCTTTTTTTATGTCTATTCTTTGATCTCAAGCACTTGACTCTATACTCTTTATTAAGCACTCTAAAGCTAATACTTTGGTTTTTGTTCTGGTTTCGTTATTGAGCCTCAAAGGTAAGGGTGATAAACGTGTTCAAATTGGCACACAATGGAAATGTCCTGTTAGACGTTGCTCAACTAAATCCACCAAATGCTGCTTTTGTTATAGAAGCACTCGAGCGTTCCCCTTATGCCGACTGTGAAGTCGACAGAGACTCTATTGACGCATTTTTTAAAAGTGACTTCCCCGAGAAACAGCTCGTTGTTGCCAGAAAAGTCGACGCACAACTGACCATTGAGCTCTCTGATGACAAGATGACCGCCACCGCCCACCTCGTGACAGCGAAAGGGGGGGCTATGATCAATTTAGAAAAAGCCAAGAAGGCGATTATCAACGCGGGTGTCAGCCGTGGATATAAGCAGCTCTACTTAGAAAAGATTCTACAAAAACAGTTAGAGCTGCCAGCAGGCTCAACCGCAAAGGGTGTTATTGCACAGGGTCGCCTTCCACAAGATGGCCAACCGGCTAAGCTAATAGCGCACGTTGTTACCATGAGAGAACGCTTAAAACAGCCAAAACTCAGAGAAGATGGCTCTGTCGATATGCGGGATTTTGGCAAATTGGCAAGCGTCGCGCCCGGCACTTTATTGGTTTCTAAACAGCCACCCACGCCCGGTAAAGAAGGCTTCACGGTGACAGGTGACAGTATTGAAGCCAAAGAAGGTGAAGATTTCGAACTTACCGCTGGCGAAGGCACTGAAATTTCGGCCAGTAATCCGCTTGAGCTGGTTGCCAGTATTGCAGGCTGTCCATCCGATATTCAAAATGGTATGCGCGTTGATGACGTATTTACCATTAAAGATGTAGACGTACGCAGTGGCCACGTCGATTTCAATGGCAGTGTGATAGTTACTCATACTGTTGCCCCAGGCATGAAAGTAAAAGCCAAAGGCGATATTACAGTCATGGGCTCTGTGGAATCAGGGGAGCTCATCAGCGGTGGGCACATCGATGTTAAACAGGCTGTGATTGGCCACTTAGATCATCAAAACAATGATCAAGGCTTAACCTGCCGCTTAGTCGCACAGGGCGATATTCATGTGGCACACGGCCAATATAGCTACCTTGAAGGCAACAATGTGTATATTGCGAAACAAAGTAATCACTGTACCATCAAGGCCAATCAACTGGTGCAAATTGGCGCTGATGATAACCCAAGAGGTAAACTGATTGGCGGTGAAGTATTGGATACACAAATGCTGATCGCTGGTGAAATTGGCAGTGAATCAGGTGCCAAAATGATTGTGCGCTTGGCCCGTAGCGGTGTAGAACTAACGGCTGAGACCGATGAGTGTCTCAAGGCGCTCAGTAAAACCAGCGAACAACTCAATACCCTACAACAAACCATCGAAAAAGCGGATCAACTCAAAGACCCAGAAAAAAAGAAACAACTCATGGCTAAAATTGGTGCCACACAAATGCACTATTGCCAAGAAGCTGAAGTCCTTGAAAAGAAAATGTCAGACATGGAAAACCAACTCAATGAGCTGCTTGAAAACACCAAGTTGGTTGCCAATCAAGCCCTCAATCCAGGCGTTGAGATCCATATTTTTGACCGCGTATTTAAAACCACCCGCAGCTACCCCCCCTGTACCGCAGCTCTGGTCGAAGGCAAAATAGAGATAGAGTTTAAGACCAGCTAACACTTCTTGTACTGTCGGATAGACAATGAACTATCCGACTGAATAAACACAGGTAGAAGATAAAATATATAAGAATATAAAAGCACTAACGTGTCATTGGGTGCAGCCAATAAGGACATCGACCTCATTTTTACATATATCAGCCAGAAAATTTGAAAAGTGGCTGCCGCAATCCACAACCATTCTAAGTCTTGCTCTCGCGTCACGTGTGCGGTTTCTAGCACAACAAAAACAACTAGACTTTAGTGGGTGTATAAATTATTTTTTTAAGGATACACAAAGCGTTACCAACATAAAAAAAGCGGCACCACCCGAAGGCGATACCGCTTTGCGCTACTAAACAACACTCACTTAGAGTTTGTTGCTTCCCAGGTGATGCCTACATCTAAGAGTTCACCTTACTCACTTAAAACCTATTACGTTGTCGGCTTGATAGCTGCCCACTTGAAAATATTGAAAAAAGCAACGCCACCTTACAGCGACGTCGCTTTACACTCATTTTAAATCTCACCATCAACGCAGTGCGTCACCAATCTGTGACTGTACTTCATCGCTCCACACGCCCACTTGTACTTGGGCAATGTGCTGCTTCTGTAACAGCAACATGACTAAACGAGACTGACCAATACCACCGCCAATGGTTTGTGGCATCTCGCCGCTTAAAAGCTGTTGGTGCCAATCTTGTTCCACACGGTCTTCGTCCCCAGTAACTTTGAGCTGTCTTGTTAACGCTTCTGGACAAACGCGAATTCCCATTGAAGAAATCTCGAAAGCATCTTCAAGTACTGGGTTCCAAACGAGAATATCACCGTTTAACCCCTGATATTTGTCACAGGTTGCGGTTGACCAATCGTCATAATCTGGCGCACGCACATCGTGAATTTTTCCATCCCCCAGCGCGCCACCAATGCCAATCAAAAACACTGCACCGTACTCTTGTGCAATCGCTTTCTCACGTTGTTTCGCACTGAAGTCAGGGTACATTTGACGTAATTCTTCGCTGTGTACAAAAGTGATCTGCTCAGGTAGAAATGGTGTCAGGCCAAACTCATCCGCAACGATTTGTTCAGTGGCTTTAATGCCTCGATAAAGCGTCTCAACCGTTTGCTTTAAGGTCGCCAGTGAACGCTCAGACTCAGCACAAATAACTTTTTCCCAATCCCACTGATCAACATAAACCGAATGGATAGGAGAGAGTCGCTCTTCATCTGGACGCAATGCTTTCATGTGGGTGTATAACCCCTCGCCCACTGCAAAGCCATAATCAGCCAAAGTCTTACGCTTCCATTTAGCTAAAGAGTGCACCACTTCAAACTGAGCATCAGGTAAGGTTTTCACCTTTACTGATACGGCTTTTTCTGTACCGCTTAAGTTGTCTTGAGTACCATCACCCACTTTCGCCAGAATTGGCGCTTGTACTTCAATTAACCCTAACTGACTCTCTAGCTGCTGTGAAAAAACGTGTTTAACGCGGCTGATCTGCTGCTGTGTTTGACGATATGTGCTGTTCATAATTTAGGACCTCATTCCCAGTATTCTTTATTGATTTGTTTGCCGTATTTTTATCGGCTTAAATCTATCGTCAACAAAAAACGCTATAATTACAATAACCATCAACAAAAATAGCAAAACACCCTATTTTTCATCAAAAATAAGCGCTATATTTTATTGAAACATAAATCACACAGTGAAATATCCATGGAAAATTATCAGATCGATAATCTTGATAAATCGATTTTGCACGCATTAATGGACAATGCACGTACACCTTATGCCGAATTAGCAAAAAGATTTGCCGTTAGCGCGGGCACCATTCATGTACGCGTAGAGAAAATGAAACAGGCAGGCATTATCGTCGGCACTAAAGTCACCATCAGTGCTAAAAAGCTGGGCTATGATGTGTGTTGTTTTATTGGCGTAAACCTCAAGCATGCACGTGATTACCCAAGTACCATTGCGCAACTGCAAGAATTTGAAGAGGTGGTGGAAGCCTATTATACAACGGGTAATTACAGTATTTTTATCAAAGTCATGGCCCGTACCATAGACCACTTGCAGGATGTATTAATCAATAAAATTCAAACTATTGAGGCTATTCAATCTACCGAGACACTGATCTCTTTACAAAACCCTATCGCCCGCGAGGTGATCCCCTAGCAATATACGGGTATAATCAGGCGCTATTTTGATTGTAATGAGCAGTAACTGATGAAAGAAACACGTTTTCATCGCGTAAAGCAGGTGTTAGACAGGCGTCAAACCGACCTAACCGTTTGTCTGGACGAAGTACATAAACATCATAACCTATCAGCCATTGTGCGCACCGCCGATGCTGTTGGATGCCACCATGTACATGCCGTATGGCCTCAAGAGCAGCGTCGTTTAACCAATAATACTTCTGGTGGCAGTAAGAATTGGGTTGAAACCCATATGCATGATGACATTGATACTGCCGTTGCTGCCATTCGTGAACAAAACCCAGGTATTCAATTACTGGCGACCAACTTAAGCGATGATGCGGTAGATTATCGAGCAATCGACTATACCAAACCCACCGCAATTATTGTCGGTCAAGAACGCTTAGGGATTTCAGACAAAGCCCTCGCACATGCAGATAAACACATAGTGATCCCCATGCAGGGCATGGTGCAATCATTGAATGTTTCTGTGGCAGCAGCGCTCATTTTATACGAAGCACAGCGCCAACGTGATGAGGCAGGTCTTTATGATCGCAATGATATGCTGGACGAGCACACCAAACATACTTTATTGTTTGAAGGTTGCCACCCTATTATCGCCCATCGCTGCGTAGAAAAAGGCTTACCTTATCCAGCGCTAGATGAAGAGGGCGAAATTGTGGCTGACGAAGCCTTTTGGAACGCCCTAAAATTTAAAAAAGTGACTTAAACAAGGAATAGCATGTCTTCGCCAAATTTGTCTCACTACCCCATCACCGAGCTAAAAGGCGTAGGTCCTAAGGTAGCCGAACGATTGGCAAAGCTCGGGATCTTTACCGTGCAGGACATGCTGTTTCATTTACCACTTCGCTATGAAGACCGCGCACGGACTTATGCCATCGCGGAGTTAATGCTGCACAGCCATGTGAGTATCGAAGCACAGATAGAACACAGCCAAATCACCTTTGGCAAGCGCCGTATGCTTATTTGCCACGTTAACGATGGTACAGGTCGACTCACGTTGCGGTTTTTCAATTTTAATGCGGCACAAAAAAACGCCATGGCACCGGGTAAAGTGATCCGTTGTTTCGGAGAGGTCCGCCGAGGTCAAGCGGGGCTGGAGATGGCCCACCCTGAATACAGTATTCGAGACAGCCACAGCGAGCCAAAAGATCCAAGTTTAGCAACACTTACCGCCGTTTACCCGACTACCGAAGGTTTAAAGCAACTAAGCATTCGCGCTATCGCTGACAAAGCAATTGAACTGCTGCGTAAATATCAACTTGAAGAATATTTACCAACGCAGTATCGCCCCGCTGGACTCAGTTTAAAAGAAGCGGTACTGACATTGCACAAACCACCTCAAGATACTGATTTATCAGCACTTGAACTTGGCCAACATCCCGCCCAGCAACGGCTGGCGTTTGAGGAGTTGTTGGCGCAAAACCTGAGTTTACTGCAATTGAGACATCGCGGCCAAGCAGTAAAAGCCGTACCTTTACCCCCTAATAACACGCTAGAGCCCGAGTTTTTAGCCAACTTACCGTTTGCGCCCACTAACGCACAACAACGGGTGGTTGCAGAAATCAAGCAAGATTTACAGCAGCCCTATCCGATGATGCGTCTGGTGCAAGGGGATGTGGGCTCGGGTAAAACCTTAGTGGCAGCACTGGCAGCTTTGGGGGCCATTGCCAAAGGATACCAAGTGGCGCTAATGGCACCCACGGAGATCCTGTCCGAGCAACACAGTATCAATTTTAGTAATTGGTTTTTGAATTTGGGTATTGAAGTCGCTTGGCTCGGAGGCAAAACCAAAGGCAAAGAACGTGAGCGTACCTTACAAAATATCGCCAGCGGCAAGGCACAAATGGTGGTTGGCACCCACGCGCTGTTTCAACAACAAGTAGCGTTTTTTAATCTCGCCTTGATCATCATAGATGAGCAACATCGTTTTGGTGTCCACCAGCGATTAGCACTGCGTGAAAAGGGTCAATTCAACGATTGCTACCCTCACCAACTGGTTATGACAGCCACCCCTATTCCGCGCACACTCGCGATGACGGCGTATGCTGATTTAGAAACCTCTGTGATTGATGAATTACCACCAGGTCGCACGCCTATCACCACCGTCGCCGTGCCAGATAGCCGTCGTGAGCAAGTCATAGAGCGCGTAAAAAGCGCCTGCATTGATGATAAACGCCAAGTTTATTGGGTGTGCACGCTCATTGACGAGTCCGAAGTGCTGCAATGTCAGGCCGCAGAAGATACCGCTGCACAGTTAAGCGAGCAATTGCCTCAGCTCACCATAGGTCTTGTTCACGGCAGAATGAAAGCGCAAGAAAAGCAAGATGTCATGATGGCCTTTAAACGCGGCGATATTGATGTACTGGTTGCAACAACCGTTATAGAAGTCGGTGTTGATGTGCCCAATGCCAGCCTCATCATTATAGAAAATCCAGAACGTTTAGGACTGGCGCAGCTTCATCAATTACGTGGGCGTGTAGGTCGAGGGTCCATTGCTTCTCATTGCTTACTACTTTATCACGCACCATTGTCTGTGACAGCACAAAAGCGCCTTGGGGTATTACGTGATAGCAATGATGGCTTTGTCATAGCGGAAAGAGATTTAGAAATTCGTGGGCCAGGTGAAGTGCTGGGCACCAAACAAACTGGGCTGGCCGAGTTTAAAGTAGCTGATTTAAACCGTGATAAGGCGTTGCTCGATCAAGTAAGACCAATTGCACTGCGGATAATGAAGGACCACCCTCACTGTGTCGAGCCGTTAATTACCCGTTGGTTGGGTACTAAAAGTGAGTTGGCGATGGCATAAAAGCACACTATGCAGATACCCATATTTACCATTATCTGCATAGTGACTAATGCTTAAATTAGCCTTGATAGCCGTTGGGGTTATTACTTTGCCAACGCCACGTATCTTGCATCATCGCGTCAATGTCACGCGTTGCCTGCCAGCCTAACTCCTGTTGTGCTTTTTCCGGCGCAGCATAACATGCCGCAATATCGCCATCACGGCGCGGCATCACTTTGTAAGGGACTGACTTACCCGAAGCCTTTTCAAATGCATTGACCATCTCAAATACCGAGTTACCTTTACCCGTGCCAAGATTATAAATATGTGTGCCCGCTTGAAGATCGAGTTTATCCAGCGCTTTTAAATGCCCAACCGCTAAATCTACCACGTGAATGTAGTCTCTTACCCCAGTGCCATCTACCGTGTCGTAGTCATCGCCAAACACGCCTAACTGCTCAAGCTTACCGACCGCCACTTGCGCAATATATGGTAGTAAGTTATTGGGAATGCCATTGGGGTCTTCACCAATCAAGCCAGACTCGTGAGCTCCAACAGGGTTGAAGTAGCGCAAAATCGCAAACGCCCAACGTTCATCGGATTTCGCTACATCTTGCAGTACCATTTCAACCATCAGCTTAGAAGTACCATAAGGATTAGTTGTGCCACCGACTGGGAAGTCTTCGCGGATTGGTAAACTTGTTGGGTCGCCATACACCGTTGCTGATGAACTAAATACCAGCTTAAACACGCCGGCATCTCGCATTGCATCTAGTAGCGTCAATGTACCTTGTACATTCACTTGGTAGTATTCAATGGGTTTGCGCACCGACTCGCCTACGGCTTTTAAACCAGCAAAGTGAATTACTTGGCTAATATCGTAGCGGGAAAATACCCCATCAAGAAACGCTTTATCTAAAATATCACCCTGATGAAAGCTCACCGACTTGCCAGTAAGCTTTGCAACACGCGCCAACGACTCTTGTGAGGCGTTACTTAAATTATCAATCACTACAACCTCTTCCCCACGTTGTAATAATTCAAGTACCGTATGTGAGCCGATATACCCCGCACCACCTGTTACCAATATACTCATACTACTTTCTCTCAATCCTAACAAACAGCCCGCTATTTTAGCGTAATTGCCCCAGTTTTACAGGGGTAATTATGATTTATCGCAAACAAAAGCCAACTTACCGTGCTTGTAGCTCAAGCGGGAAATGTTGGTATCACAATATGGGCTCAAATTATGCCATTGTGACACCGCTTTTGGTGCGGTGAAGTCGCGCATATAAACACGATTACCGATCGCATACGCCACATTTTTATCATCCAACCAGGTGTAGTCTTGTACCCCTTCAGGCATCACAAAGTGATCCGTTACCTGTTGTGTTTTTACCGAAAAGCTAGCAAACCATTGCTGACCATTTTTTTGGTGAGTAAACGAATATAGATTCTTTGCCTCATTGTATGCCAACGTACGGCCTATATCTTTAGCAACTTTTGTGGGCAAATGACCTGTAAGATCGGCGTACTGCAGGGTATGAGGTTCACCGAGAATAAACATAATGAGATCTTGATCTTGGCCCCAAGCATGATACCCAACAGGCTCGATATGATCGAAAATACGTTCAGGGGTTTTCTGTTCATCAAATGGATAAAACCAGAGCTTTTGTTTGCCGTCTGGCTCCACAACCACGCTCGAAAGCCCTTCTCCATGAGGATAGAGTGTCGGTGAAAACTCTGATACCGAACTGTTTGTTAAGTTACGGCTTTGTTTGCTGGCAAACTCGTAAAAAAATAAGTCCGTTTGGGCATTCTGTGTTGCTGTAACTTCCTGAGTAAAATATACCCCTTTATCGGTGACCAAAGGCTGATTGTGATAACTGTCATCTGATGTTAACGAGGTTACTTTTATTGAACCTGCCACTTCACTGGCCAACAGAATTTGGCTTTTCGGCATTGCCGCTTGTGAAGTTAGAGTGACGGTTGCCAATATGCAGCCAACAAGTGGTATAGATACTTTCATTATGGTCCTTTTTGTTTTTCTTCTATCATACTGAGTTGCACATTAAACCACAAAACTTGCTATTCGCGTCGCTTCGAGTAACAATCGAATTTAACCTTTTTGTTAATATTTTGAGAATTCAGAGGCGTCACTATGTCCCAAAAACACCCAATTATAGCTATTACTGGTAGCTCAGGGGCAGGTACCACAACGACTACCAACGCAATAAAACATATATTTCGCAGCTTAAGTGCAAACGCCGCATTTATTGAAGGAGATAGTTTTCATCGCTACACCCGCCCTGAAATGGATAAACTCAAACGCGAAGCCTTACAAGAGGGTAAACACATCAGCTACTTCGGCCAAGAAGCGAATGACTTTGCGGCACTAGAAGAGCTTTTTAGCCGTTATGCAGAACATGGCGATGGCAAAATAAGACGCTACTTGCACACCTTTGACGACGCCGTGCCTTATAATCAGTTACCTGGCACCTTTACACCCTATCAAGATTTGGAACCCAATACTGACGTACTTTTCTATGAAGGGCTACATGGCGGTGTGGTAACAGAAGACCATGATGTCGCCAAACATGTCGATTTGCTGATTGGCATGGTGCCTATCATTAACCTTGAGTGGATCCAAAAGCTTATTCGCGATACGAATGAGCGCGGTCACTCAAGAGAGGCCGTGATGACATCTATCGTGCGCAGTATGGATGATTACATTAATCATATTACTCCGCAGTTTTCACGTACCCATATTAATTTCCAACGCGTCCCCACGGTAGATACTTCCAACCCATTCAGTGCCAAAGACATTCCGTCACTGGATGAAAGCTTTGTGGTGATCCGCTTTCGTGGCATTGATGACGTAGACTTTCCTTATTACTTACAAATGATTGACGGCAGCTTTATGTCTCGCATGAACACCCTTGTCGTTCCCGGAGGGAAAATGGGTTTAGCGATGGAACTGGTGCTGACACCACTGATTAAAGACTTACTGGTGAAAAAACGTGCACTTGAGAATATGGCACCCGTAGACTTACCTATTTAACTTGCTTGCTCACCTCGTGCAACTTACACTAACTTCCCTCTTTTTTGCCGTTGTAGGGAGTAAGTGATGGCACAAAATAAGACTTTGAAAGTGCTGGTAGGGTCTAAAAACCCAGTGAAAATAAGCGCCGCAAAACACGTTATTCAGGGTTATTTCCCAGACCATCAGGTTGAATGCACAGGCTTACATGCCCCCAGTGGCGTACCTGAGCAGCCTCTTGGCGAAGACGAAACACGTCTAGGCGCACAAAACCGCGTGAGTTACTTACAGCAACACCATCAAGCCGATTTTTATTGCGCGATGGAAGGCGGGGCTCATCAATTCAGTTATGGACCAGCCACCTTCGCCTACGTGGTCATAGCCAACGCGCAATACACCAGTGTGAATCGCAGCAGTAATTTACCCCTACCTCAACCTATTTATGACGCACTTGTGGCTGGAGAAGAATTAGGCCCAGTGATGGACCGTGTGTTTAATACCACCAACATCAAACAAAAAGGGGGAGCAATTGGTTTGTTAACTAACCATGTCGCAACCCGTGAAAGTACTTATACTCAGGCTCTTACGCTGGCTATGGCGCCTTTTTTACACCCTAATTTGTACACAAAACAAGATACTTGCAATGAAGTATAGTCATATCCTATTCGACGCTGACGAGACTCTATTTAGCTTCAATGCGTTTCTCGGCTTAAAAACCCTGTTCGCACAATATGACATTGAGTTTACTGAGCAAGATCATAAAGAATATCAAGATGTTAATGCGCCACTTTGGCTTGACTATCAAGCAGGTCGCATTGATGCAAAAACCCTACAAGTCACCCGTTTTTCCAAATGGGCAGAACGCCTGAAGGTGCCGGCATGTGTTTTGAATGAAGGCTTTTTAGAATCCATGGCCAGTATTTGTGAACCTTTACCCGGTGCACGCAGCCTGTTAGCCCATCTAAAAGGCAAAGCAACGCTTGGCATTATCACCAATGGCTTCGCGGCTTTGCAAGAGAAGCGCTTGGCACATACAGGGCTCAGTGATTGCTTTGACTGTTTAGTAATATCTGAATTAGTAGGTACAGCCAAACCAGACCCTTATATTTTCGCCCACACACTGTCCTTGTTGGGCAATCCAGATAAAAACAAAGTCCTTATGGTAGGGGATACCCCCAGCAGCGATATTCTGGGGGCCAACCAGTTTGGCATTGATAGTTGTTGGTTACAGCACCCGGGAAAAACCTGCCCAGAGGGCGTAAAGCCCACATATACGGTGCAATCGCTGATGGAGTTAGAGGCTATTTTAGGAACAGACCATTAACTCCATAAAACATGAAACAAAAAAAAGCGCAGTCATCACTGCGCTTTTCTAGCTGTTTGTCGCATTTCGCCTAGGCTGTATTACTACAACGCGCTACGTTGCCTGAGCACTTCGAACAAGCAGATCCCGGTCGCGACCGACACGTTCAAACTCGACACCGTCCCAACCATTGGAATTTTCACCAAAATATCACAGTGCTCCCTCGTTAAACGGCGCATACCATCTCCTTCTGCCCCCATCACAATGGCGATAGGCCCTGTTAGGCTAGCATCAAACACACCCGTGTCTGTTTCACCTGCGGTCCCCGCCACCCATACACCAGCTTCCTTAATATCACGAAGTGTACGTGCTAGATTGGTTACTTGAATAAGAGGGACGGTTTCTGCCGCACCACAAGCTACTTTACGTGCCGTGCCATTGAGTTTGGCTGACTTGTCTTTTGGCACAATCACCGCGTGCACACCCGCCGCATCCGCACTACGCAAGCACGCGCCCAAATTGTGTGGGTCGGTAACGCCATCTAGCACTAAGAAAAAGGGTGTAGACTCTCTGGCTAAAATTTCGTCCAGATCTCGCTCGCTGTATGTGCGTGCTGCTTTTACATTGGCGATGATCCCTTGATGCTGCTCACCATTGGCTTTGTTATCCAGCGCCTTTCTTTGCATAAACTGCACTGAAATACCAAACTTTCGCGCTTCGTTGATCAATGGATTTAAGCGTTTATCTTCACGTCCTTTTAGCGCGTATATTTCTAAAAAGCGCTCGGGTTCCTTCGCTAAAATCGCTTCAATTGAATGAAACCCAAAAATTAATTCGTTACTCACCTTTGTTATGCTCCAGAGCTATTATTGCCGCGTTTTCTCGCGTTCTTACCCGGCCTTTTCGCCTTACTTTTTTTGGCTTTTGTCTTGGCTTTTCCCTTTGGCAACTCAGCCGCTGCTTTCTTAGCTTTTTTGAGTTTACCCTTTGGCGTCGTTTTTTTACCCTTTTGAGGCTTTCGCTCGCCTTTTCTATCCGTGTCGGTATCTCCCTTCGTGGGGATTTTACCCGCCTTCAACTGAGCCCTTACACTACTCAGTGCTGGTTTATCTTCTGACTTGGCAGATTTGTTGCGACGCCTTGCATAGCGATCTGGTAACTGCTCCCCAGCCATCGCTAAGTTGATACGCCGATCGTCCAAGCTCACCGACGCCACCGCCACTTTTAATTTATCGCCTAAACGATATACCTGACGGCTATGCTCTCCAACCAAACAATGCTTGGCTCCGTCAAAATGAAAATATTCTTGTCCCAAACTGGAAATATGGATCATGCCATCAATTTGCAAGTCATCGAGGCGAACAAATAAACCAAATGTTGTCACTGACGATACAACCCCAGTAAATTCATCCCCAACGTGATCTTGCATAAACTCACATTTAAGCCAGTCTGCCACCTCTCGGGTCGCGTCATCTGCTCGACGTTCTGTGGTTGAACATTGCTCACCCAGCTGGTCCACTTCATCGTTGTCATACACATAAGCACCTGAAGTGCTGTGCCCCTGTTTGTTCAAGATGCCTTTAATGGCTCTGTGAACCACTAGATCAGGATAACGACGAATTGGGGACGTAAAGTGTGCATAGGCATCCAGCGCCAGCCCGTAGTGACCAATGTTATCCGGTTGATAGACCGCCTGTTTCATTGAACGAAGCAGCATGGTTTGGATCAGCTCTTGCTCTGGTCGTTCACCTAGCTGATTCAAAGCTGCGGTCAATTCTAATGGCGACGGATCATTTGGCAGCAAGCTTTCAATGCCTAAATCATTTAAAAACTGCCTGAAATGGCTTAACTTTTCCTGATCTGGTTCGTCATGAACGCGATACAGAGCACTGGCTTCATGCTTTTCAAGTAATTTTGCCGCCGACACGTTAGCCAAGATCATACATTCTTCAATCAGCTTATGGGCATCATTACGAACCAAAGGCACGATGGACTCAATCTTACGATGCGCGTTAAATACAAACCGAGTTTCCGTGGTTTCAAATTCTATAGCACCACGGATTTGCCTTGCTGACTTAAGTGCCATATACATTTGTTGTAAATCAGTCAGGTGTGGTACTAACGAGGCATATTGCTCACGTAAGAGTTCATCCCCTTGTAAAATGGCATGCACCTTGGTGTAAGTCATTCTAGCGTGAGAATTCATGACCGCTTCAAAGAACCGATAGCCAGATAAGTGACCGTCCTGTGAGACCGTCATTTCTGCCACCATACATAAGCGGTCAACTTCAGGGTTAAGTGAACATAAACCGTTAGACAAGACCTTAGGCAACATAGGGATCACTTGTTCAGGAAAGTATACCGAGTTACCGCGCTCTATCGCTTCCCTATCAAGCGCACTTCCCTTAGGGACATAATGAGAGACATCTGCTATTGCCACCCATAAACGCCAGCCACCTGATTCTTTACGCTCACAATAGACCGCATCGTCAAAGTCACGGGCATCTTCACCATCTATAGTGATTAAGGGTAAGTCTCTTAAGTCCACTCGACCTTGTTTATCCGCCTCCGCAACTTCTTCACCATGAACAGCAACCTGAGCCAATACCGCTTCGGGCCAAATATGTGGAATATCATGGTTACGCAGCGCAACTTCAATTTCCATACCCGGGGCCATGTGTTCACCAAGTACTTCTATCACTTTACCCACCGCGTTCATTTGTCGAGTGGGGCTTTGCGTGATCTGTACTTGCACCATTTGGTTGTGTCGCGCGCCATTCTCACTACCAGGAAGAATGATAATATCCTGCGTAATGCGCGGATCTTCCGGTACCACAACCGAAGTACCATGTTCGACAAAGTAACGCCCAACAATAGGTGTCCGTTCAGCCTCAAGTACTCGAACAATACGTGCCTCAACCTTACCACCCGAACCACGGCTGGCAGCTTTTGCCAACACAATGTCACCATGTAACACAGAGTTCATCTGGTGTTTGGCGATAAACCAGTCTTTCTCTTCGCCTTCTACAGCTAAAAAGCCAAAGCCATCGCGATGGCCTATTACGCGTCCTTTCACCAACCCATCATCGGTTGGAATAACATAACGCTTGAATTTGTTGAAATGTAGCTGTCCGTCACGCTCCATAGCACGTAGACGACGCTTAAACGCGATTTGACGTTCATCATCCAACACATTGAGGCTATTACAGAGTTGACTAAAGGTGGTCGCTTTGTCGGCAGTTTTAATGTGCTCTAATATAAATTCGCGACTAGGTACTGGGTTTTCGTATTTATCTTGCTCTCGACTGAGATGAGGATCCTGTTTTGACATTCACTAACTTGTTAATTGAGTTATGTTGTTATTTTAACCCAAAACCCGCTAATGAGACAGGGACAGGGCATGAAAGTTTTATTTAACGCGTGGCGAGTCAGTTTCATTAGATTGACAAGCACTTTTTCTTGTCCACATGGTACACTGCCCACCCATTGAAACTAAACGATGTTCACCATGCGCCCAGAGCAAACTTCACTTATCTACCTTCACATCGCCGTGTTGCTGTTTGGTGGTACCGCGCTGTTTTCTAAATTAATTAACTTATCAGCGCTGGATATCACCGTGTACCGTACGGGCGTGGCTTTTGTGGTATTGGCAGCACTGCTTAAGCTCAGCGGCAAGAAACTGCGTTTGGCAAACGGCCGTGACTATCTTATTGCTGTACTGCTAGGTGTTGTGGTTGGCCTTCATTGGGTTACCTACTTCGCAGGTATGCAAATGGCGGGGATTGCCACTGGGATCATCGCGTTTTTTACCTATCCGGTGATCACGGTATTTTTGGAGCCTTTATTCACCAAACAGAGCATTAAAAGCAAAGACGTCATCAGTGCACTGATTGTATTGTTTGGTATTTATTTGCTCATTCCCGAGGCAAGCATTGGTAATCAAGTGACGCTGGGGATTATCACGGGTATCTTTTCTGGTGCTCTGTTTGCGACCCGTAACCTACTACAAAAGCGCTTTTTCGCCTCCTATAGTGGTCCGCATACGATGTTTTATCAAACACTCACAGCGTGTGTGATGTTAGCAGCGTTCGTTGAAGTTGAGCCAAGTGCGCTGCCGAGCCAAGATGTGTACTACATTTTATTAGCAGGAGCCGTATTTACAGCAATCCCGCATGCGCTGTTTGCTAGCAGCTTAAAGCATTTATCGGCCACAACCGCTGGATTAATTTCTTGTTTGCAACCCTTGTACGGGACGCTATTGGCCTTTATGCTGTTGGCAGAAAAACCAACAATAATGACCTTGTTAGGCGGGTTACTGGTGATCAGTGCAGCCTGTTTCGAGACTTGGTCTATCACAAGGAAAAAGCCACATGCTAGTATTCGCGCATCGGGGTGCCAGCGGTAATTACCCCGAAAATACGCTCAGTGCTATTCGCGCCGCTTTACAAGCCGATGTAGATGGCATTGAGCTTGATGTGCAAAGTTGCGCAGATGATTACGCTATCGTCCATGATACTTGGCTCGATAGAACCACCAATGGCACAGGCAAGGTCAACCAAACCAGCCTGCAAGACATTCAGTTATTGGATGCTGGTAACGGCGAGCATATTCCTAACTTACAGCAGGTATTTGATGAGATTGGTCAAAAAACAATGATCAACCTCGAACTGAAACATACATTTGGTTTAGACCAGTTCGTCGCCAGCATAGAGCAAAATGTTCAAAATGGCGTAATTAATAGAGATCAGCTCCTAGTCTCTTCTTTCGACCATCATCAGCTGGTGTGGCTCAAGCAAAACCTACCTTGGGTCAAAATTGGCGCGCTAACCGCTTCTATCCCTTTGCATTACGCCGAGTTCGCACAACGACTGCACGCCTACAGCATTCATATCGACAAAAACTTTATCAATCACCAATTTGTTGATGATGCGAAGCAAAGAGGGTTAAAGGTTTTTGCCTATACCGTCGATAAACAGCAAGACATTGAAGATATGCGCGCGTTTGGAGTGGATGGAATTTTTAGTAACTTTCCTTGTTACGCAAAAATGATTTTATCGCGTTCTTAGCATATATTATTGATTAAAGAAGTATTTGTGTTTTACCTACTTGTCGCTGCCAACAAGTACACTCAATAGAATAAACATGGATATGCAGAGCTAACAATGAGTTTATACATGCGCTTATATAATCAAATTGAACAGAGTTTTTTCTACACGCTGTCACGGAAGATCTTTGGCAACTTAAGTTTCGTTTTTGCTTTTCAAATTATCACATTAATATGGCTTTACAATGAGTTAGAAAGCAATAACAGTACAAGCCTAGGATTATTTTGGCTAATGGCGTTGGGCGCTGTGGGCGGATTTATATTTACGTTGTTTTATATGCGTTTTTTGATTGTTCGCCCAGTGCGAGCAATGCGAGATAGCCTACAGCAAGCCAATCGTCAGGATGGTAATCTCAACGCCACATTACCCAAATTCACATATGATGAGTTCAGAGAACTAAGCGAACAATACAATACCTTTACGCAGCATCTAAGGGAATTACTGGAAAAGACTTACGAAGGCGCACAAACTGCCGCCACCAGCAATTACCAAGTGACTCACTCTATGGGACAAACCGCAGAGTTTGGCGCACAGCAAATAAACATGAGTGATTCCATAATTGCTGCCAGTGATCAAGTAAGTCATAGCCTGCAAAGTATCGTCGCCAATACCGATCAGGTGTATCAAGCCAATACCGAAAGCTTGCACTTCGTCAGAAGTTCTTCACAAGAGCTAGCCACTTTAGTCGATGAAGTAAAACAAATCACCGAATTATTGGGTAACTTTTCGAGTACGGTGTCCGGCTTGAAAGAAAACAGCGAAAACATTCGCAGCATACTAAAAATGGTCGAAGAGTTTTCCGATCAAACCAACCTATTAGCGTTAAATGCTGCCATTGAGGCCGCTCGCGCAGGTGAAGCGGGTCGCGGTTTTGCTGTGGTGGCCGATGAAGTTCGCAGTCTCTCGGTAAAAGTCAATGACGCGACCAGACAGATAAGTGATTTTATTAACCAAATGAATAGCTTAGTAGGTGAAACCAATCGCGAGTCGGAACAGCTGATCAGCCATTCAAAATCAGCAGAGCAAGCCATTAGCAAAACCTCCAAAGGCTTCGCCGATATGAGCCATGACTTTGAACGTAATCAGGCACAGCTTGAACAAATTGCCAGCGCGGTTCACCAGCTTGAGTCAACCCAAGCTCATACCCATGAAACCGTGCAGCAAATTGTGGCGCTGGCCCAGCAAGCAAAAACACAGATTGATGCGGCACTAAGTGATTGTCAGCGAGCACAACAGCTCACTGAAACCACACAAAAAGAACTACAACGCTTTGTTTAAGCTGTTGTTGCTGTGGGCCGTTAAGCGCGCCCCACAGTAAACGAGATAACGTCATCAATTCGGCTTTTACCCAAAGCCAACATGATTAATCTATCTACGCCTAATGCGACCCCTGAACAGGGTGGTAAACCATGTTGCAGCGCCTCAATAAAATGCTGATCAATCGCAACTTGCGGTAACCCCATTTGCGCACGTAGTTGATTATCCGCCTCAAAACGTTGAGCCTGTTCGGTCGCATCCGTCAACTCATTGAAACCATTTGCCAGTTCCATGCCTTGATAATACAGTTCAAATCGCCCAGCAACACGAGCGTCTTGCTCGTTCAATTTAGCCAGCGCCGCTTGTGAGGCGGGAAAGTGATAAACAAAACACGGCGCATCAATGCCAATTTTTGGCTCAATCTGCATACAAAACAACAGCTGTAGCAAGGTATCTGGGTGTGTTTCTGTCGCTGCAATATCCTCATAACCGTGCTCGCTTGCACATTGTTTTAACTCATCCAGACTCGCACACAAAGGGTCTAATCCCAATATATCTATAAAGGCTTGCTGGTAGGTCATACGCGAACATGGCTGACAGTTTAATACCCGTTGCAACAATTGTTCTATTTCATCCATTAAAGCAAATTCATCAAAGCTCGGACGATACCATTCAAGCATGGTGAATTCTGGGTTATGGTGCCGTCCAGATTCTTCGTTGCGAAATGCTTTAGCAAGCTGATATATCGGACCGCTGCCTGCAGCGAGCAACCTTTTCATCGCAAACTCTGGGGAGGTTTGTAGATACAAATCTTGGCCTTGATGATTACCCGGTCCAACAAAGCGCGTTTTGAAGCTGACTAAATGTACATCCGTCACACTGGCACCACACATACTGGGCGTTTCTACTTCCAACACGTCACGTTCAGCAAAAAACGCTCTGATCGTCGCCAATATCTTAGCGCGTTGTTTTAAGGTTGAAATATCGGCACTGGGTGCCCAAAGTTGCTCTGACATTACACTCTCTCACTAACCAAAAATCCCAGCAATAGCTGGGATTTTTATGTCTGTCTGAAAATTCAGACACGTAATTAAAAAATTACTTCACACGGCTTACGTATTCACCGGTACGAGTATCCACACGGATAACCTCACCGATTTGTACAAACAATGGAACACGTACCACTGCGCCAGTCACTAAAGTTGCAGGTTTGCCACCCGTACCCGCCGTATCACCTTTTAGGCCAGGATCTGTTTCTGTGATCTCAAGCTCAACAAAGTTAGGAGGCGTAACTGCGATAGGGTTACCATTCCATAAAGTGATGGTACATACATCATTTTCTACAAGCCATTTTACGTTATCACCCACCGCCTTTTCATCAGCTGCGATTTGCTCAAATGTCTCATTGTTCATGAAATGCCAGAACTCACCGTCTGTGTATAGGTAAGCTAGATCCGTGTCCATTACGTCTGCGCCTTCTACCGAATCGCCAGACTTAAACGTTTTCTCTAACACTTTACCTGAGATCAACTTACGGATCTTAACGCGGTTAAATGCCTGACCTTTACCAGGTTTAACCATTTCATTTTCCAAGATGGCACAAGGTTCGCCATCTAACATAATTTTTAAGCCGCCCTTGAACTCGTTGGTGCTATAATTCGCCATCGTATCCTCTAATCATCTTTTATCGAGTAATAAACCTGCTAATGATACAAACAAATGAAGTAAATTTGCATAGTAACTGGCAAAAAGAATTGGCAAATGTAGTAACTTGCCCACAAACCTTACTCAATATGTTGGGTTTAGAGGCGTATTTTGACACAAAAGACCTCGAAGCGAGACGTTTATTTCCTGTGCGCGTGCCAAAGCCGTTCATAAAAAAAATGCGCTATGGTGATGCTAACGATCCTTTACTGTTACAAGTCTTGCCTGTTCATCAAGAATTCCTCGCCAAAGCGGGGTTTAATAAAGACCCGCTTCAAGAGCAACAAAGCGCGCAGCCCGGTGTATTACATAAATACCGCTCGCGTATCTTATTGATGTTGAAAACGGGCTGCGCTGTAAACTGCCGCTATTGTTTTCGTCGTCATTTTCCTTATCAGGAAAACCAACTGAATAAACGTTCTTTGCTTGATGTAGTGGAATATATAAAACAACATCCTCAGATCAACGAGGTCATCTTAAGTGGTGGTGATCCGTTAATGGCCAAAGATGATGCAATAGACTGGTTACTCAACCAGCTTGAGCCACTCAAACAGCTTAAGCGATTGCGTATTCACAGCCGATTACCCGTTGTATTGCCTTCACGCATTACCGAAACATTGTGTGAACGTTTAGCTGTCAGCCGACTTAAGGTTATTTTGGTGAATCATATTAATCATGCGAATGAAATTGACGAAACTTTTAGCCACGCCATGCAAATGCTAAAGCGCGCCAATGTCACTTTGCTCAACCAAGCCGTGTTGTTAAAGGGGATAAACGATACACCAGACGCACAGATTGCACTGAGTGAAGCACTATTCGAGACGGATATACTACCTTACTATTTACACTTGCTTGATAAGGTCGAAGGCGCTAGCCATTTTGAGGTGGACGAAACACAGGCCAGAAGTATTATGGCGCAGATGTTAGAAACGCTGCCTGGATTTTTGGTACCAAAGTTGGTGAGAGAAATCGGTGGCAAAACAAGTAAGACACCGATTGATTTACAGCTTGATTAACAATACGAATAACGCACGCGTTAAACATACACGTTAATATTGTTACCTAAAGTTGCTGTGGTTGATTTTGCAGGACTTTGCGCGGCTGCGCTAGACCCAGCGGCTTCAATCAAAGCAAGGGCTGCTCTCCCGTCTGCTTGCTGTTGCTTTTTGGCTAAAGAGGCACTGTATACTTCGCCACTTGAGCCTGCACCAGACATCACAGGCAGGTTATTTCCGGAAATATTCATAAGCGTTACCTGACTTTTTAGATGAATCCAAGTAGACTATCGGCCGTTTCAACAATAACTTTAGGAAAAATATGCAAACTATCATTGAAAAATTGAATGAAAACCTAAAAGTTGTTTACCGTCAATCACTTGATGCTGATAAAAAATTAGACGAATTACAGCAGCAGGGCCATGGCAAATTTAAAGCCTTATTCACCGAAGACGCGGGCTTTACCTTTGAAGCTAAACGCTTTAAACCATATGTATTAGATGTGGCGGCAGATGTTGAAGCACTGTCCAAAGCAGAGCAAATTGATGAACAAAAGCTGGCCTTTGTGGTTAAAAAACTACAACACCTGCTACAGCTACTCGCCACATTCAAATAGGTATTCCCTTACGACTGTTAAAGTAAAAAGTGCGCGCTGCCATGAGCGCGCCACTAAACTCTATTTTGATTCAACAACTGGCAGGATACTTTCTGCAAACCACTCTTTGAGCAATCGTTTTTCATAATAAAGCGTTTCCTCATGGCCAATCTTCGCTCGGTCCATAAATCCCATATCTTTAAGGTTAACATCGGATTCATTGATTAGCTGCAACCCTTTGTCATCAGTTAGGCTGTAGCTGATATCTAAACGTGGAAAATAGATGGGTTTTACCACACGTATATCATCAATGTTAAAGCGCACATCGCCTGCTAAATCAATATCATCAAAAGTAATACTTAATTTATAACCCTCTGGTAATTGCTGAGCGAGTTTCGCCATATGCTTTTCCAGTTGATGAGCCACTCTTTTGTGGTAACTCCCTCTTGCTTCATTAGACGGTCTTACATCACGGTAATCTTTAAAGTCTTTAAATGTAACTTGTGCTTCTCCAGCATGAACCACACATGCGCTGAAGATACCGACAATCATTAGTACTAACTTATTCATAGTTAAATCTCCTCATATCCACACTACCATCTTTGAGCAATTTAGCTGAATTTATGCTGACCTGTCTTTTAGGTTTACGCTCTTTTACATTAATTTGCAGTAAACATCATTGCATTTACAATCCGCTAGTTCACAGCTAGCGTCCACTTCTATTGCCAGCAAATAAGCCGCTATGTTCGTCGTAACGGCTATTGAGCTTTCACTTTTTGTTCTGGCACAGCAAACAGTAAAGCGTACAACACGGGCACAACCCCAAGCGTTAAAATGGTTGAAAACAACAAACCGCCCATAATGCTCAGTGCCATGGGCTCCCACATCTCCCCCCCTCCTAGATACAAGGGTAATAGCCCCAACACCGTCGTTGCTGTAGTTAATAAAATCGGTCTCATCCTCGCTTGTGCAGCCATAATAATAGCCACCACAGGGTCTTCGGGATTACTGTCGAGCTCAGTTTTTATTTTCTCCAGCAATACTATCGCATTGTTGATCACAATACCCGCAAGCGAGATAACGCCCAACAATGTCATAAAACCAAAAAATGACTGACCAATAAATAACCCCGCTACCACACCGATAAACCCCAGTGGGATGGTGACTAACACCAACAGCGACTTGCGGATCGAATTAAACTGCGCCACTAACAATAGGACAATGATCAGTACCGCAATCGGTAATTTCTCTGCGATAGACTGATTCGCTTTACCCGATGATTCAGCCTCACCACCCAGTTCATAGGTATAGCCAAACGGCCAATTTTTTTGCTGTTCATTTAACCAAGGCGTTAAATGTGCAAACCCTTCACTGGCTGTGATGCCATCAATTTGAGCGCCTAGTACCACAGACTTAACTCTGTCGCGACGAAAGATCTGTGCGCTCTCCCATACTACTTTAACATCCGCTACTTGTTGTAAAGGGACTGAGTTGCCAGAGGCTTGTGAATATACCGCCATCGCTTTTAGCTTGGCAATATCTTGTCTGTCAGCGGCCACAGAGCGTAGGATCACCGGGATCGTATCTTCTTTTTCTCGATACTGGGTCAGCTCTAAACCACTTAACCCCGTTTGTAACGAAGTGGCAATGTCTTCACTGGAAACCCCCGCACGACGAGCACGGGCTTGGTTTATATTGATTTCTAACTTTTTAATGGGCAGACCCCAATCATCACTCACCGACTTTAACCCTGCTGTTTGCTGCATTTTCGCTTTGACCTGCTGAGCAATTTCCATCAGTTGTGCTTTGTCTTCGCCCATAATGCGAACCTCAACTGGGTTATCAATCGCTGCGCCATTTTCTATTTTGCGCTGTTTAAGCAATAAATCTGGATGATTATCAAAAGCATAGCGTTCAATCTTGGCCATCAGTTCATCAATCAACGTATAGGAGGTCACTGACACTATCATCAGTGCGTAGTTGGCACTGTTTGGTTCCGGATTATGGCTGAGCAAAAACCTTGGCCCGCCGTTGCCTATGTAGCTCACCCACTTTGTCACACCTTCTGATTGCTGTGCGCTGACTTTGAGCTCACTTTCAAAAAACCTGTCCATGTCTTTAACTAGCGCTTCTGTGGTTTCTAAGCGTGTCCCTACGGGAAGCTCTAACTCAACTTTAAAGTAAGCTCGATCAGAGGGAGGAAAAAATAGCTTAGGAATAAACTGCAACGCCTGAATCGCGATGATCAACATCAATATGCTGGCACCCACAGTCAACCAGCGATGCTTCATTAAGCTCGTTAAAATGGCCCGATAGCTTTTATACCAACGACTATTAAATGTCTCTTGTTGCTGTGCCTTTACTTTTACAAACTTCACGCACAGCATGGGGATCATCGTCAAAGCTAATAGCCACGAACACAGTAAGGTGATCGTTACCACTTTAAACAAAGAAGCGGTGTATTCCCCCGTCGCCGACTCCGCCAGAAAAATCGGCAAAAACGCAGCGCCTGTGGTCAATGATGAAACTAGCAGTGGGATTTTGAGCTCTTGCGCAGACTCTACCGCGGCGTCCACCGCACGTCGTCCTTGTTCCATCTGCACCATAATGTTTTCTGACATAACGATGCCATTGTCTACCAACATGCCTAAGGCAATGATCAGCGCCGCCAAGGAGATCTGATCGATACTGATATCAAAAAAAGACATAACCAGTATGCCAAATACCATACTCATCGGAATCAAACTGGCCACCACAAATCCAGTGCGCAAACCTAAAGTAAATAGCATCACCACGGTGACAACCAAAATGGCCTGCACCAGATTAGAGACGAAATCATTGACTTTTTTCTCCACTTCCTGTGGTAAAAAAGACAGCAGCTTAAACTCCACTCCTATCGGATACACACTTTCCAAGCGCACAATGGCTTGCTTAACCTGCTCACCGAGCTCTAGATTGTTACCCCCTTTGCGCATCGAAATACCGATAGTGAGCCCTCGCTCGCTATCTACCCGCACCTTGGCTTGCGGTGGCTCAATGTGATCACGATAAACTTTCGCGATATCTGAAAGCAAAATAACTTGCTCACTCCCTGGAACATTAATAATGGTGTTGGCTATCTCAGATACTGACTCAAAATTACCACTGGGCTCTACCACCAGCGTTTCATCATTGACGTATAAGGTGCCGCCGGGATTGACGATGTTACGGGCTCTAAGTTGCTCTCTTAGATTAGCGGCGGATAGCTCCAGCGCTGCTAAGCGACTATTTTCAAACTCAATGAACACGCGTTGCTCTTGAGTACCATATATTTCTACCTTCGCCGCCTCAGGAAGACGTAAGAAAGTGTCTCGTACCTGCTCAGCTACATCCTGCATTTCTCGGTAACTATACCCTTCAGCGGTCAGTCCGACGACGATGCCAAATACATCACCAAACTCATCATTGACAATGGGAGCTTGAGTGCCATTGGGTAAATCACCTTCAATACTTTGTATTTTTCGTCGCAGGTTGTCCCAAATTGGCCGCATGTCTTTGTAACTCTCTTTGATATTAACACTGACGATAGACACGCCTGTTTTGGAGGTACTTTTGACAAAATCTAACTCGGGAATTTGCTGCACCACCTTTTCAATTTGATCGGTGACCAGCTCTTCGACACGCTGTGGGCTTGCACCGGGAAAATAAGTAACAACCTGAGCGGTGCGAATAATAAAACCGGGATCGTAATCTTTTGGCATCTTGTTAAATGCTAAGATGCCAAACAGCAACATGGAGGCAAAAATCACCCAAGCGGTGCGGTCATTTTCAAGCGCTAAACGAGTAATATTCACGATGCGCCTCCTTTAAATTTAACCAATTGACCATCCGTTACCTTACTCATGCCCGCCGACACCACTTGTTCACCAACAGATAAACCACTGGTAATTTGAAACCCATATTTGGTCATCTCACCCACTGTGACAGGCGTTTTGCTGATTTTACCCTTACCATTTCCCACGCTTGCAACGGTCCAAACATAGTTGCCAAGCTCATCTTTTAGCACCGTATTAATTGGTAAGTAGATAGCTTGCTGATCAGCCGATACTTCGCTGGCAAACACTCTGGCGGTCATACCCGGCAAAATGTTGTAACCTGAAGGGGGGCTCATTGCCAGCGTCACCTCGTAGGTATTGGTCACTTCATTCGCTTTGGTACTCACTTCCACAAAAGTCAGAGGGAAGCGGGCATTTTCAATCGCTGAGAATTCAGCGTAGATCTGTTTAGGCACATCTTTTGAAACCGTGATCATCATGCTTTCCGGCACATTCACTTTTATGTTAACGGTTTTTATATCCTGTAATGTCGCAATCGGCTGCTTGGCCTGAATTTCTTCGAACTGCTCTATGTGCGTGCGAGCAACCACGCCACTAAAAGAGGCGTGTAAAGTGGTATATTCCAGATTATTTTTAGCGGTCGCTAACTTATTCTTGGCGCTGGCATATTGTAGTTTTAATTGGTCGTAGTCGGCTTGAGAGATAGTGCCCGTTTTAAGTAGTTTTTCTGCACGACTGAAATCAGCACTGGCTTTGTCAAACGATGCTTGCGCTTCATCAAAGGCCAGCTTGTAGCTGGTGTCATCTAAAACCGCGATAACATCACCTTTGTTTACTTCTTGCCCTTGTTTAACCAGCAACTTGGTCACCTCCCCCGATACCTTAAATGATAACTCTGCGGTATTAGCGGCATCAACCACCCCAGGGAACTCTTGAACAGGCCCCGCATGAAACAACCCGACGGTGAGTGTTCTAACCGGTCTTAACTGAGTGTTCTGCTCATTTTCTTGTTCTTTTGGGCTGCACGCGATCAGTAAACAACACCCAAGTAACATCCAATACTTGCTAACAAGTCCCATAATAGGCTCCTACGAGATGTGGCGAGTAACGCCATTTGTTGAACTCAAAGTTAGCTTAATAATAGACTAGATAAGCCAAAGCACTTCAAACGTAGGTAATTAATTTAAGGACAGTTTATACCGTTCAAGCATGACGATAGACACCAATATTACCCGTGAGCTTCGGCTCACGGGTAATATTGTGGTTAGACACCTTCAACCATCAAGCGAGTATCTGGTAGGTAAGATAAATGTGGTATAGCCAAATCGGGACGTTCAACTCTGCTGATAGCATTGAGTGCTGCTGCTATCGCTCCTTCTTGCCAACCAGGCAGCGAAGACAGCTGATCACCTATGACGAAAAAGTTAGGAGCAGTTTGTGTATGGCCAGTATGAATACTGCTGCCTTGTGCTAAGGCATTGAAATGCGCAACCGCATTACCCGCATGTTCATCAACCGCATGCCATTGCGCCCAGCCACCTTTGATATAAGGCATATTTTGCCAAGCTATCGCCACGCCATGCTCTAGACCTTCGCCAAACGCCTTACCGAACAGCTTGGCACCAGAACGAGCTTTGTTTAAACGCTCATCGACAGGTAACTTACCCCAATCATAGGCAACCTCGGAGAAATTATATGCCCCGGTTAGCACCCCTTTTTGATCATGATAATCACATGATGGATACCAGACTTGTACTATTTCATCATCGGTCCACGAAATCCCGCCAAAAATTGGCACAACACCCACCTCTGAATCAGGTACGGTGAGTAGCTGCTCTTGGCAAGCTGCGGGAGAGCGAATATCAACCTGACTTCCTTGCCATAAATAGCGGTCTGCTTGCCAACCGACTTTAGTGGTACAGGCTAAAAACTTATCACGATGAACACCTTTATCATCAAAGAATTGAGCACTGTATACCGCGTTGAGAGCCTGTTTGAACGGCTTGTCCAGACCTCTATCTAACTGTACATCTTGAAGTGATCTATCCAGTATCTCTTTTAAAAATGGCACCGCCATGTTCACAAAACAGTAGTCGGCGTAATACACATCCAACTCAGTAGTGCCTATTTTACTGACTGATACTTTAAACTGCTCGCGGCTACTATCCCATTCAATACGTTTGACTGGGCTATTCAAATGAATAGTACCGCCTAATGCTGCCACTTGTCTGGCAAAGGCATGCTGTACTTGATCCATTCCTCCAACTGGCTGAAAAAGCGTTGCCTGCCACAAAAAGTCAGAAGGTTGATAAAAGCGGGTTTTATCCCAGAATTTTGAGTCTAACAAGCTGTTAAAGCTTAAAGGCTCAGCCGTCACACCAGCCTGTACGCCGGGCAACTCAGTGTAGCCAGCGCGCGTTTTACCGTTTTCTAAACCTGGCTGGCCTGCTGTGGTCACATATTTCCCATCCGCACTCAGTTCGCCAAAGCTTATCATTAGCTCTTTAAGTTGCTCCGCACGCGTGTTGATATCACTTGGCGCAACTTGACACTCAGTGCTACGTACTAACTGCTCCGCGTTTTCATAGACCAATTGTGCCAACCAGCCTCGCGTGTTGTGATCTAAACGGCGATACACCAAAGGCAACCCATTAAAGCTGTCTTTCATTTGTACTAAGTTCGACTCACTGTTCATCACATAGACTTCAACATCTACTCCAAATTGCTTTAAGTATGACAGTAGACGCTTATGGCTTGAGGGGATCCGCCCCGGCCCCGCATTGAGGTAAGGTTGATTATCACCCAAGGGTTGCTGAAAACGAACTACTTGGGTTTGACCTGGTTTTGAATTAAATAACTGGCTGTCTTGATCTTCGGTGAGCGTATCGCCAGTGCGAAGACTTAAACATCTTCCGCCAGTGCGATTTTGCGCTTCCAGTATGGTCACTTCCATACCCGTTTTTTGCTGCAATAATTCATATGCGGCAGTTAACCCAGACACACCTGCGCCAATAATAATAGCCTGTTTACCGGTAAACTTACCGGCAGTTAGCTTAATTGCTCCGGGGGTGACTTTAAACTGTTGATTGGTTGCGCTATCAAGGGCGGCATGTGCTTTTGCATTGGGGTGGCGACTGAGAAACTTTGCACGTGATTGATGGTTATCCATGGTTTGCTTCCTCCTAGGAAAATATGGCAGAACAGTCCGCCATATAACCGCTTGCTTTGCGGTTGCATCTAAACGTAGTCGAATCACCTGATAATGCGAATTACAAAGTGTTACACAGCTATAACGGTAGAGAGGGCATGTGAAGCGATAAACCGTGTATGTGTTTACCGCTTGATAGAATTATTTGAGCGTCTGTGTGATTTGACCACAACCATCACGAACACAAATGTGTGCGTAAGCGCCATTAAACAACGTTAAATTGGGTGATAAGTGACCTATGTCCATATCGTAAATCACTGGAATGTTTAGGTTGCCAATTACCTCATCCAAAGCCTGTTGTGACGTAATGTCTTTGCCAGCGCTGTGCGTCACAGCATTACGGCCCACTAACAGGCCGTTAATTTGTGCAAACACGCCTTTGAATTTTAAGCTTAACAATGCTCGCTTAAAGGCGGTTGGAGACAGCTCCGCATTTTCGATATATAAAATAATCCCCTCTGGCGCAAAGCTCTGTTTTACCTCAGTTAAATCAAGATAAGGTGTACCGATTAAATACTGTAAGGTATCGAAGCAACCCCCTATCAAGCGCCCTTGGATCAACTCCTGCTCCCCAGAGGGATAGGTTTGCCACGTTGTACGCTCGGTAAGCTGAAGCGTTGCATTGGGGTTGCTAGCAAATGATTCGCCAGTGAGCTGATAATACTTTGAAGCGTTTTGCACACAACTGTAACCACTTTGCGCTTGCATTAAATACGTGAGCGTTTGCGCAGTTAGTTGTTCTGTTTCATCGGGATGTAACTGCATTAAGTTGCTGCAATGGGCACTTGACCAGCCGAGTTTACTCATAAGCGCAAGCTGCACGGTACTGATGTCAGAAAAACCAAACAGCCATTTAGGCTTGGCTGTTTTCAAACGTTCAAAATCTAACAGTGGCAGAATGTCCATCGCAAATTCACCGCCCCAAGGAGGAGCAATCGCAGCAATGCTATCGTCACATAAAAAGGTCATTAGCTCTTGTGCTCTTTGCTCGGGTGAAGCGCTGACATGTTTTACATTCTCACGTAGACATTCACCTTCAATGACCTCAAACCCTCTATCCTGCAGGTGGGCCAAAACCCGCTCTAAACGCGGGTGGCATGTTTCATCAACGCCCGATGAAAATGCAGTCACTGCAATTTTACTGCCAGAGTTTAATGGCGATGGATAGATTATGTTACGCATAAAGAGTCGACATTCCGTATTATTTTGAACAGATATTACTGCCAATATTCAATGATTTTAGATATTTTACGTCCCTTAAATTCAAAGACGCTTAGGTGACTTTCAAGCTTGCCATCGAGCATTTGCTGACGCTCCACTGCAACGGCATTATGACCTGCAAGCATCGTCATAATCTTATATCGCGGTGTTGTGCGTTTATAATTTCCAGCATGGAGAAATTTAACGTAATTATCATACAAATGTTGCCTTGAATATGTACCTCCATATACTTCATGAACATATTCGAAGTCATCGGTAAAATTAGCAAATAGCGCGTCAACATCCGCCACCTTCGAGTCTTTCATTAAGATAGCGTTTTGCAGCGTATTGATCACATGTACACGCTCTTGTAGCTGCTCTTTTGCTAAGTTTTCTACTTGGCTGGCGCTTACCAGCGTCGAAAATAGCACCAATACACCCAATAATATCTGCTTCATAATGTTACTGTTCATTGTTTTTTGTATTGTTATTTTAGGAACAGTATCGAAAAGCGCCGCATACGGCAACATCGTTTTGTAAATATATGACTAAGCTTAAAGTACATGATGTAAAAGCAAAAAAACCGGCAGACGCCGGGGTTTTCGTAACTAGGTGTAGGTGGTGATGTTGACCAACGGATACTCATCCAGCGGCGAGTGATAGCTTGCAAAAATATGAAACAAATTGGACTAGCTGCTACAGAGCCGACTTTGTTGCTTTGTTATAAGCCATTAAATGGTCAATAACTTTATCTGCAATGTCTTCTAACTCTTGCTGAGTATTGCCACTTGCGACATTTGTAACCATGAAGATACCCATGTTTTTCTTCGGATAAATGGCAAGCCAACTAGAAGTCCCCATTGAGCCGCCGCTTTGGTATAACATTTGTTCATTTGAATCGTATTCATCTGTATACCAATAAAATGCTGCACCATGGCCACTCCAACTCTCATTCAGAAGTGTATGAGAAATAGCCACCTCTGGTGCTGAAGATAGCTGATATTGAATATAACGAGTGAGTGATTCAACGCTTGAGGTTAGCCCTCCATCTGCAAACCAATATGCGCTGGCCAAAGGCATTTTTTTACCCTCTCCGTCTGTTCCCTGTGTAATTTCACCTGGCTCATAGTGAGTTCCCCTAAATTTGGTAAGCTTCTCGCCAGACTTGGTTGTTATGATTTCAGATAAAAGTAAGTCAAAAGGTTTTTGGTACACAGATTCCAGAATATACGCAACTAAATTAGTGCCGGAGTTTGAATATTGATATTCCTCACCAGGTATAGCGTTAAGTGTCACTTTGCTAAGATCATCAAAGTAATTGTCTCTGGTATATTTTGATATTTTTTGCAAATAGGTGCCTTGCCTAATATCTTCGCGGTTGTACGCAAAATCTTCTGGAAGCCCACTGGTATGAGTCATAAGATGTCGTAAGGTGATATATTGATTGGACAGCTCTAAATTTTCGTATGTATTATTTTTCAGGTAATGACGGATATCTATATCAAGCTCAACTTTCCCGTCTAGAATGGCTTTAGCAACAACTAACCCAGTATAAGTTTTGGTAATAGAGCCAATTTCGTAAATTGTTTGGTTGTTCGGAATATCACCATTACTTAATTGCCCTAAATGATATTGGTAAACATTTTCTGCATCTACAATAGCGATTGAGACCACCTGACCAACATTTCCATCTATGAATTCAATAATTTAGATTTCGTATTTGCCTCAAACGTTACTGCATCATAGCTTTTACAAGAAGCCAGAACGGTCATTAATGAAGTCAAAAATAGCAATGATATGGATTGGGTTATTAATCGATTCACAAAAACTCCTAAGCTTTAAGCAAGACAGGCATTTAACGCACCACTATTTCGCACTGTTTTTTGGCGTCGCGATGAGTGGCTTGTTATGCGATAACTCCTCAAGCTGATCATTAATTTCCTTTATTTGGTATTCATCACTTGCTGACTTTTTAACTTCATCAAGTGCTATTTTATACGCCACACTGAAGGCATTATCGCGTAACGCTTCAATGTGCGGCTTAACGCCAACTGATTCCCAATTTGTTTTTGTTATCGGATTAATTGCCTTAGCGATAGGAATACCCGCTCTAAAGCCATTTCCTAACTCATAATACTGCCAAGGATTTGCTCCCCCTTTGGTTGATTCCCCCACCAAAGTGGCCCGCTCAAGGTGCTTTAAGTTATATGCAAATTCTTCTGCTGCTGAAAATGTCTCACTGCTCGTTAATAGGTATATGGGTATCGCTAAATTGATTGAACCATTAACGCTCTCCAAGGTACGAAATTCAAGGGTGGAGTCAGTCGTGCGCCAATAAATACTATTTAAATGAGTATTCGGTTTTAAAAAATAGCTACTAATAAATTGCACCATTTCAGCACTACCGCCACCGTTTTTACGGAGATCGAATATAAGGGCATCTGTATTAGAGACAAACCCCATTACACCTTCGACTACTTTTTTTGAATCCTCAGATAATGCATCAAACCCCCAAAAATCTATATAACCTATATTACCATCGAGTATTTCGACTCGATTAAAGCCTGAGTTTTTCCGACTTAATTTGCTAAACCAAGGTTCACGCGTTGTTTTATCATTTTGGTTTTCATTTGGGTTTCGCCATTGCACAGCAAAGTGCTTATCAAATTTTTGCAATTCTGTGGTCAATAAAGACGCAAGTTGTTCTTGTGACTGGCTATTAGTAAATGCAGGGCTAGTTTTAAATGTTGCAAGAGCGCTTGAGATTTCATCTATCTTTTTTACTTCAACATATTGTTGCTCAATGCTATCTGTAAGCGCATTCAATATATTAGTTCTATCAATAGAATTGATGTCAGCATGTACCAACGGGGACAAAATAACCAAGTACGCCCCTATAATACTATCCCTAATTTTCATTTTACTTCCTCTGTTTGCATGGTTACGTAACACCCCATTTTGGGGCTATTGATCGTTAGCTAAAATAACAAGCGCTGTGAGGAAAACTGGCTGTTAAGTTCCACACTACAGTGACTTATTATGTGCCCGTTACTCATTGAAACATATTTATTGTATTACTGATAGGAACTCTTTTGTAATTGGATAACCGAACCATCAAGCTCAATACTGAGTCAATGTCACAGATTGGACAAAGCGCTGTATCAGTATAATCACTTCAAATATACGGTGTTTTTATACTCTAATATATCTAGGTAACAAAACAGGTTTATTTTACGCAGGCTCTTGGTGATATATCGCTTTGTGTGAGCATCTTTCTCTGTATTTTGTCGTTGCACAGAACAGATTTGTTGGTGATTTTTAGCTGCTCACTCTTCATTATTGTTAACCTCGTGCTCTCGCAACACAATATCACTGACGTACATAATAAAGTCACCCGCGCTTTGCGTGTCAATTGATTGCTCACAGGGCGAACACGTCATGTTGCTCTCATCAAGGTATTCTTTTGAGACGCGCAATGTATAGCGTCCACGCTTGATTTTATCGACGATATAAAAGCCATCTTTCTCCGTGTAAGCCACTCTGACAGGTGCACTTTTTGAGTCGAGATCAACAAGCTCCAAAGCAACGTAGCCAGTATGACGGCTTGCTTGTCCCGTTTTATCTAGCAAAATTATTTCCCCTTCCGCTTCATAAAACAGCTGTAATGGGATAGCCACATCTACTCGGCCCCCTGGATGAGATTCGACTTGAATTGATGGATAAAGCGGAATCAAGAATGGATTATCGACTTGCTCCGAATTTACTTGAAATAAAGATGGGTCATACGCATCCACTCCAAACAAATGAGAACGCTCATCTATTTCTATATCTGCTGCAACACTTGATTGCGCTTCCAAGCGGACGCCTGGAATAGTTTGCTCATTGAGCTCTTCATCCCACTTACCATTATAATTTCCATCCAGAAATGCCCAATTTTTTATCGTTGCACCATTGCGATATGAACGACTATTGAGGGTTTCAAACGGCGCTTTGGCATTAAATGAAAAGGCGATATTCAAACCCACTATGAACTGCTGACTTTCTGATTTTGAAATTGAAAAACTACTAGAAAACTTCCCCCACGATTTAGATAAACGCATATAGGTAGCAGCTTTAGATTGCCTCGTGGAGTAAGAAGCTGACGCGGAAAAATTATAACCATTAATGAGTTTTGAATAACTCAACGATAGGTAGTCTTGATGTTGCTGTTGAAATTCTCTGCTCAGTGACAAGTTGACCGCTCCCCATGTACCGTTTGCAGATGTTACTAAAGTCACTCTATCGGCACTTTGACTGACAATTTTCTTATCCCAAGTCAGCAAAAAACTTTTATCTACATCACTCAATCCTAACTGAGACATCACTGATTTCTCAGTCACCCCCATACCTGATGAGTGAGCATAAACAGATTGAAAGCGTCGCTTATCATCAGTGAAGTAGTACCCTAACGTTTTGCTATTTTGTATATGGTCGTAAGCCTTGCTACGCGTTATTTGAAGGTCTAGTGAATGTGCCGAATTGACAACCCATCTGAGCTGGTTTTCATGCAACAACTCGTCAGCAAAGCCAATTTTACTCGATAGCTCAGAGCCATCCTGACTGATAAACTCATAGTCGACAAATGGAACATTGTAAGTACCTGAACTCGTTTCATGCCGTTCTACGCCCCCTCTAACAAGTTGTTCTTCATCAAACACATAGCTGCTGCCAATCATGGCAAAACGGTCATCGCGCTTGGAACGCGTTTTGTTTAACACGTACGCCCCTGCATCCATGTACACAAACTCAGGGGACCATTGCCCGACTTTTAAACCTTTCCAAGTCGGCTTTTTGATTTCTTGGCGCGTTGTTTTGCCATCAGGTGCGATGATTTTGATGAAATATGACGTTTCAGATCGCCTAAAATCCAGCTTGTCAAATTCGTAATAACCACTTTCATCTGCCACAGTAAAATCTACCAAATAGTCCCCTTGGATTAGTTCTATTTCACTGCCGGGTAGGGTATATCCATTCACATTATCTCTGAGTTTTTGGCTACGTCGCGCATCTTGTCCAATGTAAAAACCCAAACCAGATGACACCATTGGAATAAACGCCGACTGTGGTATTTTTATATCGCCAAACTCATAGCTCATCGGCGTTAATCCAACCTCAAATTTGCGCGCAAAGATGGCACGACCTTGTGGCTTTTGGTTGCTACTGGAACTTACTTGAATACTGGCTTGATGAAAGAGAAAGTCTCCCGTTGCTTGCGCATATATAGACTGTTCTAATTTATCTTTATTTTTCATCCCGAGGTTTATGTCCAGATTAGGCGGCGTGAAAATTTCGTATCTATCACTTTTAACTAATATTTCTTTTCGTCGCTCTTTAATTGCTTCAATTAAATTTTTGCGTTGCTCACGTATAATTTCCTGAGTCTTGGGATGTTTATCGTCGGTAAAGATGGAGAGCCATTGCTTGGCGTGATTAAATTCATATTCTACAGGAAAATGAGTCAGCACATTGATATTCAAGTACACATCGCCTTCATCCACAAGGAATGCCTGTGACTCTAATGTGAGTGAAACGGCTTGCCCCCAAAAGTCACCAGTTAACAAGCGTTCGCCGGTGTCTAAGCTAAGCGTACACGCTAAATGCTCATTAAAGCTTGTTAAGGCAAGATAAAATTCACTGTAATCGCGCGTCACTAACTCAAGCTCAGAGGATATAATGCGATTATCAATTTTGAAGTCAGCAAAAATATAATCTAGGTAATCTTCCGCTTCAACCACAAAGGTAGCGCTCAGCAACAGTGCGGCAAAACAAAGTCTGACTATTTTAAAAATCACGTTCGCGTTAGGAAAGGTTGGGAATGAGTTGATCAAAAGTGCTAGTGGAGTGTTCTCCACTAGCTATGTCTAATTTATTGATAAGCGGCAACAAAGTCGTAGGTAAACTGTTTTGCACCTTCAGCTTGTAGTGCAGCTTCTTTATCTGTTAGTCTGATTTGACCTAAGAAGTTAACAACCAATTCACCATCGCTATTTAGCTTGCCACTTTTAACCGATGAATCGTAAATAGAGAAGCTCAAACCATCAACTGTTTGCTCTGGTGCAGATGCGTGCCATGTAATATCTGCATGAGGTACACCTTCAAGCGTAAACAGTGCCGATTGGCCTTCTGTCGCTCTAAAACAAAGTGATTGTTCAGCCGATGTAATCACGTTTGGCTGTAAATAGTGCGCATTGCAATATGCACCATCATCTGTCGCACGGTTTACAGTCAGCGGTGGGAATTTTAACAGTTGAGTTTCACGATAACCCAGTGCAACTTCCTCAACCTGTAAATTGACATCAATTGTGTATTCCTGCGCACAAGCTAAACCTGACAAAGTAAGCAATGAAGCTGTCATGAGTAGTTTTTTCATTTTGATTCCTTTTTAATGTTTTGGTGTTTTGGTGTTATTGATATGCCACAGACACATCGTAGAAAAACTGGTAAGAATTCGTTTGTGTAGCACTTTTGTCAACCAAGGTAATAACGCCACCCGCAAAGAATGTCGCTTCCCCTTTCAAATCTAAAGTCAGTGGTTTGAGTACAGGTTGTGCACTCGAATTGGTTGAAAATCTTAACCCGTTAATGGTCTGATCAGCCGTATGGGTTACAGTCACTGTCCCATTTGGCGCACCAGAAATTTTGAATTCCCCCATGCGGCCAATTTGCCCAGGACAAAGAGACGTTTCATTAGTACCTGAATTAACAACACCATAGACTTCACACTTCGCGCCGTTTCTGGTTGCGTTATCAGCAACCAAATCGGGAAACTCCATCGATTTTCGCTCTGTGATTTCTAATGGGGTATTTTGCGCTTCAAAGTTAACATTGGTACCGAACTCTCTGGCGCTCACGTTCTTTGCGACCATAAAAGCTAAAAATACAAGTGGTATTATTTTTCTCATGCTGCTCACATCCATATTATCCAAGCACATTAAATATTTGATTGAAATTGAATCTCATTACCTTGTTCAAGGCTTTCAAATACAACCGATAAAGGCTGTTTTGACTCATCCGCAGAAATGGTGGTATTAAAAGTTCTTTGCTGTAACTCTGGGTAAATACTCACTTGATTAACACGATACAATTCTTTTCCGCTCATATCTTTCACAACTAAGTTGCCACTATATGAACCTAAGCCTTCACGTTTAAACGCCAGTGATAATGTATTTGTCTCTTTGTCTACAAAGTGCTTTTCTAGTACAACGTTGGCCTTTTCTTCATCGGGGTAATTGCGTACAAACACCGGGATCACATATTTGACGTTAGGCTGAATAAAAACGCCCGCCACTTGCTTCGCTACCTCTGATTTTATTGCCTCTATGAGTAGATGAGAGCGAAACTCACCACGCTCTTTAACCCCTTTTTTGATCAATTTGATACGTGCGAAGCTGTTTGGTGGAATATCCCGCACAACCCGCGGACCGACACGTAAATACTTTTTCGCAGAATAGGGATATTCCTCTACCGGTACTAGGTTACCCTCTTGATTCATTTCCATTTCAGTCAACAGGATCCTATAACTTTGTAACTTGTTAGATTCGTTATAAATCTTTAATTCCGCTCTGCGATCATCTTGCTCAAAAACAATACGCGATTTATTTAGCTTGAAGTTGTTTGCATTTGCGTTTGGAATAACCGCAAAAAAAAGAATAATGAAAGTAACAAAACAGGCATTTAAAACAAGTTTCACTCAATTAGCTCCATATAACTGTTTTTGAAAATTGGATAAATTCAGATGTACCATTTACAGAAAAGTATACCTGAAAGCGGTATGCCCAGTGTACCCTAATTGAACAAAAGTGCGAGTACTCTAAAGCGTAAAATTGCATCACCTTGCGCCAAATCATTATTTTTAATAAAAATTTCAATAAGATAATTTATTCTCATTATTGATTTTATAGAATCAATACCTTTTAACCCCCACTCTAATCCCACCCAAATAATGAAGCTTTTCCACATTTCAGGCACAAAAAAACCTAACATCAAACTGTTAGGGTTTTCCTAAAAAGCGTTTAGTGCTTAGGAGGTGATGTTTATGTCGGGTAGCAGCAGTGCATTACTGCACCGCCGCCCCCTAAGAACCGTACGAGCGAGTTTCCCCGCATACGGCTCAAGCCTTTATAAGCCAGTACCTGAGTACAGACCGGCGAACCGAAGCTGGAAATTACTTCTTGTCCCTTGGCGGACAAGGATCGTTACCGTAAGAGTCTTTATCTCTAATTTGACCATTTGGTCTATGGATAACTACTTCACTCTTTTGGTTAATAGCAATTTCTCGAGCAGCCTTTCTTGCATCTTCTTGAGTGCGATGAAGAGAAGTATCACGTGAGTTATTCTCTCCTCTCACAGCCCAACCTTCTGGACGTTTTACAACATGTTGATTTTTTCCCATAACAGGATCCTTTTAGCTTGTTAACTTTATAAATGGCAAACACCACATTAATAAGCGTAGTACAAGATTCAAAAAACTCAACATATAGACCAAAAACAACGCAAAGACACTATATATACGGTGTATATAAAAACATAGTGTTTATATATCCATGCAATGTAGTTGCCTATGACAATTAGGGTGCAACAATACTAAATTGCTCATTTCATCAGTTCCGCCTTTGACCCTTTCCACGATATGATGAATATTCCATCCCGTCTCTTTGGTAATTTTATGACGGCACATGACGCAGCATTGCTGCTGTCTGAGCCAAAGCGATAAGACTTTACGTTTGCCTTGCATTGATTCACGCCAAGCTCGCTCTAAGCGCTGCTCGAAGTATTCCTCAAATGCCAAGTCATAAGGATTAGCCTCTGCTTTTATCTTGGTATGTCGCTTTATCACCACATCGTTACATGAGAACAGGCGAAGCATTTTCGACTCCTCCCATTTACCGGAAAATACCCAGTTGCGTTTGCCCACTGTTTTAAAGTATTTAGACTTAACCCAGTGAAAGCGACGATTTTTATGCCGCCGTCGGCACCACTTCCAAAGCATTTTCCAAACCCGATAATCAACATAATTAAAGGTTTCTTTGGCAACTATATGTCTGTGATAGTTAGCCCAGCCCCGAAGTACAGGATTGAGCATGTATATCAGCAAACCAGCCGTCACCGTTTTGTTTCCGTTAATTAAGTCTCTGACTTTATGGAGGAACGTCCGCAGGTTCTTTCGGCTCGGCTTTATTAAAAGCTTGCCTTTGTACTTGCGTAAGTTCTGTCCCAAAAAGTCGAACCCTTCGTCAATATGGGTTATCACCGTTTTTTCCGGCGACAGCGTCAGCCTTCGTTCCGCCATGAAGGCTTCAACGAGAGGTTTTACTTCATCTTCCAGCAACTCTTGCGAGATACCAGTAATAATGAAGTCATCTGCATATCGCACATAGTTGACCTTGGTCTTGTAGCTGGCTTTAGTGTTTTTCTTCCCGAAATGGGATTCAAGCACCACTTCCAAACCATCAAGGGCCATATTGGCCAACACAGGAGAAATAATTCCCCCTTGCGGTGTCCCTGCTTCAGTCGGATTCAATTTACCGGATTCCATGTAACCGGCTTTCAGCCATTTTCCGAGTACTCGTTTATCCAATGGAATATTGGCGAGTAGCCAGTCATGACTGATGTTATCGAAGCACCCTTTAATATCCCCCTCTAACACCCATTTGGCAGAATGCTTGCGACTGAGATTCACAAAACATTGCTCAATCGCATCTGCCGTTGAGCGCATTGGACGAAAGCCATAGCTGTTTCTGTCTGCGGTGGTTTCCGACACTGGCTCTAGCGCCAGCAGGTATAACGCCTGCATGGCTCTGTCGAGCATAGTCGGTATCCCAAGCGGTCGACGCTTGCCGTTCGCTTTAGGAATATAAACTCGCCTCAACGGTTTGGGCTTATAGCCCTTACGCGTTAATCGAAATAGCGCCAGCCATTTACTCTCAGGTGTACTCCATAACTCCCCATCGACACCGGCAGTCCTTTTGCCTCGATTTTCAGTTACCCGTTTAACTGCCAATGCCTTGGCAGCAAACGAGCGCACCAACATGCGTTGCAGGGCTTTCACCTTGCGCCACTGTTGCTGCTTCGTCGCCTTCGCGAACCGTACTTGTAGCCCTCTCACCTTGCGCTCAACCGAATACCAATCAATGGTATGCCAGCTGTTTGCTTGGTGGGAGAACGCAGGTACATGGAACATACATTCCGTACTCATCTTGCTTTCCTCCATAACCACAAAATGGAGAAAAGCCAAGCCCTTACGGGGATAGCTAATCCCCGCTTGGGTTAATTTGTTAGATGGCTTTACACGCCTTCACACGATTAAAGACCAGTCTGAATTTGGCACTCTTTCGAGTTAGGGCAAAGTTAGAACCCCTATCCGAACCATTACAGTTCAGCCTTCGCTTGGTCAGACATCCTTTACCCGCTTATCCAACAGCGCTCCTTACGGATTGCCTGCCTGTGTTACTGTTACCAGCAATTAGGCGCATAATCGGGCTTACCGAGTTCCATTGCAGTTACACGAGCAACGTAGGTTCTGTCTATCTACCGGTGGTCATAAGACGGCGTAATCCCAGATGTAAAAGGATTAACCGACCACGTACCTTTTGGTCAGAGCGTATCAACAATATTTCGCTCTTTGCGGTTGACGGTATTTATCAACAGTTCACTTACGTTAACCATATTGCCCAGCCTAGCCCCCAGCCAGCTTATTGTTAGCCAACTATGCCCACTCTCACGAGTTAAGACACCGTTTACACAGGGGTACATTGTCAGGAAGCTTTGCACCATGGGGTTACCCTCATCGCACTATCCCTAGGCTACTGTTAGCCGTATAACAGGTCTCGCTACCGAAATGCCGAAGCAAAGCGGTGAGACAATAACTACAACAGCTTACGCCGGAGATCGCTCCAGCAGCAAAATTCCAATAAGTCGTGCCAGAAGTGGCAAGCAGACGGGAGTATCCTCGAAGGTTAAAATTGTCGGCAGGCTTACGCCGCCGTTCTTTTTCCCTTTCGCACAAAAGACTATGCTTCTAGATACCTACGTGTTGAGGGCAGCGCAGACATTAACACTTTGCGCCCATTTTCTTTATGCTGACCGACAATAACGATCAGGCGAACCTTCTCTTTCGAGAATGCCGTTGATCGGATTGTGCGATCCGACCAACGGATTTCGACTACTAATTTTTGCAGGTGGGTGAGCAAGTACATAAGTACTTGCTTACGGTGTAGCCTGCTAGGTTAGCGACCTACGCGACTCTCGTCGCACTACATCATGCCGCCCATACCACCCATTCCGCCCATGCCGCCCATATCAGGTGCACCAGCATCTTCTTTAGGTAGTTCAGCAACCATGGCTTCAGTTGTGATCATAAGACCCGCGACTGATGCTGCGTACTGTAGTGCAGAACGCGTTACTTTAGTTGGGTCAAGAATACCCATTTCAATCATGTCGTTGTACTCGCCATTTGCTGCGTTGTAACCATAGTTACCTTCGCCTGCTTTAACGTTGTTTACAACTACTGATGCTTCGTCACCAGCGTTTGATACGATTTGACGAAGTGGCGCTTCCATCGCACGAAGTGCTACTTTAATACCGTGGCTTTGATCTTCATTGTCGCCACGTAAATCAGCAAGCTTGCTCGCTACACGTACTAGCGCAACACCACCACCCGGTACAACACCTTCTTCAACCGCTGCACGAGTTGCATGTAGTGCATCTTCTACGCGGTCTTTTTTCTCTTTCATTTCAACTTCAGTTGCTGCGCCAACTTTGATTACTGCAACACCGCCAGCAAGTTTTGCCATGCGCTCTTGTAGCTTCTCTTTGTCGTAGTCTGAAGTTGCTTCTTCGATTTGAGCTTTGATTTGTGCAACACGGCCATCAATGCCTTCTTGCTCACCAGCACCATCAATGATGGTTGTGTCGTCTTTAGTAATAACAACACGCTTCGCTGTACCTAAGTCTTCCGCTGTCGCTTTTTCAAGCTCTAGGCCGATTTCTTCAGAGATAACCGTACCACCGGTTAGGATAGCGATGTCTTGTAGCATTGCTTTACGACGGTCACCAAAGCCCGGCGCTTTAACCGCTGCAACTTTCACGATGCCGCGCATGTTGTTTACAACTAATGTTGCCAACGCTTCGCCTTCAAGATCTTCAGCGATGATAAGTAGTGGCTTGCTGGTTTTAGCTACCGCTTCTAACGTAGGTAATAATTCACGAATGTTAGAGATTTTCTTATCAACTAATAGGATGTGTGGGTTATCTAATTCAACCGCACCTTTTTCAGCATTGTTGATGAAATAAGGTGATAAGTAACCACGGTCAAACTGCATACCTTCAACAACGTCTAGTTCGTTTTCTAGCGACTGACCTTCTTCAACAGTAATTACGCCAGACTCACGGCCTACTTTCTCCATTGCATTGGCAATGATGTCACCGATTTCGCTGTCTGAGTTCGCAGAAATAGTACCAACTTGAGCAATTGCTTTAGTGTCAGCACATGGTACTGATAGCGTTTTAAGTTCAGCTACTGCTGCTACTACCGCTTTGTCGATACCACGCTTAAGGTCCATTGGGTTCATGCCAGCTGCAACCGCTTTTAAACCTTCGTTTACGATAGATTGTGCTAGTACTGTCGCTGTCGTTGTACCGTCACCCGCTGCATCGTTTGCTTTTGATGCAACTTCTTTAACCATCTGTGCGCCCATGTTTTCAAACTTGTCTTCAAGCTCGATTTCTTTCGCTACAGATACACCGTCTTTGGTGATCACAGGTGCGCCAAATGACTTGTCTAAAACAACATTACGACCTTTAGGACCTAACGTTACGCGTACCGCGTTTGCTAAAATATTTACACCCGCTAGCATCTTTGTGCGAGCATCGTTTGCAAATAAAACTTCTTTTGCTGCCATGATTATCAATTCCTATTTAAATTTGGTTAATTTGAAAAGTGAAAAGTAGGATTAGCCTACAATGCCCAAAATGTTATCTTCACGCATGATCAGGTACTCTTGACCTTCGATCTTTTCAGTTTTTTCAACATAAGAGCCAAATAGCACGGTGTCGCCCGCTTTTACTTCTAGCGCTCTTACTTCACCATTGTCTAGCACGCGGCCATTACCTACAGCGATAACTTCACCACGAGTTGACTTTTCTGCGGCAGAGCCAGTTAATACAATACCGCCAGCAGATTTTGTTTCTTCTTCAAGACGCTTGATGATTACGCGATCATGTAAAGGACGAATGTTCATTTGTTATGTTCTCCTAACAGTTTCTGAACAACTACAGAAAAATTCTTTAAAACTAAGTTGCCATCATTTATGGGGATGCGGCTTATAAAACCCAAGTCAAAAAATAAAAATTTTTTTAATCTTTTCGCTCGTACTCACCTTCAATGGTGTTAGATGGGCGCTGGGTTGACTGCTTTGATTGTTGATCATGGTGTTCAAATGGCGGTGTCTGCTCATGTTCTGTGTAAGCATTTTGCGAGCGCTGCATAGTAGCGTGCATTTTTACCGTCATCTGTTTCATTAATGTTTTCGCCAGCATTGTGCGAATGGCTGGGGTTAGTAGCATAAATCCGAGGGCGTCAGTCACGATTCCCGGTGTCATCAATAATACGCCCGCGATGATCACACACAGCCCCGTAAATAATTCTCTGGCGGGCATCTGACCACGGGCCATTTGCCCCTGTACGTCGCTATACGCACTCAACCCTTGTGTTTTTACCAACTTTGCACCAAACATTGCGGTTAAGATCACCAAGGCGATGGTCGCAAACCCGCCGATAATGTCACTGACCTGAATAAGCAGCGCAATTTCAATGATCGGCACCACAACAAACAGTACAAATAAAATCCGAAACATACTTTCTCCTAATTTAATGAAACTTAAATATGGGTGACTCGGTCTCATTTCAAGCACAAACGACCCCACATTGCTAAGTTAGGTATTTTTGCTTTCATCTATAGACACTTGGGATAGATGATAGTTTGAGCTACTATGGCGAAAGTTCATATTTTTGTTAAAGGAATAGAGCATGGCTCCCCATTACAAGTTGGTTTTGACGACCTGTGAAAACCAAGATGACGCTCGCCAGCTAGCCAAACAGCTGATCACCCAGAAACTGGCTGCCTGTGTGAATATTTTGCCCGCCGTAGAATCGGTGTATATGTGGCAAAACGAGGTTGTGCAACAAACGGAAACTAAATTATTTATAAAAACCAAATCAGACAAAATAAGTAAGGTGATACAAACCATCAAAGAGTTACACAGCTATGAAGTACCTGAAATTCAGGTATTAGATGTAACCGCTGGCAACCTTGCTTACTTTCACTGGATGGACGAGGTATTGAATTAATGCGCGCGCTGTTATTTGTTTTCTCGCTTATATGGCTGTTACCAGCACAGGCCAATAATGATGTTTTGAATAGCTTACTAGCTCCACAGCAAGACACCTTCTTGCCCGTCGATAAAGCTTTTAAATTTGATTTTAACCAGCAGGGCAATATTTTATTCACTGGATGGGATATAGCACCAGGCTATTACTTATATAAAAAGAAAGTAGAGATCATCGCCAAAAACGCGGATATCAGCGTGGGCGAGTATGCCGACGGTGTCGAGATTGAAGATGAGTTTTTTGGTAGGACTCAAGTATACTTTGATTCATTTTCAGTGGTATCAAAACTCAGTAATATTGGTGATGATGCGGTGGTAAAAATCCGCTATCAAGGTTGTGCTGAGGCTGGGCTCTGTTACCCTCCTGAAGTGATCACCGTTCCCTTGTCGCCACTGGCGATAGTACAAGATAGTGGAAAACCTGCTGCTCATGCTCAAGCAACGAAAACCGATACAAATAAAGAAGCAACGTCTTCCGATGAAGACCTCTCTTTTACAGAGCGCCTCGCAAACCAAAGTTTAATGGCGAATTTAGCTATCTTCTTTATGGTAGGCGTTGGTCTAGCATTTACGCCTTGTGTCTTTCCTATGTTCCCCATTTTATCTAGCCTCATAGCAGGGCAAAAAGGGCTATCTACCAAGCGTGCGTTCTCATTGTCATTTGTTTATGTACAAGGGATGGCGGTAACCTACGCACTACTTGGACTTGTGGTAGCAGCCTTAGGTGGACAGGTACAAGGCTATATTCAGCACCCTGCTGTACTCATTAGTTTTAGTTTGTTGTTTGTATTATTGGCTATGGCGATGTTTGGCTGGTACGAAATTAAGTTACCCAGCGGCATAATGAGTCGACTTACAGCTATCAGTAATCAACAAAAAGGGGGCAATTATCTAGGCGTGTTCTCTATGGGCGTGCTTTCAGGTTTAATTGCTTCGCCATGTACCACCGCCCCACTTTCGGCTGCGCTGCTTTATGTTGCACAAAGTGGTGACTATTTTATTGGCGGTATTACGCTGTACGCTCTGAGCTTAGGAATGGGTTTACCCTTACTGCTGCTGGGCACATCCGGCGGCAAGTTATTACCAAAAGCGGGCGCGTGGATGGAACAAGTAAAAACGTTATTTGGCTTCATCATGCTGGTGGTTCCGTTGATACTGCTAGAACGTATTGTCGACTTTGATATTATCCTGTGGCTCGCCAGTGGCCTGATGCTTGCGACAGCTCTATATTTACATCATTGGCAAAGCCAACAAACTAGCGGATTGCTAAAAACCGCGCTGTGGGGTATCGCTTCACTACTATTAGTCAGTGCATTGCTGGTGAGTAAACACCTCATTTGGCCAAGCAAAACAATTAATGTGACACAAGCCACCCAAGGCGAGAAAAAGTTTCAATTAGTCGCAGATCTAGATGCCTTAAGAGAGGCCATTGATCAGGCCAACGACAATGGTCAAATCGCCATTGTCGACTTGTATGCTGACTGGTGTGTGGCTTGTAAAGAGTTTGAGAAATACACATTCTTTGAACCAGAGGTGCAACAACAATTCAAACACTTTTCATTATTGAAACTAGATTTAACGCAGAATGATGATAAAAGCGTTGAAATTATGAAAGAGTTTAACGTTTTTGGATTACCGACCATGTTGTTCTTTGACGCTCAAGGCAATGAACTACCAAACCTACGAGTAACAGGCTTTATGGGCCCTGAGCCATTTGCAAAGCACTTAGAAAAGGTGCGTGTTGCCGTACAGTAACCTTCCTATACTACTCGCTGGTCATGTTTGACCAGCGACTCCCCTTCTGATTAGACCAGTATTTTGCTGCTATTTACCGCGAAATATCTATAATACACAGCTAAAGTGAGAAAAAGTTGCTATTTTGGTCTGAACAGCTTAAGTTATTTATTAATTAATATAAAAAATCACGTTAATTTCAATTTAAGGGGTTTTCACGGATTATGACTGCAAAGTTCAAGATTTTAGTCTTAAATGGGCCAAACCTTAATATGCTTGGTCACCGTGAGCCACAGACTTATGGCACGCTCACACTTGATGAGCTAATGACCAGAGTAGATGAACACGCTCAACAACTTGGCGTAACTCTCTCTCATTTGCAAAGTAACAGTGAGGCTGAACTGATCAGCACCATACATGATGCATGGCAAAAAATTGATGCCATTATCATCAACCCCGCGGCATTTACACACACCAGTGTAGCGCTGCGAGACGCTTTATTAAGTGTCAACATACCTTTTTATGAAGTGCATATCAGCAATGTGTATGCACGTGAGCCTTTTCGCCATAAGTCGTATTTTTCCGACGTGGCGCAAGGGGTGATATGTGGATTAGGCGCAATTGGCTATGAAGCTGCTCTAACAGCAGCGGTGAGCAAATTGCACAACAGAAATAACGCAAATTAACTAACAGGCGGGTCATTATGGATATTCGCAAGATCAAGAAACTTATCGAATTAGTAGAAGAATCAGGTATTGCTGAATTAGAAATCACTGAAGGTGAAGAGTCAGTACGTATCAACCGTTACAGCAACGCACCCGTTATGGCGCAGCCACAACAGTTTGCTGCTGCACCTGCACCAGTAGCAGCGCCTGCTCCTGCTGCGGCACCGGCTGACGCAACACCAGCAGCGCCTGCTGCACCAACTGGTCATCAAGTACTATCACCAATGGTAGGTACTTTCTACGCAGCGGCTTCTCCTGAAGCACCAGCTTATGTTGAAGTAGGTTCAAATGTGAAAGAAGGCGACACGCTATGTATCGTTGAAGCCATGAAGATGATGAACCAAATTGTCGCCGACAAATCAGGTGTAGTTAAAGCGATTCTTGTTGAAAACGGTGAGCCTGTAGAGTTCGACCAGCCACTATTCATTATCGAATAATCACGCAATAAGAAGGCAAACGCTATGTTAGATAAAGTAGTCATTGCGAACCGAGGTGAAATCGCACTTCGCGTATTGCGTGCCTGCAAGGAGCTTGGGATCAAAACGGTGGCAGTACACTCAACCGCTGACCGCGATCTTAAGCACGTGCTTCTTGCGGATGAAACCATTTGTATCGGTAAACCGGCTGCATCAGAAAGCTATCTGGATATTCCTCGCATTATTGCAGCAGCAGAAGTCACTGATGCGGTAGCTATTCACCCAGGTTACGGATTCTTATCAGAAAATGCTGATTTTGCTGATCAAGTTGAGCAAAGTGGCTTTGTATTTATTGGCCCTCGCGGTGATACCATCCGTTTGATGGGTGACAAAGTATCAGCCATTGAAGCAATGCGTAAAGCAGGTGTACCTTGTGTACCAGGCTCAGACGGTCCATTGACCGACGACAAAGAACGCAATGCACAAATCGCCAAGCGCATCGGTTATCCGGTGATCATCAAGGCCGCAGGCGGCGGCGGTGGCCGTGGTATGCGCGTGGTAAGAAGCGACGCTGAGCTGCATAACTCGATCGCACTAACGCAACAAGAAGCTAAGCAGTTCTTTGGCAATGGCATGGTTTACATGGAAAAATTCCTAGAAAACCCTCGTCACATCGAAGTACAAGTACTTGCTGATGGCCAAGGTAATGCAATTCATTTAGGTGAGCGCGACTGTTCAATGCAACGCCGCCACCAGAAAGTTGTTGAAGAAGCGCCAGCACCAGGTATTACCGCAGAAATGCGTAAGTTCATTGGTGACCGCTGTACTCGCGCATGTATCGAAATCGGCTACCGTGGTGCCGGTACTTTTGAGTTCCTATATGAAAATGGTGAGTTCTACTTCATTGAAATGAACACCCGTATTCAGGTTGAACACCCAGTTACAGAAATGGTAACCGGCGTAGATTTGATCAAAGAGCAGCTTAAAATTGCCGCAGGCCAACCATTATCTATCACGCAAGATGATGTGGTGATCCGAGGTCATGCTATCGAGTGCCGTATCAATGCTGAAGACCCTGATACTTTTATTCCATCACCGGGTAAGATCACACGCTTCCACCCTGCTGGCGGTTTAGGTATTCGTTGGGACAGCCACATTTACGCTGACTACACAGTACCGCCTTACTACGACTCAATGATTGGCAAGCTGATCACCTATGGTGAAAATCGCGATGTGGCTATTGCCCGTGCGCGTAACGCTCTCAATGAGTTGGTAATTGATGGCATAAAAACCAATACACCGCTACATAAGAAAATCTTAGCGGATGAAAACTTCCAAAGTGGCGGAACAAATATCCACTACTTAGAAAAGAAACTAGGTTTATAAGCACTAATGACTTTAAAAGCCGACGCATGTCGGCTTTTTCTTTTGTATTTAAACTAGAGACAATCTAAATTGCTCTAAATTTAATCATTTGATTTGCCAATAGTTAAATTTATGGCTTTTGCTAGTGACAAGGCTTTTAAAAGTTTTTATACTGCAACCCGCTTACCAACATTGGTAAGTCTATTTACCTGCTCTCCCTAGCAGGCACAAAAATGGCCCCTTAGCTCAGTTGGTTAGAGCACACGACTCATAATCGTTAGGTCCCCAGTTCAAGTCTGGGAGGGGCCACCATTTTTACAAACTTCCCAAGTAAACACTTACATACATTACCCTGTACTATCTCTGTACTACTTTTCACTGTAAATCAATTATCAAAAATAGTCTTGCTCACTTCCCTGTTAGTGCGCCACGTCGTACGCATTTAGTGGGCAAAGAATAAGAGCTTGATTACAAGGTACGTATGCTTATTAGCTGCGAGCATGGACATGAGCGGTTTAGCATGACTGATTCATACTTATTTCAATGACACCCGAAAGCCAACTCATAAAACCACACAAAAGTATATATAGATACTGTTTTAAGTGTTTTATTGACAAAGATGAGCTCGCTTAATAACATAAAACACATAGAACTTATTTATGTATATGTTATAGGTGTTTTATGACTCCATTTGAAGCAGCACGATTAATACCTCAGTTAATTACAAAACGTGAAGATGATGAAAATAAGCAGATCACGCGATTTCAGCTTTCCAACAAAAGTTTGTCCGCTTTATGCGAAAGAAAAGTTATTACAAGCACCTATATGGAGTCTCTTGCTTCCGAAATTTTGGAACAAGGCTGGTGTTGTTTTCAGGTTACAAGCTCTAGCTATGGATTTCTAAAGTTGACCACGGCACAAAATTTCAGAAGGTTCAACAGTGACAAGTTACGCGATTATATTTGAGACATAGGAGGGGTTCATATGATTAAAAAAAAATCTAAGGCTAGAGGTGTTAAAATTATCATTGAAAATCCTGAAATTCAGCCTCGAATTGCGATTAATACTTTTCGATATAGTATTCAAGAGACTGTTATTAGGAATGGAGATTCAAGTTGTAAACCATTTAAGCGTCATAAGGGAATTACCAGTGGTGCAATAATGAACAAGTTTGGCTTTACCTATTACTTTGATGATAGAAAACGAAGAGATACAGCCGTCCTTGAGCTTTTGGATTGCATTCCTCGTAGCCTGATAAACAAAGTTAAGGTATTTAAGACTTACCGTAGAGTTTCAAAATCTCAGCTTAGAAAGTTAACAAATACAGTTCGGCTTCATTGGGCCGCATAATTTGATAATAAAGGCCGCAGCTTGCTTTTTCATTCAAAGCTAAAACTACTTTTGTCGATTCTCTAGATTTTTTATAAAAATAAATCTAGAAGTGGAAGCATATGAGCATAGAAGGTTTTCTCGGGATATTAGTGGGGTTGTATTTTTTGTTGTGGGTGGGTGCATGTATGTCGCGTGAAGAAGCTGAGGATGCATAATCACGCGGCGAACTTTAAGACACCTATTGTTAAGCAAAATTAGGCATGCCTAATTTTTAAGGAGTAAGGTCATGGTACTTCTAGATCTATATAAAAAGGTCGAACCAACCTTTAGTAAGCCTTACAACACGCACTAAGCCACGCAAATTCCATATCTGGGCAGAATAATATCCACTACATTCAGGCGGTGTTGTTTTGCAGCGTCGTGGAACAGTTTCCAATTGGATGTTAAAAATGCCTGAGTAAAGGTATATTCATCTTCATCTTGGTCATCCAAAACGGTGCCTAGTGCCTCATGCTTCCATGAACCTTCCCCCTTGGCGATGTAAGAAAGCTGATAGGCTCCTAGAGAAAATCTATCGCTGGCAATTGCTTCCAACCACAAGGCAAGCCGGTGCTGACCATCATCCATGTTAAATTCAGCAAAACACTGAGCTATCTGCGCTTTAAGCGCGGCATTTAAGCCTGTTGGCTGTTGTTGCAGATAAACCTGATAGACTTTGCATAACTCATCTGCGGCTTCCAAAAAATCGATGGGGTTATTACGCTCTATAACCTCCCCTAACCCATTGGTGTAGCTCCAATGTTGATGTGGCAAGTCTGGGTTTGATAGCGCCTGACCATGCCCTAAACTAGGAATGTCATCTTGGATCATCCCCATAAAATAATCAGCAACTCTTTGCGTCCAATGTTTATCTAATTGGCCATTGTGATCCTTAATGCCCTCCACCTTATTAACCCGGTGTTGGATACCCGCAAACCCTTTGTGCCCCCATGTATCGATGAATACATGTGACGTGATCCCCAATAGATGTAATGCATAAGGCTTGTGCTGATGGGCTATACATTCATTTACCATGTCACGAGCAACATAAGAATTAGGTTTACATACTAACTTGTGAATAAAGCTACCGGATGGATTACTCCCCGCGGGTAGTCCATTGTTGCCGGGTAAAAAGTGAAATGGGATCCACACTTGTTGATTCTTTAGGCTTTGAATATTGCGATAGTCCAGCATTTTATGGGCAGTGGAAATACGTTGATAAGCTGCGCCATTGCTAAACTTGATATGCCCTTCATTGGTTGCGTCATCAACGTATTGTGACGCTTGGGCAATGATCTGTGCCTGTTCATTACTAAAACCCGCGGCACGGGCGACCACCCAAGTCATGCCAAGGTGAAGATCTATCTGCATAATGATCCTTTTAAATACACTCGATTACAAATACAAGATTATATCAATTTATGCAGCAATTCCTGCATCTAACTACCAGTATTATCCATTAAGTGTAACGAGTCTAACAGGTCACTTTTTGTAGGAGCTCAATATCTTTAGCCTTCAAACAGCTACATTTTTATATTTTGAACTAGACTTAATCCATTACTGTGCTCAACTTAATCAATCTCATGCATCTCTATACAGCAGTCAGTGTTACGCGCTCAGATCAGTGCCTATGAGTAAAGAACTATGAAAGCGTTATACTCTATCAACATTAAGCTATGGCTGAGTATTTTAGCTGCGCTTGCTTTTTTGGTGTTTTCCATCGTTGTTACCTTTCATACCTATTACACACAATTAGACACTCTGATTAGCAGTAGCCGTGCCTCATTGGCTCAGGAACTACCAATATTCACCCATAAGCTTGAACAGGCGCTGTCCGCCAATGACGCTGAGAGTGTTTCGTTTGCACTCAATGCTAAAAAGAGCAGGATCAATTACCAGCAAATGCTAATACTTGAACCCAAAGGCCACATAATCGCAGCACCTGAGCGACATCAAGAGACGCAGCATTTCAGCAAGTTTAATCTACCAATCGACGCGCGACTATTGCTAAAAGTATATGATCAGAACAGCGGGATTATTGAATTTAATGAGTCAACACTGATTTTTTCGACGTATTTCCCTTTGCACTTCCAACACCAGCATGACACCCAACCAGCTATCCTATATGCGACATATCACATTGCTCATGAAGTGCAGAGTGTTCTAGAAATTGGTCTGAATAAGAGCCTTATCATTGCCTTGCTGCTACTGAGCTTGCTCTGCTTTACAGCCCTATTCGTATACTTTTTTATCACCAAGCCCATCAATGAACTTATCTATGTTGGAGAAAAACTACGCGCACTCGATTTTAGTCACAGAGCGAAGATTAAAGGCAATGGGGAGCTGAAGTTACTGGCAGATAATTTCAATGATATGGCTAACAGTTTGCAGGAAAAAATCGCGGCACAAAAAGCCGCCGAACAATACGCTTTATCAAAGCATAACCTGCTTGAAAGTATTTTTTCGGCTCTGCCAGATTTGTTTATCGTTATTGACTCGCAGGGGAGAGTCATTGAATTCAATAACGCACATCACACGGATGTATTTATTGGGCAGCCTCCAATGATAGGCAGTAATGTCACAGATTTATTACCCATTACCATGAGCAAACGTTTTAAAAGTGCCATCAAAGAAGCCAAAAAATACAAAAAGCTCACTTGTATCGAATATCCTTTTACCCAAAGGGATCAAGCAAAATTTATGGAAGCACGCATTTCAGTTATGCCTCTGAGTGAGAATATTGTCATTGTACTTCGGGACATAACCCAACGAAAGCGTCAAGAAGAACTAATTTTTCACCACGCATTTTACGATACCCTTACTAACTTACCCAATCGCTTTTTAGTAATGGAACGATTGACTCAGCAGATAAAAACAGCCACTAGGAATAAAACCATCATTGCGGTGATTTTTATTGATTTGGATGATTTTAAAAAAGTAAACGACTCCTTAGGGCATGAGGTGGGTGACAAACTTCTTATCGCCTCAGCACAACGGTTACAAGAAACCCTGCGCGATGAAGATACCGTCGCCCGTCTCGGTGGCGATGAGTTCGTTATTTTAATCAGTAACTTGAATAGCAGCGAAGATGTTATTCCAATTGCTGCGAACTTGGTAAGACGGTTTCGAATTCCTTTAAACATCGACAAGAGAGAATTCAGTATCTCACTGAGCTTGGGCGTTTCGGTTTATCCACAAGATGGTTGTACGCCCAGTGCACTGCTACGCAAGGCCGACTCCGCGATGTACCACTCAAAACAACAAGGTAGAAACACTTACTCGTTCTTTACGGAGAAAATGAGTCAGGATTTATCAAGACGCTTGCTGTTAGAAGAGCATATGCGCCATGCTCTTGAGCAAGGTGAATTTGAAGTGTATTACCAGCCACAATTTACGATTGATAGTAATGAGCTAATTGGCGCAGAGGCTTTACTTAGGTGGCATAACAAAACACTTGGCACCGTTTCGCCAAGTGAGTTCATTCCTTTAGCCGAAGGTAACGGCGAAATAGTCGCCATCGGAAAATTCGTACTCCAATCAGCCATAGAACAAATTAAAAAATGGCAGTCAGTACTTGATCGTCCACTAAAAATAGCGGTTAACTTATCGCCACGACAATTTAAAGATCGCACCTTAATTGATGACATTCATAAATTTATTCAACAGTCGCAGATCCCCACGTCTTTGCTGGAACTTGAAATTACCGAAGGAGTGCTCCTATCGGGTGATGATGCACTCAAGGATTCTCTGAATAACCTGCACCAGCTAGGGCTGGTTATTTCAATGGATGACTTTGGGACTGGGTATTCCTCCCTCAATTACCTACGCCAATATCCTTTTGACATATTAAAAATCGATCAGAGCTTTATCGCGGACCTATCCACCAGCCCAGCAGCAGACGAATTAGTAAACTCTATTATTACGATGTCTCACAGCCTCGGTATAAGAGTCGTTGCTGAAGGGATAGAAACACTCTCGCAACTAAAGATTTTACAGAACTATCAATGTGATATTGGCCAAGGTTTTTTACTCGGAGAACCAATGACAAGTGAAGATTTTGAACATTCAATTGGTATCACTGATGTAAGATATACCCAAAGCTAGGACCATTTTTTCAACACCAGACCGCACTTTTTCATGATAACTTACTCTGTATATAAGACTATTAAAAAGAATATGTTAGTATTGCAGTGCAAGGGTAAGGATTAAGATGATGAATGTAGAGTTACTGATCAGCAAAGCAAAGCAAGTGTGTGATAATCGCGGGGCTCGATTTACCCCTATCCGTGAAAAAGTATTTCGTCTACTCGCGAGTAAGCAAGGCGGGGTTGGTGCCTATGATTTGCTGGAAGAGCTCAAAGTAACAGAAGCCGCAGCGAAACCTGCAACGATTTATCGCGCTTTGGACTTTCTTGCAGAATTAGGGTTCATCCACAAGATTGAAAGCACAAACTCATTTATGCTTTGCCATCATTTTGACCATATTCACCCTGTACAACTACTGATCTGTGACCAATGCGGCAATGTTGAAGAATTACACTCCAGTGCCATTTCTCATGAGCTAAATAATCTCGCTGCAGAGAAAGGCTTTGTAGTAAGTGCGCAAACAATTGAAGCACACGGCAAATGTGAAAAGTGTAAAGAGTAAGTGCATCTGCTCCAAAACCACACTACACTCAAATACTATCTCTAAAACAATATGTAATTAAAGGAAGTCATATGAAGGTAGAGTTTATAAACCCTTTTTTATCGTCTTTAATCAATGTATTGGCAACTATGGCGCAAACGGAGCTAACGCCTGGAAAGCCAAAGATCAAAAAAGATGAAATTGCTCAGGGTGATATATCTGGACTCATCGGCATGGTTGGGCCACAAACTAAAGGTTCTTTTTCTATCACGTTTGACGAGAGCCTCGCATTAACCATTATGGAACGAATGCTAGGCGAGCGACCAGACACCATAAATGAAGAAGTCACCGATATGGTCGGCGAAATTACCAATATGGTAACTGGCGGTGCAAAAAACCTATTAGGTGAAAAGGGCTACGAATTTGAAATGGCCACACCGATTGTTGTGTCAGGTAAAAACCACACCATTACACATAAGTGTGATGGCGCGAAGATCATTATGCCTTTCACGTCACCCGATGGTGATGCAAATATAGAAGTCAGCTTCGACACTTTATAGCACATAAAGACATCAAAGTGATTCGTATGACTCTCCTTGCAAGGTAACCACGAGGGTTCTGCTTGATGCGTGATCCCGATGCTCACACAAATAAAGTCCCTGCCATATACCCAATGCCAATTGCCCTTCACTGACAGGCACACTTTGGCTACAGCCTATTAAAGTGGATTTGATATGCGCAGGCATATCATCCGGTCCTTCATAAGTATGTACATAATAGGGAGCGTTCTCAGGTGCTAGTACGTTAAAGTGACTTTCTAAGTCCTGCCTGACTGATGGATCCGCATTCTCGTTGATCGCCAGTGACGCCGATGTATGTTGAATAAATACATGTAGCAAACCAACGCGCACTTGCTTTAATTCAGGAAGCTGCTGTGTTATTTCATCGCTAATCAGATGAAAACCTCTTTTTCTCGCGTTGAGTACTATCTTTTTCTGTAACCACATAGAACCATTCCAACATTGTAGTTATTTGCTGTGTCGAAGATACAAGCGCACGTCACGACGGGTTTTTATTAACGTATTCATAGCTCACGCGCGGGGTCACATTACACAGTAACTCATAAGGTATGGTATCTGCATATGCGGCCACTTCTTCTACAGGCAAATTGGGACCCCACATTTCGACTTCATCTCCAACCATAATACCAGCCTGATTGTCACCTATATCTACCGTTATCATATCCATAGATACACTGCCCACAATACCAAAGCGCTGATTGCGGATCATCACTGGCGTACCATTTTTCGCGTGACGTGGATAACCATCACCATACCCCATCGCAACAATAGCAAGTTGTGTCGGGCGTTTGCTTTGCCAACGTCCGCCATAGCCCACAGGCTCATTAGCGGGTAGGCTGCGAATGGCGATTACTCGAGTCGTCAAGCGCATGACGGCTTGTAAACCATGATTTGCGCCGACCTGATCTTGCATTGGTGAAACACCATAGAGCATAAGTCCTGGACGCACCCAGTCCTGATGGCTTTGCGGCCAACCTATAATACCGGCTGAGTTTGCCAAGCACAGAGACTCTTTCTTTCCCCCCACCAACTGTGCAAAATTATTAAGCTGCACCTTGGTTTTACTATTTTCGAGATCATCTGCGCACGAAAAATGGGTCATCAAATTGACCTGCGGTTTCACATTATCAGAGCGTTTCAAACGACTGTAAAACATATCCAATTGTTCAGGTTCAATTCCCAACCGATGCATTCCAGTATCTACTTTTAGCCATGTTGCAATTGGCGCATCTAACTTTGCGCTCTCTAATGCATTGAGTTGATACTCGTTGTGAATGACCGTTTGAAAGTTATTCGCCAACAGGATTGGTATATCATTGGCATTAAAGAACCCTTCTAGTAACACTATCGGCTTCGTTAAGCCTCCAGCCCTGAGCGCCAGAGCCTCATCAATTCGAGCGACTGCGAACGCATCTGCATCTTGTAAGTGCTGAGCAATGGTTACTAAACCGTGGCCATATGCATTGGCTTTTAGCACAGCCATAATTTTAGCACTTGGTGCTAACGATTTAATACGCAGTAAATTATGCGTCAATGCAGATAGGTTTATCTCCGCCGCCGCTAACTTCATGTGCGACTCTCCTAGTATTCGTCGTCAACCGCAGGACCTGCGTAATTATCAAAACGAGAGTATTGCCCTTGGAAAGTTAACCTAACCTTACCAATTGGACCATTACGCTGTTTACCTATAATGATCTCTGCAACGCCTTTATCAGGGCTATCTTCGTTATACACTTCATCGCGATAGATGAACATGATTAAGTCGGCATCCTGCTCAATAGAGCCTGACTCACGTAAGTCTGAGTTTACTGGGCGCTTATCCGCACGCTGCTCTAGCGTCCGGTTCAGCTGAGAAAGTGCAATAACTGGACATTGCAATTCTTTTGCTAGCGCTTTCAAAGACCTCGAAATTTCGGCAATTTCAAGGGTACGGTTGTCCGACAAACTTGGCACGCGCATAAGCTGCAAATAATCCACCATGATCATACTGATCCCACCATGATCACGCGCAATACGCCTTGCTCTAGAGCGAACATCCGTTGGCGTCAAACCTGATGCATCATCGATATACATCTTGCCCTTTTCCATCAACAATCCCATGGTTGACGAAAGTCTAGCCCAATCATCGTCGTCTAACTGACCTGTACGTACCTTAGTTTGGTTAATACGACCTAAAGACGCAAGCATCCTCATCATAATCTGCTCTGAGGGCATCTCTAACGAGTAAATTAACACGGGCTTGTCTTGAGTCATGGCAGCATGTTCTGCAAGGTTCATTGCAAATGTGGTCTTACCCATTGAAGGACGTGCCGCAACAATGATCAGATCCGATGGCTGTAAGCCTGCGGTCATTTTATCTAAGTCTGCGTAACCTGAACTGACTCCTGTCACACCATCTTGAGGTGACTGGTATAGTTCTTCAATTTTATCTACTGTTCTTTCCAATATACTGTGTAGATTCTGTGGCCCTTCTGTACTTTTTGTACGTTGTTCGGCAATTTTAAATACTTTACTCTCGGCCAAATCAAGTAAATCATGGCTATCTCTGCCTTCAGGATTAAATCCGGCTTCCGCTATTTCATTCGCTACCGATATCATTTCACGGACAACAGCACGCTCACGTACGATATTTGCATAGGCATCGATATTGGCGGCACTGGGCGTGTTTTTAGCTATTTCAGCAAGGTACGCAAAGCCACCGACATTTGCTAACTGATTATTTTTCTCCAAATTCTCGGAGATGGTGATCAAATCAATGGGGTTGCCTGATTCGACCAACTTTTCCATTGCTTCAAAAATCAGCCGATGTGTACGTGTATAAAAATCCTGCGCAACAACAAGTTCTGCAACTCTGTCAAACGCTTGATTATCTAACATTAGGCCACCGAGAACGGACTGCTCGGCTTCAATTGAATGAGGTGGAACTTTTAGCGTATCAACTTGAAGATCTGGTTTTGCCATAGCACTGCACAATTTGGAATTTAGAGGACTATTTTATCCGCTCATGAGATAAGTGCAATGTTATATCCAAAACCATGAGTAATTAAAAGGTGCACCACCAACAGGCTGTTGGCGGTGCCAGGGAGATTAGTTTTTTTTCAGCTCGATGTGTCCACTTACCGTATCGATTTCCACATCAGCATTACCACCATTAAGCACGAACTCTAACTCTCGTGATGGACCATATTTCGCCTTTTTCATTTCATGGTCACTCAACTCGTTGATAACTTTGCCACCTGCGTGCATATCAATATCAAACCGTGCTGATACATTCGCAGGAAAGTAAAACCGCACATCACCGCTAACCGAATCCATATTAATATTCGCGTTATCTTTCAACTTATTGATACGCACATTGATTTCTCCATTGACGGTGTTGACGCGTAAATCGGCCAGCTCATCTATACGTAAATCGACTTCGCCATTAACGTTTTCTAAGCGCACATCTTGAGCCTTTGTATCACTCTCAATATCACCATTTACAGCATCAAACTTTAGCTTACCATCCGAACCTCTATCATTGATGTTGCCGTTAACCGTTTCATAGTGGATATGGCCGTTCAGTTGTGACGCATCAATGTTGCCATTTATAGTCTGCAACGAGATTTTACCTTTCAAGTCAGAAACCTGAATATCGCCTTTAACCGTTTTAATACTCGTCCCCGCATATAACTGGCTAGCATTGACATCAACACTGACGCCCTCAAGGTTTAACTCACTATTTTTGGGCATATGAATCGTCAGCTTTGAGCCATCGTGACTGTTCTTCCAACCTCGGTATTGATTCGGCATCTGGACGATGAACTCGGTGACTGAACCTTTCGTTTCTAACTTGTAACCTTTTGCTTTTTCATCCAAGGTCCCAGTGACCTTAAAGCTATCTTCATCCCACGTTTTTATGATGATGTTGCCACGTTGATTCTCAATAAATACCTTACCTTTGCTGGGTAATGATATCTGTTCGTCAATACTTTGCCCTGCAAAGACCGCAAGTGGCAGTAGCGCTAATCCAGCTAATAATGCTCTCATACTCTTCTCCTAAATTTGTTGCCAACGAGGTTCATGTACCTTGTTTATTAAATCCAATTGCTGCTGATAGACTTGTGCCAGCATTTGTAACAGCGCCGCGTTCTCAGGGTCATTCTGTAACGCAGCCTTAATAGCTTGCTCAGCACTTTCAAGTTCAGTCAGTTGAGCCTGCCAATCAGAAGTCAACGCAGGCTGAGCTTCATACTGCACCAGCAAACTCTGTTTTTGCTGCTCAAAGAACGCGCTCATATTAGCCATGGTATTTTGCTGTGGTTGATGCAACACCACTTGCCAAGCCATCAAGCCAGCCAAAAAACAAGCAGCGACTCCGGTGAGCTTTGGCCAATAGCTGCGTTGCTTGTCCTCCTGTGGGGCTGAAGCAATCGCGTTTTCAATTCCTTTCCAAAGATCTCGTTTTGGTGCGATGCCTTTTGTTTGTTCGAGCGACTCTTTTAAAAATTGCTCAAAGTCTGGTTTATTCATTGTCGTACCACTCCTGCAATAACTGACGAGCACGATGATATTGCGATTTACTTGATCCCACTGCCATGCCTAGCATGTTGCCAATTTCCTCATGACGATACCCTTCGACCGCGTGTAACACAAATACTAAGCGAGCTCGCTCAGGTAGCCGCACAATCAGTTTATCTAGACCATTGAGTCCATGACACATATTGACTGATTGTTCATTCATACCGCTGCCTTCGATACTTACAACCTTTTGCAACCAATTTTTGTGCTTTCGTAGATAACTTATTGCAATGTTACTGGTCACGCTGTGAAGCCAAGTTGAAAACTGAGACTGCCCCTGAAACTGAGCAATTTTATGCCACAGCTGTACAAACACTTCCTGAGTCACATCCTCTGCATACTCTGGTGAGGCAAGTAATCGTAGACACAGCCCATATACTCGCTTCTCATGCTTTCTATACAATTGCTCAAACGCCCGTTGATCACCCTGTTGTACTTTACGCACCAACTCGTCGATAGGCTTTTGCTCTGTGTTCGACAATGCCTGGTTGGCATCTATTAACATTTTTACTTTCCCTTTTTCTTGGTCGAGCTAGCTTGATATAAATAGTGCTTGCTTTCAAGTTGCTAAGTAAGACGTTTTAAAAACAAAAAAAGGTTTAAATTGGTCGGTCATTTTTTTGAAAAAAATAAAAAACCCGCTATAAGGCGGGCTTTTTATCATGTCTCAAGTTACTCAGTGCTAGTTGGAAGCCTGTAATACCAGCGCTCAAACGTGAGTGTTGGCTTAGTTTGTGTACTTCCACCACCGTTACCCACACCTAAATCTATCGCCTTTAACGCTTCATCAAAATGATAATCACCGCTACCCGAACCATAGATGAAAGCACCTATAATACTCCCATAAAGAGACCCACTGCCGGTAACAGATACTGTCGACAAAGGTGCATAAACCTTTGCATACATGTCACTATTGCCACCCAGTGAAACACCGTCGCCTGATTTAGACGAGTAAATATTGAATGCAGCATGGCCACTCGTTGTTAATCCATGCTGCTCAACATATACATTACCACTGCCGCCCAAGTCTATAGTCCCTGTAACAAAAAGGCTTAAGCTACTACCCGCTTTGATGGTCATTCCCGATCCCCCTTTAATAGAGAAATCGCCATCAACAAGGAATATAACGTCACCACCTTGAATCGTAACAGAACCATTGCTGGAGAGCGTAAAGCCTTTCATGCCATACACATATTCAAGATCACTGTCACTTTGAGCAACATCTTCATACTGTTGTTTCAAGGCATCAAATATATAAATATCTTTTTGCAAAGCTGATATTGCATTCAGTTCACCTGAGCCACTATTACTGTTGCCGTTGCCATTTCCGTTGCCGTTGTTATTACTGTTACCATGAATAGTCTCGTAATAAGCCCATGTTGGCGCAAAGGTATAATGCTGATTAGCTCCCACTTGATAATAGGGATAACTATCACTGTCGCCAATTACCTCATCCATATTCTCTGCTAGCGCTAACGGATCGCATTGTGATGAATCTGGCGCATGGATCTCTATGGGCGTCAATTGAGGGTTAACGTTAAAACGACTGTTCGAGTAATGGATCCCATTTTGACTGAATCCACTTTCATTGTTAGGAAAAGTGCCTGTGCCACCATATTGAATGTCGAAGTCATCATTACCAAGATTAGCAATTGAGGCACCCGATTTCATGGTGGCATTACCATTGGCACGCACGTACCCCGTAATTTCTCCACCTTGATGTAAAATATCGCCAAGTGTTTGCGCGTTGCCGTCAACACGCACACCACCGCCTGATGAGATAGTGATCCCTGTGTTAGATTTAATGTTGCCATAAACGGGCGATGAGCCTAATAAATGTATAGCACCAGCCGCATTGACATCACCTTTAATGATTGAGTGTCCGCTCAATGAAACATCAGCATTGCTACTTGATGTATTGATCACTGCATTACTACTTTTGGTTTGCTCATAGCTACCAACGGACGAGTCATAACTATCGATTAACGAACTACCTTTTAAACTAACCCCAGTACAACCAGCCATAAAACTGTCATTAACAGACACAGAGTTACCTGGCGTAAACCTGTAATGGGCCACTATTTTGTCATTTGAATCTCCACTATAACGCTCACCCGAACTTGTGATCACAACGATATCTGGTTCATCTCCTGCGGATGCTGAAGCGTCAAACTTAAGATCATCACCCGCACTACCACCACCTGTGTATGAACATTGTGACATCACTAACTGGTCTCGTGTTAATGACGGATCCTCAATAAGTTTGTCTTTTAGACACTTTGCAACAATATAAATACCTTTTTCAGATAAGAATCTGGCATTCATACTTTTTTGAAAGTTGCCTGATAAGCGTTCCTGAACGAGCGTTTCTCGCATTGCACCAAACACAACAACTGCAGCCATTGTGCTCAATAGCAAAACCTTTATCAGTGTAAAGCCATTTTGCCTTTTCATCATTTACCTCATAATTACCCTGGTAGTAGCTAGGCTAATCACGATGCCTGTAGCAAATTGCGCTGGTACATCTTGTGGCGTAACGTTAATATTGATTAAACGTCCGCTTTGACTACTACTAAATCCAAGCGCCTGTACACCTTTTAAAAGGTTTAAGACCCCAATACTATTTCCACCATCTTCCAGATTTAATATCTCACAGGTTAAATACCCATCACTTAAAGTATAGACCTCTTGGTAATTAAATGTAGGAACAGAGCCTTGACAAGAAGGACTGTACGAGTCTTGAGCAATCGTAATTATCGTGCCATTTCCTGTAATGGTTGGAATAACCGATGTTTGCTTTACACTTCGAGACATAATGTGATTTGTATAACGCACAACTTCTTGTGCATGAGACAATTGCTGTGTCGTAATCACAGTGCTCTTTATTGCGGTGTATGACATCCCGATCCCCGCTAATAAAAAGCTCCCGATGGCCAAAGCAACCATCAACTCAACTAATGAATAACCATTATTTGCGTGTCTGATTATTCGCATGTTTCATCCAAGCTCATAAATGTAGCGTTCAGTACAACTTGATTTTCACCATCTATGGCTGCATTCATGCGTTCATCCACCCAATTCACCTGAATATTCATTTCATTTGCATACGTGTCAGGCACAGTGACTTCGAATGTTGCACGTATACTTGACGGCGCTAACAACCACTCTCTGAAGGTATCATCTTGGAACAAAGAAGGATCCTTATGCTGAATGTCACACAACCTAGACCAAATTCTTTCCATCGCGTTTTGACCCAATATCAACCCAACCGTATAGTCAAAGCTATTGGTGGCATATTGCAAGGTTCTGAGCTGCGTAGCAGCTAACCCTAACAGCGCGATACTGGCTATCAACATAGATACCATCACTTCAATTAATGAAAAACCTTTCGTTAAGCGCAATTTTTATCTGCCTCGCCAATCCAACTTTGCCCACTTTGCAGTACACATAAGCGGTAATCTGTCGTACTGACATCATTGTCCGTAATCAACAAGTTTAACGCCTGATCTATTTCTCCTGTTGAAGTGATAGTTCTATCAGCGTATTCAACTTCTATAGAATCATCCCCAACCGAAAACTCATGTACGGTTACCCATTGACCTTCCTGCTGTGACTTTAATAACCATTTGGAGGAGTCCGCGACTAACTGTAATGTTTTGGATTGTTTGACAGCCTCACTACGTGAATACTTGTAAAAGGCACTCAAATAATTGGCATTATTAACAATTCTGTCCTGTTTGATTTGCTTCACAAAGGAGGGCATTGCAAGCGAAGCCAGTATACCCATAATCAGAAGCGCTATGATCAGTTCTGTCAAAGAAAAGCCTCGAGCGTATTTACTACCAACAGTCATCAATTTGCGCCCCTTGCGTACCAATGTGATTCAGAGTCAGTGCGCCACAGGGATCAGATTCTTGTGCCGTGTCCTTTTTAGGTGTTGCTGTTAGTAAATATGAACGACTGGTATAGTTTTCACCATCAACCGGCTTGTTGAGGTGTTCATATTTAAAGGTATACATATCTAAAGTCGGTAACGCCTCAAATTTATCACTGTCTGGGTAGCCACCATTACGTGAATATGCACGCTCCAATATGATGGCCACTTGCAACATCTCTTGTTGCGCTTGAGAACGGCGTCCCTCTTGTAAAGACTCCAAGTATGAGGGATAAGCCACAACACCCAGTATTGCAACGATTGCAGCGGCGATTAACAGTTCTGTTAATGAAAACCCTTTACTAATCATATATACCTCAGAAAAGCCTTAAAATTACCCAATAAAAGGACAGCGCTGTCAATTTACTCAATCAAATTATAGCAACTATTGTTGCAGTACTTAATTATTATGTTTTGTTGCTATAAGTTAACATTGCATGATGCGAGTTGGAAGTTTCATGCACAATATTTGTATAAAAACCATGCTAATTATTTAGCCTAAAGCAATTTCATAATGAGCAATAACAGTAAGTTATGCAGCAATGTAACCGCTGTTTTTGGTTTTTATCTGAAAATTAGAATTGTTGTTATAGATTTCAAGCGTGATAAATAAAAAACCGTGCACAGGCGTGCACGGTTTTGCTTAATTCTAAAAATTAAGCTTCAGCAATAACGATTACTTTGATAGTAGCAGTTACGTCTGAGTGTACTGCGATTGCTACGTCAAATTCCCAGTCTCACGGATAGTACCTAGAGGTAGACGAACTTCTGATTTAGCAACTTCAACACCAACAGCTGAAATAGCTTCAGCGATGTCGCGAGTACCGATAGAACCGAATAGCTTACCTTCGTCACCAGCTTTAGATACTAAAGTAACTTCAGCTAATGCTTCAAGCTTCTCAGCGCGTGCTTGTGCAGCAACTAGCTCTTCAGCGATTTTCGCTTCTAAATCAGCACGACGTGCTTCGAAAGTTTCAATGTTTGCTTTTGTCGCAGGAACTGCTTTACCTTTAGGGAATAAGAAGTTACGTGCGAAGCCAGATTTAACTACAACCTGGTCACCTAGGCCGCCTAGGTTAGCGATCTTGTCTAGTAGAATAACTTGCATGTCTCTACACCTTTTAAAAACTGTTAATCCGCTGCTTACTTGTGTAAGTCAGTGTATGGAAGAAGGGCTAAGTAGCGAGCACGCTTGATAGCAGTTGCTAGCTGGCGCTGGTATTTAGCGCTAGTACCTGTGATACGGCTAGGTACGATTTTGCCACTTTCTGTTACATAGTTTCTAAGAGTAGCTAGATCTTTGTAATCGATTTGTTGTACGCCTTCCGCTTTAAAACGGCAGAACTTACGACGTCTGAAATAACGTGCCATGAGTAATTTCCTCAATTAATTCTTTCAATATGTTGTGCATGTAATACCAGTTGACTCAAACCGTTACGGTTCTCGTGTCGGTTTAAAAAACCGCTGACTTGTATTGCCTGCCCAACGTATAAATGCTGAGTTTGAGACTGGAACTTATGCCCACTGGCAACCACTTGAATGCGAACATAACTATTACGGTTTAGGTCAGCTTCAATTTGCGTAGATTTGTGCTCAAGCACAAAAATACAATGTGGAATGCCGGCTGGGCTTTGATTAAATTTGGGTGTTTTACAAATCACGCCCGAAAGCACATATTGATTTGTATACAGGTCAACCTGTTCTTGCACCGCAAACCCTCAATGTCCAGAGTCAATAACGATTAAGCAGTAGCTGCTTCTCTTTTCTCTTCTCTTACAAGAGGAGATGCTTCAGTTACAGCAGTTTTAGTACGCATAACTAAGTTACGTAGTACTGCATCGTTGTAGCGGAAAGAAGTCTCAAGCTCGTTGATTACTTCAGTTGGTGCTTCAACGTTCATAAGAACATAGTGTGCTTTATGAAGCTTTTCGATTGGGTATGCCAATTGACGACGACCCCAGTCTTCTAAACGGTGAATAGTACCGCCAGCTTCAGTGATAGAACCAGTATAACGCTCGATCATACCAGGTACTTGCTCACTTTGATCTGGGTGAACCATGAATACGATTTCGTAATGACGCATGGATATTCCTTACGGTTAATATAGCCTTTTCCCGTTTCGGCCAGTCGGGTGAAGGCAAGGAACTAAATGTGATAGCCGAAAGAGCGCGTATTTTACGTAGAGTTGGATTATTAAGCAATTAAAATTTTCAGAGTAAAGAAGAAATTTAATAAGGAATTGATGAGATAGAGGTTTTTAAAGGGAGGTTGGAGCGGCACACGAGGTTCGAACTCGTGACCTCGACCTTGGCAAGGTCGCGCTCTACCAGCTGAGCTAGTGCCGCATTCCAGATTAGCTTCATTTTTTCACCGCTACACAACTTAAGGTCGCGATTAACGTTTCAACGGCTGAGCTAGTACCGCTTCATAGGTGCTCTGTTAACAGTTGAGCTTACTGAGAAAGTTGGAGCGGCACACGAGGTTCGAACTCGTGACCTCGACCTTGGCAAGGTCGCGCTCTACCAGCTGAGCTAGTGCCGCATTCCAGATTTGCTTAAGCTTCATTGTCAGGCGTTCGTCTAACATTTTAACAGCTGAGCTAAGCATTACTTGGTCATACTGAAAGATTGGAGCGGCACACGAGGTTCGAACTCGTGACCTCAACCTTGGCAAGGTTGCGCTCTACCAGCTGAGCTAGTGCCGCGCTCTCTTCTTTCATTGCTTTTAAACTAAAAACCCCGCTAGGCTTCTCGTCTTAAGCGGGGCAGGATTCTACAACATAAAAAATGCTTTGCAAGCATTTTTTTAAATATTGAAGAACTTTTCTTGGTATATTTTCAATTCCATAATCGAGTCTTTGATATCGTCCAAAGCCAAGTGTGAACTTTTCTTTTTGACTTCGTCCAATAGCTCAGGTTTCCAGCGACGGGCAAGTTCTTTTACAGTACTGACGTCCAAGTTACGATAGTGGAAATACGCTTCAAGTTCAGGCATATACTTATTTAAAAATCGACGGTCTTGACCAATTGAGTTCCCACACATAGGTGACTTTGCAGGGGGGACCCAGCCTTTTAGAAAGTCTAAAGTTTGTTTAATTGCATCAGCTTCTGTGAACTTACTTGCTTTGCAACGTGCTGTCAGACCTGAACGGCCGTGTTGGTTTGTACACCATTCATCCATACCATCAAGTAACTCATCACTTTGGTGGATAGCGATCACAGGGCCTTCAGCCAATATATTCAAATCACAGTCTGTAATCACTGTGGCAATTTCGAGGATTTTATCTGTCTTGGGTTCAAGCCCCGTCATTTCGAGGTCAAGCCAGATCAAATTAGATTCATTAAACGACATAGACTACCTTAGCGGTACTTTCCTTTAGATCCAATGCAATTAGATATATCATATTAGCTTCACCAGCTGACCAAAAGCTTTTTTTTAAAAAGCGGGGCATTTAATTGAGTTATAGACCAATTACATGCAGCTCACAAAACAAACAGTACAGGAATAGGTGAATTTAGACAAATTAACTTATTTTTGAGCGGCAGATCAAAGTAACATGGCAAAACATAAAAAACTTAGTAAAGGCCAATCCAGACGGATTAGTGCCAATCACCAAAAGCGTTTGCATAAAGCAAAACAGCAAAAAGCAGACAGCACGGATATAACTTGGCAGTCAGATAATCTAGGGCCTAGTGAACATGCAGTTGTGATCAGTCGCTTTGGTCAACATGCCGATATTGAGACATCTCACGGTGAAATACTGCGATGCAATATTAGACGGACGGTAACCAGCTTAGTATGTGGTGATGAAGTATTTTTCCGTCGCGCCAAAGTGAGCGAAGGTGACTTAGCAGGGGTGATTGAAACAACAGAAGAAAGACGCTCACAACTTACCCGTCCAGACTTTTATGATGGTGTAAAAGTGGTTGCGGCTAATATTGACCAAATTTTAATGGTCTCTGCCGTCCTTCCTGAATTTACGCCCCATATTATCGATCGCTATTTAGTAGCATGTGAAGACATGGGCATTGAACCCATTTTGCTGCTTAATAAAGTCGATTTACTGGATGCTGAAAGCCGCCAGTTTATCGAAGAAATCTTAGACATATATCGAGACCTTGGTTATCAGGTATTATTGGTCAGTAATAAAACCGGTGAAGGTATTGAAGAACTGAAACAAAAATTGGTCGGCAAGAACAATATTTTTGTTGGCCAATCTGGTGTAGGTAAATCAACCTTAGTCAACACCGTATTACCTAATGCCGACATTCTTACCAAAGAGGTCTCTGAAAACAGTGGCTTAGGGCAGCATACAACGACCGTTTCTCGTCTACACCACTTACCTAGCGGCGGAAATCTAATCGATTCTCCTGGAATTCGTGAGTTTGGCCTGTGGCACTTAGAGGTTGAACGCGTAACATGGTGTTTTAAGGAGTTCAGAGAGTTCATAGGTGGATGCCGTTTTCGAGACTGTAAGCATTTAAACGATCCTGGTTGTTTATTAGTTGAAGCAGTAAATGACGGCAAAATCAGTGAATTACGCTTTGAAAGCTATCACCGTATTTTAGAATCAATGGCCGATGGACGAGCTGGTGCCCGTGCCCCACGAGTTTAAATCTGTGCTACTATCAGCAAAATTTTTGTAGGAAATAACAACGTGAACTTGGATAAATTGAAAATTGCTTTGCAGTACGCGCTACCTAAGCATGCGCTATCTCGCCTTGTTGGGAAACTCGCCGCCGCGGAGGCCGGGGCGCTCACTACGCAATTAATTAAGTTATTTATCAAGCAATACAAAATTGATATGAGTGAGGCGCTTCATGAAGACCCTGCTCATTATAAAACCTTCAATGAGTTTTTTACTCGACCTCTAAAGCCTGGTATCCGTCCACTCGCAACAGATCCAAGCATTATCGCTCACCCTGTAGACGGAGCAATCAGTCAACTTGGCGATGTGGTAGATGGACAAATCATTCAGGCCAAGGGTCACGATTATAGTCTACAGGCGTTGTTAGGTGGTAAAGAGGAAGACTTTTTACCATTCAGTGGCGGTAAATTCGCAACAATCTATTTGGCTCCAAAAGACTACCACCGCATACATATGCCCATTGATGGTACCTTAAAACGTATGATTTACGTACCTGGCGACCTATTTTCTGTTAATCCTCTTACCGCACAAAACGTACCAAACTTATTTGCTCGTAATGAGCGTGTGGTCGCCATCTTCGACACCGAGATTGGCCCACTTGCTATGGTTTTGGTTGGGGCAACGATTGTAGCAAGTATCGAAACTATCTGGGCAGGCACGGTAACCCCTCCTGCTGGAAAAGATGTATTCAGTTGGGATTACCCTACATCAGGAAGTAACGCTGTTACTTTGCAAAAAGGTGATGAAATGGGCCGCTTTAAGCTTGGCTCAACGGTGATCTTGGCATGGGGTGCAAATCAAGCTGAATTCCTAGCCAGCGAATTACCAGAAACGATGACTCGCATGGGAACTCCATTTGCCAACATAGTCAAATAGTTACACTTATCTTGCAAGGCCAATGCACGCGTTGGCCTTGATATTTTCCTCATTGTTTTTCTTCGTGCGCACACACCTTACACTCAGGGTTTTTACTAACTTTCCAAACACTTTGTTTCAGCGTCAGCCCCTCGGTACTTGCGAAATAACTCCCACTGTGATGGCCTAACACAGTGTTAGTTGCCAGTAATGCTTGTTGAGCACCTATCACCCCTAACAATGGACTTAACACCCCGAAATTATCACAGTTGTTATTTTCTTCCTTCTGAACCTTTGGAAAGATACAGGCATAACAAGGTGAATCAGAGCGAAAGTCAAAGCACATTACTTGACCCGAGGTGGCTATAGCAGCACCGGAGATCAACACTTTTTGTTGGACAAAACAGTAATGGTTCAGCAAGTAACGTGTTTTGAAGTTATCACTACAATCTAGCACGATATCTGCGTTTGCTAGCAATGTATCTATGTTGTCAGCCGTTAGTTTAGTGCAGATTGGATTGAGCGAAATACTGTTATTTAGGCTTGCTAGGATTTTACTCGCCGCTTTGCTTTTGGCTTGTCCTATATGGCTGACTTTATATAAAATCTGCCTTTGTAAGTTGGACAGCTCCACTTGGTCATCATCGACAAAAGTGAGGCTCCCAATGCCACTTGCAGCCAAATAAAAAAGAGCAGGACACCCCAATCCACCACAGCCTATTACCGCAACATGGGCATTTTTGAGTTTCAATTGCCCTTGCTCACCCACTTCTTTTAGTAACAAGTGGCGGCTATACCTCAGCCGCTCTTTATCATCTAACATCATTGCTTAACGAGTCTCCAAACAGCTTCGAAGCTGCGCTATGGCGTTAATATGATCTTCTGACTCTGTGATAGCGCGCACCACGGCAAGGCTCCCTACACCTGTTTTAGCAACCTCAGGAGCAACGGATAAATCAATACCACCTATCGCCACGGTTGGATAATGGTCCGCCATCAATGGTACAAAGTGCGATAGCTTTTCTAACCCTTGTATTTGTCCCGTCATATCTTTGGTTGTGGTTGGATAAATCGCACCAAATGCTAGATAGCTAGGTCGATAATTATGTGCTCTGAGCATTTCGTAAAAGCCATGGGTAGACACACCGAGCCTCAGCCCAGCTTCTTGAATGGCTTTTAAATTGGCTTCACTGAGGTCTTCTTGCCCCAAATGAATACCATAAGCGCCATGTTTTATCGCCAACTGCCAGTAATCGTTAATGAACACTCTCGCCTGATATTTCTTACCAAGTGTAATGGCGGTTTGAATATCCGCTTCAAGCACCTCAGGATCCGCACTTTTTACGCGTAGTTGCACGGTCGGCACACCCGCGGATAAACACTTTTCAACCCAATCGACACTATCAACAACGGCATATAAGCCTAGCTCGCCCTCTGTATCAGCAAAACCTGCTGCAAAATTGAACGGCGTTGGTTGTGCAAAATCGAGTTCATCAGCCAGCCAACTACCCGCTTCGATCACTTGAGGGTAATAATCTAGCTGTTCAGGGAACCCTGTATGAGCAACGGGGCCAATTCCCTCACCATAACGCTGTGCATCGGCTAAACCTTGGTTGATATATGCTTTACCAAGAATAAACGCATCTTTTATTGGGTAACCTTTAGCCAAACAGGCTGCAATGGCCGAAGACATGCTACACCCCGTACCATGGGTATGAGGTGTATTAATTGCTTCGTTACCGAGCCAATATTCTTGTCCTTGTGAGACGCAATAATCCACACAGTAACCTTTTGGATAATCCCAATGCCCGCCTTTGATCACGACTGATGGCACACCAAGTTGTTGCAATCTTTGTGCGGCTTCTCGCACAGCATCAGGGCCGATTAAATAAATACCAGTTAGCAATTGCGTTTCATGTGTATTGGGAGTGATCACATCCACCAAAGGTAATAAATGGGTTTTTAGTGCATCGATGGTGTCTTCTTCTGTTAATCGATCACCACTGCTGGCAATCGCAACAGGGTCATAGACCACCAGCGGTGGCTCAGCCCACTTTGTTTTGTAATGACTTAAGTGTTCTGCCACCAACTGAATTTGCTGTACATTGGCGAGCATACCTATTTTTATCACGCGAGCAGGCATATCAGTTGCTAGTGCTTGTAGTTGAGACTCGATAACGTCAACGGACGTTGAATTAATGGCCTCAACTCCCATGCTATTTTGTGCAGTAAGTGCAGTAATAACGGTACAGCCATGCACACCAAAGCTGTGCATCGCCTTAATATCGGCTTGAATACCAGCCCCACCACCTGAGTCTGATCCTGCAATACTCCAAACTACTTGTGCCATTTCAGACTCCTATTTAAAGATTAATTTTGATGCCAAAACGGCATGCCCATGGTTGGTGTTGACGGTGCCGCCACATCTTTTTCAGGCATTGCTTGGGCGATATATGCAGCACGCCCGGCCTGCACCGCATGATTGAAAGCTCTAGCCATTTTAACAGGGCAACCAGCACCAGCAATGGCCGAATTGAGTAATACCGCATCATATCCCATCTCTAGTGCTTGGCAGGCATGCGACGGTACACCCAACCCTGCATCAACAATCAATGTCATATCTGGCAACCGCTGACGAATCATGGCCAAGTTATAAGGGTTTAACAATCCTTTGCCTGTGCCAATTGGTGCCCCCCATGGCATTAATACTTCACAACCAAGCGCCGCTAAACGCTGACATAAAACTAAATCATCAGTACAGTAAGGCAGTACCTTAAAACCATCTTGCAGCAGTATTTCGGTGGCATCTAGCAACGCAATTGGGTCTGGCTGCAAATTGTATTCGTCACCAATCAACTCCAACTTTATCCAATCCGTGGCAAACACTTCTCGGCACATATTCGCCAGTGTCACAGCTTCTTTCACGCTATGGCAACCCGCCGTATTAGGTAGCACAGTCAATCCTGTATCTTTGATCAACTGCCAAAAGTCTTGTCCTGCCGACACGGAGTTTTGGCGACGCAGTGATACCGTGACAATTTGCGACTGCGATGCATGAATCGCATCCGTCATTACCTGCGGTGAAGGATAGAGCGCAGATCCTATCAGCAAACGACTTTCAAACGTTTGCCCATAAATTGTGAATGGTTTATCTTCTCTCATCACTTACCCCCCCTGAATGGGTGATAACAACTCAATGCTGTCACCCTCAGCCAACGGTGTTGATGAACACTGAACTCGCGGTACAAATTGGCCATTCAACGCCACCGCATAAGGCTCTTTGGCATCCGTGGTACTAATAAATGCTTGCAAGCTTTGTTCGCTTGACTCCATCACCTGACCATTAAATGTTATTTTCACAATAACTCCTTACTCAACGCTTGCTGGACAACGGCTGGTGCAAGCAAATAACCGTGACGATATAACCCATTGATGCTAATTACATTGCCGTCAGTCTCAATGTGTGGGCGATTATCACTAAAAGCAGGCCTGAGCCCGGCACTTATCGCCATAACACGCGCCTCAGCAAAACCACTATGAACCGTGTAAGCCGCACTGAGTAGCTCAAGCGTTGAACGCACAGTAATTGGGCCATCATCTTGTGACTCAATCTCCGTTGCACCGATGACAAACTCGTTGTTAGGCTTAGGAGCAATGTAGATTGGGTAACGAGGATGCATCAACCGAACAGGTCTATTGAGCGTAACTTCCGGCGCGTAGATACGGGCAACTTCACCTCGTACACCACGCAACCCATCAAGCTGGTGTTTCGCGCCAATGCCGCGACAATCAATAACCCAATCAAACGCCTCACCATTTACCTGTGCAACGCCTTGTAGATTGCGCTCTAGCATCACCGACTTACCAAAATAAAACTGACATTCAGTATTTTTAAGTTGCTCAAAGCTTGCTTTATAAAACGCTAAATTGTCTAGCTGCCCTTCGCTTGGCAAGTAAATACCTTGGTGAAAACGCCCTGCCAGTTCGGGTTCTAATTTTGCGATATCATGGCTCGAAACATGTTGAGCTTGATGCCCCGCTAATGGCTTTAAACGCTGCTCAAAACTGCGTAAATCACCCATGTCTTGCTGATGGGCGACAATGAGCGTACCAACCTGTTGGTACATAACAGGCATCGACAAGGTTGCCAGTAATTTTGGCCACAATGTCATAGCTTCAACGCCCATTTGCGCCAGATCAGCCTCACATATCACCGATTCAGCCATAGGTGCCAGCATTGCCGCAGCGAGTGCACCTGCCCCATTGTTATTGGGTGTTTGCGCCGCTTCAAATATGCTTAGCTGATACTGGTCTTGCAGCATTAATGCAGCAACCCTGCCAACCAAGCCAAACCCTAAGATTGCTACCTTTGGTTTTCTCATGCTTCACATCTGCCATATGCAATTTTATTTCTTCAATGGTGATGCAGTCGACAGACTACACCACCCAATTCAGATGTTGTGCGCAAAGCGCCAAACATAGCTAACGTTAAATGGCTTTGTGATACAGCTCAGAACCGGTTTTTTTGAACTCTTCTGATTTTGCTTGCATTTCTGCTTCAATATCCACCATTTTGATCTCAATCGCATCACCAACATTATTCGGATCGATACCTCTTGACTCCAGATCTTTGGCATAATCACGCACTTCTTGGGTAATTTTCATTGAGCAGAACTTAGGTCCACACATTGAGCAAAAATGGGCGACCTTTCCAGATTCTTGTGGCAAGGTTTCATCGTGATATTCGCGCGCTCGGTCTGGGTCCAAACCAAGATTAAACTGATCGTGCCAACGGAATTCAAAACGCGCTTTGGACAACGCATTGTCACGAATTTGCGCGCCTGGGTGGCCCTTTGCTAAATCCGCCGCATGTGCTGCAATTTTATAGGTGATCAACCCTTCTTTTACGTCTTCTTTGTTTGGTAAGCCTAAATGCTCTTTTGGTGTGACATAACACAACATCGCACAGCCATACCAAGCGATTTGTGCCGCACCAATACCAGAAGTAAAGTGATCGTAACCGGGGGCAATGTCTGTTGTAAGTGGCCCTAGCGTGTAAAACGGTGCTTCATGACAGTGCTCTAATTGCTCTTTCATGTTTTGCTCAATCATGTGCATTGGCACATGCCCCGGCCCTTCAATAAATACTTGCACATCATGCTTCCAAGCAAGCTTGGTCAACTCTCCTAACGTGCGTAACTCTGAGAATTGTGCTTCGTCATTGGCATCTGCAATCGATCCTGGGCGCAAACCATCCCCCAAAGAGAAGCATACGTCGTATTGCTTCATGATCTCGCAAATATCTTCAAAATGTGTGTATAGAAAGTTTTCTTTATGGTGCGCTAAACACCATTTGGCCATGATAGACCCGCCACGAGAAACGATACCCGTAACACGCTTGGCAGTCATGGGAACATAGCGCAGCAATACTCCAGCATGAATCGTAAAATAATCAACCCCCTGCTCCGCTTGCTCTATCAATGTATCGCGGAATATCTCCCAAGTTAGGTCTTCAGCTACACCATTTACTTTCTCAAGCGCCTGATAAATTGGTACGGTGCCAATAGGAACCGGCGAGTTGCGTACCACCCACTCACGAGTTTCATGAATGTAACGACCAGTAGAAAGATCCATGACCGTATCAGCCCCCCAACGGGTCGACCAAACCAATTTTTCTACTTCCTCTTCGATGGATGAAGTGACAGAAGAGTTACCGATATTCGCATTGACCTTCACCAAAAAGTTTCGCCCTACGATCATGGGTTCAGATTCTGGGTGATTGATATTGTTAGGTAAAATAGCGCGGCCTCGGGCTATTTCATCTCGCACAAATTCAGGGGTAATGAATTCAGGAATTGACGCACCAAATGACTGGCCTTTATGCTGTTGTGCGAGCAATTCTTCTCTGATTTTTGCACGACCCATATTCTCACGAATAGCCACATACTCCATCTCCGGAGTCACAATTCCCTGACGGGCATAATGCATCTGGGTAACATTCTTACCTGCCTTGGCACGGCGGATCTTTGGCAAATGCTCGAAACGGATATGATCTAACCCCTCATCCGCCATACGCTGCTGAGAAAACTTGGAGGTAACAGAGTCCAACCACTCTGTATCATCGCGCGCATCAATCCATTGTTTACGAAACTTAGGTAATCCCTGACGTACGTCTATTTTAAAGTCCGGGTCCGTGTAAGGCCCTGAAGTGTCATAGACTCTGATGGGTTCATTTTTTTCATAGATAGGATTATCCTCAGTACCGCCGACAAAGCTATCTGATAATGTAATTTCGCGCATACCAACACGCACGCCCGATTGTTCACCTTCAACATACACTTTATGTGAGCTTGGAAAAGGCTGACCCGTAAGGTTGTATATAAATTCTGATGCCGCTGCACGTGTTTCGCGACGAGATGGTTTGCTACTATTGTTTGACATGACTTGCCTCATTGTTATTTAAGGTGTCTTGTCAGATCTCCTGAATAAGGAGCGAGATGAGGTTGCCCTCAGATGATCAAAATCTCCAACTTTTGAGATTTTGGCGGCCTACAACAGCAAGTTGTAATACTGGCAGCTTGTTCCCTACGCAGGTTTTAACCTGATCAGGTTCACGGATCCCGCAAAATGCGATCTCAGCCCAAAGGGCACTCCGACAAGTAACGAATTGACAATGAGTGTACTTAAGAAGTGGCTAGCCTGCAACTTGAAAACGAAGTTCCGGCTGACCTTTAAAAATAAGCGTGTCATTAAGCAATAAAACTGGTACGCCTTTTTCCAACATTTTCAGGAAAGTACGCTCCATTTTATTGGTCTGTTCATCACATAGCTTGCGTGTCATGCCGATATGATTCACCTTTAATGTGCTGTCGGTGAGTTGACCTTCGCCAAAAAAGCGATTACAACCACCATTACCATTCACTTGCATAGCTTCGATAAACTCAATAGATATCTGGCTGGATTTTAAGGCTTTACCTGCAACATGACTCAGTTGCCAGTGGGTATGTTTAAGCTGCGTATTGTTCACTTTCCCAGTTGATGTGCAGCCAAATAAAAACGCGCTAGTTGCGAATAAAAGTGTAAGGGTTTTCATGTTAAACCATTAAAAAATGAACTAACGCAATTATACACTTGTAAACGCAATTAGCGGCAAAAAATGGCTAAATTACGCTAAAAAATGCTGTTATGACGCAAAAAGTTAAGAAAACAGCCTCTCAATTTCCTCAGACAGGAACGGGCGACCTCGCTCATTAACCGAGGTTCCTGTCACCACCGCATCCAGCATCAACTTATCATCCGATTTTCGGATGACTTTTTGTACAAACGCGAATTTCAACTTACTTTCTCTTTCCACGCTTACTTGTACATAAAACTCATCTGAAGGCTTTAGTGAATCTTTAAAATTCATTTCACAGCGGATCACGACGAGGTTAATTTTTTGCTCCGCTAAGCGTGCAAAATCAACATCTTTAGAGAGTAAAAACTCATGTCTAGCATGTTCTAAATAATTAAAATATACCCCGTTGTTTACTATCCCCTGCAAGTCACATTCGTAATCTCGCACTTTAAAATCTACGCTAAATGTCACATTCGCTCCTTAGAAAGATAAGTACCATAATCATAAGTGCAATCGTTATAACACATTTAAACGCTATTTATGTTTTAACCTCGCTGTCATTTGTTAAAATATGCGCAACTCAAATGACTAACTAAAGATTATGATGTCAAAATACTCTCTGTTGAGCGCCAGTATTATTTCCTTACTAGCACCCGTTGCTGTGGCTAATGATAGCCCTATAGAAACCATTGAAGTCACTGGAGACTTTAAACGAGAAAGTTTGCAAACCCTCAGTGCCAGTGCCAACGTGCTAAGTGCAGATACAATCACAAATCGCGGTGCGAACTATTTGGATCAACTACTCAATAGTACCGCTAACATCAACTTTACCGCCGGTGCGTCTCGCGGTCGCTTTGTGCAGATCAGAGGTGTGGGCTTGCGTTCACAGTTCGTAGACCCCATTCACCCAAGCGTTGGAATGCTGATTGATAACATTGATTATTCAGGTCTAGGGGGCAGCGCGTTATTATTTGATGTTGAAAAAATTGCGGTTTACCGTGGACCTCAGGGGACGCGCTTCGGTGCAGATGCCATGGCTGGTATGATTGATGTACAGACTCATTCCGTCAGCAACGAGCCCTCTCTAAATGTGCAACTCGGAGCTGGCAACTACAGTAGTTACGAAGCAGGTATTGCTGCTGGCACGTCACTCAGCGATAGCACCGCTATGCGAGCTAGCTATTATCAGCACCAATCTGACGGTTATACCGACAATGTTTATTTGAACGATGCAACACAAACTCAGGATGAACAGGTCGCACGCATCAAACTGCGTACTCAATGGACGAGCGAACTAAGCACTGAGTTAGTCGCACATCATATCAATATCGACAATGGCTATGACGCGTTCACTCTTAATAATGATCGCCAAAGTAGTGCTGATCAGCCAGGGGAAGACAATCAGCAAAGCGATGCTTTTGCCCTTACCACGCTGTACACAGGCTCAGATCTTTTCGATATGACCATTCTAGTCAGCCGCCTCCAAGGTGACACGCTATATAGCTATGATGAGGACTGGACTTGCAACGACAGCAGCAAACCGAGTATTTGTGCAGCAGGGCTCCATCCATATGGTTACAGCTCAACGGATAGCTATTTGCGTGATCATGATAGAGGTACTTTTGAACTCACTTTCTCTGATAAAGCTCAAAATTGGGTAGGTGGGTTGTCAGCCAAACGTAAGCAAGTTGCTCTGACACGTGCTTATACCTGGCAAGAGCAAGACTTTAATTCTCACTATGACGTAAGCCACATGGCTTTATTTGGTCAAAAAGTAACGCCACTATCAGACAAAACTGAACTAATCACAGGGTTACGTGCCGAGTACTACAACACCGACTACTTCGATAGCAACAGCATTGTAAGCAATAGCGATGATTGGATGTGGGGGACTAAGATTGCCCTTGAGCACTTTGTGGTGCCACGTACCATGATCTATACCAGTCTATCGCGAGGCTATAAAATTGGTGGGGTCAATGGTCAAGCTCTGGCACAAGCTAAAGATGAAGGGCTCAACATTACCAGTGACAGTTATAACTTTGCCCCTGAATATTTGTGGAACCTAGAGTTTGGCGTAAAGGGCAGTTCACAAGACAACCGTCATACCGTGCGCGTAAGCGCGTTTTACATGCACCGAGATGATATGCAGGTAAAACGCTCTATTGAAGTAGAGCGTAAGTTTCTGGAGTTTATTGACAATGCAACACAGGGACGTAACTATGGTTTAGAGGTTGAAGGCAGCTTGCAATACACCGATCGACTCATGCTAACATACAGTGCAGGCTATTTAGATACCAAAGTGGAGGGTGAGTTCGCTCAACTTGCACTTGATGGTAGAGAGCAGGCTCAAGCACCAAGGTACCAGTACTCATTTGCGGTAAACTATCAAGTCACAGAACAACTCTTTGCTGAGGTATCCGTTGAAGGCAAAGACGACTATTTCCACTCCATTAGTCACGATGCCAAAGCAGATAACAGCAACTTACTCAATGCCAGTGTCAGCTACTACGCCAACAACTGGTCTTTGACCGCATGGGGTAGAAACCTAACAAACCAAGATGTGGCTGTGCGTGGTTTTAGGTTTCCAAACAACCCACTTAAAGACTATGTTGAAGAAACGTATGTGCAATATGGTGAACCACGTTTGCTTGGCTTAACTTTTAAGTATGAGCTGTAAAGTCACTTCACTAGACAATAAAAAAGCGCTCATTGAGCGCTTTTTTATTGTGCAGAAGTTATCAGTCAACTTCTGGCAGATTACGTCCGTAAAATACCTCTTGGATTTCACGATCTAGACGCGCTCTGATCTCAGCTTCTTCTTCTTCACTCAGATCATCCGTCGTGATACCGAAAAGATACGTATTCAGATCCGTCTCTTTTAACATCATCTTCGTGTGGAACAAGTTTTCTTGATATACGTTCACATCTAACATCTGATACGCTTCTTTCGTATCTTCAGTCATATAGTTCTGAATTGAGTGAATTGCATGATCAATGTAATGTTTCACACCTGTCACGTCGCGCGTAAAACCACGTACACGATAGTCGATTGTGACGACATCCGACTCTAACGAGTGAATTAAGAAGTTCAACGCCTTTAATGGTGAGATCACCCCACACGTTGATACTTCAATATCAGCACGGAATGTACAAATACCATCATTCGGGTGTGCTTCAGGATAAGTGTGCACACAAATGTGGCTCTTATCTAGGTGCGCAACAACAGACTCAGGCAAAGGCCCTGGCGTTTCATTGCTATCAAAAGTCTGTTGTTCAACAGGTTCTTCCGACACCAAAATAGTAACACTTGCCCCTTGCGGCTCGTAATCTTGACGCGCAATATTCAGTACATTTGCGCCAATAATATCAACTACGTCTCTTAAAATATCAGTTAAACGATCCGCACTATACTGCTCATCAATATATTCTAAATATTCTTTACGTTGTTGCTCTGTCTTGGCGTAACAAATGTCGTATATGCTAAAGCTTAAACTCTTAGTTAAGTTGTTAAAGCCATGGAGTTTAATTTTATCAAAGGGCTTGTTCACGATAGACCAACCTTCAAACTGTAAATCTGCTTTGCAGAACCAAAAGTTCGCGGATTTTATACGAAAATCGCGCTATGAAAAAGCGTTATTTTGCTTCGCTTTCAACAACCTCGTGGCTGTGCGTAATTTCTACTGCTTTATCAAGCATTAACGCCACAGAACAATATTTTTCAGCAGACAATTGTACTGCTCTGGCTAGGTGCTTTTCCGATACACCGCGGCCAGTAACCACAAAGTGTAGGTTTATTTTGGTAAATACTCTAGGTGCAGTTTCTGCACGCTCACCACTTAGCTTTACCTCTACATTATCAAAATCCTGCTTGGCCTTTTTTAAAATGCTCACAACGTCCACAGATGAACAACATCCAGCCGACATCAGTACCATTTCCATCGGACTTGGGGCCGCACTGTCTGAGCCTGCGTCAAAAACGACATTATGTCCTGAGTCAGAACGACCAATGAAAGTATCTCCATCTACCCACTTTACACTTGCTTGCATAAATACCTCAAAATAAAAGCAATAACACCGCCGTATGGCGGTGTTATAAACCTCGTTGCTATTAATTAGCAGTTGTTATTGTTAAACGGCCGAGTCAAACATGTTTTTAACTAGGCCGGCAAATTCCTCGATAAACTCTCGCTGTTCAACAGTGACCCGTTGCTCTGTAACGCTAGACAGCACTTCTTGCAGGTCATACACAATACCGTCCACTTCTCGTACGATAAGGCTGCGTTGCTCTGTTGTGAGTTCACTGTGTTGCTCACAAATACGTATCACGTTTTCAGCAATAACATCTTCTATGAGCTCCATAACTTTAGGCGCACCAGGCTTGATTTCACCAGGTTTCTCAAACAAGGCTAAATTTTGTGTCAGATACATGACTAATTCGTCATAACCTTGTTTATCTAAAACCATCTTTATTCCACCTAAGATTTTTTAACACTTCTGCTATAGATTTAAGCAGAAACTCACTCCTAATGCTACTTTTGTCGTTTAGTTGAACACAAAAAAAGCAGCGTTAGCTGCTCTTTTTAGGAACAAAGTATTAGTCTGTATTTTATCCCAAAATACCGACTAACCCTTTGTAAAATATCTATTAGTCGATGTTCAAGCCTGGGCTCAGAGTACCTGGAAGAGTGACTTTCTCAAGCTCTACAGAGGCTACTGGGTAAGCACAGTAATCTGCAGCATAGTAAGCGCTGGCCCTGTGGTTACCTGAGGCACCGATGCCACCGAATGGCGCTGCACTTGATGCGCCCGTGATTGGACGGTTCCAGTTTACTATACCCGCACGAATACGACGTAGGAAGTGCTCATAGTCAGCTTCGTTGTCGCCCAATAGGCCTGCTGATAAACCAAAGCTGGTATCGTTAGCTTTTTCAATCGCTGCATCAAAATCGCTGTAACGGAACACTTTTAATAATGGGCCGAAATGCTCTTCATCTGGGAAATCAGTTACGTTAGTACACTCGATAATACCCGGTGTAACAAAGCCAGTGTTAGGTGTATGAGTTAGCTCAAGTAGAGACTCTGCGCCCAACGCTTGTAACTGCTGCTGTGCGGCAACCATGCCCGCTGCGGCACGCTCAGAAATCATTGACCCCATAAACGGCTGCTCAGCATCATCAAAGTTACCCACTTTAATCGCTTTGGTTGCACGGATCAGGTGTTCTAAAATCGCATCACCTTGTGCACCGACTGGCAAAAATAGCTTACGTGCGCAAGTACAGCGCTGACCGCTTGAGATAAACGCTGACTGGATGATGTCATGTACAACCGCTTTGGTGTCCGATGCGTCTTTAACGATGAGCGGGTTATTACCACCCATTTCTAATGCTAAAATTTTGCCCGGTTGCCCTGCATATTGTTCATGTAGTAAATGACCAGTACGTGAAGACCCAGTAAAGAATAAACCATCAATACCTTTGTGAGAGGCAAGTGCTTTACCTGTTTCAACTTCACCTTGTACTAGGTTGATAACACCCGCAGGTAAACCCGCTTTTTGCCATAGTTTTAGCGTCAGCTCAGCAACATATGGCGTTAATTCAGAAGGTTTGAAAATCACCGTATTACCAGCTAACAGAGCAGGTACAATGTGACCGTTTGGCAAGTGACCTGGGAAGTTATATGGTCCAAACACTGCAACTACACCATGCGCTTTGTGACGAATAACCGCACGCCCCACAGGCATCGGATTTTCGACCGTCCCAGTTCTTTCTTGATAGGCTTTTTCAGAAATTGCAATTTTACCGACCATAGCACCCACTTCTGTGCGTGTTTCCCATAGTGGCTTACCGGTTTCTTTAGCGATTGCAATTGCCAACTCTTCACTGTTTTCTTTCAGCGCTTCTGCAAAACGTTGTACGATTGTCAAACGCTCAGCGAAGTCTAAATCGCCCCACGTATAAAAAGCTTGTCTTGCTGCTTTGACTGCCGCATCTACTTGCTCAGCGGTTGCTGAGTTAGCTGACCAGATCACTTCGTTGTTTGCTGGGTTAACCGATTTAAATTCGCTGCCTAGGCCTGCAGCCCATTCACCATTAATCAGTTGAGCAGGATGTGTTGTCATAATTAATACCTACAAATTAGAGTGTTGCGATGCTGAGCGAGTCACCATCAACAATGTTCAATGCGTTTGCTACTTCGGCGCTAATAACGACTTCTGCGTTTGTCGCATCAACTTGAAGTTCAGCAACCGTAGCCCGATATCCAGCTAGTTTATCATTTGCAACCATCACAGGGGAACCGCCCTGTACGTTACCAATGCGTGCTATCTTATTTTGTACCGAACGAACCGTGCGAATATTGTCAACTTTGGCTTCTACAGTTGGGCCCGCATCAAAAATATCCACATAACCATTGAAAGTGAAACCTTCACTCTTTAATAACTCAATAGCTGGCTTAGTGTTGGTATGCACTTGACCGATTACCGCCTGCGCTTCTTTACTCAGTAAGTTTACATAGATAGGATACTTAGGCATTAATTCAGCGATAAATACCTTCTGACCAATACCCGTTAAGTAATCAGCAGTCGGGAAATCCATTGAGAAGAAATGCTCTTCTAGCCATTGCCAAAATGGGCTTTGTCCATTTTCGTCAGATACACCACGCATCTCAGCAATAACGGTATCGGCAAAACGGTACTGATGCTGCTTGATGAATAAGAAGCGAGATTTAGACAGCAACTTTCCGTTCAAGCCCTTACGATATCCGTCTTTCAGGAACAATGTGCATAGCTCCGTTGCCCCGGTATAATCGTTACAAAGCGTTAGAATATCGACTGCTTTATATACATCTAAAGTGCGAGAAGAATGAATAACTTTACTGAGGTGGTAATGATAAAATGCATCATCTAAACCCACAGCTGCTTCAATAGCACTTGTCCCGACGACTTCACCTGTTTCGGTATCTTCAAGCACAAATAGATACCCTTCATCAAAAGGAATGTCTGTCTGCTTTTTAAAAGAGGCTTCTGAGCGTGCAATTTTATTTTGCAACAGCTCTTCATTAACAGGTAATGAAGTAAAACCATGGCCCGACTCGTGGGCAATGTTTAAAAGCGCTGGGTAATCGCTTTTTTGGATTGGGCGAAGGATCATCATGAGCCCGCTTACTCCTCAAGTTATAACACTAGATGGTAAATCAGGACCAAGTATTACTTGGTCCCACCAAGATTAGGCGTTATTGGCTACAACACTGGCAACCGCTTTTTCAAAACGTGCCATGCCTTCGCGAATATCCGCTTCAGGGATAACCAAAGACGGAGTGAAACGCACAACATCTGCGCCAGCAACCAACGACATAACGCCTTCTTTGATACCCGCGACTAAGAAGTCCTTAGCACGACCTTTGTACTGCGGCGCAACCACACCACCTAATAGTAGGCCTTTACCACGAATTTCACTAAATACCTTGTATTTGTCATTGATAGCAGTAAGTAATTCACGGAATAATGCTTCTTTTGCTTTCACTCCAGCTAAAACTTCTGGTGTATTTACCGTATCGAAAGCAGCTTCTGCAACTGCACACGCCAGTGGATTACCACCGTAGGTAGAGCCATGCGTACCAACCTTTAAGTGCTGTGCAATTTCATTGGTCGTGATCATTGCACCAATTGGGAAACCACCACCAAGCGCTTTCGCGGTAGTTAGAATATCAGGCGTTACTCCTAAACCTTGATATGCGTATAACTCACCAGTACGTCCAACGCCAGTTTGCACTTCGTCAAAGATTAATAGAGCATTGTGCTTAGTACATAAGTCACGCACACCTTTCACGAAATCGGCATCAGGAGAAACAATACCACCTTCACCTTGTAGTGGCTCCATCATAACGGCACAGGTTTTATCAGAAATAAGCGCTTCAAACGCAGCAAGATCATTGTAATCGCTGTGTACAATATCACCGGGCTTAGGACCAAAACCATCTGAGTAAGCAGCTTGGCCACCAACTGTAACAGTGAAGAAAGTACGACCGTGGAACCCTTTATTGAAAGAGATGATCTGTGATTTTTGCTCGCCGTAATTATCAAGCGCAAAACGTCGGGCTAACTTAAGCGCAGCTTCGTTTGCTTCTGCACCTGAGTTGGCAAAGTACACTTTGTCAGCAAATGTTGCATCGACTAACTTTTTTGCTAAACGCAGCGCCGGCTCGTTCGTCATAACATTTGATAAGTGCCAAAGCTTTTCACCTTGTTCTTTTAAGGCTGAGACTAAAGCAGGATGGCAATGACCTAAACAGTTAACTGCGATACCGCCGGCAAAGTCTACGTACTCTCGTCCCTCTTGGTCCCATACGCGCGACCCCTCGCCTTTTACCGGAATCACAGCTGAAGGTGCATAGTTAGGCACCATTACTTGATCAAATAATTCACGATTTATAGTCATTTTAACTCCTCACTTTGTTGAGTACGGCACCGCAAACGGCTGAATTTCAGCGTTCAACTTGTATATTTTAGCCAACACATTTGTTGGTTTGGTGCAAAATTCATTCACTTATTATTTCAGAAAAAAATATGAAAGTCTCATAGAAAACTTTCATTGAGGCCTTTATATTCAAGGGATTGAGATAATATTTCAGTCGCAGTGAATAACTATTTGGAGGAAAATAGACAACATAGCAAGCACGCAAGCATCTTAGCCTCATCCTAAGAATTTAGTGCTGAATGAATAGTCGTAAAAAAAATGTCTAAATATTATGAAATTGTTAGCTGTAAACCATGGAATGAGCAAGTTGAGAGTACTTTTTGCTCTGCTTTGGTTAATTCAAGATACGAAAACCACAACTTAGTTTCATCTGGCTCAATAAAATGTTTGTCTGCAAGCAACAGATACAGCGCATAGCCATGAGCTTTCTTCAATACCTTAGTCAATGGCAGTGGATCAGTTAGTTTTTTATTCGAATTTGGTAAATAACTAACCGCAAACTCTTCCATCGCCGCTGCAAATGGCAAATATCTGAAGTCCATCTTTTCGATGAGTTGCTGAGTAACTTTGGCAGAATTTTCTAACAGTAAGTTTCTCAGAAATAATGGATCTGGACCCAATTCAAGTAACGCGGTGTGTAAATCCTTATGCCCTTTGTCTCGAGCCTTACGCACCCTGTCTTGCCACACCTGTTCATGTGTTCTCAAATATAAACGGGTGAGTGCAGCCTTACCAATATCCAACATCATCCCTAACGTGTAAGCATGCTGCTCTTTTACACCGTTACTCTGTGCTAACGCTTTAGCTGCAATTGCGGTCGACATGCTTAGCTCTCGCAACTTGCGCTTCATCAGAGAAAACGGCTCGGTTGAATAAGGTAACCAATGTTTCATCGCATAGGTGGGTAGTACCCACTGTAGGTTTTCCAATCCTAAATAACGTATCGCCAATGCTGGGGTATCCACCTTAACGGCCATGCCTGTTGAACTTTTTTTACGATATTGGGGTAAATTTACCAATGAAACTAGCTCTCGCCCAAGCCAAGTCAAATCGTTAACCAATGGCTCTAATCTTCCAACTGAGGCTGACTTAACCGCCAACAGGTCAAACACCGCTGGTACTCCATCCTGAATACCCATCACCTCGTAGTACAAGCTGTCTGTATCGTTGAGTTGTTTGGTAATTGACTCCTCAATCGCATGATGGATATGGGCACTGGCTTTAGCAATGTATTTATGATGGCTTGTGCTACTTTCCTTACGCTTTGCAGAAGCAGCTATTTCCACTTCCAACATGGTACGCTGCGGGATTTTTTCACCTAAGTTCATTTCCAAGGTGTGGATAAAACCTATTTGCTCTTGAGCAAAACTGTGACTGATGAGTAAGTCATGCGCTCGTTCTGTTAGCGCTTGTGCCATCCTTACGTGCTTGTTGTCTTCTGTCATAGACTCTCTACCAGCTCACAGTTAGTTATATAAGTAAAAGATTAGAAGTGACGTATAAAGTTATCAAGTAAGCTTAGACCATGTTCTGTCAAAATTGCTTCTGGATGAAACTGCACCCCTTCAAGCGCCATCTCTGTGTGGCGCATTCCCATGATCTCATCCACCTTGTCGGTGTCTGTTGGCGTCCACGCGGTGATCTCAAAGGACTCAGGCAATGAATGTTTATCAACGATCAACGAGTGATAACGGCATACATTCAAAGGGTTAGGTAGCCCAGTAAATACACCTTTACCAGTGTGCTCAATAGCAGAAGTCTTACCATGCATAACACCATGGGCCCTAATAACGCTAGCACCCAGTGCTTGAGCAATAGCTTGATGACCCAAGCATATACCCAAAATAGGTATATCACCTTTAAATTGTTCAATCACCGACAACGAGATACCAGCCTCATTAGGAGTACAAGGTCCAGGAGAAATCACAATATGATCTGGCTTTAATGCCTTAATGTCAGCAAGGCTGATAGCATCATTACGCTGAACAAGTACCTCTTGGTCCAAACGCTGGAAATACTGCACTAAGTTATAGGTAAATGAATCATAGTTATCAATCATTAATAACATAGAAATTTCCATAAAAAAGCCAGGCACGAGCCTGGCCTACTGCAATACAAAAACTTATGGACGAGGAATAAAGCCAACTGCATCATAGACCTTTTTTAGAGTCTGCTGTGCACGCACGCTCGCCTTTTCAGCACCTTGTCGCATAATATTATTTAATAGTGTTTGGTCTTCTCGAATCGCTCTAAAGCGCTCTTGAATTGGCTCAATCATCGCAACCACCGCATCAGCGGTGTCTTTTTTCAAGTGACCATACATTTTATCTTCGTACTCAGGTACTAACTCTTCAACAGTCCGTTTTGTCGCCACAGACAATAGAGTCAACAAGTTTGAAACGCCCGGCTTTTCATCTCTATCAAAATAGATACGTGCCTGTTCATCCGAATCAGTGACCGCTTTTTTTAACTTTTTCTCTATTTTCTTTGGCTCATCCAACAGCATAATAAACGCATTTGGGTTGTCGTCCGACTTTGACATTTTCTTTAATGGGTCTTGCAGGCTCATCACGCGAGCGCCAAGCTCAGGGATGTAAGGTTCGGGTATCGTAAACACTTCACCGTATAAATTGTTAAAACGTGTCGCGATGTCTCTGGTGAGCTCTAGATGCTGCTTTTGATCTTCACCGACAGGAACCTGATCTGCTTGATATAACAAAATATCAGCAGCTTGCAATACGGGATAAGAAAACAATCCAACGTTGACATTATTCGCATGTTTAGACGATTTATCTTTAAATTGCGTCATGCGATTTAGCTCGCCCATTTGCGCATAGCAATTAAGCACCCATGCTAGTTGCGCATGCTCTGGCACTTGTGATTGTACAAACAGCGCAGCCTTTTCTGGGTCGATACCACACGCCGTATACAATGCAATACCATCCAATACTCGCTCTCTGAGTAAGTGAGGTTCTTGGCGAACAGTGATTGCATGCAAGTCAACTAACATAAAGAAACTTTCATGATCTTGTTGTAAGTTAAGCCACTGGTTAATGGCACCCACATAATTGCCTATCGTCATACCACCGGTTGGCTGAATGCCACTTAACACTACTGGTTTAGTCATGATGTTCCTTTATTTAATATATTATCGCTGAGTTAAAATGGGGATTATATCTAAGAAATCACCACAGAGGTACTGCGGATTAAGATCTTGTAAATTGATCCCTTGGTGATAACCATAGGTTAAGGCTATCGCATCAATGTTGGCGTTTTGGGCGGCCACAATATCACTTTTTGAGTCTCCAACCATCACCACATCTTTGGGCTGCAACCCCAAAGCAGTACAGGCATTTAACAGCGGTTCAGCCGCTGGCTTTTTGCAGCCATCATCACCACAAATCAATACCTTAAAGTGTGAGGTTAACTTGAGCGTATCTAGTAAAGATTCTGTAAAAGACCGATCTTTATTCGTAATCAATGCCTTAGGAAATCCCGCTAGCGCGGCTAACCCAGTTTCAACATGAGGATATAAAGTAGCGTATTGCCCTGCCAGTTGCCCATAATGACTTCTGAAAGTCTGTATGGCAAGGTCAATTAAAGCCGCTGGCAGCTCCGGGTTAACCTCAACGCTACCACTGAGCCCTCTTTTTACGAGTGTATCAATTCCGTTCCCAACCCAACTACACACTTGAGCATAACTAACAACTGGAAAAGCAACCTCGGTCAATGTAAGGTTCAATGCAATGTACATATCTTGAGCACTATTTACTAACGTGCCATCTAAATCAAACAAAACACCTTGATAACGCATTACTTGCTATACCTTTGCCAACTCTTCGCGCATTTGTGTGATCACCGCTGCATAATCCGGTTGATTGAAAATCGCCGATCCTGCTACAAACATGTCAGCGCCTGCTTTTGCAACCTCTGCAATGTTTTGTGCTTTGATGCCACCGTCAACCTCTAAACGAATATCTTTGCCGCTGGCATCAATCAATGCTCGAACTTGACGAAGTTTATCTAAAGTTTGAGGTATGAAACTCTGACCACCAAACCCTGGGTTAACCGACATCAATAAAATGACATCCAACTTATCCATAACATAATCTAAATAATGCAATGGAGTTGCGGGGTTAAACACTAGTCCAGCTTGACAACCATGCTCTTTGATTAAGCCAATAGTCCGATCGATATGTTCGCTAGCTTCTGGGTGAAAAGTAATGATACTTGCCCCTGCTTTGGCAAATTCAGGAATGAGGGAGTCCACTGGTTTTACCATCAAATGCACGTCAATTGGTGCTGTGATACCGTACTCTCTCAACGCCTTACATACCATAGGACCAAACGTTAAATTAGGTACATAATGGTTGTCCATTACGTCAAAGTGAACGACATCCGCGCCCGCCTGCAATACCCTCTCTACGTCTTCTCCTAAACGTGCCAAATCAGCTGATAAAATAGATGGTGCGATTAAATAGTTAGATTTTTGCTGCACAATAAAGCCCTTGTTCCTCGGTGTTATCAAGCCTACTTTACCTTATTTTGCAAGTTCGACACAGCATTAAAGTCTACGTAATGAACGGTTGTTCCGCCCAAAGTCCCAAGTCTGGCCACTTTTCGTTTGTTTAGTGAACAATTATTGTGTACTATCTAATGATAACCGTTAGGTGGAGTAATATTATGTTGGGTCAGCTTAAAACACGGATGCTTGTGCTTGGTGCAATTGTGGTTATGTCTGTGGGTGTATTATCCCAAGACGAAGACACGACTGCATTAACCAAATATGATAATTGCACATGTGAAACCTCACAAAACAGTGATTCTAGATACTGCAGACAGGAGTCTGAGGTAAACTGGTATTCTTGGTTTAGAGGCGAAAGCGGTAGCGCACAGTTTCATTATTTAGATTTACTCGAACTGCTACTTGGCTCAGATCGAAAGAGTGATGGCCGTTTAGCGCCTAATCTATAACCTAGATGAATTTTCTTAGAGTGGTACAAAGTGTGCTCGCGGCGTTATTTGGCGTGCAAAGCGACAAAAAGTATCATGAAGATTTTGAAAAACCTAAAGCCCTACCTTACCTCATCGTTGGGATTATCTTAGTCACGACGTTTGTTATTGTACTAAGCGTTATGGTTAACTATATCGCTTCTTAACGTTTAGACGTATTGTACATCGCCATTAACTCATTCACTTTGTTTCTGCCTGCACCTTTTGGGCTGATAGTCCGTTTCACCTGAATAACATCTAACTGAGCTTGACTGTATATTTTTCTCGTCCAAACGGTGTCATGATTTGATATCAACACTGGCGTTTTATGTGAAAAGGCCGTTTGCTCAGCAAGGTTCGCTAAGTTAGCTTGATCATCTAAATCAAACCCACCTTTTGCGTACGAGGTAAACGAAGCAGTCTTACTTAGAGGCACATACGGTGGATCACAGTATACCACTGCATTGCTTGGCAGTTTCCTGAAAACATCTGCATAACTTTGGCAAGTGAAGGTCGCTCGCTGTGCTTTGTTAGCAAATGCATATAGCTCTTTTTCTGGAAAATAAGGACGTTTATATTTACCAAAGGGTACGTTAAAAATACCTTTTAAATTATAACGACAAAGACCATTGTAGCCGTGACGATTCATGTATAAAAATAGTACCGCTCGCTCGTAAATATCAATACTTTCGTTAAACTGCAAGCGATACGCATAGTATGCGTCAGGGTGATTATTGAGCTCAACAAACAGCTTTTTAGCATCACTAACAAACTCTTCCGGCTGACGCTTAAGCTCGTTGTATAAGTTAATTAGGTCAGCATTAATGTCATTTAAATAATAATGCTTAAAATCTGTGTTTAGAAATACCGATCCAGCTCCAACAAACGGCTCGACTAACGTATCGGCATCTTGACTTGCGACTTTCAATCGTCGAGCAATATCTTCAACCAAACTGTATTTACCACCTGCCCATTTAAGGAAGGCCCGAGTCTTTTGCTGCATGCTGATTCTATTTATAAAAATTGTGGGGCGATCTTACACTAAAAGTCGATAATTACCGAGTGGACTGGTTAATTTCCTGTTTTATTTTATCCACTTTTTTGAAAAATGGCTGACCGCTCAAGACTTCCTCAGGAAGAGCCGATTTAATCACCTTAGCCTCTTCCAACGACGCATACGGACCCAATACAGCTACCCACCAGGGACTGTTGGCTCGCATCATTTGATAGACCTTCACATCGGTTAGCTTGTGTAAGGCGATAAACTCGATGGCCACCTGCGCATCTTTTACAGCCAAAAGCTGAACAACCCATTCATTATCATTTCTCGTCAAAAACCACTCACTGTCGTCTCGTAGCTGCACAGCCTTAGGTTGCACACTCACTTTAGGAGCTTCTTCATCTGCTGCGATGTCGACTTTTGTGTCAGCTTTTATTGAATGTTCCTCAGGTTGTGGCGATGTTACCAGTTCATTTAGCCTAGCACTGTCGTCCACTTTTAAAGAGTCGGTTGCAACTTGTGGTAATTCAACATCGAGCGCTGACACTATCGCCTGAATGTCCTGCTGACTTTGCATCTTCTCTTTAAGAGCTGTATTAGGTTGCTCTGTCATCGGCTCAGGGGCGATGTGAGCACTTGTGTGTTCCTTGTTCTGAGTTTGAAGGGCCGATGATATCTCTGCGCCGACACTGCTCTTTTGCTGCGCTTCTGTTGATATTGCTGCCGCCGTTGGCAGCACCGTGTCAACGTCATTGTTTTGCTGCGTTTCGGGAAGGAGTGCCACTAACTCTTTTTGATATATAAACGCGACCATTAATAAAGCTAATAGCACGCTAAACAATGCAAGATGCCAAGAGGTTTTTATTGATTTGTTCTTTTGAGGTCTTAACTCCACTTGCTGTTCATTTTTCCATTGTAGCAACAGCGCGGGATTACCTTGACATGCTTTCAAAAACGTTTGAAATATTGGATCTTCTCGCATAGGTAGCTGCTTGAAAAACATGCTCATCAGCTTGACCGATTCCATCGAAGATAATGGTTCTAGATGAATATCCAGTGCGTTAGGCAGCATGTTTGGCGCTTGTGCGGTGACTAAAATATACAGGGTTGTTGGCGACTTTTTCGCGAGCAAAGCAAGTTCCGCTGCCATTTCTTCTGACAAATGCCTTGCCCCATCAAGTACCCATAGACAGGGACCACAAGGGTTTTGCCGATATAAATTAAAAAAGTTCTGACTTAAAGTTAGGTTGTGATCAACCAAAGGCCCACGAAAGCTATGTTGTAGTAGCTCAGTCATCAAGTCCACATCTTTGGTTGAGGCTGATAGCTGAATAAAAGCTTTATTAAATTCGGGGTATTTATCGGTAATAAAAGACTCTGCAATATAACTTTTGCCTAAGCCAGAAGGCCCGACCAAGCAGATAAGGTTCTGCCCATATTCAAACTGCAAAGCAATACGATCCACTAAAGCAGATCGACTAGGTAAAATTTGCGACTGCATCAGCGGCCTATTAGCAAACTCACCGTGTCATCAGACACATCATCCACTAAGGCACATGTACCCAAAGCCGTTGGTACGATAAAACGAATCCGCCCTTGCTTATTCTTTTTATCTTTACGCATGTGCGCTAGAAACTGTTGAGCTGTCATATCCGTGGGCACCTCTGTAGGTAACTGATAACTGGCTATCAATGCTTCAATCCTAGCAACTTCCGCGCCAGTTAAAGCTTCTCGTAACGCAGCCAGTTTAACCGCAAGCATCATACCTGCAGCGACGGCTTCTCCATGCAACCAATTGCCATACCCCATTTGCGCCTCGATGGCATGACCAAATGTATGGCCCAGATTTAACAACGCTCGCTGTCCTGCTTCCGTTTCATCCTGTGCCACAATCAGCGCCTTTATTTGGCAACAACGATATATCACTTGCATCAATACATCTTGCTGCAAGCTCGATAATTCGTCGTGTTTCTCTTCCAACAAGGTTAAGAACTGAGCATCATAAATAAGGCCATACTTGATAACCTCAGCCATTCCTGCTGCAAACTCTCTAGCTGGAAGGGTCGCCAAACTATCAGTATCAATGAATACCGCTTTTGGTTGATAAAAAGCCCCTATCATATTCTTGCCCAGAGGATGATTGACAGCGGTTTTTCCACCCACCGAAGAATCCACTTGGGACAATAGGGTTGTCGGTATCTGAATAAACGGCACACCACGTTGATAACAAGCGGCAACGAAGCCCGTTAAATCACCAATAACACCACCACCAAGCGCAATTAAACAGGTATCACGACCACAGTTATTCTGCAATAAGAAGGCATTGACTTGCTCAAACGAACTTAGCGTTTTGTATTGCTCACCGTCAGGTAAAATGAAATGTAATGGTTCGTAACCATCAAGCGCACTTAAAAGACCATCTAGATATAATGGTGCTACGGTGTGGTTGGTGATGATGACAGGACGGCATTGGCCAATATATTTGGTCAGCCGCCCAGCATCAGCTAGTAAATTTTGGCCTATGTAGATAGGATAGCTTCGCTCGTTTAAATCAACCTTCAACTCAAGCATCTATCCCTCCTAGGCTATCAAAAATTAAAAATCTAGCTTTTCTATGATTTGATTAGCAACAACCTTTGCACTTTGCTCATCGGTGCGTACTACAAAGTCTGCTACTTCTTTGTACAGAGGTTCACGCTCCTCTGCTAAACGCTCTAGTACATCGCGCGGCGCCTCTTCTGTTTGCAGCAGAGGACGACGTTTGTCACGTTGTGTACGAGCAACCTGCTTTTCAATCGGTGTTTCTAAGTAAACAACAATGCCGCGTGCCGATAACTTGTTACGCACCTCTTTGCTTACCACAGATCCGCCACCGGTAGCTAAAACTATACCTTGCATTTCTGTCAGATCTGAAATTACGCTTTCTTCACGTACTCGGAAACCTTCTTCGCCTTCAAGATCGAACACCCAGGCAATATCTGCCCCAGTACGGCGTTCAATTTCTTGATCCGAGTCGAAAAATTCAAGGTGTAATTGATCAGCAAGGTGACGACCAATTGTGCTCTTACCAGCCCCCATCGGGCCTACTAGAAATATATTACGTTTCTCAGCCATATCTTTTTAGTACTAACGAACTCTAAAATTTGAAATAAAACCCCGCCTAACGACCTGGCCCCAAAATTAAGGAGGGGATTATCTCAGTAATCCACGAACGATTTCAAGTCAAATAGTATAAAAAGCAACTACAGTACGTAAATTCGTTCAACTATGTAGCAATTACTGATTGTCCAGCATTATTTTTGGGGTCACAAAAATCAGTAATTCTTTTTTCTCGTTTATTTCACGTGTATTTCTAAACATTGCACCCAAGTAAGGAATATCACCCAATAATGGGATTTTGCTTACCGCACTGGTAATTTCTTGTTGATAAATTCCACCTAGCACCACCGTTTGGCCATTATCGACCAGCACCTGTGTTTGAATTTGCTGGGTGTTGATGGCAACAGCTGGACCATTTGGTGTCTGTACATTATCACCCCGAGTGTCTTGAGTGATCACTAAGTCTAGAATAATTTTATTATCTGGTGTTATTTGTGGGGTCACTTCCAAACTCAACACAGCTTTTTTAAAGCTTACTGAAGTTGCTCCGCTGGATGCCGCCTCCACATAGGGGATCTCTGTACCTTGTTCAATACGTGCTTTTTTCTGGTTCGCCGTAGTAATACTTGGCGTGGCAATGATTTCCCCTTTATTTTCTTGCTCTAAAGCTGACAGCTCGAGATCAATCAAGGTGCCATCTGCAAGTTTAGCAATATGCATTCCGATGGTGCCCGCGGACGTACCCGCTACAGGTAGGTTTACGTTTAGACGATTTGCCAAGTCTGGGATCTGACCATTTGAAAGTTGCTCAGCACCGGTCAAATTACCAGAAATGGCATCGGTGTCCTGCTGATCGCTAAATCCCCAGCGTACGCCTAAGTCTTCCTGTACGTTGTCTTTGACAGTAACCATGCGAGATTCTATTCGTACCTGCTTCACTGGCACATCCAGTGTTTCAACCATGCGACGAATACTTTCTATACTGCGTGCGCTGTCTTTAATCAACAAAGTATTGGTGCGCTTATCTACAGATACGCTGCCTCGTTCGCTCACAATACTATTGATGTCAGTCTTCAATAAATCTGCAAATTCTTCAGCTTTAGCATAGTTTAGTTGAATATATTCACTATATAGAGGCTCTAAATCTTCGACTTGCTTACGCGCTTGTAACTCTTTCGCTTCGCGAGCTGCCAACTCCTCTGATGGCGCAACCATAAGAATAGAGCCATCCATTCGCTTATCCAAGCCTTTGATTCTTAATACCACGTCCAGAGCCTGATCCCAAGGAACACCATCCAAGCGCAAGGTGATATTGCCGGCCACAGAGTCACTGGTCACTAGGTTAAAATTATTTGTATCAGCAATAATCTGTAACACTGAGCGCACAGGTATATCTTGAAAGTTCAGCGTGATAGGTTGGCCTTGATAGTTTTTACTTAAGCCGAAACTACGCTCTTCCGTATCTTTTTCCACGGTTAGAGTAAAAATATTGCCTAACTGCTGATAGGTGTACTTAAAAGCACCATTTGGTTCAACAACCAAACGGCTTTTGTTGCTTTCTCTGAAGGTTTCAACTCGACTGACAACCGTACCAAAATCCAATACATCCAGTTCGTAAAGGAGATCATCAGGAATCTCGATATGATGGAAGTCAGCATAAATTTTACCCCCGCGTTCTTGCACATCAATGGCTGCCTGCGGGTTGTCTAAAAATGCCAATACTTTAGCTTCCCCCTTCTCACCACGTCTAAAGTCTATAGATTGGATCTGATTTTTGTTTGCATTGGCTACCATGTCATCTTCAGACGCAATCGGGTTGTCTGATACCAGTAGGTAAGTGATATTATTCTTAACGGACGTTTTATAAAGCTTCAATCGCTCCATATTCACGGTCACCGTGAGCCCCTCATCGTTTAAGGCACTCTCGATAACGGTAATACCCGCTTTGTTGACTTCCAGTGACTTGAGGCTTTCTTCAAACTCAACACCGGGGAAGAATAGCTCTAGTCGCGCAGGTTCTGTTAAAGCCTGAACTTGAGGTTCTATTGCCAGCTGCTCATCAAACACCAGCTCTAGTTGTGTTTCGCCATCTGGTATTGGGTTATAGCGAACATCGTAGAGCATAGGAAGTGCATAGCTCCAGCCTGTCATCATAAGTAAAAAGCTTAAAAAGACGCCTTTAATGCTCAATTTATTCCCTTGAAGGGTCATATTCACACTACCTTTGTTGTTATTCACTCGCGTCGCTCTCTTGTACTTCACGGATTTCTACCCGCGACAAACGTTCTTTCCAGCAACCGCTACCATCGGGGATAAGTTCTAACAACTCTATAAATCCCGGCTGCACATTTATCACCTCTCCGTGGTACAGCCCCATGTACTGACCACGTTTAACTTTATATAACCCTTGATCTGAAGCCTTGATCAACGCCCATGTGACATTCTTAGTTGCTATTGTACCTTTCATTGACAAAGTGTCTATGGGGTACTTTTCTAACGGATCCCTTGCTCTGTCAGGGTCCGGATGTAAACAGTTTTGAACTTGAATCATTTTGCTTTCAATTACTTCAGGTTCCGGTGCCACAAATGGGCTTCGCAAATTGTGTGCAGTATACGCAAAGTGAGTAAAATCCCGCATATGCGGTACAGGCTCAACTTGTGGCGTTGCACTCGCCTGAATCTGGTCGATAAACTCTTTTTGCTCGGCCGTATCATCATTACAGCCTGCCAACAGTAATAATATGACAACTGGCCAAATACCGTCCTTCATCATGGCTGGTCACCCTGCCCATAACGATAAGTCTTAGCAACAACACTAAATATCAAATTATTGTTGCCCGCATTTTCGATTCTAAAGTCATGTAAACTAACAATACGTGGCAGCTGTGCCACCTTACTCACAAATTCACCAAACTCATGGTAAGTACCTATTACTTCGAGTTTTATTGGCAACTCTGTGTAAAACTCTTTTTTGTTTTCCGACAACCAGCCAATCTTTAAGAATGTTAATCCACTAGATGTGCCAACATAGGTTAAATCATCTAACAACCCCGGCGTTTCATTTGACGAAGGTAACTGACGCAATAGCTGTGCAAACTGCGCTTCCATGTCTTTCATCTGTTGGCGATATAAATCAAGGTTGTTGGCACGAGCATATTTAATTCTATAGCTGTTGCGCAACTGAGCTTCTTGTTTTACCGCGTGTTCATAGCGATTAATTGATGTTGAGACTAATAGGCTATAACCCACTGCAAAGGTGATCACGACCACCAGCACACAACACATCAACTTAACAACAAACGGCCCTCACCAATGTTATCAAGTTCGATCTCATTCCAGTCTATGTTTTGTAATGATTTTAAATCAAAGTTCACTATATAGTCTCACTGGTAACGAATTACTGGACACGTGCGTTGGTGTCTATCTCACGAAACGGCTTTACGTAAAAATGCATAGTAAAGTCGCTCAATAAGCGAGAGTTTTGTTCACCAGTGACAATGCCCTGAATGGTTGGTCGCTCAAGTAAATAGGAGCTTTCAACGCCACGTAACATTTGTGACAGGCGATTATTTGATTCACTTCGCCCAACCACTTTAATCAAGTTTTCTTTGCGCTCTAAGCTTGTTAAGTAAACCCCTGCAGGAACAACACGCACTACTTCGTCAATAATCTGCGTCCCCAAATTACGATTACTTTGTAGCTCTTCAATCAGGTTTATTCGCCGTTGCAAGTTTTCCTTTTGTTGGCTCAAGTCGTTGATCTCTACAATGCGGCTATCCAATTTGGCCACTTCTGCACTCAAGTAATTATTTTTCACTTGCTGCCCCGCAGTTAGGCTGTCGTAAAATGAACCGATCAAGTACAAAATAAACATCACCACAACAATATTAACCGCAATGATGGTTAGAAACCTTTTCTGAGATGCTTGTCTGCGTTGCTCACGCCAAGGTAATAAATTTATATGTGGCATGAAGAAAAACTCCTCAATGCGAGCCCAGTGGCAACCGCAAACTGTGGTTTATGTCGCTCCAGCACATTACGGTCTACCTTTGGCGCTATCTCCATATCGGCAAATGGGTCTGCAACAATAGTATGAATGCCTAATTCTTCAATTAACAATCTATCGAGACCTTCCACTAATGCCGTGCCACCCGTTAGTACGATATAATCCACCTGATCTTTACCACTGCTGGTCATAAACATCTGTACCGCTCTTCTGACTTGCTGCAACAAAGCGGTTTGAAACGGAGCTAGCACTTCAAAAATATAATTAGGAGGCAGGTCGCCCGTTGTTTTAGCAATCTCAGCTTCATCAAATGATTTGTTGTAATAAGCAACGATACTATTTGTGTACTGCTCTCCACCAAACACTTGGTCACGGGTGTAAATTGTTTTACCTGACAGTACCACACTCACCAAACTGATCACCGAACCAATGTCAAAGATGGCGACGGTTTTATCAAAAGCATCAGCTGGCAGCTGCCCGTATAAGACACTTAATGAACGACTCAAAGCATAGTTTTCAACATCCACCACTTTTGCTCGCAACCCGCCTTCTTCTAGCGCCCCTACACGCGCTTCAACGCTTTCGGTACGTGCGGCTGAGAGTAATACATTCATCTTGGAAGGATCGGCTTCATTCACAGAAATTTTTTCAAAATCAATACTCACTTCGTCTAGTGAGTACGGAATCAAGCTGTCAGCTTCAATCGCTATTTGCGACTCTAATTCAGCATCGGTTAATGCCACATCCATAAAGATCACTTTCGTGATTACGGTTTGGCCAGACACAGCCACTGCCGCAAACTGAGTCAACCTTGGGATACGCTTTTTAATTTTGCCTATCACTCGACCTATCGCTTCAATATCTTGAATCGCACGCTCAGAGATCGCTCCTTTTGGAACTGGCTCAATAGCTGCCGCTTCGACTCGGTAGCCAGCCTCTGATTTTGATAGCAGCACAGCCTTGACACAGTGAGAGCCGATATCAATACCAATCATCATTGGAGCTTGCTTCTGGAATAAATTACTGAGCATGCGTGTGGTCTTTACCCTTTGTTTTAACTTTGAACAAGTTATAATTATAACGACAAAAAATATTAATCGTTTTTTATTCAAGATATACTAGCAGTGTCTACCTATAATTGGGAGTCTAACTAGGGAACAATCCGTGACTTTATTGAGAAGAGCAATACAATTTTTTATCGTTATGAGCATTTTGGCTCTGCTAACGTTAATCAGTCTTTATTACTATGTCAAATCAGATATACCAAGCGTAGAAGTGCTACGTGACGTACAGCTGCAAACCCCTATGCAAGTCTTTACTCAAGATGGAAAACTGATCAATCAATTTGGTGAAAAGCGTCGTATTCCAGTCAAAATCAAAGACATTCCAACTCCCATGCTGCAAGCCTTTTTAGCAACCGAAGATAACCGTTTTTATGAACACTTTGGTGTTGACCCAATCGGGATTATCCGCTCTGCATTAGTCCTGATCAGCACCGGACAAAAGAAGCAAGGTGCCAGTACTATCACCATGCAATTAGCACGAAACTTCTTTTTAACCCGTGAAAAAGCCTACATCCGCAAGGTCAAAGAGATTTTTATTGCGCTTCATATTGAACAATTATTGAGTAAAGACGAAATTCTTGAACTGTATTTAAACAAAATCGAACTCGGCAATCGAGCTTTTGGGATCGGTGCAGCAGCACAGGTCTATTATGGCAAGCAATTGCACGAGCTCTCCTTAGCCCAAATGGCAATGATAGCAGGCTTACCCAAAGCTCCGTCGGCACTGAACCCAATCCGTAATCCCACACGTGCCAAATTGCGCCGTAACGTAGTTTTAGGTCGTATGCTCAATGAAAAGTATATTACCAAAGCACAATATGATGAAGCCCGAAGAGCACCGATCAGCGCGCGCTTTCACGGTGCCGAAATTGAGCTATATGCGCCCTATATCGCGGAAATGGTGCGTAGTTACATGGTCGATACCTATGGCGAAGATAAAGCGTACAACAGCGGCTTTAAAGTGTTTACGACCGTAGAGTCATCGATACAAAAAGCGGCACAACAGGCATTGATTAACAATCTGCACAACTATGATATGCGTCATGGCTTCCGTGGCCCAGAGCGTATCCTATGGAGCCCAGAACAGCCCTCGTTGAGCACAAACGAAATTTTAGATGCATTAAGTGCCGTTAAAGAAATTGACCCTCTTAAAGCGGCTGTAGTGGTGGACGTCACTGAGCAAAGTGCTACTGCACTATTAAAATCTGGCGATTACATAACTCTGCCATGGTCGGGTTTAAAGTGGGCGAGAGCCTACATTTCAGATACTCGTCAGGCTTTACCACCAAAAACAGCAACAGAGATCCTCACGCCGGGAATGCAAATCTGGGTACGTCAACATGAGCAGCAATGGCAACTCAGTCAGTATCCCAGACCAACCAGTGCTTTGGTATCAATGGACCCTCAAAATGGCCGAATAAAAGCTCTTGTTGGCGGATATAGCTTTGCACAAAGCCAATATAATCGCGCCACTCAAGCGAAGAGACAAGTCGGCTCGAATATTAAACCTTTTATTTACTCCGCTGCATTTGAAAACGGCTACACCTTGGCAACTATCATCAATGATGCCCCCATCAATCAGTGGGATAAAAGTGTGGGCGTAGCATGGCGTCCGAAAAATAGTCCTGAAGTGTATAACGGACCTATTCGTATTCGCAGAGCATTAGCACAGTCTAAAAACGTGGTTTCAGTACGGCTACTCAAAGGAGTCGGACTTGAACGCACCGCCGATCACCTACTGAAGTTTGGTTTTCAGGATCAAGATATTAACCGCAGTGAATCATTAGCGCTAGGTAGTGCTGCCATTACTCCTTTAGAAATGGCACGAGGAATGAGCACCTTCGCTAACGGTGGGCACCTGATAGAACCGTATTTTATCCAGGAGCTGCAAGATGCGTTTGGTAATACGTTAGGCAAAGCAGAGCCTCTGCTCGCCTGTGATGAACAGCAATTAGAAACTGGGCCACAGCGCTGTGCACCAAGGGTGATCTCCGAGCAGAATGCCTTTTTAGTCGCCAGTGCCATGCACAGCGCCATTTGGGGCGGTGGTAGTTGGCGTCATAAAACAGGCTGGACAGGCACAGGTTGGCGCGCACAATCATTAAAACGACGTGATTTGGTGGGTAAGACCGGCACCACTAACGATTCGGTTGATACATGGTTTAGTGGTTTCAATCGTAATGTGCTGACCACGGTCTGGGTGGGTTTCGATGATGCCGGCAAACCGCTCGGTCGTGCAGCATATAACGCCAATCTCGGTAGTAATCAGATTGTAGGGGCTGAGTCAGGCGCAACGACGGCACAACCCGCATGGGTTGAGTTTATGCAAGTCGCATTAGCCGACCAACCTTTGGCACCCATTGAGCCGCCGCCAGGTTTGATCTCTACGCGTATTGACTTAAAAACAGGGCTTTTAAGCAATAAAAATGACCATACTAGTCGCTTTGAATACTTTGAATCGGGCACTGCCCCTACAAAATACGCGTTAGATGAGGATAACAGCACACCGTTTGACGACGAATCGATACGCGAAGAGCTATTTTAACTATCAAAAAAAGGCGATAGAGATATCGCCTTTTTTGTATGCTCATATTATTCACTTAAGCCTTTGTGTCAGCCAATATAAATCAGAGTGGATCCCCGCTGCAGTAACCTCTTTACCTGCACCTGGACCTTGTAGAACCAGCGGATTACGCTCATACCATACACTCTTGATGACAAAAATATTGTCGCCTGGCGTCAGGTGTGCGATGGCTGAGTGTGTTTCTACAAAGGCAATGCCCACTTTAGCGTGAACGTTTCCTTGCTCATCCAACCGCAATGAGCCTGTGTAACGTAGTACTTTATTTTGCGCCTTCGCCTGCTGATATTGATCAGCATAGAAAATATCTAGCTGTTCTCGACGTGCTAAAAACTCTTCCCAGCTGCCATCTGCCATATCTGTAGGCATTAATGGCTCTAAGGCGATATCTTCTAGGTCTAATGTTAAGCCGATGTCACGCGCCAGAATAAGGAGCTTACGCTGCATATCTCGACCAGATAAATCTTCACGAGGGTCAGGCTCGGTATACCCCATAGCCTGGGCTTGTAAGACCAATTCAGAGAACGCTGTGGAGCCATCAAAGCTACTACACAACCATGATAATGTCCCAGAAAACACACCTTCAATCTGCGTTATCTTGTCGCCACTATGCTGTAGATCCGCTAAAGCAAAATTAATCGGTAATCCCGCCCCCACACTGGTGTTATAACGCCAATGCAGGTTGCGTTCGCTCAGCTGCTCGCGTAGCTGCTGGTACCAAGCATTATCAGCTGTACCAGCGTACTTATTAGCACTAATCAAATGACAATCTTGTTTGATAAACTGAGGGTAAAGTTGGCTAAATGCTTCACTGGCGGTGATATCAATCACCACCTTGTGTTCGTAGTCTAATTCACCGATACGCTCAACTAACTCGGCATTACTATACGCAATGGCTTCATTTTGCCATTGTTGCTGCCAAGTATTGATTGCAATTCCACTGGCGGAAAATAACATGCGCTTAGAGCGAACCAAAGCGACCACTTTAACATCGAACTGCTGTTGTAGATGCGCAACCTGATGCTGGCATTGCTCTACAAATACTTCACCCACATTGCCTAAACCGGCAATGATCACAGCAAGCTCGCGGTCTTTATTCACTAATTTATCATGCAATACCGCCAACACATCGCTATCAATCGCCTGATCAGTAAGAAATAACACATACTCATCATCACAATGCGAAAATCTCACTACCACATTTTGTTCATTCAATAGCAGTGTAGCCTGTGACTGTAGCTGAGCAATATCACTTGGTGCAGCGACCACAGCAAAACCTTGCAGAGCGCTTTCCACAATATTCGCTCGCCCTGACAGTGCTTGAAGTACCGCGTGTGTATGGGCAGCAGGTACCAAGATGAAGCACTCTCCTTGGGCATTAAAGTGATGAATGCTGTGCTGTATCAGCTGACTCAGTTCGCCTACTTCACCTTGTTGCAGAGCATCCACTCGAATTAAATCTAAATCTTCAAAAGTCGTGATAAAACGCTTTGCTTTACTATAACCTTCTTTGACAATTTCTGTTGGCGCAGCCTCCACGTCAAAGCTGCTGCGTACTCGTAATTTAATCTTGGTATTTTTCAACGGTGATAGAGTTTTCGCATGTAGCACAGGATTGCCCAAACGAGCCAACAAGTTAGCCTGAGACCTACATACCTTTGGATATTTAATGGCACTGGCTACTTTGCGTGGGTCGGTACTAAACACCCCTTGTGTATCGGTCCAGATTGATACCGCGTCAGCATCAAGATAACTGGCAAGCAAAGTTGCGCTATAGTCGCTACCATTGCGACCCAGTGTCACAGTGTTATGCTCAACATCACTGGCGATAAAACCTGTGACCACGTACAACACATTCCCTTGTAACTGCTCTTTGCACGCCTGCTTATTTTGTTGATGTAACAGCTGACCATTATGCAAAGTAAACAACCCTCTTGCATCAATATGTATAGCTGCAAACCCTAGCTGTGTTAAAAGGTGTGCCAAGATTCTCGCTGACCACAATTCTCCATGTGCAAGCAAGGTGGCTTCATGTAGCACACCTTGTTTAGCCTGATCTGTGATAGTTTTTAGCTCACCGTCTAACTGCGCAAGTAAATCCCTGCGCGTGTGACCCACAAATAAGGCTTCAATTAATTCACTCTGGTGGTTTTCCACCTGTAATAAAATATCACTGAATCCCTGATTGTCGTCTTGCTTATAGCTTTGCCACAGCTTTACTAAGGTATTAGTGGTTTTGCCCGCGGCAGACACCACAACACAATCACCAGCTAAACACTGGCCCAACACTATTTGCGCAACGGCTTGATAACGCGCGGCAGAACTTAAGCTTGAACCACCAAATTTATGTACTACTTTTGTCATCGTCTTACCACAATGCCGTATGAGCCGGCGTTAACTTAAATGCTTTGCCTTCATCTGATGCGTGCGCAGAACCAGGCTGTACTTTTGCAAAAGCTTGTTCAAGATCGTTAACTAGATCTTGTACATCCTCAATACCAACAGAAATACGGATCAAGGTATCCCCTACACCAGCCTCCAAACGGGCTTGCGGTTCCATTCCAGCATGAGTCATGGTTGCAGGATGACATATCAAGCTTTCAACCCCACCCAAAGACTCTGCCAATGAAAATTGTTTTAGGCTGGTTAAGAATGCTGCAGAGTCTTTAAGGCCCCCTTTGATATCAAAGCTCACCATTCCGCCAAATCCTGATTGCTGTTGCTTTGCGAGCTCATGCTGAGGGTGAGATTCTAAGCCTGGATAATAAACTTGGCTCACATAGGGTGACTGTTCAAGATATTTGGCAATAACCAGTGCATTTTCTTGATGCTGCTTTAAACGAACGTTTAGCGTGCGCAATCCTCTCAAGGTTAAGTAGCTGTCAAAAGGCGCCCCCGTAATGCCGATATTGTTCGCCCACCAAGCAAGCTCTTCTCCTAATTCAGCGGTTTTGGCAACCACCGCCCCACCAACAACGTCTGAGTGTCCATTGATATATTTGGTTGTAGAATGCACCACAATATCCGCACCAAGTTTGATTGGATTTTGCAATACAGGAGACAAAAACGTATTGTCGGCTGCAACCAGCGCCCCAGCTTGCTTGGCGACTTTTGCCACTGCGGCAATGTCCGTTAATCGTAAAATAGGGTTGCTTGGCGTTTCTATCCAAACTAACTTAGGCTTTATCGCAAGTATCTGTTCATAACTTTGTGCTTGAGTGAGATCTAAAACAGCCAATTTCAGTAAACCACGCTTTTGTAACGAGGTGAACAAACGGTAGCTGCCACCATAACAGTCGTGGGGGATCACCAAGGTATCATCATGATTGAGCAACTGAGTCACCAAGTGTACGGCTGCCATACCTGTTGCAGTAATAATGCCTCGCTCTGCGCCTTCTAACTGCGCCAATGTTTGCGCCAAAATGTCTCGGTTTGGGTTACCACTACGACCATAGTCATAATCACGTTTGGTATCAAAATCAGCAAACGAGTAGGTCGTAGACAAATATAGCGGTGGCACAACGGCACCATGATGTTTATCAGCATCAATGCCATAACGTACTGCGATGGTAGACTTTTCACTCTCACTCATATCATCACCTAGATAGTTGGATGTTTAGACGTCTAAAAGGTTAGATGATCAAAAGGTAGAAGTCAAAACATTTATACTGCTACATGGCTATTTAACTAGTATTTGACTATCTTTTTTAAACCGATAAAATTTCGCCACTTAACAAATTAGTATTGCTAATAAGACTGCGTTTTTGAATAAACTATCATAGGTACTCTTGGTAGTTTGTGCCACATAGTTAGTAAACGCGTTGACGAACCCAGTCTTATTAGCATTCCCAACACTGAGGCAATAACAACACTATGGCTAAATGGAATGGTGAGTATATTCACCCTTATGCAGAGCACGGTAAAAAATCTGAACAAGTAAAAAAAATTACCGTCTCTATCCCGCTAAATGTATTAAAAGTATTAACTGATGAGCGCACTCGCCGTCAGGTAAATAACCTGCGCCATGCCACAAATAGTGAGCTATTGTGTGAAGCTTTTTTACATGCTTTTACTGGCCAGCCGTTACCCAGCGATGAAGACTTGCGTAAAGACAACCCAGAAAAGGTGCCTGAAGAAGTACGTAAGATTATGGAAGATATGGGCCTTGAAGTGCCTGTTATCAACGAAGAGTAATAGCAATAACTCAGCCCTGGTGATTCCATCAGGGCTCATTTATACACCCAACATCGTGCTTTGCTAGCTGATACCACCTTAACTTTGGTCACTTATGGCCCTCGCTTTAGCTTTCACTAATAGCAATAAAAAAACACTCAATTGCAAACAACACAGTACCGCCACCTCCACTGGCTTCAGGGGTAACAAAAACAGGGAGCTACACGATTCGAGCAGAATAACCAGAACAATAAAACGCACTATCAGTGATGCATTGAGCTTGGTAAGTATGTATCCACCTAAAGGCGCTCCTATGGCAACAATTGGTGCTGCAAAAAACCAACTTTGTAGTACAAATTCAGAAGGTTGATTGCCAAGCATAAAGAACATCAATGACCCCAATAGTGCATTAAGTGCCATAAAAGTGACTGTGGTAGGGATCATATGCTTAGCTTGACTCCCAAGTAACAGCACGTAATAAAAGAACAACAAGGTGTCCGCTCCACAGCCCAGATAGCCCGTTATCAGTCCCCCAAAAAATGTGATTAACGCAAAGGCCCCTAGCCGTTTCAGCGTGACAGGAGATAACACAATAGATTGCTTATCGTATACGAGCAAGAGTGCGACCAGCACCAAAAAGCAACTAAAAATATACTTTAACAACAGCCCATCTGTTAGTACCAAGGTCACCGCACACAGTTGCCCTAAAGTAGCATAAACTAAGCCTCTCGCAATTGTTGTCCAATCAATGAAAATGCGTCTGCTGATGAAATACAGTGTCGCAAAAGACATACCTATTGATTGAATAAATAAAGAAAAAGTACGCGCATCATAGGGACTAACTTGTAATACTTTCGTAAAGACTGGAAATGCAACGGCCCCTCCACCTAACGGCGTTGAGCCTGCAACAAAAGATCCAAATAACATCGTAAGACTGGTTTTCCAACTAGACAACAATGCTGTCATGTCCCACCATAGCAGAAATGAGATAAGCCAGATGCCAGCGGTCAAAACTAGAGCAAGCCAAAAAGTATGATGACGATGATACTGCATGTTAAGAAAAGTTCCCAAGCACTGACGCATAACGACTCGCGTTTTCACTTACTTTTACGGAGCCAATAAATATAAACCCGCGGCATAGGGCCGACGCCACAGTATCATATTTACACACAACTAAAAATAATCCCGTTCCTAGCAATATTCTAAATCGGCAAAGTGATCATCAAGGTTCTGCTGCAACTCGCATCAGCGCCAACAGTATTCATACCCGACCTATCAAATTTTATTGGCCAAGTGGCCGTTAGAAGTCTTATCAGGTTGATGTTAACACTTATCTCTCATCAAATACGCATTAGAAATAGGCTGGTTAATAGGCTCTTACGGCAGAGCTCTTTTACTTTGGAGTGTCAGAAAATGCAAAAAGCCCCGACCAAGGCCGGGGCTTTTGAAAACAAAGTTTAACTTAGTATAAAACTAAAATTAAGCTTGCTTAGGACGTGAAACTACTTCAACTAAAGTCCATGATTTCTTTTTAGAAATCGGCGCACATTCACGGATAGTAACTGTATCGCCTGCTTTAGCAGTGTTGCTTTCGTCGTGTGCGTGCAACTTAGTTGTACGCTTGATGAATTTACCATAGATAGGGTGCTTCACCTGACGCTCGATAGCAACAACGATAGATTTGTCCATCTTGTCGCTTAGTACACGACCTTGAAGAGTACGGATCTTATCGCTCATTATGCACCTGCCTTCTGGTTGATAACCGTTTTAACACGCGCTATTGCGACGTACTCTTTTTTCAGCTCGTGAGTTTGAGCTAGCTGACCAGTGCTTACTTGCATGCGCAGGTTGAACTGCTCACGTAGTAGCTCTAGAAGTTCAGCATTTAGCTCTTCTACGCTTTTGTCTTTAAGTTCGCTAGCTTTCATCACATTACCGTCCGAGTTACAAATGTTGTTTTGAAAGGTAATTTACGAGCAGCTAGGTTGAATGCTTCACGAGCAAGCTCTTCAGAAACACCTTCCATCTCGTAAAGTACTTTGCCTGGCTGGATTTCAGCAACCCAGTACTCAACAGAGCCTTTACCTTTACCCATACGAACTTCAAGCGGCTTTTCAGTGATTGGCTTATCTGGGAATACACGGATCCAGATTTTACCTTGACGCTTGATGTGACGTGTCATAGCACGACGAGCTGCTTCGATTTGACGAGCAGTCATACGACCACGACCTGTTGCTTTCAAGCCGAAAGAACCGAAGCTTACTTTGTTACCGCTGTTTGCAAGACCACGGTTGCGGCCTTTATGCACTTTACGGAATTTTGTACGTTTTGGCTGTAACATTAATCGCTACCTCTTACTTAGCACTTTTTTTGGCTTTCTTCGGCGCACGTTTAGCTGGCTTCTCTTGCTCTTGAACTAGTGGTAAACCACCAATTACTTCGCCTTTGAAGATCCAAACTTTAACACCGATGATACCGTAAGTGGTTAACGCTTCAGAAGTTGCATAATCGATATCAGCACGTAGAGTATGTAGAGGTACACGACCTTCACGATACCACTCAGAACGTGCGATTTCTGCGCCGCCTAGACGACCGCTTACTTCAACTTTGATACCTTTAGCACCAATGCGCATTGCATTTTGTACCGAACGCTTCATAGCGCGACGGAACATAACACGACGCTCAAGCTGAGATGCGATGCCATCTGCAACTAATTGTGCATCTAGCTCTGGTTTACGTACTTCAGAAATGTTGATCTGAGCAGGTACACCCGCAATCTTTGTTACAGCTTGACGAAGCTTTTCAACGTCTTCGCCTTTTTTACCGATAACAACACCAGGACGAGCTGTGTGAATTGTTACACGGATTGATTTAGCTGGACGCTCGATAACGATTTTAGACACAGAAGCTGCTTTCAATTCCTTAGTAAGGTATTGACGCACTTTGTGATCGCCAAAAAGCTGTGCAGAGAAATCTTTTGTATTCGCGTACCAGGTAGAAACCCAAGGTTTAGAGATACCTAGGCGAATACCAGTAGGATGAACTTTTTGTCCCATTACTTATATCTCCTAGCTATCCGAAACCACAACAGTGATGTGGCTTGTACGCTTAAGGATGCGGTCAGCGCGTCCTTTAGCACGTGGCATGATACGTTTCATTGTAGGACCATCGTCCACAAAGATCGTAGCTACACGTAGCTCATCAATGTCAGCACCTTCGTTGTGCTCTGCGTTCGCAATAGCAGACTCAAGTACTTTTTTAACTAATACAGCCGCTTTCTTTGGGCTGTACGCCAGGATTTCTAGAGCGCGATCTACCGGTAGTCCGCGGATCTGATCAGCTACTAGACGTGCTTTTTGCGCCGAACCAGAGGCGAATTTGTGTTTAGCTAATGCTTCCATCATACCCTCCGATTAACGTTTCTTAGCTTTCTTATCCGCAGCGTGACCGCGGTAAGTACGTGTAGGTGCAAATTCACCTAGTTTGTGACCGATCATTTCGTCCGAAACAAATACAGGGACGTGCTGACGACCATTATGGACTGCGATGGTCAATCCGATCATATTAGGGATGATCATTGAACGACGGCTCCAAGTCTTGATAGGCTTCTTGTCACCGCTTTCCAACGCCTTCTCTACCTTCTTCAGCAAGTGTAGGTCAATGAATGGACCCTTCTTGAGAGAACGTGGCATGGCAATTCCTCAACTATTACTTAGTACGACGACGTACGATTAATTTATCAGTACGCTTGTTCTTACGTGTTTTAGCACCTTTGGTAGGCTTGCCCCATGGAGACACAGGGTGACGACCACCAGAAGTACGACCTTCACCACCACCGTGTGGGTGATCAACCGGGTTCATGGCAACACCACGAACTGTCGGACGAATACCACGCCAGCGGTTAGCACCTGCTTTACCTAGTGAACGAAGCATATGCTCAGCATTGCCTACTTCACCTAAGGTAGCGCGACAGTCAGATTCAACCTTACGAACTTCGCCTGAACGAAGACGTAGAGTCACATATTGACCTTCACGTGCTAGGATTTGAACGTATGCACCAGCAGAACGTGCGATTTGAGCACCTTTACCTGGCTTTAATTCTACGTTGTGTACAGTCGAACCTACAGGCATATTACGCATTGGCAATGTGTTACCAGCTTTGATTGGTGCATCAACACCAGACTGGATTTGATCGCCAGCTTTTAAGCCTTTAGGTGCAATAATGTAACGACGCTCACCGTCTGCATATAATACAAGAGCGATGTTTGCGCTACGGTTTGGATCGTACTCTAAACGCTCAACAGTAGCAGGAATGCCATCTTTAGTACGTTTAAAGTCAATTACACGGTAGTGTTGCTTGTGACCACCACCGATATGACGAACCGTGATACGACCGTTGTTGTTACGACCACCTGATTTAGAGTTTTTCTCTAAAAGCGGAGCGTATGGCTTACCCTTGTGTAGATCAGGGTTAACCACTTTAACGACGTGACGACGACCCGCAGAAGTTGGTTTACACTTTTGAAGTGCCATAATTCTAACTCCCCTTATTACTCGGCGCCGCCGACAAAGTCTAGCTCGCTACCTTCTTTAAGAGTAACGTAGGCTTTCTTCCAGTCTGAACGACGACCGAAACGCATACCAGTACGCTTTGTTTTACCCTTAACATTCAAAGTACGAACACCAGTTACTTCTACTTCAAAAAGCTTCTCAACTGCAGCTTTAACTTCAGCTTTAGTTGCATTTTTAGCTACTTTGAAAACAATCGTGTTGTTCTCTTCAGCAGCAATTGTGCTTTTCTCAGAGATGTGTGGAGCAAGAATTACTTTTAAAAGACGTTCTTCACGGATCATGCTAGCGCCTCCTCAAGTTGCTTAACAGCACCTGCAGTAATAAGTACCTTATCGAAAGCGATTAGGCTTACTGGGTCGATACCAGCTACATCACGTGTGTCAACCTTATAAAGGTTACGTGCAGAAAGGAATAGATTCTCATCTACTTCTTCAGTCACGATAAGCACGTCTTTAAGCTCAAGCTCTTTAAGCTTAGCTACTAGCTCTTTAGTTTTAGGTGCTTCTAAACCGAAGTTTTCAACAACTACTAAACGCTCTTGACGAACAAGCTCAGACAAGATGCTCTTAATCGCACCGCGATACATCTTACGGTTAACTTTTTGGCTGTGATCTTGCGGCTTAGCTGCAAAGCTCACACCACCGCTGCGCCAGATTGGGCTGCGGATTGTACCAGCACGAGCACGGCCAGTACCTTTTTGGCTGAATGGTTTCTTACCACCGCCTCTTACTTCAGAACGTGTCTTCTGAGCACGAGTACCTTGACGAGCACCTGCTGCATAAGCAACAACTACCTGATGTACTAATGCTTCGTTAAACTCACGTCCAAAAGTAGCTTCGGAAACTTCAAGCGCACCAGCGCCTTTAATTGCTAATTCCATCACTAAATCTCCAGGACTTATGCTTTAACAGCTGGTTTAACGATAACGTTACCGCCGATAGCGCCAGGTACTGCACCTTTAACTAAAAGCAGGTTACGCTCAGCGTCAACACGTACTAGTTCAAGGTTCTGAGTAGTTGTTTGCACATTACCCATTTGACCAGCCATTTTCTTACCTTTAAACACCTTACCAGGTGATTGGTTTTGACCGATTGAACCAGGAGCACGGTGAGACAAAGAGTTACCGTGTGTAGCGTCTTGCATGCTGAAGTTCCAGCGCTTAACACCACCTTGGAAACCTTTACCTTTTGAAGTACCAGTTACGTCTACTTTGCTTACGTCGTTGAATAGTTCAACAGTAAGTTCAGCACCTACTTCAAAATCGCCTTCACCACCATTTAGGCGGAATTCCCACAGGCCACGACCCGCTTCAACACCAGCTTTAGCGAAGTGACCCGCTGCTGCTTTGTTTACACGGCTTGCTTTTTTCTCGCCTGCAGTAACTTGAAGCGCTTCATAACCGTCTGTTGCGTCAGATTTGATCTGAGTAACACGGTTAGGCGTCGCTTCGATAACTGTCACAGGGATAGATACACCATCTTCAGTGAAGATACGTGTCATACCCACTTTACGACCGACTAGACCTAATGCCATTTTCCTAAAACCTCTCTAATCTTCCGATTAACCCAGGCTGATTTGAACATCAACACCAGCAGCAAGGTCTAGGCGCATTAGAGCGTCTACAGTCTTATCTGTTGGTTCTACGATGTCGATCAGACGTTTGTGGGTGCGGATTTCATACTGATCACGCGCATCTTTGTTTACGTGCGGAGAGATCAATACAGTAAAACGTTCAAAGCGCGTTGGTAGTGGGATTGGACCACGTACTTGAGCACCAGTGCGTTTCGCAGTTTCCACGATTTCCGCCGTTGATTGGTCAATCAAACGGTGGTCAAAAGCTTTTAGGCGAATACGAATGCGTTGATTTGACATTCTTAAACCTCAATTAAAAGAGCATTTAAAAAGAGCATAAAAAAACCACCAGAACGAAATAAATACTAATTCGCCGGTTGTCTTCTTATTTCTACCATTGAATTCCAAATCGGAATTCCTGTTTAATTGGCTTGAAATCCAAGCCCTATGTTTGCTTTCAAGCTACTTAGTAGCAAGAAAGTCCGCACATTATAATGATATTGGTGATAAATGCAACAACTAATGCTAAGTTATTTTAAGTACTGACGTAGATTACTAAATAAACCGCACAAGCAAGTGAATCCACTAGAAATGGTCAGTCCAGTTAAAGCTTGCTATGCTATCGCAAATTTTTTGATGTGGTGTTGCCATGGGAATTGTTTCTCGAACCTTAAACCTGTTCGCTCATTGGGCTAATTTATTATTTGTAAAAACAAAATTATTACCAGACAACCCAATAGCCCAATTTGATCTTAACCCAAATTTGCCAACTTTTTATGTGGCCAGACTCAACTCCCGTGCAGATTTGGCCGCATTAGACGCAGTTTGTAAAAAACTGGGGCTACCTAGACCCACTCAACCACAAAGGCTGGGTGATGCCGAAATTGACCGATTTCTAGGGCTGCAAAACCCAACACCACTGTTTGCCAAAGTCGCAGCCCCCAGCAATGTTTTGAATACAGGAAAAGCTATTTTTACTGCACTAGACGGTGACCCGCAGATACAAGCGCAAATTATCCCTGTCACGATTTTGTGGGGCCGTAATCCAGGTAAAGAAAAGGCTGGTATTGGTACATTATTTTCTCATTCTCTAACACCAAGCTGGTTACGCAAATTTTTTGTGCTGATCTTTTCAGGACGTGACAACTTAGTGAGATTCAGTCAGCCGATTGACCTAAAGCAATTAATAAATGATAAGTCCGATGTTGATGAGCTACCGCAAAAGCTCGTCCGTGTGGCACGCGTACACTTTCATCGTCAGAAACTGGCCGCCACCGGTCCCAAACTTCCTTCTCGTGATAAGTTGTTCAGTTCATTGTTAGCTGCACCTGCGATTAAAAAGGCGATTGCCGATGAAGCGAAAAGTAAAGGCCTTAGTTATGAAGAAGCACGTCTGAATGCACAAGAGCTGCTCGATGAGATAGCAGCAAATTATTCTGATGCCATGGTACGTGTTGGTGACCGTATTCTCACTTGGCTGTGGACCAAACTCTACAATGGTATTGAAGTAAAGTATGCCGACCGAGTGCATCAACTTGCCGACAAAGGACATGAAATTATCTATGTGCCTTGTCATCGCAGTCACATGGACTATCTATTGTTGACTTATGTAATTTATCACCAAGGTCTAGTACCGCCACACATTGCCGCTGGGGTGAATCTTAACTTTTTCCCTGCTGGAGGTATCTTCCGACGCTCAGGTGCATTCTTTATTCGCCGCTCATTTGCAGGTAACAAGCTCTACTCTGCGGTGTTTAAAGAATATTTAAGTCAGCTTTTCATTAAAGGTTACTCAGTTAAGTTTTATACCGAAGGCGGGCGCAGCCGCACAGGACGTTTATTGCCACCAAAAACCGGCATGCTCGCCATGACACTACAATCAATGCTCAGGGGTATAGACCGCCCCATTTCTATCGTACCGGTTTATATTGGCTACGAACATGTTATGGAGATCAACACTTATCTAAAAGAATTGGCAGGTAACCATAAAAAAAATGAATCCGTTTTTGCTGTGTTCAAAGCCATCAAGAATCTCAAAAACTATGGTCGTGGCTATCTGAACTTTGGCGAGCCTATTAACGTCAATCAGTATCTAACTGAACACCAGAGTAACTGGCGTGATGCCATTCACCCAACCGATGTACAAAAACCACAATGGTTAAACACTCAGGTTGCTGAACTGGCCGATAATATCATGACCAATATTAATAGTGCCGCAGCACTCAATGCCATCAATCTATTGGCCACCATACTGCTAAGCAATAGTCAGTTTGCGTTGAGTAAGCGTAAGTTGCTCACACAATTGTCGCTTTACCTGACACTACAACGTAGTGCCAAATACAACGCGCAGGTCACCGTGCCAGAAGACAGCGCTGAGCAATTACTCGCCCATGCGTTACAGCTCAATAAATTGGATGTTATTGCGGATGAACTGGGTGAGATCATTGCTATCAAAGAAAAAGAACGGACGCTTTTTAACTATTATCGTAACAATATCTTACACCTGTTCGCTGTGCCTAGCGTGATTGCTCAACTGCTGTTTAACCGCTTTAACGTCAACATCAGCGAGTTCAAAGAGCTATTTGCCACTCTCTATCCCTTATTTGCCAAAGAGTGGTTTCTGACGCCTTTACGAGAAGATTATATTGAACAAGTGCTAATGTGCTTTGCAGAACAAGGACTGATAGAGTTTGACGGGCAAACCGCGCACGTAAACAAAGAAAGTAGTGCTGTAGCCCAACTTGAAATGCTGGGTAAAGTCTGCCACTTAACATTAGAGCGTTACGCTATCACCGTAAGCCTGATTCAAAATAATCAAGGTATTACCCGTAAAAACCTTGAGATAGAAAGCGATGTAATAGCCAACCGATTAGGCACATTGCACGGTATCAAGAGTCCAGAGTTTTTTGACAAAAAAGTCTTAGTCGCCTTTATCGGTAGTTTGAAAGAGAACGGCTTTATCAAAATGTCCGATGAACAATGTATACGAGCAGAGGATAAATTGCAGCTCTTACAACGTCATTTGGATGAGTTGTTACCCGCCAGCATTTCACACTCCATTCAAGACACACTATAAACAAAACATGTTGGCCGCTCTTCACTGAACGGCCAACACAATTAACTGCGTTGACGCATCACACCCTCTTGGATAGTCGAAGCGACTAACTCCCCCTGACGGTTGAAAAACTGGCCTCGTACTAGACCTCTACCATTTGATGCACTGGGACTATCAACACTATACAAAATCCAATCATCCATTCTAAAAGGACGATGGAACCACATTGCATGGTCTATTGTCGCAACCTGCATATTGGGCTGCATAAATGATAAACCATGGGGCTGCAAAGCCGTTGGTAGAAACTCAAAATCAGAGGCATACGCAAGCAGGTAGTTATGAATGCGTCTATCATCCGGAAGCGGCCCATTGGCCTTAAACCACACATGACGCTGTGGTTCTGTTACCTCTGGCTGAAACGGGTTTTGAAACTCCACAGGTCTAGTTTCAAGTGGCATGTCACAGGTGAATTTATGGCGGAGCTGCTCTGGGATCAGCGCTTTGTTTTCACGATAAAAATCCAGTGAGGATTTTAGCTCTTCTGGGCCAGGTACATTCGGCATGGTACTTTGGTGAGACAAGCCTGGCTCATCCCCCTGAAAAGACGCTGTCATATAAAAGATAGGCTTCCCATATTGAATCGCGCGCACCCGTCGGGTACTAAAGCTGCGTCCATCTCTAATCACTTCAACATCATAGACTATCGGCTTTTTGGCGTCCCCTGGACGCAGAAAGTATGAATGTAACGAGTTAACATACCGCCCTTCTGGCAAGGTATATTTTGCGGCAGATAACGCCTGCCCCATTACCTGACCACCGAACACCTGCGGGAATCCTAAATCCTGACTTTGTCCTCGATAAATACCTTGCTCTATCTCCTCAAGCTTTAATAAAGACAATAAATCGGTAAGAACTTGACTCATCGAGACCTCTTATTTCATCAGTTTAATTAAATAATCATAGTATAATAGTAACCTAAGTGAGTCACTCAAACCCAAGCTATTACAGAAAATAGTTGGTGTTCGACCACATAGTTATTTTTATTTTCGCAACATGATTAGGTAGAGCATGGCATATTGGTTATTTAAAACAGAACCAGATACATTTTCAATTGATGATTTAAAGTCGGCGGGCGAACAAGGCAGTTTTTGGGATGGAGTAAGAAATTATCAGGCACGAAACTTTTTGCGCGATCAAGTGCAGCTTGATGACAGAGTGTTTATTTACCACTCAAGCTGCAAAGTACCCGCTATTGTTGGGATTGCTAAAGTGATCACCGCAGCTCAGCCAGACCCTTATCAATTTGACCCAAAAAGCGCTTATTTTGATGCCAAATCAAAACCAGAAGACCCTCGTTGGTTTGGTGTGACATTACAATACGTGCAACACCTTAGGCCTATTAGTCTTGCATCGATTAAAGCCAACCCAGACATCAAAGATCTAGCGCTAAAAAAGGCCAGTCGCCTGTCAATCATGCCTGTGAGCGAGCAAGAATGGGGTTTACTAACACAAAATTAATGTCGATGCCTTGAACGCGGTTTCTTCTCTTTTTCTTGCTGTACGCCGCCTTTGGGTACGATAGAAAAATATAGCAACAACGTAAGCCATGAAAAAAGCAACGTGCCGATTAACCAGCCGTTTTTTTCATGGCCCTTGGTGCGTTTACTACCAGAGATAATAGCAAGCGGTATCAAATATCCGCATACAGCAATAAATAATAGTATTAGCTCATTCATGACAACCTTTGCCAAGCCACTTCATCAGGTAACACCCGCTCAGCAGCTATATAATGTAAAATATCCCCAGCATTAACTGGGTAGTCTAAGGGCGGATTCAAGTCCATATTTTGCGCACTTAAATCATGGGCTACACCCAGCAAAATTGCATCATGCTTTTCTTTAAAATAATGAAATAAAGCGCCAAACTGACAGGTTTTCACCCCTACAGGCAACTTGAGGCTAAATTGCGTATCACCATGTAACGTCGACAACAGTTCTTCTTGCACCCGACTAGAACCTGGATCCTGCATGGCTCTGACTAAGATTTCCGCTGATTTACTCGAAGAACATTCTACATTTTGGCAATGGGCTCGTAGCAACGCTACTTTGCTCTCATCGACAAAGTGCGCACTAATATGAGCCCCTTTTTGCACCATAGGGCTTAGCTTTAAAGCTGTGGTAAAGGTTTGATCATCATCCTGACCATCTATGATTATTTTATCGGCAGCACTGGTTGCAATACGCGCCAATTCATCATCATCAGTAAAACTTGATAATCGTGCAAAATCTACCTCAGAATAGCTCAATAAAGGATGTTCAATTTCATCGACAACCGCCAAAACTATTCGCCTATCCTGCCTTTTAGTGTCGGCTAAAATATAGTCGATCATTTTTTTTGTGCGTATTGAGTGCCAGCCAAAAATAATGATGTGATTACGTAAATGATTAAAGTTCTTATCGCCTGTCATTGCTCTTCTAATCCAAAATGTCATGAACTGACCTGCTTTACCCAGTAAGATACCGAATAAAGCTAGACCGAACGGAATTTGCACCAATGCCACAATCCAACGTCCCAAATTCGTTGTTGCGCTGAAGTCTCCGTAGCCAACGGTAGATGTGGTCACTATGTAGTAATAAATAAAAGTGTCAGGCGCAATCAGTGCCTGCTCACCTGCGTAGTACAGTAGTCCCCATACCAATAACAAATGGCAAGTGGTGACTGTAACTAACAGTTGCCAGCTCGCTTTATCAACGTGCGCTCGTAGCAACACCATAAAACGTTTAAAAATTATAGGCATAATCTAATGCTATCTATTGTTCCATGATGTCACCTTACTCTATCTCTACAGGCTTGAAAACCTTAAAAAATACGCATTTACGAGTCACAGCACGAAGAGTAAAACTTTTAATACAAAAGTAACGACCATGCCATGTAATGCAAAGCTCGTATTTTGTCCCAACTTCAGTATACTGAGGTGACGCAATTGGGAGAAAAAGGTGAAGTATGGCTGGCGTATTAGCTTCTGTTGATCAAAGAACACAGTTGGTGGGTGAAAACCGCTTGGAACTTCTGTTGTTTCATCTTCATAGTCGCCACTTCTTCGCCCTAAATGTATTCAAAGTTAAAGAGGTGGTTAAACTGCCCCATTTGAATATCATGCCCAATGCCCACCCAAAAGTCTGCGGTGTTACAACCATTCGCGGCGAGTCTATTCCCGTGATCGATTTACGTCGCGCTATCTGTATGCCCGAATGCGAAAAAGACTCCGACAGTAACCTTGTGATCACAGAATACAACCGTTCTGTGCAGGCTTTTCTAGTCGGTAAGGTCGATCAAATCGTCAACACCACTTGGCAAGATATCATGCCAACGCCAAGTTCGGTGGGTAAAAATCACTACCTCACAGCACTGACGAAAATACAACGTGACGGTGTTGAACACATCGTTGAAATTATTGATGTCGAGAAAGTGCTAGCCGAAATTGTTGCCTATGATGTCGTGATTTCGGATGACATTTTGGATAAGAGTATCATCGACGAATTCCAAGGCCGCAAAATTCTTCATGCTGATGATTCACCCACCGCGCGCCGACAAGTATCTGATACGCTGGCACAGTTAGGCATAGAAATAATTCCCGCAACTGATGGTCAGGAAGCTCTGAATTTATTGAAACACTGGGCTGATGAAGGAATTGACGTCAACAAAGAACTCTTAGCCGTGATCACCGACGCCGAAATGCCAGCGATGGACGGCTACAGACTGACTTACGAAATTCGTAACGACTCGCGCTTGAAGGATCTATATGTCATTTTAAATACATCACTGAGTGGCAGCTTTAATCAGGCAATGGTTGAAAAAGTCGGCTGTAATGCGTTCTTATCTAAATTCCAGCCAGATTTACTGGTAGAAGAAGTCCAAAATAGATTGAAGGCAGTGTTAGATCACGAATAACTGTTTATTTATACAGTTTTCTTTTTTGTATTTATCTAATAAATTCAAGCTGATAGATTTAACTAACGCAGTTTTTAACACGTGTAACTGGGCAACGCCCCCCTAACACGGGTATACTTTGCGCTCATTTTACTGAAATAGGCGCGAGAATGGACGTTTCTGAATTAATCGATGGCTTAAACGATAAACAACGTGAAGCAGTTGCTGCCCCTCTAAGCAATATGCTAGTTCTGGCGGGTGCAGGCTCAGGGAAAACCCGAGTACTTGTGCATCGCATAGCCTGGTTAATGCAAGTCGAACATGCCTCGCCCTATAGTATTTTTGCCGTTACGTTTACCAATAAAGCAGCTAAAGAAATGCGCACCCGTGTTGAAGAAACACTACGCATGCCAGTCGGTGGCATGTGGATTGGTACCTTCCACGGATTGTCTCATCGTATTTTGCGAGCTCATCACCGCGAAGCCAACTTACCTGAAGCATTTCAGATCCTAGATACTGATGACCAGATCCGTATGATACGCCGCCTACTCAAGGCAATGAATATTGATGAGAAAAAATGGCCACCTAAACAAATTGCCTGGTATATCAGCGCGCGTAAAGATGAAGGACAAAGGCCAAAAGATATTCAAGCCTATGATGTGAATGAGCAACTTCTGTTGCGTGTTTACACCGCCTATCAAGATGCCTGTGACAGAGCTGGCTTAGTCGATTTTGCTGAGATACTGTTACGCTGCTATGAATTACTACAACGACAACCAACGTTATTAAGGCACTACCAGCAACGCTTTAGACATATGCTTGTGGACGAGTTTCAAGATACCAACAGTATTCAATATCAATGGTTAAAACTGCTTGCTGGACAAGAAAACAACATGATGATTGTTGGCGATGACGACCAGAGCATCTATGGCTGGCGCGGCGCAAAAGTAGAAAATATCAAACGCTTTTTAGAAGACTTCTCGGCTGAAACTATCCGCCTTGAACAAAACTATCGTTCTACAGCGAATATCCTCAATGCTTCCAACGCGTTGATCCAGAATAACTCTGAACGCATGGGTAAAAGCCTATGGACCGATGGTAATCAAGGCGAACCCATTTCAATTTATGCCGCATTTAATGAACTGGATGAATCTCGTTTTGTAGTCAGTAAAATTCGCTCTTGGCTCAACGCAGGCAATGCCTTACAAGATTGTGCGATTCTGTACCGAAATAACGCTCAGTCACGAGTATTAGAAGAAGCCTTACTGCAAGAAGGTCTAAAATACCGTATTTACGGCGGGATGCGCTTCTTCGAACGTCAAGAGATCAAAGACGCATTGGCGTATCTAAGGCTACTGAGTAACCGTCAGGATGATGCGGCTTTTGAACGAGTGATCAATACACCAGCACGTGGGATTGGCGATAAAACCCTCAGCCATATTCGCGACTGTGCACGCAATGAGTCGATGCCACTTTGGTATGCGGCCAAAGCTGTACTTGAGCAAAAGCACTTAGCTGGTAGAGCTGCCACCGCGGTGGCTCGTTTTATTGAACTTGTCGAACAGTTGGATGACAAGATCACCGAGTTAGAACTTTCTGAGCAGGCTAAAACAACCATTGAATACTCGGGCTTGATGGCAATGTATCAGGCTGAAAAAGGTGAAAAAGGTCGCGCTCGGGTAGAAAACCTTGAAGAATTGATCAGTGCTTGTGGCCAGTATGAGCCGCCCATAGACGAAGATTTTAGCTCACCTCTGCAAGGCTTCTTAGCCTATACCTCTTTAGAGTCGGGAGAAGGTCAGGCTGATGAACATGAAGATGCAGTGCAAATGATGACCTTACACTCTGCAAAAGGGCTCGAATTTCCGCTGGTATTCATGGTGGGTGTTGAAGAAGGGATGTTCCCATCACAACAAAGCCATGAAGAGTCTGGACGCTTGGAAGAAGAAAGGCGCTTATGTTACGTCGGAATGACCCGAGCCATGGATAAACTCTACATCAGTCATGCCGAGAGTCGTCGTTTATATGGTCAGGAAAAGCATCACAGCCCTTCGCGCTTCTTACGAGAGCTCCCCGAAGAATGTATCGAAGAGATCCGTATCAAAACGCAAGTATCTCGACCGGTGAATAGTGGCCGCTTTAGTGCCTCCGTTACCCATGCGGCCTTTGAAGACAGTGGCTATAATCTAGGTCAGCGCGTATTACATGCAAAGTTTGGCGCAGGAACTGTGCTTAATTATGAGGGCAGCGGCGCGCAGTCTCGTATTCAAGTAAACTTTGATGATGTAGGAACCAAATGGTTGGTCACGGCCTATGCCCGTTTACAAAGTCTCTGAACTAAAGCCGTTATTTTCCGAGTTAGAAAATAACCAGCACCGCCAGCTGTTTTTAATATGTGGCGCCCATGAATGGGCTATCGAACAGCTTGGTAGGTTATTTCAGTTATCGGATGATAGCTTGGTGTTATCGAAGCACGAGGCATTAGACAATGCCTGTTGGCCTGAGCATCTTCATCAGATCTTAGGACAAGAATTTAAGTTAGCCGTCTATGACGGCTATGCTGGTATCGTCCCCAACAGGTTAGCGGCGCTGAGTGGTACAGTTAAAGCTGGCGGGCTATTAATATTACTTTTACCCGAGTTGGACGAACTAACCGAGTGGTTAGACCCTAGCGTCGCCAGTTGGTGTTCTTTTGGCTATACCGTCACCGACAGCCCCTTTTTAAAACGTTGGCAGTCAATCTTAAATAACTCTGGCATATCCTGCTGGTCACAAAGCAAAGGGTTGACACTGGCATCAAACGGCCTAAGTCATCGGTTAACTGCAACTTATTATGAGCAACAACAAGTAATCTCGACTATCCAACACAACCTAGACAAACAAACGCACATACCCATATTACTTAGCGCCGATCGAGGTCGAGGCAAGTCAGCAGCGTTGGGACTCCTTGCCGCCAGAATGGCCCATAAACAATTTATTATCTGCGCATTGCAATATAGCGCCGTGAAAAATAGCTTTAAACATGTTGCACAGACGCTAGGTCTAAATTACCAAGGTCATGAAAAACAACTCGCAAATCTCAAGTTTGTACCGCCAGATCAACTACTGTCGCAAACTTTAGATGAGCAAGTGTTGTTGATTGATGAAGCAGCATCAATCCCCGTGCCTATCTTGATCGCACTTTCTCGCAAAACCAAGCAATGCGTGTTTTCGAGCACCATCATTGGCTATGAGGGCAATGGTCGTGGTTACACGTTGCGGTTTCAAAGTCATCTGAAGCAACACTTCCCAAATCACGTATCACTGAACTTACACCAACCCATTCGCTATCAAGCGCATGATCCATTGGAGAAAGTGATCAATCAGCTATTCGCTTTAGATTGCCAATACCCTGTGGTTGAGCACCTTGACCAACCCGAGTTTTGTCAACTCGATAGAAAGTCGCTCGCCAATGATGAGCCTTTGCTACAACAAGCCTTCGCATTATTGGTGTTGGCACACTACCAAACAACGGTTAATGATTTACGTCAGCTTCTGGATAGTCCATCCAACGTCATTTTTGCCATCCGCAATAAACAGCAATTAATCGGCTTGTGTCTCGTCAATCTAGAAGGACAAATTCCAGATGAATTGCACAGTGACATAGCTGTTGGCATACGCCGTCCCCAAGGACACCTGTTAGTGCAGCAACTCTTTGCCACGCAAGGAAATAGTCACTTTCTCAACGCAAAGATTGCGCGTATTGTTCGAATTGTCATCACTCCGCAGTTTCATACCAAAGGCCTTGGGAGTGAACTTCTAAGCTACGTTGAACAACAACTAGGCAAACAGGTTGATTATTTTGGCAGCAGCTTCGGTGCGACCTCACGATTATTAAACTTTTGGCAGCAAAACAGCTATGAGTTGGTCAAGTTAGGTTTCAAACAGGATAAAGCAAGTGGTGAATACGCTGCTATGGTTTTGAAAAGTAACCATAACAATTCCCATATTGATGCTCTGCGAGCTTATTTTAGAACAAATTTTAGCTACCAATTACTCAATCATTATCAGCACTTACCATGGCAACTGGTAATGCAAATTATCACTGCAATGCCCAGCCAACCAATTGCACGTCCTTTATTAGCCCAACTCAAGCTTTTAGCAAATAGAGGCTCCTTGCTTGAGCAAGATAGCGCGACGATATGGCAAATACTCCTTCTATCTCCCAAATTATTAGTAAATATATCAGATGTTTCACAACAATTAGGTATTAGACTATTATTACAAAACAATACTAAAGCGTGGCTTGAAAACGATTTAGATTTAACCTCGAGAAAGCAGTTTTCTCAAGCTCTCAACACCTTGGTGCATGAACTATATGGACAGCTCAAAACGCTACATTAAGATTTTTTTTGCCCTGCTACTATTGTGTGTTAGCGGGGCTAGCGTGTCTGAACAAAGTACCATAAAGTTAGGAATGTCTATTGCGCTAACGGGTCCTGCTCAAGGTATTGGCAAACAGCTACACGATGGCGCTTTACTACATTTCGACGCCATTAACAGCAAAGGGGGTATCGCAGGAAAAAACATCGAACTCATCGTGATGGATGATGGATACGAGCCGAAGAGAACCGTGCACAACACACGGCAGTTTATCTATACACATAACGTTGATGTGTTGTTTGGTTTTATGGGAACTCCGACTACCGCCGCGATTCGCCCCATTTTAGAACACAGTAAAACCCCTTTGCTTATGCCATTTACAGGTGCGGACTTTTTACACCAAGTATCTAATTACCATGTTTTTAATTTGCGAGCCAGCTACCGCGATGAGGCAAACGAACACATCAAGTTTCTGACCTCTGAAAAAGACCATCAATATATAGCATTGCTCATCCAAGCCGATGAATTTGGTATCACGGTTGAAAAAAGTCTCACACAAGCACTCGCTAAACAAGGTCTTAAGCCTACCATTATCTCCCGCTTCAAGCGTAACAGCACGGATGTGGAAAGAGCCCATGAGCAAATCAAAGAAACAAACGCCACCGCGGTTATTATGATTGGCACATATGAACCTCTTGCCACCTTCATTAAGCTGGCAAATGACGCCAAACTTAAGCTTGAGTTTACAAGTGTCTCATTTGTCTCCAGTAAGGAGCTATTTGCAAGGGTAGAGCCTGGTCAAGCCATTATGGTCACCGAAGTGGTACCGGATCCAAATACTTGCCAAGCCAAATTATGTGAACAGTTTCGCCAAAGTGTGAAACGGCATCCTGAGCTTACAATCGATCATATTTTGTTTGAAGGCTACCTCAACGCCGTAGTTTTTAGTCGCGCAGTAAGGCAGTGCCAAGCAAGTTATTCTCAACAATGTTTACTCAATAATCTGTCCTATGTGTTGGAACATGATAGTGATTTGAAAGCGCTTTTTGGGTTAACACAGCAGCAAAAGAAATTACCTGTGTATCGCTCATATTCACCATAATGTTCTATCCTTAAACAAAACCAATGCGCAAGTTGAGGAAAATATGGATTTAATCAATTTCCGAGTCGGACAAAAAACAATTTCACTGAAGATTCTGGATATTCTACTGACGGAACGCTATGAAGGAGATTTAACCTCTCTTCCCAATGAAAATCCGAGTTTTTTGGGTGTTAAAGACTATATGGGCACACCAACTCCTATTTTTGATCTGGGTATTATCCTCAATAAAAAATCTTCATACGATATTAATAACGCGCTGGTTGAACTACTGAAAAACAAAGAAGAAGAGCACAGACAGTGGTTACAAGCACTTGAGCGCAGCGTTATTAAAGGACAAGACTTTGATAAAGCAAGAGATCCAAAACAATGTTCCTTTGGACAATGGTTGGCTAATTTCAAAACGGAAAATGAAGACTTAAAGGCCATATTAAGTCGATTTGAAGAGCCCCATAACCGGCTACATGCTCTAGCCGACAAACTGTTGACCTTATGTGAGCAAGATAAAAAGCAACAAGCCATCACCATGCTGGAGAAAGAACGCGCAACCACGTACATCAAGCTAATGCGTTTGTTTGAATCTGCACGAGAGCAAATAAGCTTGGATCATAAACCCATCATTGTATTCACCACACAGGATGGCCACAAACCACACATCGGGTTGTTGGTTGATCAAGTAGAGGACAACATTCACTGCGAAGAGGACGAAATAAAGTCATTGAGTGAAATTACCAACATAGGCTTTGAAATCGATCCGCAAACCAAGAAGATGATGCAAGGGCTCATTAAGCGTGGCAACACCCACAGTGTACTCATTGACCCCAGTTCAATTTTTCGCCCGGAACACCTACAGGGATATGAACCAGAAGAAACTGAAAGCTACGGGTTATTTTAGTGGATCTACACATAAAAAAACGCCGCTATTTAGCGGCGTTTTTTTATTCACAATAGCAATTAATCTTTTGCTTGACGGCTAGCGCGTTTACGCTCACTTTCAGTGAGTAACTTCTTACGAATACGAATATTCTCAGGTGTTACTTCTACTAGCTCATCATCATCAATGAACTCAAGCGCTTGCTCAAGTGACATTCTGATAGGTGGTACAAGCGTCTGTGCTTCATCAGTACCTGATGCACGTACGTTAGTTAACTGCTTGCCTTTCAATGCGTTAACAGTTAGATCGTTATCACGGCTATGAATACCGATGATCATACCTTCGTACACTTCAACACCGTGACCGATGAATAACTTACCACGCTCTTGTAAGTTAAATAGTGCGTTAGTTAACGCCTTACCAGTGGCATTGGCAATCAATACACCGTTCTTACGCTTACCTATTGTACCGCCTTTGTGTGGGCCGTAATGATCAAACGTGTGGTACATTAGGCCTGAACCTGAAGTCAATGTCATGAAGTCAGTTTGGAAACCGATTAAACCACGGCTCGGCATCATGAAGTCTAAACGTACACGACCTTTACCATCTGGTGCCATGTCTGTCATTTCAGCTTTACGTAAACCAAGTTGCTCCATGATAGAACCTTGGTGCTCTTCTTGTACGTCAACCGTTACGGTCTCAAATGGTTCTTCTAACTGACCATCTACTTCACGTAGAATTACTTCTGGACGTGATACAGCTAGCTCGTAGCCTTCACGACGCATGTTTTCAATCAAAATACCTAAGTGTAATTCACCACGACCAGACACACGGAAGCTATCTGGGTTGTCTGTCTCTTCAACGCGTAATGCCACGTTGTGTACTAGCTCATTTTGTAGACGCTCTAGAATGTTACGAGAAGTAACGAACTTACCTTCTTGACCCGCAAACGGCGAAGTATTCACTGAGAAAGTCATGGTTACTGTTGGCTCATCAACAGAAAGCGGTGGTAACGCTTCAACAGCGTTCACATCACACACCGTATCAGAAATCTTCAACTCACCTAAACCAGTGATAGCAATGATGTCACCCGCTTGTGCTTGTTGTGCTTCATGACGGTCTAGACCTAAATAAGTCAGTACTTGACCTACTTTACCATTACGCTTGCTGCCATCAGCACCAACCACAGTTACTTGCTGATTCACTCTAACAGTACCACGCTTGATACGACCCACACCGATCACACCAATGTATGAGTTGTAGTCTAGCTGTGAAATCTGCATCTGGAAGCCGCCATCTGGATCCGCATCTGGAGCAGCAACCTGCTCTACGATAGCTTCAAACATTGGCTGCATGTTGTCAGACGGTGTGTCTAAATCTAGTGTTGCCCAGCCATTGATTGCTGATGCATAAATAACTTGGAAATCTAACTGGTCATCAGTTGCACCTAGGTTATCGAACAGGTCAAAAACCTGATCCATTACCCAATCAGGACGTGCGCCTGGTTTGTCGATTTTGTTAATAACAACGATAGGCTTCAGTCCCAACGCGAACGCTTTTTGCGTCACGAAGCGCGTTTGCGGCATTGGACCTTCTTGTGCATCAACCAGTAGTAATACTGAGTCAACCATTGACAGAACACGTTCTACTTCACCACCGAAGTCGGCGTGTCCCGGAGTGTCTACGATATTAATGTGGTAGTCATTCCACTCAATCGCCGTGTTTTTTGCTAGGATAGTGATACCGCGCTCTTTCTCGATATCGTTTGAATCCATTACACGTTCTTCGTTACCGCCGCGTGTTGCTAGTGTACCAGATTGCTCTAGCAGCTTATCAACTAGGGTGGTTTTACCGTGGTCTACGTGGGCGATAATCGCGATATTACGTAATTTTTCAATACTCATGTCTATAACTCAGATAATTACTCGAAAGAGTGGGTTAATCCTGTGCACCAAATTGCACAAAACAGTCCATAAAAGTAGACCGCCAGGATTTAAAGTGGCGTATTATCCCCTAATAACGCGGTAGATGAAAGTTTATGCAGCATTATTTTTTAATGACTGAACATAAATTGCGTACTTTATGGTCGATATTCAGTTTAGCACAGACTGAATTTACCGTAGTTGAAGCGTCTTTAGGAGGCGTTTAACGTACGACCAAATAGCAACCATAAAGCATAAAAATGTACAATAGATGACAACACTCACGCCTCAGCAAATGGACGCATGTGAACTGGGAATATACGCTAGTTGCACTATACTAACATCGCACCAAGGCTGTGCATTTGTGGATCATTTTGGTGCACAGTTAAGGTGCATCGCGTTACACCAAAAAACAAAACCACCAAATATCAACAGCTTGAAAATATGGCACAGATTAAGCTTACAAAAAGCGCAATCGCATTAGAATGCAGCAAGCTTAAAAAACCCAACGAGTCGGAGGACACATGTCACAATCGGTTTTAGATTTTATCAAAGAAAATGACGTTAAATTCGTAGATTTACGCTTTACTGATACAAAAGGTAAAGAGCAGCACGTTTCTATCCCACATCACCAAGCCGATGAAGACTTCTTCGAAGATGGTAAAATGTTTGATGGTTCTTCAATTGCAGGTTGGAAGGGCATCAACGAATCTGACATGGTACTAATGCCTGATCCAGCATCAGCAAAGCTAGACCCATTCGCAGAAGAAACGACACTAATCGTTCGCTGTGACGTGGTAGAGCCAAACACACACCAAGGCTATGAGCGTGACCCACGTTCTGTTGCTAAACGTGCAGAAGAGTACATGCGTTCAACGGGTATCGCTGATACCGTATTGTTCGGCCCAGAGCCAGAATTTTTCTTATTTGACGATGTTAAATACAAAACAGATATGTCAGGTTCAATGTACAAAATTGATGCACAAGAAGCATCTTGGAACTCTGATAAAGATTACGAAGGCGGTAACACTGGTCACCGTCCAGGCGTAAAAGGTGGTTATTTCCCTGTTGCCCCTGTTGATTCATCACAAGATTGGCGCTCAGCAACATGTCTAGTACTTGAAGAACTAGGTCACGTTGTAGAAGCTCACCACCATGAAGTAGCGACAGCGGGTCAAAATGAGATCGCAACACGCTTCAACACCATGGTAATCAAAGCTGACGAAATTCAGGAAATGAAGTACGTTATCCACAACATGGCACACTTATACGGCAAAACAGCGACTTTCATGCCTAAGCCAATCGTGGGTGATAACGGTTCTGGTATGCACTGTCACCAGTCTCTTGCTAAAGATGGCAAAAACATCTTCGCAGGCGACAAGTACGGCGGCCTTTCTGAAGAAGCACTTTACTACATCGGTGGTATTATCAAGCACGCTAAAGCAATTAACGCATTTGCTAACGCGTCTACCAACTCTTACAAGCGTTTAGTACCTGGCTTCGAAGCACCGGTAATGCTTGCTTACTCAGCTCGTAACCGTTCTGCTTCAATCCGTATCCCAGTTGTACCGTCAGAAAAAGCTCGCCGTATCGAAGTACGCTTCCCTGACCCAACAGCTAACCCGTACCTTGCATTCTCAGCAATGCTTATGGCTGGTCTTGACGGAATTAAGAACAAGATCCACCCTGGCGATGCAATGGACAAAGACTTATATGATCTTCCAGCTGAAGAAGCTGCTGAGATCCCAACTGTTGCGGCTTCACTAGACGAAGCATTGGCATGCCTTGACGCTGACCGTGAGTTCTTAACTCAAGGTGGCGTGTTCACTGACGACTTAATTGATGCTTACATTGCACTTAAGTCTAAAGAAGTGGAAAAACTGAACATGACAACTCACCCTGTTGAGTTTGAAATGTACTACAGCGTTTAATCGCGCAATTAAATCATATGTGTTCTCAAGCCCGCTTTAGCGGGCTTTTTTATGGTAAATCTTTATGTTTCATACTAGAGTATTACCAAGCGAGTCGAGAGTGTGAGGCCTGATTAATGATACGAATTTTGTTGGTATTCAGTATGATACTGACGTTCTGCGCAACAGCCTCACAACCGCAAGTTTACCGCTGGAAAGACGAAAACGGTAATTGGGTGTTTTCTGACGTACCACGTGCTGGTTCAGAAAAGGTAAGTTTAAATAAGCCCTTGAATATGCCCGTTACCGATACCTCAATCCTGGAGCCTAAGAAAGCGAAAAAGGCGGTGCAGTACCAGTTACGAATTTCGTCTCCTGGACATCAGCAAACCATCAGAGAAAACACCGGCACAGTGTATGTAAGCGGGCAAGTAAAGCCCGTATTTAGCAAAGGCTTAACGGTTCAACTATCACTCAACGGTCAATTGGTGAGTGACAAGCAAACCAACACAACCTTTGCATTAAGAAATTTAGACCGTGGAGAGCACCAACTAATTATGTACTTGTTCGACGAGCACGGTACGAGAATTGCTACCAGTCCACAGAGTACATTTTATTTGCACAGAACCAGCCGTATCAACCCATAGCCCAATTAGTCAGTGCATGTTATAGTGCACCAAATTGGTGCAAAAGACTCTACAGGTGACCCAACATGGTACAAAGTACCCACCCTATGCTGAGTGCCCTATGGCATAATCTATCCACATGTGTGTTAGTGTTAGATAAAGAGTTTGTGATCCATTATGCCAATAACAGCAGCAGTGAGTTATTCGGATTGGGTCTTAAACGGTTAATAGGCCAACCTATTAACGACATCTTTAGCCACCATCATATTGACTTTGAACGTCTCTCTCAATACGCACTCAACGATGGGGTTGATTGCCGCAACACAGGGTAGACGTGGTGTTCGTGGATAACCGCGCTGCCACATTAAACCTGCACGCCAGACGCATCAACCACCAGCAGCAAACTTTTATTCTACTGGAATGTCGTCGTATCGATGATGAAGTACGCTTTGATCAAGCCTCCAATCAAATGCATCAATATCAGGCTGCACGAACACTGATACGCGGATTGGCGCATGAAATAAAAAATCCTTTAGGTGGGATAAGAGGAGCGGCGCAATTATTGCAGTACGAGACCTGTCAGCAAGAACGCGATCAATGTGCACAGTTGATCATAGAGCAAGCGGACCGATTAACCGAGTTGGTGGATAGGCTGCTTGGGCCCAATCAGTTGCCCAAAAAAGCGCCGTGCAATATCCACCAAACACTCGAGTCCGTTATTAAGTTGAGTATGTTGGACAACGCCAGTCAAATAACATTATTAAAAGACTATGATCCAAGCATACCTGATATCGTGATCGACCAAGCGAAAATACAACAAGTTGTGCTCAACATCGTGAGAAACGCTCAACAGGCGCTAGAAAGTTCAGGCACCATCACCTTGACTACGCGGATCAAACACCGCATGAGGCGGGGTGAACGCTTGATGAAAAAGGCTTTGTTGGTAAAAATTACGGATGATGGACCGGGTATCGCCGAAGAGCTAAAAGATACCTTATTCTATCCCATGATCACCAACAAGGAAGGTGGCTCTGGACTGGGGTTATCCATTGCACAAACAATTGTCGAGCAACATGGTGGCATGATCGACTGTGACAGCTGGCCCGGACACACAGAATTTAATATTTACTTGCCGTTTGACGACGACGGCACGGGGAGCAAGTAATGAAAACAGTTTGGCTAGTTGATGATGATGCTTCAATACGCTTTGTCTTAGACAAGGCATTATCACGAGCAGGATTTAACACCGAAAGTTTCGCCAACGGTCAAGATGTGTTAACAGCCTTGCAGTACAGCCAACCCGCTGTACTAATTTCTGATGTAAGAATGCCGGGGTTGGATGGCATGGCTTTGCTCGAGGAAATAGTCACACAATATCCCAATCTGCCTGTAATAATCATGACGGCGCATTCGGATTTAGACTCCGCGGTCAATGCGTTTCAAAAGGGAGCATTCGAATACTTAGCGAAGCCGTTTGATTTAAATGAAGCCACTTCCTTGGTTGAAAGAGCCTATCAGGCCAGCCAACAAGCTCGTAAAACCAAACGCCAAACCCAAGAACAAAAACATCCCGATATCATTGGTGAAGCGCCTGCCATGCAGGAAGTTTTTAGAGCCATAGGGAAGCTTTCAGCCTCTAGCATGAGTGTGCTCATTAATGGCGAGTCCGGTACTGGTAAAGAGCTCGTTGCCGGCGCACTGCATAACCATAGCCCGCGTAAAGAGAATGCATTTATCGCCCTTAACATGGCTGCTATTCCCAAAGACCTAGTTGAGTCAGAACTTTTTGGTCATGAAAAAGGGGCATTTACTGGCGCTGACAGTATGCGTCGAGGCCGCTTTGAGCAAGCCGATGGCGGCACACTATTTTTGGATGAGATTGGTGATATGCCATTGGATGTACAAACGCGGCTACTTAGGGTCTTGGCTGACGGAGAGTTTTACCGTGTAGGCGGACATCAAAGTGTAAAAGTCGATGTGCGCATCATCGCCGCGACTCACCAAGACTTAGAGCAACTGGTTAAAAAAGGTCAATTTCGAGAAGACTTATTTCATCGTCTCAATGTAGTGCGATTAAAGTTACCAGCATTGAGAGAGCGTCCTGAGGACATTGCAAAGCTCGCTCAGCACTTTTTAGGCCGCAGTGCCAAAGAACTACAAGTGGAATGTAAGGTTCTCAATGAAGACGCGATTGATGTCATGAGGCTGTATCATTGGCCCGGAAACGTGCGCCAACTCGAAAACACTTGCCGCTGGCTCACCGTAATGGCACCTGGCGACCTGATTGGAGCACATGACTTGCCCGATGAGCTCAATCATAAGGCTATCACAGATGAAGCAACGGGTGATTGGTTAGATGCCTTTCAACTTTGGTTAAATCAAGAACTCAAACAGGGTAAGGAAAACATCTGGCCTGCGGTACAAGCGCAGCTAGAAGTACGCTTGATAAAGACTGCACTCAGTGCGTGTCATGGACACAAGCAAGACGCCGCGTTAAAAATTGGTTGGGGTCGCAATACCCTGACAAGAAAGCTCAAAGAAAGAAATATTCAAGAGTAACTCACCACAGACTGGCGCTTGGTGCCAGTCTCACCTGCACTTTTGCGTAACGCACGTAAACTCACACCTTAGGCCAAAGGTGTCGTATATCATTGGTCACTCACAGTCTCTGCGAGTCCACAAAATATCATTGACCCTGCCAACAAAAGCCGCCACTATTTAATAACAAACCATAGACGACCGAAACCAATGAAATTACTTGAAAATGTGCCTCTTATAAAACAGTTGGAGATCATAAATCGGCTCAATTTTTTCAAAGACTTTAGCATTGCCGAACGACAAATATTACTGGAGTCTTTTGGTCGGCTATATTTGGTGAATGCCAATCGTCACGCGTTCAAGCGCTTTGAACTAGATAACCGCCTATTCATTGTACTCAGTGGAGAGCTGGTGATTTTCAAAAGTAGTCAGCTTCATGAGCTAGGCCGGATCAGGCCCGGTGAGTTTATCGGTGAAGGCGCTTTTATTTGTCATCGTGAGCATTCCACCAGTGCCAAAGCCGTTAAAGACAGTATTTTACTCGCCATCACACCCGATGCCATGACTCGCCTACCCTCGGTGATAAGAGAAAAAGTCAAAGACCAAATTATTGAAGGAATGAGTGTTAGAATTAACAGTCTCAGCAGCTTTATTGAAGATAATATGTAGTTATTGAAGTTGCACAGCAAAGCGCAGTAACAATATAAATTGTCTACTAAGCAATACTTTTGCTACGCAGTAGAATAAATGCAAAGACCGAATTCACTTCGACCTTTGCTTGATATGAAAGGTATATAAATTAAGCAGTTAATAGCAGCTCAAAGGCATTAAATAAACGATTTAGCTCATCAATGGTATTGTAATGCATACAACCAATGCGTACCACGCCGCCTTTATCCATCACACCGAGTTGTTCACACAAGCCCTGAGCATAGAAATTACCATCCCAGACACACATGTGTTGCTTAGCCAAAAACTCAGACACCGCACGCGGTTCAATGTCTTTAAACGTCAGGGCAAAGGTCGGTGTACGTTCTGCCAAACGTGCTTTATCGGCGATACCAAATAACGAAATCTGTGGGAGCTGGGCCAATCGCGTTAAAAAGTAATCACTGAGCGCCATTTCATGCTGTTTGGTTTTAGCAAACGCCTCAGCCAAACGTTCACGACGTGGAGTATCCTCTGTCATCCCACTGAGTGAAGCAATATAGTCAATGGCTGCAACCACCCCAGCGAGGCCTTCAAAGCTTTGGGTACCTGTTTCCCAACGACCAGGGATCACATCCTTAGCAGGCTCCACTTTGTAAGGTGTGAACCCTTCTAAATGTTCGCGCTTACCATAGACAATACCTACATGTGGGCCAAAGAATTTGTAAGCAGAGCAGGCAAGAAAGTCACAACCTAATGCCTGTACATCCACTAACTCATGAGGAGCATAATGTACCGCGTCAACATAGACCAATGCACCAACTTGGTGCGCCAGTTCAACTATCTGCTTAATGTCGTTTATTGAACCCGTAGTGTTAGAGGCATACGTTACAGCAACGAGCTTGGTATTTTCGTTGAGTAGACTTTTGTAGTGGTCAAGATCGAGCGTGCAGTCGTCTTCATTGATGCGTACGGCATTCACTGTCGCACCTTTATCTTCGGCCGCTAAGCGCCAAGAAGACACGTTAGAGTAGTGATCAGCGTTAGTCACTATCACTTCATCACCGGCCTGCCATTGACGAGAAATAGCACGACTAAAACTAAAAGTCAGGCTGGTCATGTTGGCGCCAAATACGATTTGTTCTTTGCTGGGTGCATTGAGTAAGTCAGCAACCGCTTGACGAGCATTGTCCATCAAAGAAACGGTTTTCTCACTTGAGAAAAATGCGCCGCCCAAATTGGAATTAAAATAACCTAAGTATGCAGACATTGCGCTGAGCACTGATTGAGGCACTTGTGAGCCACCAGGACCATCTAAGAAAATGGGCGATTGGCCATTAACCTGTTGCATGAGTGCCGGAAACTGGCGTCTTAATTGTGTAAGTTCCATAGGTCGCTCTTAAGCTGTAAATACAAAACAATCTAGATAACCTACTTTATCGGCATCCAACTTGTTCATTGGCGTGGCGTTATGCCAAACCTGACGGTCATTGATCAAAGCGAATAAGCCGTCTTTGATCTCCATTTTAAAGCATGGCTCTGACTCTTTATTTTCATAAACCAGTAGCTCACCACCGGCAATATTTTCATGAGAAACGCCGCATACGCACACGTGGTCAAAACCATCTTGGTGAATGCCTTCAGGTGCCGGTGGCGTATCTGACTCGATGGCCAGCATGCGAAATTGATGAACTTCAATATTGCGCTCATCATCAATTCCTGTCATCTGTTTGAACTCACTCAGCAGATGCTTGAAGCCATCACTGTTGATTAAATCCGCTGCTAAATTTTCATAGACTCGCTCAACATTGCCTTGGAAGGTATTTATTGAATCATCCTGAACAAAAGCCTTCGTTGCTTGCAAGCTCACTACGCCATTTGCAAATTTAAGCACCGAATAACGACGCTTACGAAATGCACCGTCTGCATAGGGATTGTCTGGAAGTTGATTAAATGAGGGCTTAACTGCTTCGATATGCGCCTGTTGGATAAAACGCAGTTGAAGCAGATTCTGGTTGTTTACTGCTGTCATTTCGCTGTAGCCTATTAGTGTAAAATTAGCGACAATTCTAATCGAAAATAAAATAAATTCTGTTTAATTTACCTATCATTTGCTGAATTTATTAAATTACCAAACCTAAATAAGATAAAATAAAGGTTATTTAATCCAAAATAAACAGTGCAAAATTTAACCTCACTTCAGACACAAAAAAGCCGGTGACAACACCGGCTTTTTTAGCAATGGCTGTAATTAAACAGCTTGCTGAATAATTACACCATCAGCCTTTTTAGTGTACTGAGGCATTTTATGGAAGTTCAAGTAACGGTATGTGTCAGCTGCCGTTGCATTGATCTTCGCCGCATATTCTTGGTACTCAGCTGGCGTAGGTAACTTACCTAAGATAGCAGCTACTGCTGCAAGCTCAGCAGAGGCTAAGAATACATTAGCACCCGTACCTAAACGGTTCGGGAAGTTACGTGTAGAGGTAGACACAACCGTTGCTTTGTCAGCAACACGTGCTTGGTTACCCATACACAATGAACATCCTGGAGTTTCAATACGTGCACCAACACGACCGAAGATGCCGTAGTATCCTTCGTCTGTAAGTTGGTCTTTATCCATCTTAGTTGGCGGAGCTACCCAAAGTTGAGTTGGGATACGACCTGTGAAGCCATCTAATAGTTTACCCGCTGCACGGAAGTGACCAATGTTTGTCATACAAGAGCCGATGAATACTTCATCGATCTTCTCGCCAGTCACGTCAGAAAGTAGACGAGCATCATCTGGGTCATTTGGCGCACAAAGAATCGGCTCTTTGATGTCAGCAAGGTCAATTTCTAGAACATGCTTGTATTCTGCATCAGCGTCAGCTTCCATCAATTCAGGGTTTGCTAACCACTCTTGCATCGCTGTGATACGACGCTCGATGGTACGTACATCGCCGTAACCTTCTGAGATCATCCACTTAAGCATTACAATGTTTGACTCAAGATATTCTGCGATAGACTCTTTAGAAAGCTTCACTGTACAGCCTGCAGCTGAACGCTCAGCAGAAGCATCAGAAAGTTCAAATGCCTGCTCAACCGTTAGATGCTCAACACCTTCGATTTCAAGTACACGACCAGAGAACTCGTTGATCTTACCTTTCTTCTCAACAGTCAATAGACCTTCTTTGATGCCGTAGTAAGGAATAGCGTGTACTAGGTCACGTAACGTGATACCCGGTTGCATTTCACCTTTAAAACGAACCAAGATTGATTCTGGCATATCCAGTGGCATAACACCTGTTGCCGCTGCGAATGCAACTGCACCAGAACCCGCAGGGAATGAAATACCTAGAGGGAAACGAGTATGCGAGTCACCACCAGTACCAACCGTATCTGGCAATAACATACGGTTTAACCAAGAGTGGATTACACCGTCACCTGGACGAAGTGATACACCACCACGGTTCATGATGAAATCAGGAAGTGTATGGTGTGTATTTACATCAATTGGCTTAGGGTAAGCTGATGTGTGACAGAATGATTGCATGGTTAGATCCGCAGAGAAACCAAGACATGCTAAGTCTTTTAGCTCATCACGCGTCATTGGGCCTGTGGTATCCTGAGAACCTACCGTTGTCATCTTCGGCTCACAGTATTGACCTGGACGAACACCAGGCATGTTACATGCTTTACCAACCATCTTCTGAGCAAGCGTGAAACCTTTTCCTGAGTCAGTCACAAGCGCAGGCTTACGGAAAATGTCTTCGGCACCTAAGCCTAGAGATTTACGTGCTTTATCAGTCAAACCACGACCGATGATCAATGGAATACGACCACCAGCGCGTACTTCATCAAGAATTACGTCTGACTTAAGCGCGAAAGTAGAGATCACTTCATCAGTACCGTGACGCTTAACCACACCTTCATATGGGTAAATGTCAATTTGGTCACCCATGTTGAACTCATCAACATTTAACTCAATTGGTAACGCGCCAGAGTCTTCCATTGTGTTAAAGAAGATAGGGGCGATTTTACCGCCTAAGCAAACACCACCAACACGTTTATTTGGTACGAATGGAATGTCATCACCCATGAACCAAAGTACTGAGTTAGTTGCTGATTTACGTGAAGAACCAGTACCAACAACATCACCAACGTATGCCAGTGGTAAGCCTTTCGTTTTTAATTCTTCAAGTTGTGAAATTGGACCGATTTCGCCGTCTTTCTCAGGGTTGATACCATCACGCGCGTTTTTCAGCATTGCTAATGCGTGCAGTGGAATATCAGGACGTGACCATGCATCTGGTGCAGGTGACAAGTCGTCAGTATTGGTTTCACCCGTTACTTTAAATACGGTAACAGAGATTTTCTCTGCAACCGCAGGCTTGTTCAGGAACCACTCTGCTTTCGCCCATGATTCAATAACTTGCTTAGCAAATTCGTTACCTGCTTTCGCTTTTTCTTCTACGTCGTAAAACGCATCAAACATTAATAATGTGTTTGAAAGACCCTTAACAACGATAGGCGCAAGCGCTGCGTCATCAAGTAAATCAATCATAGGAGCGATGTTGTAACCACCTAGCATAGTACCTAGCAATTCTGCTGCGTACTCTTTGCTCACTAGTGGTGATGTCGCTTCGCCCTTAGCAACCGCCGCTAAAAATCCAGCTTTAATGTAAGCTGCGTCATCCACACCTGGTGGTACACGGTTAACTAAAAGGTCTAAGATAAACTCTTCTTCACCTGCTACTGGTGACTTTACTAATTCGATAAGATCTGCAGTTTGTTGTGCGTCTAACGGCTTAGGTACGATCCCTTGCTCTGCGCGCTCTTCTACATGTTTACGATATTCTTGAAGCACAATTTTGCCCTCTTGGTGACGTGAATCGTCTGGTCTATGTGATTGTTCATACAGACAAGACCGATAAATTCCGGTGGTTAATTATAAGGCCTTTGAGTATAGATGAAAATCTTGCAACTGAAACTGGCGCTTAATAGTGACTATAAATACTATGAATGACCCTATTGAAACAAGTATATCTTCATGAATGTTTAGTAAGTAGGAATCATTTGCAATTGCAAGCTGTCAAATACTGACTCAGTGTGTGTGGGCGATTAGTAGTTCTGCCACGCGCTGTTTAACCGCGCGCTTATCATCTGCGTCCACACCAAAACGCTCAGCGAGCAGCGTGATCTCTTCATTACTGAGGTTAAAAGACAGACGTTGCCTAGTCTTTTTAGATTTGACTTCCAAATTGAGTATTTTACGGATCATGTCAGATGGGGTCAGTTCCTGATCTATCGCTTGCTTTTTGATAGATTTTTGCACTTCACTACTGAGATCGAACGCCATTTGCGTTGCTCTGACAGCTTGCTCTTGGCGTTGCCACTTCGCTTTTGCATCACTCACTTAGTCACTCCCTGGGAACAGTTCCACAATATCTGAGATAGGTCGGCTAAGCGTTAAAGAAACATCCGTTTCACCACCATCCCAAATTTCTATGTTCAGGCTATGCTTGTCATCATCTGACGCCAAACAAATCATTTCACAAGGTTCACCACCTTCTTGCTCGAACTGAGGTAACGTCTGCTGACGAAAGTCTCGCTGATGAAAATAACACACAAACGGCGCTTGCGTTTGCTGATAGCGCTGACCCAAAAACTGGCTAAATCGCTCCGGCGTGTTAACAACACTAATTTGCGTCAGTGAATCCTCATCAAATATCCTCGCAAATTCATCCAGTGTGAAAATGTCGTCCACATCTTCTCGCTGAATTTTTATGGAAAAGTTAGCCCATTGCTCACCATCTTCTTGCTCAATTTGTAAAAATACCACTTGACCTGATTGATTCTCCAACACCATTTCATATTCAGCACCATATTGATATTGGTAAGTATTCACGGCTACTACCCGCAGACTTTGCCCCTTCAACCATTTTGGATAAGCAAACGAGTCAATGAGCGTCAACATATCACCCACTTTTAACTGCGACGGTTCAGTTAATTGGCGTGTCGGCGCTGTTTTTTTCTTAAAAAAATTAAACATATCTCACCTAAAAAATGGCAGGGGCTAACACAACAAACAGGTCGCCCCTGACTGAGCTAGTTACCTTGTTTCGCTTTAATGCGCGCCAAAATATCTTCACTTTTTGGGTTACTTCCACCGATCCCCGCTTGAGCTAGTTTTGCTTTCAGATCCTCACCATTGGTCTCTGCTTCAAGAGCTTTTGCTGCACCAAGTTGATCTTGACGGTCTTGCTGGCGCTGTCTAATTCGCTCCAATGACGCTTTCGCTGACGTCATCGATGAACTGTTGGTGTTTAATGTACTGTTCACCGCCATGGTCGCTTGCTGAACACTTTCAGTGGTTTTAACCATGCTGAGTTGACGCTGGTTTTCTTTGATCGACTTTTCCGCCTCTTTCACTTGCTGCTTTAAAGTCACGATATGCTGGCTAAAGCCATTAAGCACTTCTTCATGCTCAGCTTTTTCCGTTTCGAAATCACCTATTTTCTCTGCAATTTCAAGTGCCAGCGCTTCATTTCCTTGCTCTAGAGCTTGCCCAGCATAGCCTTCATGCTCTGCAATAGAATCTTCTAACGCTTTGATCTTTCTTGATGTTTGCATTTCTTTTGCCATCACTTCTGTCAAGCTACGCTTCGCTTTTTGCAGCGCATTTTTGGCGTCGGCAATTTCCTGTTCAAAAATACGAATACCATTGGCATCAACGATAGCCTCGCCTGCTTCGCGCGCGCCACCACGAACAGCTGTGAATAATTTTTTTAAAATACTCATAATCTTAACTCCTAAATACTTATTTAATCGTTTAAATAAGGGGTAACGGCGTCTAGCGCTTCTATCGCATTGTCAGCAAGTGTCACTAACTCGTGAGTAATATCATCAAATGAAGAGTTAACCGACAAAGCACCAAAAATTGCATAACGGTTATCAACCTTGGCAAACGCACTAAGCGGAATAGGCACGTTCAAACGTAGTAAGGTTTCATTAAGCTCATCTTTTAGCTCAGCTTTAACTTCTTCATCAGCAAACAAATAACTAATACACAGCAACTGCTCTTGCGTTTGTGTCACAAAAATAGGCAGTTCATCGTTGCCATCTACAATCACTTGCAAAACATCTTGTTGCTCGGGGTTCGCTATCATAAATGATTCAAAGCCTACCCCTTCTGTTTCGAAAGAAGCCAGTTTGATTGAAAGTTCATTTAATTCCATTTTATCGCCTTATTAATTTGACATATTATGTCTTAGTTAAGAGTTGCATGGCTGACATATTATGTCAACCTTTAAAACTAATTTTTATACAGCTCATTTTCTACCTGCCAGGCCTGACGATAGTAATCATATAAAATACCTGATCCTAGCTGGTTAACATCAATCTGATTTTCGTATGAAAAGAATTGGCTAGGAAATACAAACGCAGCCAATAAATACTCCTTACTTGCCCAGCGGGACGCTACGGGAAGGTGCTCAGCTCTGCTGATCCTAGCACTCGCAGAACTGCCAGCTTTAGTTGCTATCGTCCAACCCCATTGACCAAATGACGGTACATTTTGCTGATACTGCTCAACATAACTAAACCCTGCTGACTTTACGGTTTTTGCGATACTGATAAATGCTTTTTTGGCGTGGTAGGGCGAAGTTGACTGCACCACCATGGCACCATCAGCGGCCAGCAACTGTCTTAAATGATTATAAAAATAATCGCTATACAGCTTGTTCAAATCAGGGTGATTGGGGTCTGGTAAATCGACAATTATGGTGTCAAAAAGCGCCCCCTGAGCCAATAAGCTTTCAACCTCTAGAAACGCATCCGCCACAGTAATGTTAGCTCTTGGATCTGACATCGCTTGATGATTCAACTGAGCGAGTCGTTGCTTAATATCTTCGGGCGCATTGTATTGCTCACCCGAATAACCAAATAAATTGAGCAACTGCCCATCTAAGTCAACTAAGGTTACATGCTGAACAGGCCATTTAAGAACATCTCGTAGTGCCAGCCCATCCCCTCCACCAATGATCAGCACATTATCGTGGCGGTTAGACGCTAACATGGCTGGATACACTAACATGGTGTGATAAATTTGCTCATCAACACTGGAAAACTGTAATCGGCCGTTCAGGTAAAGATCCGTAATTGGCTCACTTTGATTACGACTTAAACGCTCCGTCAAGACCACATGCTGATACTTGGTCGCCTCGGAATAAATCACTTTGTCTTTGTACAGTACATTGCTTAGCTCTTTCATCCAGCTACTGCCAAAGAGCAGCACAAAGCCAAAAAGCACTAACAATAAGGCATGGCAAACAATCAACACCGTGACAAAACGTACATGCTGATGGTAGCGCCACAAGAACGCCAGACCCGCAACTATGTTGAACAACGCAGTCCAAGCCGCAGCCTGCATAATGGGCATAGCGAGCATAATACTGACCCAAATGGCTGCGCCAATTCCCGCTCCGATATAATCGGCACCGTAGATGGTTCCGGCGTTATTTTCTAAAAAACGCCCATATACCTGCTGACGAATACGTGCAATCAGCGGTATTTCCATACCGATAAGCATCCCCAATAGTAAACCAAAAACATAGGGCAAAAACCTTGCTACTTGTTGGAGTTTTTCGAATACATAACCATTAAGCACAACATCTGCGGGTAAATTAAAAATCGAAGAGAGTAAGTGAGGCAAGGAATAACTGACTGCTATTACACTGGCAATCGCCAAAATACAGCCCATACCGACAAGGGCTATGATGCTTTCTAGCCAAGCAAAGGCAGTAAATGCATCTTTAAACCACCTAGCCAAAAACGCGCCAATGCCCATTGCAACGATCATCGTGCCTATCATGGCATAAATGGCGCTTTCAACAGAGCCCAGTACACGCCCAGCATAATGAGATAGTAAATATTCATAGATAAGGCCGCACCCAGCAAGCACAGCCATCACGGAGATCAGTAAAAAGTCATGCCCAAGCAGCGCTCTGCGGCTTGGGCCGGTTGCGGATTCAGCCAAAATTATGCACCAAGTAACGTCGCCATACTGATACCAATGGCAAAAGAAATGGCGGCAGAGATTGTCGCAACCCCTACATTTTTCTGACGATTGACTTCATCGGAGATGTCACAGCCTGCCAAAATGATTTTAATGGTCAGTAAGTGCAGTAAAATAAACGCTATTACACTGACAACAGCACACAGCGCCCAGCATGCTAAACTCAGCATCAGATTCTCAGGGGCATATGGCGCGACGCCTGAGGCTGCTGTGATGGCCAACGCACTCCCAATTAAAAAGCCAGCATAACGTACCCCGACCGCCAAATTGCCATCAACAATCGCTTGTTGCAGACAATCGCCACTGCGGTTTGTGCGTTTGAATAACTGCACACGATATTGGCTGATCAGCAATAACACAATGTTTGCAATAATGAACGCGGCAATCACGATTGGTAAACCATGCCAACCTTCCGTTGCGACCCACAATAACGCAGAGCGAATCACCACCGCAACACTCACCACGTGACCAAAGTCGATTAACGACGCCGTCGTGTTACCTTTGACTATTTCACTATGCAAACTCACCTTAGATAGCGCAACTTTATCTTGAAAAAAGTGACCCAATTTAATTAGTAGTATGGCTAATAATCCATACCCCCCCATCTGCAATGCTTCTTGCGCTAAAGATGGCGCGAAGGCGCCACTACTCACCCCGGTCAACACAATTGCGAGCGCAGCTAATCCACCGGCAAAACTGATACCGAAAGCAAAATTATCTCGCTCTGTTATCTCATCGTTTGCATGTAAGTTTGATACCCAACCCTTAATAAATTTTAAACTCACAAACAGTGCGATAATAATAGCAAAATCAATGGCCAAGGCTTGTAAAGACCACATCGCTATTCCATTAAATTCGTACATTTCTATAACTCCAACAATTGTTCTTTACACTTGGCATTACTTGCCACGACTTACACCACGAGAGGTTCGGCTACTACTGTTTCGTACCGTCCCCGAACCACTTTTGCTATAACTACTGGAGGTAGCATAACTACTGCGCGAGCTCACTGGTGTGTAGCTACTGCGACTCAAACCAGACGCACCACTGCGTTTTTTAGCGTAAGGGCTAGTAAATTGTTTGCCTTGGCGTTGATAAGACTGACGCGTGCGAGTTTCCAAAGCGGTTTGTGCTTTGATCTGTTTAGGGCTTGAATAGCGATAACGACCATAATCATTGTAATAGCTGTATTTACGACGCTTGCTCCAACTACCGTACTCTACAGCATCAAAGACATCATCTAACAGGCGATACATGCCATACCATTGCCAAAATGACATGCCATCATTGTTTGTCTGCCACTGACCATAGTTAGGATTACCAACCAGTTGGTTCCCTTCACCTGCCCCCTCTGCACTTTGACTAATTGCGCCGACTCTCGCCAGCTTGCCATTTGACATGTCGGCCAACATATTTATCGGATCGGTTAAAGCGTCTCCAAACAAACTGGGCTTCATGGCCTCGCGTAGTACATCTAAGCGTGCCAAGGTTGCTTCGTCTGGAGGCGTTTTGGGTAGATTTTTTATCTCAGTGAGACGGTTGGCCAGACCGCTATAAAGTGGTCCCTGTGCGGTCGCATCTTGTGCAATTAGCGAACTTATTTGCGATAGTTCGGGACGCTGCTGCTGAAGTACTTTCTGGTACTCTTTGAGCAAGGTGGCATTACGAATTTGCCCTTGTTCCAGCGCCATTTTTAAATCAATGAGCTCTTTATCTGCCTGTTGAATTGATTGCGTGATCGACTGCTGCAATTGTTCTTCTTTAGAAGAACACGCTCCCAGCAAACACACCACCAAAAACAAGCTGATAAGCTCCCATGCTTTTATTTTCGACATTCATGTCACCGTTTGATCAATGCAAGCCTGTTTTGATTTAACGCCTAAAGCGCCAAACCCCCAGAACTAAATCATATTGTTTGAATTCCCTGTATTAGTGTCACATAGCTTTTGTGAGATGCCAAGCTGCAAATTGCAACAAAATAACGCCAACAAATCACCTTGTTCAAAACAAATTCATCGCCTTGAATGTATTTGATTTTATTTACATTCAAGCACCAATCCAAAGTACATGGCCACTAAAAAATAAAGCGACCATTTGATCGCTTTACCCGTGTCATATATCAATGCCGTTACTGAAATACTACTTTATCACTGCCGGGCAGAGCCTGAAATTGTGCAACCAATTTCTCGCAATCGTCTAATATTGCCTGCTCTAACTGTTCTTCAGCACGCCAGCGCGTTGTATCCATTTTAAACACTTCTTTCTTTGAATACTTTTTTCTCGCATCATGGGTGGGCATATCTTTAACCACTTCATACATTTGATGCACACCAGGGTAGACTTCTGATAGCTCAACTTCATCGGCGAAACTGTATTGAGAGATCAGTACCCAAACACGTAAACACCCTTCAGAGTATTCACACTGTTTCTCTTTCATGGCTCTTGCTAGTAGATTGATACTGTCGGCAAGTTTGGCATTACGCTGTTGGCGAGCTTGCATGAGCTTTTCAGTGTGCGCAGCTTGATGTTTGGCTATCTGAGCTTTCTGCTCTTTTAATTGCCACAGCAATTTGCCCGCATAAAATGATAGCCCCGCAATGATAGCAGCGCCACAGACTACAGCAATCACCAGCCCAATAGCCATTATCTTTCCTCGTTTTCGTCTTCGTCAGTTAACCATTCATTAGCCAAGTCATTACTCATAAATGACGCCAACGGATCATCGTCAATCATATCTTGTTCTTCAAACTCATCATCCAAACCCAGTAACTCACAAAGTTCCTGATGGCGTGCCACTGAGCGATTGAAGTACTTCGCATCTTTGCCAGTTAACAACTCACCACGTTCGTGACGTTCTAATAAAGACATTAACCTTTCGTCATTTTCAAGCTGCTCAAGCTCTTGTTCAGGCGACAATTGTGGTTTGACTTTCTTCAACTCAACTTGAGGCAGCAAATGACGCTTCATCACAGGCTCTTGCGTTTGCTCTGTCGTTTGAGCAACCAATGGCACTGGTTTTTTACTGCCTACGCGTTGATCTTTCGCGCTCTTGCCAGCTGTTTGCTCTTTGTTCACTTTAGCTTCTTGTGCATTACGCGAACCAGGTTTAGCGCCTTTGGTCTTCTTTACGCGTTGCTCTTTGATTGCCCTAAGCTCTTTGAGCTTGTCTTTACTCAGTCTAGGAGTACCATTACTGGCAACCTTACGGGTTTTCTTCTTTCTGGTCATAATATTTCTTCACTCGGTGCATAAGGCACCTCTGGTTTTGTTAAGATAATGACATCGTTACCAATAAATTCGATATCGCTGCCATAAATTTGTGCCACATATGCAAACGTTTTACGGCTAAAAAACGAAATATGGGTTAGATCATTTTTATAGTGCCATGTTGCAAAGCGTGTCTTGTCCATTACCAATTTAGTCATTAACACCAGAGGTGCTCCGGGTTTTAATAATGAAAACAACTGGTTCAAGATTCTTTTAGGTTGTGCAATATGCTCTATTACCTCGGTACAGGTAATAAAATCATATTGCCCCGTTAATACCGCAGGATCATTTGCATAGTATAGGTCATAAACTGACATCTTATGTCCGGCTTCTGTCAGCATATGCGCCAGTAAAGGCCCCGGCCCACAACCAAAATCTAATCCTGTAGCAGGCTCTGTAATACGAGCAAGTAAGGGGTCCGCCACCCGTGATAAAAAGCGCCGATAACCCTCGTCATCTAATTCATTTTGATGGCTGTCGTAAATCGCTTTCTCTTGCTGTGGTGACACACGTTCACTCTCGCCCACAAAGACCAGTTGGCAGCATTCACATTGCCAATAATGACGACGTTTATCCTGATGGTAATGTGTGATTTCCACATTGCCACACAGACCACATGATGAGTTTAATTGCACGACTGACTTACAGAATATTAATTAAGAGGCGTATTGTAGCAGGTCTATTTGTAGGCATAAATAAAAAGACGGTAGAGATTGCTCCCTACCGCCTACTAATCTGAGCGTCACAAAACTGGACACTTCTCCCTTCGACTTTTAAGTCTTTATTATTTTTATTATGCTGTCTTCCATTTTGTTTTTATTGTTACTTCCCTGAGCCTTTCCATATTGTTTTTATTATTAAACTTCCATGGGGCTTTTATTCTTATCGGTCAATCCTGACACTTTATTGTTATTTCCATAATTATGAGTACCAATCTTAGTACTAAACCTGTCACCTACGCTTCCATCGCGTTTAATCCATATTGTTTTATTGCCTTGGCGACATCAGATAATCTACGCCTTAATGAAATAGTTACAACTGGTTAATAGTAAATTTCCGATATTGCCTTTAATTGAAAAAGTGTAAACCTTAAAATTACAATTACTTACAACTTAAATAAAAAACAAAATAAGAAATATCTCACAAACCAGAATGGCAAATGTCTCACAAGATTTTTGGGGGATATCGTAATCGTTAACAGGGATCAAAAAAGGCAGCGAGCGCTGCCTTTTTACACGATTTGCTTAGTTTATACGCGAAAGTACAAACTGCCTATCAGACTTTAGTGTAAGCCACCCAAGTACTTTGATAGAATTTCGATGTCTTTGTCTGTCAGCTTTTTCGCAATATCCTGCATCATGCCATTAAGGTCATTTGCACGCGTGCCATCACGGAATTTAACTAACTGAGATTTGATATACTCTGGATGTTGGAAAGAGATTTTAGGGAATTTAGCTAACGATGTGCCGTTACCACGAGGTCCGTGACACGCTGCACATGACGGAATACCGCGCTCAGCATCACCTGCTTTATAAAGCTTTTGACCCGCTTCAACAACATCTTCAGGAGTGGTACCAGCACTCATGTTTAAAGAGGCAAAATAGGCTGCTAAATCTTTCATATCTTGATCAGAAAGAGGCATCGCCATGCCACTCATGACTGGGTCCATACGGCCTTCACTGCCGCCAGATGTCATGCCAAGCTTAAATTCTTGTAGTTGCTTATAAATGTAGTCCGCATGCTGACCAGCAATCTTCGGATACATAGTTACAGGTGCATTGCCATCTGGGCCGTGACATGCTGCACAAGTTGCAGACTTTGCTTTACCCGCTTCTGCGTCGCCATCAAATGCTGTTGCGTTGCTTGCTGACAACGTACCAAGCAACATTGTTAAAGTTAATGCTATTTTTTTCATGGTAAATTCTCTGTTTCGACCCTGTAATATTTAGTCCCAAGACACGATGACATGCTTTTCAGCGTAACTTGAGTAGACAATCTTTATCTTTACGTTGCAATTTTTACATTCTACACGATATAAATTTTTCTGGCACGTTTTCTGCCCACATTAAGCTTATAAATTATGGGGTTTTGACCTAGATTAAGTTCTAATCCTACTGAAAAGCGGTTTTAAAAGCACCCTGAGCCAACAATGCCTGCTTTTGCAACGACGCTAAGTGTTATAAACTACGTTTGTTTTAGCCATTTTGTTTTTATTGTTAGGAGAGCCAGTGCTCAAATCTCGGATCAAATACCATACCGCTAGTTTTATAACCAGTGCGCCAGATATTTCTAAGCTGCCAGCAGATGAAGGCATAGAGGTCGCATTCGCGGGTCGCTCCAACGCAGGTAAATCAAGCGCTCTAAACGCCCTAACAGACCAAAAACTGGCGCGCACCAGTAAAACACCAGGCCGTACACAGTTAATTAATACCTTTGAATTGGACGCGGAAAGACGCCTGATTGACCTTCCTGGTTATGGCTTTGCTAAAGTACCAATCGAAATGAAAAAGAAATGGCAGCGTTCATTGGGAGAGTATCTGCAAAAGCGTAAAAGCTTGAAAGGACTCGTAGTCCTAATGGATATTCGTCACCCTCTCAAAGACTTGGATATGGACTTGATTAACTGGGCGGTTGATAGCGAAATACCTATTTTGGCGCTACTGACCAAGGCTGATAAACTCAAACAAGGCAAACGTAAAGCTGAAGTCCTACAAGTGCGTAAAGCATTAGCCGAGTTAGACGCCGATATTACCGTCCATGCGTTTTCATCTTTGAAAGGTATTGGCTTAAATGAGCTTGCATGGAAACTCGATGATTGGTATTTAGGGCCATTTGTCAAACCCGATGCGCAGGACGATGAACACACAGAAAATAATGAATAGTCTCAAGTGCTATTCATTTAAGTAATAATGTATACCTGCTGAGCGTAGATAAACCCCGTGTTTGTCCTGCTCAGCAATTTGCGCCCACTGATAGTAAACATTTCTTGCAACTCTTGCCTGTAAGCCATTGCTTAAACATAGATAAGGAAGTTGCTGTTGTTCAAAACAACGCAGAACCAGAGGGTAATGCTGGCAAATTGGCCACTTTCTTCCCAAATTATCAACCGCAATTAACACATCCATATCATCTAACTGATGGCTATACCAGCTGGTTACTAAAAAAGCGACATCTTCGACCTCTACTTCACAGCGCTCTACAGGTGTGGTTAACCAATGTGTATTTTGCTCACAACTGAGCACACTGGCAAACAGTTGTAGCAACCCTAACCGCTTGATTTCACCGCCTTGATGAAACCATCGTCCTTGTTTATCGATACGCATATCTATCATGCCACAAGTTTGCCCCGTCCATTTTTCTGTCGGGGCATGTGGCGTGACAAGTTCAGTCATTAAATCAGTGAGCTTGCTCATTGAACACCAAACTAAAGGTTACCGGTACTGCCGTTGCGATAGTGTCTAAGCCCGCTATTTTTCTCAGCGCCTCAACACCGGCCACCATATTAAAATCGCTCGCATTAATCAGTACGTTACGAAGCGGTGTCACGTGTAATTGCTGATTATTCTTATTCACTACCAAATCCAGCGCTAATGTCTGTTGTTGGCCATGTAATGACAGCTCAACAGGTACTGACTTAAAGACTTGAACACCATTTTTCAGCGATTTAAGGTAACTGTTCAGATCAGCGGTGATATTCGCTTTTGGGAAATTGCTGATATCAAACAGCATCTCTTGCATACGCTGATTGCGAATAGGGATCATGGTTTCAATTGTTTTGAGATCGATTGAAAATACTAACTTGCCATCATCTGAAAGTGTGCCTTCCAATTTCTTGAAATGGTGATTTTCAGCAATGGTGTTCTTTTTGATAGAAGTGATACTTAAATCACTTTGCGTAGCATCTAACTGCCAAGCAGCAAAAACTTGGGTTGAAAGCAAACTAGCACAGAGTAATACCGACTTAAGCATGACGAGATCCTTTTTATGTAATGAAGAATCCTAATACTAACACGCAATACTCAATGATACATGAATGAAAAGAAAAACACGGCTCACCAAATTTAGTGAGCCGTTATAGCAATCTGGGGAGAAGCTATCAATACGTTGTATCCTCTTGCGAGAGATACATCATCAACAGGATGTCCTACAGGATGAGGACGCGCGCACTGTAACAAAACCTCTGACAGAAATAAACGCCCAGACGCAAAAACTGGGCCAATTTGATATTTTATAAACATCTCGTTGTCCCCATTTACGCTTTCTTTACTAATATTGCCAATAAAAAAGGGCGCTACACGCCCTTTAATGAATATATTAATTTTTCTTATCTGAGTAAAAACGCCTTAAATTCTCTTATTAATGCGCTTGCTCCCAGTTTTCACCATGATCGGCTTCAACCAACAAAGGCACATCCAATGTCGCCGCTTCACTCATCAGCTCACAGATTTTGTCACTAAATTGCGTCACTTTATCTTCAGCTACTTCAAATACAAGTTCATCGTGTACTTGCATGAGTAGTTTTATATCATCACGAGATTGAGTATGTAACCAGTCACTCACTTTCAGCATCGCTTTTTTGATTATATCTGCCGCAGTGCCTTGCATCGGAGCGTTAATCGCAGCGCGTTCCGCCGCTTTTCGACGTGCGCCGTTGCGTGCTTTTATATCAGGTAAATGTAGGCGACGGCCAAACAATGTCTCTACGTAACCTCTTTCAGCAGCTTCTTCACGCGTGCGCTCCATGTATTCCAACACCCCAGGGAAACGCTCAAAGTATTTATCCATGTAGTGCTGTGCTTCATGGCGTGGAATATCTAACTGGCGAGATAAACCAAATGCACTCATGCCATATATCAACCCAAAGTTCACTGCTTTGGCTTTACGACGCATATCGGAAGTCACGTCCTCCAATGGCACCGAGAAAACCTCCGAAGCTGTTGCACTGTGTACATCTTTACCTTGTGCGAACGCACTAAGAAGCCCTTTATCTTGAGATAAGTGCGCCATGATCCGCAGTTCAATTTGGCTATAATCCGCCGCTAAGATCTGCTTGCCCTCATCAGCAATAAATGCTTGGCGAATACGACGCCCAGCTTCGTTACGGATAGGAATGTTTTGCAAGTTAGGATCACTAGAGCTCAAACGACCTGTCGCGGTTACCGCTTGATGATATGAGGTATGAACCCTGCCCGTATCTGGGTTAACAAGTTTTGGTAGCTTATCTGTGTACGTTGATTTGAGCTTAGCTAATCCTCTGTGTTCGATGATTAGTTTAGGCAATGGATAATCATGCGCTAGCTCTTGCAGTACTTCTTCGGCAGTGGAAGGTGCGCCTTTTGGAGTTTTCTTAACAACTGGCAAACCCTGTTTTTCAAACAAAATAGCCTGAAGTTGTTTCGGCGAACTGAGATTAAACTCTTCGCCAGCCAATTCAAACGCTTCCTTCTCGATTTCAGCTAAACGCTCACTCAGTTGCACACTTTGCTGTGCCAACATTGATGAATCGATTTTCACGCCTGTGCGTTCAATCTCAGACAACACAGATAACAGCGGTAACTCGATATCAAGAAACACTTCTTGCAGTTTTTCATGTTGCTTTAATAAAGGCCACAGGTGTTCATGTAAGCGTAAGGTAATATCTGCATCTTCTGCTGCATAGGGTGCCGCTTTTTCCAGTTCAACTTGGTTGAACGTCAATTGAGATTTCCCTTTGCCGGCGACATCTTCAAAACTGATATTTTTGTGGCCTAAGTATTTAAGCGCCAAAGAGTCCATATCATGGCGTGTTGCCACACTATTGAAAACATAAGATTCCAGCATAGTATCAAAAGCGATGCCGTTGAGCTCCAATCCAGCTCTGGCTAAAACACTCTTGTCATACTTGAGGTTCTGACCAACTTTTTTGATTTTATCGTCTGCTAAAATAGCAGACAATTTTTCAAACACTAGCGCCTTTGGAAGTTGCTCAGGTGCACCTACATAATCATGTGCAATGGGTAAGTAAGCAGCTTCTCCTGGTGCGACCGCAAAACTCATCCCAACCAGATCCGCCTGCATATAATCAACACTTGTTGTTTCAGTATCAAAGGCAATCAAGGGTGCAGATTGCAATTTATCCAGCCAACGTTCCAACTGCTGCTCAGTCAAGATGGTCTCGTAGTTAGCCTCTGGCTGTTGAGCCATCGGTGCGCTACCCGTCGCTTCAATATCGGCAATATCTGACTTACTAGTGGCACTTGCATCATCTAACAGCTCACTTAGCCAACGCTTGAATTCACACTCAGCATATAGCTCGATCAACTTATCTTTATTCACTGGTGCAATCGCAAACTGTTCCAGATCCTGTTCAACTTCTACATCAAGTTTGATGGTCGCCAGCTCATAAGATAGTTCTAACTGTTCTTTATGCTCTTCAAGCTTTTTAGCCATGGTTTTAGAACCACGAAAGCCTAGTCCAGCAATTTCATCAAGACGCTGATACAGAGACTCTATTGAGCCAAGTCCTTGTAACATGGCCAATGCAGTTTTTTCGCCAACGCCAGGCACACCTGGGATATTGTCAACTTTGTCACCCATCAACGCTAAGTAATCAATAATCAGCTCGGGACCAATGCCAAATTTGTCTACCACACCCTGCGGGTCTAAGACTGTGTTGGTCATGGTATTGATTAATGTGACGTGTTCATTCACCAGTTGCGCCATATCTTTATCGCCCGTGCTTATTAACACATGACGTTGTTGTTCTGCAGCTATACGAGCAAATGTACCAATGACATCATCCGCTTCTACGCCTGTAATGCTAACAAGTGGTAACCCCATCGCTTCGATAATATCGTGGATCGGTTTGATCTGAGACCTCAGATCATCGGGCATAGGAGGACGATGGGCTTTATACTCACTGTACATTTCATTTCTAAACGTTGGCCCTTTGGCATCGAACACTACCACCATGTGACTTGGCTGGTATTGCTTTAACAAGCTCTTGAGCATGTTGATCACGCCATAAATAGCACCTGTTGCTTCTCCTTTTGAGTTAGTAAGATGCGGTGGCGCATGATACGCCCTAAAAAGATACGAAGAACCATCAACCAAGATCAAAGGATTTTCAGGGATCAGAGACATAATAAAGGGGATCCTAAATGAGCTTTTAAATAACAGCATAAGGATGCCATAAGGACACAGATAAAACGAGGGATAAAAGTGAAGAAGATAATCAGTTGGAACACTAACAAGCTGTGGATAACTTTGTAGATAACCACAATCAATCGCGGCAAGGATGTTCTAAAACATTTACCGTCTGATATAAACCATTGATATTAAAAAGAAAAGCAAACTCTTTTTTTATTATTATATAAGCCTAAAATGTGGAAAAACATTTTGGTGCTCACAAAGATTAGAACAAGCTGTACAAAAATCAAGCTCTATTTTGTGAGCGGACGGGTATACTAACACAATTGATCAAAGATCAAATAAGATCCTTTATAATATTTTTCTTTGCTACTAATTACAATTAAGCATAAGCCTGTAAGATCTTACATTTGAGGGAGTACATATGAAAAAAATCGCAATTATTTTGAGTGGCTGTGGTGTCTATGATGGGGCAGAAATACATGAGTCTGTGTTAACAATGTTGCATATTGAACAATTAGGAGCCAGCTATGAATGCTTTGCACCCAATGTTCAACAACATCATGTTATCAATCACTTGACCGGTGAAGAGCAAGCCCAGCAACGCAACGTATTAGAAGAAGCCGCTCGTATAGCAAGAGGCAACATTAAAGATTTGTCAGCGTTAAACGCCAATGAATTTGATGCCTTGGTGATACCTGGAGGTTTTGGTGTAGCCAAAAACCTGAGTAGTTTTGCTTTTGACGGTGCTCAAGCAACGATTCTCGAGTCACTCAAGCATTGTTGTCAGTCGTTTACGCAGCAACACAAACCGATTGCGTATTTGTGTATTGCCCCAACGCTTATCGGCCACATTCACCCTAAAGGCACACTCGCAACAATAGGCAATGATGAACAAACAGCTGCCGCCACAGAGCAATTGGGTGCCAAGCATGTTAGTTGTGATGTGGATGATATTGTTGTCGACGAACAACACAAAGTTATCAGTACCCCCGCCTACATGCTAGCGAACTCAATTACGCAGGCATCAAGCGGGATCCAAAAAGCGCTCCAGGCACTTTTAGATATGAGCTAAATGATAAAGCACTTGCCAATATTTGCGCTAAAGCAATAAATTGGGCATTTTTCTTCTAATATACACAAGTTTAGTTTTATAAATTAGTTGGTGGCGTTATAATCGCTAGAAATTCCGTCATCTTATCGTGATTGATCACGTCCAAATGAAGTGAGCAAGACAAATGAAAAAACTTTCTGCAGCATTATTATTGCTATCAACGGCCGCAATAGCGCAGCCTTATGACAATGCTTTAACTGAAGAAGCAATTCAGAAACGTATCGCACCTGTTGGCAGCGTATATTTGGCTGGTGCAGAGAGCGCAGCTGAAGCGGCACCAAGTGGGCCTCGTTCAGGCGAGCAAGTTTATCAAGCGGCCTGTTTTGCCTGTCATGGTACTGGCGCATTGGGTGCACCAAAAACGGCTGATGATTGGGCACCTCGCCTAGCAAAAGGCACTGACGTACTTCTTGATCATGCAATCAACGGCTTCAACGCAATGCCACCTCGCGGCACGTGTATGGATTGTTCGGATGATGAGATTGCTGCAGCAATTGAATTTATGACAGCTAAATAATGTCAATAAAAAGAAGGGGATCGCACGATCTCCTTCGATATTGCTTCGTAAGTTCAAAAAACCTCAATCAAAGTCACCCATATTGAACTTGACCCTTGCCGATAAAAGTGAAAATATACGGATAATAATTGAACACATAATAATAACTATGGGTTAAATCATTGGAAGATCCCTCACCTGTACTTCGCAAACTTGAGCGCAACAATAAGCGCTTACGGTTTTTGCTAAAAAAGTACAAACAGAACAACCACTTACAGCACGCTCTGATTTTACTTTCAGAACGGGCGAGTACGGTTGCGGAACTAACTCTGCTTTATCCTGCGATACATGACATTTTAGTCAAGTACCTTCCTAGTCGTAGTTTCTATGTAGTGCTTCAAAATCAATACACTCAAACACTTGAACTGTCTTATTTCGTCGATGAAAAAGATGGCATTGCTGTGCCACTGCATGAGGATAGCCATTTTTCAGAAGGTGTCACTGGATACGTTTTTCGCACTGGCGAAACCGTTTATCTGACCAAAGAGCGCATGCTTGAACAAACCGAAAAAGGGGTGTTTAAAGCGCTTGGTAGTCAAGCCGAACATTGGGTTGGCGTGCCAATATATCGCGATAGCAGTATTATCGGTGTTATGGTGTCACAAAGCTATCAGACCCAGCAAAGCTACAGCGAGCAACAAATTGAGCTGTTAGAGGTTATGTCTTTATATTTGGCAACCGCTATTGAGCGTGTAAAAAAACGCGAGTTGCTAGAGTCTGAAGTTAAAATACGCACCAGAGCGTTGATGCAAAGCAACGAAGCCCTCAACAAAGAAATTGAGCATCGCAAGCGTGCGCTAGATCGCCAACAAATACTTTTCAAAATATCTGAACTGGCGACCCAGTTTAGTGACATAGATGATGTCTATAAACAAGTACATGACATCATACGCTCGATCACTTTCGCCGATAACTTGTATATCGCTCTCTATGACAAACATGCAGGTTGGCTCAGCTTTCCGTATAGCGTAGATGAAGTTACACAGTACAAACCTCGGCCTTTTGCTAAGGGTTATAGTGAGTTAGTGATCCGAACTGAGCAGAGCCAGCTCATTGATACGGTTCGCGCAAAAGCGCTGATCGCCGAAGGCACAGTACAACGCTCAAAAGAGTACAACAAAATCCAACTAGCAACCAGCTGGATGGGAGCGCCGTTAAAAACCGCTAACGGTGTTATAGGGCTGATCGCGTGTCAGGCGTATGATCACAAGTATGAGTTTGATTACGATGATGTTGAGTTGATCTCATTCGTATCCAACCAAATAGCGTCGGTATTACAAACCCATTTGGCAAATCAGGCACTAAAAAGTAGTCACCAGGAGCTTGAGCATCGGGTCGCAGAGAAAACCAAAGCGTTACAACAAACCAATTTACATCTGCAAATGCAAATTGAAGAACGTAAAAAAATTGAACAGCAGTTATACCATGATGCACACCATGATCCATTGACGAGTTTACCCAATCGCAGCCTATTTCTAACGCAGTTAGAAAAGACACTACACAAATTCCAGCGTCACCCCGATCATCACTTTGCAGTGCTCTTTATTGATCTAGACAAATTTAAGTCCATTAATGATGAACTTGGCCATCAGGCCGGTGATCAATTTTTGATTTGGGTAAGTAAGGCATTTGCCGACTGTATTAGAGATCATGATTTGCTCGCTCGGTTGGCAGGCGATGAATTTGTCATACTATTGGATCATCTGAGTGACAAACAACAGGCCGAAGATGTCGCTAAGCGTATTATCAGAGTAATGCAACAGCCATTTTGTATGAAAGGAATTTGCGTGCAAAGTGGTGCAAGCATAGGTATCACCTACAGCAATAAACGCTACAACAATATTGATGAAATTATCCGTGATGCGGATGCTGCGATGTATTATGCAAAAAATGCAGGCCGTGGCCGATATGAATTTTATCACCCATTACTGACCGCCAGTTCAGCAACGAATAAGCACATTGAGCATCACCACTTAAGTGCATTGCCGACTCACTTTAGACGCACTGAAGTGATCTCAATGGCTGAGGAAATAAATTCCATTAGTTTGCTAGATGCGTTTGGCGAACACCCCGTATTGGGGAGCACTAGTTTCGATATATTGAAAAAGTTTGCAGCAGAAAAAGCCGAGCAATTAGAGATAGAACTACAACTGCTCAAACAAGTGATCCATATCGGCAATACACAGTCACAGGATCTATTGTTTGCTTGTTCTATCGCGGTTCTTGATAATCAGGCTTTTAATCCACTGTGCCAATTGTTGAAAAGCGCCAAACATCAAATGTGCTTGCTCTTTGATGAAACCTCTTTGCGACACGCATCTAGCCAACAATTAGAGAACCTAAAAACCCTCAGCGATATGGGGGAACACATTGGCCTAAACGATTTTGCAAAAGACCGCTGTGATCTAGCCATGCTGACTCAACATGATTTTAAATATCTATTATTGAGTTCAACGTTTAGTAAGCGCGTATTGCAACAACGCTGTTATGACCTGCAATTACAAGGCATATTGGCGGTAACCAAGCTAAAACAAACGCAAGTTATCGCCAAAGGCCCAGCTATTCTAAACTTCCGAGGTCTATTAGAAAGCCACGGTATTGAGTTGTTTTTTGGTAAACAACATAGCGTTAACTTGCTTGAGAAACCCTCAACCAGTAAGACTATCCCGCACACTTCGAGCAGTCCTATCGTTTTAACATAGCTCTGAGGTTAGCGACTCTCGCCTGTCCTTTTTCCATGCGTTCAGCTTGTGATGCCACCGTTTTCTTTTGGCCTTCGTAGCTTAAGTCATCCTGCGGCAATTCTTGTACAAAGCGACTGATCTCCGGCGTAGCGACCTCTCCGAACTGACGACGGTTTTTTGCATGTGTCAACGTTAACGTTTGCTGAGCCCTGGTAATACCCACATAAGCTAGACGACGTTCTTCCTCTACATTGTCCTCATCAATACTCGTTTGATGTGGCAAAAACCCTTCTTCCATACCCACCATAAACACATGAGGATATTCTAATCCCTTGGATGCGTGTAATGTTAGCAATTGAACCGCATCAGAATCATCTTCTTCTTCATTACGCTCCAGCATGTCTCTGAGCGTAAGCTTACTAACCACTTCAGCGAGTGTCATCGCAGGGTTATCATTATCTCCCGTCAGCATATCAGTGATCCAACGGTATAATTCGGAGACATTTTTCATACGCATTTCTGCGGCTTTTGCACTAGGAGAAGATTCATAAAGATATGCTTCATAATTGGTTTCACGTACCATATCTTTCACCGCCTCCAGTGTATCTCCACGCACAGCCCTATCAGACAACTCAACAACCCAACGTGCAAACCCCATCAGCGCATTAAACCCTCGACCAGCCAAACGTTCTGCCAATTGTGGGTCAAAACAGGCCTCAAACAAGCTGATATGTTTTTCATTTGCCAGACTCCCTAATTTTTCAAGAGTCACGGGGCCAATTTCACGACGCGGCGTGTTTACAATGCGTAAGAAGGCATTATCGTCATCTTGATTCACCAACAGGCGTAAATAAGCCATAATATCTTTGATCTCGCTACGTGAGAAAAATGACATACCACCGCTTATTTTGTATGGAATACGGTTACTCATAAGCGACTTTTCAAACACTCTGGCCTGATGGTTGCCACGATACAAAATGGCATAATCTCGGTAGCTGGTGCGCTTCATAAACTTATGGGAAATGATTTCCGCCACGACGCGTTCAGCTTCGTGTTCTTCATCACGCGTTGCAATGACTCTGATAGGATCACCATTTTCCAATTCACTAAACAGTTGTTTATCAAACTCATGTGGATTGTTGGCAATCAGAATGTTGGCGGCTTTTAAGATCCGCTTACAACTACGATAATTTTGCTCAAGTTTGATCAACTTCAAGCCCGGAAAATCTTTGGAGAGTAGTACCAAGTTCTGTGGTTTCGCACCGCGCCATGAATAAATTGATTGGTCGTCATCGCCCACCACAGTAAATCTGGCTCGCTCACCAACTAATAGTTTGACCAGCTGATACTGACTGGTATTGGTATCTTGATACTCGTCCACCAATAAATAACGAAAGCGTGCTTGCCAGCGTTCACGAACCTCCACTGACTGTGACAACAATAATGTTGGCACCATGATCAAATCATCAAAATCAAACGCGTTATAAGCACGTAATTGGGTTTGATAGCGAGCATAGAGCTGAGCGAATAAAGCTTTCTGAGGTTCTCTTGCCTCGGCAATCGCTCGCTGTGGCAAGATCAGTTCATTCTTCCAATTACCAATTTGCATTTTTAGCAAATTCAGTAAATCTTTGTCTTTTTCCAATTCTTTTTCAGTAAGTTCACTGAGCAACTGGTTGGTATCCTGATCATCCAGCAAAGAGAAATTTGCTTTATAGCCAAGTGTTTTCAGCTCTTTTTTAATGATTTCAAGACCCAGAGTATGGAATGTCGATACCCACAAGCCCTTTGATTCTTGTTTGCCCAAGGTTTGCGAAACTCGCTCTCGCATTTCTTTGGCGGCTTTGTTGGTAAATGTCACAGCCGCAATATTTTTCGCCTGATACTCACATTTCTGTACTAAGTAAGCAATTTTATTAGTAATAACACGTGTCTTACCAGAACCAGCCCCCGCCAGTACTAAGCAAGGACCACTGATGTATTTTACCGCTTCGTCTTGTTTTGGATTGAGTTTCATTACCAGACTATGAGTTGTGCTACCGAAGCGGATATTTTACCGTAAAGCGCTCGGTGCGCCTAGGCGCTTGGCAAAGCATTTGCTAAGATGAGCACTCGCATATTTTGAGGAAGAGATCTGAAATGATTAACCCAGCAAAAATAGAAGAAATCGCTAAGCAAATTTCAAGCAACATGCCACAGGGTGTGAAAAACTTAGCCGACACTTTTGAAGCCAAAACCAAACAGGTTATTCAAAATAAGTTAGCCGAAATGGACTTTGTTAGCCGTGAAGAGTTTGATATTCAAAGCAAGGTGCTGATCCGCACCCGCGAAAAGCTAGCCGAATTAGAGGCCAAAGTAGCACAGCTAGAAGCTAAAATATCCAACGCAGACAGCGCCGATGAATAAGCACTTATAAATAACGCTTTGCCACCTGCTCTACCGCCTGAGTATATCCGGCATTAATATGCTCAGGTTGTGATGCCTGCTCTTGAACTTCATGCAATAGACCATCTGCTAATCCGTACACCCAACCATGTATGGTCAATTGCTGTCCTCGTGTCCAAGCATCCTGTACCACGTTGGTTAAACACACATTGCGTACCTGATCGATCACATTCAGCTCACACAATGCTGCGCATCGTCGTGAGGGCTCTACTGTTGATAAAAGCGCTTGGTGCTTTTCTTTTACATCCGCGACATGACGCAACCAATTGTCAATTAAGCCAAAACGCGCTTCATCCAGCACTGCCTGCACGCCACCACAGCCATAATGGCCCACGACCATAATGTGTTCAACCTTAAGTACCTCAACCGCATATTGCATCACAGACAAACAGTTATGATCCGTATGTACGACAACATTAGCTACATTGCGGTGTACAAACAGTTCACCCGGCATCAAATCAACGATTTCGTTGGCTGGTACCCGAGAGTCCGAACACCCTATCCACAGATAATCTGGGTTTTGTTGCCCTGATAGTTTCTTGAAAAAATCTGGGTCGCGCTGTTGGGTGCGCTTCGCCCAATGTTGATTATTCTCTAATAAGTGATCTAGCGAGCACATGTCCTTTCCTCTATTTGGGCCGTCGCTTGGATCAAAATATTCCGAGGCGTTAGCTGTTTGTCACAAAATTCGTAAAGACTGACATCATACCCAGATGCGTGTAAATATAAAGCCCTATCGAGGACCAACCAGATCTCGATAGCGCGCCTAAATGCGTGGCGCACGAGCTCTATGCGGTCTGTCACCTTCTTACGTTGTTGCCCTTGGATAAGATACGCTGCATAGTCACATTGCTGCGGCAATGTGATTCCTTTTTGCTGTGCTGCCCACTCGCAAAATTCAGAGAACTCCCCTGAAAATATCGCTTTGTTTACCGAAGGTACGCTAACATAGTGGCTAACTCCTGTGATATCACAACGCAGTGCATCGAAGCCTAAACGCCAAGTCACCTCTTTTTTACGAACCTTAGCGATACGCTCTGGAGCGGTAACGGTTTCTTGCAAAGCTAACTTCATATCACTATGGGTTAATCTTAAATCGCTTTGCTGCCCAGCATCACTCATTGCTTGATACACATTTTCTGTAAACAAATGATAGCAACACGGCGACAAGCTGATTTTTTCGCATCTAGCTTTAACCGCTTGGTCCATAAATACTTGATGAAGTCGCCCACAGGCATGAAGCGCAACAGCATGTTGTTGCTGCTTAAAATAACCAAAGGTATCGTCATGCAACACATCTGCACAGCTAAATGTCATGGGCAAATTTTGTTGCTGAGCGCTGCGTTGACCCTGCTCACACAAAGACGCTTGTAGTTCAATGCTGTGTACGTGAGGCGCGCCATCGTATGCTAGCATACGGCCCAAATGCCCTTTCCCAGCACACCACTCCAATACCGGATACTGTCGCTCATCAATATGACTGACAAAATCTTGTAGCTGGAGCAGCTTACGTCCCTTAATACCGTTACTGAGCCAAAACGGCAAAGGGTGTCGTTCTCGTTGTTCATGCACCAATTGTAATAAAGGCTCAAGTTCGGTCAATTGAGGAATAAAAGGTAGCAACGCTTGATGTAATTGCTGCGGGTGGTTATCTAAGTACGTGACTTGTTCGTCGCTGAGCGCCATTAGCCATTCATTGAGAGCACCATCCCACGGTAACGCATGCGCTTCAAACGCCACCAACTGCCAATAACGACTGGTTTGGTTTAACAAAGTATCTAAGTGATTAAATCGGTGTAATAACGACATGATTGGCTAAGCACAACACACAAACTAAAAACGCTATTCTACCTCTTTTTTCCTCTCTTGTGTGGCCTGTAAAATACGGTACTGTTGTTGCTTTGAGAAAATGAGGTGCAAATAGAGCGGAATACATAGCACTGTCAGAAGGGAGGCTGCAACTAACATCCAAGACCAAGGGTAAGGTTCCTCATTCGTTTTCGGGTGATAAACAAACTTGTCTAACTCATGTTGATATTTGTGTGGCTCATAATTGTAGAGCTGCGCTATCCACTGCCAGCGGATCTCTGACATACTGCCTATGGGGATCCCAGCCTGAGTGATGAAGGGCCGCATTGCATCGGCCTCATATGCTAATTGCACCTTACTCTTGTCTGGATTGTACTGACTGCGGATCACATCAATGCTTTCATTCATGTTGAGCATCGCATAACGCCAACCTTTTAGACTCGCCTGACGAAACTTTTCGACCATTTCCGGTTTTTGCTCGATAACGTTTTCACTGGTAAACAAAATGTCACCGTATACGTTGATACCGTACTGTTTTGGGCAAATCTGTCTGGTAGCGACGCCGGCTTGGCGCATTTGAAAGGGCTCATTGGTAATGTATACCTGTAACGCATCAAACAGACCATTTTGAAAATCACGCAGTGGATACAGTCCAGAATACAAGGGCAGCTGAGCAACATTCACCCCAGCCTGTTGCAGCATAACCACTAATTCGGCATTTTCAGCCTTGCCCAAATAGCTGACTCGTTTATTGATAAAGTCCGCAGGTGTATAAATATTGGAGCTTTCTTTTACCATCCAGCAATATGGAGAAGATTGCAGTACCGCCGCTAATGCCACCAGCGGCTTACCTTGCATTCGCGCCTGTAAAATACCAGAGTGGGTAATACCAAAATGAGCTTGACCTGCAAGCACTTTGAATTGCGTATCGGGATTATTGGGATCGGCGGGTACAATGGTTACATCTAAGCCCGCCTGTTCATAAAATCCCTTTTCCTTGGCCATATAATAGCCTGCAAACTGAAATTGGTGTTCCCACTTGAGTTGTAACACAACGTGTTCTTGCGCATGGCTAATACTGCCGACTAAGAGGCTAATTAGCCATAGTACACTGCTAATAACACGCCTTGTCATCCCTGCATCTCTTTTTATGATTAAAAACTAATCATAACTATAGAAAAACAAGGCGTAAATGCAACTAACTCGCTTGGCGTCGAGACTCGTCAGGTAGCTGTAAATATTGCGCAAAACACGGGTTATTGGTCTCTTCTGTGAAGTGATAGCCCAACTGAGCTAGGTGGCTATCAAACTTCATATAATCACTTGCTGGAATATCAAAAGCGGCCAACACATTGCCTTCTGCTGCACCATGGTTGCGATAATGAAATAACGTAATATTCCAATCACTCCCTAAAGTGTCTAAAAATCGTGCCAATGCTCCTGGGTACTCTGGAAATTCGAAACGCAATAACCGTTCTTGAATCGCCACGGGCGGTTTGCCACCAACCATATAACGTAAATGCAACTTTGCCAGTTCATTATCCGAGAAGTCTTCAAAAGTGTAGCCATTTTTATAAAGCTGCGTTTTGACTTCATCCAGCTCAATCTGACCCCCACGTAACCCAACTCCCACAAATATTTGCGCCTCAGTTTCTCCTGCATAGCGGTAATTAAACTCGGTGATAGCACGGCCACCCAGAGACTGACAGAAGCGTTTGAAGCTGCCTTTTTCCTCGGGAATGGTAACGCCAAATAAGGCTTCGTTTTTTGCACCTAACGCAGTACGCTCTGCGATATAACGCAATCTATCAAAGTTTAAATTTGCCCCCGTAAAACCGCAGCTAAATTAAGACCTGCTCGTTTACCTTGCTGGCTCCATTTCTTTAATCCCGCCAGCGATAGTGCGCCCGAAGGCTCGGCAATAGCGCGTGTTTCCACAAATATATCCTGAACTGCGGCACAAATTTCATCGGCGCTGACGGTGACGACTTGATCACAAAACTTTTGCGCGAGTCGAAACGTCTCCGAGCCGATGATTTTTACCGCGACACCATCAGCGAAACCACCGACCTGAGCGAGCTCCACAGGCTCCCCCGCTTCTAAAGCGGCTTGTAAACAAGCACTTTCTTGTGCTTCAACACCAATTATTTGAATATCTGGACGTAATGACTTGATGTACACCGCCATGCCAGCCAATAGTCCACCACCGCCAACAGGAATAAATACCGCATCCAGTTCATTGAGCTGTTGCATCAACTCCCGCGCCACAGTGCCTTGTCCAATAATGACATCTTTATCGTCAAACGGAGGCACAAACACCGCGTTCATTTGTTCTGTAAGCTCAAAAGCATGGGCTTTAGCGGCATCGAAATTATGCCCATGTAGTACCACTTCACCACCAAAATTGCGTACCGAATTAACTTTGATCTCTGGCGTGGTCACTGGCATCACAATAATCGCACGGTGCCCAAGGTGAGCGGCGCTTAACGCCACCCCTTGAGCATGATTACCTGCTGATGCGGTGATAACCAAACTGCCTTTCGGTAGCTGACGCAGTTTATTGTAGGCACCCCGTAGCTTAAAGGAATACACTGGCTGTTGGTCTTCCCGTTTAAGCCAAACTCTTTGTCCTAAACGCTCCGACAAGGTATGCATCTCGCTGACATCGGTGACTTTTGCCAACGGAGCCATATCTGCTTGAATGATGGCTCGAAAGTAGTCAAGTTCTTGAGATACCATAGCTAACTTAACTCCTCTAGCTTGGCAAGATCACGCACGGCTCCTTTGTCTGCACTCGTGGCAAGCAGTGCATACGCTTTCAAAGCTGGTGTCACAACACGTTGTCTATCCAGCGGTTTGTATGCATCTTTCCCGCGCGCTTCTTGCTTTGCTCGGCGCTGCGCCATTTGCTCATCATCAAGCAACAAATGAATGCCTCGATTCGGAATATCTATTTGAATTAAATCACCATTTTCAACCAGCGCTAAAGCACCACCGCTTGCAGCTTCTGGTGATGCGTGACCAATTGATAAACCTGAGGTTCCACCGGAAAAACGACCATCCGTTAGTAGGGCACAATCTTTATCTAATCCCATAGACTTCAAATAGCTAGTGGGATAAAGCATTTCCTGCATGCCAGGGCCCCCTTTTGGTCCTTCATAACGGATCACAACCACATCGCCCTTTTTCACCAAACCATTAAGAATGCCATCAACCGCGTCATCCTGAGACTCAAACACCACCGCAGGACCTGTAAAATTGAGCATCTTATCAACGACCCCAGCGCTTTTAACGATACAGCCATCAGGCGTTAAATTTCCTGACAGCACGGCAAGGCCACCATCTTGACGAAATGCATGTTCAATACTGCGAATACAGCCATTCTCACGGTCAAGATCAAGCTCATCCCAGCGACAATCTTGACTCATAGCCTTAGTTGTACGAATTCCTGCTGGGCCTGCACGGAAGAAGGTCTGCGCCTTGTGGTTATTCGGGTCAGCTGCGTCCCAGCGTTTCAGTACCTCCGCCAATGTGCCACCAGCCACATGACCAACACTGAGATCTAACCTGTCCCCTTTAGCAAGTTCATTGAGCAGCGCCATAATACCTCCAGCACGGTGCACATCTTCAATATGGACTGCTGCGTAGCTGGCGCAACCTTACACAAGAATGGGGTATGACGAGATAAACGGTCAATGTCATCCATATCAAAATCAACCCCCCCCTCTTGCGCAGCAGCGAGTAAATGTAAGACCGTGTTGGATGAGCCACCCATTGCAATATCGAGCGTCATCGCGTTGATAAATGCGGCCTGATTTGCAATGTTGCGTGGCAATACAGCTTCGTTGTCTTTGCGATAATATTCATCACACAACGCTAAAATACGCTTACCTGCGGCTTCGTAAAGTTGTTGTCTATCTTTATGAGTCGCCAAGGTTGTACCATTGCCCGGCAACGCTAGACCCAAAGCTTCTAGCAGACAGTTCATGGAGTTAGCGGTAAACATACCCGAACAAGAACCACAGGTAGGACACGCAGAACGTTCTACTTGCTCAGAGTCTTCATCACTGACATTTGGATCGGCCCCCTTAACCATCGCATCCACCAAGTCTAGTTTGATATCGATGTCTGCTAAACGCGTTTTGCCCGCTTCCATTGGTCCACCAGAAACAAAAACCACAGGAATATTCAAACGCAATGCAGCGAGTAACATCCCTGGCGTTATTTTGTCGCAATTAGAAATACAGACCATGGCATCAGCACAGTGAGCGTTCACCATATACTCAACCGAGTCAGCGATTAAATCTCTAGATGGTAATGAATACAGCATGCCACCGTGGCCCATCGCGATACCATCATCAATAGCTATGGTATTGAACTCTCTGGGTACGCCACCGGCCTCACGAATGGTTTCGGCCATTAATTCACTAAGCTGATTAAGGTGCACATGTCCTGGCACAAACTGAGTGTAAGAGTTCACAACCGCGATGATTGGCTTTTCAAAGTCGCTATCCGTCATACCCGTTGCGCGCCAAAGAGCCCTTGCTCCTGCACGTTGTCTGCCTTCTGTGGTCGTCTTACTTCTTAATTTTGCCATGATATTTGCCCTTAATCTTTGCGATGTAACCTCATCATTACATCGACTTGTCCTCATTCCCAAAATAAGGCCACCTCTGGTGGCCATGATAGTGCTTTACTTATTGATATAGTCCAACCAGCCAAAGCTGTCTTCACTTTGACCTTTGACTAAATCAAAATACGCTTGCTGTAGCTCTTTGGTGATTGGGCCACGTTTACCATCCCCTATTTGGATTTGATCAACACTGCGGACCGGTGTTACTTCGGCTGCGGTTCCTGTCATAAAGAATTCATCAGCCAAATACAGTGCCTCTCTGGCAATCGCTTCTTCACGTACTTCATAACCACGCGACTGAGCAAGTTTAATAATCGTGTCGCGAGTTAAGCCTGGTAAAATACATGCGGTCGTCGGTGGTGTGAAAAGTACGCCATTCTTTATAACGAATAAGTTTTCACCAGCACCTTCGCTGAGGTAACCATTCACATCAAGAGCAATACCTTCAACATAACCATGACGCTTGGCTTCTGCCGTGATCAATTGAGAAGATAGATAATTACCACCCGCTTTTGCACCTGTAGGCATGGTGTTAGGCGCTAAACGCGTCCAAGATGAAATACATGCATCTACACCCTGCTCTAAACTACCATCACCAAGGTATGTGCCCCATTCCATAGCAGCAACGCTCACATCTGCTTTATGAGATTTAGGATGAACACCTAAACCAACATTTCCTAAAAATGCAAAGGGTCTAAGATAAGCATTGGTAAAGCCATTTGCTTTTACCGCATCTCGACACGCTTGCATTAATTCTTCTTCACTAAATGGGATCTCAAAACGGTAAATTTTTGCTGAGTCATAAAGACGCTTGATATGATCTTTCAAACGGAAGATGGCTGGGCCTTTTGGCGTATCATAGGCACGGATCCCCTCAAACACTGAGCTACCATAGTGCAAAGCATGGCTTAATATGTGTGTGGTCGCTTGCTCATACGGGATCATTTCACCGTTGTGCCAAATCAATTCCGATGTTTTTGTCATTTGTAATACCTTGTACTTATTCTTTATAAAATTAGTTAATTGTTTAAATTGCCTGTTGCTGTAGTGTGTGCAAATCGACTTGCTGCACTTCCACAAGCTTACTCAGTTGTGAAGTTAATAGATAGATGGGTTTGTCACTGTCTACCGTCATTTTTACATGAAACAACTCGTCTTTGCCCTCAAGTTCTAATTTGGTAAGGCGAAAACCACGGTGACGCGCTACGCGCAAAAAGCGCTCTACAGCGATGGCATGGTTCTTTACTGCAACAGTTAACTGGTGTTTCATTACGCTTTCTCCGTCATCATTTCATCATTTGCAGCACCTGGTGGAACCAGAGGCCATACGTTTTCTTTATCATCTATACAGGCATGTAATATATATGGACCCTGCGAAGTGATTAACGCATCAATCGCATCATCTACCTCATTCGCATGGGTAATAGTTTGTCCCGGTATGCCAAATACGGCTGCCAAGGCGACAAAGTCGGGATTATCGGATAAATCTGTTTCGCTGTAGCGACCATCAAAAAATAGCTGTTGCCATTGGCGTACCATGCCCAAACGCTGGTTATCCAAAATAACTATTTTTACTGGCAGATTATTACGACGTATGGTCGCCAATTCCTGAATGTTCATCATGATTGAACCATCTCCTGATACAGTGATCACCATATCATCTGGACGGGCAATTTGTGCACCAATTGCAGCGGGTAAACCAAACCCCATTGTGCCTGCCCCTCCACTACTTAGGTGGTTGCTTGGATGGGTAAACTTCATATGCTGAGCCACCCACATTTGATGCTGTCCTACGTCACAACAAACCACGCCTGAATCGGGCATTTTCTGGCTGAGTTGATGCAATAAATATGGTGCAAATACACGCTCACCAGGGTAGTCATAGCGCCACGCATGAACCTGTTTCAGTTCTTTGATTGTTGCTAACCATTCACTGTCTGTTACAAAGCAACTTAGCTGTGGGATTGACTGTTTCAAGTCGGCTATGAGTGAAGCTTGCACGGGTTTTCGCTTACCCACCTCAGCTGGGTCGATATCTAAGTGAATAACATCTGCTTTAGCCGCAAACTTAGCCAAATTACCCGTCACTCGGTCATCAAAGCGGGCTCCTATACATACCAATAGATCGCATTCTTGTACGGCAATGTTGGCTGCCTGACCGCCATGCATACCTAACATGCCTAAATCGTACTCATAATCCGGTAACACGCTTCCCAAAGCTTTTAATGTGGATACTGCGGGCATTTGCGTTTTGTTTAAAAACTGCATCAATTCAGCTTGAGCATCAGCACTTTGTACCCCACCGCCTACGTATGCTACAGGGCGCTTAGCTTGTGCCAGTAGAGTTTGGGCTTTTTGAACTTGAGTGGGTGACACTTTAGGTTGCGCCTCATCTAGCGCAAGCCAAGGGTGGAATGGCACCTGAGCAAGTTGAATATCTTTAGGGATATCAACTAAAACAGGACCAGGACGACCAGATTGTGCCAAATGCATTGCTTCTTGCAGTACCTCTGCTAAATCTTCCGCACGCTCTACCATGTAGCTGTGTTTAGTACACGACAATGACATACCTAGGACGTCCACTTCTTGAAACGCATCAGATCCGATGGCGGCCGTTGGCACTTGCCCTGTTATTGCAAGAACTGGCACCGAATCCATCATTGCATCAGCCAAGGCGGTGATAAGATTGGTTGCTCCGGGTCCTGATGTAGCAAAGCACACTCCCAACTTTCCGGTACTGCGCGCATATCCCACCGCGGCAAAGCCCGCACCTTGTTCATGACGGGTCAAATAATGTTTTACAGGCGCGCCGTACAAAGCGTCATAAATAGGCATGATCGCGCCACCTGGATAGCCGAATACCTCTTTTACGCCTTGTTTGGCTAATAAATCTATGAGTAGTTGTGCGCCTGTCATTGTTTTCCCCATTCCCATTACTTGCGTTCGTTAACTAAATTTTTACCCTAAAAACAAAAAACCCCCCGAACTTTTCAGTGCGGGGGGTTCTTACTAATACTTTTCTTACAGCACTAGCTCGCCCCCGCGGTAATAATAATCACCACGTTGATAATCACGACTAGAGTAAGTGCTGTCTTTAGCATTGTTTGTATCACCAAATAAAATTTTTATCGTCAGGCATCGCAACTTTGCGCCTGCCCTGTTCCTTTTTCTATTAGTAACCCGCAAGGGCCATGAAGTCAACCATAAATATTATGCCAAATACCATGTAAAATATGATGAAATGGAAAAATAAATCCCACAAAAAGCAAAGTGAAGGATAAACTATTCACCCCTGTAATCAATTATTCATATGTTAATTGTTAATGCGACTTTTACAACAGAGCTAATTTCATAAAAAGTCACATGAATTTTTTATGAGTTGGCATTTATGTGCTTAAAATAGCAAAACTCAAAAATTTAAGGACTGCTATGCGTTTTTTATTGTTTCGAGCCAGTATCGGTGTATTACTTTTTACCGCACTACTGTTCAGCCCATTTGGCCATGTTGCCCCAGCCCTGTTCAAAGTCGAAAAAAATGGTATTAACTCATACTTGCTAGGTACTGTGCATGTGGGTACGCCAAAAATGGCTGGTTTGCCACAATGTATTACTCAAGCTATCGACAACAGCAAGCAAGTGGTTGTCGAAGTGGACTTCAGCAAGCTTTCAGCTGCGCAGATCCAAATGCGCTCTGCGCCATTCATGCAATTACCTGCGGATAAAACGCTCGCATCTGTAATCAGTAAAAAGACCTATCAGTCCCTTAAAAACTATTTCGCAAACTCAGGTATCGATATCGCCCTATTTAACCAACATCGCCCTTGGGCAGTCATGGTGTCAATGTTGCAACTTGAATATCAGAAGCTCGGATTTAGTGAACAATACGGTATAGATAAGCAAGTACTTGCTCACTCAAAAGAGATTGGCAAGAAAGTAATTAGTCTAGAAACATTAGAGCAACAACTGACTATGCTGAGTTCGCTAGAGCAGTTAGGTGATGAGATGTTTTCAGAGACTTTCGAGCACCTCAATGATGTGGAATTTTACTTTTTGGATTTGGTGAAAGCTTGGACAACAGGAGATATGGATAAACTTGCAAAATATTATCGCCTTAGCTTCGATGATTCAGAGTACGGCCAATACTCTGAACGGGTTATGCTCATAGACCGCAATAACCAATGGGTAAAAACACTCACCCCTTTGCTTGCAGAGCAAGCCACTTTTATCGCCGTTGGCGCACTGCATCTGCCAGAGCAATATGGATTAATCAAACAACTCGAGAAGCAAGGTTTTACTATCACACGTATCTGTGAGTAAAACGATGTCGTTACTTTGCACGCCCATTGCGCAAAGTAACGACTCCCAATTCATCAAGCACTTTGACCAATTCAGCTTGTTGTAGAGGTTTGATCACATAAGCATCTCCGCCAACGGTAATGGCTCTTGCTAAGTCCTGTTGCTCATCATTGGCGGTTACCACAATAACCGTGGTGTTTAGGTTGAGCTTATTCCTTATTTTCTCTATTGCTTCATAGCCATCCATATGAGGCATATTTAAGTCCATAAAAATAACATCAAATTCCTGTGCTTCAAGTACTTGCAAAGCAGCCTTGCCATGCTCCACATGCGCAACGTCAAAACCTAGCGTGCGAAGTTGCTTGGTGATCACCACCGCATTAATTGCATTATCCTCAACGAGTAACGCTTTTTTGCCTGACGCATCCACTGTTTGCAGTGCTTCTTTGTCGTCCAATACGGTAACCGGAATGGTGAAGCTTACACAGGCTCCCCCCTGTGGTGAATTGGCAAAATTCAGTTCTCCTGACATCGCATTGACCAACCACTGACAACGTACCAAACCGAGCTGCATTCCCTGAAAATGATTATTCTTGTCATTATGTACCGTCATCGAGTCTATGAACTCTTGAGCCAAGCCACAGCCTTGATCGCTCACCTGTACTGTTAGGTCGCTCTGAGACCCTCTCTCTTGCAACTCTACCGCAAGCAATATGCTTCCAGAGTCACTGAATTTAATTGAGTTATCAATAAGCTGAGAACAAATCCAAGCCAGATGCTGATGATCACACAACAGGCGCTTATGTTCATTATCTGTCATTTGCACCTGTAACATTAATCCCTTTTTCTGCGCAGCTAAACGATAAGGCGCGACTACCGTTTCAATCATCGTTGGCAGATCAGCACGACTATTTTGAATTTTGACTTTTTCATTAGACCAACGACTGAAGTCATGCATTTCATTGATGAGTATATTTAACTGATTAGCAGAGGTAATTGCTTGCTCAAGATATAAAGGTTGACGCTCTTTTTGAAATAATTCCATGTATCCTAAAACTGACTGCAAGGGCGTTCGTAATTCATGACTGGCTCGCGCCAAAAACCGCGACTTCATGCTCAGCGCCTGTTGTGTCTGCTGTTTTTGGCTTTCCAATTCACGTATCCCCGCCAGTACTTGCATTTCCATGGGACGAAAGATGAACTTTACTTCCAGTACCAACAACACCATAGCAAGTAGCCATATTAGCATTTCAACATAACGCAGTATTGTGACACCGAGATTTGCCTGTTCTTCAAACAGCTGAACGGCACCGTCGAGGTCAATTAAAAGGCTTTGAGATATGCGATAAAGTTCATCCAATTCAACCGGATCAGTCAACTGTAAATTGCGCCCTCGGGTAATGAAATCCTGACTTCGTTGATCCAAACTAATCGGTTGCGAGAAATACCATGCGTTGAGCTCGGGTGAAAAAAAGCCACTGCCTTGCCCACTTTTTGACATCAAGAATTCATGATTAATCGCAAATCTATCAACGCTGCTTTGTAACTGACTGTAAACGTCTTGAAACGCCTGCGGTTCATTATTCAAACTTGCTAATCGTTGTGCGTGAAGCAGCACTTTTTGCGACAACATACGCTGCATACCAGCAATGTTCACTACGGTCGCATCTTGTTGTTTATCATAAAGTAAAAACTGCATAAAGCCAGTTGCCATGGACACCAGTAAGGCCATGGCCAACACAGCCAAAATATAGCGGGCGCGAATCGCTTTTATTAATTTCAACATAGGTTCACTTCATCATCCTTTTCTTTGACAGTGTAGTTCAAATTGATCTGATTGGCCTTTAGCCACTTGACACCTAGATGGCTAAAATGTTTCAATGCGCGCTCACCCTATTTTGTGGTCAAGGCCAGTGCCTTGACTGAGGGCTGGAAGAGGTGCGTTATTCAGGTAACTGTGTCGAGGAGAGCAAACTCCAATGACCCACAGTGAGGGGAATTAACGCCGAGAAGTTAATCATTTTGCTAACGGTTAACTTCGGGCGTCTGGGCTGAATCCCAGCGACTGTCACCAATTGTTTTCGTGTCATACACAAAAGCAAATAAGTTTGGTGGAGAGCTTCTGGTCTTAGAATAATAAGGCCATTTGCCTTGTCATTTTTAAGTCCATTGCTCTTCGAATTTTAACTGTTCGAAGTTTGGACTCTTGCCCAACTCCGAACACGATATAAGTTCGGTAGAGATGAAATCACAATTCGATTTATCCAATTATCCGTTGTGGACCGCATTAGTTACGCCCTTTGATGCGAATCACAGGGTCGACTACGACACACTTGCACAGCTCGTCAATGAGCAACAACAGGCCAATAATGGCATTTTGATTCTCGGTAGCACTGGAGAAGGGCTAGCGCTGGATAAAGATGAGCAACGTGCCATTGTTGAGTATGTGAGCGCACTTGCACCGACCGTACCATTAATGGTTGCCGTTGGCGGGTTTAATTTAACCGAGCAATTAGCTTGGATAGAATTTTGCAACTCCTTGGCAATTGATGCTTACTTGCTAGGTTCGCCCGTATACGCTAAACCAGGTGATGTCGGCCAGACACAATGGTTTGACGCTTTGCTCAGCAAAGCCCAAAAGCCATGTATGCTTTATAATGTGCCGGGTCGTAGTGCAGTTTCAATTACCCCTCAGGTATTAAAAAACCTGCAACATCATGACAATTTCTGGGCTATCAAAGAAGCCAGTGGCGACATTACCACCTTCGAAGCCTTTCGCAACGCCGCACCACACATCGCTATCTACAGTGGTGATGATGGGCTGATGCCCTACTTTGCACAAGCAGGTGCCGCGGGGCTAGTCTCAGTTGCCGCCAATGCGTGGCCCGAACAAACCGCGGAGTTTGTTCGTCGTTCTCTGGCGGGGACTTTTCCTAACTTGTTTACCACTTGGACAAGCGCTGTCAACAGTCTGTTTAGTGTCGCCAATCCAATCCCTGTGAAAGTGTTAATGCACGCTCAAGGCAAACTGGCCACACCGCATCTTCGTCCACCACTAACGCACCTTGAGCTGCCTTGTAAACAGGCACTTCACTACGCAAACAACTCAATTTTATCTTGGAATTAAGGCAATTATTATGAGCTGGTTAGAGCTATTAAATAACTTAGAAAACGGCACTGTGCGTGCAGCAACACAAGACGAACAAGGGCAATGGCATGCCAATGTTGAAGTGAAACAAGGCATTTTAGAAGCGTTCAAAAATGGCACCAACACCGAGTTTCCTGGTGGTTTTGTCGACAAGCATAACTTAGCACCTCAAGGCTTTGCCGCCGATGCTGGCGTACGTATGGTACCGGGCGGTTCAAGTGTTCGCCGTGGCGCGCATGTTGCCTCTGGCACCATCATCATGCCACCTGCTTACGTTAACATTGGTGCGTTTATTGATGAAGGCACTATGGTGGATAGCCACGCGTTAGTAGGCTCATGTGCGCAAGTAGGAAAAAACGTGCATTTAAGCGCAGCAGTTCAACTAGGTGGCGTATTAGAGCCAATTGGTGCAAGCCCTGTGGTCATTGAAGACGACGCATTTATCGGTGCGGGTTGTGTGATTGTTGAAGGCGTAGTCGTTAAAAAAGGCGCGGTATTAGCACCAGGCGTGCGCTTATCAGCCACGATCCCTGTGTATGACTGCGTGAACGAGCGTGTATTGGCCAAAGGCGAGCCAATCCCAGAAAACGCCATTGTGATCCCAGGCTCTCGTCCGTCATCCAGTGCATGGGGTCGTGAACAAGGCTTGAGCATGTCATGTGCGCTTATCGTTAAATACCGCGATGAAAAAAGTGATGCGTCACTAGAGCTGGAAGAGGTCTTACGCTGATGTCCTTTTTGAGCACCGCACATCGTCAGGTGATTGAAACCATCACCCAAACCGAACACACACCGTTTTTTGTGTACGACTTAGATGGATTGTTAGCTCACCTGAAGCCACTGACAGAGCAGTCAGTGGTCAAGCTATGGTATGCCGTCAAAGCCAACCCGCTGTCTAAAGTGATCCAAACATTAGACAAAGCTGGCTTTGACTTTGACGTTGCCAGCAGTGGTGAGCTCAATCAAGTACTCAAACAAGGTGTTTGTCCGTCGCGTGTGCTCAATACTGGACCTGCTAAGTCTAAACGCCAGATCCAACACTTTCTTTCACAAGGGGTCCGTACATTTGTCGCCGAAAGTCACAATCAAGTTCATTGGCTTAACCAAGTGGCTTGCGAGCATAACGTGCAATTACGTGTCCTGTTGCGAGTACAGTTGCGCTGGCCGGATGGCGAGAAAAACCCGCTCGGGGGAGATAGCCTCACACCTTTTGGTTTAGGCACACAACAATGGCAATCTCTTGATATAAATGACTTTGAAGCGCTCAACTTCGTCGGTCTACATATTTTTCAATGGGGCAATATGCTCAGTACGGAGAAATTGACCGAATTGTGGTCACAAATGGTCCCACCATTGCTAGCGCTCGCTGACGATTTAGGTTTTGCGCTCCAAGTACTAGATTTAGGTGGCGGCCTAGGTATTCCCTACCATGAGCGAGATTCAAAACTAGCTTGGCCGCAATTACTTGATGCGCTAGCGAACATCAAAGCCGCTTCGGGTGTTGAAGAACTGTGGATGGAGCTGGGCCGTTTTGCGGTGGGTGAATATGGTCATTACGCCAACCCTGTGGTGGAACAAAAACAAAACTACGGTGAACATCAGCTCATCGTTGCCGGTGGAGTCAATCATATTTTGCGCCCAGCGGTCACGAATCAAGCCTTTCCGTGTGAACTGCTTAGAACAACCACAGCACCTGAGCAAAGTTACCTCATTCATGGTCCACTTTGTACTGCGCTGGATCATTTGGGGCGACATGAATTGCCACAAGACATTAATGACCAAGATTGGCTGATATTCAGTCAATGTGGTGCTTACGGCTTTACTGAAAGTATGCCCTACTTTCTGTGCCATGAGTTACCCGCAGAATATGTCATTGAACACGGCGAAATTCAGTGTATTCGCCCCGCTGTAGATGCCAGTGAGTATCTAAGGTAGACATCAATATGAATCAGATAAGCCAAGAAAACATTCGAGTGGGCGAAATTGCCAACGGTCTGCCGTTGACCATTCCTGTTTATAGAATGACGGGAAATGGCAGCGGACCCAAAGTGTATATTCAAGCCAATATGCATGGTGCTGAAGTACAGGGTAATGCCGTTATTTACCAATTGTTAGAACAGCTTAAACAACAAACACTGGCCAGTGACATCACGTTAGTGCCTTATGCAAACCCCATTGGCTGTAATCAAAAGTCAGGGGAATTCACCCTTGGACGTTTCGATCCAATCACGGGCACTAACTGGAACCGTATGTACCACGACCACTCGGCGCTGGTAAACGAATTTGTTGATACACATATACATGACTCTTTGGATGAGATTAAACAGCAATTTCGCGCACTACTCGTTCATCAAACACAAGCTTTGTTAGATGCCCCCGCGCACAGCATTAATACAGGTCAACGGATCGCGCTGAACCTACAGCGACTTGCCCATGAGGCAGATATTGTATTGGACCTACATACCGGCCCCATTTCAGCCAAACATTTGTATTGTCCAGAGTATGCAAAAGCCAGTGCCAGTTATTTTGATATTGAACATGTTTTGTTGATCCCAGATGAATTTGGCGGTGCGCTGGATGAAGCCAGTTTTTGCCCTTGGTGGTCATTACAGCAAGCCTTTGCGCTGCGCGGTCGAGATATCTCCGTCATGGTTGAGGCATTTACTGTTGAACTTGGCTCTCAAGAGAAAATCGACTTAACAGAAGCCAAGTTAGATGCTCAGAGTATTTTAAGCTACCTCACTCATAAAGAGGTATTGCTCAACTCGCCTTATCGGCCAATGGATATCATCCGTTACGGCTGTATGCTCAAAGACTATGTGGCTTATTATGCGCCAATGGGCGGGATGGTGGAATACACTGCACAGTTGGGCGAACATCTCAAAGCAGGCGATACCATTGCTCGTATTCTTAGAATGGAGCGTTATTTATCTGAGCAGCCGCTACAAAATGTCACCATTGCGCAAGATGCCATTGCCATACTACATTTTGCCTCAGCATCTGTGAATCAAGGTACTGAGCTGTATAAGTTTTTCACTAACTATTTTGAATTAAATTAAACGTTAAAATTGCGTGAGAGTAAGCGGGCTTTGGCAAGCTTACTAAGGTGTGGCGGCATTCGCCGCCAGCCTTTTTTACGCCTAGGGTGTTTTTTGCGGCTTTTTATAAAAAATCGCCATCAAAATATAACCCAATATAGTGAGTTGGTTCAGGAGCCGGATACAACCACTGAGATCTCACCCTCACGTGCCATTTGAAATATATTTATATCCATTACATTACTTTCATCCATCAAAAATTATCTTGTCACTAACCTAAGCATCTTCTAGGTATCAACATGCGTATTCAAGCGCGAGTGTGAACAACCACAACCAGCCAAGCAACAAAATTGACCGAATTGATAAAGGCCTGTCAAAGCCAATGTCAGGCGTAATATTACAGGCCTAAAAAGCTAGATGTTATATCCTAACTGTTTATATTCTGATTGGTCTTTTATGTGATGTACTCACGACTCTTTGTGAGCAAGCCCAACTCGATTCATCGCAACTTCACTGTAAAAGTGTATACTTAATGGCTTAACTCAATAAGAAACAATACATTATGAAACTTCGCTCATTTATTTTCTGTTTACTCTTTGGCGGGCTGAGTGCTTCAACTTTTGCAGCGCCAGCCAGTGAGAATGGTTCGGAGCAAGACGAAATCAACCTCGTAAAACAGTGTATTCTCAATGAGGTGATCTCCGGTGATAAAACACGTACCGTAGAACAACTACGTCAATATTGCGCACAGCTTGATGCCGACAAGCAACTGAGCGCGCTAGACAAACGCATGGCCCGTGAACGCGTAAGCCAAACCAACCGTAATGTGATCACCCCGCATCATCGTAACTATATTTTGCCGGTATCCTATATCACCGATCCAAATAGCCGACCTTTTAGTGGCTTGCGTGCCATTGATGAGGAACAAGGTGAACCGCTCGATAACTTTGAAGTGAAGTATCAACTTTCACTCAAAGTGCCCATTTATTCTGGATTTTCAGATAAGGATCAAGCCATCTACATGGGCTTTACGCTTAAATCTTTTTGGCAGTTCTATAACAAAGATATCTCTTCACCGTTTCGTGAAACCAATTACGAACCAGAACTGTTTTGGGTCAACTTTTTGGATGATGACAATGTTTTGTGGGGTGATGAAATGGCCTTTGTGCTGGGGATCTCTCACCAATCCAATGGCCGGAGTCAGCCAAACTCACGCTCTTGGAATCGCATTTATGCCAACTTTATCTGGGAAAACCGAGGTTTCGTATTTAGCTTTAAACCTTGGTATCGCTTACCTGAAGAGCGCAAAGAAGACATACTGACAGCCAAAGGCGATGACAACCCCGACATCTATAAATATATGGGTTATTTCGAGTTTAGTGGTGTTTACCGATATGAAGAGCATGAGTTTGGATTCATGACCCGCAATAACCTCAATAGCGATAATAAAGGCGCCATACAACTGGACTGGTCGTTTCCTATCTGGGGGAGATTACGTGGCTATGCGCAATACTTTAACGGTTATGGCGAAAGCATGATTGATTACGATGCACATATTCAACGCTTTGGCGTAGGCATCTTGCTCACCGACATTCTCTAATAGATAAAAAAGGCCAGCAGTTGCTGGCCTTTTTTATCATATATCTTACTGCGCTTTATGGTGTGCCATATAGTTTGCTGGCAATTCAACCTGCGCAACACCCGACTCAATGGCTGCATGTGCCACAGCTTTGGCGATGCGTGGTAATAAACGCGGATCCATTGGTTTTGGGATAATGTACTGTGGACCAAACTCAAGGCTTTGTACATCTGCCGCTCTAAGCACTTCTTCCGGGACAGGCTCTTTCGCAATACTACGAATGGCTTCCACAGCTGCAATTTTCATTTCATCGTTGATAGCCGTTGCTCTAACGTCCAACGCACCACGGAAGATAAACGGGAAGCACAAGACGTTATTTACCTGATTAGGGTAGTCAGAACGGCCGGTCGCCATAATCAAATCCTTGCGAACACTGTGAGCGACTTCCGGATTAATTTCAGGATCAGGGTTTGAACAAGCAAATACCACTGGTTTGTCTGCCATTAATTTCAGTTCTTCTGGCTTTAACAAGTCAGGGCCAGATACGCCAACGAATACATCCGCCTCAGCGATAACATCCTGCAAAGTGCGTTTATCTGTGTTGTTGGCAAACAGCTTTTTATACTCATTTAAGTCATCACGACGCGTATGGATCACCCCTTTACGGTCAAGCATATAAATATGTTCACGCTGCGCGCCGCACTTGATCAATAGCTCCATACAGGCAATGGCGGCAGCACCTGCACCTAAACAAACGATGATAGCGTCATGAATGTCTTTGCCTTGGATCTCAAGCGCATTCAGCATACCCGCCGCCGTTACAATCGCGGTGCCATGTTGATCGTCATGAAATACAGGAATATCACAACGCTCAATTAATGCCTTTTCAATCTCAAAACATTCTGGCGCTTTGATATCTTCTAGGTTTATTCCACCGAATGTGTCCGCAATATTAGCAACGGTATTGATAAAATCTTCGGTAGTGCGATGTTTCACTTCAATGTCAATAGAGTCAAGGCCCGCGAAACGCTTAAACAGCAGAGCTTTACCTTCCATAACAGGCTTCGATGCCAATGGACCCAAGTTACCTAGTCCCAAAATGGCGGTACCATTACTGATCACCGCAACCATGTTGCCTTTACCGGTATATTGGTAGGCAGCAGCAGGATCGGCAGCGATTTCACGTACGGGCTCCGCTACACCGGGGCTATAAGCCAATGCGAGGTCTTTTACGGTTTCCGCTGGCTTGGTCAGCTCTACGCTGATTTTACCTGGAACGGGATGAGCATGATAATGTAGTGCTTGTTCACGAAAGTTTGACATGACGCGATTTTTTCCTGCTAGAAGTTAAAAGTGAGAGTGAGATAAAATTCGCAAAATTAGTTAAACAATACCTTGTTTATAAATATATTCAAGCTATTTGAGGTCGATCCACTTAAGCGATATTTAGCCGAAAATCACCACATTTTTACCGACTTTTAACCTAAATTAATTCATTTAATGCAGTCTTACAGTAAAAAAAAACGCCACATTTTTGCTCTGATAATGTGCAAGTTTATCTAACTTTCAAACCAGAGCAAGAAAATTAAAATATCACCATTTTTCTATGATTATAACTACTATTTTTTATATTTTAACGACAGTTAAAAGAAGTTTCTTGTTTTTATAAAAATTTATCATCGGCATTTTTATGCAATAAATGAATCATCGTAAGCAAACCTAACCTCATGTAATGCTTAAAATATAACCATATAAAAATGAAAAACAAATGCATAACAATGAATAATGGAGATAATGAAAATAAATTAGAGTATAAACTCTACCCTGTATTATTTTGCATAACATATGACGCTTTAAGATAAGCAGAGGGTGAAAGGTCGAACATGCTGAGTAGTTTAACCCTATGGGGTACGAAATTTTAGGCACAAAAAAAGCACCCTTAGGTGCTTTTTTAGTCAAACATTTCTTATTTCTTGCTGCTAAGAGCACCGAAACGTTTGTTGAAGCGATCAACACGACCACCTGTATCAAGAATTTTTTGCTTACCAGTATAGAACGGGTGACACTCAGAACATACGTCTAAGTGGATGTCTTTACATAGTGTTGAACGAGTTTCGAACTTGTTACCACATGAACAAGTAGCATTGATCGTTTCGTAATTAGGGTGAATACCTTCTTTCATAGCAACCTCTGGTTAGGCCGTATCGCTCTCCAAACCCGAAGTTTGGCACCATACGTAGTTTATACAAATTAGTGGACGCGTATTTTATGTAACTCATGAGTTTTCCACAAGCAATAAATCAACAAAAATAGTATTTTTTGTACAATTAACCGTATTGCCACCGAGTTAAACTAGGTTTTTTCAGTCGCCTTTAGTACATTAGCAAGCATGTTAAGTTGCCTAACAGGCTCATAGATGTTTGCTGAAGTTGCCATTAAAGTGCCTTTATTTCGCGCATTTGATTACGCGATACCAAAGCACAGTACCGTTACAGTGGGCTGTCGAGTCAAAGTCCCTTTTGGCAATCGAAAACTCGTCGCGGTGGTACTGGCCATTAAATCCCATACCGACGTCCCTGAGGCTAAACTCAAAACTATCGCAGAAGTGCTCGATAGCAGTCCGATTTTATCTACAGACCATATAAAATTTTTACGTTTTACCGCTCAGTACTATGCCCACCCGCTCGGCGAAACCTTATTTACAGCGCTACCTGCCGCGTTGCGAGAAGGTGAGCATCCAGATAAAACCACTGTTGCTACTTTTTCTTTAACAGCAAAGGGTAAACAGCTGCCCACGCTCAGGGCAAAGAAACAGCAGGCATTGCTGAAACAACTCAATGAATCTGGTGAGTCGAGCTTAACCGAACTCAAAGCACTAGGCTTTAGTAAACAGCAAATCAATGGGCTGCTAGACAAACAGCTAATAGCAGAACAAGTCAAACACGATGTTCAATGGCAAAGCCAAACGCTTAACATTGCAGCCAAGCCTAGATTGAATGAGGAGCAAGCCACTGCCTGTAGCGCAATTAATCAACAGGCAGATTTTCGCTGTTTTTTACTAGAAGGTGTAACGGGCAGCGGTAAAACGGAAGTCTATCTGCAAAGTTTGGAGCGCGTGTTACAAAGTGGTATGCAGGCGTTGATCTTGGTTCCCGAAATAGGGCTAACACCACAAACCGTCAACCGTTTTAGACGTCGATTCCCAGACACTCCTATTGATTTATGGCATTCAAATCTCACCGACAATGAACGCTTACATACTTGGAGAAGAGCGGAAAAAGGTAGCTGTGCGCTGGTGATTGGTACTCGTTCTAGTATTTTTTTACCCTTCAAGAGCCTAGGGATGATCATCGTTGATGAAGAGCATGACGGCTCATTTAAACAACAAGAAGGTCTGCGTTACCATGCTCGAGATTTAGCCGCGTACCGTTGTGCCAGCCAGAGCATCCCTTTGGTTCTAGGGACCGCCACACCAGCGTTGGAAACCTTGCAAAAAGCTATCAATGGCAAATATCAACTCCTGACGCTGTCACAACGAGCGCAAACCACCACCGACAATCAATTTTTACTTGTCGATATGAAAGGCCAAAGTGAACAGTTTGGCTTCTCACCGAATACTTTGCAACACATTGAAGTAACACTCAAACGCGCCAAACAGGTGATGGTGTTTTTAAACCGCAGAGGCTATGCACCTACCCTACTGTGTCACGAGTGTGGCTGGTTAAGTCAATGTAATCACTGCAGCGCCAGTAGTACGTATCATAAAGCGATGAGCCGATTAGTGTGTCATCACTGTGGGCAGCAAAGTTTCGTTCCGCCACAGTGTCCCGACTGTGGCAGTACTCAAATCATGCCCGCGGGGTTAGGCACCGAGCAGCTAGAAAGCTTTTTGTCTGAGCGTTTTCCCGACACCCCACTGAGCCGTATTGATAGAGATACCACCCGCAAAAAAGGCGCGTTAGAAGATGCGTTGGCGGATATTAACCAAGGCGGCGCGAGAATACTGGTAGGCACACAAATGCTCGCTAAGGGCCATCATTTTGCTGATGTAAGCCTAGTGGTGATCCTTGATGTAGACAGTGGCCTGTATTCGAGTGATTTTCGCGCCACAGAACATATGGCACAGCTTATTACACAGGTTGCTGGACGCGCAGGACGCAGTGGTGAAGCGGGTAAAGTGTTGTTACAAACACATTTCCCAGAACACCCGCTGCTACAAGATTTGGTCAATAATGGTTATCAGGACTTTGCTCGATACGCACTCAAAGAACGTGAGGAAGCTTTGCTACCGCCATTTAGTCATCTCGCCATATTGCGAGCACAAGCGACAAATGCACAATTGGTATTCGACTTTTTGTCAGATCTGGTTCCAGCTACCCCCTACTGTGGTATACAATTGCTCGGGCCGATCCCCGCACCGATGGAGCGAATGGCGGGTAAGTATCGATATCAATTACATATTCAAGCTTCAGAACGTATGGTGTTACACAACTATATTGCTCAGCTAATGGCTTACATCAGTGAGCACAAGCTGGCCAACCGCGTTCGCTGGAGTATAGACATAGATCCCATGGATACCTACTAAGTAAGTTATGGCACAACACGATTATATAAATAGAAAGCCAAAAAATAACAAAGGCGGTAAAAACTCCGCGCCACGTAAGCCCTTTCCAGCTCTACTTGCTGTGACGGCGCTGGTGCTGGTTGCAGGATTTGCATACGGCCTTTGGTACATTAAACACAATGCAGAACCGGAAAAAGTCACCCCGATTACAGCACCGGCTAAAAAAGCGCCTGAGAAACTACAAAAGCCCGTTATCAAACCCTTTTTGGAAGAGATAAAAGAGCATGAAGTAAAGGTTGAAGTAAAAGAAATTGAAAGCAAAGGCCCCTACCAAATGCAATGTGGCTCGTTCAGAACCCATGCTCAGGCCGAAGAAATGAAGGCCAAAATGGCATTTGCTGGACTCATCGCAGAAATTCGCCGCACCGAGGGCAGCAATGGTGTGTGGTATCGGGTTCGTTTAGGACCATACGACACCAAGCGCAAGGCTGAGAGTGACAAGAATAAACTCAAGCGCATCAAGATCATGGGCTGCGGCATATGGGGTTGGACTTGATTTTAGGCCAATCACCCATATCTTGTAATAATCTGATTAATAAAAGGCGCCTAGAGCGCCTTCGTTTTTAAGGAATACTATGACTACCATCGTAAGCGTACGTCGCGACAACAAAGTTGTTATTGGTGGAGATGGCCAAGTGTCACTTGGTAACACGGTAATGAAAGGTAATGCCCGCAAAGTGCGTCGTCTATACAACGGCAAAGTACTGGCAGGGTTTGCTGGCGGTACAGCGGATGCATTTACGTTATTCGAGCGTTTTGAAGGCAAGCTAGAAATGTATCAAGGCAACCTCACCAAAGCTGCTGTTGAGATGGCCAAAGATTGGCGCAGCGATAGAGCTCTGCGCAAACTCGAAGCATTACTTGCCGTTGCCGATGAAACAGCTTCACTCATCATTACAGGTAACGGTGATGTTGTACAACCGGAACACGATTTAATCGCGATCGGTAGCGGCGGTAATTTTGCCCAATCAGCTGCCATTGCCCTGCTTGAGAACACTGACTTAAGCGCCCGAGAAATTGTTGAGAAAAGCCTGAAAATTGCAGGTGATATCTGCGTATTTACCAACAATTTCCAAACCATTGAAGAATTGTAAGAGGAATTGCCATGACTGCAATGACCCCAAGAGAAATCGTCCACGAATTAGATCAGCATATTATTGGTCAAAACCAAGCTAAAAAAGCCGTTGCAATTGCCCTTCGTAACCGCTGGCGCCGTATGCAATTGAACGATGACTTACGCGCTGAAGTCACCCCAAAAAATATTCTTATGATTGGCCCAACGGGTGTGGGTAAAACAGAGATTGCAAGACGCCTAGCTAAGCTGGCCAACGCGCCATTTATCAAAGTGGAAGCGACAAAGTTCACCGAAGTGGGCTACGTTGGTAAGGAAGTTGAGTCAATCATCAAAGACTTGGTTGATATTTCTTTCAAAATGACCCGAGAGCAACAAGCTAAGAAGCACCAGCATCGCGCCGAAGAAGCTGCTGAAGAGCGTATTCTAGACGCCTTACTGCCACCGGCTAAAGACGCTTGGGGCGAATCACAACCAAACGAAAATAGTTCAACTCGTCAGGTATTTCGCAAAAAACTGCGTGAAGGCCAATTAGACGATAAAGAAATCGATATCGACATCGCCGAATCAGCGCCTCAGGTTGAGATCATGGCTCCGCCGGGTATGGAAGAAATGACCAACCAGTTACAGGGCATGTTCCAGAGCATGACTGGCGAGAAAAAGAAAAAGAAAAAACTCAAAATCAAAGATGCATTTAAGCAGCTCGTTGAAGAAGAAGCCGCCAGAATGGTTAACCCTGAAGAGCTAAAAGAACAAGCTATCTTCTCGGTTGAGCAAAACGGCATCGTGTTCATTGATGAAATCGATAAGATCTGTAAGCGCGGTGAAGCTCAAGGCCCAGATGTAAGTCGTGAAGGCGTGCAGCGAGACTTATTGCCACTGATTGAAGGCTCAACCGTCAACACCAAGCATGGTATGGTTAAAACGGACCACATTCTGTTTATTGCTTCGGGCGCGTTTCAGATGGCAAAGCCTTCTGATCTGATCCCTGAATTGCAAGGTCGTTTGCCTATTCGCGTTGAGTTAGAAGCTTTAACGGCTGGAGACTTCAAGCGTATTCTTACCGAACCGCATGCGTCACTCACCGAGCAACAGCAAGCGCTGATGAAGACCGAGCAAGTGGAGATAAGCTTTACCGACGATGCGATTACGCGTATCGCAGAAGCCGCTTGGCAGGTAAACGAGAAAACCGAGAATATTGGCGCGCGTCGTTTACATACGGTGATGGAGAAGCTGATGGAAGAGCTCTCTTATGATGCGTCAGAGAAAACAGGCGATTCTTTTGTTATTGATGCCGAGTACGTTGAAAAACACCTTGATGCACTGGTACAAGACGAAGACTTATCACGCTTTATTCTTTAATACACTCAAGGCGGAGCCCAGTGCTCCGCTTGCTTCCATGGCAAGTCTATGTATATCGTAACAAAACTCCATTATCACCAACAAAGTCGAAGCTTAGATGTCTATTTTGACGATGGACAGCAGTACACTCTAAGTGCAGAGCTATTGCGCACACACTCACCGTCCGCTGAAGTGCAAGGGCATGGCAAAGGAGAAATGAAGCTGGTGTTAAATAAACACAATGTGGCGATTGCCAGTATTGAGCCTGTGGGCCATTACGCCGTGCGTTTATGTTTTGATGATGGACATAATACCGGCCTGTTTAGCTGGCAATATTTAAGAACCCTATGCGCCGACCATGAAACATTATGGGCACGCTACCTTGAGCGTGTTAAAGCACATCAAGACAGTGAGCACAGCGTCCCCATCAAGTTTATGCCGTAATTTTTTCACCCTTTCCCACCTTGGTTCACTTGTTTTTCTCTAGACTAATTATTCAATATAGGTACAATGGCGAGCTTTCAAAGCGTTACTCCACTTGAAATAAAAGTATAAGAAGGTAAAGCATGTCTTATGAATTACTAAACAGTTTTATGTTGGGCGTTTTTTTGTTTTATATCTTAAAGCTAAGACGTGAAGTAAAAGCATTGTCGAAAATAACCCGCAGTCAATTGCAAGCGTTGATGAACAGCTCTGGTATTGAGTTTCCAAATGAGCAACTTTTCGATACACAGTTTAAGCACAGGGTTACGAACGGCCAGATAGCCAACCCAAAAATGTACGTCATAGACAAAACAGGCTGTACCGAAGAGCAAGCAGAGATGTTTATCACACGATTGCTCAGCGACAACAAGTAACACCAGCTACACTGTTCTTTTCACATACGTTACCACCATTATATAGAAGGGTTGTATTTGATGATGGCTACAGTACGGAGCTAGCATTTAAGACCTAACTACCACCCACAAAAACTATAGGCACGTTACTTAAAACATATAAAAGCACATCAAGGCAGTGACACTATTGATTATGATGATCGAAATGATGCTGGCCGTGGTAGCGGCACTAGTCGCAACTCCGGTGGGACAAACCAAGAGAAAATAGCCCAGCGCAAGTAATGTTTAATTGGGAGGCTTAGCCTCTCATTTTTAGGTATGTGTGAATGAAAAAGTATGATTTCCTAGTCTTAATTTTTTTATCTTCAGTTGTAATATTCACAATAAATCGGGGAGAACGAGAGGGTGTTGAAAGAGAAGAACCCACACTGGTGCCATTTAAAACTCATAAAGAGCAAGAACAAGTAGAAAGCGATGAAGATGGGCAAGTGACTGAAACAAAAAATAGCAACAGTAAAAGCACCATCAATAAAGCACTCTATTGTAATAACCTTAGCCACTTTAATGTCTCACTAACGAGGTCTGAGTACCCTCACCCCGAAGAAGTAGCTTTGTACCTCGATATTCACAATACAAAAATACGACAGCCTGACCCTTTTTCCATCGAAAATAGAACAAATATGACGTTCGAGTTGGCGCTACAGTTAAAAAAAGCGATCATAGCCTCGGACTTAAACAATTATAAAAAACTTATAGAAAGTAGGGAAATAAACCTGTTAAAGCTCGGCAATGACACCATTTACAGCTTCTTTATCGAGTCATATACGACATCAGACTTTCTATACTTACTCATCGACCATGGCTATAAACCCGTACTCAGCGACATAACTAAAACCGTTGATAGCCGTCAAAGTTCTACCCTAAAGTCTGAACTCATCAATTTATTAAAAGGTTATTTACTAAACACCTCAGACGCTCATGCTTTGCGTCACCTCAATGATCTGTTTCTGCTTATGGAAACACCCAGTCATTACGACTTTTCAACGCGCAAGAGTTTAGAAGCATCAATAGCTTCATTATTGAGTGCACCTCTTCTAGGCTTTAACCAAGAAAAAGCTGTAAAATCAATGACATTTTTTGGCTATGAGCACGCTGAAGCGGTGGCGAAAATCGACTCATTATTAAAAAGTCACAAAAGCTTTTCAAAACTACTCAACGAGTATTGTGCAAAACCAACAGTGGCTACAAGCCATGATGCAGCTGAGGATATGGGCTTAACTTATAAGCAAACGTTCGCATTATTCGAGTCGCAACAGCTTATACAGGACCTAACTACACTTTCAAAGCATGAACAATGGGAAATGTACATTGAAAAGGCTAACTTTTATGCTTCTCAACATTCTGAGCTACTGACTATTTTTTACATGCAAGCACTGCAAAGAGGCGCGCCAGAGCATGTTATCCTGTCACTTTATAATATGGGAGTCCAACCACAAAATGAAGACATCGCATTACTCGCTATGCAGAATAAGCTGGGTATATTAGAGAAATATGCACCTATATTCGACTTTGGTTATGTTAGCGAAAACGGGATGAGTGCTATGGATTACTGTATCAAAACCAAGTGCAACCTAGCTGTCGTTAAGTTCTTATTAAAAGAGCAGCCTGATATGAAGATAAGCCAAGCGTCACTTGAAGTTTTAAACTCACCCGAATATCAGGAATACCAAGCTCAAATTCGAGCTTTTAGCTCAACTTATTAGGTAATTAGCATGAAAAAAGTATTTACGTTCAGCAAGAAAAAGCATTGGTTCTCCAGCGAGCCTGATTTAGAACTGCTCAATCAGCAACTTGAAGAGTTGCAAAACCAAGGACTCACTGTTGAGTCAGTAACCCCTGTCGCTAACTTGCTTGGGGCAATTGATTCATACGTCATTTTATTATCCGATCAAAAGTAAGTACGCTAAGCTGCTAACTTCCCCATGAATAATAAACTGTTCGTGGGGTTATGGTACCTGAAAGTGGCAAATCCTCCCAAAGCGCTCATTCGCTATGCTCACCCCCACGCTTTTAGCTGTTAATCGCGCCCGTTTAATTCATCATTCATTAAAATAATTGCAGACCTAGACCATCTTAACCAACATGGTAATTGGAACATTTTTATATATAAATCAATCAAATAAAAACTACCAAGCCAATCTATATACCCTTTCTGTGAAATGAGCTGATGCATACAGATATTGACCCCATTTTAGATACATGTATTATCATTTACTTCAACAGCTTAATTTAGGAAGAAAAAATGAAATATGAAGGATCAATAGCAGCAACTTTATTAATCGCGGGTATGAGTACATCTTTTGTCGCCAATGCGCAAATTTGTGCAAAGCCAAGTATTGTCCAAGATGGCTGTACGTTCCCTGTTGTTGGTGTGATAACCGACGCTGCAAAACCTTTCAAAGATCTTTGGCGTAACCAATGTAACAAGCATGATGTAAACTACCAGACTTTGGGTAAATCCAAACAGGCAAGTGACAGTGAGCTTTATGCTGACATGCGTGCGCGTTGTGATAGCAAATTTAATAAGTATTTAATGTATTCGTTAAACCGAACTTGCCGCACGGCAGCCAGTGGCGTGTACAATATATTAAAGAACGTAGACTCAAGTAAATACTATTTACCTAATCAACGTAAAATTGAAAATGCAACCCAGAGCTATGTGAATAATATCAACGCAGATCAATGCGATATGACACCGGAATACGCGGGGGTGTATGATCCATCGCTTCTGTCTTACATCAACACCACGTTTTATTCTATCGCGCGTCGTCAGCCAACCGCTTACGAGCGATTCGAGTTACTATCTTTTTATGACCCAGATACCTCTCTCAGTGCTTGGCAAAGTGCGGTACGAAGCCAAAGTACACAAATGGCAAGGTTAAGTGGCCCTAAAGCGGTTGTAAGAAATGAAAATTCAAGAAATCAGTATGTGAAGTCTGCAAGCGCATCAACTGGTAGTAATTTAAGATACGAATGGGATTTAAATTATGGCCAACAGTCTGGAGTTAAGTACACCAAAAGCTTCATGACTCGATACAATGAAACGAAAACAATCTATGGTTCACTCAAAGTAACCGACAGCAATGGCAGAAGCGACTTGCTTATCATTAACGATCGTTTCACGACGACCGGAGAGTGCGCGCCAAGTCCAAAACTTGAATGCTACTAAACACATTTGATAAATATCAGGGCGGTTTTAGACCGCCCTTTTGTCATCTACCTTCTTCATATTTACTGTCTCAGTGTTAAATGATGCAGCGCAGCAGCAAGATAGTGACGCCTTGATTCATCAACTGTAAATGGTGTCCATCTGTGACTCAATAATCGAGAAAAACGCGCCTTGTGGGTCACAAATCACCGCATAACGGCCCACTTCCGGTATATTGGTTGGCTGTACACATATCTTAGCACCAAGCCCCGCCGCTTTTTTGGCCATTGCATCACAATCTAGTACCGCAAAATAGATCATCCAATGCGCGGGAGCATTGGTGCTCCATGCTTCGGTCATCTCTACCATGCCCGCTAAAGCGTGGTCGTCATTACTAAAAATCACATAATCCAAGCCTTCAACCGTTTGATGTATTGAGTGCCAATCAAACAATTGTGTATAAAACGCCTCATTTTCTTGACTGTTACGGCTTGCTAACTGATACCAGTACGGTGTATTCGCCTCGAACACTCTACGACTGCCGATATGCTCATTCGCCTGCCACAGTGTTAAGTGCGCACCACTGGGGTCGCTTACAATCGCCATACGGCCTGCATCACCTATCTTATAAGGCCCTCGTGTCAATGTTCCACCTAAACGCTTTACAGTAGCCACTGATGCATCCACATCACGTACAGCAACATACGGCTGCCAAGCACTTTGGATACGTGCAGCTTTTTTATCTTCCGCCATCTCAAACATACCCGAGACCACATCATCTTGCTTTTTGAAGTTGGTGTAAAACTGCCCGTTAGCACCTCGTTCATCATCGAAGTCCCAGCTAAATAACGCACAATAAAAAGGTTTGGCAATCCGCCAGTCTGCAGCACGCAGCTCAGCCCAACAAAATTCATGAAGATGCGCATGGGTTAATCTAGTCATATTTGCCCGCCTTTAAAGAACACCTTGCTTGGTGGTAGTTGAGATTTTCGGAATATACACATCATTACCATAGGAAAGCGCGCAGTCTTTTAACCTGCGTTTGATTTAGAAATGATGACTTTTAAGTATAACAGTATGACAGGAATACAGTTAGGAAATGTATTTGGGGACTCATGATAGCCCCTTAGACATTATTTCATTTGCGCAAGGTGAAACGAGCCAATCTAACAACCGCTGAGAGACTCAACGTCGGATAGCGCTGTCCTTTTCCAACCAGCCAGCCCCAAAACTCAGGCATTAAAAAAGGCCACCTAAGTGACCTTTTTTACAGTGTTACTGCAATCTATTGATTATTCAATGATTGTAGCTACAACACCAGCACCTACTGTACGGCCACCTTCACGGATAGCGAAGCGTAAACCTTCGTCCATCGCGATTGGAACGATTAGCTCAACAGTCATCTTGATGTTGTCACCAGGCATTACCATTTCTACGCCTTCTGGTAACTCAACGTTACCTGTTACGTCAGTTGTACGGAAGTAGAACTGTGGACGGTAGCCTTTGAAGAATGGCGTGTGACGACCACCTTCATCTTTAGAAAGTACGTATACTTCTGAAGTGAACTTAGTGTGTGGGTTGATTGAACCAGGCTTACATAGAACCTGACCACGCTCAACTTCGTCACGCTTAGTACCACGTAGTAGTGCACCGATGTTCTCACCCGCACGACCTTCGTCTAGAAGCTTACGGAACATCTCAACACCCGTACAAGTTGTCTTCGTAGTTTCTTTGATACCTACGATTTCAACTTCGTCGTTCACGTTGATGATACCAGCTTCAACACGGCCTGTTACTACTGTACCACGACCCTGGATTGAGAATACGTCTTCGATAGGCATGATGAATGGCTTATCGATGTCACGCTCTGGCTCTGGGATGTAAGTATCTAGTGCTTCTGCAAGCTCAACGATTTTGTCTTCCCACTCTTTCTCGCCTTCTAACGCCTTAAGAGCAGAACCTTGGATTAGAGGTAGGTCATCACCTGGGAAGTCATACTCAGAAAGTAGTTCACGTACTTCCATCTCTACTAGCTCTAGAAGCTCTTCGTCGTCAACCATGTCACATTTGTTCATGAATACGATGATGTAAGGTACACCAACCTGACGAGAAAGTAGGATGTGCTCACGTGTTTGAGGCATAGGACCGTCAGTAGCAGCAACTACTAGGATCGCGCCGTCCATCTGTGCAGCACCTGTGATCATGTTTTTAACATAGTCAGCGTGTCCTGGACAGTCTACGTGTGCGTAGTGACGAGTTGGTGTATCGTACTCAACGTGTGAAGTTGAGATTGTGATACCACGCTCACGCTCTTCTGGAGCGTTATCGATTGATGCGAAGTCTTTTGCTTCACCACCGTATACTTTTGCAAGTACGTTAGTGATTGCTGCTGTTAGAGTTGTTTTACCGTGGTCAACGTGGCCGATTGTACCTACGTTTACGTGCGGTTTTACGCGTTCAAACTTTTCTTTTGCCATGACGGAACCTATCAGTTTTTGTGTATCTAGATTACATATAAAAATAACCCGCCATATGCGAGCTAAGCTTATTCTTTCAGTTATTTAATGACAAATCAAAGGAAGTATTTGAGAAGATTCTTAAGACTGGTGCTGATAGGCAGATTTGAACTGCCGACCTCACCCTTACCAAGGGTGCGCTCTACCAACTGAGCTATATCAGCACACCAGAATACTGGAGCGGGCAGCGGGAATCGAACCCGCATCATCAGCTTGGAAGGCTGAGGTAATAGCCATTATACGATGCCCGCTTTAGGAACCTGTTCTTAACTACCTCGAACCGTCAAGAATAAAGTGGTGGAGGGGGCTGGATTCGAACCAGCGAAGGCAGTGCCGTCAGATTTACAGTCTGATCCCTTTGGCCGCTCGGGAACCCCTCCACGAAAAATTCTTTCCTAAAGCATCTGCAGATTGCAGTGTAAAAAATGGTGCCGACTATCCGAGTCGAACGGATGACCTACTGATTACAAGTCAGTTGCTCTACCAACTGAGCTAAGTCGGCACTGCTTTAGTACGGGGCGAGATTCTAGAGCAAGGTTTCGGGCGATGCAACAACAATCTGCAAAAAAATGTGAAAATAATGCTTAAGTGCTCAGATTTACGGCAAAATCGCGCTAAAACATTCAAAGTTGAATGTTTTTACGCCAAAACAACAGTCCCTGAAAGACTAAAAAGTCATGAAATGACGTCTCACATTCAAGCTGTTGTGATATAAATTCACCGTATCCTCCTGCACAAATCACCTTTAGGTCACGTTTATCGCACTTTAAACTGGCAATGCCCGCATACACAGCGCCAAGCGTCGCCACCAAAGCGCCATTTTTAACCGCATAGGGCGTATTGGTGCCCAACTCTTGGGTAAATGGACTTTGTGTATCACTGAATACTTTTTGAGTGTTACTCACCACACTGTTGACCATCATATCAAGCCCTGGCAAGATCCAGCCGCCTAAATGATGACCGTTTGCACTAAGCACATCGACTTTAGTCGCCGTGCCAGAATCCACGATGACACAATGTTGGTTAGGATATAAATGGTGACATGCCACGACAGTCAGCCAGCGATCGATACCGAGATTTTGATATTGACTATAAGCACAATGTAACTGACCTAACACGGGTGTCACATAAGCTTGGACGACCGTAATATTCATCTGCTGCGCTTTGGCGATATAAGGTGCCAGCTCATCAGACTTACCCACTTGTGCCACCAGCACCTCACTGATGTCTTCCCAAGGGATCTCGTTTTGAGCGATTAGCTTGATAGCCTGCTGTTGGGCCAAAGCTAATTTGACCGCAGTATTACCCACATCAATTAATAGGCGCATTAGTTGTCCTTACGCAGTGATATTTCACCGCCAAAATAACTTTTTAATTCACCATCCTGACGTAAAACAATGCCTCCTTGTTCATCGATGCCTTCGCACACCCCTCGCCATTGCCGTTGCCCTGTTGTTAAGGTGACAACCTCTCCTGCAAAAGCATTTACCGCGTTCCACTGTACTTTCATCTCGGCCAAACCACTTTTTTGGTATTGCGCCAAGCGCGCCGCTAAACAGTGAGTGAGTACGGCAACCAATTGGTTTTTATCAAGCGCTCCGATATGACTCGACAAGTCTGTCCAAGGTTGATCGATATGAGTTGACGCGCCGTCTGGCATCAACAAGTTAATCCCAATGCCGATTACCAAATGGCAAGGGCCTTCTACTTGACCATCCAGCTCAACCAATACTCCCGCGAGTTTTTTACCATTGAGGTAAATATCATTTGGCCATTTGAGCGCCACGTCCAGTCGGTACAAAGATTTAAGCGCATCATATACCGCCAATCCCACGGCAATGGAGACGCCCATTGCAGCTTGTAGGCCATCATCTAAGCGCCAGTAATAACTGTAATACAAGTTGGCACCAAATGGTGATTGCCATGTACGTCCTCGTCTACCCCGACCGGCTTGTTGCATTTCAGCTACGAGGATCTGGCCAGAAGCCATAGGTTGTCTAGCCTGTACACGACGCATTAACTCACTGTTGGTTGAGTCAATCACCGGTTCCACTTCAATTGGATTTTGACATTGTAACCGGGTTAAATGCTGACTGATCTGCGCTTTATCTAGCAAAGGTAAGCTATGATTGAGACTGTAGCCTTTGCCACTGACGGTAAAAATATCAATGCCCATTTCTTGTAGCGAAGCAATATGTTTTGACACCGCAGCACGGCTAATACCCAACTGTTCACCCAGCAACTGCCCCGACACAAACCCACCTTGATTTAACGCATTAAGAATCGCCAGCTTGTTACCTTGTGGTGCTTTATTCATTCATAACTCCTTGAATGTGAATTTCATCATATTGCCCTATCAGTCGCACTTCATGTTCTAAGCGAACTTGGAACTGATGCCAAACATGCCGTTGAATATATTCAATCATGGCTATCAAATCTGCCGCGCTGCCATTGCCTTGATTCACCAATACCAAAGCTTGCTGTTGATAAACGGCAATATCACCAATTTGGTGGCCCTTAAGACCCAGTTGTTCTATCAACCACCCCGCCGCAAGCTTTTGTTGTTGAGGGTCAACATAATAGACGGGCATAGTGGCAAAGCGCTGTTTGAGTTTTGTCACTACCTCGTTACTCACAATGGGGTTTTTGAAAAAACTACCTGCATTGGCCAGTATCTGAGGGTCTGGTAACTTACTTTGTCGAATATTGATGACCGTTTCACATACTTGCTGGGCCGTAGGTTGCCCATCACGAAGAACCTGTAACGGGCCATAACTCAACTGTGGCTGCCATTGCTTAGTTAAGCTAAGCCCTACTTGCGTGATCACAAAACGGCCTTTGCGAGCGTGCTTAAACACCGAATCCCGATAGCCAAACTCACATTGTCCGTTATCCAGCCTTACACATTGTTTGGTCTCAATATCGAAACCTTCAACATACTCAACAAATTGCGCCAACTCTACGCCATAAGCGCCAATGTTTTGCACGGGTGCGGCACCGACTGTTCCGGGTATCAGTGCTAAGTTTTCTAACCCCGCAATATTTTGGTCGAGTAAATGAACAACCAAAGCGTGCCAGTTCTCCCCTGCGGCCACTTCTACCAACCAGTCGCTATCACGCTCCTCTATTGAGATTCCTTGCAGGGCAATCCTAATCACTGTACCTGCAAAGTCGTCTACAAAGACGGTGTTGCTCCCTTCTCCGAGCAAACAAAATGGCTTTGAAAAATCAATATCTTGGAGCTGTTGCCAAGCACTGATAGTCACCAACTGATGGCATTGACTAGGTAAAGCGAATGTATGTAGGGACTGTAAAGCGTGCACTTCATGGCCTTAACAAATAATTTCAATAGCGCTAGTTTACCTGATCACTTAACTGGGCGCATCCATGTGTGATCTTATCCCTAAGCATGTTATAACATGGCCACTAACACTCCATAATAAGCAAGGATTTTATGAAATTAACAGCCTTCGCGACCAGCCTTGCGCTGGCGGGACTCTCACATTCTGTCATAGCAAACCAAGCTGTAGACCAACACACTTACGCTAATCTAAATGATGTTATTTCAACTCACCTACATTTGGATTTGGACGTAGACTTTGCCGATAAGCAGCTTGAAGGCTTTGTTGAGCACACCTTGGAGTGGAAGAATAGCAATGCTCGCACTTTGGTGCTCGATACCCGTGATTTAGAGATTGATAAGGTCATGTACCAAGGCCGTGATGGCCAATGGCATCAAGCCAATTTTACACTTGCCAAACGTGATGATGTTAAAGGCGCTAAGTTGTCTATACGCTTCAAAGAGCAGGCGAAAAAAGCCCGTATTTATTACAACAGCTTGCCACAAGCTTCGGGATTACAGTGGCTAACACCAGTACAGACTGCCAGTAAAACTCATCCGTTCATGTACAGTCAGTCTCAGGCTATTCACGCTCGTAGCTGGATCCCAGTGCAAGATACGCCAGCTATGCGCGTAACATACTCGGCGCGTATCAACACCCCAGAGGATGTACGAGCAGTCATGAGTGCTGACAACTCGGGCGCGCTTATCAAAGATGGTGATTACTGGTTTGACATGCCGCAGGCCATTCCACCGTATTTAATCGCTATTGGTGCGGGTAATCTTGAATATAAAGAGATGTCACACCAAACAGCCATTTTTGCAGAGCCACAAATATTGGATGCATCGGTTGCAGAGTTTAATGACACGCAAACCATGATCAACAAAACCAATGCCATGTATGGTGAATATGCATGGGGTCGCTACGATTTACTAATGCTTCCTCCAAGCTTCCCATTGGTGGGATGGAAAATCCTCGTTTGTCTTTTATCACGCCCACCGTCGTCGCAGGGGATAAAAGTTTAGTTAATCTTATCGCCCATGAATTGGCTCACTCTTGGTCTGGTAACTTAGTGACCAACGCCACGTGGGAAGATTTATGGCTGAATGAAGGTTTTACCTCATACGTTGAAAATCGCATTATGGAAGAGGTATTTGGTCGAGAACGTGCGGTGATGGAACAAGCCCTTGATGCGGCAGGTTTACGCGCACTACTAAAAACAATTGCTGCGCCAGATACACGTTTAAATCTGAAGCTAAATGGCCGCGATCCTGACGATGCCTTTAGCTCTGTCCCTTACACCAAAGGTCAGCTGTTTTTGATTTATTTAGAAGAGCAGTTTGGTCGTGAAAAGTTTGATGTATTCGTCAAAGAGTACTTTAAAACATACGCCTTTAAATCGGTTACTACTGCGGAATTCGTTGAGTACTTAAAGAAAAACTTACTTGAGAAGTACCCAGGTGTGGTCAGCTTGGAAAAAGCCAAAGAGTGGATCTTTGAACCTGGCTTACCAAGTGACGCGCCTAACCCCACGTCCGATGCCTTTGACAAAGTCGATGCGCACACACAGGCGTGGCTAACTGGCAAGCAAGACTTAAATAGCTTACCAACCGACAGTTGGAGCGTTCACGAGTGGTTGCACTTTATCAACAACCTTCCTCGTGATCTTGCACTCACCAGAATGAGCGAATTAGACAAGGCATTTAACCTAACCCAATCAACCAATGCGGAACGCGCATTTGCTTGGTATATGCTAGCCGTAGGTAATGGGTATGAAGCCATCTATCCAGCTCTAGATAAACATTTAACGGGTATTGGCCGTCGTAAGTTGATCGTACCTTTGTACAAAGCGCTGGTAAAACACGGCAAACGCGACTGGGCCTACCAGGTTTACCAAAATGCTCGTCCGGGTTACCACCCATTAGCACAAGGCACGATTGACGCTATTTTTGAGTAATACGCAGTCAATTAATTTCAAAATAAAGGGCCATTATTGGCCCTTTATTCTTTCTAAAAATGCCGCCCTTTGCGCCTCATTGGCTTGCTGCCACCAAAACTCTAGCATGGAGTAGGCATCGGGATGTGAAACACCTTTAGCGGATTTATTGCTAGGTGGCGTACTGCTAGGTGGCGTACTGCTAAGTGGCGCACTGCTAAGTGGCGCAGCAGCAGTTACCGACTTGACTGTTCCCTTCCCTTTGGCAACTTGCCGCTCTGGCAGTGCACTTGGGCGATACTTCAAGGTTTTAAGTGCGAGCGTCTCGCCATTTGGCAATTGCAGTGCAGCACTGGGATGTTTTGCAAATTGCTTCGCCAAATCGACCGTCTCTGGCCGCTGAAATACCACCTGATAATCGCCTTCATTCATCAGTTCAACAATTACCCAAAACGGCTCTGATTCAATGATCTCATGTTCGTCATAGTTTAATTCATATAAGTCATTGTATTTTAGTTTTAATATATGACGACCAGGAGCAAGCTCTAACTCAGTGACTTTACTAAACAATGAATGTTCGACTTCTTGTTCATTCACTTGTAAAGGGTACAGTTCGGTCGAAAAATTTACCGTCGCACTGTTGGCATAAGCAAAGCTGTGTAACGCAAGTAACGCTATGAATAAACCAAATATCTTAACATTCATTCTATATCCTTTCTTTTTGTGGCGATCTACATTTGCAGTTTGACAGGCAGTGTAAACTTTGTCATTAGTGTAACCATTCAACCTTAGTATACCCACCATGCCGTTCCATGATTGAAACAGTGCATGTATTTAGTAGGATCTAACATGACAGATAGCACAATTTTCGACAAAATTATCAACAAAGAAATTCCAGCAGAGATTATTTATGAAGACGAGCACACGCTTGCATTCAAGGATATCAACCCGCAAGCGCCCTTCCATGTTTTGGTGATCCCCAAACAACGCATTGCAACCATTAATGACGTAAATGAAGACAATGCTCACCTTGTTGGCAACTTATATGTTGTTGCCGCAAAGCTCGCTAAGCAACACGGTTTTGCCGAAGATGGCTACCGCGTGGTGATGAACTGCAATGAACATGGCGGACAAACAGTGTACCATATTCACTTACATATGCTCGCCGGACAGGCCATGGGCTGGCCACCATATCAAAATAAGAAAAAAGAACTATTCTAAACTATTCTTTGTTAAGCAATGTAAACAGTTAAGTTATTATGCTGAAAAACAAAACTTAACTTATATCAAAAGCTTAACGTTTTAATTGGATAATATGTTACTGCTCATGATGTTATCAAGCAGTAACATATACCAAATACTTCTATGCGTTGATGAAAATACTAATACAAAAGGGCGGAACCTCATGTTAGCATTAAGTCATCAGTTTGAATGAGAGTGTTAGTATCAATGAGCAGTTCTGCCTTTTTGTTATTAGATAAAAATCCAATTAATACCATAGGTATCAACGTTCTTCAGCCATTGCTTAAAACGCAAGGGTTAGAAGTTATTACCAGTACCAACATCGAAGATGTACCTGAAGGGACAAGAATCCTATTTATCGAAACATCACCCAAAGATGCGTGGAATACGCTCAAAGAGCAGCTCTCTCGATTACAAGTCAATTGCGACATCGTTCTTTTTAACCTTGATGAAAACCCAGAGTTGGCCAATAGAGCACTATTAAGTGGTATTCGAGGTGTTTTTTATACGACTGACAATGCGGATGTACTGATGAAGGGGATCCGTCTATTGATGGAAAACCAGCTATGGTATCGACGTGAAATCATGTGCAACGCACTTAATCGTATGTTGCAGTTTAATAAAGATGCGTTGCATAAGCTTACAGAAGGTGACATCGAGCCGGTAAAACTCACTAAACGAGAAAAGGCAATAATCTCCTTAATGAGTAAAGGTGCTAAGAATAAAGAAATCGCGGAAGACCTCAATATCAGCCCGCATACAGTTAAAACACACTTATACAGCGCATTTAGAAAAACCAAGTGTCGTAACCGTATCGAATTACTATCTTGGGCCCAACAAAATATCCCAGACGAAATTCGCTAGGCGCTCTATTTATTAATTGCGTTAAGGAAACAGTCGCTTTGGCGACTGTTTTGCTTCTTTACTCCCTCACCACAAGTCTCTATGCTAACCCATTAAGTGCCCAGCATAATAAATAATAACAATATGTTTGATCCTAAAACTCTGTACATCACCAGCGCTGCGATGATGGCGATGATGGTATTACTTAACTTTCTCACTTGGCGAACGAACAAAGATACGCCGGGCACCTTGCTCTACATATTTTATCCTTTGGTGTTGTTTGCAGCCGTGATCGGATTCTCGGTGCATAGCCAGTTACACTTATGGCAGAGTATTGGTTTTGCAAATGCATTACTGTTCACCGCCTCAATCATTCATTGCTTCTCAATATCACAATTTCTAAATTACAAAGGTATAGAACTGAAGCTGTTTCTGTGCACCACCGCCATACTCTTTGTTGGATTGGTTTACTTCAGTGCATTTGATGACAATTTGCGTTACCGAATTTTAGTATCAGATCTACAACACATTGCTGAAACTATCTTTTTACTTTATCTATTTTTACGCTTTGCCCGTCCTTTGTATCCTAATGGCACGATTGTCTACACCATCATTTTATTGTTGGTTATGAGTGCGTTTACTGCGCGTACGTTTTTAATGGGAGATGTCACCCAATTTAGTTTACTCGACGACAACTGGTTTGTGACGACGTTATTCATTAACGGTGTGTTAGCGCCCATATTTTACGCCACAGGCATGGCGCTACTCTGTAACGAAAAACGAGAGTTGAATCTCAATCGACTCACAGAAAAAGCACAAAAAGATTTAGAGATCAGAGGGCTATTCCTGTCTACAATCAGCCATGAAATCCGCACCCCGCTTAATGGTATTTTAGGCAGTGCCCAGCTGGTGTTAAACCGAACAACCAATCACCGTAATAAGGCTTACTGTGAAGCTATCATTAATTCTGCGGAATCACTTAACTTACTCATAGACAAGGTGTTGGACTATGCCAGTTTAGACCAAAGTGACGAAGCCTTGTATGAAGAAGATGTCGAGCTAAAAAGTTGGTTGAACAATTTATGTCTGCTGCTCAGTCCGCTTGCTGAACAGAAAAAGCTGTCGTTTGAGTTAGTGTATGATTTGCCAGATCAAGCCTGTTACTATTGCGACCAGCAAAAGCTGAGACAAATCGTGATCAATCTCGTTGGCAATGCCATCAAGTTTACCGACAAAGGCAGCGTCAAAATCCGCGTAGAGCTGGTCAAAGAAACCAATATGAACCACACCGTTCGCTTTAGCGTTATCGATTCAGGTCCCGGGATCGATAAAGAAGATATCGACAAATTGACTGAACCTTATGTACAAAGTAGTGCTGGAAAAATAAAAGGCGGCACAGGACTTGGCTTGGCAATTACTAGCCGTCTACTTGAGCGCTTAGGTTCACAGCTAAACATTAACAGCGCGATAGGCCAAGGCAGCGTATTTAGTTTTGATGTGACCCTGACACTGGGAGAGTTGAGCCTTGTGGAGCAGCGCCACCACAACCCTGACTGTCTCATTGGCCTAAATGTGTTACTGGTTGAAGATTTAGATTTAAACCAAAAAATTGCCATTGAATTTATGGCAGCCGATGAGCATAAAGTAAAACTCGCCACCGATGGTCAAAGTGCTATTACGCTGCTACAACAATACCAATTTGACGTCGTATTACTGGATATGAACCTGCCAGATCTGACAGGTCAAGAAGTGATGCGTAAGCTGAAAAATATTGAACACAAAAACAAGCGGACGCCCTTTTTAGCGTTTACCGCCAGCCTCAGTCCAGATGAGATCAAAGAGTATTTAACTCTCGGTATCAAAGATATTGTTGGTAAACCGATTAAACAAGAAAAACTTCGACAAGCTCTAAGCGACTCACAAAGCGCGCAAAAGCCAAACATCAGCATAGAGCTAACCGACACACTGTATGATGATACCGCCGTTAACTCACTTAAAAGTGGCTTTAGCGAAGATGAGATCTCCTCGGTTTATAATGAGTTTGTCTTATCCGCCCGCAATAAACTTATTCACATTCAACAATTGGAAGAGGTTAACACAGATCAATGTATCAAACTGCTTCATCGCCAAGCAGGCACCGCCTTGCAATTAGGTTTTAATCGCTATGGATTGGCACTGAAAAAAGTTGAGCGGCGCTTACTCGACGGAAAATCTAGCGATGGTGAACTCACTCAGGCCATGAATTTATGGCAACAGAGTTTGGAAGCTTATTTAAGTTTTATAAGAAAGAGCACTTTAGGCTAGAACACTCGACAGTGAGGTGTTGCGGTATCGCACACCTCACAATACTGTATCATACTTTTTTGCTAGCAAAAAACCTTCCCCCCACCATATTTGCCGATTATTTAGACACTATTTTCTCGACGCAAACGAGAATTGTTCTACACTTTCTATCAGTCTGTTGTTTGGTTAGCACTTCTACAAATTGGTAACAAGGAATATGTTATGCGCAACTTTATCAAGCATATCACCACGCTTAACTTAACGAAAAAACTCACTATTGCTTTTTTGCTGGTTGCTTTGATCCCCACCGCTGGCATTATTGCTATTGCGCTGTATCACGCCTCCTCTGCACTGCAAGCGCAGTCATATGCACAACTTGGTGCAGTGAGTGAAGTTAAAAAGAACGCCGTACTTAGGCACTTTGATGGGGTACGCGATAAACTGCAAATATTGGCTATCAGCCCACATACCGCCAGAGCAGCCGAATCGTTTACCTATGCCATCGCCAATTTGGATACGCCTACTCATATCCCACAGAGCTTAGATAACTTTTATCAAACACAGTTTGCGAATAAGTTTGTTGCAGAAAATCCCAATACACAGCCACCTACAGGGTTGCTAGAGACGCTCACCCCCGAAGGGATTGAACTACAAACCCGCTACATAGCAAACAATACTTACCCTTTGGGCGAAAAATCACGGCTGATCAGTACAGGGCATTTGGATAGTTACGATCTCGCTCATGGTGAGTTTCATCAATACTTCACCGAAGTCTCTGATATATCTGAGCTATACGATTTATTTATAATCGACAACCATACAGGCCTCGTCGTATATTCAGTGTTCAAAGAGCTCGATTTTGCCACATCTTTAATTGAAGGCCCCTACGCCGATAGCAATTTAGCTAAAGTGTTTAATGCCGCCAGAACGCTCGAAGCGGACCAAACCTATGCCTTTGTTGATTATGAACCCTATCTTCCCTCATACAACGCCCCAGCTAGTTTTATCGCCGCTCCCATTGAAATTAAGGGAACTGCTGGTGCAACCTTGGTATTTCAGCTCTCTGTGACGGCCTTAAATAGCATTATGACTGAAAGAGAAGGGCTTGGAGAAAGTGGTGAAACCTATTTGGTTGGACCCGAAGGGCTGATGCGATCGGATTCCTATTTAGACCCACTCCATCACTCAGTGGTTAACTCATTTAAAAACCCAGCAAAGGGCAGTATCAACACCGAATCTTTTCGCTTAGCTATCGCGGGACAAGCGGGGCAAAAGCTGGTCACCGACTACAATGGTCATAGCGTGCTATCGGCATACACGCCCGTCAACATTATGGGCGTGCAATGGGCCCTACTATCAGAAATAGACGAAACCGAAGCATTTGCAGCCGTTAACCAACTTACACAAGTCTTGGCTATCATGCTACTTGTCTGTATCACCATCATCATCATTGCAGCACTGTGGTTTGCTAAAACACTCACAAAACCTGTTCATGCTTTGGTTTCAACCATGCGCCGGGTTGAACACGAAGGGGATTTTTCATTGCGCGCGCCCGTGTCTACCAGCGATGAGATTGGAGAGTCAGCCCAAGCGTTCAATTCGATGTTAGATGCATTGCAGGTATCGTTAACCGCCACTAACCGTGTTATGAACAAAATGGCTGATGGCTGCTTTTCCGACCGTATAAAAGTTGAGTGTAAAGGTGAACTGGATGTACTAAAACAAGCGACTAACCATTGTGCAAGTACATTAGACAGCGCCATTGGAGAGATTAATAACATCATTAAGTCGATGTCCGAAGGACAATTCGATGGCCAAATACATGCCACCATGTCTGGCGATCTGGCTAAGCTCAAAGACAATGTGAACCACTCTCTTTATTCTTTAGATAACACCATGAATGCCATTGTTCATGTTATGAAAAACGTTGAACAAGGAAACTTCAAAGAACAAATCAACATTGAGGCAGGGGGCAAATTAGAACAGTTGAAAAACTGTGTGAATAATTCCGTGCAGAGTTTATCTGGTGCTGTGGATGATGTGAGTAAAGTAATGAACGCCATTCGTAACGGTGACTTGAGTAAGCGCATTAGCCTACCGCTACAAGGACAATTAGAAACACTAAAAGATGACATTAATTTCAGTGTCACCAATTTGGCCGAAGTGATTGAAGATATTTGCAGTGTCATGGCTTCTGTCAGTCAGGGAGACTTTAAGCATGTGGTTACCTGCCAAGCAAATGGCCAACTCGGAAAGCTTAAAAACGACATCAACCTGTCGATTGAATCCCTTGATGTGGCCGTCAGCGAGATTTCATCTGTCATGACAGCCATCAGTTATGGGCGCTTTGACCGAACCATCGAATCTGCGATGAAAGGCCAGCTGCATTCCCTCAAAACAGACATCAACCGCTCAGTCAACAATCTTAGTCAAGTCATTGCTGAACTTGGCAGCGTGATGGCGGCGATGTGTGAGGGTAATTTCAGTCTCCAAATTACCTCAGATTTACAAGGCCAACTACTACAACTCAAAGATGATGTGAATGGTTCAATCGCGGTCATTAATGACGCCATAAATGAAGTGACACAGGTGCTAAGCGCATTAGCGAAAGGTGATTTAACACACACCATTGACGGTAACTATGAGGGTGTGTTCAATACCTTGAAAAGTGATGTTAATGCCACGATTGCCAAGTTAACAGAGGTTATTGAGAGTATTCAATGCACCGCTCATAACGTATCACAGAGCGCAGCTGAAATTGCCGATAGCAATACGGAGATCAGTGCGCGCACTGAGGAGCAGGCAGCTAATCTAGAAGAAGCTAGCGCCAGCACCAGCCAAATGCTGGATGCATTAACCCAAGTCTCAAACCAATCCGGCTCTGCTGTTAAACTAGCCCGTAATGCGGAAGAAACGGCCAAAGAGGGTGGAGAGCTGTCGAATGAAACGGTGGTTGCCATTCACGAAGTGGATAAAGCCAGCAAAAGTATAAACGAGATTGTCTCTGTGATTGATGGTTTAGCGTTTCAAACCAACTTATTGGCGCTCAATGCTGCGGTTGAAGCAGCTCGGGCAGGCGAAAACGGTAAAGGCTTCGCGGTTGTTGCCAATGAAGTCAGAGAATTGGCTGGCCGCAGTGCTTCCTCCGCCAAACAAATCAAGGAAATCATCGCCAATAGCAACGAGAAAGTTGGTCAAGGGATTGAAATGGCCAATAGCTCAGGATTGAAGCTGGAACAAATCGTCTCAGCAGTCTTAGAAGTCAGTGAGATCATAATTAAAATCAACAATTCCACCAACAGTCAACAACATGCCATCAAAGAAGTTGATCAAGTGGTACAACGGCTCACTGATTTAATTCAAGAGAATTCAGCCATTACCGAAGAAACCATGGCCGCAGCTAAGCAAATGGCCGAACAATCCCATGAAATGCGTCGCCTTTTAGACTACTTCAATTTGGCCAAAGACACCCCCCAAGCGACATTGCTGGTGCACCAGTACAACGCATCTTAATCGGAGCCCTCACTTTTAACTATCACTAAAAGTGAGGGGCGTGGCTAAATGCTCAGTGTGAACGCGTCTGCATCCAAGTGTGCAGGAAAACCCGTTCTAAACTGAACTAATTCATCATGCAACAACGTGACCACACACACACCCTGTTGCTCATCATTAACACCCGAGATTGGCTGGCCAAGATAATCATATGCCGCCGTACCACCAGAATGCGCGACGCCATTACCATCATCACCAATACGATTACATGCCAAAACATAACATTGATTTTCTATCGCGCGAGCGATTAATAAATGGTCCCAAGCATAGCGTCTAACTGCCGGCCAATTAGCCACGTTTATCATCACATCATAATCATTCAGGCTGCGTTGAAATACCGGGAAACGTAAGTCGTAACACACCTGAGGCAAGATCCTAAATCCCTTGATGGTAAAAACTTTTCTTTGCTCACCAGCAACAACATGCGCGCCCTCGTTCCCTAAGCAAAAAAGGTGGCGCTTATCATAAAACTCATAACGTCCATCGGGCCACACCCAGTAAAAACGATTTGCTTTCTTGCCTGCTTGTTGCACCAATACAGAGCCGGCAACCACGGTTTTCAAGCGCGCAGCTGTGCACTTCATCCATGCAAATATGGGCCCTTCTTCAGGCTCTGCCACATCCAAGTTTATAGCAAAACCAGTGGCGAACGTTTCGGGCAAGACGAGTAAATCAACGGCTTCACCCAGTGTCAGCATACTATCTAAATTAACCAAGTTTTGTGCAACTTGGCACCAATGTATATCACTTTGAACCAATGCAACTTTTAAACTACTTGCTATAACTGACATAACTTCTCCGCGGCTTTTAATAACGTTTCAGTGTGCTTGGCAAAGCATAAACGGATAATTTTATCACCCGGTGGCGACTCATAAAAAACACTCAATGGAATGGCGGCAACCCCCACTTCTTTAGCCAAATACTCACAAAATGCCACATCATCAAGCGGTGAAATCGCTGAATAATCCAACAGTAGGAAGTAAGTCCCCTCACTGGCTAAAATTTTGAAACGACTCCCCTTAAGCGCATCAACCAATACATCGCGTTTTTGCTGATAAAACATCGCTAGTTCGTCAACATGATGACCATGTTCACTGAGCATATCAGTGAGCGCAAACTGTGCAGGCGTAAAACTAGAAAACGTCACATACTGATGAACCTTACGAAACTCTTCGCTTAGCTTGCTTGGCGCAACACAGTAACCCATTTTCCAGCCTGTACAATGGAACGTCTTACCGAAGCTGGAAATGACAAAACTGCGTTCAAAAAGCTCTTCGTCTGCTAGAGCGCTTAAATGAGGCTGACCGTCAAACGTAATGTGTTCATACACTTCATCACTAATAAGCAGCAGATCGTGCTCAATAAGTATTGATTTTAGTGCTGCTCTATCTTTATCAGTCAAGATCTTCGCACTAGGGTTGTGTGGTGTATTGATGATGATTGCGCGAGTTTTATGGGTCACCTTGCTGGCAACTTGTTGCCAATCAATGCTGTAATCTGGAGAGCGCAGAGCAATATGGACCGCTTTACCACCAGCCAATTCAATCGCAGGTGCATAACTATCGTAGGCAGGGTCAAAAATAATGATTTCATCTCCCTGATGCGTTATGGCCTGTATTGCCACGAACAATGCTTCGGTCGCGCCGCTGGTCACTGTGACCATACTATCTGGGTGGACCGTCTGCCCATAACGTCGCTGGATTAAACAGGCAATTTGCGTTTGTAAACCTGTGATGCCTGATGAAGGAGAGTATTGGTTCAGGCCAGAATCGGCGTAATGTGCTAACTGTTTTTTAAGGAAGTCAGGCGCATCAAACTCAGGAAAACCTTGCGATAAATTAATCGCCTGATACTGATTAGCCAGTGCGGTCATTTGACTAAAAATACTGGTGCCTAGGTGTGGTAATTTACTTTCCAATGTCCTTCTCTCTTTGATGATGGTGCAAAACTAAAAGCGATGTTATTATTACACAAATAGATGTATAGCCGTCTAAATATTTTTATTTTCTTTGCCAGAACAAGGTAACACAGGATGAACAATGATGCTGCTAAATCAGCACTAATTGAAACGGGTAAATGGGTTAGTCAGCGCGGGTGGGTGCCAGCAACAGGCGGTAACTTTTCGATCAAAACGCACACTGGGTTTGTGGTCACTGCTAGCGGCTATGATAAAGGTCATTTAGCCTTTGAACATTTCTTGGAACTGGATACCGAGGGTAAGGTCACTGCTGGTCAGGGCAAACCTTCAGCCGAAACCGCATTACATTTGAAGTTATATCAACTGGTGCCACAAACAAGGTGCGTGTTACACACACATTCCGTCGCAGCGACTGTATTATCACGATTTGAGACGAGTCATGTGCTAACCATCAACGGCTATGAAATGCAAAAGTCCTTGTCGGGCATACATAGCCATCAAACACCACTAGAAATCGCAGTGTTCGATAATGATCAGGATATTGATAGACTCGCAGCACGAGTTGCCGAGCACCATCAACACGCTCCAATTCAACACGCGGTATTAATCAGAGGGCATGGCTTATATGCGCTGGGTAATAGCGTCAACGAAACACGTCGCCATATTGAAGGGCTGGAGTTTTTATTTGCCTGTGAACTAGAAAGAATCAAGTTGGAGTCAACAAAATGATAAAGGCCATAGTGACAGATATTGAGGGCACCATCACACGCATTTCATTCGTGAAGGATGTCCTGTTTCCATATGCGGCTAAGCACCTCGAACACTTTGTAAAAACTCATCATCAACGCGAAGATGTCAGTACACAAATCCAAGCTGTTCGCAAAGAGCTGAATAACCCAGATGCTAGCATTGAAGAGGTTATCGCCGCATTGTTAGGGTGGATCAAAGCGGATAAAAAAGTGACTCCACTGAAGCAATTGCAAGGCTATATTTGGCAGTCGGGTTATGAAGAAGGTGACTTCACAGGACATATCTATCCTGACGCTTACGAATTCCTGTGTGCGCAAAAAGCCGATGGTGCTGATTTGTATGTCTATTCCTCCGGATCTGTAAAGGCACAGCAATTGCTATTTGCTCATTCAGACTTTGGCGATATTCGCCATTTGTTTAGCGACTATTTCGACACTCAAGTCGGTGCCAAGCAAGAACCACAATCTTATCAAGCCATATTAGCCCAACTTCCTTACCCACCTGAGCAGGTCTTATTCTTAAGTGATGTTGTGGCGGAACTGGATGCGGCTAAAGCGGCGGGTATGAAAACATTACAACTTTGGCGTGACGCTCAACCACAAAGCGCGGCTCATCCAGCTATTCATAACTTTAACGACTTTGAGGCGCATAACCTATGAGCCATCTAACTATTTTTCTAGACCAACAACCCAATGAAGCGCAATTAAGTACATCGGATGTCACACTCATCCAACAACAATTACAATCCGTGGGGGTCTGTTTTGAACAATGGCAAGCTTCACAAACTATTCTCGATGATATGAGCGAAGCAGATATCAAGCAGGCTTATCATCAGGATATAGCGCGTGTACAAGCTGATGGCGGTTATCAAACTGTAGACGTTATCTCGCTGGCTAAAGGTAATCCCAATGCCGCACAACTGCGAGAAAAATTTTTGTTTGAGCATACTCACAGCGAAGACGAAGTGCGATTTTTCGTAAAAGGACAAGGCCTGTTTTGCCTACATATTGATGAAAAGGTCTATCAAGTACTGTGTCAACAAGGCGATTTGATCTCTGTGCCTGCCAACACCGCACACTGGTTTGATATGGGTAGTGACCCTGAGTTTACTGCCATACGTTTTTTCAACAATGAGGCGGGTTGGGTAGCGCAAAGCACAGAGTCTGACATTGCCAAACGTTTTCCCACGTTAGACTAAACCCATTGAAAAAGGCGACTCATGGTCGCCTTTTTCATCGTTAGAGTTTTAAGTTCTTATTTAAGAAAGCTAAAACGGTATTGTAATACTCTTGACGATGCTTCGCTTTGTAGAAGCCATGTCCTTCGCTTTCCAACAACATGTATTCAAAAGGGCGCTCAGCTTTTTTTAATGCTGCAACCAAAGACTCCGCCTGCTCAATTGGCGCACGCTGATCCTCGCCACCATGAACAATGAGTACATTTGCTTTTAGCTTATCGACATTGTAGCTAGGTGAAAAATCTTTATGCACCTTTGGATCGCTACCAAGTACTTCTGTCAGATAAGTGCGGCCTGTTTCATGCTCAGAAATATCACCTTCTTCAAACATCAGTGGTAAATCATAAACCCCAACAACGCCAATAGCACACTTAAATAGGTCAGGTTCTAAAATAGAGCTTTGTAGTGCAGAATAACCACCAAAGCTGGCACCCATAATGCACATATTGTCAGGATTGATGTAGCCTTGCTCAATCACGTACTTAGTGCCATCGATGATATCAAACTGAATTTCGCGACCCCATTTTTGATGTCCGGCTCGTTCAAACGATTTGCCATAGCCGCCCGAGCCTCTAAAGTTTACCGTCAATACGGCTATGCCTCGGCTGGCCAGTAGCTGTGTATCCACGTTAAAGCCCCAAAAATCACGCGGACCATGTGGACCACCGTGAGGCATCACCACGAGCGGTAAATTTTTCGCAGCCTTACCCGTTGGCAAGGTTAAATAGCCATGAATTGTCAGACCGTCTCGCGCCTTAAATGAAATAGGTTTGGTTGCTGACATCTCTTCGGGTTTGATCCACCCACGCTCTGAAAATAAAAACTTTAGGTTTTTCTCTTTCTCACTGTACAAATAGTATTGTCCTGGGTTGGTATCACTCCACGCATATACCACACTATGTTTGCCGTCTCTGCTAGAACTGACTATTTGCACTTGTGAGCTCGGCAAAGAGGCCAATAACGACTTGAGCTTAATGCTGCTTTTTGAATCTCCATCTATAAACGCATAGCTCGGATACCCAGACTCTAATTCAACGGCGTAAACTTCTTTACTATTGAGGTCAACCCAAATGTTGGTTGGTGATACCACATCATCTTGAAATACTAAGTTGGTTTTACCCGTCGCTAAATCAAGTTTATACAGACCTTCGGGTTGGCCATTGTCGCTAGCCGCAAGAAATACTTCCTTGCCTGACGCACTAAACGCCACGGGTCTAATGCTACGTAACGCGCTGTTCTCAAGTTTCAAAGGTTGCCACTCTCCTCCCTCTGGAGGACGCACAAAGAAGTCAAAGTCCACGTAGTTTTCGGTAGAAGATACAACCCGTACATTGCCCTGCCGGTCTGTTAAAAACCAACCATTTTTATGTGGCGAGCCCGCAACTCGCTTCCGATAACCAGTATCGACATTCACTTCATAAACAATGGTTTTTGGTTCTCTAACGTTATTCCATGGATGCGTCACAATCAGAATATGCTCTTCATCATGTTCCAAAGGGTCGAGAATGAAGGAAGTGCCGTACAAAGGCGTGGCTTTACGCACCGCAGATCCTGTTTGCATTTCTCCTTTGTAGCCTACGAGATAACGCTTTCTACTACCATCCGCATTCATGGCAAATAACTCACCGTAATATTTAGGGTGAGACTTCCAGCCGCTGATATACTGCTTTTCCATCACCAAGCGATCATCACCAGACCATTCATAGCGGCCCACTTGCGCATTTTCACTAAAATTGACACCGCTGATAATTTTGCTCTTTTTTATATCCAATACATAGAGATTATTCTTACCCTCTACTTTGGAGATAAAAGCCAAATATTTGCCATCTGGTGATATTTTTACATTACGGTAAGCAAAGTCTTTACTGAAGTGTTCAACTGGAATTAGCGATGACGCTTGCGCCACACTGAGTCCGCCCCATACCACTACAGTCAAACATATTTTTATTAGTTTACTCATGTCGTCCCTTTCAACTGGTAAAGTGATTTTTCTAACATTGTACCCTTATTTGAACATACCGCCTATTAAGTCTTGCTGTGAATAAACCCCACTATTTAATATCCAACCAGTGACAAGGTTTGCTGGGGTTACGTCAAAAGCAGGGTTATATACCTTAGCATGCTGCGGTGCCCACTGGCATGACCCAAAGCTACCACTTACCCCTGTGACTTCTTGAGGATCTCGCTGTTCTATTGGAATGGCTTCCCCATTTGGACAAGCTCTATCTAGCGTTGTCTCAGGCGCAACCACATAGAAAGGGATCTGATGATGCTTGGCCAATACCGCCAGATTATAAGTTCCTACTTTATTGGCAAAATCACCATTTGCCGCAATGCGATCAGCACCGACAAAAATCTTATCTACCTGACCCAACTGCATCAAGCTGGCTGCCATATTGTCACAAATCAGAGTATAAGGAATATGCCATTGCGCCAGCTCATATGCTGTTAATCGTCCGCCTTGTAACAAAGGCCGAGTTTCATCAACCCAAACATGAATGTGTTTTTGCTGCTGATGCGCCTTATAGATAACACCTAAAGCGGTACCAATGCCCGCCGTCGCGAGCGCGCCTGTATTACAGTGAGTCAGAATATTGTCCCCTGGGCTCACCAGCTCAGCACCCAAAATCGCCATCTCATCGCACAGTGCCACATCTTCATTAAATAATTGCTCAGCCGTATTAACGAGTGCGCTTAAATAGTCTTCTTTGGCTAACGCGATGCGCATTTTAGCCATGCAATGCATTAGGTTTACCGCCGTAGGTCGAGTGGCTTCCAAATCATCAATGGCTTGCGCCAACTGTGCTTTGTTTTGCCCCTGCTCGGCCAAATAGGCCACTAACAAGGTTGCTGCCAGACCAATTAAGGGGGCACCGCGAACTTTAAGAGACAAAATAAGCGATTGCATTTGTTCTACGCTATCACATACGTGCCACACCTCCTGATGCGGAAGTAAGTATTGATCCAACACTGATAACTCGTTGTTTGTATATTTTAAACTACGGGCAATTAAGGTTTGCATAACTATTCTCGCTCAAAACTAGTGAGGCTATTTTACTCTTTTAAAAAAAGAAGTATAGACATCTAAACACTTATAAGCATAGAATGCTGGAAGTGTATTTTTTTTTACTGAAGGCCGCATATCATGGTTGACTACATCGCTTTCGATAGCGCTCAAGCACTTGAGTATGTAAAAAACCAAACGAATTTTTTCGCACCAGATGCCGAGCTTAGCTGTTATGAGTTTGGCGATGGCAACCTGAATCTCGTATTTAGGGTTCACGATCAGCAACAAAACAGCGTGATCTTAAAACAAGCTCTGCCATACGCCCGTTGCGTTGGCGAATCATGGCCATTGACGTTAGACCGCGCACGCATCGAAGCCAGTGTACTCATCAGACATGGTGAAGTTTGCCCGCAAACCACCGTAAAAGTGCTACATAGAAATGACGCACTCGCTATCACAGTGTTAGAAGACTTAGGGCATATGCAAATTTTACGTGGACAGCTATGTGAGGGTCACACTTATCCAAATTTGGCAGCAGATATTGCAGACTATCTGGCAAAAACGAGTTTTTTCCATAGTGACTTTTATCTCAGCCCAGCACAGAAAAAAGCCTTAGTAGTAGAGTTCACGAACCCAGAATTGTGTGCCATCACAGAAGACTTGTTTTTCGACGACCCATATCGCCAAAGCGAGCGCAACAACTACCCTGATGAACTACAGCCACAGGTTACTGCTTTGCAAAATAACCTAGCTTTAAAACTTGAGGTAGCTGAACTCAAAGCCAAGTTTCTCAGCTCTCCACAAAGTTTGCTTCATGGGGATGTACACACAGGCAGTATTTTTGTTGATCAAACCAATACCAAGTTGATTGACCCAGAATTTGGTTTCTTTGGCCCTATTGGCTTTGATTTAGGTTCATTTATTGGCAACCTACTGCTTAATTATTGTGCCCAGCACAAACGTGCGGTTGAGTTACCAAAAAGAAGAGACCTTCACGCGTATCTTTTAAATAGCATCCAAACCTGTGTCGCACAGTTTGAGCAAACTTGGTTGCAGCTTGCCAAAACGCAAACGCGCGACTTATCGTTGCAAGCACCTGGGTATGTACAACGCTTTATCAACCAAGTTTTACGTGATGCCTATGGCTTTTGCGGTACAGAATTGATTCGCCGCACCATAGGTCTGGCACATGTAGCGGATATTGACGGCATCGAAGATCAACAAGCCAGAATTGCGGTACAACAACACGCTTTGTTGCTCGGTGAGCAACTGATCTTGCAAGCGCCTCAGTGTGAGACAAAAGAAGACTTGTCACAACTACTGATCAGTCTATTGTTATAGCTTTGCTATCGTAAAAAAAAGCAGCCACTTCAAAGGCTGCTTTTTTTATGTGTTAGCATCGTGTTATGAACTAGCACCAAGTTGCGCCAAGGTACGCTCGATGTACTGATTGATTTGTTCTTCCAGTACATACAGCGGAATAGAGCCATGACGTAAAACTTGATAGTGGAACTCTCTGAGATCGAAGTGCTCACCCAACTTTTGCTCGGCATCGGCACGTAGCCGTTTAATCGTCAACTCACCAATTTTGTACGATAGCGCTTGGGCGGGCCAAGAAATATAGCGATCGGTTTCAGTTTTAACGTTATGTAAAGACAACGCCGTGTTGTCGCGCATAAAGTTCATTGCCTTTTCACGACTCCAACCATACATATGCATACCAGTATCAACAACTAAGCGCGCAGCACGCCACATTTCATAGGTCAAACGACCAAAGTTACTATACGGGTCTTGATAAAACCCCACTTCTAAACCTAGGTACTCAGAGTACAGTCCCCACCCCTCACCAAAGGCAGAAATATATTCATTACGTCGATAGGCAGGTAAATGATCCATTTCCTCATTCAAAGCAATCTGCAAATGATGACCGGGTACTGCTTCATGCAGAGTAAGCGCTTCTAGCACGTACAAAGGACGTTTATCTAACGCGTAAGTATTTACCCAGTAATAACCTGCTTCTTGATCGTTACTGGCGGGGAAATAGCGTCCCGTTGTATATTTCGGTGCAATGCTCGCTGGTACAGGAGCAACGCCATAAGGACGCCTTGGTAAGGTGTGAAATAATTTAGGTAACTGTGCATCAATACGTTTTGATATAAAGGTCGCTTCTTTTAACAGTTGCTCTGCTGTGGTGGCATAAAACTGAGGGTCGGTTCTCAAAAACTGGGTAAATTCGGTGAAAGTACCATCGAAACCAACCTGTTTAATGATCGCTTCCATTTCGCCACGGATCCTCGCCACTTCTTGCAAGCCAAGCTGATGGATTTGTTCGACTGTCATATTCGTCGTAGTGTAATGTGCAACGCGATTTTCATAGTACGCTTGACCTTCAGGTAAGTCCTTGAGCGCAATTGTATCGCGTGCCGCAGGTCTATACTGCTCAGTGAAAAACTTAAGATAACTTTGGTAGGCAGGCATCACCTTCTCGTTTATCACCTTTTTCGCCCGAGCTTGTAGTGCAGCAAACTGAGCGTCCGGCAATCTTGCGCTATTGGTGTTAAATGGTGAGTAAAATACCGACTGAGTTGCGTCTTCAGAAATAAACCCACTGATCGAGCTTTCATAGCCCTGAAGAACCACTTTAGGTAATACACGCCCAGTCTCTATCCCCTTTCGCATCCAAGCCATGTTTTGTTCAAAAAAGCGCGGGATTTGGTCCAACCGAGATAAATACAATTCGAAACCACTGGCATGGCTAAAATCATTCGCCCCTATTGCCTCTATAGCAACACGAGAATGAAAACCTCCTTCCGACGTGAGTGGCATATAGTGCTTCTTAAAGCGGTATGCATCGGCCTTATTCTGAATTTGTGAACGTAAAATGGTGAGATTAATTTGATTCTCGGCGCTAAGTTGTGACTCAGGTATATCGGCTAAGCGCAACAAAAATGCCTTACGCTGTTGATATTGCTCCTCGAGAGCGGCTGCACTCAAGTTAGGTAGATAATAAGTCGCATCCAATGATTGGTTCTTATATGGCTCAACTTGTTTTCTGTATAATTCAACCTCATGCGCGAGCTCGGTAAATTCACTATCCGCGGATTTTGGCGTGAGCTGACAACCAACTAGCAACGCACTCAACAATGATACGTTTAACAATAACGCAAAGTTTTTAATCACTTTTATTTCCTACTCTTCGGCATTTTGAACGACTCTAACCGAGCCTGTATACATACTGCAAATAAAAGAGTTCAATCCGTTAAATTGCAATATGCCGAAATAGCAGGCAAACTAAGAAAAATTGCTGATAAAAAAAGCGAACAGTCGCATTATTTTAACTTTTCTATTTCAAATATGCGCTTTTTGCTTTTAAATACCCGTTGCACCCAATGCTTTGATTAGAATCATAACGGTGAGACATAACCCAGCCTAAGAGGGGGGGTCGTTCAACTAAACAGATAGCTTTATTATTGCGGTAAATGAAATGATGTTCCATGACTCCATGGCTAATGCACAAGAAAAGATGACACAGGTTTGCCTGTTTTTAGAGCAATATCATTTGCCACCTACGCCCATGAACTATCATGTCGCATACACGTATATCAGTAAGTGTGACCAAGCACTTAATAAAGCACTTGAACAGGCAATCAACAACAAGCAAACCATAGATAGCATTTATATTGAGCATCTATATTTTGAGTTCTTGAACCCTGGACATAAAACCGAAACGGAGTTGTTGCAAAATGTAGACGGTGTACTCACCAACCTGTCCAGAACGACCAACGAATCACACAAACAGATTTCTAGCTTTGCGCAATCCATCAGTGCCTGTATACAAACGCTAGATGAAGGTAATTTAGCGAAAAGTCGCAAGGCCATAGTACAATTAAGCCAGACCACTGAAGGCTTGTTGCAACAACATCAAATGTTTAAGACGCAAATGAAAAAAGCCCGTTTGATGTACATCAAGTCACAACAACAGTTACAGCAATTGCGTAAGCAGCATATCATTGACCCACAAACGGGACTTTATAAACGTCATTATCTAAATCAACAAACACAAGCTTGGATGGCCAAAGATAAGTCGATTTGCGCGATTGCAATTCAGATAACAAACCTTGATGATTTTACCCAACAATATGGCGACCTTGTTGGAGATGTGGTGCTCAATCGCGTCGCAAAAAAAGTGCAAAAATATGTGTTTGAGAGCGGACTGCCAGGGCGCACTCGCAAGCAGGAGTTTACGGTTTTATTAGCCGATATTGAACCGAGTACTGCCAATGTGATCGCGGAAAAAATCAAAAAAGGGGTCGAAAGGCTCAAGTTCGTCAGCACTAAAGGTAATATGGAGCTACCCAGAATCGAACTTGCGCTGGGAATAACCAAACGATATCAAGAGCAAAGCTTCGACGAATTAGCACATAAAGCACATTTAGCAGCACATAAAGCCCATCTTTGCGGACAAACAAGCTTTATCGCCCCTTGATCCTAACACCCACTATATTTTGTTGATTAAATCAGCCAAATTCTGCTGCGTATAAATTGCACCTGAGTCACGCAATCAAGTACACTAGTGTACAACTTTGCTTAACCGCCCATTCAGAGACGTACCATGAAAGAGTCGCAACAAAACACCACAGATTTCGGTTATAGAACGGTCGCCCGAGAAGAAAAAGCTTCAATGGTCGCTGATGTATTTCATTCCGTAGCCGCCAAATACGACATTATGAATGACCTTATGTCATTCGGTATTCATCGCTTGTGGAAACGCCAAGCCATTGCTTGTTCAGGCGTTCGTAAGGGTCATACGGTACTAGATCTTGCCGGTGGTACGGGAGATTTAACCGCTAAATTTAGCCAATTAGTGGGCGATACTGGTCGGGTAATTCTGGGCGATATTAATGACTCAATGCTTAAAGTGGGACGCGATAAATTGCGTGATCTCGGACTGGTAAGCAATATCGAATATGTACAGATGAACGCGGAAGCTTTACCTTTTCCGGATAACAGTATTGATGTCATCACCATTGCATTCGGGCTACGTAATGTGACCGATAAAGATGCCGCGCTTCGATCAATGTACCGCATCCTAAAACCGGGTGGCCGCTTATTAATCCTTGAATTCTCGAAAACGGACAGCGAAGCCCTCTCAAAGATTTATGACTTCTACTCTTTCAACCTATTACCTACAATGGGTAAACTGGTTGCCAACGACAGTGAGTCATATCGCTATCTGGCAGAGTCAATCCGTATGCACCCAGACCAAGAAACACTCAAGGGCATGATGGAAGACGCAGGCTTTGAGCAAACCAGCTATCAAAACATGACAGGTGGTATTGTGGCATTGCATCGCGGCTTTAAATACTAGAGGGTGGCATGATCAACACGCTGTTGACGGCAGCTGCCGAACGTATACTCAACAAAATATTAAGCTTGGAGCCTAGCTTGCTAACATCACTTAGCAAGATACAACATCAAGTGCTAGCAGTGGAAATCCGTGACTGGCAGCAAACTTTTGCGATCACCTTCACGGGTCACAGCTTTATGTTGTTTAACCACTACCAAGAGCATGTTGATTGTCACATCAGTGCCAGCATTGATACTCTGTCACAATTAAAAGATCCGAGTCAGTTAACCCGCTTGATTAGACTCGGAGAACTTGATTTAGAAGGGAATTTACACTTAGCTCAGGCTTATAGTCAGATATTCAGTGAACTGGATATCGACTGGGGTGAACACTTATCTATGTATTTTGGCGATGCCGCAGCTCAGCTAATCGTGCAACAGCTACGTCACGCCAAACAACGTGCTCAGCGAGTGGATGGTGTCCTAAAAACGACAACCATAGGGTTGTTTCAAGATGAGCTGAAAGTCACCATTCACCCGTTAGAAATGGCACAATTTAAAGCACATACCCGAGAACTAAAACAACATGCCGCTGTGCTGGAACAGCGCATTAACCAACTGCTAGCTCGCTAAGGAAACCAGTTTGGCCATCGCTCGTTTATACCAAATCACACACACGTTACTCAGCTACGGGCTTGACGATTTTATCCCCGAGAATAAACGTCCTTGGTTTGCCCGCATAGCAAGAGGCAGTTTGTTTTGGATCCGCAATAAACATCACGATAAAGCCATTGGGGCAAGACTGAGATTAGCACTACAAACGCTCGGCCCGGTGTGGGTCAAGTTTGGGCAAATGCTTTCAACCCGCCGAGATCTGCTGCCGCTTGAGGTGGCTGAAGAATTAGCGCTATTACAAGATAAGGTTGCCCCATTCGATGGTGCCCAAGCACAGCAGTTGATAGAACAAGCACTACAACTCAATGACATCAGTGAGTTGTTTTCCCAATTCGAGCAAATTCCACTCGCTTCCGCGTCCATCGCACAAGTTCATACAGCCACACTCGCGCACAATGAACAAGAAAAAGAAGTGGTTATCAAAGTCATTCGGCCCGGTATAGAGCAACAAATTCAAGCTGACTTAGCGTTGATGACCCAATTCGCCCGCTTGTTGGTTAAGCTGTTTAAACCCAGCCGCCGTCTTCGTCCTGTAGAAGTTGTCAAAGAATACAAAAAAACCTTGCTTGATGAGCTTGATTTAATGCGCGAAGCCGCAAATGCGATTCAGCTAAAACGTAACTTTACCGATTCAGAGTCCTTATACATTCCAGAAGTTTACAGTGATCATTCACGCACCAATGTTCTGGTGATGGAACGCATCTATGGTATCCCTGTTTCTGACACCGAAGCACTCTTAAAGCAAGGTACTAACATGAAGCTATTGGCTGAACGTGGTGTCGAGGTGTTCTTTACGCAGGTATTCAGAGATAGCTTTTTCCATGCCGACATGCACCCTGGTAACATTTTTGTATCTCGCAACAACCCCCATAATCCTCAGTATATCGGTATTGATTGTGGCATTGTCGGCACGTTAAATAAGGATGATAAACGCTACCTTGCTGAGAATTTTATTGCCTTTTTTAATCGTGACTATCGTCAAGTTGCGCAGCTGCATGTTGACTCTGGCTGGGTGCCACAGGACACCTGTGTAGAAGAATTTGAGTTTGCCATTCGCACAGTGTGCGAACCAATTTTTAACAAGCCTCTTGCTGAGATTTCATTTGGTCACGTGCTAGTCAATCTGTTTAATACAGCGCGACGTTTCAACATGGAAGTTCAGCCACAGTTGGTATTATTGCAAAAAACCTTGTTGTATGTAGAAGGATTAGGCCGCCAACTGTACCCACAGCTAGATTTATGGCAAACCGCTAAGCCCTTTTTAGAACAATGGGTTAAAGAACAAGTTGGTCCGCTCTCTGTACTCAAAAAAATGTACGCTAATTTACCTTTTTGGGCCGAGAAAATGCCTGAAATACCCGATTTGATTTACCACAACCTAAAGCAGAATAATCGCCAGTTAAATGCGCCAACAACAAAAAACAGCAGTAAACCAATACTACTAGGTATGTTGGCATGTACCTTACTCATTTGTGCCAGCCTAACGTATCTGGCGGAAGATTGGTTGGTAAGCGGACTGGCTTTGTCGTCAAGCTTTGCCTTATTTGTTGGCGCATGGCGCAAAATAGGGTGATATTTTACGCACTGGGCGTATAATCACTAATCATTCAACTTATCTACTACAAATGGAGTCATCATGGGTTTAGGTGGGATCAGTATTTGGCAGTTATTAATAGTCCTAGCCATCATTGTTCTACTGTTTGGAACAAAAAAATTGCGCGGTATTGGTAGTGATTTAGGCGGTGCCGTAAAAGGTTTTAAAAAGGCGATGTCTGACGAAGAAAAATCAGCAGCTCAGCTCACTGAACAGAAAAAACAAGACGCGAATAGTCCTGCTGAACAAGATAAGAAAGATAAGGCACAGTAAATGGGCATGTGGGAGCTTGTGGTCGTGCTGGTAGTTGGCTTAATTGTGTTAGGCCCAGAACGCCTGCCTGTTGCCATTCGCACGGTCAGCCGCTGGATCAATACTGTAAAATCTGTTGCAAACTCAGTTAAGGCCGAGGTCAACGAAGAGTTACGTGTACACGAGCTACACAACAACTTAAAAAAGGCTGAGCAACAAAATATGCAGGATTTACCAGACGACGTGAAGCAATCTGTCGATGAGTTAAAAAAAGCGGCCGAGTCAGTAAAGCATAGCTACAAAAACGCCTCAGAGCCGTCAAACAAAACCGATTAACGTGTAAGAAGTAAAAGAGTAACCAATGTCACAAGCCCATCAAAGCGGTTTTATTAGCCATTTAATTGAGCTTAGGAATCGTGTCATGAAAGCGCTGTTGAGTATTTTACTCATTTTTATCGCTTTAGTGTATTTTGCCAACGACATATACAGCTTTGTGGCCTCCCCTTTGGTGTCTAGCTTACCCGAAAATAGTACGATGATCGCAACGGATGTCACAGCACCGTTTTTTGCGCCCTTTAAGTTAACGTTATTTGTCGCATTATTTGCCGCAATTCCCATGATTTTACATCAAATTTGGGGGTTTATCGCACCTGGTCTTTACCAACATGAAAAACGTATGCTGATCCCAATTTTGCTCTCTAGCATCTTACTTTTTTATGCGGGTATCGCGTTTTGCTACTTCGTGGTCTTGCCGATTGTGTTAGGCTTCTTCACTAGTGTTGGTCCCGACATGATGACTTTGTCACCGGATATCAGCAGTTATCTCAGCTTTGCACTCAAGCTCTTTTTTGCGTTTGGCGTCGCTTTTGAGATACCGGTAGCCATTATGTTGCTGTGCTGGAGTGGCGCGACATCTACACAAAGTTTGAAGGAAAAACGCCCTTACATGGTCGTGGCCGCCTTCGTTGTAGCCATGTTCCTCACCCCACCTGATGTACTATCGCAAACTTTGCTGGCCATCCCTATGCTCATGTTGTTTGAACTGGGTTTGCTCTTAGCCAAACTGTATACCAAAGCACCGAGTGAAAAGGAAGCCAATGAGTGACAAGCCGATAGAACAAATACTGGTGAGTTAGCGGATGACGATACAATACACCGACGCTGGCGTTAACCTCACCAGTCATCAGTTCGAACCTGACTGTGATGATATCGTGGCACGTGCAAGACTCGCAGGCGTGACCGAGATGTTGCTCATAGGAACAGATGTTACTGAGTCAATGCAAAGCCTTGAACTTGCCAAGCGTTATGGCTTTGTCAGTACCGCTGGTGTTCATCCGCATGATGCAAAAAGTGTCAGTGACAACTACATTCAACAATTAAATGCATTATTATCGCAACCAGAGGTTGTCGCGGTTGGTGAATGTGGGCTTGATTTTAATCGAGACTTTTCTCCTCGCCCGCAACAACAGAATGTTCTGCACGAACAACTTACATTGGCACAGCAGTTAAAGAAACCGGTTTATCTGCACGAGCGAGATGCTTTTAGTGCAATGCAAGCTCAACTCGAACGCGTTAACGTTAAAGGCGTATTACACTGTTTCACTGGAGATGCCCAAGCGCTCTCTTTTTATCTCGATTATGGGTTAATGATTGGCGTAACCGGTTGGGTGTGCGATGAACGTCGAGGCGCGCTACTACAAGAGTTGGTGCCACTGATCCCCGATGACCGTTTGCTTGTCGAAACCGATGCACCTTATTTAATACCAAGAACAATAAAGCCAAAACCCAAATCTCGGCGCAATGAGCCTGCGTTTATCTGCGCTGTTGTACAGCAAATTGCCCAGCTCAGAGGGCAAAGCGAAGCGCATGTAGCAGCCTGCTCTAGGGCCAATTTTGCACGTTTATTTGCAACTGGGAAAAACTGACATGATCCGTTATATTTCCCTGCTATTTTGCTTGTGTATTGCCTTGTCGACAAAAGCGTTTGAAGTGCCTGAGGATTTTAATAAGTCTCTGTCACTGCCGTTTGCTTATACTCAAAACAACAGTGAAAATCTGGCAGAGTTAGAGCTAAGTGCACCATTGTGGCAACCAGTACCCAGCGGTTTTCTGCAGCTCAGCCATACCATGCAAACCATCTGGCTCAGAGTCCCGCTAAGTAATAGTTCAGATCTGGATTTACCCTTACTACTGAGTATTCATAACAATCAGTTGGATGAGGTCAGTGCGTTTGTACCACAGGCAAACAAATCGATTCTAGTAACGCCGTCGGTTCATCACGCAATAGGCGAGCAACGACCTATTTTACATGAGGCACAACTTGTGCCATTAAAGCTTCCCGCGCATCAACATACCGTTGTATACATACGCGTTAAAAACAGCGAACAAACATATTTGCCCTTGAGTTTATGGCATCCTATCGAATACCTTAAATACACCAGCAAATTCAATTTGCTCTATGGCATTTTGGCCGGTTTGATACTTGCTATGGTGCTCACCAACGCAGCCATGTATTCATTTACCCGCAAGCAATATTTTTTATATGGCGGGTTGGCCATTTCGGCCATTTGGTTGCTCAACGTACATTTGTACGGATTTAGCCACCGATATATTTATGGCGATTGGGTGTGGCTACAGCAATATGGCCAAACGTTGTTTATGTTACTGTCAACATGGCTATTTATCCCGTTGCTAAAAACAACCCTAGTGCCCAAGTCCGCCATACGCATTCAGCGCGCACTCAATATGCTGTTTCAAGTGAGCATAGTCATTGCCATTGGTTTGTCGTTATTTCCGCATCGTATTGCTTTACCCATAGCCTTTGCCTACTGCTTCGCACTGGCTAGCACTTATATTTGGGTAGCTGTGTCTGCGTGGCAACGTGATGCATTCTCCCACAAAACCTATTTATTACTGTTTTTGCTGCTGTTTTTAGTGCTGAGCTATCAATGCGCCTTTGAACTTAACCTGCTCTCGGGGGCGGTACTCGACAGGCCGTTAACTTATGTTTGCTATTTGATGATAAGCCTAGCCATCAGTTACGCGTTGGCCAGACGTTATATCCAAGACCGCGATGACAAAATAAAACAACAACAGGCTCGTCTGGCTCAGACGCGTGCCGAAGATGCGCTACTAAAAGAGCGAATTCATTTACAGGCACAAGCACAAGAAGAGCTGGAAAGCAGTATTGATGAGCGTACCTTTGAGCTCGAAGTGACGTTGCGAGAACTCGAAGAGAAAAATCGCGAGTTAGAAAAGCTTAATATGGAAGATGCGCTGACTAAAGTCAAAAACCGCCGCTACTTTGACAAGCGGATCATGATGGAAGTCAGACGCTCCCGTCGCGAACAAACCACGCTCAGTGTTGTGATGCTCGATATAGACCATTTCAAACAAATCAATGACAACTATGGTCATGTAGTTGGCGATCAAGCCATTTGTGCAGTAGCAAAAATGATTGAACAGCACCTCAAGCGCCCTTCTGATGAGGTGTTCCGTTATGGTGGTGAGGAGTTTGTGTTGCTACTGCCAAATACTCAAGAACAAGGTGCTAAAGAGCTTGCCGAACAGATCCGTGAAAATTTAAGTCAGGTCCAGTTTGATTTTGGCACAGCTCAACTCAGCATGACACTGAGCGCAGGTATCTACAGTGCCATTGCCAGCGATAGTAAAAACCCAACCATCTTTACCGATTTAGCCGATAAAGCCTTATATCAGGCGAAACAACAAGGGCGTAATCGGGTAATTGCCTATAAATAATTTAGGAGAATATTGTGGCTCAATCTGGATTAGATTTATTCCCTTACACGCGAATGCGCAGAATGCGCCGCGACGATTTTTCAAGACGTTTGATGAGTGAAAACCAGCTGACCGTCAACGATCTCATCTTTCCCGTTTTTGTTCTGGAAGGTAAAAATCGACGTGAAGCCATCGAATCGATGCCCGGGATTGAACGCCTATCGATAGACCTACTCATTGAAGAAGCCGCACAGCTTGTCGCGCTCGGTATTCCTGCTATTGCGATATTTCCAGTCACACCTGCTGACAAAAAATCTCTAGAGGCGGAAGAAGCCTATAATCCTGAAGGGCTTGCACAACGAACTGTGAGAGCGCTAAAAGCGGCATATCCTCAATTAGGGGTTATCACGGATGTCGCACTCGACCCATTTACCGTACACGGGCAGGATGGCATCATTGATGAGGGTGGGTATGTGATCAATGACGTGACCACTGAGGTGTTAATCAAGCAAGCTCTGTCTCATGCCGAAGCTGGAGCCGATGTTGTTGCGCCTTCCGATATGATGGATGGCCGTATTGGCGCCATTCGTGAAGCATTGGAAGCAGAAGGCCATATTCACACGCGGATTATGGCTTACTCAGCGAAATACGCATCAAGCTATTACGGCCCTTTTAGAGACGCCGTTGGCTCAGCTGGAAACTTAAAAGGTGCCGATAAGAAAACTTATCAAATGGACCCAGCCAACTCCGATGAAGCGCTACGAGAGGTTGCATTAGACCTACAAGAAGGGGCTGATATGGTGATGGTTAAACCTGGGATGCCTTATTTAGATATCGTCCGCCGAGTGAAAGACGAATTTCAAGTACCAACTTTTGCTTATCAGGTCAGCGGAGAGTATGCCATGCATCGTGCCGCTATTGACAATGGTTGGCTTGCTGAACGTCCCTGCATTATGGAATCATTACTAGCGTTTAAGCGCGCAGGAGCAGATGGCATTTTGACTTACTTTGCTAAACAAGCTGCCATTTGGTTGAATGAGAAGTAACATGTAAATATAAAAAATGCGTCGTCATTGGCGCATTTTTATTTATTTGATAACAGTTGATTTGCTCTGTCAAAGTCCGCTTCACTCAGCGACCAACTGTAAAATGATTTAGCCGTATTGTCATTCGTTTCCACCACAAAGAAAGTTAACAAAAGCAATTTCTTACGATATATACGAACAATGTCTTCGCGGCTAATATAGTGTGTACGCAAGCCTGATGAGTAGCATATGCCCGCTTTATCAACCTGCACAAATCGTTTTTTCGCCAATGCAAGCGCCAAAGAAACTAGGCTCGCTCCAATCGCGGAGTATACTAAAACGGAGATGGGCAAATTCACGAAGTCAAATAAGACCACGACCCTAAAGAGCCCAAGAAGTACTAATAGAAAAAAACCATAAAGCAGCCAGTTTACCGACAAATAGACTGTTCTCAACACACACCTCCTTATATTTTTTTATCATTCACATGATATTTGCTTATTTTGCATACAGCAATAATAACACTGATCGTTCCCAAAAAAACAACTGTTTACATGAAATTTTTATTTCCTTACATGTATAAAAAAACCGCTTAAAAATCAAGCGGTTTTTTAAATTTCAAAAAGTGCTTAAGATTACTTAGCCGCTTTCTTCTCTTTTTCTGCAGCAATTACAGTGTCAGCAACGTTTTGCGGACATGGTGCGTAGTGTGAGAACTCCATAGAGAACTGACCACGACCTGAAGTAATTGTACGTAAGTGACCGATGTATCCGAACATTTCAGATAGAGGTACGTCACCCTTGATGCGAACGCCCGTTAGGCCCGCTTCTTGGTCTTTGATCATACCACGACGACGGTTAAGGTCACCGATTACGTCACCTACGTTGTCTTCTGGAGTGAACACGTCAACTTTCATGATTGGCTCAAGAAGCTGTGCGCCCGCTTTAGGGATAGACTGACGGAATGCACCTTTCGCTGCGATTTCGAACGCGATTGCTGATGAGTCAACTGCGTGGAAACCACCGTCGAATAGCTCAACTTCAACGTCTAATACAGGGAAGCCAGCAAGAACACCCGTTTCCATCATTGACTTGAAGCCTTTCTCAACTGCAGGCCAGAATTCTTTAGGAACGTTACCACCAACAACGGTAGACTTGAAGGTAAAGCCTGAACCTACTTCGCCTGGCTTGATGCGGTAATCAATCTTACCGAACTGACCTGAACCACCTGATTGCTTCTTATGCGTGTAGCTATCTTCAACTTCTTGCGTGATAGTTTCACGGTAAGCAACCTGAGGCTGACCAACGATTAGGTCTACGCCGTAAGTACGCTTAAGGATGTCTACCTTGATGTCTAGGTGTAATTCACCCATACCTTTAAGGATAGTTTCGCCTGAATCTTCGTCAGTCTCAACTTGGAATGACGGATCTTCTGCAACCATCTTACCGATAGCGATACCCATCTTCTCGTTACCGCCTTTATCTTTAGGCTGTACCGCGATTGAGATTACCGGCTCAGGGAAGATCATCGCTTCAAGTGTACATTCATGCTTAGGATCACAAAGCGTGTGACCAGTTTGTACGTTCTTCATACCAACAACCGCGATGATGTCACCCGCTTGCGCTTCAGAAATCTCGTTACGGTCATCTGCTTGCATCTCAACCATACGGCCGATACGCTCAGTTTTGCCTGTTGCAGAGTTAAGGATTGTGTCACCCTTTTTCATGCGGCCAGAGTAGATACGGATGAAGGTAAGTGCACCGAAACGGTCATCCATGATCTTAAACGCAAGCGCTTTAAGAGGCTGATCAGCGTCAACAGTTGCAACTTCACCAGTAGGCTCACCTGTTTCTGGATCAGTTAGTGGCTGAGGATCAACTTCTGTTGGTGCAGGTAGGTAATCAACAACTGCGTCAAGTACTAATTGAACACCTTTGTTTTTGAACGCAGAACCACAGTAAGTTGGGAAGAATGCAAGGTCACGAGTACCTTTACGGATACAACGCTTGATATCTTCGATAGAAGGGATTTCACCTTCCATGTACGCTTCCATTAGATCGTCGTCTTGCTCAACAGCAGACTCGATAAGTAGCTCATGGTATTCTTCAACTTGGTCTACCATGTCAGCTGGAACGTCTTTTACTTCGTAGTTTTCAGGAAGACCTGAGTCATCCCAAACGTATGCTTTCTTTTCAAGTACGTCTACAACACCACAGAACTCGTCTTCGATACCGATTGGTAACGTCATAACAAGTGGGTTAGCTGCAAGTACATCTTTAACCTGCTTTACTACGCGGTAGAAATCAGCACCCATACGGTCTAATTTGTTTACGAAGATAACACGTGCAACTTCTGATTCGTTCGCATAACGCCAGTTAGTTTCTGATTGTGGCTCTACACCACCTGAACCACAGAATACACCAACACCACCGTCAAGAACTTTTAATGAACGATATACTTCAACTGTGAAGTCAACGTGTCCCGGAGTATCGATAACGTTTAAGCGGTGACCTTTCCACTCACACGTTACAGCAGCTGACTGGATTGTGATACCACGCTCAGCTTCTTGTTCCATGAAGTCAGTAGTAGACTCACCGTCGTGTACCTCACCGGTTTTGTGAATCTTACCTGTAAGCTTTAGGATACGCTCAGTGGTGGTAGTTTTACCCGCATCAACGTGCGCGAAAATACCAATGTTTCTGTACTTCGATAAATCTGCCATTGTTTTGCTCTATTTAAAGTAGAAAAATTATTCGGCGGGAGTATATCACCTCTTATTGCGAACATCATCCTTGATATCGCTTAAAATGCGCACAATTTGTGAAAAAGTTTTTATTCGTGGCGATAAGTAATAATAAACACAGCAACTATTGGGTTATCTAGATAAAATCAACAACAATGCTGCAAGTTTGGCAAACTGAGGCATTTTAAGCCCCGTTCACCGCAATTATACCGCTAAAATAATATAAATAGACTAAGGATAAGACCCAACCCTAATAATGGAACAACCACTGTTAGCATCGCCAACGGCCAATATGCTGCCTGATGTGTTTCTTTACAAATCGCTCGAACAGTGGTGACGACATAACCATTGTGAGGCAAAGTGTCGATGGCTCCCGAACTAATCGCAACCACACGATGTAATTCCGAATTGTTGACCCCCAAGTCCATATAATGCGGTGCAACCAGCGGTAATGCGATGGCCTGTCCACCAGAAGCGGAGCCCGTTAAACCGGCTATCACACTGACCGCAATCGCCGCACCCAGTAATTCGTTACCGGGGATTTGCGTCATTAACGCCACGGCCTCATTAAACGCGGGGGTAACTTTAGCGACAGCACCAAACCCTACCACCGCGGCGGTATTACCAATCGCCACGAGTGCCCCCGTTGTCCCTAGATTAATAGCCTGCTGCAAATTTACGAAATGTTTGTAGTTACAAATTAAGATACTCAACACTCCACCGAGTAACGCGACGATGAGCGCACTTTGTTGTAGTGCTTCATGTAGGGTGAATGAGAGTGCTAGCACCACAACTAAAGGAACCAACCCTGTGATTGGGTGTGGCAACCTTCGCTTTGACTCAATCGGATCATCATCTCTGGCCTCAAACACTTCACCATTTAACTGTGCTTTTCTGATCATGCGCATCAGTAAGAAGTAACCCAACACCGCCATGAATATGGCCACCACTAAGCTTTCTTGCCACGCCGCATAGGGTGATGTTCCCAAATATTTAATTGGGATCCAGTTTTGGATTTCTGGAGAACCGGCTGAAGTCATCGTAAAAGTGACGGAACCAAATGCCAAAGTGGCGGGAATAAATCGCCGTGGTAGATTGGCATCCTTAAACAAACTCAATGCCATCGGAAATACGGAAAAAGCTACAATAAACACACTGACGCCACCATAAGTAAGTAACGCACAGGCCAAGACAACGGCTAATACCGCATACTTCATGCCTAATTTAGAGACAATATAGTGGGCGATGGCGTCCGCTGAACCAGTATCTTCCATAAACTTGCCAAACAATGAGCCAAGCAAAAACATAAAAAACCAAGCTTGAACAAATCCGCTAAAGCCCGCCATATAACTACTGATGAATGCGGGTTGTTCTACAACAGGAAATACCGCTATTTGGCTGGTCAGTGCCACTAGCAAGGCACATAAAGGAGCAGAGATAAACAAGTTAACGCCCCTGAGCGTAAGAGCTATCAATAACGCCAACGCGCCGATGAGGCCAACCATGCTAAGCATACAATTACCTTATAATTATTATGTGTATTTGCGTATTTGTTATACTGCAAAATCTCCCTGGATCGAATACTCTGTGATGAAAAAATGCCACAAATGCGCTAAGTTACTCGGGGTGACTTATGAAAATTCGCAACAATGAGAATCCCCAACAGAGCATCCTTCCCTACCGCAAATTACGTCGATGCACGATGTATCGAGTATTTAGGCATAATTAGATTGATGGTACACAGCCACATTATTGGTTTGCACTAGCCAGAACATTATAAAAACCAAATAGTCACTTTTATATTACATAACGCGCTTTAGAACCCCTGCAAATAAAAATGAAAATTAATCTCAACTAGGTGTTGACACCCCTGCAAATCTAATTGATAATCAATCTCAACAAGGCGAGATTGACGGCTCACCTTGTTAGATAACTCATCTTGTTTCTCGACCCTGAAACAGACGTGTGGCGCACGCTAACAGCCATAGGTTGAGTGTGTTTGTAACAACGCCCCTTGATACAATCACTTTCAACCAACTCACTATTTTACTTGCTACATTGCTCATATCGGTGACGGTAGATATGACATGAAAAAGCCCCTTGTGGGCTTTTTTTATTTCTGCAATCGACACGTATGAAAATACACGCTCTAAATGAAAATTATTTGCAAATAGGTCTTGACCAATTACAAGATCTAAATGATAATCAATATCAACAAAGGCGAAATCGCTATTTTGTTACTCTAATTGTTTTAACACCCTGAATTCGTTTGGCATACGTACACTGCTCGGTGTGGGAAGCTTGCTAGTACATTGCTTGTTGGCCCATGCATTCACAATTTTACTTGCTACATTGCTCATATCGGTGACGGTAGATATGACATGAAAAAGCCCCTTGTGGGCTTTTTTTATTTCTGAACGATGCAGTGTAAACGAGCTGTAATTAGCTGTAATCGACTATAAAATCAACACTCTGTATCATAAACGGTACTTCAGCGTGAAATACAATAACTCAAATGACCCATGCTCGACGCCGCTGCAACCTTATTTTAACGTTGTTGCTATTGGCGGGATTTACCTTCACCAGTTGGTTTAGTTTTCATATGGCGCATAATTCGCTCAGCGAAGGCATCGTGGACGATGCATTGCCGTTGACCAGCCATCTGATCAGCACTGATCTGCAAAAACAGTTACAAGCGCCCATCTATGTTGCCCAAAGCATGGCGCAAAACCATTTTGTCCACTTGTGGCTTAATGACAGCGATGCCAGTGTCGATCAGCTATTCGCCTTTTTAGATAAAACCAAACAGCTATTCCAAAGCCAGACCAGCTTTCTAGTCGACCATAAAACACTCACTTATTACCATTATGATGGCCGTACGCATAAGTTAAATTTAAATAGTCAGGAAGCGCAATGGTACCAACAAGCCATAACACCATCACAAAGAGACTACATTCTTAATGTGGATGTTACACCGCAAGATAACTTTGCGGCCATCGTGTATGTAAATCATAAAATTTTGCTCAATGACGAATTACTTGGTGTCGCCGGCGTTGGCATTCAGTTATCAGACCTACAATCGCTCATTAATCAATACCAAGTCCAGTATCGACGTAAAGTCTACTTCGCAGATCATCAAGGTCGCCTGTTGTTCTACAATCAATCTTTGCTACCCAATCGCACTGTTGAGTCTGAATTTAATTCTCATCACAGTGCCATAACAACGCAAGCCAACTATAAATTCTCTATTCAACAAAACGGTGTAGAGCGGCTGATAAATAGTCGTTACATTCCTGAACTAGGTTGGTATCTGTTAGTCGAGCAAGAGTTCACTGCGCAAACCACATTAACGGATGCGCTGATCGCAAATTTGTTACTGGGTGTTGTGATAACGCTGTGTATCTTAGCGATAGCACAGTTGACCTTTAATCAGTACCAATCTCGTCTGGAGGCCATTGCGCTTACCGATAAACTTTGCAACGTATTGAACCGTCAAGCTTTTGAACCTCAACTGCAAAAACATATCACAAGAGCCAAAATGGGCCGAGTGCCTTTGAGCTTATTACTACTTGATATTGATCACTTTAAGCAAGTGAATGACCAACATGGTCACTTGGCGGGCGACAGAGTGTTAAAGCACTTCGCTCAGCTATGCCAATCTGTGGCACACAACAGCGATATTATATGTCGTTGGGGTGGTGAGGAATTTATGATCTTAATGCCCAACTCTTATCTCAATCATGCCCAGCAGCTGAGTGAAAAGTTGAGAGAAAAGCTTGCTGCCTGTAAGTGTGAAGTGCCCATTACAATAAGTGTTGGCGTCGCCCAATACCACCCTTTGGAAACTGAGGATGAGTTTATCAAACGCGCCGATGATGCTTTATATCGAGCAAAAAATCAGGGGCGAAACAGAGTTGAGTTGGCTGCTTAACCAAGCAGCCATGTTAGGCGTTTAGCGACGATTCTTGCGCGCACGAGCACGTCTTTGTTTCTTCTCTTCCTCTTTGGCCGCTTTTTTCGCCTCGGCTTCTGCCCTAAGCTGCGCCACCATCACTTCTTCCTCTTCGCGCATTTGCGGTGTTTCCATAGTGATGCGGCCAATGATTGCGTCGCGCAATTCATTGATTAGAATTTCAGACATCTTGTAGGTATCAATCTGATTTCCACCGCGAATACAGCCTCGCTTTTTACCTGCTATTTCGATAAATTCCCAATCTTGCTCTGGTAATTCGTCCAGCTTGTAGCGCGCTTTAAGTAATTCAGGATACGCATGTAGTAAATATTCTGCGGTATAACTGGCCACTTCCTCATAATCTATCGCGGTGTCTCTGATAGCCCCCGTTGCAGCCAAGCGATAGCCTGAATTTTCATTTTCAACTTTTGGCCATAGCATACCAGGCGTGTCATATAGCATAATGCCATCATCTAGCTTAATGCGCTGTTGTGCTTTTGTGACAGCAGGCTCGTTGCCTGTTTTAGCCACAATTCGTCCTGCCAAAATATTGATCAACGTTGATTTACCTACATTGGGGATCCCCATGATCATAGCTTTTAGCTGTTTGTCAGCACCAATTTTGTGGGGTGCCAGCTTTTTACACAACTCGTTTATTTTGTGCACCTCAGCAGCCTTATCATGACCAAAAGCGATGGCTTTCACGCCACTTTCTTGCTCAAAATACTCCATCCACTGCTCGGTTAACACTGGATCGGCTAAATCCGCTTTGTTTAGTATTTTGATGACCGGTTTGTCACCTCGAAGGGCAGATACCATCGGGTTTTCACTACTGTAAGGAATACGTGCATCCAGCACCTCAATAATCACATCCATCTGCGGCATGATCTCTTTAATCTCATTACGAGCTTTATTCATATGCCCAGGGAACCACTGGATGGCCATCATTTTCTCCTACAGGTAAAAATCAAAACGCCATTTTACCTAGGTAATCACAAAATTACCTTAATCTAAGCAAAATTTTATCTTTTTACCGTCAATAACACCGTTTACGACCATAACTCCAGTATACTGCGCGCATCATTTTTCTCTGGCACATTCATATGGCATTAAAGTCAACTATTATAAAAACACAGCTATCACTCAGTGATATGGATAGACACATTTACCAAACCTGCTCAGTGACGGTTGCACAGCATCCATCAGAAAATGAACAGCGATTAATGGTTCGGCTACTTGCATATGCACTGCAATACCAAGAACAACTCGAGTTTACTAAGGGCCTATGTGCTGATGATGAACCTGAGATTTGGGTAAAAAATTATAGTGATGAAATTGAGCTGTGGGTTGATTTGGGTTTACCCGATGAAAAACGCGTGAAAAAAGCATGTAATAAAGCGAAACAAGTTGTGCTTTATACCTACGGCGAAAATACGCAAACACTATGGTGGCAAAAAAATCAGGCTAAGCTCAACGGTTTTGACAACTTGTCGGTGATTAGCTTACCTTATTCAGCAACACAGCAATTGGCAGCAATGGCAGCTCGTTCAATCTCTTTAACCGTAACGGTACAAGACAAAGAGATATGGATCAGTGATGAACAGCGTAGCGTGCACCTGATACCGGAGCAACTAAAGTAGGAGTCAAAATGGCGATAAAGCGTGTCGTGGTACTACACGGTTTGTACATGTCTGGTTTCGTAATGCAGCCTCTGTGCTCTCGATTAACCAATCAGGGGTTTGAAATACTTAACCTTAGTTACAACACTTTGACGCCAAACAAACACTCAATTTTTACTGCCATTGACGAGTTTATCGAAGACCAACCCACTGCGTTGGTCTGTCATTCAATGGGCGGTTTGGTAGCGCGTGCCTATTTAGAGCATAACTCACTACCCAGCCAATGTGTGAGCAAAGTGATTACATTAGGTACGCCACACAAAGGTAGCGCCATTGCTAAACACATGCATGACAAGGGCCTTAATATGCTGCTCAAAAACAGCATAGAATTTTTGCTCAGTGACAATCAAGATTGGCCTTTTAAAGCAAAGTTATACAGTATCGCTGGAGACCTACCCATTGGCCTAATGCCATTGCTAAAAAAAGGTAGTCGTTCAGATGGTACGGTATTGTTAGAAGAGACCAAGCTCAAAGGTATGGCTGAACATAAAGTGTTTCATTTAAGCCATACCAGCATGATTTACTCTCGTCAGGTAACCGAGTATATCCTAAAGCTACTTAATCAGGACGATCTCGACCAACCGAACTAGTGATCACCGCTCTGTGCTATTTTGTATGCAACCAACGCGATAATACCTGTGATCAGCGGGATCGGTGCCGCAATGTAGCCAAATGCATCAGAGTTAGCAAAGCTTGCGCCCGCAAGATGACCGATCAAGCCTATCAAAAATGCAACTAACGCGATTACAACAACAATAATCTCCGACTTATGCTGTGATTTAGTTTTACCGTGCATAATTACTCTCCTTCAATAATAACCTTGTGGTTTCCAGTCCATTATGCGCCCTCATACAGGGTAATTTTTGACCTACATCAAACCTAGATAGACACAATTTAGGCCACATGCACGCCTTATGTTTTGGATCAATTTTTCAACGATCCTCGCTATAAGTAATGAAAAGTTGGCAAGCTTTATTCCCAAGTCCATACCAAATAATGAGTTTTTGATCGCAGGGTAGAAAACTCACGTATAACCCACATATATAAAATTATTGGGGCAATCGTTTTACTTTGATTTATTTTTTCGATTGATTACATAGATTTTAGTCGATGGGAATTCAAGCGGCTTTCACCCATACTAGTGAACATCAAAACAAGGAGCTTAATATGAATACTACGAACTCAATTGGTTTAGACCATCAAAAAAGCCAATCATTGGTGACATCACTAAATACACTACTGAGTAGCTATCAGATCCAGTACATGAATGCGCGCGGCTTTCACTGGAACATCAAAGGTCGTAATTTCTTTGAGTTACACCAGAAGTTTGAAGAAATTTACAACCTGCTTTTAGAAAAAGTGGATGAAATTGCGGAGCGTATTCTCACCATTGAGGGTAAGCCGTTACACGCTTTTTCGGACTATCTAGAGACCAGCAAGATAGCCGAAGCGAAAAATATCAGTGATGGTGCAGACGCTTTAAACAATCTGTTAAGTGGGTACAAAGTCTTGATAGCCATGCAACGTGATATTCTTGAACAAGCGGGCGACGCGCAGGACGAAGGCACAGCAGCGTTGATGAGCGATTACATTAAAGAGCAAGAAAAGCTAGTCTGGATGCTTAAAGCCTATCTCAACTAAGCGCTCTATATTGTCTTTATGGTGCGGCTGTGAGTTTACCAACTGTGCCATGTTGCTATGAAAACAAATACTGGTTGTGGTGCCTTGCCACAACTGCGTCAAAACGTGGCGGGCAAGTACATTTGCCCCCACGTAGTCAACGTGTTTCAGACCGCGTTGCGTAACGCCGGAAAAGTATTGACGAGTGTCTTCCATACTATCAGCAGTGCTCATTTCAAACTCACTCATGTCTACAACCGCATACGCTATACTTTCTGCGGGAAATTTACTGGCATAGGTACGTAAATCTTCCTGAAAGGCCAGTACACCTTCTTTATTGAATGCGCCTTTGAGGCTCATATAAGCATAGGGTGGTTGCATATAAACACGCCAAAGGCCATGCGCTAAAAACATCTAAAACACCTTACTAATTATAATGCTATCATGAAGATAGCAGGGCTATGAAAAACGTCATTTCCAGTGCTTTATCCTGCAAACTTTTGAAGCGTCCAGATGCTCCCCCATGACCCGCATCCATATCCGTCTTGAATAACAACAAATTATCATCCGTCTTTACTTCTCGCAACTTGGCAACCCACTTCATTGGCTCCCAGTATTGCACCTGTGAGTCATATAAACCGGTTGTCACCAGAATATGCGGATAATCTTGCTGTCTAAGATTATCATACGGTGAATAGTTCAAAATGGTTTGGTAGGCAGTCTTGTTATTTGGGTTACCCCATTCGTCATATTCGTTAGTTGTTAGTGGGATAGACTCATCCAACATCGTGGTCAACACATCCAAAAATGGCACATGACAGCCCACGCCTAAGTACAACTGTGGCGCTTGATTGACAATGGCTCCCATTAACAAACCGCCCGCACTGCCACCAGAGGCAAATACCTTGTTTTTATCTGCATAGCCCTGCTCAACCAAGCTCTTTGTGACATCGATAAAATCATTAAAGGTATTTTGCTTGTGCGCTTTTTTCCCCTGCTCATACCAAGATCGCCCTAGCATTTCAGAGCCACGAATGTGCGCGATAGCATACACAAACCCTCTGTCTAGGAGTGATAAAGTAGCGCTTGAAAAACTCGGATCGATTGTAATACCGTAAGCGCCATAGCCGTATTGCAGCATTGGGTTGGTGCCATCTTTGTGGAACTTTTCTTTGTGATATACCAGCGATACTGGAACTTGAACCCCATCTCTGGCTGTTACAAATAACCTCTTAGAAGCGTAATTACTGGCATCAAAACCACCCAACACCTGCTGCTGCTTGCGCAGTATTTTACGACCCGTTTTTAAGTCACAATCATACACGGTGCTTGGTGTCGTTAAGCTAGAGTAGTGAATTCTCACGGTGCTGGCACTCGATTCAGGGTTATAGCCGATCCCCGCGTAAAAACACTCATCGTCAAAACTAAGGTGGTAACTTTCTCCGTGGTAGTTGTGTACAACAAAACGGATCTGACCAAGTTCCCTTTCTGTAATGACGAAATGGCTATCGAATAATTCCATACCCTCTATCAAAATATGTTCGCGATGTGCTATCTGTTCCTGCCACTTTGATATGTCACCAATGGTTGTATCACTTGCTTTAAGCAAACGAAAATTCTTAGCTTGGTGATTAGATAAAATATAATAATTTCCTGCGTGTTTATCGATACCAAACTCATGGCCCTCGATACGTGGGAACAACCGTTTGAACTCACCCAATGGTTCATTTGCATCCAGCACCATCACATCACTGGTTTCAGTCGCAGCAAGATGAACATAGATCTCACTTTGATCACGGCTTTTACCCAGTTCCATGTAAAACTGTCGATCTTGCTCTTCATATACCAAAATATCATCACTTTGTGGTGTACCAAGTAAATGACGATAAACTTGATAGCCAAGTAAAGTTTGCGGGTCTTTTTTAACGTAAAAGACGGTTTTGTTATCGTTTGCCCAAACTAATTGTCCCTCTGTGTTTTCGAGCACATCCGCGAGGTATTGATTATTAGAGAGATCTTTGAAGCGTATTGAGTATATACGGCGGCCATCTGTATCTTCACTATAGGCAAGCAAGTTATCATTTGGACTGACGTTAATTTCGCCGATATCGTAATATTCATAGTCACGGGCTAGCTGGTTAACATCCAATAGCAAGGTTTTATTAGTGAGCTGTTCATCTGTGGCACGAAAATGACTCGCGTATTCATCATCACCTTGTACATCGCTGACGTACCAGTATCCACCATCTTTCACAGGTACTGAGCTGTCATCTTTAACAATGCGACCTTTGAGCTCCTCAAACAAAGCATCTTGTAGTGATTGATGTGCCGACATGTGATGATCGGTAAAGGCATTTTCTTGTTTAAGGTGCGCAATGACCTGATCATCCTTTCGGTCGTCATCTCGCATCCAGTAGTAATTATCGATTCGAGTATGTCCATGATGCGTCATACTGTGTGGGATTTTTTTTGCAATGGGTGCAGACACTTTATCAGTCACTACGCTGTTCCTATTTTCTTTTTTGTGCAGTCTAACATAACTTTTATTAGCTTGGCGGGAATGTAAACACGTAAAAAAGGGCCAATTATCATAATTAGCCCTTTTTATAATTACTCTGCTTAATTAGGCATACGCTGCTTACTCGGAGCAGTAACAACCCGTTTCAACGCTTGAAAGAATGCCCTAAATACCGCTCTGACATCCGTCATAATGATATACAAACAAGGCACCAACAGTAAGGTGATCAAGGTTGCGAAAATCACGGCAAAACCCAGTGATACAGCCATGGGGATCACAAACATCGCCTGTAAGCTGGTTTCAAACATTATGGGTAAAACACCGGCGAACGTGGTGATAGAGGTTAACGTTATCGCCCTAAAACGTGCGCAACCTGCATTGATCACCGCCTCTTTTAGTGTCATTCCTTCTTTGCGAGCTTGATTCACAAAGTCAGTCATTACCAACGAGTCATTGATTACTACGCCTGCCGCAGCAATGATCCCGTATGTTGACATCATGCTCAGATCTAGTCCGAAGAATAAATGCCCCCAGATGGCACCGACCAAACTGAATGGGATCACAGACATTACAATCAAGGGTTGTGCATAACTTTTCAACGGTATGGCCAACAGTATGTACACAATCAACATACCCACAATGAAAAATACCAGTTGCTCGTTGGCCTGAGCCTGCTGCTCTTCAACCGACCCACCTAATTTGGTTTTTACCGAAGGAAATGATTTTAGCAGCTCGGGCAGAATGTCATCATCAATGCGCTTGGTGACAGCATTGGGCTCAACGACTTCCTCATCAATGTTTCCATACACATAAACAGTACGATAGCCTTCCTCTCGACGAATATAGCTGATCCCTGGCTTTTCAATCAGTTCAACGACATCACCTAACATCACATCTTTACCTTCAGGTGTGGTGATCACGGTATGTTTCAACGATGAAAATGCTTCGCGAGTCAGTTTTGGATAACGTACCATCACGCGTACTTCTTCACCATTTCGGATCACACGCTGCGCTTCTCCACCATAAAAACTAGCCCCCACTTGCGAGCCTATATTTTGCAGGTCTAGACCCAAGTCGTAGGCGACTGGTTTGAGTATTAGTTGAATTTCCTTACTGGCAGGGTCGATGGTTGAGCTAATATCAAAAAGCCCTTTTTCATCTTGTAACATACGTATTAGCTGTCTACCCGCCGCGTTTAAGGTATCAATATCGGAGCCGTAAAGCAGATAACCAAAATCACCATCTCCCCCTATGTTGATAACTTCTTCCTCTATAAGGATCGATTTCACACCGGCGATTTCAGGCATTTTCTCACGCCAACGACGGGTTAGTTCAAAGGTATTAAATGGCCTAAGTGGCTCATCTACCAGTGGGGCCAACACTCGACCTTCGGTACGTCCTTCATTCATAACCATGACATCACGCACCATTTTTTGACCGTACTCTTGTTCTATCTCTTTATCCACCGACACGATCAGTTCTTCTAACTGGCGAATTGCGGAAATAGTTTGTTCATCCGATGCGTTATCATTCATGGTTAAATTGATTGCTGGAAAATCATGCGGTATTTTCGGCACAAATAGTGTGCGTACAGTGCCACTGGTGACAAGCACAATACTCATAATAAACATACCAATAAAGGCAAATAGTACCGTCCAACGCCACTGTACGCATAGCGTCACAAATCGTTTATAAGGCCCGTTTACAAAGCCAAAAAAACGCTTGTTGAAACGGACACGCCAACTGTTTTCTGGCATCGGAGCAAATTTTGTATGGGCAATATGTGCTGGCAGGATCAATTTTGATTCAATTAAACTAAACGCCAAGCACAGTAAAACAACCCCCGCAATTGACACAAAGTTGGAACTATCTGGACCACTTGAAAACATCAGTGGTACAAAGACAGCCATCGTAGTTAACACCCCAAATGTTGCAGGAGTAGCAACACGTTTAGCACCACGCACCACACTTTCAACACCCGGACCGTTCTTTTCTATTTCTGTATAGGCACTTTCTCCAATCACAATCGCATCATCGACCACTATCCCCAGTACCATGATGAACGAAAAGAGCGAGACCACGTTAACGGTAATATCCAACAGCGGCATCGTCATTATCGCGCCTAAAAAACAAATAGGTAGGCCAACCATAACCCATAACGCTAGCTTAAAACGTAAGAAGATGGAAAGCATGATGGCGACCAAAATCGCCCCTTGAAAAAGATTGCTCTTCATCATATCGAGGCGACCATTGAGGTAGTAGGTCATGTCAACGAGAGGATCGATTTGCACCCCTGCTGGTAGTTGCTCATTTTTATGCGCAATATAGTCTTTAACCGTCTCAGCAATTGGGATCATGTTTTGTTCTTTGGTCGCTTTGACCGCAATATATACGGCATTGTTGCCATTGAGTTTGAAGTACCGTTCACCCTCGGTAAAAGCATCCTTGATCACAGCGACATCTTTGAGTAACAACTTCGCGCCATTTTCTCCTACCTTTACCGGTAATTGACGGAACTGTTCGCCATTGTATGACTGATTTTCGACCCGCACAGAAATGATCCCTGCATCGGTACGCAACTGACCTGCTGATATATTCGTCGAATAACCACGTACAGCCTTTGTCACATCACTTATGGTGAGGTCGTATTGGCGCAACATATTTGGGTCAATTTCTATGGCGATTTCATCCAAAGGGACACTCACCTCAACCAAAGACACATTGCTCAACTGCAATAATTCGTCTTCTATATTCTTGGCTATAGGCTTTAAGTCCGTCAGTGGCAAATCGGCCGAAACGGTCATACCAATCACATCTTGACGAAATTCTCTTTGGCTGACAGTTAGCGGCTCCATCGCAGCAGGAAACGTGGCGATACCATCAACTCGAAGCTTCACCTTGTCCATGACGTCGGCCAGTTCAACATCAGGGTCAATCTCTAATGTCGCACTACCACCATTACGAAAAGCTCGATATACCCCTTCTTCAATTTCGGTAACATCTTTGAGCGCTTCTTCTATTTTGACCAGAATACTTTCTTCAATCTCCTGCGGTGATGCTCCAGGATAATTCGCTTGTATATTTATGTAGTTTAATTCCACATTCGGAAACATTTGTCTCTGAATGGAAAAATAAGAGGCAATACCCACAATGATAATAAACCACATCAACAGGTTAGCCGCGACAGTATTATTAGCAAAGTAGGCAATAACGCCCGTTTGTTTTTCGTGCTGTTGTGTACTCATTACTGACCCCAGCCTTTACAAGGTTTGCTTTGACGCTTTGGCATCAGATGAATCAGCGCCAGCAACTTTGACTGCCATACCCTTTTGCGGATACTCCGGTACAGTCGTTACAATGCGTTCATTGCCATTGAGGCCAACATTAACATAGAAATATTCACCTTCTTCACGAATGACTTGAACCTTACGCGGCTCTAACTTGTTCTCATCATTTAACAACCAAACGGTTTGGTTGTTTACTAAATCTTGTGGAAGCTTGTATATACGACTTAGTGTTTTACCCGCAAAATCCACTTGTACAAACGCACCAAACTTCAGTGCGGGTTGTTTAGACTCCAGCCCGTAGGGATCATCAATTCTGACAACCAAATTAACCATTCGGGTTTGCGTATCCACAACCCCTAAATCTCTGTCGATCACAGCTTGGCGTGTGAAGCCGTTCAACCCGCTTTGCGTCACTGTGGCTGGTATGCCTTCAATGCGCTCAGGTAAGAAAGCACTGTCAAATCCGGCAATGGGGATCACAATCTCAGCGGCTTCAATGTTATTGAGTTGCGCAACCGGTGTACCTACGCTCACAAACTGGCCTAAACCAATACTACGAGAAACAACCAATGCATCATAAGGAGCGACAACTTCACAGTTATCTAAATCTCTCTGCGCTCGCTTGAGTCCAGCCTCTGCGGACTTAACCGCCGCTTTGGCACTCATCAACTGGGGCTTGCGTAAAAATAGGTCGGTATGCTTTTTACTCGGAAAACGTCTCGCTTCATCAGCGGCGACCTCAGCCAACGCTTGCTCCTCGATTAACGCAGCTTTAGCACGAGATAATTCAGCTTCAGCCTGTAGTAATGCGGCCTCATAATTATCTTTTTCGATACGCATTAATACATCGCCACGGGCAATAACCCCACCGGGAATAAAGCTCGGATGCCAATACGTTACTTCGCCAGATACCTGCACGGATAGATTCGTTTGCTCATATGGCTTTACTTCACCATAACTATTGATGATGACTTGATGATCCAACGCTGAGATTGACTCCACTTCAACCACGGGTCTGCTGTCAACGGGTTCCTTTTCTTTTGGATCTGCAGCTACTGCATTAATACCCCACGCACCAAGTCCGCCGAGAGTTAACACTGCAAAAGGCAGAATCCACCTCATTATGTTCGTTTTCATGACTGCACCTTGTGTAATTTTCCTACACCTATCATAACAAGTTTATGGCTGAGAAAAACGTGACATTTGTAAGTTTCTATTACATATTTTAGGGCCAGCTCAAAATGCCATGAATGGACCTAAACTCGACGTGACTTAAACCGTGAAAATGCCTCCGTTACGCGACCTAAACATGTACCAGTTTCCCGCGCTGAGATAACAATTGTAAATTGTCTCTAGAAAGATTACATTTTTGAGTGATAAATAAGGAAGTATCACAATGAAAAGACTCTTAGCATTATCTTTAATACTACTCCTAGCAGGCTGTAAGCAAACCCAAAAAGTTGAAATAAAAGCGCCACTTGAAAGACCTTCCAGCCTTTTAAACCATAGCATTTTTACCCGTTTAACTGTCGAAAATGAAGCCAGTATCTTTGCGCTGCCTGACGCGGAGCGGCAAAAGTTCATAGCCTATTCAGAGGCGCAAAAACAAAAAAACATCCGCGCCGATACCATCATTGCTGACTATCTGGATAGTAGCCTCGACAGATTCAGTTACGATGGCGCCACACATAATGCCACCGATACGCTCACAAAGAATGAAGGTAATTGCATTAGTCTCGCGATTTTAACTCAGGCCTATGCCAATATACTCGGCGTAGAAACAAGCTTTAGAGAAGTTGCCACCATGCCTGTGTATAAAAAGCAGGACCAAACCATTTTGGTATCTAATCACTTTAAAACAAAGCTATACGCCCCACCCGAACAAGATGATGAGAATTGGTTATATGCGATTCGCCCAGGAACGGTCGTAGACTACTTCCCTGCACGAGACTTAGTGTTTATCGGTAGCGCTACATACGCTGATTTGGTCGCCAAATATTATGCGAATCTGGCCACTGAAGCATTACTGGCAGAGCAATTTGATACAAGCTATTCCCTCGTGTCCCAGGCCCTTGAGTATGCCCCATATGACCCGGAATTGATTAACCTAGCGGCTATTTTACATCGCCGAGTGGGTGACACTGATACCGCCAAAAAGTTGTTTGAATTTGCCGTGCGCAATAAACTAGTAAGCAGTAACTTACTTTATAGCTACAGCTATTTAGCGCAACAACTTGCAGATAAGCAACTACAACAAGACCTAGAAAAAAGATTGTTGGATAACGCAAAAACGCCGTTTGATTTTTTACAGCTTGCCGAGCAAGAAATTGCCAAGGAGCGCTATTTTAGTGCAGAAGAAATGTTAAAAGAACTGGTAGTAAGCACGCCCTACATTCCCGAACCTTACTTTGCGTTAGCGAAGATTTACTACCTTCAAGATAAAAAAGAAAAGGCCGCAAAATATTTACAGTACGCGATCGAAAAATCGGAAGATAGAGAAAAACAAGGGGTTTATCAGGCGAAGTTGAACACGCTCAAGTTTGTTGGCGGTAGTTATAACCAAAACAAAGAACAAAATTAAACTCAATGTTAATTTATTATTAACAACTTATTTACCTGTGCGTTTTTTCGTTCTACCTTAGATGTGTCTAACTTTTAGACAAAACTAAAAACATGTAAGGATCAACAATGAAAAAACGCTATTTTCTCCCAGCTCTAGGTATCGTTTCAATGACCGCTTTAGCACAAGCGCCATTAACAGAAGAGCAAATGTTAAACTTCACAAGCAAAACGACCGAAACCATCATCGGTAAAACAGAAACACTGAACCTAGCACTCAGTGGTAAAACCAACACCATCTCACAAACTATTTCGCACCCAAATGCCAGTTACATAAAACTACATTTTAAAAACATTAACTTAAATGGTGGTGGTAAACTTGTTGTCAGAGCAACTGATAATAGTGAACGTTATGAATACACCGCGTCTGACATGCGTAAAGCGACGCTAGAAAAGGGTGATAACGGAGCCAGCAACTTTGCAGCAATGTCAGTATCAAGTGATACAGTTGTTGTCGAATACACTCCTGGTCAGGCTAATAACGCTAATTTAGGCACACCTGTCATCGATTATTATCACTTTGGCACCGAAGATCAGCTCAGTGCTGCTGATGTTGACACATTATCAACCTGTGGGGTTAATGAGCGTAGAGACGTTCAATGCTGGGCACAGTCTCACCCTACAGAATTTGAACGCAGTCGTCCGGTTGCACGCTTAGTTATCGGTGGTCGCAGCTTATGTACTGGTTGGCGTGTTGGTGCCGACAACCACATGTTTACTAATAACCATTGTGTGGAAACAGCATCAGAGCTTACATCTACTGAAGTATGGTTTAATTACCAGCACACCAGCTGTAATGGCAGCACTAAAGAGACAGTAGTTAAAGTTACAGGTAAAGATTTCCTAAAAACAGATTACACGCTGGACTACACATTATTTACTGTTAACGACTTTGAGTTAACAGAGCCGTTTGGTTATTTTGGCTTGGATGTACGCGATGCAACACAAGGCGAGCGCATCTATATCCCACAACACGGTTCAGGTAATCCAAAAGAACTTTCTATTGAATCAGACCAAGACAGCAATGGTTTATGTCAGGTGAATGAGGCCAACGCCAATGGTCGTGGCACTGGAACTGACCTGGGTTACTACTGTGATACGATAGGCGGCTCTTCAGGTTCTCCTGTACTTGCAGCTGCAACCAACAATGTTATCGCACTACACCACCTCGGTGGCTGTACCAACAAAGGCGCTAAAATCAGTAAGATTTGGCCTCAAGTTGCCAGCCAGTTTAACAATCAAATCCCAGTGGGCGATCAGCCTGGTAGTGACCCTGTTCCAGCGGCTCGTTTCACCTACAGCTGTGACAAGTTAGCCTGCCAATTCGATGGTTCAGGTTCAAGCGTGCCTGGCGGTTCAATCAATCAGTATGAATGGCAGTTTGGCGACAACAGTAGCAATGGTTTCGGTAGCAGTGTCGCACACACATACACCAATGGTGGTGATTACTCTGTAACGCTAACAGTCACCGATGATCAAGGCCAAACCGCCGCTCTGAGTAAAACGATTTCTGTTTCTGATGCAACCGACCCTGCACAGCTTCAACGAGGCGTAACAAGAACTGATCTATCCGGTGTAAAATACTCTGAGCAGTACTTCTACTTTGACGTGCCGATGGGCGCGACTAATATTACCTTCAAAATGGCTGGCGGCACGGGTGATGCGGACTTGTATGTGCGTAAAGATGAAAAACCTACTACATCTACATACGACTGTCGTCCTTACCGTTGGGGCAATGGCGAAACCTGTACACAAAACGATGGCGCGGGTAGATATCATGTCATGATAAGAGCATTTTCAGCATTTAATGGCGTACAGCTAACTGCCGACTATACTAACTAAGGCATATCGGGAGAATATGGGTAGAGCAGCTTATTTCTTGTTCCACCCAGTTAGGTGTACATCCTGACATGCACTTCATTCTCCATATCTGTTTTATACTCAAGGCGACACGGCAGTGTCGCCTTTTCTTTATATTTTTCAGACTATTAGATTATAAGTCATACCATAAGCCTAACCAGGCTCTATTTTCATCTTCAAAGCTATCCCCTTCCACGCGACTCAAACCCGCATCAATTTTGAAGTCACTTAAGCCTGCTGGGGCAAATTTACCCAGCCAAGTTTGCCCATTGAACCCCATTGACCATTTAATACCGTAACTTTGTGCAAATATCTGTTCATCGAGTTGATGTTGTTGGTAGTACAACCATGGGTAGCGCTCTTTTAGCGTTATAGCCCCACCAAAGCCTTCATATTTATTCCCTTGGGCAGTATAAAACGGCAGCTCTGGTGCCATGATGAGATTGACCAATCGCATTTCGCTCATTAGCGACGAGCTGAATCCGCCTAAATGTAGGCTCTGCTCTTCCCGCTTAGCGTACTGATAAGATACCATCATAGGAATGTGAAAAGCTTTACCAAACAGGCTCGCTGAAAGGTTTTGTCCTTGCCAATCATGCCCAGCTGTTTGCCCCTCTACCCAATGACCCGATAACTTTTGACCAATTGCGAAAGACTGTTGATCATACAACCAAGACTGCTGTATGCCTGCCCGTTGCCAGCGGTGTGAAACCGACTGATGCTGCTGTTTTTGCTTGCCAAACAGACCAGCAAACTGAGCCTGTAACGTCAATTGCCCCCATTGGTAGCTCTGACTAAGCTGTGCAAACATGCCATGTTGCTCTTCGTCAACCAAATCTAAAGATGTTTTCGCAACGCTGTTGATTGCAAAATCAAAACCATGTACATCCAGTTGCAACTGTCCATCTTGATAGCGTAACTTGGCAAAATTACCTTGAAGCCCCCCGTGTGATACATCATGCGTATGACCAATGTGCCAGCTCAGCCGTTCCAAAAAGTCCGACCCTTTTAAGCCAACATCAAGCAAGGTGGTGCTTGCCGAGGCATATTGTGCTCCCAAAGTCAGCGAGGCATCCTGACGCCAAATATCATACTGTTGCGATGGCATGTCAGCTGGATACACTTGCGCTGGTGGTAACTGAATGGCATACGTGTTGAGCGCCTGTTGTTCGGCTATCTCATGCGCGCTGTCTGGCCGTACTCTAGGTTCAAGCTCATTCACTAACTCGCCTTGCAATGCTGGCAACTGATACATATCCACCCCCTCAAAGCCACTCGACAAATAAAGAAGCTCTCCATTTTTGTAGGCAATGGGAAACTCAAATAGTGCTTGCCCCTGAGTCAGCTTGTACAACGCACCGGGGATAAGTTCATATCGATAAATATCCAAAGCGCCGTTCTTACCTGCCACAAAGTACAGTGCATCTCCTTCTGGCGACCAACTTGGCTGTGTTAGGTATTGATAATCTTTGGGCAAGGGCACAGGCTCAGTCTTCTGAGTCATGACATCTTGTATATACAACTGCCAATCTTCATTTATGCTGTGTTTCAAAAATGCCAGCTTTTGCTGCACAGCATTAAATACCGGAAAGTCATATAAAGTGCTTAACTGCTTATCGAATAACGGCGTTACCTGTAGGCTGGGCAAGTGAATTTTAACCAGCTCTGAATAGCCATAAGTCACCTGTTCCGCATAAATGGTTTGTCCATTGCCAGCGAACGAAAACCGCCGTATTGCTTGATTTTGAGTAAGTTGTTCAACTTTGCCTGAGGCAAGCGACCAACGAAACAATTCACCTCTGCGCAGCTTAGGGTTTGTTGTATCTGTCGTAGAGGCGACGAAGTACAGCGTTTTATTGTCTAACCACTGAGGATAGCGAATACCTGAAAAGTTGATGGGCTCCAGTGAATGGAGCAGCTTTTTAGCAAACACTTTGGGGCGCACTTCTGCCACATCTTGTGGATCTTCCTTTAGCAAGTCGCGCTGCTTATCCATAAACGTTCGCTCTGCATCGGGGTCATCTTGGGTTTGGTAGACGTTGAGCTTAACTCGCCCTTCTTTATCACGCTCGACAATGGCTAACTGACTACGATCAACCGACAGCACAGGGCTACTGGCACCATATCCATACTCTTGCCACAAGGTACTGGTAAGCTCGGGCTCTTGTTGTTCTTTGGTCATTGCCTGATAGGTATATTCAGCAATGAAGCGTCGGTACAATGTCGCAGGATGCTCTGCAAACACCCCCTTGAAGGCGCTGGTAAAGTCTCGAGAAGTTACCGCGCGCATCCGCGTCCATACCGCATCAAGTGTTTGCTGTGAATAACGTTGCTCCAACCAAGCGAGAAACCGAGCCCCCAGCAAATAGGCCATCGACTTAGATTTATATTCATGGTTTCCATCATTCAACTGTTGATAGCTAAGTAAGGCACCTTGTTGCGCCAATTCCCGCAACAGCGCTTCACTGTAATTATCGTATAGCCTGCCACGTCCCGTCATTTTTGACTCCACCAGCGTGGCGTATCCTTCTGCCACCCAGCGCGGCATCATAGCTTCTGAGATGTCATACAAGTCCCATACATCCCGTAACGCTTGTTTCCATGTACCTCGACTAGGCTGTGAAAGGTGAACTAAGTGTATGTATTCATGCAATATAAGTAGCTGCTGCCAACTATTGTGGTTAGCAATGACAGTGTCCGATTGCGGCGGGGTTGTAAACAAGGCCATAAGTGGGTTGTCACTACTTGGCAGTGCAAACCCATTCGCTGCATGGATGGGATCAAAAATGACGACATCCGCCTTTGCATTTAGCCCTCGGCTTTGTTGCTGCCACACTTTTTCACGTACAATTTCTAACTCTTTGGCCGCGCTATTGGCCCATGGCTTGTGACCTTGAGTATAGTGAACGTTAAAGTGCTCGGTCTGTATCGTGTACCAATTAGGCGCCGCAAAGGCTAGCGCCGCCCAGATTGAAGTAACGAGCAGGCCCACGAGTTTAAGAGCGCTCACACATATCCATTGTAAAGACATAAATTCTAAAACCTCAAAAGCTTGGATGTAGTCAGTATGCCAAATAATCAGCGTTAACTTGCCTGACACAGAAATAAAATTGTAAGTAATGATGACGACTATGCCATGTCATTCCCTATCACTGGGCACGGACCGCCTTGAATCGTATGAGAGTATAGCTTGTATAGACAACTTTAGTTATGTAACGAGAGAGTCAAAATTATGAAGACAATTGAAAGTATTAGGACTAAGCACTTACTGATAAAAACGCCATGCCACACGCTTAGTGAGCATACACTAAGCGCATGGCATGTATTAAAAAGGTCATAGCCAACGTATGATCGTCGCCAAGGTATGACTTTGCCCAGGCTCTACACACGCTTTATCTTCCAGCACGTTAGCCGCTTCTAAACACAACATAGTATGATATTCATCATCACGGAAATTAGTGAGCCGTTTAGATTTTTCTACCCAAGGGTTCCAAAGCACACAAGAAGTTGAGTTTTCTCTGGCCACTTCAATTACCCCTTCTGGAGTATGAATTGTTTGCACAGCTTTAGCTTGCGTATACACCATGTCTGTTTCACGCGTAAATGTAATCACATCATGTTGCGTAAACGGGCCTTCACCAAACTCGATATAACGCGCGCCCTGTAAACCATCCACTTGCGTTTGTTCAATCGCTGAAGTTGGAAAGTAAGTGTGCAACGCTTGGGATAAGGTAAATGGTTCTTTTCCTAAATTGGTGTTGGTCAAACGAACTTCAAGTTGCTCGGAAAACCTAAACTCCACTTCTAGTTTAGATTCATATGGCCAGAAGGTCTTGTCCACTGAGCGCATAGGCAACGATAAACGAACTAAAATATGGTCGCTGTGCTCATCTACACTCTCAGCACGCCAAAGTAGCTTGCGTGCCACGCCATGAATCGGCCAATCGACTTTTTCATGTACGCCAAACCAAGGCCAACAAATGGGAATACCACCACGAATTGCCTTTCCCTCTTGGTAATCTTCATCAGCCGACACCCAGATCAGACTGTGCTTGCCCTTTGGCGTAAACTCACTGAGTTGCGCCCCCTGTAAAAACACTTTGCCTGTGCATAACGGACTATCGACATTAATGTATTCAAGTCCACTTTCAGTATGTCGAATCGAAACTGATGCTGATAATTCCATATCTCACCTTGTTATTGAATTACTTACTGTCTGCTACATTACCGAATAAGTACCTTGAGAGTAAATAAATAACGGCCAAGATGAAGGATACTCATCATTGGCCATTATAGTGAGGTAAAGCTTGTCATACTTTAAATTGCCCTACCAAGCTTGTTAGCTTAGCAGACAACTGATTCATTTTTTCACCGCTTGTCGCAGCGTTATTAGCAACTTCTGTCACACTGTCCGCTGCATTTTTAATATCCACTACATTGCGGCTGATATCTTCAGCCACATGCTGTTGCTCCTCAGCGGCGGTCGCAATTTGCGTATTTACGTCGCTGATGGTTTGAATCGATTGAGTGATCTCTGAAAATTGAGTTTGTGCAGAGCGACTCAGCTCTACAGTTTGTTCAGTTGCACGTAAACTCTTACGCATATCTTGTGAAACTTGTTCGGTCATTTTGTGTAGTTTATCAAGTTGAGCCGCAATCTCTTCGGTGGACTCAGAGGTTCTTTGCGACAGGGCCCGCACTTCATCAGCCACCACAGCAAAACCACGACCATGCTCACCTGCACGAGCCGCCTCAATAGCGGCATTCAGCGCTAACAAATTGGTTTGCTCTGCAATGCCACGGATCACACTTAAAATAGACATGATATTTTCACTTTCACTATCCAATTGTGTGATATCTGAAGTCGCGCTGGTTATCACCGATGCAAGATCCGCTACGCTGGATACCGTTTTAGTGATCACCTCTCGCCCTAACAATGATGCACTTTGAGTTTGCGATGCAAGCTCGGCAGCGTTCGCACAACTGGCCGCCACTTCATTGGCTGTCGCAGCCATTTGGTTTATAGCGGTTGCGACCATTTCCAGTGCCTGTTGCTGTTGTACAGTAGATTCTGTTAGTTCTCCCGCTTGAGAGGAAGTAGCCTGAGCGGTTTGTGTCACTTGCTGCGCACACTGGTTAATTTGCGTAACCAATTGTGCAATAAGGTTTAAAAACAGATTAAAGCTATTGGCCAACTTACCTGTTTCATCTTTGGTCGCCACCTCTAATCGCTGCGTAAGATCGCCTCCCCCTTGCGAGATCACCGTTAGACCATCACTGACCTCGACAATGGGGCCAGATATCAGCCGAGCTATATAAGTAGACAAGGCCACAAACACGGCTATTAGTATCGCACTCAATGCGACGATAGTGATGGTCATGGTATTGGCTGACGCCATCACTTCGCGCTTTTGCACTAACCCAATAAATTTCCAGCCCAAGCGTTTTGAGGTATAAATATTCGCAAAAAACTCCTTACCATCCACGTTTGTGCTGTAGGTTCCTGAGTTATAATCTGCGAAGTCAGCAAAAGCGCTGCCAGATATCTCTGTTAAGGGTTTAAAGGTATGCTCTGCATTACTGGCATCCGCCAATACTGTGCCCGTGTTTTCAACTAACAATAAATAACCGGTCTCACCTAAGCGAATTTTCTTCACAATATCCGTTAAACCGCTGAGCGAAACATCCATTCCTTGCACACCAATCACACGTCCATTGTCCTTGATGGCTTTCACCGTCGAGACGATGACCATATCATCAGGTGCCCAATAATATGCGTCTGTTCTGGTTGTTTCGCCATTACTGTGCTCACCCGTTTGATACCAAGGCCGAGTACGAGGGTCATATCGAGCGTTGACTTCACCTTGCGGCCATTGAATATATCCACCTTCAACATTCCCCATATAAATGTATGAAATCCCGGGGTGAGTTTGACCAAATAGCTCAAACTGCTGATAGGCAGACTTTTCTATTTCGTGGTTTTGCATGGAGTTGAGCTGTGTTGCCGCGCTGGTATTTAAATATGTTTTAACCTGAGTACGCGCCGCTAGGATTTTTGGATGACTGGCAAGATAATCTACATTCTTCGCTATTTCGCCAAAAAACATGCTGATGCCGTTGTCAATTTGCAGCGCTTCTCGATTTGCCAATTGTGCAAAATTATCTAATGATGCTTGTCGAGTTTGCGAAATCATCAACCCTGCAATAATTAGCAGGGGTAACACAATCGCTGAAATAAAAGCCAGACGCAGCTTTTGCGAAATACTCATAACGCGACCATCCACATTTATCGTATAAAAAATATAGTTATCAAGTCACAATATGGTCAAGCTGATAGTTTCTAATAGTTTGAATTTATTTATAATCGTATCACTGTTTCTAATTTGAGGTATTTAGTTAGAATAGTCTACCCTATACATACAAGTAACTATCAAAGTAACTCAAAAGTGGGTAACCATGCATAAATTAACACCTCTTGTGCTCGCAATGGGCCTATTTCCAGCGCTATCTGAAGCAAATAACGCGGAAATAGAAAAGCTAAAACAGCAACTTGCTGATTTACAGAAACAAATACAGAAACTTGAAGCTAAGTCCGGCGAAAAAGAAGCAAAAAAAACTTCTGGAATAAAAGTGGGCGGCGCAGTACGGACCAACTTTAGCCATACTTCGTATAATGACGGCAACAAAAATCGTGGTGGTGATTTTGATTTCGATATTTTTAGGGTCAATTTCTCTGGCGATATAGGCGATGTTCAGCTGAATGCCGAAATTCGCTTTTTTGATTATATGAGCGCGGTTAAATATGCGTACGTAGGCTATGATTTTGCCAAAGACTGGCAGGTGCAAGCGGGTATTACCAAAGTGCCCTTTGGCAACTGGCCTTACAATTCACACAATTACTTCTTTAACACTACCTACTATATCGGCCTAGAAGACGACCATGATTTGGGCGTGTTGTTCAAGCGTAAGCTCAAAGACAATTGGCAGCTAGACATCGGCTTTTTCAAAAATGATGAACTAGGTGGGGTCGATGGCTATGTTGAAGACCGCAGCGACCGCTATTCGTATGACATAGTCGGATACCGTAATGCGGATGATGGCGTGTATGATGACCCAACTCAGCCATTAGGCGAATACAACACCTTAGCTGGGCGTTATGCGTATCACTTCAAGCACAAAGGTGGCACGACCGAAGTCGGCTTTTCCGGCCAAGCTGGCGGCTTGCACAACGGTATAGAAAAAGCGGGTGATTATCACTCATGGGCCGTGCACGTAAATAGCCACGTTGGCCCTTGGAACTTTCAGTTGCAACACGGTGAATACAGCTACGATATGGACGATGCGAGCATAGATCGCATGGCCGTTGGTGCTTATGCTTTTTATGACAGCATTGCAGCCGAAGCGATGACCTCAAACCTCAACGTCGCTTATAGCTTACCGGTAAAGTGGGGGGCCATCACGGGTCTGCAATTTTACAATGACTTTGGTATTATTTACGACAAATCGGACAATAGTGAAGACACTTGGATGAATGTCACGGGAGTGTCGGTTGCCGCAGGTGGTTTTTTCACTTACTTTGACTTTGTGAATGCGAAGAATCAACCATTCGTAGGCGGATCTATTGCCGGAGACAGTGATGATACTGAGCGACGTTTTAATATCAATATTGGCTACTATTTCTAGCACTTAAATCTTCTACAATAGTGTCAAAACGCATCAGTAGTGAGGCAATCACCGCTGATGCGATAAAAACTCGCAAACTTATTGCGCTGTGATAAGCTTTAAACATCAACCTCATGCAGTGAGCACAACTATGGCAAACAAAGTAACAGCGCTTTTCAATCGGTGTTTCTGGCTACATGTTGCTGGCATCAGTTTTGTTGGTTTAGGCTTTGTGGGTATTGTGCTTCCAGTGATGCCGACCACGGTATTTTTTATCCTTGCGCTGGCTTGTTTTACCCGCTCTAATCCTCGACTGGCCAATTGGCTGCTCAATCACAATAAGTTTGGTCCGACTTTGCAACAATGGCATGATTATCGAGTGATCCCTGTAAAGGGTAAATGTTACGCTGGCTTGGGAATGTTACTAGGGTTCATTATTCTCACCTATAATGCACCACCACTGTGGGTACTGATCTGTGTTGCCCTATGTGAACTGATGGTAATGGCCTACATTTGCTCTAAGCCATCACATCCACCAGCTGCCATCAATCCAAAATAAAGTCTTTCATTGACAAAGCATTGCTTATCTAACCGGCCCTTTTATACTGGCTAAATCAAGCTTTATGAAGGATAAGTCGTGAATTTGAATCAGATCACACTTGGCGTGCAAAATATAGAGCTCGCCACTGCGTTTTATCGTCAATTGGGTTTTTTGCAAATTGTTGATACGCCCCATTATGCTCGCTTTGAATGCCCAAATGGCGCAACCTTTTCACTCTCTCTTGAAGACAACATGCATCCTAATGGCAGCACCATTTATTTTGAGCATGAACAACTGGATGAATGGGTCGCTGAGCTCCAAAAAAACGGCATTTCCTTTGATAGTCTACCTGAAAACAAACGCTATTTATGGCGAGAAGCACAGCTACGTGACCCCAGCGGTAATCGAATCAAACTCTACTGGGCTGGAGATAACCGCCTCAACCCTCCATGGCGTGTGGAGCGTCGCGACGACTGACTAGGCCATGAAAAAAAGCGATGACTGCAATCGAGATAAGTCACTGTATTACGCCGAAGATCCGCTTTATAGTCTAAAATATAGTCAAAGCGCTTAGCTGAGTGCACACACAAGCTAAGTGCTTTGTCATTTTTAAACCTCAGTCAATAAGGTATAGAGCATGGATAAGAGCAACGAAAATGCAGCAGGTAAATGCCCAGTTATGCATGGTAGTAATACGCGTCTTGGAGACCAAAGAACCAAGAATACCGATTGGTGGCCCAATCAATTGAACTTAAGAATTCTTCACCAAAATGACAAAAAAGCGAACCCTTTGGGCGAAGGATTTGACTACGCAAAAGCCTTTAACCAACTTGACTTGTCCGCCGTAAAACAAGACCTACACGCAATGATGACTGATTCGAAATCATGGTGGCCTGCAGACTTTGGCCATTACGGACCCTTAATGATACGTATGGCGTGGCATGCTGCAGGCACCTACCGAACTGCGGATGGTCGAGGTGGCGCTGCAACAGGTAATCAACGTTTTGCCCCGCTCAATAGCTGGCCGGACAACGCCAACCTTGATAAAGCACGCCGCCTGCTTTGGCCCATAAAACAAAAATATGGTAATGGTCTTTCTTGGGCCGATCTATTTATCCTCGCAGGTAATGTCGCACTGGAGTCTATGGGGTTAAAAACTTTCGGCTTTGCCGGTGGGCGTGAAGATATTTGGGAACCAGAAGAAGATATTTATTGGGGGATTGAAAAGGAATGGTTAGATAACAGTCGCTATTATGGTGAACGGGACCTTGAGCACCCTTTAGCTGCCGTACAAATGGGCTTAATTTACGTGAACCCAGAGGGCCCCGATGGCCATCCAAACCCCGTGGCTTCTGGCAAAGATATCCGCGAAACTTTTAAACGTATGGCAATGGATGATGCGGAAACCGTTGCACTAACCGCAGGTGGCCACACATTTGGTAAGTGTCATGGCGCGGCACCTGACTCTCATGTTGGCCCCGAACCCGAGGCTGCCCCTGTAGAGCAAATGGGTTTTGGTTGGCGCAACCAGTACGGCTCAGGTAAAGGTGCAGATACCATTACCAGCGGTATTGAAGGCGCATGGACGCCAACCCCAACGCAATGGGATAACAGTTACTTTGATGTGCTACTGGGCTACGAGTGGACCTTGTCTAAGAGCCCTGCTGGTGCGCATCAATGGGTGCCTGTTGATTTGGCGCCACACCATCATGCCCCCGATGCCGAAGATGCCAATAAGCGAGTGGGAATTATGATGACCACTGCCGATATGGCAATGCGTGAAGATCCCCAGTACCGTGAGATCTCCAAATACTATCACAACAACCCTGAGGCATTTGCTGATGCGTTTGCCCGAGCGTGGTTTAAGCTCACACACCGCGATTTAGGACCGAAGTCACGTTATTTGGGACCGGAAGTTCCTGATGAAGATTTAATCTGGCAAGATCCTATTCCTGCTGTCGATCATGAACTGGTTGATCAACGCGATATCGACCACTTGAGTCTACAGATCCTAGCATCCGGATTGAGTGTCTCAGAACTGGTTTATACCGCTTGGTCATCCGCATCTACGTTTAGAGGCTCTGATTGCCGTGGTGGTGCTAACGGAGCAAGGTTGAGATTAGCCCCGCAGAATCAGTGGCTGGTAAATCAGCCGGAGCAACTGCACAAAGTACTGATGACCTTAAGTCAGATACAACAAAACTTTAATGACTCACAAACAGGTAACAAAGCCATTTCTCTTGCCGATATGATTGTGTTGGCAGGCGCCGCTGCAATTGAGAAGGCAGCCAAAGATGCCGGAGTTGATGCCGTGGTTCCCTTTACCCCTGGGCGCAGTGATGCCAGTGCTGAACAAACCGATGTAGAATCATTTGGCTTACTTGAGCCCATTGCAGATGGATTTAGAAACTATCAAAAAGATGAATACAGTGTCTCGGCTGAGGAGTTACTGATCGATAAAGCCCAACTACTCACCTTAACGGCACCAGAAATGACCGTGTTGATAGGTGGACTTCGCGTGTTAAATGCCAACTTTGAGCAACGTCCACATGGTGTATTAACCACGCGTCCAGGCACTTTGAACAATGACTTTTTTGTCAACTTGCTAGACATGGACACTGAATGGAGTCCAGTTGATAACAAAGCACAAACCTTTGTGGGCCGTTGTCGAGAAACAGGTCAACAAAAATGGCAAGCAACCCGAGTTGATCTGGTGTTTGGCTCAAATTCTCAACTTCGGGCTATCAGCGAAGTCTATGCCTGTGAAGATAATAAGATAAAATTTATACAAGACTTTATTTTGGCGTGGAACAAGGTGATGAACGCTGATCGTTTTGATATTCGCTAAACGAATTCTATTGTTACTTAAAGAGCACGACATATCGTGCTCTTTGTCTTTACTCTGATAATTTGGGCACCTTACCCCACGCAACACAGCGCCAGCCATCTTCCTGATTACTTTCATTTTCAAAGATACAAATCCCACCTGTGGGGACTTTGAGATTGCTCTCATTAAACTGATTATCTATCACATGACTAAAACGCATAATGCCGTTGCTACTGACCATTAACGTGGTTTTATCGCGCTGATGACGTAACATGGTCTGAGCAAATGATAACCACCCCTGACGCAGCTCTTCTGGGTCTACCAACCAACCGCTAGGGACTTCTCCATGACTGTTCCAACGAGCGATCACAGCTTTGCCCGCATCTAAGTTGCCATCACCCAAACGTAACATGACGTCATTCTCCGTCTTGTTTTCATCGGGCCCATAATCAATTTCATTTAAGAATTCCTCACTGCGAATATGCTCTGCCTGCAAACCTAACGCGGCACATATCAACTGGGCGGTTTGTTGATGACGCTTTAGTGGGCCCGCATAAACGGTATGAGGAATCCAACCATTTGCCAATAAATATTGGCCAACGGCTGTACCTTTTTTTGTTTCAACCAAATCAAGATCGGTACGAGCGCCAACCCTGGTGGGCGTATCTGTAGGTAAAAATGTATTGCCGTGTCTTACCACTATTAAGCGTGTTGTCATGGAAATATCCTGTTATCAAGGAGCACTTAATGCTCACTCCATATATCATTGCAAATACGTTTGCCGTTACGGGTTAAGTTTATACTCACCATCACTGGCAATAATAGCCTCAGCTCGCTGAATGTCTTCAGGACTGTCGACTCCACTCATGCCAGTACGACCCTGATAGCCGACCTTGACCATTTTAACGGCGATATTATTTTCCAAAAAGCGCATTTGCTCCAACCCCTCACAGTGCTCATAGGTACTTTCAGGCATAGCAAAATATGCTTCCAACGCTTTGGCTGTATAGCCATACAAGCCAATATGCCTTTTCACTGGTGACAGTGTGCTCGTTTGGCGCATCGACGCTTCCTTACGAATGGCTGGGATAATATTCTTGCTAAACGTCAGAGCAAGTTGCTCTGTGTTGATCTGTACGGTTGTGCCACTGAACGGGGTTACTTGCTTAACTTCTCTTAGTTTATCTAACTCTTGCCATGTTAGTTCCACATACGGCGTAAACACCTCGCCAACTTCACTGGCTTTGTATGACTCTATTAACGCACTGATAAACCAAGGTGGACACAACGGATTATCCCCTTGCAAGTTAACAATAAAATCTGGTTTTTCAGTGAGTTGTTGCAATACGTCAAAACAGCGTTCCGTGCCACTATTACATTGCTCTGATGTCATCAGATAGGGCACTTGATGTTGCTCACACAACTGGACTATTCGCCCATCATCGGTTGCAACCACATAGTCACACTCGCTTTGGGTTTCACACACATAACGCGCAATATCGGCAACGCGCAATAACATCTCTTTGCCTGCGATTTTCAACAATGGCTTCCCCGGCAAACGGGTGCTGCCATATCGGGCGGGGATCACTATGAGCGTTTTGTGCATGCAATAAGTCCTTAAATATATTCTGTGATACCCGTTGTTTAAGAAACAAGACACGGGACATTAGGCTCTATTATAGAACGTCTATCTACTCGCTTTAAAGGCCTGATCCCAACTCTACCACTATGCGACAGATTTTATTTATAAAACATCAGCTTCATGTAATAAAACGCGCGATTAAGTAAGTGTGCTGTTAACTTGGCTTTAATGACTCACAAAGGTCATTCATTCGACATGATTTCTGTTGCAATCTAAATGAGAACCATTAATATTCGCAACCTCGTTTTCTAGTCGGAATTTTTTATGCAGTCTTTTAACCTATCATTCATTACCCTAGCATGCTTGGCTGGGGCCACAGCACAAGCCGCTGAACAAAGCCGTTACGACAGCGAACCCACCGTGGAGCGCATCAGCGTCTATGGCAAACAAAATGATGTGGTTATGGACTCTGGACTGGCTACAAAATCGAACATGTCATTAATGGCAACCCCTGCGGCGGTCGTCATCATTGACGAAGCCATGATCAAAGCACAAGGTGCCAATAACTTACAGAACTTGGTTCGCAATATCAGTGGGGTCACGCATGCTGGCAACAACTATGGTATTGGTGACAACCTTGTTGTGCGAGGTTTAGGCGCAAACTATACCTACGATGGCATGTATGGCGGCGCGGGACTCGGCAACACTTTCAACCCAACCCGATCGTTGACTAATGTTGCATCTGTTGAGGTATTAAAAGGACCAGCCACTGGTTTATACGGCATGGGTAGCGCGGGTGGGGTTATTAACTTAATTGAGAAAAAACCTCAGTTTGAGCAGCACAATACCATGCACATTGAACTAGGCCAATGGCAAAGCTATGCCATGAGCTTGGACTCAACCAGCGGTATCACAGAGCAGTTAGCATATCGTTTTGTCGCCAAACATGAGCGTAGTGACGGCTTTCGAGCGCTAAACAATGACCGTGATGAGGCCTACTTGTCATTTCGCTATTTGCTTGACGACAAACAAGATTTAACGCTTGCCACCGCTTATATCAAAGATAGCATTGCCGTTGACTCGATTGGACACCCTATTCGTATCTACAATGCTGAATCTGTTGGTAACCAATCGGCAGGACAAGTCACTTGGGAGGATTTAATCAATGACCCTAACGGGGCGGGTATCCAATTGAGTGACGACCAGCGCAAGCAATTAGCAAGTTCATTGGCGGCAAATGATGGACTGACACCCTACTCATTTGGTCACGCTGGACTTATCTCCCCGATGGCCAGTGACAACCAAGGAGAAGAAGTACGCGTTAAGTTAACGCATACCCTTTATTTGACTGACAACCTGTTCTTAAATCAGCAACTTCAATACCGAGAGTATGACACTGGGTTTGCCCGTCAAACGGGCGCTTACAACTACGTTTATTGGAACCGCAACGGTACTATCAACGCCTCCCCTCGTGCGCCCTTAGTCCTAGATGGACAACTGTACCCTTTTGCAGCAAGACGTCAGGAATATCGTAAGGTCAGTGCAGACGAGCGTTCATGGCAATACTTCGCCGATCTGCGATATGACTTTAATTTTGCAGATATAAATCAAGAACTACTGATCAACGCCAACTATGAAGATCGTGATATTCGCTTCAAGCAATATTCCATTTATGATGCGGACAAAGTGATTAAAAATAAACAGGGTGAAGTGATATATCAGGGCACATTACCTTATATCTTAGATATTAGAACACCTAATTGGGCGCAGGGCAGCTTCGAGGATCATGACCCACTTAATACCGCCAACTACAATAAAACCGTCAGCGCTTGGGGCACTGGGGTACAGCATGTCGCCTATTTTAATAATGGCTTTACCACCCGTGTTGGTGTGGCATTTAACGAAATTAAGCAAAGCTACGAACATTTTGGTGTCGATGCTCGTTATCGCGCCAGTGCAGCACAGCCGACACCTGAACAAAACACCTCTGACAAAGGCGCCACTTACAATCTGGGTTTAACCTACATGCCAACCGATAACCTTTCGGTGTTTATCAACCATGCAAAAGGTCGAACAGCTTACGGCATTCTTGATAGCGTATCTGGCACGCAGCAAGACCGTGATGATTCTGAATCACTGAGTAATGATATTGGCTTACGCTTCAAAGCATTCGACGATCAGCTACTTGCATCACTGGTGGTGTTTGAGAGTGCCCGCACAAATCTACAATATAACAACCCTGATTATGACGATGCGGTGTCCGCTGCGGATGTGCCTCGCTATTTCTACAATGGTAAAGAGCAAACTAAAGGCGTTGAATTGGATTTAAATGCGCACCTAGATGAGCACTGGAAGCTCAATGTAAATGCCGTCTATCAAGATGCTCGTGATAAAACCAATCCAAACAATAAAACAACTTATAACAGCCGCCAAAAAGGTGTGCCGTATATTAGTGCTGGTACTTGGCTAAGCTACTCTCAGCAATGGGCTGCGTTGTCACACCCACTAGAATTCAGTGTTGGTGCAAATTATGTTGATAAACGAAGTACGCATTCAACATCATTCGGTATCCCTGACGGGTATGTCCCCAGTTACACGGTGTTTGACTCTGCATTGAGCTACGCGGCTGACAACTGGACTGTACAACTTAATCTAAACAACCTCTTTAACAAAAAGTACTACAGTAAAGCGATGTTCCTAGGTGGAATGCCAGGGGAAGAGCGTAACGTTAAACTCAGTTTTAGCATAAGCTTATAATGCTCTGTAGGCACAGTGCTGCTGAGCACCGTACCATGGGGCGTCGTGCAAACGTCGCCCCTCTTTTAGCGGCTATTCAGGTCGAACCCATTCGGGCCGAACCCATTCGGGTCGAACCCATTCGGGTCGAACCCATTCGGGTCGAACCCATTCGGGTCGAACCCATTCAGGTCGAACCCATTCAGGTCGAACCCATTCAGGCCGAACCCATTCAGGTCGAACCATATAACTAAGTGCTACTCACTCTCGTCGTCTTGACGCGTTACCTGCCATTGGCTCATGAGTTTTAGCATTAACTCACTCGCCGCATCAAAGTCGTATTCATCCAAAACATTACTCAATTTCAGCAAATAACCTTTGCAGCGTTCATCATGCATAATGCCCAGCAGCTCTTCCACAACATCCGCTGCATCGGTATCGCTGTCTTCTAACATGGTTGCTAAGCTTGCCAGTTTGTTGCTCACCTGTGCGGTATTGAGTGCTGTATTTAGCGTTTTGTCAGCAGCTTTATAATGAGGCTTTAATGCACGCAGGGCATGTTTAATACCGCTGATCAATGGTGCGATCTGTTGGCCCACTCGGTCAATATAGGGTCTCAGTTTTAATGTATGCTGCATACAGGCTTGTTCCAATTCAGCCGCAGCCCCCTGTAATTCATAGGCACCTATATTCCCTGCCAGCGCTTTTAGAGTATGCGCCCAATTCAATGCTAAGGCAGAAGCTGTGGGCTCGGCTTCTGATAGTTCTTCAACAGGGTATAAAGACATCATCTGTTCATACTCATCTAGCAGTGAATTTTGCTTATCAACAAAGCGTTTTAGCAGTTGTATATACAAGGCCAGATCACCACCTGTTATATGTAGTCCTTGCCTTGGATTTAAGCCATGAATATCAGTGAATACAGTGACATCCTGCTCACTTACCTTAATCGGTTTGGTGTCATGATTGACCGTGCTGGGCTTAACCCATTGCTGTATGGTGGAAACCATATGGGCAATATCAATCGGCTTAAAAATAATATCGTTCATACCACACGCTTTAACAGCATGCTGGTTATCTTTGGTCACACTTGCTGTCATGGCGATAATCGGTAGTTGCGCTAAGTTTGTTTGAGCACGTATTTGTCGCGTGGTCTCGTAGCCATCCATGTGCGGCATTTGACAATCCATCAGCACACCATCGAACGTGTGCGTTTGTAGTGTACTTAGTGCCTGTTTCCCATTGCCGGCGACTGTTACCTTAGCCCCCTGCTTAGTCAACAATGCGACTGCGAGCTCTTGATTTAATTCATTATCTTCTACAAGTAGCAGGCTGATCCCAGCGAGTGGTTGACTCATTGAATCCTCAGAATTCACAGGCTGTTCTGGTTTTTTTTCGCCGCATAACGTCTGCAAGTACGAATATAACGGGGTTGGGAAAATCGGTTTGCTAATAATATACTGTCGTCATCGTCTATTACTTGCTCTAAATGGTGTGTATCGTAAGGTGCCATCAAAGCGACCAAGCCACTGGGTTTATGCTCTTTGTACGAGGTAATGAGGTGCTGAGCCTGTTGGTCGACAAAAATTATATCGGTCTGCGCAAACTGTTCGAAAAGTTGCTCTGTTTGATTTGCACTGTAATAGTGTGTTTGTATGCCTGCATGGTGTAAGTATGTAGACAACACTCGACTTGCGTACTGATCATCATCAACGATGAGGGCATTTTTAATCGCTAAATGGGGCTTTGTTATCTGCTCATCTGTAAGGCATTGCAAAGACAAAGTAAAACAGAAAGTACTGCCTATCTCAGGCGTACTTTGACAGTCGATTTTACCTCCCATCAGTGTGACCAATTTCTGACTGATTGCCAAACCCAGTCCCGTACCACCGTATTTACGCGTAATGGATGAATCCGCCTGATTGAAAGACTCAAACACTCGCTGCTGTTGCTCGGTGGTCATGCCTATACCAGAATCAATGACAGCAATAGCCAGCGTCACCTGATCATCTAACTGTTGCTCAAGGGTGACATTAATCATGACTTGTCCATCTTGCTCGGTAAACTTGACTGCGTTGCTACCAAGATTGAGTAACACCTGACCGATGCGTAACGGGTCGCCCTGTAGCTTTTGGGGAATATGTGGGTCTAATGAAACATTGATCATCAGCCCTTTTTCTCTGGCCTTCATACTGAGTACATCAACGCAGTTTGAGAGTACTTCTTCAATGGAAAAAGGTACAAGTTCAATGTCTAGCTTGCCGGCTTCAATTTTAGAAAAGTCGAGAATGTCGTTAATAATGCCGAGTAAAGACTCGCCACTACGGTGAATTTTCTCAACGTAATTGCGCTGCTTACGATCCAGTTCGGTATCGAGAACCAAGTAACTCATGCCTATGATGGCATTCATCGGCGTACGAATTTCATGAGACATATTAGACAAGAAGTCGGACTTAGCCTGTGTGGCACTCTCTGCGGTTTCCTTGGCTTGCTTTAATGCCGCTTCTAATTGCTTCGCATCTGAGATATCCATATTGATACCAAAAATGCTCTTATTTTGGGCACTGGCATCATGTTGCATACTGCGGCCAATCGTTAAGATCCACTTCCACGTACCGTCAGCGGCACGCATACGATATTCACAACGAAACATAGAGGTTTGTTTTTTTAGATAGGCAATCAAGGTATCCTGTACGTGATCAAAGTCATCCGGATGGATCAAGGCACGCCAGCGAGCAACACTTTTGCCATATTTTTGCTCTAGTTCATCATCCAAATAACCCAGCATGGATGACCAAGTGCTGTTAGTCACTAAAATATCTTTATAACTATCCCACTCCCACATACCCGCATTCGCACCTTGCATGGCAAGCTCTAAGCGTTGTTCTGCATCTTTAAGTTCACTGTAAGACAGCGAATTGCCAAGCGCCACAGCCAAGTGATTCCCCACCACTCTTAGAATACTCAATTGAGCATCGCTATAGGCCTGCTCATCATTGGACTGTAGGGTAAAAATTCCCAGTACTTTGCCATCCACAATCAATGGCATACAAAATGCCGTTTGAGTTTTCGCACCATTTAGGCTGTCATCAGCCTGTAACCCATACCCCTGCCAACAGGCGTCGCTGTCTAGCAGCAACTCGGTGTTGTGCTTAATGCTATAGCTTTCTATCGTCTGTGCATCCTTAACAGACAGTTCCAATACGGATAGCGGACGGTCATTTTGCTGTGCAAAAATGAAGTCCACACATTTGCCCTTTTCGTGATAGACCCCGACGGCAAAGAAGTCACATGTTAATGTCGCGCGCAGATGCGTATATATCGTGTGGCAAATCGCGCGCATATCATGGCTTGCAGCCGCATCCTTACCCACTTCAGCCAGCACGACAATTTCCTGCGTTCGTTGCGCTACCCGTTGTTCCAAACGCATGCTGGCATTACTCAAGCGCCTAAAGCGTAACGTCACCGCAGCGCTGATGAATAGTAGCAACAACACCGGCAGAGAAATTTGAAACCATAGGGTTTGATACCAAGCAGGACTGCGTATTACTTTGATTGAAATACCCTGACGGTTCCATACTCCGTGGTTATTACTGCCTTGAATACGCAATTCATACTCACCCGGTGGTAAGTCTCGATAGGTGACGGTGTGATCAGTGGTAATATCACTCCAATCACTGTGGTATCCAACTAGCCAAGTGCGATATCGGTTGTCTAGGGTGGACTGATAATCCAGTGCTGAAAAATGTACACGTAAACTGTGGTTATCTGGCGTCATGACTATTGGCTGAGTAAAATCTCTCACGCTTTGTTCATCAATCCACGCCTGTGTAAACACAAGCTTAGGTATTTTCCGGTTTACTCCCACCTGCTCAGGCACAAAACGCGTGATACCATCGACTCTGCCGAACAAGATCTGCCCTTGGCTAGTTGTTTGTGATCGCGCAAGAAAGTGATTGTTCGCCAGACCATCGTGTACGGTAAAATGATGGAAGGCATGCGTTTGTGTATCTAGCTTGTATATACCACTTGAGGTAGCCAGCCATAGATACCCTTGTTTGTCTGCAATCATGGACTTAATAGCAAATGATGCCTCGGAAGCAGTGTTGGCATAGCGCATAAATTGCCGGCTTTTAAGGTCATAACTGGTTAGTCCGTTATTGGTTGCAAGCCATATTTTTGAATCATACTCCATCGCCTGATTGACATAATTGTCACTCAAACTGGCCTCATCACTATGTGCTATAAACTGTACAGATTCACGACCATTGGCTGTTACCCTAAACACGCCTTCACCATCAGTCCCTATCCAGGCTCGCTGTTCGCTGTCAATAAAGACGAAATTGGCATCCACATTTGGCACCAAGGTCGTGTATTGTTCACTGCCGATGCGCCAACGCGTCACAGCGTTTTGTCCAGACAGCGCCAACCATGCCCATCCCTGTTGATCAAAACTAATATCTTCGACAGAGTGACGAGGGTCGGACAGCCAAAACAAATCCACAGCATGAAGCTCTTTGCTTTGCTCATCAACACGGTACAAGCCAAAATTGGTGGCAGCAAAAAGTTGACCATATTGATTTCGAGCAAGCTTATGAACTCTTAGGCGGTAGTCACCAGTCAACACATCACGACCAACGAAAGGAGTAAATGTCTGTTTGCCATCAAAGTGCACCAAGCCTCGGCCGGTGCCCAGCCATACTCCCCCTTGGCGAGCCTCAGCCATACTTAAAACCTGCCTGAACAAGCCTGACAGCAAGTAATCTTGCAAGTAGTTTTGATGCGACGTAAACATGGGGGGATTTGGATATACCTTGATGATCCCAGAATAGCGCGTTGCGGCCCATAGCAAGCCGGTCTCATCAATCAAAACCTGACGCACATCACGGCTAGATAACAATGCCAGTTCCGAAACATGGGGTGTATTTACAAATCGTTGTTTAATAATTGAAAAACGATAAATTCCCGCAAAGGTTGATAAAATAATCTCCCCTTGATGGTGTAGCATTTTTGACACACTGGGTAGGCCACCTTCAGGTAAATCAAAAATTTTATACTGCCCAGTATCAACACTGAAAACCCCAAAGCTGCGCCGTGTGGCAACCCACATTCTACCTTGCGCATCAAAAGACACCTGCCTGACTTCATTGTGATCTAACTCACTAGAACTCATATCAAAACTCACAAATTGACCAGTCTGTCTGTCCAGCTTATGTAGGCCATGAGATGTTCCCAGCCAAATGGCTCCGCTCATATCTTCACTGATGCTCCAGACACGATTCTTCCCTGAAAAGTCCGGTGATTGCTCGTCAAAAAGAAAGCGTTTAAAGGTTCCTTGTTCGTCTACTAACTGATTCAGACCACCGCCATTTGTGCCAACCCACAAGGTGCCATCTTGGCTTTCAAACAATGTTTGTATTTTGTCAGACCCCAAAGAGTCTGCTTGCTCGGGATCATGGCGAAAATGCACAAATGACTGCTCACCTTGTAATAGGTTCAAGCCCCCACCCCAAGTGCCCGCCCACATCCGACCTTGGCTATCAAACAGAATGGTCGCCACACTGTTAGCAGATAACGAATCAGCCCGACTCGACTCATTTTTGTAGGTGACAAATTGATAGCCGTCATAACGCATGACGCCATCCGCACTGGCAAACCACATAAACCCTTGAGGGTCTCTGGCTACGGCATAGATTTGAGGGTTGGAAAGTCCGTTATAGGCCGAAATATGCTCAACTTTTAACTTACCACTGTCTGTAGCATGGGCTATATTCAAGCCAATAAACAACAGCAACACACCAAACATGATGGGCATTAAAAACAGTTGAGGAAGTTTCACACGACACTCCAGATTGGCTATGGTATTAAATTAAAAGTGTATTTTAGCTATCAGACCCGATGGCATTTGTTGCAGCTAAACCTAAATTATAACAGTAATTTCATAAAGCTAAGGATATTTACCCTTCATGGTGTATCTGATTATTCGTATGCTATTACTAATAGACCAACCTTGGATGATGTAGCGAGTATTTATGGCCTTTCACGCGAGTCCGCTAACAGTATTGATTGTAGAACCGTTTGAAGCGGTGAGGACAATGATAAGCAACGTTTTGAATGAAATTGGAAATATAAAAGTAATTCAAAGCTCTAATGGTAATGATGCTCTTGAAAAGCTTGCCTATAATGACGTCGGTTTGATCATCGGTGAATGGCAGTTACCAGGGCTCTCTGGTATTGAGTTTTTGACGCAAGTACGTACTACGCCTCGTACCGCGAAAATTCCCTTTTTAATGATGTCTTCAACGATTGAGCAGGCACATGTTGTCAGTGCAATACAATGCGGTGTCTCTGAGTTCGTAGTTAAGCCCTTTTCAAGTAAACAACTTAAAGCGCGTATTCAACGCGCTTTAAATCGACCCGTTCGCGCGTTTCAGGGTGATTCATCACTGATAACCGCGCCTGCTCAGGAAGAACAAATACAATTGCTGATTGTGGATGATGTTGCTGACAACATCAAAGTCATCAGCGATATTCTGCGTAGAGATTACAAAGTGCGCGCAGCGCTCAACGGTAAAAAAGCCTTACAGATCTGTGCAGCTGAACCGCAACCCGATATCGTTTTGTTGGACATCATGATGCCAGAAATGGATGGCCTAGAAGTGTGTCGTCGCCTCAAAGCCGATCCTAACACCCAGCACATCACCGTCATATTTCTAACCGCTTTAGAACAAACAGAACATGTGATTAAAGGGTTATCTTTGGGTGCGGTAGACTACATAACCAAGCCCGCCAACCCGGCAATCGTTAAATCCAGAGTGCAAGCGCACTGTCGTGGCATTGAGTCAAACCGCTTAATGCGCGCCCAAATCGATACAATGCTCGAAAATACCAGACTCAGAGATGAATTTGATCACCTGAACCAAAATGAGCTCGTCAAACCGCTGTCACATATGCAGTATTCTTGCGAGTTATTATCAACTCACTTACATCAGCCGGAAAAAGCCAAACACTATCTTGATGAAATTAAACACAGCTGTACACAGTTACAACTTCACCTTGATAGCGTGGCTGCGCTTGGCAAAATTGAGCGCAATGATTATCAACTTAACCCTCAGTCACATAACCTACAATGCGTCGTTGATGACGTGTTAGCTAGCCTAGCCAGCATGCTCAAACAGCAGCAGTTGAGTGTACATACCTCCATAGCCGCTGATCTGGAGTACCTCGGCGAATTAACGCTCACCCATACGTTGTTGAGCCATTTAATAAAAAATGCCCTTGAAGCTTCAAAAAACAGGCCTAGTATCAATGTCAACGCCAGTCAAAGTGAAGACCATGTAGTGATCACCATACATAACTCGGATACGATTCCAATACAGGTTCGAGAGCAGTTCTTTGACAAGTTCGTCAGTTTTGGCAAACCCGGAAGGTTGGGTATGGGTACTTACATCGCTAAATTGCTGGTTGAAGCACAAAATGGAACGGTGGCCTTTCGCACAGATGATAATCTAGGTACCGAAGTCTTTATCCACCTTCCATTGGGTAACTAGCCACTCAACCAGCCTTTGATGGCTCAGTAGGTCGCTATTTAACAACTTTTAAATAACTAGGTGCTTCATCAGGGCGAAGTGGCACCTTAGTACCGTGAGCTAAAGTTTCTGCCCGTAGCGCACTCACTTGATTAAATACCGTTTTAACGCCGTAATATTGATCCATGTCCTTATCACCTTCCAATAAATCGCCTAGTTCAAGCATTAGGTAATAAGCTGTATTTTGAATTTTTTCAGGCACTTGCTCCTCAGGCTCTCCCTTGATAAAGAAACTTCGAAGCCAAAACTCAGCACGATTGCAGCCATGTCCTTGCACAATCATGCCCACAGCTAATGCCATGGCAATCATCATTAACACAATAAAAATTAGTATGGGTTGCATCCTGTTGCTTCCTCCACATAGATAAAATGGTGCGATACGTCATTAAGCCTGTTGGGTTATCTAAAAACCCTGTCATGCATGCGGGTGCAGTGTATTAGCAACTACACATTGCGTGGCACAATTGTTTTCACAGCCTAAAAACGACACGAGTGAATATGGGTTTGCATTTGTAGTTCTTTGTATAAACCCAATGTATTTACCTCGAAAAAATATGAACATTCGAGTTTCTATACAAGCGCTGTTTATATTATCAGTAATATTTCACACGGTAGGGCTATGATCACTAGCCACATTGAACATCCATAGGATAAATATCATGACTTGCCCCACTTTGGTGCTAGCAGGCACGCTGTACCGACTGATAAATCACAGAAATGTTAATTAACATATAAAAATATGTCAATGTGAAATACGCAGGCACCATACCACTTTTCACCTTAAAAAAGCACCTTAAGTACTTGGAAATAAGATAATAAATCAGCCTAAGTACACATGTAGTTGCTGCGTATTAGGCTTTAGCAGCATCTAAGGCATTCAGCTCGCTTTGCCATCACGTCTTGCCAACAGCTCACCGACTTGAAACAACAACTCATTTTGTTCCACGGGTTTTGCCACATAACCATCAAAACCCACCTGTTCATATAAGCGCTTATCTTCTTCATAGGCATTGGCTGTAAGCGCAATAATCGGTAACTCAGGGGCTAATTGCTTGATCTGCTTGCAAGCTTCAACACCATCCATGTGTGGCATTTGAATATCCATTAGGATCAGACTTGGTGTGTGTGCTTTAACCGCTTCGACCGCTTCAAGACCATTATTGACCAACGTGACCCGCGCTTTGGTTGAAGCTAACATGGCTTTCACAACAACCTGATTAATATCGTTATCTTCGGCTACCAGTATATCAACACCTGCTAGGTCTAAAATGGGCATCTCTAAAGGCGCTGTGGCTGGCTTTTGATGTGATTTTTGCAAAGGTAGAGTGACATTAAATACACTGCCCTTGTTTGGTTCGCTTTGCACATCAATGCTACCATGCATCATGCTCACCAAAGAGTGAGTAATCGCCAACCCTAGGCCCGTGCCGCCATATTTACGAGTGGTTGATTTATCGGCCTGTTCAAACCGTTGGAACAGACGGCTTTTCTCTGCCTCATTCATGCCAATGCCACTGTCTATGACATGAAATACCAAATGTTCGCTTTGTGGCAACTCACGGATCAATACCTCAACTTGTCCTTCGGAGGTAAATTTAATCGCATTAGATACAAGGTTTAGCAAAATCTGGCGTACACGCACCTCATCACCCAACCAATAATCGCTCAGCACATCGATATCAAATCTTATACTAATACCCTTTGCAACTGCGGTCACCGATAACTCGGATTTAAGGTTTTCAACTAGCCGCATAAGGCTAAATGGCTGCTCTTCGAGCGTCAGCTTGCCAGCTTCTATCTTGGAAAAATCTAAAATATCATTAATGATAGTGCGCAATGCTTTAACTGAATAAATTCCTTTTTCTAGCAGTTCTTGTCCCTGAGCACGCAAAGGCTCTGCTTTTAATAACTGTAACGTACCGTACAGCCCGTTCATGGGAGTTCTGATCTCATGGCTCATGTTTGCCAAAAACTCAGATTTTGCATTAGTGGCTTGCTCCGCGAGTTCTTTGGCTTCAGAAAGCGCTCGCTCGTGATTCAGTTGTTCCGTCAAATCATAAGCAATGCCTAAAAATCCAAACACTTGCTGCTGTTCATCGGTCAAAGCGGTAATACTCAACCTAACTTGAATATGCTCACCACGCTTGGTGATATAGGTCCAGCGGTTGGTATCAATCACTCCCGTTCTAGCTTTGGCAACAAAGCACTCAAAGCCAGGAGCAATGTCCACCCCCAACTCTTTGCTGAGCACGCGGCCATGCTCTATAACCTCACTTTCCAAATGAAATACCGCAGGGCTCGCCTGACCCACGAGCTCACTCGCCTGATAGCCTAATAGCCGCTCGGCTGCTGGGTTAAACAAGGTAATAACGCCTTGCTCGTCGGTGGCGATAATGGCATAGCTGGCTGAGGTTAAAATACTTTGTTGAAGCATATTAATTTCACTGGCCTGCTTAGTGCGCAGTGCAACCTCTTGCTCTAAATGAATATTGGCTTGTTCCAGCGCGACGCCTTTGGCCTTTGCCGCTTCCAAACGCTGTTGTTTAAGCTGACGTTTTTTGAGTAACACCGATTGAATACTAAACGCCAGAATAGCCAACAAGAATGACAAGCCAATCACCCAAATAGCGGATTGTAGCGGGCGTTTTAACTCAAGCCCGTAAATAAACGCAGGTGTTGCACTTAGAGACACTTGCCATTGGCGACCAAACAATGCCAAACGCTTGTTCTGGCTATACTCACTCAGTTGATGGTTATTATCCCCGTGAGTGAAAAAAACAATGCCGTCATCTGGCGTCACATCGGCAATGTGCATGACAATATCGTCACTTAACGAACGCATGGACGAGAGAATTTCATCAATTAAAATTGGCGCATAACTCCATCCCACAACATGCTTCAATCGCTCACTTGCTTTGAATGACACATCTGAGCGATATATCGCCATTAAAATCAAAAAGCCCTGCTGCGCTTTATTATTGGCTTGAACCAAAGTGATGGGCGCTGTTAATCGAGGTTCATCACTCATCGCAGCCTCTAAAGCAGCTCGCCGACGCATCGACTCCGAACCAATATCCAAACCTACGGCACTGGCATTGCGTCGCTCTGGTTCAATAAATTGAATGATAAAACGGTTTTTATTATGAGGGGTAAGCTGTTTGACTTGGAAGGATTTGTCTGGCCGTTGTTGCTTTGCTTGCTCGACAAACTCAGCTTGTTCATGCGGCTCCACTAAACGAATTACACCAATCCCTCTAGCTCCTGGAAACTCTCTGGTGAAATCTCTAGCACTCATGTAACGCTGCATCGCAGCGTAATCAAACTTGTTCTCTCCCGTTGCTGAAACCGCGCCCCTCAAACCAATAATACCGTATTGATATAATGCAACGCGCTGCTGAACACCCTCGGTAATTTGCTCTAGCCGAAGATGTAACGCCTGATGTATTTTTTGCTGGCGTAAAGACTGTTGCTCCTCAAACTGTACCTTGCCGTAAAACAGTCCAATTATCATGATTAAGATGGGTAAAATCATCACCTTAAATAGTGAGACAGGCTCTCCTGCGGCTTGCTTAACGGCGTTTTCCATCTTGATGATTTCTCTGTGAGCCACACTGTGGCATTTGCTTATCGAAAGACTGGTCGAAATTAGATTGAGTATAGAATCAACATATCACAATGCCAAACCAAATCACTGACTACACACCTAGAGCTTCACACTTAAGTATCAGCACAAGCAAAAATGCCCATCAATGATTTGTGGTACAGGTTGTCGCATTAGCCTGGTGGCAATAATGATAATCTAGAAAATATTGAGACTGACTCGGCGCTTTTGCTTTTGTGATCACGTCAAAAAGTAAACTCGCGCCCAGTTTTCCCATTGCAAATGGGTTTTGACCAATATTTTCGGTGGACAACCCTTTCGCTAAGGCCTGTAATTGCACATTTTCTGTATCAGCAGACACGATGGTCAATGTGCCATTGGCTATCTGCTCTTTGAACGGTGTCAGTGCTTCAATATAATCGCTGTTGAACTGTGCAAACCCCGCCACCGCCAGAAATATAGGAGGTTTAGGCTGTTTAATAATATTGAGTAACTGGCTCAACGCATCCTCTCTGCGCCCCATGGTATAAAGTGGGCAACGCTCATATTCACGCCACCCATGAGTGGCTGATAGCCGCTGCTGATCATTGCCAAATAGCGCATGCCTTACACCACGAATACGCTCATTTAGGTTAGGAGTTGTTTGATGACCCGATTGAATACACACCGCTTGCAATGGCTCTGTTTTATATTTTTTGGCCACCTCTGCCAATGCTTTACCAAAGTCAAAGTTATTGGTGCCGACATAGGCCAGTCGATATGCGTGATGCTGAGTCAATAAATCAGAGTCAAAGGTGATCACTGGGATGCCCTTTTCTTTGGCTTCTTTGAGCGCGCCTTCAACCAAATAAGTTGAGTCGGTAGTGGAAATCAATAAACCGTCAATCTCTTGCTCAACCAGTTCTTTTACGATTAAAACCTGAGTGCGCACATCTTGATAATCATCTGCGCCTTCATAAATACATGTCAGGTTTTTATGTTGTTTGGCAAACGCCTGACAGCCATGAAAAGACTGCTCATAAAACGTATCGTTTTTAGTTTTACCCACTACCGCAATTTTTATTTGAGCCACTGCGTTAAACGCGAGGCCCAGCACAGCTAACATAGCCAGCTTTACTTGTTTTTGTTTTATCATGGATTTAACACTTGCCGCACAACCAATAAAGCAACAGCAATACTTTGGTTAACAAAACATTACTATAACCCAAACATCTAGTTAATAAAGTGATTATTGCGATAAGCACGCGTTTTTCATCTAAAGAATACTTCACCCCTATAAATTCGCGCAAAAATCAAACAGCTTTTTTATTTTATGCTTAACTTATTGTTAACTATGATTTTCTAACTCATATCAACCACAATCAAAGGAATGTATATAATGCACCGCTATTTACTATACCCCCTATTTTGCTTGTTACTCTTAAGTAACGTGTGTACCGCCGCCCCCCAGCTTTCAGGGAGCCTGCCTGAGAAACGACATAAGGAAAAGGATGAACAATCTCCCCCACAGGAGTCGTTTTTCAGAAATATTCAGCCCTTTGAGGGAACCGAAATATACGTAGACTATGGTCGGGGCAATGATTTAGATGGTGCTTTGGATGTGCAATACAGTTTTAAATATGTTTTTGGCAGAGATATGAACTTCGAAAAAGAAGGCGACTTCGACTGGAATGCGGCCTTCTCTTTCTCGGGAGAGTTTGATTTTTATCTCGGCACTCGCAACTCAGGACCCGTTGTGGGTCGGCGCTACAACCCTGGGCTACAACTAGCGTGGGGCACCGTTAAACGTGATGGTGTTATAGAGTGGCGCCTATCGTTAGAACACGAATCTAACGGACAAACAACCGACTCTCTGCCGACCTTACTGAGCATTGCCAGAGACAATAAAGCTGAATATGCACAGGATCACCCAGACATAGACAACTATTATTACCTACAAATGGCAACAGAAACGGTTAGTCGTGGCAGTGATTTTTTAGCAGTCGGCGGTGTATATCGTGTCAACTTAAACAATGTAGCGTATCAAGATTGCCACTCAAAGCTCTCTTGCTTTGACATTCATCTAAAGTTTAGAAAGGTACTAGGCGATCCTGAAGATGAGGTGTTTTGGGATGTCACCAAACGACTCGACCAACTAGAAGATTACCAAGGCACCGACATTACTTTTGTCAGCCAATTTTCAATTGAGGACAGAATATTTAAGCTATTGGGTGGCCCAAGTACGCTATCACTAAGATATCGCTCGGGAGAAATTTGGGGCGGCGACATGGGTACGAATAACACCTTTGATTTGAGTTTTACCTCACACCTACACGTAACCAGTGAAGTTCAGCTACCCATTATTTTTTCGTACCATGCCGGTTACCTAGAAGAGCTGTATAAGTACTCCGAAAAAGCCCATTACCTAAGAGTGGGACTTGCGTTGAATTTTTAGCGTAACAGTAAGGCCATGACCATAATGCTCACCAAATATGGCACTCTTCATTCCTTTTTGGAGCTCAGAGTGCCATTTATACGAAGTGATTGAGACTCTCTGTCTGTCATTTCACAAGTTCGATAAACTCACTGCGACGCCATATAACAGCGGCAATAATAGCCAGTGGCAATATAACAAATGCTCCTATTGTTTCTAATAAAGCGCTATCTCTATATAAAAACATTAAGGTGACAGCTGGAATGGTCATTAGAGTGAAAATACGGTACATCGGCCCAGACTCTGTTCGATATACCAACGCAGTTTTGCAATCTGGACAGTTGAATGTTTTACCATCAACTCTGTCTATTGGAGCACTAACTTTAGATATCGGGAACTTCCACCCGCAAGCCGGACACCGTCTCGAACGTTCAAGTTTTTTATTAGTCATCGTCTTGTCTCTCATAAAAGGCAGGCATATCAAATATCGATGCCTGCCCGCTTTTTGAAAATGTTAAATAGATGGCTGCTGCTTACTCGCTCCAACCGCCTCCTACACCGACATTAGGAGTACCAAACAATGCCTTCCAACGTACCTTAATATGGACAGTCACTCATGTACCTTAATACCTTAATATGGACTACCTTAATACCTTAATACCTTAATATGGACAGTCACTCAAACTTGAAACCTTGAGTGCCTTGTCTAAGCTTTTAATTCTTCAAAATCAAACCAATTCTAAGTTCAAGGAGTGAACGATGGGATTAGCAAGGAAATACCTTAATATAAATACCTTAATATGGACAAATACCTTAATATGGACAGTCACTCAAACTTGAAACCTTGAGTGCTTTGCCTAAGCTTTTAATACTTCAAAATCAACTCAATTCTAAGTTCAAGGAGTGAACGATGGGATTAGCAAGGAAACGGCAAATCAGTTTGTCGGATACGCCTTATTATCACTGTGTGTCACGCTGTGTTCGTCGAGCATTTTTGTGCGGTGAAGATAAACTCACGGGCAAATCGTACGAGCATCGTCGCGGCTGGGTAGAGCAGCGCCTGCTGTTCTTAGCGAAGGTGTTTTGCATCGATGTGTGTGCCTATGCGGTCATGAGTAATCACACCCATGTAGTGCTGTATGTAGATGCTAAAAAAGCTCAGAGGTTGAGTGATAAAGCAATGTTACTACGCTGGCACAAGATGTTTAAAGGCTCAAAGCTTACGCTCATGTACTTAAATGGAGAACGCTTAGATGAAGGTCAGCGCCTCCTTTTAGACAAAGAGATAAAAGAGTATCGGAATAGACTCTCAAGCATCAGTTGGTTTATGCGTGTCCTTAATGAAAACATCGCTCGTAGGGCGAATAAAGAAGATAAGTGCACGGGTCATTTTTGGGAAGGGCGGTTTAAAAGCCAAGCGCTATTAGATGAAGCGGCTTTGATGGCCTGTATGGCTTATGTAGATTTAAACCCTGTTCGAGCAAAGATAGCAAAAACACCCGAAGGGTCAGCCCATACCAGCATAAAACTGCGCTGTGAACATACTAAAGCAGGTAAACAACCAAAACAGCTTGCACGCTTTGTGGGCAGCCCCAGAAAACATATGCCAAAGGGTTTACCATTCGAACTTAAGTCTTATTTAGAGCTTGTTGAACTCACGGGTAAATGTATTCGCACAGACAAACGTGGCTACATAGCGCAACACGAAACGCCCATCCTGCAACGATTAAGCATTCAAGCCCACAACTGGATAAAACTCACCACGCAATTTGAGAGGGTGTTTCATGGCGCAGTCGGTAAAACACATAATCTTGACGAGTACTGCGCGCGACAACAATATAAACGACGGCGATGTATCAAAATTAGCGAAGTGTTATTTACCTGAGAACCAACTAACAATTATCGCACCCAACGTAATATGCTGTAACAGGCAGGCCTCATTGCGCTTAAAATATTGGGTAATTTGTGAAAAATCATTCTGTTGAAATAATCACTACTCAATAACGGGGTATTTTTGGTTACATGGTTCACCAAATGACGTGAGCTGGCTAGGAAAAGGCTTAATTCGCGTGTTTTATCTCTATTTTTAAAGTACTATTTTTAAAGTGACTGTCCTGTTTAGTTGATAAAATCATCGGTGATTTATATAAGTGCTGGTTTTTCTTCAATGAAGAAACTAATACGTACTGGCTTTCCATAGATAGACATGAAAAAGCGCAAATTGAGCTTTCAGATTTTAACGGGTCTGACATTCTCAAAATAGAGAAGCAATTCATAATAAAAGCAAATTGGTGTTTTAACGATTTAGAATTCCTTCTTAATTTCTAGTAAGTTAAAGATACATAACAGAAATGACGAAAAGCCGATCAAAGGTCGGCTTATCTCTATTTGAATTAGCTTAGCTCCCAAGGTAAGTCTCTACGACCGTTCACAGGCTTTAATATTCCTGAATATCTTAGTCGCTGGGCGGCCCACCTTAAATCGTACTGCCACGTATAAAGCAAATCACCCGATAATCTGAGCTCTTTTTCGTAGGACTCCCATACATACCGTGCAACATCTTTTGGCCATCCTGAACCACCTCTTGATTGTAGGCATTCAATGATCCAACCTTTCATGTCCTCTCTAGTAACCATAACTTTCCTTTACGCTTAGATAAATCGATCACAACTCTAAAGTATAATTACAGAGTTATCTCCATTATCAAGCCCTCGGCCAAGCTATTTTAGTATGAAACTTTATTGTTTGGGATGATACTTTATTGTTTGGGGTGAAACTTTATTGTTCACCCACAAAAAAAGGCGCTTTCGCGCCTTTTCTTATTCAACCGTTACTGATTTAGCTAGGTTTCTTGGTTGGTCTACATCGGTGCCTTTGATCACGGCTACGTAGTATGAAAGTAGCTGTAGTGGGATTGTATATACAACTGGCGCTAGGATGTCTTCTACGTGATTTACGTTAATCACGCGCATGGTTTCATCAGACTCAAAGTGTGAGTCTTTATCTGCGAATACGTAGATGATACCGCCACGGGCGCGTACTTCTTCCACGTTTGATTTCAGCTTTTCAAGTAGCTCGTTGTTTGGTGCTACCACGATGATTGGCATGTCTGCGTCAATCAATGCCAGTGGGCCGTGTTTTAACTCGCCCGCAGCGTAGGCTTCTGCGTGAATATATGAAATTTCTTTCAGCTTCAACGCGCCTTCCATTGCGATTGGGTATTGTGAGCCACGACCTAAAAACAATGAATGGTGCTTATCGGCAAACTCTTCTGCCAAGTCTTCGATGCTGCCCGCTAGTGAAAGAGCTTCTTCCAGTTTGTTTGGCAGCGTTTTTATGGCATTAACAATGACGCTTTGTTCTAGGCCTTTTTCTTGCGCAATCGACGCAGTTAGCATCAATAACCCCACAAGTTGTGTGGTGAACGCCTTAGTTGAGGCAACGCCAATTTCAGCGCCCGCTTTGGTCATAAACGCCAAGTCTGATTCACGGACCAGTGATGAACCCGGTACGTTACAAATTGTCATCGATGCCATGTAACCTTGCTCTTTAGCAAGGCGCAGTGCCGCTAGGGTATCTGCCGTTTCACCAGATTGAGAAATTGTTACCAACAGGCTATTTTCATGAACAAATGATTGGCGGTAACGGAATTCAGAAGCGATTTCCACGTTACAACTTACGCCAGCAAACTGTTCCAACCAATAACGTGCCACCATGCCTGAATGATAAGAGGTACCACAGGCGATGATCTGCACATGTTTTACATCTTTGAAGATCTGCTGTGCGCTGTCACCAAAGGCACCCACAGCTACACGATCGTTGTCTAGGCGACCTTCCAGCGTATTTCGCACCGCAAGTGGTTGCTCATAAATCTCTTTTAGCATGTAGTGGCGGTATTCGCCCTTACCTGAGTTGTCTTGGGTGATGTTAGACTCAACCACTTCACGCTCAACTAATTCGCCGTTGAGATCGTAAATTTCTACGCTGTCACGGGTAATACGCGCAACATCGCCTTCTTCTAAGAAGATAAAGCTGCGAGTAACAGGTAACAGAGCTAACTGATCAGAGGCAATGAAGTTTTCACCAAAGCCTAGGCCAATGACCAGCGGGCTGCCTGAGCGCGCAACAATCATTTCTTGATCGTTGTTTTTATCAAAAACCACCGTGCCATACGCACCTTCAAGCTGCTTAACTGCGGCCTTTACCGCATCAAGTAGACTATCGTGCTGTTGGCGAAGTTGATGAATTAGGTGCACCATGACTTCGGTATCGGTATCTGACAAAAACTCGTATCCATCACCTTTTAAGGCATCGCGCAGTGGCGCGTGGTTTTCGATAATACCGTTATGTACTAGCGCGATTTCGCTATTTGAGATGTGTGGGTGCGCGTTGCTTTCTGTCACGCCACCGTGTGTTGCCCAGCGCGTGTGTGCAATCCCTGTAGAGCCTTTCACATTGGCTTTTTCGAGCGCTTGTTCAAGGTTAACCACCTTGCCCACAGCTTTCACCGTGTTTAACGTGTTGTTGAGGCTCAATGCCACGCCAGCCGAGTCATAGCCTCGGTACTCTAGGCGCTTTAGGCCCTCAACTAAAATCTTATTTACTGGGCGCTCTGCTACCGCCCCTACAATCCCACACATAGTTGCTCCATTTTGCACGTTGGTGTTGTCATATTAATCTTGCTATACAAGGTGTTGTCGTACTTGCATAACGCTGTATTTATAAAGCTGCACAAATAACCGTCACGCCACTTTGTGCAATGGCCTGACGTTTGTCGTCGGCTAGATTTTCGTCTGTGATCAAGGTTGTAACTTGTTGCCATGGCAACTCAAGGTTAGGAATTTTTCGTCCTACTTTGTCAGACTCAACCATGACTATCACTTCTCTGGCCGCCTGTGCCATTAGTTGACTCAGGCCCACCAGCTCGTTAAAGGTTGTGGTGCCGCGCGCTACGTCTATGCCATCGGCACCAATAAACAACTGATCAAAATCATAAGAACGTAGCACCTGCTCTGCAACCTGCCCCTGAAACGACTCAGAATGCGGATCCCATGTTCCTCCGGTCATCAATAATGTCGGTTCGTTCTCCAATGATAGAAGTCGATTGGCAATATTCATGGCATTGGTCATCACCACAAGTCCACGCTTGTTAGATAACTCGGGGATCATGGCTGCGGTAGTGCGGCCACTGTCAATGATGATGCGGTTATGATCTTTAATCAGCTTAGCGGCGGCCTTAGCAATCGCGGTTTTACGACGTGAATCTTGTTCACCATTGGCGCTGCCCACGATCTCCTGCGGCAAGGCCACTGCGCCGCCGTAGCGGCGTAATAATAAACCACTCTTTTCTAACGCGGTTAAATCCTTTCGAATCGTAACTTCTGAAGTTTCAAATTCAGCAGCTAATGCTTCAACGCTCACTTCACCCTCTTCATTAACTCGACTAAGGATAGTATGGCGGCGCTGTTGGGTATTTCGTTTAGTCATGAACCGTTCAGAAAAGTTTCGTTTCGTAATTTAGGCGTAGTTTAAACGAAACTTATTGATGTTGACAACTGCAAATTAAGGTTTCTTTTGCGTGACCCATAACCTGTTGCAGCTTAGTGTTTAAAATTAGCTTTCGGTGGGTAAATATGTGCTTATTTTTCAATAGGTCTGGTTACTTGGGCTTGGTGCGTACCATGGCGTATTTAGTTGCCAGCTATGGCGCTTACGCTGATGTGCGAAGCAGCCATAGCAGATGAAAAGTCCCTGTTGTGAGCCGTTATAGGCTTAATGCACAAGATGTAGCTTGGTTTTTACGCTACCGACAGATTCTGACGCAACCATCTCATCGTAAGCGCTTTGCATTTCGAAAGTAACGGCGGTTACCCCCAAATTGGCCAATGCCACCTCGGCTTCACGCAATGAATTAAAGGTCTGTGTTTCTCCTCGCTTATTGGTCAGTAGATGATAGTTTCCGTGTATATCAACGCCACCCGCTAAATAATGGTTAGCATCCGCATAGCTCAGAATAACGGGATCTAGCATGAACTGGCTCAATTGTGCTTTTAATTCACTTTCTAACATAAATCACCCATACATTTTTTGTTCTGGACTTAATTAAACGTATGACGTTGCCTTTTCGCTCACATTCGCATAAAAAATTCACCGACCGCAGTGTCATGATTTTGCAACGGCACATGCTTAGTATTGCTGAGCAATATTCGCGTCTCAAGCACGACGCAATTTAATTGAAAAGGATAAACATGAGAAGAATCGTTGTTACAGGTATTGGTGCCATCTCACCCATAGGCGATAGCGCGCACACCAGCTTTGAAAATTTACTGCAAGGCAAGCACGGCATACGACCAATTGAGCACTTTGATCCGGTGCAATTTGCCTGCAAAACAACCTTTGCTGCTCAAATTAGTTCACAGTTAGATGCGCATACACTGGCACCATTTAAGCATATGGACGACAGCGCCCGCACTAAGCTACTCAAAAAAATGGACCGCCACCAAATGTTCGCCATGATAGCCGCCGCAGAAGCAATTCATGAAGCAGGGCTTGATAACCTTACCAATGAGAGATTGCAGCACCGCATAGGGGTTAACTTTGCAACGGGCGTAGGTGGCTTAAACAGTTTGGAACTGTGCGCGGCCAAAGCAGCCAGCGGTAAAAAGCAGTCTCCTTTTGGAAATTTAATGTTCTTGCCTAATCTTGCTGCTGGATATGTTGCTAGCCACTGGAATTTCGGCGGACCAAACAACGCGCACTGCACAGCCTGTGCGGCGAGCGCACATTCAATGATTGATGCCTGTAATGCCATTAAAAGTGGTGAAGCTGACATTATCGTCGCAGGAGGCGCTGAAGCTTCTGTCACACCAGTTGGCATCGCCACATTTAACGCACAAAATGCGCTGTCGACCAGAAATGCAGATCCCATGACGGCCTCTCGTCCATTCACCCGCGACAGAGACGGTTTTGTGATGGGCGAAGGCGCTGCATGCTTGGTGCTGGAAGAGTACGATCATGCCATCACTCGTGGGGCAAAAATATATTGTGAGATTGTCGGTTTTGGTAGAACCAGCGACGGCTACACCGGACAAGCCCTCAGCGCCCCTCATCCACAAGGCTCTGGAGCACAGCGAGCAATGCAAAATGCGCTCAATATGGCGGGCCTTAACACACAAGATGTTCAGTACATCAACACCCATAGCACCAGCACCGCAGCCGATAGTATCGAAGTATTAGCCATAAAAAATACCTTCTCTGACCACGCCGCGCGCATTGCTGTGTCTGGCACCAAGTCACAAACAGGACACTTGCTAGGGGCTGCCGCAGCCATTGAGGCAGTCTTTACGGTCCTAGCGTTAAAGCATCAAACGCTGCCATTTACCCTGAATCTAACATCAGATAATGTCGACCCTGATTGTCAGGGTGTTGACCTTGTTATGCAATCGGCACGGCAAGTTGAGGTTAATGTGGCACTGTCCAATTCATTTGGTTTTGGTGGCACTAATGCGTCTATTGCCTTTAAGACGCTCGACTAGCACGCTGAGTTGGCATGCTTATCTGGCGATAGTACTGTGGCCTGCCCGCAGGCCAAGTGCACACCGCTGACTATGTGTCGCAGGTCCCCACTCTCAGCACCTTGCGCTTGTGGTGTTCAATTCACACCGTGTTTATCATAGGAACATCGGAATATGATTGTAAGCATTCACTTACCGTTCATTACCTGCAATAAAAGAACTCGATTCATATCATATTAATCCCATCATTTTACATTAGGCAAACTTTACACCTACCGATCCTCTTGTTTACAATCGGTACAAATAACGCAGAGACTACTTCATGATGTATGTATTTCGCTTCACACTTTTATGTTTGCTGCCGCTGATGAGCGCCTGCACCACAACTCCAACGTCTACTAAACCACCATCACTGTCAAAGACGACCACCGCTAACGTGACCTCCAACACCGCTGACAAAAAAACGGTCACCGTACAACATTCAAGCATTGACGAGCAGAGCGATGATGTATGGCAGCGTATTCGTTCACAGTTAACCTTTGCCCCTTCAGCGCATGAAAGCGTACAGGCGCGTGTTGATTGGTATTTGTCACATCCCAACTACATGCATGTGATAAGCGACAGAGCCAAACCATTTCTGTTATATGTTGTAGAACAGGTTGAACGTCGGGGGCTCCCCATAGAGCTGGCCTTAATGCCTTTAATTGAAAGCGATTTTGACACCACCGCCTATTCTCACAAGCACGCTTCAGGTCTTTGGCAACTCACACCTCTAATTGCCAAACATTACGGCGTAAAAATTACCCCTTGGTATGACGGTCGACAAGATATTGTCGATGCCACCAATGCCGCGCTAGATTTTTTGAGCTACTTACATAAGCGCTTTGATGGCAATTGGTATCATGCCATTGCGGCTTACAACACCGGAGAAGGACGCGTAGCCCAAGCCATTAAGCATAATCAACAGCGTGGTAAATCAACTCACTTTTTTGATTTACCTTTGCCCAAACAGACTCGTCACTACGTGCCCAAACTACTGGCAGCTGCCCAACTGCTGCGTAGCCAGCAAATGGAATTTCCAAAGATCCCCAACCATACAGCAATTGCGGTTTTACCCTTAACCCAAGGCGTGATCCTAAATACAGACAAAGCTTGGCGTACACTTCAAACCCTTAACCCAGGCTACACTCGCTTCCCAGCCTTGTTGGATGGACCAGAACACATCGTCGTGCCTGCCTTACAGGCTGACCAATGGCAAGACTATGTGGCCAAACTGCCCGCCATGCCAAGCAAACAGTGGCAACATTACTCTATCAAAAAAGGGGATAGTTTAAGCGTCATTGCGCAGCGTCATGCATTGACGGTCTCTCAGCTTAAAACGTTTAATCAATTGAAAAGTAACAATATAAAGATTGGAGACACGTTACTGCTGCCCATTTTAGCAGATCAGCAAGTGGACTATACAGTGCGCACTGGCGACAGCCTATGGCGTATTGCCAAACACTTCAACATCAGTGTGAATGAAATTAAAAAGTGGAATGCGCTATCAAAAGATGTGTTACAGGTTGGCGATACACTTAAGTTATTTTTATCAAAAACTTAAATTTAATCACTTGTGTATACAAGCTAGTCGATGTGATCACAACGACTAGCTACCTTAATGAAATTTAACCGCTTTACTAGATCTGGTATAGCGGCGCTTTTCTGGATGTGTCCACGTACCGTGTTTTAAGTACTGAGTAGACACCTCCATCTGACCATCAACAAAGCGGCTGGTAGACTTCACTTGCGTAATACCATCCTGATTCCCAGCCACATCTTCGTAGGCGACAAAACTGCCGTCATCTTGCACCTCCATGGTGCCTTGAGTGTAAAAGCCAGCGGTGGTGAAGTAAAAAAACACCACCTTTTGTTTACTTTTATCCCAAAAAATCAGAGATTCGCCACCGTACATACCCTCATTGATGGAATGTAAAGTACGCACGGCCGTGCCATTTAAAGCTCGTTCCCAATGGCTAACATCCTGCATGGCAGGTTTACCGCCAGCAACAGGAAAATCTGCCTGCCAAGTTCCTAAGTATGGCTCAAATATTTTCAGTTCAGAAACCAATGATTTCGCTGCCGACACGCCATAACTGTGTAGTAATAAAAAACCTAAAATCAATAATTTAAATGTTTTCATCTGACACTCTTAGATAACTTCTCAGTAGCCTGAAGCCTTTGAGCTTAGTTATTCATATCCATTTGAGCAAACTTATATACGTCACTAAGCGGCGCGCTAACACCGCTCGACAGCGATGTGATTGCTTTACTGTTGTTTATTCGCTGAAAAATATTTGCGGCGCAGCAAGTCGTGGATCACCAGTTCTTGTTCACGCCCATAGGCTTTAAACATGCGGTTATTATGCATATGCAGTAACGAACCTAGTAAGGAATCGCGGCTACAGTTTAAAGCGCCTTGTGCAAGCAAGGCATTCAGCTTGGCAACCACAGGAGCGGCTTGCGTCTGCCATTGAGTCAGTAAACTAAACAGCGCGTTTTGTACTTCATCATGTGCAGAGGGTACCTGCTGATTGAACTGCGCAAAGTCACTGTCCAAGGTTGCTTGATAATCTCGATAGCGATTACCTAATTGTTTTCTCAAGGTATTGCTTTCACTAAACTCTCGACCAAAGCCATCTCTCAAGCGACTGATTAAAGCCAAACGCGCTTCATCATCATATTCAAACAAAGTCAGCAATCTGTCTGTGTATAGCAGCGCCACACGCCATCTAAGCTGTTCATCATACTCATCTAACAACGCACAAGTCTTGGCGATTAAAATACTGTCATACATAAACAGCGACTCAACCAGTGCCATGGACTCTGGTCCGCCATAGCGTTCAACTTCCCGCTCATAGGTCATCAGTTCAACTTTGTGTAGTTCACCGCTTTCAATCATGGGGTCTAGCAATTGGTTTAATAGCGGGAGTAACTGACCACATAGTATCTCTGGCTCGCCATGAAAACGCAGACGAAGGTGCCAATCAGGATCGCCGTAGCGAATGAAGAACCACTTTTCAAACAACGCGTGCTGCTCTTCAATCAGTGGCTGTAAACGCTCGCTAAGTAGTTGTTCTAAAACAGAGTTACCAGAGTATATCTTTAAACTTAGCCACTCAGATCCAGCACTAAATCGGCGCTTGATAGGCGTAGCGGTAATGTTGGCGATTGGATTATCGCTAGAATGCCTGTGTACCGAGGCATTGTCGTTAAAAAATGGCACAACAAGCTCATTGTTGTAATGGTGGCCTTGTGCATCAACCACTCTGGATTGATAGTGGCTGCTCAGCACTTCTTTGAGCTCGATATGGGATTGTCCTTTCGTTTCAGACAGCAAAATTGATAACATATCAGCATTGCGCAGGTTCAGCTGTAACACGTTGTCAGCAATCGCGTAGCTGACCTCAGCATCGAGCTGGTACTTGGTCATTAGCGCGTCTAGCTTATCGCTATCAAGTTGCCCTTTTCGGTAAACCGCTTCGAGCGCTTCTCTTGGAATACGCCACGTTTTCTCATTTAAAATCAGATTATCGAGCATAATGCGCGGCACAAACGCACTACGCTCAGTGCTCGAAGGCATACGGAAATTGGGAGCTCGCCCTGATTGATGTTGCAGCATACATAAAAACTTGTAAGCACTTAGACTACGCGCTGAATAATTGTGGGCACAAGATAAACGTGGCACCACCTGTTTATTGAGTCGTTTGCTCCAAAGTTTGACTTGCAGTCCTTCAACCCAAACATGTAAATCTGATAGCGGTATTTGGTACTCATCAGCCAAACTACTATCAGCCATAAATACAATTTCATACTCTCGCAAGTGTGGCCTTGCAACCACATTGCCGGGGCGTCCTTCTGGCATGTGAACCACCTCAGCAAAAATAACCTCACTTGAGTGGGCCTGCTCTTTTTGCAGCTCCGCTCGCACATTGTTTTTTAGTGATTCATCGAGGTGACAAAAACGTCCAAGTAAATTAGCAGACGAAGGCCCAGTACAACCGCTAAGTTTCACAATAGGATGCTGTTTATCATCTTGATAAAGGCTGATCATAGCTGCAAATGAACTTGGGAATTTATGTACCACATCCTGATTGGTTACTTTTGCTTTTAGTTCTTTGCTCTTTAACACGATACAGTCTCGAGCTCTATTTTCGGGCAAGCTAATCGCTTCATCAATGATGGTATCCATTGCGCAAGCATTGCTACTACCGCTTGCTTGCTGCTGCGATTTTTTCCCTAACATGAGACCAGCTATGAGCGGCGATTCGTAGCCAGTTTCATCCGATATGCCAATGCCAGACTCGTCATCTAAAATCACATCCAACGGCACAAACTGGCCCTCAAAACGTGCATTGAACTGATTAATAAAGTTATTCAATGTTGACGTTTTTGAGTCAGCGCTGAGCCCAGCTATCAATTCCAACTGCTTTCTCAAACGGCTCATTTCCATTTCGCTCAACTGGCATTGTGCAAAGTCTCGATATACATCCGATTGAAACAGTTTGTTTTCCTGAACTTTAATTGGCAATTGCTCTAAATGCGCGAGAATTTGTTTATATGGCGCTATTTCACCACTTCTTTGCGCGTCTAATTGCTCAATTTGCGTTAACGCGGTCGCAAGATGATCCGCAGTATGGAGCTCATTAATCGCTTGCAACGACTTCAATAAAGCCGAGTCAGGAGACTCCCCTGTCAGCGGTAAAGGTATATCGGCCTGGAGCACGCCTTCGTCGATTAAATCTTGGATGTATGATTCAACATCCGCTCTGTCAGCCTCTGGATATTGATGGTGAAATGCCTCAACCAATGCATTAAAGCTCTTACCCGTTTTCGCTATCGATAGTGCAAACTTAAAGTATTCATCACTGTCTACGGCACTCAAGCGATATTGCATCGTATCGTCAGAGATATAACTCTCGATATAACGGCATTGCTCCGCAACAAAATAATGCGAAGAGTTTGGTTTATAAGTTAAATGTTCTGAGCGAGAGGCATGTTTAATAAAGTGTTCTTTTAAAGCCGAAAGGTAAAACATGTCTAGTCGCGTGTTGCGCTTATCAGCACTATACGGACCACTGATAATACTCGTATTATCTGATATTTGCCCTTGATGTACGCCTGAAAACAAGCCAAATGGTGTCGCCCGAGAACACATCCGTATCATATATTTTAGCAACGCCTGAGCGACTTTTTTACCCTGTTTAGAGTCAGGCTTATTCCGCCACAGCTCAATGCGCTCAAGTAACGAAGGACTGGCCAAATAAAGCGCTTCCATTACCCCAGGCATTGCAAGCCAGTCGTTAAGAATGGCGTTGTTATCGGCATCACTGGCACCAAATGCGTGCAAGTATTCAGTCGCTAGACGCGGCGTGCGTATCACAAAAAAAGGAGCACATTGAATGGGTTTAATAACCGCTTTTGATTGCTTAGAATTATTATTATTATTCATTCTCTATTCCTTATGCCATTAGCATACTGTCAATCCAGCTAAGATCGTCATTCAGCGCACCGAGCAGGCACAATCCAATACCTGAATAGCCCGTCAATAGACTGAAATCTTCTTCATAGCTCTTACTTAGCCCACTAAAGAAATAAAACGCTTCAAGTCCTTGTTGCTCAAATTGCTCTAACGCGTGATCAAGCCAAGTCGTCACCACTGCTTCAAGCTGAGGATGTGGCATTAACTGGTTTAACGCTTGGTAAATAGTCATAATTCCCAAATAGCCATGACATAGTCCAGCGTCTTTCACATAACCGGTTGTCACATCACGAGGGGTATTTTTTAGGGCAACCTTGAGTGCTTGCTCAACATAGTTGGGACTACCCAGCGCATGACCCGCGCGCGCTAAAACCACTGCAATGGTTAAATCTCCATAACACCAACCTAAACGCGAAGCTTCATGTGGCTGGCTAGCACAAGAGCTAAAACAAGACAGACTGTCAGCGTTTTCAATTTGCTGCGCTAATAACCAATCACAGGCGCCCTGCACAAGCTCCGTTACTTGTGACTTTAAAGCTGGGATCTCTAGTGCGGGTAATAGTGCTGCGATAATACCCGGTACACCATGCGCAAGACCAAGGTTGAACTCAGGCTCATCTAGACAGTCTTGATCTAACCGATAAACTGACTTGCTGGGTTGTGACCAAGTAATATGGCCGTTTTCCAATCGACTGGCTGTACTTTCAAAGCCCTGTACGATGACGCTATATAATGCTTGCTGATCACTGTAACGCAAACGTCTTGCTGCATAGGGAGCATAACCGGCTAAGCCTAAAACGTACTCAATCTCACCACGCCAAGGGGTATGATCCAAGGCGTTCGCGAATAAAGCATCAACATCTTCCAATAGGTCGGCGTCATAATCGTCTTGATTCGCCTGATTGAGGTACTCCAACAACCACGCCTGTCCGGCAAGGCCTGTACTTAACTCCAAGCTTTGCGCTTCCAGCCCCTCTTGTAGCGCATCTAATTTCTGCGCGAACAGCGCTTCATCCACCCAATCAGGGTTGTATTCGTGTGCCTTGTATAGAAACAGCAAATGTCCAGCTAAGCCGCTTAAAAACCCATGATGAGACTCGTTCTTTGCACTAACGAGATTGGCCAATTGGTGAATTATATTTTCTATTTTTTGTTTTTTTTCCAAAGGCATGGAGAGTGTACTTTTCATGCTTATCCTTAAGGTATCCGTTTTATCTTTATGAGCACTTAATTATTATGCTTCTTCTGTATTCGCTTCTTTATACTTGGTTAGCTTTATTTCTCTGTCCGCTGACGCTATCGTTTCTTTACGGTGTGCAATGATCACCCGTGTTATTTTCAAACGAGATACCGCATCATTGATGTCTGATTCAAGGCTGGTGTCCAAATGGCTGGTTGCCTCATCCATAAACAATATTTTGGGATTTTTATATAAGGCTCTGGCCAGAATAATACGCTGTTTCTGTCCCCCTGAGAGACTTGAACCCATATCACCTATTAAGCTGTCATATCCCATTGGCATAGCACTAATATCATCATGAATAGCTGCTAATTCAGCACAATACACCACATGAGCCATATCAATAGGTGTTTCGAAAAATGCGATATTATCTGCCACTGATCCGGACAATAGCTCATCATCTTGCATAACCGCCGCGATTTGTTGACGATATTGACGAGCTCCCAATTGCTCAAGTGGAATACCATCAATCAAGACTTCACCATTTTTAACGGGGATCAGGCCTAGCATAATTTTAAGTAGGGTTGATTTACCACAACCGGATGGCCCAGTGATGGCGACCGATTCGCCGGCGTTAATTTTCAGACTTAGCTCATTGAGTACATTTTTACTGGCATCTGAATACGCAAAGCTGACATTTTTAATCTCTATATTGCCCACTAAGGTATGGCGCTTTACTTGGTCAGGTTGCAATTGCTCTTTGTTGGTCAACGCGATGTCTGCAATTCGGTCAAAATGCAAACCAAGCATTTTAAATTCGATAAACTTCTCGATAAGATTTGCGGTTTTATCCATAAACTGGCGCTTGTAAGCCATAAATGCGAATAGCATACCGGTACTGAAACCGCCTTGAATAACAAGGTTCGCCGCAAGATACACAACCACAATGTTTTCTATGCCAAACAGCGCTCTGTTAACAGCATCATAGCCAATCTGAAAGTTCCCTAAACGAATATTCTGATTAATGGCGTTGGCATAGCGGTTTTGCCACTGACCTTCTCGCTTCACTTCGGAGCCAAATAACTTGATGGTCTGGATCCCTCTTACGGTTTCCATAAAGTTGGAGTTTTCTTCCGCACGAGCCATGATTTCTTGTTCGCTGATGGTGCGAAATGGCTTGTACATGGCTATCCGTACTAAGGCATATAACACCACAGCCACCAGCACCACGGCTGATAGTAAAGGGCTGTAGAAAAAGATCATCGCCAACGTGATCACCGCCATCAAGCCGTCGATTATTGCTTCGATGACGCCTGTGGTCAGCAATTTTTTTACCTGCTGCAACGAGCCAAAACGTGAAACCACATCTCCCATATGGCGGGTCTCGAAGTAACTCAGAGGTAAACGCACAAGATGATGGAACAAGTTGGCACCCAGTTGAATGTTCATTTGATTACCAAAATGCAACAGGGTGAAACCACGCAAAGCATTGGTGGCAATTTCAAATACCATCACTAAAAAGAACCCCACCGCCAGAACGGTTAATAATGAGGTATCTCCCGTGAGCACCACATCGTCAATCACCAATTGAATGTAATATGGCGAGGCTAACGTAAACACTTGTAGTAGCATTGAAAGCACAAATATCAGCGTCAGTGAACGCTTCAAGCCTGTAATGCGACTCCAAAAGTCAGAAAACTTCAGTGACGGCCTAGCTTCTCGTTTTTCAAAGTTCTTGGTTGGTGTCAGCTCTAGCGCAATGCCGGTAAAGTGTTTAGAGGCCTCTTCTAGCGTAAAAGTTTTTTCGCCGGCGGCTGGGTCATGGATCACAATTCGCTTTTCATTGGCCTTTTTGAGTACCACAAAGTGGTTCATATCCCAGTGCAATATGCACGGGGTTTGCAGCGCATCCAGATCGTCTAGTTCAATCCGCAGAGGGCGCGAGGTTAGCTCCAATTTTTCAGCAAAGTGCATGATATCGAGTAACGTCGCACCTTCTAACGAGATGTTAAATCTCTGCCTTAAGGAAATCAGATCACTGTGAAAACCATGATAGGCCGCAACCATCGCTAAACTAGCGAGGCCACATTCAGCCGCCTCTGACTGCAAAATAATGGGCAGTGATTTCCTTGACCAGAACTGTAGCTTAGCCACAGGTGAGTTGTCTTCAATGTGCATGTTAAGCCGCCTTGTTTCTCATGTTTACAGCTTATAGCTGACCTTGAATGCTGAATATTGGATCAAACAACCACCTCAGTAGCGATCGTTCTTCGATGATTATGTCTGCGTCGAGCGTCATACCTGGACGTAACGCTGACGCTTTGCCATAAGCCTGAACTTCTTGATTATCAAGCGCAACCACGACCCGATATGCTGGGGCTGAGATAATGCCTGGGGTATTGGTTTCATCTGGGAAAATAACGCTTTGACTGACTTCAATCACCTTACCGTCATAAACACCGAACTTTTCATATGGGAACGCATGATATCGCAACCGTGTTTTTTGGCCTTCGTTGACAAAACCAAACGCCGATGTCGGTACAAAAATAACGGCTTGCATTTGGCTGTTCTCTGGCAACACAGTAAGAAGGTTCTGTCCTTCCATCACATTCTTACCTACCTTCGCCATTAAACCACTGACAAGACCTGACTTAGGTGCTCTAAGCTCCCCCAAACGCTGCTGTTCAACGGACGACAAGCGAATTTGTAAGTCAGCTTTTTGCGATTGTAATTGGGATAAATGATTACTCTGCTCTAGTGGAAGTTTTTCGAGTTGATTATCGAGTTGCTCAATCTGACTCAATAAAGATAACCGTTCGGACTGAATGCTAGACGCTTGCTGTTTTAAAGACAGTAATGTATCGCGCTGTCTTTGCAACTCCAACTCAGAAATGTAGCCACTACCTTTGAGGGTACTGATCTGTGACACCATGGTTTCATTCAGCTTCAACCGTTCGGCAAACGTTTGAGATTGTTGCTCAAGCTCAGCTAGACGTGCTTTTGCTGTCGCTTTTTGTTGCTCCAGTTCAGTGATTGCCAGCGAATTTTGTCTCTTTTGGTGTAATAATTGCTGTTCCAGACTTTGCAGCTGAAAACTGTACTGATTCAGTAACGCCTGATTCAACTCAACAGCATGTTTACTGTGTTTAGCCGAGGCAATCCGTAAAATGGGGGCACCTTGGGCAACATATTCCCCCTCATTAACCAAAATTTCTGAAATCACACCCGTTTGCGGCGCTTTGAGTCTCAATATCCCCGTGTTGGGTTCTACCACACCACTAACACGTTCTTTGCGCGTATATTTACCTATTGATAGAAAAACAATACTGATCACCACCACTGTGCATATTAAAATGGTCAGTGTTTTGAATAGTGGCGGTTGTACTAACGAAACAGCCCCTTCTAGTCGATGCCGCTTGTGTTCCATGACTTCTTTGCGGAATAAATTTTCCATAACTCTACTTCGGTAATATTATTGTTAATATTTGTTCAATTAAGTTGACAATGTATCACGACAAGTAACAAAAAGGAACTTGACTACGACGTCACCAATTTAACGACATCCGTTGATATATCTAGCGCAGAGCAAAGTTAGGAAGCAACTAAAAGCTTCATGTTGGTGTGCACAAAAACATCATACACACCAATGTCAGTTAGGACTTTTTCACAGGTCTTTGCCAGCCTGATAAATTACGTTGTTTACCACGAGCAATTGCAAGCTGTTCATCAGCAACTGTCGATGTGATGACCGATCCTGCTCCAACGGTCGCTGTGTCACCTATCGTTACAGGTGCCACTAGCGCTGAATTTGAACCAATAAATGCATTGTTACCGATAACTGTTTTTGACTTGTTTACACCATCGTAGTTACAGGTAATCGTGCCAGCACCAATATTTACTTTTTCACCAATGTCGGCATCACCAAGATAGGTAAGGTGGTTCGCTTTCGAGCCCTTACCCAAACGGGTTTTCTTCATCTCAACAAAATTGCCTATGTGCGAATCTTCTTCCATTACAGCTCCTGGGCGCAGTCGTGCAAATGGCCCCAGTGTGCATTTATCTCCAACCTGTGCATCTTCTATCAATGTGTTTGCTTTGATCACCACACCGTTACCAATAACACAGTTTTTAAGCACACAGTTCGGTCCAATCACCACATCATCACCAATTGCTACTGACCCTTCGAAGATCACATTCACATCTATCTGTACATCTTGACCTGTCGTCACAGTACCGCGCACATCTATGCGGCTAGGATCAGCCAAGCTGGCACCGTTTAACATGAGCGACTCTGCTTGCCACGCTTGATAAGCGCGTTCAAGCCCTGCCAGTTGTACACGGTTATTCGCCCCTTCAACTTCCATCGCATCATCTGGTTGAGCTGAGGTGATCTCTACACCGTCATTGTGGGCCATAGCAACGATGTCCGTTAGGTAATATTCACCTTGCGCATTGTCATTTGATAGCGCGTCCAGCCACTTCTTTAGTAGCCGCCCATTTACAGCCATAATTCCAGTATTGATTTCTTTGATATTGAGCTGTTCAGGTGTGGCATCTTTTTGTTCAACAATACCTGTTAGCTTGCCATTTTCACGCAACATGCGCCCATAACCATTTGGATTATCTAAGGTTACAGTCAATACCGACATACCATTTTCTGGTGTCACTGCAAGCAAACGCTCAAGCGTCTCTGTTTTAGTCAGTGGCACATCTCCATACAGAATAAGCACTGTGTCTTGGTCTTCAATATGCTGTTTTGCAACAGCAACGGCATGACCTGTACCGAGTTGCTCTTCCTGTAGCACCCAATTTACTTCATTGTGAGACAAAGCAGTTTGTAGTTGTTCTCTGCCATGTCCATAGACTAAATTGATACTTTTTGAACCTAAGGCCACTGCGTTATCAATAACATGCTGCACCATTGGCTGACCCGCGACAGGGTGGAGCACTTTTGGTAACTTTGAACGCATGCGAGTACCCTTACCCGCGGCTAATATAATTGTAGTGAGTGACATCGAAATAGAATCCCGTATTACGTTTTAAGGGCGCTTTGTACTTTAGCATTTATGCGCATATTCTAACTGAAATTATCCGCATTATGAAAAGTTTCGCATCTAACATACCGACTCTATCTCGCGCTGAGACTGACACCTTACTTTCACTGATGATTCCATCCGCTGCCTTTTGTTTACTGGCAGCACATACAGCGCTTTTCATTCACTTTATTTCTAATTATGGCCGCTCTCACGCGACTTACCTGTGTGTTCTTCAGCTATCGATCACGACACTTAGTGCTCTACTGAGCTTATATCAGGTTTTTAACAAGACATTTTACAATGGCCTGCTGACGGTTAGCACTGTCCGTCTTAACAATACAATTTGATAAATGGAAATTAACGGTTCTCTCAGAGATACCTAGTATTTGGCTTATCTCCCAAGAGGTTTTACCTTCACACGCCCAAACCAAGCAGTCTTTTTCTCGTTTGGTGATGTTTACACTGCCTGTTCTACAACGAATGGCCGCATTTAATAAATACGGTGACAGTATCGTCCAATACCAATCAATCATTTCAATGCTGCCAAACGTTTCTACTGTTTCAGGTATATCAAATATGATCCCACCAGCTATTCCTGCAACACCTCGTAATGGCAACAAATACAGCCCACAACAACTATCTTTATAATCAATAACCTGTGAAAGTGGTTTGATTCTTAACCCGTTCTTACAGTGAAGATAACCGGCGTCGGTATCTAGACACTTGGCAAGATCCCTGTCTATCTCACCAAAATAGTTAAGTTGATATGACTGAGCGGACAGAGGGTTATAATCTAAAACCCCGAGTACGTTATAGCCACACTCTAATGCCTCTTTCTTTAGGATTGAGGTTAAGTCTTGTGTATCACCAGCTTTTTCAAAGTCAGCCATGAGTACATTTATTTTGTTAAAGTTAACAAGCGAGACATTTTCATTTGTCATTTTTAGCTCTTTCATTTTAAACCCCGTTATTTTACTAATTGCGAATTCAATCAAGGAGTGAAATGATTCTGTCCCAATAAAAACATAGCGTCAAATTTGAAAAAATATAAATAAAAGCAAATAAAACAACACCTTAACTTTAATTATTATCTAACATTAAGCTTCTATCTTAATTGATAATAATAGCTTCGAATTATGCAAAAAACGCAAAAGCTTATCTAAATCCTCCCTCCAAACAAGCTGAGCGATATCAGTATTAAAATACGCTGGAAATAAGCCTAACTAGCCCAGTTGCCGGAGACTTTGGTGCTGAGGGAGACTTTGGTGCTGAGGGAGACTTTAGTGCTGAGGGAGACTTTAGTGCTGAGGGAGACTTTAGTGCTGAGGGAGACTTTAGTGCTGAGGGAGACTTTA
>NZ_PQBZ01000011.1 GCF_002964665.1 Pseudoalteromonas sp. T1lg23B | reverse complement strand
TGCACAATGGGCGCAAGCCTGATGCAGCCATGCCGCGTGTGTGAAGAAGGCCTTCGGGTTGTAAAGCACTTTCAGTAAGGAGGAAAGGTTAAGTGTTAATAGCACTTAGCTGTGACGTTACTTACAGAAGAAGCACCGGCTAACTCCGTGCCAGCAGCCGCGGTAATACGGAGGGTGCGAGCGTTAATCGGAATTACTTTTAGCTTTGCTTAATCAGCGTAGCGCTCCGTGTCAGTGGGGTCGCATTATAGGGCGGCGAATAAAAAGCGCAAGCGGTTTTTGAGGAAAAGTGATAAAAATAGATTGTTCGGATATTTATTAAGCTAATCCTCTTAAAATTTCAACTTTTATAACATTTTAACAACCGCCTAGAATGTAAAAGGCTGGCAACATAAGCGAAGCGAACACACTCTTTTTGCACAAGGTAAATTAGGTGCAAAAGTTTAATTGGGGTGCAAAGGGTTAACGACAGCGAACGCAGTGAGGACGTTTCCTTTGCGCAAGGTGAGATGAGCCATTTTATAGGACGCTGAGGGACTATCTTAAACGTCGGATGGCGCTACGCTTATCACGACCTACAGACCCAAAAACGCAAAAAGCCCATCCGAATGGATGGGCTTTTCACTTAAATAGGAGCTTGGTTCGCTACGAAGTAGGATGTTCTACTCCGTAGCGGCTACTTTCATATGGCAGCAAGGGTGCAAAGGGTTAACGACAGCGAACGCAGTGAGGACGTTTCCTTTGCGCAAGGTGAATTAGGTGCAAAAGTTTAATGACAAAGCACGCAGTGCTTACATTCCTTTTGCGCAAGGTGAAATGAGCC
>NZ_PQBZ01000010.1 GCF_002964665.1 Pseudoalteromonas sp. T1lg23B | reverse complement strand
GCGCTCCGTGTCAGTGGGGTCGCATTATAGGGCGGCGAATAAAAAGCGCAAGCGGTTTTTGAGGAATTTTTGAAGAAAAGTGATAAAAACAAACTGTTCGCATCATTTTTGAGCGAAAGCTGTGTTTTTGATAGTTTTATAAGCTGAAAACAGCTTTTGCAAACTATAGCTTCTTATAAAATGAGCCTCTACACTTAGCTAATACAGTATTATGAATAATAGAGAGGTAAACATGCTCAGAAGCTATAAAGGTATTAAGCCAAAGCTTGCCGAAGGTGTATATGTCGATACATCATCTGTCTTAGTCGGAGACATTACTCTTGGCAAGGACAGCAGTATTTGGCCACTAGTAGCAGCTAGAGGAGATGTTAATTATATAAAGATAGGCGAGCGCACGAATGTTCAGGACGGTTCGGTATTACATTTAACCCGAGCCACTAAGTCTAACCCTAAGGGTTATCCTTTGATTATTGGCGATGACGTTACTATTGGACATAAAGTAATGTTACATGGCTGCACCTTAGGTAATCGTATTCTCGTGGGGATGGGAGCTATCGTGATGGATAATGTCACGGTCGAGGATGATGTCATTATCGGTGGCGGCGCACTCGTTCCGCCTAATAAGACGTTAGAGTCAGGACACCTATATGTTGGCAGCCCCGCTAAGAAGTCTCGACCACTTAGTGACGATGAGCTGGCATTTTTGAAAATCTCAGCTCAAAATTATGTGCAGCTTAAGGATGAATATCTAGAGGAAGGTCAGTAAGACGCTGCCATCGTCTTCATAGGTTTCATCTTCTATCAATTGCTCAGCTTGCATTTCATAGTCAAATTGATGAGCCTGAAAATGCTTTAACGCAGCTTCATCACTCATCGGTGGAGTTGCAATTATACATTTAACCATCAAGCCATTAACCATGGCGGTAAAAATCAAGCCATTATGAGTCACATTTACATCATCGTTAAATAGGATCCCCTGATTCATAACATCGCTCCATTTTTTATCTCGCTGGCCACTTGTTCCGTGTTTGGTTTTTTATTACGCCAAATTTCATAAGCTTCCGCTGCTTGCCCAATCAGCATCCCAAAACCATCAACTAACTTAGTATCTGAATTGTGCGATGCAACCCAAGTCAAAAAGCTCGTACGTTGCTCACTGTAAAACATATCGTAGGCCAATATACATTCTTGTAATATTGAGGGTGATACGTCGGGCACATCTCCTGTCACACTTGAAGAAGTAGAATTAATCACTATGGTATATCTATCTTTGGGAATATCTTGTAAACCACACCCTGAGACATCACCAAATTGCACAAACTCGGCCGCTAATGATCGTGCTTTGCCGATAGTGCGGTTAGCTATCACCACTTTTGTTACACCCGCTTGTAATAAAGGATAAATGCAGCCTCTGGCAGCACCACCCGAGCCAATCAACAATACAGTTGCTTTACTAAGAGGCGCATTGTGCTGTTCTAAATCTGATACGAGCCCTGCACCATCCGTGTTATCTCCTAGTAATGTACCATCTTCTAACAACTTTAAGGTATTCACCGCACCAGCGAGTCTTGCTCTTTCGGTAAGCTGGTCGACAAGCTCGAAAGCCTGCTCTTTAAATGGCAACGTCACATTTGCACCTTTACCCCCTGAGGCAAAAAACTTCTCAACGGATTCTTTAAAACCATCTAAAGGTGCTAGAATCGCCTCGTAACTGATCTGGTCCATGCATTGACGTGCAAATGCTTGGTGGATCAACGGTGATTTCGAATGTTTTATGGGGTGTCCAAACACCGCGTATTTATCCATGATAATGCCTAAGAAGTTTTCAATATTATGAAGCAGTTAATTAAACGCATCTTCAATAAGGATGCAAGTAAATCGCAGAGCGAGTCGACACCCACACCCGAAAAAACGCCCTACGAAATAATGGGGGGTGAATCTGGCGCCCGTGCTCTGGCGGATAGATTCTACGACATTATGGCAAGCGATCCCTATGCAAAACCTTTATATGATATGCACCCGAAACCATTAGATAGAATACGTCAGGTATTTTTTGAGTTTTTGTCGGGTTGGTTAGGTGGCCCTGATCTGTTCGTGGAAAAATATGGCCACCCTAGGTTGAGACAACGCCATATGCCATTTCCAATCGATCAAGACTTACGAGATCAATGGATGTATTGCATGAATAAAGCTTTAGATGAGCAAATAGATAATCCCCTCTTACGTGAAGGCTTACGCCATTCATTGGCACAACTGGCAAGCCATATGATAAATCAAGACTAAAGTCGTAGGCTAACTTTAACGCTCTTTGCGCTAAGTCAAAGCCTGGTTCTACCACTTTGTCCATAATACGCATCTCATAACGGAGAATTGTGCGATGCGTGTGACTTCTATTCAACATAAGATTTATGCCCTACTTACGGTAACTGGTATTTTGGTATTAGTAGCCAGTATCCTGAGCAGTTCAAGCCAGCAACAACAATTGGCGCAAGAGACAGTGTCAGAAAATATTCGCTTATTGGCAGACAACTATTTTGACTCTATCAATACTATGATGCTTACAGGCACCATGGCGAATAGAGAGATTTTAAGTCAAAAGCTCAGAGAACATCCAAACATTGAAGATGCCCATATTATCCGTGGCTCACAAGTCGTAAAAGTTTATGGCGCTGGCAACGTCAATCAGTCTCCTAATGGAGAAGCAGAACATCAAGCACTCAACGGTAAAGAGTCTTTGTTTATTGAAACTCGTGGTGACTCGCGAGTAATGACATATCTGCGACCCATGATAGCAAAAGCTGATTACAAGGGTACTAACTGCTTGGGTTGTCACCAAGCACAAGAAGGTGACATTCTGGGCGTGGTCAAAATAAGCTATTCACTGGATGATATAGATTCGAGTGTGCAGACTAACACTTGGTTAAGTACCGCGCTGCTAACAGGAATTTTTGTCGTTACGTTTGTGATCCTAGGCACACTCTTTCGCAAGTTATTTATTACCCGTCTAAAAACGTTGGGCCGTACTATGCGACTCGCTTCACAAAATAAAGACTTAAGCCTGCGCATAGACGATAACATTGACGATGAGCTAGGCCGCTTAGCAATTAACTACAACAAGATGATGGCGTCATTCAAAGATAACATTGGCCAAGTCTCACATACGTCAAAAGTACTTATTCAATCTGCCGAAACTATCTACACGTCAGCCGATACAACCGAGCGCGCTATTTTGCAACAAAAACAAGGCACTGACTCTGTTGCCGCAGCAATCAATGAGCTGGAGTGCTCATCCAGTGAAGTTAAGAATACCACGCACTTTGCATCAGAAAAATCGGATAGCAGTAATCACCTTGCTGAAGAGAGCATGGCGGTAGCTGAACGTACCGAGCAAAGCATTAATCAACTGGCACAAGACGTGCGTCAAGCTGCAACACAGGTAAGTCAACTACAAGCACAAACACTTGAGGTTGGAAAAGTACTTGAAGTGATCAGCAGTATCGCAGAGCAAACCAACCTATTGGCACTGAATGCCGCAATCGAGGCTGCTCGTGCAGGTGAAGCTGGTCGCGGCTTTGCAGTCGTTGCAGATGAAGTGCGTACGCTTGCAACTCGCACTCATGACTCAACGGATGAGATTAAACGCACGATTGATAAATTACAAAGTGAAGCTGAACAAACCGTAAAAGCCATGAGTGCATCATGCGAAGAGGCAGACGACAGAGCTGCACAGGTAAAGCAAGTTGCGCAAGCACTGAAAAATATTTCTAATCAAATGCACGAAATTAATGATTTGAACGTACAAATTGCAGACGCCACTGAACAACAGAACCTAGCCGCCGAAGAGATAAATCAAAGTGTGATTGCGATAAGAGATAATGCAGAGCAATCTTTGGTTGATGCTCATGGCAGTAAGCAGGTAAGTGAGGAGTTACTTTCACTGGCTCGTTCGTTAGACGAGCAAGTAAGAAGCTTTAAACTCGATTGAATAGCCTAAAATTTGGATATGTGATGTGAGGTTAAATTAGAATTGTTATGCTGTGTTTAGGCGCCCAATGGGCGCCTTTTTTATATTCTTAGCAGGAGAGCCAATCTTGTGGTTTAAGGTAGAATTCATACAACTTGGCTTCTGGAGAGTCCGGAACCGGCTTAAAGTTATATTCCCATCGTGCCAGAGGTGGCATCGACATGAGGATTGACTCCGTACGCCCCCCAGTTTGCAAACCAAACAAAGTGCCACGGTCCCATACCAAGTTAAATTCCACATAACGTCCGCGCCGATAAAGTTGGAACTGACGTTCGTGCTCACCAAACGGTGTGTTTTTGCGACGTTCAATAAGTGGTAGATAAGCATCTAAATAGCCATTGCCTACGGCCTGCATAAACGCAAAACTCTTATCAAACCCCCACTCATTTAAATCATCAAAAAATAAGCCACCAACGCCCCGAGTCTCACCACGATGTTTGAGGTAAAAGTACTCATCACACCATTTCTTGTAATCATCATATACCTGCTCACCAAAAGGTGAGCATAAGTCTTGAGCAGTTTGGTGCCAGTGTTTTACATCCTCTAACACCGGGTAAAAAGGCGTCAGGTCGAAACCTCCCCCAAACCACCAAATTGGCTCTTCACCTTCTTTTTCGGCGATAAAAAAGCGTACATTGGCATGACTAGTAGGAATATGTGGGTTCTTTGGGTGAATAACCAATGAGACGCCACAAGCGTGAAAGCTTCTGCCAGCTAGTTCTGGTCTATGTGCTGTCGCAGAGGCTGGCATAGACTCACCAAACACATGAGAGTAATTAACCCCACCTTGTTCGATGACGGCGCCATCACGAATAACGCGAGTTCTCCCGCCTCCCCCCTCTTCACGCTGCCATGCATCTTCAACAAACTTAGCTGTTCCATCAGCCTGTTCTAAACCTGCACAAATCGAGTCCTGCAATGACAACAAAAACGCTTTTACTGTTTCTAAATTTACCTTACTCATATGTGTTATTGATTCCCTCGAATGAGTGCACCACTGAGTGCATGTTTAATTTGGCTCGGTTTGGTGCTGTCGCCTAACTGACCAGTTACATAGCAAGCGACTTGATCCTGAAATGTGTCTCTTGCCTGCGTAATACTCATCACAGGCTCGGCTCCACTAATGTTCGCGCTTGTGGATACCAAAGGTTTTGAGATTGTTTGACATAAAGCTTTTATCACGGGATGCGCACTGATGCGTATCGCGATGGTATCATGAGCGCCCGTCAGCCAACCTGGCGTGCTTGCTTTTGCGGGTAGCAACCAAGTGATAGGACCAGGCCAAGATGAAAAAATATCTGCACGTTTGTCCATGGGGATTTTTGCATCATCGACATAGGGCAAGCATTGTCCGTAATTATCAGCAACTAAAATAAGCCCTTTTGTTACATCTCTTTGCTTAATATTGAGTAACTGTGTTACCGCAGCTTCATTGTCTGGATCGCACCCTAAACCATAAACTGCTTCGGTAGGATAACAAAGCACTCCACCCGCAGTAAACGCACTGAGTGCGTCCTGCAAATTAATTGATTGTGTATTACTCACTTTGATTCTCAATCTTGTGCTGACAGGATTTTTGTGGGCATTGTAACACAGCTTTACCCGACCTTTGCTTTTGTACCATAACAGCCCAACCACATTCAGGACACTTTTGAGCGACGGGTTGCTGGTTTAAACTGTACTTACAATGAGGGTAACGATCACATGAATAGAAAAACTTCCCAAACTTGTTTTTTCGCTTGGTTAATTGGCCTTTATGACATTTGGGACAGTCAACATTGTGCTCAGCTTCTGAGTCTTGTTCATCATGCGCAATGTAGTGACATTCGGGATAACCAGTACAGCCAATAAACATCCCATATCGTCCGTTTCTAATCACTAAATGATTACCACATTCTGGGCACGGAGAATCTTCTAACACTTTGATATCATGATTATCATGGTGTGCCAAAGGACGAATGTAGCTACATGCTGGGTAGCTTGCACACCCCAAAAAAGGACCGCTTTTGCTGTGTTTAATCACTAGCTCAGAGCCACACTCGGGACAAACTTCATACTCTTTTTCTAACGCGTGTTGCTTTGCATTAAACAAAGAATGATCAATCTTACTCATATTACCTTCGGCCAGTGCACAAATTTGCGCCTAATATAACCGTCATGGCTTTAGGGTCAAGGGAATTGACCCTAAAATTTACTAGTGTAGATAGCCACCGGGTTCATCAAAAATAAGATCTTCCATCTGGGCATAGGCTTGTTCTTTACCCGGCACGTTAAAGAGCACCATTAAAATAACCCACTTAAGGTCTTCCAATCCTATCGTTGGTTTTTCTAATGCGAATAAACGGTCAATCACCATTTCTCTAGTCGTTGAGTCAATCACACCCACTTGCTCCACAAACATAAGAAAACCGCGACATTCAATGTCTAGCATTTGACACTCTTGCTCCGTGTAAATACGAATGGCGCTATCAGCTTTACTGTTTAGGTAAGGGATCTCATCGCTATGTTGTAGATCTGCTAATTGCTCTAACCAATCCAACGCTTTGTAGATTTCTTCTTGGTTAAACCCTGCCCGCAATAACTCATCGGTTAACTCATTTTGCTCAACAAAGATATCCGCTTCACTGTGGATATAGTTCTCAAATAGATACATTAGGATATCAAACATGATTAACCCCTCGCTAATTTAATGTAGCCGTCTAAGACGCGTTCTACTTTATCTTCAAGCTCTAGGTCCAATAAACGTGCAATAACACGCTCAACGGGCCACTGGGTCCTTTGCGTTAAGGTATCCACCGAAGTGACCTCAAAGCCAAGGTTTTTTAATACTGGGCAGTCCTCCTGTGGCAAATCATTTTTTATCACGCTTTCTATACTATATAGACCGTTTTCTGGCAAAAAGCTCACATCTTCCAGAATGTCTTCTACACTTTCTGTTAACTTTGCCCCTTGTTTCAACAAGTAATGACAACCTTGAGATAGTGGACTTTTGATAGAGCCTGGCACCGCAAACACATCTCTATTTTGCTCCAGTGCGTAGCGCGCCGTTATCAACGAACCACTTTTCATTTCTGCTTCGACTAAGACCACCCCTAATGACAAACCAGATATAATACGATTGCGGCGTGGAAAATGGCTTGCATTGGCCGTACTCCCGGGGAAAAACTCACTCACCAGTAAACCAGACTCCAACACCTGTTGATATAATAAGTTATGGCGTTTTGGGTAAACAATATCAACCCCTGTGCCTAACACGGCAATCGTAGAACCCGATAACGAGTCCTGACTGGCCAATGCTCCCTTATGGGCCGCACCGTCTATTCCCCTCGCTAATCCCGACGTAACAACTAACCCAGCCATACGCAATTTATATGCGAAATCAGCCGCTATTTCTAACCCGGTAGCAGTCGCACTACGACTGCCGACAATAGCCACTTGCGGTTTTGCCAGTAAGGATACATCCCCTTTGCAAAACAACACAAAAGGAGGGCTGCTGATTTCTTTTAGCAGTAATGGATAGTCATCATCGAAATAACTAATAATCGAAACCTGAGTTTGCTTGCAAAAAGACACAATACTCTCTAGGTATGACCAATTTATGAGACCGAGTTGTTTGATAAGTTCATCATTTAGGCCCAGCTGTCGCAACGCTGAATCTGATGAATGAAAAAGCGAACTAAGTGTACACTTTTTTTGTAGTGCGAGTATTGAGGCTACTCCCAGCCCCTTACAAGCATGCAGCGCCAAACACTGCAATTGAGTTAAAGTTTCCATGCTCCCTCCTTAGAGCATTAAGCATTAGTTGACCCCGACACTGTCTCCAATTCGAATTGGTTGCAACGCACTGGTCACTAACGCATAGCTGACCTTGTCATAGACCTTAAAAATCATTAATTCGCCAATTTTTTCTTCTGGCATGTTCCACACGGCATTATTTTTTGAATTTGAAGTGTTGAATAGCTCACTTACACTACTAGACAACTTCTCTAGACGACTTGCATCCTCAACGTAACGAGGGCCTTTACTGCCCTCAATAACTGTAGGTGAACGTTTGCTAATATCAAGTATGTGACCTTCCTGTACATTATGTTCACGACCAAGGTTCAACACCACCACTGTCGTTGCACCAAACTCCCTTAATTTATTGTCGCTGGAGATGATTTCACCATCTACAGGGTGAGTAGGCCTAAGCATACTAAATTGCACAGAGAAGCTTTGCCCTTGAGAAATAGGCAGCAGAATATCATTGGGTTTTATCTCTCGTTTGGCGGTTTCAACTCTCACCGTAGCAGGTTTCCCCTGAGCTATATTACCAATATCTACAACACGTGCAGTCCCAACCAGATTAGCCTCATAAGCCAATGTTTCAAGCGAGTTAGGGTCCACATATTTGTCTTCCACATTGTAGATACCATAATGTACAAACTGATCAAGGTCGCCTTTAATGTAAAGCAGATGCCCTTGTGTCGCTAACTTAACATTATGATTCGCACCCAAAATAAACGGATGACCAACTAAGTCTTCTTCACTCAATGCCTGCTCAAATGCCAACAATGGCTTGATGATTGCGACAGGCAAAGTCGGAATGGCAGTACTCTTTTGTACAACCACACGGGCCGCAGGTGATAGTTTCTTCACGCCTTTGGCCAGCTTTATCATTGGGTTTCCTTGCGCATCGCGCTCAAACACCAAGACATCACCGGGGTAAATCAAATCAGGGTCACCCAATTGTGGATTTTGCTTCCACAAAGTTTGCCACTGCCAAGGAGATGACAAGTACAACTTAGAAATGTCCCATAACGTGTCGCCCTCTTTGACCACATACCGAGCTGGTGCATCATCTTTAACACTCAATTCGTCTGCATAAGTTGGAAAAGCAAGACCAATTGCCATGATCAGAGCTGCAAATGGGTGTTTCATTACGGCTTCCTTGAGTTATTTTTCGATATTATCAACCAAAACCTGTTAAAGGGGAACGCGAATGGCTAAAATAAGACCATATAGTATTTTGCATTTTAAGCTTAACGATAAAAGGTAACCATGGCAAAGTTAGAAGTACTCAGATTCCCAGATGAACGCCTACGCACAGTGGCAAAACCCGTTGCAGAAGTAAATGATGAAGTGCGTCAAATCGTCAAAGACATGTTAGAAACCATGTACGACGAAAATGGGATTGGTCTTGCAGCAACTCAAGTTAATATCCACCAACGTATTGTCGTCATTGACGTATCGGAAGAGCGCAATGAACCAAGGGTGTTGATTAACCCAGAAATTACCCGCAAAGAGGGCTCAACTACCAGTGAAGAAGGCTGCTTATCAGTGCCTCATTCTTGGGCCAAGGTAGACAGAGCAGAAACTATCACTGTGACCGCGCTAAATGAGCAAGGTGAGCAATACAGTTACGATGCAGATGGCCTACTTGCGATTTGTACGCAACACGAGCTTGACCACTTGATGGGTAAGTTATTTATTGATTACTTATCGCCACTGAAGCGCCAACGTATCCGTAAGAAGCTAGAAAAGGAAGCAAAGTTGGCTGCTCGCTAATTGCGCGCAGATAACTCTCGCTTAACTCTCTTCCCATCAACTATTTATTGGATAACTCAGTGACCAAGCCATTACGTATTGTTTTTGCCGGGACGCCAGATTTTGCCGCGCGTCACCTAAGCGCCTTAATCGACTCATCTCATCAAGTTGTTGCTGTTTACAGCACACCAGACCGCCCCGCTGGTCGAGGTAAAAAATTAAAAGCCAGTGAAGTAAAAACGCTGGCATTGGAGCATGATTTACCTGTATATCAGCCTGAATCATTAAAAACAGATGAAGCGCAACGCGAACTTGCCGCACTAAACGCTGATGTAATGGTGGTCGTGGCATATGGCGTCTTATTGCCAAAAGCGATTTTAGAAACTCCTAAACTAGGCTGCCTAAACGTACATGGCTCTATATTACCCCGTTGGCGCGGCGCTGCTCCTATTCAAAGAGCGCTTTGGGCCGGTGATCAACAAACAGGTGTGACTATCATGCAGATGGATGAAGGGCTGGACACCGGTGATATGCTACATATTGCAACATGCCCGATCACAGCACAAGACACCAGTGCCAGCTTATATGACAAGCTTGCACAGCTAGGACCCGTCGCCCTACTCGATACATTAGAGCAACTCAGTAATGGTACAGCCGTTGCAACTAAGCAAGATGATGCACAGGCTAACTATGCCAAGAAGCTATCTAAAGAAGAGGCTGATATTGACTGGCAGATGAGCGCCACACAAATCGCTTTAAACGTTCGAGCATTTAACCCATGGCCAGTCTGCTTTACCACGATGCAACAGCAAACGGTAAAAATCTGGCAAGCTGAAGTGATCGATCAACAAGGTGAAGCTGGTCAGGTTTTAAGTAGCGATAAAAATGGTATTGTTATCGCTTGCGGTGAACAAGCCTTAAACGTAACCCAATTACAACCGCAGGGTAAAAAGCCAATGTCTGCACAGGATTTTTTAAATGGCAGAGCTGATTGGGTTGCTCCTGGCTCTAAGGTAGGCCACTGATGACGAATGTACGAGCTTTGGCTGCGCAAACACTTTTTCAAGTTGTCGATAAAGGTCAGTCTCTTAGTACTGTGTTGCCTCATGCCGCACTCAAGCTAAACCCAAAAGACAAAGCGTTATTACAACAGATCTGTTATGGCGTATTGCGCTACTTGCCCACTCTTGAGCATTACTGTCAACAACTACTCGACCAACCACTTAAAGGAAAACGTCGGGTTTATCAATTTTTGCTTTATGTCGGCATGTACCAATTACAATACATGCGTACACCAGAACATGCGGCGGTCGCTGAAACCGTCAATGCTCTGCAAAGTATGCGAGCGCCGGGCTTAAAGGGTCTAGTAAATGCGATATTGCGCACCTTTCAACGTCAGTTTAATGAATTGGAAGACAGCGCAAACCGTATTACGGTATGCCAATATAACCACCCAAACTGGTTTATGAAGAAGTTACAAACTGCATATCCAGAGCAATGGCAAGCGGTTTTAGAAGCTAACCAAGAGCAAGCCCCCATGTGGTTGCGGGTAAATCAAGCCCATTACAGTGTTACAGAATACAGCGAGCTGTTGGATGAAGCGGGTATCAGCCATTGCCTTGAACCTCGCTTTGAAGATGCGATTGTGCTTGAAAAGCCTTGTGATGTTTATACATTGCCGGGTTTTCGTGAGGGTGCATGTTCAGTTCAAGATGCAGCAGCGCAACTAGCAGCTCGATACTTAGACCCGCAAGATAACGAACGTATTCTTGATGCTTGTGCGGCTCCAGGTGGTAAAACTTGTCACATCCTAGAATTGGCCAATGCAAGTGTTGATGCACTAGATGCGGATAGTGAACGCCTACTTCGTGTTGAAGAAAATTTAAAACGCCTTGGCTTACATGCTAACTGCATACATGCGGATGCATCCAGCCCTAAAGATTGGTGGGATGGCCAGCTGTATGATCGTATCCTATTAGATGTCCCGTGTTCTGCAACGGGTGTCATACGTCGCCACCCTGATATTAAGTGGCTCAGACGCAGCACCGATATTGCAGACTTAGCACAGTTGCAACAACAGATTTTAGAAAATATCTGGCCACTTCTAAAACCAGGTGGCACCCTGTTATATGCCACCTGCTCAGTGTTACCTGAAGAAAACCGTGACCAAGTAGCTGCTTTTTTACAAAGCACAAACGATGCCGAACACCAACCTCTGCATCAGGATGACACCCCAACGACGCCTGGGCTACAACTGCTACCAGGGCTCAGTGACGGTTTCTATTATGCAAAAATAACTAAACGACAATAACTATGAAAATCATAATCTTAGGTGCCGGCCAAGTCGGTGGAACGCTTGCAGAGAACTTAGTAGGTGAACAAAATGAGATCACCGTGGTAGACATCGACGGTGATAGGCTGCGTGAGCTACAAGATAAGTATGACCTGCAAGGTGTGACTGGGCATAGTGCTCATCCCGATGTTCTGCGTCAAGCAGGCGCTGAAGATGCAGATATGATTATTGCGGTTACCAGTTCAGATGAAGTGAATATGATCGCGTGTCAGGTGGCTTATAGTATTTTCAATACTCCCACCAAAATCGCGCGTATTCGCTCTGAGCAATATCTGAAATATAAAGAGAAGTTGTTCCAAAACGATGACTTACCTGTTGATCATTATATTGCTCCAGAACAACTTGTAACCAAGTATATTCGTCGTTTAATTGACTATCCCGGCGCATTGCAGGTTTTACAGTTTGCCGAAGGCATGTTGTCTTTGGTTGCGGTAAAAGCCTACTATGGCGGCCTGCTTGTTGGCTATGCCTTATCCGCGCTAAAAGAGCATATTCCCAATGTTGATACGCGCGTCGCTGCTATTTATCGACAAGGTAAAGCCATCAAGCCACTTGGCACCACTGTAATCGAAGCGGATGATGAAATTTTCTTTATCGCGGCAACAAAGCACATCCGCGCAGTTATGAATGAGCTACAAAAGCTTGAGCGTTCATATAAGAAAATTATGATTGCGGGTGGCGGTAACATTGGCGCAGGCTTAGCGCGATCACTGGAGCGCAACCACAGCGTCAAACTGATAGAACGTAACCAACAACGTGCAACACAACTATCAGAAATGTTAGACAACACCGTCATCTTTTGTGGTGATGCATCGGATCAAGAGCTGCTCTCTGAAGAACATATTGAGCAAGTTGATGTCTTCATTGCCGTCACCAACGACGATGAAGCCAATATTATGGCGGCGATGTTGGCCAAGCGTATGGGGGCACAAAAGACCATGGTGCTCATCCAGCGAGGTGCCTATGTTGATTTGGTTCAAGGAGGGGAAATTGATATTGCAATCTCGCCCCAACAAGCCACCATCTCAGCACTGTTAACCCATGTTCGAAGAGGTGATATTGTCAATGTATACTCATTGCGAAAAGGTGCCGCCGAAGCCATTGAAGCGGTCGCTCATGGTGATGAAAACACATCCAAAGTTGTTGGCCGAACGATTGGTGAGATCAAACTACCTGTTGGCACCACCATCGGTGCCATTGTGCGCAATGACGAAGTGTTGATAGCCCACGATGATACCACCATACTCTCCGGTGATCATGTCATCATGTTCTTGATTGATAAGCGACAAATTAGCGTTGTTGAAAAGCTCTTTCAGGTTAGCGCTCTCTTTGTTTAAAGCTTATCTCATGTCTAGCGCTGCCAGATCGATTAGATATTCCTGTAGCAGCGCTTCTACCTTTTGCTCTTGCGAGAGTAGCTTAATCCCCACCATCGCCAATTCATCTTGATGAGTGGTACTACATACCTCCCCTTGTAACCGGATCGGCTCTTTTTTCTTACCCGCAATCACCACATGGCACGATTTATCATGCAGCGGCAGGTCCACCTTCGCACCGCGTAAACTAAACTGTAACCCCGTTGGTGAAATGTCTTTTATTACACCATCACAAGTTGAACGACTGGTCATTAAAGTTGCCGGTATTAAGGTGGGGATCCGCACGTGATGTCGCAAACAGTGACTCTGTATTTGTTGCGGTGGATAGAGAAAAATTAATTTAGTGGGAGTGTAAGCAACTGCTTTAATATCGGTTTTAAAAGCGATGATTTGTCCATCACTGTGATCAGCCACCGCGCGTACAATAACAGAAGCACCCTCTTTGACATGCTCAACTGCTTTGCCCAGTTGCTTTTGGCCAGGATAATTGAGAATCAAGTACTGCCCCGGTAAATATCCGATAAACTCCGTTTTAACTCTTTTTGAACTGGCAGCCAAAAGAATTTCCAGATCCACCATGTTACCCACAGAGATTAGCTCAATCTTCTGCTCACCGGAAGAGGACTTACTTTTATACATGACTTCACTCGATACGCGTAACCACTATATCGCTTAAGCTTAGAACATATCGAGTGTGGAGGACAGTGAACATAACAAAGATTCTGCTCGTTATGTTCACCAAGAGACTTAGGTGACTAGCCGCGCCAAAAGGTCGGAGTAAACAGCACCAGCAATGTAAATATCTCCAATCGGCCGAATACCATTGCTAAGGTGAGCAGCCACTTTGCCGTATCTGTAATATCACCATAATGGGCTGCGACATCGCCCAATCCAGGACCCAAATTATTCAAACACGCAGCGGTTGCCGAAAATGCAGTGATGTTGTCCAATCCCGTGCCTAACAGCGCAATCATGATGATCACAAACACCAGAGCGTACGCCGAGAAAAATCCCCAAACAGCCTCAACGACTTTATCAGGCAAAGCTTTACGACCCAGCTTTATTGAATAAATCGCCCGAGGGTGGACCAACCGATTGAGTTCACGAACACCTTGCAGGTATAGCAAAAATACGCGCACAACTTTCATTCCGCCGCCTGTTGAGCCAGCACACCCACCGATAAAACTAGAAAATATCAGCAAGATAGGTAAAAACAGTGGCCAAGCCGAAAAGTTATCGGTGGCGAACCCCGCTGTTGTACTGATAGACACTGCCTGAAACATAGCCTGATCTAACGTTTCATCACCATTGCTATACACTTGGTTTGATGACAACACTGCAAAACAGATCACCACCAAGGTCAGTTGTATCAGCAAAAACACTTTAAACTCTGGGTCTCGTAAATAGGCTCTAACATTGCGACTGGAGACCGCAGCATAATGCAAAGAGAAGTTCACACCCGCAATCAATAGAAAGAATACGCAAATAAAATTAATAGCTGGGCTATCAAAGTGACCGATTGAGGCATCGTAAGTTGAAAAGCCGCCAATGGCTATGGTTGAGAAAGCATGACAGATGGCATCAAACCAACCCATGCCGGCAAACCAATAAGAGACCGTGCAGGCAACGGTAAGCGACACATAGATGTACCATAGGTGCTTCGCCGTATCGGCTATTCGAGGCGTCATTTTGGAGTCTTTTACAGGGCCCGGTGTCTCTGCCCGATATAACTGCATCCCACCAACACCAAGCATAGGAAGTACCGCCACCGCCAATACGATGATCCCCATACCGCCTAACCACTGTAGCTGCTGACGGTAAAAAAGCACCGACTTAGGAAGATACTCAATGCCTGTTAATACCGTGGCTCCGGTTGTGGTTAACCCCGAGAATGCCTCAAAAACAGCATCGGCCAAAGACAAATTAGGCGATTGTAAGAAAATCAACGGTACTGATGCGAACGACCCCAGTACCAACCAAAATAGGACCACGATCAAAAAGCCTTCACGCGCTTTTAAATCGCCGTTTTCTTTGCGATTCGGATAGTAAGCAATGAGTCCAATGACAATGCTAAATACAAATGCCAGTACAAATGGTACACCACCACCGTCTTTGTAGATCAACGATACCAGTGCCGGCGGCACCATCGTCAGGCTGAACAAAGCCACCAGCTGGCCAAGTATTTTTATTATGGTACGAAATTGCATGCTGCGTTTCGCTTTTTAAGTGATTTAAAATTATAGAGTACGGATTGTCTTACGCTTTGATTTTTAACTCAACTACACCGTGCGTTAAATCGAAAATTTCTTGGCTTGCCTGCCGAGCTTGACGGTGGTCAATATCCACCTGCCAATCAATGGCCGCGCCATACTGTTTGTCTAAAGACAGTATCGTAAAGTGCGTATTTAAATACTGCTCTATCACACCTTGTAACGCGTAGTCGGATCGTCCACTCAAAGTGACCGCTGGTATTTTTAAACTGGTTTGTAACTGCGCTAGCGCATTATTCAACGTGCCACCGTAAGCACGTACCAAACCGCCGGTGCCCAGCTTTATACCACCGAAATAGCGCGTCGTAACCGCGGTGATCTCACCAAGCCCAGAACCAATCAGAACATTGAGCATTGGTTTACCAGCGGTACCGTTGGGTTCACCATCATCAGAAAAGCCATACACATGACTACCACCGGGTTGTCCCGCCACATGCGCCCAACAGTTATGTCGCGCATCTGGATACTCCTCATTGATCTGCTTAATAAAAGCCTTAGCTTCATCAATGCTTGGAGTATGTGCTAGATGCACAATAAAAGTACTCTTTTTTATTTCTTCATGATAGCTCAAAGAGCTGCTGGGAATGCGATATTCAGACATGTGATTATTTTAACGCCTTAAAACCAAAAAGGGAGCCTAATGCTCCCTTTCATCATACACCGAGTAATTAGTCCAAGTCTAAGTCACGGGTCATATTTTCTAATCGGTCATCGTGAACGATGATGTTGTCTTCGATACGAATGCCGCCGAATGGCTTGAACTGTTCAACCTTATCCCAATTGATATAGCGTTTATTGTCAGTTTGCGCCAAGTCCCCCAATAAAGACTCAATAAAATAGAGGCCCGGCTCAATAGTAAACACTTGCTTCGACTCTATTCTACGCGTGCAGCGTAAGAATGGGTGCCCCTCAGGTGGTGCCTGATGTGTGCCCGTTTCGTCCGCCATAAAGCCACCCATATCATGTACTTGTAAGCCAAGGTGATGGCCTAGTCCATGAGGGAAGAAAGTAGATGTAATGCCCTTAGCGACAATATCTTGCGCCGGCAATTTAACAATCTCAAAATCAGCTAACACCTGTGCAACACGGGCATGGCATTCAAGGTGTAGCTCTCCGTATAATTTACCGGGGCTCAGCAGCTTACCCAACTGGATTTGGTGATCATTCATTACCTTCACCAACTCAGCAAATTCACCTTGCTGCGTGAAATCATAGGTTCGTGTAATATCTGATGCATAGCCATTAAAGTTCGCCCCAGCGTCAATCAAAAATGAACGATGTTGCTTTGGCGCCTCACGCTCAAAGTGTGTGTAATGTAAGATGGCACAGTTTTCATTCAGAGCAACAATGTTGCCATATGGAGTGTCATTTTCCATATGCTGTGTAGCATTTAAATATGCCTGCTGTATGGCAAACTCAGAGCCCCCAGCATAAAACGCATCACGCGCAGCTTTATGACCAATTACCGCCAAACGGTTTGCCTCGCGCAAACAACTCAGCTCGTACTGAGTTTTATAAGCACGGTGGTAATGTAAATAGTTCATCACCGCTTCTGGATTGACGATAGCAAAGCCCAACGCCTGTGCTACTTCTAGATACTCACCAATATAGGCAAAATTGGCCTTGTCGTATGGTAAGAACTTTTCGACCTGATCAGGCTGAACCAACAACTCAATATCAAAATAATCAGCCCAAAAATCATTCGGTTCATCCGGTACCTTGTGCCAAAAATCAACCGGACGGTAAAACACTAACTTCGGTTTATCTAGGCCGTTCACAACCAACCAACAATGAGGATTGTCAATCACGGGTAACCAGGCTTTGAACTGCGGGTTTACCTTAAATGGATAGTACATATCATCTAAGAATTGACGTTTTGCCTGACCCGAGTGGATCACTAACCCCTCTAGCCCTTCTCGCTCAATAATGGTTTTTGTGCGCTGTTGCAAGATTGCAATATGTTCCGCGTAATATTGTGCTAATTGTTCCATGGTTAACCGTTTTGTTAGTTGTGATAAATTGAGTCTAACACAAGCTCGAAAAAGCAATCCAGCGAAGTCGCCAGATTGCTAACCCTCTATGTCTGCGGCCTGTTCACTATCCAATACAGTGTAAACTAGCCACCTATTTGCATCTCTAAAAGCGGTGCGACAACATTGCCTTTTCTGCCTAGCCTGGTGTGATAAACTTGCCGATACGCAAATACGTTTTTCACGTAATCTCGCGTTTCTCGATAAGGAATTAACTCTATCCACAGCTCTGCGGGCATGGCTTCTTTGGGTAACCATTTTTTTATTCGGTGATAGCCCGCATTGTAAGACGCGGTGGCCAGCATTTCGTTGCCATCATTTTTCTTCTTCAAATACTCTAAATAGTCTGTACCCATTTTTATGTTAGTCGCAGGGTGTACCAAGTTTCTTTTCGAGACACGTTGCTTACTAACGTAGCGCGCCGTACTTGGTAACAACTGCATCAAGCCATAGGCATTCGCGTGGGAGCGCGCATCTGGGGCAAATGAGCTTTCTCTGCGAGCAATGGCAATACTCCACGCGACATCAACATGATTGTGTTTGCTATACCGTGTAAATAGCTCCTCAAACGCAAGCGGAAAACGTAACTCGACATAATCCCATGCCTTAATCTGTGCCAATGTGTAAATGGTGCTGTCGTACCAGTCTAATTCCGATGCAAGAATTGAAGCCGCCAGTTTTTCCGCCACACTTGATGTATTGGTTAAGTAATTCCATTCACGGCGCGCTGACGTGTAGCGTTCTAACTGATACAAAGCTTTTGCGCGTTTGAAGCCCGGGGCCTGAGCCACTTTTGCCAGTAAACTTTCTGGCACATCCAGTGACTTGGTATTTAACGAAACATCTAACCCCAGACGAGCCGCTGCCAAAAAACCATAATAATCACGTTCCGTAGCGATGCGCTGCCATAATTGGTTCGCTTTGTCTTGTTCACCACGTTGTGCATAGCTATAGGCTAACCAATAAGTTTGCCCATGACTGAGGTTATCCATACCAGTAAACAACGCCGCGATACCAGACCAATCTTGTTCCTTGAGCATATTACTCATCATCCACTGACGAAGTTTGCTATCTTGCAACTGTGAAGGCACCTTATTGAGCCAGAATTTAGCTTCAGGATGACCTTTAGAAGCAAGAGCTAATGCAAAGCGATATGCCACACTATCCTTTTGTTGCTCAGTGAAAGTAAACATTTCTTGCAACTTGTCCCATGCTCGCAATGCTAGCTTTTGATCTCGCCAAATAAGCCTTCGTACGCCATATACTGCTATTTCGGCTTCTTTGCGATTACGGTTTTTATATCGATACAAGCCTGCGGCGGCGCTTGGATCCCGCCTTACGGTTGTGTAAAAATCGGCAAGATATGCCTCATTCTTAGGGAGCAGTGTTTTCAAATAACTCAGTAAAGAAACTTGTCCACCTTGCGCAGCTTCGGTGATGCGTTGCCACACTAAGTCAGAATTTAGATAGCCAGCTTTTTGCCATGTGTTAAAAATGCTATTGCACGCTCTTGGTTGCGATTTACCGACCACCCATAAGTCTTTAACTTGCTCTAATATCGCTTTTTTTGGTGCGCCCAAATCTAACTGATACTGCAAGTAAGTGCACGTAAGCTCAGCATCGCTGGTCTCCTTATAGTATTCGATAAAGAGTGCTTTTTTACCTCTGCGTTTTAGGTATTTTAACCAGCTTTCACGTACTGGCCACTCCAACGGAGTGCTATCGTACACCGTAAGAAAATGGGCAATCTGCTGTTGATGACTGAGCCTAGGGTGGCGCTCATAAAACGCCATTTCTACATAGGGTTTAAGCGGATGATCGAGTTCGTTTATGGCCTGGCTGAACGCACTATAATTTCCCGACCAAGCAATCTTCTCCGCTTCTTTAAATGCTTCATGATCACTGCTTGCAAATGAAAACCAGCTTGCAACAGCAAGAGACGTAACAGCGATTTTAGAGATCCATGAATTCATATCGGCCTTCACAAGTAATTGTCTTTGAAACGCGCCAGACAACAGCATCCACCTACTGTTATCTAACAACCCAACCTACTAAGCAAAATCGCTAAAGACGACTAGGCTGTAAGTTCATAAAAAGAGACTTAGCCACCATATCACCAAAGCTTACGCTTTTTAAGGCATGGGTAAACGCTGAGTAAATTTTTCATTGCATTTTTCATTTAAAGCGGCCAAACTGGGTGAAATAGCAACTCATCGTACCAGTGTAATTACACGGGAGAACAAGCATGTTATATAAAAGCGAGTCCTTTGTTGTTGATTTTTGCAAAGGCAAAATCGCTGAGTTTAAGTTTTGTGCCTCAGGTTCAGTTAACAAACTTTCTCAGCAAACCCTGCAAGAATGCGCAAAAGCATTCCAAGAATTAAGCCAGCGCGGCGATATTGACGCGATGGTATTCACCAGTGATAAAGACCACTTTATTATTGGTGCCGACATTTTTGAGTTTTTACCTACATTCCAGCGCCCAGAAGAAGAACTTGTTGGCTGGATCAAAGATGCAACCGATGTATTTGATGCCATTGAAGACCTACCGTTTCCAACCGCATCAGCAATCCACGGCTTAGCACTAGGTGGTGGTTGTGAGTGGCTACTGGCCACAGACTTCCGTTTAGCAAGTACCAGCGCCAAAATCGGTCTGCCTGAAGTAAAACTAGGTATCATGCCGGGCTTTGGTGGTACCGTACGCTTACCTCGCTTAATCGGCGCTGATAATGCAATGACGTGGATCACCACTGGTAAAGAGAACCGTGCGGATGATGCGTTAAAAGTTGGCGCTGTAGATGGTGTTGTTGCACCAGAAAAACTACTGGATGCAGCTATCAGCGTACTAGAACAAGCAGTCGCCGGTAAACTTGATTGGCGTGCTAAGCGTCAGGTTAAGCTTGAGCCATTAAAAATGAACCGCGTTGAGCAAGGCATGAGCTTCGCGATGGCAGAAGGCATGGTATTGGGGCAAACAAAAGGCCATTACCCTGCGCCGCTAATGGCGGTAAAAACGATTAAAGCCGCAGCGAATTGCACGCGTGCCGAAGCGATGGCGATTGAAAATGCTAACTTTGCGAAACTAGCTAAAACCAACGAAGCCGCCGCGCAAACGGGTATCTTCCTAGCCGACCAATACATCAAAGGTGTCGCGAAGAAGCAAGCAAAAGCCTCAACACTCGACATCAAACAAGCAGCGGTCTTGGGTGCCGGTATTATGGGTGGAGGTATTGCTTACCAATCTGCCTATAAAGGCACACCGATTATCATGAAAGACATCAATCAAGCAGCGCTTGATTTAGGCATGAATGAAGCGGCAACAATTTTAGGCAAGAAAGTACAACGCGGTCATATGAGTATGGAAAAAATGGTTTCCACACTTGGTAAAATTAAGCCTACGCTTGAAGAGCGCGACTTAGACAACGCAGATATTGTCGTCGAAGCGGTTGTTGAGAACCCTAAAGTTAAACAGGCTGTACTATCAGCACTGGAAACGCAGCTACCTGAAGGGACTGTGCTAACGTCAAATACTTCCACTATTCGTATTGATGAACTGGCTTCTGCACTGAAGCACCCAGAGCATTTCTGTGGTATGCACTTTTTCAACCCAGTGCCGAAGATGCCACTGGTTGAGATTATTCGAGGTGAAAAGACCTCTGAAGCAACCATCAATGCCGTGGTTGATTACGCGCTAAAACTAGGTAAGTCTCCTATCGTTGTTAACGACTGTCCGGGCTTCTTTGTTAACCGCGTACTGTTCCCTTACTTTGCAGGCTTCAGTAAGCTTGTCGTAGAAGGTGCTGATTTCACCGTGATTGATAAAGTCATGGAAAATGTCTTCGGCTGGCCTATGGGACCTGCTTATCTACTTGATGTTGTTGGCATCGATACCGCTAACCACTGTACAGGTGTCATGGCTGACGGTTTCCCTGAGCGTATGGCACGTCAGGAAAAAGACCCTGTTGCAGTACTTGCAAATGCACAACGCTATGGTCAAAAGAACAAACTTGGTTTCTATCAATACGCACCCGATCGCAAAGGCCGTTTGAAAAAATCGAAAGATGCCACTTCGGTTGAGTTGCTAAGTTCTATTTGTGATTCTCACACTGAGTTTGACAAGCAAACCATCATTGAGCGCTGTATGGTGCCAATGTTGAACGAAGTACTGCTTTGTCTACAAGAAGACATTGTTGCTTCTGCACAAGAAGCTGACATGGCGTTAATTTACGGGATTGGTTTCCCACCATTCAGAGGTGGTGCGTTCCGCTACTTAGACCAAATTGGTTTGGCCAACTTTGTCGCAATGGCAGATAAATACGCTCACTTAGGCGCCATTTATCAAGTATCTGAGCAAACCCGTGCATGGGCAAGCGAAGGTAAAGTGTTCTATTCAGTGGAGGGCCAGTAACATGTCTGTAATGCAACAAGCAGTGATCGTTGATTGTCTTCGTACCCCTATGGGGCGTTCTAAAAATGGCGTGTTTAAACATCGTCGTGCTGAAGATTTAAGCGCACACCTAATGAAGGGCTTATTGGATCGCAATCCAAGTGTTGACCCTGCGTCTATCGACGATATTTATTGGGGATGTGTACAACAAACACTAGAACAAGGTTTTAACGTAGCACGTAACGCTGCACTTCTAGCTGGTATTCCTCATTCGGTGCCTGCGGTAACAGTAAACCGTTTATGTGGTTCATCTATGCAAGCGCTTCACGATGCTGCGCGTGCGATTATGACCGGCGCTGGCGACACCTACCTGATTGGTGGTGTTGAGCACATGGGTCATGTGCCAATGACTCATGGCGTAGATTTTCACCCGGGGCTATCGACTTCAATCGCACAAGCCGCTGGCGTGATGGGTTTAACTGCTGAATACTTAGCCACCTTGCATGGTATCAGTCGTGAACAACAGGACCAGTTCGCCTACCGTTCACACCAACGTGCCCATGCAGCGACCGTTGAAGGCCGCTTCGCCAAAGAAATCTTACCGATGGAAGGCCACGATGAAAACGGCGTACCAGTGTTAGTTGAACATGATGAAGTTATCCGTCCAGAAACAACCATTGAAGGTTTGAGCCAACTGCGTCCTGTATTTAATCCGGCGTCTGGTACTGTCACGGCTGGTACATCATCAGCACTATCAGATGGCGCGTCAGCAATGCTGGTTATGAGTGAAAGTAAAGCCAAAGAGCTTGGCTTACCAATTCGTGCCCGTATTAAGTCAATGGCCGTTGCAGGTTGCGATCCATCAATCATGGGTTACGGCCCAGTTCCAGCAAGTAAAAAAGCATTGCAACAAGCTGGGATCAGCATCGACGATATCGATGTTGCTGAATTGAATGAGGCCTTCGCAGCACAATCTCTACCCGTGCTAAAAGACTTAGGACTGCTGGACGTGGCTGACGAGAAAGTGAACCTCAACGGTGGCGCCATTGCGCTGGGTCACCCATTAGGCTGCTCTGGCGCGCGTATCAGCACTTCACTCATCCATATAATGGAAGAGAAAGGTGCGAAGTATGGTCTGGCGACTATGTGTATTGGTTTAGGACAAGGCATCGCCACCGTATTTGAGCGTGTAGAGTAATTATCCCCTGAGCTGAGTATTTAAGTACTCAGTTCACCAAATTCAACTTGGTGACAAAGGTAAAGTAGCAATGCTCTTTACCTTTTTTCTTAGCTTTTTTTCAACATAGGTTTATTTGTGTAGTTGCTGTGGGTAAAATAGCACGCTCATTTTACAATCTATAGTTAAGCGAGCTACGTCATGCCATTTTCAAATCCTGATCACACCCTTGACGCTATTGGTCTTCGTTGCCCAGAGCCCGTCATGATGATCCGTGGTATGGTGAGAAAAATGAACGACGGTGAAACCTTACTGATCATCGCCGATGATCCGTCAACTACCCGAGATATTCCCAGCTTTTGTGAGTTTATGGACCACACCTTAGTTGCTAAAGAAGTGACGCAAACCCCTTTTCAATATTTAATCAAAAAAGGGCTATAAGAGGCTCCTTGCCATTGTGGCCTATTCAGGTGAATACAATGACAAGACTTTTGACTATGATCTGCTAATCATCACTTTTGGTGATCGACTATCGCTATAGTCGAAGGTGATGATATACCAACCTTTTTTACTTGGCATAAAGCTAAAATAGTTATACACCGTATTACAGTCTGCAAGCTGAGGCTGATTTAGCTTCAACGTCCCCTGCACTTTATACCCACAATTAAAACCCTGACTCCATTGTTCGTCAGCAATTTTAAATTCATACACTTTACCTGGCGTCATAAACTTAGCTTTTACCGTATATACGCCCTCACCTTGCTGTTGCAAAATATAGTGAGGTTCTGCATCCCAAAGTGTAAAGTCTCCACGTAAGTACATAGTACGATCGAATGTTCCACCTGAAGAAGGTACAGAGGTGACACTATCAAGTATGTTGATTTGGCTCGAACAGGCTGATAAAAATAACGCCGCCACAGCCGTAATGAGCTTTTTCATGTAGCTACTCCAATTTTAGTGCACAAAATATTAATGTTTTTTGAGTGAATGCTCGCTTACTCTTATCGAACTAATATTACTTTATTACGGTGTTAAACAAAAAAGCCAGCGCTACCGCTGGCTTTTTAGTAACTAATTATAAAATCAGTTTTGCAATACTGAGATATCCGCCGTATTTAAGAACAAACGACTTAATTGACTAAGCAGCGCCAAGCGGTTTTGTTTTACCGCTTCATCGTCCGCCATTACCATAACGTTATCAAAGAAAGCATCTACTGCTTCACGTAAACTTGCTAAGCGTGTTAATGCCTGTTGATAATCGCCCTGCTCATAAATAGGTGTGAGCTCAACACTCAAAGATGCAACCTGCTGAGCCAACACTTGTTCGGCAGCTTCGGTTAGTAATGCAGGGTTCACTTGTGCATCACTGGTCACATTATTCTTCGCCAGAATATTGTTTACACGTTTATTTGCCGCAGCCAGTGCATCAGCTTGTGCAAGTGTACGGAAGTGGCTCACCGCTTTAACGCGACGGTCAAAATCAACTGGAGCAGTTGGACGTCGCACTAGCACCGCTTGGATCACATCAACACTGATCCCTTCGTCTTGGTACCAAGCACGGAAACGACCCAGCATAAACTCCAGTACGTCTTCTGCAACATTGCTATTGCTCAGCTTGTCCCCAAACAATTGTTGTGCCTTGGCAACAATATCATTGATATCAAGTGGCAGCTCTTTTTCAACCATGATACGCAATGCACCAATTGCTGCACGTCGTAAAGCAAATGGGTCTTTATCCCCTTTTGGCGCTTGGCCAATGCCGAAAATACCAACTAAAGTGTCAAACTTGTCAGCCAATGCTACCGCATAGCTAATTGGGTTTGAAGGGAGGCTGTCACCGGCAAAGCGCGGCATATACTGTTCATTTTGAGCCAGCGCGACTTCTTCTGCTTCACCGTCAATACGTGCGTAATGCATACCCATCACACCCTGTACATCGGTAAATTCCATCACCATTTCGGTCATGAGATCTGTCTTACTTAACAAGCCTGCACGCTCAGCTAATGCTTTATCAGCGCCAACCTGCTCCGCAATGAAGCCAGCAAGAGCAGCAATACGCTCAGACTTATCTTTCAACGTCCCAAGTTGCTTTTGGAACAATACAGAATCAAGTGAAGTTAAACGACTTTCCAGTGTTTTCTTCTTGTCAGTTTCAAAGAAGAATTGTGCATCAGCTAGACGAGGACGCACCACTTTTTCATTACCAGAAATCACCACACTTGGATCTTTACTTTCGATGTTTGATACAAACAAGAATTTATTAATCAGCTTGCCTTCATTATCTAACAGCGGAAAGTATTTTTGGTCATCTTTCATGGTGTAGATCAGCGCTTCAGCAGGCACTGCCAAGAACGCTTCTTCAAAAGACGCTGTTAAAGTGACAGGCCATTCTACTAACGAGGTTACTTCTTCAAGTAGGTCTTCATCCATCGCCACTTTGGCGTTTACCGCTGCTGCTGCCGCTTCGATTTGTGTACGGATCATCTCTTTACGCGTTTGGTAATCAGCAACAACATATGCGCCTTTAAGTACATCAAACACTTCATCAGCGTGTTTCACAGTAACACGTTCTGGGTGGTGGAAACGGTGACCTTGCAGTTCATTGCTGATCTGCTTGCCAAGGACTTCACCCTCTACCTGAGTGCTGCCAAGTAACGCAGCAACAGTATGAACTGGACGAATAAACTGAGTCTTATTCGCGCCCCAACGCATCGGTTTAGGAATAGGTAGCTTTGCCAATGCTTTGTTCATCGCATCTGCAAGTAGCTCAACCGTCTCTTGTCCTTTTACCGTTGCGCGATGCATTAACCACGCACCTTTGTCTGTTTCTAAGGTTTGCGCTTCGCTGACATCAATACCGCAGCCTCGCGCCCAGCCTTGTGCAGCCTTAGTCGGATTGCCATCTGCATCAAAGGCAGCACCTACTGCCGGACCGCGTTTTTCAACAACTTTATCCTGCTGCTGTGTTTGCAATGCGCTTACTCTCAAGCCCAAACGACGTGGAGAGGCATACCAATTAATCGCTTGGTAGCCAAGCTCAAGCGCTTGCAGCTCGGCTGCCATATTTTCACAAAACGCCTCAGCAAGCTTACGTAAGGCTTTTGGTGGTAACTCTTCAGTACCAATTTCTACTAATAGATTTTCAGTCAACATGCTTAATCCTTACAAAGCGGGAAACCAAGTGCTTCACGAGCGTCATAGTAAGCCTGTGCACACGCTTTAGATAGCGCACGGACTCGCAAAATATAACGCTGGCGTTCTGTTACTGAAATAGCGTGACGGGCATCCAGTAAGTTAAACGCATGAGATGCTTTCATTACTTGTTCATATGCAGGTAATGGTAAGCCAGCTTCAATTAGCTTTTGACTTTCTTTTTCACACTGGTCAAATTGAGCAAATAACGCATCAACATCAGCATGTTCAAAGTTGTAAGTAGATTGCTCTACTTCATTTTGATGGAATACGTCACCATAGGTTACTTTACCCATAGGTCCGTCAGTCCATACTAAATCATAGATGCTGTCTACACCTTGTATATACATGGCCAAACGCTCTAGACCATAAGTGATCTCGCCCGTAACAGGTGCACATTCAATTCCACCCACCTGTTGGAAATAGGTGAACTGAGTCACCTCCATACCATTAAGCCACACTTCCCAGCCTAATCCCCAAGCACCCAATGTAGGTGACTCCCAGTTGTCCTCTACAAAGCGAACTTCGTGGGTCAGAGTGTCAATCCCCATCGCTGCTAAAGAGCCCAGATAAAGCTCTTGGATGTTGTCAGGTGATGGCTTTAAAACCACTTGGAATTGATAGTAATGTTGTAAGCGGTTCGGGTTTTCACCATAGCGGCCATCCGTTGGACGACGACAAGGTTGAACGTACGCACTCGACATTGGTTCAGGCCCGATAGACTTTAAGAAAGTCATAGGATGGAAAGTACCTGCACCAACTTCCATATCTAGAGGTTGCGCAATTACACAGCCCTGCTGTGCCCAATAGTCCTGTAAAGCCAGGATCAACCCTTGAAAGGTTTTTACGTCATATTTTTGCATAGTTGGCTTAGTTATAATTAGGATCTGTATAGCCCTTGCAACAGGCGGTAGCTATTCTACTCACTGGCAAAGATTAATGATTGAAAATTGTGCTCAGTATACCGCGAGCAGCGCCTCGTTTTAAACGTTAAAATGCAAAAAAAGCCGTTAAAAGCCCACTTTTAATTGGATCATGCAAGATAGATTTGTCTAGTTGATAAAATTCGAATTAGCGCCTCATAAAATCTCCATCAGCATTGGCGTATTCCTTCCACGTTCGTCGCCTTTTGAATAAAGCATCCGTGCACAATGCCGTCATCATTAATACCCACATCCCTCGGTCTTTGTGTCGCTCATGGATAGCAGACATAAAAAAAGCCATCCTAATTAGGATGGCTTCTTAGTAACTTTCACGAATTATGAGATTTTATTTCACGGCTATGAGACACACTGCCATGAATTATGAGATCCCACAAAGGCTGTTAAACGTCTAGGTTAACCACACGCAATGCGTTGGTTTCGATAAACTCTCGACGTGGCTCTACCTGATCACCCATTAATGTAGCGAATAGTTGATCGGCTGCGATTGCGTCTTCGATGGTTACACGTAGCATACGACGAGCGCCTGGATCCATCGTGGTTTCCCAAAGCTGGTTAGGGTTCATCTCGCCCAAACCTTTATATCGTTGTGTATACAAGCCGCGCTTAGACTCTCCGATCAGCCATTCTAGACCATCAACAAAGTTATCGACTGGGAAGATTTTCTCACCGCGTTGAATGTAGCCATCTTTTTCGAATAGCTTACTAACCAACTTACCGGTGTGAGCAATGCGGATATAATCTTTTGATGTGATGAAGTTATAGTCCAACGTATACGCTTTATCTACACCATGCTGACGAATTTTCACCACAGGATAATACATGTGGCGCTCATCATCGAAGCTAACATCTGAGCTAAAAATTGTTGCATCTTCGTCGCAATCTACTAAATCTGCCACTAATGATTCCGTCCAAGCTTTAACTTTTTCTTGGTCAGATAAATCTGACTCTGTTAGTTCAGCTTGATAAATTAAACGATTGGTCACGATGCTGGATATTTGCGATTTAAGCGCTCAATGATTTTCACGGTATTTTGGTAATCATTAACGATTTCAGCTAACGCATCCCCTTCAACCGCTGCTGCACCTTCACTTGGATAAAGCGCGGCACCATTCAGGGCCAGAGAAGTTAGATAAACAGTCAACGCCGCATCATCTTTAATATATTGCTCTTGCTTACCTTTTTTAACCTTGTACAAAGGAGGCTGAGCGATATAGACATAACCACGTTCAATGATTTCTGGCATTTGACGATAGAAAAAGGTCAACAGCAAAGTACGAATGTGTGAGCCGTCGACGTCCGCATCGGTCATGATGATGATGCGGTGATAGCGTAACTTTTCAGGGTCGTATTCGTCACGACCGATACCACACCCTAATGCAGTGATCAGAGTAGCAACTTCCTGAGAAGAAAGCATTTTATCAAAACGTGCTTTTTCTACGTTTAGGATTTTACCTTTTAAAGGCAAAATTGCTTGGTTCTTGCGGTTACGGCCTTGCTTTGCCGAGCCACCCGCAGAGTCACCCTCCACTATGTAAAGTTCAGAAAGTGCAGGGTCTCGTTCCTGACAGTCAGCAAGCTTACCAGGTAAACCCGCTAAGTCCATAGCACCTTTACGGCGTGTCATTTCACGGGCTTTTCGAGCGGCTTCACGTGCTCGAGCGGCATCAATAATTTTACCCACAACCGTTTTAGCATCGCTTGGGTGCTCTAATAAGAACTCGCTTAGCTTCTCTGCCATCGCTTGCTCTACAGCCGCTTTCACTTCACTTGAAACCAGCTTATCTTTCGTTTGTGATGAGAACTTAGGATCTGGAACTTTTACACTCACTACGGCAGTCAGACCTTCACGCGCATCATCACCGGTTGCATTACTGGTCGTTTTCGCTTTTTTATTATAACCTTCTTTTTCCATGAAAGTGTTTAGGGTTCTCGTCAATGCAGCACGGAAACCAGCTAAGTGTGTACCACCATCACGTTGAGGAATGTTATTGGTAAAACAGTAGATATTTTCTTGGAAACCATCATTCCACTGCATTGATACTTCAACGCTAATTCCGTCTTCACGCTCTGTGGTAAAGTGAAACACACTCTGGTGAACAGGTGTTTTCTTGCGGTTCAAATACTCAACGAATGCTCGAATACCACCTTCGTACTTGAAGTGATCGTGCTTATTCTCTTCGCGCTCATCATTTAAGATGATACTCACACCTGAGTTTAAGAATGATAACTCACGCAAACGTTTTGCGAGAATGTCGTAGTGAAAGTTTAAATCTGTAAAGGTCTCACCGCTCGGCCAAAAGCGTAGTTCAGTCCCCGTTGTATCAGATTCACCAATCACTTCTAACGGCGCATCAGGCACACCCATGGTGTATTTTTGTTGATGCACTTTACCTTCACGGCGGATTGTTAATTGTAGTTTTTCTGAAAGTGCGTTAACAACAGAGACACCTACACCGTGTAGACCACCTGATACTTTATAGGAGTTGTCATCAAACTTACCACCCGCGTGCAGAACGGTCATAATAACTTCAGCGGCTGAAACACCTTCCTCTTCATGAATTGAAGTAGGAATACCTCGACCATTGTCACGAACAGATACAGATCCGTCCGTATGGATAGTGACAAAAATATCGTCACAGTAGCCAGCCAGCGCTTCGTCGATTGAGTTATCTACAACCTCGAATACCATATGATGTAGACCTGTCCCATCATCAGTATCCCCTATATACATTCCTGGACGCTTTCTTACCGCATCCAATCCTTTCAGTACTTTAATACTGGACGAATCGTAATTTTCAGACATGGTTTCTTCCAATTATTTTGTTATTAAGCTGCCATGTTTCACGTGGAACATACTACAAGCTCTTTGCATTGGTTCCACAACAGCAGAAATACTTTCAGCGGTGATAGCCGTAATGAACAGTTGCGACCGACATAAGGCTAATAAAGCAGAAACACTCTGCATCGTCTCTTCACCTAACTCTGAAGGTAAGTCATCGATAAGCAGAATTGACTGCTTATCTGTCTCTGACTCAATCAAACTATTCTGCGCTACTTTGAGTGCATATAAAAGTAGTTTGAGTTGACCCCTAGACAAAATATTTTCTACGGCATGACCTTGACTATAAAAACTAAAGTCAGCCTTATGCGGCCCTTTACTTGTATAGCCAAGCTTCACATCGCGCTCAAATTGTTGCTCTAATTGTGATGCTAGGCAATCTTTCCATCCTGCATCATATCTTAATTCTAACCCAGAAAATATGGGTATTTGACAGACTATTTTATCAAAAAATAGCGCTTCAAACCTACTTATATAAGCCTTTCTATGTATATTTATTTCATCAGCAAGGCGTACATATTCCCTGTCCCAATATTTGATCTGCTCAGCGTAGTTTGATGGTCTCGATTTTAGTAGTGCGTTACGCTGTTTTAGAATTTTATTAAAATTACGCCACGCATTGAAAAAAGCATGTTCCACGTGGAACACCCCTAAATCGAGAAACTTGCGACGCTCTTTCGGTCCACCAAAAAATAACTCATAGCTCTCTGGTGTAATAACTTGTACTGGGATCAGTTGAGCCAACTCTGACATCTTTCGGCTTGATTGCCCCTGAATCTTGAGCTTTGTTTCTCCCGCACTATCCTTACTGATACCTACCGGTATAGACAAGTTATGTATTTGTTTTTTAGCGTGTACTACGCAGCGCGCTTGCTCATGACGGATCAATATTTTATGTTTGTTGGTGCGGAAAGATTTGCCATGGGAGAGAAAATAAATGGCCTCAAGTAAAGACGTTTTACCGCTGCCATTTGCCCCGTAAATAATATTGATATCAGGGCTTGGATCGAAAGATAATGCCTCGATGTTGCGAAAATCACCGAGGCTAAGATGCGTCAAGCTCATATTACAAACGCATTGGCATCACAACGTAAGTTGCCTCTTCATCACCAACCCCTTCTATTAAGGCGCTGCTGTTAGAATCAAGCAAAGTAAATTGCACATCTTCTGTTTTCAACGTATTTAACACATCTAATACATACGATACATTAAAGCCGATCTCTAAATCGTCTCCCTGATAACCTACTTCTACGACTTCTTCAGCTTGTTCTTGTTCAGGGTTGTTAGCACTGATTTTCAACACACCGTTTGATAAATTGAGACGCACACCGCGGAACTTTTCGTTTGATAAAATGGATACGCGCTGAAATGCACTGCGTAACCACTCGCGATTTGCGTGAACCAACTTATCACCACCACGTGGTAAAACGCGACGATAGTCAGGAAAACGGCCATCCACCAATTTACTTGTAAATGTAAATTCTGTATCGATCAGACGAACGTGATTCGCCCCAAACTGAATGGTAACGTTTTCGTCGTCGGCTGCCAGTAAACGCATAATTTCTTGAACACCCTTACGCGGTATAATCAACTGGCGCTGAGTATTGACCGAACTGGTCAAGGTTTTTTGTGCGATAGCTAGGCGATGACCATCGGTGGCAACGGTTTTTATTTCATTGCCGTCAACCTCAAACGACATACCGTTTAAATAATAACGCACATCCTGATTGGCCATTGAAAAATGCGTACTCTCAAGCAATTTGCGAAGTTCTAAACGAGTGCACTGGAATTCGATTTCACCATCCCACTGTTCCAAGTTAGGAAAATCTTCCGCTGCAAGCGTCGTTAAAGAGAAGCGACTTTTACCGCTGGTCAACAATAACTGATGTTCTTGGCTTTCCAATTTCAATTCGCTGCCATCGGGCAAGCTCTTACAAATATCGAGTAGTTTTTTAGCTGGCAGAGTCACTTTAGCGTCACCAGTTGGTTGTGCTAATTGAACGGTGGCGACCAACTCAATTTCAAGGTCGGTACCCGTCATCGCCAAAGTGCCATCCTTAATTTCCAACAAGACATTAGATAGTATCGGTAACGTGTGCTTTCGTTCTATAGCGCCCGAAACCTGCATGAGTGGCTTTAAAAATTGCTCTCTCGAAATGGTAATTTGCATAACTTAAACAGCCCTTAAGATGACAATGTTCTGATCAGGTTTTGATAATCTTCTTTTACTTCATGAGATTCGTCACGAAGTGCCTTCACTTTACGACATGCATGTAAAACCGTGGTATGGTCCCTGCCACCAAATGCATCACCGATTTCCGGTAAGCTATGGTTAGTTAATTCTTTAGATAACGCCATGGCAACTTGGCGTGGTCTAGCCACGGAACGACTGCGGCGTTTAGACAGTAGATCAGAAACACGAATACGGTAATACTCCGCTACTGTACGTTGTATGTTGTCTATCGTGACTAGCTTATCTTGCAAAGCCAGTAGATCACGTAGTGCTTCCTTCACGAAATCAATTGAGATTGGGCGACCTGTAAAATTCGCATTCGCGATCACTCGGTTTAACGCCCCTTCTAACTCTCGCACATTTGAGCGCAGCTTTTTAGCAATAAAAAACGCCACTTCATGCGGTAGGGAAATATTACTCTGTTGGGCCTTTTTCATAAGAATAGCCACACGTGTCTCTAACTCTGGCGGCTCAATAGCAATTGTTAAACCCCAGCCAAAGCGCGACTTAAGCCTATCTTCAACGCCTTCTATTTCCTTTGGATAACGATCCGAAGTTAAAATAATCTGCTGATTACCTTCTAGTAAGGCATTGAAAGTATGAAAAAACTCTTCTTGTGAGCGCTCTTTATTAGCAAAGAATTGAATATCATCAATCATGAGCGCATCAACACTCCGATAATAACGTTTGAATTCTTCAATGGCATTATTTTGTAGCGCCTTTACCATATCTTGTACAAAACGCTCTGAGTGCATATAAACGATTTTGGCGTCTGGTTTTTTGTCTAAAATACCATTACCTACAGCATGTAAAAGGTGCGTTTTACCAAGACCCGTACCACCATAAATAAATACGGGGTTAAAAGCAGACCCTGGATTATCAGCAACCTGAGTTGCGGCCGCTTTTGCTAATTGGTTAGATTTACCTTCTACAAAATTATCGAACGTATAGTTTTCTTTGATGTTTGGCTTATATGCTGACTTAGGTGCAGGCTCAACCTTTTGCGTGTTAGCGGCAGCTCTCGGTGCTGGAGCTTGCTCTGAACCATTAGAGGCATTATTAGATGAAGGCTGCTTATCCTCGTTGACTGACACGCCGCCCATGATGGGTTTACTACCGACATCAAAACGCAACTCGGGCGCTTCGTTTCCACAAATCTCAATCAACAGCTCGTTGATACGATTTAGGTATTTTTCACGAACCCAATCCAATACAAAGCGATTCGGCGCATAAATCGTTAAGGTATCTTCGGTACTTTCTGCTTGTAGTGGTCTTACCCACATACTAAATTGCTGAGATGGCAATTCATCTTGCAATACATATAAACAACTTTGCCAAACCGACAGATACACGCTGAACTCCAAATGCAGTTAATATTCCCGGACACCAAAAAGGTGTAAAAATATACAGGAATTATCGTTTATTATCATTAAATTATTCGTGGAAGCCGAGTATTATGAAGTGATCTTATCCACAACTTCAATATTGACTTTTTCAAAAAAGAGGATCTAGTTAACAATATTTCGTAACATATTGTTTTATGTATTCTTTTATTTTAGATCCAAGAAATAGATCATAGCAAAAAACCAGCAAGATCTCATTATTATTTTACGATCTATTTTAGTTTTCCAGAGCTTTCTGCCACATTTCACGCACAGCCTGTGGAAAACTTCAATGAGATCAGATCGATCACGATCTATTAGGTTGTTATAAAGATCTTGCTATATAATAGCCGCAACCCTAACTGACAGGCTTATTTTTGTCTGATGTGCAAAAAGCCACCAGCAAAGTAAGATTATGATTGACTTTAGGGCCTGTCGGCATTACTATCTCGCGCTCGCAATGGCACCTGTGCCAGGATCGCGACCTGCATAGGATGTTTTAAACTTAACCGATCGGATGGAATTGTTATGAAAAGAACTTTTCAACCTAGCGTATTAAAGCGCAAACGTACTCACGGTTTCCGTGCTCGCATGGCAACTGCAAATGGCCGTAAAGTACTAGCACGTCGCCGTGCTAAAGGCCGCAAAGTACTTTCTGCTTAATATTTAGTGGAAAGCTTTAGCTTTGGCAGGGAGTTACGTCTGTTAACTCCCTCGCATTACTCCAGAATATTCCAAGAGCCAGCTCGCGCTGCAACTCCCTTCTTTACCTTACTAGCAAAACCGAATGATGTTGGACGCCCTCGTCTAGGATTAACTGTTGCCAAAAAGCGCTGTAAGCTTGCGTGCCAACGCAACAGAATTAAACGACTTGCTCGCGAAAGTTTTCGTTTAAGCCAACACAAGCTGGATAACATAGATATCGTTTTGATGGTAAAAGATGGCATTGCACAGCAAAGTAATGAAGAGCTTACACAACAACTGAATAAACTGTGGCGAAAAATCAACGAACGCTGCAAGCCTGGCGCGCCAAAACCTAAACCGTTTAAAAAGCGGCCAGCTAAAAATGCCAAACCCAATAAATCGCCCGCGAATCGCCAGCAAAAGCGCGATAATACTTCCAGTTCATAGCTTTAGACCTGTAATTAAGGTATCTTTAGCTCACCTTTTGAACATAGTTAATGTGGCAATGACATATAAAGCGCTTAAGTCTTGGTATCGACCAGTAATCGTAATGCCAAAAGTAGCCTTAGTTACTGTAATTAAGGGTTACCAGCGCTTTATCAGTCCTTTATTGGGCCCACATTGTCGATTTAACCCAACCTGCTCAAGTTATGCAATTGAGGCAATTAATTGTCATGGAATGCTAAAAGGGAGTTGGTTAGCGGTTAAACGCATATTAAAATGTCACCCTTTAAGCGCAGGTGGGAATGATCCCGTGCCTGATAAATCAACCCAAGTTAAACACCAACACGAGAAATAAGAGCTGTTATGGAATCACAACGCACGTTTTTATTTATCGGTTTATTGCTTGTGTCGTATTTATTGTTTCAAGAATGGAACAGTGCCTACAACCAACCAAAAATCGATACCAGTGCCACCACGCAAGTGACCACCCCTACATCAACCCCTGGTTCGGATGACGTTCCGGCTTCAAGTCAAGGTGACGTACCCGTTGCACCAACCAAAGCCATTCGTTCGACCGTTTCAGTGATCACCGATGTATTTGAAGTAAAAATTGATACCAAGGGTGGTGATATTGTTGAGGCTAAACTTCTCCAACATGCTGAAACTCATGGCAGTGAGGAGCCTTACCTGCTTCTGGGTGAGTTTGAAAATAAACAATATATCGCACAAAGCGGATTAATCGGATTAAATGGTCCAGATGCATCTCGTGATGGTCGCCCTGTTTATCAAAGCGCACAAACAGCTTACACACTCAACGGTGACGAATTACGTGTGCCACTGACTTTTGTCGATAACAAAGGCATCACATTCACTAAAACCTATGTGTTTAAGGCTGGCAAGTATGATGTAAGTCTTGAATACAGTGTTGACAATGCCACTGCGGATCCAATTCAAGTACAACTTTATACTCAAGTTAAACGCACCATGCAAAGCAAGGGCAGCATGGTTGACCAAACCTATTTGGGGGCGGCATACGGCACTAACGAAGAGCCTTATGAAAAGTATAGCTTTGACGATATGGGCGAAGCCAACCTAAATAAGAACACGCAAGGTGGTTACATCGCTTTCATTCAGCATTACTTTGTGAGCGCTTGGGTTCCAAATCAAACAGTTAACAGCACAATTTATACTTTATTACGTAATGGTCAGGGTATCATTGGCGTAAAAAATGAGCCTGTTAATATTGCGCCTAACAGCACATCAACAATGAATGCTACATATTATATGGGTCCAAAAGACAGTGATGCACTGGAAGCCATCCAAGAAGATCTAGATTTAACCGTTGACTACGGCTGGTTATTTTTTATCTCACAACCTCTATTCGTACTACTTAAACTTATTTACGGTGTAGTCGGTAACTGGGGTATCGCTATCATTGCGATAACCATTATCGTAAAAACAGCACTCTACCCACTGACAAAAGCACAATACACTTCAATGGCAAAGATGCGCATGCTGCAGCCAAAAATGCAGGCTCTAAAAGAGCGCTATGGTGATGATCGTCAGAAGTTTGGCCAAGCAACCATGGAACTGTACCGTAAGGAAAAAGTGAACCCTATGGGTGGCTGTTTGCCTTTACTGTTACAAATGCCCATTTTCTTAGCGCTATTTTATGTGTTCCTAGAATCAACAGAGCTGCGTCATGCCGAGTTTATGTTGTGGTTAACTGACTTATCATCAAAAGACCCATACTATGTACTACCAATTTTGTTTGGTGCGAGTATGTTCCTAACACAAAAACTGCAGCCCATGACCGTAACGGACCCAATGCAGCAAAAGATGATGACTTATATGCCGTTGGTATTTACGTTCTTCTTCATTATCTTCCCATTCCCATCGGGCTTGGTTCTGTACTGGTTAGTATCTAACTTGATCACTATCGCGCAAATGCTATTTATCTACCGCGGTATGGAGAAAAAAGGTCTGAAAGTAAGATAACGGATTTAGCCTGTCATAAAAACGCCCGCTTTTTGCGGGCGTTTTTGTTTGTCTACAGCACACCCTTAATTAAATGTATAAAACCAATATAATCAATGATTTGATATTATTTTATAGCGATTTTATGCCATTTTGATGGTGTATCCTTTGGCTTTTCTAAATACTCGCCTCATCTAAACAGCAACCCATATTGACCTGTAATGATGAGTGAATTTGACACATATTTATTAGCGCAAATTGCAACACCACACCAAAGCGCATGGCTCCTGCTGGTGGCCTTCGGTGCGGGGTTACTCGCCAGCTTATCGCCTTGTATATACCCACTGCTGCCAATCACCATCGCTACATTGGCACCCAAGTCAAATAATCAAGCCTCTACGCTTGGCAACGCTAGCCTTTACTGCCTTGGCTTTGCGATAACTTATGCCTTGCTTGGCCTGCTTGCTGCTTTAACAGGGCAACTCTTTGGACAGGTGGCGAGCAACCCTTGGCTGCTTATCGGTTTTGCCAACTTACTACTGTATATGGCCGCTGTCATGAAAGGCTGGCTAACCTTGCCCATGTTTCCTTTGGGCAATGCCAATCGCTCACACACACCTTTAGTGATGGGTGCAACAAGTGGACTGGTGGCGGCCCCCTGTACTTCCCCAATTCTGGCTGGTCTGTTGGTTGTTGTCGCTAAGCAACAACAGCTGTGGTTAGGGGCGGCTTTATTGTTTTTCTTTGCACTGGGTATGAGTGCATTACTGTTCCTAGTAGGAACATTTGGCCAACTGCTCAATCGGCTGCCCAAGTCGGGCCCATGGCTCACTATCGCTCCCAACATCTTTGCATTGCTACTGATACTCATGGCGCAGTTCTATCTTATTAAAGCCGGCCAGAATCTTTATTTTTAACATCCATCAGAGGAACCCATATGAACATTCGCTATACAACTCTCTCCCTTATGTTTGCGCTTTGTAGCCTTGTACTCAGTGCTGAGCCACATACTCAGCCTCGTTATGTCCAAGGAACAACACTTCAAGGCACACCCATTAATACTCAAGGAAAAGTAACCTATTTAAAGTTTTGGGCCACCTGGTGCCGCTATTGCGTTGAAGAAATGCCTCATTTGGAGCACGTTTTCAAAAACCGCGATCCTAGTTTGACGGTCGTGTCCATCAACATCGGACTCAACCAATCTGAGGAATTGGTAAAACGCTTTTTAGATAAACACCACTATCAGGTAGACACCCTCTTTGATCATGATGGCAGTCTCACCCGCCGTTTTAACGTGATAGGTACTCCAACTCACTTGTTGCTTGATGAACAGGGTAACGAGATATATCGCTCGGCGTTGTTGGATGAATCTTTAAAACGCGCTTTATCGGCGTATTTACCTAAGGAGCAAAATCATGATTAGACATTTAATTGTTATTGCATCGTTATTACTGAGCTTTGCAATCAACGCTACCGAAGATACATATGAATTGGTTTTTATCGATATATGGGGGGAGTATGTTCAGCCTAGCACCTTAGCAGAGAGTCAATATCCCCGTCGTTTTATCCAGTTGGATATGAACGTTGCTCAGTCAGATATAAATAAGTTTGTAAGTACATACCCTCACTATACACCATTAGAAATAGACAAAAACAATTCTCTCTCGGGCCACTATGGGATACGTAGCACGCCTACGATAGTACAAATACAGCACGGTAAAATGGTGAATAAGGCTGTACTCAGTGCGCCTCCTTCGCTCCCCAACGATGAGCATCAAGCCATTGCAGCACAACACCTACAACTGAACTCTCTCAGTGGTGCACAATACAATTTTAAGGCTCATGCAGCAAAAGCACGGTTGATATTATTCTCTGATGCACTTTGCCCTGCCCGTCATCTACCACATTGTGAACATAAGGCGATACAGCATAACGAAATAACCCTCCCTGACACGATGGAGAAGCTTACCGTTATCAAGCCGTTTTATGTCTCATTAGCAGATGTGAAAAGCTATCAAGAACGGCTGCGGGTTAACCACCCAGTGTTATTTGACCAACACAATGCCCTATTTCGACGCTACGGGGTGACCAGTTTGCCCTATTGGCTGATACTCGATAAGCACCAGCAAGTGATTTATCGCGGTGCAACGGCACCAGAGCAAACGCAACTCGCGGTTTATTCTAGTAACCATTCTGATTGACAGTACACACTGTAGGGTGGCGGCAACAGCGTAAGGCGTAATGCGTGATTTTTTTCTGATGTCACCACCCGTTCAAAAAACGCATCATCTTGTTTTTGCCACTGTGATGCAAACTGTTGTTTGGCCGCCGTTAGTTGTTTTGTTGCCATTTGATACTTGCCCATATGCGCAAGTGCAAAGCTCCCATAAAGCGCTTCAAGCTTTTGTGTGGGTTTGCCGCCTAATATAGTAATGGCCTGCTGATAATGGCCTTGAGAGACTTGTATATACATCTGGGTATACCGTACATAACTGAGGCTATCTGTTAACTTCAATTGCTCGAAGGTTGACCTTGCAGCCACCAGCAATGGTTCAGCCTGCTCATAGTGCTGTTGTTTTATCAGCAGCCAAGCTTGCATTAACTGTGAACTAGCCTCAGTTACCCTATCCACATCATCTCGACTAAGAAGTTGCTGAAAGTGAGTCAACGCCTGCTCTAGCGCTTCTGCACTGGGCGAAGTAGCTTGCAATACGGTATCCATAATGGCCATGGCTTTCAAAAACTGCGCCTTCACCTGTAAGTTTGTACGTGGCTTATCATCGGGTTCGAGTTGTGATAATGCTTGTAGTGCAGCATGACCATCATGTAGTTGAATGTAATAAAAGGCCATATAAAGCAATATGTTGTTTTTGATGTACTGGTTTTTTTGCGTATTCGCCATCTGTAATGCTTGATTAAGGGCCTGCTCTCTTGCTGCCAGCGGTGCTAGATAATTTTGTGCCAAAGCAAAATAGCTCAACATCAGCGGAGCATGCTGTTGCTGCTGTTGATAATAGCGAATGGCTTTTTGTACCACTGCCAAGTTTTCACTCATATCGAGTTCAGTACTTTGCTCCACACCCGCTTGCGGTGGATTCGCTAAATAAAATGCCCGTTGTGACTCAGAATGACTGAGCGACCCCGCTCCGAGTAATACCTTAGCACTGTGCATCGCTTTGCTATGCACTTGCCAGTTCAGCTGCAACCAAGCTAAGTCCGCTTGTAGTTGATAACCTTGTGCTAAGAGTCTTTGATGATTGAGCGCACGTGACATATCCATAGCGCGCTCAAGCAGCGGTGTGACGCGGTCATATTTACCCATATTGAGCCAGTATCGGGCAAAGTAAAGATGATAGCGAGCGGCCAAATAGCTTCTCACGCCAACGTTTTCTATCGCCTCAAAATGCTCAAGCGATGCTTGCCATAACCCTGTCTTCCACAGTGCATTGGCCAGCTCTAATCGTGCAGCCTGATTATCAGTATCATGAGCAATAGCCGCACTAAAATATGGAATAGCTGCACCAACTCCCTGATAGCTTAGCGCATGTAATCCACCAAGATAACTTTGTCGAGATTCTGCATTCTCAGAAATTTTCTCTGTTGATACCGCTTCGGTATGATCACTGAGCTGGGCAAGCAACTGATCCACTATGTGAGTTATCGGAGTTTGCAAGTCTTCACTTACAAGTTGCCCGTGCTGAGGAGATTGGCCACGACGGTTGATTTGATAATGTAAAACATAACGCTGCTGCTGTTGCGTAAGTTTCGCACTAAAGCCAACGTCCGCAATGTCTTGCATCACATCAGTCAAAGATATGTCCGCAACCGATACTTCATCAACAATTGAAAAATATGGACTAGCAGCTTGTTTAAGCTGTTGCTGTAGGGCAAACCCCCACCAATCTAATTGGCCTTGCCCTGTTAGATTTTCAACGGGCGCAATAAATATATGAGACTGTGATGATGAGTTGCTATTTTCCGTGGCGGTCTGAGAAGGCGCAGCAATATACCAAATTACGCTCCCGATCACCGAAACGCTTAACACCATCGCTATGATGATAGATATCCACTTATTTTTTTTCGCCAACTTGCTAATGGGTGTGACCATGGTTTGCACGGGAGTAATCCACATATAGCCTTTTTGCGGTATGGTTTTAATAAACTCAGGCTGCTGTGCATCATCGCCTAATATCTTGCGTAATTCCTGAATACTTTGTGTGAGTGCGGCATCTCGGTATTCTCCATGTTGCCAAAGCTCGCTAAGTATTTGTTCTCTTAAAAGTAATTGCTCAGGGTGTTGTAAAAAATATGTCAGTAGCTTAGCAAGCTTAGGACGAAGCATGTGGGTCTGCACCTGATCGCTCAGTTGTTCTATGGTTGGATCGAATGTAAACCGCTTGAATTGATACACTAAGATGACTTTCCCTCGCAGATTGTGTGCCCATAGTACAAAAGCACAACCAATATGTCATGCTAGCTAATGGCTGTGTTTGCCGCTTTGCTGTACAATTCGCCTTTATTGTAATAGCAAGTTTTATATCACCATGAATTCACAAGACACTATCGTCGCACAAGCCACAGCACCGGGACGCGGCGGTGTAGGGATCATTCGCGTATCAGGTCCGTTGGCAAAAACAGTCGCTGAGCAGGTTTTGGGTAAATGTCCTAAGACCCGTTATGCTGAATACCTGTCATTTAATACTTTACAAGGCGAGCAACTGGATCAAGGTATTGCCTTGTTTTTTAAAGGTCCAAATTCTTTTACAGGCGAAGACGTTTTAGAACTGCAAGGCCATGGTGGTCCAATTGTTATCGACATGCTGCTTAAAGAAATTTGTCAAATTGATAAAGTTCGCTTAGCTCAGCCGGGAGAGTTTTCAGAACGTGCTTTTATGAACGACAAGCTGGATCTCACTCAGGCAGAAGCTATAGCTGATCTGATCAATGCCACCAGCGAACAGGCAGCTAAAAGCGCTCTGCACTCATTACAAGGTGATTTCTCTAAACATATCAATATGCTGGTGGAAAAAGTGATCCACCTACGTATGTATGTCGAGGCTGCGATTGATTTTCCAGACGAAGAAATCGACTTTTTATCTGACGGCAAGGTCAGTGGTGATCTCAACGCCATCATCACGCAACTGGATGAAGTGCGTAAGCAAGCAAAGCAAGGTAGTATCATGCGCGAAGGTATGCGTGTGGTGATAGCCGGTCGTCCAAATGCGGGGAAATCTAGCTTGCTCAATGCCTTAGCTGGTCGAGAAGCGGCGATTGTAACAGACATCGCAGGCACCACCCGTGATGTACTGCGTGAACATATTCATATTGATGGTATGCCGCTTCACATCATTGATACTGCTGGCCTGCGTGAAAGCCCAGATAAGGTTGAACAAATTGGTATTGAGCGTGCTTGGGATGAAATTCGTCAAGCTGATCATGTGTTATTTATGGTCGATGGCACCGATACCCATGAAGCCGATCCTACCAAGATCTGGCCTGAGTTTATGCAGCAACTTCCACAAGGTATGGCCGTCACTGTGATTCGCAATAAAATTGATTTATCTGCAGAAACATCCGGTATGTGCCAACAAGGTGAGTACCCTGTGTTACGTTTGAGTGCGAAAAACACCGAAGGCGTAGATTTGCTACGCGATCACCTAAAAGCCTGTATTGGCTACCAAGGCGCTACAGAAGGTGGCTTTATGGCACGTCGCCGACATCTCGACGCGTTAGAACGAGCTGCAGAACATTTAGATATCGGTAAGACGCAACTAGAAATGCATGTGGCTGGGGAAATTCTCGCAGAAGAGCTGCGTTTAACCCAACAATACCTAAATGAGATCACTGGAGAATTTACCTCTGATGACCTACTGGGCAAGATCTTTAGCTCATTCTGTATCGGTAAATAACCTTTAGGAGTACAAACCAGATACCGAACTGGTTTGTACTGACTCTAGTTCAATAGAGAAAAATCGACTTCCGGTAAGCTTTCAAAACTTGGTCGAGCAAATAGATAACCTTGCATCAATGACACTCCGGCATCACGTAACCATTTATATTCATTGACTGTTTCAATCCCTTCGGCAAGGGGCCGAATATTAAGATCTTTAAACATTTTCAAGCAATTATCCACGATGGCTTGACGCGATCTATCTTTATCAATGTTTCTAACCAGTGCCATATCTAACTTAATAATATTAGTTTGAAAATCGGCCAGTAAGTTTAATCCAGAATAACCAGCACCAAAATCATCTGTCGCAGTCAAAAAACCTAATGAACGGTAATACTCAACAACAAGTTTAATGTGTTGCGTATCCTCTACCTTTTCGACTTCTGTAAATTCAAACATGATGCGACTAATTGGAAAACCGTACTTTTTAGCCGCTTCTAGTGTGGTGCGAATACAACGTTCGGGTTTATAGATAGCATTGGGTAGAAAGTTGATACTTAAAAAATGTTGGATATCCAATTTAGCTGCCAGTGCAATAGCTTTCACGCGGCAAAGTTGATCAAAAGCATACCGATTGTTGTCATTCACTTTGGAAATAATCGACCACGCAGATTCATTATTCATCCCTCGTACCAGCGCCTCATAGCCAAATATTTGGTTGCTATCACATTCCACTATCGGCTGAAATGCCATTGAAAAATCAAAATCGAGGGCGGGTTCATCACGGCAATTTGCACACCCTACTTTTTGACAAATCTCTTCTGGTTTGTCCATCATCACTTTCCTTACGCTCAACATATATGCGAGCTTAGCGCCCATACCGAAGCTTCGCAACTTAACGTTTAGTTCCAGATCTGGCAAGAACACATGGATCTAGAAAACTATGATACGTGCCACATCAACAAATGGAACACTAATACCATGAGTAAATATCAACACTTTCATCATCTACATAATCAACCGACAATATTTAAGCTACTTAATGCATGGGATCCGCTCTCTGCCATGCTGTTAGAGCAAGCTGGATGCAAAGCGATTGCCACCACTAGTTGGGGCATGGCTAATGCCCGAGGACAACGAGATGGTGAGTCTTGCTCATTCAATCGCTTTCTAGCACAAACCAAACAACTTATTGATGCCGTTGAAATTGGCGTGAGCGTAGATATCGAATCAGGATTTTCAGATGATGCGATAACTGTCTGTGAGCATGTTTTAGAGATTGCCAAACTCGGTGCAGTCGGTATTAATATTGAAGATAGCAGCAAAGAAACCGGTCAGCTACGCCACATAGATGAGCAAACTAAGATTTTAAGCGCAATCAAACAAACCTTGAACACAACGGGCTATTCTGAACTATTTGTTAATGCGCGCATTGATACCGCATTATTATCAGAGCACCACTTTAGTGCCACATTAGAGCGAGCCCAAGCCTATGTTAATGCTGGTGTGGATGGCATATTTATACCGGGTTTATCGAACCACTCTTTGATCGAAACCTTATGTAAACAACTATCAGTCCCCGTTAATATATTGGCCCTAGCCGATTGCTGTAACAGCAAAGAACTGCAAAATTTGGGTGTAAAACGGCTTTCATTTGGTAACGCATTCTCTGATAACTGTATAGATCTAATACAAAAACAAGTCCACAAAGCACTCAACTGTTCAGATCATAGTGATTTATTTCAATATAATTCGATCACATTACCATTTTAATTTTTGCTCAACGGTGATGGTGGTGCAAAACACAGCATCTTTTGGGTAACAAACCACCGCTGTTCGGTGGCAATGGTTTTATTTAATAACGCAAGATCGCTCTTTAGCGATCTTTTTAGCCTGTTTTTAGATTATTTTATTATATGGATCGATACTGATAGATCTGACAAGTTGCGCACTTAACCCACCTCCTATAGTTTATACACATCAGCACTATCCACATGAGCTTTAAAACAGATAAAGAAGGTGAATTTGCTTAGTTCACCTTAAAATAACATGCACTTTGCTAATAATCCGCGCGGGTTATTGCAAGCATACTGCCAGCTTATCCACAAATTTCACACGATAAACATGGCAGGAATAAATTATTTAAGTATTATTTATCAGCAACTTGTGACGAACAACTCACAATTGAATGTAAATTAACCTAATTAATTTATCCAAACTAAGTGATCTGTACTTTACTTCTCGTGGTAGGTCATTATGATGTCGGCATTCGGACTAGGTAGTAGAAGTTATGCAGCACATAGAGATCATCGTTGGTAGCCAAATGGGTTCAGCCGAATACGTCGCTGAACAATTGAAAGAAGCCCTGAAAGATCAAGATATTATTGCGGCTGTTCATGAGCAACCAATGCTCAATGACATCGTTCATCCGATCTGGCTGGTGGTGACTTCAACATATGGTGCCGGTGATTATCCGGATAATTTGTTATCTTTTATAAGTGAGTTAGATCAACAAGATAACTTAGATCACATCCACTTTGCTGTCGTAGGCATTGGAGACACAAGCTATGATACCTTTAACTTCGCTGCCAAAAACTGCTCGCAACTGCTTGTTAGTAAAGGAGCAACTCAGTTATTAGCGAATTTAGAGATCGATGTACTTGATGATGTGTTACCCGAAGATACCGCTTTAGAGTGGCTACCTCAGCTAGTTGAGAAACTGCCCCAAAGCAGAGAGTGATCTTTTACATAAGTTATTCACAATTTTTCGTGAAATAAGATCGTATTGTGGATAACACTTGATCTAACAGGGGATCTAACCCTAGTTATCCATGGGATAAATTCGTTCGGATCTACCCCTGTGTATAAATAGGCGTTTTGATCAGAGCTTGTTAGCCCTTAGATCCGATCTAATTCACATCTATTGATCTGCTATAATCCTTTGATATATATAAGCTATTAGACCTTACTAACAGATCATGCGATCACTAGTAGTAAGATCTAATAAAAGATCTTTAAAAAGATCCTTATATATATTAAGTGATCAAGTTTAGGTATTTTCTAAGTTGGTTATTATTTAAACATTTCACTTCTGAGCATTTCTAGGTAGAATACGCTCCCTTTCAAAATTTGCTGGTTGTTTTTAAGTAGGATCCCGTAAATGATTTATCATGAACATTTTGACGTTATTGTAGTTGGTGGTGGACATGCAGGCACAGAGGCTGCGTTAGCTGCTGCTCGCATGGGTATGAATACCTTATTGTTAACACACAATATGGATACTCTTGGTCAAATGTCATGTAATCCTGCAATTGGTGGGATTGGTAAAGGACATCTAGTAAAAGAAATAGACGCCTTAGGTGGCGCTATGGCTAAAGCCATTGATAAAGGTGGCATTCAATTTAGAACGCTCAATTCATCTAAAGGTCCTGCTGTTCGAGCAACACGAGCTCAAGCAGACCGAGCACTCTATAAAGCGGCGATTCAAGACATTTTACAACATCAGGAAAACTTAAAAATTTTCCAACAGTCGTGTGATGATTTAATTGTTGAACAAGATCAAGTGAAAGGCGTGGTTACCCAAATGGGACTACGTTTCAGTGCGCAAACGGTAGTATTAACCGTGGGAACTTTCCTCGGTGGTCAAATTCATATTGGTATGGAAAACTTTAAGGGTGGACGTGCAGGTGATCCACCTTCTATCGCCCTTGCACAACGTTTACGTGAGTTACCTTTTAGAGTAGATCGCTTAAAAACGGGAACACCACCACGTATTGATGCCCGAACCGTTGATTTTTCTGTGATGCAAGAGCAACCAGGTGATACACCAACACCAGTATTTTCATTTATGGGTAAGCAGTCTGATCACCCTCAGCAGATCCCTTGCTTTATCACTTATACCAATGAACAAACGCACGATGTCATTCGTGAGAATTTACATCGTTCGCCAATGTATGCAGGTGTTATCGAAGGGATTGGACCGCGCTATTGCCCATCAATTGAAGACAAAATTGTCCGTTTTGCTGATAAAGAAAAACATCAAATTTTCGTTGAACCTGAAGGATTAACCTCATATGAGCTTTACCCCAATGGGATCTCAACGAGCTTACCATTTGATGTACAGCTACAAATTGTGCGTTCTATTAAAGGCTTTGAGAATGCGCACATTTGTCGTCCTGGTTACGCAATCGAATATGATTTCTTTGATCCACGAGATCTCAAACAGTCATTAGAGACTAAGTTTATTAACGGTTTGTTCTTTGCAGGCCAGATCAATGGAACCACAGGTTATGAAGAAGCCGGTGCGCAGGGCTTGATTGCGGGTATGAACGCTGCACTCCAAGTACAAGGTAAAGATGCTTGGACGCCTCGTCGCGACCAGGCTTACACAGGTGTTCTAATTGATGATCTTGCGACGCTAGGTACAAAAGAACCATACCGCATGTTTACCAGCCGTGCAGAATATCGTTTGTTATTACGTGAAGATAACGCTGATTTACGTTTAACAGAAAAAGGTCGTGAGCTAGGTTTGGTCGATGATGATCGTTGGGCCGCTTTTAATAATAAACTTGAAGTAATGGAACAAGAATCTCAAAGACTTAAGTCAACTTGGATCCATAAAGATCACCCTGCTCTTGCACAGGTAAATGAGTTATTGAAAACGCCTTTGATCCGTGAGGCGAGTTTAGAGGATCTGATCCGTCGTCCTGAAGTGTCTTATCATGAATTAATGAAAATAGACGGGTTGAGTTCAGAGTCTGATAATATTCAAGCACTTGAACAGGTTGAGATCCAAACTAAATACGCGGGCTACATTGCACGCCAGCAAGATGAGATCAACAAGCAGTTACGTCATGAAGAAACCGTACTGCCAGAAGACTATGATTATTCAAAAGTCAGTGGCCTTTCAAATGAGGTCGTGGCTAAGTTAACAGATGCTCGTCCGCAAACCATTGGTCAGGCTTCGCGTATTTCTGGTATCACCCCAGCCGCTATTTCGCTATTATTAGTGTATCTGAAAAAGCAAGGGCTACTGCGCAAGTCTGCGTAGCAGCATAGGAATACTGTGTTACAGCAACAACTGACTTCTTTGTTAGCGCAAACGGAACTTGCGCTAAGTGAACATCAACAAGCACAATTAGTGCAATATGTTGAGTTACTCGATAAATGGAATAAAGCTTACAATTTAACCTCAGTACGCGACCCAAAAGAAATGATGGTAAAGCACATCATGGATTCTTTGGTTGTGGCGCCACACCTTAGCGGTAAGCATTACATTGATGTTGGCACCGGACCAGGTTTACCTGGCATCGTATTGGCTATTGCCTTGCCCGACACTCAGTTTGTATTATTAGACAGTTTGGGCAAACGTGTACGTTTTTTAATGCAAGTAAAACATGCGCTTGGCTTGGATAATGTGACTCCAGTGCAGTCTCGTGTTGAAGAATATCAGCCAAGTGTTAAATTAGATGGTGTACTCAGCCGTGCTTTTGCGTCATTGCAGGATATGGTTGATTGGTGTGGACACCTAATCGACCAATCAGGCCACTTTTTGGCATTGAAAGGCCAATTTCCGGCACAAGAACTTGAACAACTGCCTGTAGGGATCACCTTGCAACAGGATATTCATCTTGCCGTGCCAGAGTTAGATGCAGAGCGACATTTAATCATTCTTTCAAAAGATTAGTATTCGAGGGCAACGTGGCAAAAGTCATTGCAATTGCAAACCAAAAAGGTGGCGTTGGCAAAACCACCACGGCTGTGAATCTAGCAGCCTCGATGGCGGCAACTAAGCGCAAGGTTTTATTAATTGATTTAGACCCGCAAGGTAACGCAACGATGGGTAGTGGTGTCGACAAATATGGTGACGTCGCAACCATCTATGATTTACTGATCGAAGAGAAAACCATTGATGATGTGATCTGCAAAGAAACATCTGGTGAGTATCATCTTATTGCTGCTAACGGAGACGTCACGGCTGCAGAAGTGAAGCTGATGGAGTTATTCGCGCGCGAGGTACGCTTACGTAACGCGCTTGAGTTAATTAAAGATAAGTACGAGTTTATTTTTATCGACTGCCCGCCCTCTTTGAATATGTTGACAGTCAATGCGATGGCGGCGGCGGACTCGATTTTAGTTCCCATGCAGTGTGAATACTATGCATTGGAAGGTCTCACTGCATTGATGGATACTATCACGCAATTGGCTAAATTGGTGAACCCAGAATTACAAATTGAGGGAATTTTACGCACCATGTATGATCCGCGAAATCGCCTTGCCAATGATGTATCTGAGCAACTGAAACAACATTTTGGTGATAAAGTATATCGCACCGTGATCCCGCGTAATGTGCGTTTAGCAGAGGCCCCTAGTTTTGGTGCGCCGGCTATGTATTATGATAGGGCATCAAGCGGTGCAAAAGCATATTTGGCTTTGGCAGGCGAAATGTTACGTCGTAAAGAAAAACAATCCGCAGCGGTTGCCTAAGAGGATAATAACAACATGTCGGTAAAAAAACGCGGTTTAGGCCGAGGCTTGGATGCCCTACTCAGTTCTTCCAAACCTGCCCCTAGCAAAGAGTCTATTGACGCTGAAACGGTTGTTAACGTGAATGAAAGCGTTAATCGCGTTGCTAGTGATTCAGAACTACAACGTCTGCCGATTGAATTTTTAAAACCGGGTAAATATCAGCCGCGTAAAGATATGTCAGAGCAAGCTCTAGAGGAGCTGGCCAGTTCAATTCGAGCACAAGGGGTGTTACAACCTATCGTGGTTCGCCCTACCGGTGATAATCAGTTTGAAATAATTGCAGGTGAGAGGCGTTGGCGAGCGGCACAGCTTGCTGAGCTAGATGTGGTGCCTTGTATTCTAAAGGATGTGCCTGATGAGGCTGCTGTTGCCATTGCGCTTATCGAGAATATTCAACGTGAAGATCTCAATGCTATGGAAGAAGCCGTTGCGCTAGACAGGCTGCTACATGAATTTGAATTAACACACCAACAAGTAGCTGATGCGGTGGGTAAATCACGCACCACAGTAACGAATTTACTTAGACTCAATAATCTTAATGATGATGTTAAAAAGTTGTTGGAACATGGTGACATAGAAATGGGCCATGCTCGCTGCTTGTTAGCCCTCACAGGTGAAGAGCAATCTGACGCTGCCAGAACCGCAGTGGCCAAGGCTTTAACCGTGCGTGAAACAGAGAAGTTAGTGCGCAATATTCTTGAGCCTGCGGATAAAAAACAGACAAAAGAAAAAGATCCAGATGTCAAATTGTTAGAACAACAATTAGCCGAAAATTTAGGCGCCAAAGTGGAAATTAATTATAATCAAAAAGGCAAGGGAAAATTGGTTATTTCATATGCCAATTTGGATGAACTAGATGGTATCTTAGGTCGTATCCAGTCAGACATGCAACAACCTTCCTAATGCATGAATATTAGGCAAATGTGGTGTCGAAAAAGCACCACATTTTGTCTCATCAAGTTGCAAAATCACCAAATATAAGTATAATTTCGCCAGTTTTAAGACCCTGATTAATTTTTACGCCATTAAAGGTTAACTAAAAGTGACTCAATCGTTAGTAAGCCCATATCGGCGTGCCGCATTAAAAGGTGTTTTGTATCAGGGAGTCGTGGCGTTAGCCATCGCAGTTATCGTTTTTGTATGTTGGGGAGCTTTGGCAGCTCAGTCGGCACTAGCCGGTGGAGTGATAGCCGTGCTTCCCAATTTAGTATTTGCCGTTTATGCCTTTCGATATATGGGCGCAAGCAAGGCAAACCAAGTGCACAAATCGTTTAAACGAGGCGCTGGGTTAAAATTTTTGTTAACTACTGCACTATTTTTGGTGGCATTTAAAGTCCTAGCAGTTGCGCCGTTATGGCTGTTTGTTAGTTTTATCATCGTAACCATCGTGCATTGGTGTACATCGATTTTTTTTAATCATTAACTTTTAGGAAAAACAATGGCTGCAGAACAAAGCTTACAAGGCTATATTCAGCACCACCTTACGAATGCCAAAATGTGTACGACCGATCAAGGTCTCGCATTTAACAAGGCATGTAGTGAGGCTGGTTTCTGGACTTGGCATGTAGATACTTTGGCTTGGTCAATTCTATTAGGTCTTGTTTTTATCTGGATTTTCAAAAGTGCCGCTAATAAAGCGACCACTGGCGTGCCAGGTAAAATGCAATGCTTCGTAGAAATGATCGTTGAATTCGTTGACTCGAACGTGAAAGATACCTTCCACGGTAAGAGTAAACTGATTGCTCCTCTAGCCCTAACAATTTTCGTTTGGGTATTTCTGATGAACTTGATGGATTTGATCCCGGTTGACTTCCTTCCATTTGCTGCAGGGCAAATTGGTGCTGCGACTATGGGCGTGGATCCTCATGATGTATACATGAAAGTGGTACCGACTACTGACGTTAACCTAACGTTTGCGTTGTCACTAGGTGTATTCGCACTAATCATTTTCTATACCATCCGTACTAAAGGTGTTATGGGCTTTGTAAAAGAGCTAACACTTCACCCGTTCACGGCTAAGAATCCGTTTGTTCAGGCGTTACTTATCCCTGTGAATTTCGTGATGGAATTTATTACATTGATTGCTCGCCCTATCTCGTTGGCGCTGCGTCTACACGGTAACTTATTTGCGGGTGAATTGATTTTCATCATCATCGCATCAATTGGCTTGTTCCAGTTACCATTACACTTTATCTGGGCGGTATTCCACATCCTAGTTATCGTATTACAAGCATTCGTATTTATGATGCTGACCGTTGTTTATTTAAGCATGGCAACGTCGGATCATTAATAGATATAAACACCAAATTCATTAACTTTAAATTTAAATAAATCGGAGACAATAATGGAAATCGTACTAGGTCTTAAATATATCGCTGTTGCACTTCTAATTGGTTTAGGTGCGTTGGGTACTGCAATTGGTTTTGGTACTCTTGGTGGTAAATTCCTAGAGTCTGCAGCTCGTCAACCAGAGCTTGCACCTCAACTTCAAGTTAAAATGTTCATCGTTGCTGGTCTTATCGATGCGATCGCGATGATCGGTGTTGGTATCGCGATGGTATTGTTGTTCGTAATGTAATTACTGGTTTTATAAGCCAATTTGTTTATCGAACAACTAATTTGAGGAGGAGCGGTTGTGAACTTAAACGCCACTCTACTGGGTGAATTAATCGCGTTTATCGTTTTCGTATGGTTCTGCATGAAGTATGTATGGCCACCGCTAAACGGTGCGATTGAAGCTCGCCAAAAGAAAATTGAAGACGGTCTTGCTGCTTCTGACGAAGCGGAAAAAGAGCTTGAGCGTGTGCGTCTTGAAGCTGCTGAGCAGTTAAAAGAAGCAAAATCTCAAGCGGCTGAAATCATCGAGCAAGCGAAAAAACGCGCTGCGTTGATCGTGGATGAAGAAACCACGCGTGGTCAGCAAGAGCGTGAGAAAATCATTGCTCAAGGGCACTCTGAAATTGAATCTGAGCGTAACCGTGTGACAGAAGACTTGCGTAAGCAGGTTGCTACTCTGGCAGTGGTTGGTGCACAGAAGATTTTAGAACGTGAAATCAATCAAGCTGCACACAGTGACATCGTTGAAAAACTTGTCGCTGAGCTGTAATAAGGAGGTATGAGCATGTCTGAATTGGCTACTATCGCTCGTCCTTACGCTAAAGCGGCTTTTGAGTTTGCTGTTGAAAAAAGCGCTGTTGATGCTTGGAACGAGATGCTTTTCTTTGCTGGTGAAGTAGCAAAGAATGAGCAAATCGCGCGTTTCCTAGCTGGCAGCGCCTCTGTTGAAAAACAAGCTGAGGTTTTCGCTCAAGTTTGTGCAGAGCAAATCAACGACCAAGTTTTGAACCTTATTAAGGTGATGGCTGAAAATGGTCGTTTGGTTGCACTTCCAGCAGTTGCACAGTTATATGCTGAATTTAAAGCAGAATATGACAAAGAAATCGATGTAGACGTGATTTCTGCAACAGAATTGGCTGAAGAGCAGCAAACAAATCTAGTAGCGGCACTTGAAAAACGTTTCGCACGCAAAGTTAAGCTAAATTGTAGTGTTGATGAAAGCACGGTAGCCGGCCTTATTATTAAGGCTGGTGACACAGTCATCGACGGCTCAGTACGCGGTAAGCTAAACCGCTTAGCTACTACACTACAATCGTAATTGGGAAAAAGAGCATGCAACTTAATTCCACAGAAATTTCTGCGCTGATCAAGCAACGTATTGAACAGTTTGAAGTTGTAAGTGAAGCTCGTAACGAAGGTACAATTGTATCTGTTACTGACGGTATCATCCGCATTCACGGTCTAGCTGACTGTATGCAGGGTGAGATGATCGAGCTTCCTGGCAACCGTTATGCTATCGCACTAAACCTTGAGCGTGACTCAGTAGGTGCAGTAGTAATGGGTCCATACGCAGACCTTAAAGAAGGCGTAAAAGTACAATCTACTGGTCGTATCTTAGAAGTACCTGTTGGTCGTGGTCTACTAGGTCGTGTTGTAAACACACTTGGTCAACCTATCGATGGTAAAGGTGCACTTGATAACGACGGTTTTGAACCAGTTGAAAAAATCGCACCAGGCGTAATCGAGCGTCAATCAGTAGATGAGCCAGTACAAACTGGTTATAAGTCTATCGATGCGATGATTCCAGTTGGTCGTGGTCAGCGTGAGCTTGTGATCGGTGACCGTCAGACTGGTAAAACTGCACTAGCAATCGATGCTATCATCAACCAAAAAGACACGGGCGTTAAGTGTGTGTACGTAGCGGTTGGTCAAAAAGCGTCTACTATTGCTAACGTAGTACGTAAATTAGAAGAGCACGGTGCACTTGCAAACACTATCGTTGTTGTTGCATCAGCTTCAGAATCAGCTGCGCTACAATTCCTAGCGCCATTTGCTGGTTGTACTATGGGTGAATACTTCCGTGACCGCGGTGAAGATGCACTAATCGTATATGATGATTTGTCTAAGCAAGCTGTTGCTTACCGTCAAATCTCATTGCTACTTAAGCGTCCACCAGGTCGTGAAGCTTACCCAGGTGACGTATTCTACCTTCACTCACGTCTTCTAGAGCGTGCATCACGTGTTAACGCTGATTACGTTGAGAAGTTCACCAATGGTGAAGTGAAAGGTAAAACAGGTTCATTGACGGCATTGCCAATCATTGAAACTCAAGGTGGTGACGTTTCTGCATTCGTACCTACCAACGTTATCTCTATCACCGATGGTCAGATCTTCCTAGAAACTGACTTATTCAACGCAGGTATCCGTCCAGCTGTTAACGCTGGTATCTCGGTATCTCGTGTAGGTGGTGCTGCGCAAACTAAAATCGTTAAGAAACTAGGTGGTGGTATCCGTCTAGCGCTAGCTCAATACCGTGAACTAGCGGCGTTCTCTCAGTTCGCTTCTGATCTTGACGATGCAACTCGTGCACAACTTGAGCACGGTGAGCGCGTAACTGAGCTAATGAAGCAGAAACAGTACGCTCCAATGTCTGTTGCTGAAATGTCTCTGTCACTATTTGCAGCTGAAAAAGGCTACCTAAAAGACATCGAAATCAACAAGATCGGTGACTTTGAAGCAGCGCTTATCGGCTACGCAAACAGCACATACGCAGAGCTAATGGCTCAAATCAATGAAACAGGTAACTACAACGCTGAGATCGAAGCGCAGCTTAAAGAACTTCTAGAGAAGTTCAAAGCAACGCAAACTTGGTAATTTAGTTATGCTAGGTGAGGGTTATCGCTAACACTCACCTTGATTCGGAGAGAGAGTCATGGCCAGCGGAAAAGAGATTAAAAGCAAGATCGGGAGTATCAAGAATACTCAAAAGATCACCAGCGCAATGGAAATGGTTGCCGCTTCAAAAATGAAGAAGGCGCAAGACCGTGTGGCTTCAAGCCGTCCATACGCTGAGAACTTACGCAAAGTGATCGGTCGTGTTGCTCAAGCTAGCCTTGATTTCCGTCATCCGTTCTTAGCAGAACGTGACGTGAAGCGAGTTGGTTATATTGTTATCTCTACTGACCGTGGTCTATGTGGCGGTTTGAACTCAAATGAGTTCAAAAAAGTGGCATTAGACGTAAAAGCGTGGAAAGAAAAGGGTGTAGACGCAGAGTTTGCAACCATCGGCAGCAAGTCTGCTGGTTTCTTTAAGCGTTTTGGTGGTCAACTACTTGCTAAAAAAGCAGGGTTAGGAGATACCCCTTCGATTCAGGACGTAATTGGTCCTGTAAAAGTGATGCTTGATGCATACGCTGAAGGAAAAATAGACCGTTTGTACGTGGTATACAACAAGTTTGTAAATACCATGAAGCAAGAGCCCGTAATCGATCAGTTATTGCCTTTGCCAAAAGCTGAAGAAGAAGTATCAAGCTACGCTTGGGACTACTTATATGAGCCAAGCCCAGAAGCGATTTTAGAAACGCTACTGGTACGCTTTATTGAGTCACAAGTATACCAAGGTGTAGTTGAGAATGCCGCCTCTGAACAGGCTGCCCGTATGGTTGCGATGAAAGCCGCAACTGATAACGCAGGCGACCTGATGGATGAGCTGCAACTTGTTTACAACAAAGCGCGTCAGGCAGCAATCACACAAGAAATCAGTGAGATTGTTGGCGGCTCAGCAGCTGTATAACGCTTCGGCAAAGTTTAACGAGAGGAATAGACATGAGTTTAGGTAAGGTCGTCCAAATTATCGGCGCCGTTGTGGACATCGAGTTCCCACAAGACAACGTGCCAGCCGTATATGACGCACTAAAAGTAACAGAAGGCGACTTAGCTGGTTTGACTTTAGAAGTTCAACAGCAGCTAGGTGGCGGTGTGGTACGTGCTATCGCACTTGGTACTACTGACGGTTTACGTCGTAGTACATCAGTAGAAGGCACAGGCGAGCCAATCATGGTTCCAGTTGGTACAAAGACCCTAGGTCGTATCATGGACGTGTTAGGTCAGCCTATTGATGAAGCAGGTCCAATTGGTGAAGAAGAGCGTATGTCTATTCACCGTGCAGCGCCTTCATATGAAGATCAATCAAGTTCAGTTGAACTACTTGAAACAGGTATCAAGGTAATCGACCTTGTATGTCCGTTCGCTAAAGGTGGTAAAGTTGGACTATTCGGTGGTGCCGGTGTAGGTAAAACCGTAAACATGATGGAACTTATCCGTAACATCGCAATCGAGCACAGCGGTTACTCAGTATTCGCTGGTGTTGGTGAGCGTACTCGTGAGGGTAACGACTTCTATCACGAAATGAACGATTCAAACGTACTTGATAAAGTATCGCTTGTTTACGGTCAGATGAACGAGCCACCGGGTAACCGTCTACGTGTTGCTTTGACGGGTCTAACTATGGCTGAGAAGTTCCGTGACGAAGGTCGTGACGTACTTTTCTTCGTAGATAACATCTACCGTTATACACTAGCGGGTACTGAAGTATCAGCACTTCTTGGTCGTATGCCATCAGCGGTAGGTTACCAGCCTACACTTGCTGAAGAAATGGGTGTACTGCAGGAGCGTATCGCTTCAACTAAGACTGGTTCAATCACTTCAATCCAAGCGGTATACGTACCTGCGGATGACTTGACTGACCCATCACCAGCGACAACGTTCGCGCACTTAGATGCAACAGTTGTACTTTCACGTGATATCGCGTCTCTTGGTATCTACCCTGCGGTAGACCCACTAGATTCAACATCTCGTCAGCTTGACCCACAAGTTATTGGTCAAGAGCACTATGATACAGCACGTGGTGTTCAAACAGTTCTTCAGCGTTATAAAGAACTTAAAGACATCATCGCTATCCTAGGTATGGACGAGCTATCTGATGAAGATAAGCAAGTTGTATCTCGTGCGCGTAAGATCCAGCGTTTCCTATCTCAGCCGTTCTTCGTAGCTGAGGTATTTACAGGTGCACCTGGTAAATACGTTTCACTGAAAGACACTATCTCAGGCTTCAAAGGCATCCTAAACGGTGACTACGATGATATGCCAGAGCAGGCTTTCTACATGGTTGGTTCTATCGACGAAGCAGTTGATAAAGCTAAAAACATGTAATTTAGGGGGTTGATATGGCATTGACAGTACATCTTGACGTAGTAAGTGCAGAGCAGAGCGTGTTCTCTGGTGAAGCTGCTACGATCCAAGTGACCGGTAGTGAAGGTGAGTTGGGTATTCACCCAGGTCACGCCCCACTATTGACTGGCCTAAAACCTGGTATGGTACGTTTAGTGACGCAAGATGGTAAAGAAGAGATCATCTACGTTGCAGGTGGTACGCTTGAAGTTCAACCAAAAACCGTCACGGTCCTAGCGGACGTTGCGATTCGTGGTGAAGACTTAGATGAGCAAGCTGCAGAAGAATCTAAACGTGAAGCGCAAGCACAAATGGATTCAGCTTCAGCGACTGAACTTGACCATCAAGCTGCCGCGGTACAATTGGCTGAAGCAATTGCTCAGCTGCGTGTTATCCGCGAATTGCGCAAGTAAATACAAACCTATCTGGTTTAAAAAGCCCGCACATGATGTGCGGGCTTTTTTATTTATTAGGATAGTAAATTTGCTTATGATGACTTAAGTGTGTTATTGATAACTATTGCGTTTTAATATGCTTTTTTAGAACATTAAGCTAGCTTGATACCTTTTTTTCTATCTGAAATAATAAAAAAATTAATATATTGAATATCAATTGGCTTCACTACGTGTACAATTATAGTTTCGAAATTACGATCAAAGCGGCCAGCTTTTAAACAATATTAGTCATCGGTTTCAGAAGCTGGGTTGTAAAGACAGCATTATAATAACTCCAATAATAAACGATGTTTAAATGGCGACCATGAATGAAGTTAGTTTTTCAAGGAAAGTAAAGGAAGTGCATTTTGGGGCTTGGGTGTTTGATCCCAAAACTCAAACTATTTCGGATGGGGATGTTGAAAGGGAGCTCGAGCCTTTATTATTTAAGTTACTTTCATATTTTATTATCAACAATGACCAAGTGATCACACGTCAAAATCTGGTTGACGATGTTTGGTGTCAAAATTATGTAGATGATAACGCCATTAACCGCGCTATTTCAGAGCTGCGAAAAATACTGAAGTCAGATAAACAAAGGGGAATAGTACTAAAAACCCACTATCGCAAAGGATACAGTTTCGTTTTTGAGCCTATCATTATTTATCATGATCAATTATCTTCTGAAACACAGCATACCTCTCCAGACACTCCTTTTACTCCTCATCAAACAGACACTTCTATTAAAGCTACAGGGAAATCTCAGCGAGCCAAAAGTATAAAAGCCGCTTCTTTCATTGCCGGGGCTTTGGCTTTAGTGTTACTTGGCAGTCAATTTACGCCAATAGTCGACTCCCAGCCCGATGTGGTAGAAAAGTCTATTGAAGAAAGTGTTCTTTCTTGGATAGAAGGACGCTACACCTTGCTTAACTTGTCGCCAGACAAACGACAGTTGCTATTTGCGTTTATTCCAAGTGAGGGACAAAACTATACTTTGGTTGTTAAAGACCTAAACACTGGTTACGAGAAGCGTCTGGGCGAAGAGCAAGTTAACTATTTTCCGGTTGGATGGTCGGTTGATTCAAGCACCGTTTATTATCGCATTGTCAAAGACGATACCTGTCAAGTGTGGCGCTTAAACGCGGATTTCAATTCCAGCAGCGAATACCTTTTCCCGTGTGAGCCTGCGGGGCTTTCAGGAATAGGCGTTGATAATAATCATTTTATCTATTCTAAGCGTGGATATAGAAATAAAGATGAGCTGGCAGCACTGACTAGCCGGAATCTTGTTTCTGGTGAGGAATATCAAATCACCTCTCCTAATTTGAATTCATATGGCGATAATTTATTGGCATATATTCCAGAGAAGGAAACCATCATATTTGAGCGTTTGCAGTTAGATACCAGCGAACTGTATATGACTGATTTAGATGGTGGTAATCAGGTTAAGCTGTACGAAACGCAAAATAGAATCTGGGCGCTCAACTACGATCGCTCGAAAAACATGCTGGTTTGGCTCGACACGGTTGAAAGCAAGGTCTACGGATATTCCCTTACTGAAAAAAGGCTAACAAATGTCACCAAACTACTAGGTAACATTAATTATGCCAGCTATCAGTCAATCGGATTGGATGAGTTCTTGACAGTAAGCTATCCATTTTTACAAGACATCTATACCTATGACGTCACATCAGGACAACTAACAGAAAAAGTTAAAAGTCCTCATGAGGATGTATATGCCCTTGATGTACAAGACCACACCATTTTACTGAGACGAGTTGGTAACAAGCTGGCAATCAAGAAAATTGATAGTGATGGGCAAACATCGCAACTTGGTTTACCAAATGGGCGATATACAGCAATAAGTTATGACAAAGAACAGAATAGGCTACTCGTTCAATATCAAAACAAAATAGAAATATATGACTATGAGTCTTTGTCTCTCATTGCCTCAGTGGCGGTCGATGGAATTATCATATCATCAGAGTTTTTATTCAATAATCGCATTGGCTATGTGGTGCTAGACGAGCAGAAAGTTAGAAGTCGAGCCTATATCTATTCATTAGAAGATAGTAAAGAAACTAAGTTGCCGATGGTTAATTTACGTTGGGTGGGCCAACTTAATGACTACCAATATGTGACACTGTCTTCAGATGACAAAGTATTACTTTACGATGCTAAAAAAGGTGAAGTGTCGGTAACGGTGAATCTGCCAAAAGCGTTATATAAACATTCTGAAGCAATTGGTAACGGTCTTTACTACCATTCAGATGGCAAAAGTATATATCGAGTAGACTTTTATGCCGAAGAGCCCGTTACGGAAATTTACTCCGTAGATGCATCAAAATTTGTCATTCAAAACCTACGTATCTCTGAAACTTCCGGCCAGCTATTACTGGATATTCTGGAAGTGAGACAAAATCAGTTACTTAAGGTCAAAGTACAAGACTAATTTGACTATCTCAATGAGCTATTGCCCCGTTCAGTAGCTCTTTATTAAGCTTTCCCTCGTTACTCTCTACCTCTCCAACTGCAATGAGCTCGATGCGGTGCATTCTTTAGGTATTATTTGATCTAATGCAAATGTCGACTTTCGATGAAGTGGTATTAATAAATAGCGCTATCAGAAGAATTTAGACTATATCTTCGTGAGAATATGACAATGATGTTTCTGATGCAGGTATTTTTATATGGATTTTGATTTTTATCTCATAAGGAACGGTACATCAAATATTATGACTTGAAAACACTTTTAGATGTAAAATAAAATCATAAATAACAAATGGTTACGAGTTAATAAATAAGGTTTTATAATTTCTTGTTTTTGTCTTGTTTGGGTAATGTAGTTATCAAGCAAAGCGGGCCAGATGAATGGCACTGTGAATTGAGCACTTACATTTAAACAATAAGAAGGAAAACAAAATGTTTTTAAAACTAAAAACTAAAAAACTTAAGAAGCTAGTAGATAACCAAGCATTGAACACTCAGCAAACAAAGAAAATAGCCGGTGGTACAAATACAGACACTGTTAATCCAACGACATCTTACAAGGATTAGTCACGTGATGCATAAATGCGGCATTAAAGACGATTAGGAAGTAGATTTTTGATTGGAATAAATGGATTGTTAATAGCGCCATTAACGATGACGACTTTGGTGGGGAAGCTGACGTTTCAAGCTCCAACAACAGAGTTTTATTATGCTAGAGAGGCGGGAGTTGTCGTTGAAAGTGTGTTTGAATCGGGCAACACGGTTCAAAAAGGTGATGTTATTTTAAAGTACCTAACCGAGTTAGATAGAAATACTCCAAAACAGTTGAACGTCAATCAGGAAGGATTCGTTGATTACGTTCGTAGAGCCTCTGAACAAGAGAGAAGCTATAGCTCTGGAGATATTCTGGCGAAAATCAGCAGTAATACATCAATGGGCGTATTACTGGTAGAAGGAGCTGCGTTTCAAGGCATGTCTAACTTAAAACAATTATGGACATGCATGAATGGCCTTAAGAAGCGTGTAGAAGTGAATGGTATTCACGACAATCAGGTACTTCTATCTATTAAGCTAAGTGAAGCTGATTATAGTAATAAAGTATGGTATCAAAATGAGTCGCAAGTGACTTTGTCAACAAATGAGAGGCCATGTGCACATTAGTTGCTCTGGCCTACATTTGATCCCAAGTCTCCCTCAGCACTAAAGTCTCCCTCAGCACTAAAGTCTCCCTCAGCACTAAAGTCTCCCTCAGCACTAAAGTCTCCCTCAGCACTA
>NZ_PQBZ01000009.1 GCF_002964665.1 Pseudoalteromonas sp. T1lg23B | reverse complement strand
TAGGGAATGCTTAGAATGCACATCCCTCGAAACGCGAAAGCATTTCGAAACGTTCTTTAAAAATATGAAGCAATCATCTGTGTGGGCACTCGTACAGATTGAGTTCTAACAGCAGAACTACCTCGGTAGGGACGCAAACAAATTTAGAGTCTCAATTGAACTGAGTGACCAACGGCGACAAGTTTACTTGTTGCAACACAGTCAATTCGAT
>NZ_PQBZ01000043.1 GCF_002964665.1 Pseudoalteromonas sp. T1lg23B | reverse complement strand
GTTAAAGCTTTCATAAACATTCAGGCTATTAATTTTCATACTGTTTTTGATGTGTGTTCTCATTCATGTAATTTTATTCATTCTCGATTAAGTAAATCCTCGGTTATAGGGCAGTCTAAACAATTGTAATTCCTTGTAGCTATGTGTAAGTTGTTAATAATTAGATTATTAAAAATCGTATTTTGATAATTCTGGCAATTGA
>NZ_PQBZ01000042.1:714960-902742 GCF_002964665.1 Pseudoalteromonas sp. T1lg23B | reverse complement strand
AATGGACCCTGAAACAAGTTCAGGGTGACGGAGTTGAGTTTAGCATGGTGGGATTCGCCACCATACAGACGGCTCAGATATAAAACCCATCATCCTGACGAAGGTCAGGAGCTTTTGTCAGTTTTATTGTTACGTTTGAATGGACCCTGAAACAAGTTCAGGGTGACGGAGTTGAGTTCAGCATGGTGGGGTTCACCGCCACACAGGCGGCTCAGATATAAAACCCATCATCCTGACGAAGGTCAGGAGCTTTTGTCAGTTTTATTGTTACGTTTGAATGGACCCTGAAACAAGTTCAGGGTGACGGAGTTGAGTTCAGCATGGTGGGGTTCACCGCCATACAGGTGGCTCAGATATAAAACCCGTCATCCTGACGAAGGTCAGGATCTTTTGTTAGTTTTATTGTCTTGTGCGAATGGACCCTGAAACAAGTTCAGGGTGACGGAGTTGAGTTTAGCATGGTGGGATTCGCCACCATACAGACGGCTCAGATATAAAACCCGTCATCCTAACGAAGGTCAGGATCTTTTGTCAGTTTTATTGTTATGTGCGAATGGACCCTGAAACAAGTTCAGGGTGACGGAGTTGAGTTTAGCGTGGTGGGATTCACCGCCACACAGGCGGCTCAGAAATAAAACCCGTCATCCTGACGAAGGTCAGGATCTTTTGTTAGTTTTATTGTCTTGTGCGAATGGACCCTGAAACACAAGTTCAGGGTGATGGAGTTGAGTCGAGTGATGGATCTGCCTGTAAGTTAAATCAAACAAGATCCACCCAAGCCGTAAACCCCCTTTACAGTGTCTATCATTAGGTGCCTAAAGTGAGTTCGTGGGTTATACCTATGTTTGCTAAAAACTGTGGGTTATGGCTGACTACCAGAAAGCTACCTTGGTATGCAAATAATGCTTGAGCGAGTTGTTGCTTAGATTCAAAGTCTAAATGATTGTCTGGTTCATCGAGTAGCAACAGTGGGGTGGGCTGTTGCTGGCTAGCACACAGCATGCTGAGCTTCATTTTTTCTCCACCACTAAGAGTTGCCACTGGCTGGTTTGTTTTGGTGCTTTTAAAGCCAATTCCTGCCAGTAGAGTATGCGCAAGTGAGTATGACAAATGTGGGCAGGTATGCTGTAAGGTTTGCAATGGGCTTTTATCTGGATCAAGGTGTGAAACATGTTGATCTATACAACTCAAAGGTATGTTACGGGTCACTGAACCAGAAGTTGGCGGGAGTTGTGCCAATAGCACTTTTAATAAAGTGGATTTACCGCAGCCATTGGGGCCTTTTATATGCCATTTTTGCTGCTGATAAATGGTAAAGTTGAGCTCTTTTTGCTGACCAAAAGGAAGTGTTAAGTGTTGTACACTTACTAACGAGCGCTTATTGAGGTCCGTTTTGGTAATACTGCCCAAGTAAAAGCGCTGGTCATAACTTTCTTGTTGTTTCAGTCGCAGTTGTGTGTACTTTTCTTGTAGTTTTCTTTCTTGCTGTTGCTGATTTTTTTGTCTGCTAGACTGACTTGCTGTCGCACTGTCTTTTTGATTATTGAGTAGTACTTTCGCTTGACTGGTACTTGCTCGAAGTTTGTTACCTTGGGCGGCTCGCTTTTGTGCCTTCTCTCGATTAAGTTGTGCTTGTTTTTGCACCTTTAACTGTTGTTTTCGCACTGTGTGTATTTGGTTGTGCAGTGCACGTTGCTCGGTGTCTTTTTGTAGCAAAAAATGCTCAAAACTGGTGCTATATTGTTTTAATCCCGATTCGCATAATTCCCATATTTGCGTTACCTGTTGTAGTAGCTCGTGATCATGACTGATAAGCAGCACATGGCCTTGAAAAAGAGAGAGCTGTTCCAGTAACCAACGTTGGCCATCGGCATCAAGGTGATTGGAAGGTTCATCCAGAATGAGTAATTGAGCGTCACTATTAAAAAGTTGCCAAAGGCGTAGTCTAGCCAGTTGTCCGCCACTCAGTTGACTGCAAAGGGCGTGATAATCGTCGGGTAAGTCCAGTGTTCGTAGTTGCTGAGAGAGGGTTTCAGGAAGTTGCCAGTGCTGTTCTACAGCATCAAATAGCGCCTGTTCAAAGTGACCGAGGGCAATTTTGTCTAACGCTTGCAGTATTTTTTCATAACCAAGCAACTGGGCAATGGTGGTTGAGTGTTTAAGCTGTTGCTCTGGATGTTGGTGAAAAAAGCCCACTGGTACTTTGCAGTGAATACTTCCTTGAGTTGGTGTGAGTGTTTTGGCAAGTAATTTCGCCAGAATCGATTTACCAGCGCCATTTTTGCCAACCAAGCCAACGCGAGTAGAGTGAATAGCGCAGTTAAGATCTTGAAATATGAGGTGGCCATCAGGAAATTGATAACTTAGGTTTTGTGCTGTTAAAACGGGCATAGAAGCCTCCTAATCAAATAGGGGCAGTCAACGAGGCCAAACAACAATACAACCTGAAACTAACGCAAAGTTTTAACGTGCGTATGAACAAAAATGAAAAGGTATAAACGCTAAGCCACGTCCACTAACCCTGTAGATCCAAAAAAAATAAATGAAAATGGATAACAGGTATTAGTTGTTCATGATGGCGCTTACTCCTTGAATAGGTGAGGGGATGAGTCTAAATGTTTAGACTCAAAAAATAAAGTACCACGCAGCGGCAATGTATTATTACGCTGCGTGATTGGACTTGGCCTGATTATCTTATGGTGGTGCCGCCTTTGATGTCGTTGGTACGTAAATCTCCTGAGCTATCACTCAAAATTTCGAGGCTCTGAGCACTATTGATATTGATGTCTCCTGAGTCATCGTCAATGGTTACAGCACCTGCGTTGCTCACCCAAATGTCGCCGCTACCATCTTCAATCTGTACGCTCTCGCGAGTGTTATTGACCTTAATGTAACCAGAGTCGTCGTCAATAGTTACGCTTTGTGCGCCATCAATGGTGAGATTGCCTGAGCCATCAACAACTGCCACGGAACCACGGACTGACATAACGCTGATATCGCCTGAGTCATCTTTAATGGTGAGGTTGTTGCCACCAACGATCTCCATATCACCAGAGCCGTCGGTGATCTCCATATTGCCCGTTATGTTTGAAATTTCGATACCGCCGGAATCGTCTCTTAATGTAAGTTGCTGACCACCATTAATTAAGATCTCTCCTGAGCCATCGGTAATGGTCAAGTTGCCTTTGGCGTTGCGCACAGTAATGTTGCCTGAACCATCTCGTATAGTGATGTTGTTTCCACCATCAATGGTGAGCGCACCTGAACCATCATCGATTTGAATGTGGTTCGTTAGCCCTTTAATATCAATGTCTCCAGACGAATCGGTGAGATCTAATGCCAGCGCGCTGGGCATAGTAATGGTCATGTCGATTTTGGGGCCGTTGCCACCAAAGCGCCAGCCATTTTCTGAGTTAACTTCTGCAACTAGTTTTGCAGTTGTACCTTGCTGCTCAAGTGTAAAAACAAACTCATTGGGTTCAATGGTGTAAATGTCGGCACTAGCGGTGATCTCACTGGTATCTGGCGAAGCGATGATCTTTAAGTCCCCCGCGTTTGTCAGCATAGTTAATGCGCTGATATTACTGGCTGACAATTGTAATTGGCGTTGTACATGTTCTTTGGCATCTGCTGAGGCAGTATTAACGTGAATGATGCACCCACTTAAAATTAAGGTGCTCACTAAAGGCGTAAATATTTTTAACATGGAAGGTCCCTGCATTTTTATTTTTGGTCATGAGTAATTGCCTTTCAAAAGGCAAATAGGGTGCCAAAAATTAGTTATTGTTTTTTATATACTTTTTATTTCCTTACCATGAGTATTATTCACTTTTTTAGTGGTATGTGCAATTAGTTGGTTAGATTGACCAAGAGATATAAAGCCTTAAAACGGCGCGACCGAGAGCTGTGTGAGTCGCTGAAGTTTGGGTGAAGTGGCGTTACCACTCCACCGCGCATATGCTTAGTAGGCTGTAAAGTAGCTCACATTTACATTGCCTTCATGATACAGATAGTTAAGTTGATGGAAATGAATATCCACAACGACTGTTGCGTAGTCAGTTCTAAAAGAATAGACGTTAGGATCTTTAGGAATAGAATAATAACACTCTGCTTGGCTAAACAAGTAGACGTCTTCACTTGGCTGAGTGAAGTAATACACTGGCTGTTGTTCACAGCCTTGAAGCTCATAACCAGAGTTAGTTAACTGCTCTTTCACCACTTGGTATTTACGACCAAACTCTAATACTTCTTGCGTAGTAAAATAGCCTGATGATAGGTCTGGTGTCGCTACAGATGAAAAGCTAGCAGATGAAATTAGACCAAAAATTGTGGATAACAGTAATTTTTTCACAAGAAAATTCCTTCTAATTTAAAAGTGATTTATGCCTGAATGGCGGGGGTATCCTACCGTTTAAATCGCGTTCTGCAAGTTAAACTTTGATTACATTTTAACGACGGTTTTGTTTTTAAAAATTGATATAAATCAAAAGGTAAGTTGGAATTTTTTGATGTCACTTTTGTTTTCCAGCTGTAAATATTTTACCGCTTTTAGTACGGAAAAATATTATTGGTAGGCACTTGAAAATAAGCTTTTTTAGGACTAGAGTTGCTGGTTTTTTTATTCTTAAATGAGTTTATTTTTGTATTGATTTTGTTCTCCTTGTTGCGTTTTGTTGATTAGTTAAAAAGTGCTATTTTTCATAGTGAGCTGTTACTCAGAACACAGATTACAGCATGATCTATCAACCCCGTTTACAAGACTTAAAAATCAAGCCTGTGGACTAAACTGTGTTTCACGGGTAGGTGTGCGCTACTTGGAGTGTTAATGTGATAAATGAACGACTGTGGAAAATTTATCATCAGGTGTATTTTCAGCCTTGTGATTTACGCAATTCGTTAGTTCCTAGCTGCGTAGGTCAGAATTTTCTGCACAGTGGCGCTATCATTAGCGTTTGGAATCCGCGTGGACAAATCTATACACATAGAAAAAATAGGCTGTTCGCACAAAAAGCGATTCTTAAGCTTAAACATCAGGGGCTGCGTTACTCATTTCTATGGGGTGGCGATAGGCATATGCGTTTCAAGGAACTGAGTGTGTTTGTGCTTTGCCCTGCGCATACTGCTGTTAAACTAGCCAGACAAAACCAGCAGTTGGCATTTTATGTTGTTGATAAAGCAGGCGCTTTATGGCTTATCAACACCCATATGAGTGAACACAAACAACGCATTTGTAAATTTGCTAAACATAGAATCGTGAATATGGGCCTTAAAAGAAGCAATTTGGCCGTGAGCTCACACACTTAGTTCGTTGCTTTTGGAGCTCTGAGAATGCGCTAATTTGACATATAAATGACAGATTTATTTGTTTCTTACCTTATTGTATTCATTACTAATTTAAATCGTAAATAACCGTATCTAATGTTAGGGAGTGGCCACTTTTTCTACTAGACTGTAGTGCATGTTTCTTGATCTATTAAATTGATATGCGTTTAAAGAACCAACTGCTTGGTGTCATGCTTTGCTGTGCGCTGTTGCCTCTGCTTGTGATGTTTGGGCTTGCCATGACTCAAAGCAGTGAGCAGGCTAAACAGCTTCGAGTGGTCGCAGCAAAAGCTGCAACGCACAGTGCGGCGATGACCTTTGACCGATATTTCAGTGAACGTAAAGCTGAGTTGTCGACCATGGTCAACGATGAACGCGTACAAAGTATGAACTTTGCGCAGATGGAAGCCTATCTCAACGATACTCAATCACGCAGTCAGGGGCGCTATGAGAAGTTTATCCTAGGAGAGCTAGATGGTCGCTTTTACAACACGCTGGGCGGTAATCCAGCACAAGGCATGATCAGAACTTTTGATGACGCCGACCCTGACGCTGAACCCAAAAGCTTAGTTATGCGTGACTATTGGCAAGCGACTATCGGGCAGAATATCGAGGAAGAAGCCGTTGTGTATGTTTCTGATCCTATGATTTCCTATACCACTCAAACTAAACAAATTGTAGTCAGCGCCAGTATTTTAGATCAGCAAAAGAAACTGAAAGGCCTGTTGGCTGGCGCTATCGGTTGGCGTGAAATCGACAGGTTAATCTCACTTGTAGAAACTAATATTGCGGATTCATTTAAAGACAAAGCGCGCATTATGTTGGTTTCTCGCCATGGCGCATACATTTACCATTGGAATGAAGAAAATATCGTTCATTTAAAATTAGAAGATGATGAATGGGTACTTGAAAGTAGTGGTGAGCGCGCGTCTGAGGCTCACTATATAACCAAACATGATGATCCTCAGCTCAAAGCGATAGGGTTGAGAATGATAGCCGGCCATCAGGGATATGAAAAAATCACGGATCCTCATACTGAACAAGCACTACATGTGTTTTTTGAGCCCATAGAATCAGCCGATTATAGCATTTCGGTAGTTCTGCCTGATGACGTCATGCTTGAACAGGTACATGCACTACAAACATTGTTTTGGATAGTATTTGCAGTGGTGATTGTCTTGGTATGTGTAATGGCTGTGTGGATATCGAATGTGGTTTATGGGTCAATTACCTCGTTGACGCTCGCAGCCAAAGACTTGGCTTCTGGGAATTATGACAAACCACTGAGTAACCCAAGTAAAGGCGAGTTTGGAGAGCTCACAGACTCTTTCGAGCAAATGCGCTACAAGTTGCGCCAGCGAGCAAGTAAGCTAGAACAACTGGTTAATACTCGTACTCAAGAATTAGAAGAAGCTAGGCTACAAGCACAACAAGCGCTGCAAGCCAAAGGGCGATTTCTTGCCAATATGAGTCATGAGATCCGGACTCCTATGAATGGTATTTTGGGCACGCTAGAGTTGTTAAACAGCAGTGAAGAATTAACCAAAGAACAAACTCAGTTATTGAAAATTTGTACCCACTCAGGCAAGCATTTGTTAAACGTGATCAATGATATTTTGGACCTATCCAAACTAGAAGAAGGGTACGTTACATTAGAGCTTAATGACTTCTCTTTACAAGAGCTCATTGAAGATGTGAATAACTTGCTGATGTCTTTGGCTTCCCAAAAGGGACTGAGTCTAGAATATGTTATTGATGGAGATGTGCCTGAATACATTCGTGGAGATCAGGCGCGCTTACAACAAATACTCATTAATTTGCTCGGTAATGCCATTAAATTCACCGAAAAAGGCCATGTGCGCTTGATGGTGCAAAATAAGGGTAAAACCTCTTCGGGGCATGCAGAGTTAAAATTCATTGTGTCTGATACGGGGGTTGGGATCGCTCCGCAAGATTTACAGCGTGTTTTCGAACCCTTTAAACAGGCCGATGGCAGTATGACCCGTCGATTTGATGGCACAGGCTTAGGCCTGAGCTTATGTAAGGAGTTGCTAGCGCTCATGGACGGGAAAATAGGAATTGAGTCGAAATTAGGTCAAGGTACGGACGTTTTCTTTAGCATACCTATGGAAGTGGTTTCTCGGGCGGCAAAGCCATTACAGCCTGTGTCTTCTTCTTTGTCAGATCTCAAAGGTCATGTGCTGCTGGTCGAAGATAACGACGTCAACCTTATGGTTGTGACCGCCATGCTGAAAAAATTAGGCTTAGAAGTGAGTACCGCAAAAGATGGCTTGTTAGCACTGGAAGCGCTACAAAAACAGTCGTTTGACTTGATCCTGATGGATGTTCACATGCCGCACTTAGATGGGCTTGAAACATCAAAACGGATCAGACAAGACATCACCTACAAAAATCTCCCTATCATTGCTTTTACAGCCAATATATTCAAAGAAGATATTACCGCCTGTTTTAATGCGGGTATGGATGACTTTGTCAGTAAACCCGTTGAGCAAGAAAAACTTAAAGAGGTACTCGCGCGCTGGTTAGAGTGTTAATCATTTGTGACTTTATATTTAGAGGCAGATATACTGTTGTTCTATCGTATGTAACATATTGAAGAATATTAGATTAAAGCAAATAGGTTGACACCCTTTGCTAAGTAATCAAGGAATCGAAATGAATAATAAACTGGTAATTAAGCTGCTGTTGTTGGTGGTGATTGTTATCTTGTGTGTTAAAAGGCCCGTATTATTTTCCTCTTCGAGCTGGTTTGCTGTGAATAGTGAGCTCGCAGACGGTGTGTATGGGATTGACGTATCCCATGATCAAGGCAAGGTTGACTGGCAACAGGTGGCAGATAGCGGCGTTCAATTTGTTTACCTCAAAGCCACAGATGGGGTGACATACCACGACCCTAACTATTTTGACAATCTCACAGCCATCAAAAATACGCCTTTGCCTGTTGGTGCGTACCACTTTTTTGAAGCTGAAGACAATCCGCAGCAGCAGCTTGATAACTTTCTTTCCCATATCAAAGGGAAGGGACTGACCTTAGCGCCCATGGTTGACGTTGAACTGACACGAGAACAAAGTGCGCAGCAAATACAATCTCGGTTACATGAATTTTTAATTGCTCTTGAGCAACAGCTTGGCTGTAAGCCGCTGATATACAGCAATAGCAGCTTTTGGCAAGCCAACATTGGTCCTTCATTTAATGATTATCCGTTTTGGTTTGCCCATTATGGCGAGACAATGAATGCGCCAGAGGAACTCAAAAATATTCAAATTTGGCAATATTCACAAACTGGCACAGTGGCTGGGATCAGCACACTCGTTGATTTAGACAAAGTGCTAGCTGGGAAACAGGCATTGGAGACACTCAAATGCAATTACTAACTTCGTTTCATCAAGACATAAAGCAACAACGCTATCGACTCGTTGCGTTGTTAAGTAGTGTAATGATCGCTTGGTTATTGATAGCGATTGTACAAGGTAGTTTTGCTGATAGCGCCTTGGTGCAGGACAATAAACATTTATATCAATCCAATTTGCACTATCTACAGCAAGTGGAGCAGCAGATTATGAATGATTTGGCGGATGTTAACGCCTTGAATGCTGCACTCAATGTCGCTAAGAGCAGTCAATTTGGTATTTCATTTATCGTTGATTTTGATGTAGAAATTGGTAGCTTACTGGCCGATTTTTCAAGCTTATTGGAAAAGAGTAGTCACTACTTGTTTTGGTCTTTGGCGCTAGTTGGCGCAATACAAGCTTTGACCTTTTTGGCCGAGCAGTTGTCACCATGGTTACTACAAGCGGCACTATTGTACGGCTTCTTCTGGGCTGTATTATGCGTGGTAAAGCCACAATTGAGGTATCGACCCAGTTTACAGTGGTTAGGCAAAGCATTTGCGCTGGCTTTTGTGATGTGTCATATGGTGCTGCCATACAGTATTCATGTGAGTGCCAAGACCTCACAGGTGGTTGCGGCTGAACTAGGTCATAAAGCGGATTTAGGTTATTTCAGTGATGTCGCCAACGAGATGAACACTAGCCTATCCAGTACCGATCTAAAAGAGCACGCTAAACATGGTGTTAAAGTGCTACACAAGGCACTAGCGGTGAAGCTGTCAAATAAGTTGCTCAAAGGGAATAGTGTAGTTACCCACAATCTTGCACATAAGTTTATCGCGTTTGTGTTACTCCCAATCCTGTTTGCCGGATTATTGTATCTACTGATAAGACGCTGTTTGCATAGCTTACTCGGTGAGCCTCCTCCATTTATAAGCGAACATCTGGCGACTGGAAAATAATCCTCCTGTAATAAGTAACGACCCCACCTTGAAGACGCTATATGAGGTGGGGGTGAACACCCCATTGCGACCACTTTGTATTTACTGACCTCACCAGCACAACAGCCATAGCTTACATAGACTTAAATTACGCTATGTGTGGTGTAATTGGCCAATACCGAACTATGCTTGGTTAAGCTTGTATTAATTTTGCGCACTCTTTGCATTGATGGGACATGCTTGCCCCATTGCTCACTGTGGAATTGATAAGGGGATATGATGAGCAATAACAAACCTAAGTTGTTGTCTTGTTTTTGTATATTGGCAATAGCGTCCACCGCTTATGCTGAAGTTCAGGAAAAAACATCCATTGAAACTATTACCGTTACTGGCTCTCGTATTAAACGCTCGGTGCAATCAGAAAGCTCCTCGCCCATCTCAAGCACTGAGTTGAGTGATCTGGCTGATATTGGTGCGAATGACGTACGTGATCTCATTGAAGTCTTGCCTTTTAACGCAGGCTCACAGAATAATTCGGACAATTTGACGCAAAACTTTACAGTGGGCACGTCAAACGTCAACTTACGCGGTTTAGGCGTGTCTTCAACTTTAGTGTTACTTAACGGTATCCGTCAGGTTACCTCGGCGGTTGTTACTGACCAAGGAGCGAGCTTTGTTGATACTGCCTCTTTGGTGCCTGCACTTGCAATCAAACGAGTCGAAATACTCAAAGATGGTGCATCGGCAATCTATGGTTCCGATGCGGTGGCTGGGGTTGTTAACTTCATTACCCGAGATGACTTAGAAGGCGCAGAAGTTCAGTATGAGTACCGTACAAGATGGAGTGAAGGCTCTCAGGATGAAACCAAGATTGACTTCGCCTATGGTGGTTATGTAGGTGACTCGGCTCACATGCTGTTTGCGGTGAGCTTTTTGGAGCGCGCCAGTTTGTTACTTGATGAAGTCGACTGGGTTGAGCCTGCGACCAGTAGCTTTGGTAATCCTGGCAGCTTTGTGATCCCCTCGCTAGCAGATGAAAACAACCCCAGTGGCTTAACCGTTGCAGATCCAAACTGTGCAGCCAACGGTGGCAGTGTTTCCCAAGGTTCTAACGGTAACTCGTTCTGTTTATTTGATTTTGCGCCACAGATAACAGCTGTACCCAATGAGGATAGATTGCAGGCGTACGCTCGTGCACAGTGGGATTGGAGTGATACAACTCGAATGTGGGCTGAGTTTGGCTATGCTCGAAATAAAATTAGTCGTGAAGTTTCCCCCAGCTTTCCTGTGCTCAATGCGCCTAGTGTTTTGGCATCTCATCCAGATAATCCCTACGCAGAGGATGTCTTTTTTCGGGGCAGGCCGTATGGAGTAGGTAAGCCCACGGAGATTAATTACTACGATCATACAACGTCTCGGTTTGCTTTTGGTGTCGATGGTGAAATAACCGAGGGCATTTATTGGCAAGCGTCTTTTGTCGCTGCGGCAAACGACGCGCTGGTAAACCCAAGGGATGTGATCACCGATAACTTTCAGGCTGCGCTACATGGCTTCGGTGGTAACAAATGTAATGGCACGACGATGGCCGAGGCTGGCGTAGGTGAGTGTTATTACTTCAATCCATTTGACCCACATGATCCTGACAATGAACTATTGAGGGATTTTATTATTGGTGACTACATCGGAGATGCGGAATCTGAAATGCGCGTCTACGAGGCAGTCATAACGGGTGACTCATTGTTTGAGGTAGCTGGGGGAGATGTGGGTTATGCCATCGGAATACAATACCGAGATGAGTCCATCAAGAATGTTTATGATTCTTTTACGCAACAAGATAGCTTTGCATTTCTAATTGGTAATCAGAACTTTACTGGCGAGCGCGATGTGAAAGCCTTATTTGCAGAAGTCCTCATGCCACTGACCGAAAACCTTGAGATAGGCGCTGCTGTGCGATACGAAGATTATGGTGAATTTGGTGGTGATACCACCAATCCTAAGCTTTCATTTTTGTGGTTGGCGAGTGATACCTTGTCATTGAGAGGGACGTTCAGTACATCATTTAGAGCACCATCTGTTCATCAGTTACAAGGGGTTCAGACTAACTTTGCCAATATTACCGACCCAGAAGATGGCTCGACGACGTTTGGGGGCAACCGCACCATTGGCGATCCTAATCTGGTTCCAGAAACCTCAAAAGCACTAAATCTGGGGCTAACTTACACACTGGATGAATATGCATTTGATATCGATTACTGGGATTTTTCCTTTGAGGACGTACTTACCCGAGAAAGTCATCAGGCGGTGGTAAACGCCAACCCGAATGACCCGACAAGGGTGATTAGAACGTCTGCGGGTACAATTTCAATCGTCAATACCAAGTTTGTGAACGCAGAAGCGATAGATACATCAGGGCTTGATGTCAGCGCTTCTACTATTTATCGCAACGACTATGGAAACTTTTCTCCTCAGCTAACAGCAACTTACTTATTGCGTTACGATTTAATGGACGCGAGCGGCCAAACGAGCGATGGGCTCGGTCAGTTGAATTTAAATACGGTGGGTAATCCGTCACCTCGTCTGCGCGGCAGTATAGGGTTGAATTGGTCAAGTGGTATGCACCGCGCCAACGTGTTCATCAGACATGTGGCAAGTTACACCAATGATGTTACAGGGGACTCTATCGATGCTTTCAATACACTTGATTTGCAATACAGCGTCAATATGGGACAAGTACTAAAAGGGGACTCTGAAACTAAGCTAACGTTTGGGGTTATCAATGCCACTGATGAAGCGCCTCCATATGTTGCGGTGGCAGGTAGTTATGATCCCCGAACGGGTGATCCAAGAGGGCGCCGAGCTTATGCAAAATTCCAGATTAGTTTTTAGCTTACTGAGAAGTAGTAAGTGGTTGGTCATTGATTGTGGGCTTGCTGTCTGGCGTAACAGGGTCTGAGAGAACTTGATATGGGTGGGAAATTTATTGTCTTTTTGCTGTTTTTATTGGCTCTGATGGCTTCTGTTTCAGCTGCGTCTCAAGAACGGGTAATTCGTTTGGTTACATTGGAGTATCCGCCCTATGAGTTTCAAGGTGCACAGGATGCCAGTGGCATTGCGGTAGAGATTGTGCGTGAGGCATTTGACCGTATAGAACAACCATTTTCCATTCAGTTTTTACCATGGGGAAGAGCAATCCGAGAGGTTAAAAATGGTCGAGTAGATGGCATTTTCACCATTTATAAAACCCCAGAACGAGAAACTTTTATGAGCTACTCGAAGGAAGTTTTGGTGCAGCAGTCTATTGGCTTCTTCGCGCGCAGAGACCATCAAATCTACTTTGACGGGCGCATTGCATCACTGTCTCCTTATCGTATCGGGATTGTACGAAAAGTGAGTTATGGTGAGGAAATAGATTCGGCGCTTGCCAAAGGAGTGCTTGAGAATATTGTTACGACGGACACCGGAATTAACAGCTTTAAGTTGTTACTTGCCGACAGGGTTGATGTGGTGATCAGTAATCAGTTAGGTGGTCTGGAGATCCTTAAGCAGCTCGGTATAGAGGAAAAAATACAGCTAGTCCCATCATATGCCTATGACATCCCAAGCTATATCGCGTTTGCCAAAGAGCCATATTTAGAAGGGATTAAGCAACGTCTAGATATCGCTATTAGGTCAATGAAAGAGGATGGCTCTTACCAAAAAATCATCGCCGATTATTTACAACATTATCGGAGTATTCAACCGGTGATAAGTACGCCTGTTGGGTCCGGTCAGGCTGTAAATTAGTTTGGCGTGATATCTGGCCAAGCCTGTCTACGAGGAACGAGAGTATGAAACTCAAGATAAAGTCCAGACTGATATTATTATCTTTGCTCCCCATCATTATCATTGCTTCGGTTGTTATCACGCTCACATATAGCGAAGCCACGAAACTGAGTGACGCTCAGGAGGCTTTAAGCCGCAAAGAAATGATGCGTATGAAACGTGATGAATTAAAAGCATATTTAGAAATAGCCCAAAGCGTGATCATGCCCATTCAAAATGAAGGCCGACCGCAAGAAGATGTAATTGACTTATTGAAGAACATTCAGTTTGGAGAGTCAGGTTATTTATTCGCGTTCAAAAGTGATGGTACGCGTGTAATGCAAGGTGATAGTGATCAAGGAATAGGCCAGAACTTCATCGATTTACAAGATAAAAGAGGGAATTATCTGGTTCGTGACATTATTGAATCGGCAAAAAGAGGTGATGGCTATTCCGTATATTACTTTCCCAAGCCTGGACAAAACGAGGCGATAGGGAAGCTCGCATACAGCATCTATTTGCCTAATTGGGATTTGATCGTCGGTACTGGTTTCTATACCGAAGATGTTGATGCACTACTTAAGTCGATGCGCGAAAAAAATGACAAGCAAGTGATGAAAAGTATTCGTGATATTTTATTGTTTACGTTCATTATCTCTATTGTGGTTGGGATGTTTGGGTTGCTCATTAGTAAAAGCATTACCGTGCCACTGTCTAAGTTTGAAGACACCATAGATATTTTTGCAGCTAGAGATGCAGATCTGACCGCTCGCATTCCTGATTTTACCCTCCCTGAGTTTGATAGTTTGAGTCGTAATTTCAATATATTTCTCGGTCAGTTACATGCGTTGATCATTAAGGTCGCTACGCTGACAAATGAAGTGGTTGATGAAACTAAGCAAATAGCCAATGCATCTTCAGAGATAAATGCATTGTTGATGCGCCAGCAGTCAGAAACCGAGATGATCGCTACCGCGATGACGCAGTTGAGTGCTTCTGCCGAAGAAATATCTCGCAATGCTAACGAAGCTGCTACTTCTGCAAAAAATGCCAATCGCAGCGCTGATGATACGCAAAGCTCGGTTGACGAAGCGACTGATTCGGTTAACACGCTCGCGCAAAAACTTGATGAGGCCAGTGGCGTGATTTTAAAGCTAGAAGGTGATGTGAAAAATATCTCAAGCACGTTATCAATTATTCAGGAAATTGCCGAGCAAACCAACTTGTTAGCGCTCAATGCCGCCATTGAAGCCGCCAGAGCTGGTGATCAAGGAAGAGGGTTTGCGGTGGTTGCTGATGAAGTCCGAGAGTTGGCGACTCGCACACAAAAAAGTGCGGCTCAGATCCTAGGGGTCATAAACACCTTAACAGATGGTTCTAAGGATGCTGTACAGGCCATGGACTCCAGTAAGAGCTTTAGTGCACTGACGGTTGAAAAAGCAGCTAGTGCATCTGCGTCATTACAAAATATCGTGCAGTTTATTCACGAAATACTCAACGTCAATGAGCACATCGCCAGCGCGACAAAAGAGCAAAATATTGTTGATAAAGAAATTAGTGAACGAACAGAGTCCATCTCCGAGCATTCCAAAGAGTCTGCCGCCATCGGAGATCGAAATTTAGAAATTAGCTCCAAACTCAGCGAAAAAGCGGGTGAGTTAGCAGCGATTGTTAATCGTTTTAAAATATAACCGTCACTGTAATGCTCGAACGTCAAGACGGAAAAGAATGGGAAAATAACCATGCTAAATAAATTAAAAAACTTTGGACCAGGCGTTATCGTGACGGCAGCGTTTATTGGTCCAGGAACGATTACCGCATGTACCCTCGCTGGAGCGCAATATGGCTATGTGTTGCTGTGGGCTTTAGTCTTTGCAACGGGGGCAACCATCATTCTTCAAGAAATGTCAGCGCGAGTTGGTATTGTGACACAGAAGGGATTGGGTGAGGTTATTAATCAGTCATTACATGATTCGTTTTGGAAATGGCCATTGTTTGCTTTGATTATTGTTGCCATTTGTATCGGCAATGTTGCATACGAAGCGGGAAACCTTGTGGGCGCTGCGCTGGGGATTGAAGCAATCACAAATCCGAATAAATGGATTTTTAGAGGCTCAATTATTGCTTTGACGGCGATAGGCGCGGTGATCCTTATGCAGGGTACGTATCGGCAAATCGAGCGCATTTTAATTACCTTAGTATGCATTATGGCATTGGCATTTATTGTTACCTTCTTTTTGGTCAAGCCTGACCTTGCTCAGCTATTCAAAGGTTTAGTTTCGCCGTCTATTCCAGAGGGAAGTTTGTTGACAGTGATAGCGCTGATAGGCACAACAGTGGTGCCTTATAATTTGTTTTTACATGCTTCTACCGCGAAGTCACACTGGTCAAAGCCCGAAGATATCCCTAAGGCGCGTTCAGATACCATCATATCCATTGGTTTGGGTGGATTAATAGCAATTTTGGTGACTTCAACAGCGGCTGCCAGTATTTTCACGCTGGGGTTGAGTGTGAATAATGCACTTGATATGGCGGTGATCTTCGAACCGACATTTGGCAGTCTTTCCAAGTATTTATTGGGTATCGGACTATTCTCTGCGGGGCTGAGCAGTGTGATCACAGCACCGTTAGCAACAGGGTATGTGATCTCTGAAATTTTGCAGCTCAAAGGAGATGTAAACTCTAAAGCTTTTCGACTCATTACCATCGGCGTCATAATGATAGGTGCAGCTTTGTCTATGGCAGATGTTAAGCCGATTCAACTTATTATTCTTGCTCAGTTTGCGAATGGTTTACTACTACCCATTATCGCCTTGTTTTTATTGTATGCGATGAACAACCGACAATTACTTGGACGCTATGCCAATACAAAATGGTCGAACTTTCTTGGCTTTTCGGTACTTATTTTTACGGCCTTCTTGGGCGTGAGGTTAATCGCTAAATCGTTTGGCTTGTATTGATTTTTTTCGGTTGTTTCAAGCTGTGTTATATCTCTATGTGTATGATTTTATTTGTTTTAAATTTCATTTCTAAAAATGAGTGTGTGCACACTAATTCATTGACTGTTGCGTCATTTTACCTATGCTTACGGCTTTCACTTCAGTGATAGTAATATCACGAACATGGCTCATTGATTGCCACATTAACTTATGGCCTTTAGTAAAACGCAAAGGTTTTACCCGCCTTTGCCAGCGTTGAATTTCTGAATCGGTGGCAGGTCTTAATGGCCCAAGTTGACCTATCAAACGCACTGCAGGCTGGTGCGAAAATTGTCCTTTCAATAATGATTTAAACCAAAACCATTTACTGCTGTTTACTGCCAAAATACAGATGCTGGTATTATGCTTGGCATTGGCGGGGAGCTGTTTAGTAAAGCGCTCAAAATAGCAGGCCTGAGCTTGACCATCGATTAAATCGCCTAGCATTAAGGAGCCTATGGGGGTGATGTGAGGCAAGCCCTGATTGTCTACTGACGCGATGGCATAGTGCAATGACGAAAATAAACCGGCATTGCACACGCATTTAGCATTTTGCCATTGTTGCTCTGATATCATTACACTTCCTTGTTCTGCTTTTATATCCATAAAAACAGAACACTGTTTTCGAGTCTAGTTGGCAGAAGTAGCCTGTCTGAGTAAAGCTTCATAAGCTAAACTATTTGCTAGTCACGCGTTGGTGAGAGCACGTTCATTACAAAGTTGTTTAACGATTGTACTGAAGGCCTCACCCACTTCTTGATTAATGCTGTCGATAAAGAAATGATCACCTTCAAATAGGGTGAAGGTGTATTCACCTGAAAAGTATTTTTGCCAGTCTTGCTGCTCTTCAATAGTTATTTCGTCATCTTTGCCAGCGAACACATCTAAGCTACATGGAAATTGCTCACTGCCAGTATATCGATAGGTGTTTGCCAGTTTAAAATCAGCACGCAGCACCGGCATAAACAGTGTCATCAATTCTTCATTTTCTAATACAGCCGGAGGCGTGCCATTAAGGCTTTTCAACTTTGCTTTAAATGCTTCGTCATCTAATAAATGAGTATTCTCGTGGCTGCGGTCTTTGCCTGGGTTTGGACTACCTGATGCGACAAAGTGGCACGGGCCAGCCATTCCCCTTTGTCTCATTTTGCGCTGTGTTTCGAATGCAACTCTGGCGCCCAAACTATGTCCATAAAACACGAAGTCACAGTTTAGGTGTGGTGTTAACTCAGCTATCAAAGTATCTGTTAATTCATCCATACATTGAGCTGGTGGCTCACTAATACGCGGGCCGCGAGCGGGCATCTGAATGATGATCAGTTCAACAGAATCTGGCAGGGTATTCTTCCAATCACTGAAAGACCTTACGCTTCCACCTGCATAGGGAAAACAGACAACCTTGAGTGATGCCTGTGGATTTGGCTTAGCAATAAACAGCCATGGGCTTTGTGATGCACGACTCATTTATCAATCCTTTTTTATTGTTTTTAATCAGTTATGCATTTTAGTCTACCTTGATAGGCGACAAAATGAAACGTGCAATAATGCCTAAAGCTCAATGTGGGTTGGACGAAATTTGTTCTGAAATTTTCAATATACCTGTCCCTAAAAAGTCATATTTATTGCACAAATATGCCATGAATAATTCGCTTAATTGTCTTTTTATACCTCTATAGTAACTGCTCTAATTCTAGATAAATCAAAGAGCAAGGACTATGAAGACAAAGTTATTACCATTAGCAATTTTGTGTGGCTCTAGCGCATTATTTGTTGGTTGTTCAGACTCAGACAACAATAAAATAAAGACGCCAAGCGAAAAGCAACCTGTAATTATTACCGAGGGAACGCAAATTGAGTGCGCTTGCTTGAGACCACTGACTTACATGCCAATCTTTTGAACTTTAATTATTTCTCAGATAAGCAAGACGACAAGGTTGGTCTGGTAAAAACGGCGGCTTTAATTCGTCAGGCACGTGAACAAGTGAGCAACTCTGTACTGGTTGATAATGGTGACTTGATCCAAGGTAGTCCGCTGGGTGATTACATGGCTAAAATTAAAAAATTAGCGCCCGGAGAAGTTCACCCTGTTTATGCTGCAATGAATACGCTTGAGTATGACGTTGCGAATATTGGTAATCACGAATTCAACTTTGGCTTAGAGTTTTTGCAAGAGTCCATCGATGATGCAAACTTTCCTTATATCAGTGCAAATGTGTTTAAAGATGATGGCGATGACGATGCGAGTAATGACGAGCCGCTGTTCAAGCCTTATGTGATACAGGAAAAAACCTTTACTGACGTTAAAGGTAATAGTCACACCATCAAAGTGGGTTTCATTGGTTTTGTGCCACCACAAATAATGCAGTGGGATAAAGCAAACCTAGAAGGCAAGGTTATCGCCAAAGACATCATCGCAATGGCAAACCAATATGTGCCTAAAATGAAAGAAGAAGGTGCAGATTTAATTGTTGCTATTCCACACTCAGGATTGGATGTAAGTGCTAACAAACCTATGTCTGAGAACGCGAGTTATTACTTGTCTAAGGTTGATGGTATTGATGCCATCATGTTTGGTCATGCTCATGCCAACTTCCCAGGGCCACGGTACGAGAATTTAGCTGACCACGGTGTTGATGTAGAAAAGGGCACAATCAATGGCGTGGCAGCGGTTATGCCCGGTTTTTGGGGGAATCATCTAGGTATTATTGATCTTACGCTTGAGTATAAATCCGGCCAATGGCAAGTCAGCCATTCCCAATCGTTGTTACAAGCAATTTATGAAACAGATGAAAACCGAGTTACCACGGCTTTGGTTGATAATGACGGTCAGGTTGAGTCTGCGGTTAACGATGCACATCAACAAACCCGCGAATGGGTAAATGCACCATTTGCGAAAATAACAGGACCAGTGAACAGCTATTTTGCACTCGTCAATGACGATCCTTCGATTCAAATTGTGACAAATGCGCAAACTTGGTATACGCAAAAAATCGTACAAGGTACTGAGCTGGATGGATTACCCATTCTCTCTGCTGGCGCGCCATTTAGAGCGGGTCGCGGTGGTGCGGATGACTACACGTCAATCCCATCTGGTGACATCGCCTATCGCAATGTCGCGGATCTCTATATTTACCCCAACATTCTTAAAGTACTCAAACTTAATGGCGCGCAAGTTAAAGAATGGTTGGAAATGTCTGCGGGGCAGTTCAATCAGATAGATACGCAAAGCGCCGATGTACAAATGCTGATCAACAGCGATTTCCCTTCATACAATTTTGATGTGTTAGATGGCGTGACTTATCAAATCGATGTCACACAGCCGGCGAGATACAACGCCAAGGGTGAACAGGTTTCCGATGGTCAGCGTATCGTCGCGCTTAAATATCAAGGCGAGCCAGTGGCGGATGAACAGCAATTCTTAGTCGCTACCAACAACTACCGTGCCTCAGGCGGCGGAAACTTCCCCCATATTGGCGCAGACAAGATAGTGGTGGACTCTCCTGATGAAAATCGTCAAGTCGTCGCTGATTATATTGCTCATCAAAGCCAAGTAAACAATGGTGAAGGCCTCAATCCAGCAGCGGATATGAACTGGTCTTTTGCGCCAATTGCCAACGTGCAGATCCAGTTTACCAGCGCCAACAGTGCCGAAGCAAAAGCATATAGCGAACAGTTCACTCACATCATTACCACCGACCAAGTGGACGAGTCAGGTTTTGCTATTTACCGATTAGATTTGACCCAGCCGCAGTAACTTGTGGCTTAACGCTAGCCCCTCGCTTGGGGCTATTTATTATCAACCCCTAGCTGCTGTCTTGTTGATACCAAGAGATAGGGATCTCTAACTTAGTAACGGGAATTTTAAAAATGAAATCTATGTATAGATACAGTGCGTTGGCGTTGTTGTTCAGTGGTACGCTTTCACTGAATGCGCTAGCTGTAGATGCGTATGACTGGAACAATGTTGCGCCAGTAAAAACGCCGAGCGTCAGTAACAACAATGGCAAAACCGTTTATTTCGATGTGTCTCATGGTGGTGTCGAAGGGAATGCAGATTGGGTTATCGATGGTGCATTTTCTGACTTCGCTGATGCCTTGGTACAAGAGGGTTATACGGTTAAAGAGTACCGTGGCGTTGATTTAAACAATGACGGCCGCATTCGCTTTTATGATGATCGCAGCACTGGAGTAAATCAGAACGAAGCGGTGATCACCTATGACGCAATTAAAGACGCTGACGTGTTCGTACTTGCCGAGACTAATCGCCCGTTTACGTTAAGCGAGCAGGCTGCATTGGAGCAATTTGTTGCAGCTGGGAAAGGGATTTTCTTTGTTGCTGATCACTATGATGCCGATCGCAACTTAAACACTTGGGATGCTACAGAAGTTTTTAATGGCTACAACCGCTCCGACTTAAGTAAATACAACATGGGTGGCGCTTATGGTGATTGGCGTAACCCAAAGAATGCGAACGCAGGATGGTTGGTTGATAACTTTGGGATTCGTTTTCGTTTTAATGCCGTTGATTACAAGCAAGGGGTGAGCGGTGTCGTTGAAAGTGCAAAAACGGAAGGGATCACACAAGGCGTACAGCCTATTTTGATGGCCGCAGGGGCAACACTGGCGATTGTGAATCCACAAAAAGCAAAAGGGCTAGTGTATTTCTCAGAATCTGATAGCCCCGTTAAGTGGCGACATGCTAAAGACCAAGGGTTATATTTTGGTGGTGCCGCTGAAGGTCCGTATGCCGCAATTGCAAAGTCGGGAGCGGGTAAGGCTGCCTTTATCGGTGATTCATCTCCGATAGAAGACGCCACACCTAAATACCTGCGTCAAGATAATGGTAATACTAAGAAAACTTATCCTGGCTGGACAGATTCGGGTAATGCAGCTGTGCTGGCGGTTAATATTGTCAACTGGCTAGCGACACCAGAAAGCTATCAGTACTTTGATGGCAGTAATGGCCACCACAGCGGTATCGCAACACCAACGCCGATGGCGGCTCAGGAGCATACCGATCCTAATAATGGTCAACCGTGGGGGACGCCAGCTACAGGATTCAATGCATGGGATACAGATACCTACAAAAATAATTCTTACAATGCGCCGTTTGGCAATGGACAAACCAACCCTGATCCGGACCCAGATCCAACGCCTACACCGGGCAATGCAGTTTCGGTTGAGCAAGCATTAGCATCAGCACAAGGCGCTGAGTTGGTTGTAATTGGTAAGGTTACAGCTGCGGTAAATGGCATCTATGGATTAGATCTTACGGATTTAAATAACCCAGCGAGCCATATCTATGTGAAGCTTGAAAGCGCGCAACGTGGCGATTTCAATCCACAGCTAAATCCAAGTATTTTAAATCAAAATATCATCGTCACAGCTAAGCGCGACAGCTACATGGGAGAGCCGGGGCTGCGTTATGTTAGTGATATTCAAATCGCACCAACCGCTTTATCTGTAGAGCAAGCACTGGCAACCGCGCAAGGTGAGAGCATTGAGTTAACCGGTCGTGTAAAATCGGCATTGAATGATATTTACGCGCTTGTACTGGAAGACAGCAACAACCCTAGTTTTACTATCAATGTGAAGCTTGAAAGCGCTCAGCGCAACGAATTTAGCCCACAGCTAAACCCATCGATTCTCAATGCACAATTATTGATTACGGGCGTACGTGACAGCTACATGAGCGCGCCGGGTGTGCGTCAGGTTAGCTCGATAGCAGTGGTGGGTAATGACACTAGTGAGCCTGATACGGGCAATGACATGTCAGTGAGCGATGTTTTGGCGTTAGCAAATGGTCAAGCGGTGGTTGTAGCGGGCGTGATAACTTCGGCAGTTAATGGTCAGTATGCGCTTGAGCTGAGTGATGACAATAACAGCGCGGATAACTTATATATCAAATTAGAATCTTCTCAGCGTAATACGTTTAGTCCGCAGTTAAATCCCAATCTACTGGGCAAACGCTTACGGGTGGAAGGCATTAAAAATGATTATATGAGCCACCCGGGAGTGCGCAATGTCAGCAAGTTAACTTTGCTCGACTGAGGAATTTTACCCAAAAACAGTGAGGGCCGTCAGGCCCTTTTATTTTATTCTGATTTAAATGTATAAAAATCAAAATTTTATATGGTTTTGGTGACACATTCCCAAGTATTGAATATCCCTGTAATTGTTTAATCATTCACACCCGTACGGCTCTCGGAATCACTAAATGGCTGGCTAAAAAAGCCCCCTAACTGACTTACATAAAAGCTAAATTTCAGTGTGTAAGTATTTTTATCGTGACGATAAAAATATTTCTCAGCACCCTGCGGCGCGATTTTGTACTCTACGCTCTTTAAGGTGTTGCCAATGTTGGCAAGACCGTTTAGCTACAAGAGATCAAAGCCTGTGAAAATTTGTTTTATTATGTACCCGTGGCATAAAGTTGAGCCAGAAAACGATTCAACTTTACGTTTAATCCATGAGTGCGTAAAGCGCGGTCACACCGTAGCGCTTGCAACTGTTAACAATTTAACCATTCGTGACAGTGTTGCCAGCGCATTTTGTGATGTATTCACAAAAGTAACTAAGTGTCCGGACAATATCCCTAGCTTTTACAAAACTGCACAGTTTAGGCGTGTACAGCTACCTATGGCGGGTTTTGACGCCATCATTATGCGTGCGAATCCACCGCTGGATACGTTAGCGCTGAACTTCTTAGACTCAATTCGTGGTGACACTTTCATCATGAATGACTTAGATGGTTTGCGTATCGCAAACAACAAAATATATACCGCTTCGTTTCAAGACACGGCCAGTGAGTTTATTCCTGCAACGCATGTGTCGAAAAACCGTGAGTATCTTGAGCGTATTTTCGAAGAGTCACCAAGTAACCGTATGATCCTCAAACCTTTGGATGGTTATGGTGGTCGTGGTGTTATTGTACTTGAGAAAAACGCCAGACAAAGCTTCCGCTCATTGCTGGATTTTTATATCGGTGGTGATGAGCACGGCAAAGGCAGCAACTATGTGATCTTACAAGATTATGTTGAAGGTGCAGAACAAGGCGATGTGCGCATTCTGATGCTTAACGGCGAGCCAATTGGTGCCATGAAACGTATTCCAGATGCAAATGATGTACGTGCTAATGTTCACGCTGGTGGTCGTGTAGTGAAGCACAAATTGACAGCACAAGAGAAAAAACTATGTAAATACATAGGCCCAAAACTGGTACGTGATGGGTTGTACTTCACAGGAATAGACGTCATTGGCGGAAAGCTGATTGAAGTAAATGTATTAAGTCCAGGTGGCATTGTGCGTATCAACAAGCTAAACCGAGTACGCCTACAATCACAGGTTATTGATTTTGTTGAAAGTGTAGTGCATGCAAAAGAATTGGTTCGCAGCCGTAAATCTGAGTTCAGACAGGTGATTGAAGATGCTAACGCTGTCTGAGCGCGAGTGTATTGCGTTAATTAAAAAAGGTGAGTGTTTTCACGCAGAAGTTGAGTCAGGCGCGTTTATCGTTAAGATAGACGAATACTCACCGGTGATCTGTGCAGCTATTCACAATGGTCACAACTTACGTAGCGAGCTTGAGAAAGCTTTTTTGCTGACCAAGGAAGAGCGCTTTTTTGAAGAAGATCCGTATACAGATGAGCTGATCTCGTCATTTCCAATTCAATTGATTGGTAACGACTCACGCTTTGAATATGACTTAAACCGCGCTAAAACGCTGTCTACGTATTTCAAAACTGCGTGGAACAAACAGGTGTGGAAAAAGCCGCTGAGCTCAGCTCAGCGTGCAAAAAGCCATCGTAAGCATCAGGCATTTTACAATGTGCTGGAAGCGATTATCGCTGAGGTTGAACACCGTTTTAAAAATGCCATTGTGTTTGATATTCATTCATACAATTACAAACGAATTGAACGCGATACACCAACCTTTAATATTGGCTCAGGTCAGATTGATGTTGAGCGTTGGGGCAAAGTTAGCGAATATTTTGAAAAGCAGCTCAACAAAATCAGCTTGCCTAATCTTGATGTGCGCGCAGCTACCGACGAGGTGTTTCAAGGGCGCGGTTATTTGATTTCCCACGTCAATGCGCACTTTGACAACACTTTGGTGTTGCCAACGGAAGTGAAAAAGGTCTTTATGGATGAAACTACGGGGGAAGTTTACCCGTTGGTTTTAGAAGAGCTTAAGGCGGGTTTTAAGAATGCTATCAGTGACACTGCTGCTTACTTTGTGCGTCGTTACGGCAAACGCAAAACTACTAAAAAAGCGGATGTGTTATCGTCATCAATTAGCCCTGATGTCCTTAAGATAGATAAGGCACTGTATTCACTGTGTAAAAATGTAGAGACATTGAACTACATCAACCCTGTGAACATTGCCAGTGAACGAAGCCGGTTTTTAAACAAAAACAGTGATGTCTGCCCCAACTTTACATACAAGCAGCTGAACATAAATCCGTACAAGTTTAGAGAGCATTTATATCAGTTGCCCGTTGATGAGATCATGGATGCGGACATCCAACAGCTTTATCGCCATGTAATTGATAACTTAGCGAATAAAATTGACTTACTGAGTACCATCGGCAGTGACAACTTCTTGTACAATTCACTGAAGTATTACGGCGCACCGCAAAAAGCTGATGTAGAAAACGCTAAGTTTATTTTGCATTTAAATAACTCAGAGTTAGAGCAGCATCAGGCCGTACATAACGCTGATGAGGCAGTTGAGTACTTTAAGCAAATGGCACAGCAATGGGGTTTGGTTTGTCGCATTGAAACATCAAGCAAAACTGTTGCTAAAGCTATGGTTAACAGCGAGAAATCTCTGTTAATGGTGAATAAGGATGCGAAATTTACCGCCCCCGAATTACATGCTTATGCTTACCATGAGTTAGGTATTCACATGTTGACGACCTTGATTGCCAAAAAGCTACCTTTGAAGATTTTTGCGCTGGGCTTGGCGGGCAACACGCACACCCAAGAAGGGGTTGCGATATACAGCGAGTATTGTTCAGGCAGTTTGACAATCGGCCGTTTAAAAACACTGGCGCTGCGAGTGTTGGCGGTACAGTACATGTTGGAACACGGTGATTTTGTTAAAACCTTTCATAAACTGGTTGAAGATCATGGTGCGAGCAGGGAGTCGGCGTTTACGCTTACAACTCGTGTGTATCGCGGAGGGGGCTTTACCAAAGATCACCTTTACTTAAAAGGTTTTAGAGACGTGCTACATCTGGCCAAACATTCGTCTCTGGATAACTTGCTAATGGGTAAAGCTGGCCTATTGGACTTGGGCGTCATTTCAGAAATTGTTGAGCGCGGTATGTTACCTAAACCTACGCCGCTGTTTGACTTAGCTTACCGTCCATCTGGCAACCCTGTGCTGGATTTTGTGATTGGTTCAATTAAATAAACACACCAAAACCACAGTCATTTTTTTGGCTGTGGTTTGCTTACATTTCCCAAACTTGCTGCATACCAAGTGCATGTTACACTGAGTTTTCTGTCTTAATGAAGGAAGTAACATGGATAAGTACTTGTTGACACGTAACGACATTGCACATCTTCAGGGTGTTGAAAAGACCCATTTTTTGAACGACAAGGCCCAGCGGTTGAACAAATCATTAGGTGACGAAACGGGCCTGACGGGGTTTGGCTTTCATATTATTGAGGTCGAGCCGGGATTTTACTCCACCGAATTCCATAAGCATTACCATGAAGATGAATGTATTTACGTACTTGAGGGGGAAGCAACGGCGACCATAGGTGATGAGCAGTATCATATTGGTGCAGGAGATTTTATTGGTTATCGTGCCGGTGGCCTTGCGCATACTATTTATAACAGTGGCCTTGATACGTTTAAGTGTATCGTGGTTGGTCAACGTTTGCGCCATGATGTGGGTGATTATCCTCACTTGCAAAAACGCATATATCGACAACAGGGGTTGCCTTGGAATCTCGTCGATATTGATAACATATCTGAACCTGTAGCGGGTAAAAAAGCGTGATACGGTAGACACATAACGATAATGATAGAATTTAAACTATGCTTTTAGAGCGGGTTAAAAAAGAAATTACGTTTTTAAAGGGAGAGCTTATGGCCATACTAACTAAGAATACACAGGTTTGTGATGAGGTACTGGCTGTGATTGCCCATATGCCAACTCGTAGCTTACCTACGTTAATGAATGCAGAGTTTTCATGTGCTTTAACGGATGCTGATTTTATGCGCATCGCAGTGCTATTAGCACAGAAAAGTTACCGTGAAGGAGGTTGCCCAATTGGTGCGGTGATTATAGATAACCAAACCCGACAAATCGTTGGGAAAGGACACAACACCTTGGTGCAAGAAGATCACCCATATAATCACGGCGAAACCTCCGCTATTCGTGACGCTGGGCGCATTGATTTTGGTAAAACCACCTTGTTTACCAGCCTCAGTCCATGTGATGTGTGTGCAACGCTATTGTACATGAGAGGCTTTAGTAAAGTGGTTGTGGGTGATGTCACCAATGCATCGGGTAATGAAGCAATGCTCTCAGAAAAAGGTGTAAATGTTGAGATATTAGAAGACCAACAAGGAATTGCACAATACGCAAAATTTAGAGCCGAAAAACCAGAACAAGACCTAGAAGACTGGCAAGGATTAAATGCGGTGAATAATCCAAGGGTGTTGTAGCAGAGCGCAAACCCTTTGAACTGAGCTTTCGTTAGCACCCCGTGACATTCCTAGAAAATGGTCGCCAATTGGTGGCCATTTTCTTGTTTTTATTGACCACTTTTCCTTTGTCATGCATGTTAGAGCTTAAAAAAAATCAGTAATAAGAACTTAGCGCACCGATATCGAAGTGAATAGGCGGGCTGTGTTGGGTGCGCTCAGGTGGTGCGTGAAAACTCAAATATTCAGCGCGTGGTGAGTTGTTTGGATTAGGGAAATAAATGAACTTCATAAAAAAAGTAAGCGTTGGAACAAGAAGTAAACAAGAGTCTATTCTATTGAACATCAAAGTTCCCCGCGGGAATGAAACAAAGCTAATCGTGTTTGCGGGTAAAAACCGCTCAGGAAAATCTCATATTATCAATCATATTGATAGAAGTATTAAAGAACACAACGCCAGTGGGAACAAGAGCTCTCAGGATGGTTTTACACCGAGACGTTCTTCCGTTGCGGTTGAATTACAAGACCCTAATTTGAGCTGTAAGAATGTATTTTTACTCAATGACTTAGACTATGTATTAAAGAAGTTTACGTATATACCACTCGGTGATGGCAGGATAACTAACGACGAAGCCAGCAATATTGAAAATATATGCAGGCAGGTTTTGTGGGAGTTTATTGGAAACCACCTCAGAGACAAACATGCAAATGAGTTTGATAAGAAAAAGTGGCTAGCGGATACAAGTTATCGTTTTGACTATTGTACAAATATCAACCCAGATAAACTGTATAAGTGTGATGGCGCGTGTGAAGTAACAAGAGATTTAGAATCAATTACCAACGGCCACCTATATTACAGGTATAACAATTTAACCAAAAATATAGAATTACACCTAAGATACTTTGACGGTCAAATATTCCCAAATCCTTCTTGGAGTCAGGGACAAAGAGCGTTGTTTTTCTACTTATGTTTTATTTGCTACAAAGAGATCAGTATTTTACTGATAGATGAAATAGAAACTTATTTACATCCACAATATATTTCATTTTTGTGTGAGAAGATTAAACAGAAAATCCCCCAAGCGATAGTGACGACTCACCATCCTCACGTTATTTTCTCAAAACTTATAGATCAATGTTGGTATGTAGAGCTTGATGAACCTAAGTGTATAGAGCCTGAACTAGAAATTGACTTTGAAAAAAGATCGAGAGCGGTTTTACCAACCTTTTCTCGTAAGATAGTGGATCTTGAAAGTGATTTTGAGAAAGTAAGTATGACTTACAAGTTATTTGATGGCTATGACAATAATTTGCTACGACTATCACAATCCAACAGCCTTGCTTTGTCTGAATCTGTGCTGAGAAGCTTTGCAAAAGCCTTTAACTATGGTGCGGTACCACACAAAAACTCCAACAAGCCTGATTTACAAAACGACAAGTTAGCTGATTTTATTAAGCGAAAACTATCTGGCCAAAGCGGCAAGAGGCTAGAAATTCTAGATTTAGGGGCGGGTTATGGGAGAACGTTTTTTGAAGTGAGTAAGCTCCCCGATGTTAAGAACAATATTCGATGGTCGTTTTGGGAACCTTTTGAAAATGTTAGGGAAGAGCTGAGCAAATTGATAGAACAAGACAGTCATAATGTAGAAATTATTAATCTTGAAGCGAATATTCTGACTTCTTACTATGATTTGGTGGTTATTTCCAATGTGCTACATGAATGTAACCCGAATGATTTCGCACAAATTATTAATAGAGCAGCACAGGCAGTCAAAGATGATGGGCAAGTCGTTATAATCGAGCTGTACCCATTACTTCACCCAGAAAAATATGCTGTCCCGTATTCCGAATCTGACATGAAAGTAATTTTGCGAAAATCGGGTTTTGATGTTGAATCAACGTCATTGAACATAAAAAACTCATCTGTAAGCGCATACTGGATAAAAGCAACAAAAAACCCGCAGAAGACAGTTGCTTCTGAGGGGGTAAAGGAAGCCGTGTTGTCGCAATGGAATTACATTCTTGAAAATACTTGTGGTGATTACAAAGGGAAGCCCGAGATCACTGAACCCGAGCATGTTGTGCAGGTCATGGGAGAATTGACCACGATAGCAAGTATTCAAAGCTTTTTCTTGGGGCAATGGTGAAACCAAAGTTAGGACAACTATGATAACTAAACTAAAACATCACGATGAGCGCACCGCTAAGCAAATTTGGTGCGTGTTGCAAAGGTCCTATAGCGTTGAGGCAGAATTGATAGGACGGGAAGATTTTCCACCGCTGTCTAGAACAGTGGCAGATATTAAAGCTGCAAAAAGTGATTTTTATGGCTACTTGGAAAGCGATGACATTGCCGCGGTGATTGAAGTTGAGGTGGCCGAACAGCACCTTGAGATCCATAGCTTGGTGGTTGACCCGAATCATTTTAGAAAGGGGATTGCCGATAAACTGATGTGTTTTGTGCTGAGTGAATTACACATTACCTCTGCTTGGGTCGAGACGGCGGTGGTAAACGAGCCTGCCATTAGATTGTATCGCAAACATGGATTTGTAGAGGTGGAGAGGTTTACCCCACCACACGGTATTGAGAAACTCGCTTTGTCATATTCATCAAGCTAAATTAGGTTGTTTTTTAAGCTGTTCACATTGTTTATTTTCAGCTAGTCTCATTGGACAACGAATAACGACAAAGGAAAAAGTTATGACCGTATCAGCTATCCCAGAAGGATTTCACTCAATTACCCCTTATTTAATTATTGATGGTGCATTGAACGCCATTGTGTTTTATCAAAAGGCTTTTAACGCAGAGCTCGTGATACAGTTGCCCATGCCGGATGGAGGGGTTGCTCACGCTGAGCTGAAGATTGGCAACTCACATATTATGCTATCGGATATGTGCTCGGAAGTTCACTTTCAAGACCCACAAGCACTGGGTGGTACAGCCGTAAGCCTCATGCTGTATGTTGAGGATGTGGATAGCGTATTTGCCAATGCAATTGCTTTGGGGGCTACCGAGATAAGACCTGTTCATGATCAGTTTTATGGTGACCGGGCGGGCACACTACAAGACCCATTTGGCCATGTTTGGACCATCGCCACGCACACAGAAGATCTAAGCCAAGAGGAAATTATGCAGCGTATGGTTGACTTTATGGGTCAACAAGAGGATGTATAAGACATACTGAAAAGAGCTTCATAGCTTAAAGAGCGCTTTATTTGAAGGATAAAGCGCTCTTTTTGTTGGTTAGCTTTTTTTACCTTTGCGTTGTCGTTTCACATAGAAATAGCCTCCCGAAATTACAAAGAAAACGGGGAGTAGGGTGAGTATCAACCATAGGATTTTAGTGAAGTGACCACCGAAACTACCAACGTGAAATACATACCTGAAATTCCAAGTTGCGGTTGCGGCACTCTGGTCAACGGCATTAAACTTTTGCACGAGCTGACCGGTGTTCATATCAACCCAGCGCATGCTGTGAGGGAAAAACTCATTGTCTAACTGTACGCGTCCGGACATAAGCGCATTGTTATGCGGAAAATTCAGGCGTTGTAATGTTGCACCGTCAAGGTTATCCAAAATAGTCTGATAAGCTTCGTCGACAGACACCAATGGGCCCGTTGCTGCAATCTTTGGCGCTTCGACCTTAGTGATGTCACTAAATGTCAGGGTTTTAACCACCGCTTTGGTTGCGTCTGTCCAATGAAATGTCATGCCAGAGAAAGCAATTAATATCAGTGGAATAGCACAAATTACCCCAAGTGTAATATGTAATTGATAAAGCAAAACTTTAGGTTTTGCCTTCCAGTTAACTTTTAATCTTTTCAGTGGCTTTTTAGGCTTCAACCACAGCCATAAACCTATCAATATTTCAATGATTAACATTAAACTTGCGATATTAATGATAACTTTGAAAGGCCTTTCACCCTCGTCATTCTTATACAATAACCAGCGATGGAATAGCATGATCACCCCGTAAAAGGTTTCGCTGTAGCGGTAATGTTTAATGATTTCACCGGTATAAGGGTTTAGATTCACTGCAGTCAGGTCATTCAAGAAAATTTGCCATGCTAGGTCTGGTTCATCTTGCAGACGAATTTGGCGGATATATGACCCTGTGTGCTGCTCTACACGTGTTGCAAGTTCTGACATGCGTAACGTTTGAGTATCAGGGGGAATACGCCACTCGTTGGGCGAGAGCGCTCGCTGTAGTTCGTTACCATAAACCAGCAGAGCACCACTAATACAGATACACAGCAAAAACACTGCGGTAATGGCCGCGATCATTAGGTGACATCGTCTAAGTATTTTTACAAGCATAATAAATTCAAAATGTGAAGCCTCATTCCCTCGAGTAGTAATAGATGAAAATGGTACGCACACTTGCGCAACCAACCCATATTTTAGTAGCAACTTCTTGAGAAAAATCGCAATCTCCCCAAGCAGTTGCCTTTGGCGAACATATCTATCCGGCTACAAAACAAGCGGTGACAAAGTGTTAGCGTATTGACCGTGTTTTTTATTGCGGTTTCGTAAATGCAAATCGATGTCATATGCTAATGATAATGGTTATCAAAATCAAGCTTCTATTGTATTTTAGCCCACGCACTTCGAGCACTGGGCATATCGGCTAGTGGTTGATGAGTGAGCCTTAATCATATTAGTGATATTTTTCTCATGTTAGACAGGTTAAGTGTTTGGTCACCTTCCTTGTCATATAAAAACAACCTCACATTTGTATAGCCATCGTATAGATATGACTCGCAAAAGAGACACTCAATGCCCCAGCATCTGGATCTTAAGGCGACATTCAGCCAGCTTTATTATTCTGTTTAATGCAGTAAATGACATTGTTCGTCAATGCAAGTACAGCAATGTGAACAAAGCAGGAGAAGTATGAGCAGGAGGATTTATGAAGAAAATAGCAGATAATATCTGGGTGTTTGACGGTCAATCTGTGTCTTATTTTTCGTTACCTCATGCCACCCGTATGACGGTTGTGCGCTTTGCAGATAATTCACTATGGTTGCATAGCCCCATCAAGATGACCGATGTTATTCTTCGCGAAGTGTCCTCACTAGGTGAAGTTAAATATCTGATAGCGCCTAATGAATTACATCATTTATATTTACATGACTGGCAACAGCAATTTCCAGAAGCAATGTTAATGGGAACGGCACAAGTGGCTAGAAAGCGTTTTGACCTTGCGTTTAATAGCTTGTTATCTGAAGACTTTTTACCTCCTTGGCCAGATGATATTACTTACTTATTGTTTACTGGATCCCCCGCAATGGAGGAAGCTGTGTTTTTTCATCGGCCCTCACGCACTCTTATAGTGACGGATCTCATTGAGGGAAATGCCAATGTAGGGTGTGAGCCCTCTAAGAACTGGTTAGCAAAATTTGCGGGTGTTGTGGCGCCGGATAGCGGGGCTTTTTTGGACTGGCGTTTGAGTTTTACTTTTCACAAAGAAGAAGCTCGGAGGCATATAGAGCAGATGCTCTCTTGGCATCCTAGGATTATTATTATGGCCCATTCACAAGAAGTGGATCATCATGCGCCGCTATTTTTAGAGCGTGCATTCTCTTGGTTGCACCCACATGTAACCGAGCAAGCGCATGCCAACAACTGAGTGATTCGTAGAGTAGGAGCTGTATTTGGTCATTGGTAGGTGCATAGGCAAGATAGACACCATGACTGTGTTGTAAAGGTGCTTTACAACACTGAGTTGGTTTGCAGCAATACTCTAGAAAGTTGAATGTTGCTTGTATAACAAGTAATAAAAAGCCCCAGTTTAAGCTGGGGCTTTTTATCTAGCAGTTTATTGCTATGGCTTAGTATTGACCCACTAAACTTACACCTGAGAAACTAGTGTAACCGTTTAGCATGATGTAATACGTACCACCTTGACCTGAGCTCAATGAGCAAGTTTCGCTATTGCCATTTCTATACGGACGACAGTCGTAACTTGAAGTTGTTGGTGCTGAGCCTTTTTTCACATATAGGTCAGCATCACCAGAACCACCAGAGATTGACACGTTTAACGTTACGTTTGCAGGTACTTCAATCTTATAGTTTAGTTGCTGATTTTGGCTGCCAGCTAAGCCGCTCACTGGAACACCGTTTTGTAAACAGTCACTGCCACAACCCGTGTCATCACCGCCAACTGTTGCAGTCAGTGTTGCACCGCTGTATGCGCTATAACCGTGTAACATTGCGTACCAATCACCGCCTGCTGGGTTAGTGAAATCACACTGCTCTTCGTTACCATTTTTATATGGACGACAAGCATAATCACTCATAGTCGGTTTTTGACCTTGCTTAACGTATAAGTCAGCATCGCCAGAACCACCAGTCAATACGAATGATAGTGCAGAGCTACCTGCTGGAACATTGATTTTGAAGTAGTTTTGAGAACCGTTTGCACCGTCAGCAGCAACACCTACACCACTGGTTAGTTCAGTTAGCGGTGGCTCAACGATAGGACCACTTGCAGCCTGTAATAACTCGTTTGGTGAACCAGTCTTCGCATCAGATAGCTTGTTCTTCGCACTCTTATCGCTCAGCATTTGATCAAGCTGTGATGGTGTAAGGCTTGGGTTTTCATCCAAGTAAAGTGCAACCGTACCCGCAACGTGTGGTGCAGCCATAGATGTACCACTGATTGTGTTTGTTGCTGTGTTTGAGTTGTACCAAGCTGACTTGATGCTTGAACCTGGCGCATAAATGTCTAGACAAGTACCGTAGTTAGAGAAGCTAGAGCGACCATCACTGCTTGTTGTTGAGCCAACAGTGATTGCGTCAGCAGCACGTGCTGGAGAGTAGTTACATGCATTGCTGTTGTCGTTACCAGCAGCTACAACAAAGCTAACACCTGCGGCAACAGCACTGTTAACAGCATCATCAAGTGCTTGAGAAACACCGCCACCAAGACTCATGTTCGCAACAGACGGGCCACTTGCATTGTTTTTAACCCAGTTAACACCTGAGATAACACCTGAGTTTGTGCCCGAACCGCTACAGCTTAGAACGCGAACGCCGACAACGTTAACATTTTTAGCTACACCGTAAGTCGAACCGCCGATAGTACCTGCAACGTGAGTACCGTGACCGTTACAGTCAGTTGCATCTGCATCGTTATCGATAAAGTCATAGCCGTGGCTCGCGCGGTTGCCAAATTCGTTGTGGCTTACTAATACACCGGTATCGATAACATACGCGGTAACACCAGAACCATCATAGTCATAGTGATAAACACCATTTAGTGGTAGGTCTTGTTGGTCGATACGATCTAGACCCCAAACAGCGCCGTTTTGGTCTGCGGCTGTGCCAGCCAACGGGTTAATTGAGACGATTTGATCTTGTTCGATGTACTTAACATTGCCGTCTTTTAACATTGCTTCAATTTGTTTCTTATTGGCGTTAACAAGTACGCCATTTAAAGCAGTGCCGAAGTTACGCTTTACACGCACGTTATACTTGTTTGCTATATCGTTACCCTGCGCTTCGACATATGCTGCAACCTGATTCTCATTGTTCATGCTCAGTACACTTGGTGTGTCAAACACAACAATATACTGATCTTCAATGGCTCTATCTTGGTTTACAGATAGCAATTGCGCTGCATAACTGTTTGAAGCAATACCTAAAGTAACTGCTAAAGTGAGAGTGTTTAGCTTTGTCATATTATTTCCTTTACATGTTGTTTTAAGTGGATTCGCTATCTACGATGACTGAAAAAGAACAAAAAATAAACTGATCTGTTATAATTTTTTAACTTTAGTTTAACCATAAATACACAACAAATGTTATAAGTACTTTCCTCAATAGTCCTTCCTGAGTTTCTTGGAATGCAAGAATATAGAGCTCTTGCACGATGTTTTTACAAAATTAATGGTTGAATAAGCACCACAACTTGCTAATATAGCAATAAGTAATTAGTTATAATTTTTTGTTATAACTGAATGGTTCGATATAAATAAAGGTCTTGTCATGTCTGAGCAACGGGCGCTAAGCCAAATTTACCTAGATGCAAATGCCACTACACCTGTATTGGCAAAGGCTGCAAAAGCAGCAATGTCGACGATGGAAACGATGTTTGGTAATCCCAGCAGTAGCCATATAAGTGGCTTACAGGCCAAACAAATAATGGATGAAACACGCAATAAGGCGATTAAGGTGCTGGGTGCGGGCTCAGGGCAAGTGATTTTTACCAGTGGTGCGACAGAAGGAATTCAAACAGGAATTTTATCCGCTCTTTACGCTGCCAAAAGTAGTATGCAACCAGACAAAGAGTACAGCATTTTATACGGTGCGACAGAGCATAAAGCGGTGCCGGAGTCTTTGAAACATTGGAACAAGATTCTAGAGGTAAACGCAACAGTAAAGCCTATCCCGGTTGACGCAACGGGTAAGTTAGATATGGACTTTATTGCGAAAGAAGTACCAAACGCGCTGATGATCTGTACCATGGCGGTGAATAATGAAACAGGCGTATATCAAGACTTAGACGCGTTAGAACTGGTGATAAGAGGCAACAATGCCGATGTGTTTTGGATGGTAGATTGCGTACAAGCTCTAGGTAAACGTTGTCTTGACTTAGCCAATACCAGTATTGATTATGCACCTTTTAGCGGACATAAATTATACGGTCCAAAGGGCATTGGTTTTGTTTACATACGTAAAGGCGCGCCGTTTACACCTTTCATCGCTGGAGGTGGACAAGAGGGTGGATTACGCTCTGGTACAGAAAATTTACCTGGCTTGGCAGCACTGAATGTTATTTTTGATGAGTTATTGGATCAAGGAGATGGCGTATTTTCTAGCGTAGGTCAATTACAATTGTATCGCTCACAGCTTGCGTTGGCGCTAAAAAATGCATTTCCAACAGTGGTGTTCAATCACGATTTTGCAAACAGCGTACCCACTACCTTGAACTTTGCAATTCCGGGTTTTAGCTCTAAAGAAATTATGGACTTATTTGATGCGGCTAACATACGAGTGAGCTCTGGTTCGGCATGTAGCTCTAAGGTTACACGCAGTTTTGTCCTCGATGCTATGGGTTTGCCCGCATGGCAAAGTGAATCTGCAATTCGTATGTCATTCGGTCCAGCTGTTACGCAACAACAAATAGATCAGGCGTGTGATCGTATTCAACATTGTGCCCAAGCGCTTGGGCATAGTTGTTTGTTAAATGCGATGGGCAATATTGACGAAAAATCTCAGTTGCAGGGCTTAGTACAGTTTAAAGTTGGTGGTAGTTGCACATGGCTCTATGCTGATCCAACAACCAAGACTGCAATCATAGTTGACCCACTTCCTGAGCTGAATAAACGCTTGTTGACGATTCTACAGTGCCAGCAGTTACAACTTGTAGCAGCGATTGATACTCATGGCCATGCTGACCATCAATCTGGACGTGTTTCCTTAGCTCAGCAACACTTAGCGATGCAACATACCGATCATTTAGGTTGGCCTGAAGAAGTCGCCACGGTTGAGCTAGATGGCCAATCTTATCAAGCTATTTCCATTGGTGATAAATACTTATTACGCATTACAACGCCTGGGCATACCGATGACAGTATCTCCCTAGTGTTGTGTGATAAACATAAACTGCAACAGGGTGAATTAGTTGTCAGTTATGTATTTTGCGGAGATTTAGTACTGATGGGCAGCCTTGGTCGTACCAATTTTTCAACCAGTAGTGCCGCGCTTATGTACACAAGCTTGAAGAAACTCTTTGATTTGGTTGGTAATGAGAGTCTCTTATGTCCAAGTCACGATTATCACAATGAATTCGTCACAAATTTTGCCGCTGAAGCAAGTCGAAATGAGTTACTTAATGGTATTTTATCGTCTCAGATCAGTGAAGAACAGTTCTTAAAAAGTAAGGCTGAGTTAGATAAAAATATTCATGATCAAATCGGTGAAGAAATCATGTGTGGTGCGTTTACCGGCACATGTAATAAAAAGCGCTTACAAGAGTACAGTACACCTGAGTTACAGGCTAAATTGAACACAACACCTGGCGTCAAGTTAATTGATATACGAGAGCCTCACGAGTATGCACTTAACCATAGCCAAGAGTTTGATATGAACGTGCCCCTAACGCGTCTTACCGACTTTATTTGTCAACAGCAACATAATAAATCTCAGGAATTGATATTGGTGTGTCGCAGTGGCAGTCGCTCTCAAGTTGCTGCGCAGGCATTGACGCGTTTGGGTTTTGAAAACGTAGGGCATTTGAAGGGTGGATATGCTCTAAGCCAATCAATGTAACAAGCCGCTATAAAAAATGTAAAGGGCCTTTACAGGCCCTTTTCTGTTAGCAGTTTTATTGGTAAATATAGCTAGGAAGCCTCAAAAACTTAAGTTTGTTTTATAAATTATTTTTACTCAATCAAAAATGGTTTTGAGCTTTACCACCCAGTAGTCACATTGCTTTTACACATCTAAGTCTGCACCCTAATTGTGACGGGTTACAACGAGCCCGTCCCCAAACTAGTTTAGCAAAGTCTCAAGTATTGATTTAAGCTCACCTACTTCAATAGGCTTAGTTATATAATCTGTAAATCCAAGTTCGGCTGCCTGCTCTTTATCTGCTGTCATGGCGTTAGCGGAAACGGCAACAACGGGAATGTTTTTTGTTTTATCATTATTCTTCAATAGGTTAAAAACATCGTATCCAGACATATCTGGCAAATTTATATCCAAAAGAATCACTCTTGGTATAATGCGCTTAGCGGCATCAATTCCACTTGCTCCGTCCACGGCCTCAAAATATTCAATGTCATCAAATCGATTGATGAGTCGTTTCATCAATTTCCTGTTGGTTACATTATCTTCGATATAAAGTATTGAGCAGGTTTGTGAGGACGTGTCGTCGGCTTCGCGTAATAATGGTAAGACAACTGTGAATTTAGTGCCTCTCCCTTCGGTACTTTCGACTGAGATAGCCCCATCCATAGCTTGTATAAACTCGTTCGCAATCGTTAAGCCTATCCCAATACCTTCTTCGCCGGAATAAGCGTCTGGACCGCGCTCAAATGGCTCAAAGATGCTGGCTAGTTTATCTTCAGACATACCTACGCCAAAGTCTTGAATTCTCACATGCGCTTGCTCATCAATCGTGTACAAAGAAAGGTTTATATTTCCTCCTTCATGACTGAAATTAATCGCGTTATCTAGAATGTTGCTAATAACTTGTTTTAGTTTGGTGTAGTCAGCGCTTACAAATGCTTGGGTTGCTTGTTCAAAGGTAATGGTGAGGTTCTTACTTTGTGCTTGAGGCATCAACTGGTTAATAGCTTCTTGAATATTCTCATTAACCAAGACCTCTTCTTTGCTCATTGCCAAGTTACCTGTTTGAATAGTCGCTATTTGTAGGATTTCATTCACCATTGCCATCAGATCTTTCCCTGCCTTAGAAATTTCAGTCAAGCTATCTTGTTGAGCAGGTGTTAGTGTTTCGTCTTGAAGAATTTGTGTGAATCCGATAATGGCATTAAGTGGTGTTCTCAGTTCATGACTCATTCTAGATAAAAACTTAGATTTGGCGGAGCTGGCTGCCTGAGCTTGCTTTGAAGCCATTTCAAACTCAGCCGTGCGTCGCTTGACTTGTTCCTCTAAATCGGAACGGTATTGGCTCAGTGCAGTTTCATATTTTTTCTGCTCGGTAATGTCACGGACAATGCCGGTAAACATTTTTCTATTGTCCACATTCATTTCACTGATTGACAAGGATAGCGGAAATACTGAGCCATCTTTTCGCTGCCCGAGCACTTCTCGTCCCGAACCTATGACTTTCTTTATACCACTGCGCTTATAGTTAGACAGGTAGCTGTCATGCTCTTGTTGATAAGGATCAGGCATCAGCATTTTTATATTCTGTCCGATGACTTCCTGCTCTGAATAGCCAAATATCTTCTCTGCCGCAGGGTTAAAACTATCGACAATGCCATTTTCATCAATGGTGATAATACCGTCTATCACGGTTTCTATAATTGCTTGAATTCGAGACACTTGGTCGCTCAACAGAGATTTATGTTCTGCTATCTCAGAAATATCCCTGACAATACCAGTAAACATGCGCTCACCGTCAACATTCATTTCACTGACTGACAGTTCAAGTGGAAACAGTGCCCCATCTGCTTTTTGACCAAGTACTTCACGTCCTGAGCCAATGACTTTTGCGTTACCTGTATCTAAGTAATTGGTAATGTAATCATCATGTTCATCTTGATAGGGGGTGGGCATTAACATTTTCACATTATTGCCAATGACTTCGTTGGCTCGATAACCAAAGATCCGCTCCGCCGCTGGATTAAAAGTTTCGACAATACCGTGCTTGTCTATGGTGATCACGCCATCTATCACGGTGTTTATGATAGCTGACAAGCGTGAATACTGTGACTGTAGTTGTACTGACAGTTGGTCTTTTTGGTTTAATTCTGATTCCAACTGCACGCTGTCTGCGTTACTTTGGGCTTCGATAGAAGAGATCCCTTGTTCAATTATCGAGAATTCATCGCCTTTTAACTCATTGAGCGAGCGAGGATCTGGAAAACTTAATATTGCTTCTTTCAGGCCTCGTATACGCAGTTTGAGATAGGCAATGATTGATACCGCCAGTATTAAGGCGATCAGTATCCACATTACTCGTAGTGTCACACTATGCTGTGGTTTTATATCGATACGCTGTGTTAACGCATATAGATAACATTGTGTCTCGACTGCCAACGCTCCACTGCATACTTTAGTAAGGCCAAACAGAGCGTTCTTTTCTTTGGCAAAGACTGGCATTGTTGAAGTAAGCGCGGCGGAGACTAGCGTATCATTGTTAATGATTTGCGCGGTTGGTAAATCTATTGCGTCGGGTTCAGTGCTATCAATGACACGTTGATCGTTAACAGCAATAAGATAGCCTGAAGTTATGGGCTTTAGGTGTTCTTCAAGGTTATTTTTCCACAGTATAAATGCTGATTTTGGCTCCATGGTTCGTGCAATAGCCGACAGCAAGCTCAGCTTACTGTTTAGATGTGTTTGGGTTAACTCCTCTGACACAGCCGCTTGATTTTCAGCCGCTTGCTCCTTGGCTATCAAATAAAGTGCGCTAAAACACAAAGTAATGAGTAAAACTACCACATAGGTGTAGGGGATTGTTCGTACAGCCTTCATCTTTTGCAATACCTCATAGAATGCTTTTTGTCACCATTGAGTCATCCAGCCCAATACATCATCGTTGTTTGTTAGTTATTTTCTTTCAATAATCTAATGGTAAAAGTGCTTCCGACATCAGGCTCACTTTGTACTAATAGCTCTCCGTTCATTAGGTGTACTAATTTTTTAGTGAGCGTTAAACCTATGCCAGTGCCTTCTGTTTCTGAATTTTCTGCGCCTATCCGATTAAAGGGCTCATAAATTTTTTCTAAGTCCTGTTCGCTAATACCAATGCCAGTATCGGATATGGAAATGGAGCAAAAATGACTGTCTTCATGTGTGGTGACCCGAACTTCACCCTCTTTTTTATTGTACTTAACAGCATTTGAAAGCACATTTAATAGCACTTGTTTGAGCCTAAGGGCATCACAAATTGCGTCAATTGATATGTTGTTCTCAACGCGCAGGGTTAAGCCTCGCTTGGTACAATCGGCTTCAATTAATTTAGTACACTCTTTTATGACCTGAGACACATCGGTGGCTTTATTGTTGACATTAAACTTACCTGCTTCTACTTTAGACAGGTCTAGAATTTCGTTAATTAGATTTAACAAATGCCTACTGGCTTTTAGGATCTCATCTAAATCATCAGCATCACTCTTAGATAACTCTTCTGAAGATTCAAGAAGCTGGCCAAATCCAAGGATGGCATTTAACGGTGTGCGCAATTCATGACTCATGTTTGATAGAAATTCAGATTTGGCGCGGTTGGCTCTATCTGCTTCCTCTTTTGCTCTAACCAGTTTTTCTTCATTTTGTAGCCGTAGTAGCTCAAGCGAAACACGGTCAGCAAACACGGTCAGCAGTGATTTTGTGTACTCGGCGTTGTATAATTTTTGATTGCTCATCAAACCCACATGACCAAGTCTGTGTCCCTCACTGGAGGTCAGTGGTACAGCAATATATGCTTCAATTTCATTTTCTTTCAACCAATGATCTTCGGGAAAGCGCTTATAAACATTCTCTTCGTAGAAACATAGCCCGTGTTTAGCCACTTGCTCACAAGGTGTGCCTTTAAGTGCATATTCGTATTCGTTTTGATGCTCACCGTTATGGAATAACGATAACGTTTTCATCGTATTTGGTTTTGTTGAAGGGACTGAAATGAAAGCCGTTGTTGCCCCTGTAGCCAGTGTTAAGCCAACGGTGGTTTGCTCAAAAAATTCAGCGCCCATGGTCGTTGATGTGCTAATCACCATTGCTTTTAGGGCTTCTTGTAGCATCTTATTGGTCGTGATGTCGGTGCGTATCGAGATGTACTGATAAGGGTGCCCATCTTTATCAAGCATCGGTGTTATGGTTGAATGGACCCAATACAAGCCACCATTTTTTTTCTGGTTGCAGATATCTCCTTTCCAGACCTGACCGCGGGAAATGGTTTGCCATATGTCGCGATAGAACTCCTTGTCATGTACGTCTGATTTGATCACACGGTGGTTTTTGCCCAACAACTCTTCTTTGCTGTAGCCACTGATCCGACAGAAGTAGTCGTTAACATAGATTATATTGCCATTGCTATCGGTGATACTGACAATTGCGTGAGAGTTAATTGCAAGGTGTTCCTTGTCTCTTTCATAAACTTCTCTTTGCAGGTTTTGCTTGAGCGCCATTTTTAGTCGATAGCGGCGCGCACGTACTGAAATAGCGCCACAAAAATGGTCATGGTCAACAGGCTTTTTCAAAAAGTCATCAGCACCGGTTTTGAGCGCGTAGAGTTGAGATGAGTAGTCAGAATCTGCCGACAAAAATACGATAGGCACACTAATTAACTCGGGTTGCTCACGCAGCAGGGTAGCCATCTCAGGGCCCATAATATCGGGCATATGAAAATCAAGTATGATCACATCGGGCTTGATTTTATCCAAGTGTTCAAACACTTCTAAAGGCTTCTCAAACTCGATTGTCTCAAAGCCTTGGCCTTGTAAAATTGTACTGTGCAGACTCAATGACGAAGCATTGTCATCAATGATCAAAACCCGATAAGGTTCGGTTTTGCTATTCTCGGTAAGCGTACTGAGCATATTGGCAATATAAACTTCATGGCTTGGTAGTTGAATATATCTGTCTACGCCCGCACGAAGCATTTTCAGTCGTAATTGGATGTCAATGGTTGAAGACATTAATATTAATGATGCATCGTGAGGCAACATTTTTTTGATTTTGGTTATGTTCAGGTAAAGCAGTTGTTCATTAGGTTGTTGATTCCATTTCAAAATGATTATGCAGGATGAATCATAATCATGATGTGTATGTAGGAATGACTCCAGTTCCTCAATGCTCTTGACGGCGGCAACACCAAATCCGGCAGTGTGTAAAACATTAATCAGCTTCTCACTTTCTTGCGGACAGTCGTCAACAATAACGACTTTTTCAGCATATTCTTGCGTGTCACCTTGCATCATTTCGACACGCATACTCTTTGAAAACATGTGATTTTGCGACAAAATATAGGAAAAGTCGTCAATACTACGAACGATGGATTTGGCTAATTCTGCGTTGGGGTTGGCTTGGTAGGCTTGGAGTTGGTTGATGAATACTGCGCTAAGTAAAGACTCTGGGTAAATTGCACTGCCACGTTGGCTGTTACACATTTCATTGATCAGATTGCTCACCTTATTAATGGTGTCTAGCAACTTGCTCGGGTCCAATCCTTCTTGGTGAATACGCTTTTTTAACAGCATGAATTTGTGGAGTAAGCTCTGTACTGGATACATATTTATGTTACCCCTGTCTTGTTGCAAAAGCGTGTGATTGTACCGCTGTATCTATGTGCGCTTTGTTAATCATCTTGAAATTGATTCTTAATTATCATGACATCATCAATGTGGGCGATGAACACATCAACCACCATAGGGTCAAAATGGTGGCCGCTGTGAGTTTTAATATAGTGGATGGCTTCATCAATACTCCAAGCTTTTTTATATGGTCTTTGCGATGTTAAAGCATCAAACACATCCGCAACGGCGGCGATGCGGCCCTCTATAGGTATGTCCTGCTGTTTTAAGCCATTTGGATAGCCCGTACCATCCCACTTTTCGTGGTGAGTTAGCGCGATGTTTCTGGCCATGATCATCAGTTCAGAATCATCATTATCCAATAGATGCCCACCTATTTGAGCATGGGTTTTCATGACTTCCCATTCATGTGCATCTAACTTGCCCGGCTTTAAAAGGACGGAGTCTGGTATGCCAATTTTACCGATGTCATGCATGGGGCTGGCATGTAAGATCAACTCACATATTCTTGGTGATAACCCCATCTTTTGAGCAAGCAATTGGCATATATGACTCATACGCAAAATATGATTACCAGTTTCTTCATCTTTATATTCAGCGGCCATACCTAAACGTTGTACGACGCTCAGACGAGTATCGTTCAATTCTCGTGTTCGGTGTTCCACCATTTGTTCGAGTACTTGAGCCTGATTATTGAGTAATTTATGCGCTAAATGTGCATCTAGCAGGTTCTGTACTCGCATTAACAGCTCATTTTTTTCAAATGGTTTGGTGATGTAATCTCTTGCCCCTTTCTCCAAAGCGGCCAAAGTTGTCTCTGAACCTTGCTGCGCAGAAATAATGATAATGGGTGCCATCAGTGGCTCTTGCAAAGAAAACAGTGTGTCCATGACCTCAAAACCATCCATATATGGCATGTTGATATCCAGTAAGATCAGATCCGGTTCCAGCGTTTGATACGTGGCGAGTGCCTCTCGGGAGTCAGACAGCAAGTGGACATGCTTATACCCCTTAGCACTGAGTAACCGGTGCAATAATTTTAGATTGGTCGGGTTATCATCTATTGCAAGAATGATAGAGTTGTTTCTCATGTCTTTCACTGTGTCTTAAACCTGATTGTAATGATAGAGACGCGCTCGAAATTGTTCCGTTTCGATGTCGCACCAATAAGCAAGATTGTTGACCTATTCAACCGCTTTTAACCGCTCGGTGATATTGAATAGCTTGTCTTCAATCACAAACGATAATCCCAACGTTTCTTCAACAATATCCTTGGTTTCGTCGACCAAACTCATGAGCTCTGACTCTTGATCTTCATCTAGGCCTAACGTAATGATTTTTAATCGAATTGCTTGAGATAGGTCGTTAACTAGTGTGACGATTTTATTATCCTGACTTTCACACAGATTTTTAATGGTGCCGAAGTCATCCATGAGCTGGCTTTTGAGGTTGTTCAGTGCTTTTTTACGAATATTGTTTTTTTCTACTTGCCCTTCAATAAAGTCGATACGGCTATCTACAATGGTCAGTAGAATGGCAAAGTTGTCACGAATACGGCCTATGACATCTTCATCGTTTACACGAAGCCCCTTAACCAGCATAGAACACTGCGGAGAATTGAATAGCATGTTGGAGCCAAATGGCACGATGCGTTTTGCCTTACGACCTAATTCCAGAATCTCCCTTTCAAGATCGGTGATACTAAGCTCTGGGAATTGATGGAACTCACCGGCAACCCTAAATTCAACACAGCAGTTGACGCCTGAATTACTAAAAAAGCGCTTAATATTGTTAAATAAGATCTTTACATCGGTGACTTCCAAGTTCTCCGTGAAGAAGGTGACCAGCTCACCCAGCTCACTGGCTTGCTGCATTGAGGTGAAGGCTGTTGTTGAAGCCATTTCATATTGTTCTTTGAGTGTGTTTCGTTCCTCGATACGCAGTTCAACCCGTTTGAGTTTTTCTCTTAGCTCTTTAAAGTCGACAGGTTTTGCAATGTAGTCATCGCCTCCGCTGCCATATGCAGCGAGCTTATCTTCGCTTGAGGTTAAAGCGGAGATAAAAATCACTTCACATTCTTCAAAATCAGGTGCCTGTCTCAGCTCCTTTACTAGGTCATAGCCAGTGAACGGTTGTCCTAGCATGATGTCCATTAATACGACATCGGGCTTGTGTTCTTCCAGTAATGGAATAATAGCTTCAGAACCATCGGAAGAGACAATATCGTATTGTTTACTCAACGCTTTTTCTAACACCACTCTATTTTGTGGGTTATCATCGATAGACAATATCTTCACATGTTTTCCTTAGTTCTTTATTTATAAGGCAGTGCTTAAAAAATAGCTAAAGAACAGAAGCCTCGCAAATAATTAGCTTTGTAACTTGCCGATGTTTATACCTCAGTCCTTGTTATTCAATTTGCACAGCTTACCTAAGAGAATTTTTGCAATCTGTAAGTTTGTAGAAAGCTTGAGCACCTAGATTAGCCATAACACAAATCGTTGAGCACATGTTTTGCTTAATCAACTGCAATGGAAAAAGGAAATTAGAGATGTTTAGAGGGTTATTTTGATCGACATTAGCATTGGCGTGTTCAACTGCTGTAGCACAGTTGAACACGAGCAATAACGACTTAAGCTGGGGCGTAGGCATTGCCGTGATAGATCAGTATCAGGGTTATATCGAGATAGGCAATGAAACGATTCTTGTGCCTGCATTAGCAATTCAATTTGGAGGAGCCACGTTTAAAGTTCAGTTTTAATCCAGCCAATAGACACATCCATTATAGATGCACCCCTGCCAAGCTGAGCAAACCAATAGGTAGCAACAGTACCCACTGGGGTAATTTTACAAACACCTTGGCAGAGAAAAAATACCAACCGACCACAATAAATACGGTTGCGAACAACATATAGCTGATAGACATAGCCATGACGACAGCGTTGTACGTAGATAAGTTGTACCAGCCAATGTAGCTCAAAGATAAACTACTGAGTAACAGGGTAAGGGAGACCATATGCCAACATGCTAGCAAAGTGGCTTTGGGAATGTCGGCAAGATTAGAGTTTAGAAAAGGTCTAACTGGGTCGATTTGCCCTGCAAATACATGGATACAAAACGTGATCAGACCCATCACACCAGCGATGAAAATGAGCGTATTCATACAGTCCTTCCTTAGTGATACCAATGCGCTTGTCCACTTTAGGGGCAATCGCATTAATTCGCAACTTTATGATAGGTGAAATACGTATTATCCAAAGCGGCGCATCGTAGACCCCATAACCCGAACAAATTTTTACAATATAGGAACATTAATTTACTGAAATATAAGTTAATTTCTCACTCGATTGTTAGCACTTCTAACAAAATTGAATTATTACTCAGAATTTTATGAAAGGACTAAAAATGAAAGCGTTATTACCTGCAGCCATGATTATGCTTGGAGCGGCTTTTACTCAAAATGCAATGGCAAGTGATGTTTACGTCGGTGCTCTGTATAACCAACAAGATATTGATGCTCCGGGCAATGATTTTAACACTGCGGGGATTGTGTTGGGTTATCAACTAAATAAGTACGTTGCTTTTGAGGGGCGATTTGCAACGGGGACATCGGGGGTGTTAGCGAGGACTACAGCGACTGATTTCTCGCGTTCTTATAAGGAAGATATGGATCTGCAAAGTTCACTTTTGTTAAAACTAACTTACCCAATTGCTGATGGGCTGAATGTCTATGGTTTAGCTGGATACACGCGCTCCAAAATTGAGTTTGAAAGTAAAGGCATCCAAACGAACGAATTAGGTAACGTAGTACTGGAATATCACCACGAAAGTAGCTGGACTCGAGGAGGATTGAGTTATGGTATTGGAGTTGAATATCAACTGAATGACAACTTCACAGTATTTGTAGACCATCAAATCTTACCTGACTTTGACGTTGCTATCGCGTATGACCAGAAGTGGAAGAGTACAACGGTAGGTTTTGCGTATCGCTTCTAACAGTACCGATTGAATGAGTGTTGGCTGGCAAATAGATTAACTTATTGGCCAGCCAACATATTCTATATTCATATTAAACATCACTTACCAGTGGCAGGAATACCACCTGATTACGACCATTATTTTTGGCCTGATGCAGCGCCATATCAGCAACTTTATGAATGTGTTTGATGTTGTTTTGACCCAAACTTGAACTACACCCTATTGAAGCTGTGATAGGACCATGCTGTTCGCTCCAATATTCGATAAACATATTCTCGATGTTTTGTCGTATGCTATGTGCGATGGTATGCGCGGTTTGGGGGTCTAAATTCTTTAAGATAACCGCAAATTCTTCACCACCGATGCGGCTCACGAAATCTCCTTCTCGAACCGAATGCTGAATCACTTTGGCAACTTCGACCAACACTCTATCTCCTATATCATGTCCGCCAATATCATTAACTTTTTTGAAAGAGTCGAGATTGATAATGAACAGCCACATGGTTTGGTTGGTGCCTTCAATATCCGTCAATGTTTGCGCTGCAACCTGATTGAATCTGCGTCGATTTGCCAAACCTGTAAGTGGCTCTGTCATCGCAGTGAGAGCTAGCTGGTACTCTGCAACTCTACGATTATGGTCGCTGCGCTCGTGTAAAATAACGGAAGCGGCCACTAAGATAATAATCAGCCAACAGATAGCGATAACAAACACGCCAAATAAGTCACTCTCACTTCGACTGAGGCTTTTAACCATAAGGTAGCCCATAAAGGTTGGAAACAAATAACCTACAGTGGTTTGCAGTCGGGCGATTTTTCCTCCAATGTAGGGGCTTAAGATAGCTCTAAGCGCACCACAATCTGCTGTGGTTGTTATACAGGCGGTAGCCAAAGCAACACCTATGGTTGTGGTTAAAATAGACATCTGCCCGTAAAAATTGTCGATGTCATAGGCATAGCCAGTCAAAGACACCATAGGTATAGCCAGTGATATAAACGCTAAACTTTGCGACATAAGTTTGTAATGTTGATTGTAAAGTATTTGGCTAAGTGCCAGCCCCAATAGCATGGCGCTGGAATTCATACCCATGTTGTTACTTTTACCGGCTAACAACTCGGCTTCAACGATATGGGCGAATGGGGTTAGATTAATAAGCACCGACGAACCCATAAGTATGTCTAGTATTCTTAACATGGTCAGCATTAAGACAATCGATGGTAAGACAATCAGGTTGGGTATTTGTTTAGCCTTATTGGTCAATGTGAGCATAATAGCAACTAAGAGTACACATAAGGCGGTAACAGGGTGGGTCGCTGGGCCACTGGTAAATGGTCGATATAAAGCTTCCATTTCAAACCCATAGCCAGCGAGTACCACAAAGCCAAATAAGGCGCCTACCAGACCAAGTGGCCGAGTGATCTTTTGTACATAGGCAACCAAATATCAATTTTTAGTACTTCGGTTGGCGTATTGTGGCGTTGCGAACGTCGTCATTGGGCACCTGATATATAGGCTCACAATAAAGATGAGTGTTTAATCGTTAATTCTGTTCTGTGTAAGGGATATCTATGACACAGCAGTAGTAAGTAAAGTGTTGGAAGATAATAATTGCAAGTTTAGTCGAATCGCCAACGTTGTTTAAAATCATACCGCAACCCGACTGATATCGACTCTATATCCGTTTGATAAAAATAAGATTTATTTAAATACTCCAAATGAACTCTCAGAGGTGCAATGGGTAGCCACTCCAATGTGAGGTTAAAGCCATCAAAACTTTGGCTTTTTGTATGACTGTCCAGACTCCCCATATTCGCGTCATCAAATTCGAACACTCCAGTTTTAATTTTGTATTCTGGGGCCAACTGGTACGCTAGAGACAAATCAAAGGTATGTCCTTTATGTGTGTCAGCGAAAGCGCTGCGACGGTAGTCCTTTGCTTGATAGGACATAGCTGCATAAAAGCGTTTGTTAAATTGATAGGCTAAGGATGCTGCCCAGATCCTGTTTTCACCTAAGTAATTCTCAGCTACAAATATATCGTTTTGCTGATAGGTCAGGGCCGCATGGAACGTCTTCGTATCATAGCTGAGCCCGATATTAATCAAATCAGTTTGCTTGTCATGGCTTGCCCCGGCGTATTGCCCAGCAGCAATGAAGGTGAAAGGTTTAACGTCTAAGCGATAGGTTATTAAGTTATCAACAAAGAAAATACTTTGTGGGTCATATGCAAAAGGGCTACTAGCGTGATTAAAAATATCCACATACTCGGCAATAAAAAGATACTGAGGCGGTCTTTGCTTACCTATTCCAATACGGCCAAATGGGGTCGTCAGTGCCGTGTAAGTTTGTCTCGATTTGCCAAAATCGCCTTCATTTGCCAAGTCAATGCTCCACTCCCCATGAAGCTGGGCGGTCCAGCCATGGGCAAATTCCTGAGCGACCTTAAACCCTGCATGAGACAGCGCATCTCCCACATCCCAATAGCTATGAGGTTGCTCATTAATCATACCTAACGTTGGTCTTATCGTTGCATAGACATCTACTTGAGTGTGCTTCCCCTGCGTCGTTAGCTCGGTTTCACTGGGCAGGTGGGACTGCACGGTTTTAGCGTTGAGCACGTTCGGGTTTTGTTTTAAAAACAGAGCTTTTAGTTCTGCTAGTTGGGATTCCAGTGCTTCAATATCAGCCCAAGTTACGGTGCGTTCAGTGGCAAGCAGAGGCGGGCTAATAATCAAAGAAACTCCCAAAAAACTGGACAACGAATAAAGTAAAGTGAATCGCATTACAGTGTCCAAACTTCATTGCTAATGGGTGAATTATAGCCAATGGCTCGCTATTCAAAGCTGTCTTTTTCGTCATTCTTGTCATCATTTCATTACTACTCATTGATGAACTAGCGTGCTCCTAAACACAGCCCAAATGTATGAGCTATAGTTTTAATGAGACTTATGCGTTGGGGTAACATATAGGCAATGCTGCATGTGCGATATGCCAGCAGCAAAACCTAGAAGATATTTATGATTTCAGGACATCAGAATAATTCATCATCATTTGCTGGGTTCATACTGCTGATTCTATGTGTATTTTTAGCATGTGAAAGTGATGCAAATCCGCAATATCGTGTCACGATTTTAGTGGATGAAAGTTACCCTCCTTATACTTATTTTAGTAATGGGGAATTAACGGGGATTTATGTTGATTTAGTAAAACAGGCCGCACGACTGATTGACGATAAGTATTTGGTTGAGCTTCATCCTGTGCCTTGGAAAAGAGGCGTTGCAGCATTACAAAATGGTGAAGCCTTTGCGTTGATGCCACCGTATAAGCATATCAAGCGTAGGCCGTTTATTTGGCCTTACTCGGTGCCGCTATTAGAGGAAGTTGTGGTTGCATTTTGTAACCAAGGTTTTTCCCTCAAAAATATAGATTCAGAAGACACAACCGCGCACCCCATTAATGTTGGATTAAATGCAGGTTATATGATTTTAGACGATGCCCTAAGGCAAGCTCACCAACAAAATAAGATCAGACTTTGGGAAAACAAAGACACATTTTCAAATGTGATGAAGCTGGCTAAAAAGCGTATTGATTGTTACGTTAACGATAGGCTTTCTACGTTATTGGGATTAAGAAATCTAAAGCGCATACATCCAGAGTTAGACTTGAACAACATCATGGAAGATCGTGTTATTTTAAGGCGTACTGCGCACATTGGTTATATTAAAGATGCGCTGGACAAGTATCCTTACAAACATGATTTTATTGAAAAAATGAATGAAGCACTACAAACAGTTTTAGCAAGTCAGGCAATTGAAATTGGCGAGCAATAAACATGTTTCCTGCCAACTAAAAAAGTATTAAAGTGAATCAAGCGATACTATTTTCTACAATTCTGAACATGGAAAAAATCATGAATGACACAGTTGTTGCGGTTATTGATAGGCAGCTCAATGCGTATAACCAAAAAGATGCGCAGGCGTGGGCCAACACATATTCTATCAATGCGGTACAACAAACTACCGATGTACGACTATCGCGTCAGGCAGAAAGGCAATTCAGGCTGCTATTGCCGAGCGCTTTCAAGAGCCAGATCTCAAAGCCGAGCTAATAAATAGAACGGTCCATGATAATGTGGTTATCGATCATGAAAAAATCACCCGTAACTTTGCAGAAGGTTTGGGAAGTGTCGAAATGCTATGTATTTACACCGTAGTAGACGGTTTCATTACGAGAGGAATTTTTAAGGTGTTTAACAAGCAACTGGCTACTTGAACACATACGCGAGGCTATTTGATCAATTGCAATATTGTTTTGAACTTTGGGTGTTGAGCATCGGCAAGTAATTCATATAAAACCATTTCTACATTACTGAGTTGCGCACCGCAGTGCGCGAGCTTTTGTATGGCTAGTTGCTTGTGCTCTGCGTTTCGAGAAGCAATTGCATCCGTTATCAAAATTACCTCTAAACCACCGTCCAGCAAACTCATTGCTGTTTGGTAGACACAAATGTGTGCTTCAATGCCACAAATAAGCCAATGACGTTTATTCTCATTGGCTAGTTTTTCTTTAGCTTCTTGATTTTTTAAGCCACTAAATGTTGTTTTTGTAATCGCTCGCTCAGTACAAAGTAGCTTTGCCAACTCAGGTACAGTGTGGCCTAACTTGTCAGGCGTTTGTTCTAGCCAGATAATCGGCAGACCTAGCGCTTGACACCCTTGTATCAGAGCACTGGTGTGGAGCAAAATCTGCTCGCTGTTATCAACGATTCTAGCTAGTTTACCTTGTACATCAACAACAATGAGTCCACAGTCTGAATCTTTAAGCATGCTACTTTGCTATCTCTTGAGTATGGGATATGACGTCTCTACAACAGTCACACAAAAAAATATGCACCAGCGAGTAACCCAAGTAAAGTCGCAGCAGCCAAAGGCCATGCCGGTTTTGATGTGCCGGTGGCAATATCATCTACAGGTACGGGCTCAGGTGAATTACTGCTACTGGCATCGCTTTGTGTCTGGTTCGAAGTTTCTGCTATCGGTGGCGCTTCATGTTTGACTTCATCGTCAGTGACTTCACTCAAAGGTAGTTGCCATTGGTAGCCTTTGCGAGAAAAGGTTTTAATCGCATCATCACCAAACAGTGCTCTGAGGTGCCCAATGCTTTGGAAAACGACTTGGTTAGTTACCTCGCGTCCAGGCCAAACGGCTTCTAATATTTCATCTTTGCTGTGAATGTGCTCAGCATTCGTAAGCAGTAAAGCCAGTAATTTGGCAGGTTTTTCATTTAGCGAGAATACTTTACCATTGTTGGTTAAAATTAAAGCTTCGCAGTCAAATTCAAAATGGCTAAAACGGAATTTCATTTTTGTTATTGATCCAGTTTGTATGGATGTACCTGTTTTATATATTTTATAACAGCATATCGAAAACATTGCAAAACAACAGCGAATGCCTGTTATTTGTTAAAGTAAACCTTATGTTATTAATACCCAGTTTAAAAGGTCTTATTTAAATTAACCAAATGTTGATTAATAATCAATCAAAATGAGTTTGATTTAATGGTCTAATTATCAATATGACCCAAGTTTCTAGATGGATCTAACTTATCTCTGACTCTACGCTTTAATATTTTGGCCTCAGGAAAGCCTCCATCTTGCACTCTACACCAGATCAGTTCCTGATTATAAAAAATCTGGAACACTCCTTTTGAAGCAGGAGCAATCGCGACTTCTTGTAGTTCGTCAGAAAATGTTGAAAGCAACTCTTGAGCAAGCCAGCCACTGCGTAATAACCACTGGCAAAGTACACAGTAATGTATAGTAATACGAGGTTTAGTCATTCTAAATGCCTTATCAATATCAGTTTTCGGTGCGTTAAAACATGCGATGAACACTACATTTTTTTACAAAAATACCTTGTCTCTATCATATTTATCAAGGCATAGAACTGTTAATTTAATCACTCAAATATAAGGAGATAAACATGAGAAATATATTGATGATTCTAGCTGTCATTACGTTGAGTGGCTGCCAATCAACTAGTAAACAAAGCGTAAACTCTATCGCTGGCGATGCTACTCGGCTGATTGTAAACATCAGCAATGTAAAAAGCGATGAAGGGCAGCTGTTGGTAATGATCCACGACAATAGTGCGGATTATCACGCCGATTTAAACATTAATGACCCTAACGCACAGTACTTTCGTAAAAAAGTAGTGGCTCCAGTTGCTCCGAATACTGTCGTTGTTTTTGAAAACGTTCCCGCGGGTCGATACGCTATTAATGTGGTTCATGATAAAGATGCTGATGGCGAACTCGATAGAATGATTTTCCCTTTTTTAGGTATGCCGAGTGAGCCGTATGCGTTATCCAATAATATCTATGATCATTTTAGCAAGGGCGACTTTGATGACGCACTGGTGGAGCTCGCAGCGCCAAGTAGTCAAGTTGACTTAGTTTTGGGAACGCATCTGTCTAAGGTGACAGGTTTATAAATCTGGTTCTTGCGGTAGGATGGCGAGCAATAAAGTTGCGGTTTGAAAAAAATTACAACAATTGCTTGCTTTTTATTTGGGTTCGGTGGTAAATTTCGTCTCTTGGACCATCGCTATCTATGCGAATGGTCAGTTTATAATGTCCTTTCTTACCCTGATCCAGTAAGCCAGCATTAAAAAATCAAAAGCTGAATTATTGTACGGCGACCACTTAGCCAGAATATCCTCGTGGCTGGACCGAGCCTTTTAAGGCACTAATCGATGGGAATATCGTCAACACTGTAGTGAAGCTTATTTAATTAATTTGTCGGTTTTTCGACATAAATTTGTGAGTTTTCTATGTCATATGAATATAATGGATCTGTGATCCAAGTTGCACAGCCTGTGCTGTCAATCTCAGTAAATAAAAGCAATGTTATCTTTGCAGATAAAATGGGAATGAGAAACACCCGTTTTGCCTCGCCAAGTGACGCGAGAAGCTTTATTAAATGGCTGACTAACACGTCAGCTTAACCTTACTGAGTGGTGTCGGCTCTATCGGACTAAAACGGCTACGGCCAGTTGATAGCGACCAGAGCTAGACACCTATAAACGTCTTCTTCCTTTCCTTCCTAATTACTTGGTGTGTTTTAGCCAAGTCGAGATCTCCTCGTCCATAAAATCCCTGATAATGGGCTGTGCTTTTGCATTCGGATGTAAGTTGTCATCCTGCATAAGATCTGGCTTAACAGCTATTGGCACCATAAAATAAGGCATCAAGTATGCTTCGGTGCTGTTTGCTACTTTGCTGTAGCTGTCGGTAAACATCTTCGTGTATCTTGGCCCTAAATTAGGCGGGATCTGAATTTCCATTAGTGCGACGTGCGCGCCGAAACGTTGGCTTTTAGTAACCAGCTCGGTAAGATGCTTTTGTAGCAACTTAATCGGAAAGCCGCGAATACCATCATTACCGCCTAGTTCTATGAGCACATGGCTTGGCTGGTGTGCCGCTAACCATCCATCAATCTTAAGTAAAGCGTTGTCTGTTGTTTGTCCGCTTATGGCAGTATTGATTATTTCGATCGGTTTTTGTTCTGCAACGTATTTATTTTGTAACAAATTAACCCAAGCTTGTGCTTGTTCGAGTCCGTAGCCTGCGCTTAAGCTATCACCAATAATCATAATTTTATCTTTTGCGAAGCTGCTAAACGGTTGCAGAGTCAGCAAGGAAATTACTAAGAACTTTAGGAAGAAACGTGTCATGTCAGTATTTTCTCAGTTAAATATCATTAATGTCTCGGGGCTTACTAAGCGTGTAAACACCTTAGAGGGCGAGCTCACTATCCTCAGTGATATCAATTTTTCTGTCAAGTCGGGGGAGTCAGTCGCGATTGTTGGTGCTTCAGGTTCTGGTAAATCAACGTTACTGAGCTTGCTGGCAGGATTAGACGTTGCTACACAAGGGGAGATCAGCTTGGATGCTGAGCAATTAGGCCAGATGAATGAAGAGCAACGAGCCCAATTACGGGCTGAGAAAGTTGGTTTCGTATTTCAGTCTTTTATGTTGGTGCAAAGTCTAACTGCATTGGAAAATGTGATGCTACCAGCGGAGCTTGCTGGTGATAAGAATGCGAAACAACAAGCCATTGAACTACTTGAAAAAGTGGGACTATCGCATCGGTTGGAGCATTATCCTTCTCAGCTATCGGGTGGTGAACAACAGCGAGTTGCGATTGCTCGTGCGTTTATTGGCACTCCTAAAATTTTATTCGCGGATGAACCCTCTGCAAATTTAGACAGCAAAAACGGGCATATGATAGAAAAGCTATTGTTTGATCTGAACAAACAACATGGCACAACTTTGGTACTTGTGACGCATGATGAACAGCTTGCTCATCAATGTGACCGTATCATTCATATCGAGGGGGGGAAATTAGAAACTATCCGTGAAGGAGAGGCTGTCAATGTGGGTTAAATTAGCATTAAAACTATTCTCGCGAGAGTTTCGCCGAGGCGAACTATCAATTATTTTCGCAGCCATCGCACTGGCTGTGCTTACGGTATTCAGTCTGTCTTCGGTTACTGAGCGTATCGGTTTAAACATAGAGCAAAAAACCAGCGATTTCATCGCTGCGGACCGTCGCTTATCAAGTAATCATGCCCTTAGCCCCGAGATTTTAGAAAAAGGTGAAGAGTTTGGGTTGCGAACAGCAAAGATGCTGTATTTTGATTCGATGTTGTTTGCCAACGATGAGCTGGTACTTGGCTCGGTAAAAGCGGTGTCTGACGCATATCCTCTACGTGGCGAGGTAACATTAAAAGATAGCTTGGTAGGACAACCGTATGAAATACGTGGTGCACCGCAGGCTGGGCAGTTGTGGTTGAGTGAAGGTTTATTCTACAGTTTAGGCCTACAAGTAGGCGATAGCGTTGAGTTGGGGGCAGGCAATTTTATTGTTAGTAAAGTATTGGTTAATGAACCTGATGCGCCATTTTTCTCATTAGCGGGGAACCGCAGAGTGTTACTCAATTATGAGGATATTGCAGCTACTAAGGCTGTTCAACCTGGCAGTCGCGTGTTCCACCGTTTGCTGTTTGCCGGTGAGGAGCAACAGTTAGCAGAGTTTTATGCATGGCTAAAGCCGCAACTCAAGGCGAATCAGTCATGGCAAGGAATCAAGGATAGACAGTCGCCGTTAGGTGACAACTTGATGCGTGCTGAGCGGTTTTTATTGTTAGCTGGCTTATTTGGTATCATGCTGGCAGCTGTAGCAATGGCAGTGTCGGCTAAACGCTACTGTGAACGCCAGTACGATCCTGTCGCTATGATGAAAACACTGGGCGGAAGTCGCTCGGTTATCCGCAATATTTTCCTACTCCATTTAAGTTTGGTAACAGGATTTTCTATTATGGTTGGCCTCTTAATTGGCTTTGGTTTGCAACATATTGGCGCTGATTATCTCGCTAAATTTATGGATGCCGAGTTGCCAGCTGCAGGTGTCAGACCTTGGCTTATGTCTATTTTCATCGGCATTGTTTGTGCCTTGATGTTCTCGCTCAAGCCGTTACTAGATTTGTTCGATATCCCACCTTTGCGAGTATTGCGGCGTAATCTTGGTGAGCAATTGACGTTAAGTCGCATGCATGTTGGGTTGTCTTTATTGACGATTTTTCTGCTGATGTGGATGTTTAGTGCGCAGCTAGTCACCACATTAATCTTGTTCGGCTCGACATTACTGGTTATCGCGGTGTTGTTTGGTCTTTCGCGACTCATTTTTAGTGCGGGCAGAAAGTTGGGACTAAGCCCCGGCTCTAGTTGGTCTTTAGCAATTGCAACATTGCAAAAACGCGCGAATGCTAACGCGGTACAACTGATAAGCTTTGCGTTGGCGATTAAGCTAATGCTGTTTTTGGTGGTACTTAAAAATGACATGATCTCAGACTGGCAAATGCAAGTTCCTGAGGATGCCCCAAACATGTTTCTGATCAATATAGCTGAGGATGAAGTCCAACCGCTTACCTCATTTTTCGAGCAACATAACATTACCCATGAAGACTTTTACCCAGTGTTCAATGCGCGGGTAAACTCGATTAATGGTGAAGAATTGGAGCGCCGGGTGTCTCGCCAAGAAGGGGAGCAAGAACAAAAAGATGAAAATGAGCGCCGTGGGGTCAATCGCGAACCGAATTTAACTTGGCTATCACAGTTACCTCAAGGTAATGAAATCACTGAAGGTGAATGGTTTAACAGCGATGCATCGGATGGCCGCATCGAAGTGTCGGTATTTGAAGGTTGGAAGGAGCAGTTGGATTTAGAGCTTGGCGATACGATTGGTTTTCTTGTTGATGAACAGCGGTTTGAGGCGGTGGTTACCAGTTTTAGAAGTGTGGATTGGGGAACACTTAAACCAAACTTTGTGATGATCTTAAGCCCAAATATGGCAGGTCAATTACCTGTTACCTATTTCAGTGCGGCGAAGCTTGAAGAACAGCACACTAAAGCTATCAGTGGTATGCTGCAGCAATATCCGACGATTAGCATGATTGATATAAAAAGCCGTCTTGAACAAGCTCAATCGATCATCGCTCAAGTCTCTTTGGCGATTGGCTTTGTGCTGGCAATTGTATTGATAAGTGGCGCGTTGGTGCTTGTTTCTCAAGTTCAGGCGAGCCTTGCGGAGCGAATGCAAGAAGTGGTTATTCTGCGTACTTTGGGTGCGAAAGGTAGATTGATCAAATTGGCGACTTTGTATGAATTTTTGCTCTTAGGTGCCATTGCTGGACTTGTCGCGGCTTTAGTGAGTGACGTTGCGCTGTTAGTGATACAACAGCAGCTATTTGATGTCAGTGGAAAAATGCACCCATATGTTTGGCTGTTGGGGCCGCTTAGTGGTGCGGGATTTGTGTCAGTTATTGGCTATTTTATGGTTGCCAAAACAATGCGACAAAACACCCAAGGATTACTGCGAAAAATAGCTTAACGCTTCACATAACAGTAGCGGTATAGCTACAAAACAAAGCCTTCACACCAGTGAAGGCTTTTTCGTATATAAAGCTAAGTTGTAGCGTATACCTGTTTTGATAACATATTAAAAAATAGTCGTTTTTAAGCGGATTTAGCTGGGCAAATTAAGGAAAAAGAAAAATTCGCTTCTATACTCAAGAAGATATTGATGTTTAAAACATTATCAATTGGGATGACACTATGAAAAAACGATTAATAGCTGTAGCTTTATGCTGTGCCATCAACGGTGCCGCGTACGGCGCAGATCTGCGCATCAATGGTTTTGCGTCCATTGTTGCTGGGTCTACCACCGACGATAACATGAGCGTATTCGGTTACGAAGACGAGATCTCATTTAGCAACGAGAGCATGTTTGCCCTGCAAGTTTCGTCCGATTTAGGCAACGGAATTAGCGCCACAGCGCAAATTGTGGCTCGTGGCAATGAAGATTACGATGCGGGATTCGAATGGGCTTATATATCATATGATATTAATGAACACTTGCGTCTGAGCGCTGGGAAAATGCGATTGCCCCTGTTCAGATACTCTGACTTCATAGAAGTCGGCTATGCGTATCGCTGGGTACGTCCACCCACATCGGTTTATAGCTTTGCATCAACCACGCCAACGGGCATGAGCTTGCTTTATACTTCCCAGTTAGGTCAGTGGGATTCATCGTTGCAATTTGTATATGGACGTTATGAAGGTAAGGCCAGTGCTATTACAGACAGCGATGACTCTACCCTCAATGATATTACTGGCTTTAATTGGACCATGTCTCGCGACTGGCTCACATTACGAGCGTCCTATGTGGTTGCTGAGACGAGTATCAGTTTGAATAACTCTGCGCCACTGGTTGGCTTGTCAGGGGCATTACAAAATTACGGCTTACAAGAACAGCTCAGTCAGTTGGTGATAGACAAAGACGATGGCTCGTTTTTAGGTCTGGGTTTTGCGATTGATTACAACAACTTCCTACTAGATGGTGAATATACGGAAATCGAAGTGGACAATAGTTTGTTGCCTGAACAATCGCAGTATTATATTTCAGCAGGCTATCGACTCGAAGATTGGACATTTCATGTTACCTACGAAGAGAATGATGACAAGCACCCTAGTAGCCGTTTTAATCAGGTGCCAACGACAATAACACTTGCAAATGGTTCTGTGGTTCCGGTGTCGACCGATCCAAGTAACCCAAATGCACCGTTGATCCGAGATCTTATGAATGGGGCTTTGAATGCGACTCGTGTCAATACCAACACGATGACCATCGGCGCACGTTACGACTTTCATCCATCGGCAGCATTTAAGATTGATTGGAGTCGCTTGGATAATGACGTGATAAATCAAGATAATGATGTGATCGCTGTTGCGGTTGACTTGGTGTTCTAGGGAGGCAAATATGAAAAATACTATTGCAACTTGTATCTTGCTGGCTGCAAGCGCTCATTGTGCCGCTGAGGTTTCTGTTATTGTGCACCCTAGTAATGGTAATGCGCTTGATAAAGACAGCATTGCTAAAATCTACTTGGGTAAAACTAAGTCATTCGGTGATGGGACCAAGGTCCAAGCGGTTGGTTTGAACAGTGGAAACGTGGTCGACGAATTTACCAGTAATGTGCTTGGTAAATCGAGCAGTCAATATAAAGCCTATTGGTCAAAATTAATTTTTACGGGCAAAGGCACCCCACCTGAAGGACTGGATAGTGAACAAGCGGTGCTTGACTTCGTTGCCGGAAATACCGATGCCATTGGGTACGTCGACAGTGGTAAAGTCACAGGGGCAGTGAAAGTTATTGGTAAATTTTAGTTGTCTGATACAGGCTAGCAGGTTGTAGCTGCTAGCCTGTGAGGTTAAGAGTCAAGTGTCATTGCTTGATCTGGGCTTTAAGCCACACACCCGCAGGTTTTAGCTGCTCATCACCAAACAGCCCTTTTGCGCATGAGCCTACTTTAAACACCGCACCAGAACGCCAATCATCAGAATAGTTCCAGTTCGTCCAACTAATATGCTTACTGGCCATGAGATCAAGATAGGCTTGAGCACTGTCGAAGTCATTATTACCTTCACCTTTGTAGTCTTGAGTGCCCCACTCGGTCACAAATACCGGTAAAACATCTGAAGCTTGATCCAACATACGACGATGATAATCAAGGTGTGACGCAGCATAAAAGTGGAAGGTGTACATGATGTTGTTAAACGGTAATGGCTGTAGTACCACATCGTTGAATGAGCCGCCATCGGAAGCCCCAAAGGTCGACCAGCCATGAGTTCCAACAAGCACCACAGCGTCAGAGTCTATATCACGGATCACGGGGATCAATTCAACGGCGTAGTCATAAATGCGCTGCCAATTGACGCCATTGGGCTCGTTGGCGATATCATAAATCACATTGTCTCTGGTTTTGTTTGCAGTAACGACGTCGCTAAAAAACTGTTTGGCTTTGGCTAGATTAAAGTTAGGGTCTCCTGGGTCAAGTTGGTGCCAATCAACTAACACATACATATCTAAATCACTGGCCATGGCAATCAATTCATTCACCTGATTGGTAAATGCACTAGGGTTAGTTTCATACCCACCTTCTTGGACGTAAAGGCTCAAACGAATGATGTCTGCTTGCCAATCCTCAGCAAGCACCTGTAATGAGTTTTGCGTTAAGCATTTATTCAAGCCATACCATTGCAGGCCATGACTACTCATTCCTTTAAGTTGTACAGGGTTATTATTTTTGTCACATAACTTGGTGCCACAGACACTCAGTTTTCCATGGCGGCTGAAAGGACCTTCACTAACAGGGGGAAGGGTTTCGCATGCTCCGAGTGTTTCCCAAGCACTGTTACTGCCCGGTGTTGAGCTAGTCCACCATTTTGCGCGATAAAGTATGCCTTGGTGATGCATTTTGTCGCCGCCTTGAGCATGGTCGTAAACACCCGCCCAATTAGTTCGAGTCCAGTTTGGGTATTCGTTGACGCCTATACAGTTATTGGCATAACCATATGAGTTAAATAGCGATAAAAATAAAAATGTGCTGAAACTAAGTATCTTCTTGATCATTACGATCTCCAATTGTTAACATGTTGTATCGCCTTAAAAGGTACGTTGTTGTACCATTTTTAACCAATATACTTTGGTCTAATGAAACGGTAAGTTATTTTCCATAAGTTATGCTAACGTGTTGAATTAAATCATTATCATGAACGCATCTAGGGTGATAAGGAGAAGGTTTTATTTTTAGTATCTTTGTCCGCTCAAAATATGTCTAATCAAGGAGAGGAATATGCAGCATCATATTAATTATGTAGAGTTTGCGGCCCACGATTTAGCAGCGACGGAGCTGTTTTTTAGTCGCACTTTTGGATGGCAGTTTGAAAATTATGGACCTGATTACATTGCATTTAGTAATTCAGGACTAGACGGTGGCTTTTATCGAGCTGAGCTGTCGGCAAGTACCAGCAGCGGCAGTGCCTTGGTGGTGATTTATAGTAATCAACTTGAACAAACATTGGAGCGCGTGCAACAAGAAGGCGGCTCTATCAGCAAAGATATTTTCAGTTTTCCAGGTGGTCGCAGATTCCACTTTATTGAACCCAGTGGTAACGAGTTAGCCGTGTGGTCAGACAGCTAACATTTTTGAACCTCAATGAGTGGTTTATTTATACGCGCAACCCACATCTAAGCGTGAAAACCACTCTAGAAACTCTTGTACCATTTCGCCTTTGAAAATACGACCATGCTGTGGTGCCATTATGTCGATATCCAGTTCTCGGACACGAGAAATCCAGTCATTTTTGGCTCGGTTTGAAGGCATCCAGCGACGATGGAAATATTCCATATATTTGATATGACTTGCAAAGTCTTCGACGAACATCGGTGGTTCACCTTTTTCCAGTGCGGCGCCAATATCACCACTCATTAATATTTTTGCTTTAGGATCGTACACATTAAAGTTGCCAGAGGAGTGTAGATAGTGAGCAGGTACAAATCGCAGTGTGGCTTTGCCAATTTTGATTTCTCCACCTTCGTCTTTGATAGGCTGATAGCTTATGTTGTCCATGCCAAAGTGGCGAATAAAGCCTTCCCATAGCCAAGGAGCATGAAGGGTCGCTTTAGGTAGGGCTTTATCCCAAAGTCCCAGTGACGAGATAATATCTGGGTCTTGGTGCGAAGCAAACAAGGTGGTGACTTGTTCTAAAGTAACGTGCTTGAGTATGCTAGCAAGCATGGGAGAGAACAGCTCAATGCCGCCGGGGTCTAAAATAATCGCTTCGTCAGTGCTTTTAATCAAATACTGGTTGGTGTCGATGATGTTGTTTGGTTTATTCGAATCTCTTCCAAGTACTAGCCAGGTATGTGTAGCGCTGTTGTATATTTCGCTTGTTTTCAACGTAATGCTCCTCTTAGCTGGTTAATTTCTTTCACATTATCACTAATAGCTGATTTTATTTTTTTAGCGGCACCAGTGATGAAATCGGATACTGATTGTAAACTTTCGCTAAATTCTCCCGCGTTAGACGCCTCCACACGACTCGTGACAGCGATGTATTCAGCACTTCGCATTTGTTTTTGAATGTCTTCAAAATGACTCTCTAAATACGCAATCACTGATTGTAGCTGTTTGATGGTTTTCACAAGCTCTAGACTGCTCACTCTTTGTAAATGACTAATCGCCTTATGGTCGGAGTACTGTGCACAATCATTCAGGTGTTGCTGAAAATCACTACATCTGACCACTGCTAGGGATATTGAGAACAGCTGGCTAGACAGTTGCGATATTTGCTTGGTAGTTTTGATGGTGAGATCAGAAAACTCGTCAATAAAGTTGGTGATAGGCTTAAAACCAAACGCGGAGTCGCCAGCCCTCAGCGCAACGACTCTTGCATTTTTTGCGGTCAGAGAGAGGTTCTTTGCTTCAATTAAAATAGTATCTAAGTTAGATACTATGTTTGCTACGCGTACAAAATTTCTAACAGCCTGAGCGGCTTCATCATTTCTGGTCATGGGTGAAACTCAACTGTTGCAGTTTTATGAGCATAGATAAATTTTGGTTTTTCGCCCAATAAATCACTTGAAAACCACGCGTATCATGCCTTTACCTTGATTAATCAAAGGATCTCACTCATATTTTTACTAGACACAGACCCTTCAACGTCAACCAAGGTTAGGTTATACAAATGAAACACCTGTTTTTTTGGGTTTTGGGTTATTTAGCGACGGTCGTTTTATATCTCTTTTATTCGCCAACAGCACTTGCAGTGATTTCGTTAGGTGGTGTGAGTCTGTGGCTGATAGGCGGCCTTATCAATCAAAGTTCGCTCGTTCGCTTGGCCATTTGTACATGTATCGCACTGGTCAGTAGTGTAGTACTTGCCTATCTATCTGCTCTGAACTTGATAAACATAACTTTAATAGTTATCAACATGCTAGAAGTGATGGTGATCTGTGAGTTACTTGAACGTTACTATCACACTGACTCTCAACCACGATCCATTTTTCAAGTAGCATCGAGCATCTTTAAATGTGTATTTATTCCTGCAATGATTTTTGGTGCAATCAGTGTCTCTTGGATGCTGTATCACACAGCTGTAGCGACACAAACCGTGTTGTTTAGCAGGGTGATGGGTAACGCATTAGCACTTTTTGTGGGAGCCCCATTTATCTTGGCTTTCATGGCTAGGGGCCAAGCCTATTTGCACTCTGTTTATCAACTTCGCTATGCGATGCTCTGTGTACTCTTTATAAGCTTAATGGTGGTTACTGCTGCCATTTCGTGGCATTTGTTTACTGCAATAACAGTAGCCTTGTTTGCCTTGTCGGTGGTTTTTTACGATTTCAAGCTATTAAATTTATTTAGCTTTTCTGTTGGTGGCTTAGCAAGCACAGTGCTTAATTTTCATTATCTCAATGTGGATAACGAAATGATGGGATCAGGTTTTTCCTTATTTATATCTATTACGGTGGGTTATTTAACCGCGTTACTTGTTTGGCGCTACAAGAAAATTGCTGCTCATTCACACATGCAGCTATCGCAGTTGCATCTGAGTTTTCAGCACACATTCGAACTCAGTCCAGAAATGCTCCTTACCATAGATTCAGAAGGCAAAATTCAAGAGGTTAGCGAAGGTTTTGCCAATGCGATAGAAGAACCCAGAAAGTTGCTTATTGGGAAGCTATTTACTGACTTTATGACATCAGAAGGTAAGCAAGCATTTACTCAGCATGTTTTAGATGTCGAGAGTAAATTTATACTATCAAGTTTGCTATTGAACGGGAGTAAAGGTCACAACTTAACGGTTAATTTAAAAGCGGAAGTATTCAACACACCCAATGGAATCTGTACCTTGTGTTTCTTGCAGGACATATCTGAACAAATAAAATTAGCGGAAGTATTAGAGCAAGAAAAAGAACTATTGGAAGTGACATTGAGTTCAATTGGTGATGGCGTTATTTGTACTGATGTAGACAGCAAAGTAACGTACATGAACCCTGTTGCCGAAGCGGTACTGGCTAAATTAACGAGAGAGGTTAAAGGGCTACCTTTTGATGAAGTTATGCCTCTTTATAATGAAGACACTAAACAGCCCATCAGGGGCTTGACGGATTACTGTATTAAACACAATCAACTTATGGGGTTACCTGAACTAACTTGTGTAAGAAATCACTTGAAACTTGAGTTTGCCATTCAGGATTCGATTTCTCCTATCTACCTTAAAAATGGTGAAATAGTCGGGGCCGTCATGGTCTTTCAAGATGTGACGGAGTCGCGCTTAATGTCACGTAAATTGAGCCATTTAGCCCATCATGATGTGCTAACGGGGTTGCCAAATAGGTTATTGCTACAAGATCGCTTGGCGCAATTTTGCAAACGCGCAAAAAGAGAAGAACATTATTTTGCGGTGGTTTTTATTGATTTGGATAAATTCAAGAAAATCAATGACTCGTTAGGGCACGCAGTGGGCGATTCATTACTGAAAAAAGTGGCGAAACGATTAACTAATAGTATCCGCAGTTGTGACACGGTTTCTCGTATGGGGGGAGATGAGTTTGTATTGTTACTCGATGCGGTTCGTGATAAGAAGCAAGTGGGTAAAGTAGTTGAAAAGATACTTGAGTCTGTTTCGGGTTGTTATGAACTTGATCAGGTGCAGGTTGAACTCGCGGTGAGTGCGGGGGTTGCAATCTATCCTGAAGATGGGGACTCAGCAGAGTCTTTGATGAAACATGCTGATACGGCGATGTATCGCGCGAAGAAAGTCGCGAGAAGTAACTATCAGTTTTACAGTGTCGAGCTAGATCAGGATGCTGAATTTAAAATTGAACAGGAATCCGCGATAGCGACAGGTATAAAAGAAAGTGAGTTTATTCCTTACTATCAGCCTGTTGTGAATGCGCAGAGTTTTGTATTAGAAAAGCTTGAGATGCTGGCGCGATGGGATCATGATGGTGAATTATCAGGCCCCCATGAATTTATCGCCATTGCAGAAGAAGCGAACCTCATTGATAAGGTGTGTGAGCAGTTACTCGAAAAGGCGTTTAGGGATTTCTCTGCTTGGCTGCAAAAAATGCCGTCTTTGATATTAAGCGTCAATATTTCTGTTTTGCAATTAATAGAACCCAAATTTATTGCTATCTTTTTACACTCACTTAAACAGTTCAATATTCCCCCTACCAACATTGAAATAGAGATCACAGAGTCTTCGTTGGTTTCTAATTTAGATGCAATGAAACAAACGCTATTGGATATTAAAAGCCATGGTATTCGGGTCGCCATTGACGACTTTGGGACGGGTTACTCTAGCTTGAGTTATTTAAAGTACCTTAACTTCGATACCATTAAGGTTGATCAAAAGTTTGTTTCCGATCTGACTGGTGACATTAGCAGCGGAGAGCTAGCCATTGTGATTGTACATATGGCGAAGAGCTTACGGGTTAATTGTGTTGCGGAGGGGGTAGAAACCGCTGAACAAGCACGTATTCTGGCTGATTCCGGTTGCCACCAATTACAGGGCTATTACTTCTCAAAACCTAAATGTGCCCGTGCCATCGACGCTATTATTGAAGCAGGCATGTCAATAGATCAATCTCGTACCTTGCAATAGGGCGCATGATCATGTTGAACCGCGTGATTTTTGCTCTCAGATTATAAAACTCTAAAAAATTAAAAACTCTTAAGGTTTACTTAATTTTGGCGCTCTACAGTGACATTATCACCGCTAGAGGAGCCGCTTATGAGCGCAACAACACTTCATAATCACAATATTCATGTCGGCGCACTGTCTTGGGCCAGTGCTGGGCAAACTGGCCGAAGTGATCTCGAACAATGTGTAAAAGCGGGATTTGCTAGTGCATATCAGGCTAACTTACATGACTTTTATCCATTGCTAAGTCGTTTAACAACCCCTCATGGTTACTGTGTGTTGGGGTTACGTCGTGCCGAAAATTCAGAGCTATTTGTTGAGCAATATGTGCAGCAGCCGATTGAAGCATTCTTACCTCACTGTCAAAGCCGCGACCAGATAGCAGAATTAGGAAACCTGTTTTCTACTCATCGCAGCGCAACGCTCGGTCACTTCATCGTTGTGACAATGGCCTTATTGGCATCTGAGATACGATTTTTGGCCTTCACTGGCACAATGCAAGTCAGGAAATTAATGGCGCTGTGCCAAGTACCCATTTGTGAACTTAGTGCCGCTCAACCTGAGTGCGTAGCAAGCGCTAAAGATTATGGTAGTTACTATGAAGCTGATCCGAAAGTATGTGTAGTTGACTTACTTAATGCTCGACAAGTTATTGCAGATACAAAGCTTTTTTCCAAGTTGGCCACGATGTATGTGCGAGAAACGGCACAGTTGAGACGAGGAATATCGGCATGAATTTGATATTTAAACAATTGCAACAATCAGCAGAGCGAATTGTGCTGTCAGATAACACACAAAATATCACTGCAGCTGAACTGACTGCGCAAGCATATCAGGTTGCAGAGTTTCTTGAGTCACAGTCAGCAAGCTGTATCGCGTTTCACTTAGACAATAGTATCGCATGGGTGGTACTTGATCTCGCGTTCACTTTAACCAGCAGTGCCGCTCTACCATTGCCGATGTTTTTTTCACAACAGCAATGTGAATTTGCCATAGGTAAAGCGGGGGCTACACGCATAATTTGTGATAAGCCCGTGCCTGATAGGGTTGTGTTGGATACTTTGACTATTTTTGGTACACAGCTGTGGGTATACGAATGTCGTAATACACACCCGGTTAAATTGTTTGCAAATACCCAGAAGATCACATTCACGTCAGGTTCAACAGGTCAGCCAAAAGGGTGTTGTTTATCTTTTGCGAGCCAGTTGACGGTTGCCAACAGTCTTTGTGAGCGTATTGCACTGCATGCCCCCAAGCATCTATGTGTACTACCTCTTGGGGTGTTGTTGGAAAACGTAGCGGGTATCTATGCGCCAATACTCAGTGGCGGACAAGTCAAAATTTTATCAGCAAAAGAACTTGGCTTTGTTGGGAGTCAGCTTGTTGAGGGTAAGGCATTGCTTTTGGCTATTTCGCAATATCAACCAAGTAGTTTGATTTTAGTGCCTGAAATATTAAAGTTTTTGGTTTTGGCATGTGAACAAGGCTGGTCTCCCCCGACGTCTTTGCAATTTGTTGCCGTAGGAGGAGCCAAGGTATCGACTCAGATGCTCGATCGCGCCCACACTCTGGGGCTACCGGTATATCAAGGGTACGGGTTATCAGAAGCCTGCTCAGTGGTGAGCTTAAACACCGACATCATTCAAGATGGCAGTGTCGGTAAGCCGCTATCACACATCCAATTCAAAGTCGTTGATAACGAGTTATATCTTCGAGGTGCTCTGTTTTTGGGTTATCTGGGAGAGCAACCACGTGATGGTCAAAGTTGGTATGCCAGCGGTGATCTGGTACATATTGAGCAGCATGATTTAGACGCCAGATTGACCATCATTGGTAGAAAAAAGAACCTAATAATCAATAGTTTTGGCAGAAACATCAGCCCAGAATGGCCCGAATCTCTACTGCAAAATACGCCTTGGCCTGTGCAGGTGGTGGTATGTGGTGAAGCAAGACCATTTCTCAGTGCTCTGGTATGGCTACCTCAAGATGTTTCAGACGATATGTTCAATCAATTTATGGCTGAAGTAAACCAGTCTCTACCCGATTACGCACATGTTTTACGTTGGTATCGTCTCGCGACCCCTTTAAGTGTTGAGCAGGGGTTACTGAGTGCCAATATGCGCCCTAAAAGAGCAGCGATTGCTGATTATTATGCGGATGTGATCGACAGTTTATACCTTCAAGAGCAGGATAGAAAAATGAGCAACTTTTACGAGCAATTACAAGTACAGACGCAAACCGAGCGAGAATACCTACTAGCGGCGCCCATCATCAAAGAAGTGTTTAACGGCGCGATAACATTAGGTCAGTATGGATCTTTTCTACAGCAGGCATACCACCATGTTAAGCATACAGTACCTTTGCTGATGGCCTGTGGCAGTAAATTAGATGATTCTAAGGAGTGGTTACGTGAGGCTATAGGTCATTATATTGAAGAAGAAATGGGGCACCAGGAATGGATTTTGAACGATCTGGCTGTCTGTGGCTTTGACAAAGAACAAGTGCGTGACTCGACGCCTAGCTTTGCAACAGAGATGATGGTCAGTTATGCCTATGACAGCATTAATAGAGTAAGCCCATTGTGTTTTTTTGGCATGGTGAATGTTTTAGAGGGAACCTCAATCGCTTTGGCTGATCAAGCGGCGAACAGTATTCGCGAGCAGTTAAATCTTCCACAAAACGCGTTTAGCTATTTGACCTCACATGGTGCACTGGATATTGAGCACATAGATTTCTTCAAGGGCTTGATGAACCAGATCCACTGCAAAAAAGAGCAGGCACTGATCATTCATAGCGCTAAACGCTTTTATCGACTCTACGGCGACATCTTTAGGAGTATTGCCACCATGCCTGTGTTTAATGAAACTCGGGAGGTTTGCTAATGGCGCAAAGTAAACTTGCGGTTGTCACCGGCGCGTCTGGTGGCATTGGGGCTGCCATTGCACTGCAGCTAAGTAATGCTGGGTGGCGTTGTTTATTGTTGGGACGCAGTGAAGAAAAGCTCTCGCAGCTACAGCAGCAATTAGGGGATCAGCATCAGTATTTAGCGATAGACTTGGTGCAGACCCAGAGTCACAGAAAAGTGGTGTCGCAAGCCCAAGCGATGGGCACCGCCTCCTTACTGGTCAATTGTGCTGGGAGCAATGAAATGCGCGCTTTTCAGGACATATCGCCTGAGAGAATAATGCAGCAACTGACGCTCAACCTTCATGTACCAATGCTACTAACCCAACACTTAATGGAGCAGTTGATTCAATCAATGGGTACTGTGATCAATGTGGGATCGGCATTTGGTTACATAGGTTATCCATATCAAAGTGTGTATTGTGCGAGCAAATTTGGGTTGCGCGGTTTTAGTGAAGCCCTATCAAGGGAGCTCGATGGCCACGTGAATGTGAAGTACTTTGCCCCAAGAGCGACAAATACCCATCTAAACAATGACGATGTGCGTTCGTTGAATAAAGCCCTAGGTAACAAAGTAGACTCGCCAGAACGTGTCGCAAAAGAATTTATGCAGCTACTGAATAGCAGCAAACGCCGTTGGGTTGTTGGTTTTCCAGAAAAACTATTTGCCAGAGTCAACGGGCTGTTACCTGAGCTTGTAGATAGCGCCATTATTAAGCAATTAAAGACGATTAGAAATTACATTCGTTGTCAGTTCAATACTAAGGAGTCATCCTCATGAAAGCAATAAAGATCATGTCCGCTTTGCTACTGTTAGTGAGCATTAGCGGCTTTAGCCAAGCAAATTTTGATCAACAGTTGATTGTGCTACAAAAATCTTGGGCTAGCGTAAATTATGAATTACGTGATGAAGCACAGGAAAAAGCGTTTGCAGCTTTAATAAAGGACAGTCAAGCATTGGTTACCAACTATCCTGATAAGGCTGAAAGTCATATCTGGCATGGCATTGTGCAATCAAGTTATGCTGGAGCAAAAGGTGGATTAGGTGCACTAGGCTTAGCCAAAGCAGCAAAAGCAGAGTTGGAGGCGGCAATAGCGATAGATGAGTCCGCACTCAATGGCTCTGCGCTGACTAGCCTTGGCACCTTGTATAGCAAAGTGCCTGGCTGGCCGATTGGCTTTGGTAGTGATAAAAAAGCTGAGCAGCTGTTTCATCAAGCTTTAAAAATAAACCCATCTGGACTAGATATTAATTACTTCTATTCAGAATTTCTCTATCATGAGAAAGATTATAAAAAAGCACTGAATCACTTACAGTTAGCAAAGAAAGCGCCCGCGCGCGAGGGGCGCGAAAAGGCGGATTTTTATCGCCAACAGGAAGTAGACACGTTGATGGCCAAAGTTGAGAAAAAGTTAAAACATAAACGATGAGACTATTACTGGTTGAAGATGATGCCCTGCTAGCTCAGGGTCTCGTCCACTCATTACAAAAAGAAGGGTACACTGTTGAGCATGCGCAAACAGTGGATATGGCTAATTCAATGCTGAGCAATGGTGAAGTTGAGCTGGTTGTGCTTGATTTAGGACTGCCCGATGGTGATGGGCTAGATGTGCTCAAGGTGATACGAAAACAAAAAACTCAGCCAGCGGTGCTTATTTTGACCGCAAGAGACAGCGTTGAGGATAAAATTATAGGGTTGGATTTGGGCGCCGACGATTATTTAGCAAAACCCTTTGAAGCGAAAGAGCTATTTGCTCGTTTGAGGGTCATCAGTCGGCGGCTTGGAAACCAAAGCAGTAGCACACTGCAATGTCAAAATGTCTTACTGGATTTAGCCGCTCATCAAGCCAGCGTTGACGATGCGCCTTTAGTATTGCCAAGAAAAGAGTTTATGTTACTCAAAGCTCTGATGGAAAATGCGGGCCGAGTGCTGTCAAAAAGCCAGTTAGAAAATAAACTATATCAATGGGGTGAAGAACTTGGTTCAAATGCCATTGAGGTACACATTCATAACTTGCGTAAAAAACTGCCTAAAGATTTTATCAAAACGTTGCGTGGCATAGGTTATGTGGTCGCAAAATAAAGCTGTGGTGCGAGAAACTGCGCAGCCGCAAAGTAGTGCGCGTTTATCTATCAATCGTCGATTAACCATGATTTTACTCTCCATGGTGATTTTGACTGCCTTTATGGCGTTGCTGAACGGTTATCAGCGCAGCATGGAAGAAGCGCAACAACAATTAGATTTACAGTTAATGGGGGTGGCACAAGTGCTGATTGAAACCCCCACCGATCATTGGCCAGAACAGCAAAGTTTGTATGGTCAGTTGTGGCATAATGGGCAGCGAGTATACTCAGCACAACAGTTGGCGAACATTCCTGTCACTATGATGGATGAAGTGGGATTCGCTACCCGAAATATTGCTGGCACTCGATTAAGAACTTTTGTACTGCACCAACGGGATATGCGTTTACTGTTGGCTGAACCAATACAGAAGCGCTACATGCTGTCAGAGAGTCTGATCCTGTCGGCGATGACACCACTGGTGATGGTCATGCCTTTATTGGCGGGGTTTATTGCTTGGTATATTCATCGCTCGTTACGGCCTTTGACCACATTGTCTAATGAACTAAAAGAACGAAATGCAAGCGACTTCAGTAAGTTGACTGTTACCAGTGACGATGCAGAAGTTGCTCCTGTTATCGAGCGACTCAACGGTCTGTTCGCTAAAGTTGAAAAGGCTTACATGCGTGAGCGGTACTTTGCATCGGATGCGGCTCATGAGCTAAAAACTCCAATTAGTAGTTTGAAAATCAATCTGCATAATTTGACGGAAGAATTTCAACACCCCAGCTTGCTGGCGATGCAAAAGGGCGTGGAGCAGCTCAGCCATATTGTGGAACAAATGCTAACGTTGGCACGTACCGAACCTGACAGGTGGCGAGCAAATTTTTATGCGGTTGACTTACAACTGCTGAGTCAGGAAGTGGTGGCTGAGCTTTATCAACGCATTGCAGAAAAACAATTGCAAATTAGCTTAGAATCACAGCCTTGTTCAATACTTGGCTGTGAATTTACGCTTAAAACTTTGTTTATGAATTTATTGAGTAATGCTGTGAAATATACCCCTGAAAAGGGGCAGATCAAACTCGCGGTCATGTCTGGCGAACATACTACGAGCTGGGTGATTGAAGACTCTGGCCCGGGTATGGACAGCGCACAAATAGCACGTATTTTTGATCGTTTCTATCGAGTGGGGGGCGATAAACACCCCTCAGGTGAGAAAGGCGCTGGACTGGGGATGGCAATCGTTCAGCAAATTGCAGAAATTTATAATGCGCAGCTGCAACTTGAGCGCTCGCAATTGGGCGGATTGCGAGTTGAAGTTAAATTTATGAAGGAGCATTCATGCTAGTGATTCGCAGCTATATGTTTGTAATTTCATTATTTTATTTGTTTTTTACACCCAGAGCACTGGCAGCTGACTCGGTTAACATCATTTTGAAAGACCATTTATTTATGCCCGCAGAAATCGAAATACCAGCGGGTAAAAAAGTGCGTTTAATCATCGACAATCAGGACGACACCGCGGAAGAATTTGATAGCTTTGATCTCAATCGAGAAAAGGTACTGTTTCCGCATCGCAAGAGTGTGATTTATATCGGGCCATTGAGTATAGGCGAATATCGATTTTTTGGTGAATTCTCACCAAATACTGCTCAGGGTAAGGTAATTGTGAGGGAGTCAACAGATGCTCCTTAACACCGTGATCATCAGTTTGAATCAGTTTTTGCCATTAGCACTACTGTGGGTGCTGTTGTTACAGTGCGATATAGGTGGTAGTCAATCTAAGATCTCCGTTTGGCTTACCGTGCTTTATTGCACAGTTGCATGTACTTTATTTTTGGCTGCGGCAGGGGCAATCAGTCAATGGTTTGATTATCGAGGTTTGGAGATCAGCAAAATCTTGATGTTAGTTGGTATTTATATCTGTGTCTTGGGGGCGATTGCCAGTGCGTATGGAAGTAGATACAAGGTGGCGGCCATTGCTTTAGCCAGTATGTTGTATCTAAGTCATTTTGTTATGTATTTGAGCAGCTATTGGGGGCAAGATGCCACACAGGGATTGCTTATAGGCTCCGTGCTAGGGTTAGGGATTTGTCTAAGTTTTTGTACCTTGCTTTATTTCACACTGACGTGGTTCAGAGCAAATCATGCCGTATCGTTAGTACTTGCATTACTGGCATTTCATAGCGCAAGTAAAATTGCAAACGCGGTTGATTTAGCTGCACAAATTGATTTATTGCCAAGTAGTGAAACCGTGTTTGATGTGCGTGGTTGGCTGGATGAACATGGCATTGTTGGGCGTATTTTAAAGTCTCTTGTAGGTTACGAGGCAACACCCAGCTTGGCGAATTTAATTGCTTTTTTAACATCACTATTTTTAGTCGCTGTGGTGATGTTTTGGCATGTTGAAAAGAATACGCAAGGGGTCTTGAAGGAGTTGAAACATGACTAGATCATTCTTTAGCACAGTATTGTTGTGTAGTGCATTTAGCTTAATGTCATTACCTGTGCTTGCGGATGGCATGGTGGTTGATAAAGTTTATCACCCATATGTTCTGCCATTTGAAAGAGAAGTTGAATGGCGACTGTTGTCTCGGCAAACCGACGACCGCAACGTATTGGCGCAACGCGCTGGACTTGGCTGGGCGATTACTGAATCCGTCACGGTTGAAGGCTATATGATAGGCGAGCGGGATCCTGCTGATAATTTTGACTTGGCCGCTTATGAACTTGAGGCGCGCTGGCAAATGGTTGAGCAGGGACGTTATTGGGCTGATTGGGGAATGTTGTTTGAGCTTGAAAAACGCCATAAGATTTCTGCTTACGAAGCGACGATTGGCATGTTGTTCGAAAAAGAATTTGGTAAAACCAGCCTCACTATGAATGCGTTTATTGTAAGAGAATGGGGGCAAGCGATTAAGAATGAATGGGAGAGTGAATTTAGAGCGCAGTTGCGCTACCGCTATGATCCTGCGTTTCAGCCTGCTATTGAACTGTATAGCGGTGAGGACTTTGTTGGGGTTGGGCCTGCAATTATTGGCTTATACCGGTTTGCTGGGCAACGCCAATTGAAGTGGGAAGTCGGTTTTGTCAGTGAAATCTCTCATAGCGGTAAAGATCACAGCTTTAGATTGGCACTAGAATTTGAATTTTAATGATTAATTTTAGGTTGGATGAGCCACTGCTCTAGGTCGATGTTGCAAAGAAATTATCAGACACAAGTTTGGTGGTTTTTATCTATTATCTTCATTAACTTGCCAGAATAAATTGCAAACCGTGTTTTTTGGATTAGCCTTTAATGTGGGTGAGTAAGTAGACATGGCGTCGCGTACTTTTACCCTCACATTCTTAATCATGGAGAAGAAAATGAATAAACTGGTGTTGATTATTTTGGCAATTATCTTTCCACCGATAGCAGTGGCGTTAAACAATGGGGTAGGGAAAGATCTAGTAATAAACGTACTTTTGAGTATTTTGTTTTTGGTCCCGGGGATTATACATGCACTGTGGCTAATATTACGTTAACTACGGTACTTTAATCAGCTGAAATTAGCTGGCCTTGGTGCTTGGTTATGTGGCAAGATCGTGGTAGTTTTTTGCCAAAATAATTTTAAGAGAAATAGTCATGCCTAAGGCCAGTGAAATTAAAAAACATGCGGCGATTGAGTATAACAATCGCGTAATGATCGTAAGAGACATCGAACGTTCGGTGCCACAAGGTCGCGCAGGTGGTAGCTTGTATCGTATGCGTATGTACGATGTCGTGAATGGCGGCAAAGTTGATGAAACATTCAAAGCCGATGAAATGTTAACACTTGCAGATCTAGTTCGTCGTCCAGTCATGTTCTCGTACATCGATGGTGATGAGTATGTGTTTATGGATGAAGAAGACTACACACCATACAACTTGAATAAAAGCACGATTGAAGAGCAAGTATTGTTCATCAGCGAAGATACAAAAGGGTTATTGGCGGTTATTGTTGAAGGTCGTCCAGTTTCAATCGACTTACCTTCAAGCGTTGAGCTTGTTATTGAAGATACATCCCCTTCAATCAAAGGCGCATCAGCCAGCGCGCGTACTAAACCTGCAACATTAACAACGGGTTTAGTTGTTCAAGTACCTGAGCACATTTCAGCCGGTGACAAGATCCGCATCAACACCGATGAGAAAAAGTTTATGGGTCGCGCAGATTAATTTGCGACTAAATTAGCGAGCACGGTCATTGCTGTGCTCGTATTAAAGAAGCTTTAAACATACCAATCAGGGCCTGCGTGCCAGCAGTTTGGATTGTTGTTTGTTAACGTATCTCCAATATACCCACCCCTCCAATTAACGAGATCAAATAGCGATATGGAAAATAATATAAAATGTCTCACTCAAGCGTGCGATGCTGTTGGTTTTGACTATGAATTCATCGACTTGGACCAGAACTTTGTTCGTGTGAAAATGGACAACGGCTGGCAATACTTTGAACTGAACAAAACACCGTTTAATACCGAAGTGGCGTTTTGTGTATGTAAAGACAAGAGCCATACTTACCAGCTGCTCAAAGAGGTTGTACGAGTCCCAAAAGCGCTAGACTTTTTAGATTTTAATGTTGCCGTAAAGTACAGCAAGTATAAGCACTGTAGCAGCATTGCTGCAGCGCTGGCACGTATTGATGAAGAGCTTGAGTATCCCATCGTTGTTAAACGCAACAAAGGCGCGCTTGGAGACAACGTATTTTTGTGTCATGACGCACTGGAGACGGAAACGGCCCTTAAGGAAATTTTTAATCATCAGTCAAAAAGCTATGACTATTTGGCATTAGCACAACAGTTTGTTGCGACAAAAGCTGAGTATCGTTTGTTATGTGCTTATGGTGAGCCTGTGTTTGCATACCGTCGAGGGAATGCTGCGGCTTCTTTCAACGTAAAATATTGGGAAAATGGTGAGCAAGCTGTTCATGTAACCGATGAAGGGCTGTTGCAACAACTGGCGGATTTCGTTGCACCGATCCACACAGAGTTTCCTATGGGCTGGGTAGGCTACGACATCATTGTTGATGATAAGGACGAGATGTATCTTATCGAGCTTAATGCTTCACCTCAGTTTAATAATTATATTGAAACTAACAGCATAGATCCTGTCATCGAGCTTTATAAAAAAGCGTTACAGGGGTTGAATAAGGTCTGAATAACTAGCTGACTAAGCAGCCTGCTCTATCAAATTTAAGTGACATTTATTGGCTGGGCACGGTGTGTGGAAAGACCGTATTAATCTGAGTATTTGCGAGCAATAGAAAAGAACACCTTTTCTATTGCCATAAACTCATCGAGTATTTCGGGGTCAAAGTGACTACCTCGACCGTCTTTGATTATTTTCAATGCTTGTTCATGCGGCATGGCATCCTTATAAACGCGTTTACTGATCAAAGCATCATACACATCAGCGATAGCCATCAGCCTTGCACTGAGGGGGATATCAGTACCAGATAGGCCTAGTGGATAACCACTGCCATCCCATTTCTCATGATGGAAACGGGCTATTTCTTTGGCTATTTCCAGAAATTTCACTTCCTCAGATAGTTCTTCTTCTGCTTTTGCGATGGCTTCGTAACCCAATTGCGCATGAGTTTTCATGACTTCAAATTCAGCGTCAGTTAGGCGACCATGTTTCAGTAATATCGCATCGGGAATACCCACCTTACCTATGTCATGCAAAGGGGCTGATTTGTAAAAAAGCTCAATGACTTGCTCGGTCAATACATGTTTGTATTTTGGTAGTGTCGCTAATCTCGAGGCGAGTGTTTTAACATAAAGCTGTGTACGCTTAATGTGGTTTCCCGTTTCTTGATCGCGGGTCTCAGCTAAGCAGGCCATTGCTGTAATGGTTGCATCTTGCGCATCGGAAAGTTCTTTGGTTCTTTTTTTTACTTCGGATTCTAGATACGCATTTTGGTCCTTTAAAAAATCTCTGTGGCGCTTAATTTGAATATGAGTTCTGACCCGAGACTGAATAATCGGGGGACTGATTGGTTTGTTGATATAGTCACATGCACCAAGCGAAAACCCGAGTTCTTCGTCTTGTATACTGTTTTTGGCCGTTAAAAAAATCACTGGTATGTCTGCCAGCTTTTCGCTCGCTTTCATTCTCTTTATGACTTCATAACCATCCATTTCAGGCATGATGATATCGAGCAACACGATATCGACAGGTTTAGTGTCCAAAATGTTTAGTGCACTTTTCCCACTTTTGGCGGCGATCACTCGATATTCTGTTTTTAATATCTCCGACATTAACGCGAGGTTTGGGGAGGTATCATCAACCAGCAATACCGTGAACTTCTCAGCCATATACTCCTTCCCACGTAAAACATGAACACTGATTCAATATTAGGTCTATCTTTTTATTAGTGCCAACTGAACAGGTCGAAATATGTTCCAGCTTAGATTGCTTTTTGTTGTTTTATTTGGGTTTATGTTTATCACGAGTATTGCTTTGATGTTTGTTTCGCGACACATAGATACAACTCACGCATTAGAAAAGGAAGCGCGTCAGCAATTGGTGATTCTTAACCAGCTCACAGAGGAGTTTAAGCAGGTATCCGACCATCGTAGTTTATTTGCGCGTGCTTACATTATTACCTTGCAACCACGCTGGTTAGCGCTGTTCAATTACGCCATAGCTGTAAGTGAGGGTAAGGCCCCCCAAATTGACGATCAAAGCCTAAACTATTGGGACAATCTGGCTCTGGATCATGCGACGATTCCTGATGTGGAAAACAGTGGCTCGGGTGTTTCTTTTTTAGAGCGTTTTCAATCTCTTGATATTACAAGTTATGAGTTAAATCAGATACAACGCGCCTTAGACATGGTCAAAAAGTTGATTGAAATCGAACGTAGAGCAATCAGCAATTCGCAGCGGTTATCTAATACTGAGGGTATTAAACAACAGCGTGCCCAGTTGATGTTGGCCGATAAGCGCAACTTTTTATTTGATGAAGCATATTTAGAAACAAAAAATGAGGCAATGTATACGCTGAGTGATATCGAGCATCGTGTGATTACGCGCTTTAAAGCGCAAGCTAACCGTAATCAAAAACAGTTCAAAATTGCTAAACAAATACACAATACCATCATTGGGGTGCTACTGCTGATCATCGCGCTGTCATTCTACTTTTTATGGCACTATTACATATGGCCGATTTCAAGGATGCAAAAAGCCTTGGTTGCACAGGTTGATAGCGATAACTTTGAGTTCCGCCTTGAAAAAACCTATAAAGGCGAGCTGGCCATATTTGCTCAGGCTATGAATCGCTTATTAGGAAACGTTAATGAGCAATTGAAGTACAGTGAAATTCTAAAGGAACTCAACTTGGCGTTGCGTGGGAAAAATAGCGCGCAAGAACTGGGTGATGAAATTATTGAATTTATCTGTCATCGTTTATCCATTCCTTTGGTCGGTTTGTACGTCAGCTATGAAGACGAATTGGTTAGGGTATCGGGAATCGGATATCGGGATGGCGCACAAACTACTTACCATGATTCGGACTTAGTTTACTTTCACGCTGTGAAAATGAACAAAAAATATTCTATAGACCTTGCACAACAGTATGCAATCGATCATCACGGGCATCAGGTCTTTCTCAAAGAATTACATTACTTTCCTTTGAGTGTTTCTGATAACTGTATCGGCCTGTTGGAGCTGGGCAGTTTTTATAATATTGGTGAAAAAGAATTTTATTGGCTCAACTTCATCATTAGAGACTTGTCTGTTGGTCTGCACTTAGCGAGGAATCAAGAGCTACAAAGAAAGACAGAGCGCAAGCTGGTGGAGCAGCTGGAATTAAACCGTAAGATCATTGATGCGATCCCCAATCCCATGTATTACCGCAACAGAGATGGCATATATATGGGCGTAAATTCCCAATTCCATGAAATCATAGGTACTTTTGAAGCGGATGTGATTGGCGCTAGACCCGACAATATTTTTAGCTTTGACATTGCGAGTCGTTTTAATGAGTCTGAGCGACAGTTGTTGACTAAACCCGGTAGTCACAATTATGAAATGCGCCTCAAGGATGTGCACGGTAATTTGCGGGAGATGGTGGTGTATGAAGCCACTTTTAGTGATGCAGATAACCATGTTGCGGGGATTGTAGGTTTATTGCTTGACGTTACAAAAAGTAAAGAAATGGAAGCGCAGCTGCGTGAAGCAAAAGCGAAAGCAGATAGTACCAGCAAAGCTAAAGGCGAATTTTTGGCGAATATGAGCCATGAGATACGCACGCCAATGAATGCCATCATAGGTATGAGTCATCTTGTACTCAATACCAAGTTATCTAAGCAGCAGATGAATTACATAAAAAAAATCGACATGGCCGCGAACAATCTGCTGGGGATCATAAACGACGTATTAGACTTTTCAAAAATAGAGTCAGGCAAGATGACCATAGTAAACGAGGAGTTTGACTTGGAAGAAGTCATGACGAATGTTTCTGTGGTCAACTCAGTGAAAGCGGAAGATAAAGGCATAGAATTATTGTTAGACATTCCTTCTTCTATCCCTACCAACCTAATCGGCGATTCGCTGCGCTTAGGGCAGGTCTTGATCAACCTGTGTGGTAATGCCATTAAGTTCACGGAACACGGTGAGGTGATCATTACCGCAACGGTTGTTGAGCTAACTGCGGATGCAGCGTTACTCAGGTTTTCTGTTAAAGACTCAGGTATTGGGCTGACAAAAGAGCAGCAAGATAAACTGTTTAAGGCTTTTTCTCAGGCTGATAGCTCTATCACTCGTAAGTATGGTGGAACGGGGCTAGGTTTAAGTATATCGAAACGATTGGTGGAGTTAATGGGAGGGCAGATAGGCGTTAGCAGCCAACCCGGTGTCGGTTCTGAATTTTATTTTACTGTTAAAGTGGGTTTGCAGGCTCAACCAAGAAAACAATGGCTGTGTCCTGAGTCTATCATCAGAAATACATCAGTATTAGTTGTGGATGATAATGACGCGGCTAGAGAAATCATGTCGAATTTGATAAAGGGCCTAGGGTTTGCAACTTACGCAGTAGCCAGCGCACAAGAAGCGCTCGATGAACTTGCAAGACGGCCTTATCAGTTGGTTTTTACTGATTGGAGCATGCCAGAAGTAGATGGCTGTCAGTTAGCATCCCGTATTTATGATCTCAATCTGCAACCTAAACCTAAAATCATTCTGGTAACGGCCCATAGTCGTGAATTAGACATGGATGAAGCCCTGATCCGTAAATTAGATGGGATCATTAGTAAACCTATAAATGCATCCATTGTGTTTGACTGTGTAATAGATTGCTTTGATATAAAAGGACGTGAAGCGCCTGTCGTTAAACGGCAACTAGAGCATGTTTCGTTTGCAGGGGCCAAGGTGTTGTTGGTTGAAGATAATGTTACCAACCAAGAAGTTGCAACTGAAATGCTGAAGTCTCTAGATTTACACGTGACCATTGCCAACCATGGTCAAGAGGCACTTGAAATGCTCGAACGCGGTGAACAATTTGAGTTGGTTTTCATGGATATGCAAATGCCGGTGATGGATGGTTTAACGGCGACTAAGAAGATCAGAGCTCAGCCCCAATTTGCTAACTTACCTATCGTTGCCATGACCGCCAACGCGATGCACGAGGACATAGAACGTTGTATGGCGGCGGGTATGAACGCTCACATAAGTAAGCCGATTAATTTCAATAAGATGGTGTCGACAATTGACGCACAAATTAATTCGGGCGAGCCAACTAAACCAGCGCTCGAGGAAGCGACTCAACACGAAACCGAAGCAGCCGCTGCTGAAAATAGCTATGAACTCGATGGTATTGATATCAATGAAGGGCTGGAGCGCATTGGTGGCAATGAAAAAGCATACTGGAGTATTCTCGGTAAATTTATTCACAAGCAAATCGAGGAACTGATTAATTTGGAGCAAGCGTTGATCATAGGGGATTCGGAACATGCTTCTCGCATAGCGCATTCGCTCAAAGGTTCAGCAGCTAATCTGTCGGCAAACTATCTTGTGGAGCAAGGTACTTCGTTTGAAACGCAAATCAAAACCGCTGGTAAAGTTGATATAGAGCAGTTGCATGAAGTGATAGATTATCTACGTGATATGCACGAAAAGCTGGAGAGCCGACAGGCTGAGACACAACAAGTCAATACAACCGATAGCACCACCATGCCAAAAGCGAAGTTAGATAAGCTGTTTACTGAGCTCCTTGAGTTGGTAGAGAGTAACGACGTACAGGCAATCGAACTAGTTGATACCTTGTCTGATCAAGATGTTGTTTCTAAAGAGAAGTTAGAGCAGCTGCGCAATACCATAACGGATTTTGAGTTCGAAAAAGCGAAAGCAATCTTGCAGGAGCTAAGGGGTAGCTAATGCGAATTAAAACACGACAAAATAGCCCAATGCTAACACCACTAAATGTAATAACTCAGAGTTGGCCCTAGAGTTTAAACGAATAGGGCCTGACTTCATCTGAGAGGCAGTTTTTAGCGAGGAGCGGACGCTAACTTCAGCTCGTTTTTGGACAGAAACGCGTTAGAGACTAAGGGCAGCTTCGTGCCAGAAGCAGCCGTTGACTCGGCTTGTTAGGTATTGTTACATCGTATTCGTTTGATAAGACTTATTCATAACTTCTAGCGATATATCATTATTTCGATGGAATCCCACTATACGGTTTACGTCTAATTGTTCACTTCTCACAAATTCGATAAATCGTTTGCTATAACTCGGCAGTATGTTCGCGATGGTGTTATCAAAAGCGATTTCTAAAAAATCAGTTTGAAATATAATGCCTTCTTTCTCAAAATAGGCGAAGCTTTGACGTTTTGAACGAGTGTTTTCTAAAACGTAAAAGCGAACATCATCAATAACTTGTCCAGTTGTAATCGTTTCAAAACTGAATTTTTTTATTACTCTAGAAAAAAGAGGAAAAGCCTTTATTGCTTTTACTGTATAAGCGTCTGCGTAAATTTTTGCGCCTAGCTCTACATAAGGTAATAGTCCTGAAATATGGTCGCTATAAGGATGAGTGACAAAGACTGCTGTAATTTTTTTATCAGGGAATCGTTGTTTAATAGTGTCGATAACTTGTTTGGACGATTTACTATTTCTTGATGCACCAAACACCGTAATATCGTTATTATTTATTTTAAATAGAACATTCTCTATTGCTGATTCATCAGTCACTATGTAGAGGCTCTTTGCTATCGGTGCAATGGTTAAGGTTGGGCTTTTACCTGAAGCGGACTTGTAGTAGCCACTCGGTAACATGAGCTTTTCTGTTTCAATTTGTTCTATCTCTTCAAATTTTTCAATACGAATTATAAAACTGGGGATTGAGTCTCCGTTGTATTTCTTGACAAGTGAGTGAGCAAAGTAGTAACCGTTGCTATATCTGTAGTCGTCATAAAGATAAATTCGCTTTCTACTTTTATTATTGATTGATGCTAAGCGCAAAGGATCAGTATTAAATACATACTCCATAGTTTGCTTTTCAGATGGACGATGAATTAACGTTACTGTCCCAGCCTTTTCATTCTGGTGATATGTTATTTTTTCATCGATATTCGATTCGGTTATCAAAGGCTTTACAGCAAAGAAGTCTACGTTCATTAACGTGAGATTTTTATATCGATTAAAGCTATCTATGTTTTGTTCAATTGCACTTTTACCTAAAGAAATCCCGTTACGTTCGTAACGCAAACTTTCTTCACTATTTTGAAAGTGCACTTCATCAAAATACAGCCCACCAGTATAGTGATGAACAACATTTTGATAATAATGCTGCTTATCAATGTCAATATCGGTGATTTTAAAAGCTTTATAGCGTGTAGGTGCTTGAAAATCCCATGACTGATACGGGTCACTTTGTCCTAGATAACTGTGGATTAATGAAAAGGCCTTAATAGAAGACGTATTTTGATAGTGAGTCTTAAGCATACTGAGGAATGATTCAGCCTCATTTGCATAGGTACTGAAAGGAAAGCTAGCTAATATCGTTATGAGAAAAAATGATTTTAAATAAAATCTCAAAATAAACTCCTTTTTGAAAGATTAAGCTTGAATACTCAGAAATATCTAACGCTTCGTTAATAGGCAATAAAATAGTTGGCTAAAATTAGCGACGTAGGAGCAAAAAGCCAACTTTTTTTGTCCGGTTTAAATGACTTGATAGGCATCAATTCTCAATTGCTTTTAGATAAACAATTAGCACGCACCTGGTAAGCTTTGATTGGTACTTTTTTTAGTTTTATTTATTCTCTGCCTAAGGAATAGCTCAGCTATTAATAAGTTTGGAATCCAGCAAATCCATGCCAAAACGGGATATGCATCGACAAACTTTACTCCCAGTACCATACTAAGACCGAGGTAGAGCCTTAAAGTTACACCAGCTAAAGTAACGGCATAGCTTCGAATCATCCAGTTTTCATGTGACCTAACATCGCCTTTACGGATCAGGCGATAAGCATTGATGGTTGTCGTCAACCAAAAGATAGCCATAAGGCCAAATCCTGATTGTACATAAAAACCGCCTACTGAATTAACGGCCAAAACAAAACCAGAAATGCCGCTAAACAATATGGCTCCAACATAAAATCGACCGAGCAATCGATGAAGAGATAAGTACTTTATTCTAATTAAAGTACTAAATTGAAGAGCTCCGAATACTATTGCAATAGAACCGCCCATAAAATGAATCGATGTAAACCCGGGAAAATTTGTAAAAAGGTTCTGAATAAAAGGTGGCCTAATACTAGGCATAGCAAGAAGCCCTATAGCATAAATAGCTACCAGTACCGCTGAAAGAGTCATTATACTCCATAAGATTTTTTTGCTCATATGCCTTCCTTGATGCCTAACACCCGTATAATGGGCGAATTAAGCTTCTAAAATTAACGAGGAACGAGCGTCAGCCAAGCTTGAGACGTCCATTCATTCATGCGCTTGTTATATGCCAATACTACGTGGCATTGGGTTTATTTTTATAAGCTTATCAGAAATTTCATCCCAAGCGATCAATGCTGGTTGCATTGAATTAGGCGATTTATCAATAAGATCCTGAACTTCACCTGCTCCTGAATTTACGAATTTGGTAATGGAAGACAAATATATATCCGTTGCCTTTTCAAATTGGCTTTGCTCCCAGTTTGTTTTATAAAGGAGTTTGACCCGCTCATTGTTTTTACCAACACAGTAAAGCGCTAATACGAGTGAATAATCAGTTTCAGGAACTTTTTTGCTGGATTGCGAAGAGGTTATAATTTGACATTCATATTCAGCACCTTCGCCAAAGTATTTTTTATAAATAGTTTGAAGCGACTTTTTAATTATGGGGTAACAGTCTTCAGCAGCTTTATCCCCTAGCTTTTTGACAAAAGCTGCGCCGAAAACAAGAGCAATCGAAGACATGGTTAATAAGATAATTGAAGCTTGGGGCCCTTTATCTGGAGTTTCATAAAATTCCACACTGTCTTCAAAAGTTGCCAATTCACTTTTGAGATTAAGAATTGCCTCACTATCAATACCGTCTTCAAAAACTACATTCAATATCTGAGGGTTCACCTTGATTCTCCTTGCCATAATGGCCTTGTTAGGTATTTATTTGAACACGTTACCTTTTTTGATAGCGAACCTCAAATTTACCATTGTTTGCCTTTATATAAATAGGCTTTGTTAATGACGCCGATTTATAATTATCCAAATCCTGAGCTAGTAACTCTGAGCTGTCGTATTTAACCAAAACATTAGGAATACAATTTTTTAAATTATCTTGCACCTTAGTTAAAACAACGGAAGGTAACCCCTTATGTTCTATATGAAGATAAGAATTAACATTACTTCCGGAAATGTTCATATCAAAATTCACAAGCTTAATACTTTTAATTTGATGAGTTTCTAAATTATTTAAGTTGACCGGGCAATCAACTAAAACAGGAATTCTTAATACCCCATAGGCTTCATCTTTTGAGTCATTTATTGACGTTTCTCCGCATGAAGTGAGGAACATTAAGCTGAAAATTAATAGACTAGATTTAAGATACATGCCGATCCTTGAACTAAATACCTAACGCCGCAATATGGGGCGCACAAAAGCTTGGCTATACTAAGCGAAGAATGAGCGCAGCCAAGCTTTTTGCGTCCCATTCATTATTGCTTTGTTATGCCTACTTTGGCGGCGGTGGTACTAATGGTGGTGGAACAGGCATCACTTTTTGCTGGTTATCAAAGTGAACCTCTTTCAGGTGTTTGCATAAACCATCAAAGTCAGGAAACATGGTCATGTCGTTTATGCCCATTAGGTTTAATTCTTTCATAACATGACCGCGTTCGGTTGCGGGCATATCAAATTTCCAAAGTAAATCACCACCGACAGCATTAACTTTAGAAAGTATAAAAGTTTGCAAGTCAGATACATTTGTCAATGTGGTTACCCCCATCTGTCTTGACATCCTAGGGTTATCAGTGGCAAATGGAACAAAATCACTTACAAAGTCAGAATTTTCTAATAAATTACTCTGGGCTTGAAAATTACTTCCCCAAAGATCTATATCGAATATAAATACAGAGACCATTTCATTTGGTTTAGGTGTTAGTGAAGCCCCCTTGAACGCAAAATAAGCCGCTATATACGGAGATAAAGTCCAATCTAATAAGGGGGTTGGAAAACCATGATGCTGAAGCCTTGCTAATAAGTGCCCAAATTCCTGACTATCGGAAAGATTGACGGGTTTATCAAAACTTGAAATCTGATAATTAACATCCTGCATTATGCTAGTTAGGTATTGATGCATTGTTATATTTTTATTTTCGATACTTCTGTGAAAGCTCGTTTTAAGCTTCCATGAGCTGTCACTTTGACCTCTAAAATAATACTTTTTACCAGTATTTATATTAGTGCCAACCCAGCTCTTAAAGTCATTCCAATTGCTAGACATGAAGCCTGACTCTCCTGTAGGCATAACAGCGTATTATCGAGAATTCCTGTTAACACTAAATATGTCAATTGCCAGAATTATCAAAATACGATTTTTAATAATCTAATTATTAACAACTTACACATAGCTACAAGGAATTACAATTGTTTAGACTACCCCATACCCGAGAATTTACTTAATCGAGAATAAATAAAATTACATAACGAGAATACACATTAAAAATAGTAAGAAAATTAATAGCTTAAATTTTTAAGAAAGTTTTAACGAGAAGCCGCTTAAATTACATAACGAGAATCGATTGTTTTTAAGTCTAGATTTTGAATGTCCATTCCTCGCTCATAGCTTTGCTCGCTACCAACGTCTGTTCTTCGTTCTAAGCCGCACTTAGAACATTTATGTTAACTGACAATGGGGCAGAAACGAGTTACGCTGATGGTCCGCTTCTGGCACACAGCAAACGCTTACAGCTTTATGTCGGATGGCGTGGCTTCGCCCCTTATCCAACCTACTGCAATTTAAGCGCGGTAGGTCGGTATAAGCGAAGCGCCATCCGACGTCTAACCGTTTTATGCAATGTGTGCCATGTCCTGCCATTGATTAGCTTTATTGGAACATCTGAAATTGGCACACAGCAAACGCTTACAGCTTTATGTCGGATGGCGTGGCTTCGCCTCTTATCCAACCTACAGCAATTTAAGGTGCCAACTTATAAGTTTGGAGCATACTCGCTTTATTCGCCCTCTCAAAGTGATTGCACTCCCCTACACCGTTGCTGAGCAGTTGTTAGCTACGGCTATTTAAGTAACGCCAGTAACTGATTACCAGCGGCGATGGTGTTGTCTTCACCTAAGAAGATATTCTCGGCATTTTTAACGACAAATACACTATCAACCCAGTCGGATATATCTCGGTTAAACATTGCCAGCATTTCAGTTGGTACATTTTCAGTGCTTTCTAGCTTTGACAATGTATTAGCGACTTCATCTATGATGAGTGCTCCATCGTTGAATTCAACACAAAAATATAAGCAATTGGCGACTTCTTTCATGTACTTGGCAATAGTCTGGTAATTTGTTTGATTGTTAAGCGCTTCAGCTAGACCTATTTCGGCGTCTAGTTCCTTAATTGATTCAGTCAAAGATATAAGATCGTCTTGAGCGATAGGACTTTCTTGCCAAAACTGGTCGGCACTCACTGGTGACTTTTGCATTTTATTGCCCAAAGCGCCCATTTCTCCTGGGGAAAAATCGAAAAAGGCTTCTTCAAATAACTCAACGTTATCGCTGGATCGTAAATTGCCGCTATATATTTTTTCATTGGTTTTGATTGTTTCAACGACTTGTTTGTTAAGTTCTGCTTTGTTTTCATTCTCCTGAGCTTGGATGGCATAAAAGCGTTTAAACAATTCATTGGTGTCTTTAATTTGTTCGGCGATACGTTTGAGGTTTGTTAAATCTTTTTGCATGGATATGTAGTGAGTGACTTCATCTTCTTCATTTCTAATTTCCGAAATATTCCACTCTACTGGGTATGCAGAACCGTCTTTTCGGTAGTTGATAGATGAGCCGTAGAAGTAACCGCTTTGTTTCAGCGCAGGTGTAATTTTTGCAATTACTTTGTGGTTACTGCCTGAGCCTTGTAGGATGCGAGGAGATTGGCCTACAAGCTCGGCTAATTCGTAGCCAGTATGCTGACAAAATACCTTGTTGGCATAAACGATTGGATACCCCTTGGCGTGGTCGGCAGTCGTGATGACAATCGCATGATGAGAATGCATTAGTACTTGTCTAAGTAATTGAAGCACAGAGCAACTATGCATAAGCTGACTAAAAAATGCAGCTTCTTCTAAATTTGACGTGTTGTTATACATGAGCCATGAACTCCAATGTGATTTATACGAGCTAAATTAAAGTTAGTGCAAATGTGGTGAAAAACCAGCAGCTCTAATCAATACGAATGTAGGGGGAACATGGATTGGTTTTTACCCAAGAGCGCTAAAAACATTGAGGATGTTTTAGTTTGATTGATAGGGTAAGTGCTGATGATATTCGGCTTACTGATCTCACAACACAAGCAATTAATGCTTTTTTATTTATCTTTTTAATTTTTTGGTGCTTTTTTCTTATCCAATATGAATGTCAATTTTTGTGTTAACAAAATGTCATAGAAATTTCATTTCATTGGTCGCAAAATTGATTGACTTGGAGATTGATCTAGATAGACTGAACTTAGACAAAAAATATGTCAGTGTTTATAAATCTCCATTACGTTGTTGTATAAGTCATACTTGTAGTACCGTCCTGAAGTTTTTAAGTACCGTCTAATTTTTGCTCTATGCGCCCAGATGGGCATAGTTAAATTTTTAAATCAGGATATCTAGATATGTCTAATACAGTAACTGGCACAGTTAAGTGGTTCAACGAGTCAAAAGGTTTTGGTTTCATCGCACAAGAGAATGGCCCAGACGTTTTTGCTCACTTCAGCGCAATCAAAGGTGACGGTTTCCGTACTCTTGCTGAAGGCCAACGTGTTGAGTTCACTCTTGCTACAGGTCAAAAAGGCCCACAAGCAGAGAACATCACTGTTATCTAAGCATTCGTGCTGTGAAAAAAAGCAAGCTAAGGCTTGCTTTTTTTGTGCGCAAAATATGGTGCTATGGTAACTAATGATAACCAGACAACACCAATTTGTATGACTCGGTTCTTTTTACATCCTCGAACGCTATGCGCAGCTTATTAATAACTTCAGCTGGAGTATCAATATTGGCGGCCAAGTACCCTCTTACCGAAAGGTTTGGAACACTGAATAAGAATCGAAAATGATCTTTTGGCAGGTTTAACGCATCTGCCATCGGTTTAATATAGCGAGGGTCGTCTAGCACTAAATCCACTTTGTTTGTGATCAAAAGTTGATAAGAGCGTTCAATATCTGCGGTGAGTACATACTCAAAACCATATTGTTCTAGTTGTTCCGCGGCTATATCTCCACGCTGAACAGCGAGGCGATATTTTTTAGCATCTTCTAATGATGTTACTTTTACGTCTTGACGATAATTGTTCGTTACAAACCCCAGTTCGAATTTGGCCACCGGTCCAATCCAGTGGAAATTCTGCTCTCGTAGTGGGGTTTTTGCCATGCTGTAGATCAAGGTGTTTTTACGTTCACTGGCGACTTTAAATGCTCTAGCCCATGGATAAAGGTAGTAATCTGCCTTCAGGTGAGCCTGTTCAACGATGCGTTTGACCAAATCGGTACTGGTGCCTCCTACCACACCATTATCATAAGTTTGATTCGGTGGTGAGAGCTCAGTCACAACGGTTAAATGTGGTAGGGCAGACGCGGTGCTGCCACCACTAAAGCACAACCCAGACCATAACAGGCAAGATAATAGCAAACAGTGAAGGTGTTTATTTAAAACCACGGCAGTACTCAAATGACGGTTATATGGTAAGTGTAGCAAACAAGTTTAAAAACAGCGCGAGTTAGATAATTTAACTGCTTGATAAGGTGCTACTCTTTGTGGGTTTTTAGGTGACTCATCTCATCGGCAGTTTGATTATGCTTAATGGATAGGTTGGTGCTGCAACTGAGCTAGATGGTCACGAATATAACATTTAGAAGCTGCCTTTTTACTTTCCCCTCATCATAACTTTCATGATTGTTCATTTGAGATGAGCTGTAATGTTATTTCGACCCTTAAACAAATGAATGTAGTGCCAGTAATTTTGCAATATTTGATGGGTAGGTTACATAAAATCAGCACTGGATATAGGATGGAGACCTTGATGGAATTTGATACTAGCCAAAAACCCCGTGGACTTAAACGCATCTACTTTGCATTTAAACACTCAATGCGTGGACTGAAATGGTTGGCTCGTAATGAATCGGCATTTCGCCAAGAAGTGGTGTTACTTGCAATCACTTTAATGGTTATTTTCAATATCGAAATTAGCTTGTATGAAAAGGTTGCGATGCTGTGCGCCACGCTGTTTGTTATGTTTGCCGAGATTATCAATACGGCCATTGAAGCCACAATCGACCGTGTTAGTTTTGAGATACATCCTTTGTCAGGTTTGGCGAAGGACCTAGGTTCGGCTGGGGTTTTAGTATCATTGATAGTGTTTATGTGTGTTTGGGGCAGTTGTCTTTATAGCAATTTTCTGGCGACATGATAGTCGCTCAGTGAGTATCAATATAGCCTAACATTTCAATTCGATATGCTTAGTATCATTCATCATATTTATATAGGCTATAACTTAAATTGTCGACAATCTCATCGCTATCAGGTTGACGTTAACGTAAAGCAACACTATATTGTCTACAACTTTTAATCACTCAGTGTATGTGGGCTAAGATGGAGTTTTTTCAAGAACAAGCCGTGACATCCTCGGATAAAGCCTTCTTTCGCCTTAGGAAGGAGATTGTCGAGGGAGTGATCCCATCAGGGTCGAAACTGAGTGAAACCGAATTGTCGACAAAGTATCAGGTAAGTCGTGCGGTCGTTCGCGAGGCTATTAACCGTCTAGAAGCGTGTAATATCGTTGAGCGCAGGGCTAACGTTGGAGCGCGTGTTGTCTCGCTCAGCCCAGAAGGCTTGATTGAGCTTTATCAAGTTAGAGAATCGCTCGAAGGTATGGCGGCGCGCTTAGCCGCACAGCATATGAGTGCTCAGGAGATCACTGATCTCAACGCCTTACTAAATAGTCAATCTCATGAAGTCAAAAATGCTGAGCTTTATTATCAAGAAGCGGGCGATCTGGATTTTCACTACCGTATCATCTTAGGCAGTAAAAACAGCCATCTGATTTCTATGTTGGTGAATGGGTTATATCACTTGGTGCGTATGTATCGCGTACAACTTGGTATGGCCGGTCCAAGAGTCACCAGTGCTTTTGACGAACACAAGCATATCGTACAAGCCATCAGCAATCGCGATCCAGAATTGGCGGAAATGTTGATGCGTCGACATATTACATACTCAAAAAATAATATCGAAGCTAAGCTTCAAAACAGCTTATAAAGAGAGAGCATCATGACAGGATATAAAAGCGCAGGTAAAAAGTTTCGTGAGGCATTAGTTGCGAATCAACCATTGCAAATTGTAGGTACTATCAATGCCTACTCAGCCATCATGGCTAAGAAGATAGGCCATCAAGCTATTTATCTCTCTGGCGGCGGCGTGGCCAATGCTTCTTACGGTTTGCCAGACTTAGGCATGACCTCATTAAATGATGTGATTGCGGATGTGCAGCGCATTACAGCCGCTTGTGATTTACCTCTAATGGTAGATATAGATACAGGTTGGGGTGGTGCATTCAACATCGCTAAAACCATCCGTGATATGGAAAAAGCCGGTGCTGCTGCAGTACACATGGAAGATCAGGTCGCTCAAAAACGTTGTGGTCACCGTCCAAACAAAGAAATCGTTTCTACAGAAGAAATGGTTGACCGTATTAAAGCGGCGGTGGACGCTCGCACCGATCCTGATTTTTTCATTATGGCGCGCACCGATGCATTCGCTCAAGAAGGGTTAGAGGCCGCGATTGAACGCGCTAAAGCCTATGTGGCAGCGGGAGCTGATGGCATCTTCGCAGAAGCTGTAAAAACCGAAGAGCATTACCGAGCGTTCAGTGAAGCGCTAGATGTGCCAATTTTGGCAAATATCACCGAATTTGGCCAAACTGAACTTTGGAACAAAGACCAACTGGCTCAGTGGGGTGTTGATATGGTGCTTTATCCATTGAGTGCGTTCCGCGCGATGAACAAAGCAGCCGAATTGGTTTACCAAACAATTTTGTCAGACGGTGACCAAAAAGCGGTTATCGACACCATGCAAACACGTATGGACTTATATGATTACCTTGGTTATCACGACTATGAGCAGAAGCTTGATTCATTGTTTGCCGAAGGTAAAAACAAGTAATTCGAAAAATCATTTACGATGGTTCAAATCGTTACTTAGTTATTGAGCCATCAGCTAAAAATAATATTCAGCAGGTAAAAATTCAGGAGACAACAAAATGGCAAAAGTACTAAGCGGTGCTGGCCTTCGAGGCCAGGTAGCAGGGAAAACAGCACTATCAACAGTTGGTAAATCAGGCTCAGGTCTAACATATCGTGGTTATGACGTGAAAGAGTTAGCAGAGCACTGTGAATTTGAAGAAGTGGCGTATCTTATCCTGAAAGGTCACTTACCTACTCAGTCTGAACTTGACAGTTATAAGGGTGAATTACGTTCAATGCGTGGTTTACCTCAGGCGCTAAAAGAAGTGTTAGAACGCATTCCAGCTGATGCTCACCCAATGGATGTATTACGCACAGGTTGCTCAATGTTAGGTAACTTAGAAGGTGAAACAAGCTTTGATTTACAAGGTAAAGTAACTGATCGCATGTTGGCGTGTTTCCCTAGCATTATTTGCTATTGGTATCGTTTCAGTCACGATGGTGTGCGTATTGATGTGGAAACCGATGACGACTCTATCGGCGCACACTTCCTACATATGTTACATGGCAAAAAGCCAAATGAGCTGCACGAACGTGTTATGCATGTATCTCTGATCCTTTATGCGGAGCATGAGTTTAATGCATCGACTTTCACGGCGCGTGTATGTGCTTCGACTCTTTCAGATATGCATTCATGCGTTACGGGTGCAATTGGTTCATTGCGTGGTCCATTACATGGCGGTGCGAATGAAGCGGCAATGGATATGATCGAAAGCTTCACATCACCTGAGCACGCAGAGCAAGAAATGATGGGAATGTTGGAGCGTAAAGAGAAAATCATGGGCTTTGGCCATGCGATTTACTCAGAATGTGACCCACGTAACGAAATCATCAAACAATGGTCAGAAAAGCTTGCCAAAGATGTGGGTGATACGGTTCTTTACCCTGTATCAGTGCGTTGTGAAGAAGTTATGTGGCGTGAGAAAAAGTTGTTCTGTAACGCTGATTTCTTCCATGCATCGGCATACAACTTTATGGGGATCCCAACCAAGTTGTTTACCCCTATCTTCGTTATGTCTCGCTTAACAGGTTGGGCAGCGCATGTGATGGAGCAACGTGCGGACAACCGCATTATTCGCCCATCAGCTGAGTATACAGGTGAAGAGTTACGTCCTGTACCACCTATTTCAGCACGTTAATCAAGTGCTTATGCGGCTAACGGATGTTAGCCGCTAGCTTTTTGTCCGTCATCAATTTCCAATGGATGTAGTTATGAATACCAAATACCGTAAGCTGTTGCCTAACTCGCAACTGAGCTTTTATGACACACGTGAAGCCGTCGATGCTCTTAAACCAGGTGCCTATGACACCTTGCCTTACACATCACGTGTGCTTGCTGAAAACCTAGTACGTCGTTGTGAGCCAGAAAAACTCGATGACTGCTTGACTCAGATCATTGAGCGTCGTCGAGATTTAGATTTTCCTTGGTTTCCAGCGCGTGTTGTATGTCATGACATTCTTGGTCAAACGGCCTTGGTAGACCTTGCTGGTTTGCGTGATGCTATTGCAGCGAAAGGGGGCGACCCATCAAAAGTGAACCCAGTTGTACCGACTCAGCTGATCGTTGACCACTCATTGGCTGTGGAACATGCAGGCTTTGAAAAAGATGCTTTTGAAAAAAACCGTGCCATTGAAGACAGACGTAACGAAGATAGATTTCATTTTATCAACTGGACCAAAACAGCATTTAAAAATGTTGACGTTATTCAACCGGGTAACGGCATCATGCACCAAATTAACCTAGAGAAAATGTCACCAGTGATCCACGCTAGAGACGGTGTGGCATTTCCAGATACCTTAGTGGGAACGGACAGCCATACACCACATGTTGATGCTTTGGGTGTTATTGCTGTGGGTGTGGGTGGTCTTGAAGCCGAAAGCGTGATGCTGGGCCGTGCTTCATACATGCGTCTACCAGATATCGTTGGTGTTGAGTTAACAGGTAAAGCGCAGCCAGGCATTACCGCAACTGATATTGTTTTAGCGATTACTGAGTTTTTGCGCGCTGAGAAAGTGGTTGGCGCTTACCTTGAATTCTACGGCGAAGGCGCTGCGAGTTTGACTCTGGGCGACAGGGCGACTATCTCAAACATGACACCAGAGTACGGCGCTACAGCAGCCATGTTCTATATCGATCAGCAAACCATTGATTATTTGAAACTGACAGGCCGTGACGATGAGCAGGTTCGTTTAGTAGAAAGCTATGCCAAGCATACCGGTTTGTGGGCTGATAGCCTTGAAACCGCACAGTACGAACGTGTTCTTAAATTTGATTTATCTTCGGTTGGTCGTAATATCGCGGGTCCTTCAAATCCACACAAACGCGTGGCAACAGCGGACTTAGCTAAAGCCGGCATTTCGGGCGTTGTTGAAAACGAAGAAGGTAAAATGCCAGATGGTGCGGTGATCATCGCCGCCATCACCAGCTGTACCAACACCAGTAACCCGCGCAATGTAATTGCGGCAGGCTTGTTAGCGCGTAATGCAAACGCGAAAGGTTTAGTGCGTAAACCTTGGGTAAAGACCTCATTGGCGCCGGGATCTAAAGCGGTAAAAATGTATCTTGAAGAAGCCAACCTACTGCCTGAGTTAGAGCAATTGGGCTTTGGGATTGTAGCGTTTGCGTGTACGACTTGTAATGGTATGAGCGGTGCTCTTGACCCGAAAATCCAACAAGAATTGATAGATCGTGACCTGTACGCCACTGCGGTATTATCAGGCAATCGTAACTTTGATGGTCGTATTCACCCTTATGCAAAACAGGCGTTTTTGGCTTCCCCACCATTGGTTGTGGCGTATGCCATTGCGGGGACCATCCGCTTCGATATTGAAAAGGATGTATTAGGTCATGATACACAAGGTAACCCTGTTACTTTGAAAGACCTATGGCCGAGTGATGAAGAGATTGATGCTGTGATAGCACAAAGCGTGAAGCCAGAGCAGTTCCGTCAGGTTTACGAACCTATGTTTGACTTAACCGTTGATTACGGCGAGCACAACAATCCGCTGTATGATTGGCGTGAAATGAGTACTTATATCCGCCGTCCACCCTATTGGGAAGGTGCATTGGCAGCAGAGCGTACCATGAAAGGTATGCGACCACTTGCAGTATTGGGTGACAACATCACGACTGATCACCTATCGCCATCCAATGCAATCCTTGCTAGCAGTGCAGCAGGTGAGTACTTAGCAAAAATGGGGTTGCCAGAAGAAGATTTCAACTCTTACGCAACGCACCGAGGCGATCATTTAACGGCTCAGCGTGCAACATTCGCTAATCCAAAACTGTTTAATGAAATGGTGCGTGATGAGCAAGGTGAAGTTAAACAGGGGTCGTTGGCGCGTCTTGAGCCTGAAGGTAAAGAAATCCGCATGTGGGAAGCCATCGAAACTTACATGCAGCGCAAGCAGCCTCTGATCATTGTCGCTGGAGCTGATTATGGTCAAGGGTCTTCGCGTGACTGGGCTGCGAAAGGCGTTCGTTTGGCTGGGGTTGAGGTTATCGCCGCTGAAGGGTTTGAACGCATCCACCGTACCAACTTGATTGGTATGGGGGTATTACCGCTGGAATTCAAAGCGGGCACAACTCGTAAGACCTTGGCTATCGACGGTACAGAAACCTTTGATGTAGAAGGTGAGCCAAGCCCAGGAGCGACGCTAACATTGGTTATTAACCGTAGTAATGGTGAGCGTTTAGAGGTGCCAATGACATGTCGATTAGATACCGCTGAAGAAGTGTCTATTTACTCGGCAGGGGGCGTACTACAGCGTTTTGCAAAAGACTTTCTAGAAGCCAACGCATAACATTTAACAACATTTGGCCCTACTTAGTAGGGCCTTAGATGATGCTTTTAACAGGAATAAGCAATGTCTTTTAAGCCACAAATTAAAGTGCCTGCAACCTACATGCGTGGTGGCACCAGTAAAGGGGTATTCTTTAACCTCACCGATTTGCCGCCACAAGCACAAGTGGCAGGCCCTGAGCGCGATGCTTTGTTGTTACGCGTGATTGGTAGTCCAGATCCTTACGGTAAGCATACCGATGGTATGGGAGGGGCCACATCAAGTACCAGTAAAACGGTTATTTTGTCCAAAAGCACACACTCTGATCACGATGTCGATTATTTGTTTGGTCAGGTTGCTATCGATAAACCATTTATCGACTGGAGTGGTAATTGCGGTAATTTAACTGCTGCGGTGGGGTCGTTCGCTATCAGCAATGGTTTAGTTGACGCTGAGCGTATTCCGCAAAATGGCATCGCAGTGGTGCGCATCTGGCAAGCCAATATTAAGAAAACCATTATTGCCCACGTGCCTATCAGCGACGGAGAGGTTCAAGAGACAGGAGATTTTGAACTCGATGGCGTTACTTTTCCAGCCGCTGAGGTGGTAGTTGAATTTATGGACCCTGCGGATGGCGAAGGCGCGATGTTTCCATCGGGTAGCTTGGTCGACATGTTGGAAGTGCCAGAAATTGGCAAATTTGCGGTAACCATGATTAACGCAGGTATACCCACGTTATTTTTTAATGCCGATGAACTGGGCTACACAGGTACTGAATTACAAGAAGCAATCAACGGTGATGATGCCGCATTGGCGCGATTTGAAACCATCCGCGCCTATGGTGCACTAAAGATGGGTTTAATTAGTTCTTTGGAAGAAGCGGCTACACGTCAGCATACTCCTAAGATTGCGTTTGTAAGCAAAGCTCAAAGCTACTTGGCATCCAGTGGTAAACAAGTCAATGCCCTTGACATTGATATCTGTGTACGTGCTTTATCCATGGGTAAACTGCACCATGCCATGATGGGAACTGCTGCTGTTGCGATTGCGACTGCGGCCGCGATTCCAGGAACTTTGGTTAACTTGGCCGCAGGTGGCGGAGCACGTGAGAGCATTACTTTTGGCCATCCCTCTGGCACTTTACGAGTGGGAGCAGCAGCGCAATACATTGATGGACAGTGGCAGGCTGAAAAAGCAGTGATGAGCCGCAGTGCACGAGTACTGATGGAAGGACACGTGAGAGTACCTCAGTCTTAGAAGTACACCGAACATATTTTGTTGGTAATGTTACCAAGGCCCATACTGGGCCTTTTTTATCGCATCAATTAAATTGAGAAAAAATACAATGGAATTGGTTTTATCTTTAGCGCTTACAACAGCGTTATTGTTGGGCTCGCCTGGTCCTGCGCCGTTGGCTTTGGCGGGAGTGGGCGCGAGTTTCGGATTCCGCCAAGGAAGTGGATTTCTTGCTGGTATCTTGGGGGGTCTGTTGGTGGTGATTGTCCTCGTAGCCACAGGTCTCGGTACCTTGTTTAACGCTTATCCAGCCATCAGAATCATCTGTCAGCTAGCCGCCGCAGGGTATTTGTGTTTTGTGGCATATCGAATCGCCACAGCTGAGGGCGGAATCGCTTCGCAAACTGGTCAGCCTCCAGAGTTCAAAGATGGCTTTATTTTAAATTTGATTAATCCTAAGGCCTACGCAGCGTTTCTAGCAATCTTTGCTAACAATATGCTACAAATGCATAGTCCATTCATCGATCTAGCGCTTACTGCAACTGTCTGTTTTTTAGTGGCTGTGATAGTAGATACGTTATGGATGGCGGCAGGAGCAAAATTAAGACCGCTGTTTGCTAAGCCTGAGCAGGCGAAAAAATTGCGATTGGGGTTTGCTGTTGCATTGGTGATGAGTGTCATGATTGCAATTATCGGCTAGCATACTATTTTAGGAACACATGCAAAGGATTTAAATAGCCAGATGGAAGCCATTGAGCCAACAGATTCACATATTTTACAACTCATGACTTGGTTTAATAATTCATGGGAACTACAGAGGTGGGCTGGACCAAACTTTCGTTATCCATTTGACCTACCCTCTTTTAAAGAAGACTTGAGAGTCAATGAACAGAGGTGTTTAGCCTTGCTATCACCTCAAGGGGAATTGTTGGCGTTCGGTCAGTATTACCTGCGTTCTGAATGTTGTCACCTAGCCCGTTTAGCGGTTAGCCCGATGCATAGGGGTAAAGGGCTAGTGAATACACTGTTGAGCGAACTGTGTAAACGGGGTTTACAGTCACTTCAAGTGCAGCAATGCTCGTTGTTTGTGTATCCTGACAACCTGTCTGCTATCAAGGCATATGAGCGTTTTGGCTTTAAGCAAACACAATACTTTGATGATGACTCGTTGCAAGAAACACTCTACATGAGAAAAGACTGTCTAAGCGACGAATAGTCAAATGATGAAAATATAGGAGAGTATATGCAACCGTCTATCACAACCGAGCGGCTATTACTAAGGCCTTTTAGTCACAATGACGCCGCAACGGTAGCAAAGTTGGCTGGAGACAAGCGAGTGAGTGATATGACCAAGAACATTCCCTATCCTTATTCACAAGACATGGCTGTGGAGTGGATTAAAACCCATAAACCCCAGTATGAAAGTGGTCACAGTGTTGTATACGCCATTACCCAAAAAGGTGATGATGGTGTGATTGGTGCATTGGGTTTTGTAGAGATAATCAATGGGGTGGGCACCCTAGGGTATTGGTTAGGATGTGATTATTGGGGGCAAGGCATTGCAACAGAAGCGGTAAATGGGTTAGTCAATTATTATAAAGAATATCACAGCCTACAGGGGCTGGAAGCGACGCATTTTGTGGAAAACCATCGCTCACGCGCCGTTATTGAAAAACTAGGTCTAAACTATGTGGCTGATACTGAGATTGAGCTACGGGGGGAGCAAAGAGCAATCAGTGTTCATAGAAGAACGCTTTAACTTAATCTTTACTCGCACTGATAGGCATTACAAATGCTCATAGCTCCCTAACAGAGCTCAGCACACAATTGCACCGATTTGTTTTAATGACTGCTGTCATGCACATTTGACTAGCGATTGTGCCATAGATAGGCCCTATGCTATTCATCGCTAACTCCTATTTTATGTTTTTCGAGTAAGTCCATATGATTACGCCACACAACATGAAAAGGAGTCTTTAATATGATCACACACACTTTAACTACGCGCTTGTCAGCATCACTCATTTGTGCCGCGATGGCACTGCCTGTTTTGGCAAGTCCTGGAGATTGGATCAACACCAGTGGAGATTTTGCTACCTTAAATCCCGATGCTTCCGAAGTACTTTTTGCTGTACACTATCCACAGCTTCGAGATGAGAGTTGTGGTATTGGCATTGCGCTAAATGGCTTCAATAGCCACGAACGCCACTATCGTGAGTTGCTAGAACACATTCAAGTGAAGACGATTTATATGACCAACCGTGGCTTGTATGAGTTACAACCTTCATCTGTCACACGTGATGGTATCTTATATCCATTCGACTATTATGCCCAATACTACATGACATATGTTACCATCAGCACCAAAGATGGTCGTACCTTTGGGGACGTCTTCGCTGGTATGTCTAGCTTTAATAGCGTCTATGCTCTAACTAGTGCTGTGAGTTGTAAGCAGCTAGAGGATGCCAAAGGAAATTAATCTGACTGTTCGTACAGGACCGCTTTAATTTCCTGTTTTAAATTGTGACTGACTGTACTATTTTGAATATCAAATCGGTGGATGAGACATAATTCGTCAATCACCATTGCGTCGTTATGTTCATAGCGATGCAATGGTTCTGAACTTTTATTGGCAACCCGCTGTGGAAGGATCCCCAAGCCAATCCCCTTGGCTACCAAGCAAGCGATTACCTCTAGGTTGTTCGAATGCTCTACTTGAAATTTATTTAAATCAATTACTTTAAGTAGTGCCTGAGACTGCTTGAGGTTTGGATCACAGTATAAAATGACACGTTCTTTTGCGTTTGCAGTACCATCAAATGTGGGACCGCGCCACAGTGTCACCTCGTCTAAAAGTAATTTGTGGATCACCAGATCGGGGTGACGAACTGGGTTAATCACAAGGCCGAAGTCGATTTCACAGCCAATCACTTGCTCGGTGATTTTACGGGATAGGTCGTGTACAAAATTCAGCTTTAAATTGGGATATTTGTTCTTTAATGCCGGCAATAGGTTAGGCAGGGTATAAAGTGCTACGGATGGATGACAGCCGATTGAAAAAGTACCAAGCATATCGGTTCCTGCGCGGATCACATTCGCTTGTAGTTGCTCCCAATCGGCCATGAACTTACGGCTATGCTCCGCCAGAGCAATGCCCGCGCGCGTCAGCTTGACGCCATTTCGACTTCTAATTACCAGTTGTGTGTTGAAACTTTGCTCTAGGCGTTTTATTGCCGCGCTCATACTCGGTTGTGTAATACCTAAGCGCTGAGCAGCTCTAGAGAGGTTCTGAGTGTTTGCCACTTCTTCGAAATAGCTTAAATCATCAAATGATGGTCGCATTGTTATCCTTCACATATCTTTAACTAAACTGGGCGTATGTAACTATAAAGGGTAAGTAATTTTTATGGGAATTTTATTCAGATATGTGTCTAGTAGTAGCCATTGCTTTTTGTTTTGTTTTTTTAAAATCAATGAGTTGGTTTATAATGCGTTTTTGGTGAATCTGCCGCAAGTTGAGCTTGTTTGTACTCACATTGAAAATATAGAGTTGTATGACTTAATTTAACCTTTATTTTACATTCTGGTGAGCTATCACTATCATGGTCCGTAACCTCAACCTACAATAAGGAATATTGAAAATGATGACAGGTAAAACCAAAATGGCCTTTCGGTGTGGACTACTCTCTTTAGCTGGGGTGATGTCTGCCTTGCCAGTATCTGCAGAACCAGCCGATTGGCTAAAAAGTAGTGGGGATTTTGCGACTCTACATCGAGACGCCAGCGAAGTTACATTTTTCGTTAACAACATTGCGCCCATGGGTGGGAATTGTGGCGTAGGCATCGCTTTTAATCGAACCAATCGCCATGAGCGTTACTATCGTGAATTACAGGCTCAGATCAAGGTAGAGTCAACACATTTAACCCGCAGCGGTGCCTATGAGCTGCACCCGAGTGCGATTAGTCGTCACAGTATTTTATACCCCTTCAACTATGCGTCTTCACAGCACTATGACACTCATGTGACCATCAGCACCAAAGATGGCCGCACGTTTGGTGAAGTTTTTAAAGCGATGTCGGTGTATTACGACATTCATGTGCTAGTCAGTGCTTTGTCTTGTGAGCAATTATAAAGAACCCATTGGGCTCACACTTAGTTTGTTATTTTAGCGCCTAAAGGCGACAGAAGTGACAAAGGTGCAATAATATCATCGAGTTAAAAGCCACATTATTGCTTTGACGATATACATAAACACCACGATATCGCAGGTTCTGCGAGATCGTGGTGTTTATTCTTTACACTATAGTGATTATTTTTTACCGAACTTAGTAACATCTACTTGCGCTCAATAAAGATACAGGTTTAGGATATTGTTCCGTTTATCGCTTCTAATACTTCAGTTAAGGAAAAAGAAATACATAGGGGATTTTGCCCAATGGTTATATTGGTGCTCTGGTTGTGTCTATGTCTATATGAAGTTGAAGGAGTTCAATAGCTTAACAACAAGGAACTACAAGCATGAAAACTTCGCTATTACTAAAGTCAAAAAAACTAAAAGAGCTTTCACTGTCTAATGCCAAACAAGTCAATGGCGGCGAAATTGGGATACCTGTGACGCTTCCACCACCGGCACAAGGACGACATGGAACGCAAAGGTATACATCAGTAGTAAAAACGTTTAACTGTTAAATGTATCAATGGGGGAATTTGTTGATAAATAAAGGTTAGCTGAGCGTCCATGTAATAGTTTGCGTTAGTTGTCACCATGTTTTGCTTTATCTCAAAGCATCGTACTCAATACGCACTATATTTCACAATTTTGCCATAGAGCAATCGGTTGGCAAGATTATGGACATTTAAAGTCAGTTGCTGCTTATTTGTGTGCGGTTAGTTTTAGTATTCGCACCAAGTGATGTGCTGTTCTAACAATCAGCGCTTGCCATCAATACCCTATTTCGGCCAAGCTCTTTTGCTTTATAAAGAGCTTGGTCGGCATGCTTGACGAGTATATCACTTGTTTGCCCATGTTCAGGAAAAGCAGCCACACCTAAACTGATGGTGAGCGTACTAACCTTACTATCATCGATAATGACTACCTGAGAGGCCACATTTTGCCTTAATTTTTCAGCCATCATGTAAGCTGTGTTACCAGCGCAATGAGGTAAGATTATGACAAATTCCTCTCCGCCATAGCGACAGGCCTTGTCATGGTTACGTATGCCAGATACGAGCGTTTGTGCAACGACTTTGAGTGCTTCGTCTCCGCCAAGGTGTCCATAGGTATCATTGAACTGTTTGAAGTGATCGATATCACAAATGATGATACATAAAGGATAGCCACCTTGCTGCGCGAGTTTGAGCTCTTGTTCGATTTGTTCGTCGAATTTACGCCTGTTAAATAAACCGGTAAGGCCGTCCTTGTTGGCCACCAGTTCGAGCGCTTTATGCTGTTCAATGATTTTGTTTTTCATGTTGTTGAAAGTGTTTGCAACACTGGCCATTTCGATAGGAATGCCAATATCAATGTGATGATTTGTATCTCCTGTGGCGAATTTAGAAGCGCCTTCAGTGAGTTTGTCCATGCTACTAAGCAACGAGCGATTAATAATAACTAGGCCCAGTAAACCAAGCGCAACTGCGCTAAGCAGCACCAATACATATATCCTATTGGCGTGCTCTAGGGTTTCGATTACTTGCTGGTGTAATTGTTCATTTTGTTGTTGTAAGTCTTCGTATATCTGTTCTAGTTCATAGCCAAGTCTATTTATTTCATTTTCAAATTTGATAACTTGGCTCCCAAATGCTTGATTACCATGAATATGAGACTGGCGTAAAACTACCTCAGAATGAGCTGCAACACTGAGCCACTGTTGTTGAGCGATAGCAATATCATCGTTTAGACGGACATGAGCAGGGTTAGACGCCTTGCTTAATTTTGAAAATGCGTCATCAATTCGCTGTGCCTGAACAGCATAATCTTCGCGGTGGCTGGGGTCGCCGTTTATCGCAAAGCCCGTTACCGTGTTTGATATATCCCAAAGTGTTGTTTGTAGGTTGTTGATGGGGCTTATGATATCGAGTTGCTCAGAGGAGAGGGCAAGTAGTGGGTTTACGATACGTTCGTGAACAAAGGCATAGGTCAAAATAGAAAAAACGATAAAAGGGGAAATAGTTATTACTAACCCAGAGGTGAGCCAAAACCGCAAAGAGCGTTTTTTCCAAAAGCGAACAGCACTTTGATACATTGCCGCGTGACCTTTATAACTTATTGTATTTCATACCTGAATGAATAGAGTATAGCCGCTCAGTATCGGCTGTAAAATTTTAGGCAACACACAGTAGGTTACTTTTGGTTGTTCACTACATATTGATATTTTTTAGGGGTGATATGGGCAATACGTTTTAGTTCTCTCGTCATGTGTGCTTGATCACTATACCCTAGCTGTTGAGCTATCGCTGCGAGTGATACATGGTTATGGTGTTTTAAAGCGTCGAGAGTGTGGCGCACACGAATGATCCGGTGAAAGTGCTTCGGAGTGATACCAAGCCAAGTTTTAAATTGCCGCTCTATTTGTCTTTGATTAAATATTTGGTTGTGCTGTTGCTTAGGAAGCGTCGATTGCAGTGCATCAATCGCCTTTTTTAGCGTTATAGGCAGTGGTGTTGGTTGCGTAAGGTGCTGGCATAGCCACCTATAAACTAGGGCAATGTTCGCCCAATTTCCTTGTCCATCAGATAAACGCGCGTAAATCTGAAAAAGTATCTGATGGGGGCTAGTAACAGGAGAAATCAGTTCTGATTGGCATGAGTTTGTGCCCAGTAGACTCGCACTGACACCGGGTTGAAAACGTATACCGACCACCGTACTGCCCGCAGGGATACCAATAGTGTGGGTCTGAGTGCTGATAGGTTGAACCAGTATACCTGTTGGCAGAACTTGATTGTCCAAATGTAATGATTTGCTGAGGTTAAATAGGATCCCCATACAGCCATCACCATTTAAGCAACGCTCCACAACACAACGGTTGGTATCATTGGTTTTTGCACACCATATCGCTTGAACATAATCAGCTATACGATATTTTGGTTTGTAAATATCGAAACTCAACACCACACTCACCGATTGCTCTCCATGTTCAACTACTCGTTTATTGTATCAATGGAAGGGGTGAACGCTTTTGATATGCGATTCCAACTATTGATTGCGTTGACAGCCAGCGTTACATCAACCAGCCCTCGTTCCGACAATTCATTGAGCGCCTGTTCATAATCGTGCTGATTGATAGGCTCATTACTGACGACTAGCTCAGCCCAAGCTAATGCACTACGTTCAATTTTTGTATAAAGTGGCAATCCACGCCAAGCATTTAACCCTAAAATACGCGCCGGAGTTTCACCTCGTTCAAGTGCGACTTTACTATGCATATCAATACAAAACGCACATTGATTGATTTGTGATACTCGCAGTTTTAGCAACTCCCACAAGGTCACACTTAGCGTTGTGCTGGTGCTGAACTGAGTTGATAAATATTGCTCTTGATTAAGTAAAATGTCCATTGCTTTAGGGGCGATTTGAAAATAGTTGATACGTGAGGTCATGATAATGCTCCTTGATTAAGTACTGGACAAAAGCTTACCGAAGGAATTCTAAGGATTATTGAATAAATCCGACATTTTTAACATCAAGGATAACAAGCTGGCGTTGTTGACTAAGTGGCTCCAACAAATTTCAGAATAAAATCATCTAGAAGTCATCTATACGTCAGGTGTTGTTGTTCTCAGTTGGTTACATTACGGGCTGTGTTAAACATCGAGAACAAAGGATAAATTATGAATCGCAAATGTTGTGTCGCTTTTTTAATGATTAGTGTACTCGCTTTCAGCAGCAACAGTTTTAGTCAGGAAACATTATCTAAGTCTAGTAGCCCTTACTTGGGGCAAAAGCCGCCAGGTTTAACCCCCGAAGTGTTTGCCCCTAACTTGGTCTCGTCAGAGCACAAAGATTGGACAGGGCACTTCACGCCCGATATGAAGGCATATTATTTCACTCGATTGAGTGAGAATAAAGCATCAAAATTTGTTATTACATCAGAGCATAATGGCTGGAAAGTATCAAAGTTGTCCCCTCCGTTGGGAGGAACGATTTCGCCTGATGGTAAGGTGATGCATTCTGGTAACAAATATAGAGAGCGTACCGATGATGGTTGGTCAGAGTTAAAAAGTCTTGGTCCGATGTTTGAGGCGATCCAAATTATGGTGCTGAGCGCATCCACCAATGGTACCTATGTGTTTGATGAACGTACAGAGATTGGCACCATTCGCTATTCCCGATTGATAGATGGTACTCGCGAAGCACCTAAAGCATTTCACAAAAAAATCAATACTGGAAAGTGGACCGCGCACCCATTTATCGCTGCGGATGAAAGTTACATTATTTGGGACAGCGAGCGAGAAGACGGGTATGGAGATTCCGATCTATATATTAGCTTCCAACAACAAGATGGATCATGGGGAGCGGGTATCAACTTAGGAAGCGAGATAAACACCACCGGCCCCGATACTGGAGGCGTTGTGTCACCTGATGGGAAATACCTTTTCTTTAATAGAAAGGTGAGTGAGCATGATACCGATGTGTATTGGGTGGACACACAGATTTTTGAAACACTTAGGCCAAAATCATCGCCCTTAAAATAGTGACAGCAAGCGCGGCGCGACTAAAATGGAGATTTTACCGCAGCCCGCTGTTTTATCCATGCAGTGAGACTCAGCCTGACTGCCATAGACAATTAGAATGTAATGACTGTTGATATGGCTTCTTCGTCAGCCGTTTGAATCGACATTTTGATGGTACGATTTTGCCAGTCGATGTCTAACATACCGTAATTGCTACCTGATTTATTGATTAAATGGCGGTTGCTGGTAGTAAGGTTTGCAATGTCGGCGCTTACTGTACCCACGTAGCCGGTTGGGATTTTGGCACCGCTTGGCGCACAATTACCCCATTCTCCCTCAATGCCTTTGCCATTTTCATCTACTTGGGTGTAGCACCACGGCTGTTCGTTGTCTTTGGTTGTACACCCTTGATAGGTGGTGCCTGCATAACTAAACGGTAGCTTACACTGTTGGGTGTAATTACCATCGCCTTTTGTATCTGCATAGATGGGTAGCCTGAGGGGGTTTTCTATGTGATATGGCCAATTTTGGCCAAAGCCAGAAGCGGTGATCTCATACACAGTCGCTTGTTTACCAAATTCGTTGCTGGATGGAATGTCCTTTTGCAGTAGCTCCCCCCAGTGTTGATCACCCGATAGAAAGATGACCGCCTTAGTTTTGCCATCGTTAATGGATTTTTGCACCATGCGCAGTAAACGTTCACGCTCGCTAGGCATTTCTGCCCAAGATTCATAACTGGTGCCAGACATCGCTGTTTCACCCAGCGATTCGATTGCGGTTTTAAACTGTTGACCATTTCCATAAGCACAGTAACTTGACATACTGCGGCCTTGGTACAGTGGCGGAAGCACTTGTATACCACTGGCTATCAATTTGATTTCAGAGGGTTTTGCTAACTCTTGTTCAAGCCATTGCCATTGTTGCTCGCCAAGCATGGTACTTTGTTCACCCTCGCACTTACCATAGTTATTAAAAGTCGGGGAACGGAAGTAACGAGCGTCTAATGTAATAACGTGTGTTTGTTCTTTAGCACTGCCCAGCATTTTAGCTTCATAGATTCCTGCTTGGCCATTGAGCCTTGGGTCGTCTTGAGGCACGTCAAAATGACGTAAATACTCTTTTTGCGCGTTCTCGCGTTCTGGATAATGTTTGCCATCATTGTTTCTACCAAAATCATGATCATCCCATGTTGCCATAACTGGTATTTGGGCTTCTAAAAAAGCATGATAGTCAGCGTTTTGCTTTTTCTCGTTGTATTTTCTTCGCATGCTGCTCATGTCTGTTGTATCAGCATAGATGTTATCGCCAAGCCATAAAAACAGATCGGGTTTTTGAGTGATAAGACGCGCTAAAGCCTCAGGCATATCCCCTTTAGTTTTAAAGCAAGAGCCCAGAGCGACTCGGTCTATACGTTTGCTCATTTGAGGGTGGGTATGGCTTAAGATCTCAGAAGGCTCAACGAGGTTACATTCTTCCCACTCGCTTTCGCTGGTATAACACCATGGCATAGTGTGATTTCGAGAACTACAGCCGTAAAACTGTTCTCCTTGATAACTTGATGGCGCACGGCAAGCTTTACCGCTTTTGGTAGTAAATTGAGGAATGGTCTCGACTTTCACATTGGCCCAATATGCTCCTTCTTGAGCATTTTTTAGATAACACCATTGGCTACCATCGTTGTTTTTATTGGTCGTCCCTTGGTAGTCCGCTCCTAAATAATTAAAGCTAGTTTTACACTGCTCATAGTGCACTTCGCTCTGTGCGAATGTTAGTGTAGGTAAAAGAGCTATGAGTATGCAGCTGATTTTGTTCATGTTAATTCCTAAAATAAACCTGTCATCCTGATAACGGTGAGCATCCTTGCGTGAAGGCAAATATCTTAGGCGGTGGGTGTGATCGATTGCTTGCAAAACCATGTCAACGATATGACTAGATTCTTTAAACCGTCATTATTTGGGTTGGAGCAAGACCGAGATATCGCTAGAATAAGCGAGTACTTATTGGCAATAAGCACTATGCTGTATAGACTCTCTGCTGGTGTTTATATACGGTGATACGCCTTACACAACGGGAGTTTGTATGTTTAGAACGGCCAATCTGGCTTTAATTATTTCTTTGGTAGCGCTAGCGGTTTCTTTGTACGGGGTTTTTAATCTTTCGTCTGAGCCAGATGAATACATTGCACGCCATACTCAGAGCAGCAGTGAAAGCAATGTTCATCAGGCGTCATCACAGTCACAGGTCATTAATCGTTTGCATGCACAACTCTCAGCCTTAGAACTACGAATACGGGAGTTGGAAGGCCACAATGGTAACGCTGAGTATGCCATGGCAGGAGAGCAATTTGAACGGGCTGTGCTGAGCGTAATTGAACAACAGCAAGCACGTGAACGAGAAGAAATGCGCAGTAAAGACCCAGCCTACGCTTTCTATGAAAGCTTACCCCAAGACTATGAAATAAAACTAAAAACAGACCCTGATTATGCGCAGCAAATAAACAGAGAGTTGAATGCAAAAGTGTTGGATATCAGTTTACCTGCATTGGAGAGGCTCTCTGCAATGGGGCAATTACAAATGAATATGTATGTGCTCAATAAAACCCAAATGGGTGATTACAATTACGAGGCCGTAGATGCAATACTAAAAATCGCTCAACAAAGTAATGATGAGAAGTTAAAAGTGCAAGCGTTAGAAGTGATCGCTAATACACCGCTTACAGATGCACGGGTCGCAGATAGTTTTGTTTCAATTGTTGAAAGAGAACAGAACGAGTATTTACGCAGTATGGCCGCTGAAGGCTTGATGTTGCAGTATTATCAATCTAAAAGTAAACAGCCTGAACTAAATCGACGCGTGGCGCAGCAAATTCTTTCGCTCTATAACCATGGTGATCAAAAGCTTAAAAGCCTAATGAAAAATCATATGTTTAGTGACGATATGTTGAATGAACTTAATGCCTTAGTGGGTAACTAGTAAGCCTTGAGAAATCTCTTGAGGAATCTTCTGAGGAGTTACTTGAGGGATCTCAACATATCCCTCAGGGTGAAGTTTTTACAACGTATTGAGCCACAAAAAAGCGTTACTCCTGTTCGTCACTCGTTGCTTGCATGTCCTGACTAGCTGCTTGCTCTTCGGCAGCAGCTCGTTGCGCCTTTGAAATATAGCGAGGCTTATTGCTTTTATGCAGTTTAGCGTTGGCTCGTTTGTCTTTCTTTTTTAGCGTTTCGTAAATCTTTTTTTTGCGATTCATAGTGTCTCTCTTATCAGTCATCACATTTTACACGCTTACCTCACAAAACCAAATGATCAGATCATGCAATTATCGTATTTTTTATGGATTCGGATGGGGTAAAAATAAATCCTTTTTGTAATTTTTTATAGCTTATGTGGTTGTAAGTTAAATGGTTTGTTAACTGGCAAATTGACAGCGATGTCTTTTTTTGTTGCCTGCTCGTTATCATAGTGTTATGTTGAGTTCCCTTTTTGGGTATCATGTAGAGGACACAATGAATTATCATAAGAATTTTTTGGCTCTAGCCGTCACCGCGGCTATAGGCACAGCGTATGCGAATACGTCTCCTGAGCAAGACCTTGTCAAAAGAGATCCACTGACTTATCAGCAGTGGCATTTACAGAATACAGGTCAAACGGGCTTCTCTTTGTCGGCAGGTAAAGCGGGTGAAGACCTAAATTTAGACTTTGCCGATCGCATGGGGATCAAAGGTCGCGGTATAACCGTATCGGTGATCGATACTGGGGTGGAAATCTCACACCCAGACTTGCGAAACAATGTCGTTCCAGGTTCACGAAACTTAATTGATGGAAGTGATTACCCGGTAGACACTCATGGTCATGGCACGTCGGTAGCGGGTCTTATTGCCGCAGAGGAAGGAAACAATTTAGGTGGTCGAGGTGTTGCCCCTTATGCCAATCTAATCGGTTTTAACTTCTTGAGTGAGCAATCACTAGCTTCTTGGATGGTTTCTCATGGTCTAAGTGAAGACTTTAGAGTACTAGACCGCTTTACTGATCCGCGCGTATTTAACCAAAGCTATGGCAGTACTCCGTCTTCTCCACTTAATGGTGACCTGAGTGCAGAGCCAGAGTACGCTTTGATTGAAGAAGTCATGAAAGATATTTCATTAGACAGCCATTGGGGACGTGGTGCAACTTATGTAAAATCAGCGGGTAACTCATTTGGGTATTATACCACTTACATTCAGGGCATTCAGTTTTACGTTATTCCGTATGAGAACAATCAGTTCCTCAATAACAAAGGATTACCATTTCATAATGCAAACATTGCTTTGGATAACACCACGTTTTGGAATCTCGTAGTTTCATCACTTAATGCAGACGGTGAGTTGGCTTCTTACTCATCGGTTGGGTCGAATATCTTCTTGTCAGCACCGGGCGGAGAATATGGTCAGGATAAACCTGCCATGGTCACGGTTGATTTAACTGGCTGTGAGCAAGGTATGAATGTGACTGGTACACATAAAAACAGTTTGCATGGTGGTACACAGTTAGACCCCAACTGCGACTTTACGGGTGTAATGAACGGCACCTCATCAGCGGGACCAAACGTTGCAGGTGCAGTGGCGACCGTGATGTCGGCAAACCCAGGGCTTGATGCTAGAACCGTTCGTCACCTTTTAGCAACAACAGCGCGTAAAGTGGACCCTGAACACAAGGGTGTCACCCTTGATTTTGAGTCAGCAAGTGGAGACATCGTGACGTATGATGCTGTACCTGGCTGGCAGACGAATGCCGCAGGTTACAATTTCCATAACTTTTATGGTCTTGGTGCTGTAAATATTGACGATGCTGTATATAAAGCGTTGTTTACAGGCGTATCTTTACCGGAACTTCAAATCACAGATTGGCAAAAGCAAACGGCTAATGTCACCATCCCTGATGCTGATTTAGCGGGCGCGCAAAGTACTATGGTGGTTGAGAAAAATCTAACCATCGAAGCTGTACAGCTTAAATTAAACCTAGATCATGAACGTCTTCGTGATGTTGCCATTGAACTGACTTCGCCATCGGGTACACGTAGCGTGGTGATGAGTGCACGAACCGGATTCTTGGACGGAACAGATGGGGGTTACACGGATACCGTGATGTTGAGCCACCATTTCTACGGTGAAAAGTCTCAGGGGAACTGGACAATCAAAGTGATCGATACCGATAAGGGATCAAGCCGCACTTTGATCTATAACCCGAACATTGGTCTGTTTACCACCAACGGCACTAACAATGCGGTAGATGGTGTATTGAAAGATTGGTCACTACGTATTTACGGTCACTAAGGAGTAACAAAATGAAAAAACTATTAGTGCTAGCAGCGCTGACAACTTCAAGTGCTGTATTTGCAAATTTCCCGGTATCAATTGATGAGCTTCAGCAGCAAACCTTAAAAGACATTAGTCAACTACCACTGTCTAGCATGACTCAAACGAGTGATCTAAATGAGGTTCATTCCGTTAAAAAAGGTCAAGTGATCATTGGTGATAACGGTTTGAATGCCTACCAAGCGACAGGTGAAGTACTGATTCAGCTTGCCGACTTTGCTGATGCTGATGCCGTGGCAAAAGCCCATGGGTTAACTCTAAAGCAAGCTTACAAGTCATTTTATGTGGTGACTTCAGAGCAAGAAAATTTGGCGCAAGTACTTGCGGCCTTGCAGCAAGAGGGCACGGTTATCTCAGCGAGTCTGGGCCTTAAAGACCTAGGGGTCAAAGTAAACTAGTTTTATTAGCAACGAGCGGCTGTTAAATGGATGTGCGGCTGCTACTTTTGCAGTTGATTTAAGTGGAAATAAAAGGGAGCAATGGCATATATGGCTTCCTTTTTATATAAATATGAATTACCAGCCGAGTGTCCACTTGCTAGTGTAGTCGCCAAGCGTTTTGTATTCGCTTCTTATGCCCCTTGCTGTATTTTCAATCAGCTTTTTAGAAACTGTGTTTACATAGTTGTTTGAATTTTATATCAATTAACTCATAGCCGCATTAAATCAATAATTTTTTACACCGCTAGAATTCATAAATACACTAACGTACTAACTTATATAAATTAGCCAATCAAAGAATTTGCTTAAGATTAAATGATGGAATTCGCTCTGACATAAATAGCAAGATAGTACGAACTTAAGCTAACTCTCAATTAGTTAACTTCGACTTTTAATCAAAGGTACTATGATAGATTGACTCCGAAATGCCAAATTAATTATTCCATTTGTGCTTACACTTGTTAGTAAAATACAGAGCTTTACCCTGTTAATTTAATGCATAAAAATCGTCCTTTACCTTGAACGACCTCAGCCTTGTGAGGAACTCCTGCGGGTATGTATATAGAACAAGGTCCTGCACATTGTTTAATTTCATCATCTATTTGCATACGGTAAACTAACTCGTGCCCTTCATCTGGGAGGAGGATGTTAATTTCATCTGTTTCATGTGTATGCAATTCAGTATACTGTTGTGGACTATTCACGCATTCACTTTCTATATTCACATTATGTATAGCAATACTAAGTTTGGACTCTTTAAACTTGTTCGTATCTAAGAATACAGTACGTATTATATCATCTCTGTTACAATGAAAAGGGATATCACCTAGAGGCTCTACTGTAGGAGTAATTATTTTAAAGGATGTCATAAGAGTCACTGACCTTTCTACGACCTGAGTGCCACGGTATAAGTCTTTTTTCAAAAAAAGAAAATATCCAGTCTAATACAAATCCAGTGATGCCTATCGTGACAATAATAGAAATCAGCATTGGATAATTTAATCCACTTTGAAGTGACTGATTCATTAAAAATCCTAGCCCACCTGCAAGTAGATCATCTGAGGTAACACTAGCAAGCATTTCACAAGTCACAACAAGCAATAACGTTACACCAATAGCAATTCTTGCACCAACGAAAAGAGCAGGTAGAGTTGCATTAAAAACAATATTTCTAATGTACTGGATATTATTTATGAGGTTCTCTCTATAGCTATAGTCATTTGTTTTTGTACTATTTATTTTAGTTATACTTTTTCCTGATTTTATTAGAATCGGATTTATATCTTTTACCCCTTGATGCACTTGCATCAAAACAGGCCAAAAAGCACCATAAAATACTACAAATATAGTCATTTCGACTGAACCATATTGAAAAAACATAGCAGATAGAGGAATAACTGCAATGGAGGGAATTGGTCTCATAACATTAATAATGCTACTAGTTGCCATTTCAAGTCTCTTGGATACCCCAAGAAGTAAACCGAAACCAAGACCAACGCTTAATGCAATTGTATAGCCTATAAAAAATTTGCCTAACGTAGAAAGAAGATTAGTAATCACCTCGGAAAAGCGGATATTTAAAAACAAGTCTTTATATGTTTTTCCCAAGCTTGGATCTACCTGCGACTCTAGAGGGTAGATTATAAGTACACCAATAACTACAGTCGTTATAAGAGCACTAATAAATTTGTAAAAAAAATTGCTTTTAATGTCTTGCATTTACCCCTCCAAATAAACGATAGCTATTCCAACTCTGTTCTTATTTTTTTAACATATTTGGTAATATAAGGTGCTTCTCTATCAAATCTATTATCAGAATCTCTGTCGATATAAAACGTTTTAATTTCTACTATATTTTCTTCACATTTCTTCATTACCAGAACAATATCAGCTAAATAAACAGCTTCAGTAATATCATGAGTACTAAAGAATATTGAACCCACTTCATTAGCATTTTTTATTTTAATAAAAGTATTGTTCAAATGCTCTTTAGTTAGCTGATCTACTGAGCCACAAGGTTCATCCATAACAAGTAGCTCAGGTTTAGTCGCTATTGCTCTAGCTAAAGCTAGCCTTTGTTTTTGCCCACCTGATAACTCGTGAGGAAAGCAATTTTCTTTTTCAATGTTTAAATCGCACAACTCTAGCAACTGTTTGTAGCGATCTTCACAAAACTTCCCTTTCACAGACATCGCAAAACGAATTGTTTCTCTAATTGACTGCCAAGGAAACAAAGACGAATCGTAATTCTGGAAAACCATAGTGACAAGCTTTATTAATGTTTGTCTTTTTTGATCCGAGTGCGCTTTAAATTTTCCATTGTTCAGCAAAAACTTGATTTGCCCTTCCGTTGGGAGTTCAAGACCAGCTAACATTTCTAACAAAGTAGACTTGCCGACACCACTCTTTCCAACAAGTGCAATCGTTTTACCAAAAGGTATAGAAAGTGATAGGTTTCTAATAGCTTGAACAGGTTGGTTGTTGTTATTCGCCGTATAGAATTCTTTATTTATCTTTTTAAACTCTATTTCTTTTAGCATAAACGTCACTCAATTAAGCTATTTAATCTTGATAGTTCTTTCTGATTTTGCTCTTTTATAAAGCCGTGTTTGGTGCTCATATCGATCAAATATTGCATATCGGAAGGAGTTATATTATCGATATAAGATGGCATAGTCATGCTATCTAAAGTTAACATATCCATTTTTGTATATTCTGCTACTAGAGCTTTAGCGTAACCTTCATCTGACTTGTATTTTTCAACTATTTCAGCAAGTGCTTGCTTAAACTTTTTTGCTGTTTCGGGGTTTTTATCAAGCCATGTCTGAGTTGAATAAAACGAGCTTACAACTGTTCTGTCTACAGCATCACTAACAAAATAATTTCCAACAGATTTCATCCCAGACTGTATTGACTTTGTAAGAAAAGGTTCTACTACTGCAATTACATCTGCGCTACCGTTTTGTACACTATTTGCCATAAACGGAAATGGAACTTCAATAAATGATACTAATTCCTTATCAACATTATGCTCTTGGAGGAAGTTTATTAGCATTAGATGATCAATATTATTTAATGTGTTAATCGCAATCGTCTTTCCTTCAAGATCTTTCGGTGTAACGATGTTACTTTCTTGAGATACTAACAAACTGTGCTCAATATGATCTGTTGACTCTATAGTAGCGGGGCCTAAGGAAATCATAGAGTGACCATTTTGAAACGCTAAAATCGGAGTTACTGTATTACTAAAGGTTATATCAAGCCCACCTTGTAAAAGTGCTGTTGAAAGTAATGCTCCGCCTTTGGAACTTGACAGAACGATATTTAAACCATGTTTCTTGAATATATCTGATTCAGATAAAATTGCGCAGTGGGCTATTGGCATTGAGCCAACTCTAACTGTTATAAGCTCGTTTTCTATAGAAGTACTATTATCGGTAACGTAGAGTAAAGAAAGTACCAAAGCGGCAATTGCGAATATTGAAATAGTTATTTTTTTGATATTCATTTACATTTTACCTATTTAAACTCTAATAAATACAGCAAGGCCATCCTCAACGGGGAGGTAAGTGCCATACCAGTCTGGGGATTGACTCAATTCAATATTGAATTGATGGACTTCTTTAGCGAAGGGTCTATTGTGAATATACCTAAATACGTTATCGGCAATTAATAACCCACCTTTTCGAATAAATTTAGTTGCCCAATGCAAATAAAAACAATATGAAGTTTTATCAGCGTCAATGAACATCAAATCAAACTTACCAAACCTTTCGATTTGACTTAACGTATCTTGCGCATTTCCTTGGATTAGCTGAATTTTGTCTTCAACCAAATACTTAGAGAATGTGTTTTTAGCTTCTATGATGTGTTCAGGGTTATTCTCAAAAGTAAATAATTTGCCGCCCTTTTTCAGTCCTCTTGAAAGTGCAATAGTGCTATAACCTGCGAGAGTTCCAACCTCTACAACTTTTCCAGGGTTCGCTATTCTTGAAATGATCTCAAGATGTCTTGCGTCAAACTGGCTTATTGATATATCTGGAAGATTCTTTTCTTTTGATCTTTTTCTTATCTCTGATAATTGGGAGTCTTCAGGATTAATCAGGTCACTGACATAGTCTTGAGCGCTAGGTTCCAATACTGAATAAGATTTTGGGCAACACTTATTCAAAATAATTCTTCCTTAGATATTATGTTATTGAGTTCCAAACATGATGTAAAAAATTTACACGAGTTACGAACGCTAATCAATCAAATTATGATTTTTTTCGACCTACTTATAGGGCTTAACCATACACAGTGTTTCTTCAATGGTGGAACTGGTTAATGATAAGTTGTTATTAATCTTATCGGCCAAGGCAGATGCGTTATATGTTGTTGAATTGCCAGAGTAGCGAAACTAAAAATAACTAGAAAACACATTGTTTATACTAGATAGCTGTTACTTGATGAAATCAGTATGGATACTTAATTGTCTGTTGTTCAACGTATTACACTGTATATTGTACGCAAAAAATGTTATTGAGTTTCTAATAACAATAAGAACAAAAAAACTAGATACCTATTACACTAAATGGGTTGCCTCTTCACGTTACCAATGGAGTTTTTCATGAAAAAAGCAAGCTTAGTCAGCTTAGCCGTACTTTTTGCCCTTGCAGGGTGCTCATCAGAGAGCACTCAAACTAGTTCAGGTTCATCTACAGCGCAAACTACAGCTGAAGTAACCAACACTTCGAGTACCGATGCGGTCGATGAAGTTGTTGAACAATACACGCAAACGTTTATCACTCACCAGCCCGCATTGGCAACGTCACTGAAATTATCACCAGAACAATACGGTGAATATGCCGCTAGATTACCTAACTATTCGTTAGCAGGTATGCAAGCGCTGCAAATTGATATGAACAAGGCTGCCGAGCAGTTAAAGCAGTTACAGACTCTGCCGCTTAACGAAGACGAAATGTTGCATGTGAAAGTGAACGAAGTACTGGCAAGGTATTACGCCGGTCATAGTAGTTTTCAGCAGGCTATATTGATACTTGGGGCGGTCACTTGCCTTATATTATCAATCAGTTGTCGGGCCCGTTGGTAGATATCCCAAATATTCTTAAAGATCAGCACGGTGTTGAATCAGAACAAGACGCAAAAGACTATTTGGTAAGATTAGAAGCATTCGCAAATATGACCGAGCAAGTGCGCTCAAAAGCGCTTGTTGATGCGAAAAAAGGGGTTATTTTACCTAAACCGTTGTTTGCTAACACACTGGGTTATTTAAACAACTTTACTGCCCCCGCGCCTGCGGAGCATCCACTGGTGACATCATTCGCTGAAAAGCTGGATTCGGTAGGCGAGCTGCCAAAAGAAACCAAGCAATCTATGGTGGAAGAAGCAACAAATATTGTACAAAGCAAAATTTACCCTGCTTTTGCTAATGTGACCAAAGATATGCAAGCGTTAGAGAGTAAAGCGCCTGATAAAGTAGGTATTTGGGCCCAGCCAAATGGTGAAGCATATTATCAACATGCCATTACTTATTTGGCTGATTCAGATATGACAGCTGAACAAATTCACAATATTGGTTTGCAAGAGGTCGAGCGCATCACTAAACGGATGGATGAGATCCTAACAGCCAATGGTTATAGTGAAGGAACTGTTGGCGACCGAATGAAGCAGCTTAATGAAGAATCTCGCTTCTTATATGAAGACAGTGACGAGGGACGCGAAAAACTACTGACTTTCTTGCGTGGTGAAATTGAAACCATCAACAAAAAAGCACCTCAGCTTTTTTCAACGCTGCCGCCGCAAAAAGTGGAAGTTAAACGTATTCCAAAAGCTGTCGAAGCTGGTGCACCTGGTGGCTATTATAATGGCCCATCGTTAGATGGCAGCCGCCCTGGGATCTTTGCAATTAATTTGAAAGATATGAAAGCCGTGCCTAGCTTTGCTATGAAAACATTGACTTATCATGAGGCTGTACCAGGGCACCATTTTCAGATTGCTTTAAACCTATTACAAACAGATATTGGTTTGATGCGTCAAAATGCATCATTTAATGGTTATATCGAAGGCTGGGCACTTTACTCAGAATTAGTCGCCTATGAAATGGGCATGTACGAAAATGACCCATTCGGTGATTTAGGTCGTTTACAAGCAGAAGTATACCGCGCAGCACGTTTGGTCGTTGATACTGGGTTACACCATAAAAAATGGACGCGCCAGCAGGCGATTGAATATTTTGCCCAAGCTACGGGTACTGCTATGAGTGATGTAACAGCGGCTATCGACCGTTATATCGCATGGCCGGGGCAAGCGCTTGGCTATAAACTGGGAATGTTGAAGCTGGTTGAGTTGCGCACTATGGCTAAAAACGCGCTCGGTGATAAGTTTGATATCAAAGCGTTTCATGATCTGATCTTGCTCAAGGGCGCGCGTCCTTTAGCCTTGGTTGAAGAAGATGTTAAGCGCTGGATTGAGCAGCAAAAGCAAGCTTAATTAAAGTGCTCATCCGACTTACGTTAGGGGGCACAAGCCCCCTTTGTTGTTTATACAGAATCAAGGAAATTAACATGAACCGTTTCGTATGCGTGGCAGCGGCAATGCTAGCCTTTAGTGCTCAAGCGAATATCGAAAGTATCAGCGTGAAAACGGCCGACTATGCGGTCGCTAATTACCAGCAGGCACAGATCCATACCCTTGCTAATTTGGTGTCTTTCCCCACAGTGAATAAAGAAGGGCTAGCCACCCCACAGAACCCAGATTTTATTGGTTTTAAGCAGCTACTTAAAATGAAAGCGGCGCAACTGGGTCTGGATTATCAGGACAAGGGCCACACGGTACTGATTGGTTTGGGCACCCAAGCGCAAAAAGTCACAGTGGTGACCCATGGAGATGTACAACCTGCGGACCCTACAAAATGGCAACAAAGTCCTTTTCATTTAGATTCAACCACTGAGCCTGGCAAGCTCATCGCACGGGGAACGGAAGATGATAAGGGGCCGATTGCAACTGCGCTTTACGCGATGAAAGCTATCAAAGATCAAGGAATAGAGCTGAACAATCGTATCGAGTTGATGATCTATCTTGCTGAGGAATCAGATTGGGAGCCGCTCAAAGCCTTTATGAAAAGCTATGAGCAGCCCAAATATGCCATCACCATAGATGCAAGTTACCCAGTTGTTGTTGCTGAAAAAGGTTGGAGCTTAATTGAACCGACATTTACGGGTGAATCACCTGGTACGGGAGTGTACGTCAGTAATTTAAGTGGCGGCGCGTTTAAAAGTCAGATCCCAGAAGATGCCAGCGTGACAGTACATAATGCATCGGCGGAACTGATGGCACAATTGCAGGCTAAGGCTAACTCTTTGAGTCAGGTGAAAGTGTCTTTTACACAGATGCCGCAGGGCGTGAAAGTGAGTGTGAAAGGCGTGTCAGCTCATTCATCTGAGCCTGAGGCGGGTGTGAATGCTATCGCATATCTTGCTGAACTATTTAGTGGCGTGACCCTTGAATTAAACGCAGACGGTCAGGCTATTAGCTTTATTAACCAACTGATAGGCACTGATTTGTATGGCAAAAATTTTGGAGAGATTGCTTATAGTCATGAGTTTATGGGCCCAATGACCGTTGCGCCAACGGTATTAGCGCGTCAGGGAGATCACATTGTATTATCCGTTAATGCCCGTCGACCAGTGGGTAAACAGGCCCAATTGTTAGAGCAGCAAATTCGTCAAGCCATCGACAACTGGCAGCACTCTCAACAAGTACAGTTGGACAAAGTTGAAATTGAATTAGGCGAACCAATGCTACTGGACAGTGCGCCACACGCGCAAAAGCTATTGGATATTTTTAAGTATTATACCAATGATACCGATGCTGGGTTTGTATCGATAGGTGGTGGGACTAACGCCAAGCTATTCGACAATGCGGTCAGTTTCGGCCCATCTATGCCGGGTAAAAAATATACCGGTCACTCGGAACATGAATACATAACCGTCGAACAGTTAGAGCTCAATTTACGCATGTATACCGCAATGATGATTGAACTTGGTAACATGTAAGTCTTTTATCAGTAAATGATTAATGTGGCAGGAATTCTGCCACTTTTTTCTGTGGCGTTTATGACTTTAAAGATACGTGAAGTAACGCATTCAGACATCCCGTTTCTAATCGAATTGCTCAATGAGTTTGCGCGTTAATTGGCATCTGATAAGCATACCAAAGAGCATATTGAAGACGCGTAGGAGCAGTGGGGGTAGACTCACAGCGGATCACCGATAGTACCAATTTTGTTGCTGGTGATGAAATCGACCATTCATTGACCAAATCATCCAGTTTGTATCGATGAAAAAATATTAGCTTATAAATCATATCATTAAGATTATATTACACCTTCAATACCGCATTTTTACGCTTTGAGGTTATACCGCCCCAGATCCCGACTTTATGGGACGTAATTGTATCAAGATTGGTCACAGCCAAGCCGCGTTAGCGGGTACTTACACATACATTTAAGCTTTTCCTATTAAGCATATGGCTTATTCAAAACTTACTACCTCTATTTTATTGTTGCAATTATTGCATTTAATGGTGAGGGGCTCAAAGCAGCAAAAAAGTATCAATATTGAGGTGGATTTTTATGAGAACACTAAAAAATCATTATTTTACACGTATATATGGTGGGGTTTTCTATATTTAATCAATAGCTTATGAAAAATTGCATAAAGCGTGTAATGAAGTGTAATTGTTTTATTTATCAATGTGGTTACACTATTTTTACTTTTTTACGCTGTTTATTCGTACCTAACAACATGGATGGCTAATTTATGGTGGAAGGATGCTGTGATTGATCTAGCCTTACGTTTTGTCGAGCAACAACTTAACCAAGCATTAAGAACTAAATTTGCTCTCGATAGCGACATTGTCATCATGAATCATTTGGTTGAATCAAATGGTACGCCGCCACTTGCGAATCAAAATAAATTGGTCATCACCTTAATCAATCTAGAGCATGAGACAAATAAGCAGTTTTATGGTGGCCAAAGAACAGTACAAACCACGCAAGTTCAGCAGCTACAACCGACTACACGCTTTAATCTGGACATATTACTGACGGCACATTTCGATTCATACAATGAGGCGCTTAAATTTCTGAGCGCATCAGTGGCATTCTTTCAGGCCTACCCGACATTAACGAAAAAAGATTTCCCCAATATGCCACCAGATTTGTTTCAGTTACAGTTTGAAATTGAAAACTCGCCTTATACTCAAACTCACAATCTATGGAGTGCATTAGGGGCCAAATACCAGCCTTCAATTATATATAAAATACGCCATGTCGCGGTGCAATCACTTCAAGTAATGGGCAGTGTGGGTGCGATTACCGATGTAGACAGTGAGGCATCTATCTGATGTTTACCTTGTTTAGCTTGCTTCTTGAACATGGCTACTTTGCAGACAAAAAGTGGATTAATGCTCAGTTACAAGCGACATCAACAACTCAGTTTTGGCTAAACCGCTACCAAATGTCACTTCACAAGGACGGTACTACTTGGCGTCTATATGGTTATCAAAACACCGCTAAAGCGGATTTCCTGCGCTACCTAAGCCACACTCAAAACATTCAGACATTAGAATTTTTGCTGCTACAACCTTTAGATGATTTTGTAACCTTTACTGATTTGCCGATGGACTGGAAAGGGCTACTTCAGTTCAACACGGCCAACAGTATGCCAGTGTCCGAGGGGGCGAGTGTGTTACAAGTTGATACCCTTGATAAGGCAACTCAGGGAGTATTTGTTGACCGAGCCATCGCAAAAATTGTTTTCAATATTAGTGATTTGATGGTCACTGAACACTATCAAATCACGCTGTCAGCGCGAGCAACTCAGTGGGTTTATCACCTCATCCAGCGTGGTCAGACTCATTTATACCAACCTCAGCTAGTCGACAAGCAAAATGAAGTGTCGTTTACAACCCCCAGTTTTTATAAGACGCAAGAGGGTGAAGCAGCTTGGTTGAGTAACAGTGGGGAGTTTAATTTGCCACTACAGCAAGTTCCAGCCCCCCGTTTTGAATTGGTTGATACGCAGCAATTAGATAGCACAGGTGAGCACAATATACAGCGCACTGTGATTAGTGCCTTGCCTGCTCCAAGAAGCGATCAGCTTCACCTTGGTACTCCGCTGAATTCAAACAGTTCATCCCCGCTTTGTGTTCAGTCGCATATGTATGTTTATTTCTAGGTTACTTAGCCATTGAGTAACACTAGCTTCGGACCAGTAATGTCTGATTGGGGTTAACCCACACAATGGGGTTTGCTTAGAAAATGGCATGTGAAATACCGTAAAACAACCAGTCAATACAGTGAGATACAACAGCTTTACTGTAGCGACACAAAAAGGGTTTTCACTTCACTCTATAGGTCGAAGGAAAACGAAATTTAGTCAAACAGGAACAAAAGGCAAACGATGTTATGGTAACTTCCAACATTAAAACACCCGGCGTGTACATTGATGAAGTCAATGCCTTCCCTAACTCAGTGGTCCCCGTTGCAACAGCGGTACCTGCGTTTATTGGTTATACGCCAACAGCTGAGTATCAGGGCAAGTCTTACTTCAACAAGGCACAAAAAATTACTTCATTCGCTGAGTTTCAGTCTATTTATATGAAGGGGAGTCCGCCACCACCGGCAGATCCAGCCTCGCAATATAGCCCTGAATATTACTTGGTAGAACAAAAAGAAAAGCCAACTTCTGGTGATTATATGATGATCTCCGGTAGTTATTATTCAATAGTGCCCGACCCAAACAGTATTTATTATTTATACAATAGTGTGCGCCTGTTTTATCAAAACGGCGGTGGTGATGCGTACATTGTGTCTGTTGGGACCTATGGTCCATCATCAGGTAAGCCAGGTGCTGTTGGCGCGCAAATTGTAAACCCTAATGTTAAGCTTAGTGACTTAAAAAGTGGTTTAGATTTGTTGCAATACGAGCAGGAACCAACCATTTATATCTGCCCAGAAGCGACGTTATTATCGGTTGCCGACAACGGTACTTTAATGCAGGAGATGTTGTTGCAGGCAGGTGAAATGCAAACCGCTGTATGTATGTTTGACGTTATTGGCGGCAACACACCCGACCCAATTACCTACACCAATGATATCGAAACGTTCAGGAACAATACGGGTTCAAATAGCCTGAACTATGGCGTGGCTTACTACCCATTCATTGGCACCACTATCATGCAATCGTCAGAGATTAACTACACCAACTTATTTGGCGGTGACGTTAAGCAGTTAGAGCCATTGCTGAATCCTCCATCCGCGCCAAATCCAACCGCTTCAAAAATCATTTCTATGATTGAAGCGGACGATGGCTCAATGACCACTTCACAGCTTAACGCTGCTCTACTGAACGCATCGCAAACCTATGTGCAAATCGTTAATCACGTACTGACCGATGCTAACTTGCTGCCTCCAAGTGGTGGCATGGCGGGTGTTTATACCGTCAATGACAATGTCAAAGGCGTATGGGGTGCACCAGCGAACACCAGTATTGTTGGCGCATCATCACTGCCTATTCGCTTGAATGATACTCAGCAGGCTGGCTTGAACGTTGATGCAGTGTCGGGTAAGTCAGTCAACGCGATCCGCTTTTTCAATGGTCAAGGAATTTTAGTCTGGGGCGCGCGTACGCTTGATGGTAACTCTCAGGATTGGCGTTATGTGTCGGTTCGCCGCACCATGACCTTCTTAGAGCAATCATGTAAGTTGGCCGCTCGTGCCTATGTATTTGCTCCCAATGACATCAACACGTGGGGCGCTGTTAAGAGTGAAATCGGTAGCTTCCTCATGAGTATTTGGAAAGAAGGTGGTCTACAAGGCTCAAAAGCGTCGGATGCGTTTCAGGTTGAGTGTGGTTTAGGCACCACGATGACCAGTGACGATATTCTTAACGGTTTTATGAAAGTGTCGGTAAAAGTAGCGATTGTTCACCCAGCAGAATTTATTGTGATCTCATTCGAACAGGAAATGGCTAAGTCAGGCTAATAAGCAGCGCTGAGGTAGTTATGTTTAACCAAATTATAGAAAAAATATAAGGGGAAATACCATGGCAGATGACGGCAGCAAAGAAGGCAGCACGTGGCCAATGCCCAAGTTCCGTTTCGAGGTTGACCTTGGAACGGAACTACAAAAAGTGGCTTTTCAGGAAGTCTCAGGGATGGACAAAGAAGTACAAGTGATTGAATACCGTCACAGTAACAGCACTTTGTTCTCCACAATCAAAATGCCAGGTATTGCTAAGTACGGCAATATCACCATGAAGCGCGGCATTTTTGTGAATGACAACAATTTCTGGAAGTGGATGGATGAAATTGAAATGAACACCATTAAGCGTCGCACGGTGCTGATCAAATTACTTGATCAGGATGGTAAAACCACCATGCAATGGCAGCTTAATAATGCGTGGCCGACCAAAATCACAGGTACAGATTTGAAGTCGGATGGTAACGAAGTAGCCGTTGATACGTTAGAAATAGCGCATGAACAGTTGATTGTGACCAATGGCTCATAATCTACAAACCAGCTTTTACTTCAGCGTTTCAATCTCAGGGATGAGCAGCAGTGATGCTGCTTTTCAAGAGGTACTGGGATTGAGCAAGGAGCTTGGCAGTGAGGATGTGGTCTGTGGTGGTGAAAACCGCTTTAAATATCGTCTACCCACCATGACAACCTTTTCAAATCTGGTGCTCAAGCGAGGCGTGACAACGGATGAATCTTCGTTAATTGCCTGGGTAAAAGATACGCTGGACGATGGATTGGCGAATCCTATTCAAACCAAAGACATTAAAGTGCGGTTATTGGACGAAAAGGGCAACGTCAGTATGCAGTGGGATTTTATCGCCGCCTACCCTGTTAAGTGGTCGGCGAGTGACCTGAAATCACAAGATGGTGAGGTATTTATAGAAACACTCGAGTTTTCCTACCGATATTTTGAAGTTGAAGACAGTCGCTCACCACAAATGGACTTGTACGCGTAATGTGTACTAAGCACAACAGCAAGAAGAGGAGTTAGCGCATGGCCGTTGAAATCAGAGAGCTGGTGATTAAAACCGCTATTCAAAGTCACAAAGAAACGTCGGGACATGAATTGACAGAACAACAATTGCAGCAGCTTAAACAGCAAATTGTACAAGAGTGCGTCAAGCAGCTTGGCCTTAAGCAGCGACAAAAAATGTTAGAGCGCTAAGGCATTATTTAAGCACGGAGATAGAGGCGTGGGTAGTTTAAAGAAAATGCGCATAGTCGCATACAGCGATGAGAAATTTACCTCTAAGGTCGATGAGTATGTTGTTATGCTCAACCCGGAGCAAATTAAGCTGGACCGTAGCATTAATTATAATGAAGAGCAGGCACCAGACTCTGGAAAGCTTTCTTCTAAATATCGTTCCACGCCCGGTGAAAAACTAAGTTTTGATCTAGTGGTTGATTGCACTGGCGTTGTTGATTCTACGCGTACCGACATGCCTACTGAACTCAATCAATTACAAAAAGTGGTATACACCTATAACGGCGATATACACCGTCCAAACTACGTCACTGTGTATTGGGGGCAAGGGCTGTCGTTTCAGGGCGTATTGACTGCATTTGATACTAACTACACCTTTTTCAAACCGGATGGCACCGCACTGCGTGCTAAGGTATCGTTACGTTTTACCTCTTATTTAGACCCCTCTACCGCTGCCAAAGAAGAAGATAAAAAATCACCGGACCTGACCCACCGTATCGCTGTTGTTGAAGGGGATAGTTTGCCACAAATCAGCCAACAGGTTTATCAAGACCCAGACTTATATGTGCAACTTGGTGCGTTTAATCAGTTGAATAAACTAAGAAATATAAAAGCAGGCAGTGTATTGAGCGCGCCACCGTTACGTAGTCAAGGAGAGCGGTCATGAGTGATAGTAGCAACGGTGGTGTAGCAACGCTGGAAATCAAGTCACAAGGGTCGACGATTCCAGATACGGTGCAAGTTCACAGCGTCGTGATCAGACAAGACATCAATCGGGTCGCTTACGCGACCATCCAAGTCTTGGACGGAAATCCTTCAAAAGAGGGCTTTGCTGTCAGCAGTTCTAGTACCTTTGTGCCGGGGAATGAGATCAGTATTGCGCTGGGATATGACGGTACTAACAGTACCGTATTTACCGGCATTGTGACTAAGCAGATGATACAGGTCAACCCAGGTGCTGGACCAATGTTGAATGTTGAGTGTCGTGATAAAGCAATAAAAATGACTGTTGGCCGAAAAAACTCTGCCTATCAAAAGAAAAAAGACAGCGACGTTATGAGCACCTTAATTGGCCAGTATAGTCTCAGCGCTGATGTGTCGAGTACATCCGTTGAGCTACCTGAGTTGGTGCAATATTACACCTCCGACTGGGATTTTTTACTAAGTCGAGCTGAGGTTAACAGTATGGTGGTCAGTACCATCAACTCCAAAGTATCGGTGTTCTCGCCAACCGATGATACCAGCTCGGTCATGACTGTCACTTATGGTGACGACCTTTATCATATTAATGTTCAGCTCAACAGTGTTACTCAGCTAAGTGAAGTTAAATCAAGTGCTTGGGATGCTAAATCACAAGCAATAATCTCAGCAACAGCCAGCAATTCGGTGTCTGGGGCGGGTAATCTAAGTAGCAAAAAATTAGCAGAAGTAGTGGGGCTGTCTGAGTTTGAGTTGCAAACCACCGCAGCGGTCGATAACGATAATTTGACTCAATGGGCCAAAGGACAAATGCTCAAAAGCGAGCTGTCTAAAATCACTGGTGATGCACGTTTTCAAGGCAACGCGAAGGCTCAGGTTGGCAAATATCTGACATTGGCAGGCATGGGAGGCCGCTTTAACGGCGATCATTTTATTTCCAGTGTTGAGCACGATTTTTCTGAAGGTAACTGGTTTACTACGGTGGAACTGGGGTTGTCACCAGTGTGGTTTGTACAAGAACATGACGTTACAGCGCCCGAAGCCGCTGGGCTGCTGCCCGGAATTGGCGGCTTATATAACGGTACTGTTAAGAAAATTGACGAAGACCCTGACAATGCGTATCGAATTTTAGTCGAATTACCCCTTTATAACGATGAGGGTAAAGGGGTGTGGGCCAGATTAACCAATTTCTACTCCAGTAGTGGCTGTGGCGCATTCTTTCTACCCGAAATAGGGGATGAAGTGATAGTGGGCTTTTTAAATCAAGACCCCCGTTTTCCTATTATTATCGGCAGTGTTTACAGCGAGAACCGCAAGCCCTATAGCGAGCTAACACCAGATTCAGACAACAGTAAAAAAGCCATCGTTACCAAAAGCAATTTGCGGATCATCTTTGACGATAAAGAAAGCATTCTCACCATTACCACTGATGCCAACAACACCATAGTGTTGGATGATAAAAATAAGCAAATAAAGATCTCAGATCAAAATGAAAACAGCATCCTGATGAGTGAATCAGGTATTGATATGAAAAGCCCTAAAAGCATCAATATTCAGGCTGATCAGTCGGTCAATATCAAAGGTGCCATGGGCGTCAATGTGCAGGCAGAGTCAGGCGATGTGAAAGTGTCTGGGCTGAATGTGAATGCCGAAGCTGATGTGCAGTTTAGCGCAAAAGGCTCAGCAACTGCGCAGGTGCAAGGCGGTGCAGAGCTGACGCTCAAAGGCGCTATCGTGATGATTAATTAACAGGATGAAATGATGCCACCAGCAGCCAGACTTACCGATTTTCATGAATGCCCGATGGTGACGCCGGGCGTACCACCAATTCCTCATGTTGGCGGGCCGATCATAGGGCCTGGGTGCCCCACGGTGCTGATTGGCAAATTACCCGCAGCCAGAGTGGGCGACATGCTGGTCTGCGTAGGTCCTCCCGATACCATTATTAAAGGCTCGGCAACCGTATTTATTGGCGGTATGCCAGCGGCGCGCATTGGTGACAATACCGCCCATGGTGGCTCCATTGTTTTGGGAGATTTTACGGTGATGATTGGAGGGTAACGAATGAGTGATAAACCAACATCAGCACATCAGAGCCAGTTTTTAGGCAGAGGCTGGCAATTTCCACCTACTTTTTCTAGCGTCTCGAGTCAGGTTGCGATGAACGAAGGGGTGGACAACATTAATCAGTCGATAGATTTGATCCTACAAACGCGGCGTGGCGAGCGTAGTTTGCTTCCGTATTACGGGAGCCAACTCAGCAGCTTTTTGTTTCGCTCTCAAGATGCCACGCTCAAAGAAGAGATTGAAAAGTCAGTGCGTTACACCCTACTCAATGACGAGCCAAGAATTTCGGTAGACGATGTGCTTGTTGATTACACCACGGGTGAGGAGTCGCTTGTGGTGATAACTGTTGTGTATACCATCAAGCAAACAAACACGCGTCACAACCATGTATTTCCATTCTCAATTTTGGAAGGCACTAACTTGGCAGTGAGGGCACAAGGTGCATAATCGACTCGACTTTGTAACAATGCAGGCGCAGCTTAATGCTCGCTTAGATCCGAGCGCTATCGCCTTGGATGGGCGTGATATTCGTGATCGCCTAGCATTCGTTGCATCCTTGTCAGAGTTAATTCTGTTTTACAATGAGCACAACCAGCCTGTGGGTGACTGGCGCTCTGTCGTGCTCAAAGATCCGGTGATATTGCTGGCGGTGATCAGCAAAACAGCTTATCAACCTATGTACTTTAGGTTTAATCAAATAATAGGGTCTTTGGAGAAAGTAAAACACTGGTTAGACCAACAAGATAGTAGTAGCGAACAACCCCCATTAAGCTTGCCGCCGAATCTAAATAATCATTGTATATCTCAGTTACTCTTGGTTATCGATCAGGTCTTTGAAGCCATCAATAGTTGGGTGGAATATTTAGAACAAAGTACCGTAGACTTTGACTTACGCGACTATATTTTACAGCAAGTCACAGGCGGGATAAGCCAACAACTCTGGCAGCGTTTAGCGCTCCAAGATTATTTGTCGAGCAAGCTAGCAGGGTGCATACCCAAACCCAGTGACTCACGCTTTAGTGATTTTAATCCGAACTGGTTCATCAATAAGCGCAGCAAAAATACCAGCGATGCGCAAAGCCCTTTGGAGGCCTTGCAGAGGCTAGAACAAATATATCAACAGATTTATCGCTTCTTTGTTCAGGTGATCCAAAGTGCTAAACCTGCATTTTACGAAATGGTCGTACAACAAAACGACTTTCCTGATACCAGTCTGATCATCGTGGCGAATCAGTTATTGGAGTATTCACAGCAAGAGTTTAATCAATACGCCCAAAAGCATCTGGATTTTTACTATAAGAATTTACTAAAACAAATGCCCGCACAAGCACAGCCAGACTATACCTACCTGTGCCTAACATTAGATAAATCAGCTTCAAGCTATGAGTTGGCTCAGGGAACCACTTTTACGGCGGGTACCTATCCTGACAAATCTGCGGTGTTATTTGCAACCACTCAGCAAACGGAGCTTAACCACACTTCTATCATTGCAATGTTCGGTGTGAGTTACTGCGCTACTAATCCCCCAAGCAATGACAAGCAGCAATACTTACAAACCTTTGCTGACAGTAACTTAGTTCGAACCGACCAAACGGGGCGAGTGTTATCCAGCAGTTGGTTTGCCAGTGAACAGGGAGAGAAAGTTCAGCAAGGGTTTGCGCTAGCCAGTGATATGCTGTTTTTAAATGCCGGCGAGCGAGTGGTCATTCTCACTTTTAATTTTGCCAATGAGATTGTGCTGGCTGATTATGCCAATGCGCAGGTCGCTGTATCAGGAGCTAAAGGTTGGCTGGATATTTTACCTTATGACGCGCTGACGCATACCAGCCAAGTCAGTTCAGCGCTTTGGTCTTCGCCTAGCGCTAAACAGCTACAACTGACCTTAACCTTTAGCAGCAGTTTCGCTTCGATAACGACGTTTGCAAAACCTCAACCAGATTACCCTTTGAGCATGCCCTACTGTAAAGTGATGTTGCCCAACAGCGTTAATTTACAATCACAACCACGGCTATTGAATCTTTCGATTAATGTTTCAGTGCATGACAGTGAGCTGTTGGCGCCAAGCAATGACAACGGCCTGTTGACGAACAACAAGGCAATGTACTTGCTTGGCACGCGTCCTCAAGTTGATAGTCATTTTTATGTCAGTTACCCAGAAGCTTTTGCAAAACCCGTCACCTCCCTTAAGGTGCGTGTTGATTGGGATAATGTACCGGACGATTTTAATGTCTATTACAGTGCTTACAATGACTACATCAAGAATAACAAAGCCCAAGTCAGCGATGCGGTTGCTTACACAAATAGTGTGTTTACTGTTGCTTGGAGCGTAATGCAATCTTCGGGTTGGCAAGATGCAACGGCGATGCTGACGTTACCATCGGACTTGATGACGTCTCAGGCCACATCTCAGGGCAGTGGCTCCGATGAACTTTTAGATTTGAGTAAACGTAAAGAGCCCACCTTGGGGCTTGATTTGCAAGGTCAAGACGCCTTGCCAGTCAACCAATCTGACGAATTGTCAGCCGCAGATAGTACCTCGGCTGAACCTACACCTAATGACGCGGGTAGCAACTCAGTGCCGCTACAAACTAGCAATGGGCTATTCGCACAGACCGTCGGGAAATCTGAGCAAACCATTAACGCGCAGTCGAGTGAGTTTGTATTTACACTCCCCACAGCATTGCAATGCGCAAATATCAAGGCTACAGATATTGCCAGCAATAAGAACCCAAGCGTAAGAATGACACTCACGGGGCCCGCACAAGGCTTTGGTGATCAACTCTATGGCGCGGTCGTCAATAATGTTAGCTTGAAAAATGCGCAAACCCTGATTGCGTTATCAGGACTATTTTCGATTATTACCAAAGTGTTTCACTCGGTAGCGCAGTTGTTAGGCTCGAATAAAGGCAAACTAGAGCCGATGCCTAACCCGCCACTACAGTTACAGGCTAAGCGCGTAGCCATGACCTATGAAGCCCAGCAGAGCATTGACTTCACATCGTCTACGATGAATTTACAGCAAGGGTTTGCACTGCAACATATAGGGCCTTGGCAAACGTATCAGTATTTTTGCCAACTAGCTGGTCAAGCCAAGCCGAGTGTTGATGACCGTGCTTTACAGTTGCAGCCTGAAATACCTGCTGAGCCAACCTTACAATTGGCGCAACAACCTGTGTCGGATAACCCGCAGGGTTTGGCATTATTTCAGGGAGTAAGCCAACCAGCGCTGAGTTTATATATGCAATTAGCACAGGTTGAAGCGCCATGCAGAGTCAGCTTGTTTGTGGAGTTAGCTCAAGATATCAGTGGTGATCTTCAGTCTAATCAGGTTGATATTTTTTATTGGAGTGAAACAGGCTGGAAAGCCGTGAATGTGTTGGAGGATGAAACCCGTGCGTTGACTCGCTCTGGCATCATTGAATTGGATCTCATGCAAGACGTGGCGTTAGATTCGCCGCTGTGGCCAAAACCTCAGGGCAAGGTAACCAACACGACTTGGTTGATGTTGACACAACAAACGCCCAGAAAAGTGCAGTGTGTGTATTGCAATACGCAAGCGGTCAAAGTACAGCGCTGTACACCAATTGCTTTACCGCTTGGAACTGTGCCTAGCATACAGGCCGAACAGATCACCGCCCCTGCGTCGAAAATTGCAGCAATTAGTAAAGTCACACAACCATTTGCCTCTATGGTGGGGCGCTCTGCTGAAAATACCAGTCAGTTTGAGCAGCGTGTTAGTTTGAGATTGAAAACTAAAAATCGAGCCAGCAGTGATTGGGACTATTGCATGCTTGCACGGCAAGCCTACAGTGGGCTTTTTTATGTGAAGTTGCTGACCTCTTCACGAGCGGGGACCGTGTCGCTCGGCGTGGTGCAGCATTATACCTCACCCGAGCAAGCGAATGCCTTTACTCCGGTTATGCCTAAGGCGTATCAGTTACAGATCACTGATTATTTAACGGCCAGAGTATCGGCTATGACGCAGGTCAAGGTAAGTAACTTGGCGCATGAAACAATTGTTATCACGGCGGAGCTGGTGGTCAGCAAAGACACCAACATTAACGATTTAAACCTAGCTCTGACGGCCGGAGTGAATATTTATTTGGCACCTTGGATAGCGTCCAGCCAACCACAGTACTGCTTAAACAGTGGTTTGAGCAAAGCAAGTTTAGCGGCATATATTGCCAGCTTTAGTCAAATAGAAGCGATTCAAAAACTGGATGTTTCATTGCTATTAGCTTCGCTGGAACCAACTGTTTCAGCGCAGGAACAGCCTGCGAGTCAACAAACAACATCGCAAACCGATACGATTTCGCCAAGCGCTGATAATGCGATTTTTGTGCCCGCCAGCAAACACGACTTTACGTTTATAAGGGCTAGCAGCGAGACGCCTTCTGGCGGTGATAGCGGTGGCGCACAAGCAGTGACATTACCGATGAATACGTTGTTGGAGGCGGGATGATGAGTGAATCCGCAACGACATCGTTAGATAGCTTGGTGCATCCAAATAGCATCAGTGCTGGGCCACTGCCCAAAGCGCTACAATTTACGTTTTTAAAAAACGCGGGTATTACCACGCTCAAAGCTCTGGCGGGCGCCTCTTGGAGTAACTATAACGATAGTGACCCCGGAGTGACGATTTTAGAGCAAATTGTGTTTGCACTCACCGAACTTGGGTATGTGAATACTTTTGACATTGCTGATGTACTGACACAGCCTGACGGAAGCATTGATTATCAACAACAGTTCTACGCGATTGATGAGATTTTAACTACAGGCCCCATCAGCACCGCTGATTATCGTAAGCTGGTAGTTGATAATATTAGTGAAATTGACAATGTGTATTTACAGCCGATAAGTTTGAGCGACCAGCTCACGGGGTTGTATCAGGTGTGGCTCTACGCCCCTCATTTACCTACTCAAATGACTGCGCAGACACAGGTACAGGCGCAACAAGCACTGTGTCGTTCGGTTTATCAGTTGTTAAACAAACATCGCAATCTGGGCGAATACTTTTTGATGCCGCAAGTGCTGCGCACCAATACGGTGACGCTAAGTGGTGAAGTTTTACTGACGCAGGATGCTGACCCTGAACAGGTGCACGTGGATATTATGCAAGCGCTGCGTGACTATGTTAGTCCTCAAGTAAAAAAGGTGGGCTATCAACAGGCGAGAGCACAGGGCGAGTCGGCAGATCAAATATTTGATGGCCCTAGATTACAAAACGGTTGGATGTTGGGTGATAACCCATTGGGTAGCAAACGCAGTGTTATCCAAAAGGTTGAGTTAATCACCTTAATTAGTCAGGTAAGCGGTGTAACCGCTGTTGAGTCGTTTAATTTGAATGCACAAGCTGATGTACAGTCAGTGTCTATCGCCGCGGACGAAATAGCGCACTTGGAACCCGGCGCTGATTTCACGCTGATACAACATCAAGCTCCACTTAACATGCAGCCTTGGCAGCAAACCAACTTACTTTCGCAAATAGAAGTGCACTGTCAAAATCAAAGCATTGCGGCTCAGGTTGATTTAACCCCAAAGAAACCAACGGGCCGCTATCGCGATATTGAAAGTTATTATTCAATTCAAAATACCTTTCCGGATATCTATGCGGTGGGGAGCAACTCTTTGGAATCAGATGCCTCGAAGTGCCGCATTGCACAATCTCGGCAGTTAAAAGGTTATTTGTTGCTGTTCGATCAGGTGTTAGCTAATCAGTTTTCGCAAGTGGCTAATCTAAGTAATCTATTTACGTTTGCTTTTGATATTGTACCGACCTCTCAACAGCAGTTTTATCAGCAAAGCTTAACTCAAAGTGCGCCGCAACCACCTGCTATTCCAAGTCAGAGTTTTATTCGTAGCTATTTTTATCAACCTTTGTATGACGTACCAGATGTACAGGCATTGTTAAAAGGCCAGCAGCAGTATCAATTTTTTTACCCCGATGACCCAAGTGATAGCGCACAAAGAAATGCGCTGGCATGGCAGCGTTTCAAAAATGATCCATTCAATCAATATAACCATGGGCTGAGCCAAATCGTAGAAAACCAGCAAGAGGCACAGCAGCGCCGAGATGTTATGTTGAGTCATCTACTTGCGCGTCAAGGGGAGCCCGCTGACTTATATGATGACATCATTGATGCATCGCAGTGGTACGGTAGTCGTCTGCAAACTCGTATCATCATTAAATCGATTTGGTTACAGAATTTGCAGCAGCTAAGCTACCGCCGAGCACAAGCAATACAGTTTGCTTTGGCACAAACCTTACCCACACCTGGGCGATATCGTTTGAGCTTTGCGCACTACAAACAGTTAATCGCTAGTAAGAGTGATGATTTTGGCAAGATCATCAGCGGCGTGTATCAGCAAGGGTTTACAGATAAGGGCCAATTGGCTCGTATGATAGCGACCCTATTTATGAAGCAACTTGCGAAGCACGCTAAGGCGAAGGGCAAAGACAATAAAATAGATACGGGTAAAGTACTCAAACAAAGTCGTGCATTGGCGACAACCATACCACTGATGGATGGTAATAAACTGCTATTGGAGAACTCTCAACAGCGTTTGATGCTAGATGGTCAATACGACGCTCAGGCGTTAGATGCCTATGGCAAGCTCAGTTCACAAGACTTTGCCAACTTTAGTGTATTTGAATTAAAACTAGATTTGTTACTGGGGTTTGCCCTGCACTTGCGCACGCTGGCTGGTGCATTGGTGACGTTGATCAATGACCCTGACTTTGTGACTTGGCTGGGTCAACCTGTGGACGTTGGCAGCGAAGATGAATCGCAACAAGGGCAGAGCGGCTCATTTAATATTGATGATATTGTGGCTGAGCGTGCTCCCGATGCGTTGCAGATAAGCATCAGTGGTCAACAGGTTATGACCTTACCCAATCCAGAAGCTGCATGGCAGGTTACGGATATACAGCAATATATTGATCAACTGGCTTGGTTGAGTGGATATAGAAAAGGGGTTTTGCTCATTGAGCATACCTTGTTGCAAAGTGCTGTGGTGCAAATTTCATCCAATAACGCAGATAGCGACGATTGGTATTATCTAGCCTCTTCTTTGGTATTGCCCGACTATGTCTCTTTGGTCAATCAGCCGAAATTTATCTATTTCATTCGAGCGATTCAACAATTGCATTGGCCAAGTCATGTCACGCTTGAATTATTAACAGCCAATGTTACCCAGTTCAAGGATTTGATCAGCAATTACTGCCAGTGGTTTAATCAGCAGCGTCAGATTGAACGCACACCACTTCAAGGGGGGCCTACAGCACGGCAGGCATTAGCAGATGGGCTAAAAGAGAAACTTCAGTTACTCACCGAGGTGCCTAATGATGATGTCTAAGCATATGATTGGCCAGTGCCAGTGGCAGACCAGCTTTGATGATCAAGCGAATGTCACCCAGCTACAAGATGCACTAAGTCAGTGGAGCCACCAGATATTGCCAAATGTGCTTAATAACGTGTTTGACCGCTATTGCCCAAACGGCCAGACATGGCGTATCGAACAATTGCATATTGATTTGGGAGCCTTGACGTTAAGTGAGTTGGATACGCAGTTACCAGTAAAGGTCGCGGCCGCTATTGAACAAGCGTTGCTGAATATGCTTCAGCAATATGGCACTGATTCGAAAAGTGGTAAAAGTAACAAGCTGACCATCGTTGCACAGGGTGAGTCTGAATTAGCATTGTTACGTTGGTTTTTGCTTTACGGCGTAACGCCTTGGTGGGTGATGGGCAACAATAGCCCCTTACATGTTGTAGACTCACAAATGAGTCAGCAACCCAACGCTGTGGCATCTCTGATCCGCGAAATAGGCCACATGGACACCGTTAGGCGACGCATTGTGTGGCAGTGGGGAGAGGCCAGAACCCGTAAAACGGTGCAACTACTTGAGCCGTGGAACGCACAGTTTATTTGTAGCTATGCAGATAATGTCATACTTGCGCAGCGTCAACCACAGAGTCATATCCCTAAAGACAGTCATCTGCAAACACATTTATGGTATTGGATCTTAACGCATTTGCTGGTGGACAGAGGGACTTTGTTTAATACCTCGCAATTTGTGAAGGCAACACTTTGGCAAATGGCCCAGCACTACCAAATCTCTTTTTATGATTTATTAGAACAGTTGAGTTCTGTGGCCAAACACATGCAAGAAACTGGGCTGGTAGCACCGCAATTTTTACAAGTGCTGGTAGATATACAACACAGTGAGCAGCGACAACTCACAGCCCCCAGCAAGGTAGATGATGAAACGAACTTGTGGTCGCTGTTTTCAAGGTTATTGCATACCAAACAAAGTAGTACACAACATCATAATCAGACCTATTATTTAACCGAGTTGTTCATCCGACTTGCACAGGTTGGGCCCAGTAAAATGGCGCAGGTACTTAAGCATGAAGGGCAGGCAGAAGCGGTGCGGCTGCATATCGTTAAGCAGTTTGATGAGCAGCAGCTCGCACATATTGTGGAAGTGGTCGCGCCACATGATACGCAGTTTATTTTGGCCCATGTGTCACACACTCAAACTTTACTTAAACAACAACATTTAGATCCAGCGCTTATTTGGCGAGTATTGTTGGCGTATTTGTTTGTCAATCGGGGCAGCTATTTTAACCGCAGACAGTTTGTACATACTACCCTGTCGGGGGTGAGCCAGCACTTTGGTGTAGATTATCATCTAATCCTGCTGATGCTGCAACAAACCAGCAGCATGCCTAGTAGAGCGGGGCAGCAGTATGAACTGTTCACTATTTTGGCTGACTTACAACAGCAGCAAGCTAAACAAGCACAACATAATGACGCCCTGTGGTTGCGTCATTATCAGGCGCTTATCGACGTGCAGACTCAACAAAGCACAATGCAACATTCCGCCTTATTTGGGCAGTTTGCTTCGCTTAGCTGGCAACAAGTTGTACGTGGGATGGTCATGGTGCGTCCACTCGCTAGCCCACGTTCATTGTATACGCTGTTACAGCGAAGCAAATTGGGTGTATCGCAACGTTATTTGCTAGCACAAAAACTGGTGTCAGCGATGACATCTTCGAGCGTTGTGACGTTGAGTGACATTAAACATTTACTGGGGGCGCTGTCACCTAGCCATAGCATAGCGTCGATACAGCTAATAAACGCCTTGCTTGATTGGCAAAAGCAAGGGGGGATGCCTTGGTCTGCTCGTAACGGGTCGCTGATACTGCTATTGGAAAGTGTGGTGTTTAGCTTGATTAATCAACCACAAGCACAGAGCCTTGAACAGTGGTTTATACGAACGACCCGTGATATCGCGCAGCGTTTCACGTTGTCTCATACTGCATTGTTACAGCAAGTGTGGTCAAACGTACAGCAAGATAACCGGCCTCATCAGCGCTTAGATAACACGTTGATACAATGTATTAAAGGGGTTTTAAGTTCTCACTTTACGGGGCGTGTCACAAGTTTTTCAGGTAATGACAATGTGCCAGAGCAGGTGATCTACTCACCGCTTAGTTACAGCCAAATTAAAGCCCTTAGAGCGCTGGCAGCACGTTTTAAGTTATCAGTGGAAATGGTGCTCAAACTCAGCGCTGATTTTGTTTGTAAAGGGGGCTTACAACCTACTATAACTGGTGTTGCAGACGCACATGGGCAAAGAGAATCACAATTTATTAGTGAGCTTGCCCGTTACATCGCCACGCACTTCGCTTTGCCTGTAAGGCTCTTGCATCGCTATTTAGCAATACAGTTGGCACGAGCCACCGCGTTGACACACAGCTTACAACACCTGCAATACATCAATGCGAATGAAACCGTAGTAGGGGTAACTACGGGCAAAAATCTATCGGGTGCAAGGTCAGTGCTATCGCAAAAAATGTTGCAGCAGAGTTTACTTAAGGCGGAGCAAGCCGCACGTGAACGCTCGGTGTGGTTGTTTGCTGCCAAGCAGATAGCGCCTATCGGGGTGATGACTACGAAGCCGAAATACTCAACCTCTTTGCTTGTCAAGTCCGTGGCACTACCCGCACATTCTTGGCAACTGGTTGATGCTGGAGTAGCTGCCGCAACATCGACAGCTATGACGCCACAGACGAAACAGCAGAGCGTTCAACAATCGGCTTTGCAAACAAGGCCACCGTTCCTTGCGCAAGCCATTCGATATTTTCATCGACAGCCTTCGCAGTCAATATTCGAATTACTTAGCTGTTTGTTGGTGATGCGAGGTAGGAATGGCGCTTTTACCCGTGGCTTAAACATGGTCACGGATCATCAAAGCTTACTCTATTGGTTGTTGAATCCCTTTGATACGGCGACGAAGGCGCGTTGGCTATATCGGTTGTATTTGGCGAGTGTTCCAGTGAAAGAGGTTGCCATGGAAACAGCTAGAGCACTCGACTACGATGAGATGGCCGTGTTGGTAATTAAGCGATTGAGTCAAGAAGACGCTACGCTTGGGGCTATGATAGTACAAGAAGCCGCAGCGATGGATAGCACAGCTGAGCATTTTGCAGCGCTATTGAAAAGTGCATTGGTAAGAAGATGGTTGGCTCCCTTGCTGCCCGCAATGTGGCAAGATATTGGCGCTTGCGACCGATGGTGCCAACAACTGCAAACTTGGTTGTGTCAAGCGATTGAAGAAGCGGATGATCACAGCAAGTTGTCTCCTGTTGGGCAATTCACAGGGCGAAAACACGATATTCAACATATCAAGCAATTGTTTTGGCAGTTGATGGCGCAGCATTTTGATACAGCACTTAATCGGGCGAGTAACTCACTTAAAGCCGCGAGCTTATCTGCTGAGCAGGTTGCACAATTGGTCGCAGCACTTATCTTGAGATGGAGTCAGGCACATTCACTGAATTTACCTCAAGGGATAACACAGTTTGAACGTTATTCGATAGCGCATGAACATCACTTTATGCTGCCGAAATCATCGCTAGAGCGGGTTTTTAGTATTCTTAAGCACGTCACCCACCAAGGCAGTTTTAAAGCTATTGCCCAGAACTTATCCACTCATGAGCCGGCTTCTGAGTCGCACAATAAGCACCAAGCGCAGCACACGGTGGATACGCTAAAACAACAAAAACAAGCACAAGCTGAACATGTAGAGCGCGCTCATGCAGCAATGTCTGAGTCTCTCTTTGAGAGGGAAAGTGTCAGTAAATGGATACAAGACCTTAGCGGGGTATACCTCAATCGCACCGATATTAAAGCCATCATGTCACACTGGTTACAGCACGGTAGCCGACCAAATTTTATTGCTCAACAAGGCACCTTCAGTGGTGCGAGACTGCTTGATGATATGCAATTGCATAAGCCCAAACAGTGGTGTGAGTTGGTACTCCCTCATCTCAATAACGAAGTTGTTCTTGCCCGTATTGCCAACCACGTCACCTTAACGGTGCTGCTGGATGTGCTCAATAGAGCAGATAAGTTACCGCAATCTCAGAGCCGTATGTTCAATGATGTATTGCGTTTACTCAACATGTTTACTCGCCTTGGTGTGGCGCTTACTGAGCAAGAAAGTGAGCAATATATGTTGTTGAGTTTGCTCAATAGATTAGCGAAAGATGACATGGCACAGCTGAGCGCCGAATCATTATTACAATCGATATGTTGGCTACTGGTACAGCGTCAGGTGTGCAGTACTGATGAGCTCCTCAGAGTACTAAGTCATGATGACCTGCCTAGTTTTGCGCATCTGATGAATGCTGTGGACGAGTTACGTAAACAGTTAGGGCGCTACCGTCAAAGCACCCAAAAGCAAGCGGATAACCTGTCGCTACAACACGAAACACTAGAGCGTGTGTTACGTGAAAAGGCCAGCGAAGCGCCTGAACAGCCAACCGAATTTCCTATGAGCGTACCCAACGCAGGGCTAGTACTGATCCAAAGTTTTATCCCGCATTTATTTGAACGCTTGGGTTTGGTCAGTGATGAGCAATTTGTAAGCACGGAAAAACAGCGAGCTGCGGTTCACTACTTACAGTTTTTGGTAACAGGGCAAAGTACCACCGAAGAGCATCATTTAATTTTAAACAAGCTGTTGTGTGGCCATGGTGTGACACATCCGGTTGAAGCAGGCATTACGCTCTCTCAAAGTGAAATAGACACCATACATAGCTTAATTGAAGCGGTGTGTAACTACTGGCCAGCGATAGGCAAAACGTCAGTAGATGGATTTAGAGGAAACTGGTTAGTGCGCAGTGGCACCCTAACCGAAGCGCCAGATCATTGGGATTTGATAGTCGAAAAACGCGTGTATGACATTTTGATCAGCCGTTCGCCGTTGTCGTATTCGATAGTTAAGTTGCCTTGGATGGAAAAACCGATTTACGTAACTTGGCCAACCTAGTTGGTGATGTAACCCAAGGATGTAATTCACATTGATTGATACAAAAGAAGGATAAGGTGAAGGTATGAATTCATACAGTGAAAACCTGCAAAAAACGGTCAGTACCACACTGAGTAGTTTATATGCAGACCAACAAAAAATAGAATCAGGACAGCGCAGCGCTGAGTATAACTTGTACTATGCACAGGGCGCACAGATCAGTTCTGGCGATCATTTAGCGCAAACAAACCTGCAACTGGCAGAAGCACAAACGCTCAATGAACAGGGTGTGTTGTGTGACAATGCTGCGGTCAATCTATTAGATACAGCCAAAGTATTGCAGTCTAACACCACCACCGCAGTCAGCAATGTGTCGGCGGCGGCTGCTAACATAAAAACCGCTTCCAACTCGATTTCTACCGTGGCCGCAAATATTGGTAGTGCTTTGAATATTGCGCTGGCGTCATGTTACGACACAGACATCTATAAAAAGACATTACAGGCAAATAATTATATCTCTGTGACGGCTAACGAGGCGGAGTACGCTACGCAATTGTCAATGGAGGCATCTAGCCAATGTTCCGAGTTGATGAGTGCAGATGTGTTGTCAAATGTCACGGCTTCAAAAACTGCGCTTGAGCAATTATTGACGGAGCTGAGTACGGATGTGACTAATTTGAGTACGCAATCAGCCACCGACTTTCAGGCGTTTAATACGGATAAAAAATCAGAGCGTAAAGCTGAAGGGGTTCTCAAAGATGCAGACTCACAACTCAATGGTGTGAATGAGTCAGTCGACGCAGCAAACTCTCAGTTAAACTTGAATATAAACTGGGGACTGAGCCCCTCACAAGCGGCTGTTTATGTGATCAGTGAAAGCTATGAAGCGCCTTTCTCCTTAACCAGTGGTGCTGGGAATACGCCAGTACAGACAGTTGAAAATCAGTATGTGTTTTTTGCCAAAGCCAGCAGTCAATCGAGTGTTACGCTAGAGCAAGTGGAAACCCTGTTTGGGGAGTATTACACGGCGAATAACACAAATAACCTTAACCGATTCTACTTAATGGGCTCCCAAATAGTACCGCACGTTACGTTAGATGGTTTTATAGGTACCCATTGTTCCTACCAACCTGGTGATAACAATGCTGCAAAAGACATTGACGGTGATGTATTGAGCCCAGGTCAAGAGTATGTCGTGTTTGTCTATGTAGAACTAACACTGGCTTACCAACGTTATATTGGTGTCTTTGACAACATTATCAGCAGTGCTTCAGCCGCTTTCACACCAACATTGGCACTGCCGAGTGTATCAAGTACAGAAGTAACTAATAAAACGATTACAGTGACTTTAGAACCTAATTCGGAACATACGGACGTGAAGGTTGATTTGCACGTTATGTTGCTACCAAAGAACAAGCCTGACGAAACGAATCTAATGACCAGTTCAAAATCGTCGGTGTTGCCATTTTACTTTAACGTGTCGATTGCTCAGCAAGTCTCTAGTGCGAACTACATGAAAGGGACTTTGGAGTGCTCCAATGTAGCTGATTCCACTGAGGTCACCATTGAAGCGGATACAACCGATAACTTCGGTTGTCCATTAGTGGAAGACATTGACTATTATGTCGGGGTGCTATGCCAGCCGTCAGAGGCTCAGTATTTGTCACAGTATCTGCCAACATTATACATATCAGATGAGTCGTTTACTTTTGGGGGGTCAACTTTCCCATTGATTATAAGACCACACAATGTCACGCATTTAAACAATATCGGTAAAACATCACAAAGCAGTTTAATGTCAACAGACAGCCCTGCATTGATTTCAAGTATTGAACAGCTAGAAAAAGGCAGTGCGGAACCTGTAGCTGCTAAAACAGACAACAACACGACAGATGCTGCAAGCGATGCTGACGACGCTGCAAGTGCGAAGAAGTCCCCTAAAGAGAAGAAATAAGGAGATTAAATTATGACTAATCAAACTCCAGGTCAAGGATATACGAATTCAAGAGGCGTTGCTCAGAACAAGAACGCTGATATTCAGGCATTAACAACTCAAGTCACGGATGCGCAATATACTGTGAATGAGTTAACTAACGTCGTAACGTCGTTAACCAGCAAGCAGGCTTATTTCGCCAACTTGCTGACGCTTGCGAGCAGTAAACAAGCATCAGCTTTACAACACTTTAGTCAGTCAAAAACCCTGATGGCGGATCTTAAAGAAACCAGTAACTACGTCAAGATAGTAGAGAAACAGATTGGTACTGAGAGCAACACCGATTCGTTAAGTGGCAAGCTCAACGAAACAGCGCAGTACATGGCGGGTGTGGTTGATAAGCTTATATTCTCTGTTGATATTATTGAGAAGCTGTTGGACTTTGTTAATCGTCGAAAAGCGGTGAATCAGGTGATCCCTGACGATTTAATCACCTATTTGAACAATGCAGTGACAGAATCAAACAATGCAGTATCGTTGACATTGACGGCACTAGAGAGCTGTTATGCGAGCATAACGCCAGTGCAAGAAATTGAAGAGATCTCTGAGTTAGAAGTCAAACAGATGGTGAGCTTATTAGCACTGACGGCGACGTTGACGCAAGCGTTGGGTGACTCCTACAAAACATCTGAAACCAGCTATCAAAATGCACTGGTCGCAAGCAACATGGCGAATCAGCAGCTTGAAGATGCACAAGCACAGCTTGCTGAAGCACAAGCGAACCTTGCGTCACTTAATGCGGGTCTAGAAGCGGCTAAAGCCGCAGCATTTGCCGCTTAACATGAGCGCTGGGCAGGGGCTTGTTGAGGTGCTTGAGCAACAAGTCCCAAGCCTAGGTTTGGCAAGGAGTCAGCAATGATATACAAAGATTTTTTCTTCGACAGCTACAACGATAGTGGCTGGATCCCCGTGCACCCTTTCGGTGTGCAGGCAGAGCTGGGCGATGTATTGCAAATTCATCAAGGGCGCATGCTGACATTACTCAATGCCGGGTGTGACCTTGATTTAGTGAACCACATTCATGCCCACGAACCTTTTGCTTTGCGACATGACGACTGGCGTCACGCTCGCAACTGTTTAAAAGTCGATGACAGTCTCGTGGTTGAACAACAGTTTGAAGAGCAGCGAGTAAAGCGCCAGCAAACCTTTCGCTTTGATAAAGCCGGCGCTTATTTGTTTTATGGCGATAACCCGATGGGCACATATATGCGAAATTGGTCGCAGGTAGCCCCTGAGTTGATCGTGAAACTCACACAAAGCAAATACACCTTTAGAGAAGTTTATGTGGTCACCGCTGTGGCGAGGATGTCCCGCTGGGGGTTAGCAGTAGCCGCGACAGAGGGAGCGGAGCTGATGTTAGAGGGTGAGCGTGAGCATAGTTTATGCTTGTTTGAACAGCAGCGTTGTAACATCACTAACAGCAGTGGCTTGGCATTTTTTGAGCACAACAATGAACGCGCAATGCACTTCTTCAAAGCGAAAAAACTGACCATCAGTGACCGTAAATTTGATGAATATTTACACGAGCTATATAAAAGAGGCACGTACCAACCGCAATTACCTATCGACAACTGGTTGCACTCTAACCTGTTAAGCCTATCCACCACAGAACAATTGAATATCAATACCTGTCAGGATTTTTTCCAGTGGCAGGATGCCACACTTGACGATGTTTTGTTGCTCACACAAGCGCCGCGTTAGGGGGGAAGCATGATGGATAATCCTCTGGAGCAGAATTTATCGGCGCTGTATCGTGAGATGGATTGGTTACATTCGGTTGTTAATCAAGTTATCTGTAATTACTTAAAGCATGAGGGCCACGAAAACCATTGGTTTGAATTGGCTCCACCCGCAGTTGAACAAGGCCAAAGTGCCTACGAAGACTTAGTGATCGAATGGGAGTTGGACAGCTTTGAGCGTCTGGCTTTAGCTTTGGCAATGGCCCCAGCCATCAGGCCAGAGGCGTTGGATATTCTGTTTGGGGTCAACCAACTTATTGACCGTGGCTTTAGTGAGTTCGGTGGCGTGAGTGATAAAGCGTTTGGTGGCTTTTTGCCAACTGGACAAACACTTAACTTTTTAATTGCTGGCAACGATCCACCATGGCGCGTGTATGTTGATAGGCTGCTATCGACCCGTCATCGCTTTATGGCAGAACAAGTGACAGAGTTAATGCAGGCTGACCCCGCACTTCCTCACTGGGCTGGGGTGTATAAAATCACCGAGCATTGGCTGAGTTATTTGCTCACGGGCAATCATGTACAACCTGAGTTAAGCACCAGTTTTCCGGCCCATGCGCTAGAAACTCCCCACCAATGGCACGACTTGGTACTGGACTATTCGGTTATGAAGCGCGTTGATGAAATTCGCGCCTGGTTGTCATATGGACAGGTATTAATGACCGACTGGCAGCTTGACGCAAAGGTCAAGCCGGGATATCGAGCGGTATTTTTTGGTCCTCCGGGGACGGGTAAAACCATGACCGCTGCGCTGCTTGCCAAAGTCACCGGACGAGAAATCTACCGAGTAGACTTATCAATGGTCGTGTCAAAATATATTGGTGAAACAGAGAAAAACCTTTCGCGGGTATTTGATGTAGCCAGCTACAAAGACTGGATTTTGTTTTTTGACGAAGCCGACTCATTATTTGGAAAACGAACCGCGACTAGCTCCTCCAACGATCGTCATGCAAACCAGTTAACAGGTTACTTATTACAACGCATTGAAGATTTTCCGGGCACGGTGATTTTAGCCACTAACTTACGTGCCAATATGGATGAGGCTTTTACCCGACGCTTTCAAAACATGGTGCAATTTACCATTCCAGGCCCACAAGAGCGTTTAAAGCTCTGGCAAAACGCCTTCGATAAGGTGTGTGATTTGGCTGATGATGTGAATTTACAGCGCATTGCCCATGACTTTGAACTGGCTGGCGGTCAGATCATTAATATCTTACGTCAATGTGCTTTGCAGGCCATTCGTCGTGATGAACGAGTTGTCTATCAAGCGGACTTACTTGAAAGTATTCGCCAAGAATTTCAAAAAGATAACAAAACAATCAACATTACTGGCATGGAACACATGCGATGAAACAGATCAATACAAACACGTTTGCGGTAAACACCAAACAACGCGCGGTGCGCCGTAACTCTAAACCATTAGCAGACAATCGCACTGCGCAACAGCAAACGCTACAACTAGGTGGTGATAGGTACTACTGGGTAAGGCCTGATGGGGGGAGTTGGCAATATGTAGGGGCGTTTAAAAACCATGCAGAAGCCAACAAGTGGTGGGCATCTAATAAGAGTAGCTACCCAGGAGGCCAGTTTGGTCAAGGTAGCAGTAAAAAGAAATACCGATAGTTTGGTGCCAAGATAAGGATAGCGACATGAGCGATAGCAAGCAGCAGTATCAACGAAAAGAACAAGCAAGCACACAACAAGCTGCGCAGCTAAAAGGGGCAAATGCATTAGCCGATAATCGTCCCGCATCAGTACAACAACAAAAGCGCAATAGCACGGGATTACCTGATAATTTGAAATCGGGTATGGAATCGTTATCGGGTATGAGCCTAGATCATGTCAAAGTACATTATAACTCTAGCAAGCCTGCGATGGTACAAGCTCATGCCTATGCGCAGGGCAGTGAAATTCACCTAGCGCCAGGACAGTCGCATCATTTACCTCATGAATTGGGACATGTTGTACAACAGGCGCAAGGGCGGGTGAAGCCCACCACACAAGTCAATGGCATGAATGTGAATGATAGCCCTTCACTAGAGCATGAAGCGACCATGATGGGAAATAAAGCATTGCAGCGAGCTTCCATTGGCACGAGTCAAAGCCCGCAATCAGCGACTGTTCAAGCTCAATCTTTGCGTAAAAATAACACAGCTCAGTTCCAACCTATGGAGGGAATGGACGGTATTAACTATGCGGTCATGAGCCAAGATAGTTATCAGTTGTGGCAAAAATCTAAGCAGGGCACCGCGCAGTTACATGGTAAATGTGTTGATGGCAACAACGTTGTTGTGACCCAGTATCAGGATAAATCGTTAGGTGTACAACAGCAGGTTGGCCTGAGCGCAAAATCCAAAGGCATGTTACTCATTCTGGAAGGTGGGTTAACCATGGCTGCGGGCTTTTTGGTGATAGGGGCTAGTCATGGCGTGTTGTCAGTACCTGGCATTATCTCTGTTTGCGTAGGCGGCTCAAAAATCATACGCGGCCTGATCAGCATGTTTGCCACTAAAGACGGGAAGTGGGGTAAGTTCTTCCTGATCCTATCGGATGCCCTGCGCACGTTGGAAGCCGCGGCTGCGATTACGAGTGCAGTATTTTCCGGCAGTCCAGCAGCGTACTTGTTTGGTATTGCCAAGGCCATACGTAGTGTTTGCACCGCAGTTGGTGACTTTGTGGCCAGTGATCCGGCCAGAAAAGCGAGACATCCTAAGATACTCTCAACAATGAAAAAAGCATCAGCAGTTGCACATTGGATTGAAGTACACGCTGGAGTATTCACAGGATTCACCACGATGGCAGGAGGGAGTTCTACCAATGTATTAACAGGTGGATTAGGCTTGGCGACGTCTGCGTCAAAAGGGGTACGCGCTAAGGACCAAACCGATGGGGCATTTGGGTAGCTGAACTAAAAACAACACAGACACAGCAATAACACGCCAGACAAGCGAATTTTTTGCGTCAAATCAAATCTAGTGAGGCTGTGACTTGTATCAACGAACAAGTCGCACTAAGTTTATTAGGAATGAACGAACAACTTGGAGCACACAGATGTCACAGCAACACGGATTTTCAATTGGCATTGGGCGAATAAATGACGAATTTGTCATTCATATGAAGGCGTTTGGTACACTCACTCATGAGGACTATAAAACCATTACCCCGATGTTGGAAGGAGCCTTTAAACAGGTTGAGCATCCGCACGTCAAAGTGCTGGCTGATATGACTCATCTAGAAGGCTGGGAATTGCAGGCCGCGTGGGATGATTTTAAACTGGGATTAAAATATGGCTCTCACTTTGAAAAAGTGGCGTTGATTGGTGCACAACCGTGGCAAGACGCCTTGGCTAAAATAGCAGGCTGGTTTGTAGGCGCAAAAGTTGAGCAGTTTAGCGAATACGCACAGGCTAAAGCTTGGCTATTCGATAAAGAAAAAGTCTAAGAGCAGAACTTACCTCCTAATCCGCGTCGGCACAATGCTGTCTAATGTGTTGTGCCGTTTGCATATTAGTTGTTGAATCATGTGCTTGGATAAGTTTAGTTGACTAACATTTTCGCCATTTACATGTCTTTCAAACATCTCATATTAAAGTATGGATATAGCAAGCGGGCATACAATAAACTGTCGATAAAGGGGTTTTATCTCATTGCGATTGTGACCATTGGCTAATTTGCATAGGCTGAAGACTGTCCTCGTTACATTTTCGGAGTGAGAATATGTTTGCCAATATATCTTTCGCGTTCATTCTGAGGCGCGTATTACCGATCAAGTTTTTGGTCTTGTTGACTTTCAGTGGTCTGAACATGGCCAGTGAGAGTCCGTTTTCTGCTATTCTTGCCATGAAAGAACGTGCGGCGGTGATTGATGAACTGACCGCCAAACGGGTTAAGACTTTACTCCCAAATCTGATGAAAAACACTGGGTTGGATATGTGGGTGTTGATCAGTCGCGAATACAACGAAGACCCAGTTTTAAAAACCATGCTACCAGCTACTTGGCTCTCGGCGCGACGTACCACCATTTTAGTTTTCGCATTAGATAAAAAAGGTGATGTAAACGCATACGCCGTTGCGCCTTATAAAATTGGTAATGTGTTTAAAAGTGCATGGGATAAAAAAACACAACCGGATCAATGGCAGGCGCTGGTGGATTTGATGGATAAATATCAGCCAAAACGCATTGGTGTGAATACCTCGGACCATTGGGCCCATGCAGATGGATTGGTGGTGACGGATCAGAAAAAACTGTTGGCTAAGTTACCCACAAAATACCAGCAGCGTCTCACATCGGCAGAGCGTTTGGCGGTCGGTTGGCTTGAGCAACGAATCGATGAAGAAATTCCTTACTTTAAGCAAGCAGTTGCAATTGCGCAGGCCATTATCGCGCAGGGCTTTTCCAACGAAGTGATCACACCAGGTAAAACCACCACTGATGACTTGGTTTGGTGGTTGCGTGAACGAGTGAGAGAGCTAAAGCTACAAACATGGTTTCACCCGAGTGTGTCAATTCAGCGTGCCGACAAGCGCCAATTTGATCATGAGTCCAGCTTTACCAATGTTGATGGTGATAACGTGATCCAGCCCGGAGATCTGTTGCATGTTGATTTTGGTATTGTGTATTTGCGTTTGAACACCGACACGCAACAGCACGCGTATGTACTCAAAGAAGACGAAACTTCTCCACCTGAGTATCTTCAAGCGGCGCTGCGTTCGGGGAATCAGGTGCAAGATGCGTTGTTAGAGCAATTTAAAGTGGGTAGAACCGGCAATGAAGTGCTTAAAATGGCAAGAGAAGCGGCTATTGCCAGAGGTTTACAGCCAACAATTTATACTCACCCTTTGGGTCTGCATGGTCATGCTGCAGGTACTACAATCGGTATGTGGGATGCGCAACAAGGCAAACCCGGAGATGGTGATTATCCGCTGCATTTAAACACGGCTTACTCCATAGAGCTGAGCAATGATGTTTATTTGCAGCAGTGGCAAAAGCAAATTCGCATCATGCTCGAAGAAGATGCTTTTTTTAATGTTGATGGGGTTCACTATCTTAATGGTAGGCAAAAACAGTTACATATCATAAAGGCGCGTTAAAGCGCCTTTATTTGTAAGGGGGCGTAATAGCTATTCAGACATATTTAGACTACACCTAAGTGGCTAATCGTAGCAACGGCACTGAAAAAGTAGGAGGGAATATGTCTAATTCAGGTCACGAAAAACAACAAGTATCAAAACGTTCACTTACCACCCCATGTACCACAGAGCCTGCACTCGGGCCATTGAGTCAGTTGCCCGGCGTATGGAAGAACTCAGGACAGTTTCACGGTCACGGCTGGAATATGATCGCACTGCCTTTCCCATCGGGAGATCACGACTATCGTTTACTCAATAACCAATACAATGAAACACTGACTTTTCAACTAGTTGACAAGAATGTGCCGAACAGAGGTATGAATGGTGATCAGGAAGTATTCACGGTTGATTATGTGCAAGCAATTGATCAAATTGCGGCGGCGGACTTCCCCGAGTCGGGATTAGCAGGAGAAGCAGGGCTTGCTATCCACCATGAACCTGGCCTGTGGTTGCACATGAAAAATCACACTACAGGGGAGTTAGATATTGCTCGACTCTCTAGCATTCCGCACGGGGATGCCGTGATGGCGCTCGGAAAAGTCAAAAAAGCCACACTGGCTTTGATATTCCAAGCATTAGTGGTTTACCCATTGGCGTTAATCAGGACTTGCACAACCCGTATCTTAAGCCTTATTTACATTTCCACGAGCAGTTATTTCAGGGGGTATTCGATCCTACAAAACCAAATGAATTACTTAATCAGGCCATTCTGCCCTTCTTTCAGCAGGATAAAGTAGCCAGTGTGACGCAGTTGAAAGTGGACTCTGCTTTAGCCAGTGGCGGTGTGAATAATATTCCGTTTATTACCAGACAAGCAAATGCAGCGGAAGTAAGCGCTATTTTTTGGATTTATGAACTGAAAGAAAAGCACCCTAATGGTGAACCCAAAATGTTGCTGCAATATACTCAAACCGTGTTGTTGGAGTTCTTTGAAAGCCCAACGGGGCCTGGCCTTATTAAATGGCCTCATGTGAGTATTAACACTCTAGAAAAGCAACCTAGTAAATAACCCTAAATTGATGAGAGTTTATTCAATTTCCAATTAAGTAAACATGTGAATAAACTCTTTTTATGCTGACTAGGTTTTAGGTCAAAAAGATTTTGCCAAAATACTTGCTAGTTAATATGCTGTACGCATCTGGTTGCTAAAACATAAAAAATAGGATGGTCTTACTAGGTTATAATGGCAATCATTAGGAAATTGCACTTTGCTGAATAATTGTTTTTATAATCAGCCGTTTCTAAGCTTGATATGTGAATTGCTTTAAAAGTCCTATTAGTTGTTCTAATTGGTATTGATGCTTTTATCTAACAATCACAAATAAAATTAATAATAAGCTAGTCTATTTAATATTTTTTTAGTTAACATTTCAATAATCGCCTTGCAAATATTAAAATTCTTTAAGTTTAAGTGCGCTCACTTAATGATTATTTGTTGTTTGAATTTTATTCACTTTATGATGTTTTCTTAATTCATTAGGCTAATTAGTAGTCAACAAAGGAGCATAATAATGAAAATAAAACTGAATAAAAAATCAATCAAAGACTTAAGCACCCATAAACAACTCAACCAGCAGCAAACACAACAGGTTGGTGGAGGCTATACAGCCCCATGGATGTGTCAGCATAGCTACCCTGTCTGTTATACATCACCGGGCGTGTGTTAATTTAAAATACAGAGTCAAAAAGGCAGCCGGTAGGCTGCCTGATTGGCTTATCGTATAACTTTCGTCTCGCTAGTCGAGCTATTACTGCTCAGTTGTCCCCATAGGTGAAAGCAATCTGCCTTTTTCATCTTTTGGTGGTTCTAGCGTGTTATATCTCTCCATCGCTTGCTCTGACAACTGTAAACCAACATCGTCATCATAAGATTCGCCGCTGATACTTTTTACAGTCGCGCCTTGACGATTGATACTGCAATAGCCTTTTCGTTCAAAGTGCGCGTTGCCAAAGAACCAGAAGCTACCAAACGCGGTGTTTTCTACCCATTCATGCCAATGACCAGCGCCGATTTCAGGGCGTGAGTCTTTAACTTGGGTCACTAGCTCCCATTCCATACCATCATGGCCGCGCTCGCTCCAGAAGTCACCATACATAAATACTTGGTCACCCTCCTTTTCGGCTACGCCATTCCAGTTGGGATAAGTGTTTGAAACCCAACGATAGACTTCATGAGTACCATTGACACCAACAAAGTAAAAACAGATACCTTGCGTGGCCCAGCGGGCATGGATAGACGAGCGGTCATCGTGAAATGTGATCATCCACTGATTACCCTCTTGAGTTAACGTTGGCTTGTAAAGTTGTGCTTGTGCTGCTGTGCTTGACATGGCACATGCAGCTAAGCAAAGTGCTAATAAGCGTTTCATAACGGTTCTCTCCTTAATTCCTGTTAATGAATCTCCTAGATGGAGTCCTTTTCGGCGCAGTGTGCTTATCACTGTGCGAAGCTGAGTCCGTACAGAGAACTTGTACACAAAGCGTCGCGCTAAGTATGGTCAAACGAGCTTAACTTGGCGCGGGAGAGGGCCTGTACTGTTCGAGGTAATCAGGCAATTTGGCCAATTATGTTTACTCTTTTATATATTTTTGAGCTCAGTGTTGAAGTTTTGTGCAGAGGTTGAAATACCCGTGGCGGCATTCATTACAGACAGTTAGTTGAATGCACTCCACTTTTACCCTAGATAGAGAGATGTGCCACAAAGGTCAGGCTCTCACAGCAAGATTGGATTAATTTTTTATTAAATTGTGGCTTAACAAGCCAAGTGATTTCTCTACTCTAAGTAGGGACACCACTTGGCATATACAGTTTTTATCGGTAATTACTATAAAGAGACCGAGTCGTCATTAGATTTTACCTTAGACATCAGTTGTTTGTTTTGACTGGTGATCTCATGTAAATAAATAGAGTGATTTGCTTTGGCGAGTCGCAGCGCCTTTTTAGAAGCCGTTAACGCTTTAGCCGGTTGGTTGTCTAGAGTGTAGGCGGTCGCTAAGCTATCCCACAGAATTTCTGATTGTGCGAAGTGTTTAACACCTTGCTCCAAAATCTCCACACCCCAAGTGGTTTTTCCTTCATAAGCTGCTTTTAGACCATATACATTGTATTGATGTGCAGATAGCGGGAAATTGTAGCCGTATTCCTCACTTTTACGCTGATAAAAAGCTTGTAACTGAGCAAGCGACATCACGGTAATTTCGGGGACGGCATTCCAATTGTGAAAGAGTGACTTGAGCGCCTGGGCATTACCAATTAATGGAGTGCTGTCGTGGGTCTCATCGGCAAAGCGTTGGCTAAACCAATGTAAGTTTTTAATTGTTTTTGCATTAAGGGCGCTTAGCATCGCAACATATGAGTCATTCATTTCGCCTGGTTCGTTGGCCATGCTTAAAAACCAGCGCTTTGCGGTGGAAAGATGTTGATTTGGTAAAGCTTGGTATGTATCCACCAGCATGTTGTCATCCCACCAGAAGCTAGGACTAATGGCGATGTGAGCATTAAACTCACTGTCACTTTGCAGTGCTAAGTAACTGGTGAATAACCCGCCCATTGAGTGTCCGGAGATCACATAATAAGGCGCTATTCGATACTTGGATTTTAAGGTTGGAATAAGCTCTTTGTGTAGATATGCTTTAAAAGCATTGGCTTGACCAGAACGACCTACAAATTTTTCATGCTCTGTAGGGGTGAAGTACTGTAGACGTTTGTGGGTGCTTACACCTACCACGATCATTTCTGGCAAAATGGCGTATGTACTCAAAAACTGGGTGCTGGCTGCAACGTGCGGAAACTGGGTTGCACCGTCGAGCACGATCAACAGTGGATAATTAAATGTGTCGGAGTGGGCATAGGTATCTGGCAGCGTAACGCGCACAGCAGTGGTTTCATCAATAAGCTTAGAGGTGATCGAAAAACGTTCTTCACTCGCGTGGCAAACGCTGGTAATTAAAATTAATAAGGTTATGAGGGCTTTCATATTTTGTCCTGCGCGTGGATACAACAAATACTTTTAGCAAACGAGTACAAGGTTTGATGGCGAACAAGGCTAACTAGGAGTTATTTAAATTGCTCTACGGGCACCAAACGCGCCTCGCAAATCTCAATTCGATCCCATACTTTTTCGCTTACGTAGGGGTCTTGAGTAAGCCAACTATCTAATGCTTCTCGGTTTGGAAATTCCACGTGGACAGACGATCCTATCATTTTCCCTTGATCATCCAACATTGCACCGCCACTTAAGAAGATACCTTGTTTGATCATGCGTTTAATACCTTCAAGGTGGGCTTCTCGGCAAGCTAAACGGCGATTAAGCGCGTCACTATCGGTGTGATCATAGGCTGTGATGATGAATTGCATTGTGCTTCCTTATATACATGCGAGTTCAAACTAAATGTGTTGAGAAATTGTTGATTTACGGTGTGTTTTCAAAGTTGGTGATTAATGTATATCAAATCTAGAGTGATGAAAAGTTGTGGCTTTGTACAGTGGTTATAGTTATAGATGAAAGTAGGTGTGGTTCTGTAAAGGCTTAAAACAGCTCGGGCAGGGCAAAGAAACCCCACGAATAATGTGTGGGGTTAACAAGCAAAATAATTAATATAACTGGCTAGAATTTACCCGCGGGTGGCCAATTCGGGTTTTCAATTTCATCTTCACCGACGGCAGTACCGGCTTCTTGAGCGATGGAAAGCGGCACGTTCTCTTTTGGGATCACCACTTCCACTAAGAAGTTACTCTCTGGGTTGCAGCGGATCTCTTCCATCACGGCCATGAGTTCGCTCATATGACTGACTTTTCTACCGACTCCACCAAACGCATCCGTTAGCTTGGAGATATTCCAACTTGGCAATTCGTTATATGCGTAAACATCGTCCAACAACTTGTCGTTGTAATCAACTGGTGGCGTTCTAAATGGGTTAGGGTTCACCAAGTATTGCTCGATGCCGTAAATCCCATTGGCGATAACAAAGACTACGGTGTTTTGTCCGTAAGCATGTTGGTCAGCAACGGCTTGGCAGGTTTCGTGAAATGCACCATCGCCTACCACGACAATAGAACGCTTATCCGGAAAAGCACATTTTACGCCCGTACCCGCAGGTACTGAGTAGCCGATAGATAGCCAAGCAGCTTGTGCCACAAAACCATTTCTGCTGGGGATCTTGACTCCTTGCGCGCCGATTAACGGAAAGCCTGCATCGACCACCATCACGTCATCTTCACTGATCCACTGACTCATAGCATGAAAGAAGTTGTCGTAGCCTAAAGTGCTGTCACTGTTTGGCGCTAAGCTTGCTGTTTTCATCAATTGCTTGGTCAGTCTCAAACCTGACAACTTGGTAGTTTCAATGGCGGCCAGTTCGGTAAACTTCTCAATGAGAGCATCAAGGTATTGGTCCAATTGAACCGATGGGTAGAAGTTTGCGCCAACAAACACGCCACCGTGTGCGGCGAGTACGGTTTTGCTGCTGCGAATATCTTCATTGCCAGTGTCTTTACCTGTGGTCCAAGCACCAATACCGATTAATGCGCCGTCTTCACCCACAAGCTCGGTTATTTCTTCATTCTTGAGGGTTACACAGCCTTCAAACCAAGGGTGAGTTTCTTCGATAACGGATTTACTCAGTGCGGTGGTAACAAAGTGAATATGCTGATTTGGCAAAGTATGTGAGCGGTTAAGGATATCTAACAGTGATAAAAACTTGTCCTGTAAGCCATAGCGTTGTAATTCGATACCTGCCCAGAATATGCTGTTTGGCTTGCTAAGCATCAATTCAACAGTTGCCTGCGCCGCATTGCTTGCTTCACTGACTGTGATGGTCGCATTAGCCCCTGAGCTCAGTTTTCCGCTTGGCTTAACGCATGGTGTGCGCCAAACATCTTCTGCCACTTCAAAGTAAATCGGCCGTTTTTGCGTCAGCATGGCGGTGATGGCGGAATCAATTTGGAATGGCGCTTGTTGGGCGTTGGTGATGCGTTCAGCGGCAACTGTAATAGGCTTGAACATGTGAATGTCCACAAAGTCATAGCCCGTTGTGTGCGAATACAGCAGGCCGGCCTGCTTAGAAATTTGGTCTTCTTTATTGGTAGGTGCGCCGTTAATCAAAATAACAGGCACTTGCTCTACAAATGAGCCTGCGATGGTGTTAAGTAGGCTAAATGCACCGACGCTATAAGTTACATACAGCGCGCTTACACCTTTTAGTCGTGCATAGGCGTCAGCCGCAAAGCCTGCACAAATCTCATTGGCGTTACCAGATATTTTGATTGGCGAGTTATCGTCCGCCAGTATCGTGTCGAGTAAAGCCGCGGTATAGTTGCCGGCAACGCCAAACATCTGCTCGACACCAATTTCTTCTAGACGTGCTTTAAGATAGTCAGCAACACAGTAGTCGTTGATTACATTGTTCATAATATTTCTCTGTGAATGTGTGTTGAGTAGGAGGTGTGAGCCACCCCCTACAAACGGTCTTAGACTTTGTCGAAGTAAGTCAGGTTAACACCCAATACGCTGCGTCTATCGCAAGTATGGTCAATTGGTGCATCACTCAAACTCAGTTGTGGGTCAATGTACTCGTTGATAAGTTTTGACGCGTTTTCTTCATAGACTGCCGTAATAGCTATCGAAGGAGGAACGCCAGTCTGCTGCTGATACACTTCGTTAAGTGGTGCCAAACCAAAGCCTTGTTGAAGCACTAAATCGGTTGAACGTAGTGCACCTTCAACCCAGCCTTGATAGTCAGAGAAGGCTTCACCACAGGTATAAAGGTTTGGCAGTGGTTCAGTTAGTTCTTTCATCACGGCTCTATCATCAGCGCCGACAGCCCATTGGTGTACCCCATAGCCAAACTGTCTACTCTGAGGTAAATCAAAGTCTACACTGCCTTCCCAAATGCGCGCGCTGGTCAGTACAGGTTGTGGCACATAATGCGTGTCGAAAATTTTCTTGAAAAACGCGGTCGCTTGTTCAACCACAGCCACTGATGCTGGGTAGATGTCTGATGGCACGCTCTCAACATAACGTTCTTGATGTGGGTTGTGGTACAGCTCACCTTTATCTTGTAAAGTGCTCCAGAAGTTGATATTCAAGTAGTCACAATAAATAGTCAGAGCTGCTGGGCGCTCGTATTTCTCAGCGTTGATTTCATCCAGTTTCGCTTGCGTTTCTTTGCTTGGATTAGTGCGACGTTCTTCATACATTAATGCGGCAGCGAGCGGATCATTTACCGCATAAAATGGATACACGGAACCTGTCGGTAAATCCGCAAAGTTAGGGCCAAATTCAACGGAAGGTCTACCCGTAATACCTGTCGCCCACCAAGCAGTATCATAATATAAATTGATTTTGAGCAAAGGCTGATTGGTTGCGGTTTGTAGAGTATTCCAAATCTTCTCTGATTCAGGTTTAGGTAAGCGATGGAAGGCATTCGAACCAATGAATAAGCGCTCTAAGGCAAGTCTTGGTAGCCCTAAAATTACTTTTTCAGCACGAATATGGCCGCGATGCTCTTGGTTGTGTTCGTCAATATGGGTATAGCGTAAAATGTATTCTTTACATTCTTCGTCATAATCAATCGCTTCTACTTCGGTTTGCAGGTGAATACGTTCTGTTCCTATTTTGTCAACCAATGCGTTGGGAAGTGTACTAAAGCCATCTTTGAACGTACGGAATTTTGCGTCAGCAGGAAAGTCTTCAAGCAGTTGATAGGCTACCCCTGCGTTCATCTTTGATAAGAATGTGCCATTGAAGCCCAATGCACGATACAGCATTGTGATACATTCTTGGGAGTAACCCATGTCTGAATATAAATCCCACAGAGTCCATTCATTTAGAGGCTTACCATTCCACTGACAGTCTAAGCGGAACTTTTGCCAAAACTCAGGTCCTTTGACCTTTGGACGTTCACTAAATTGTGGATTGGCTTGCAGGATACGATTGAATACTACATTCACAATCTCAGTGGGGTTCATGCCGCGCTCTGCTGGGTCTAGATTGTAAAGCGCCGACCAAATGGAATAGTCGTCATCTGCGGCCTCACTAACTGAGAATCCAGCACCTCGGAAATAAAGGCGGTTGTTACCTCCGCTGTTCATCGGGAAAGGAACGATTTGATCCTGTAAATCCAGTTTTAAGAACAGCGCCATTAAATCATCCATACCATCGAATAAGAAGCGCATGCCACCTTGTTCTTCTTTTACAGTGATGGTGCTTGGTTGATTTGGACCTGATTTTTGGTTTTTGAAGTTGATTAAATCTGAATCTAGGCGACCACCTGTGCGATCGGAGCGCTCAAAAATAGCAAAATCGTCGATACTACTTTCATTTTCTAAACGCCAAGCGCTGTAAAGGCCTGACATACCAGCACCAACTATGGCGACTTTGACGTTTTTAGGGATTACTTTGTTCTTAATCTCATTGCCAAACTTGTAATGGGTCATGATAGTTCCTTGATATTGTATCCGCGTTACATATCAAGCAGGACAGTGATAAAGCATGGTAACAATAGATGCTTTCCCTGCATGATTGGCGGTGTAAGTCGTTTTGCTTGTTAATGGATTACTACTGAGCATGTACAGCACGCATGGTCCTTCATGCGACAATGTCAACATAGCCATCCTTGTAGACCTAAATAAATGTAGCAGGTATGTAAATAAAAGTATGTTACAGACGATTACAAATCGTATTTTTCTAACAGCGATGAGCTTATGTTTTGATAAAAAAGAAGTTTTTAGAATAAAAAATTTGCTTACATGAGCATGACAAAATGAATGGTAGGTTGGAAATACAGTGTCTTCTAACATACTGTCGTTTCAATTGTTGTCGGATGACAGTGTTTTACGCCTTATTCACTCTAAGAGTGCCCACTTATATTCATGTAATTAGGTAAATAATAAAGTAGTCATTCAAGAAAATAACTGGGTCAGAATGCCTGTTCACTTCATTTTAAACGATGAAAAAATGCCAAATTAGCGTTCAAGTAAATTGCATTAAGATATTGATTTTGTTAGTTTTGACAGGGTGTAGTTAACATATAGTAATAAGGAAATATTGAAATGAAATTAAACTCACATTGGTTAAAGGCAATTTTCGCAAGCTCGGTATTTGTAACATCTTTGGCAAGTGCAGCACCGCAACTCAGTCAGACAACATTTGAGTATGATGCACAAATGTATGTTCAAGAAGAGTTTAACCTGTTCGCAGATGGCTACGTATTCGACCCAGAATATCCAAACAGCGAATTGCGTATTCAATTGGACTCAAGTAAGTCGTATGAGCAAATCAGCTTTTATGATAAAGCTGAAACCGCTTATGGTCAGGCAGTTGCATATAACACGTTAGATAGACGCTGGCTCAAATTCAAAGGCAAATTGCTGTATATGGCAGACGATACGCAAGGTATTAACCGCTCTGATATGATCCCATTTCGAGTGATCAACCCTGCGGGTGAAGTTTCACCATGGGCAGTGGTAAGAGTGAGCATTGGCAACTGATCTCACACGCCGTATGCTGGTGTAAGAACAACGCGATAACGACGGCAAGTTCATTCTGGGCAGCGACTCAAATTTAAGTGGCTGTCCAGTTATATATTAAAAAATATATACAATTCATGTAGTAAAGTTAAAATTTAAGCATCAGTAATTGACTATCTCAAGACTGACATTCGCGCTATTTTCACTCAAAACCTTAAGGATAACCTATGCTCACTCGGCACTTTCCCAATCTATTGGGCTATTTTTTATTTCTGTTGAGTTTTAGTGCCAATGCTACAACGCCGAGACATCAACCCGAGAAAGTTACATCAAATACACAAGACATTGGGCATATAATTGAGACAACGATAAAAAATTCTTTGCAGCCCTTTAGTGGCAGTATTTTGCTACTTGAACACGGCACGACTCAATTTGAACTTCAAATAGGCGAAGGGGTGACTTATGAAACCAGCTTTGTGGTTGCGTCTCTGTCTAAACAAATTACCGCAACTTTGGTCATGCAAGCAGTTGATGAGGGTAAGCTAGACTTAGCGCGCCCACTGAACAGTTACCTATTTGGCAGGCAAGAAGCATCCATACTAGAGCCTGAGCGATTTGACCATCGAATCACGCTTCACCACCTTCTGAGCAATACATCAGGTATTGCGCCTCTAGGTCAGGAAAATCACTTTGAGCCAGGGAGCAAATTTGCATATTCCAATTTAGGCTACGCTCTTTTGGGGCAGGTGCTTGAAAAAGTAAATAAACAACCATTTTCAGAGCAGGTCATGGAATTTGCACACGAAAATCAGCTTGGCCAACTCTACAGTGCGGTAGGAAATATTGGAGTCATTCAGCAAAAAGTGACGTCGCTTATCAGAGGGTTAGAAGAGTCAGAGAGTTTGCAGCCTACAAATCTAGAAATAGATGAAATGTTACTGCCAGCAGGTGGTTTGATAGCGTCAGCTCGGGCGTTTGCGTCTTTTCAACACCGGCTTCATTCTGGCAAGTTAATCAGCGCTAAGAGTTATCGCCTGATGACGAAGGCACATACTCAAATGAAGTTTTTTTGGCCGAACATGAGCTATGGCTATGGGCTTAGAATTAATACAGAAGAGGGCATTTCAGAATATAGCCATACGGGCTATTTACCTGGGTATATGTCTATGTCACTCCACTATCCGCAATTTAATATTGACCTCGTGATGCTAGAAAACATCTCCTTGAATTTAAATGATATAAACCGTGTTCTTGAACTACATACACAGATACGAAATACCATTCGTGAACAGTTAATGTTAAGGAAAACAGCGCAAACAGTGGCATCTTTGAATTAAAGTGGTCTTATAAAACGCGGGTGAAGTCAGACTTCCTAAATTCCCTTACTTAGCATAGATGCTGTTTATTTTGTCTTGGCTTTTTAGCGTTATCCACACGCAGATATCAACAAAAGGTCTTGCTGAGCACTGGCTGCCAACACAACCGAACTTACCGTCTGGCTGGAAGTCGCACAGCGAGTCAAAGTACGGGCTCTAATCGCAGAGCAATATTCAGTTTGTAACCTTAGACATAGCGTATACACTTGTAGATAGACTTTATTTATCTCGCTTTTTTCTCAATAATTCAAAACTATCAGGTCGATATGTCATCCATTGATAAACCTAAAATAGCCGTTACCGGACCGGATAATGCTGGTACTACAGCATGGCTATTTAGTGCTTTTAACATCTGGCTATCGGGTGGAAAAGCCTATCGAGTTACGCCTAAGCAATTTGATGGTAATACCGATTATGATGGTTTCATTATTGGTGGCGGCTCAGATATTCATCCCGACAACTATCAAAAGCAAAATTTACCCAAAGTAAAAAGGCCACTGTCACTGAAGTTAAAAGAGTGGTTAGCTTATCCATTGGAGTTTTTGCATCGGTTTTCTAAGGGCGGGTATGATAAACCCAGAGATGACATGGAAATTACGTTTATTGATCATGCCTTGCAACAAGATAAACCGATTTTAGCGATATGTCGGGGCTACCAACTTCTGAACGCGCGACTAGGTGGCAAGATGTACACCTCGACGCTGCCACTACTGCGTCGTGAAATGCGAATTCGCAGTTTCTTTCCTCGTAAAAAGGTTATTTACACTCAGGATGACTCGCTGATCTCAAAAATTGCTGGAGATGATCCGCTAAAAGTTAACGCTCTGCACTCTCAAGCCGTGGCGCAGCCGGGCAAGGATATGCAAGTGACAGGCAAAGAGCAATCCGGTATCAATCAGGTTACTGAAAGCGCTAAGAGCGATAGGATTTTAGGGGTGCAATGGCATCCAGAGTATTTGTTTTATATGCAAGCCCACCGCAATATTTTTAATTGGCTAGTGTGCGAAGCCAGTAAAAGTACTACTGAGCGGCCAGCAAAGTAGCCTTTGTGTTGGTGAGATTACTTTTCTTTGCTGAGGCATCGTGAATCGCGTGCGTGAACCGTAGATATTCATGCTAATTTCCATATACTCCAAGTAAATACGTGTTTATTTATACAGTTGTTTTATGTATGCTCCAAATACAATAGAGGAGTGGTAAACAATGACAATAACCTATCAGGCAAAGGTGCCTAGCCCAAGTGAGTTCTGCGATATGCGTGTGAAAGCAGGCTTATCTCCAAAGTCATTAAAGGCTGCCACAATTGCTTTGCCAAATAGTCTATATGCTATTTCAGTGCGAGACGGTGATACATTAATTGCGATGGGACGTGTGGTTGGTGATGGTGCATGTAACTTTGAGGTGGTAGATGTTGCTGTTGACCCCGCCTATCAAGGTCAAGGACTTGGCCGAAAAGTTATGGAATACATTGATGGTTATCTATCGTCTGTTGCTTTAGAAGGCTCTTATGTTTCGATGATCGCAGATGAACCCGTATTTTACGAAAAGTTAGGGTACAAACTAGTTTCTCCATCTAGCCAGGGTATGACCAAGAAATTCAAGCCAAACCCATAACCGTTGCTTACCCCTCGTTTGCGTATTTAGGCGGTTTGTTTATGCTTTGACCTTGTTAGGGTAGGGTCCACCAATACAGAATTGGTTTTCGATTATAACTGCTTGATTCGCTGAACGGCAGTGATGTACCGACAATCAATGTGGCAATTTGTCTAAAACTTTTACTCATCTGGCATCTATGTGCGGCAAATGTTGAAAAGGCCTCGAATGAGGCCCTTAGTCAAACATGTTTACACAGCAAAGAGTTGCTTAAACCTGTCTAACAGTAAGTTATTTAACAATCACATCTTCTTCAAGCAAATAAATGCTATCAGGGTTAGTCAATGTAAATACTTTCACTGCCATGGTTTTTCCTACTGCATTTTCACATTCTATGATTTGATATAAGACAGGTTGGCCAGCTTGTGAGTTGTCCACTTCAATATTGGTTGTGAATACATCTGAATGGAAAGGCCCAACGCGGCCCTCGCCATGAAACAATCCAAGCTCTACGCCACGGTTTGATAAAGTGGTGCAGCGACTACCGTTATTTTGATTGTTTACATTGAGTTTGCTAGTTACTTCAAAGACGCTGTGATAGCCATATGTATTTGGGCGGTGAATAAACTCTCCTTTGGGTTCTACGCTGATCTGCCAATCAACCACAGGAGCGCCGGGAATATTGACCAGCACATCATAGTCTTGGCCTTCTGAATTGGTGCAAGAGACGCGCAGTCGTTTATTTTCCATCAAATATTGATCAGGGATCTCGGCGGTGGCTTGTTGCATGAGTACTTGTGCTGGAACATTTGACACATCGGCGTGTGCTATATGTTCACCAGTTGATTGAGCATAAATGTTTCCATACTGGCACGAATCACCCGCATTACGTGGATGCAGATATACATTCAGTTGATGTGCAAATTCACTGGTGATGATAGCCGAGGCGATAGGCCCATAACTATATTCTGTGACTCGTTCAAACCCATCGGTATCAAACGCTTGCTCTGGTAATGCCAATACGCCTGTAGAGGCAGCTAACGCTGCAGCGAATAAACTTAACTTTTTCATACAAATTAATCCTTTTGCTTTTAATAAAAGTTGACTAGCGACTGCGGAACTGGGCCCTTCCTTGCTTAAGCGAGATGATCATAGAACTAAATGACAGCGCTGACAATGTGTGATTGTGAACTTTTAATGATATAAATCAATGCATTATGATATTCATATTTTTGATGTTTTATTCACATTATGCGGAGGGTGCATTGATAGAATGCCTAACGAGACACTATTGTTTGGCAGAAAATGGATGTGAAATTTCATATTAAATTGACCATTGTGAGGTTTCAATGATCGTACAAGATGGTGAGTTTGCCGTTTATCAATACTGAGGTTGCTTAACTTATATTCACAAATTGTGTTGATGTTATTGATGGTTAGCCGCTAAAGTTATAGCTACTAGCTAACAGTTTGGAAGTGCAATGAAATTACCTATTTATCAAGTCGATGCTTTTACTAATCAATTGTTTCAGGGCAACCCTGCGGCGGTAATTCCATTGGATGAATGGTTAGAAGACAAATTGTTACAGCAAATCGCGCAAGAAAATAATTTGTCAGAAACCGCATTTTTTGTGAAAGCGCAGTCGGGTTATGAGTTACGCTGGTTTACACCCAAAGATGAAGTCGATTTGTGTGGTCACGCTACTTTGGCCAGCGCCCATGTGCTATACGAACATCTAGGCTATGAGCATGAGTCGATATTGTTTCATACGCGAAGTGGTACTTTGGAAGTGTGTAAAACGGCGCAAGGGTACAGCATGGATTTTCCTGCTGCTGCGCTTGAAGAGATCACGGCGCCTTTGTCGCTTGTTGGTGGCCTGAGAAATGTCGAGCCGAAACAAGTTTTTACCGCATTTGACTATATTGTGTTACTTGAAAATGAGGCACAAGTTAGAGCGTTAGAACCAGATTATAATACTTGGCGTGATTTAGATTTACGGGGGATTGTGGTGACAGCACCTGGCGATCAGGTTGATTTTGTTAGCCGCTGTTTCTTCCCCAATTTGAGTGTGGACGAGGACCCTGTGACTGGCTCGGCGCATTGTGAATTAGCACCGTTTTGGGCGCAAAAGCTAGGTAAAAGTAAGCTCTGTGCGATACAAGCTTCAACGCGTGGTGGCAGCATTTTATGTGAAGTCAAAGGAGAGCGCGTTACTTTAATTGGTAGTGCGATAGATTATATGAAAGGTGAAATCACCTGTGGATAAATAAAACCGCCAGCACTTAGGCTGGCGGTTTGGCATTATGCTGTATTACTTGCTCGCTTTATATTTAAGCGTGACGTTAGCATAAGGAAGAATTCCACGTAAGCCAAAGTGCCAAACACCTGCTTGTGGGTTGTCTAAACTACACTTCTCATTGCTTCCCCACAAATACGGGCGGCAGTCATACTTGAAGAAGTGTGTTTTCTTAGTGTGGCGAACGTATAAGTCCGCTTCACCTTCACCGCTGATACTTACTTCAAGGTTTTTATACCCTTCTGGTAATTCGATAGAAAAACGCTGCCACCAGAACCAACCAGACAAAGCGCTGAATTCACCTTCAATGATATCTTGCTTAGATTGGGTTTTAAGCTCAATCACGATTGGATCGTGATCAGATGCACGATAAGCGTGTTCAGCGTACAAGCTCGCTTTGTGTTTGTCAGATTTGTACTCTGTGTTGTAGTCAAGTGCAACAGGTTCATCGGCATTGATATGCCAATCAGCGATGTCTACCACTTTTTCCATCATAGACTCACTCGCAAAGGCGTGGTCTAAGCTACCAATACGACCTTGATACACGTATGAGTAATCAGTTGTGGTTTGGTGTAGCTGCTTTTTGATATCTTGATAGCCTTGCTCAACATAAGTGCGGATAGGGTCTTCCTGACCATATGCGTTCATGTCGCCAAGAATAATGGTATCTGGATCGTCTTGACCAGTTGGTGCTGTTGCTAACCAACTAGCAAGCGCTTTAACTGCATCAACACGAGTTTGGTTCCAACAACCTTGACCATCATTCTGATCTTGATCTAGCCCTTGTGCTTTTGAGCAACTACCTTTTGAGCGTAAGTGAGCAACAACAAGGTTGAATGTTTCATTGCTTTGCAAATCAGTGAAGGTTTGCATCACCGGTGGACGGTTACCATAGTCAAATGGTACAACTTCTGTAAATGCAGCCGTACCAACTTCTTTCACTTTGTTGCTACGGTAAATAATGGCTGACATGATAGCATCGCCACCGACTTTTTCAGTGCCAAGGTTGACGTAAGCATAGCTGTTTTCGCTATCTTGTGCGTTTAACGCAGCCGTTAAATCAGCCAGTGCGCTTAGCTCGCTAAAGCCATCGTTTTCCATTTCTAGAATACCGAATACATCAGCATCTAGTTGTAGCATAGCGGCAACGGTTTTGGCTTTTTGACGTTCAAACTCTTCTGCATTGTCCGCACCACGTGGAGTCGGGAACCCAGCACCTTGACCATCGCCATTGAAGTAGTTAAGTACGTTAAAGCTTGCGATACGCAAATCACCACGAGTCGTTACCTCTGGTGCCTCAGTACGCGGGTTTGCAGAGATGAAGTTTGGTTGTGCCGTCGGTTGAATACGATATTGACCGTAACCATAACCCAGCACACCTTGCACGTTGGTTACTTTATCACCTAGGCGTAAGGTATTGTACGCATCTAGTTCAGGAGCTGGGTAAGGGATAACCTCAGGGTTTTGTGCCGATGAGCTATCATCTAACAAAATTTCTTTTTGTTTGTTTAACTCTTCAACTGCGTTTGCCGCTTCACCAGGCAAAGCTATCTGTGTAGATTGATACAAACGCTCAGTACCCAGACGTACTTCACCGTAACGCTTTAAGCCGTAAGTATCATTTACAACTAACTCATTGCTTACTTCAACCAACATACCTTCAACTGATTCAAGGCCTGTTTCTAGTGGTAAGGTAATAAGTGTTGCAGGTACTGACGCCGCTGAACCGCATACTTTCAAAGTTGTAACCGCAGTAAGTTGTGTTTGGCCGTACTTTTCTTCAACTTTACCAAGTACTTTTACGATGTCGCCGTTGTTCACAGCAGTGCCAGCGTAATAAACGAAAATACCTTCAGAGGTTAATACGTCATTATCTTGGTCGCTTACTTCTTCTTGCAAGAAGAAGCCCTTCAGCTGTTCGTCACCCTGTAATGCTGAGGTAACTACACCTTGTATTTCAACTACTTCACCAGCCAATGGGCTTGCATCAGCCGTTCCTTGAACTTGGCTGATCAGTACATTGTTTTGATCACAGATCAGATCTTCAGGTTCTGGTGGCAATTCATTTGAATGCACACCAATATTTGAAAAATCGTCTTTTGCGTTAGCAAGCCACTGTGTAGAAGGTAAGAATACGTCGCTGGCATTCGAGTCACCTGTCATGAATTCAGGTTTACGAACAAGGCTTTTATCTTGAGTACTCGCGTCGCCATCTGACCAGCTTGAGCCAGGGTCAACACCGATTTGACCTAAGCTATCGATGATATTACCCGCTTTGGCAAGTACAACCGCATCGTCACCGTTAAACCAACTGCCACCTGATAGCAGCTGTGCCTTTGCTGTAAGTGTTTCGTTGGCACTTGAGTGTGCAACAACATAGGTTGATTTACCCGCTAGGCTTCCTTCTAATGCAATGGTACGGCCTGCATCAGCGCTGCCATTGAAGTAAAAAGAAAGTGCATAGTCAGCTAAATCAATAGCTTGTTCACTAGTGTTGTAAACTTCTACTGCTTTGTTGTAGCTGCTACCTTCGACATATTCTGAAATTATTAGCTCTGCATGAGCTGGAATGCAAGCCGCTGAGATCAGGGTTGCTAGAATTGTTTTTTTTAACATTTTATTATAGTTCCCGTGTTTAGCACTAATCTAGCGTGTTCACTAGATTTGGATATTCTACTCTATTTTTATTGCATTTGTGTTTAAATATTTTCATATCCAGTACATTGACGGCGGATGAATGTGAATTTTTCTGTTTCTTTTAAAGGGTTATGGGGCAAGTCTAGGAATGAGTTTAGTGATGAATTGGCAACTAATGAGATATATTGGTTAACATTTGGTCCGAAATGATGGAATTAATGTGCGATGCATGCAGCACCGCACATAGATAAACTGAGCAGATCAGAAATAAGCGTTGAATGACACTGAAATCAAATCACCTTGCTCGCTGTCTGAATAGTATGCTCGGTAAAAGTATTTATCAGATAAGAAGTATTTCGCTTCTAATTGTAGGTCTGAATCGTTGAGGCCCGCACCCACTGCAAAATTCGTGTTGAAGTAATAATTCGCCATAAAAGCGGTGACAGAATTACTGTGATTACCATCAGCATGACTCGCATCTAGCGTAAAAAACGCGCCGTTTTCTAGCTTTTTAAAATAGCGAGTTGCAACTGACCAATTGTCTAAGTCATCTTCCGCACGTACGGTAACACCCAAATAGTCGTGTTCATTGATTTGATGGTTGTATTGAGCTTGCAGCCAAATCGAGTCAGAGTCGTCGTTACGCACATAGTGGGTGATTGATACTTTAAGTGCATCATTGTAAAGATAGCCAAACCCGTAGCCGTGATTGTCTTCTTCTCCTAGGTCTTGAACCTCTGCATGTACAAACCAGTTGTTGTAAAAGGCTTCACCCGACAGACCAAAATAGTTATCTAAGTCGGAGTCTGTGTAACTCGCGGAGACTTTTGAGTCTGTATCTAAATATCCAAAGTCATCCCACACCCCAGTATTTTGCTGTGGGGCAAAATAGTAACTTGTTGACAGGACCATAGAGTCGATGCTGTTTTGCTCGACATGATTATATTCAGCGGTATTAAACCATTGTTTATCAGTAGAGTTTTGTGTTGCTGCCAATGTACCAAGTGGTAACAGCAAAGTACAAAGAGGTAACAAGTAACGCATAGTGTTCCTTACATGGTTAGGTAAATAAACCGAAGGGCTAATTAGGCTCCTTCATTTTGTGCGTACCTTATAAACCTTCATGGCTTAATGCAAGCTTAAAAATGTGACATTTTGTTAGAAAAATAAGCAGCATAATCAGTATGTTGAATAGAAACTTAAGTGTGTTCGAAATAGATACGATAGGTCGCTGACCAAATCGGGAAATCAACATCCATGAGATAGCATACAAAATGATCGGCGCTAAGGTTGGCATAATTTAGCAGGTACTCGACTTTAGCCTGCATTTTCATGTCTTGATTCAATAAGTTATGTGGGTTTTGTAGGCTGACCACCCGTAATTCAGGAAAGTCTGGAAGACGCTCTGTCCACATATCGCTGGCGTTTAATTTACCTTCCTCTATTTTTTGATTGCCATGATAGCAACCGACATTTACGTTGCTGCTTCTATCTATGGCTTTGTCTACCAGTACCAGCAAGGTTAATCGCTTGGTTGGGTTTTTGATTGAGATGCTGGTTGAGCTGCACTGACTTTGATGTGTCAGCGGGTTAACCAGTTCATCTGGATTATTGAAAATGAAAGTGGCATCAAAGCGAGGAGCATCGGGGAGCTCATCGAATACGATCCCGGAATTACTGGGGGAGTAGCTACTATAAGCCTGATCCAGCCCTGTGGTGGAAAACTCACTAGCAATACCTATGGTAAATTTATTCGAATGGATACGGCTTGCTTGGGTTAATAGTTGTGGCCGAGTGAAATCACTTGGGTGTGGATGCGTGTAAAACTGTACAAAAGGAGGTGCGCCGCGCTGGCGTTTAATACCCGTTTTACTGATCAGAGCGATTTCCTGCAAAAAATCAGCCGAGGGGCTCTGACGAGTTAATATATAGGTACAGAATATATGTTCAACGCTAAACCCTAGCAGTGACTTAGCTGCGTAATACAGTTGCGCACGTTTATCTTGCTGGTGAGGAATTTCATCAACATCAGGTTGGTGTAAGCTCTGTAGCTGGCGTTTCAGATCTGCGTGGCTACTGGCATACATTTTTATACTTTGAGCAAACAAGTGACATACTTGTTGAAGCTGCTGATAATGCGTGACGCTAATGTGGGCTTGTAATTTGCTGGTAAACTCTTCTAACGCCTTAATTCCAGGTAATTGCAATAGTACCAAATCGCCCGTTGCTGCTTTTTTTGCATTGAAAACGCGCTGACTATTTGACCTGTGATAGTCTAGAAACTGAGTTAAGCCATTGATTGTATGAGCTTGTAAGGGGAGTTCTGCAAAAACCGCATTGAGGGTTTTTTTAATTCGCTCACCTAATCTGGTAAGTTCACTGGCGGTTTGCTGATTAAGTCCCATGATATCAAGTCGTTATTTTTATATAAAAGTTAGATTACATGGGACTTAGGTTTTTTTAAAGTCCGGTCGAGAAATTAAAAATTACTTACATGCTGCTACAAGAGCCAACACGTGTCCAAGGACCCCAAGGACCTGAAGACTCTGGATGTTCACCCTGTACCCACCAGTTTGCACGATACACACTGTCGTTTACGTGAACTAGTTCACCTGATTGATACACTGTTTGTGAAGACCAAGCATTGATGCCATTACAATCACCAGTGCCGCCATCCGTTACTGAAACTGATTTTGTCACCGAAGTTGTTTGGTTATTGCTGTCTGTTACTGACAAGGTTACTTGATAGCTGCCAGCCTGTGCGTAAGTGTGGCTAGGCGCAAACGCTGAACTGCGGTTTCCATCACCAAAGTTCCACTGTACTGCAACAATGTTGCCGCTGCTATTGTTGCTAAAGTTTACATTCAAGCCTGACACTGATGCACTGAAGTCAGCGACAGGTGTTGATGCGTCACCACAAGCTTCACCTTTTTGCCATACGCTTGGATACATATCAGGTTGAGCACCTTGTGACCACCAGATTGCTTTGTACTCATAGCCGTTAAAGCTAACTTTGTCGTTAAGTGCATAAGATTTTAACGCACTCCATGCTTCAACACCGCTACAGCTGCCTGGATCATCACCATTGGTTACGCGAACCTGTTTAGATGTGGTGTTCGTCTGGCCTTTTGTATCGGTTACGGTCAGTTGAACATTATAAGTACCCGCTTCGCTGAACTGGTAAGTAGGGTTCGCTTGTGTCGACGTACCACCGCGGTTGTCACCGAATTTCCAGCTATGGCTGCGAATGCCATTATCGTCGCGTGAACGGTCAGTAAAGCTGACAGATAGTTGGTCAACAGAGAAGTCAAAGTCTGCTACTGGTGCGCCATCATCTGGGTCTGTGTTACCAATACCTGTTTTTGCTTTGATCCAGTCTAGATAGCTGGTTGTTCTGGTAAATGCTGATGCGCCCTGACACGCGATACCCCAGCTTACAGTACCGATGCTGTAGAATTCATTGCCAACGCGTACTGCGTATGGGCCACCACTGTCGCCGTTACATGCTGAAACACCACCTTGACCGCCACCACAGATCACAGAGCTAGGAATGCTATAGTTGAGCTGGCTGCTACAAGTAGAGTTGCTGATAACCGGTAAATCTACTTCACGAAGCACATCGCTTGGGCGGCCTCGGTTCGACGTTAACCCCCAGCCTGATACGGTCACGTCATCGCCAACGGATGCGTATTGTTGTTCAATTTCGCGTGTTGCAAGTTTTGCAGGAGTGTACTGGCTGCTAGCTGGCGATGCTAAACGTAGTACCGCAATATCGTAACCTGAACGAATACTGTTAGCGCCACGCCATTGTTCATGGCTGATAATCTGAGATACACGTAATGTTTGACCATCATTACGACTGATAGAATGTGCGCCAACACGCACTGTTAAACCGCTTGTGGTCGCGTTGTCTACACAGTGTGCAGCAGTTAATACCCAGTCTTGACTAATCAATGTACCGCCACAGCCTTGGCGGCCGTTCATTAACAATGCAACTTGGTAAGGTCTTGATTGTGGTTGAGTTTCAACGCCACCAACAATATTTATACTTACGTCTGGTTGTGTTGATTCTTTGGCTATCAACAAAGGTGAAGAAAGTGTTCCCAAAACAGCTAATGTTATTGTTGTCATTTTTATGTTGTTCATGTTGTATCCTTGTTGTTACTCGTGAATGAGTAATCTAGGAATAATCTGAGATACGTTTTGGATCAATAGCAAGATTAAAACTTGGTCATGGTATGACCAGTTGTTTTTTAGCCAATTGAAGTAATAAATTCACCTAAATTAGTGACTTATACGTATTGATTTATTTACAAAAGCAATGTAAATGAATGTAAATATGTTGGTATTTTATGATATTTGAATGAATTTTTTGTTTAATTGACAAAGTCTGGCGCAATTAATGTGCAGATATCTAGCCATCTAACTTGATTGAGAATCGCGACTCTGTGTTTTTACCTAGCCGTTTTCAGGTGGGTTGTGTTACGGGTATTGAATAGAGCACATTACGTAACGCGTAATGCGCCGTAATCGACATTTTTCCTAACAAAGCTAATGTATATGATTCTCAGACATTAGTGTTTGCTTACTCTTAGTACACCGCTCGATAGGGCGGTTGTCTTTCATTCAAGACATTGAAATAGGAAGGGAAAATGATGAAAAAGTTAGTATGGGCGTCATCTTTGTGCGTACCGTTGCTTTTGGCTGGCTGCTCATTAATCGGTGATGATGCGAGCCACAGTAATTCAGTCAATACGGCCCTACGGGATGGTGTGGAGAGTCTACCGCGCATATTGGTGGTGTATGGTGGCGATATTATCACGGCAGATAATGCAAACCGGGTATTCAGGCATCAACGAGATAACGCAGGCCTTTTGATTGTTGATGATACTATTGTGGCGGTAGATACGCTGGAATCAATAGATAAGCACTTGAAAAGCAAGTATGCCCATATTAAATCACCAGTACGCTATATGGACTTGGCAGGCAGAACCTTGATGCCAGGTTTTATCGAACCTCATGCACACTTACAGCTTACCGCGCAAACCTCATTTGTTCCTAACCTAATGCCATGTTTGCCAGATAAATACCAACAACAGCTCAATCAAGACTATGGCTGGTTATATTATCGAGGTAAGGACATACCGACAGAGCAAGGGGGTGTACGAGCAAATTGCTATCTTTATATTGAAGAAGCGTTAGATGCGCTGAGAGCGAGTAAAGTTAACAAGGCTGAGCAATGGCTGGTTGGCAATGGACTTGACCCATCACGTATGTTGTTGTCGCAAAGCAATAACTACCCATTTTTACCCAATCCAAACAATGATGTAACCATTGACGCCAAAAATAAAGCTGCGTTCGCAAAAGCACTTAATGACAATAAAGCATTCTTACGTTTTCCCATGTACTTTATTGAAGATGCACAGGCATTTGGCCAAGGTGCCACTAAGAATCAAGGGAACGTGTTAGCGACTCATCCAGTTTTGGTGTTAGACCAATCTGGGCATTTGGGTTACGCCAATATGGTTGCGTTCAAGCAAACGGGGTTGTGTGATAAAACGCTGTCAAAATCTGAGATTGCTGCGCTTGATCTCAACCACAATATCGACCCCAGTGTGATTAATCGCGATGGAAGTGTCACCCTTCGCTGTGAAGCGAACAGCGAAAGCGCTATGAAATCCTATCAACGCATTGTACAAGCTAAATATTTTCCGGACGGAGATTGGAGCATCGTTGAAAACAAAGGGATGTGGCAATATTCAGGGTTGTTAAAGGAGCAAAGCTCCTATGTGCCTTTTGTAGAGGCAATCGCTAAAAGCTTTGACTCAAAGCGCCTCAATGTTGCGGGAATGCTCAAACACGCTGATGTAAACGTGGCATCCGACCCAATTGTATGTAATGTAGAATCACAAGATCCAGTGATAAAAGTGATGGAAAATATATTGAATACCTCATCACAGCAAGGGGTGACCACCTTTGTTGAGGGCGGATCAACGATAGATATGGTTAAAAGTTATAAGTGTATTGTAGAGTCTGGTAAAGCGGCGACCCGTATTCGATCCTTATATGACTGGCATGACTTGAGTGAGAAGCTAGAGGAAGATAGAAAGGAGGAAAAAGATAACCTTAAAGATAAAGACCTCAGTGACAAGTACAAAATCGCTTTCGATAGCGCAACGTACAAAGGCATGTTGTCGGTAGAAGGTGTGAAGCTATGGTCCGATGGTTCAACTCAGGGGTGTAGCGCTAATTTAAGCCATGATTATGATGTTGAAGGCCTGTGTGAGATGTTTGGTTCAGGGCATGTTGACTTTAATCGAGAGCAAATAGCCCACAACTTACAACAGTTTGCCGATTCTGGCTGGTATTTTAATCTTCATGCCAATGGAGATAAAGGGATTGCAGATTCAATCGGAGCGTTGCTAGATATGAATGGCTCAACTGAGTCACAGTGTGGCGAAGCGGATGATTTAAGCAGCTACGCTTGTTTGGCACATACCATTATCCATTCAACGGTTAATCGCGCGGATGATGTGTCGGTAGAGAAAATTCCAAAAGTAGTCACAGAATATGAAGAAGCACGTAAGATACTGCCAAACCTGATGCCGAGCCACCTGATCGGACACATTGCCTATTGGGGACGTTCAATGGAGAATGAGCTGGGTGAACAGAGGGCCCAAATGATCAATCCGATGTACGCAGAATTTAAGTCAGGTATTCCGTTTTCAATTCATAGCGATTTAAGTATCAGCCCTTTGTTTCCAATATGGTTTGTTGAACAGGCAGTTACCCGTAATACTTGGTATTACCCGAACTTAGAGGGGAACGGTACACCGCTCAATGCCGATCAAGCCGTAGAGATCATGGAAGCGATTAGAGCCCTGACGATAGTGCCAGCTAAGCAGCATAATATCGCGGATAAGCTAGGCTCTATTGAAGCAGGTAAACTGGCTGACTTCATAGTGCTGGACAGCAACCCACTTGATTTCAACACTGACAAAGCTGGCAAGCGACCTGTGGACATACATACCATTGATGTTGAATGTGCATTCGTCGCGGCAAAACAGATCCCTTGGCTTGATTTAGCTCAGTTAAGTAAAGGCAATGAGGAGTATAAAGACTCTAAATGCCCGCTTTACACCAAGTATTTCTAATTAACAGACAATAGCGCATGGGATTATCTGTGCGCTTTTAATTCACTCAATAGATAGCGAGCGCAAATAACAGCCTTTAGTCGGTTGTTGCTCAAACTCAATCACCATCGGCTCAATTTGTGGCAGTTGTGTATCAATCCATTTGCCATCCCTCATAATTTTTGCACTAGTTTATTTATATCAATAAAAATCAATTGGTTAATTTTGTCAAAGCCATGTTTCACACATTGTTCTGGTTTTTCGACCTTAACGTAATAAATGAGCGTGTTGAAAATAATTTTACAAAAAATGAACTTTTTTAACATTCTGGCTTGACCTCTGACCATTGTGCTCTAATTTTAATTTGTTATTAAAATGTAATAATTGGAGCAAGTATATGAAACAACATGTTTGGGCGGCCATGATTGGTCTATTCACTTTTTTTACTCAGGTAGCACACAGTAGTGAGCGACTTGAATATCCCGTGGTACTGGTACATGGCCTGTTTGGCTTTGATAACCTATTGGGAGTCGATTATTTCTACCGAGTACCCTCGGTAATTGAAGATGAGGGGGCGGATGTTTACGTTGCTGAGGTCTCATCGGCTCATAACTCTGAATTACGTGGCGAGCAATTACTCGAACAAGTGGCACTTATCAGAGCGATTACCGGTAAAGACAAGGTAAATCTAATCGGTCACAGCCAAGGCGCACAAACCATTCGTTATGTGGCTTCGGTTAGACCTGAATGGGTGGCTTCAGCTACCAGTATTGGCGGGGTCAACTGGGGAAGTAGATTTGCTGATGTGGTAAGAGGCAGTGTCGATACAGGTTCATTCTCAGAGCAATTCTTGGCCTCACTTGCTAACGGATTAGCAGGCTTGATTGATCTGTTATCCGGTAAAGCAACCGCTCCTAAAGATGCGTTAGAAGCTTTGTCAGCGCTGACAACCGAAGGCTCGGTAGCGTTTAACCAAAAATATCCAGAGGGTGTGCCAAGTAATTATTGTGGACAAACAGATGCTTTGGCGAGCAATGGCGTGTATTACTTTTCATGGAGTGGCAGTAAAGCGTGGACCAACGTATTTGACCCAGCTGACAACGCGTTGGCACTATTTTCACAAGTGTTTGATGAGCCAAACGACGGACTGGTCTCTGCTTGCTCAAGCAACTTAGGTCAAGTGATTGGCAATCAGTATAAAATGAATCACCTCGACCAAGTCAACCAAACAATCGGTGTGCATCATTTGTTTGAAACCGATCCGCTAACACTTTACCGTCAACATATTCGTCGTCTTAAAGGGTTAAATCTATGAGTAAGTGGAGTCTTGCCACTGTTGTGATTGGTCTGTGTTTGATCTTTAGTTATGTCTGTTTTTTCGATAATGAGACTTTATTATCTGAGCACAAACACACAATTATTTTGCATGAGGCTGAACTCAATCAAGCTGGTAAGGCTCCACCTATTAGCTCAATAAAGACGCAGAAGCAAAGCCATCAACAATGTGACGCCATCTCGAAAGCCGACAAAAATACACTAGATGATTGGTTGTTGGCGCTACAAAAAAACAACCAACATGAGCAATGGCAGCTTCATCTTGAACTGCTTGATAGCTGTTTACATGATTATGTTGAAAACTACATGGCCTACAAGCAAGCGTTGATGGAGGTCGATGAAAACCTCAATATTTTTGAGCGCCATGCGCTTTTGCAATCTATACAGCAACGCTTTTTTTCCTCGCACCTCATTGCACTGTGGTTTGGTGAGGAAAATGCTTGGAATGAACAAACAATCCGGCGCTGGCGGATCCTCTCTGATAAACAACTCAGTCATACACAAAAGCAACAGCTCATTGAGCAACACATCAGTCAGCTGCCCGAGCGCGAGCAACGATTGATTAGAAACAGTACACAGTTACACGAACTCGCCGACACTTGGCAACAGCAAGATTACAATCAACTCAGTGCGCGTTTTGGTGATGAAGCCGCTGAGCGTATTATTGCGTTGCAAGTTGAACAGGCCAACTGGCAACAAAAGTTGGTTCAGTTTGAGATGGAGCGTGCACAAATACTCGCGCTTAAGTTGTCCCCAGATGCAGAAACTCAAGCCATTGAACACCTAAAGCACATTATGTTTAGTGACAATGAACTAAAACGCTTACCCAATACGTCCATAGCGAAATTTTGATTTTTATCTGTAATAACTGCTACTTTATTGTTCTCACAGAAGAATTATAAAAAAGGGAATGTTATGCGAGTCAAATTGCTTTTGGTTGCGGTGTTTTACTCGGCGTGTGCGCTGTGTGGTACAGCAAACTTTCAAGTCACTAGCGTATCGAACAGCGCTTTTATCATCACCGAAAAAGATTACGGCACCAACATTGGGCTGATCAAAACCAAAGCGGGCGTTGTGGCGATAGACCCAATGCCAGGTGAGAAGAATTTAGACAAACTTTACCAAGTTATACAACAGCACAGTAAAGCGCCAGTACGCTATGTGTTAAACACCCATCAACATGGCGATCATATCGGTGGAAACGCCTATTTTGTTGAACGAGGCAGCAAGGTTGTTGCAACTGTTAGTGATTTACCTGAAATCATAGAGTTTGAATTAAAATCACATACTTCAAAAGATAAAGTTTTCTACCACCGTGAAAGTAATAGTGTGTTTGTTGGTGATATTTATGACACCAGTTGGCACCCAACATTTTACGCCGGTGGTCTATCAGGATTTAATCAAGCCATTGAGAAAATCCTCAGTATAGGGGATGAGGATAGCCTGATCATTCCGGGGCACGGCAAGCCCACGAGCAAAGTTGAATTACGTCAGTTTAGAAAAAACACCATTGCTTGGGTAGATAAAATAAAAGTCCTAAAAGGCAAGGGTATGAGCGTCGAAGAGATCACGAACGAAGACAGCATTAAAACGCTGTTGCACAATTTCAATATCGCTAATAAACAGGACTTTATTCCAGAAAATGCCTTTAAACGCTTTATTGAAAGAACCTTTACGGTGATTGATAGCGGTAAATAATGCGCTCATATCTGATCTGACAGTTTAAAAGAACAGGTTTTGACTTCACCTGACAGGCGGCTTTGAGCGAGGAACGGTCGTTGATAAAACCTTCATCAGCATACAGAATGTAAGACCTGCACCATTTGTATACTTGAAAGTGCCATCAGAGAATGCAAGTTGACTGGTTCCAGATGCAAAGCTGGATAGGCTGTCGCGCAACGTTCATTTCTTAACTCGTTTTCAGCGTTCTGGCGTCGAATTTGTCTGTTGTGATATTCCGGACGCTAACAATGTCACTGTGCAGCTTATGGTTGTGCTTGCTGAGAATGAAACGAGAAATATAAGCATTAAGACCAAAGAGGCGTTATCGGCAGTTAATGGGATTAGCAAGGAAACGGAAAATCATTTTGTCAGATACTCGGTACTATCATTGTGTTTCGCGCTGTGTTTGCCGTGCACTTTTATCTCGCTCGAAAAATTAACAACATATATTTTTGATAACGTTGGCAACTAGTTATCAATTTTGTTAAAACTAAATCATTCAGAAAGTGCGCGATTTTCGCACTATTAAATTGTTAGTTAACTTTTGAAATTTGGAGTACTCATTGAATAAAAATAACTTATTAGCAATCAAACAAGCCATGCTTATTCCTGTATTCGCTTTTTATAATATATTCGTAGGGCTATTGGTATCAGGCTATAGTGTTGTAACTCAACATATTAGTGAACTAGCTTTGGAAGCGCAGTTTTTTGCTTACTCTCATAGACTTGCTGATGTGCTAATTGGCTTGTCTATGTGCCTATTCGCAATAGCTTGTCTTTCGATTGCTAGAGCCAAATTTACTTTTTTAACCATGTTTTCATTTGGCATAACATGGATTTTTGCTGGTATATTTATTTTAGGTAGTCCATTGCATGATCTGTATGGTCTAACAACGATATTAATAGTAGTTCCTGTTTTATTCGCCTTAGAAATGAATGATTATTATTCCTCAAAGAACTTCCAAAATTTCTGTGTTTTAATAACATTAATTCATATTGTGTTCTTCTGGTTCTTTAGTTATGGATTCATGCCTATCGAGTACAAAGGAGTTACGCAGCGAGTTTGGGTTGCAATTACTCTTGTGTGGTACGGGCTAGCTGCCTATCAAGTTGTATCGGTAGCTAACAAGAAAATAAACAAGGACACGTAACAGTTGGCTACGTTTCGCAGCGCTCACAATTTTAGCAAGCATTACTAAGCTGTTTAACACGGCGTTGTCGAGTGTCTGCTTTATCAAAGTATGAAGCATTGGTGATTAGTAGTCGAATGGCGGTTATTGGTACATATACGACAATCAAATTTGATAAAGTTTTGTTTAACGATCTGACAGACCAAGTTCAAAGTTTATTCATATAATCAGCGTGGCCGCTTTAGTTTGCTCAGTATGTAGGGTTTTGTCTTGCCTTCATACTCTTACACTCTACAGTAGATGCGTGTGCTGTAGGCACTACCGAGTTCATAAAAGCACCTAAAGAGGCAAACACGACCCTCATTTTATCAGCCCAGCTTTCATGGACGACTGAGTCTATATTCGGCACGTTGGCAGTTTCTGATGCAAGTGCGTTGCCTGTGTTCGCGTCCCATTCAGTGACAATTGAGACCTGTTTAGCTTTGGGGCCTGTAACTGATCTTCTGAACTTTTCAATCACTTTTCTTATCTGTGCTGGAGGCGTGTCAGACAACTCAACAACATGTAAAGCTTCACGGTTTATGAGATCAAACGGTGTGTCAGGATAATGCAACGGTTTAGGATAAGATACGATAGCGATATTCAGCTTACTATCTGGCTCAACGCGTTTAATTGCTTTGGCTACTGCTCTTGAATGATCATAATTGTACACATACAAAAGCTCCTCTCCAGATCTTGATAGTTTCAGTTTAGATGTGTTCGTGCCTGAGTTAATTGGCGCTAAAAATATGGCAAGCTCGTGAGGATGAAGCTCCATGTCAGAGGCTTTAGAGACATCGCTAAATTCACACATAAATGCTGTTGCAGCAGCCAGCCTTTTATCGAAGTTATCAGGGCTTTTCTCGGTGATGATTAAGTAGGAATAGTACGCATAGGAACTATCAACGCCATAGTCTGCTTCAAAGAAGCCCCTTAGCATCAGCTGTACTTTTCCATCCACTGAACCGGTTTGGGCTGTGTTATTAGATGTCTGGTGTGCGACCACTTCACCATCTTGAGGCAATTTACACGACGAAAGCGCCGTTGCCACTATCAGAAGTAAAAGAGCTTTAAATAACTTAGGCATCTTCGTCTCCACTTACTTTTGACTTCTTGATAAAGATGTACAACGCCCTCAATACACTGATTAACAATAGGACAAACAGCATCATGCCTGTGGTTTCTGAAGCGTCAAGTCTCGCGTGGTTATCTGAAATATCGTAGAAAGTCCAAATAGAAACAGCTATCACTAAAGCGGCAATGAGCCCGCTTACGCCAATCCATTTAATGATCATGTCAGTTATTTTCTTAACCATCTTCAACTCCTTCGAAAGGGTTATCAATATAACTTTTCAAATATAGATACCGAACGGATTATTGCCAAGCAACGCCTTTAAATGTCGTTGCATCTAAAGGCTCATAACTGAGGCTATTGATTTGAACATAATAAGTGTATGTAGATGGACGGCAGTATGAGCAGAGCGCAATAGTGACTGAAATATCCCCCTTGAAATTTTCCTAAAATAGCTAATATTCAAGATTATTACATATTTAACTAAAAATTAACCATGATGCCCTTAGACTGTAATCTAAAGCTAGTTTTAGTGCATAAATGGTGCATAGATATGGAAGTTTCAGTGACTAAATTTGACACACTATCCAAGGTATTACATTGGTTATCAGCGGTTGTGATCCTTTGGGCCACCTTTTCAGGGCTGTTCCTTGTTGCAGTCAAAGGAGAGGGGGAGTGGAAATTGCTTATTAGTGAGTTTAATGTCTCCCTTACAACGGCGTTTATTCCCATATTTTGTGTACGGATTGTTCATGCAGTGCGCACTGTTAGGCCTTGTTATCAGGGGAAGCTGAGCGCAGCACAGATCTTGTGTGTACGCTATGTACATATGACTATGTATTTGTTAGCTATGCTTTTATTTATATCTGGCCTGCTAATGATGCGCAGCGAATTTCAAGTGTTTGGGCTGATAACAATCCCGCCATTGATTGAGCATACTCAGGCTTCAATGTTTTTCTCTCGGGTACACCGTTATGTGAGTTATGCGCTTACGGTTTTGATTATACTTCATGTTTTAGCCGTGATATTGCATCAACGTGCAGGGAAAAAAATCTTGCAGCGCATGCTGTGGTGAGCATTAACATAATTTGTCACATCGCGATCAGCAGATAAACGCAACGTTTTGGTTTTCTGTAAAAAAAGCGCTAGGCTGAGACAAAATTCAATAAAGGATGCCTAGTTATGTTTATCAGAACAGCTACACCAAATGATCTTCACGATATCGCACAGCTACATGCTAAAAGTTGGCAGGAAAATTATGCGCCGGTGTTATCCGCCGATTATTTAGCGCACCGTGTTGTGCAAGAACGTACCCAAATATGGACTGAACGGCTGACAACGCCTAGCGATAATCAGTTAGTATTAGTTGCTGAGATAAATGGTCAGTTTTGTGGCTTTATCTGCATTTTTGGTGATAAACATCCACAGCTTGGTAGTATCATAGATAACCTGCATGTCACATCAGACGCCAAAGGCAAAGGGATTGGTACTCAGTTACTCTCGTCGGCGGCTAAGTGGTTAAACACTCACTACAAAAATCTTGGCGTATACCTTGAAGTGCTGGAATGTAATCCAAAAGCGATTGGTTTTTATGAAGCTCTAGGTGGAGAAAAACGCACAGAAGGCCATTGGCATACACCTTGTGGCAATAACGCAAAGGAATTTATATACGCTTGGAAAAATCCATCTGAACTCATGAAGTAACTCGCTTTTATGCGTTGGTTTTTGCGCCAACAAATCCGCTAAATGCCGCGCAAAGCAGCATCAAACAATAAGCCGATGGGCTAAAAATAATAAATATATAGAAGTATCATGCAAATAAGAAAACTCAATACGCTTCGCGGGCTTGCTGCGCTCATCGTTTTTTTCACCCATTTTAGCGATATTACTCATTGGCTCGGGGGAGTATTAGGCGGTGGAGCTGGAGCATATGGCGTTATGCTGTTCTTCATGTTGAGCGGATTCTTAATGTCACATCTCTATTTCGATCGCGACTTTACTAAAGCTAACATCACTCGTTACTTTTCTGCTAGAGCGGGCAGAGTATTACCACTTTATCTGCTGGTTGTTATGGGGTCGTATTTGTTAACTCAGTTTGGCAACGATAGTTTGTATCACATCCCTGATATAAGTACTTTACTGGGCCATTTGTTGTTTTTGTACGGTGAAAGCGTACTTTGGTCTATTCCCCCCGAAATACAGTTTTATTTTCTCTTTATCGTATTTTGGTCGCTAGCAAAACATTGCGCAGGGTATATCTATTTGTTGGTCGTCACGGTATTGATTGGCTTATTTTTGACTAACTTTCCAAAAATATTCGGCGATATTAAAGGGGTGCCATACAACGAGTTTAATGTGCTTAGATCACTTCCCTTCTTTTTCGTTGGGATGCTATTTGGCATGCATTATAAATCAATGGTGATCCCCCATTATCTCAAAAGCCATTGGTTTATTTTGGCGCTGTGTTTAATTCCACTACTATATCCAGAGTTTTCACCGATTAAATCCGATGCAAAACATAGAATGTGGCTGAGCTACGAGGTATTGCTATTAATGGGAACGGTGTTCTTTTGCGTGGTGTTTTTAGTACCAGACAACAATGTGTTACTAGCTAATAGAGTGGGAGACTTTATGGGGCAAATCTCATATTCATTGTATTTGCTACATATGCCAATTATTCATGTAGTCAACCAGTTACCTATCACAATTGAATTAAAACTGGCGCTGTCGCTGATATTCAGTGTGCTCGTTGCTTACTTGTCATTTCGACTGTTTGAGCGACCCATTGCAAAGGTTATTCGGCGTGCGGGCTCAGCCAAGCAAAGCAGCCACTCGGGCATGACGTCTCAATCTGTAATTTAACCGCTGTCTCAGTCGCTAAAAAGGAAGCACATAGTGCTTCCTTTTTTTGTGCCTAGCGCGTAGAGTTCCTAAAAAATCTACTAAAAGATAACGACTGAATTGCAAAGGGATATTATGAAAAACACCGCGCTTGTTGTAAGTATGCTCCTCGCATTTAACACCTACGCAGCGTCACCGTCATTGAGCTCACAGATTGACGCAGTAATGAATGAGATTATTGCTAATGACACGCCAGGTTGTAACTTAGGGATAAGCCATGATGGCCAGTTTATTCATAAAGCGGGTTATGGGCTGGCTAATCTTGAACTCAATGTACCCTTGGATGGAAATCAAGTACACCGCATGGCGTCAGTATCTAAACAATTTACTGCAATGGCTGTGTTGATATTGGCCCAGCAAGGAAAGATTGATTTAGATAAAGATATTCACACCTATTTGCCAACGCTGCCTGATTACAAGGCAAAGGTGACGACACGGCAAATGTTAGATCATGTTGCGGGTATGGGCGATTACGACCTTATCTCCTCTTCATTTGAAGGCGAGAAAAGCGAGCATGCAATCACTTTAAAATCGGCGGCAGGTGGTGAGTTTAGACTCGGTAATGAAGACTACCTGACGATTAGTGAATTTATGATGTAGTAAAAACGGTGCCTTTGGCCCGCCAGCCAAATACCCAATTCCAATATTCTAATTTAGCTTATTTTCTTCTGTCGATGCTGGTTGAAGAAGTGTCTGGTAAATCACTGCGTCAATTTAGTGATGAACACATGTTTAAACCTCTGGGAATGAAGCATACCTTCTTTAGTGACGACCCTGTTGAGATAGTTAAAAACAGGGCATCAGGTTATAAACAAGATGACAACGGTAGGTATGTTATCGATATGACCAACCTATTTTGGGTGGGGGATGGCGGATTGCACACAAACTTAGATGATATGCTGATTTGGAACAACCAATTTGACCAACCGAAAGTGGGCAAAGACCCCGCTGCGCTTATCAACATGATGAACACCGAGAACACGCATATTACGCCCAATGCTAATGTGCGTTATGCCAATGGTCAGTTTGTTAGCCAGCATAAAGGCTACACAGAGTATGCACATTCGGGTGGTTGGCTGGGAACGCTGACCTACTTTTCACGCTATCCACAGCTAAAACTGTCATTTACATTAATGTGTAATGACGCAAGTAATGGGGCAGTGTTTGATGCGTTGGAAAAGATAACGGCCATTGTTATTGATAACGTCTCAATACAAGCCCAATAACATCCATTGAGCGAAGGCCTTCAAAAGCCTTCGCTTAATAATTTTGTGTGATGGAAATGTCCATCAGCATCGCCGAGCGGGCGGGTGGCTCACTCATCGAATAGAATCCTTGTGCCTTACCTTCACACCAATATAAATGACAACACACTTAACCAAATTAATTGCAACCCGTAAGACATGCGTTGATGAATACCTGGATTGGTTTGATTGTTAATGGCTTGAGCCATGGTAAATAGAAAATAACTAGCGCCAATCACCACTAAAACTGAAAAAATTCTAAAAGTCAGTGGGATAAGTTCAGTGGTTGGGCTAATCGCAATTAAAATTGGCGCGACAAGCAGCGAAAGCAACATAATCATGCCCGCCCAAGAGTGTAGCTGACAACTTAGCGTTGGTTTTTTGGTATAAGGGTCTGCATCCATCGGGAAATAACCTGTGACCCAAGTAGCAATACCATGCGCTATGACAAGCCAGCCGCTAATATTAACGAGCACAGAAACGTTGGAAAGCTGTGTTAAATACCAGCCAAAGAAGCAAAATAGCAAACCTAGTGGGTAATTATTAATTAAGGGAGATAATTTCTCAGTAGGGCTACCAGTTGCCCCTAATTCGCTACAAAATTGTTTAGTGTGACTGTAGCCGGGGTAGTATCGACTTGCGACATAAACACCAATGAAAATCCAAACAGTGGCTATGAATCCACAATAAACTGCAATACTTTCAAACATCATCACATTTCCTTTGTATGTTGATCTTCCAAACACTAGTACGTCATAAATCTAAACGTTGATTTTACCCTTGAGGTATAACACCCCATTACCTGATACCACGATAGACGTATCTGACACGCTGCATTTGAGTACGCCACCGCGTTTTGAAGCTTGATAAGCAATTAAGTCAGATCTGTTCAACTTCTCAGCCCAATAGGGGACAAGCCCCGCATGAATTGAGCCTGTAACGGGGTCTTCATCACCACCATTAGCAGGCCAGAAGTAACGAGAAACAAAGTCATATTCACTGGATGGCGCTGTGACGACAACATCTAATGGCGCGAGCTGCCGTAATTGTTCGGATGAGTAAGTTAAGTCGAAAACATCTTGTTCGTTAGCAAAGACAGCAAAATAAGCTTGTCTATTGATGAGTACCTCAGTTGGCTTTTTTGATAGCCCTTCAAGTAGTTGTTTCGGTATGGATGAAACGCTCTGTGGCTTTTGATTAGGAAAGGTCATTTCAATTTCGTTGCTTGCGTTTAGGAGAACGGTCAAGCTACCAACTGCTTTGGTGATAAACTCGATTTGGGCCTCAACACCGAACTCATTGAATAGCACGAAAGCAGACGCTAAGGTGGCGTGGCCGCAAAAATCTATTTCGGTCATTGGCGAGAACCAGCGGATCTCGTATTTGTTAGCATCAATCTCCTTGATAAAGGCGGTTTCTGAGAGGTTGTTCTCAGCGGCGATATTTTGCATTAACTCATCAGATAGCCAGTTTTTTACCGGCACAACAGCCGCTGAATTGCCTTTAAATTGTTGACTGGTAAACGCATCAACAACAAATATATCTACTTTCAATTGACTCACTCCACTGGTTTTATAACGCCGCATTGGATGCCAGCACCTGATGTAAGTTATTGTGCGCAAAGATTAAATACAATTCAATTTAAAAAATGTAAAGTGGAGGGAAGTGTTGAAGTTAGGGGGGCCACTTAATTGCTGTTATTGATGTATGAGTGGTTTGCCAGATTGTTGGATGGCGCTGCGCTTATCCACCCTACAGTTATATTGCCGTGGGTCGGATAAGTAGCGAAGCCACGCCATCCGACGTTGATAAACACTAACATTGAAGTTAAGGTGGGTGTCCACTTAATTAGCTTGATTGGCTTTATAACGCTGCATTGGATGCTAGCACCTGATGTAAGTCATTGTTCGAAAAGGTTAAACACAATTCAATTTAAAAAATGTAAAGTTAAGTAACGCTTTAAAGTTAGGGTGGGTGTCCACTTAATTTGAAGTACGAGGAAAGGCGCGTCTTCACCTATTTCAATTGATTGATCAATGATTCGCTTCCACTCGCATTCTTGATGATAAGGAAACTTGCAATCAATGCTGTAATAAAATTCTTCGTAGGTCATCTAACGCCCCGCTAAACGGAGAGCGTTAGCGAGTCCGGTGGAGACCACTCTTTTTGTGGCCGGAACGAATTTAAGCGGTTGGTTATATACCGTTATTTAGTTTTCGGACATGGTTTTTCTGATCCAATCACTATAAGTAGAAATTCTGACCTGATAAGACTTGTTTCCGTAATGACCAGCCACAAACTCTTCTAAATTTCCCTCAATATAGTCCCAGCTAAACAAGGCAACTAAATAGTTTTTTCCTTCAACGGCCATAATCAAAGGGCCACCGCTATCACCGGAACCGTCAATCCCTTCAAGGTCAAGGGCTTTTTCATCGGAGTCAAAAGTGATTGATAACCAATTAGTATGGGTTTCTTCAATTCTATTTTGCAGAAATCTAAATTTCCCCTGAGTTCCTTGAATAGAACCAGTTATACCATTTCCCGTTGTCCCTCTGCCATACCCTGTTATTACTTGGTTGAGCTCTTTGTTTTCAGAATATATTTCAATGGGGGCGCTATCTGGTAAGTCAGAACTTAACTTTACTAAAGCAATATCGTGGGCAGTCATCATAAAGTCCATTAAATCAGAAGCGTCCCCACTTAGCATGCTCTCAGGAATATCCGTTATACCGGGATGGATGATTACCTTTTCAACTTCAACTTCGTATTCGCCGATTTGTAGTGTTTTATCAATAATATTTGGTGGTAAAAGGTGTGCTACCGTCACGACCCAATTAGGAGCTATCAAAGCACCATGCCCGCCATCTGGCATATCGACGAAAAACGATGGTGTTTTTTCTAATTCATACTTGCTAGCTTGAACATCATGGCGAACGACTATCGCCAAGCTATCGAAGGAAAATATTAGTATGCAGGCTAAGTATATATATTGAATGACTTTCATTTAATTTCCCTATTTATGTTTTTATTAGATTTGCGAAGAAGTTTACTCTTCGAGGTATATAACGCCTCGTTAAGAGGCAAAAAATTGTTGGCTAAAATTAGCGACGAAGGAGCAAAAGCCAACTGTTTTTTGTCCTTTTAAACGATTTGTTAGGCGACTTTAGGCAGAAGGTATCTTTCTTCATTTAAAAATTCGTTAATTTCGTTTAAAAATATATCCATAGCAATATTAACTTGCTCTATAAAATTCTGAATATTTTCTTTTGTGATGACAAAAGAATTCTCGCCATGCGCAATACTGTTACGCACATTAACCAATCTATCAATGGAGCTTGAACAATCTTTGAATTTATTAAAATCAAAATCAAACATAATGCAAAGCTCTTCTAAGACTTCAGCTCTAAGGTTTGATTTCGTATCAATTTTCTTCTTGAACTTAATAGCTTTACCAAAAAGCGACGAAAATTTATCTGTAAATTCAATTCGTTGTTGAAAATTTTGTTTGCCACTAAGAGATTTATACGAATCACCCAGACCAATTACAACTAATTTAGTTGGTACATCGTCAGGTTTTAAATTCAAGGTATTTAAAAATTCAATCATTATTTTTAGTGAGCTAACAATGTAACCTTCCCAATGCGCATAAATCATAGGCACGCACATGCGATTCCAAAGCTCACTACTTATTTCGTGGGAGTTCACTTTTAATTTAGCAAACTCCCCATCTCTCCATGAATTGCTTTCTACAATTTCTTCTATTACTTTATGCACCAGTAAAAATCTCCAGCGCTCTATTCATACGGTTTTTTATGCGCTTATTTGAGAAAGTACTAGTACCAATGCTGTTATAGTCTGGATCTGCTAATAAGGCGTCAATTAGCGCAAACATTTTGTCTGCTTCGCCAGTATAATCATTTATAACTTTGGGTAGAGCATATGCTATAGAATCAAAGATATGTAATGCGAAATTACCTTTAGGTCTAAATAGTTTTTTACCATATTGCCCATGCAGTATTGTTACAAGCTCGATAAATGACTCTTTTTCACCATCAAGATCAAACGCAATATCACCTTTAGATACATCCCGCATGAATTCAGTTAAAAATTGCGGAACTGTAGTTCTAAACTCTGCATTTAAATGTTTAAATGCAAAGAATCTAAGAGCTAACTCTTCAAGGAACATTTGCTCTTTTTTATTTCCTGTTGGACTAATAAACTCTTGAAAGACTTCAAGTTCAGCGATATCACGTAATACTTGGTTTAAATCAACAGAGTAAGCTCTGAAGATACAATTACGAATTTCTTGATCAGATAATGGACTTGCACCTGTATTCAATCTATTAAAGAGCTCATACCTTATATCTTCCTGGCTATCCCATTTCACAATTTCAACTCTACAAACTGAACGCTTTATTGTTGTTTTAAGTTTTATAGGAAGGGTTTGGATAGTTAACCCTTCTAACTCTTTTACCATTTCACCTTCGGTTAATGTAGAGTTGTTTTTGTCGGGCATACTTTCTAGCAAGCCAAAAAATGCGAATATTGTCGAAATTCTTTGAAGACCGTCAACCACTTCCCATTTACCATCGTCGTCTTCAGCAACAAATATTGGTGGGATAGGAATACCCAATAAAACTGATTCAATAAACCTTGATTGTTGAAATTCAGACCATCGAAAAACCCTTTGATATTCAGGAGTAATGTATAGCTCTTCATCTTCAAACATATTCATTAATTCACCAAAAGACATGTCTAATCTATCTGTCTTTAGGGTATTTCTTTTTTGTGCTACTGCATTTTCTACAGAACTCATTTCACAACTCCTTGAGTGAATATTTGAATAGTCGCCTAACAGCGTATTATCGAGAATTCCTGTTAACACTCAATATGTCAATTGCCAGAATTATCAAAATACGATTTTTAATAATCTAATTATTAACAACTTACACATAGCTACAAGGAATTACAATTGTTTAGACTACCCCATACCCGAGAATTTACTTAATCGAGAATGAATAAAATTACATAACGAGAATACACATTAAAAATGGAAATAAAATCAGTAGCTTGGGTTTTTGGGG
>NZ_PQBZ01000042.1:369096-714950 GCF_002964665.1 Pseudoalteromonas sp. T1lg23B | reverse complement strand
CCGCTTAAATTACATAACGAGAATCGATTGTTTTTAAGTCTAGATTTTGAATGTCCATTCCTCGCTCATAGCTTTGCTCGCTACCAACGGCCGTTCTTCGCTCTAAGCCGCGCTTAGAACATTCACGTTAACTCACAATGGGGCAGAAATGAGTTACGCTGATGGTCCACCTTTGTGTTAACACCAAGCATTGGAACAACCAACTAACGCTATCCCACAACCTAAACTTTGGAACCCAGTGCGAGTTACTGAGGTTAATAACCTCAAATCCACACATCATTTTGGGCGGTTAGTTCACCGCCAGCGTCACCGGTATTGACCACACCGGATGGCTCTACCAGCATGACTTTGCACTCTTCGTGAGCAAAGGGCTTGTGTTCCACCCCTTTGGGTACCACGTACATTTCGCCCTCAGAAAGTTCAACCACTTTGTCTCTAAATTCGATGCCCATCTTACCTTCAATCACTAAAAATACTTCGTCGGTATCGTTGTGGGCGTGCCAAGTAAACTCCCCTTTAAATTTGGCGAGTTTAAACTGGTAATCATTCATTTGTGCAATAACACGAGGAGACCAGTGCTCACTGAACTTAGCGAGTTTTTCCTGTAAGTTGATTTTTTCCGATGACATAAATCTGTCCTAATAATTGAAGGGAAACCGCTGTAGCTAGTTTATGAATTTACTCTCTTGTTGTACTTGTGTAAAGTCGTGTGGGCTCATCAAAACAGTAGGTTAGCTTTTGTTTTATAGGGAAAATTTCAATGTGGGTTTGTAGTTACGGTTGCTAAGTTAGTATCACCATGGCGTTGCACCATGGTGATAGCAAAAGGAATTACGATAAATCGCCGACAATGTCTTCCATTATATTCAGAGCCTGATTAATTTGGGCTTGGCTGATATAAGGCGCGGGTCCCAATCTTAGCTGACTACCACGGCTATCGGTTTGAATGCCATGCTCATGGAGTTTGGTAACCCATTGACTGGCATTGGCGGTGGTGAGTGCCAAAAATCCACCATTATTCTCAAGCGGGTGAGCCGCAAGCGTAAAGGCGTCTGCCAGCTTAGGCACCGCAGCAATACCATTTTTAAGCTGAGCAATTTGTTGCTGATTAATGGCTCTGAGTGTGGTCGGTGTAAGCTGTTGCTCGGTAAAAAAGTCAAACACCGCAGCGGCGCGGTAGTGACTGCTTGGGTCGTACGTTGCACCGTCAAAGGCGCTTGAACCGGGCCCATAACCCACTTGCCCTGGGGCTTGGTTCAGTGCGCTAAATTCCGCATACCAGCCGGTTATTATTGGGCTGCCATTATAGCCTTTGGGAATGCGCATCATGCAGTTACCTTCACCGGCTTGGCAGTATTTATAGCCACCCGAGACGATAAAAGCATGTTCAAGTTGCCAGCTTTTAATATCGAATGGCACCACATTTAAGGCATGATAGGTATCAACCAAGCAAGGTACATTGAGGGTGTGGGCGTGCTGGGCAACCGCGCCAACGCCTCTAAAAATCTCACTGGTGCCATAAAACACCGCGGAGATCATTACTGCATCGGTTTGCGCGTCAATTTTCTCGATCAATCTTTGCGCCAGCGTTTCACTGGGGGCAACTGGCACAATCTCAATGTGCATATTCAGTTGTTTAAAACGGTTTAGTTGCCTACGCATCGAGTGGAATTCGCCATCAGTGGTAACAATTTTAACCGCTTTGGAGCTTGGCTGTTTAAAACAGTTTAAGTCCGATAAAAAGCGTAACAGCAACTCATGGGTCGAGGCACCTAGTGTGATTTCGGCATCTGGCTCGCCCAACAACTCGCTGTAAAAGCTTTTCACGCGCTGCGCTTTAGCAAAGGCGTTGGACCATTTGTCGTCAACATGCAGTGCGGCATCTTGATAACATTCTAACAAGCCATTTTTGGCAACATTGGGCCAAGCTTGATGCGAGTGCCCAGAAAGCAAAATGCGTTTATCAACTTGGAAGTCACTGTAGTGAGGTTGCAGCTCTAGTGCAATTTCAGTGGTCATAGTTATGGCTCCGAGTTGGATTACAAGTGTGTTCGCAGTTCGAATAATTCAGGGAAAAAGCTGATATCCAGTGCTTTTTTCAAAAACTCAACACCTGATGAACCGCCTGTTCCTGTTTTATTTCCGATAATCCGTTGTACCGTGTACATGTGTTTAAAACGCCACTGTTGGAAGCTATCTTCGATATCAACCAGTTTTTCAGCTAACTCGTACAAATGGAAGTATTTATCGGCGTCACGGTAGACCATAAGCCAAGCATCTAACACGCTTTGGTTAGCTTCGTAAGGCTGACTAAAGTCTCTATCTAGTACGCTTTGGTCAATTGGTAGGCCTTGAGCTTGTAATGCGATTAATGCTTCGTCATAGAGACTAGGTTTATGCAAAATATCATTGAGTTCGCTGTGCACGGCTGGGTTGCTTTCGTGCACTTTCAGCAATTCGGTATTTTTATTGCCAAGCAAAAATTCAATCTTTCGATACCCGTATGACTGGAAGCCAGACGAATGACCCAATGCATCGCGAAACTTTAGATAATCAACAGGCGTCAAGGTGGAGAGAATGCCCCATGATTGCGTTAGTTGACTTAAGATCTGCTTTACGCGAGAGATCACCTTAAAGGCATGACCGAAGTCGCCATTTTTAATGTTTTCAATGGCTTCGTTCAGTTCATGACCTGCAAGTTTTAACCAAAGTTCACTGGCCTGATGAATAACAATAAAGAGCATTTCATCATGTTGGTCAGACAATGGGTGCTGGGCGCTGAGCACCTTTTCAAGATTTAAATAGTCACCATACGACATATCATCCTTAAAATCGGTATGAATGTCTTTTTCCATGGCGCGGTAATTACTAGGTTTGTTGTCAGAATGGTATGGGCAACTCATGGTTTAGTCCTGCTTTAGCAAAAGTCGCAACGCTTATAGAGGTCTGCGACTAAAGGTGGTTTGCCCAAGAATAACAACCAATTAACAGAACAACAAAGAGTAAACACCAGTTGTGATGATATTGAGTGTGTAAATAACTTTACACATAGCCTGTAGCGCAAATCGCGCTGTTTATTTGGGAGTAGGTGCTTATTTTTACATTGTTCAAGAGCTTATTCGCCTGTGGCAGTAACGTATTGGGGGAGAATTGGGCATCACGCTACATGCGGAATGAGAGACAGTTGCGCTAACCACAACTGTCTTGGGGTTGCTCATTGTAGCAAGTCGGGTTTGCGTAAATCATATTCCCACTTTTTCCATTTGCCCTTTGGCCTAAGCACATGCATGCAATAGTGGTGCGAATCTGGCGCGTCAAGTGTAAGTATGCCCAGATTTAAATGCCCAGAGAGGAATTTGCCTTGCCAGCGTTCAGGTTTTAGATACTGGGTATGCTTCTTCTTAAATGGATTAACTGATAAACCAAATACGGTGCCTTTATGCAGTGCATCCAGCGCCAGCTCCATCGCGCCAACCGGGCGATTGGAGATGGAGCTACTGGTCAGTTGCCAAAAGTTAACATTATGCGCATTAGCTGGGTGTGCTATTGTTTTCTTTCGACAAAAGCCGTAGTGCACATCACCAGAGAGCACATAACATTCTTTCAAATTGCTAACAGCGGTGATGGCTTCACAAAACTTCTCTAATTGTTGCTCGTCACTAATCCAGCATTCACCATCAACGGCCGTTGCTGCGGTGTGTTTGAGCATATCTACGGAGCCAAGTTGCATCTGTTCTAGCTCAGTAAACCCAAACATAGGTGCGGGCGAGAGCACCAATAATCGCTCCGTTGCTCCATCAAGTGTGGCAAGCAAAGTGCGAATATGGGTTAACGCGGCATCATCGACAAGTAGCGGATATAGCGGCCGCTCAGGGCGAAAAGTGCGTTGGGTGCGGGTATCGACCAATAATGCAGGCGGTGAGGTTGGGGCAAGCGTTGTAAAGTTCTGACTTGTGAGGTGCTCAAAGGCTTGTTGATAGCTTTGCGGATTATACGCTGGCAGCGCATTGATGAAGTTTGGCAAAACACTCTCAATAAGCGGCTTTTGTTGCTCTGGGTGATTGCCCCACGCCTGACAAATAGTAAACGCCGCCAATGCATTGGTCACCACCTGCTGGCCTAGGCTGGCTGAGTGGCTCAGTTGTTGTGTAATTTGTTGGGTTAGGTTCCAGTCGTCAGTTACTTCATGGTCATCGAACATCATATAACTTGGAACATGGGCCAATAAGCGCCGCACGCGCCAGCTTTGTTTTACAAAAGTGTTGGCCTTTTCATAGCTTTCCCATTCATTGCGGATCCGTTTGCGCTCCTTATATGGCAGTGCATGGCGATTGCTCGGTAGCTTGTCGGTCGGTTCTGCAAGTTCGTGGCACAGGCCACCCCACGCCAGCATATACATCAACATATATTCAGCAAAACCAATTAAATGTTGGTGCCCTGCCGTAGTGTAAAAACCTTCTTTTTTATTCAGTAATAAGTGTCGGTTTTGCCAGCCAAGGTCGCTTAAGTGACTTCGCCAATGCTCAGTATTGTCGCTTACAGGGCTTGCCAGCGCTTCATCGTTAAATAGCAACTGCGATTGCTCAAACAGGTATTTAGCGACTTGCGGGTCTACATCATCGGCGTAGATTTGATCCCCTGTGAAAAATGCGACATCAGGCAGTGTGTCCAACTTGTTACTGTGTTCGACACTTTTATCGTATGCAGCTAGAGCGTCTTGTTTGGCACCATGAGGTTTGCGACAAGAGGCATTTAATATTTTTTGATTGTTTGCCACATACCGAAAACATGGTAGAGCGTGACCTGGATAAACGGGCAGCGGGCCATTAAAGAACTGGCTTTGAAAGAGGCTGGTATTGTTATAGCGTAAATCGTAGTGAATTAAATCCTGTTCTGGCCAGCCGCTCTGAGGCGCTTTAAGCGTGATCATAACCGCATTTAAATTGTTGCCAATTTTAATGCTGTCAACGTGTGCATCGTCATTCAGGGACGCCATCATTAACGAGGTTGTGGCGGTCAGTGCTTGCTGTTCAAATACACCGTGTATGATCAACCAAATGCAGGCTGTTTGTGAGTCGACCCTTCTGAGCATGGGGCCGCACAGTACTTTTATATCCATTGCTTCTTCCATTCCTATTTCCATGAAGATAGTGGAAATATAGCCTTAACTGGGGGATAAGCACAATGTCAGCGTGTGTGAGCGATGCCAATAAAGTGGTAATACTAGTTAGTGACAGGAAAAATAATCAGCGAAGAATTTAAAAGTTACCTAAAATTCAAGGCACTGCTATGGCTTGCAGTGCCATTTTTATGGTTACGCATGTGGCTTACAGCAGGTAATCACTGCCATCTTTAGCAGTATATTGTTTACAGTGGGTAGCGGTTTGGACGCCTGTTAAAAAGCTCATCCACAAACGATTAAGCTGCACCTGCTGAGCTTGATGCTCTACACTGCTCAGTTGCGTTTCAACCTGAATATCGTCAATGTTGGCGTGGTCAATTTTGCCGGTTTCTCCGCAGCGGTTGAAGGCGATTTCAATATGTAAGCCGTCGGATTTCTTGAGCAAAATTGCGCTGGGGTCATCTCTGTGGCCACATAAAGCAACAAACTGTTTAGGGTATTTCAAACCACAGTGACTGCCGTCAGCAAAAAATGCCATTAGGTGGTTGTAGTAAACAACATAGTGGGTCGCTTGTAGATGGGAGCCATGATCCAGCGGACAGTGCTGATCAAGGAATTGCTTGGCAATGCTAAGTTTTTGGCAACTTTGTGGTTGCGTTTCAAAATTTGAACGGGTGAGTGCTGTCATAATGTGTTACCTCATTCCTGGTCGTTGTAATTGTGTACATGATTTGTGAGAGTGTTCAAATTCAGTGTATGCGACTTTTTTAGATAATTTCACAAAAAGAATTTTACAGTGTAAATTTTACAAATTGTGTTATTTTTAAACACAGGCAGATACATTTGTTGGTATAAAAATAATGAAAAAAGAACAAAGTTTGATGCGAAAATCCCATTTTCTGGGCACAAAAATTCGTAACTTGAGGAAACGTAATCACCTTACTTTAGAGGACCTGTCGGCCCGCTGTATTCGTGTCGATGCACAATCAGCTCCCTCAGTATCCTATCTGTCTATGATTGAGCGGGGTAAACGCACACCCAGTCATAGTATGTTGGAGAATCTCTCCGAGGTGTTCCAAAAGCCCGTCTCTTGGTTTTTAGACAATGAGCCAGAAGCGACCAATATCATACCCGCAAAAGGTAATCATGGCGGGATCTCGGGCATGGCCCTTGAGCCAAATTTTTTGTTCTCGAATGATATTTTACAAATTGCCATACCGGAGATGCTATCTCAGACTGGGATCAGTGGTCGCCAGTTTGCTCACTTACTGATACGTGCTCACCAAGAACACCACCAAAACCACTTTCCCGACTTAGAGCGAGCAGCCGAAGAAGTAGGCAATAAAAATCTCTATCTCAACAGTGATGACTTGATGACAATTGCTCGCTCGCACGCGCTTGAATTGCACTGGTTCGATGAATCTAGCAGTACGCAACTGGGTGAAGAAGGTGAAGTGACGAAACATTTAACCACTTCTTATTTTGTCGCGCCAAACAAGGTGTATTTAAATCGTGTGTTGAAAAGTCGTGAAAGTCGCTTGAAATATGATTTGGCGGTTCATATTGGCCATGCGGTTTTACATAATCAAGATGGCTTGCAGTGCCGATTAACTGTGGGCGGCGCTCGCGATAGCTCGCACAGCACCAACGATACCCCCAATGCACAGGATATTTTGAACGCATGGCGTGACTTTGAAGCCAGTTTCTTTGCTGGCGCATTATTGTGCCCGAAAGCACCCTTTCGACAATTGCTGGACAGCCATGGCTATGAAGTGGGCATACATGAGCAATTAAATATCTCCGCATCGGTTGCAATGCGGCGCATGACGGTGGTTTCACCTTATCCACATTGGCATTACTTTGATGCGTATCAGCCCGGCAAGTTAAAGGCTGTCTATCGAGGTAACGGGATCCCTCTGCCGTGGGGGAATATGCGCACGGTTCAAGACCCTTGTCAGCATTGGGCTGTATTTAGAAAGTTTGCTGAATTGTCGCAACACAGCAGTACGCAGTTATCAATTTTACTGGTGGATGGCAAACCTAGGCTGTACTGTTGTGAGTCAGTACAGGTGAAGGATTTAGCAGACAACTCGCATGTTTTATGTGCTGGGTTAGACCTCAATCCAGCTATCGCGGCGCAAGGAATGGATGCAGAGGCGGTTGTGGCTGAGCTACAGGCTTTATGTATTAAACACGGTGGCGCGAGTGTGATCCCACATAGCCTTAAGCAGCAGCTTTTGAGCGTAGCACGTATTCTAAATATTGGCTGGATAGAACGCGCTTTGAGTAGTGAGGTTAGAGTGATCTGTACACGTGGGAATGCGTGTCCTCGCCAGCCCGGTTGTTACGAAGCCCAGTAAAAAGTGAAAATAGAATGTTTGCCTACCCCAAGGTTAATCGACTACGTGGAGTGCTTTTGCTTAGAGCAAGTGCGCGGTATTAAAAGGAGTGTGCCACAAGGTGTATTTGATATTCTTATAAATACACACGCGCTCATTTACGGTGCAGACAAACAACTGCTGTTGCCATCAATGTGGCTGGTGGGCCAACACACTCGCCAGTATCAACTGATAGCGGAACAACCTTGTTGGGTGTTCACTATTCGCTTAAAGCCATTTGCGCTTTTACCATTTCCTCAATTTAGCGCGGTAGAAATAAAAAATTCAATACACAGTATTACCAGCAATTTTGGCGGCAGTGGGCTTGCCAATCAAATAGTTGATATACTCAGTGAAAACAAAGCACAAACAGCAAATATGCTGTTGGCAGTATGTGCCGAACTTGCCCAAACTTGGCTGATAGAAAACCTACTGATCAAAGCAAATTTTGTCGTCCCGGCATTATTCAGGGCTGAGTCTAATTACATTCTGAGGAATATGGGAAATATCCAAGTTCACGCGCTTTGTGACAACTTTTCATTGAGTAAAGTAACCATTCGCAAGCACTTTTTGGCACACTGCGGATTGCTGTCTAAGGAATTGAGCCAAATTTGGCGTCTTAATCACTTTTTGATGTTGGAACACTCAGGTAAACTGCCATCGATGACGCACAGTGCAATCGCTGCGGGATTTTACGACCAAGCGCATTTAATTAGAGAATTCAAAGGGGTATTTGGCAATACCCCCAAAGCATTTTTTAGCGATGCTAACTTCGACGTAGCAACAATCACTCAGATAGCCAAGCGTTTTGGTGGCTCATACAGCCCACCCACTAGCCCTGCTATCCAAACTGACTGACGACTTATGAGGCCGTGGACGGTTGTATTTATCGACGGCGCACTACAGTTATTTATAAATATAAGTTTTTATAACAATAGGTTATGGAATAAATGAACATTGATGTTGTACAAACGGTTATCTATTCGAGTATGTTAGGGGCCACTGCACTGGCCTTGGTAGATATATGCACCAGAGAGAAGCAAAAGCCAACTATCTTTTTAGGTGCACTGTTATCGCTGTTGATGTTAAATATTCTAGGCGAGCTTTTTTTCTATTCAGGTGCCTATCAATATGCGCCCTCATTGGTTGGTGCACAGTTACCCATCAGGATGTTATTGGGCCCAGCGTTATACTTGTATGCTTACGCCTGTATGTCACCAAACAAGGCCCCATCGCAACGAACCTACCTGATAGCCTTAACGGGACCATTGCTAGCAATTCTACCTATGTTACCTTTCGTTTTTGGTCTAAGTTCAGCGGAAAAACTTGCACTTGCTGACCCTCTCACACGCAACCCAGAACACTATAAATTAGGCATATTGATGTGCGTAGGCACCATGCTGGTCTTTGTTATTTTTACAGGCTTATATTTGGCCGCGACCTTAAAGCTTCACCGTCGCCATTGCCAACAACTGATGGAGAAATTTTCATCCATAGAACGTCAATCTATGGGGTGGTTTAGAGTGGTGTTGATCCTGTGGGGGGTTGCGTGGTTTATGTATTCAGTAGAATACGTCATGGTATTTTTCGGGTGGCGCTGGTTTGGTACAGGCGTTGTGTTGCCACTATTTGAAGCGCTGGTGCTGGTGGCCTTTGCACATTTAGCGCTAAAACAATCTGTATTAGATGATTCAGAAAAAGGTAAGCCACAACAAAGCAATACTAGAAGTACAATGTTAAGCGAACAAAGAATGGCGCAAATTGCGGCTGATTTAAAAAATGTTATGCTTGAAAATCAAATATTTATGGAAGAAGAACTGTCACTTAATAAACTTTCTAACGCAGTGAACATTAGTGAGAACCATATTTCAGAAACCCTGTCGCAGTTCTTACACATGAACTTTTTCCATTTCGTAAACAGCTATCGTATAGAGTTGGCAAAAACGCTGTTGCTGACAACCGATAAGTTAGTGTCTACTATCGCATATGAAGTTGGTTTTAATTCTAAATCAACGTTTAACACCGCATTTAAAAAGCAGACAGGTTTAACGCCCTCCGTATTTAAAAAACAACAAAAAAGCATAAGTGACGAAAAAATATTGAATTAATTCGTTCGAATAGGCCCATTACGACGACTCGATACTTAAAAATTCGCACACTGCACGCATCAAATTATCGATATTTAAGAGGTATAATATGAACGCGCAGAATGCACAGAGTACTAATCTAAACTATGTCAAAATAACGGGGATTTTTTATTCACTGGTTATTTTATTTGGCTTTTTACCAAGAGTCATGTTCGATAAACGTGTGATTTTTCGTGCAGAGGATCCGATACAAGCGATGGGCGAGTTTGAACAAGCTTTTAGGTTTGCCATCGCTGCTGATTTTGTAATGTATACATTGGTGTTGATGTTGTCTTGGGGGCTTTATAAGGTTCTAAAACCGGTCAATAAAGGGATGGCATTGATGGGATTTGCATTTAGGTCCGCTGAAGCAATTCTAGGCTTTGTTACCCTGATTTTTTATATCATGCCTTTGGTGATTTTAAGCAATGCGGATTACTTAGCTGCCTTTAATATCGAGCAACTCAGAGCGCTTGCAATTTTGTTCATCAAATCAAGCGGCGTTGCTTATTATATACTTCTTCCTGTGATGGGGGTGGGTGCTGTCATCTACTGCTACTTATTTTACAAGTCTAATTATGTGCCAAAAGCATTAGCTATTTGGGGTATGGTCACCTACAGCACTATGATTGTTTACGGTGTGGTCAATGTGGCTATGGTTGATGCACCTAAGGAGTTACAATATGCAATGTATCCAGGGGCGTTATTTGAGCTGCTATTTGGACTTTGGTTGTTTTTCAAAGGAATAAAAACAAATAGTTAAGTTTAAATTTCAATTAGAGTAAGGCTGCTCGTGTGTTTCAATATCCACTTCATTTGGCTTTTATATTTAGAGCTAAGTAAATGGATTTAACACACGAACAATACATTAGTGGGCCTTTACTTTTATACAATTTTTCAGCGTTTTTTTTCGATATGTTTAGCTTTGACCGTAACTTTAGGATAAGTGACCATGAAACGAAGCTTAACTCATATTTTAAGTGGCATAGTGCTGAGCGGCCTGCTTAGTAGTGTGTCATATGCTACCGACCTTTCTGAGCAAACCAAGCAACAAACAATCGCCAAACTCTCTTCTTTGTTAGTAGATGAATATGTGTTTGTCGATGTTGCTAAAAATGTGTCAGCTAAACTGCAAAGCGAGTTTGATACAGGTGGATTTGCTCAATACCAAAACCCAGAAAGTTTTGCGCAAGCACTGACTGAGTGGCTACAGCAACATGCAAAAGACCGCCATTTAAGAGTGCGAATAAACCCAAAAACAGACGCTAAAGTAGGCGCAAAGGCAGGGTTACAACAACAATTATTGACGCCTGCACCACTGGGAGAGGGGTCTCAAGGTGTGATTGAAGCCAGTATGTTAGAGGACAACATTGGCTACTTAGAACTAAATGGTTTTAACGTGTTAGAGGATGCCAAGCCTTATTTGGATGCGGCACTGACATTGCTATCATCTGCACAAGCATTGATCATCGATGTGCGTAAAAATGGTGGAGGTTCACCCTATACCGTACAGTATCTATGTAGTTACTTTTTTGCCGATGAGCTATTACTGAATAGCCTCTATTATCGCCAAGGCAATGAAACACAAGATTTTTATGTGCTGCGTGAAGTGGGGGGCAATAAGCTTACTGATATACCCCTTTATGTTCTAACCAGTAAGCGAACATTTTCAGCTGCCGAAGAATTTAGCTACAACATGCGAACGCGCAAGCGCGCAACCTTGGTGGGTGAGCATACTGGTGGCGCGGCCAACCCTGGTGGTATGTTTACAATCAATGATGTATTCAGTGCATTTATTGCCACTGGCACTGCTATTAATCCAATCACCAAAACTAACTGGGAAACAACGGGGGTTGAACCTCATGTTAAAGTTAAGGCGGAGCAGGCGCTTGCAGAGGCTGTGTCGCTTGCCAAGCAGCAAGTTGAAACTCGTTGGCAAGCAACAAAACAACAAAGACAAAAAGACATCCAGAAACTATTTGGTTTCCTTGAAAGCGTCGGTACACACCAGACCTATAATGATGCGCAAAAACAGCTTTATTTGACAAAGTTAGCGGAACTTTTTAAGGTTTTACAATTAGATAGGTTTGCTTTGACAGATCTAGCGTTGGAAGTTATCGAAACACAGCCTAATTTAGCTGCGTTACTACTTGAAGCGAACGCACAACAGTTTCCAAATTCAGGATTTATTTACGGTTATTGGGCACAAGCGCTAGCACAGAGTGGTGATAAAGTGGCCGCGCAACAAGTGCTATCAATGGCTCTAACGCAAGTTAAAGGTGAATATCACAAAAAGCACCTAAAAGATGAACTGGCAAAGTTAGCAACGGACGCTTCGCTCTAGAGGTCGACATAAAACACCGTGGCGATTTAGTGCCACGGTGTTACACAGATTATTGGTCGGCCTGCTGGACGATATAATGATGGTTATTGTGGACTTCTCTAACCACTTGGTCATTTAAGAAAGAGAACGTCATTGGGCGGCTGGCTGCGTCTAATGAGCCATCATCCTCAATGGTGTTGTCGGTGATAATGTGTGGCGCTGAGGTATTGGTTGCATATAGCTTGATGCCATAAGTAACCGGTTGTACCAACAGGTTGTTTTTATAAACATGAGGCAACCCACCACTTATTTGAGCGTTTTGTTGTGCAGCATTACGGGCAAAAATACCATTTTCACCGGCATATATCACATTGTTGTTAAGTACTCTTAGGTTGTCACCATCCAAGACCATCCCGTTACCACCACTGCGGTAGATTAGGTTGTTACTGATCTCCACATCATCTCCACCAACTTGAATCCCCGTGTTTTGCCATACAGGGGCAAACGGGCTAACACCGGTACGGTAGATTTTATTACCAGTGATTTTGGCATTTCCTAACACGGAATTTAACTGAATGCCATCCGCTGCTGTATATTCTAGTTTGTTGTTATATATACGAACATTCTCTAATTTATGGGGATAGACCGTGGTTTTTTCGCCATTACAAGTTAAGGTTCTGCTTCTACCCGTATAGCCCACATACATGCCTTCGCCTTCTTCTGTGTGATGCACGTAGTTATCGTGAATGCTAATGCCATTCATGGTGAAGTTTTCAGCCCATGTTGCCGAGTCACAGTTGGGGTCTGTTTTAATGAGCATCCCAGCAAATCTTGCACGGTATATTTCAATGTGATCAACCTCGATTTGCTCGGTTAGATTACCTACACTCAGCGTGCCTCCTAAGCGAATACCAAATGGGACTGCTTCACTGTCGGAGACAGATGTTAAGCGAACCCACTGAGAGCGCTCAATAGCGATGCTGTATTCATACGGGTTAGTGGTAACGACACCATCTTGATTTCGAATTTGCACTGGTTGCGATTCACTGCCAATCAAGTTAGTAATTTTAATTGGGCCACGCTCTCCTTTTGCTAGACAAATTGTATCTCCAGCAGAGACGTTCATTGCGATACCGTCAATTAAATACTGTGATGAAGGTACGATAAAATCGCACTCATTAGTGGCATTTGGTGCAGCAAAAGCTGACGTTGTGAGTAATGCCGAAGCGCTTAATAAACTGTACACAGCGAAAGAAGAATGTTTCATGAAATATCCCTAATTTATTTTTGTCCACAATAATTAAACAGGTAAATTGAATTGTTGCAAGTACTAATGTATGTGAATGAGGTAAATAGATCTAAATTAAGAGGATAGTATTATATCAGTTGATAGATACCGAAAGCATTGTGTGTTCTCGCTATCTATCAAGCATATCGGTAGTTGTAATGGCTTAGACCTGTTATCCAAATCGATCTTTGAAATGAGCATATTGGTAGTAGGCCAGTTGTCCAAATCGCCTAAATCGAGGGAAAGGCAGATACGGTAAAGGGGTTTGGTAAAGCGGTAATTCTGGGACGGGTTGCTTGGCAATCAGCTGAGCTAGTCGATAGGCTGCTTGAGCACTAAAAGACACACCCGCGCCACAATACCCTAGAATATAACCGACATTTTCTTTGAGACACACATGAGGCATGTCATCAAGTGCAGCGGCGATAAAGCCATTCCAGTAATAGTCATGCTGAATGTTGGCTAGGGAAGGGAAACAAGCGGTTAAGCCTTGTTTGAGGTTATTAAGATACACCTCTGAGTGCTGATCTTTAGCGAAAACAGCACCGCGGCCACCAAACAAGATGCGGTTGTCTGGTAGCAAACGGTAGTAATACTTGAGAGTGCGGGTATCCATGGTCACCTGATGGGTTCTCAATCCGGTCTGTTCAAGCTCTTGCTGACTCAAAGGTCGGGTGACCAAAATGCTGCTTAAAATGGGTAAATATCGATTATTGATAAATGGATGCGACTGTTTGCTGTTGTACGCATTCCCAGTATAAACCACGGTGTTTGCCGTGATGGTGGTATCTTTGATGCGCAGATGATGGCGATTGTTTTTTGCTTCGACGTGTTCAACCAGCGAATTCTCAAACAGTGTTACACCGGCTTTTATTGCCATCTCGCGATAGCCTAGTAACAGTTTTAAAGGGTTGATGCCAAATCCATCAGGCAGTCTCATTGCCCCATAGGCCTGCTGATTAAGCATATACTCTTGTTCGAGTTCCGCACTGGTTAAGAACTGAGCATCGCCTCCCAAATGCTGTAAAAACTCTGCTTGAGCACGCAATCCCTGCATAGCCTTTTGGTTATGGGCAATTTTCAAATAGCCCTTATCCTGCATTTGGCACTGTATATTATGTTCACCGATAAGTGACTCGACGCGATTAACCGCAGCACTAAATTCATCATAAATGCCTTTACAGGTTTCCATTCCCCATTTTTTAGCCATTTGTGGATAGCTGAGGCGACCAGAACCTTTGAGTACAAACCCAGCGTTACGGCCACTCGCGCCGAAGCCCACCTGATTGGCTTCTAAGACGCAGCAACTGATACCCTGTTCATGTGCCAGATAGTACGCCGTCAAAAGGCCACTGAAACCGCCACCAATAATAGCAACATCAAAATGTTGATTGCTCGTGGGTGCATTATTCGCGCTAGGTAAATCTATAGTACTGGCCCAATAGCTTGGCGCATAACCAGAAGCTTGGCAATGTGGGTGTGTAAGCGGGTCGTAAAGAGTGTTGCTCATAAAATTCTTATTCATTATTAGTTAAAACATTAAAACCATTTCAGCGGCTTGGCAGTGACACTCATTACCACATAAAGTACACACATAGCCGTCATTGATACAGTTTTCAAGCCAGCGGTCGTCATGGACTTTGAGCAGCTTCCCACCAGCTTTAGTGAAGTATTTTACCGCACCATTACCTGGGCTTTGCATCCATAGATGAGCGATACCAGCGAGGGCGCCTTGTTGTCTCAGGGCTACGATGGATTCATGGAGTAACTTTGGGCCAATACCTTGGCCTTGCGCCTCGGGCGCGACGGCTATGCACTTGAAGTAAGCCATTTGTGAGGGCAATACTGGCCAGCTTTTGGGTGTACACCATTTATCAATCGGCCACTGCTGCGCGGCATAACTGGTTCGAAAACCTAGCAACTGCCCTTGCTCATCCAATGCCACAAAGCAAGCGTTAATATCGAACTTAGTCCCCATTGCCACCATTTTTTCAAGACCTGACGCATCAAGATAGTTGTCTCCATGCACTTGATTGGCCAGTTTGATGACTGCTTGATGATGCTCTGGGCGTAATTCAGTAATGACCATTTTAGATACCTGCTTGTTTTAAACCCTCTTACCTTACTGTGAATTTAATAATAAATCTTTATGAAAAAGCAGGTACACAGAAATTTTTTTCAGTACGGTTTTTTACTTTGTTATTAATTAATTAGCAATGAAAGACAGTGGTTAGGTTGAAAAATATACACAGGAGATTGTTACAATCCTTTACATAAAGTAATTGACAGCGATGTCATCTAATTAATACTGTGAGTTAATCGTGTGAATTTTATGTTTCACGCTTGATACAACGTAAAGGAAGGAAGAATAACATGTACAAACTCACTCCCTTGGTGGTTGCACTAAACTTGGCGGCAATATCTGCAGCGGGTGCGATGACGATTGAACCCGATCCACAAAACCCTGGTGGCTATTTAGTTTCAAAAGCAGAGTTAAATGAGATCGCGAAAAACAAAACGAGCGATCCTATGTATGCTAATTGGGCCAAAGCCCTAGAAACACGCGACAATGCTATTGTAGAGGCGATTTCACCGGGTCTTAGTTCGAACCCTGACAATGTAAAACGCGTTGAAAGAGTATTTCCAAAAGCACAATGGAATTTCTTGACGCAGATGGCTGCGCCTGAATACACCTACACACGCTTTTTACGTGCTATTGGAAAATTTCCTGCCTTTTGCGGTGATTATACCGATGGTCGTGATGCCGATGCTATCTGTAAAAAATCCATAGTGACTGCATTTGCACATTTTTCACAAGAAACTGGCGGCCATATTGCTAAGGATAATGTGTCTGACAACCCGCAGGGATTAGAGGAATGGCAACAAGCACTTGTTCACGTTCGTGAGATGGGCTGGTCAGAGGGACAGCCGGGATATACCACAGGTTGTGGTCAGAACGACTGGCAAAATCGACGTTGGCCATGTGCAAGTGGGCAAGGGTACTTTGGCCGCGGCGCAAAACAGTTATCTTATCACTTCAACTACGGAGCATTTTCCGAAGTTATGTTTGATGGCGATGCGACAGTATTGCTGAATAACCCAGGACTTGTGGCAGACTCATGGCTCAACTTGGCCTCAGCGATATGGTTCTTCTTGACCCCTCAAGCGCCAAAACCAGCTATGTTGCATGTGATTGACCGCACTTGGGAACCATCGCAACGCGAGTTAGAAGCAGGGATTGGTTATGGTTTTGGTACGACAATTAACGTCATCAATGGTGGTATTGAATGTGGTGAACAGAACAAAAACAAAGGTCAACCTGTTAATCGGATCCGCTACTGGGAAGGCTTATCGCACCACTACAATGTGCCAATTGAGAGCGATGAAGAAAACACCTGCTGGCAACAAACGCCATACGGTAGTCTAAACCTAAACGGTGCGACCGATGTGCTTTACACCAACTGGGAAGGTGATTGGGCTTACTATTCAGACAGACCAGGTGGTTACTCATTTGAATGTAAATTAGTGGGTTATCAAACCGCTTATTCGGCGCTCGTACCTGGAGATTATGAAAAGTGTGTCACTAACTTTTATAAATCTCACGCCAGTTGGCCTCAAGTTCGTGTCGTAGACAGTCTAGAGCCGCCCGTTGATGAACCTCCTGTAGGCGGTGTGCCTGCTTGGGATGCCAATAAAGTCTATGTAGGAGGCGATCAGGCGAGTTATAAAGGCGCGATTTACGAAGCCAAGTGGTGGACAAAAGGCGATGTGCCGGATTCATCACAGCCTTGGAAGTTTGTCAAAAACGCTGAGTAATCATTAGTATTGGGCAACAGTAAAAAGCCGATAGTGTGTCACTATCGGCTTTGCGTTAAACGTAGAGTAGGCTAGTTTAACTTAATTATTGGTTGGTTTGGGCTTAAAAAATATCGACCTAGTTGACTTAGATACAAACAAAGTCACTATGTATGCAATACACGCCGGATTATTTAGTATTTTAAACTGATGGTGGTTTGTTACAATGAAATAGATGTAATTAATTGTAAGCAAAGTGGTTTTTTTCAATGGTAATGGCTTTTATATGGCTTTTAAATAGCACACATGAGCAAGCAGTAAGTCGTTCTATCCCTCCTTTTTAATACACCAGATTTTCTCGCTGTTACGCGTAAAAGCAGTTACAATTCGCGGCTATAATTCCCCCTGAATATGAGGTCACCTGTGTTTGCAGAACGCCAATGTGTAGAAACGCAAATTATTGCTCTTGAGCAAATTATGTTTACCGAACAATATGCAGACAAAGTGATAGAAAGATCGCTTGCTGAGCAGCCATATTGGGATCTTTCAACACGGCACGTTTTTGTAACGCAGACATACGATATTATTCGCTGGTGGCGCAAATTGGCATTTGCCCTGAGTGGTAGTGACGAGGTGCAGCCAACTTCAATTTGGCATATGTGGGGTGCCTATAAGTTGCTTGATGGGGGAAGCCTACCGCAATGGCCTGAATTGGATGGGCTTAGTTTGCAACACCTAGAAGAAAATCTTGCTAAAGCCAGTGATGCTCAGCTGAGCAGTTACCCTGATTGGCTTTGGCAGCGCGCTGAGCGAGAGCTGGCGGAGCAATGGCCAAATGTGGCTCAAGGGTTGAATATGCCAGCCAAGGCTTATCTGCGAGTTAATACGCTAAAAGCAGAGACTCACAAGGTACAACACGCACTGAATGAAGAAAACATTGTTACAGCAGCTTTGGCGCTTGAGCATGCCTTAGAAGTGACACAACACGGACACCTTTTTAAGTCCAAGGCTTTTTCACAAGGCTGGTTTGAGATGCAAGATGCAGGTTCACAGCAGATAGCACCTTTGCTTGACCTAAAACCCGGTTTACGGGTAGCCGATGCATGTGCAGGTGCGGGGGGCAAAAGTCTTCATATTGCGGCCTTGATGCAAAATAAAGGTTACATTTTGTCGATGGATATCCATCAGCACAAATTGGACGCCCTTAAAAAGCGTGCAAAGCGCTCTGGCGTACACATGCTTGAAACTCGTGTAATTAAAAACAGCAAAACAATCAAACGATTAAAAGATAAGTTTGACCGTGTGTTACTGGATGTGCCTTGTTCTGGCACGGGGGTGCTTCGTCGCAACCCCGATGCTAAATGGCATATAAAGAACCAAAACATCGATTCGTTGCGGGAGCTACAAAGTGAAATTTTGCAGCGCTATAGCCAAATGTGTAAACCTGGTGGTCGTGTGGTGTATGCGACATGCTCGATACTGCCTAGCGAAAATCAGCAACAGGTACAGGCTTTCTTAGCCAACAACCCGCAATTTAAACTGGTGGAAGAGTTACACTTGTTACCGGGTATAAACAGCGAATTCGATGGGTTCTATGGTGCTGCATTAGAACGTATCAGTGACTGATAAGTACCGAGGCTACAACTAAAATAGCCACCGAACATAATCCATTAAGCCGCTTGATATGCTGGCGGCTTTTGAATATTCTGCCGAGTTTTGCACCAGCCAACAGCCATAATCCATCAATAATACTGACCAAAGTAATACAAATTAGCGCAGTCAAAACAATGCTCTGTGTTTTTTGTTCAGTATGTATTTCAAACTGAGTAAACAGTGTGATTAAAGAAGCATATGCCTTGGGGTTGATAAGATTTAGCAATACACCTTGCGAAAAACTAGGCAGGCTAGCTTCTTTTGTGTGTTGTGCATCTTGGAAGTACAGTCTGTAGGCCAAGTACACCAGATAGCCCACACAAGCCAATGATAGCAGCGACGCAAGCTGTGGTGAACGTGCTAACAATTGTGACAGGCCAAGATTAACCAATACCATCGCCAGCGATAGACCCGTAAGAATACCAGCCAGAAACGGCATATTGCGTTTGTATCCAAAGTTAGCGCCTGAGGCAAGTAAAGAAATGGGGGCAGGGCCGGGGCTACCAAATAATAATAATGTCATAAAAAGCAAAGAGAACAGAGCGTCGTACATAACAACTCCTCATAGCTTATGCCGCTGGGCTAGGTGAATTAGCCCAGGCGCATTGGAGTCTGCATACGGTGATTACATAGTTTAAAAGCAAGCCGTAGAACGGGCATATTGTTGTTAGAATGATAAACCGAACACAAGACTCTTTGGCGCGGTTCTACGTACTTTATGGTGTATTATTTTGATTTCAACAATACTTTAAGCTTTGTTTACAAACTCAAAGCTGTCAATGTGAATGGCCAAATAAGCAATGAATTAGTTCAGCTAAAGTGGTTATTACAGGGTGATTTAACAAATACTTCTATTTTCTTCATATTGAACAGCTTACGCCGCGCTTGTTGTGACAACGAGAGTCTATTAAAGTAATAATTTGTTTGCCTATCTTTGGAGTATCAATGGGTTTTAGCAAGGGACTGTTCAGGCGTGCCTCACAATTTAAAAGTTTAGGCTTTGTGATTGACCTAAAGTTAGGTGTGATCTCTAAAGCACGCATGTGCCATAGAGTACGAGCTAAAACGCTACAAGTGTTGCAGATACTATTGTTGAACAATCATCAAATTGTGTCAAAACAGCGTCTGTTAGAGGCTATTTGGCAGGACGTTGTTGTACAAGAGCAAGTGTTAACTCAATCAATTAAAGAACTCAGAGACATTTTTGGCGCAGACGCTATTAAAACATTCCCTAAAGCGGGGTATCAATGGGTTGCTCCCGTCAGACCGCTAGTCAGTGTAAAGGCGTCTGTGTTAGTGCTCGCATCATGTTGTGCAATCGTGATAGCACTGCTTAGCAGTTTGGTGGCAACGCCTCACAAAGCCCACTTGAATATCGCTTTTTTACCGGTTGAAAATGCCATTCCTGACGAGATCCATCAGTGGGTGCCGTTAAGAGGAATGGAGTATTTATCACAGCAATTACAGCATCATTCTGATCTTCAGGTAATTGGTCACGATCAGGTTTTGTATGCCCTTGAATATTCAAAAGCGACCGCATCATTACAACCAACAGAAGACATGCTGGTCAGGCTACAGCGTAAGCTGGCTGCCAACTTGATTGTACTTACGCGTATAACGGGTTATCCGCAAGATTATCAATTACATTACACATTGGTGTTTGAACATAGCATTGAAAAAGGAGTTGAGTTTGCCCAGACCATAGAGCAGAGCTTTGATAAGCTTATCGCTATGTTGGCAAAACGTTACGCTGAACAGTATCAATTGACTGGGAAAAACTGGCATAGTGACTTTAGCAATGAAGCATTTGCCCGTGGCGTTGAGCTGTATTTACAACAGGCCTATCAACAAGCAATTCCGCTACTATCTTCTGCTTTGCAAGTAGAGCCAAATTTACTTGCAGCAAGACGCTATTTAGCCGCGAGTTATGCGAACCTTGATCGCCAAGGAGAAGCCATTGCTATCTTGCAGCATACAATCGAACTTCCCAGCATTGAAAATACCAGAGAATTGATCCGAGCACATTTGATGATAGGTTATCTACTCATAAACTGGCCGCAGGGTGAACCCAGAGTAAAAGAATTACAAGATGCACAGTCTCATATCGAGCAGGCTCAAAAGCTCGCCCAAAACCAGCAAGACAAGCTGTTCATTGCATACACCTACGAAGAGTTGGGAAAGATTAAACGTTTGCAAGGGCAGTTTGAGCAAGCCACACAATTAATCACACAGGCGCTGGAATATCACCAATCATTCTATGGTCAATATGGGCAAACGGCGGCACTCATTGAGTTGGCCAGAGTGAAGGCCGAGCAAGGTCAGTTTTCTTTAGCAAATCAATATCTTAAACAAGCTCAGGACATAGCGGACGACAATGGTGCACCTGCAAATCAAATTTGGGTCTTACTTGCTAAAGCCGATATTGCTCGGTTACAAAATGAGCTAATAAAAGCCGAGCAATATGCTGTTCACGCACAGTCTATCGCTCGTCATAGTGATCAGCCACACCTTATTTCTCGCGTAGAAGATTGGTTTAACGACCGATCACCTTACTCTTTGAACTAGTCGGGTTACAAGCTGCAATAGTCATCCAGCTTTGGACTCCAATCAGGCACGGTATCGAGTTGCGTAATGCGCTGTTTGCGCAGCTCTGCCACATTGTTCATAACCGCCTGCATATCAAGTTCGGTATCTTTGATGAAATAAACCCAGTCTACGTCTTGATAATATTGACGCATTTCTTTGCTTTGCAAAAGCTGTTCTGCAATAAACCACAAATTGAAGTTAATCGACATTGCCACTTCTGGGTAAACTTCTGAGCTGTGTTCGGCGAATAGTTCTCCATTGACGTAATATCGTAGCTGATTGTCAGCAACTTGCAGCAGTAAAGTGTTCCAGCCTTGTAAGCTATTTTGGATAGTGCTGTTCTCATTCACCGGTGTGAATGGGTTGAGTTTAAAAGTCTCCCATGAAGTAGAAAACAGCGTTTTTTCACCTTTTCCCCAACCGCCATTGGCAAGGTATTCAAAGTCCATTTCACTATAATCTGGGTCCATTGGTGCGGCTAGCGGACTGATAGCGTAAAAGGTTTCGACGATACCATCGCCATCTGGGCCATATTGTGGCTGGTCGTTAAAGTACACTCGAGCCGCGTAAGTTCCCTCACGGTATTTTCGTTTATGACACACTTGTGTGTGACGAGTGTTCTGAGCGGTACCATCGGTTTTTGAAGTTAGGCGCATCACAGTGTTGCTGTGATCAAGTGCATCTGGGTGAAAGGTGATCCCTTCTTGCCACCATTTGGCGCCTTGTACACCGGGATGTCCTGTTTGTGTGCGTGCTTGCCAGCCATTTTCTTTGGCGTGTGTAAAAGTCTTGTAGCTAAAGTCATCAAACATGACCGCATTTTGTGCCTTGGCAGCATACACTGTACTCATTGTTACCGTGATGACACTTAGCTTTATTAATTTATCTATAGTCATTGTTTTATCCTTACTCTTGTTGGATGGGTTGGCTTTAAAACCTTGTAAGGAAAAACACCTCAAAACGCTAATTAAAAATAATTAAACCGTCTTTAAAAAACAGATAAACCAATGATTAATATACTTAGTTTTTTTAATATTTCATGCGAAGTCATCACTCCGTTACGGTTTTATAAATAGCAAACCCTCTACGTTGGTAGTTGCTTAGTGCGCTAGGATGGTCCAAATCACAGGTATGAACCCAAAGGCGTTTAGTGGATGGGAACGACCATGCCGAGCTGATTGCATGACTAAGTAATGCGCCACCATACCCTTTACCTATAAACTCGGGCGTGAGGCCAAAGTAGGCTATTTCTACGTTGCCATTATCTTGCACACTCAATTCATAATATCCGGCAATAGCGCCTTGCACATAGGCGACCCAAGTACGAATATGATTACTCTCAATATGACTTTGCCATTGTGCGGTTGACCAAGACAGTTTATCTGTCCATTGCCATTGTTTTCCTACAAAAGCGTATAGAAACTGATTAAACTCTGGCTGAGTGAGTTCAACTTCGCTGATCACCAACTGTTCGGGAATTGATGAAGGAATGAGTGCTTGTTCACTCAGCATTTCGAGGTAGTAGGTCTGCATTATTCACATCCAAGTTAAATTTGAAAAATGGTGATCATACTCGGTTATTTTCGCATATATAGCCGCTTTGAGTTATTCGTCCTGTTTTACGGTTGATAAGTCGAAGTCCCAAGATACGGTATATTTCATGTTATGGTAGAGTGAACGTACAACTTCTAGCTGTTTGACTAGAGAGTTAACACCTGCAAAGCTGCCATCTTGTACATAGACTTCATACCAAGACTGCATATCTTTTTCATAGTATTTGTCGATTGCATATTGCATTAATGCTGGGTTTGCATCTTCAATACCGGCAACAAATAGGGAAATAAAATTGGGCTTGAGCCAGCTGTCCTTAGCCATTATTTCTAACGTGTTGATGTTCTCAAAGACATCTCCCTTACTAATTGAAGAAGCATCCGTTCGTTTTAAAATCAGCCACTTTCTTGGTACGAAAATACTGGTTGCCGTTCCGCCATTGCCCCAGTTTTGTTGGTGGTACCACACTTCGGCACCATTTTTTGTTGGCACAAGATGAGGTGTTTCTTTGGCGATAAAAGTTTTGTTTAAATAGAGCGTTTTTCCACCCCAAAGATTTTTAGCTGGAATAACGAGTTCGATATTGTTTGAAAGGGTATTACCACATATCCCATGTCCGACAATCATCCAACCAATTGTGCCTTGTTTTGATTGTACAGGCTTAAGCGTTGGCATGTCCTTTCGACAGCTAAAGAAGCGGCCACCAGCGGCGCTGCTGTGAACAAATTGGCCGTTTTCATATACGCTATATTTTATTAATTGCGCTTGTCCCGTTGCCGTTGTGACTTCACTGCTAGAGACCTTGATAACATATTTATCTTCTCCAATAGTAAAGTTGTTTTCGATACTGGCGAGGGATAGATGAGAAAAGAATATAGCGATTGCTATGGCAAACGGTCTGACTGTCATTGATAACTCGTAAATTGATACTAATGTGAGTGTTTAGTTTGTAAGTTCTTTTATTGGGTACATTGTATCTAAATCGTATCTTTAGACAAGCATTGCTGGAGGTTTTAGATAAGGAGAATTTTGTCAGCGTTTAAAACGATAAAAGGGCCTTACGGCCCTTTGGTGAAGTATCGTTCAAGTTAGTATGAATGCCTTAACCCCTTAAGGCATTCAACCAATTGTTTTGCAAATGCGGCAGGTAATCTCGTTAAGTTTCTAAGCTAGCGAGAGGAAAAACCCTGCAATTGCTGCGCTCATTAGGTTAGCCATTGACCCTGCTAAAACCGCCCTGAGCCCTAAGCGTGCGATATCCTTTCTACGACTCGGCGCCATACCGCCTAGTCCGCCTAGTAAGATTGCAATCGATGATAGGTTAGCAAAGCCACATAACGCGAATGTGACAATCGCTTGTGTATGTTCACTTAACCCTTCTCGATAATTCATAAAGTCTAAGTAGGCAACAAATTCGTTAACTACTAGCTTTTGGCCGATAAAACTACCAGCCGTTACCGCTTCATGCCATGGTACGCCAATCATCCACGCAACTGGAGCAAAGAGGTAACCTAAAATTTCTTGTAATGTCAGTGTTGGGTGATCAAACCAGGCACCAATACCACCTAACATGCCATTTAATAAAGCAATTAACGCGACGAAGGCCAGTAGCATTGCACCGACATTCAGTGCTAGATGCATACCGCTTGAGGCACCCGCTGCGGCTGCATCAATCACGTTAACTGGTTTATCTTCCTCGGCACTAACATCCGCCAAGGTCTGCTTTGGCTGCTCTGTTTCAGGCACAATCATTTTTGCCATCAAAAAGCCACCCGGTGCCGCCATAAAACTGGCTGCAATGAGGTACTTAAGCTCTACACCTATGGCAACATAACCTGCCATAACAGAACCTGCTACCGTCGCTAAACCACCAACCATCACCGCAAATAGCTCCGATTTAGTCATCGTAGGTATAAACGGTTTAACAATCAAAGGTGCTTCAGTTTGGCCGACGAATATATTCGCCGTCGCCGATAACGATTCAGGCTTTGATGTTTTAAGTAGCTTTTGTAGCCCACCACCTAAAATTTTAATGATCCAATCCATAATGCCTAGGTAGTACAAGACCGCTACCAAAGCTGAAAAGAATACAATAACGGGTAACACTTGCACCGCGAAGATAAAGCCCAGAGAGCTTTTATCTGCCAGCGGTCCGAATAAGAACCCAATGCCATCATTGGCATAGCCTATCACTGCTGACACAGCACTGGACATACTCGCTAAAGCGTTTTTACCCGCTTCAACAAACAGTACAAAGCCACCGATGGCAATTTGCATCGCAAACGCTACGCCAACCGTTCGTTTATTAATAGCGCTACGGTTTGTTGAAAAACAGTAAGCTACGCTTAGTAGCATTAACATGCCCACCAAGCTCATTATTGTTGTCATGCCCTAAAGTTCCCGTTTTATTCTTGCAGTAAATATTTTATTTTACTTTTAATTATATCAATCGCAACGCGATTCATACCGCCACGGGTGACGACCAAGTCGGCATTGTGCTTCGAAGGCTCAATAAACTGATAAAACATTGGTCTTACCGTTGCTTGATATTGTTCAACCACAGACGGTAAGCTTCTACCGCGTTGCTCAATGTCTCTTTGCATTCTACGCAGTAAACAAATATCCAAAGGCGTATCAATAAACACCTTGATATCAAATTCTTCACTTAAAGCGGGGTCGCTTAACAGTAAGATTCCCTCTATAATCAATATTTTAGCAGGAGTCACTGTGCGCGTTTCGCTGCTGCGAGTATGTTGGGCATAATCGTAGGTAGGTACTTCTACCGGATTACCCAATCGCAATTGCTCTAAATGAGAGCGCAGCAAGTCATGCTCAAACGCATCTGGATGGTCATAGTTGGTTTGCGTTCTATGCTCAAACGGTAAATGCGATTGATCTTTATAATAAGCGTCTTCCTCAATAATGGCGATAGCGCCTGATTCGAGCTCATTAATTAATTCGTTATATATTGTTTGCGTAAATAGAGATTTGCCAGAAGCAGAAGCCCCAGCAATAGCTATAATTGTTCGTGTCACTAAAGTTCACACCCAGCAGTCGTTAACGTTGGAAGATCACAATAGCAAAAAAGACACGATTAATCTCTTTTGCTTCGCTTAGGATGCAAATTTAGCGATTTTGCAGACAACAAAACAGGACTTATGTCCTGTGGGACAAAATCAACAAGTTCAACGCAGATAATGAATTTTATGATGCTTTTATGACAGCGGACTTATGTCCTGTACGATTATTCGGAGCAACAATAAAGTAGCAATCAATGGGAGCGCAAGTTGAATAATTACACAAATGTAAACCCAGGTCTTGTAAATAAGAGGTAAACAATGGCAAGAGCAATTATTTTAATGGCAGATAGCCTAGGCATTGGTGCCGCGCCAGACGCTGAAAAGTTTGGTGATGTTGGTGCAAATACCCTTGCACACCTCTTACAAGCATATAAAAAGGAAACAGGTAAAGCATTACCGTTACCAAACTTGAGTAGACTCGGCTTACTTGATGCGTGTGAAGCAGCTGGTAAAGAGCACTGTGAAACCAGTGAGCGCCAAGCAGCAAAAGCCGCATGGGGTTATGCCAAAGAGCTATCAAGCGGTAAAGATACACCTTCAGGCCATTGGGAAATGGCAGGTGTGCCGGTGCTATTTGAGTGGGGATATTTCCCAAATACGGTGCCTTGTTTTCCTCAGTCGTTTATAGATGAATTATGTAAGCGAGCTGACATTCCAGGTATTTTAGGTAACTGCTATGCCTCTGGAACGACAATTTTAGAACAACTGGGTGAAGAGCATGTAAAAACAGGCATGCCTATCTGTTACACCTCGGTTGATAGCGTTTTTCAAATAGCCGCTCATGAGCAATCGTTTGGCCTTGACAAGCTTTATCAAGTATGTGAAATCGCACGGGCACTGCTTGATGAAATGAATATAGGCAGAGTGATTGCGCGGCCGTTTATAGGCACTTCAAGTGCCGACTTTATTCGTACTGGTAATCGTCGTGATTACTCGGTGTTGCCACCGGCGCCAACCGTTCTTGACAAGTTGGCTGCAGATGGTGGAGAAGTGATCAGTGTAGGCAAGATTGCCGATATTTATGCGCACCAAGGCATAACACAAAAGCACAAAGCGCCAGGGTTGATGAATTTGTTAGAGAAAACCTCTGAATTGATTGACAGTGCACCGATCACAGTTTGATTTTCACTAATTTAGTGGATTTTGATGAGAAATTTGGTCATCGCCGTAATGCCGTTGGGTATGCAGAAGCACTGGCTCAGTTTGATGCCTTTTTGCCGACTATACTAGATAAGTTGCAAAGCGATGATCTGCTGATGATCACAGCCGACCACGGGTGTGACCCAACAGCAGCCGGTACTGATCATACTCGCGAATATGTGCCTGTATTGGCTTATACGCCGGGTATGGTAAATGCTCCGTTAGGAGAAAGACAAAGTTTTGCAGACATAGGTCAAACCCTTGCCCAGTGGTTTAATTTATCTGCGCTTGAGTATGGTGAAGGGTTTATTTCTTCGCTAAACAAAGCATAAAAAAGGAAACAAGCAATGAGCACACCTCATATTAGTGCAAACAGTGGTGATTTTGCCGAAACAGTATTAATGCCAGGCGATCCGCTTCGTGCGCAATATATTGCGGAGCATTTTCTAGAAGATGCACGCCAAGTGACTGGTGTACGTAATATGTTCGGTTTTACAGGCACTTACAATGGTAAACCTGTAAGTATCATGGGCTCGGGTATGGGTATTCCTTCAATGTCTATTTATGCCAGAGAGCTTATTGTGAGTTACGGCGTAAAAAATCTGATCCGAATCGGTACTTGTGGCGGTATAAGTCAAGACATCAAAATTCGTGATGTAATTTTTGCGCAAGGCGCAAGCACAGATTCAAATGTTAACCGCGCTCGCGTTCGTGGCTACGACTTTGCAGCGATTGCTGATTTCGGTTTACTCGAGAATGGTGTTAATGCAGCACGTAAATTAGGGATTGAAGCGAAAGTAGGTAATGTATTTACCACTGATACTTTTTATCAAGCAGACAGTAGTTTTTATGAGCAGCTAGACAAGCTTGGTATCATGGCTGTTGATATGGAAACCGCTGGTATGTACGGTGTTGCAGCTGAATATGGCGCTAAAGCTATGGCTTTATTCACAGTAAGTGACCATGTGATCACTGGTGAAGCTACACCTGCTGAAGAGCGTCAAAGTACCTTCAATGAGATGGTAAAAATCGCGTTAGAGTCGATTTAACAATTTTCGTTTGTAGGTTATCACAACCTGCAAACTCAAGTTCCTTGGTAACGTAATCGCAGAGTTTTGGAGACACGCCTAAAACAAAGCGAATCACACCCAAAAAGCCGCACTTAGTGCGGCTTTTTTTTTACGCTACTTCGCTGACTTTACTTAACTTCACCGTAACCAGCTTAATATCTTCAACTATGCTTATTACATGATGACTTGTTATGGTCAAGTTTATGACATTGATACCGTTTTTAGTTTCTACTTGGCTGATGATGCCAGTTACAGTTGCCCAATTAGAGAACTTCACACAGTTGGCTGCCAATAATCCTCAGCAAGCGTTAGAGCTCTATCCAGAGTATTTGGCTGAGTTGGATGCGCAAAATATAGATATGCAAGTTGCTTTACGCATAGAGGCGCTGCTAGCGGCGATGAATGGGCGTAGTTGGCCTGCTTTTGTTACCATTACAGAGTCACTCAAAGCACCTGAAATTCAGAGCGTTTTAGAGGAGAAACGGTTTAAGTTGCTGACCAGAATAGGGGTAGCATATAGATATAACAACCAATTGGAGCAGGCTAAACTGCATTATCAGTGTGCGTTAGGTTTAGCCGACAGTGATCTAGAATTGGCAACATTGAAAGTTAATCTGGCTATCGTTTTTCGTTTGTTGGAACAGCCAGCGATGGCATTTCAGCTCATTGATAGTATCGATAGTGAGCAATTAACGATGCGTGTAAAAGCTGGGTATAGTGTGGTGAGAGGTAATATTCTTCAGTCCTTACACCGCTTTGACGACGCATTAGCGTCGTTTGAACAGGCACATCAACTCTACATCAAGATGGATAATCAGCAGCATAGGGTCAGTATTACGCGCAATATCCTCGGTGCAGCACTCGCTTCAAAACAACCACAAAGCTACGTCAAATATCGAGTTACTTACCAAGATGAGATAAGCCAATACAGCGCCAAGTCACGAGATTACCTAACTTGGATGGATATCATTAGTGATAGTCGGCAAAAAGGAGTGCTTAGCGCCAAAGACGAAGCATTTTTACAACAGCACATTACCCCTTTAGCTGAACTAGGTTATAAAGAGGCGTTGAAAGAGCATTTGAAGAGCATTAACGCGCTGCATCTTTATCCCAAGCAAATAGCTGCTAGAAAAGGCGAACAAGCGCTCCCAGATAATCTCGGAAAGCCGTGGTGTGCCTTACTTTGACTTTAATCGTTTATCTGCCATGGTTTACTTAGCGGTATGAATCATCAGAGAATAACATAGCGGGAGGCTAAAGAATGGCACAGTGGACAACCGGGCGTGTGTTGGAAGTAAACTGGTGGACGCCCAGTTTATTTAGCTTGAGAATTTCGGCGAATATCCAACCCTTTAAAGCAGGCCAATTTACAAAGCTGGCGCTACAAGTTGGCGACAAGCGAATTGCCCGCGCATACTCATTCGTTAATTCTCCCCAAGACCCTGTTTTAGAGTTTTATCTAATAGAAGTTCCTGATGGGAGTTTGTCTGAGCACCTTGCCCAATTGAAAGTAGGAGACGAGATAATGGTTGAGGAACGGGCAAATGGCTTTTTAACCTTGGATGAACTCCCAGATGCGGACACACTATGGATGCTAAGTACTGGGACTGCTATTGGACCATTTTTATCAATTCTTGCTCAAGGCGAATTGTGGAATAGATTTAAAAGAGTAATATTGGTACATGGGGTGCGACAAAATACAGATTTAACCTATCAAGATCGAATCAAAGCCGTACAGAAATCCTTCCCGCAGTTTCAATATGTGCCGGCGGTAACAAGAGAACAACCAGAGTTTGGCTTAAGTGGCAGGATTACGAACTTGTTGGAGTCAGGTAAGCTGGCTAAATATTGCGGCTACGATACGTTACCGCAATCGAGTCACTTTATGTTGTGTGGTAATCCACAAATGGTTAAAGATACAACTAACTTATTAATTAATAAAGGGTTCAATAGACACCGTAGGGCTCAGTCGGGCCATATAACGGTTGAACAATACTGGTAGCTAAAAGACATTTAGGTAAAGGTTGTATTTAATCCAGCCTCACCGATAAACTTCATAAATTGGTATTAAAAATGAGTGATGATAAAAGGATAAAACTACTCTACCGAGTTGAGCCTGGGTGCTTGGGTCCAACAGGTAAGGATTTTATAGAAGGCTTTTGTAATTTTGCGAATGAGAAAATCAAACCACCTGTTTATGCACTATTTAGTTTTGTGCCCCGTTACGATAAATCTTTGCCAGAGAGAGAGTATAGGGTTGGCAACAAAAATCTATCGGATCAACAAGTGAGTGCTTACTTAAACCGTCTTGAAAAGGATAAGAATGAGTTTGAAGAGCAGATCGATGAGCTACTTTCTCACGCTATTGATAGTTACTTAAGGCGCACTAATAAGGCGTGAACTCTTCTCAGGTAAGTATATGATACATGTATTGATTTGTATTTTGGCGATAATGTCATTCAACGGTTTTACAAAAACCATTAGATATGTCGATGCCACGGCACTGCGTAATAATCCCAATAACATGTACTTTGTGAAAGTATTGGAGCTCGCACTTTCGAAGTCAACAAACGATGGTGATACTGAGTGGTTACAACCCTTGGATGTGATGATCACGCAAAGGCGTCAATTAATTGAGCTAAAAAAGAAAAATATTGACGTTATGTGGACCATGTCTTCGGCGCAGCGAGACCAGCAAGCGCTGGCTGTACCCGTACCGTTGGCATTTGGAAGTTATGGGTTACGGCTGTTGGTGATCAATAAAGGCGACAAGCATGTATTTGCCAGGGTAGAAAAAGCGGAACAATTACAAAAACTAACCGCTCTGGTTGGTCGGGACTGGCCAGATAAATCTATCCTACTGGACAATGGGTATCGAATAGATGACTCCCACAACGAGGAGTTATTGTATGACGTATTACAAAATGAAAATGGCTACTATTTTCCACGAGCGGTAACTGAAGCTAACTCAGAGCTTTCGATGTTGCACAACAAGCAGTTAATGATAACGCCAAAATTTGTTATGCAGTATCCTGCTGTGATGTATTTCTATGTTCGAAAAGATAATCTAGAGTTGGCACAAAAACTCACCCAAGGCTTACGTACAGCATACAAAGATGGCTCTTTAGAGCAGCTATTTTTTTCATTTGAGCATCACCGTAAGGCGTTTGCTGCCTTCGATTTTAAAAAAGCTGAGTTTATTCAGTTGAACAACAGACAGCTACATGCATCTGTAGATCTCGAACAGATCTACAAGATGCAAAAACGCTTGATTGGCAATGCGTCTAACTACCTTCAATCAGCTCATTAAAACTGGCATTATCATGCAGGCTAGCGAATGCGGCTTCATGAAGAAGTTCATTTTTTAGGTTCGGAGCATATTCTAACGCCATACGGATATCAGCCATAGCATCTGCATGTTGGTGCAACATAGCGAAAGCACACGCGCGTTGCCAGTAGGCATAACCATAGTCGTTATCCATCTCGAGTGCTTGATTGCATAACTGGATGGCCACACCGGTTTGCCCAAGTTCTAATAATGCATCGGCCTTGTACGCGATGGCTTCTACATCTTCAGGTTTTCGTTTTAATATCTCGTCATAAATCTCAATTTTAGAGTTCATGTCGCTCTCTAGATTGGCACGCATCCACAATGAGTGAACTTCATTGGTTATGGTGATTTTCTTGTGATTATTGAGGATTTCTTCAGAACGCTCTTTCAGTTTAGATTCCAGCACTTGCAGGCGTTGTTCATACTCTAGCGTGATACTGCCAACACGCTCTTTGACCAAGTCTTCAACCTTGCTCTTGATGTCTCGTAGTGAATTCCAGCCAACGACCACCAATATGGATGCTGTGGCGGTGATAATGAACAATACGTTATTGATAGTATCTGTGGTGTAGGTTAGCGCTCGATCAGCTGCATCAAGTTGGCTATGGGTTACTTGCTTGGTTAAATCTTCTCTGAGTTTTTGCTGATCATAGCGAACAGACTTGAGTTCATCGAGGATATATCGTTCAAGTAAAGGTTTGTACATCGGCGCCTGTAGTTCATTCAGCACTTGTTGTTGCTGTGCTTCATTTGGGGTAGTTTGTTGGGCATTGGCGTGTAAGCTAAAGATAAAAGCGCTTAATATAAAGAAGAGTGATTTCATAACTGACTATACTTTAAGTTAATTCAAGTTGCATGGTGCATGAAGTAATAAAAAAAAGCAAAAGCAGACGGGTTTTAAGCAATTATTCTATCGCTAATTTTGCAATATAAACATGCAATGCGCATAATGGTGAACCGTTAATCATAGTGAGCTGCGAAATGAGAATATGTTGGCTGGCGTTGTTATTGCTTTCTTGCTTTAGCAGTGCGCAACCTAAGTTGAATGTGGTAACTGAAGAATGGGTGCCCTATAACTTTACCGACGAAAATGGTGAAATAGTCGGCCGTGCCAGCAAGAAAGTAAGAGAAGTGCTCGATGCAGCCGAGGTGCAATATGAGATTCGGAGTTACCCTTGGGTGCGATCGATGAAGCTTGCACAGAGTAAGAAAAATACCATGATCTACTCCATATATCGCACCAATGAAAGAGAAAACCTGTTCCTTTGGGCGTGTCCGTTACTTAACCCTGTAAAAGAGTTTCTGTTCAAGCTACGCACTCGAGATGACATTCACATTGAAAGTCTTGATGACGCGAAAAAGTACATTATCTCTTTGGTAAGAGGCAGCATTTCTCACGAGTATTTACTTGAGCAGGGGTTTGAGAACGGCGTTAACTTGGATCTCACCGCAGATCCAAGCGCTAGTCCACGCAAATTATTAGCCAGAAGAGTCGACTTTATTATCACCACCGAGTACACCGCATATGAGAGGATGAAGGAACTTGGTCACCCGTATGAACTGTTGGAAGCAGTGCATGAGGTGAAAAATGCGGATGAACGTCGCGCATGTATGGCATTCAATAAAGACACTGATCCGGAGCTGTTATCACGCGTTCGTAAAGCACTCGCTGATCACAACGCCCGATTTGTTGGCCCTTGATAGGCGCTTATAGTTTTGCAGCTTGTTCGATAACGATACTATGGCGCTGAGCTAGACGTTGATGGTCTTTGTCATATCCTCCACCAATAACTGTCGCCACAGGGATGCCATGTTGCTGGCAGATTTTTAACACCAAAGCATCGCGCTGTGCAATGCCTTGCCAGCTAATATTGAGTTTACCTAAACCATCATGTTCCCATACATCAACTCCCGCATCATAGAGCACGAGGGAAGGGGTTAAATCTTGCAACAGCCCTGTTAACACCTCTTCAACTTTCGCGAGATAAACTTTGTCCGAGGTGTGATTTTCTAAGCCGATGTCCAAGTCACTTTCATGCTTGCGAAACGGGAAGTTCTTTTCACAGTGAATAGAACAAGTAAAAACATAAGGGTTGTGCTTAAGTAGTGCTGCGGTGCCATCGCCTTGATGTACATCGAGGTCAAAAATTAGAACATTACGCGCCAAGCCAGTGTTTATTAGCGTTGTAGCAGTAAATGCCAGATCGTTAACCATACAGTAGCCTGATCCAAAATCGTAGTGTGCGTGGTGTGTTCCGCCAGCAAGGTGGCATGCGACACCATATTTTAGCGCCAACTGAGCCATTTTTAATGTGCCCAAAGGGGCTGTGAAGGTACGCGCCATCAGCTGTTCAGACCAAGGCAGACCGATACGACGCATAGCTTTGGCACTGAGCCGATTGTACCAAAGATCCCATATATAGTTATCGCAATGGATAAGCTCTAAATCTTCGGGCGTTCCTAACTCTGGTGTGTAGAGGTTGTCTTGTATCAATCCTTTTTTTAGGCATTGACTGTATAGACGGGCAAACTTGCTCATTACAAAGCGATGTTGCGGGTCAAAGCTAAACGAATAGTTTTCGTGGTAGACCAGCGGAAGCTTGGGGTTAAATGTCATTCACTCACCTGTTGTAATGGCAGAAATTAACGATGGAGGTGTCTTGCAGATTAGGTATAATATCGCGCTTTGGGCGCAACTACGAGCGTATTGCAGACATTTGGCTCCATTTATACAGGCAGTGAGTAGCAACATACATGATAACAGAAGTTTTAGCGATAGATGATGAACATAGCTTGGACAAAGCATTGGCTGCTTTGCGTTTAGGCGACTTGGTGGCTATTCCAACTGAAACGGTTTATGGCTTAGCTGCTGATGCAAATCAACCTGATGCGGTACGCAAAATTTTTGCAGCAAAAGGTCGTCCTGCGGACCATCCATTGATAGTCCATGTTGATAGTGTTGATAAAGTTGACCGCTGGGCGGCGCAGGTACCCGAGTGTGTGGCAAAACTGGCGGATGCTTTTTGGCCCGGCCCTCTTACGCTCATATTACCAAAAGCTGAGCATGTTTCTTCTGTGGTCACTGGTGGTCATAGCACAGTGGGAATACGTGTACCGAATCAAGCTGGTGTATTAAAGTTGTTGAGTATGCTTGATTCTGGGTTGGCTGCGCCCTCTGCAAATCCTTACAAACGTATTAGCCCCACCAATGCTGAGCAAGTCATGTATGGTATGGATGGTAAAATCGCAGCGGTTTTAGACGGTGGTCCATGCGAAGTGGGTTTAGAGTCCACAATTTTGGACGTTAGCACTGAGGTGCCCAGAATTTTACGCACAGGACCCATTACTAAATCACAAATTGAAGCGGTTTTAGGCTGTGAAGTTCATATCCCGCAAAGCCATAATGTGGCAGTGCCAGGAAACGTAAAAGCACACTACCAGCCTAGCAAACCAGTACAATTACTAAGTGGTGAGCTATTAGCGACGACCTTAACAGAGCTGCCGCGTTCCGCGCAAAATGATATCGCGGTGCTCTATTACTCTGAGCAGTTACAAGATGCGATTGTAGGTAATCAAGCAGTAAAGATGAAGCTGTCATCGGATAAACAGCTTTATGGACAAAATTTGTATTATGCGCTGCATCAATTGGACCAAGCGGATGTTAGCCAAATTTGGGTGGAGTTGCCTCCAACCGATGAACCTTGGCTCGATGTGCATGACAGATTAAGTCGCTCATCTGCTAAGTAGTTGTTTTAATAATTTTTATTTTATAATTTCGGTTGTTTTGAACGATGCTTTGGCTACGGTTTAAGTCATTCAACAATGGCTTAAGGGCGGTTAGATTTTTTATTGCATACGTATTCAACGGGATAAATGTGAAGTGGTGCTCTACATTGTTATCGGTTTGTAAATAAATAAAAGATAATAAAGAGCACATTATGACAACATTAAATAGAATATCTAAAGCATCGCTAATTAGTGGTGCTGTACTGCTAAGTTTAGCGCAATCCGTGCAAGCTCAACCCACTACGTTCGTGCATTTATTTGAATGGTCTTGGCCTGATGTGGCACAGGAGTGCGAAACTTTTCTGGGACCCAAAGGCTACGCTGCCGTGCAAGTTTCTCCTCCCAATGAGCATATTGCTGGCGACCCTTGGTGGACGCGCTATCAACCCGTGAGCTATCAACTACAAAGTCGCGGAGGCAGTGAGGCACAGTTTAAAGATATGGTCAGTCGTTGTAAGGCGGCAGGCGTTGATATTTATGTTGATGCGGTGATCAATCATATGGCGGCAGGCAGTGGCGAAGGTGTTGCTGGCAGTGTGTATGGCGATAAATATTTTCCCATGTATAGCCCACAAGATTTTCATGAGTCTTGTGCTATCAACGGCGAGGATTATGGCAATAACCCATGGCGAGTACAAAACTGTGAATTAGTAGGTTTAGCCGATTTAGATACCGATGCTCCCTATGTGCAGTCGCAATTGTCAGGCTATTTGAACTCTCTAGTGGCAGCAGGTGTTGCTGGTTTTAGACTAGATGCATCAAAGCATATGCCCGCAGGTGACATCGCGAGTATCCTTTCTCAAGTCAATGGTACTCCGTTGGTGTTTCAAGAAGTCATAGACCAAGGCAGTGAAGCTGTTAGTGCCAGCGAGTACTTTGGTAATGGATTGGTCACTGAGTTTAAATACACCACCAAACTGGGTGAAACCTTTAAAAGTGGTAAATTGGCTTGGTTGAGCAACTTTGGCGAGGCTTGGGGTATGATGCCCAGTTACAAAGCGGTTGTCTTCGTCGATAATCATGACAACCAGCGAGGCCACGGTGGAGCGGGTAATGTTGTCACCTTCGAAGATGGCAAATTGTATGACTTGGCAAATGTCTTTATGTTGGCTTATCCGTATGGTTACCCAAAAGTGATGTCAAGCTATGACTTTAATCATGATAGTGATGCGGGCGCACCCGCTGTGAGCGTGCATGACAATGGACAGCTTAATTGCTTTGCAGACCAATGGCAGTGTGAGCATCGCCATAGCTTGATCTCAGGTGCAGTGGATTTTCGTAATAATACGACAGGGCATTGGCAAATAAGCAATTGGTGGGATAACGGTAATAACCAAATTGCCTTTTCACGTGGTGATGAAGGCTTTGTCGCCATTAACCGAGAGTCTGGAGCAATGCAGCAATCCCTGCAAACAGGGCTGACACAAGGGGTTTATTGTGATGTACTCAGTGGCCAGCTTAGTGCAGATAAAAAGAGCTGTACAGGACGACAAATCGTGGTGAACGGGCAAGGATTGGCAACGGTTTCATTGACTGCAATGGATGCGATAGCAATACATCATAACGCTAAAACACAGGGAGGGATGTCATCTCCTGATATGCAACGCACAATCGTGTTCATCAAAGCACTAACTCAAACGGGTCAGGATATGTTTATTCGTGGTGGCATCGACCACGGATACGCACAAAGCCTAGGTCGAAACTGCGCACTCAACGCCAATGATTGCGCATTACCAATCGTTCATAATAACCTGAAAAATACCACCACCAACGTTTGGAAAGCGGGTGATAACTATCTAGATTGGGGCGCGAATGAGGCCGGTCAAGATACTTCTGCGCAAGGTAGCCCACTGGATTGGACGACTAATTTGTGGCCCAGTGATTGGGGAGTAAAACGCACAGTTGAGCAAGATGGCTATGGTGAAACACCTCTTAACCAATACGGCGCACATTATTGGATGTTGGATGTACAGATGGATTGTACTAACACCGTCAATGGCTGGTTTGAACTAAAGGCTTACGTTAAAAATGGTCAAGGCTGGGAAAGCGACATTGCCCAAGCTGATGCACCATATCCTAGCAACAATCATTTCGCTCAATGTGGCAAAATCAATGTATTTGAGTTTGGCGCAAACAGTGTGTCCTACGTGGACTTATAATCAGAGCTTGACGCAAAGTGGCCCGACAAAGGGTCACTTTGACGTTGCAATATTCGTAGTGCAATGCTCGTTAATCAATTGTCTTGGTACTTTTTTTTGTGGTTTGACACGCTCAAATTGTGCTACTTGTTTGGCGAACTGTTCGCTTAGCCAGCGAACATTAATCATATCAACATAGAGTTGCATTGACTGTTGTTGACCATGTTCAAATAAAAAATCACCATGTTCAATGGCGTACGCAAAACGCTGTAAATGCACCTCATTTGGTGCTTGTAAGGCGTTCACCAATGCACGCATGACGACAAAATGATAGTAATAGTGGTGATTATTGTTGGGGACGGCAAAGATCGTTTGTCGAACTGAGTTTTGATAGCGCCAGAATTGTGCAAAGTCACCCAATAACACTTCTGTATTGAGCAAATTCAAACCGATTCTCGCAGCGGTTTCAGTCTCATTCGCCAAGCTCAAGTCACGGTATAACTCTTTGTATAGATCTCTCGCCTGATAGAGTTGATTGTTATCAAGCAGGCTATTCGCTACATTAATTTTAACTCGCAGATGTTGTTGGGTATCTGCTGCCAGCAGTTTTGCTTCTTCGAGGATTCGTTGTGCTTGGTCATGGCGTTTTAAACGAACCAGTACAGATTGCAAATTGAGTAAGGTGTGAAAACGAAAATGCGGGTCTTTTTGATTGAGCTGCAATGCACATTGATAGGCAATAATTGCATCTTGGTAATGTCCATTAATGCGCATCAATACTCCCATGTTACTAATTAACTTAGCTTTATGGTTATCTATGATGGGTTGCCACACTGGTTGTACCAGTTTCATTGAAATGTCATTGGCCAATTCTGGTTGGTTGCTGACTATCGCAGCTCGTAAAGTTAGCTGATAAAATTGTGCAGATCCGGTATTCGCCGGTAAGTTTGTATGCTGGTAATATCGCTCGGCAAGCTCAATAGGTTCTTGCATAAACTGGGATTTCAGTTCTGCTAAGTCTGGTGGCGTGCTTTGAATCAAACCAATTAAAAAAGCAAAATGTAGTAGCACATATACTCCAGCTAGTATGACAAAATGCCAATGTGGCTAATGTTACAGGGTTAATTTTATGCAAAAGTTAAGCAATTAAACGCAGTGTAACATCGAATAATTTATCGTAAAGGAAATAACAATAATGTGGATGAAAAATGTACCACTTGAAGGGCGCTATGTCACCTTAGTACCACTGGCATTTGAACATGTGAAAGCGTTAATAAATGCAGTGCAAGACGGTGAAGCTTGGCGTCTTTGGTACGCAAGTGTCCCTAAGCCAGAGCAAATGGAAGATTATGTAGCAAGTGCTATATCGGATGTAGAAAAAGGCAATATTGCTTACGCTGTGATTAATAACCAAAGCCAAGAAATTGTCGGAACGACCCGTTATTATCAGGTAGATAGCGATAACCGTAGAGCGGCTATTGGTTACACATGGTATGCAAACTCTGCTTGTCGAACAGCGATTAACACCGAAGCCAAGTTGTTACTTCTAGAAAACCTATTTGTTGAGCATGATGCTATTGCAGTAGAGTTTAGAACACACTTTTTAAATCACACTTCACGCCGGGCAATTGAACGTTTGGGCGCAAAATTGGACGGAATACTAAGAGCACACCAGATCACCAGAGATGGCTCGCTACGTGATACGGCTGTTTATTCAATTATCGCGAGCGAGTGGCCCGCTGTGCGCAATAATCTTCTCCATAAGCTCACGTTGAAGATGTAATAAAATGTAGGATATCAGTAAGTATACTTTGCAATTTCCAAGCAAATCCTTACAGATAATTTTTTGTGCTTTTTTTATGCTAACCCAATCGGATTTGGGACACAGGGCAACAGGATTGATGACGCGATTAGTAGGGATTGATGTAGCAAGGGCGCTGGCGCTGTTCGGAATGGTTATTGTGAACTTTAAGCTGGTCATGGGGGTGAAGGAAAATGATTCGCAGCTGTATTACATGGCCAGTTTATTGGAAGGTCGAGCATCCGCATTATTTGTGATTCTAGCGGGTTTAGGCCTGGGTCTTATGGCGAATAATGCAGAACCAGTACAGCGGATGTTATTGGTGCGTTGGCAAATTTGTAAACGCGCGCTGGCATTGTTTCTAATTGGTTTAGCCTACACACCTATTTGGCCTGCCGATATCTTGCATTTTTATGGGCTCTACTTTTTGCTCGCGGCAGCGGTGATCACTTTCTCTAATCGTGCATTGTTGTGGCTATGTGTGGGTTTGAACATGAGCTTTTTGCTACTTTTAGGGCTGTTTAATTATGAGCAAGGCTGGAATTGGGACACGTTAACTTATACTGATATGTGGTCTTGGCAAGGCATGTTTAGACACTTGTTCTTTAACGGTTTTCATCCCATATTTCCATGGAGTGCTTTCCTCATATTTGGTATTTGGCTGGCGCGGCAGCCGTTATTCGATCAGTCGTTTCAGTTTAGAGTGTGTAAGTGGGCGCTGCTGATTCTGGTGACGACGGAAACAACCTTGTGGCTTTTTCGGCGTTGGTTGACCCTTGATGTGCCAAACCATGAAGCCAGCGAACTTGGCGTGCTGTTGTCATCACAAATGATGCCGCCGCTTCCCACCTATATGGTTTCTGCTAGCTGCTCTGCGACGATTGTGCTTATTGCCTGTATATGGATTGCACAAAAGTATCATCAGCATGGTGTGATTAAACATCTTGCTCAAGTAGGTAAGTTGTCATTAACTTTTTATGTGGCCCATGTTTTGATTGGCATGGGGACATTGGAAGCACTCAATATGTTGGGAGGGCAGACAATCGAGACCGCCTTGTGGTGTGCGACAGTGTTTTGTTTAGTGGCGATATTGTTAAGTGCGATGTGGTTAGCAAAATTTAAGTCAGGCCCGCTGGAGACGATATTTAGACTGATCACTAGGTAAATAGGATTTTGCTAGCTTCGTGCCGGTCGGGTGTCGTTTGTGTATATTGCCATCATGACATTAATCGCAGTCTTGAAAATTACTTGAGTCGCCACTACTTATATATACCACTTAGTTTTGCGATTTTTACCGCGCAGATACAGACAAGCAAATTACACAGTTAAGGCATAGTCATGAATCCTATTTTAGCAATCTTAAAAGAACATAATATTAGCGACGAGCAAGTGAATGAATTATTCCAGACGCTAACAGAGAACCCTCTGATGGCAATGGGAGTGATTTCATCATTGGGTATTCCACCTGAAAAGCTACAACAGTTAATGGGATTGGTGATGCAAAATCCAGCACTGATAAAAGAAGCGGTTGATGAGCTAGGTTTAGACTTTTCTAAAGTTGAAGAAGCGAAAGCGAAACTCAATCAGTAAACTTTTTTGTAAGGCAAGCACTCAGCTTGCCGCTTTCTTTTGTAGTTGTAGGTACATCACTCCTTAATTATCCAACCAACAAGTCACACGCTCACCGCTATCACATTGTGAATACATGAAAATAACATAGGCGAACAGCGCAACCGCTTTCATTCGTTTTGGGACTGAGTTATTATGCATAAAAATCGTAATAGGAATTATTGCTAATTACAATAAGTGGCTTGGCTTATGACTTTAAACGAATTAAAACTTCAGCAAAAAGCAGTGATCACAGCTTTGAATCATCAAGATATTGCGCTAGCAAGCCGTATCATGGCCTTGGGACTGGTCCCTGGTGAGACGATTGAACTTATGAATGTAGCACCAATGGGATGTCCGCTACAGGTCAAAGTAGGAGACACGTTAATTAGCGTGCGTAAAAGTGATGCAAGTTTGATTGCACTACAAACAGCGGGTTAGAGGTTAAAAATGAAAATCGCATTAGTTGGCAACCCTAACTGTGGTAAAACGACGGTATTTAACCGCTTGACGGGCGCCAAGCAGAAGGTCGGCAATTGGCCAGGCGTGACGGTTGAGCAAAAAGTAGGGCTGTTTTCACTTGCCATCGGTAAGGATGTTGAAGAAGTTGAATTAATCGACTTACCAGGGTTGTATAGCCTTGAGCAAATAGATGCCGGACAGGATGAGCAGATTGCGATTGATTTTCTACGCAACGGTGAAGCAGATCTGATCATTAATATCCTCGATGCAGCAAACCTTGAACGCAACCTAGTATTGACCACTCAGTTACAAGAGCTGGGTGTGCCAATGGTGGTAGTTGCAAACATGGTAGATGTGGCGACTCAGCGTGGCAAAACCTTAAATGTTGATTTACTGAGTGAACGTTTAGGGCTGCCTGTTATTGAAATGGTAGGTGCGACAGGTAAAGGCACAGACACACTTAAAACTGCGTTATCGAAAGTCAAAAGCAGTAGCGGGTTAGCGCCTTTGGTATCGACAGAAACACAAAGCAAAGAGAGCGACCCCGTTGCACTAACCACAGCGCGTTACAAAAAAGTACGCGGTTTGACGCAAGGAGTGAATGTGATCTCTCCTCAACGTTCAGACATTACAGACACCATAGATAAAATAGTATTGAATCGCTTTTTAGGCGTGCCTATTTTTCTCGCGATGATGTATCTCATGTTCACGATCGCGGTAAATTTCGGTGCAGTATTTATTGATTTCTTTGACATTTTTGTTGGTGCTCTGTTAATTGATGGCGTTAAAGAAACACTCAGTGCGATTAATGCTCCTCAATGGTTAGGGGTTATTTTGGCTGATGGTTTTGGCGCCGGCGTACAGCTAGTTGCAACGTTTATTCCTGTGATAGGTGTGTTATATCTGTGTTTGTCGTTACTCGAAGATAGTGGCTATCTATCTCGGGCCGCGTTCGTCATTGATCGGCTGATGTCATCAATAGGCTTACCGGGTAACGCATTTGTTCCTTTGATAGTCGGCTTTGGCTGTAATGTGCCAGCGGTTATGTCAGCACGCACCATGAATCGCGAATCAGACCGTTTGTTAACCATCATTATGGCACCCTTTATGTCGTGTGGTGCACGCTTAACTGTTTATGCACTGTTTGCCGCTGCTTTTTTTCCAACCAATGGCGCAAATGTGGTGTTTGCACTTTATTTGTTGGGCATCATAGTTGCCATCGGCAGTGGTTTTATATTTAGAAAACTAGTGTTCACCGGTGAGAAAACCCCTTCATATACAGAAATGCCCGCATATCATTTACCGGTGTGGCGTAATATTTGGCTAACCACTTGGCATCGTTTGAAGAGCTTTGTTATGAGAGCGGGAAAGACGATTGTGCTGGTGGTAGTGTTGTTGAGCCTAGTTAATTCGATTGGTACTGATGGTAGCTTTGGCAATGAAAATACTGAACGCTCTGTGCTGGCAAAAGTTGCTCAGGTGGTCACTCCCGTATTAAAGCCACTTGGAATTGAAGAGGACAATTGGCCTGCAACAGTTGGGGTGGTAACGGGCTTATTTGCCAAAGAAGCGATTGTAGGAACTTTGGATGCGCTATATGTTGGTGAAAAAGCGCAATCCAACGAGTACTCACTGATAAACTCAACGCTTGAAGCTTTGCAGACTATTCCCAATAACTTTAGTGATTTGCTTAACAACCTTGGCGATCCGTTAGGTTTAGGGGCGTTAGACGAAAAAGATGCCAATAGCAATGCTTTACTCACGCAAATGGCCAGCCAATTTAAAGGCCAGTTAGGGGCGTTTAGTTACCTTGTACTGATCTTGTTATATACCCCGTGTGTTGCCGTGTTAGGAGCGGTTAAACGTGAATCAGGTGCGCGCTGGATGTGGCTAGTAATCGGTTGGACAACGTCCTTGGCATATATTTTATCAACCAGTATTTATCAGCTTGCAAACTTTGCCCAGCAGCCAGTATTTGCCAGTGTTTGGCTACTTGCAATGGCGGTGATTACCTTTGCATGGTGGGCCGGTTTGAGGGGGTTAGGTAAGCAACTAAACCAACCGCCAACGTATCAAATTAACTTAGGCTAGCGAGTACTCAGAAAAAACGGCGCATAATGCGCCGTTTTTTGTAGCCAGTGCAAACTGAGTAGAACAGTCCTTAATTCTGACACTGGCCTTTTTCATTCGCTCATCAACGCACTAAATCGATTGGCTTTGAATTAAAAGCTTGGGGTTGGCGGTCTAGTGCCTTATGTTGCGATTAATGAGAAAGAGATATGTTTGATAGATATGCTAATGGGGCGGTTAAGGCTTGTTTAGTCGTGAGCTTATTGCTGTTGGGTGTGTCATTTATATTAGATGGCAACGCAAGAGGAATGACGGCACTAATAGATTTTTACCATGTAGAGTCGGTTATAAGCGCTCACAGCGCTGGTATATTCAGCGGCACTGTCATGGTGGTGGCTGCGCTGATGGTTGCGTTGGCAACGCAACCTAAATTACACCCCATCACAGCAGGGTTATTATTACTGATCGCCGCTGTTGCCTTACTTACATTGTTAAGTCCAAATCGCTACATTCAAGCGCTGGGTGGTTTCCCTGTGCTTGGATCAGGGCAGGGCATTATAAAATATGCTGCGCTCATACCACTGATCATGAGCCTATACTTAAATAAACACTTTTCGAAGCAACAACTAGCCTGGTTTAACTATATGCCAGTGGCGATGGTGTTATATTGGATTGGTGGTTTGAAATTCTTTGAATTCGAAGCAAAAGGTATTGTGTCACTGGTCAGTACATCGCCCTTTATGTCGTGGCTATATGATGTTTTTTCTGTGCAGCAGGCGTCTAATGTGATTGGTGTGTTTGACCTGTTTTTTGCCTCTTTGTTGGGACTTGGGCTATGGCTTAAAAGGGCAAACATAGTCTGGGTTGCGATATTGGGATGCGGCAGTGTGTTTGTAATGACACAGACTTTTCTACTGTCGGCGCAAGGGGCTTTTAGTGCGCAAACTCTGCTGGGAGGGCTTGGGCAGTTTGTTATAAAAGATCTGTGGTTTATTGCCAACCTGTTGGTGATTGCATGCTTTACCAAGCAGCTTGCCAATACGCGTAAAAATAGAGCTTAGCGGTTGTAAAGTAACGTTTAGGTAGTTGATAGCATGATGCTGGTTTCGCTGTTTAAAATGCCATGGATGGTGCGCACCTCACGTAATACCCCATCGAAAGCACTCAGATTGGCTGCTTTGATTTCTGCAATGAGATCCCATGCGCCATTGGTGGTGTGTATTCGAGTAAGTTCAGGGATCCCTTTGAGCTTTTGAATCACTTGCGATGTGGACTGACCAATCACCTCTATCATCATAATTGCACGTACCGAATCACTATCTATCTCTTCATGCACTCTTACGGTAAAACCCAGAATCGCACCACAGCTTATTAACCTATCTAAACGATTTTGCACCGTACCGCGAGAGACCTTGAGTAACTCCGCAAGTGTTGATATGGATGCTCGGCCGTCTTTTCGCAGTGCCCCAATGAGTGCTTTGTCTAATGAGTCGTAAAGGTAAGGTTGCATGGTTTCGATACAATGGATGAAGATGAGGAAAAAATAGCAGCAACTTACACTTTGCACAATAGTCTTATTAAAAGTGATAAAAAATAGTTCAATTTGTATGTTATTTTGACATTTTAACTGTTTGAATGGCTGGCTATAGTATCCCTGACATTATGACAACTATTTTGGAGGGGCTATGCAGCCGTTTATTTCTCACCTTAAGCAAGGTGTACCTTTGGTTGATGTAGGCACGATGCGTGCGCTAGTAAACGAAGTTGGCATAGAGGCATTTTTAGTCGAGCTGAGTCGCAGACTCGAGCAGGACTTTGCCAGATGGCAGCAGTTTGATAAATCGCCCCGTTATGCGTCGCATTCCGAATCTGGGGTGATTGAGCTGATGCCGATTAGTGATGGTCAGTTCTTTAGTTGTAAATATGTGAACGGACATCCGAAAAATACACATGTTGGACTACAAACCGTGGCAGCTTTCGCTGTGCTGGCTGATGTGGATACAGGCTATCCGATTCTGCTGTCTGAAATGTGTTTACTGACCGCACTGCGCACCGCTGCAACCTCTGCGCTGGTAGCAAAATATTTGGCGCCCAAAAATACTTCCACCTTGGCATTAATTGGCAATGGCGCGCAGTCTGAATTTCAGGCACTCGCGTTCAAAGCGTTGTTAGGGGTGTCACATGTTCGCTTATTTGACATTGACATAAAGGCATCTCACAAAGTGAAGAGGAATCTCGCAGATAGTGGCTTAGAGGTAGACATTTTCACCAGTGCGGCAGAGGCAATAGAAGGCGCTCAGGTGATCACAACCTGCACCGCAGACAAACGCAATGCCACCATTTTATCATCGGACATGGTCAAAGATGGCGTACACATTAATGCCATTGGTGGCGATTGTCCTGGTAAAACGGAACTTGATGCGGCGCTTTTAAAGCGAGCTCAGGTGTTTGTAGAATACGAACCGCAGACTCGTATCGAAGGCGACATTCAGCAGCTCGACGAGTCTTTTGCCGTCACAGAGTTCCATCAATTGGTAAATGGTAAGGCACATGGGAGAGTGGACGAGCAGCAATTGACGATTTTTGATGGGGTAGGGTTTGCGCTGGAGGATTTTAGCGCTTTAAGCTATGTTAATGAATTAATAAGTAAACAGGCTTCAACACGTCTCGATTTGATCACTCAGCAAGACGACCCTCGTGATTTATTCTCCGTGTTACAAGCGAACTCAGCTGTACAGGTTGCCGTATGAAACCACTTCAAACTCCCAACGCCGTGGTGATGGTTCGTCCTCATCACTTTGTGTCGAACCCACAAACGATGCAAGATAATGCCTATCAGGTTGTGGCTGACAGTCAATATGTTAGTCAGCGTGCGTATCAAGAGGTGAGCAGTGTGGCTCAAGCTCTCTCGGATGCGGGGGTCACTGTGCATTTGTTTGAGGATGAAAGCCAACTTACACCTGATTCTGTTTTTCCCAATAACTGGTTTTCAACCCATGGGGATGGGCAGTTGTTAATATATCCTATGTATGCGCCCAACCGTCGTATGGAGCGCCGCGCAGACGTGATCGATGTTTTCAAAACACAATATCAGGTTGAATCCATTACCGATTTAAGTCGCTTAGCTGACAGTGAGTTATTTCTAGAGGGAACGGGCTCGATGGTGATGGATCATATCCACAAAGTTGCTTATGCGGTTGAGTCAAAGCGTACATGTGCTAAGTTAGTTGCACAGGTTTGTAAGCAGATTGGTTACGAGCCAGTGGTATTTAACGCGTTTGATGATCAGGGGGTTGCGGTATATCACACCAATGTTTTGATGTGTGTCGCTAGCGAGTTTGTGATGATTTGCTTGGATATGGTGGCAAAAAACCAACGAACCGACCTAGAAAAACGCTTTGCTCAACAAAATAAACCGGTGATTGCGTTAACCCAAGCGCAAATCGCTCAATTTTGTGGTAACGCATTAGAGCTACAAGGCCGCGATGGGCGTTTACTGGCGCTGTCACAAACGGCATTTGACGCGCTCACCGATGCGCAAAAAGAAGTGATTGAGCGCTCAGCTAAACTTATGCCCATGGCAATACCCACACTTGAGGCGGCTGGTGGCTCGATCCGCTGTATGCTCGGTGGTGTACATTTGCAAAAAAGATAATAACAACAAAAGCACTTAGTGGTGCACAACAGGAGTCTATTATGGTGAGTGAAGTGATTGGCAGCGTTAATGCCTTATTATGGGGAGAAGGCCAACTCCTGATTTATATTCTGCTATTTGCTGGGGTGTGGTTTTCGACTCGTCTAGGGCTAATTCAATTACGCCAGTTCACTCACATGTTTACGCTGCTCAAAGGTAGCACTAAGGCCAGCACTCAAGAAGTGAGTTCCTTTCAAGCGTTGTGTACCGGCCTATCTGCTCGGGTTGGAACGGGGAATTTAGCAGGGGTTGCTGTGGCCATCTCACTGGGGGGCAGTGGCGCTATTTTTTGGATGTGGGTTATTGCGCTGCTTGGTATGGCTACAGGCTTTGCTGAGAGCGTACTCGGCCAAGTTTATAAGGTGCGTGACAGCCAAGGGGAGTTTCGTGGTGGCCCAGCCTATTACATTCAGTTAGGACTCAACAAACGCTGGTTGGCCATTGTGTTTGCCATCTGTTTATTTTTGGGTTACGGCTTTAGTTTTAGTGCCATGCAAACGAACACCATCACAGATGCGCTGTCATTTGCCTTTGATATTCCGCCTTTGTATTCGGGCATTGTGATCACAGTGTTGGCAGGGTCCATCATCATGGGGGGCTTTAAGGCAATCGCACGTTTTGCTGAGCGTGTAGTGCCCGTGATGGGGATAGTGTTTGTCTCGGCGGCGGTATTGATCACCCTGATCAATTTCAGTGAAGTGCCAGCGATGATCAAAGACATTATACTCAGTGCTTTTGGTCTACAAGAAGCCGGAGCTGGCGCCATGGGGGCGGCGATTAAAAACGGTATCCAACGTGGTTTATATTCCAACGAAGCGGGAGCCGGTAGTGTGCCGCACGCATCAGGCGCTGCTAGCCCTGTGCCCAATCACCCGGTTACTCAGGGTTATATCCAAATGTTAGGGGTATTTTTTGACACCATAGTGTTGTGCAGTTGTACCGCAGTCATTATTTTATTGGCTGACGTGGATATCAGTGGAGAAATGGAAGGGATCCGGTTGACCCAAAGCGCAATGACCGCACATTTAGCGCAAGGTGGCGTGTACTTTGTTGCCGCAGCGATCACCTTGTTTGCCTTTACCTCCGTGGTGGCCAACTTTGCCTACGCAGAAAGTAACCTACACCTGTTTAAGCTCGATAATAAACTGGGACGCGGTATCTACACCGCGCTTTATTTAGGCATGATGTTGTGGGGCGCAACAGCGACGCTCAAAGAAGTGTGGAGTTTGGCTGATATGGCTTTGGGGCTTATGACGCTGGTCAACATATTTGCCATTATACAATTGACGCCAACCGTTGTTGCACTCAACAAGGATTACCATGCGCAGCGAAAACAACAAAAAGAGCCTGAATTTAATGCGGCATTAGTTAAAGTTCAGGGTCAATGTGAGCCCGGCGTGTGGGATAAATAACCGAGTTTGAAGAAAACCGGATGTTGTACTCGTTAGGTTGAGGTTAACCTAACGAGTTTTGTTAGTCAGATTGATACGTCTGCACCACTGTGCATTGCTAATCATCATTATTTCGCTCATGTGGTAGATCGCTAAAGTATTCTACAAACTCCACTTCAAACCCGTCTGGGTCGATAAAATAGACGTTGTGGCGAAATGGATTGTCGTTACTGCCCTTATCAACGAAGTAGCCAGCGAGCTTCATTCTTTCGACAAGTGCGCTGAGGTTGTTGACCACAAAAGCGAAGTGGCCGAGACCCGTTTGGTGGCCCTCTAATTTGCGGTTTTCGCCTTCGCCATGATCGCTAAAAGCAATGTAGTTATAGTCATCGCCAAAGTGTAGCCAGTGTCGCGCTTTTCCATACCACTCACCATGGCCTTCACTGCGAACGTGCCAATGGGGGAATGCAGCTTGATAAAAGTGCAGAGATTTTTTCATATTGGTAATGACTAGATTCACATGTTCCAAACGCATAGTTCGCTCCTATTTATTTTTCATTGTATTGGTTAAAAGCTCAAAGATTTTGCTGAGTAAGGCGTGATCTATTGGTAGATTGAGTGTGTTCATACGTACCTCCTGTAGTGATGTACGTTAACTATAAAACCTCAAGTTAACTTGAGGTAAAGGGGTTTTTGTATGAGTTGAGCAAAATAATGGTAAAGCGTGAAATGTGCATTTAGAGACATCATTTAGCCTCACAATGTATGCAAAAGGGTGTGCTTTAACGGCCAAGAATGCTATATGCTAAGAAAAAATTATAATCAGTTTCAAAAGAGTAGGTATCAAGACGTGATTAATACGATTGTCAGGACAATAGCAATAGGTTCGTTAATGTTAGGGGGAGTTGCGAGTGCCGCTCCAGAGCTGGCGAATACAACTAACTCAGTGTCATTTAGCGTCGTGACTAAAAGCACCAAAAGCTGGAATGGCGATTTACTACCCAGTTATCCAGAAGGCCAACCAGAAGTGACTATTTTGAAGGTGGTTGTACCCGCAGGAGCAAGTGTGACAGCGCACAAACATCCGATGATTAATGCCGGTGTCATGCTCAAAGGTAACTTGACGGTGACTTCTGAACAAGGTGAAGTGCTTAAACTCGCACCGGGCGATGCAATCGTGGAGTTGGTTGATAAGTGGCATGAAGGCAAAAATAACGGTGATGAACCTGTTGAGATCCTTGTTTTTTATGCTGGCGTAGTCGGTCAGCCACTAAGCATCAAACACACTCATTAGTGTGCTTGATGAATGTGTGGGGTCACTATGGGTGTACCATCTTTGTTAAACAAGCAGTTTGGAGTGTGTTTTTGTTTTAGCTTCCAACAGGCTAATTTAACCAAAGTGGCGAGCATCAAACGTTTATGACCTTGCGGCCCCAACAACTCATCGGGTACGAGTCCTGTGGCATCTTTCAAATGTACAGAGCCTTTGATGGTGCCTGCTTTTTCATCCAACGCTTGATCATTAATAAAGCTGCGGATAACGCCAATGAATGGCCAGCTAGCGGATAATGTATTGCCAATCGGGGTATTACAGCACTTGGCATACCAACGATGTAAACCCTTGTCGCTCAGTTTTAAACAAGCAATGTGCTCCTCTCCGTCAAGTACATTAAAGTCAGCGATAGGGACCTGCACGATTTCAGTACCACCATAGGCATTTAAGACGTCATCTGTACGCTTGAGTGCATGGGCAAATTGCTGGCAATCGCGGCAATAACACACCAGATGATTGGCGACCTTAGGTGATATCGGCGCAATACTTGCCGTGACCTTGTTACATTGACAGCTAAGTGAAAGAGGGGGGTGGGCCATTGTGCTATCCTTAATTTCTGCGAATCAAAATATAATTCCTATCAAATTACTGGGTTCAGTAAATATAGTAAAGCGCTACTTGCGCCCATGTAGATGTGACTCATAGCTCATAGGCAGCTCGTTTAGCCAATGTGTAATAAATGGGTTCGCCGTACTTTTTGAAATCACGTAAACACGTGTATATCAGCTTAATCATATGGTCATTATTTGACTTAAGCGCGGCGGCTACCAAAGGAGAGAAGTCACCTTGCTCAGTGTTAAGTGGATATTTTTCATTTTGTGAGAAATTGAGCCCTGTACTTAAGCAAGCCATGACGATGGCTTGCCACATATATCTTAGCGCTGCATCTTTATCTCTGATATACGGTAATATACGTTCGAACGCGTGGCAGCCAGTTACTGTGTGTAACAGCGTAAAATCATTGTGCTGGTAAAAATGTCTTAAGCAGAACCTTCTCAGGGAGTTAATATCAATCTCCTTTGGCTGAATAGCGAGTGTTAGCTCTGCAATTTGGTGCGATATTTCATCCATACGATCCACAATGATCCCAGGTGAAAATACATGTTGTTCGCCTATTTTAGAGAGCCTTTTTAGTGTCTCATCCATAGTCTCTTCCGTTACCTCATCAGACACGCTAAACGGTTGGTATTCACAGCACCAATAGGACAGCGCGATGACGACCTCTTGCTGGTGGTTAAAGTCCAGCGCATAGGCAAGGCGGATCAAAGCATGGAACGCAGAAGCACTCACGCCTTTGATGAGCGCATCTAACGTTTGGCGCAAAGTATACGATACGCCAAATTGTGATACTTGGGTTTGAAAATAAGCTAAGTAGTGCTCATAGTGGGCGCTACTGCCCAAGTGTTGACGAAAATCAGACAAGTGAACGACCGTTCTAGGTGATGTTCTTTTTTGCAGTGACGTAATATCACTGTGGTAGAAGTGTGCGAGGTGTTCAGCTGTTGCCCCAAGATAACTGAGAGCAGACAACACCATAGGCAAGTGGGAGGCCATGCGGTCTGAATAAAGCGGCTGATAATCTTCAAGCTGAACTAACAATTGCCTGAGTGTATCCTTATTATTCATGGTGTTGTCATCCTTTTATTAAGCGATAGCCTGTTTGCAATTGTCTACCGTATGTGGCGCTTGGAGCTGCGCGATTAAATGAGCTACTTCATTTTGCTCCATCTTGAATCCTTCGTTGCATGGCGCATGAACCAGCCCTGAGTGTGTAATATCAAAATAGCTAAATAAGCGCTCAAAAAAGCCTGTAAAAACTTCGCAGGGGTGAGTGTGGGCTGAAGTAGTCAGTACAAAGCCATGCTTGTTTTTCAGTCCTTTACCAATGTGCTTAACGGCGAGATTTTCAGTGAGTTCAGTCATACGGTCAATGAGTCGCTTCATGTTCGATGTGACTCCATGCCAGTAGATGGGAGAGGCGAAAACAATGTTATCTGCCCACTCAAGTGCTTGTGCAATCGTGTAAAAGTCATCTTGAGGATAGTGGTTGTCGTAGTTGTAATCGCTAAATGTGAGAGGGTCTATTTCGATAAACTTCACCTGTTCTTTGGGTAGTTTTGCCAACACGAGTTTGACCAGTTGGTAGGTGTTGCCTGTTTGATTGGCGCTAGAAAATAAAATAACAGTTTTACGCATAGTATGTACTCCTTTTTGAAACTTGGAGTAGTCTAAAAGCTCAACTTAACTTGAGGTAAAGTGTTATTTTACACTTTTTTGTAACTGAACTTTGAGGATAAATAGCTAAAAACGTTTTTACCTTCAAAGTGATATGCTTTACTTACAGGGCAACTGACTAGCAGCGATAGGAAAGCAACTAAGTATGTTAAGAATCACGCTTGAACAATGGCGCATGTTTCGTATGGTGGCCGAGCATGGTGGCTTTAATCAAGCAGCAGCGCACATCCACAAGAGCCAGTCGAGTATTCACAGTGCGGTGGCTAAAATTGAGCAATCTTTGGGAGTGAAGGTTTTCAGTGTTGATGGTAGAAAAACTAAGCTGACAGAAGCTGGTGAAATGTTACTACGTCGGGCGAATTACCTGCTAGATGAAGCTGAGAAGGTGGAAGCCGTTGGTTATACCTTGGCAGAAGGCGTCGAAGCGTCTTTGCGCATTGCTGTTGATGAAGTATTTGCGCAACATATTCTGTACCAAGCGTTGGAAGCCACTTCACAGAAGTACCCGTTATTACGTGTCGAACTTATTGAATCCATTCTCACCGGAGCTCATGAACTCATTGAAAGTAATCAGGCTGATATCGCAATTTCTCCTATCAATCTGCTCAATGGTTTTAACGAACATTTATGTCACGTTGAATTTGCAGCTGTAGCAAGTCCCACACATCCATTGCACTTGTTACAAAGAGAACTAACGCTGGAGGATCTCAAGTCTTATCGGCAAATTGTGTTGCGAGACTCAGCTCATACCAAGCGTTCTGACTCAGGCTGGCTTGGTGCCAATCAGCGCTGGACGGTCAGCCATTTACGAACCTCGATTGACATGATTTGTAATGGGCTCGGATTTGCTTGGTTGCCTGTAAGCTCAATAGAAGCGGAGCTAGAACAGGGGGTTTTGCAGCGTTTACCGCTAACACACAACGCAACCCGTAGCAGTTCGCTATACTTGGTTTTTCATGATGGCGACCGTTTAGGATTGGCGGCACGGACGTTCATAGATGAACTCAGACGTCTATGCAAAGCAGCAAGCGGATGAAATTTATCCAATGCTTTTGGTCACTAGCCGCAAATACCATCATTAGCATTGAGCAATATGCTATTGGTAACATAAGAAATAAGGGAGAAAGTAATGAAAACAACAAATATTAGTTTACTAGTAACAACTCTAGCGCTTAGTTTTTCTGCTTTTGCTCAGGTTGATGGTGTGATCCATGCGGCAAAGATATTGATCAACCCCGAACAAGATGCATTAACTGAGCAAACGTTAGTACTTGAAGATGGTAAAGTATCGGCGATTCATGAGGGCTACCGCTCTTTAACGTCACTCGGTTTGGCGGACGTGCCAGTTTATGATCTGAAAAATCATTACGTGATGCCTGGCATGATAGATATGCATGTACATGTGACTTTTGAGCGTGACAAAGATGCGAATCCTCATAATTGGCTAACTAAAGAAGACGCCGATTATGCTTTGCACTCAATTCCTTATTTAAAGCGTACCTTGGATGCGGGTTTTACGTCAGTGCGCGATTTGGGATCGAACTACAAAGTGATCTTCCCGCTAAAACGTGCCGTTGAAGCACAAACCATCGCTGGACCGAGAATCTTTGCTGCAGGTAATGCGGTTACAGCAACGGGTGGACACGCCGATTTACATGGCTATCGTCACGATGTAACCGAGGCAATGAGCTATAGTCTGGGTGTGTGTGACGGCGCGGATGATTGTCAGCGTGCAGTGCGTGATGTCATAAAACATGGTGCAGATGTGATTAAGATCACGGCAACTGGAGGCGTTTTGAGTAACACCGCAGCAGGCGTTAATCAACAGCTTACGGATGATGAACTCACCGCGATTGTTAGTGCTGCACACAATCTTGGTCGCAAAGTGGCCGCTCATGCGCATGGCACGGGTGGCATCAATGCGGCACTGCGTGCAGGTGTAGATTCAATAGAACATGGCTCATACCTAGACGACGAGTCAATTAAGCTGTTTAAAAAGCATGACGCTTATTTGGTGCCCACGCTGCTTGCAGGCCACACGGTTTCTGAAGAAGTATTAAGCAACCCGAACATGCCTAAAGCGGTTGCCGATAAGGTCCGTGAAGTTGCGCCAAAAATGGAAAAAGCATTTCGCAGTGCTTTAAAAAATAAAGTAAATATTGCATTTGGTACAGACTCTGGTGTGTCACGACATGGCGATAACGCGATAGAGGCTGAACTAATGGTGAAGTATGGCATGACGCCCAAGCAAGTATTAATCAGCGCTACACGCTCTGCGGCAAAGCTGCTTGGTCAAGAAGCGCATTTAGGCAGCCTTGAAGTCGGGAAATTCGCAGATATTATCGCGCTCGAAGCAGACCCAGAAAAAGATATTAAGGCATTAAGCAAAGTTGCTTTTGTGATGAAAAATGGTGTTGTTTATAAACAAGAAAATTAAGGATAATCCAAACATGATAGACTTTCGTTCTGACACGGTGACCCAGCCTTGCCAGCAAATGCGTTTGCTAATGTGTAATGCGCAAGTAGGAGATGACGTTTATGGTGACGATCCAACGGTTAATGAATTGGAACAATGGGTAGCTAAGCGACACGGCTTTGCAGCCAGTTTATTTGTCAGCTCAGGCACTCAGGCTAATTTACTGGGTATTTTGAGTCACTGCGAACGCGGCGATGAATATTTGTGTGGCCAAAAAGCCCATAACTATCGTTACGAAGCTGGAGGCGCGGCAGTGCTGGGATCAGTCCAACCGCAACCCATAGAGAACGAACCTGATGGTAGTTTGTGTTTTGATAAACTCGCCAGTGCAATCAAACCAGATGATAGTCACTTTGCTAGAACTCGCTTGCTAAGCTTAGAAAACACCATCGGCGGCAAAGTGTTAAGCCTTGAATACTTAAAGCAAGCGCGTGCCTTTACCAATAAGCATCAATTGGCCTTGCACTTAGATGGCGCGAGAGTCTACAACGCAGCGGTTGCTCTTAATGTGGACATTACAGAGATATCTAAACATTTTGATTCTATGACGATCTGTTTGTCAAAAGGGCTTGGAGCCCCGATTGGCTCATTACTACTTGGGGATGAAGCTTTCATTAAAAAAGCACGACGGTTACGCAAAATGCTTGGTGGTGGCATGCGCCAAGCCGGTATTCTCGCTGCTGCTGGATATTATGCATTGACCAACAACGTGAGTAGATTGACCGAAGATCACGACAATGCACATTACCTCGCGCATCAGTTAAATACTTTACCGGGTTTTAATACGGACAACTACCCCGTGCATACCAACATTGTGTTGGTTGATATTGACGAAAAAATTGATATTTTCAGCGTCTGCGCGGCACTCAAGGAACAAGGCATTATTATTACCCCAGGTTATCAGGGAATGCGCTTTGTAACCCATAAAGATGTGACGCGAGATGATATCGATACACTGATTAATGCGATGGCCAAACTACTTGGCTAGTACTTACATTAATACAGTTAACTAAATAAAGTAAAAAGCGCAGAAGACTAAAACATCCTCTGCGTTTTTTTGTTTTTAATTTAGCATCCAAGCCCACGATAACGACGCGTGTTTCATCACATTGTGCAAAGTCTTCACATAACTCCCCATCAGATGAGTGAGTCGTAATAACTTGTTACCTAATAATAAGTTTTACAATCAATGCTTTGCGCTGTATTTAAGCATAATGGCATCTATCGAAATTCTATTTCTTGAAATTAATAGACATTTAATAGGACGAATAGAATGGGTCATGAGTACTTTGTTTCGTAGATAGACCCAAACGATATGAGGTTTATCGAGATTAATCGTGAATATCATCGATTCATAAAAATAATTTATAAAGGAACTCATTTATGCTTAATTTTAAAAAACTATTACAAACAGCGGTATTGTCTTTAGGTGTCGCCTCAACCGCTTCTTTTGCAGCGCCATCAGGCATAATTAGTATTGAATATTATGCGGACTCTACCAAGCAGGAATTGATAGGCTATTGGTATCAGAGCTGTTATTTAAACTTCAAAGTACTTTGGGGAACCAGAGAAGGTTACAGAGCGTATGACCCTATGCATGGCCAAGATTGTACACAGCTTGGTGAATACAGCAATCGCAGAGCCATGTGCTTTTCGGAGAAGTTTAATGCCGCAGCTAATGGCACAGGCGTTGTTGGACGTGACGAAGTCGAGTACATAAAGTCACAATGTTAATTTTAATCACCGTAAGTTTAAGCCTTTCCTAGCTTATAATAACTAAGCACGCACATAGGGCTGTGAGGCCTTTTGTGTGTGCTTTTTTATACTTTATAAGCAAGTTTTTAAGTTTATAGGAACATTGAGTTTTGTTGTAATTAGCACTCAGAATTGAGCACTCTTTGAGGGAAACGAATCACAAAGTGCGCACCTTGTGCATCTTCCACACATTCCACCTGACCATTCATAATGTGAACAACTGAGTTATAGATAATATTGAGACCTAACCCCAAGTTTCCTTCACCCAAGCGGGTGGTGTAAAAAGGGTTGAATACCTGTTTATGCTTGTCTACTGGAATACCGGAACCGTTGTCTTTGTAATGTATGATCACTTCGTCGCAGTCACGCGAGATGGTGATATCAACCTGAGGGTCGGGTGTTTGCACAAAACCATGTTTTATTGAATTTTCGATAAGTTGAGTAATCACTTTTAATAAAACCGGTGCATAGTTGGTGACTTGGATATCTTCGCCCGACAAATTAAAGCTGATTGTCTGATCGTGTGATTCAGCCAGTCGATGAATATTTTCTTTTAAAAAGCTTAATAAGAGAAAAGTGGAACATTCACTCATGTGAAGCTTGGCGGACATCATTTTAAATCTTTGCACCATGTTCGCAGCTTTTTCGCTGTTTTTCTGACTTAATGCCAGTAACTCTGTGGACTCATTAATGAAATGGGCGAGTTGTTTTTGAGTGAGTGTTTTGTCACTAAAACTGTCAGCCAATTTCTCTACCAATGATTGCAGTGTTGAATCTGCTGTTATAACCAAACCAAGCGGTGTGTTTAGCTGATGGGCCATGCCAGATACTAACGTGGTCATGGCGCGCATTTTTTCAGACTCTACCAGTTTCTCTTGAGTGCGTTCTAGTTGTGTGAGTAGGGTCTGCAACTGGCGCTTTTTGTTGTTGAGTCGGTACATAAAGTACCAGGTGATGACAATGATCAGCACCGCGCTGGAGAGTATAAACCAACCGAGTTGGCGGTCAGCTTCGGCCATGGCCACCGTCACTTGATGGGTTTGCTCAAGCTGTTTGAGTTCCATCTCTTTGGTTTGTAACTCGGTTTGAGACACCATGTAAGCTAAACCAACGGCGGCTTGTTTTTTAACAAACTGATCAGATACTTGGTTATATTGCTCCTGAGCGGCCAAAGCAGCTTTTAAATCACCCTTTTGTTTTAGGTGTTCGCTGTGCATTTTCAATGCGGTTAGTAACGAGGTAAGCTGTCGATGCTCATGTCCTAATGTGATGACATCTTCAAGTAAGCGCATCGCTTCGTCATAACGTTGCTCATTGGAATAAATTTTTGCCAGTTCAAGCTTAGCTTGAAGGGTTTTAGAGGCGGCATGTTTGTCTTCCCAGCTTTCAATGGCTTGCTGAAGATAGTGCTCAGCTAAATCAACTTCCTGCTTGGCGGCGTAGACTCGACCTAGATTAAATTGTGACCAAGCTTCATGGTAGGCAAGCCCGTTGGCTTGGCGAATAGCAAGTGCTTGCTGGTGAAACGTATGCGCTTTGTCTATCTCACCTTTTAACAAAGCAACTTCCCCTAAGTTGTTCAAACCAGTGCCTTGTTGTGGTATCAAGTCTTGTGCCAAGGCGAAGTCGTAAAAGCGCTGGAAATAGTGCTCAGCTTCGTCCAAAAGTCCCAATTTCAAATAAATATGGCCAATATTATTTTCCGTTTGGCTGATAAATTCAGAACGATTGAGTAGGGGCGCTTCTTGGTAGGCTTTGAGGTTGTTTTCCAGCGCCAGTTCATAGAGCTCTGCATTTGATAATGCACTGGCGGAAATGCTGTAATAGCTATACAAAATGCCTGGTTCGTCTATATCTGCGGCCATCAATCTGGCTTCAGCCAGCGTATTCATGGCCTGTTCGATAAAATCGGAATTGATTTGATACCAAGATTTGATATACAACAAGCGAATGGTTTGTGCTTTGGCTAACGTGTCTTTGTGTAGCACTAAAAGCTCATCAATTTTCGCGATGCCTGCTGACGGTGACGTTTGGCCTGCGGCGGTGACTTGCGCACGTAACTGGGTAAATGTGTCATCGGGGAGCTTGGCAAACACTGAGCTTTGAGTTAACAAGGCGACAAAAAGAATCAACAACCCACACTTTTTCATTGACTGTACTGCTCATTGCAAGCGACCACTTTATTCAGTTTAGTTAAGATTATGCCTTTTACGAGCCATAGGTTGTGCAACGATAGAATAATTGCAATAGGCATAGCAAGGGCTGATTAGTTGGACAATTTATCGAGCGCACTGGTATGATGTAACTAAAAATGGAACAAATGATGTGTTGGCCTTATCGCGTTGCTCAACATTTTTGTACCAAAAAATACATAAAGAACAAGGATAAACAGATATGTTCAAACAATCCCTGCTACTGATCGCAGGTTTGTACTCTTTCGCTGGTTTAGCAGCAACCTATCAAACCGATAATTTCGATATTGAATACGATGAGGATGTGCCCAAAAGTATAGTGGGGGAGTTGGCACAGCGCGTTAGCGATAATCGTCAGGTGATATTGGCCTACTTAAAACAATCTAAAGAGTATCAAGGTACACCAATCAAAGAGAAGTTGACTGTCTATATCTCAAAGCAGCATCGTATCCCTTATCAAGATTGGAATACGATTCATATTCCACAAAGTCGTGTGCTTAAAGCATTCTCACAAAATGAACAAGAAAAGAGCGGTATGGCGATTGTTCATGAGCTCACCCATGTTTATGCCGTTAGCGCTTATCGTAAGAAACTAAAGCATAACAGAGAAGATCGCTTCTACGATGATGGCTTAGCGGTATTCTTGCAGCACAGATTTGGTGAATCACCCGAATACCCAGACTTTGGTACGGATCTTTACCGTATGGTTGCGCAAAAGTCACAAGAACACGGAGGGTTAATTCCACTTACCGATGCGGAGCGTACCAGAAACGCTGCGAAATCGGGCGTAGCCCGTCAGTTGGCATATTTACAAGAAGGCGCATTTACTCAGTATTTAATTGAAAATTATGGTTTGGATGCCTATTTGAAAATATATCGAGGTGAAGATATTAGTGCGGTGACCGGTAAGAGCTTTGCCCAGCTTGAGCAACAATGGGCGAGCCTAATCGCTGTGTTTATGTAATAGAGTGACAACGTTTGATTTCTTCTATGAGCGCATTAGCCAGTGGCGATGCGCTATTGCTTTTGGAAGAAATCAGCACCACGGGGATTTGATAACAATATTTGTCTGGCCGAATGGGCTTAAACAACCCCTTGTCTACCCAAAAATTGGCATAATGTTCGGGTAAATAACCAATAAACGCGCCGGACAAAATTAAGTGAGCGATCCCCTCATCGTGATAAGCGATGGCGCTGTTTTGATAGTTCAGCCCATCGTTGCGTGTTTCTTTGTCGCGCATATAGTTGCTGGTGATAACTTCCGCATCTTGCAGCAACTTGTCGATTTGTGCAGGGTCGCAATCAAAAAGTGGATGGGCGACACCACAATACAAATAGTTGGTTTCGTTATGTAAAGGGAAATAGTCCAAACCACGTAAATGGTGCTACTTACACCCAATCCAACCAGCGAACGGCCGTTTACGACGGACGTTTCTACCTCCCGTGCTTCACATACATTAATATCAAACTGAATATTGTTGCTCTTTGCTTTTAAGGCTGAAATGGCACTGGCGACGCCACAACGCGGATCGCTGACCATGGTATCAATGACAGCGATTGTTACACGGCCAGAAAGCTGATCTTTGGAGCTTGCCACGGTGGTCGCAAACGCTTCGCATTGTTGTAGGAGTTCCAAAGAGGCTTGGTAGGTAATGCGCCCAGGTTCGGTCAATTCAAACCCACTTCTACCGCGTTTACACAGCTTAATACCAAGCCTGACTTCCAAATCAGACAGATGAGAGCTGATGGTAGAGCGACCAATATTGAGGCGTGACTCAGCGGCGGATAAGCCGCCACATTCAACAATGGCAACAAAGATCCTTAGTAACCTTAAATCAACGTCATGAACCTGCATCTTGTGCGCCTTATTTGTCTCTATCTTTGTTCGATAAAATCGGAATGAATTACGATTATTATGCATTTATAAAACATCATCGGCAAGTTAGCATTAGGCCATTGAAGCACTCAGTTGCTCTGAAAAGACAAACGCTTAGGAGAGAAAGATGACGTTTAGATATGGTGTTGACCAGCTAAATCTTGATATCGTAAATGGGATTGCCGATGGCAGTATTAAAGCTGAACTTTGCCAGCAAGCGCTAGATAAAATAAACACTAGCCGACAGAATGTCGATATCATGGCGAACTCAGACAAAGCCATATACGGCATTAACACAGGCTTTGGCCCTTTGTGTGATACGCAAATTTCGCCAGCAGAAACGCACTTACTACAAAAAAACCTGCTGATCACTCATGCTGTTGGTGTGGGTGAGCCAATCGCCAAGCCGATTTCTAAATTGATGTTGATCACTAAGGTACACGCCTTGAGTCAGGGCTACTCGGGCATTCGCTTAGAAGTGGTTGAGCGTATGTTGGCGTTTATCGAACTTGACCTTATTCCTGTTGTGCCTGAGCAAGGCTCGGTGGGGGCTTCTGGCGATCTCGCGCCACTTTCACATTTATTCTTACCTTTGATTGGAGAAGGTGAGTTTTGGCATGGCGATAACACCATCCCAGCGGCGCAAGCACTCAAAGAGCATGGCTTAGAGCCACTAGAATTACATGCTAAAGAAGGTTTAGCACTGATCAACGGGACACAGTTTATTTTGTCCCATGCTATTACAGCACTGACCAAAATGCGTTATTTGCTCGACTTGGCCGATTTGGCAGGCGCCATGAGTATTGAGGGGATGCAAGGGAGTCAGTCTCCATTTAGAGAAGAGCTTCATCAGATCAGAGCATTTGCTGGCAATATCGAAGTGGCTGCACGGATGAGACGTTTCTTCAAAGATTCGCAAAATATGGCAGCACATACCGACTGTGATCGCGTTCAAGACCCATATTCATTGCGTTGTATTCCACAAGTGCACGGTGCGTCACGTAACGCATATAACCACCTCAAAGAGTTGGCTGAAATAGAAATGAACTCAGTGACTGACAATCCTATTGTGATTAGCAGTGAAGAGGCAATTTCTGGTGGTGGATTCCATGGTCAGCCTTTGGCTATGGTGCTGGATTACGCCTCTATTGCGGCGGCGGAACTAGGCAACATTGCCGATAGACGCTGTTACTTGCTACTGGAAGGTCTACATGGCTTACCCAGATTACTGACCTCATCGGGCGGCTTAAACTCAGGCATGATGATCCCACAATACACGACAGCAGCGCTGGTGACTGAAAACAAATCGCTATGCTTCCCGCCATCAGCGGACAGTGTACCGACCTCTATGGGCCAAGAAGATCACGTATCTATGGGTAGTATTTCAGGTAGAAAGCTTAATCAAATTCTTGGCAACTTAGAAAAGATCATAGCTATTGAGTTGATGTATGCAGCGCAGGCTATTGAGTTTAGACGACCTAATCAATGCTCAGATATCATCGAAGAAAACTTCGCGCTCATTCGTCAAAAAGTAGCCAAGCTAGAAGAAGACAGGCTGTTGAAGCCTGATATTGATGCCATGATAGCATTAGTTAAATCACAAGCATTTAAAGTTAACTAAGAGGGAGTCATGATGAATTTTCAAGAGCAAATAAAGCAAGGGATCCCAAGTGAGTTACCTGCTGCGAAGCCGTATCCTGCGGATGCTAACCGCGCACCAAAGCGCAAAGATATTTTGTCAGCAGATGAAAAGCAACTAGCGATTCGCAATGCCCTGCGTTATTTCCCAAAAGAGTGGCATCAAGAGTTGGCACAGGAATTTGCACAAGAGCTAAAAGATTTCGGCCGTATTTACATGTATCGCTTTAAGCCCAACTATGAGCTCAAAGCCCGTTCAATTTCGGACTATCCAGCAAGATGTCAGCAAGCAGCCGCCATCATGTTGATGATAGACAACAACTTAGACCCAGCAGTGGCGCAGCACCCTGAGGAGCTTATCACTTACGGTGGTAATGGCGCTGTTTTCCAAAACTGGGCACAATATTTGTTGGCGATGAAGTATTTGAGCGAAATGGAAGAAGATCAAACGCTGCACATGTATTCTGGCCACCCAATGGGTTTATTCCCATCATCAAAAGAAGCGCCACGCGTGGTTGTCACCAATGGCATGATGATCCCGAACTATTCAAAGCCGGATGATTGGGAAAAATTCAATGCGTTAGGTGTGACGCAATACGGGCAAATGACTGCGGGTTCTTTCATGTACATTGGTCCACAGGGCATCGTACATGGCACGACGATCACCGTGATGAATGCGTTCCGTAAAGTACTGAACAAGGGTGAAAGTCCAAAAGGTAAGATTTTCCTAACCGCAGGGTTAGGCGGCATGAGTGGTGCTCAACCCAAAGCGGGTAACATTGCAAACTGTATTACGGTGTGCGCGGAAGTTAATCCGAAAGCCGCGACTAAACGTCATCAGCAAGGGTGGGTTGATGAGCTTATCGACAACATGGACGCGCTAATCAAGCGTGTAAAAGAAGCACAGCAGAATGAAGAAGTGGTTTCAATCGCCTACATTGGCAACGTGGTCGATGTGTGGGAAAGCTTCTACGAACAAGATATTTTTGTGCATTTAGGCTCGGATCAAACTTCGTTGCATAACCCGTGGTCAGGCGGCTATTACCCAGTTGATATTAGCTACGAAGAGTCAAATCGATTAATTCGTGAAGAACCTGAAGTGTTCAAAGAGAAAGTGCAAGCAACGTTGAAACGCCATGCCGATGCAGTGAATAAGCACACCAACAAAGGCACCTATTTCTTTGACTATGGTAATGCCTTCTTGCTTGAAGCATCACGCGCAGGCGGTGATGTGATGGCTGACAATGGCATTGACTTTAAATATCCATCGTATGTCCAAGATATTCTTGGTCCTATGTGCTTTGACTATGGTTTTGGCCCATTCCGCTGGGTATGTACATCAGGCAAACCTGAAGACTTGGACAAAACCGATGCGATTGCCGCCGACGTTCTGAACCAGATCATGGCGGAGTCACCTGAAGAAATTCAGCAGCAGATGCAAGACAACATTACTTGGATAAAAGACGCTAAGCAAAACAGGCTGGTGGTCGGCTCGCAAGCACGTATTCTATACGCTGACGCCCAAGGTCGTGCCCAAATCGCTAAAGCATTTAACGATGCCATTGCACGCGGTGAAATTGGTCCGGTTGTGCTTGGTCGCGATCACCATGATGTGAGCGGTACTGATTCACCGTTCCGTGAAACGTCAAACATTTATGACGGTAGTCGTTTTACTGCGGATATGGCGATTCATAATGTGATTGGTGACAGTTTCCGTGGTGCAACATGGGTATCAATCCACAATGGTGGTGGAGTGGGCTGGGGTGAGGTGATCAATGGTGGCTTTGGTATGCTGCTTGATGGTACTCCCGAGGCCGAAGGCCGCCTTAAATCCATGCTGTTGTTTGATGTAAATAACGGAATTGCTCGTCGTAGTTGGGCGCGTAACGAAGAAGCTGATTTTGCTATTAAACGTGAAATGGCGCGCACACCTAAGCTAAAAGTGACACTAGCAAATCGTGTTGATGATGAGATATTAAACAGCTTATCGCTGTAAGCGCGGTAAAATAACAAATAAAGGCCAGATAATATTGTCTGGCCTTTTTTATTTACTTGATTGGGGTGAGCTCCGTTGTTATTCAGCTCAGTCGCAGCATGCGAGCTTGATAGTTAACGACTTGAGAACCCTTTCATTTAGCAACGCCCCATAAAACACCACCTGTAAATTAACCGCCAAGACATGCGAAGGTAAAATCAAAGCTTTAAAATCAGTGTGTTAAATATAGAACCGGAATGAACATCGGTGTCGCGATTAAACATTGGGAGATTTCACCTGTGGGACACCGCTAAATATCTTCATGTTCGCGACAGATCAGCTGTGTGTCGTCCGAGGTTAGCGGCTGCTTAACAAGGCCACAAAAGTAATTGCCATCGCTTGTTTGTTGGTTGTATCGACATGTTTTACACACTCCAAAAGTCTTTAAGTTATTTGCTGTTAGTAATGCTCTAAGCAGTAACTTGAGTGACGAATCAATGTTTGATTGCTGCTCGGGAGATAGTTGTGCACAGGCGTTCATAAATAAGCTGGTAGGGAGCAAATCAGCGACCAGCTTCTGACCACTTTCGGATAACTTCAAATGGGTGATACGCTTGTCATTTTCGTCGATTGATTTGACCAGTAAGTCTTTTTTTTCCAATACCTTAAGTGTCTGAGAAACCGTGCCCTTGGTTAACCCCAAATAGTCTGTTACCGCCATTGGCGTGTCTGAATAGCGGTTGCAGATTGATAGATAATGTAATACTTCCACATGCACGGGTTGAAGCCCATGCTCTGCACCTGCTTGTCGAGCACCCACTTTGAGGAGATCGCCCAAACGTTCAACGCTGTTATAGATGTGATTTTGTTTCATAGCTAAATAGTATCGACTAAATACTATATTGACAACCCTGATTTTGATCTTTACAGTTTAATTGGTATCGAGTCGATACTGTTAATTTTGACGAAAAAGGAATCATCATGAACAAGGCTATTTTTTATCATGCTGGCTGCGCGATATGTGTGGCAGCAGAGCAACAGGTTTTACAGGCGTTGGACAAAAGTCGTTATCAGGTTGAGGTTGTTCATTTAGTGGAAGAAAAGTCTGCTATAGCATTTGCCGAACAAGCGGGGGTGAAATCGGTGCCTGCTTTATTGCTGGATGGCGCGGTTTTTCATATTAACTTTGGGGCATCACTTGATGAGGTGAAAGGAGTGGCTCATGCGTAAATTCAATTTACTTACGCCATTATTGGTTGCGAGTCTTTCGTTCTCCGTATTGAGCCATCAACAGCACCAAGGTGGAATAAAGGCTTCGGCTAATGAAACCACATTGGCACCGTTTGATATTATTCACGCAAAAATAACCACCAAAGGAAATGTCGCAACGTTTCACATGGCGGTTTCAGGTCAAGCGGGCAAACATAAGCCCACGGTAAGCGGCAAGCTTGCAGGAAGTGAGGTATTTTCTTACGTTTGGCCTACTGCAATCGACAGCTATGAAGTTGGCTTTGAGCGCAATGCGGGCATTCTGGCACTGGCTGTAACTGCACACCCTGATTTTGATGATACGCCACTGTTTGATGAAAATGGTGATGGTAATACCAGCAACGACGGCAACATTTGGCACAGCCATTGGGTTGTTTTAACGCCTAATGAGCAATGTGGCAAAGACGCCTTGGGGGTGGTTGATATACCAAAAGGCAATAAACCTCGATTACCGAAAACCTGGCCTGGATTACCCATTTTGTTGGATAGCCCTGGGTGGAGCCCAACCTTCAACGATGATGTGGTTGAAGTACAGATCCCATTTGAGAATATAGGAATAGTTGAAGATACCGCGTTTGATGGTGTAACCGCGGGCTTACGAGTCAACCAAAGCGTGCATGCGCCTTTGTTATGCGTGGTCAACGTCATGGATATTGCATCAGGAAACCTCAGCCTACCGGGTAAGGTAAATAAATAGCTGCGTTTGAATGGGTTTAAGCCAACACCGTCTCAGTGTGTATGTGGTTACTGAAACGGTGTTGTTATTGTAACTTTTTGAAATTTTGAATATATTTTATAACTTTCTACCAAGGCGCTTTTCAATTTGCCGTTTTTCCCACTTGGCGCCAAATAGATTAAACACTTCGTACGTATCGAGCGCATGGCTGATGACACCCACACCCCAACCCAGGGCAACCCACCAAGCCCAGTAATAGTGAGGTGATACGAAGTAGTTAACGATAAACAACGTAATGATGGTTACCCCATACTGTATCAAGTGACTGTAAAACGCTTTAATAGCCCATACTTGCTCGATAACTTTGTTTTCTTGGTCGCTAATAGCGGCTGTATTTGTGTCGGTTTTCATCGTTAGCTCCTGTTGAAGACTGGCAACTGTGGTTTCAAAAACGGCAGCTAAAGACCTAAGCGATTCTAAACTTGGCGTTTGACCTCGTTCGATGCGCTGAATTGTTCTCAAACTGAGGCCACTTAATTGTGCCAGTTGTTCTTGAGACCAACCTTTTTGTAATCTTAATTTTCTAATAATCACGTTTTAGTCCTTGCTGTTGTGTCTAAACGGAGCCTAGGGTAAAAACCCAACCATGGTAACGTCAGCTTTATGTCATCGGTACGACAAACTTTATTTTTCATATAGTTATGTATTTAATTGCGCTTGTCTTTTCATCGTGTAGTAACAAAACTTTGAATAGACAGGCAACACAATCAATTAACCTAGAACGTAGTGTAGCGGCTTTACAGTGCTTATTCGACTGAGCGAGCCGTGTGCCTGCTCAGTCTAATGGCGTCGCTAAAGCTTGTTTTGCACAAACGTCACAGCGACCACACACAAAGCACCGATTGCAGCACCTAACGGGATCAGCAAAACATAAGGGGTGATGAGCACCACACCAGACAGCGGCCCGCTGGTGGCACCAGTAAAGTCATAAATAAACAAGGTAAAGTAAATCAGCGCCATGATCGCTGAGGTAAATATCAAAAATGCGTAGAAGAACACTTTACTGTATTGGTTATGTGGCACCTTGGTACCTAGGAATAAAGTGAAATAGGGGACGGCTTTGGCGACTAAGTCGATAAAAATAAGCATGGTGATGGAGTAGATATCAAATGTTGACACACCAAATAGCGCGGCCAACAAAGCAAATACGGGCGCACTGATCACAAGATAAGATAAAGCGGTAAATTCGGTATATTTAACGATGTTCAAGCGGTCTTTCCATGAGTTGTACTGAAGATGAGCTTTACTTTAAAGTAAAAAATTAAATATCTGTACCTATTTTGTGCTTGCGTCGATAGTTTTATGTGCTTAATTTTGTTATCAGGCATAAGGGCGAATTATGGACACTTACTCGCTAGCAATATTGATTGTTAGCTCCATTGTTAGTTTTATCGTTACCGCGGTATTTCTTATGTGGCCTATCAATCGTCGTATGACTCTAAGGCTGTTGTAGGTAGTTTAAAATAATTGGTAGGTCAAGCTAATCGCCTGGCAGCCTCATCAAGTCAAATGCCAAAGTCGCTTTTGGCACTCGCTGATGGGCTGTTTTAATCATAAAGGGCTTACAGTGTTGGTTTTAAGAGCAATTGTCTCCTACGTACTGGATGTTTGCTTTATCATCTCCACTGCTTTTAATGGTAAGTTTTAGTTGATCACCACCTACACATAATGAGTTTTTATCTGAATCCATCACCCAACAGAAATCATCGTTAACCTGGCAGCTCAAGGTCATGTTCCAGTGGTAGTGGAAACCTTTCTGGTGCATCTCCCCATTGATATACAAGATGCTATGAGTAGAGGTTTTCTCTGAGTTCTCGGTACCATTATATTGAAAATAAAATGAGTATCTCCCTTGTGGCCCTATAGTGTCTGGATAGATTATTTTTGCAGTTTCTACATATGCGCCATCATTATGTTGGTGCATATGATCACCAAGACCATTAAAGTTGATGCTAGGTGCCGTTGGAAACGACTCCATGCCACCGGGGTAATAATAAAATTTAGCATCAGTGTCACCAGTAAAAAACCAAGGGGTTGGGCTTAATACATCTGTTTTATAATTTGAGTCATAGTTAGCCGCTTGGTAGTTTACACATTGTAATGCGGTCTTTGTGCTGCCTTGTTTGTCTTTACCTATGAAGGCACTGATGGCGTTATTGTGACCATCGACAACACAGTACTGTTTATAATCTATTTGTTGTTGCTCACCATGGCACTGAGCTGCAAGGGTTTCAGATGTATAGATACCTTTAGTATAAGGGGAGTTATCCACGCCAACCCAACTGTATATACGGCACGAGTTTGCCCATCCACCACCAATAATGTGCTTGTTGCTACCATCAGGCCCAGTCCATGATAGGGTGTTCGCCATTTGTGGGTTTATATCGGTACCGCGAGGGTAGGTTAATGCGCTCCAATCATCTGAAATTAACTCTGGGATAACTGCAAGTACCAAGTTGTTGATCTGTTTTTGATAGTATGAATTAAGCGCATTTAAATCTGTGGTGTAACTCTTTGCGGTTATCCCAGGAATACAGAATGTTAAATCCTCAAAGCCAGAGGTATTATAACTTAGGTACAAATAGGTGTTTTGAATTGTATAACTCATTTGCAGTGATGCTACGACTTTAAATAAGTACATCTGCAAGGAGTTATTGTATGACTCTAATGTTTGTGGGTAATTACTTTGACTAGTTAATGTATCTAGATTATCACCAAGTACTGTCTTGTAAGCTTGCAAACCCGACGCAAAGTGGCCGTCTGCGTTTAGGTTGCTCAAAAGATCCGAGTTTTCGCCTAGGCTACACATCAAGTTCTGATCAGCAAATTTTTGTAACTTGGCCAATGTGGACTGTGATTTGGCGATATCTGCAAAGGTGCTTAACCCTCCAACATCATTACTGAACCCAGTCCAGTGTGTGTTAACAGACTCTTCCAATGTCAAAATCATTTGCAGTTGTGACTTTAATTCGTTGTTATCAATTTTACTTTCTAACTGAAAAAACTCACCTTGCAATTCAACAAGTTCCTGCTGTTCTTCTCCTATCTGCTGCTCTATGTCGTTAAGCATATCGATAACTTGACCAATTTGGGCGCTGGTCGCACCGTGTCCACCTAACCCAATTAAGCCTAAAAACTCAGATTTACCCCAGCTATCAAACGCACCACCAATAAAGTTTAAAATAGGGTTTTCGCTTTTTGATTGTGCAAAACTGATAGAACATAACATCGCTACCATCACGATACTGCAACATAGTATTTTGCGTATGCAACGCATTCTTATTCCTTAGGGCGCTTATGCGCCAGCAAACAACATTAGGCAAGCGAACAGATGAGCGAGCACTCATTAAGTTACTATTACCGATAATTTCTGCGTGCATGTTAGAGCAGTGGTCATAACTTATCTATTACATGGTGTTACGCCACCAACCTATGTGTGCTTCAAAGTAGGTTAAATAAGTTGCGAAGCCACGCCGCTCGGCATGAGTTACCCTAATCAATACCCTAATCAGGACACCCACTTTAAAAACGAGCTAGTCAGACCCTTTTCTATTGGCGATATCTTCTTTGTGATCATATTACCAAAAATGTACCCGTAACTGACCAGCAAGTTGGGGTGGGTGTCCATTTAAAAAGTTGGTGATAGGTGCGATGTTTGCGGTATTTTCAATTGTAAAAATGTTTGTACCAAGTCAGTGAGCTTTAGATTGGAAAAAACTTAGTTAAAAAATAACTCCCAAAATCGCTTTGCTGTGACGGATAGATCTTTAGCAGTGCTTGCTACATGTCGTTTTATTTCATTTAGCTCTTTGTTGGTATACAGTTCGCCATTAAATATCACGCTATCCACTTCTTTTAGGGAAGATAAATCACTCAGTGGGTTACTGTTGAGTATGACTAAATCTGCCCGTTTTCCTATATCAACACTGCCTAATGATGCTTCCACATTAAAGTATTTTGCAGGATTTATGGTTGTTGTTCGGATGACTTCACTGTTTGATAACCCAGCTTTAGATAGCATTTCAAGCTCATCATAAAGGCTAAAACCGGGGTAAATAAAAGCGTCAAGTGCATCGGTACCCGCAAGCAATAGCACACCATTATCTTCAGCTAATCTGGAGAGCTTTAAACTGGTGGTGTTTAATACTGTAAGATCTTGTTTATCTTGTTCGTCGAATCCTTTTTCTGTGAGCCATGCGTACATTCTCCATAATGTGAGAGTCGTATCGTCAATATATTCATTGAGCTCACCTTTTTCGTATAATTTATGACTGATATTGATATCTTGCTGGCTTGAGGCGATATGAGTTGGCGTATAGGCAACGCCTTGTTCTTGTATCGTTCGCATGACTATCCGACATTTTTCTTCACTGTAGCTATTAACAAAGTGAACCATGACAGATACGCGTTCTTCAAATACATCTTGATGTTCAGAGCAATGAGAGTAGAAAGCCCGATCATGCTCAATACTGTTTAGGTTCTTCAGGTCAATTTTAGCCAAATCAACGTTTGCTGGGAGATGGCCAACGACAGATATGTCAGACTTTTCCGCATCGTTTAAAATCGATTGAAATTGTTGACTCGTTGTATCGTGGTTAAGTTGTAACTTCAAAACAGAGTCATCACGGTCTTTTAGCCAAGTTAAAGTGGATTTGATATCGCTATCTTCCAACTCCTCCATGTGAAAACTTACCTGTGTCCATGTATTCGGGCCAAGTAATGACTTACTTTCAACTGAGCGCTGCCAGTGTTTATTTGGCGCGGTACAAGTTCGATCGTCACTCCAACTGCATGTATTGCCGAGATCTCTAACGTTTAAAATGCCATTGGCGAAATAAAGCGGGTAATGCAAAACATCAGAACGGTTTATTGTATGAATATGCATATCCCACAGCGATGGCAGTATGTATTTATTGTTACCGTCGACCGGAATGAAATCAGGGAAGTTAACGGTTATTGGGTCTGGTGATATATCAGCAATTTTTCCATTCAAAATTAATACATGATGAGACTCTTTAATATCTCCATTCAATACATCAACTATGGAAATGTTACTAATATAAATTGGTAGGTTTTCAGCCTTCTGCTTTAGTGGCGAGGGAGTGGCTGTTAATGCGCCAAAAATAAAAAATACACAAATAAGTAAAAACAACAGGAAGAAAATATATTTGCAGGTTTTCAAGAGAATTGGGCTCCATTTATATTGCAAACGCCATGTTGAGAGAGAAACATCACCAAACCTAACTCATTGTGCCAAAAGGCTAAAAAACAATCAATTCTAATAACTTAATAGTGAAAGCTCCTTTTAAAGTGATTTGTTAACCTTTTTGCTTAAAATCAACCTCGGCATTATCAAGCAGAGTAAAAAAGCCTTCTTCATCACTGAGTTGTAGCAAAATTGAGATGTAGGCTGCTTGCACTTCTTTGGACTCTTGGTTGAAACTCGCTCCGATTGAAAAAGACCCTTGTCTTTTGATGCCATCTGAAAATAATTTTTGCGTTTCCACAAAATTTTTAAGAGCGATGTCCGATAGCCTAAAAGTGTATTCTGTGTTGGCTGGTTGTGATGAAAATAAACCCTCTAGCGCTGCTATTTTATTTTCGTTTTCAAGCACGAGTGGAAATGTGAAGTTTCTAAACCCTTTTTCATTTTCTAAGCTAAGCGATAAAGTAATTTTTGCTAAATCTAACGTGAGCGGCTCAGACAACCTTATTTTTGAACGGATCTCTACAGGGTTTAAAGCCACAAAGCTTTGTTCATTGAAATCGCGAAGCTCCAGCATGGTCGAAATAGGAATACTGGTACAGCCAGATAAAAACAGAACCCAAAAAACGAATAAAAACTTTATCATTATCTCTCCATGTTTTACTGCTCAAGCCCCACTGTGCGGCTAATAATCATTGGTTAAAATGTGTGTCGCAACCAAATCAACTATTTTTGTTGCGTTGTAAATGATTCTCAGGTGACTTGCCTACTAGATTTGTTGATATACTCTAAACGGAAACGCCTTCCAGTAAGCAACATCAACGCCATCACTTTTACTATATTTTTCAAAAAGTTCTTTACGAACTTTATACATTGAAACGGCAGGGGAATCCCCAGATTTCAAGTTTGAAAAGAACCCTTTTATTGTTGCACTTGAAGAGCCTCCAGCTTCGTTACTAAATAGTGGGGCTATAAAAAACTCATTTCCGTAATCTTGTAGCTTCTTTAAAAAATCAATTGAAGAGCCCATCTGACATGAGTCCAAGTAAATAAGTTTACTTTTAAAGTGTGAAAAATCGTTGGCGCTAAGCCACTGCTCGTTAAAAGTCATTCTGGCGCTTGAGTCAGTTCTTACACCATGAAGGCTAAATAACAATACGTCAAAGGGACCCGACTCGACAAATTTACTATAGCTCAAGTCCTCCATTTTATAGTGGCTGTTATTTAAGATAAATTTACTTAAATATGAAGCGGCATTTTCTGGATCCGCAGTATGATCAGAAATTGATAAACCGCTCCAACTCTCTGAATAAAAACTTTTTTGTGTTACAACAACGTTGTTATAGCTATATGAAATAGGGTAGTGAAGGAAGAGAGGTTTACCTTCATATGGGATTAAGCCCATAGCATAGCGAACAGAATTTTCATCAACAATAAAATGTATTTGTTTAGCTTTTTTTAGCAACCCATTAATGGGTTTTAAAAATAAATCTTCATAGTGAGAAATCCGCTTATCTACACTTTCTTTTGTTACTTCCCAAGTATCTAATTCATTCCACAAATGGCTAAAATCTAGATTGATTTTAGTTTTAGACTCTTTAACCTTATAGGTTAGATGTTCACCCATAAGGTTAGCTTTAACTACAATATTTTCATTTACCGAGAATACTTTCAGATAGAGAACACTTGCTTCATCTGCGAAAACAAACTGAGAAAAAAAGCAGGACTGAACGACTAAAAACAACAGAATCTTTTTAATCAACCTAAATACCACCAATTTATTATTAAACGATTACAACACCCGCAACGCCGCTCTTCTCTGGCGCCAAAGGGAGGAGCTAACTGATTTGTTAGATTACTCTTTCATAACTAGTCTGATAGGCTTACAGCTTGGGCGAGCTTGAATCACAATACACCCAAATAATTCCAAAATCACCACACACCTCAAAGCCATTTTCAATTGCTTTTACGTACTCAAACTCACCTAAACTGGTTGATTCTGTATCTGGATCGAAAAGCATTTGAATTGCTAAGTCTGAAAAGTCGATAGTGATAGGTGAATTGTCAGCGTTGAAAAAACGAACATTGATAGAGTTGAAACCATCGTGGTCGTGAAGCATCTCAAACTTAAGCTCTTTCCTGTCTTGAGGTGCTGCAATTTTTATTACATTTTTACCAAATAGTCGATTCATCTATGTCCTTATAACGTTTCAGTTAGGTGTTGATATTGCTTGGATTCATCATTGAGCGCAGCGAACCAAGTCAAACTTTATTAATCCGAGCGTCAATTCGCTTGGCAGGTACACATTAATCACCATACTCAGATAAGTACAGCTTTATTCCTAAGTTTCCCATAATTGTCATCGCTTTAGGTGATAAAATCGCACCACCACCACAAGCATTTTCTCTAATACTGAAACCAATATCAGCCACGTAATTAGCAGGAGTTAAATTTAAAGGGTTTTCGAATAACCACGTTTCAAGTTCTATGATTTGAGTCGGAAGATCCCAGCTTTCTCTCGCAAGGTGTGCTAGCCGTTCATTAGATTTTTCAACTTTGATGTAAATCGGCACCTAACCTCCTTATATTCTTAACGCTGCAATCAGAGTAATAAGCTTGGTTAAAATAAACTAAGAATGAGCGCGAGCCTGCTTAAATATCTTTAAAAGTTGTATCTATCGGTAAGTATAAAGAACCTTACCAATTCCTACTAAACAGTACTAAACAGGACACCCTTTTTAAAAACGAGCTAGTCAGACCCTTTTCTATTGGCGATATCCGCTTTGTGATCATATTACCAAAAATGTACCCGTAATTGACCAGCAAGTTGGAGTGGTTTTCCGATGCTTTAACTTGTTATGTACTTTTAGCGGCCTTCAAAGCGGCTTTTAGCTTTTCCTTAGAACCACATATTTCCATCAGCTCTTCCCATTTTATTTTTGTTCCTTGAGCCTTAGACGTTTTACCCAGACACCAGACTAGCCCAGTCATTGTCACATAACAATCGCCGTGAAAATTATTGCCATCAGGGCTTCTAACTTCGAGTTCTACGCCTTTTTGCTTCACTTCCATAGCGACATCAAATGACTTTATATTTACTTTCATTACTCACTTCCTGTAGTGGTGTATAACAACTCCCCCAAATATCCAAACTAAAACAGACATAACGGGCTGTATTACGTGCTTTTATCTTTCCACCAAAACGGCGGTTCATAATGTTATAGGACAAAATCTGGCGTTCCGTGTAAAAACAGACAAATTTTACCTTTATCAATGCTCGTTCCATGTTCGTTTATGTCGATCAGACTCCACTTAACCCAATGCTCTAAAATGCTTATGTCCGCTATGTTCGGCGGCCCTTACCCTGTGAGTGTTTGGCCTAAGGCGCAAGAAGCAGAGTGTTATTACTCTTATTAATCAGCGAGTTTGGTGATGTGAGCTACTACTTCACTTGGTTGAGTTTGTGCTCTTCAAACTTTGTATTGTCGCTGTGCTTTGCGTTCTAACTAGCGTCACTCAGCGTTGTGTTAAACACGGTCTTTTTCTATGGTGAACCTATAGAGCCAATGTTTTGGTCACTTTGGCTACGCCTTACGGCTAGGTTAATACCGGTGTACGAGCACTTTTTGGGTTTGAAAAATACGGTTACATGGGGTAGAGAAGGAGTTTAAATATGGTGTATGAAAACGTTCAGTACGGTTATTCAATGATAGCGGTGCTGGTTATTGTTTTATTACTCGTGGTGTATTTTGTAAAAGCGCAGCCCGTGGCTTTATATATCACGGCCTTTATTGTGTTGGCTGTGATGCTGAATTTCTATAAGTTGAAAGTCACTGTAGATGCTTCTTCTGTAAGCTGGGAAATGGGGGCTGGTCTTATCAATGGCAGTATTGCCGTCAAAGACATCAAAGAAGTTACGGTCGTTGAGAATCGCTGGATTACGGGCTGGGGAATTCGAAAAATCAATCACGGAACACTATATAATGTGTCGGGTTTTGATGCCGTTAACATCGTACTGCATGATGGCTCAGTGATTAGCTTAGGCACAGATAAGCCCACTGAACTTAAACAGGTCATTCAGACGGTTATATCCCGTTAGCCTTGCTATACCAAACATCAAAACCAAGCATCAAATAAAAAATAAGGCCAGATTTTCATCTGGCCTTTATTACAAGTAGTAGGAGACTTGTAAACTTACAGATTGAAGGTGCGTGACACGCTCAGTACGATACGCTCATCAGCGGTATCATAATCTAAACTGGTGTTTTCAGCCGCCACTTCAAAATTGAAGCCCTCATAGCTGGTTTGATAAGCCAAACGGTAGTGATGGTAAGATTTATCTCCCGCATCCCACATGTACTTATCGCTGTCTAATGAGTTTGATACATCAAAGCTTGCGCGTAGTGTATGGCCTTTGGCAATTTCTACACTGTGAGCAACCATGGCAATGGTGTGGCCTGCACCTGTACCAAAGTAATCCCAGCTATACCAAAAGTTAAACTCGGTTTGGCCCAATGAATTGCTAAAGCCAAACTTTGAGTAAACCTCAGGGTAATTACCGTCGCTGGAGTTGCTGTCACCATGATAGGTGTAATAAGCGATACCATAGTCCACGCTCCAGCTATCGTTTAGCTTTACGTATTTACCAACATATGCATCCCACTCAAGGTTGGTGTCGCCACCAAAATCTACATTTGAGGCCCAAGTACCTGCATAAATGCCATTATCAAAGGCATAGTCAAGGCTTGCTTGTAGAGCAGGGTCGTTTTGCGTTTGACTCACACCGTTGAAGGTATAGTCCGATGCAGCCGTCACGGTCGTAGACCAATTTGCCGCTGCGTGTGTTGAGGCGAGTGCCAGTGCACCGAAAAGTAGAGTTCTCGTTGTTGTCATGTCGAAATCCTTAGCTAGCAGTTTCAATTTTGCTGTAGTCAATTTTGTTATCTTTGGGTGAACTATCGATTTGGCGAACGGTTTTCAACTTGCCGTAACCGATATAGGCCGCGCAAGAGAAGAATACGCCTATCACCAACGCGCCAACCCACTGAATTTGTAAAAACTCGAGTTTAAACAGCAAAGTTAACAGAGATAGGGCAATAATATTAAATAACATATAGTTACGCAGGCCCAAACGTTTTACTGTTAGATTCAAGTTGTCGGTATACAGGCGAATGAGTGAATCAAGAGAGTTGATCACAAATACTATGCCCACAAATACCATGGCGAAGTTTTTAATCCCCGCAGTCGAAATTCCCGCTTCATGGTAGTGATAAAGCACACTAAACCAGATAGCGATTGGAATAGATGGGAACACCAACATGGCAGCCAGTACTTGATAGGTTTTTAGTCCACCAACAAAGCGAGAGGTGAACTGACCAATCATGATGCTCCAAGCAAACCACCAGAACAGATAAAATTCATGGTAATCGTTCAGTGGTAATACAAACTCGTTGATATGCGTAAAATAGTCGCCAAGTAGTGCAAACTTATTGGCAAAACTGCTCATGGCACTGTCGCCAAATACAAATGCCGCGCCCCACATATAAGCAATTAAAGCGATAAACAACCAAGTGGTCGAAATACTCAAAAAGCGTACATATTTCAAGCTGGTGCTTGAATAAACCGCAAAGCAAATCGCCGCAAAGACCAACAAATAAAATGTTGGAATAATCGAGCTACCATCTCCAACCTCAGGTAAATACCAAGGCAGGTTTGTTAGCAGCAAATATGCTGTAAAGGCACAGGTGCCAATAATGATCACATTATTGACTAATTTCACCCAAGGAATTTCAAAGAACTTCACTTTGGGCTCTATTACGCAGAAATAAAAGCAGGTAAGGAAATAAAATCCCCAGATTAAAAACCCCCAAAAGCCAAACTCGATGGCGAGTGGGTTTGCAAACGCATACTCTGGGCTTGCTTTTATGTCTGCGTAACCCGCAAACTCAGTAAGTGGAAACATTATCAGTCCGACATCTAAGCCTGACGTAAACAAAATGGCGATAAAGGTAAAGGTTTTAACAGGTGTGACGCCAACACACTGTAAATTTCCCCATTTAAACAAAATTAAAGCGATTGCCAATAGGGTGAAAATGATACCTGCACTAAGCCATAAGGTCATTGTCACCCTCCCAAAATAAGTAAAAGTAACTCATTGTTTCTCCGTTTTTTTTCTTAGTCTCGCATTAATGCTTAAGGGGTTGAGGCCAAGCTAACCCCCTTGGGATAACCAATTTATCCCGCACGCCACTGCAAGTCCCACCTAGGTATCACTACCTAAGCGAGTGGCAAATCTAGATCTCCGAACTGCGTTGTAGTTGTTGCCATTGAGGCTCCATTGCAACCGCAGCGTTTTGGTTAGTTAAAGGTGTTTTCCCCAGAATATGATCGGCGGCCTTTTCAGCCACCATGATTGTGGGTGCATTTAAATTTCCGTTAGGTATGGTTGGGAAAATTGACGAATCAACCACACGTAAACTATTGATACCGTGTACTTTGGTTTGTGAATCAACCACCGCCATTTCATCTTCGCCCATTTTACATGAGCAAGAAGGGTGGTAGGCACTTTCCACCGCTTGGCGTACAAAGGCATCGATTTGTTCGTCCGTTTGTATTTCTTTACCCGGCTGAATTTCACCATCGCGAAACTCATCGAAAGCGCTTTGTTCGATGATCTCACGCGTTAAGCGCACGCAGGCGCGAAAGCCTTCGATGTCTTCTTGTGCTTGTAGATAGTTAAATAAGATCTGAGGCGGCTCATCGGGATTATTTGATGCAATCGTGACAGACCCGCGGCTCTTGGGCTTGTTATGGCCCACATGGACCTGAAAGCCATGACCGTCAAATGCACTTTTACCATCGTAGCGAATGGCCGCAGGTAAAAAGTGATATTGAATATCAGGCCATTCAACCCCAGGTTTTGAGCGAATAAACGCACATGACTCGAAGTGGTTGGTAGCCCCTAAACCATCTTTCGTCAGTAGCCAACGCGCGCCAATCAAGCCTTTAGAGATAAGCCCGAGTTTGCCATTAAGGGTAATCGGTTGTTTGCACTTGTACTGGAAGTAAAACTCCAGATGATCTTGCAAATTCTGGCCTACGCCCGGCAAGTGATGCTGTACTTCAACACCCGCTTGCTCAAGAACTTTACTATCGCCAATGCCAGACAGCTGTAGCAAATGCGGTGAGCCGATTGGCCCCGCGCTTAAGATCACTTCTCTGCGAGCATAGGCCTTTTGAACTTTGCCTTTGATTTTAAACTCAACGCCTTGCGCTTGTTTATTGTTCAATAAAACCCGCTGCGCTTGTGCGCCTGTGACAATGGTTAAATTGCTGCGGCGTTTAATTGGGTCTAAATACGCACGGCTTGCTGAACAACGACGACCATTTTTTACCGTCATATGCATGGGGCCAAAGCCCTCTTGCTGCGCAGCGTTATAGTCATTTGTTTTTGCGTATCCGGCTTGCTCACCCGCTTCAATAAAGGCACGGTATAACGGGTTAGCCATTTCATTACCGTTGTTTACACCGAGTGGCCCCTCAGAGCCTCGGTGCGCATTTTCACCTAAATACCAAGACTCAGCCTTTTTAAAGTAGGGCAGGCAAGATTGGTAATCCCAACCTTGAGCACCGTGTTGCTGCCATTCATCAAAGTCCTTGGCATGACCTCGCACGTAAACCATGCCATTAATTGAGGATGAGCCGCCCAACACCTTACCGCGTGGGCAATGCATGGTTCGGTTATCTAAATAAGGCTCTGGCTGTGTGTGAAACTGCCAAGCGTATTTGTCGGTATTCATTGGAATGGATAGGGCCGTGGGCATTTGAATAAAAATGCTCTTGTCACTGCCACCCGTTTCCAACAACAATACCTTGTGCTGGCCATTTTCGGTGAGTCGGTTAGCCAGAACGCATCCTGCGGAGCCAGCACCAACTATGATGTAATCATATTTTTGGTTCATGAAGTCTCCTGTTAAAACGGGCTTTCGATTTTGTTCATACCGACATACACCGATTTGGTTTGGGTGTACTGATCTAAGGTTTCAACGCCGTTTTCTCTGCCAATTCCAGAATGCTTGTAGCCGCCTACAGGCATTTCAGCTGGAGAATTACCGTAGGCATTGATCCAGCAGATCCCAGCTTCAAGCTGATGAATAACACGGTGAGCACGTTGTATGTCTTTGGTAAATACACCGGCAGCTAGACCCAAGTGCGTATTGTTGGCGCGCTTGATCACGTCTTGTTCATCGTCAAATACCAACACACTCATCACAGGGCCAAAGATCTCTTCTTTGACGATGGTCATATCATCGTGACAGTCTACGAATATCGTTGGCGCAACAAAGTAGCCATTGGGTGCTGAGTCTGGGCGCAACGCTTCGCCCCCAGTCAGCAACTTAGCACCCTCTTCAACGCCCTTAGCAATGTAGTTTAAAACCAGTTGCTGGTGAGGCTTTGAGATAAGTGCGCCAAGATTAACCTCTGGGTTCATCGGGTCGCCGGCGATAATGTTATTTTCTGTGCGGGTTTTAAGCTCGTCGATGAATTGCTCGTATACATTTTTATGTACATAAACCCGTGTGCAGTTGGTACAGATTTCACCCTGGGTGTAGAAGTTGCCTAACATTGCTGCACTGACTGCGTCACTAATATCGGCATCATCAAAAACTAAGAGTGGAGATTTGCCACCCAGTTCCATGGTTACGTCTTTGAGGGTGCTAGCGGCGCTAGTCATGACCTTTTTACCCGTGCCTACTTCACCAGTGAAAGACACTTTTTCGATATCAGCATGGGCGGTTAACCACTGACCCACTTGCGCAGCACCCTGAACCACGTTGAATACCCCTTCAGGAACGCCTGCTTCAACAAAAATTTCAGCCAGCTTCAATGCCCCCAGCGGGGTTTCTTCAGAAGGTTTAAATACTAAAGCGTTGCCCGCGGCAAGGGCTGGGCCTGATTTCCAACACGCAATCTGCAATGGGTAGTTCCAAGCGCCAATACCTGCGCAGATCCCCAGAGGCTCTTTGCGAGTGTAATAGAAGTCATCGCCAACCATTTGTTGTTGGCCAACTTGCGCTGGCGCAAGACCGGCAAAATATTCGATAACGTCCGCACCCGTTTGTACATCTACACACTCGGCTTCTTGCCAAGGCTTGCCGGTATCGAGTACTTCCACTTTAGCCAGCTCGTCGTTGCGTTCACGCAGTAGCGCTACGGCTTTTAATAAAATACGGCTACGTTCAATAGGGGTCATTGCAGACCAAACTGCAAAACCTTGCTTGGCACTTTCAATCGCGGCGCTTTGGATTGACTCATCGGCAACTTCAACATGGTAAATTACTTCATCTGTGGCCGGGTTTCTTACCGCAAAACTCTCACCACTTTGGTTTGCCATGTAGCGACCGTGGATAAAGTTTTGATAAACTGGCACATTGCTCTGCTGGCTGCTCGTTGTCGTCATATTAGGCTCCATACTGGCTGATCAGCGAACGAACATACTGCTTTGCTAGTTGTTCACTGTGTTTAAATTGGTCTTTATCTGATTGACTGAGTACGGCGCGTAGCCATAAACCGTCGATCATTGCTGCGCTGAGTTCAGCGGCGCGTTTCGCACTGTCGGCATTCATTAATTGTCGAAACGAACTTGCAAGGTTGCTATACAAACGCTTGCTGTTGACGTTTTGTAGTCGGTGCAGCTCTGGGTCGTGCATTGATTGCGCCCAAAAGCTTAACCACGTTCGCGTGGTATCTTTACGTTGCTGTACTAAAGCAAAGTTGGCTTCAATGATGTACATCAATCGTTGCTCGGGTGATGTAGACTCGGTCACCTGTGCCATCAATGAATACTTGAGACTCGATAGCAAGTAGCGAACGGTGGCTTCTATTAAACCTTGCTTACCGCCAAAGTAGTGGCTGATTATCCCCGAAGATAACCCTGCTTTCTTACTAATGCTGTTAATAGTAGTACCTTGCAAACCCAGTTCAGCAACCGACTCTATCGTGGCCTTGATAAGCTGTTCTCGGCGTACAGGTTCCATTCCGACTTTTGGCATATTTTTATTAATTGAGCGTTCAATAAAAATAAAGGTTAAAGAGATGCGCCGCACATTTCAATGTTGACATTTGCGTTTTAGCCGTTCTTTGTGTTTTTTGTTTATGTATAAGTGTTTGATGTTATTTAATAAAATTGGCTTTAAAATTAATTGGAATATTTTTTAATCAAACAGCTGGTTTGTATGGGTTTTCACCAAAAACAGTACAAATAATGACAACATGATTTTATCAACCTACAGTAGCGACATAGGGTGGCGGGTAAAAAGTCACAGGCTTCTAAGCTCTAAACGATCATTGTGGTCAAAGAAGTAACTCTTTTAATGCAGAGTCTATAGGTTCATGTTGGCTTGTGCTTGTTTTATCAAACACAGAGCCTTTGACAAACATTGAATAATAAGCCGAGTGAATAATCGTTAATACCACTTGCTTAAGATGATGAGATTCTGAAACAAGTTCAGAATGACAAAACAAGTTCAGAATGACGAAACAAGTTCAGAATGACGAAACAAGTTCAGAATGACGAAACAAGTTCAGAATGACGAAACAAGTTCAGAATGACGAAACAAGTTCAGAATGATGAGACCCAATTAGAAAGACGGCATTGCCTAAACACACATGCTGTCTTCCTGACGAAGGTTAGGATCTCATAAATGAGCGCCATTGTGTAAATTATCGTCGAGTGCCGAGTGTCAATAAGGAACGCCATGCTCATCGAAATAAGCATTAACTTCATTGAGATAAGGCTCAAAGTTTTTCCAGCGGCCAATTGATTTAGCGTTCAGTGGTTCACGGACTTGCACTTTACTTGCGGTAGAGACCGGCGCGTCATTCAAATGAAAATCAACGCATTGGCTTTGCCAAGGTAATTGGCAATAGCCGAGCAAACTACTTATCTGCGCTTCTGGCTCTGCAACGAGCTGTTCGTACTCTAACAACTTAAAATGTTCGCCATGTAACGCTTGCCAGTGTTGCATCAGTTTATAAAAGCGCGCATAGAATTTGGCCGTGTCCATTAAGTCTAAAGAATATCGGTAGTAAGGGTTGTTGATAGTAAATAACTGACGATAGTTGCCGATGCAGGTATCTAGTGGGTTGCGCAGCAAACAAATGATTTTGGCATTCGGGAGCGCTTTGCGGATCAAATCCACATAAAAAAAGTTAAAGGGGAGTTTGTCGACAAAATGTTGGCTATGCCCTGTGACCACTCGCGTGGCATCGAGATAGTCTTGCCCTAGTTGCTTGAAATTACATGAGTAGGCTGCTTTGAGGGTCTGTTCATCAAGCACTTGAGGTGTAGATGTTTGGCTTAAGCGTTTTGTGACTATGCCAAAATCTTGTAATTCTCCGGCGGACGTGACATCACTGTGGCTGGATAGAATTCGCTCCACCAAAGTTGTACCTGAGCGTGGCATACCCAGCACGAAGATGGGCTCATTAGTGGTGGCGCCCAGCTCGGTATTCTGTTTAGACGCTTCACTGAGGTGTTGGATCAAATCAAAAAGCTGTTGTGAACTTGCATCATCAAAACGGGTCTGTTGCAGCTTAGAGGATTTACCTTGTTCAAGTGCCTTAAAGGCCAAATCATATAGCCCTAAATCTTGGTATTCTTTGGCCAGCGCATGACCCAAGTGCAGCTTGGCATCAGGGTGTTCAACTTGATTAAATACGGTGTTTAAACGTGAAACGTGGTTATTTTGTGCGTTCACTTTCATTAAGTCAGATAAGGCAAAATGCGCTTGGTGATAAGTTGGTTTGAGTGTGATGGCTTGTTCAAATGCTGCTTCAGCTTCATTAAATAACCCCAAAAATTTGCAACATACTCCATAGTTATAGAAAAACTGTGGATTGGAGTTGTTGAGTTCCAGTGCCTTTTGATAGCACCTTTGAGCGTCTTCATGCAGGCCAATATGACTGAGAGTGACACCCAAAGTATCGGCATTTAAGGCGGATGTTAGGTCGCCAACATCGACTGCAAGTGCTAATTGCTTGGCGACTGTCAGTTGCCCGTCCAACGCATAACATTTGGCTAAATGAATTGAATATTCAATGTTATGCCTCAAACTTAACGCTTTTTCGATAAGTTTTACGGCTTTTTTAATTTGCCCAACTTGAACATTGATCATGGCCATCAGAAAGTAGCCATCGGCGTGTTCAGGGCTGCTTTCCGCCGTTGTTTGTATGAGTTGTACTAGATACTGGTGTGCTTGTTGAACATGGCCGAGATTTAACGACTTAATGGCTTGTTGATGAAGGTGTTTTGCGTTGAGCGTCATAAAAAGCGTGTTCTTATTGTTAAATAAAAAGGCTCAAACTAAGTTTGAGCCTTTAGAGTAACGGTAACTGGGTTATAGTTCAAATTGGTAATCGAACTTAACACCGATTGTCAGTGGACGGTTGATATAGTGCCCGTAGTTACGTTGAATTTCTGCGCCGTTGGCGGTGGTAATATCGGCATCGCTACGACGCACAGATGTATACGCATACTTATTGAATAAGTTATTGATATACAATGTTGTTGACCACTGATCACCGGTGATTTTCGCTGAAACATTACTCAGTGCATAGCCTGGTAGAGTTTCGCCATTGTCATGTAGACCTACCTTAGAAATAACGTCGCTTTGGGCGGTTAAGCCGTAATTTATATCTAACAACTTGTTGTTCATTATTTCAGTTTGGTAATTTACACCCAATGAGAACTGATGCTCAGGTGAGCCTGGCAGTCTGTCACCACTTACACCGCCGTCAGTTCCGTCGGTATTAAACAAAAATGGTGCGTCTTCTGTGAGCTCTACTTTTGTGTATGCATAGGTTGCATAGGCGGTGAACGAGTCGCTCAACATAGCACGAGTCGCAATTTCTACGCCTTTTGCGTTGGCTGAACCCGCATTTGAGGTATAGGGTAACTGGCCTACTTCTGTTGCCCCCGCAACTTGTGCGTCCTTCCAGTCGACGTTGAACAAGGCCGCATTAAAGTGTAAGCGGTTTTTCAGCCAAGTGCTTTTAAGACCAAGCTCATAGTTGATGGTGGTATCGTCTTTGTAGAGCATCTCGTTTGGTTTACCACAACCTGCCTGATTTGCAGGGAGCGGATCTGGGCAAGGAGCCAAACCATTTGAACCGCCAATCCTAAACCCTTCACTGACAGTTGCATACGCCATTACGCTATCTGAGAATTGATAGCTGGCGTTAAACTTAAATAAATTGCCATCATCTTCGGCATAACTGTTTTCGAACTCCAAAGTAATGTCATTTGGTCCTGCATCACCGAAGACTGTGTTCAGCAGCGGGAAGTCAACCGCAGAATCTGCATCGACTTTGTATTCGTAAAAACGAGCACCTACAGTAATTGTAAGTTTATCAGTGACTTGATAGCCTACTTCACCAAATAAGGCTTGTTCAGTAACTTCACTTCGATCTACTGAATAATACTCTAGGCTATCAGGGCGAACTTGTGTGCCGCCAAAGTTCTCTACGGCAAACTGACTGAACCCCGGTGTATATTCTTTACTTGAACCATTGCTCTTGCTCTTATTGTAAAAACCACCCACGATCCAACTTAGGTCAGAATCTCCTTTTGAAACTAAACGAAGCTCTTGCGTAAAGTTTTCTTCTTCCTCAAGTTCACGCGTGAACGACGAGAATGAAGGAAATTCTTCGTAGCCGTAATCTAAGCGGATCAACAAGTCGGTTTGATCACGTTGTCCATCGGCTTCAAACTCAGAATAACCTGTGGCAGAGACCAGTTCAGCAAAGCCCAAATCGGCTTTGACTTCCAAGCTTAATAGTGAATCTTCTTTTTCTCTTGGCTCTTCGTAGCGATAGGCTGATTCATATTTTCCAATACGCTTGTTCAGGCCATTATCAGGATGCAAAGCACCATGGTGAACGATAGAACGTCCAGCACTGTCTTGTTTTTGATAGAAGTAGTTCAGGGTACTGTCTAACCAATCCGTTGGTAGCCAACGCAGAGAAATACGAGCGGTTGTGGTTGTTTCACCGTTGTTGTCTTCTTCTTGACGTAAATTGTGATTGATATCGTCTAAATCACTCCAATCAGGGTCTGGTTTTGAGACACCCGCTTCACGCACCACATAGTTGTAATCTACAAAGCCTGGGTCTTTAAATACGTTGACACTGGCACGAACTGCGAGTTTATCTTCGATAATAGGTGTATTGAAAATAAATCCGGCTTCACCGCCAAATGAGTCGCTCTCACTATTTTGGAATGCATCGCCGTAGACTTTACCTGTAGTTAGGTCGAGTTCAGGGTCTTTTAAAATGTATCGGATTGCACCGCCCAGAGTTCCAGCTCCGTATAGTGTGCCTTGTGGACCGATCAAAACCTCCACACGCTCAACATCAGTAAGACGCATATCGATGGCGACTGGGATCTCATTGATATAGGTAGCCACCGTACCTCCATCGGAGGAAGGTCCTGATGAATTTGTATTCAAGCCTCGTACTATGATGGGTGAACCTGAACGACCACCTTGATCCGTGACGGTTAGACCCGGTACCCAACGCGCTACATCGGCCAATTCACCAATGTTTTGATCACGCATTACATCGCTGTCCAATGCGGTAATATTTAGCGGCGCTTCTTGGATTGAACCAGAGCGCCTTGTTGCTGTTATCTGAATAACCTCAAGCGACTTGTCTTTGTTAATTCCCTCATCAGCGACAACCGCGAATGAAGTACCAAGCGTTGAAGTTAGAGCGCCATATACTGCTAGTGAAAGTATGTTAGGTTTAAACATTATTTTCATTCCCATTGTTACCATTGTTGTTTTTATGCTCACAAAGAAAGCACAAATAGTGCAATGCGACAAGTAAGCAGAAAATTTGAAGTGAATTTATATTCTTCAAATGTGAAATTTCATGCATTCTAGGGCGGGATTTGACAAAAATACAGTGGAATTATGAATTAAAATTTTTTTTAATAAATTTACTGGAAATTTTGAATGTATTTTTCACAAAATTAATGTTTATTCATCATTTTTGCATATTTTTTGTGTTTTATTCGATGGCTTATATTTGTAGTGGTGGTTTTTGCCTTAACAAAACAATGTCGATTTAAAAAAATGAATGGTTAATATGTGAGCAATTAATGTGTGGAAGAATTATTTGAGTAACTAGCTAGATAAAACGATATATACTTTATAGGTACAAACAATGTGAAGAGTGAGCGTACTGGGAAGCACATATGCGAGTGGACAATCATTCAGCGCTTATTGTTATTATTATGCGTATGTGCTTCTAAAAAAAACGAATGCCCCAGCAAGTATTTTCCCAGTACGCTCAATTCCAGTTATCAGTTACTGGTTTGATGTTTGCCTACTTGCCATTGATTGTGGGCTAAGTAGCTTTCACCCGCATTTATCGCACCGCTTTCTAAGGTAGTCGCCATAGAATCATTCCAGCGATTCAAATAACCAAACAAAGAGATCACACCAAGAATTTCGACGATTTCTCCATCATCCCAATGTGCTTTTAATTGTGATTCAATGGTTTGATCGACAGCATTTGGTACGCTAGAGGCGGCAAGTGCAAACTCAAACGCGGCCTTTTCAGCATCGTTAAATAGCGTACTTTGTCTGAACTGCCATATATTTTGGAGACGTTCATCAGAGCCACCATAGCGTTGTGCGGCTAAAATCGTATGTGCTTCGCAGTAGCGGCATCCAGTGTTTGCACTGGTGATATAACCAATTAATCGTTTTAACTCGCTGGTGACTCTGCCATGGTTTTCCATGACCGCTTTGTTTAAGTTGATAAAAGCTTTTGCGATATGAGGGCGGATCTGCATGGTCAGTACGCTGTTTGGACAAAAGCCCAGTGTTTCATTGAAAAACTTTGCTAACTCTGCAACCTCAGCGTTAGCATCTTGTGCCAGTGGTGTAACTAAAGCCATAATGTATTCCTGTTGATATCTATATGTTGCATCTGCAACATAATTTAGAGGCTTTTAAAGCGCCTGTCTACAAAAATTAGACATTGAAGTTAAAAATAGGGTCAGTATATGAACAACAAAGCACGTAAAGCGGCCTTTGAGCTATCCAAAAATATAGAGCAACCCTATGATTTATATAATCATGTTCCTTATCGTATTGCTGTTGCAAGTAACTTGCTTGCAATGGATCGGGATGCGTATATCAAAAGTCTAACGGGGCTTGAAACACGAGAAATTCGTGTGCTGTTGAATATCGGGTCGTACGGCCCTATAAACGCCGCTGACATAGCGTATCAATCACGATTGGACCCTTACTCGGTGAACAGAGCAATCAATACATTACTCAAACAAGGCTTGATCTGTCCTGACAATGATCATGTGAAGCAGCGAAGCAAGTTGGTCAAGTTGAGTGAGCTGGGCTTGCCTTTATATCAACAAGTGATAGAGCACATGCGTCAACGTGAAGCATACGTTTTGTCAGATGTAACCGAAGAAGAAAAGCGCTTGCTACTAGGCTTGCTAGAGAAAATAGAGCTGCGTGCTGAGGCTAAACTGGCCCAAAGTGCTGAGGACCTTGCAGCACAAGGTCACAGCATTACCAGAGATCAAGCTGAATTGATCCGCTGGCACAAACGTTCGAGCAAGTCTGGTTAAGGTAGCGTATCCATTCTATCAATAAGCACATCACGTGTTTTTATTAGACATTTGCCATTGTCGACAATTAAGGTATCCACATAGCGGCCGTTGAATATTTTTTTCTGGGCATCGGGCGTGTTTTTATCGCTTAAATGAAGAATAAAATGTGCCACATTGGAGTAGCTATTTTGCGATAGTTGCTGGATATGTGTGCTGGTAATCATATGAATACTTTTCTTATTCATTAATGCGTTTTTTGCCCTGTTGGCAATTGCTTCACTAGAGCTTAAAGCAATGTTCAGTTTGGGGACCGAAAAGGTTGCATCATCTGTGAATAAGGCTTGATAGTTCTCAACGGGACCAAGATCTCGATACTGAATATAATCATGCACGGTTTTTTCACACAGTTTAATGGCTGCGTTATTTTCCATGTGTGTTGTCTTACAAGCTGTAATTATAAATAGCAGGATAATGCTGAGAGTTAATTGTTTCATATACAATAATCGGTTCACTTTTCTTTACAGTAGGGTACTGTTAATAACCCTGTAATTCAATTATATTTATGCTCAAGTAACTTTATTTGTAACGGTTACACCTAATATACTAAACAAGGATATTATAATAATGAAACGTTTAATACTTTGGCAGTTTGCACTGTCATCGGTTGTTTTAGCTACAGGATGTCACTTAACTAAGCCTGAAAATGATACGAGTCTTACTCAAGCTCAGGTGGCGACAGCACCTTTGGCGGCAAAAGTTCCACATATAACAAAAATCCATGGATATGAGATAGTTGATAACTATCATTGGCTCAGAGATGACACTCGCTCAAAACCTGAGGTAATCGCGCACCTAGAAAAAGAAAATGCCTACACCAACTCGGTATTAGCCTCCACCGATACGCTGCAATCACAGTTGTTTACAGAGATTAAATCTCGAATAGTAAAAGACAATCGTTCGGTGCCAGTGCGACAAGGGCAGTTTTACTATTTTAACGAGACTGTTGGAGAGCAGGAATACGCATCGATTTATCGTAGCGTCAATGTAAAAGGCGATAACCCAGAGTTATTACTCGATATTAATGAGCTTGCCAAAGCTTATGATTATTTTGCTATCGGTGGTATTGAAGTAAGCCCAAACGCTAAGTTAATGGCTTATTCACAAGATACATTGAGTCGTCGGATTTATACCGTTAAGGTAAAGAATCTTGAAACAGGTGAGCTACTAAGTGATGAATTGACAGGTACACAAGGTGGTGTGATTTGGGCCAATGACAATAAAACACTGTATTACGTTAAGAAAGATCCGGTGTCTTTGCTTGGTACTCAAGTGTTCCGACACACATTAGGAACTTCGCAAGAGCAAGACGAACTGGTGTACGAAGAGCTAGACAATACTTACTACACGGGCGTGAGTAAGAGTAAAGATGGTGAACAGATCTTTATACACCATTCAAGCACAGAGTCTAAAGGTGTCTCAGTGTTGTCTGCCAATGACAGTAAGTCACAACCAAAACGCTTGATCCCTCGTGAGAAGGGCCATGAGTATAGCATCGCAAAATTAAATGATTGGTACTACATAATGACCAACTTGGATGCGGTGAACTTCAAGCTTATGAAGGTGAAAGTTGACCAAGCTTCGGACAAAAATAATTGGACAACTGTCATTGCGCATCGTCCAAACGTGAAGCTGGAAGACTTTAACCTGTTTGAAAATCACTTGGTGTATCAAAGTCGTGCCCAAGGGCAGTCAAAAGTAACGATTCGTGAATTGCATAAAAACAAAGAGCATGAACTTACTTTTAACGATCCTGCATATCAAGTGTATATGACAAGTAATACGATGCTCGACAGTGATAGTGTGAGAGTGGTTTATACCAGTATGACCACGCCTCAAACAACCTTTGAAGTTGATTTAAACGATTATTCAAAAGCAACTTTGAAGCAAGAGAAAGTCCTTGGCGACTTTAAGCCTGACGATTATCAGTCTGAGCGTATTTTTATTACTGCTCGTGATGGTGAACAAGTGCCAGTCTCAATTGTTTACAAGAAGTCATTATTTAAAAAAGACGGCACTAACCCGTTATTGCAATATGGCTATGGGTCTTATGGTTACACCGTTGATCCAAGATTTTCGGTTAGCCGTTTGAGCTTACTTGATCGAGGGTTTGTGTATGCAATTGCGCATATTCGCGGCTCACAAATGTTGGGACGTCCTTGGTATGAAGACGGTAAGAAACTGACCAAGAAAAATACCTTCAATGACTTTGTTGATGTTACAAAAGCACTTGTAGCACAAGGATATGGAGACAAACAGCGAGTTTACGCGCAAGGTGGTAGTGCCGGTGGATTACTTATGGGCGCAGTCATCAATCAAGCGTCTGAACTTTATCATGGTGTGCATGCTGCCGTGCCTTTTGTGGATGTGATCAATACCATGCTTGATGAAACCCTACCGTTGACAACAAATGAGTATGATGAATGGGGTAACCCAAACGACAAAACGTACTTTGATTATATGCGCTCTTATTCACCTTATGATCAAGTGACCGCCAAAAGCTATCCAAATTTGCTCGTTACCACAGGGTTACATGATTCTCAGGTACAGTACTTTGAACCGGCAAAGTGGGTTGCAAAGTTAAGAGAACTAAAAACTGATGACAATAAGTTACTGTTTAAAGTGGATATGGAAGCTGGTCACGGTGGTGCATCAGGGCGTTTTAAAAGAATTAAAGATACCGCTTTGAACTATGCCTTTTTCATCGAACTGGCTAACGGTCGCTTGTAAGCATTGAATAAAATAGTAAAAGCCCAGTATTAACTGGGCTTTTTTATGATATGCGGTTTATTTTTTGTCTGATTTGCTCTTTTTAAGCATTCTAGATGCCAGCGCACAGACAATATAGATTAACACCAAAGAGTTGCCCAAAATTAGCATTTCTTTATCTGTTACAAACATCCAAATCGCAGCCAAAACCGTAAAAGCTATGGTGAAATGTGATACAAGAGGGTTAACCTTTTTATTTTTCATGCTCGCATTCTGTGTATTGTACGACTACCTGTTTTGTAATTATACAGAGTTGCAATGGGAGTGCGAGGTACGAATGCAATTATATCTCGCACATTGCTAGTTCAACGCTTTGAGCTATAAGCTTTTTCTACTTATTTTTATATTTCTCATTGGCTTTAAATGCTTCTTTCTCATATGGTGCATCTGCATAACCATATGTTGCCATATCAACCAAGTGCTTTTTAGAGTACTCCAGTAGCGACGCGGCTTGCTCTATTTGCTTCACATGTACAAATTCATGCGCGAGCTTAGGAGTATCTAAGGTAAAGCCTTTGCGTACGTATATGGAGTAACCAAATACTTGAGCATTGTTGGTGATCCCTTCACCAATAAAACCGATGCGTTCACCCATTTCTTTGAGTATGGGGTTTTCATATGGGTAAGGCACGCTGTCAACATAGACAATTCGTATCTTTTCAGGGTGAATAACGCCGACATCTTTTGCGATTTGTAATTCAGCTTTGTTAAGGGGCTTCCCCGCCTTTTGACCTTCTTCATCTATGTGTTTTGCCCATTCAACATACTGGGGCAATACTTGCAAAAACTCGGTTACATCGGGTTGAGCTGCGTTGGCATAAGTGGTGATACTCAATGCGAATAGCAGTGGAATCATTCGGTTTCTCATTGATTTTTTTCTTAATATGAATGGCTGTGGCGTCAATATAAAGGATTGTTCTATAAAACAAAAGACAACGCGCTCTGGAAGTTAAAATAGCCTGGAGCGAGATTGTGAGTATATGTGTTGTTTTTTATGTGCTTCGGTGGGTAAACGTTTTGCGATAAAAGTGCTTACCCAGACCGAGATAATAAACATTATGTGCAGCGAAAGTTAACAGTGACAGAGTAAGGTGCGCCCATACTGTGAAGCTTACCTGCACCTGCGATCGTTGCTACGGCGGCAACATCATCAACATATCCATCTCCAAGTACCCACAACCATGACCCTACCTCCGTTACAGCTTCTGCGGCTGAACGGGTTTTTAAATAATCTTGCTCTGGTATGTCCCCTTGGTAATCAACGCTCTCATTTAAAACGACCATAGTGCTTTTGCTTTGGTCACAATAATGGGTTGCCTGACCCAGCGCTTCTTTTACTCCCTCACTTCTATCAACAGACTGTATGACAACATAATGCTGATTATTGTTACTTGGCCTAACATCATCATGATGCGCACAAGCGCTGAGTATGATTGCAGTAGTGACTGCGATTAATACATTTTTCATCGGACTTTCCTGAACAGTTTGTGTACTTGTTATTATTCAGAAGCAACCTAAAGCACACCAGTAATAAACTGTAAGAAACTGCGCAAATGTATTGTAATCATTGGTAGAGTGTTAACAATTAAGTGAGCAGATAATTACTGCTTCAATCGCAGTTTTATTGATCCTGTTAAAAGTTGTCTGTAGTTTAGTTTGTTATTATTTGCTGCTTGCATCGGCTTTTTTGTTAAAGGCTAATTAAGTAACGGGATTTTATGCGCTTGTCGATCAGTCAATTTTATAGCTTACAAAGTAGTGCACAGCGCTACCAATTTGTACTTGATACGCTTAGTCATCACTTTAGTTGTGATCATTGCTTTATCGGCGAGTTTATAGATGAGGGAAAGCGTGTCAAAACGTTACATTATTTGCAAAATGGCAGGTGTGTAGACAATTTTGTTTATGATTTACATGACACTCCTTGTAAAGATGCCACATGTACACGAGAAGTTTGTACGTTTGAGTACGATTTGCAGAGCGATACCCACAAGATAATTTGCTACAGACGCTAAACATCAATAGCTATATTGGACTAACGTTACGAGCACCAAATCATCAGCCAATCGGTATATTGGTGTGTATGTTTAATCATCCCAAAGTCTTTAGTGAGCAAGAAAAAGTGTGGTTTGCCGAGCTGGGTCACATTGTCGCTACTGAACTTAGCCATAACCTAGAAATGAGTGCAAAGGAACGGTTACTTAAGCAGTTGGCTGCGGGGGAGCGCATTGCTAAGTTGAGTTCATGGACTTGGTATACCAAACAAAATGTGCATTGTTTCAGTCAGGAAATGCAAAATTTGCTCAATACACAAGAAGAGCAGGTGTCATTAGAGAGTTTTTTGGCCAGTTTGTTAGATTCAGACAAAGGTAGATTATTGACCCAAATGGCGCAAATTAGTCATGGGGAAGTTGACTCGTTCGAGCTGGTTGTTTCTCACAAATATAAGAACCAAAGTGATGGTTTGTTTCATATTGTGGCTGAGGTAGATGTCAGTGATACCCGACCGTCTGAACGAGTGATGAGAGCTACGGTACAAGATATCACTTACACCACCGCGTTGAATCGGCAACTAGAGCTGACCAATGTGGTATTTGAGAATGCATCAGAAGCATTTATGATCACCGATCAACACAATAAAATAGTGATGGTCAATCGTGCTTTTGAAGCACAAACAGGTTATAGCGCACAAGAGTTGTATGGCGCAGATCCAAGCATTTTGTCATCTGGTAAACAAAGCAAAAAGTTCTATCAAGAAATGTGGCAGCAGCTTGAACAAACTGGGGTTTGGAAAGGCGAAATCTATAACCGTCGAAAGAATGGACAGGTATTTCCAGAGGAGTTGATTTTAAACGCGGTTAAAGGAGAAGACGGCGAGATAACTAACTATGTGGCTATTTTCAGAGATATTACCGAGTGGAAACGTAATGAAGCACAACTGACTTTTTTTGCTAATCATGAAACGCTCACGGGCTTGCTAAATCGTCGTAGCTTTATGCAGACTCTTGAGAAGAGTATGGCAAAAGATGTAAGCGAACAAGGTGCTGCAACATTGCTATTCGTTGGTCTAGACAGGTTCAAAGAGGTCAATGACATATATGGTCCACAGATGGGAGATAAAGTACTTTTAGCGGTAGCGGATAGACTACAAAAAACGCTTAAAAGAAAGGATATCGCCAGTCGATATGGTGGAGACGAGTTTGCGGTACTTGTACACAAGCAAAGTTTAAATAATATGATGGCGCATGCCCAAGATTTGCAACAAACATTAAGCGAGCCTTACGTATTTGATGAACTGACGATAGAATTGACCACCAGTATTGGCGTTGCACATTGTTTGCCAGAGGAGCGCGTAACGGGGGCAACTTTGGTGCGCAATGCCGCACATGCCCTGAGCACCGCCAAAAAACAAGGCAGAGGACGTGTTGCATTACACAACGAAGCCATTCAAGCCGCCTACATAGACAAGCTGAGACTCAAAGACAAACTCAAACATGCCTTAAAACATGAGTTACTCATGGTGCACTATCAGAGCGTTGTAGACGTAAAAAGCGGCCAAACGGCTAAATTTGAGGCCCTTATTCGCTGGCATGATGAAGAGTTGGGTTTTATCTCACCAGCCCGCTTTATTCCGATCGCTGAGGAATTCGGGTTAATTCATTCACTAGGTCAATATGTGTTGCGTACCAGTTGTCGTGACTTAGCATTGCTTCATCAGCGAGGATTTGAACACATTAGCTTTTCTATTAATCGTTCAATCAATGAATTTAAGGCAAGTAACAATCAATTAGTGTTGATCAGTGAAGCGATACAAGAGTTTGCGCTTCCATTCGAATCTATCACTATCGAAGTGACAGAATCTATGGCTGCCAATAGTTATACTTGGCAAATGTTACGAGCCTTAAGTGCTAAGGGTGTCAAAGTCGCGTTAGATGATTTTTGTACGGGTTATTCTTCTTTGAGTAACTTAATTGATAACCCAATAGATTATGTGAAGATAGATAAATCGTTTGTCGACAGTATGGTGGAAGACGCTAATAAGCAGGTGATGATTAAGTGTCTGATAGACTTGAGCTCACAACTGGGAATAGAAGTAATAGCCGAAGGGGTAGAGCAGCAACAGCAACAGAGTATGCTCGCAGATTTTGGCTGTCATCTCATCCAAGGCTATTTCTACAGCCAAGCTAAGCCCATCGAGAAGTGCTTAGACATGTTAGAGCGTGAAAAGCGTGTGACGGCGGAATTTGCCTGAGTCATAATTGGTTAAAAAACACCCACCAAAGTGGTGGGTGTAACATTCTAATCGTATGCTATTTTATCTAGCTATACAGGGATTGCGTAATGGATAAAGCAAGATATTCAGAGTTGGATTGGCTGCGGGTGATGTTGATTTTGGCGGTATTTTTACATCATGTCTTTATGCCATTTAATGGTGACGGTTGGCATGTAATGAACCGTGAATCCAGCAAGTTACTTGATGATATTATGGTGTATTTTGAACAGTTACGCTTACAAACACTATTTTTTATCGCCGGAGCTGGCAGTTATCTGCTCTTACAGCGCACTACTACAAGCACATTTTTGATGAGTAAGTTTCATCGTTTATTGGTACCTCTTTTGATAGGTATGATGTTTATTGTTCCACCACAGAGTTATTTTGAACATATCGATGAGTATGCAAGTATGCTGGAGGCATACCAAGATTTACTGCTGGCATTTGAAGCAAACCACTTATGGTTTATCGAGTTTCTTATTGTGTTTATGATCCTTGCCGTGCCTGTATTTAAGTTATTGAAGCGGTCCAGTTTGGATTTTGTAATAGCTAAAATTGAGCGGATATCTGATAACCCCCATGGCTTATTTTTACTCGTCGGAGTGCTTGTTGTACTACGATTAACCGCTAAATTCTTTATGCCATCTCAAAGTCATAGCATTGATAACCTATCAGTTTCTCTATTCTTTTTGTTTTTCTTTATAACTGGCATGATGTTTATAAAAAGCCCAAAGATATGGATGGCACTGGCTCAGCAGCGCAAGACGAATCTAATATGGTTTATAGCGAGCTCTGTACTGTTTTATGGTTATTACTTTAAACCTGATATCAGCGCTTATGTATCATTAGAGATGCGTTGGCAACTGTGGTGGTTGGTATGTACCTTGGTTTCATGGTCGGGCTTGTTGGTTTTTATGGGATATGCAATTACTTATTGTAAAACTACGCCAAAATGGCTCAAAGCCGCCAATCAGCTAATCTATCCATTTTACGTATTACATCAAACGGTGATTGTGATACTGGCTTTTTACATTGTACAGTGGCAGGCGAGTATTGCGATAAAGTCGCTGAGCTTGCTGCTAAGTTCACTGTTTATCTGTATTTTACTTTGTGTGTATGTCATTAAGCCTTTTGATGTTTGTCGTTACATCTTTGGTCTAAAAGTAAAGCCAGTTTCTAATGATAGCCCAGCCAAAACGGCGCAAAAGACCTGAGCATCGCGAACCATCATACCTAACAAGATGGTGGATAATTAGCCTTTATAAGCGGTGCTTTTTCAGTTGAGTATGCCCGTTTCTAACGCTTTTAGAATGGCTTGGGTACGGTCTCGGACTTGCAGCTTACTTAAAATATTTGAAACGTGATTGCGCACCGTCCCTTCGGCGTTAAATACTTTTGCGGCAATTTCTTTATTTGATAAACCGGATACCATTAGGGATAAAATTTGTTTTTCTTTAGCGGTGAGTGAGGGAAAATTCCTAGTTTCGACGTCTAGCTTAGCCTTTATTAATTGTTGTGTTAGCTCACTTTGCAACACGATTTCGCCTTGCTGTACACGCTTAATCGCAGCGACTAGCTCTTCTAACGACACGTCTTTGAGTAAATAGCCTTTTGCCCCTGCTGCCATGCCGCCTAATAGCAATTCGTTCTCGTTAAAGGTTGTTAAAATCAAAAACTTCAAATCGCTTTGTTGACTCTGAGGCGCATTGAGCACATCCAAACCAGACCCTTTCGGCATACGCATATCGAGTAATATCACGTCTGCATCCACTTGGTTATTTTCTAGTTGCTGTAAAAAACGCTCGCCACCATCGGCTTCACCGGTGACGGTTACGCTGTCGCTCAGTTGTAGTAATGAGCGCATACCTTGTCTTATGAGGCATTGATCATCAACCAGATGTACTTTTATTTTATTCATATGGCACTCTGATAATTAAGGAAAACCCTTGCTTTGAATTGCTTAAATTGAGTTGTCCAGCGAGCAATGAAACGCGTTCTTGCATGCCTTTTAGGCCATTGCCGTACACAACGGCACCAGTAAATACACCATCATCACAAATGGTAAGTACTAACTGAGAATCAACATGCTCTAATTTAATTTTCATGCTCGTTGCACTGGGTGCATGCTTAAGTGTATTGGTGATGGCTTCTTGTGTGCATTTTAATAAACACTGTGCCGTATCCAGTTGAACCTTATCAAGATGTTGCGCTATCTCAAGTTGTATATCAAGCCTAGGAATTTGCTGTGTTAATTTATGCAGACAATCAACCAAGTTGAAGCCAACACTGTTTCGCTTATCACTCACCACGGAGCGCGTTGTTTGCAGCGCTTGTTTAGCTTGTTCATAACAAGCTTGTAGTTGTTGCTGAAGATCGTCACTACAGGTGCGTCTGGCGATATCTAGGTTAATAATAAGAGAGGTTAGTGAGTGGCCCACGTCATCATGGAGATCTCTGGCAAGCCTCAGTCGCTCACTTTGTTCAGCAGCAGTGCTTAGTAAACTCTGTGTGGCTTCAAGTTTGGCATTGGTGAGGGCGAGTTGCTCTTTTGCTTGTTTCTCGCTGATCATACGTTGTGTAACCACCAAGGCAAAAAAATGGAACGCCGTAAACATAGCTGCATTGGCCCACAACCAGCCATGTTGCCAGTACAGCGCATGACTGATCAAAAAAAGCCCATGGATAATGAAAATATATGCGTAGCAGGCCAGAGCAGGGATATAAAACACTAATATGGAGCACAGCATAACGCTATAAATCAGTATGAGATTTTCATCACTGATGAAAAACAAGCTACACAGCACCGTAACAAGGCTGGCTAAAACCATATATCGAATGCGATAACCAATGCGCGTGGACTCGTTTACTACAAACAGAGTAAGTATCAAAAATAGTCCGTGAAGCATGTATTCTGAAGTGCTAATTACTTGCGAGGTTGCGTTAAACAGGCTGGGGAAAGCGACTGCTGCCCATGTCAGTAAAACGGTTAATAGCCAAGTAGGTTGGTACTTAAACACTGAATTCTATGCCTTTTTTACACACATCATAACGCCCATCTGAGCGACTTGCTAGAGTTTGTTTTAGGGCCATGACAATTGTCATAGTCATAACATGACATTCGTGACTGTGTGTATGCACTGCTTTTTCCTAATCTATACAACATAAACTGTGAGTAAGGAAAAGTCATGGAATACATCCACAAATTTGCAGTATACACACATATCATTTTAGGTAGTCTAGCTTTGGTGCTGTTTTGGGTGCCCATAATGACTAACAAAGGTAGCCATATGCACAATCGTTTTGGACGATACTACAACTTGGCAATGTACGGTACGTCCTTTCTGGGGGTGTTGGCGTGCATTCTAGTGTTGGCTGACCCACTCAGTGCTAAACCCAGAGACTTTGCTGATATTCAACAGCAAGTAAACTATATTCAACAAAGTAGAATTTTTGCACTGTTCTTATTGATGTTATCGCTGTTGGTTTTAGCATCCATTTATCATGGTGAGCGAGTCCTAAAAGTCAAAGGTAATACAAACTTGCTACGCACTCCCTTGCACTTGTCGTTACTGATTTTATTGTTGGTGGTTGCGGCGCTTTCCTTGTTGATGGGAATACAGTTTTCGCAGACATTGTTAGTGGTGTTTGCGGGCGTGTCATTGTTGGTCGGCACTAAAATGCTGCGGTATATTGTACAGTCAGAAGTGGCACCAAGAGCTTGGGTGATTGAACATATGGGGGCCATGCTGGGCTCAGGGATCGGTGTCTACACGGCATTTTCAGCTGTTGGTGGGCGTCATGTATTTAGTTATATTTTGGGTGAGCAGGCGGTATTTCTGAGTTGGATCATGCCTTCTGTAATTGGAGTTGTCGCCATATCGTGGGGCCGACGTTATTACACAGCAAAGTTTAAAGTGGCCAGCTAATGTGGCTGAGTTAACGGCACAGTTCTATGACAAACTGTGCCATTTGTTCTTTATAACAATGGTTTGAGTACATCAAACAACGCATTGATATGGTCATCACGGTCATTTAATGCGGCAATATAACGGTACTTTTCGCCCCCTGCGTGCTCAAATATTTCGCGGTTTTCTTCTTCAAGTTCTTCTAATGTTTCCAAACAATCGGCACTAAATGCCGGGCTTATAATCGCAATGTCTTTGATGCCTTGTTCGGGATAGCTTGCTAGAGTTGCATCGGTATAGGGTTGCAGCCATTCGGCCTTCCCAAAGCGACTTTGAAACGTCGTTTCAACGAGAGATTTGTCTAATCCGAGCTTCTCTACAACTAAGCGTGTAGTTTGTTGGCACAAGCAATGGTACGGATCGCCGTGGTCTAAAAACCTTTTAGGCATACCATGATAAGAAAACACCAGTTTTTGTGGCGTACCATTAGCCGCTAAATCTTCTGCTATAGAATTGGCTAGCGCCTCTATGTACAAGGGGTTTTTGTGATAACCATTGATAAAGTGTAATTCGGGAACCCAGCGCCATTTTTTCAATACATTTGCAACGGCATCAAAAGTTGAGCCTGTGGTTGGGCTCGAATATTGGGGATACAGTGGCAATACGATAATACGGGTGAGACCTTTATCTCTTAGCGCCTCAAGCCCCGCTTCAATCGATGGATTGCCATAGCGCATTGCCATCACCACTTCTGTATTTTCAAAGCCATGTTGTTTGATGAGTGTGTTCAATTTATCGGTTTGCTGCTGTGAAATATGGACCAAGGGCGAGCCGTGCTCAGTCCATATACTCTGGTAAGCTTTGGCTGATTTTTTTGGTCTGACACGTAAAATGATGCCATGTAGGATCATTAACCACAGCAACCGAGGGATTTCCACAATACGCGGGTCGGATAAGAATTCAGCAAGGTAGACGCGTAATGCTTTAGCTGTGGGAGCATCGGGGCTTCCCAAATTGGTAACTAAAATACCGGTTTTGTGATTGAATCGCCCATCATGGGGGTTATCGGTAATCGCTGAAAAACGTGACACACACGGCTCCTTTGAATTTCTGCTGGAAAATAATGACAGGTGAGTAGCTTGGTGTTCAAGCTCACTTTCATCATATTGGATAATTTTACAAGATTATCAGTACGTTCGTAACTGTAAACTGGATCTATCTGATTGCAAATGTCGGGTTTATCAAAAGTAAAGGGTGAATGAAGGGTGGCTTTGTCATGATTTTCTGCGTTTTCTTCATGCTTTTGCCTTATTTTTTAGGGTGTTGGACTAAATAAATTTGCAAGGTGGCGAGCTGCACAGTACCTTGCATAGCCATTTTAGCGTCGTGCGCTGTGCGCATATAATTAAAGCATGTGAAGAGGGTATATGCGTCTCAATCAACCAGTAACACAAAAGCAAAAACATTTTGCGTCAGATGTAAAACTAATTTCCGTGACTGATTTACAAGGACGAATTGTTGATTGTAATGAGCATTTTATCGCTGTGAGTGGTTTCTCTAGAGATGAACTGATTGGTCAGCCTCACAACATTGTCCGCCACCCTGATATGCCAGCTCAGGCTTTTGCCACTATGTGGCAGCAACTAAAAGCGGGTAAACCATGGATGGGGATCGTTAAAAATCGCTGTAAAAACGGTGATTTCTATTGGGTTGATGCTTATGTCACACCAGTTACTCAAAAAGGTAAAGTCGTCGGATATGAATCGGTAAGACGTTGCCCAGACAAAGAGACGGTAACTAGGGCTCAAGCGTTATATGACCGTTTACTGAAACAAAAGACGACCTCATTCACATGGCCCAAATTGCGGCTAATTTGGCCTGTGATGATGAGCATTGTCGGCCTAGCTTTGTGGTGGTTTGTCTCATCTGACAGTGCTTTTTTTTGGTTGTTAGTCAATAGTATAAGTTTGTGTAGCTATAACCTATGGCGTGACGGTGAACAGTTAAAAAGAGTGGAACAGAGCTTATCTCATAGTTTTTGTGATGATGTTGCCACTCAGGTGTACTCCACGTGGGATGGTAAAATGGCCAGCATTCAAGTTCGGCTACTTAGCGAGCGAGCACATTTAGATACTGTGATCACCCGAATTGAGCAGGCTGCCAAACATGTTACCTCCGGTGCTAAGCAAGCGCTCGGACAAGCTGGTGATACTTATCAGCAGTTGCAAAACCAGCAACTTGAGACCGAGCAAGTCGCGACTGCGATGAATGAAATGAGCACCACTATCAACGATGTTGCTGGCAATGTGCAGGTAAGTGCTGAACATGCGCAAAGTGCTTTGTCGATGGCGGATGAAAGTGCACGTATTGGCGAACTTACTAAGCATGCCATTGAAGCTTTGGGCGAAACGGTATTACAGATCCGTGATTCCGTTTTAGGTGTGTCTAGGCAAACCACACGCATCGCTGATGCGGCACAAATTATCGAACAAATCGCCGAGCAAACGAACTTACTGGCACTGAATGCGGCCATTGAGGCGGCAAGAGCTGGTGAGCAGGGGCGAGGTTTCGCTGTGGTCGCCGATGAGGTCCGCCACTTAGCGCAGAGAACACAGCAATCGACCAAAGAAATTCACACCATCATTAATGAGCTTAGCGACAGTACACAACATGCGGTGAACATTGCTCAACAAGGCGAGCAGGAATCTTTGTCTGGTATTGAACAACTGGCACAAAGCACTGATATGTTGAGGCAAATTCAGCAAGCGGTGCGTCAAATTCACGATATGTCGATGCAGATTGCGACCTCGGTTGAGGAACAAGCTGCGGTTTCTGACGATATTAATCAGCAGATTGTGAATATTGCAGGCTTGGCGAATGATAGTTCAAACAGCGCAGATTCTGTTAAGCAAGTGAGCGGCGAACTGAGCAATGTGGCCAATGAAATGTATGAGCTAGTGGTACGTTTCAAACGCTAAATGACGATGTAACTGTTTTGATGGTAGTTAATCAAAATCTGCATATTGATTAATTATTTGTCTCGCATCTTTTTGATGGGTCGCTACTATTTAACCATGTGATTAAATAGTAGCGACCTTACATGACATCCCCCCACCCAAAAAAAGCTGGACGCCCCACCAAGCACCATGACGAAGCACGCGCCGCGTTGATTAAGGCTGCACGAGATAAGTTCGTGAAAAAGCCATACGATAAAGTAAGTATTCGTGAACTAGCAGACTATGCTGGCGTGAACTCTGCCCTGATCAAATACTATTTTGAAAATAAAGAAGGCCTATATAAAGCCATGATCCTCGAAGTAACGGGGCAAGTAATGGCGAATATTCAAACCCATTTGTCTGGCAATGAGTTCTCTACCATCAGTGATGTGTTTCGCAGCTTTACGCAAGTGATGAAACAGTCACCCGAGTTTCCATTGTTGATGCTCAAAGAGGTCATTTTAAATCAAGGGGTTTGTCGAGCATTTTTTCTAGAGCAAATGGGCAACTCTCATCTGAAAGTGATTGATAGCGTGTATAAGCATTTTGCGGCACTTGGCAAGATAAAGCCCAATGTTGACCCGATTATGTTTCGCATCTCATTGATGAGCATGATGATTTACCCTTGGTATCTCAGAGAGTTGATGCACAAAATGGAAGGTATTGAATACGATGATAAATTTTTGGAAGCATTGGTTGAACACAACACATTATTGATGACGACTGGGCTATTTCAAACGACAGAGGAGCAGTAGTATGGCCTTAACTATTAGTATGATGACAGGTGGTAAAAAACGCTGGTTATTGGTTTTGCCCCTGATTGGCATCCTAGTGTTGCTCGTGTTAGTGAAATTAAAATCTGCACCAGAGCAAAAGGCGGATGGAACAGTTAAACCAGCCGTGGTTGTGGGAGTCGTCGAGGAGCGCATGTTAAAGCAGCATATTGTTGGTTATGGCCGTGCACAAGCCAAAAAAATATGGCGCGCTGTTTCGGAAGTTGAAGGTCGAGTGATATACAAACATCCCGACTTAGAAGTCGGCGCGTTATTGACTGCTGGTACGGTGGTGCTAAAAATTGACCCCGCAGATTATGAGCTCAAGTTAGCACAAGCAAAATATGATTTGAGTTCGGCGCAAGCTCGTGCGGATATGATTGAGTTTAATCAACAGAAAATGACTCAGTCATTGCGTTTGGAGTCTGATAGACTCGATATTTTGCGCCAAGAGCTCAAACGAAAAACAGATTTACTGAAAAAAGGTTCAGTGTCTCAGTCTGTGGTTGATCAGCAGCAAAGTCAGGTATTTTCACAGCAGCAAAAAGTCTTGGAATTAAAAACCAGTATTGATCTTATTCCTTCTGACTTTGCGGTAGCACAAGCAAGTGTACTAGCGCAGCGCGCTCGGGTTGAGGAAGCAGAGCTGAAGCTCAGTAAAACGATTATTACCTTGCCACAAGATAGCCGTATTACACAGGTAAATATTGAGCAGCAGCAGGTAGTTACGCTACGTTCAACATTGCTCGAAGCTCGTCACCTAGGCATCATGAAAGTGAATGCACAGTTTAATCATTCGCAAGCTCGCGCGCTACTCAGTCGGGTTTGGCAAAATCAGGATATCAAAGCACAGGGCTTTCCTGATGTGCGAGCACTACCTTTACAAGCCACGCTTGTTTATTACCAAGGAGCCGCTACAACTGAAGCCAACCCATCGGCTGCAAGCTTGCATTGGCCGGCCAAAGTAACACGGATCACACAAGGTGGTGAGGCCCATAGCAATAGCTTACAAATGGTTTTAGAGACACGTAACCAATGGCTTAACTTCGATCCGATTAAGCAGCCACCATTACTGGAGGACATGTTTGTAGAAGTCAAAGTTACTAGTCCAGCACAGTCTTATTTGAGCTTGCCATTGTCAGCACTTAGAGGCAAATACGTGTTTGTGGTTGAAAGGGGGAGACTGCACAAAAAACCAATCGCAGTGCTGTTCACCACTTCGCAGTATGCTGCCATAGACAGTGAGTTGGCAGACACCGTAAAAAGAGGTGAACGGGTATTAATATCAGACATCCTACCCACCCTTGATGGTATGCAGGTGACAGTGGTGGAGGAATATCCATGATTGCTTTTTTTGCTCGCCACCCAACCGCGGCTAATTTATTGATGCTGATAATATGTATGGCTGGTCTGGTTGCTTTACCTGAACTGAAACGGGAAACCTTTCCTGAATTTAGTAGTGATAAAATACAAGTGAGTGTGATTTATCCTGGTGCTAATCCGAGTGAGGTTGAACAAGCATTGTGTGTGGTGATGGAAGAGGCCGTAGACGGGGTTAATGGCATTGCAACGCTTAGTTGTGAGTCTCGAGAAGGAGTAGCCAATTTGCTCATTGAGGCGCAGGAAGGAGTCGCCGCAAGCACTTTACTCTTCGATGTGAAAACACAAATAGATGCCGTTGATAACTTTCCCCAACAGATAGAAGCGCCCATTGTAAAAGAGTTAGGTCGTGATCAACACCTTATATCTTTGGTTGTGAGCGCGGATATACCCTTGCACAAGCTAAAGCAATATGCCCAACAATTGAAAGATAAATTAAAACGCCAAAGCGACATCGACATCATAGATATAGAAGGATTCTCAGACCAACAGATCAAAGTAGAACTGTCTTTATTTAAATTGCGTGAGTATGGATTGTCTGCGAGTGATTTGGCGGCATTGTTGCAAAAGCAGAATATCAAACTGCCAGTTGGGGAAATTAGCCAAGACGGTAAAACCATGGCCGTACGCTTTGATCAGCAACGCGTGGCGGCCCAAGAACTTGCGGGTTTAACAATAAAAAGCCTCAGTAATGGTGAACAAGTTTATTTACGTGACGTGGCGACATTAAGTGAAGGTTTTGAGCTGGACGAAGAGCAAGTCGTGTTTAATGGTCAGCGTGTCGCGTTACTGAATATTAAAAAGGCTAAGCATCAAGACGCCATAACGCTTGTCGCCGACATAAATGAGTTTGTCGCTCAAGAACAACGGCTTGCTCCCCAAGGCGTCACACTGACATTGACCCAGAACACAGCGCAAATCATAGAAGACAGGCTGACAATGCTGTTAGGCAATGGCTGGCAAGGGTTTGTACTTGTGCTGGTGGTTATGTATTTGTTTTTCTCATTTCGCTATTCATTTTGGGTCTCTATGGGACTGCCGGTGTCATTCTTGGGGTCCTTTGCCTTGATGATGTTGATGGGAGTGAGCATCAACATGATTTCTATGGTGGCGTTGCTAATGTCAATTGGTATTTTGATGGATGATGCCATTGTCATTGCGGAGAGTATCGCGACTAAGGTTGAACAAGGTAAAGAGTTGGATAAAGATGTGGTCGAAGGGGTTATTCAAGTTGCCTCGGGTGTCTTTTCATCATTTTTAACGACCATAGTGGTATTTATCGGGTTGGCCTTTATTAGTGGTGATATTGGCAAGGTGCTAAAAGATATTCCACTGGTGTTAATTGCGACCATTTTTGTCAGCATCATTGAAGCTTTTTTTATTTTGCCAAATCATCTGCTGCATTCACTGCGTCACAATCAACACAGAACAGTGTCACCTTGGCCGTTTAAACAACGCTTTACCCAAGCATTTGAGTGGTTCAGAACGACGACTTTAGTCATAGCGGTGCACTGGTGTGTACAACAGCGCTATCGGTTTATTGGTGCAGTATTGCTGCTATTTTTTGTCTCTGTCGCTTTAATGGCCGGTGGTATTGTAAAGTTCAAGGCTTTTCCTCAGTTAGAGGGAGACACTTTGGAGGTACGCTTATTGCTGCCACCCAACAGCGCCTTTTCTGATACACAAGCCGTTGTTGAAAAATACACTCAGTCACTCGCGCTTGTCAGTAACACATTGTCAGAACAAGAAATCAGCCCGCTGGTTGAACATGTGACTGTGCAATATAACCGTAATTCTGATGCCTATGAGCAAGGGGAGCATTTGGCGACCATACGCGTGGATTTGCTCACAGCACAACAACGACAAACCAAAATGGCACAGTTAGTTGAGTTGTGGCGAGCAGAAGTTAGCGAGGTTGCGGGGGTGAGAGCCGTATCGTTTAAAGAACCTACCCTCGGACCTGCGGGGCGAGCAATAGAAATTAGACTGCATGGCAATGAGTTGGATGAGTTGATGGAAGCTTCTGAAACCCTCAAAGCTCAGCTGGCTCAGTATGTCGGTGTATCAAATGTGATGGATGATTTACGGCTGGGCAAACACGAGTGGCGTGTAAGTTTGAAGCCAGGGGCTTTATCACATGGCATTGATGGTCAGGCGGTCGCCACTCAATTGCGCAGTGCTTTGTTTGGCCAAATTGCTACCGAGGTGCAAAGGGACAACACCAGTATTGAGGTGTATGTACGGTTGCAGGAGCGAGATAAAAATAGCATAGACAGTTTGCTGAATTATCCAATCAAGCTCAGTACAGGTCGGCAGGTACCGCTGGGAAGTATTGCACAACTTAGCCTAGAGCAAAGCGTTACACGTATAAACCGTGTGGATGGTCAACGTACAGTGACTGTCACCGCAGATGTAGACGCCCTCGTAGCCAACACCAATGAAGTAGTCGCTCAGTTACAAAAACAGACTATAAAACCTCTGCTTGAGCAAAATCCACAGTTACGTGTTAGCTATGAAGGTGAGATTAAAACGGGTACACAGACAGGGCAATCAATGGCGGGTAAATTTTTACTTGGGCTGATTGGCGTGTTTGTGATCTTAAGTTTTCAGTTTCGTAGTTATTTTGAACCCATTATGGTTATGTTGGCAATTCCTCTGGCTTTAATCGGTGTGATATGGGGACATTTTCTGATTGGTTTTGACTTATCTATGCCAAGCATGATTGGCTTTATTTCTTTGGCTGGCATCGTTGTGAATGACTCTATCTTATTAGTTGCGTTTATAAAACAGCACGAAAATGATGGTAAGAGCCTTGAAGAAGCCGCAGTCATGGCTGCAAAAGCACGATTTAGAGCCATATTTATCACGTCTGCCACCACCATAGCGGGCACTTTGCCACTGTTACTGGAAACCAGCTTACAAGCACAGGTCGTGCAGCCTTTGGTAGTGAGCATGGTGTTTGGGATGGCACTGTCGACATTATTAATTGTCTTTGTTCTGCCGTCCATATATGTGCTTTTGGAGGACTTTAACTTGACGTCTAAGCACCATTTGCATGATGGCTTATCATCAACCTGAATGGCGTGGGTTTGTGGTGCTCCAGTTGTCTGAGCTTTGCGATGGAGACTTTGGTAAACACGTGACCTTTTGGTAGTAGCATGATCCCTTGATGATTGTGTACGGGAAGACCCAGTACCATACCTGGTTGGAGTTGTTCACTATTGAGGATCTGCATTGAGCCTGCTTGTTCGTTGTTTCGCTTGTGCAGCTGTCCTGCGCAAGCCTCAAGCGCAGCGACGACTCGTGGGCTATAAAAGTGCTCACTAAACGCTTTTATGTGGGATAGCGCGTCTAGTTGCTTTTCGTCATCCGCTTTTTGGTTAAGTGCCATGTATTGCCAATAATCTCTTGCCACGGCAAGAATCTGTGCGCATATAGGAATTGCATTGCGTTTTAAGCCCTTAGGTATGCCTTCGCCATTGTATTTCTCATATTGATGATAGATGGCTTCGGTTACATCGTTCATGTGTTGCGCCGGCATGAGCATCAACTGTGCTGTTGCTGGGTGGGTATAGTACAGTTTCTTTTGTTGGTCTGTTAATTGACTTGTTGGCACCTTGTATAGTGCGGGGTCCATTGCAAGCAAACCGACTTGAGCTAAAAAGCCTGCCATACCTGCGGTGGCTATCGTTTCTCCATCAAGTTTGAGTTGCTTAGCAACTAGGCGACAGGTTTTTGCGATATTGCTGGCCAGTTTGCCATCAATATACGGATTGGCGTTGATAAAGTTGTATAACAGCTCAACGGTTGAACGATGCTCGTGTTGCTCATGTTTATGTTGAGCCTCAAGCTTTTTGAGAACTTGTCTAATCTGTTGTGTGCGTTTTTCAACAAGTTGCTCAAGAGAATGATTTAACTCGTTAAGTTGCTTATTTTGCGCCAGCACATGCTCTTGTAATATGGCATTATGTTTGGTTAGTCGATACTTTTCTATGGCTTGCTTAACAGCGTGAACTAAATGGTCATTTTCCCAAGGTTTGTTCATGTATGCATGGATCTTAGCTTTATTGATGGCATCAATGGTGGCTTCTATGTCAGCATAGCCGGTCAGCAGCATACGTTGTGAGTCAGGTGCGGCACTCTTTGCCCTTGTTAAAAACTCCAAGCCATCCATATTTGGCATTCTCATATCACTGATCACGACATCAAATTCATGACTTTCCATCGCCGAGAGTGCTTCTTCGCCCGAAGTAAATGTAGTCGTTTGTATTTTATGGTGATTTAGAAGGCGCGACAAAGCGCGTAGCACGCTCGGCTCGTCGTCCAACAGCAGCACCTGTGCAGGACGTTTTTCTAGTTGGCTAAGCTTCTCAATATCTTGCATAAAAAACAGTGAATTACAAAAATGTGTATGTAAATAAATTTAGACTAAGCTGTCTATATACACAATTTCCCATCGCAGGATAAAAGTTACATGACTGAGCTGACGATAAACATACTGCTGATTGATGACGATGAGTTAGTGCTTAAGGCACTGTCTCGTTCATTGAGCCGCTTGTATGAAAACGCAGTGATTGTCAGCCTGCAACACAGTGAAGAGTTTGAAAGATGTCTTCATGAACAGGGCGAACCCGATATTATTCTTTGTGAGGTGCAGCTCGGTGCGGTTTCTGGACTGGAGGTATTGTCTCGCGCCAAGGTATTGTGTCCTTGTGCGATTAGATGCTTGCTCAGCGGGGATCTTCAAGAGGAATATCGATTTCAAGTCGATAACACCATTCATTTTCATCTAGTCAAGCCATTTACCCATACCCATTTACAGCAAGTCATTACTAACACTTTGATCCTTAAAAGCTTGCCACTTACTAAGCTCACCCGTGTAAAGTTGGGACAAATTACAGGGTTGCCTTGTTTAACAGCGAGTATCTCAGGATTGATGGAAGCGCTACAACATGGCTCTCCAGATATTAATGAACTTGTGGATTTGTTGAATCATGACCCTGCTTTGGTTGGTAAGTTACTGCAAATCGCAAATTCTGCATTCATGGGTTACCAAACCCATACTGCTGATGTCAAAGAAGCGGTCGTTCGAATCGGCTTGGTTGCATTGAAGGCATTAGTCACTTGTTATGAGATGTCACAGCTATTTATTAATCGGCTAAAACAAGCTCGAATCGAAGCTTTGATTGATGAAGCTTTGGAGAAGGCTTTAATGGCTAAATCGCTAACACGTTATTTGAAGCAAAGTAGCGATGTGCAGCAAAATGCATTTGCGTGTTGCTTGCTAAGTGCGGTTGGGGTTTTGACCAAAGAATGTGTTTTGCCGCAGCATGCGTCAAACTCGGTTTCAAGCTACGCATTGGCTGCTTATCTCCTCGCATTGTGGGGATTCGACGAGTCATTAGTTCGAGCGCAACTGGTTAATGATCTGCCGCTTGAACCAAATATATCTTTGACGTTACTCCATGCTGTGACTGAGCAGCTGATGCAAAAAAAAGTGTTTGATCTCACCCCTGAGCTTTATTCACGATTACAGGTATGTGGTCAGTTCGATGCGTTAAGGGCTTGGTATCAGAGTAGAGAACACAAGGTAGAGTGAGTTATGAAAGGGATCATTTTTAGAGGCTTGGAAGAGCTGGTTGTGCAAGCATATGACATTTCGGTGTGGGAAAAGCTACTGGAAAAACATGCCCCAGAAGATCGGGTATATGTGTCTGCGAAAAACTATCCCGATGAAGAGCTTTTTGCTTTGGCGCAGGAGGTTGCGCTGGTCGTTGATAAGCCTTTGTCGGATATTTTGAGAACTTTCGGTGAGTTTCTGTTTGCCTATTTAACTCAAAAACATAGTGAGATTTTGCTCCAGTTTAAAGATTTTAGTTCGTTGATCATGGGAATCGATACGGTGATCCATGCTGAAGTTGCGAAGCTCTATCATGAACCTAACTTGCCGCAAATTCGATGTGAAAAAATCAATGAAAACAATATATTGATGTTTTATCGTTCCAATAGAAAGCTGTGTTTTTGTGCTGAGGGACTCATTAATGGTGCCGCCGCATTTTACCAGATGAATGTGAATATAGATCATCAAAAATGCATGCATGAAGGTGAACAAGAATGTACTTTGCTGCTTACTTTCAAGGAAAAATAACATGGTTAAATCAACTGACGAATACTATCGTGCATACCTGAGAGAGAAGCAAGCAAGGGACGAGCTAGAGCATATCCTAGAAGAAAAAACCAGAGAGTTGTACCAGTCAAACAAAGCATTGGAGGAAAAGGTAATACAACTGCAAAACCAACAAGCAGTACTGATGCAAACCGAAAAGATGGCAACATTAGGCACGCTATCGGCAGGTGTGGCTCATGAAATCAACAATCCATTGGCGTACGCCATGAGCAATTTAGAAAGTCTCAATTATGTTAAGCCGATTATTCATGAGCTGTTAGTCATCGCAAAGAAAGTGTTGGATGACCAGTTAAGTCCTGAAGAATTTAAAGTAGCGTTGCAACGTTTAGATCAGCAGCAGTCATTTAATTTTTTGTTGGACGATATTGATGAGCTATTGGACGATGCTCAGGAAGGGTTGAGAAGAATAGGCGCTATCGTCAAAAATTTACTGAGTTTTGCTAGACCTAAAAACAACTTGTTGGCAATGGCAGATATCGGTGAATCTTTAGAAGGCGCGATAAAGCTATTACATAACCAGCTAAAAAATACACATTTGATCTGTAATATACAGCCTATACCACTTAGCTACTGTAACTTAGCGGCGCTCAACCAAGTGTTTGTTAACCTCCTACTCAATGCTCAACAAGCGTGTGAAGGACATGTACAAAAGGCTGAAATAGTAGTTGAACTATACAGTGAACAGGACTGTATCTATTTGAGTGTTGAGGACAATGGTTGCGGCATGAGTGAACAAACGATTGCACATATTTTTGAGCCCTTTTTTACCACTAAACCTGTCGGTCAAGGAACGGGAATGGGAATGGCCATTGTTTATGGAATAATAACTGAACATCAAGGGGTTATAACAATCGAAAGCACGCAGGGCCGTGGTAGTAAAATTTTATGTAAGCTACCAGTTTTAACTGAACCTTCCACTACCCTTTAATCATACTTTTTATCTAGTTCTTCGTTGTATTCTTGACCTCTCGGATCTGACAGGATGTAGAGTCAGTGTCATTTCATTAGCTCCATAACGAATATCAAAACAAGTTTAAATAACTAAAAAGTATAGGTTTGCACAATTCTTATTGACGTTAACGTAAACGTAATTCGGTTGTGAGTTATATTTATTTATAGCAAAAATGATCTTCTTATATTTTTTTGAAATATATAAATTGCAGCTCATTCGGATTAGTTTTTCTTCGATTTAGCTATAAAAATTATTTTTAATATGACACTTAGGTTTCACAACCTTTTGTTTTTAGATATTAAATTTTTTATCTCTAGTAAATTCATTATGAATCCATTTCATGTAATTACTGAAAAGAATGGGATGATCTTTGTTTGGTTTTTTTTCGATTTTTATACGAATATATTACTACTCTTACCCCGAACGGCTTGCATGGCAGGATGAAAAGTGAACAAAACGTGATTGACGCTCCTAATTTATGTGTTAGCTTTAATGTTAATTTGTTAAACAAAAGTTACATGTAAAGGTCGGAGATAATCATGAGTTCACAAAAATTACTCAAGTCGGCACTCAAACTGAGTGCCTTAACTTTAGGGTTAATGGGGGCGCAATCACACGCATACGATTGCACCGGTGTCCCAGTATGGCAGCCAGGTATGACGCTTACAGCGGGTAACGTGGTTCAACAAAATGACGTAGCCTATGAGGCCAAATGGTGGACTCAATCAGAGCCAGAAACACATTCTGGTCCGTGGCAAGAATGGAAAAATTTGGGTGCTTGTGACAGCGTTGTCATTAACAAAGATCCAAAAATCAACCAGTTAAGCCCGATTGAAGGTTCTGAGTTTAATGTTAATGACAGCGTTGCCATTATCGCTAATGCAACTGATGAGGATGGTACAGTTAGCAAAGTTGACTTTTACGTAAATGGCTCATTAATCTTGACGGATACGTCAGGTACAAATGACAATTTTGAAGCGGCTTGGACTGCGGTAGAAGGCACGCACACCATTTCAGTTAAAGCGACGGATAACGAAGGTGCGGTATCGAGTATGCTCAGTCACCAAGTGATTGTGAAAAGCGATACTCCTGTTAACAAAGCGCCTGTGGCTGTACTTGATCTGGTGAATTTACCACCGAAAGTAACCGTGGGCTCTAGTGTTAAGTTCGCGCTTTCAGGTACGGATGAAGATGGCTCTGTGACTAAATTGAGCTTTGCTGTTGATGGCACAGAGGTAGTGGCGACAAATGGCACAGCAACAGAGCACACTTGGGTTGCAACGGAGCTGGGTCAAGTAACCTTTACCCTAACCGTGACCGACAACGAAGGTGCTACGGGTCAGATCAGTAAGCAAATTAACGTGGTGAGTGATAATCCAGGCACTGATGATTGTAAACCTGAGGGCCTATATCAAACGCCGGGTGTGAATACACCATATTGTACGGTTTATGATCAAAATGGTCGCGAGATCATGGGGCAAGACCATCCTCGCCGTGTTATTGGTTATTTCACCAGTTGGAGAAATGGTGCGAATGGTCAGCCTAGTTATCTGGTAAAAGATATCCCTTGGGACAAAATTACGCACATCAACTATGCATTTGCTCATGTTGATGCAAATAACAAAGTTTCGATTGGCGATCCAAACGCAGCGGGTAACCCTGCAACCAACATGGAATGGCCTGGTGTTGCAGGTGCTGAAATGGACCCAAGCTTGCCTTACAAAGGGCATTTTAACCTGCTTAACAAATACAAAAAGCAGTATCCAGATGTGAAAACACTGATTTCTGTGGGTGGTTGGGCAGAAACTGGCGGATACTTTGGTTCAGATGGCAAACGTGTGAACAGCGGTGGTTTTTACACCATGACAACCAATGCTGATGGTTCTGTAAATCATGCTGGTATTGATGCATTTGCAAAAAGTGCGGTTGAATTCATCAAAAAATATGGTTTTGATGGTGTCGACATTGACTATGAATACCCATCATCAATGGACGACTCTGGGCACCCCGATGACTTCCCTATTTCTAACGCTCGTCGCGCTGGTTTAAATGCTTCTTATCAAGTGCTGATGAAGCGTTTACGCGAAGAGCTAGACAAAGAAGGTGAAAAAGATGGCCAGCACTATATGCTGACGATTGCATCGCCATCTTCAGGTTACTTACTACGTGGTATGGAAACTTTCCAGTCAGTTAAGTATCTGGATTATGTGAATATTATGTCTTACGACTTACATGGAGCTTGGAACTCTCATGTTGGTCACAATGCTGCGTTATTTGATACTGGTGAAGATTCTGAGCTTAAACAATGGAACGTCTATGGCACGCCTGAGTTTGAAGGCATTGGCTATTTAAATACGGATTGGGCGGTCCGTTACTTCAGAGGTTCAATCTCAGCGGGTCGTATTAATATCGGTATCCCTTACTACACCCGTGGTTTCCAAAATGTGCAAGGCGGTACCAATGGTCTATGGGGTCAAGCTGCACTGGCAGACCAAGCAAACTGTCCGCCAGGAACAGGTAAAGGCGATAAAAACAAATGTGGTAATGGCGCGGTAGGGATTGATAACTTATGGCACGATAAGAATGATGTGGGGCTAGAAGTTCCTGCAGGTTCAAACCCACTTTGGCATGCTAAAAACCTACAGCAAGGCGTTACGCCAAGCTACCTTAGTGACTATGGCCTTGACCCTGAGAACGATCCAACTGATCAGCTGACAGGCACCTATACTCGTCATTATGATTCTGTTGCCGTGGCTCCATGGTTGTGGAATGAACAGAAAAAAGTGTTCATTTCTATCGAAGATGAGGAGTCAATGGGAGCGAAGGTTGATTATGTTATCAACAACGGCCTTGGCGGTATCATGTTCTGGGAGCTGGCTGGGGATTTTGATTACAATGCCGCAACCGGTGAATACTTTATGGGGTCGAGCCTGACCAAACTTGCTTATAACAAGTTTAACCAAAGTGGTGCACCATACAACGTTCATCAAGGTAACGCAGACTTCCAGTTACCTGCCAAATCGGTCGATGTCAGCTTTGTGGCGAAGGACTTCCCATTAGGGGATGCAAACTATCCAATTAGCCCAACATTCTCGTTTACTAACAACTCACAAATTGATTTAACCGGAGCGAAAATCTCCTTCGATGTGCCAGTAGCAACATCAGCCATCTTTAAATCAAACTGGAATGCCACCGAAAAGCTTGGTATGGCGGTTGAGGTAAATGGCTCGAACGCTGCGGGTAATAACATCGGCGGCTTTGAAAATGAGTTCCACCGCTTCTCAATCACGTTGAAGAACGAATGGGGTGGTACAGCTAAGTCATTCAAACCAGGTGAGACTGTTAACGCACAAGTGATGTACTACATGCCAATCACAGGGCCTATCAACTTTATCGCAGAGAAAGATGGTAAGAAGTTCGCCTTCAAGTATGAATATCCACAACTACCTGAAGCCGTACCGGGTGATGATGGTGGTGAACCTGTGACAGAGTGTGAAGGCACACCGATTCAAGACATTGTTGTATATCCAACGCTACCGCGTGGTACACATGCCGCACAAGGTGATTTAGTGCGCCAAGGCGACATTATCTACAAAGCAAAATGGTGGACTAACAAAGCCCCAGAAGGCAGTAGCGATTATCAATTGGCTTGTAGCCTGTAACGATTGGACGGGCAGCAATATGCTGCCCATCTTTGGAGCATACAACGATGAACAGCAAGTTATTTAAAACCCCTTTGCTGGTTGCAAGTATCAGCACTGTGTTTATGAGCGCCGTGAGTTACAAGGTCAATGCCCATGGCTTTATGGATTTTCCCAAAGCAAGGCAATCAATTTGCGAAGCGCAAGGTGGCTACTGGTGGCCTGAAGATGGCTCAAACATACCAAATCTAGCATGTCGCGCGGCATTTCTTGAGTCTGGTTATGTCCAGTTTATTCAAGAGCATGAGTTCTCAGTCAATACCGCGAATTACAACGATCAAAGTGCCGTTGAAGCCAATGTACCTAACGGTCGATTGTGCGCTGGGGGAGACAATCAAAAACGAGGCATGGATGTGCCTTCCGCACATTGGCAAAGTACGGAAATTATGCCAAATGCTAATGGTGAAGTAGCAGTAAGGTTTAGAGCTACCACGCCACACAATCCAAGCTTTTGGAAGTTCTACCTTACCAAGCCGGGTTTCGACAGAGCAACGGACACCGTGCGTTGGGAAGACTTAGAGCTTATCACTGAGTTGGGTAACGTAGAGTTTGTCAAAGACCCAGATGGTAAACGCTTTTATGACATGAAGGTGAGCATTCCTCAGGACCGCGTTGGTGAGGCTGTTTTGTATACACGCTGGCAGCGCATTGATGTGGTGGGCGAAGGTTTTTACAACTGTAGCGATGTGACCATCGTACGTGATACCGGGCCCATTCAATGGAGCAGCGCCGGTTACTTTGTTTCCCAAGGGCAGCAAGCACAGGTGGGTGACACGGCATGGGCGCGGGTATTCGATGAAACAGGTAAAGAACTGGTGAGTACGTCGTTGAAGGTGACCGATTTCAACCATGGCAACTGGGCTGAACAATTGGCGCAAATGTTAAACCTTGATCATGCCAGTATTATGAAAATTGGGGTTAAAAACAGCGATGGCGAGATCCAGTTTGATGCGCAAAATCTGCTCTCTAATGAAGTGTTTGTGAGTAACTCAGGGTATAGCTACAACCTGACACTACAATCTGCACCGGACAATACACCACCGCAAATCCATCAGCCAGATCCGCTTGTGATGGATGAACTGTCGAGTGCAACATTACATCTTCATGCTTTTGATGATGAGCAGCAAACTTTGTCATATCAATGGCAGGTGCCACAAGAACTGAGCTGGACAGGAACGGGTGCAACGATTGAGTTGTCGGCCCCTGAGGTGTCAGCAGACACTGAGTATACCATCGATGTAACTGTGTCTGATGGCGAATTGAGTACATCGGCGAAAGTGTCAGTAACGGTGAAAAATGTCATTCAGTCTGAGTTTCCAGCGTGGCGTCCAGAGGCGACCTATGTGGGCGGAGATAAAGTATCTCACAATGGTAAAAACTATCAGGCGAAGTGGTGGACGAGAGGTGAAGAGCCTGGCACCGCTTTGGTTTGGCTTGCGCTGTAATGAGTTAAATACCGCCACAAATGGGTGGCGGTACATTGTGAGCAGTTGGGTTAATTTGGTATTGGTACAACAATCATCCACCTTTATTGGCTGGATATAACATGTAAATAAGGTTGAGAAAGTAATGAAAGTAAAACAACTTACAGGGGCAATTGCCCTGGCGATGATGTCTGGAGCGGTCGTTGCGGCTCCGTCAACACCAAGCTTAAGCTGGGAAGCACAGCAATACTCTTTTGTTGAAGTAAACCTAGACGGCGCTGGCTCTTATAAAGATCTAGTAAAAGCAAAAGAGCAGGTTAACATCAGCATTAAATGGAATGCTTGGAGTGGCTCGGGTGGCGATGGCTACAAAGTGTACTTTGATGACATGCTTGTAAATGAAGGGTCGTTACCTGCTGGAACAAAGAGCGGCACCATTGAGTTCCCTTACACCAGTTCAGGTCGCCATACTTTGTATGTTGAGCTATGTGAAGGCCAAACCTGTGCGCGCAGTGCAGGTAAGCCGATTGTGATTGCAGACACAGACGGTGGTCATTTAGACCCACTACCTATGAATGTGAACCCAAATAATAAAGATTATGGTACTAACCCGAACTACGTGACAGGCGCGTATTTTGTAGAGTGGGGTATCTATGGCCGTAATTTTGATGTAACAAAAATTCCTGCCCAGAACTTATCGCATTTACTATATGGCTTCATTCCAATTTGTGGCGAGAATGAATCACTGAAACAAATCGAAAATGGTAACAGTTGGCGAGCGCTACAAACTGCTTGTGCGGGCAGTGCAGATTATGAAGTGGTTATTCATGACCCTTGGGCTGCGGTTCAAAAAGCATTGCCGGGTGTTGACTCAAAAGATCCTATCCGTGGTACGTATGCGCAGTTAATGGCACTTAAGCAACGTTATCCTGATCTGAAAATTCTACCTTCAGTAGGTGGTTGGACACTTTCGGACCCATTCCATGGTTTTACTACCAAAGCGAATCGTGACACTTTTGTCGCATCAATGAAGAAATTCCTCAAAACTTGGAAGTTTTATGATGGTGTGGACATCGACTGGGAATTCCCAGGAGGTGATGGTCCTAACCCTGACTTAGGCGATCCGGTTAATGATGGTCCTGCGTATGTCGCATTAATGCAAGAGCTGCGCGCGATGTTAGATGAGCTTGAAGCTGAAACAGGACGTCAGTACGAACTTACTTCTGCAATCGGCTCAGGCTATGACAAGATTGAAGATGTTGATTATCAAGCTGCTTCTCAGTACATGGATTACATCTTCGCGATGACTTATGACTTCTACGGTGGTTGGAACAACGTCACAGGTCACCAAACTGCTCTTTATTGTGGTTCTCACATCAGCACGGATGAGTGTAATGGTACAGGTCTAGATGACAAAGGTGAGCCGCGTAAAGGCCCAGCTTATAGTGCTCACAACGCTATCAAGTTGCTACTTGCGCAAGGTGTTGACTCTAAGAAACTGGTAATGGGTGCAGCAATGTACGGCCGTGGTTGGGAAGGCGTAATGGAAGCAAACGCAACTATTCCGGGTAACCCAATGACTGCGCCGGGGAATGGTAAATTCACAGGCTCTACTTCTGAAGGTGTTTGGGAAGCGGGCATCATGGACTACAAAGGCATTGTTGCTAACTTGTTAGGTCCAAATGGCACAGGTATCAACGGTTTTGAAGCGGGTTATGATGATCAGGCTGAAGGTGCGTATGTGTGGAACCGTAGCAATGGTAAATTGCTCACTTATGATAACCCTCGCTCAGTGATGGCCAAAGGTAGCTATGTAAAAGTGAACGATTTGGGCGGTTTATTCGCTTGGGAAATTGACGCGGATAACGGTGATATTTTAAACGCTATGCATGAAGGTCTCGCTGGCGATTTACCGCCTAACCGTGCACCGGTAGTATCAGTTGATAGTCAAGTAAATGTAAGCAATGGCGGCACTGTGACTGTTACGGCAACGGCAACAGATGCCGATCGTGATGCGCTTACGTATTCGTGGACGGGGGATGCGGCATTAACGCTTGCAAATACCAACTCAGCTAGTGTTTCAGTGACAGCACCTACAGTTGCATCAGATACAAACTATGTACTGACTGTTACGGTGTCAGACGGTAAAGTTGCGGTGTCTAAAGATGTCACAGTGACTGTTACTACTGCCTCAAACTCAGCACCAGTGTTACAACCAATTGCTGATGTGATGGTAGATGAGTCGGCTCAAGTCAGTGTCAGTGCAACGGCGACTGACGCTGATAATGATGCCTTGACTTACTCTTGGGATGTACCAGCTGGTCTGACACTAGTGGGCTCTGGTGCAAATGTTAGCCTCAGTGCGGGTGAAGTTGCACAAGACACTATGTATACCGTGTCGGTGACGGTTTCAGATGGTAAAGCATCAGTTTCTGAGTCTTTTAAAGTGACAGTGAAAGACGTGTCAGAGCCAGTAAATGCTTGGGATCGCAACACGGTTTACTGGGGTGGCGATGTTGTTGTTCACCAAGGTAAGCAGTATCGAGCTAAGTGGTGGACTCGTGGTGAAGAACCAGGCACTGCGATGGTTTGGCAAGCGCTTTAATCACAATGAGCAAAATGCTGAATACCTGAGGGTTGACTCAAGGACGAGCGCAGCAAATGCCAATTGAGTAATATGACGCCAGCGCATAAAGCGCTGGCTTTTTTGTTTGTCAATTTTGCTAAAGCAGTATTACGTCTAGATTTAACGAGCATGATCTTATATCCTGCCCGTTCTGGAATTGCTGTAGGACATTCGCTGCCATGCCATCACTCAAACACCGTATCGTTTTTACTTTGTTACTGTCACTTTTTCTCTCAATTCTAATGACGTTATGGGTGACCTATATCAATCTGGGGTTAGGAGAGCACTTTTTGATTGATTGGGGACGGGCATTTTTGTTAGCTTGGCCTGCCGCCGCGGTGATTTCATTTTTCAGTGCGCCAGTTGCGCAAAGAATTACGCAAAAATTACTGACCTAGTCCGTTATCAAGGTAAAATCCACAAATAGAAACCTTACTTCAGGTATAGTTGCAGCTGATCTCTGTACTTAATTGGTAATATCTCGTTATTCTTCCATACTCAAGTGAGCGCTTTTAATTTGGGTTGAAGTAGCAACTTGTATTACAGACTCATTTTCGTTTTATTGATTTTCTTTACGCATTACTCTCATAGTTGTGAACGCACTTTTAAAGTAGGTGTAGGCACGTCTTGGCCTCCTTATGTCATGTACGAGGCGGAACGTTACTTTGGTGTAGATATTGACGCGACCAAACACATCTTTGCTAAAGCCGGATTATGTATTCGCTTTGTTAAACTACCCTCTTCAGCGAGAGGGATCACCGAACTTGAAAAAGGTTTTATCGATATTTTGCCTTCGGCTAGTTACAACGAACAGCGGGCTAAAATAGCTTATTTCAGTGCCGAATATCGCAGAGAGCGGATGCGTTTGTTTACCTTGTCTGCGTTGGATGAGGTTGAAAGTCTTAGTGAGTTGTTTACACAAGGGTATTTATTTACAGCGAATCCCGGTGCATATTATGGTGAGGAATTAGCGAGTATTTTACGCATTGAACAGTTTAAAGACAATTACTTTGAGGTAGCTAGTCTCTCGCAGCGCATGGAATTAGTGCGTCGTGGCCGTGTGGACTTTTTAATTGAAGATGAGGCCAGTGGCATATATTACAAAAACCGCTTGGGTTATGACACGCTCCGAGTGCATCCCTATGTGATCCATGACAATGGCATTCATTTTATGCTCAACAAAGATGCTTTTGATATCGAGCAAGTGGCGCAAATAAATCGGGCAATCAGCTTGGTCTCAGAGCAACTCAAAGCGATTGAGCTAAAATACCAAGCTGACCTTCATGATTCCTTATCCCAATCGAGTCACTTCTAGCTCAATTGCTCCGCGGTTTAGTCCATAATCACAACAAATATCATTGGCAAAAGGTGTGAACTCGCCATGTTCATGAATCTTTATATCACCACCACCATTGAGCGAGAAGGCGAGGTTGTCATCAGCATTGATACAACCTACGAGTGAAAACCAAGGCCTACCCGGTAATCGCTTATATGGTTCCATCATTTCAATGGGGAGTTGTTTAACGCCGATGGTGCGATGGTCTCTTTGCCAGCCACTCGCTGTGACGCGTATGTCTTTGTCGTACCAAACTTGATTATTGATAGGTTCCATTCGATAAGTTGCGCCTTTTTCTAACCAAAGTCCGGTGTGATTATAGGGCTCACAGGCATACACCTTGACGTTTCTACGCTCACCTACTTGGAGAATATTGAGTTGTTGGGTGGGCAGTTCAATATGTGGATTAATACCAACACACTCTAGGGTTTCTCCATTGGCGTATTCCAATTGATGCTTTAGACCCTTAAGCGATTCGGGGCGATAACTACTATGGTTATAGATCCGTTTTGCAACACTGTGGTGAACTATAGGAGGGATGTCAGTGACTTGATTGTCTTTCATGACAACACATAATCGGTGTGTTGCTTTGAAGTTGATGTTACTCCAAAAATAATCATGCTGGTGGCTGGGTGCGAGCGCATCTGGTTTAATGGCTAGATCATCGGCATCTATGAGCAAGGTACCATCGTTTGGCAGTAAGCTTTGATAATCTATTTGTTCACGAGTGAGCAATTGTAGTTGTACAGGTTGTGTCAATAGCCACTCTAAGCTGTAGCGTAAACAAATATCCGATAAGCCACTGCGATAAAAACCACCGCCGACGTCAGAGTGACTGCCAGCGAACCATACTTCATGGACGTTTGGGGCGTGGTTAAATAAGGTTGCTTCAAAGGCGCGGCGCTTGTCATCAAGGCTAACGCAATGCAGAGCCGCTGCTACATTATCAGGAACATCATGATCTGAAAAAATTACATGTTCCGTGCCGCAGGTTGCTTTGGTAATTTTGCTAAATCCAATTGAGGCAATCGTATCGAAAACACACAGATATACGTTACTATCAATATGTTTCTCTAGGCACTTTGCAAATCTTCTCGCTAATGCTGCGCCACGACTAAAACCGATCAATACAATTTTGTCACCTGCTTGATAATGTTGTTCAAAGTCATGCATTGCGTGTGACAAAATACTGGCCACATCACAACTTTGTGGTGCCAAAATCTGATTTAGTGTCTTTTTTACTGTGCTCCCCTGATTACCTATGCCGCTGTAATAGAAACACTTTTGAGAAGGGAAATGGCTTTGAGCCTGAGGGTGAATACGCCCCCCTAGCAGCAAGTGTAGTTTTAACACGTTGCTTATTTCACAGTCTTCTTTGAACTGCTCAGCGCTGTATTGTTGGCTATCTCTGGGTTCACTCCCTGTGCCGTCAAAACTAAAAACCAATAATGAAGGTTCGGATGGATTAAACATGGCTTTCTCCTCTTATGCACAGAAATGAATTTGCCAACGCACGCTAAAAGTTGCGTATTAGCGTTAATGCTAAACACAAAATATGATACTTTTAAGTCAAGAAATTACTTCAATTGAGACCCTATCATGGAGCATGGACAGCAGTTGCTAGAAAGCTTATCGCAACATTTTGGTTTTGCCAGTTTTCGTCCTGGTCAAGCGCAAACAATTTCACATTTATTGGCGGGTCATTCTTCGCTTGCGATTTTTCCAACTGGATCGGGCAAATCGTTGTGCTACCAATTAACAGCGTTACACCTGCCCAATTTAACTCTGGTGGTTTCTCCTTTGTTGGCACTGATGCAGGATCAGGTGGCATTTTTGCAACGCAATGGGATTGCCGCTGCAACATTGGACTCCAGTCAATCAACAGAGCAAAGCCAGAGTGTGATGCAAGGTGTACGTAAGGGCGACATTAAAATTCTTATGGTGTCGGTTGAGCGTTTCAAAAATGAACGTTTTCGGGAATTCATCACTGGTATTGAGGTGTCGATGTTGGTGGTCGATGAGGCACATTGTATTTCGGAATGGGGCCATAATTTTAGGCCCGACTATTTAAAGCTTCCCGACTACCGACGTGAGCTAAATATTCCATTAGTTCTGCTACTGACTGCGACCGCTACTAAGAAAGTCAAGTTCGATATGGCAAAACGCTTTGCTATTGAGCCTCAGCACATCGTGCAAACGGGCTTTTATCGACCGAATTTAGATTTGTCGGTTCGTAGCGTAAAAGAGCAGGATAAACTCGTGCAGTTGCTGCAATTGATCCGCGCACAACAAGGCGCTGGCATCGTTTATGTGACGTTGCAACAACAAGCACAGCAGGTGGCAAAGCAGTTACAAGCTTCTGGCGTTAAAGCTGAGGCTTATCACGCTGGACTTGAAGATGAGACTCGCCGCCGTGTGCAACAGCAGTTTATGGATAATCAAATTCAGGTAGTGGTAGCGACCATTGCTTTTGGTATGGGTGTAGATAAGTCTGACATCCGCTTTGTAATTCATCATGACTTACCCAAATCAATCGAAAACTATAGTCAAGAAATCGGTCGTGCGGGGCGAGATGGTCAACCAGCATATTGCACCGTACTTGGCAATTTGGACTCAGTGGCAACCGTTGAAAACTTTGTTTATGGTGACACTCCTGAGCGATCGGGCATTGAATATGTCATAACTCAATGTCTGAAAGAACAAACTGGTGGCAAGTGGGAAGTACAGGAGTTACCTTTATCAAAAGCGAGCAATATTCGCGTTTTGGCATTGAAAACGCTGTTGGTACAACTGGAAATCCAAGGGGCAATCACTGCCAAGTATGCCTTTTATGCCGACTTTAGGCTCAAGTTTGTTACTCCCCAAGGAAAGTTACTCAATCGCTTTGACTCCACCAGACAAGCATTTTTGAACTTGATATTCAGTCATACCCAGTTTAAGAAAGTATGGGGAACGGTAGATATTCAGGCGCTGGTTGCAAATGGAGCCGACAGGCAAAGAGTGGTTGCTGCACTTGATTATTTGCATGAACAAGGCCTCATTGAGCTGGAAAGTAAACGATTGGTGCAGGTATACGATGTAAATACCAACGCCTTATCGCAGCCTGAGTTAGTCGATAATTTGTATCACTATTTTAAAGAAAAAGAGCAAGCTGAAATAAAGCGTATAGCGGCGATGTTACGATTTTTTGAGTTAGACCGTTGTTTAAGTGCAAATTTGGCATACTACTTTGATGATCATCAAGTCCCCCAGTCCTGTGGCCATTGCAGTGTCTGTTGTGCTCAAGTGGTGCGTCTGAGTTTAAGTCAGACCCCCAATATGCCCGAAAATGATACGCTGCGTAACTATGTGTTTGCCATGCACAAGCACTTGCGACAAGGTGGTGTTCAGCCTAGTAAAGAGACGGTTATCCGATTTCTGGCGGGGGTCACTACGCCATTTATCAGTCAGTATAAATTAAAACAACTACCAGGTTTTGCCTGCTGCGAAGGGCTGCGCTTTGCGCAAATATCAGATAAAGTTCAGCAATTAGCGCTGGTCCCAAGTGAGCATTAAGCCTGCTAGGGTCATCGTATATTCAGCGATGCCAATATAATGTGAGTCATAGGAGTATGATTATGAAATTGTATTTAATATCTTTTTTACTGGCGTTTAGCTGTGTAAGTATTGCAGGGCAGAGTATTTATACATTCGATGGCAACATTACCAACATCCCACCCAGCGCCTTTGTTAACGACGGTAGGCAGTATCCGAAAATCAGTGATTTCAGCGTGCAAGGGTATTACCCGATGAGTACTGAGCAAGGGGATAGAGCGGCACTGATCACTCTTAAAAACGTCGCCAGTGGCAAGCGTTTTCTACAAGCTGAGCATGTAATGGCCGTGTTGGCCGATGGTACGCGTCATACGCCTGTTACGACGGTGAACAAGCAAGCACTGGAAGGGCTACAAACGGTTACTTTGACGTTAGAGTTTGGCCGCCACGACTATCCGATTGTAAGCGTGTATACTTCTGAAAAACTAAAATAAACAATGTCAATTTCTATGCATCCACATATTGAAAAACTATACCAAAGTGCAGCTAAATCTGAGCGTTTGATCATCGGCCTGATGAGCGGTACATCACTGGACGGTTTAGATGTTGCGTTATGTCGCATTGCAGGTAGTGGTCGAGATACGCAAGTGGAAGTACAGGCGTTTACCACGTGTGCTTACCCTCAGACGGTTAAAGATAAAATATTATCAGTGTTTGCGAAGCAAACTGTCAGTCTAGAATATTTGACTTTATTAAATGCTTGGCTCGGCACATATCATGGCGAATTAATCAACCAGTGTTTAAAAGACTGGCAAATTGACGCCGATGATGTCGATGTTATTGCCAGCCATGGACAGACCATTTTTCACTGTCCAAAGCATCAGCACCAGTACAGCGACTTTGGTAATGCCACCTTACAAATAGGTGATGCAGACCATATTGCGGTTACGACTGGCATCACTACGGTGGCCGATTTTAGACAAAAGCATATTGCCGCGGGGGGCGAAGGCGCGCCTTTGGCGCAATATGGAGACTATTACTATTTTGCAAGCGATAAAGAACATCGCGTGTTGTTGAATATGGGAGGGATTGCCAATTTGACGTATTTGCCAAAGGGAACTGACTTGGAAGGTGTTGTGTGTAGCGATCTAGGCCCAGGAAATACGCTAATGGACGCTTATATGCGCGAGCACTTTTCACAACCCTATGATGGGAGTGCAAAGCAGGCTAAACAAGGGAAGATAAATCAGGCGTTGTTAGAGAGGTTATTGGCTGAGCCCTTTTTTACGCTTTCCTTGCCAAAAACAACGGGGCCTGAGGTGTTTAACTTGGCGATGTTGCAACGCGCACAACAAGACTCTGATACACGCCAGCTCAGCCATCAAGATGTAATGGCAACTTTAAGCGCGCTCTCTGCTAACGTTATTGCGACACACATTAATTCGCTGTGTCGTGAGCAAACCATGGTGTATTGTAGCGGTGGCGGTGTACATAACCCTTTGCTAATGCAGCAAATTAATCAACAATTGGCAGCGCATATTAGTTTGTATAGCAGTGACACGCTGGGTATTCATCCTGACGCCAAAGAAGCGGTGTTGTTTGCAATGCTGGCCAATGAGTGCTTAGCAGGTAAAAGTTCAAGGCATACAGGCAAACCGTACCAAATATCACTATGGGCAAAGTGAGTTTTGCGGATTAGCCTTTAGGCGTGCTAGAAAATAGCCAATAGAGATGCCATCAGGTTGGTTGTATGGCGTTTAACAGCGGATGCAACCAAAGAAGGTGAAGCTTTTGTTTCGACCGACTTATTCATAGACGATGCGTTATTGATATAGGCGTTGTATTCCACCGTATTTTTAACCATACCATGGCGACCCACCAAGCTTAGTTGCACTATGTACTCCCCCGACTGCCCTTGACCTTTCAATATGAGGTTTTGGTGACCTGTGTCTAATGCATGTTTTGTCACAGGGGTTTCTGCGCTGAAGCTTGCAGCGCGGGCGGTTACAGAGGTTGCGTATAACGCAATGGCATCGCCAAGCTGAGCATCAAACGGCAGCTCACATAAAAACGGCAGACCCATATCATGATATTCAAGTTGCAAGGTATCGTACTGCAATGCGTGCAGACATGCCTGATCTTCAGCATGTTCATCTAATGCGCGAGCCGAAAAACTCAGCAGTACTGGTGGTTGTGTCATCGTCTTCGAGTGGTGGTTGATTTTAAGTGGGGCGCATTATTGCGCAGTTAAATGACAGTTTTATGACTTTGTGCGCAATAATAAACAAATTTGTAGCATTACGTGGCTACATGTTAATTGTAGAGGGATAGACTTTGAGCTTTTGCTCTACTTCGGCCTTAATCTTAATGAGATACACTTAAAAAGCCATTGTCATGGGATTGTTTGCAGTTGGTGTTGAATCAGCTGAGCTTAGTGGGCAATAATACTAATTGAAGTCTTCAAAGGTGCTAGCCCTCAAGACTAAAATCGGCTTATATCTCATTTATCTCATTCTCAATAGTTGATTTTCTTAAATGCATCATACACTGCGAGGTGTAGCGTATCACCATGGTTTAGCTGTGGAAAATAGCCAAATTCAAGCTGGGTTTTACCCAGTAGTTTTGGGGTGACTTTTTCGTGAAGCTGTTTGGCAATACGCTCCATCTGTTCGCCTTCTTTGCCCACACCGATGTAGACAGACTTAGGTAGTTGAGATGGGTTAAACTCCTGATTAAGAAGTGCTTCATCATTCCACCATAAACTGGGGCTGATGATTACAAAGTGATCAAACAGTGCACTGTGATTATACAAAATTTCAGTTGCCAGCAAGCCGCCAAGTGACTGTCCTATCAAGGTTGTGGTTTCATTGACCCTGTAATGTCGCTTTATCATAGGTTGTAACTCCTGGTTGATAAAGTCTATAAAGCGCTTGGCACCGCCGTGGGTTGGCAACTCTTTTTGATCCAATGGGTTGTCACTTGGGGTTGTGAAATCGTGCTTTCGGTCAATGTTTTCGATACCCACCACGATTGTTTCAGGCAATATATTGAGCCAAGGGAAATTAGCAAATTGTACTAGGCCTGCAATATGAATAAAGTCTTCATCCTTTGAGCCATCAAGTAAGTAAATAACTGGGTAGGTTTGTTGTTTGTTTTGCGTGTAACTGGGCGGTAAATAAACATGTACAGACCTTGATTGCTGCAAAGACTGTGACTTAAATGTCAGTGTTTTTGCAAACTCAAATGGTTTGCTGATGAGATTGTCTTTTGCTGCTGCGGTAAATGACAGGCAAACGGTCAATATTAACCATTGTATTTTGAACATATCAGTGCGTCCTTGTCGCTAGCTACTGGTTTATTTTTATTCTACGCTAATAGCGTTATATTTAACCAAACGCGGTCAATAAACAAGCGCTATCTGCCAAAGCACACAGGCAGTCGATTAATCCTGTCATTTGCACTTTCAGGCTAGTTAAAAAGTAGTATATTACATGATTTGTAGTTTTATTTTTTTGCTTGGTGAGGTTGCTTCAACTCCTTAATTTCTATGAAATATTTCATATTTTAGTGAGTGAAAATCCATAACTTGTTAAAAATTCTTACAATATTAATCCATATAAAATGTAGGTGTACTACCACGTTTTTGTTAAAGTTATTCTCTCACCTTAAATTATTGGAATAAAAAATCTAAAAATAAAATAAATTTAACTTAATGAACAACTTTAATATAAAAGGATTATAAAATGACTTTTTTAACTCCTCGGTGGGCGCTTGTCGCGGTAAGCATAATTTGTTTACCTTTTTACAGCCTAGCTGATTTGTATAAAGTAACCTTTAGTGGTTATGTCAATGAGGTAAATGATCCTCACTCACTGGTAACTAATACAATCAAAGTATCAGATCCCATCACCGGTGAATACTGGTATGACGATCAGATGCATGACTTAAGCAGTTATCCAAATTATGTAGCCGAGTCTCAATCAGCGGGTATTCGTTATAAAGCAGCTATTGGTGATCTATCGTTAATGATGGATGCTGATAAGTCAAAGCTCAGACTGGTGATAGACCCACATAACGCTGGGTCATATTTGGTGGTACCAAGCGATATGCGAACTGATAATGACTTGTCTGTTCGCACGACGCACTTGCTAACTGAGTTTGAAACAAACAATCAGCCTGTGGGTGATGCGCTGATCCCGCTTACTTATGAACAGTGGCTGTCGCATAGCTTTTTGTTGCGACTTTTTAATGAGCAAATTCCAGCGAGTATAACCAAAAATACTTGGATTGAGGGTGCTATCACCGCGATACAAACCGAACCATTGTGTTCAGCAAACAATACGGTGCAATTAAGTCATGAAGAGCGGATCACCGTTGATGGTAGAAGTAGCACTGTGGATGGCAAAGGCAATGAATCCCTTAATCCTGCTCAGCTGCTGGTACCCGGCGCGGTTTTATGTGTCAAAGGTGCACCGGAAGGCGCAAGTCATGAGTTAAGAATTGAGAATGTTGCTGGGACGGCACAGGCGCCTATCACGGTTATCAATACGGGTGGACAAGTAGTGTTTAAAAACCTTGATAACAATGGGTATATCGACACAGCTATTGACGTGTTAAACAGCCAACACCTACACATTACCGGAACCGGTAATCAGGCTTATGATTACGGTTTCAGAATCGATGGTCGAGTTGGCACTGTCCGTAAAGGTGTGGCTTATTACAAACGCAGCAGCGACATTGAACTTGATCATATCGAAGTGGGGCACACTACGCAGTCAGGTTTTAACCTGAAAACCTTTAGTAATTGCTCCGATGGCTCAGTGCCAGCACGTTACGCAGAGCAAGGTGAAACACCACAATTTTATGATGCATATAATGAACCTTTGGTGCTGCATGATTCGGTGGAACAATATCAAAAAGAGCACATGCATGATTACAACAATGATGGGGTCATTAATCATCTTGATGCGAGTTCGCGCAGTGATATGACTTTCCACAATGCCAGCTATCATGACAATTACATTCATAATACAGGCACAGAGGGGATGTATATCGGCTCAAATGGCAGTTATCGTCTGTATAAAGCGAGTGAGCATGCCGATCCATTTCATTTACCAGGTTCCGGTATGGGCGGTAATGAAAGACGTATTTGCCAATATTATCAAGCGCCTGACAAACAGCAGCAGGTTGCATTTGGCGATTACAACGAACCCATGGCGGGGCAACTGATTGGCGTTAAAATTTACAACAACATCGTAGATAGAACGGGTTGGGATTCAATCAATGTAAAATCTAGCGCAGTTGAGTGCGAAGTTTTTGCTAACCACGTAACGAACTTCTCGACTGCCAATTACAACCGTGATCAGATTGGCGCTATCAGCTTACAAACCAACACTCATTGTGATGTATACCGCAACACCCTAGAAGGTGGCTCCGAGGGGGGTTATGGTATGGGCGTTCATGCACCAACTCTTGGTGGCGTTATAGCCAATAATGTTATTAAAGATGCAGGTAAAGGCAGCCAGTATGGAAAAGAGTCGGCTATTCAGGTACGTTTTAATACCGATGATGATCATCACAAAATGTACAATGAACAAGACCAACACATACCCTGGCAGCAAATTTATGCGGGTAAATCTCACCATGTAGTCAACAACACGATTATTAACCCAGCTAAAGAAAGTGTTGATTTTCGTATGTATCGAGAAACTCACTCAATTGCTAATAATCTAATTGTACCAGATAACACCCCAATGGATGTGGCTGGCGATGTGGTAGTTGTCACTAACCTTAATGCGGCTGATGATATTTTGGAAGGTGGAGATGACATACCGTATGCACTGAAAAGTGATACTGCCGCCGTGAATACCGGCACTGACATGCCTGCGGAATATGCAGTGGAAGCAGCTAGACTGACCCGAGACTTAGTCAACATAACACGACCATTGCAAGGCGCTTATGATATTGGGGCACTCGAATACGTAACACTCAGGGTGTTGATGAATGAAGGAGGGCGTGTTGTTAGTAATCCGACCGGCGTTGACTGTCCACAAACATGCGGCGCTGTGTTTGATACCAACCAAGTGGTTACTTTGAGTGCTGTCGCAGACAGCAACCACGACTTTCTGGGTTGGGAGGGTTGCGATCAGGTGATTGATGGACGCTGTGAAGTGATGGGCCACAAAGTGATCAAAGCAAATTTTGCTCCCAAAGTTGTTAGGATCAGTACCTTTAGCGGCACGCATGGTGATATTTTGCCAAATGGACCGGTGTCAGTCGCGCGTGGTGCAAATCAAACAATGACAATCTCTCCTGCGCCTTTGTATCAGGTATCATCGCTACTGGTAGATGGTGAATCTGTTCCTGTTGCTAACGAGTATCTATTTGATAATGTGAGTGAAAACCACGTTATTGAAGCGAGTTTTAGTTTTGATCCAGCTTATGCGGATTTGCTTCACCTCCCGTTGGATGAGTACTCAGGTAATACTGCCACTAACACTGGAACCCTGAGTGAAGTAAATGGTGCGGTGCAAGGTGCCAGTTGGGTGAATGACGGTCATATTGAAGGCGCGCTGCGTTTTGATGGTGATGACTATGTGAACTTGTCAGCTCATGAATTAATGGATGTTAATCCTCAGCTACATAGCTTTACCACCACCCTCTGGTTTAAAACCACAAAAAGTGGTGCATTGATCTCAAAAGTGAAAGATGCCACTTCTGATGTGCAGTTTTATCTGTTTGCAGGTAGCAATGGTGCGTTGTATGGCAGGGTTGGCTTGGGAGGAGGCGCATATAGATCAATCCGCAGTAGCTCAGGCTCAATTGATGATGGGCAATGGCATTTTGCTGCGCTTGTGAATGACCATAGTTCAGGGTATTTCAAGGTGTATTTAGACGGCCAGTTACTAGGTAACAAAGTATCAGGCTCTGTACCAAGTAATGGCATGGACATTTTGATTGGTGCACGACGTAATGGTGATAACCAATCAACCGGCAATCACTTTGAAGGGGATATAGATGATGTACGTTTTTTCAAAAAAGCCCTTGATGAGAATGAAATATTGGCGCTTTTCAGTGGTCAGTAATTAAGTCGTGACTAAGTCGCAGACAGCCCAAGTCGATTGGGTTGTCTGTTCTTTTAATAACAACGTTTTGATTTGTAAAGCTAAAGCAAAAAAACATGTTTGACTTTGCTTCTGGCTATGCTGTTTTATGGTTAATTATGTATACTAGGCATAATTAACCATAAAACAGCATAGCGGTAGTTCAGATGAAAAAGATCAATTGGCATTTTCAACGAAAAGCACTTGCTGAGTCATATCTACAAACAGTGTATCAAGGTGCAGTGAGCCGTATTGCACTACTTGATGTGCGTCGAACGGGTAAAACCACGTTCTTGCTCAAAGACTTGTACCCCATTGCCTTAGACAATGGTTTTATTCCTGTGTATGTAAACCTTTGGGGCGAGCCTGAGAATCCGACGCTTGCCATCACTCAAGCTTTAAGTAGCACGCTTAATGTCTTAAATCAGTCGGTAAAGGGTAAACTAAGCGATATTGCTAACTCAGAGATTAAGAAGCTAGAGGTGGGCAATAACGTTTTTGGCAAAGCCACCATAGAGTTTAGCGATAACAACGCACACAAACCAAGCCAATCTGAGCTATATAAAATCAATCAGTTAGTGGAAGCGCTGTTTAACAAATGTGGCGATAAAGCGCTGATCATTATTGATGAAATTCAGCACCTAGCCTCTTCTGAAAAGTTTCTATCGGTCCAGCATGCGCTTAGAACGGCACTAGATACTTATAGCGACATCAGTGTTGTATTTGCAGGCTCTAGCCGCTCTGGTGTGAATGCGATGTTCACTGATAAAGACCGCCCATTTTACGACTCTGCTTTTATGATTGATTTTCCAAGATTGGGAGACGAGTTTGTAAAGCATTGCTGTGATACCTTGAGTAAGCATTTTAACCTGCATTATAACCCATTAGAAGTGGGCGATTTTTATGAAGAAATAGATAAATCTCCATTTTGGATGATGAAGTTGATGACTTATTTGATGGCAAATCAGACGAGCTTAAAAGAAGGCCGTGAATATATTAAAGCACTAATGATCCAAGATGGAGACTTTGAAAACCTCAAGAAGCGACTCAGAGAATTAGATATCGCGGTCTTAAGTTTAATAAAACAAGGATGCACCGCTTTATACAGTACCAACACTATTGATAAATTAAGTCGAATAACGAAAAGTGAGATCACCGCCTCTGCAATACAGACAAGTATTAAGAAATTGAAATCAATGGTTATTATCTCTCAGTATGGCGATAAGTATTACATAGAGTCGCCCGGTTTTATCAAATATTTAGAAGATAACGTATAATCTTACGATTTGTTTTATTATTGTGAGGGTATTAATTTATATTTAACAATAAATTATTCATTATTGCGTTTTGTCTGGTAGCTTATTTTTTATAAATATAGTTTGGTGTTTTTCATTGTTGTAAATATAATTTATCGCCGCTTTTGGTGGCTTATATCATATATTTAATAATGAGGACTTGATAATGAATATTTGGAAAATGGATTTTTTCCGAAGTACTTTCACATGTATATTGCTACTGCTTCTTAGTGCCTGTGGTGATCACTATGAAGCGGGTTTGCCTGTTAATCCCCAAACATCTAATACCGAAAAAACTGCAATTGTTGTTGGTGCGGGGTTATCTGGGCTAAGTGCTGCTTATGAGCTTGAGCAGTTGGGTTTTGAGGTAACCGTATTAGAAGCTCGTGACCGCATTGGCGGTCGCGTCGCGACGGTTGAGATGGGTCAGCAAACCGGTGAAATCGGAGGCGAGTTTATAGATGGTGAGGCCGTCCATCAGCAGCTTCATAGATATGCCCATTTGTTTGACGTCGAATTAGCCGACACAGGGTATGAAGGGAGTGTACAAAGCGGTGCATATTACGTTGACGGTAACTTAGTGGGTTACGATGACTTTGATGAGTCATATAGTGCGCCGATAGTTACCGATTATTACCGCTTTTATGATGAACTTGGCCTGTTAGCTGATATGGTGCCCGATCCTGAAAAACCACTGCTATTGGCAGCTGCAGCCGAATTAGATAAACGGAACGTGCAAAGTTGGATCGATGAATTACAACTACACCCTAGCGCTAAGCAACTTGCAGAACAGTTCGTCAGAGGAGAGTTTGATGAACCAAAAGACTTATCTCTGCTGCATTTAGCCCAGTATGCCAAGGTATATGAAAATGTATCGGATGACGACGTGGAATCATTTCGCTTTTTAAAAGGCGGTCAGGCTATGACTTCGGCGTTTGCTAAAAATATCTCGGGCGATATTCTGTTAAATCAAGCGGTGACAAATATTCAACAAACTGACAATAAAATCACTGTCAAAACAGTATCAGATGATACTTATACATCCAATGTGATAGTTGTGACTGTCCCGCTGAAAGTGCTCAACAAGATCACCTTTACTCCCGAACTGCCAAGTGAATTGTCACAAGCCGCTGAGAATATTAATTATGGTACACATTCTAAAGTGCTATTGCGTTACAGCAAGCGTTTCTGGTTAGAGCATAATTTAGGTGGTGATACGGTAGTCGCAAGTCTACCAACGGGCTGGACTTGGGAGACCACTGAACGTCAAGGAGGCGAGGGTGGCATCTTGATAGCTTACACATCCGGTGATTTTAGTAAGATGCAACAGCATTGGAGCGATCAACAGATCATCGATACCAGATTAGCTGAAATTGAACTGATGTATCCTGGATCTTCGCAGTATTTTATCGAAGCGAAATCTCAAAGTTGGCTCAATGAGCAATGGACAAAAGGTGGTTTTTTAGCCTACGGGCCTGGACAAATGAGCGCGTACTGGGATCTATTCAAACAACCTGTAGGGCGAATCTACTTTGCAGGAGAGCATACCGACACTTTATATCTAGGCTACATGGAAGGCGCTGTTAGAAGTGGGGTAAGAGTCGCAAAACAAATCAGCGAACTGAAACTGTAATAGGTGTATATCGGGTATTTGATATCCATATCGCATCAAGTTTATCGCAGGCACCTTATTATTTTAAGGTGCCTGTTTTTTAGGTTGGCTCACTACCCATATCACCTATTTAACTTACTTTAACAGCGTTGGTATACGAGTGGTCCCATGCTTTAGTTGTGGCAGCTATAGCGTGCAACAAACGGGCACCCAGTTGTTGGCAATCATGGTGGTCCCAGCGAGCAGCTGGCGTTTTACCTGCAAGTGGTTTAAAGGAGGCTTCCAATAAAATCGCAGCAACACCAAAGTGTTGGTAAACATACTGGGTTGCGGTTGAATATGCCTTTGGCGCACAACCACAGCATGGGCTGACAGTGGTATCATTCGCATCATCATTTGGCGTGTCGTAGTCATACTTAATTTGGAAATTGCTGTAGAGTTGATGTAATGAGCGCTTAAGCGTTTCGCCCATTGGATGGTGCCCCTCGACCATCATAAAGTTATATGGGAGCTGTTCATCTCCGTGAATATCAATGAATAAATCAACGCCATAAGACTCCATCGCTTGTTTAACTGCCGAGACTTCGGGGCAGCTAGCGGCATTGGGGTCTTGCCACTGGCGGTTGAGATTAACACCTTGAGCATTGGTACGATGATTGCCCAGCTTACAGCCATCAGGGTTCATGTTAGCCACAACAAAAAACTCGATGTTGGTAAACTGTCTGGCAAATGTGGTGGCGTTGTCAAAGTAATGATTGAGCAAGCCATCGATGATCCATTGTGCCATAGTCTCACCAGGGTGCTGTCTGGCGATCAGCCATACCTTTTTGGTTTGCTCACGATGGTCTCCAATACGCAATAAGGTAATGCTTTCTCCCAACGTTGATTGCCCTATTTCTTGTGATATTACGTGAGGGTTCTGTAACAACTTATCATTGAGCTGATGTTGTCTTGCTAAGGAGTAGGGAACAAAATAGGCGTAGTAAACGATGTGTTCTGTTACCTCGTGACGAATAATCAGTTGTTCGTTCTGGTACTGGGTTGCTACCCGAAACCAATCAACATTGTTATATGAGGCAAACACTTGGTAACCCTGCCAAGCATTCACAAAGCTTACTTTTGCTGCATTACGGAGCGTTATCTGTTGTGGCTCTATGTGACTACTTTCTATAGCAAAATAAAACCATTGTCGAGTACAGGCTTGATTATCTTTGCTGATGTTGAGCTCAATATTTTCTGCGTTGCTGGCGTTTATCACTTCAATCGAGCCGCTTTCAAAATCGGAATGTATGGTGATCATGATGATTCTCCTGTTATGACAAATTTAATAATTCAATGCTCACACCCGTTAAACAGGCAGTGGTAAATACCAAACCGATAAACGCGAGCAGTAGTGGCCAGTGAAACAGCTTTTTGAGCATGATCATTTCAGGCAAGCTTGCACCAGCTCCGGCAATGGTCAGCGACATCACCGCACCTAAGCTCAGCCCTTTGGCGACGAGCGAAGCGGCAATGGGGATCATGGTTGACGCCCGAACATACAAAAAGGTGCCTATTAGTGCGCACAGGGGGATCAGTAATAAAAGGTGGACATCGGCAAGTTTGCTAAACAGTTCACTGGGTACAAAACCATGTAATACGGCTCCCACAGCTACACCAATTGCCATGTATGGCAACATCATAGTTAACTGTTTAAAGGCATCCTTAGATAGGACTGTGATAAGAGTCTTCGTTTGTGGCTTCTTAGTTGCGGGGGGAGCGTAACACTCAGATGACGTTGTTTGGCAACTAGGTTTGTCGGCAGAATCGCAAGACTCACTTGGTGCTGGCGTGAACAGCTCATCACGAATAAAGCGTTCAAAGCCAAAGTGTTGCATGAGCATGCCAGAGAGTACCGCCATCAAGATAGCGAAAAATGTATAGAATAGCGTAATGCTGGCACTGAATGTGGCCCAAAATAGCGCGATGATAAATGGGTTAAGCAAAGGTGAGGTAAACAAAAAGGCCATGACGGGGCCAAATGCGGCTCGGGCTTTAAGTAGCCCAACCATCATTGGCAAGGTTGAGCAGCTACAAAATGGTGTTACAGCACCTAGGCTAATCGCAACGGTATAGCCTCTATTACCAGACAGTAATTGACGCACTTTTGCCATGGGGAGATAGTGATTAACTAAACTGACAATAAAACTGATCACTAAAAACAGTACGGTGAGTTCAGCAAATGTTGTCACAAAAAATGTGAGTGCATTTTGCCATTGTTGGTAAGTAAACATAGCTTCTCCTTTGTTTTATATTTCTAGAATATTCGAAATATAATCTAAATTTTTTTTTAGTCGCAGCCTTTACAGCATTCCTCAGATAGGAAGTCGATAAGACGTTCAAGCTCTTGATATTGAGCTTGGCATCGTAGCACGCGACCTTCACGGGTTTGGCTCAATAACCCCACTTTCACCAATCGAGAGATATGGTGAGAAAGCGTTGAGCCGGGTATATCTAATTTTTCTTGAATAGCAGACACCGCCAAGCCATGGTGGCCTGCACGTACTAAAATTCGATAAATTTCGAGCCGGGTTACATGCCCAAGCTCTGCCAGTTGGTTGGCAGCCATTTCTATTTGCATAGCAGGAGTGTAACGAGCAAAAAATCAAAAAACAAGTATATTTCTAGAAATATCGAATTGTTTTTTTCAAAACGAACAGCTGCTCTTACTTTTCATCAATGCGTTGGTGAAGCGGTGTTAGCATGTACCACTAAGACCTAAAGCATATTTATCAAGTCAATTTTTTATTAAAATTTAACATGTTAGATGGACTTAGAGGTGTGAGCTGGGACGTGTAATGGCAAAAATTGTGTGATTATTGCTACACAAACCCGGACACAATAGCAATGATTGTGTCCGGGTTTACTTATTTTATAATTGTTCTACTTTATCCGTTTGCTTGTCATTAAGAGGTTGAGCACTTTGTGCAGTATGTTCCTCATCGGACAAATTGGTTGTATCTATATCTTCTTCATCAGCCTCAACAACAAGCATTTGCTCCTGCGCTGTTTTTTCTTCAATACGCGGGTCCAAGGTTGCAGCCAGTGGCGAACTGGTAATATCAGAGGTGGCAGCGATATAATCACTGGGTTCTGGCTGTTCCGCTTTTTGTCTAGCGTTGATATAGGTTAACAGCGCGTACATGATGATAGTCAATATCGCAAACGAAGCATACAGTGAGTGTGGCCCGAAAAAGGTCATCACTTGTGCGATACCTGCTGAACCGACACTGGCGCCTGCGCCAAAAGCGACTAGCAAAGAAGAGGACACCCCGACTCGGTGTTCATCATCAACTCTTGAGTTAGCTAATGCAGATGACAGTGGGTAGAGTGTAAAGGCAAACAAACCAAACATGAATGTAAGCCAATAACTTAAAGGCGCTTGTGTAGGTAGAAAGAATAGTGCCAACGACACAATTCCAATAATCAATGCATTGGAACGAAGTAAGATACTGCGGCGAATTCTGTCGGACAGCATTCCCATGGGCCACTGTGCCAGTAAGCCTGCGACTATGGTAACAGACATATACATGGCAATTTCTTTAGCGCTCAAACCCGCTTGGCTTGCAAAAGTGGGAGCTAAACCATAAAAACTGCCATTAATTATTCCTGCAAAACAGACTGCGGTCAGTGATTGAGGGACTCTTTTAAAGTAACCCCATAAGCTGACTTGCAGGGGTTTAAGGGGTTTTGGGTGTATCCTACGCGTTATTGAAATTGGCACAATCCCAAACGATAAGGCAATACAGATAAGAAACAGTGGTGCATAGCCCAATTCAGGGAATTGCGATAGTGCAAACTGCCCTGCAACCATACCTAGATATGACGTTAGCATATAAAACGAAAATACACGGCCTCGTTGCTCAGGTGCAGCTTGTTCGTTGAGCCAACTCTCTAACACCATGTAATTACACATCATGCCTAATCCAACAACAAAGCGTAGTACTAGCCATAGATAGATGTTGTCGCTGATGCCATGGCTTGCAACACAGGCGGTTACAACCGCAGTACTTGCAGAAAAAGCTCTAATGTGACCAACAGATTTAATCAAGTGATAGCCAAGTTTAGAACCGAATAATAGGCCGATGTAATAAAATGACGTGAGTAACCCAATCAAAAATGTAGAGACGTTATGTTGGCCAAGATATAGGGCGAGGTAAGTGGTTAGTAAGCCAGTACCACCAACCAAAAATAAATTCGTAAAATATAACGATGGAAATGATTTCATAAAGACAAACTTAGCTGGCTCATTAATCGTGCTGTAAGTGGTTAATAATAGAAGGGAAATGAAAGTTTTCCAAGCAAAACTCTACATTGATATGGTAAAATTGAGATTATAGTGATTTAGGTCATCTCTTAAGGGGCGCTGGCGAGAAGCCAGCGCCTCAAATTGGCTGATTAGTAATCCGACACTTTTAGGGCAGTATCTTTTACTCGAATATCATTAAATTTGGCTGGGGTGATCTCATAGTCACCGGCGAGCAATGCTTTGATCAGCTCCTTGTCACTGTGTTCATTGGTGTAGTGAAAGTACATGGACCGAGAATGCCATTGTTCTTGCTCAAGGTAGAATAGCGCGAGCTCTGAGTAACTAGGCTGTTTCATTATTAGTAAATACTCGCTTCGTTTATCACTGGTTAGTTCCACAGGGAGCAAAATTAATTGTGAGCTATTTGCTATTGTCGCGCTATGTTCATTGGCATAGCTTTGCATTGCGCTGACAAGCGAAGGTTCAAGAGAAGCTTTTGGTATTTCTCCATGTACTTCTAAAGCGCTGAGAAGTGTTTGGGAATTTTCAACAGGGGTGTCGTGCTTAGCCACATTGTTTAACGCAGCTTCTATCCTCGCGCCCAGTTGAGGGTGTTGTTCGGTAAAATGGGCATCAATCTCTTTGAGTACATCTCGCCCTGCCACGCCTAATTCATGAGCAAAATAATAGACATCAATATCTTCAACTGGTGTGATCCCTGCGTGGATCCTAGCTAGCTGGTTTTGTGCGCTAAGTTGTTTAAAATTCAAAATTGGCGATTGGCTAACGAGTAGCGCGGCTATCAACAGGAGTCCTAAACGGGTGTTGATTGTGGCCAATGAGTCAAGCCAGTTACGTGTGTTTGCAATAATGCTGATGCTATAACAGGTTAGATATAGAGTAAGAAATACCCACATGAATATTGCCCACAACCTGCTTATACTTAAGCCATATTGCTCCACTCGTAACCATAAGCCGTAGCCACTGATAGCTAAATACACCGGTAAAATGGCGATGCCTGCAAGGATTAAAAGGTAGGCAACGCGATGCATTTTTGGGGTCTGCTTAGAATCCTGAAAGGCGAGGTTTAACGTCACCAGAATTAACGCAGTTAATACAAACACTAGGTTGCTACCACCACTGTTCCATAGCGCGGTCAATCCCACAAAGGCAATCGCCACCAAAAATACGGAGCTAAGCAACAGCAACAAAGGCAATAAAGCGAACGACAGCGTTTGGATCAATTGATTGGCGGTGCTGACAATTTTATTACTACGACGGACTCTAAGGACTCCAATCGCATGAGCCAAAGAGAGGATGGGATAAATAAACCAAGGCTCGTAAAATATATCTTTAAATAGGGTGATATTAATTTTGTTAAACAATTCGGCCCATAAAACAATGATAAGCCATACCAACAAAGTGAAAATACTGGCCAGCGTGATTGTAATAAGCAAGCGGCAGGTGTTGCTGATCAATCTGCTATAGCAGATCTGCCATTGATGGTCTTGCAAATGAATAGAGGAAGCAAAAATAAACACTTTGAAGGTGAGTAAGGACATTACAGCAGCAAAGCCAAAACCATGTAGAGCTAAGTCGGGAAATTTAGGGTGAAGGGCTTGGCTACCCACATAAACACCCAACAAGGCCGAGGTTAAGGAAAAGGTAATTACAATGTTGTAAAACACTCGGTGAGAGTCTTTATTAACACCGTAGATCAATATTGATGGACCAGTTAAAAGTACAGCATAACAGGCAAATAATAATGATGGCGAGCTTGTAATAGGCCAATCAAAGCTCAGTGCTTGATGCAATAGTAGCAGTCCTAGACCCTGCAACAAGGCACACAGTAATAACCAATTCCCTTGTGACTTACTGTAATCAGTGGTGATGTTTTCCAACTTTTACTTCCTTTTGCTAACAGCTAAAAATTGATTCTAATCCGTTAAAAATTAATACAAAGTGACAGTGGATATCAATTTCTGTCACTTTGTACTCATTTTGAGTGTCATCCTTAATCAATATGAAAACGACCTACTAATTGATCTAAGTTTTTGGCTAGTTCAACCAAGGATTTAGCACCGTCTGATAAGCTATCCGATGCTTGACTGACTTGAGTTACAGACTCGGTAAGGCCTGCTATTTGGTCATGTGTTTGACTGGCTGAATGGCCTTGTTGTTGTGCATCGTGGGCAATTGTTGAGACCAAGTCTTTTACTTTTGTCACGCTGCTGGCAATGTTTTCAAAAGCTTGATGAGCTTCTTCTGATTGCGCTATGGCTTCACCCGATGCAGAAACGCTTTGTGTCATTTTGGCGGAAACGGCGCGAGTTTGTTCAATCAGTTTAGTGAGTACTTGCTCGATCTCTTGAGTGGCATCGTGTGAGCGCTGCGCTAAGGTTCTGACTTCATCTGCCACCACGGCGAAACCTCGTCCTTGCTCACCTGCTCTGGCCGCTTCTATTGCAGCATTTAGCGCAAGTAAGTTGGTTTGCTCTGCAATACCACGAATGACACCTAGAATATTGGTAATATTATTACTTTCACTCTCTAGCTGAGAAATTTCAGCAGCTGACGCATCAAGGGAGTTATTGAGTTGGGCGACCTGTTTTACCGTGTTACTTATTAAGGTATTGCCTGAGTAGGTAAACTGATCCGTTTGTGCAATCTCATCAAGGGAACTTTGGCAGTTATCACTGACATTTTGCGCCATATGGTGGACCGACTCGGTATTGTTTGCAGCTTGATTTGCAGTACCTTGTTGGCTGCGGCACTGGTTACGAATGTCGTTGATCTGAGTCTCAAAGTGCTGTGCAGAACTGTTGAGCGTGTGAGCATTTTGCTGGATGTCTTTTACCAAGGAGTTGATTGAGTTCAAGAATTGATTGAACCAAGTTGCAAGCTCGCTAATTTCATCATTACCGATCACTTGCAGACGTTTAGACAAGTTACCTTCGCCTTGTGCGATGTCTCTTAGTCCTTCCGATACTCGTTCAATTGGGAACACAATCTTATTTGCCAAGGTGACAGCTATCACACCAAAAATCAACAACATAACCAAAGCAATCAGGGTAATGCTCCATGACATGCTATATGCCGATGACAGGATTTCATCTTCGTCTATCACAGCCACAAAGCGCCAGTTCAGTTTTTTGGAGTGATAAACCTTCGCATCAATGGTTTTGTTCTCCATCTCAACACTAATATAGGGTTTATCACCTACCGTGGAGATCTGTTTATAAAGAGGGTTATCCAATTCATTAATATTCTTGAAGTTATTTTCAGGGCGTTTAGGGTCGGCCAAAATAGTGCCTTTACTGTCTAGTAACAGCAAGTAGCCCGTTTCTCCCAGTTTTATGTTACTCACAATGTCGGTCAAAGTTGAGAGTGTGACGTCTAGCGATTGCACCCCAGCAAATTCACCGTTATTAAAAATACCCGTGGCAACTGACACCATAGCTTGCCCTGTTACTCCTTGATAAGGCTCGGTAATAATCACGCTTCTTGGCGTGGATTTAGCGTTTTGATACCAAGGTCGTTTACGTGGGTCATAGTTGCCCAAAGGCTCGGCTGGATACTGGATAAAACCACCCGACTCGGACCCTAAATACACAAACAATAATTCAGGGTGAGTTTGCCCAAAAGCGGTGTAGAATTCGAAAATTTCCCCTTCTTCTGGGGAGTTCTCTAGCGGTGTCATGGGCTTTTCTGCACCAAAATACTGAGTGATGTTGTCCGGCATTGCACTGACTGACTTATGTTGTGCCAAAAACTTTGCGTTGTTTTTCATTTGTTCAAAAAATAGCACAAAGGTGTTTTCTATCTGGCGTATCTCACTACTGGAAAAATCTAAAAAGCTTTGCAGCGATTCATGCTTGGTTTTCGAGATGCTTACAGCGGAGATAGCTAGAATTGGCACGATAACAGTGAGCAAAAAACTGACGATTAGTTTTTGGCGCATTCTCATATGGTGCTCCTGTATTATGGATAATTTTGTAGATGGATTGAGTTTTGATTTTTGTTTTCTATGCCATCTAACAAAGGGTTGTCATTGTGTGTTGTTTACTGAGTAACCTTGAAGACAGCTAAGTGTATTCAAGTGCATTGAACCACTTTTGCACAAGGGTTCAATGCATTGTTAGGCTAGGCGCACTTGAGTGTGGCACGTAGCACTTGTTACAGTATAGATACAATAACCACTAACGCCCAGTTTCGCTATATTTTCTAGCAACTTATTTGGTGTTTTTTGAGTAGTTTGTAAAAGTCAGAGCGGTTGCGTTGCGCCAATTTAGCCGCTTCAGCGACGTTGCCCTGACACAAAGACAAAACTTTTTGAATATAGTCATACTCGAACTGCTTTTTGGCGTCGTTAAGGCCTTTAAAGCTGGCTTGGCCTAATTCCGGGATGGCGTTTTCAATGATGTCGGCGGTGATCAATTTGCCAGAACTAAGTGCCACGGCGTGCTCAATAATGTTGTTGAGTTGTCTGACGTTGCCGGGCCAGTGGTAGTTAAGCAGGCAAGTCATCGCTTGTGGGCTGATCACTTTTTGCCCATCACTAATGCGCTTAACAAAGCTATTGGCCAATAACGGAATGTCTTCTGGACGCTCTTTTAGTGCAGGTAGATGAATGGATACTACATTTAAGCGATAGTACAAGTCTTCCCTAAACTCTTTATCTATCACGGCCTGCTGTAGGTTTTTATGGCTGGCAGAAACGAATCTGATGTCGACGCTTTGTTCAACTTGGCCACCGACGGGGCGCACGGTTCTTTCTTGTAAAACCCTGAGCAGTTTGACCTGCAGATCCATTGGCATGTCACCAATTTCATCTAAAAATAAGGTGCCGCCGTTGGCGCTTTGTACAAGACCAACTTTATCTTGCATTGCGCCAGTGAATGCGCCTTTTTTATGGCCAAATAATTCCGATTCCAGCAAGTGAGCAGGGACAGCTCCACAGTTGATGGCTACGAACGGCCCATCGCAGTAATTACTGGCTTTATGAATGGCGTTGGCAGTGACTTCTTTACCTGTTCCGCTGGCACCTTGAATAAGGATATTGGCTTGACTGGGTGCTAAAGCCTGAATATGTTGTACAACCTGATGCATCGCGCTGCTTTGATAGATTAAACCATAGAAATGATTTCGATTGGTTGCGCCATCACGTTTTTTGTTATTTTTTAACGTGTTTTCAATTGCTTCAAGTAACGCTTTGCTTTCTATCGGTTTACTGAGAAAGCTAACAAAACCCTGTTGCATGGCATCCACCGCATCGGGAATTGAGCCATGAGCGGTCATCATGATCACGGGCAGCCCGACATGATTCTTTTTGATATTTTCAAAAAGCTCAAAGCCGTCCATATGAGCCATGCGTAAGTCAGTGATAACCAAATCGACAACACTTTGCTGTAATATTTGCAGCGCCTGAGTGCCGCGATGTGCCGTAAGCACGTGGTAGTTGTTCGCCTCTAAACGCATCGCCAGTAATTCAATGAGTGATGCGTCATCATCCACTAATAAAATCGTATTTCTGCTCATTGCTGTTCTCCTACTGGGTTACTGTCAGTTTCTACATGAGAAGGGGATAACAAGCGTTGCTGCTCTATCTGTGCAAGTTTTTGCTTAAGGTTACTCAGCGCTAACTCAACGTTTTGTAAAGCACTTTGTTGTTCGGCTAATTGTTTTTTAAGCGCTATATTTTCAAGCTTGTACAGTCTCAACGTAGTGATGTGCTGATGTAACATGGCAAAATAACTTAGATAGTCTTGTGGCCAATCGTTTTGCTGATGCAGCTGTGCTATCAAACGTAATTGAGTGGTGGTGGAGCTCGTCGAACAAAAAGCCTGTAAAAAGTCATTAAGTTGTTGATAAGCTCGATAGCCAACCAGTTGTTTGGTGGTGCCGTTATCACAAGCACTTTGATGGGCAGTGACTAAGGCGGTGAGTGGCGCAAATTCAAATTGCTTACTGTTACTAGGCCCAACAAAAGTGGCATGACCTACCGATGAGGAAATGGCCTGACATGCAGACAAAGTACACATCATAAATATCGTTATCAGATTACGCATTCGTCGGTACTCCATAGTTTGGGAACTGGATACAGATATGGCAACCTGGGTGGGCATGTTGCCACCTTAGCGTGCCTTTTAGCTGTTTTATACATTCGGCTACAATGGCTAGCCCTAAGCCACTACCAGAATGGTTTTCGCTGTACTTACCACGATAAAACGGTTGAGTGAGTTTATGTTGTTCAGCTAGGTCAATACCTGGGCCGTCGTCTTTTACGCTGATGTACACGTCGTTACGCACAATACGATATTCTATTTCAATGCGTGAGTTGGCATATTGCAGTGCGTTACCAATCAATTGGGTGAGTATAAGTTTTACGGGCAGGTAGGGGAGCTGCACATTGGTATTTTTAGTGGGCCAATGTACGGTGACGTTTGTTTCATCAATTTGCGTTGCAAAATGCTTTATTAACTCGTCTTTTATACGACTAAATGCATGTTGCTGCTGGGCCAGTGGATGGCTTGCAGCACTATAGTTTAATAGGTCATCGATTAAGGTTGCTAAACGGCTCAATGCACCATCCATGATATTAATAATACGTTGCTGGGGTGATGAGATAGCACCAAAGTTGCCGCTTTGCAGTAAGCTATTTCCTTCTGTGAGTGAAGCCAGTGGCGTTTTCAGCTCATGACTCACATGACGTAAGAAAGTTTCTTTTTGCTTGTGGCTGCGTTGTAATTCTTCGCGTAACCAATCCAGCTCTTTTCCCAAAGCTACAAACTCTTCACTGCCATTTAGATTTATTGGTGTCTCAAAACGGCCTTCACCCAGTTGCCAGATCACTTCTTCAAGGGCATTTAGCTGGCGTGTTACTCGGCGGATCACCAATAAACTGATCGCGATCAGCAGGGGGATCAGGATGAACAAGCCAAATAAAAAATATTGGTTAAGTAGGGTGAGTTGTTGTGCCTGCTCTTCTAATTTTGTTTCCAGCACATTTTGAAAGGGCTGCTCTATAGACTGCAACTGTTGTTGCAGTTGCTCGTAATCTACTTCTGAAACTCGCTCACTGGGCGTGAGTAATTGCAGTTGTTGCCATTTGGCAACCAGTTGCTCAGCTGGATAAGAATTTTTTAAAAAGTCGATTCGCTTTTTGGTGGTTTGCCATTTACTTTCAATACTTTTTTGTAGTTCGGCGTTATTGAGCAGTTGATTGTTGAGATGTGCTTTTTCAAGTGCCGAGATATCACTTTTCAAGCCATTAAACGAGAGTATAAGGAGTTGATTCTTATTATATATTTCGTTTGTTTTTTGCTGCTGATAAGCAGTTTGTTGAGCGTACCATAAAGCCAGAATGATGATTGGTACCAGCGCCAACAACATTGCTAGCCTGGCCTGTTGGCTTAAGGATTGAGAAAAAAATTTCGCAGGCGAGTTTTTAATCTGCGCAAAGTGCGGGATTTTAGGCCATTTTAAACGTACTGTTCCCATGTGTTGCTTCCTTCAAAACCGTTTGTTGCCAAAAGGCAACACCCTAAGTCACTGATTAAATTGAAATTTAGTTGGTGGCTTGTGTGATATGTTGCTATTAAGCAACAGTCAGCCTTAATCGAAACTGAACTATTTCTTGGATATTTTCATAACTCTATGTTTATAAAGTGATTTTTAATTATGGCATCAAAGTTGGAATAGCTAGGTCGAACGCATAAATCGCTCACACATTGGCGTCAATAATTATCAGCCGCAATAGTCACCAGCGAGTAGGCGCTGAGTTGACATTGAGCAAATAAATAAGGAATCAGATGATGAAAAACAATCTTATCACAATCGCATTTTTCGCTATGGCTGCATCAGCAACGGCTCAGGCTTCTGAAGTATTCACGACTCTTGATGCGGACAAAGATGGTGCAATCAGCTTAAGCGAGTCAAAAGCGCTACCAAGTTTGATGGCCCAGTTTAAAGATTTAGACACTGATGCAAACGGCTCATTAAGCGCTGAAGAGTTCGCGAACTTCAAGAGCGAGTAAGGCTTTACAGTTCCTCGATAACAAGCCCAGATAACGGTATTACGAGATAAAAATATAAAATTGGAGTACAACATGAAACTAACACACGTTTTTACCCTAACGTCAGCTTCTTTGATCAGCGCCGTTGCTTTTGCAGCAGATTTAACATTTCAAACGCTAGACAGCAACAATGATGGCGTGATCAGCCCAACAGAAGCACAGGTGTCTGAAGAGCTTGCTAAGCAGTACAGAGACTTGGACAGCAATAAAGACAACGAACTAACCCCAGTTGAATTTGCACAATTTAAAAAGTAGGAGCGGTGATTATGAACGTACTTAAAACACTATTTGCATCAATGGTAATAATGAGCAGCGCAGCAGCAGTGGCTGAAACGGCAACCTTTGCTGATTTGGATGCTGACAAAGATGGTGTGATCAGCAAAATTGAAGCGTCTGCATCTGAAAGCTTAATGAAAGTGTTCAACGAGTTGGACTCAAACCAAGACGGGGAACTGTCAGAGGACGAATTTAACAAGTAACCCCTAGAAGAGTTTAATCTCGTCCCAAAGCCTGGCCTAGCCAGGCTTTTTTGTTTGTGTTTTAGCGGTCCGATAAGTATGGCCTCAGTGATATATCTTCTCAATGACCACCCCTGATGCTGCTGTATCCACATCAAACAAAGTACTAATTGCCATTGCAGTTGCGGCTTGCTCGTCAATACCTTCCTGCGCTTGTTGCTGTGCGGTGTTATGCGCGGCTTGAGCAAGCGCTTGACTGGTGTAAATCATTAGATTACCCATCACTTGAGCTGGGCTTTCGCCAAGTACTTTGGTATTAACTTGTGTCACGGTATCGGTGATTTGGCCGTTAACTGAGGTTGGCGCAGCGTCAACAAGGGCTGAGTGTACTGCCAGCGTCAGAGGTTTTGCTTTGCAGGTGTGGGTATTGCCAAGTACTTTGGTATTAACTTGTGTCACGGCATCAGTGACTTGGCCGTTAACTGGGGTGGGTGTTGCCATAATAACTGTCCTTTTACGTTGTGCTTACACAAAGCTGAGAACGAAAACCAACGCTTGGCGTTGGCGGTTATCTCAACCTGTTTGGTAATGGATCAGTATAATGCAAAACAGGTATGCTTAAAGGCTGCTCACATTTCACGGCATTACAGCGAACCTTCGTGTTTTTCCCTGCTACTCAAAACTATCCCAATACGGCGGCTGGCCAAAGTAGTTACTCAAAAAATCTATAAAGACTCTGAGTTTGTTCGACATCAGTTTACGATGCGGATAGAGCGCATACAGCGCTGTGGGGGCTGGCTCATAATCAGATAGGATCATTTTTAATTTCCCCTGCTGCAAAGCTTTACTGACAATAAACGTGGGTTGCAAGACATACCCTTGCCCTGCAATGGCTGCCTCAGCCAATATTTCACCATTATTAATGACCAACCCTGAATCATCTCTTTGGCTTCTTTGTTTCAAGGTATTGATAAGGGGCGAGTTGTTTAGACTGTAATCCATGTAGCTGTATCTCAAATAGTGGCCTTCTTTGAGCTGCTCAGGATGCTTGGGCTCACCATGTTTTGCCAAATAATCGGGCGAGGCACACATCACTAACCGAATCGGAGCGATTTTTTTGGCAATAAGAGATGAGCTACTCAGGTTGCCAATACGTAGCGCCACATCAAAGCCTTCTTCGATAACCGCTACTTTTCTGTCGTTCAGTTGTAGATCAATACCAACCAAAGGGTGTGCTTGTTTAAAGTCTCTGATCAAAGATGCTAAATGCAAAGTGGAGAAGGTGACGGGCGCACTGACTCGTAGCAAGCCTTTCGCCTGTGACTGAAACTGCCCGACATGACCTTCCATATCGCTGATACCCTCTAGAATATGTTTGGCATATTGCAGGCATTGCTCTCCCGCTTCGGTCAGGTGGATACGCCGAGTGGTGCGATTAAACAGTCTTGCCCCCAGATAGTTTTCGAGCTGTGAGACGTATTTGCTGACTAACTGATTAGAGATTTCCAGTTGGTCTGCGGCTTTGGTAAAGCTGCCCTGTGTTGCGACTGTGACAAAGGTTTTAAGTAAATCAACGCGGTCCATGAGGTTCCTGAATACGAGTTTATAAACAAAATGTTGATAATCATTCAATATAGCACGTCTTTATGGTTTTAAAAGTTGGCAGTAATCTATACCTAGCAGAACGCGGCTGTACACAGGCAGCCTAAAGACACTTATTTGGAGCAAATTGATTATGAACAAGCAATCACTTTTAAAAATTTTATCATCGGGTGCGGGCAGTGCGGCGTTGGTTTTACGTATTCCCGTGGGAATTATACTTGCAGCCCATGGCGCACAAAAACTGTTTGGCTGGTTTGGCGGTTATGGCCTCGCAGGAACGGGTCAGTGGATGGCAAGCATTGGTTTAGAACCTGGGTATTTGATGGCATTTTTCGCTGGCAGCGCAGAATTTTTTGGTGGTTTAGCACTTATCGCTGGCTTGCTTACACGCCCAGCGGCATTAGTGAGCGCCTTTACCATGCTCGTCGCCATCTTTAGCGTACACTTTAGCAATGGCTTGTTTATGTCAAACAATGGTTATGAATTTGCATTGAGCTTGCTTGCAGCCACACTGGCACTGACTATTCAAGGTGGCGGACGTTACTCTGCCGACAATTGGCTAAGTAATAAATTTGCCAGTTAACCTGAGTTTCTAACACTGGAATAAGCCTTCATGCACTATGCGGGCTTGTTCAGTACTGAACAGGTGTTTATTCGATGGTTGCGACTTTGGAGTAGATGATGAACAGCGCACACACAATTATGTACATTGCTCATGGGGGCGGACCAATGCCGCTAATGGGCGATCCTGCGCACGAAAACATGATTAAAACGTTACAAATCATGGTGAGCAAAATCGCTAAACCCTCCGCCATTTTGCTGATAAGCGCGCATTGGGAAGCAGCAATGCCGACTCTGACCTCAGCAGCCGAGCCAAACTTAATCTATGATTATCATGGATTTGTGAAGCCCGCTTATGAGATAGAGTATCCGTGTAAAGGTGCACCGCAATTAGCTCAGGCAATACAGCAATGCTTATTTGAACAAGGCATTGATGCTCACCAAGACTCGCAGCGCGGTTTTGATCACGGGTTATTTGTACCACTGAAAATCATGTTTCCTGAGGCAGATATTCCCAGCGTACAGCTATCGTTAGATAGCTCTCTCGACGCAGCTAAACACTTAATGATGGGAAAGGCACTCGCAAGGTTAAATTGGCAGAATTTGCTGATCATAGGCTCAGGTTTTTCGTTTCATAATATGGCGGCTTTTTTTGCATCTGATGGGCGTGAAAATGTTAAAAATCAACGTTTTGAAACTTGGCTGGGTACCACCTTGAGCAGCCAAAATCTGAATGAAGAAACGCGTGCTCAGTTATTAACACACTGGGAAAAAGCGCCCGATGCGCGATTTTGTCACCCGCGAGAAGAACATTTATTACCGCTGCATGTTTGCTACGGTGCGGCGGGTAGGGCCAGTGATGAGTTATTTAGCTGTTCGTTATTAGGTAAGCAATCCTCTATGTTTTTGTGGCATGGGTTATAGGCGTTAGGTGACATTAACACAGTGGTGTGAAAACAGTGACTAAAACTGGAGCACAACTTGCCTTAAAAGTTTACTAATGCACGTAATCAGTTTAAGGGTTAATTATGATCACGCAAGGGATGAGCAACTACTATCAAGTTTCTTATACAAATCAAAGTTTTAGAGCGAGCCACCAAGTAGAGCAAACGGTGAGTGACAGTAACAAGGGGCAAGAGGTTGCCGAACTGTCTAACCGTTCTGTTGACAGAGAGTTTGATTTTACCAATATGACCTTATCGGAGCAGTCAAATGCCGCTGAAGTACTGTATGAACAGGGAGTGCTATCTATGGGAGAGATGGCATTTATGACCGGCCGTTACGGGCTCATTGAGCATGATGGCAGCTTGGGGGGAACAACGCTTGAGCAGGCCAACAGCGAACGTTTTAACGTCATCGCCAGCATGAAAGATAATCTTGCCACAGTGAAAGGTCAGGGACAGGCAACACCTGAGGTTATTAACAACTACAATACCTTGATAAGAAAGTTAGAAGTCTATCAATTTGGCTTAAATACGAGCGCCTGAACGACTCTAATATAGCGCGTTGTTTTCAAGAGGCTTACCAGCGTTATCCGCTTTAGAGTGTCAGTTCCACAGCGATAGCGTTGGTTTGTTGCCATTTTGCAACAAATTGCAGTGGGTCAATCAAAAGTTTGTTGAATTTACCCCTTATGATACTGGCTAACAGCCTCAACATTTCACACAAACCTCAGGCTCTTTTCTCGTTGTTACGGCTTGACGTTGCTCATTTGGTCACTCAAGTGGTGGCTTGTTGCCAAAAAGCAACACGCTAACTGACTGAAAACTAAATAGCCTTATCATCATGGATAAAAAGTTGTTGCCAAATAGCAACAGCGCCCTTAAACCTACCCTGAACTAAAGTGCTATAAAAATCATAACCAATTGTAAATAAAAGGTTTTTAAAGTTTGGCATCAAAGTTGGAATAGTTAGTCCGAACGCATTATCGCTCAACAGTACTGCTACGGTACGAGCGCTTAAATAAACAGAAGGAAGCTAACTATGAAAAACATCATTATTGCTACATCACTGACTTTGATCTCTTCAGTATCTTTGCTGGCACAGGCAGGCAGCAGTTTTGACAGGCTAGATACCGATGGTAACGGCGCTATCAGTCTAAGCGAATCAAAAGCGCTCCCTAAGCTAATGGCGCAATTTAAAGATTTAGACACCGACGGCAACGGAGAGCTTTCTAAATCTGAGTACGAGAAGTTCTCAGGCTAACTTGTAAACGCCATGGTGAGCTCCCATGGGGGGCTCACCGAGCAAATATAAGGAGCATAGTAAATGAATATCCCAACCACATTGACATTCGCCACAGTCTTAGCGCTTTTTTCCTCGGTCGTCATGGCTGCAGGGTTATCATTTCATGAACTTGATGTTGATGGTAACGGGCTTATCACGCCATCCGAGGCAGAAATATCAAGCGCGCTGATTGAGCAATTCGCACAGCTTGATAGTGACAAAAGCGATGCTTTGAGTCCAAGAGAGTTTGCTCGCTTTAAGCAATAGGAGTTATGTATGTACAGTATTAAAACCCTTTTCGGTAGCTTGCTGATTTTAAGCAGCAGCGCAGCCTTGGCCGCAAACTTTAGCGATTTTGACAAAAATCAAGATGGCTTGATAAGCAAAGATGAAGCGGCTGTATCTCAGGCGCTCAGTGATATTTTTGACGCGCTGGATGCCAATAAAGACGGCAAGCTAAACGAAACTGAATTTAGTCACTACTAATCAACAGCAAATAAATGCAATTGCAATTTAAGGAGAGAATGATGAAAAAACTAAACGCACTAGTAACAACTGTGGGCATTATGGCCAGTGGTGCCGCGATGGCTGGCAGCTTTAGCGATTACGATCTCGATAAAGATGGCGCGATCAGTAAAAGCGAAGCGGCCGTGTCAGAGCAACTTATTCAAGTATTTGATGACTTGGATATCAATAAAGATGGCCAGTTATCAAAACAGGAATTCAACAAGTAATCATATACAGCTCACTTCTTGACCCATCAAGCCCAGAATACTGGGCTTTTTCATTAAAAGCGATAGGTTAGATTGAGACTTGCCTGAAATTGATTCAATACGTCGCCATCAAAGTGCCAGCCGCAATTGTCGTCGGTTGAGGAATCATTGTCACAGCTGATTTTAGAACTATTTTTAACGATTGTAGCAACCCATCTTAGCTCAGATCCCACGCTTAAACCGCCCGCGAGTTGATAGTCAAGTCCTACAAATAGACCAGAAGCAAAGAATGTATCTTTCTCTACAAAGTTGGTGGTGATGTAGTTTGCCCCTAGCTGAGCGCCGACATAGGTTGAGAGGTTTTCTGTGACCGGTCTATACACTGCGCTTTGAAACAGCAGCAGCTCAGAGTCTATCTTCTGCTCGGCGTTACTTTCTAACTCACCGCCAAAAAAGCTGTAGTACAAGCCATATTTAGTACCATCCATATGTCTGTCGACACTGATAGCAAAATGGCCATCGTCAGCAATTTCGTGTTCTTGACCTTTGCTGGTAGTGAGTGATTGGCTATAGGTTTGACCCGCATAGGCCGTTACACCGATATCAGCAAAACTTGGTGCTGAAACAAGTGCAGCACTTACCAACGTAGCACAGAGTAATTTATTCATAGAATTTCCTTGTCAATGTGGCCTTGCAAACGCGAAGACCACTCAAAACACTTTAAACGTTAAGCGCAATTCTACATTAAATGTCAGATATATAAACCTTGCTGATTGATAGTCTGCTCGGTGAGCGGCTCTGCCAACCAGCCTAGCTTGACGGGGGTGTCGTATAAACGCGGGTTGCCCAGTTGAGGCCAGATATGGCAAAGACCAGGAACGAATACTTTGGCTGTGTGCATTGGTGACTCTATGCGTTTATAGTCCAATATAACCATATCCATACCATAGCTTTTAAGGTGTTCAACAATATTTAAAATATCAAGCTTAAGATTGTAGGTGGACTCAATCATGTAAGATTGCTCTTTCTCATTGCGATGAATGTCTAGAAAGCTTTCCTCTGTAATAGCATCAAAGTCGAACGGAGCTGAGTTTTGGTTACGAATTGGGATAAGTTGGCACAATTCAGTCAACGCTCTTTGTGCTGCTAATTCGGGGTTTAAGTGGCAACCAAAGCCAAATATCAAGCCGTTAGTTTTTCTGTCTCTAGCTATAGCTGCCATGACAGGTATACCTAAATCATTGGTGATGTCTAATACCCAATAGTGATGGGTTGCTGTCAACGATTCATCAAGGGGGGTAAAATATTGAGGATCTAATCTGGTTAGGTCAAAGCTAGGTCGATTGATTTTGTTATACCACCACATTGCGGTTGCATCTCTTTCGATAAGCTCGAAGGTTGCTTGTAATATAGCCTCTTCTAGGGTGTTTCCAGTTGCACACCCATTGGAATGCCAACAGCCATATTCTTGTTCTATATATGGAGTATTTGCGTAGCACAGTACACTGGGGATGTAGACAACCTCATCACGGGCCAGCGACCAACATGATTGCCAATATATCTCACTGCCATTATACGGTTTTGCAGCTTGATGCCGTTTTGAATCAGGGTGGGTCCTATCATTGAAGCGTTTGTATTGTAACTCACTATAGGGAGTGAGGTTTTGGAACTGGTAGTACTTTGCTTTCAGAGCTTGTGGTGTTGAGTATAGACCTACATCAGAGCTTCTAAATTGAGCATTTCTTCGTTCAAGTGCTTCACATAATGCACTGGCTTTGGATTGAATTGGTTCCACCCCTTTACCCAAACAAGTTTGATTAAAATGATCTATTTTAGCGGTTGCTAAACTACGACACCCTTGCTTATAAAATGCTGTTCTGTATATCTTTATGGGCGAAGAGTTTTCAGTGAGCAGTGATAACTGATTAATAAGGCCCGTGTAGCGGTTTACATATGGCAATATCTTATCAACCGTTGATTGTGCTGAAATAACGCGGGAGCCACCATCTTTATCATTGGCAATAGGTTGGTCTACTAATTCTATTTTTGGCTCACTAAGATGCGAGGTTGCTGCGTGTGGGATTGTGTAACTGTCCAGAATTTGTTCATTGGTCACAACAGTACAGTTGTAATGATAAGCTAAGTTATGGAGCAATGACGTTGATATATTGAGTGATGCTTCATTGTAAACGCTGTAGGAGAGTTTAATATGCTCCTGATGCTGATCAATGAAATTAATTAGTGGAAGATTATTTAGTCTCGCGCCAATGTAGGCGTCAATTTGTGAGGTTTCATCAATCGAGAATACTGGACTTATAACGTAGGAGTCGTAAAAGTCTTCAATGATGATAAACCGTGATGACTGTGGTATTTGAGCGTAATCTATCTGAGCAATATTTTTAGTAAGCACAATTAGCTGCACATCTAAGGTATCAAAAAAAGCTGAAAAGTGTGCGTTTTTTTGCGGTTGTAAAATTTTCACAGCAGGTACGGTTGCTTCGTTGTCTATGTGTGTTGTATCGCATACTAGGCCTGCGCTGCGCATGTGATCTAAATAGTAATGGAATGAGGATTTATCATAGGCGCTTTCTAGCTTTTGCTCTATTTCAGCAGCGGTAAATGTGCCGTTAATAAACTGGATAAACGGCAATTGCGCGATATCTAAAATGTAATTAGTTGAACTACTCGAAAGTAATACTTTAGAGCTCTTGTGTGTGGCGACGGTAAATTTAGGGTGCCAGTTTAGGTATAGGAAATTCATAATTAATTATTTTTCAAACAGTACTGGACAATAAAAGTCGTTGTCTAATATTTGCTTGTAGCCGTAATCATTCTCTGTGTCTTGTACTTTTAAATGCTCGGTATAAATACCAACAGACAAAGCTGCTCTTGGCGTATTCGCATAGTTGGCTTTGCTACCGTGAATGAGATCCCATTGATGTATTGAAAAAGACCCACGAGAGAGCGTCAAAGCGTGCTCAGTCCATTGGCTAGTTGAGTGCTCCATTACACGAATTGCTTCTGTTTCTAAGTCAAGATCTTGTGCGCCTGTTGGCGTTTCGAAGAGGTTTAAATGATGTGACTTGGGCACATAACATAGCGCACCAGTGTCAGGTGTTACATCAATCAGTGGGATCCATAAGGTCGCTACGCCGCTTTTGAAAAATGGCATATGCTGTGAATCTCGATGCCAGCCAACGTTTGTTTTTGGGTTGTTACCATGAGGCTTGTAATATAACTGACTTCCCCAAACACGCAGTTTATTGCATTGTAAAACTTGCGCAATACTAGTCCCAATATCGCTTTTTGTGAGTAGATTATAGAAAGCTTCACTACAAATGTGTGGCTGTGCCACACGAGTTAATGCACCTTGCTCATGACCTTTGGTAATGCCCCAATGGCTTAGCCCTGTGTCACTTTTGTTATCAAACAAATCTGGAATAGCATTAAATGCAGCGTCTATAAGTTCGACGGCTATCGCGCCTTCGTCAAAAAGGTGAAACCCTTCATTTTGAAACTGGTTATACAAAAGAGTCTCCAAAGTATGCTTTAGGGTTATCTTGTAGCGCACGTTCAATAAGCTCTGACGACAAGCTTTGATCATGTGTCAGCTCTTGTGGATCAAAGTCTTGATGATCTGGATGTGGGAAGTCTGAGCCAAAAAGTAGTTTGTCGCTGCCAATCCAATTGACGACTTCATCAAGGCATGGTTCACCAGATTCGAAGCTCACATAACAGTTATTTTTAAAATAATATGAAGGTTTATTGGGGAGTTTGTCCTTGACTAGCGCGGGAAACTCGGGGTAACAGATGTTATCAAGTCGCCATAGCCAATAGGGGACCCAAGCGGCACCGGCTTCAAGAAACATAAATTTGATACTTGGATATAATTCAAAAACGTTACCTTCCAGCAAACTTAAGAAGGCGACTTGTGCCTCAAGTGCATGAGAGCATGCATGTAAGCTAAATCGGCTGCTAAACCTATTTGTGCCTATGGTGTCTCCATGTAAGTGCGTACCGCCATGAAAAGCAACTTGAATATTAAACTGATGACAAGCTTCCCAAAAGTCTAAGTAGACAGCTTCCCCTAAGTGATGCCCTTGTATTGGCTCAGGGCGAATGGTGATAAGTTTGAAGCCTTGTTGTGCAATCAACTGAACTTGCTGTGCAAGTAAGCTGGGGTCTTGTCGGCTCACCATCGCAGCAGGGATAAGTCGGTTTTTGTCAACCAAGCAGTAGTCTAAAATCCAGCGGTTATAGGCTTGGGCATATGCGAGTGATACTTCACTCGGGAGTTTTTCGTGATTAACGATATAGCCTGTAAATGTTGGAAAAATCAGCGCTCTATCAACACCGTCTTGGTCCATGCTCTGAAGTTGCCCAAGACCTGACATCGCAAGTTTTCTGGCATCAGAGTTTTGTGGACGTAATGCTGTCTCTAGCTGAATATCATCATTCCAATGCTTGAGTATAGGAGTAGTGCCAATGTAGTAAGTTGGGGGTAAATTTACATCGCTTTTGTTATCGTGCTTAAAATGAACAGGATATTGCTGATAAATTTTACTATCTAAGTATTTTTCCCAAATATAGAGCGGCTCCATAACATGCCGATCACAGTCGAAAATCTTCATAAAACAGCCTAAAAATCAGGGTGATACAGCGCACTATGTGCGCTGTAGGTAGAGTGACTAGCAAGAAGTAAATGGCTGGCTACGACAGATATCCATAAAGTCACTAATTGCTTGAGATTCAATCATAGATTGCTGTTCTTTGTTTAATGAATCAGGCAAGCTTGGCTTAGGCGGAATAGTAACTATGAAGCAACCAGTAAGCTCACTCATATCTTCAAACTGCCAACCATTGTGTAGTGACGGGAAATCGGTACTATCTGATTCTGCATCAGCGTCTAAACCAAGTTGTTTTGATAGACTCGCTCGGATTTGTGCATCTGACGGAGAATCGACGCCTTCCACAACACTTGTTACTGATTCAATGTCGCATGTAGTTGGAAATTGTGGATTGTTCACGATGTACTGAGGACATGGACGAAGGGATTCAACTATTTTTTCTGACTCTTGTGCTTGAGTTGTAGCTGAAATCGTTCCGCCTTGTTCAGGACTGCCGTGTGTAAACGTAACCGAGTCACCTTTCTTGATTACAAATCTAACTTTGGTTTGGTACGCGGGGATTTGTGGAAAAAAGCCAAATTTAGCTAAATAGTACTCTGGAAACTTTATGATGTAGCCGAGTTCTTTATCGTTATCCCAATTTTTCCATGTATATGCAATCATTCTGCCTAATGCAGAATGCCAAGCACTAATCGCTAAGGTATTATCGAGAGGAGTTGGGCTATCTTCGCTGGCTACATCGCTATTAAAGCCGTATCGCGCACCAAGTTTATGTGTTTTTTGTTCAGACATTTATAAATTCTCCTGTTTAAGTAATCCTTTCAACTCTGTGAAAAGAAGGCTATTTTCGACTTCATCATGATCGATAAACCACTGATGTAGTATTTTTAATTTTTCATAGTTTTCAGCATCGTGGGCGAGTTTATGTAGCATAAGCCTACTTTCTAGCTCGAAGAATTTGGCATCTTGGCTGTGTGCTTGCGTGATAGATTCATGAAGTAGATCTAATAATTGCGAAGTGGTTTTACCGTGTTTTAAATATAAACACTCGGCATAAGTTTTCTTTACAAATGGAATGACTGATAGTTCACCCTGTTTTACACATCGCGCTAACGAGTCTTCAATTAGCTGTATTGCTTCGTCTAGCCTCATTTCTTCGATATAGGCTTCGGCTAAATGTGTGACATAATAACCAGTTGCAAAAGTTTGCCCAGTTTCAATCTGTTTATTTAGCGCTTTACGAGAAAGCTCAGTATTGCGTGCGGATGAGTAGCTGTAGCATTCTAAGAAGTGTAAGTGAAAAACATTACCGGTAGCTTGCTTCGAGTATTTTTCATTAAATTTATTCCAATTATCAACAACTAAGTCGTGTTGTTTTAAGAATATGTGGTACAGCGCTATGAATATATTGGCAAACACGATTTCACCAATAGAGTTTAGATGCTCGCTTATGCGTTCTGCTTCATAGGCACAGTACTTTGCTTTTGAAAGTTCACCAAGGTGCAGGTAGTTATATGAAGCCAAAGCTAAAATTTGCACCTTGATGTTCATTCCATATTCAAGGGCTAACACTTCGTCTTGTTCATCATCATATAAATCAAGTGCCTGTTCATACAAAGTTTTTGCTTTTAACAGATCGCCATCAATATTGTAGGCTTGGGCTAGGTGAACTAGTACGACAACTTGATCTTGCCTAGTTCCAAAATTAGTTACATCACTTAACAGTTTCTCGCCAAGTTCTCTTGCTCTTACTCGGTGTGACGCGTAGTGAGCAGACATAAATAATGTCCACTTACTCTTTTTGTACATGTCAAATAATGACTGTTTCTCTGAGGCATTAAACGCCTCACGGTGGAGAGTAATTCTACTCTCTCACCCCAATGGAGTACGCGCTCAGCTCCGTAGCCAAACATAGTCATGATAGAAGGTAACATAGCTTTGTGTAGTTCCAACTCACAAAGGATGTGTTGTTTCTCACCAGTGTTGTTAAACTCGCTCCAAGCGAGCGCCTCATCACCCATTTCAATTGCTGAGATATGTGCTGAGTTTCTCACTTGCTTTTCAATTGCTTTGACCCTGTATTCAATCGCACTGTTAAAACGCTTGGCTTTATAGAAGTGAGATGAAATCACATGTGGTTCATAGGTCTTTGTGGCGTCTTCAACCATAGATACAGCTATGAACTTATGAGATTTTTCTTTTGCACTGATGTTAGCACTCTCATACGCCGCATCCCTCACCAAGGCGTGTTTAAAGATATAGCTGTCGTTCTCGACTCTGCGTTGGTGGATGATTAAATCATTGGCAACTAGCTCATTTAAGTCGTTTTGTACTTGGTTTTCGCTCAAAGGAGAGGCGGCGACTAGCAGGTCGTATTCAAACTCTCGGCCGATGGTAGCGGCCAGTTGTGCGGTTTCTTTGGCGTACTGCAGGCCATCTAACTTTTGTTGTAGTGACTCACGTAAACTGGTGGGTACCTGGTCGAGTTTGTCAGGGTTTACAAAGTCAATCTGTCCGTCATTGTCAGCAACTAAGCCTTTTTGTTTTAGCATCCCCACTAATTCTTCGATAAACAGTGGGATACCGTCGGTGCGGCTCACTAATACATCTAATACGTTACGCGCCACATTGCGGCCATCAAACAGTTTAACGATAAAGTCTTCGGTGGCTTGCTCGGTCAGTTTTTGCAGATTCACTTCCATCAGCGTTAAATCATGTAACTGACTAGGAACTTTCTGTCTTGATGTGCTCAGCAGCACGTGTCCGCCAGTGAGCTTTTGCGCAAAATGATGGATAAACTCAAGGGTTGAACCATCAGCCCAGTGAATATCTTCAACTATGTATAGCTTGAATTCATTCAAACTATGTTGATTGGCCAAAAGCAGGGCGCTCAAACCATTGTACAATAGCTCTTTTTGCGCATCTGGTGCCAATGCCGATGGTTGTAGCTCTTCTGCTAAGTCGATGTTGAGCCACACTAATAAGATAGGCAAAGCTTGTTCAATATTTAATGTGCTGTCTTGTTCACTTAAGTGTTTAGTAAATAAAGAAATAGCCGCTTTAGCATCAAGGCTTGAGGTGTTAAATAGGTAACGAACTAACGTCAAAATAGGGTAGAGCGCGTTATTTTGGTGTTCGGGTAAACACTGCGCAACCAAGTGCTGGAACTGTGGTGAATTGGCACGAATTTCCTGTAGCAACCTTGATTTACCTATACCCGCTTCACCATGAATGTGCGCAATGCGGGTATTATCTGCCTGCGTTTTAATCATCGACAGGGTTTGCTCAAGCTCATGGTGGCGACCGATCAGCTCATGGTTATTTCTCGTACCACGCATAAAACCAAAGGCTTCTACACGTCGCTCACCCACTAAATTGTAGACGCTAACTGGTTCAAATATGGGTCCAAATTGGCTTTGTCCGTATGAGGTAAACTCTGAGTAAGAGTCTAAGATGGCTCTTGATTCAGCGGTACATAAAATCTGCTTTTCACCCGCTTCACGGGCAAGTGCTACGGCAATGTTAGCGTTGTAGCCTTCCGGAATTGCGTTGGCGTAGGTAACAAATACGCCAGTGTGCATACCTAAATGGACATTGATTGCGACATTATGCGCTTCGTGCATTAGGGCATTACGTTTGCTGAGCTCACTGACCATTTCAAGGGCAGTACGCGCACACAAGCGGGTGTCGTTATCACTGGCAACCGGGTAGCCGTAGTAAAACAAGCAAGTATCAGCCAAATTACCGACATGATAGGCACCATAACGGGTGGCGATATCGATTAGGTTATTACGCTGTGACTTATAAACAGTGTCGATAACGTCATAGTCTTTGTCGTTGTTATTCAGTGCTTTAACGCTGAGTCTTACAGCGAGTACAGTCAGTTGTTTGCGCTCGGTGAGTGCGGTATATTCCTGCACAGCCCTATGGTTTGGATCGTCATCACGAATAAGTATCGTCGTGTCATCAAAGCCGTGTTGTGCCTGTACATCTGCCAGTACGCCAACTAGGTTGGAGACATTCATTTTTGACAGCTCTGAATAGATTTCAGCTCCGGTGATCACCCGTTCTGTGGCGTTCTTATGTAGCACCCTGCGCAGCAATTCAGACAGAGGGTGCCCAAGCAGAGCGCTGGGAATAGGAATATGCACATCGCTTAGTTGCTTGTGATAAATCGATGCAATACTGTTACCGGTTACGGCGGGAAGACCTGTTAAGCACTCCAAAAATACCAAGCCCCATACATATAAGTCAGACTTGGCAGATGCGGGCTCACCGCGCAATTGTTCTGGCGCGCTATATGACGGTGTGCCTAGCGTTTCTTGTGTAAGCGTCAGTGTATTAAAATCGGGCTGGCGATTCTCGGTTACTAAAGTGCCAATACCAAAATCAAGGATCTTGGCGTAGGTCTTGGCACCTGACTTGGTCAACATGATATTGGCAGGCTTAATATCGCGGTGAATAATGCCTTTGCTGTGCGCGTGGATCAGTGCATCAAGCACTTGTAACATGACGTCGGTCGCAGCCACTGAATCAAGCGCGTGTTCTGTAGTGAGGTATTCTCTAAGCGATACACCTTCTACATATTCAAATACGCCAAATAGAATATCTTCGTTTACCTGGCCTCTATCGAGCAAGCGCACTATGTGCGGGTGTTGTAGCTGGCTGCTCAACTCGGTTTCGCGTTTAAATCGCTCTATGTAACGTTGTTTTTTTTGTTCTTCACTGTGTGGTTCAAGAGCGAGAAATTTAATTGCAACCAGTTGATTGGTATTTTTATGTTTAGCTTTAAAGACCTTACCGAAACCACCTTCACCTATTTTGTGAATGAGTTCATAGTGTTCAGAATTAAAGCTCGAGGTGATAAATTCATCTGAAAACTGAGTGAGCGACATAGCCTAATTGTTCCAATAAATTTTTATTTGTAACCAGATCCTTTGAATAACTTCCTAGTTACAGTTTGATTTTTATTCTTCTAGACAAGAAATTTTCGCTCTTCCGTGCACTTGTCTTAAGCTTGTCAGTATAGCCTACCTTATAGGTTTGTTTTTAGGGAACTAAAATTATATTTTTATTAAATTTGGGAACGGTAAGTAATGAGAATGTCTACTTACCGTAATTTTGGGTGCTACTTTAGGGTGATATTTATGTTGTCTAACGTGTTGTGTGAGATGGCATAAGTACGACTGCCCGCTGCATAGCGGCTGTCTGTACTGCCGTAGCGGCGACGTTCAAATTCAAAATTGACACTACAATCAAAGCGATTGTTTAGCTTTTCATTTTTGAACAGTTCAAGAGCCTCAAAATCAATTGATTTTTTACCATCATCTTCAACATCACTAAGGATGTGAGTGCTGCTTATTTCTTCATTGCCGTTTTTACACTTGCTGGAAATAGTGATTTTTAATGTTTCATTGTCAGCGGGGGAGCTTGCTTTGATCCAGCGTAGATCCAATATTTCGTCCACTGGAAAGGTTTGTTCAGTTTGCGGAGCTAGGATATCAATTGCTTGTGGTAAGGTTACGGTACTTTTTAGGGTAACTTTTTCCTCAGCGCGATAAAGCTTTATCTCGTATTGCGTATCTTCTGCATAGAAAGGGAAGGTTGCACGATAGTCTATGTCAAAGAAATCGACATCTTTCTCCATATCTTTGCTGGTATTGTTGGCGGTGACAAACAACTTATCGCCTTGAACCAGATTGAGATTGTTGCCATTGCGGCTGCTTACGTTGAGCTCGGCAATCACTCGACTGTCATTGCCATTAGTTGTAACGTAAATATCTGACCAAATGGCTTCTGTTTTTACATCGCTTGAATCGGTTGTTTCTGTTGAACAAGCCGTTGCGAGCAGGCAGCATATCGCAATGCCAGTAAGCTTGAAGTGGCGCATCAAATATCCTTAATAAGAGTGTACACAAGAAATGAGTTTGTCATATTAGCGAAGCTTACATGTATATAAAATAGCAACTAACAATTATTAACAAATTAATACAAGTCAGTTCTTAGAATCGACTTTTACGTTAATTTGATTGGCTTTAACTGAACACGAAAGTGTTTCAAGGTAATTGTTGATTAAATCCTGCGCCTGACCAAGCTCGCTTTTGGTGAGCGGCTCAGAGCAATAGAGTTGCACATTTAGCGTGGCATTGAGCTTTTTCATCGAGCCTGTGTGGCTTAAGTAACTAAAATGTGGGGTTAGCACTTTTAGTTCTTCACAGGCGAGTGTTAGTTGTTGTATTAGCGCTTTTTCAAGGCGTTTCTCGGTTTTGGTCATTTTACTCGGCCGCAGCGTAAATCCAGCACTGTTTACCCGAGGCAAGTCTGGCAGATACACGGTGATATTCATCTACTTCATAGTTGTCCGCATGTGTCAGTTCATCATCGGTGATCATAAAAACCGTGCCTTCAACTTTATCATTTGCACTGCCTGTGTGAACTAAAATGGGGTGGACATCTTTACCACTACTGGCAATGACGGCAGCATCGGTGATTTTTACTTCACAAATGCGGTAGCCAAGCAAAGTATCACGTTCGCCTGCCAATAGGCGGCCAAAAGTGTCTAGCTGCACTTGTGATTGTTGTAATGTGCCGTATGAAAATAGCGCTTCCATGTTTGCTTCCTGTTGCCTAAATTGGACCAAGACTATAACAAAAATATCAGCGCTGAAACAGGTTAAATATCCTTCGGTCGACCAACATCACCTTGACTATAGTCGCAGACACCATCAACAAAAATTGTCTTCAGGGCAATAATTTCTCTTGCGGTGATGTCTTTCCCATACATTCCTTTGCGCACTGCTGTATCGACATCCATCAGAGCACATTTGAATATGTCTCCGGCCCATGGCGCCCCGGCTTCAATACGACTAGTGCTATACATGGGAAAGCGAGATTGACAGGCTCCATCACTTTGCAGGTTCCACTGACCATTAAATACCTCTGCTCCGGTGGCAAAAACACTTCCATCGGCGTTAAAGCAGGTGTCTTGCAAACCAATTGGTTTGGCAGCGATGATGCCCTCAGGGGTAGGCTGTTTGATATTGAGCAGCCACTTATCCATCATGGCGAACGCTTGTGTGGTTGGGTCGTGGTCCTTGTGAGCTACCCAGATCACGTGATTTTGGTGATGGCCTTGTGACTTTTCAATGCGGAGTCGGCTGTAAAAAGATGCCGACATATGATGCATATCTAAGTCATTCTCTAAATAGTGGCGGGCATCAATGATTGGTAGGTGAACTTGACCGATGAATACTTGACCTGAACGGTACGCCGCTTCCATGGCCTGCAAAGAGCCGTGATGGCGACTCGCGGAGTAACTATTAGATTCAGTGATATTATCGCTTCCCCACAATGATAGCCATAAGGGAATTTGCGTGCCCAAAGGCGTGACTATATGCTCACGGTGCATTTCGTTTTGATATTTCCAAGCGCCGATGTTTTTATTGATATCCAAAAACTCAGCCATGGTGATTTTTTGATCTCGCAGTGCTTTTAAGCCGTATTGAACTCCAACATTGTCCCAAGTGCTTTGACCAAACCCATTGGCATCGGTACCAAATACATGTTGCATGTCTTGCCAATAGCTCCAGTTGGTTTGCTCGACAACCGGCTTTGCAAAGAATTGGCGTAAAAAGCCTTGCTTAGGGTTGTTAATGAAGGCAGAAAGGCCAAAGTAGCCATTGATACATTCACTGTTTCCCTTTGGAAATGAAGGTACGAAGCCTGCCATCAACTGATTGAGGGGTTGCAAGAATCCAGCACGTTGCGGAAAGTCATTAATGGCGTTCATGCCTTCAATCAGGCGTCGACGCTCCCAGTCACGCCAAGATTTTCGGTTTTTTGCCCGGAAGGTAAAATAGTTGTTTAGTAAGTCACAATCCAGCGCATAAGTGGTCTGGGTGATCATATCTGGGTAGCTGTACAGAGGAATTAATCCATCTAAAATGCCTGTACTGTTTTGGCCTATCAGATATTGCGCCAAACCACCGCCCGAACCACCAATGCCAACGGTATAAATAGGGTCTCCATACAGGCTCGTGAATTGCTTTTTAACGCGTCTTGCGGTGTCTTCGGCGAGTAACATGTTGTATGTGTAACTGGTTTTATTGCCGCTTGAACTGATGACGGCATAACCATCCAGTAATTGCTGCGCTTGGCGTTTCATGACTTTCCAAGCGCTTTGTCTACCTTGGCGGTAGCCGATGCCTGAGCCACCATTAAACTGATAGATAAGTCGCTGATTCCACTGTGATTTAGCTAATCTATCACCGACTTCTTGCGCTGTGATGGGCATGATCAGCGTGTAGATAAAACGATTGATCGTGCCTTGTTCAACTCTAAATAACTTATCGGTGTTGGTTGTTAACTGTTCGCTCGAAACAGGGTAGGGTTGTAAATTCTCATCAATAGCAAAGTAAGACAGGCGAGTCTTGACGCTACAGTCTTTGCTATATCCCACCACATTATTTAGCTCATCGTAAACGGGCACACCATAACCTTGTTGATTGTCAACTTCTGGCTGGCCGAGCCCAGAATCGAGCGTCATACAGAAAAAGGGATATTGGTTAGGGCCAGAGTAGAGGTTTTGGCTGGGTCCAACTTCCCCGAGCGCGATGGGAAAGGCAAAGGTTTCCGCTGGGCGGGTCACCCTTGATATGTGTGGGTGAAAATCTAGCAGCAGGTTGCTAGTTGCAGGAGAGGTAGCTTTCACTTGTCTATGTGTATACTCGTCTTGCGTGATCATTGGCCATGTTATGAGTATGGTTACAACGCCTACAAGCACCGCCAAGCTTGCTGCTATCCACTTGAGGTATCTTCTCATAAATCACCTATAACTCATTACCTATTACTTTAAGTTTAGGGCAGCAAAATTCAGGGTGTTGTTATTACTTTGTGAAAAGCTGATAAGCTAATGAAGCGTGGCAAAATTTATTTTTTATCGTCGGTCTTGTTAAGACAATCTCAGTATAGTGGCTAAACCTTTTGTACGAGTCGTTCTACACATAGAGTGCGCCGCTAGGCACTGACGACCTGATTGCGGCCACCTCTTTTTGCTTCGTACAATGCGCGGTCAGCGCGTTTTAGAGCCTGTTCATAGGACGCATCCTGAGCGGAAATCTCAGTAACACCAATGCTAATCGAAATGTTGACTGGAATGTTTTCTTGAGTGTGCAGCGGATGAGTATTCAGTAGCGCTTGCTCAACAGCAACGCGCAACCGCTCTGCAGTTATCGTGGCTTGGTCTAGGTTTAGATGTGGTAATACAATTACAAACTCATCGCCGCCAAAGCGGCAAGTGATGTCAGTTTGTCGTAAAGACCCCTGACAAATATGTGCAATTTTGCAGATCGCTTCATCGCCGGCATGGTGCCCACAGGTGTCATTGAGTAGCTTGAGGTGATCTAGGTCGAACATCATAAGAGAGACGGCATAGCCATGCCTTTTGAACGCGTTGAAGTGATAACTCAGCTCTCGCTCCAAGCGACGACGGTTAAATAATCCCGTGAGTTGGTCGGTGTCACTTTGTTGTCGCAGCCTAGTTTCTAACTCATGACGTTGCGAGATATTGCTGGCGACCCACATCACAATATCTTCATCATCTATTTTGAAATCTAACGCCTTGATACGACCTTCAAACCAAATCGGCTCTGAGGGACCTTCATCTGGCAGGCCCTTAACGTCCTTATTGCTTAGTTCATATTCTTCGATTAATAGTGTTTTTGATGTGAGTGCGCGTTCGATTGTGGCAATAAACCAATTTGCTTTTTCTGGTTTGATTAGATCACCAATGTACTGACCAATCAAGCTGCTGCCATCGTGATAATAGCGCTCATCTTGGCCACCATAAATAGCGACATACTTGCCACGACGAGAAATTAAAAAAGTTGGGTCGGGTAACGCCGCGAGTACTGCGGTCATCTTCTCAGCGTCTAACATTTCACCTCTCAGAGTACTACGACATCAAAACTCATCCTTTATTATTGTATGTCATGCAACAAAATCGGCAACATTGATTTTTGTTTGTGTAGCTAAAATTGGCAGTATTTATTGATAGTAGGTGGCTTTACTTCGCCACCTATGTAATGTGATCATTGGTTGAAAGACAAAAAGAGTGCGTCAAAATAGCTGTCGTTGTCCGAACCATGGTTGCGTGTGCCTGTCATAACAAAATCCACAAAATCGGTATTATCGGGCAGTGAAATTTGTGCTGAAACGCTTTGCCATTGCGCACTTTGTGAGGTCAGTGTTTGACTATGCTCAATGAGTTCTCCAGAGTCATTGAATAGCGACAGCTTGATAGCTGGGCTGTCTTTGCCGCTATAGTTACGTAACATGCCACCAAAGTTCATAGTCACGTTACCAGCTTTAATAACACGACTAAATTCCTGTAAATCAATACGTTGCACCACGCTACCAAGGGCGCGCTCATTTTGACATACACCGCCTACGGCAAAAAACTGATTGCCTTCATAGGGCGCGACTGAATCACATTGACCTGCGCTTAGTGATTCAACAGGTCCTTTGCCACTCCAGCCATCAATCCCCATTTCAGCACTTGGGTTTTGCAGCAAGTTCCCTGACGGTATGTGCTCTTGAGTGATATGTTCTGTGGGTACACCAGTGGGCCCGCGGTCAGTGGTAACAGGGCAATTAGAGGATTTAGTCTCAATCTTTAGACTCAGTAAATCAAAGTAGCTGTCATTGTCAGTACCATTTTTCCTTGTGCCTGTGAGTACATAGTCAATGTAGCGAGTTTGAGCAGGTATAATCGCACTGTTGGCGAATGACTGCCAACTTGAGTTAGCGCCTTTAAGGGCGTCGCTAAGGCCCAAAATTTGTTGTTGTTCTCCTCTAAAAATGATGTGAATTTGCGGGATGTCACTGCCGTTAAAGTTACGCATATACCCAGAAAAATGAGCTTTAATATTGCCTTGGTCAATCATTGTTGCATAGTCACTTACATCAACCCGCTGATAGGCCACACCTTCACTTTGTTCATTGCCACACACGCCACCCACAGCGAACAGGTGTGTACCGCTATAAGGGGTGACTGAATCACATTGCCCATCCGCTAAGCTTTCTATTGGTCCTACTCCTTGCCAGTGTTCAATGCCTTGTTCAGCCTCAGGGTTGTGGAGCAAGTTATTACTCAAAGGAGCGGTTTGTATGGTTGTAAACGACACCCCAGAAGACCATTGGCTCCATGCCAAAGCACGGTCTCGCATGCGCACACGAACGCAATATTGTTGATTGGCTTGCAGATCGGGTAACGTGATGCGATTCGGCGCTTTGCCCGCGCGAGTGTCACGCTCATTCCAAATATTTTGATGCTGATACCATGTATCAAATACTGGGTTCGAAAAGTCGTCACACTGCGTGCTTACTTGCCAGTGTGCCGCGCCGAATTTGTCTAAGTCGGCATCCGCAAACAACGAAGCAACCGCCAAGTTACAGCTTGGATTTATGTGAGTTTCCTGTGGCCAGAGTATTTCAGGTGTGTACGGAGCGGTGTTGTTAAGTTTGACTTTTAAGGTATCGCGAATAGTGTTGTTCAGTGGGGTGTGCTCATCACCCAATGAGATGCGTTTGATTTCAAAAGCCGGATCGTTACCCGCTTGAACATCCACGACCACAAAGCCATATTCGTCCTGACTAACCGAGAACTCAGTGTAGTCAGTCTGGGCATACTCAGCAAAATAATCTAAGTTCCCACCCGCAGATGCGACGTTAACCATGGCGTGTTTGTGGTCGCGGCTGGTGCCACGTGAATAAGCATGTGTATGGCCAAAAAAGTGAATACTGGGTTTATTACAGTTACTCGAAAATTGCTCTAACTTGGCAACAATTTGACCACTGTAGTCGGTTTCTCCTGCTAACCACATTTCCGATTTGTGTGGGTGGTGCATCTGGGCGAACAGAAAGTCTATGTCTGTATTGGTACAGGTCTGTGCTAATACATTGTCGAGCCATTGCAGTTGTTCATCGGTTCGATAAGCAGTATTGGTATCGAGTGATACGACTCTGATGTTGGAGTGATCTTGATACCACCAGTGTTCTATATGGTTCGGTGAACCATTTTTAGGTAGGTTAAAGTAATTGAAAAAATGGCTAGAGTCGTTTTCGTGGTTACCCGGCGCTGGATAAGTTGGTACATGTGCAGCAAGCGGCGCAATGGGTGCGAAAAAGGTGTTACGCCAACTGTCGTAATGGTTGCCGTTGTCAACCAGATCACCTGGGATCAGGGTCATATTGAGTCCATCATGTAGACTGACGCCTAAGGTGTTTTCAATGTATGGGATCACTCCATGGTTGATCACCTCACGAAACTTATTCGGGTTCGCCAAGTCCTGCTGCATATCACTCATGGCTAGGATACGGGCGCTTTTTTCTTGAGAGGCAATGGGAGGCGTTCTAAAGCTATAAATATCGCTCAATGCATCCCCCGTTTTTACGCGATAATAGTAAACCGTATCAGGTTGCAGTTCACTCAATTGTACCTCATGAATACGGCTAAGTAAGTTACCTCTCTTACTTGTTCCCGAGGTGTGTTGGCCAAGTGCTGTGCTCGTACCCCAATGTACAATCGACTCGTCACCACCGCTGGTTTCCCAGCTGATCCACATGCTGGTGGGTGAGGCTGTTTGTAAAAAGGGGGTAACGTGAAAAGAATGGGCCAGCGCCGTATTTGGGCCTATGAGTGCCGCAGTATTGATGCTGACAGCGAATAACACGTACTTCATAACTAGTTTCCTTGGTTAGTAAAAGCGAAGTAGCGTTACAGATCAAGATTAAAGAATAATGTATACAATGTTAATTTGTCGTGTATTTGCTCAAATGTAATCAACAAATAGCAAGATTAATTTTGCTCTGCATATTTGGCTCTGACCAAGGCAACGTAATGTTCAAGGTTTTTGCGTGTACTGGTGACAAATGGGGTTGTGGTAGCACTGAGATCTAACATGCGATCTAGGCGAAACTCTCTGTAATCATTTCGCAGTTGGCAATGTGCCACTAACGTCCACTTTCCGCCCCAATAAACCATACCGAGCGGCTCTATAATGCGGACACTTTGTGCATCATTGGCATCTTGATATTGTAAGTTTACACAGTAATTCGCGTTGATAGCCTCTCTGAGTAATGCGCTGAAAGTTTGTTGTTGTTCACCATGATTAAAACTGGCAACAAGATAAGGTGATTGTTCACTTTGTTGTTTTAGCTGAGTGGGTAGTACTGCTTCGATTTTTTCCATCGCGGCTTTTGCGTGGCCGCTTAGTGTTGGGTCGGTCCATGCACTGACCATTTTACTGCCAAGTAATAACGCCGTGAGCTCATCAAGGCTGAACATCATAGGAGGCAGAGGATGATCATGGATGATATAGCCAACTCCTGCCTCGCCGTAAATAGGAAGCCCCGAACTTTGCAGGCTTTCTATGTCGCGGTAAATAGTACGCTCAGATACGTCAAAACGTTCGCTTAACTGCTTGGCTGTGATGGCCAAACGTCGCCCTTTTAGAAGGTTTACTAACTGAAAAAGTCGTTCTGATTTATGCATGTGAGCGTACGTTACTCGAAACCGCTGGACTGAGCAGCTTAACCAGTACAGGTACTTTGTGCAATGATCATATTGTGTGTCATAACTACGGATTGTTTGTCGATAACGGTTAAGAAGTCCATACACACGGCTGAGTGATTAAATGCCTCAGCAGCTCGTTTTGAATCTTCCATAGATTGCCAGTAGATCACATCAATGTAGCCTTGGTTGTCGGGCTGTTTAGCTAATGATCGATAAAGCAGTCCTGATTGTGCTGCAATAAACGTTTGAAACGCATCGTTTAGTGGTAGAAAGTCCTGCTCGCTTACGCCAGCCGCTAATTTAAATTTAACAATTTCAATGACATTTTGTGACATTCTGATTTCCTTACAGAGTTGTTTAAGTCGCTAAGTAGTAAATCATGAATGACTGTCAGGGAATGTCAGTAGTGTGTCATGCTGCTCATTCAGTCTGCATCTTTTTTGGCGTTTTAAATGCTTTTTTAAAAAGGGGTTAGCTATGGTGCACCATCGGGTATGTAAACAACGCCAAATGTACAAAATTAATCAAAAAATGACAGATGACCGCCCAGTACAACTTGCCAGTAAATGCATACACGGCACCGTATAAACCACCCGCAACACTTGCAACCAGCATATACTCTAGCGGGCCTGAAAAATGCGCTAGGCCAAATAGGAGGCTGGATATGATAAGTGCGTAATAGGGATTGAGTCGTGCGCTGAGTTTTTGCTGTATATAGCCCCTGAAAAATGCTTCTTCAATCACGCAGGTTACCACTAAGTTATTGAGTGCAAATAACCACCACCAGCCTGGCAGGTGTAGATGTAGCATGATTAACTCAAGTGACCATGCGCTTGCCAAAACAAGAAAAAACAACACCATAAATAAAGCGGTTAGCTTCGCTTTGTGTTGCTCACTGACGGTTATCAAAGGGCTCCCGTTGTGTAAAAGAGCAGGGTACAACAGCAACAAAACAAACAGCACAGCAGACTTATCAAAGTTAAAATACAAGTCAAATGGTAAGCTATTTGAAGATTTTTGAACTTGTTCAAGCACCAGTAAGTTATTGAATCCGGGTACCTGGTGAGCGGCAAGCGCAATACATGCTAGCAATGTTAAGGCTGTAACAGGGTAACGAAATTTAGCCGTATCAATATGATGCGTAAGGTAAGCCAGAGACATAATAATGGCAAGTGCGAGCAAGGCAGGGAAGGTAACAATGCTACCAAAAAATGCCACCATTAAGGTGATTAGAAATAATACCAAGCTGATCCGTTGAGACACAAAAGCACTCAGCAAACTAGCCAGCAGCAGCGCAAAAGCAGTGCTTTCGATTAATTCGGGAATATGAAACACCGTAGAGTGCTCCTCATGGTTTAACAATATTGGCTAGTTTACACGAGCAACGCTGACCCACAGCAATAAACAGGTCGTTGCTTTTGCCACTAGTATTATTCAATAAAATAACATAATAGTGTTTTATTTCAATATGTTATATTTTCATGTTTGATCTTTTTTTACCCATCATACGTTAAAGTTGGAGCTTTATTAACAAAAGGATTAATCAATGAAAAATATCAAGGGTTTGGCGGTAGCCTTGAGTGTGTTGCTACCCAACTATGTTCTTGCCACAGGGAATTTAGCAAGCATTCACGCGCATTTACACGAGACTAAAACATCAAACGCGCGAGGAGTGAGCGATAAGCTGCATGGTTTTGGTCCGCAATCACCCAGAGACATAGATAGCACGCAGGGACTCAATCCTATTGTTTTTTCCGCAGCCCCAAAGCGGGATGTGATGAACCTTTGTAATATTCATTTCCATAAAAATGCTGAGCACAGGGGAGGTGAGTTTAATCGACCTGCCGATGCGAGTGAAAAGCAAATGGGGTTTGTTTATTCTGGTACGCTAAGCCGAGCCCAGCGAGCACCCGTGGCTCAGCCTATTTGTCCTTCAGACAAACTAGGGCTTAATTCTGGAGACACCATTGAGCTTCATTACGTACATAGTTCAGCACCTGTCGCGCCGGGGTCGACCTTGAGTGCTTGTTTGAGCGAACATATTAAAAATCCTCAGCTGAGAGTTGAGGCACAGGTAATGGTATTGACCAATGATGGCAAGGGGGTGGATTTCAATTCACTCACTAAATTTGAGCAAGTGAATGGTTATTACCAAGCGCCTAATATCCCATCAAATACGGGTCAGGGTGTTGAATACACAGGTTCTACAACAGGTCCAAATTATAATCGCAAGGGTTCTCCTTTTAAGGTTACTTGGAATGTTCGGCCACAGGTCCTGAAGGTAGATATTCATAGTTTGGGGACATGGTGCAGTGAAAATCCATTCCAAGAACATGCTGCGCACGGTGTACGAGATCTGGTGACTGCTCCGGAGCACTTATCGCCCATTCTTAATTAGCAGCATTGGGAAAGTTTAAATAAATCAAATGTGCGACTTGTGTCGCACTTTTTTGTTTGATAAAGTGCGACATATGTCACATGGAGATGTTGTTATGATGAAACCCAATAGTACAGAGCTGGAAATATTAAAATTACTCTGGCGTTCACAACCAAGAACCGCAAAAGAAATACATGAAGCAATAGAGAGCAAGTTTCATTGGTCTTATTCATCAACCCGTAAAACACTAGAGCGTATGGGGGAGAAAGGGTTGTTGCTTGTTGGCGAAGATGGAAATAAGAAATCATACCAAGCCAAAGTAGATAAAGTTGCTACTCTTGCACTGTATGCGCAGGAGTTTGCAAAAAACGTATTTGAGCTAGATGGTCCGCTACCCGTTACTTTGTTTGCAGATAGCCGACTCATTGAAAAAGAAGAACTTAGTGAACTTGAAGACCTATTAGAATCGCTCTCAGCGCAGGATAAAAAGGGAAGTTAACATGAGTTTCGTAGCATTAATAGCACCCTTGGCTAATGCGATGGTGTGGGTTTTGCTGTGCTTTGCTCTACTTGCATTTGGCCGATATTTAAAGCGCTTTAATCCAGCAATGCCAAGTATGTGGTGGGGGTTGTTGGTAATCAGCATACTACCTTTTTCAGGATTCAATATTTCAACCCAGTTGATAGCACTTCCTGACGTTTTATTTGATGTATCCGAGCAAGCCGAATTATTGCAATTGCATACCGAGTTGGTGACAAACAAGGCCTATAAAGCTGATCCAAGCACTTTGCTCGTAATTTTACTGTGCATTTATGTGAGTGTTACTTTGCAACGTTTGTATCGCTTTTGGCGTAACAGAAATAGTGTTTTGCGCTTATTGGCAACGGGCGAAAAAGTATCAATTGATAGAAAAAACCTTGATACGTTTATGTTGCCGATTAATTGCTCTCCATTTGTAACTGGCATATTCAAGAGTAAGCTGGCCTTGCCAAAATACTTTATGACGCTACCTGAGCCGCAAAAAAACGCTTTGCTTAATCATGAACTTGTTCATCTGGACTATCGTGACCATCAGCTTTTAGCCTGCTGGCATATCTTGTCTTGTATTTTCTGGTTTAATCCTGCTTTGTTAAAAATGGAAGTCGAATTAGCTAAAGCAATCGAAGCGAGGTGTGACAAGTCAACACTATCCAGATATGGGATCAATCCTAAAGTCTATGCACAAGCCATGCTTACATCACTTAGGTTTAATAGTGCCAGCTTTGAAGAGCATTCGAGTGTCGCTTTTGCTTCAAGAGCACTGTCATTAGCGGATTATAAATTACGTTTGACTGAGATCATGAGGCCAACCGAGTGCCACTCGCGTCGAGTATTGATTGCTCTACTTCTATGTGCGTTGACTTCTGTAGCGATTGTGAGCCATTTAAAGTCACTGTTTATTGTGCAACATCCAAACTGGCAAGCGCCTCTAAACGATTACTTCATCAGTTCATACTTTGCACATATCAGCGCGTTTAGGCAGAACCGCCCACACAATGGTGTTGATCTCGTCGCGCCTAAAGGACAACCAATTTCTTCTCTAGCAACAGGCAAAGTATTGGTGGCAGATGGGCACACATTGCCAGCGAATTATGGGAAGGTTGTGTTGATCCAGCATAGTAACGGGTATCAAAGCGTATACGCACATTTGGATCAGGTTTTGGTTACAGAAGGTGAGTGGGTGCATGCAGGAATGCACATAGGAACCTTGGGGGAGACGGGTAAAGTGACAGGGCCGCATTTACATCTTGAAATTTTGCATAATGGTGAACGTATCGACCCATTGACCGTTGTGGAATTAAACTAAATTTATGAAATTATTTACTTATATTATTGTTATGAGTGCGGTCCTTAGTGCTTGCACTGAGAGTGATGGCTCACGACATGACCTTGCGAAAAAAGCACCGACACTCGGTGTTGCAGAGCGTACCGCAGAAGTATTGCAAACTGTTGAGCTAGAGATTCAAGAACAAAGTGAGCTGGTGAAAACCACGATAGTGACCGTTTCACAAGGACAGTCCTTTATCGGCGTACTTAAGCCGTTTGGTTTTAGCGCAAATGATGCATGGCAAGTGCGAAAACTGGCTCAACCACAACTGGATTTAGATCACATTCAGGTTGGTCAAAAAATTAAAGTAGAGCACACTGGCACCGCGTTGTTGTCTTTAACTCTCGCCACAACTTTTGCTGAACGCGTGCGCATCGAACGTGTCAATGAAGGCTGGACCAAACGCCTTTATGCGCTGCAGGTTCGAACAGTACCCACTGTGCGTGCTTTTGAGGTGTCAAACAGCATATTTGATGGTGCTCAAAGTAGTGACGTACCACTGGATATTATCAACCAAATGATTTTAGCATTTTCACACTTGATTGATTTTCAAAGACAGATCCACAAAGGAGATAGTGTGAACTTACTGTTTGATGAGCAAATAGCACTCTTTCCAGATGAATTGCAATCACAGCAGAGCCTGCCAACTCAGCTGCGTTATGCCCGTTTGTTCACTAACGGTGAGCCAGTTGAAATCTATCACTTTGAAGATAAGCACGCAGTGGATGGTTTTTACTTCAAAAATGGCCGACCAGCGCGAGGTTTTTTGCTGAAAACACCATTAAATGGTGCGCGATTATCATCGGACTTTGGACGCAGGAAACACCCTATATTAGGTTACACACGTCTTCATGCAGGGCTAGATTTTGGGGCACCACTTGGCACGCCAATATTTGCCGCAGGCAATGGAATAGTTGAAAAAGCCAACTGGGGCGGCGGATTTGGCAATCGCGTACTTATTCAACATGGGCAGGGATACCACACACTGTATGCCCACTTACACAGATTTGCGGATGGGTTAAAGCCCGGAGATCGAGTGACTCAGGGCCAAGTGATAGGATACTTGGGTAATACGGGGCTATCACAGGCGCGACACCTTCACTATGAAGTACACAAACATGGCAAACCTATTAACCCATTATCACTGAAAAATGTGGTTCAAACTCCGTTGCAAGGTGCTTTATATGCGAAGTTTCAGGATCAGGTGCAGAGTGTAGCAGATACACTGCAAACCACACGGCTGGCTTTGCATTCAGAACAAGAAAAAACACTGTGAATTTGGCTGATTGGCAACCGGTCTGGCGAACAGACCGGCTTCTGACTTGGGAGTCTACGGAGCAAGTGAAATTAGTTGCGCGTCAAACAGTTGTTTTTAGGGCGCTCCCCTGGCGCTAGAATTTGTACATGAGAGTATTCAATATCGCCGATAGTCGGTGTTATCAATGCTTCAAAGCGTTGGGCAGCTTGATGGAGGTGCTTCCCTTGCGTCTCAAGAGCGGTAAATTTTCCTTTGTTCTCAGCGGCTAACTGTTCCAGTTCAGCTGACACGGATTGTTGCTGCGCCAGTAGTGTTTTATCTATGCTTAGTTTGTCATCTGTAACCACATAGGCTTGTTGGGTAATCGCTTGAATTTGATCGCCCAACTCACTCATCTGAGCGCTAATTTTACTCACTGGTTGCTCCAATTCACGCATTTTCTCGGAGTGTTTTTTCATGGTCAGGTAGCTGTCTACTTGTTCAGCATTCAAAGGAGCTTCAAGTATTTGTTGACAGTGTTGAGATACGAGTACGCGATATCCATCTTTACTGTTAGCTTGCTGATTTTCAACTTGCTGTATTTGCGATTGTACGTGAGCATACGATGCGAAAGCGGCTGTTATGCTGATAATGGTGATAAAGTTCAAAGTCTTTAACATGATAATATTCCTGTTTGCATGATGTCAGGGTATATGTCGATAAAGCCTAGAAAAAGGTTTAAAAGTTTTATTTTGTGAGCGGCTGTTCGGGTTGTTATTGTTCGATTTTTACGATGATATTGTGCGTAATAATGTGGTTTTATTTTACTAATGGGCTATGTAAACTGGCCTTGTTTTCACACTTATCCCTTCATGATTACCCATGATATTGGCCGCGTTTAGCGGCCTTTTTTTGCTTGCTTTGCGTTAATTTATATCTATGCACGCTAATTCATGTATAAGCCAGCTTCTGTGTACTAGGCTTTTATTCACCATATTTTGTCGTTATTTTCTTTTTAAGAGGAGTCCATATGAGAAACTATCTAGTTGCGATATTGATGGGGACTGTGTTTTTGCTAGCGGGTTGTGCCACGTCTGGCGGTAAATCTGTCGCAGAAAAGCGCGCGGCGGTTGAAAGTATGCGTAGTAATGTGTTGAGTCAACTGTATGCTCAAAAACCTGATGTTCAGCAGCAAATTGCAAGTTCAGCAGGGTATGCGGTGTTTGATAATGCCAATGTTAACGTCATATTTGCCAGCTTTGGTGGTGGCTACGGCGTAGCCGTGAATAGGCAAACTGGTGCTAGAACTTACATGAACATGGCAGAAGCTGGGTTGGGGTTAGGGATTGGTGCAAAAGATTTCAGTATTGTAATGGTGTTTCACAGCCAATCGGCATTGGCTCGCTTTATTGAACACGGTTGGGCATTCGGTGGTAATGCGGATGCAGCGGCCAAACATAAGCATCAAGGAGGAGCGGTTGCTGCCGAAGTTGTGGTTGATGATGTAACTGTTTATTCGCTAACAGAGACTGGGCTTGCTCTACAAGCGGTGTTGAAAGGTACCAAGTTTTGGGTTGATGACGAACTTAATTAAACTTTGACTTACACTGCTCTCAACAGCAGCAACTTTTTTAAGTTGCTGCTGTTTTTTATCTATAGGCTGCCTGCGTTTTCCTTATGCTTTATTTCTACATGGGTCTGGCGTGAGTAACGCTCAGATGCGCTGTATGTTTTTAGAACGATATTCACTGTTTTTTTACTTTTATTCCTGTTTTATTGTTTTTTTATTCTATTTATTAACATATTAATATTGCTCTATGCCAAATTTACATACATAGAGACACGGTTTAGTTCACAGGATTGTGAAAGAAGGTGTGTTATTTCAAATACGTTATGGTTGGTACGTACCAAATAAACGACAGGGAGAAGATGTATGTACATATTTATGGATAATTTAAGCGTTAGACACGCGTTGGCACAATTACATACAAATAGAAATACAAACGGAAAAACGTTATTAGAGCGTATTTGGCGCAGCGTATTTGGTGATAAGGCTTTTGTGTCTGTAGAAAAGGATATTCAAACGCAAAATGTGGAAGAGTTTGCCGTAAAAAACGTGACTCAATATTGCTTAAATGGACGTAGAATATACGTTAAACATATGTTTTATGAGCTAAAAGGGCGATCAGTTAAACCCAAGTTATCCAGCGATGATATTAACTTTTTTAGGGCTTTGGATAAGCTGTCAACGCGATGCTTTGTTATGGTTTACGTTAAAAATAAAACCACAAAGAACTATGACCAAGCGCTTTTTTTAGATGATTTTGAAGCGATTCAGGGCATTAGTGAAAGTGAAGCAAACGGACGCTTGGTCAGCTTGCCTCAGGCGGCAGATGTTATACGTAAGCAACTAAGCTAGTGGTAACTACACACTAGTTTGGTACGTTACCATCTGTAATGTCATTATCAATGTAACTTCCAACAAGCTCAGATAAAGCCTTGTTCCCTCTAGTTTTCAGGCTTTGCATTATTTGGGCTTTCACTTTTGGTGGCTTATTCTGGCTTAGTTTAAAGCTGCCGCACCACTGATCTAATGAGATGGTAAAAAACACAATATGGTCAAATAGAGCATTCAGCTTGGTTGTTTCAAGCGATGAAACAAGCCAAGGTTTACGGCTCTCACGTTCAAAATGGTTGGTGATTTGCGTCATCATTTTGAGCTTCAATTCGTGCTCTGTTACCAATTCCAAGCGTCCTTCGATTTGTACATTAGCGTAGAGCCATGTTGGGACTACTAGATCTGCGCGGTGACTAGGCGAAATGTAATCATTGGGCCCATTAAACAGCAATTTTACCTTGCTATTATTTTGTTGTACCAAAGGGTTGTTTTTTGCCACATGACCAATAAAAAGGTGCTTGGAAGCATCAAAAATTAAAGGACTATAGACCACATCGTTTAGCTTAGTTTGGGGGTGGCTAAACAGGATAGAAGCCAAAGGTGATTGGTGTACCAAGGATAAAACACGTTCAATACCCTGTTCTTGGAAATATCGAGCAGGGTACATTATAACCACTCCTCTAATTTGGCTTTAACGCCGGGCCATTGCTCATCAATAATGCTAAAACGTGCGCTGTTACGAAAGTTACCATCAGCGAGTAATCTATCCTTGAAATGAATGCCTTCAAAGCGAGCGCCAAGCCTTGCAATGGCATTGCGGGATTGCTGATTATTTTCATGTGTACTGAAGGTGACACGAACCAAGTTGAGTGTTTCAAAGGCATATTTGAGCAGTAAATATTTACTGTGTGTATTGACATGACTGCGCTGCCAAGGCACTCCAATAAACGTGTGACCAATTTCAGCGCTCAGATTATAGGTATCTAACCTAAACAGACGGGTTGTCCCAACTACTTTCTGGTCCGCTTGATTGATGATTGCCATAACGAGTTGTTGCTGCGTATCAAATTGAGCGGTTTGTAAGAACCATTCGCTTAGTATTTCTGGTGTTTTACAATAGTTGGTTAAAATCCAGCGCCACAGTCGAGGGTCTTGGCCGGCTTCAAAAAGGCCATCTAAATGCTGCTGCGCTAACGGCTGCAATGTTACTTTCTGTGTGTTTAAACTGCATTTTTCAAACATGCTTCATTCCTGTTGTCGGTCTTGATATGGCTACTTTAATCTGATTTTTGGTTTAACTTAAACAACCAGATTTTATTATTTACCTAGACCAGATTGGCGGTTATGCTGTTTACACTAATCCGTTAGAATTGACTCTAAAATGCACCCAATTGCTTTTACCGCTCAGCACGACAAAGAAGCTATTTACTTGCAACTTGCTGGAGCGTTGAGAAATGCCATCAAAGCGGGTGAATTAATGACTGGGGCTAAGCTCAGCTCAGCGCGAACCATGGCATCGGCTTATCAGCTTAATCGCCATACCGTCATGAACGCATTGCAGTTGCTCGTTGCTGAGGGATGGCTGGAAGCAAGGGAAAAGTCAGGCTATTTTGTTACGCGCACTTTGCCAATAGATTCCAGTGTGGAGCAAGAAAAGCAACCACAATATATCCCTAAACCGCTGACGTTTGCTCAGCCAATGAGCGACCCAGTAACTGCTGAACTTGCTCAGTACAAATACAATTTTGCGGGTGGCTTGCCCGATATTGAGCAGTTTCCGTTTGTTGAATTTAAACGAGCGTTAAGTAATGTGTGCCAAAGGATAGATGCCAAAAAGCTGCATTATGGTGCGGTGGGCGGTGAAAGCGAATTAAAGTTTCAGATCCAAGCATATTTACAAAGGGCGCGGAATCTACAGGCAGAAGATTTGGTGGTCTGTAATGGTTCACAAGAAGCTTTGTTTCTTAGTGCGAGAGTATTTATATCGCCGGGAGATTATGTTGCTTGTGAGAGCCTTGGTTATCCGCCAGCTAGAAAAGCGTTCTCGGCCTGCGGCGCACGTATTATAGATATTCACCAAGATGAACAAGGGTTGTGTGTTGCGGACTTAGAGGCACAGTTGCAACGCTACCGTATCAAGTTATTGTATCTCACTCCTTTACATCAGTATCCAACGACTGTGACTTTGTCACCCACTAGGCGCTTACAAATATATCAGCTTTGCTATCAATATGGTGTCGTGATCATTGAAGATGATTATGATCATGAGTTTCACTATCGATGCCAACCTTTGCAACCGATGGCATCAGATGACCCTGCTGGAATAGTCATTTACATATCAACGTTCTCTAAAATAATGTTTGCAGGGGCACGAGTGGGTTATATCTGTGCCCGTACACAGATACTTGAGCAAATCCGCGCTCACAAGCAGTTAATTAATCATAAAAATGACGTGCTGACCCAACTTGGAGTAGCCTATTGGATGCAAACGGGCCAGTTTGAGCGGCACCTAAAGCGTATGACCAAATTGTACAAGTCAAGAAGTGAAGCAATGGCGCAGGAACTAAGACGTTATCAACAGATGGGTTTGCCTTTAAGCTTTGTTTATCCAGACGGTGGTATGGCGATGTGGGTAGAATGTGGTACCAACGTGCATGGCGTAAAAGCCTCTGCTCGCAAGCACGGCATTTATCTACAAACGCAAGACGAGTTTTATTTTCCTGACAGTGAGCGCTCGTTGCTACCGAGCGCTACAGATATCACCCATGTGAGACTAGGATTTGCAGGTCAAGATACCATGCTTATGAGCCAAGGGTTGCGGCAACTGATGTTGCTTATTTATCCTCGTTATCTGAGCTGAGAGTAGATAAACTGACTTTGCCAAACTTACCATATGTGATGATAAATACTTTATTAAATTCATCTTCAGCAATACTGACTTGCTCACGGCTAAGCAGCTCTACTAGCTGAGGTGTGGTGTTACTGTGACCTACGATTGCTACACGTCCCTCTAATTCTAAAACTTTGCTTGAAAAAGACTCTAGATTTTGCGGGTCATAGCTCTTTACATCTAGTCCAAAATGTTTTGCCAGTGGCGCAATGGTTTGTTGCGTTCGGCGATAATCGGTACTAAACGCATGTTTTATGGCTTGGTCACTGAACATTGACACTAGGTGTTGAGCTCGTTGCTGACCTTTTGCCGTTAGCTCTGGGTTATCTCCTGTGGCTTTTTCTGCATGACGAAACAAAATGATTTGCTCAGGAAGAGCTTGAGCGGCACTGCTTAGTAGTAACAAAGGAAATAAAAAAGTTTTTATTTTCATAGTTCGTATTGTTCACATCAAAAAACGGATCGCAACTTTAACAAAGCTTACATGGTTGAGCAATCTCCCCCTGTTCGTAGTAAGTGGAGCGTAACTGTTTTCAATACCTCTAATGCGGGCGCATGACCTGTCCGCAGCGGACACTTTTTGTGTCCGTGGACACTTTTCTTTGATAATTATTAATTTAAGTGACTGTTTTTATTTATATAAATAGTTGGCATGTAAATCGAATAGTGAGTAACAGTACAGTTAATAAGGGTTAGGTATGTTGCTATATGTATTTTTCTTACTGTCTCCGAGTATCGTTCTGTTGGGTGCTTGGTTGATTACCCTATTTGAAGTAAAACTCAGTCATTGAGGCGAATTATGATTAAAGATACCAGTGGACAGGATCAGGTAGTTAAAAAAAATAAACGTTTTGGCAAACCCGTTTTGGCGGCAGTAGGCATGATGGTAGCCGTCGCAGCGTCAGCCGCTCTGATGAGAGGGCCTTCAAGTGCAGACTTGTCAGTGCAAAAAGACGAATTAAAAATTGCCAAAGTAGAACGTGGCGACTTTGTTAGGGACATAGCGACCACTGGGCGGATTGTGGCCGCGAATGCACCGCGTATTTACGCGACCGAACAAGGTGTGATCACGCTACTTGTTAAAGCGGGAGACAAAGTTACCAAGGGCCAACCTGTGGCAACGGTTGATAGCCCTGAGCTGCAAAATGCCTTGCAGCAGCAGAATTCAGAGTTACAGCGTTTATATGGTGAGTTGGAGCGTAAAAAGCTTGAAGCAAGAAGGCAAACGTTGAGTCTCAATAAAACGCTGGACTTGGCACAAGTCGAGCTCAATGCAGCCTTGCGAGAGAATCGTCGAGCACAGTTATCAATCGAGAAACGCTTAATAAGCCAAATAGACCTAGAAAAAGCGGTCGATGATTTGGCGCGTGCAAAGTTGAATTTTAAACATGCGCAAAAAGAAGTTGCGCTTGCGAAAGACACACTGGCGTTTGAGCTAAAATCGGCACAAAGCACGGTGTCGCGTCAGCAATTGGTCGTTGATGAACTACAGCGCAAAGTACACAACCTCGATATTGAAGCCAGTGTCTCGGGTATTGTGGGAAATATGTTAGTTGAGCCTCAAGCCTTGGTCGCAAAGAATCAAGCTGTGATGACCTTGGTTGATTTAAGCGCATTTGAAGCCGAGCTACAGGTCAGTGAAAGTTACGCCAATGAGTTAGGGCTTGGTATGCAGGTAATGCTCAAAATCGGCAGTTACGAGGTGATTGGGGAACTCAGCGCTATATCACCAGAAGTAAATCAAAGAGAAGTGACAACTCGGGTCAGATTCTCTCAGCAAGGCCTAAGTGGGATCAGGCAAAATCAGCGCATATCGGCACGCATTCTCTTGGAAAATAAGTCTGATGTTTTGATGGTTAAGCGTGGTGCCTTTATGCAAGAAGGCGGCTCGGTTGCATACCTAGTTTCTGACGGTCAGGCACAAAGAATAGATATTGCAACTGGCGCAATGAGCATTTCAGAGGTGGAAGTGCTGAGCGGCCTTAAAGAAAACGATCAAATTGTTATTTCTAGTTACACACCATTTAAACACGCTGAACGTGTTATGTTGCGCTAAGCAATGCATGTTAGCCCAAATATATTGAAAGGAACAACGTCATGTTAACAATGAATAAAATAAACAAAATATATCAAACTGATATGGTACAAACACATGCATTGCGAGATTTTGATCTGCAAGTTAATGAAGGTGAGTTTATTGCCGTTACAGGGCCTTCTGGTTCAGGAAAAACCACCTTTTTAAACATCGCAGGTATGCTAGAGCCATTTTCTTCTGGCCAGTACCTGTTGGACGGCGTTGATGTTGGTCGCTTGAATGATAATCAACGTGCGGATCTTAGAAATCAGAAAATTGGTTATATATTTCAGGGTTTTAATTTAATTCCTGATTTGAATCTATTTGAAAATATTGAAGTACCGCTGCGTTACAGAGGCATCAAGGCTGCTGAGCGTAAACGTCGTGTTGAGCAGCGTTTAGAGCAAGTGGGTTTGGCCAGTCGCGCGAAACATTTACCACAGCAACTATCAGGTGGTCAGCAACAGCGTGTTGCAATTGCTCGAGCCTTAGCAGGGGAGCCAAGATTTTTATTGGCCGATGAGCCGACGGGGAACCTTGATAGCCTCATGGCGCGTCAGGTAATGGAATTACTTGAGCAAATCAACCGTGAAGGCGCAACGATTGTGATGGTTACTCACGACCCAGAACTTGCCCGCAGAGCACCGCGTAATATTCAAGTGGTGGATGGACAATTGGCAGATTTTACTCTTTACCAAGGTAATCCAGCCGCAGCAGTGGGAGCGTAACGATGTTGTTTCATTACTTAGATTTAAGTTGGCGTAGCTTTAAGCGCACACCCATGGTGAGTGTACTTATGGTGCTGGCCATCGCAATTGGAATAGGTGTTACAATGACGAGTCTGTCCGTGTACTACATGATGTCGAAAGACCCAATTCCTAGTAAAAGCAAGCAGCTACACCATGTGCAATTGCAAACAATGAATGATGGTAATACCTATTGGTCAAAAGATGATGTACCTTTTCAGGTCACATATCAGGATGCGATGAATTTGCTCAATGCCCCGTTGCCCTATGAACGCACCGCGATGTATAAGTCAGGATTTTCGGTACATCTGGACAATGATCAGATAAAGCCATTCAAAGAACCAACTCGTTTGACTACAAAAGATATTTTTCAGATGTTTGATTTGCAGTTTTTGTATGGCGGCGCTTGGACACAACAACAGCAGGATGACATTGCGCCCGTCGTGGTTATTTCTAAGCGTATCAACGATAAGCTTTTTAATGGTGAAAACTCAGTAGGGCAATCCCTCTATTTGGATGACATGAGAGTACAAGTCGTTGGTATTATTGAAGATTGGGATATGTCAGTGAAATTCTATGATCTCAACAATGGGTCATTCCAACCATCGGAGGGTATTTTTATTCCAATTACAATGGGGCCAGCCAATGAAATCATCACTTGGGGTAACACCAATGGTTGGAAGAATGAAAGTGACAGAACATTTTCGGACCTACTGGTGTCCGAGAGTCTGTGGCTACAGTTTTGGGTTGAGCTTGAGAATGCGCAAGAAAAAGCCGATTTTGAGCAGTTTTTAATGAATTACATGATTCAGCAACAAAGTTTAGGCCGTTTTAACCGCGAAAAATTAACCGCCAATGTTTTCAACGTAATGGAGTTGATGGAGTATCGAGGCGTGGTAAAAGAAGATAATAAGATCATGGTAACGCTGAGTTTTATGTTCTTAGCGGTCTGTGTCGCGAATATTCTGTCGCTGTTGCTGGCTAAGTTCTTACGTCGAGCGCCAGAGGTTGGCGTGCGCAGAGCGTTAGGTGCATCTAAATGGCAGGTGTTTTATCAGCATCTAGTCGAAGTGTCTTTGCTTGGTTTGTTTGGCGGGCTATTGGGGATTGTGATTGCACAGTTAGGTTTGTGGGGAGTGAGAGCCAGTAATGGGTCGTACAATGCGATTGCTAATATGGATTTAAACATGCTGCTTGCCGCCCCCACCATTGCGATTGTCGCGTGTATTATAGCGGGGTTATATCCAGCTTGGCTGGTATGTAGAACAACTCCTGCCGTTTACTTAAAAACCCAATAAGGAGCGCTGTTATGTCAGAACTTAAGCCAATATTTAATGCCCTGCGTCGCTCCAAGGTTGGGGCCATCCTGTTGCTGCTACAGATTGCGATTACAACCGCAATTGTGAGTAACTCGACTTTTATTATTAAAGAGAAAATCGCCTATTTAGATCAGCCAACAGGTTATGCAGAGCAGGATATTTTTAGTTTTGAGGTGATGTCTTTTGGTAAAGATACCAATTTTAAACTGCAGGCAGAACTGGATGAGCAAGCCTTACGGCAAATACCAGGCGTTGTAGATGCAGTGATGATTGATTCTGTGCCACTGAGTGGCAGCGGCTCTTCTAGCACTTTTCGTTTGCGCCCAACCGGTGAGAAAAGCAAGGGTGAACAAGCCAATGTGTTTCAAGGTGATGAACATGTTTTAAACACCTTTGGTGTAAAGGTGCTTGAGGGTAGAAACTTCTATGAATCTGAAGTGATGGTTACGGATAACTATGATCAATATCCAAATATTGCCTTGATCACTAAAGCATTGGCAGATAGCTTGTTTCCAGATGGAGACGCCCTTGGTAAGTCAATCTATCGGGGGGATTTCCCAGTAAAAATCATCGGTATTACTGATATGATGAAAGGCCCTTGGTTAAGCTCAGAAAGAAAAGATCGCTCTGTTATTACACCCTTTGTTTTGGCGCGAAAACTTACGCAGTTTATGGTGCGCACTGAACCCGGTAGACGTGCAGAAGTGATGCAACAAATCGAACCGCTTATGTTGCAACTCGACGGTAAACGTGTGGTCGAGAATATAAAGGGCTTAGAACAAGTAAAAGATGGCTTCGTTGCTCCAGATAAGCTGACTATGCGTATGCTATTGGTCATGGTGGTGGTACTGACTTTGATCACTGCGTTGGGTATTTTTGGCTTAACCATGTTCAATATCAATAAACGCACTAAACAGGTAGGCACTCGGCGGGCGCTTGGCGCACGTAAATCGCATATTATTAACTACTTCTTGGTAGAAAGCGTGATGATATGTATCGGTGGCTTGGTACTGGGCGCCGTGCTTGCTATTTTACTGGGGCAGCAGCTAATGCAGCATTACTCTATTGCTAAGCTACCCTTGTTATATGTTGGTTTTACCGCACTCGGTGTGTTGCTCATAAGCGTGTGTTCGGTCATCGGCCCAGCACAACGTGCGGCAAATATTTCTCCGAGCGTGGCTACGCGAACCATCTAACTGATTTTCAACCATTTGTGCTACACTGCCTTTGGTGTAGCACATTGAAGTATAAATAATAATATGGAAAAGATACTCATCGTTGACGACAATGTTGCCATTTTGGAAGCATTGTCCTTATTGCTGGAAATTCACGGCTACAGTGTAGTGCTTGCGCAAACGCCCTTTGAAGCAGAACAGGTTGTTAGGTATCAGCAAATTAGCTTGGTTTTGCAAGATATGAACTTCTCCAGTGATACTACCTCCGGTGAAGAAGGTAAAACGCTGTTTTATCGTCTTAGGGAGATTAACCCTCATTTACCCATCATCTTAATTACCGCATGGACGGAATTAGAAACCGCTATTGAGTTGGTTAAGGCAGGCGCTGCTGATTACGTTGGCAAACCTTGGGATGATCAAAAGTTACTCACCAGTATTGGCAATCTGATTGAACTGGGTAAAACGCGGCAAAGCAATGCAAAATTTGAACGCCAACAGCAAGAGCGTAACGCATCCAAGCAAGATGCAGATTTAGCGGGATTGGTATACGCCAGCACTGCCATGGAGCGCATTGTTGATATGGCGTTACAGCTAGCAAAATCTGATGTTTCAGTGCTGATTACCGGCCCCAATGGCAGTGGCAAAGAACGTATTGCAGAGATCATTGTTGCCAACTCACCATTAAAAAATAAGCCCTTTATTAAGGTCAATGCAGGCGCGTTGCCTCATGACTTAATAGAAGCCGAATTGTTTGGTGCCGAAGCGGGTGCGTATACTGGTGCGAATAAGCAGCGCATGGGACGTTTTGAAGCTGCCGATGGGGGGACTTTATTTCTAGATGAGATTGGTAACTTACCGCTATCGGGTCAAATGAAATTGTTACGTGTATTGCAAACAGGTGAGTTTGAACGTTTGGGCTCAGTACAAACTCGCAAAGTCAATGTTCGTGTTATCTCCGCTACGAACTCTAATTTAATGCAAGACATTCAAGCTGGCCGCTTTCGCGAGGATCTCTACTATCGACTCAATGTGATTGAATTGAAATTGCCGCCATTGGCGCAGCGTCCAGACGACATCATTCCTTTGGTAAATCACTTTTTACCTGAGCGAACTATATCACATACTGCGCAGTGCGCTTTGCAGGCTTATAGTTGGCCAGGAAACGTACGTGAACTAGAAAATGCCTGTAAGCGGGCGGGGGTACTCAAGCGTGAAGGTGAATTGCATGAGCAAGATTTTGTGCTTGATTATGCTGTTGACGCTGCGCCTGGAAGTGCCTCGACAACCAAGCGTGAACCCTCCAAAGAAGAGCTAGAACGTGCTATGCATAGTTATCACGGGGTGATAGCAAAAGTAGCCCGCCATTTTGGCCTCACACGGCAAGCTCTTTACCGACGTTTGCAGAAATTCGATATAGAGTATTAGTATGCAAGTACAAAAACCATGGTTATCTTTGGTAGGCAAAATAAAACTCACGGTGATGTTGGTTCTCACAGTGAGTTTGTTGGCGGTTTTTATCGTTTTGCAAATTCCTTGGAGCCAAGGGGTTTTTATTTTGGGGGTGGCTTTAATACTCTCTACTTTAGTTACTTCCTTGATATGTGCGTCAATTGAAAAAGGTTTGGATGCGCTGGAGCTTGGTTTACAAAATTTCAAAGATGGCGAGTTTTCTAACCAGTTGGTTTATCACCGTGCAGATCAGCTTGGCTGGTTATGTACTTTGTACAACCAAACAGCGGAACAACTACGTAAAGAAAAGCAATGGATCCATCAAAGGGAGCTAATGCTCGATAAGGTGTTAGAAAGCTCTCCTCAGGCATTGTTATTGATAAACAGTAATAATGTGGTGGTGTTTAGCAACTTAAGTGCTCGCAATCTGCTGTCATCGAAAACCCGCATTGAAGGCATGAGTTTGTCACAAGCATTTGAAAATGCTCCCACAGAACTACAGCAGGCGATTCAGCTTGGTCAAGATGGCTTGTTTAACATACACAATACAGCCGAAGAAGCACAAACTTGGCATCTGGCGACTGGTCAGTTTTTGCTTAATAATCAACAGCATAAATTATTTATATTAAAACAATTAACGCGTGAACTAAATCGTCAGGAAGTGGCGGTTTGGAAAAAAGTGATCCGTATTATCAGTCACGAACTGAATAACTCGCTTGGTCCTATGTCATCCATGTTACACAGCGGACAAATACTATCACAAGGGCTTGACGAACCAAGATTACAACGGGTGTTCGCGACAATTGAAGAACGCATAAAACATTTAACGGCGTTCGTACAAGGATATGGTAAGTTTGCTAAGTTGCCGCCGCCAAAGTTAGAACAAATAGACTGGCCTAGCCTTATCAATGAACTTGCTCAGCAATGGCAGTTTATCGCGCCGAGCAGTTATCCATCAACGCCTTGTTATGCAGACAACATGCAGTTGCAACAGTTGCTGATTAATCTGCTTAAAAATGCTCATGAATCAGGCTCTAGTGTAGATGAAATACACTTAGCCATCGAGTCACACAGAGAAGGCGTTGTTGTGAGTGTAACCGACGGTGGGCAAGGCATGAGTGAGCAAGTTATGGCGAATGCTTTGGTACCATTTTATTCAACTAAAGCGGCGGGTAGTGGTCTTGGCTTAGCTTTATGTCGAGAAATCGTTGAAGCGCATCATGGTTACTTAAGTTTGCACAATGTGTATCACCAAACAGAGGTAGCGGGGCTACAAGTTAAGGTGTTCTTACCTTATTACTCATCAAGTAACACCACAAAGTGATGACTAGTCAGTTTGTAACTGGATTGCTAATCCAGCAGTTTGTGCATGATGTGACTGTCAATATACCCTAACTGTGGGTGTTTGTAGGCTTTGGGAATGGTGCCGATGATTTCGTAACCCAACTTCTTCCACAGCCTGATAGCTCCCTCATTTGAGCTGACAACGCTGTTAAACTGCATGGCTTTAAAGCCAAGATTTTTAGCAACTTGTTGTGAGTGTTCACAGAGCGTTTGCGCTATTCCCTGTCCACGGGCGGCTGCACTTACCATATAACCACAATTGCAAATATGGCTACTTGGGCCCATGGCATTGGCTTTGAGGTAATAGGTGCCTAATACTTCGTCATCGACTTTGAACGCGAATGCTTTGAGTGGTGTTTGACACCACACTTGGTAAGCTTGCTTCATGCTCATGTCTGGGTCAAACGCATAGGTTTGTTGCGCTTTTATGATGGACTCAAAAGTTGGCCAAAATAAAGCAAAATCTTGTTTTGTCATTTCTGTGATCATGGGTTTACCTTACAACTATATGAGCATAAGTAAATCTCAGCGACGTTCTATTTCAGAGAGTTCGTTGGGTTCACCATCTTGCGTGGATGTAGTGCTATCTTGCTTGGATTGAACGTTAGTCTTTTGCTCACTCAAAGGGTTACAGTTTTTATTCTTTTCCTGCCAATGTACCACGTTTTGAATGAGTACTATACTCCCTGAGACCACCAGACTTGCAGCACTGACAACGCCAGCTCCGACTAGGTACATTCCACATTTTGACCCGCTACAACTAGCTAAACGTGTTGTATTTTCACTATCTAGTACCGCTTTTTTGGCGTAGATTTGGCACCGGTTATCAAAATATGAGACTTCTTTTGGCATAAATACGCAGCCAGAAGTTAAAGTTATTACGGTGACACATAAGAGTATCCGTTTCATATCATGCTCCATGCACGTTTTACTTTGGGAGCATGATATGTTTGTTAGACCAGATGTGAAAGTAAAAAAGTGTAGCGTTTTTAGGTGCTAATATTATTGAGGGGGGTCGATGTTGCCACCGACACTGGTATTCACTCTAAACCAGCCCGCAATCGAATAGCGTGCTTTTTTGGCAGGCAATACTTCATGTGGAAACTCATCACTGAGAAAGGTGACTAACGTGCCATAATTCGGAGTCACAATTTGTAATATCTCATCGTCATTATGTGGGTCGTATATCACCAATTCGCCGCCATCACCCTCTTGCCAGCTTGGATTTAAATACAATACGGTTGAAAGAACTCGGTTTGCTTCGCCTTTAAATGCGTCTAGATGCTTTTTATAAAATGCACCCGGTTCATAGTGAGCAAAGTGACATTCATAACTAAACAGTCCTAAAAATAGGCGACGATTCAAATAGACTTTTAAGTCCTGCATATAGCTCAAAAACAGCGATTCGTGGGCGTCGCTGGTCTCTAACCAGTGGATTTTATCGCGGCGAACTTGCTCATTTTTCATGTGCTCTTCTTGGCGACCAATGCCGGCTCTATGAAAGTCTTGTTGAGATAAAATGTCGAGTCTTTCGGTAAGCGCTAGAAGGGCGGGTTCTTGTAAATCTAAACTTTGAATACTGACACCATGAACCTGCAGGTCTAGTGCGATTTGCTCAAATAAATTGCTTGATGTTGCCAAAGGGGTCGCTCTCAAAAACGGGGCGATATATTTACCATAAGACCCCGCTTGTGGCGAGAAAAATCAACGCTTATTTAGAGTTTTTTTTAAGTTCACTAATCAACTGGTCACAGGCGCTTTCTATGAGGTCCAGTACGGTTTCAAAACCATCGCCGCTGCCATAATATGGATCTGGGATTTCGTCGTATTGCGCATCTATAAAACTAAGAAATAACATAACTTTATGTTGATGTTGGGGAGGGCAAAGTGCCAATAAGTCAGCAAGGTTGGCCCTATCCGCGGCTAGGATCAAATCAAAATCGGTGAAGTCTTGAGGTTTCACTTGTCTGGCTGTCATACCGCTAAAGTCGTATCCGCGCTTTTTCCCCGCTGCTACACTGCGTTTATCGGGAGGGTTGCCTTGATGGTAGGCGATGGTGCCAGCCGAGTCGACGGTAATGTCCAGCTGTGCCTCTGCGAGTTTGTGTTTGAGCACCGCTTCACCGGTGGGGGAGCGGCAGATGTTGCCCATGCAAACACCAGTATCTTCTTTAGCGTGTCGGATAAAACAACCTTACTCATCAGAGATGCCCCTTCTTATTGCTCAACTCATTCATTTTTAAGCAATCTAACATACTCGAATAGTAAATACATAATGATGCTTAAGATTTAAATAACGACATACATGTATTACACCTCTTGCCAACTGCAAGTTATGTCGGGCTGATTTTTGAGCGTTTCTTCTTATTATGGGGGGTCTGCAATTTTTCAGGCTTTTTTCAAAAGGAATAATTCATGAAATTAAAACTCAATAAGAAGAAAATTAAAAATTTGTCGAACGACTCACATAAGTTACAACAGGAAATGACACCACAGGTTGCTGGTGGTATTTATTACAGTCGAGCAGGTCAATTTGGTTGTGGTAGTTGGATGTTCTGTGAGCTGCCTACAGAAGCAAAAAATAAAATGTAGGATGTTGACGTTGGCTGGCGCGTAAGCCAGCCATTTAACACCGTTGCTCACGGTTTTTAAGGCTATCAAGTTCTTGTTGTAACTAAAATGCACCAGCAAGCAGTGGTTGCATTCCTTCCCCATTGATCAGGTAAACTACAATATCAGGCCTCAGCACAGTCAGAGTACTGTTTTGAATATTGATTTAAATAGCTAATTAAGCCATGTTGTGGGTAACTTTTGATACCCGCTTTTAGGTCAGGAATAACCTACTACAATGACATTGACAACAAGGGATCTCACCCAAACGAAACAGTGGTTAACTCAGGTTCAGCGCAGTGATATATCAAACATCATCGCGGCAAGCTTTGCCAACATTGCGCCTGAGCAATATCTTGCCAAATATTTTGATAGCGACGAGCCTTTTGAGCGCAAACTGCGTTTGTATTATGCTGATAATAAACTAGTTGGATACTGTTTATTGACCTTCAGTCATGAGCTTGATATCACCGTTATTGGCGCATCTGCGGCGTTTTTACCTTACTATCGTAATGGTGGTAACACTTTTGTATTTTCAATCATGCATAGTGTTCTTTGCTGGTTGAAAAGGCCATGGCGCAAGCATTATTACGCCGATACCATGCTCAGCCCCGCGATGTATCGTGCGATTGCCAAGAAAACAGCCACAATTTGGCCACACTTTGCGCATCCAGCTCCAGCTGGAATATTTGAAAAATTTAACTCAGGCGGAGAGGTGAGTGTTGCTAACTCGCTACGTTGTTTGGTATCAGTGAATAGAACCAGCAATTATTCACCGCAGGAATTAGAGACACTTAAAAATAGTGATAAAGCAGAGATCAAATACTACTGCCAAGTGAACCCCGAATTTAATAAAGGCAAAGCGCTGTTTGTGATCATTCCTATTAACTTGACGCAGGTACTGAAAACCTTGTGGAAAAATTTGCTTAACTAAGGCGCACATAAAAAGGCGCTTACAAAAATACACATAAAACTGTTTTTCGCTAAAAGCGCGATACGCTATGGTAGTGCCCTTAAAGAATAAAAGGACATTATCGTGGCGATATTAAAACAGTTACTGTTTGGTGTATTGATATTTAACCTAGTTGGTTGTAACAGCGATGATGGCTTACCTCAGCAGGCTGACTCTGACTTTAATCCCAAAAATACCACTGTTACCTTTAATGATGAACAAAGCCCCGTGGTGGTACTTGACCAAGCTCACTATAACTTTCATACCGCAACGGGACGTTACAAGCCGTTTGCTCAGGTCTTAAAGAGTGACGGTTACACACTCAAGCAAGGTAAAAAAGCCTTTACCTCTGACAATTTAAAAGGTGTTGATGTGCTGGTCATAGCCAATGCACTGCACAAAGATAATAGTCGTAACTGGGATGGCCCATTTCACAGCGCGTTTACGCAAAAAGAAGTGGATACTTTACAGCTTTGGGTGAAGCAAGGTGGCGCTTTGCTGCTAATTGCTGACCATATACCCTTTCCCAAAGCGATTGAACCACTGGCACAGGCCTTTGGGTTTGAGTTTGTGAATGGTCATGTACAGGAAGTCACCTATAACACCGATAACCAATTACTAAAACGTCACGAGATCACCGATGGACCTGTGGCATCAAAACAAATAAGCCAAGTCAGGACCTTGGGTGGCGACGCGTTCAAAGCGCCTGATAACGCAGTGTCTTTGTTACAACTGCCCCAAGGTGCGTGGGCGCTGGTGCCTGACAAACCGCTCGCTATCAATCAAGATACCAAAAAGCAGGCGATCGGCGGCTGGTCTCAGGGCGCGGTATTAGAACTGGGCAAAGGTCGAGTTGCGGTGTTCGCAGAAGCGGCGATGTTTACCTCGCAAGTTTACTTACCAACCGGTAAAAAAATGGGGTTTGTATCTCCAGAAGCTGAGCAAAACGAGCAGTTTTTACTGAATGTGATGCATTGGTTGTCTGGTACGCGCTAGCATTTAACAATAAACCTTTTTATCTAGGCTGATATGTTTGCCTATCAGCTTCATACCGATTCAATCTTGGGCTTCTAACAACGCTGAAACTCCCGTTTCAGACATCACCGGTGTATTCTAGGAAGGAAGCTAAACCTGTTAATTATGACAGTTGTCAAGGCCCTTTACATGCAAGATAATGAAGCGTTAAAGCCTCAGGCGGGAGGTTTGGTGTTTGAATGGCTAATAATAAACGACAGGCAAAATATGTATTTGAGTGTTATATCTGGTGCATAGATAATAATTACGTTAAATTTACTGAGCTTTTATCAACTTATTTGAGAAATAAAGCCAATTAGATAAGGATCTTCAATGCGTACTTTTTTGTTGCTTGTTTTTTTGTTGTTGCTCTCACTCCCAGAAAAGGGCATGGCAAATAACCCTGTGGTGCAGCAACCAAGCACTACATCAACATCCATAAATTTAACTTCAGCACAAACCGACGCACTGCGAGAACAACTGGTCGAGGTGCGTATTCAACTAGGGCGGCTTGATGAACAACTCAAGTTGCAACAAATACAAGGGAGTGATGTAAAAGCCTTGCAAAGCGCTCAACAAGGTTTAAAAACGCAACTGGCCAATCTACAAACTCAGTTTACAGAACAAGAGAAAAACCATAACACCCGCATCAATGGCTTTGATAGCAGAACGTCGGATTTAAAAGATTCGATTGATTGGTGGTTTACCGTACTAACCCTGTTTATCGCGCTTATAGGTTTTGTTGTTTACAAGCAAAGTAAAAAAGAAGCGCTGAATGTTGCCGAAGAGAAAATGGATGCGTTTATTGAAGAACATACTGAGCAAATAATAGATAAAGCTAAGAATGTGGTAGAAGCGCGCTTAAAGGAGGCTGACTCGTCGGTTGCAGAACTTAAGCAATATATTGATGAAGCACATCGACTTCTTCAAGAAAAGCAGCAGGAAATAGATGAAGCCTTTGAAAATGTGCAGCAATCTATTGTAGAGAAAACAGAGCCAGATCCAGAGTCGTTGCGCATCATTGAGCGCAGTACTCGAAAAGTGAGTAAAGAGCAGGCAACCGTCGAGGAGTTATTTAAGCTTGCCTCGGTAAGTTATGGTAAGAAAGACTACCAACAAGCCTTAGAGCTATTTAACAAAGCAATTGCAGCTGCAAAGAATCAAGATGTTGACGATGTATTGTTTGCCAGAGTGTTACTAAATAAAGCATTTACCCTTCATAAACTTAAAAAGCTGGAAGATGAGATAGAAACCTATAATGCTTTAATTTCGCGTTTTAAATCTTCAAATCGTACTCATACTGATAAGCTCGTTTCCATCGCCATGTTTAATAAAGGTGTGACGTTGGGTGGACTAAAGTTATTAACGGAAGCTATTGACGATTATGAGCAGCTTATTACCCGTTTTGAAAATTCAAACAACGAAGAAGTCCTGCAACGAGTTGCTATGGCCATGTTTAATAAAGGAATAACTCAAGGCCAGCTCGAAATGCATGAGCAGGCAATCGACACTTATGATGCACTCATCACCCGTTTTGACAATTCAGACAATGAAGAAATCCTGCAACAAGTTGCTATGGCCATGTTAAACAAAGGAGTCGCTCAGGGACGGCTCGAAATGCATGAGCAGGCAATTGACACTTATGAGCAGTTAATCACCGGTTTTGACAATTTAGACAATGAAGAAGTCCTACAACAAATTGCTATGGCCATGTTAAACAAAGGACTAACTCAAGGTCAGCGCGAAATGCATGAGCAGGCAATCGACACTTATGATGCACTCATCACCCGTTTTGACAATTCAGACAATAAAGACATTGAACTACGTGTCGTGAAGGCTATGTGTAATAAAGGAGCCGCTCAGGGACGGCTTAAAATGCATGAGAAAGAAATCCACACTTATGAGCAGCTTATTACCCGTTTTGAAAATTCAGACAACAAAGAAGTCCTGCAACAAGTTGCTATAGCCATGTTTAATAAAGGAATAACTCAAGGTCAGCGCGAAATGCATGAGCAGGCAATCGACACTTATGATGCACTCATCAGCCGTTTTGGAAATTCAAACAACGAAGACATTCAACTATGTGTCGTGAAGGCCATGTTAAACAAAGGAATAACTCAGGGACGGCTTGGGAAGCTGGATGCAGCAATTCAGAGTTTTGATTTGCTATTTGCTCAGTATAAAGACTCACAAAACGAGCAGATAAGCAGCGTGTTAGCTAATATGCTAGCTAATGTAGCCGAAATAGCACTATTACATGAGCCGCCTGAACAGGTGCGTGAGCGTATTGAACGAGCACAGCATTATATCACGAACAAACAATATTTAGCCGTTTTGGCGTTTATTCAATATCTACTAGATGATGTATCCATTGCAAGTGTTTTTACCGCTATTACTGCTACCCCTACAGATACGAAACTTACTTGGCAGTTTGCTGAAATTCGCACTTATCTTGAACAATTTGAAGGTGAAAAACAGAGCCATATTCAGGCTGTGGTGGCGTTTTTTGAACAGCACCAAGACGTTAAAACCTTGGCTGCTGCACTTGGGCTGGATGATAGCGATGATGCAGCCTAAGTAGGGCGGCGCAAAAGCGCCACCCATTAACTTGATGAGCGCTTACAGACTCTCATGTGGCCCAAACACCTCATATAAAATTCGCTCTGGCGCGACGCCCTGCGCCAGCAACTGCTGCTTAATCGCCGCCATAAACGCGCTGGGGCCACACAGATAAAACTCGCCATGTTCATAGGGGAGTGACAGCGCACTGTGTTGTAACTCGATTCGACCGGTTTTATCACTGCCCTCGCTGTGCTCATACCAGACTTCTTTGGTCACGTTTGAATGCTGCGCTGCAAGCTGCTCAATGTCTTGTTTAAAACTGTGCTGGGACGGGTCAACACAGGCATGAATGAATGACAGACGAGCTTCAGTTTCATTTGTTAGTGCTTGCTCTAACATCGCCATCATGGGAGTTATGCCCACGCCTGCGCTAACAAACACCTTGTCATTCGTGGTGTTTTTCAGCACAAAATCCCCAGCGGGTGGGTAAAGGGTTAAGGTATCGCCAACAGCCAATTGGTGTAGATAAGTTGAGACTAACCCCTCACGTTTAACGCTAATGCGATAATGGTCATGTTTAGGCGATTGTGACAGTGAGTATTGGCGAATTTGCGTATGCTCACTTTGTGAAGGCGTCACGCTCACAGCGATAAACTGACCTGCTTGGTAGTGGCTGATAGCACGCTCATCGCAAGGCTTAAGGTAAAAGCTTTTCACGTTTTCTGATTCTTGTACAAGTTTGGCAATTACAAACTCACGACCATTTCGCCACCCCCCGTGTTGTTGCTCAACCGTGCGATAAAGCCCTTCTTCTTGGGTGATAAACAAATCCGCCAAAAAACCATAGGCTTCACGCCATGCTTGTTCAATCTCTGGTGTAAATTGCTCAGGTGCGAGTTCTTTAAGAGTTTCAATAAGGTGGTGCCCAACAATGTCATAATGCTCGGCCTGAATATTTAAACTCACATGTTTATGATTAATACGGCCGATGGCATCTTGTAAAACCTGTGGGTTATCAATATGCGTTGCGTAGGCGGCGATGGCATTAAACAGCGCGAATTGTTGCTTACCCGTGTGCTGATTGGTCATATTAAAAATGTTTTTCAGCTCAGGGTTGTGTGAAAACATGCGCTGATAAAAGTGAGCAGTCACAGCTGTGCCTGCGTCACTTAACAAAGGAACGGTGCTTTTAACCAACGAAATAGTACGTTCAGATAACATATAAACTCCAAATAAAAATTAACCACGACGACCATCGACACGCTTTTGCGTGAGCACGGTAAAGTAGTAACGAACAAATAAGGTAAAACCAGCACACCACAGCGCAGCGCTGTACAGCCAAGCCTGGTGTGGGTTTATCAAACTAGGGAAAAATGCGCGGCATATCGCTGCCAAAGCAATCGCGATAAAAGCAACGCTGATAGCGTGTTGGACTTGCAATGGCCGACCAGTGTGACCCAAGGACACTCGCGCCATCATGGCGATAATGAGCAAGCCAATACCGCCAAGCGTGATTAAATGCAGCGCATCGGTAAAGGCAATAATGGGGTTGAAAAAGCTGGCAGCCAGCAGTAGTAAACCTGTAGCACTGAGGGCATAACCAAGGTGTAAAGACCAGAGTAATGGCACGGTGAATACTCGGTAGTCAAACCACAGTACACTGCGGGTGATATGTAACAAAGCTGCAAGGCCAAGCAAATAACCGGGATTAAGCGCAAGTTTAAATACTTCGCTGAGTACAAACCCAGCTACGCCAAAGAGGCTCACCCAAAGCAATAGACGGTCAAGTTTCGGTGATCGCACCTGCGTATCAAGCGCTAAACCTCGCGCGGTAAAAAATGGGATCACTCGACCACCGATGACGCCTATCAGTGCCATAAACATCAATACCGCCACTTGGCTAAACGAGCGTGCGAGTGCAAAGTCACCTTGCTCAATTAATAATAAAAACAGTGAGTTGAATGTACAAAGTGCTGCAAGAATGAAGATAAATACATAATTATTCTTAGATTTGGCACGCAGTAACATGGTGCTTAGACAAGCGATAGCGGCGAGCCAAAAGGCCAGTTGCCCCATCAGTACCAACCAAACAAGGTTTGGCTGAACAAAAAATATGGCGCGGGTAAGGCACCAAATTACCACCAAAAGACCCAGTTTGTAGCCACTAACACTTGGTACATTGGTCCAGTTCTGCGCGGCGGTAAGCAAAAACCCAGTGGCCACAGCGCCAGCAAAGGCAAAGATCATTTCGTGGGCATGCCAAAGTGTTGCGGGTGTGTCGGCGCGCCAACTAAGAACGCCAGCTAACATTGCGGCCCAAAGTGCGATACTTAGCACAGACCAAATAGCCGCACATAAAAACATCGGTCGAAACGCTAGCATCAATATAGGCCAATGTTGTATTTGATACCATTTGTACTCAGCGATAGGTTCAATCAAGTTGATGGGGCGCATTACTTCACCTCCATGCCTAATTGATACTGGCAAACACAGCGCACAACATAACTGAGTTTAAACAGTGCTGCGATGATGATACTTGAGATATGCAGCGCTATCTGCGTAGGTAACGCAAAATATGGTGCCAAGGGGTAGCTGGCCAGCACGCTGGCACTAAAACACAGCGCCAGCAATACGAGTGTGACATTAGCGGCTTTGAGCACAAAAGTGGCATCTTGCATAAGTAAATACTTCTAGAGATTAACAGTACTTAGCTATTGCAGACTCTATGCCAAACTAAAAGTTGTTTTATTTCAATGCTTTAAGTATTTCGTGTTTGCGGTTTGAGTCAATTTGACATATCTTTATTTGTGGCCAAATAAACTAAATGGGTCTTTTTGACTTGAATCCACAAACGCTTTCTCAATTATTCACCCTGAGTATGACCCTAACCCGTGCTCAGCCTTCACACACATCACATTCAGTGAATGGCTTTTACAGTGCGCTGATCCAAGCGGTTAAAGCGTGTATCAACGCGGATGCAGTGGCCTTGTTACTCAATCAAAACGGAATGTTGACGCCTGTGGCACTAGCAGGCTTGACGCGAGATACGTTTGGCCGTCGCTTTGAGCTTGGCGCGCATCCAAGGCTTGAGGCAATCAGCAAAGCGCGTGGCCCAGTTCGGTTTGATGAACATAGCGACTTACCAGATCCTTACGATGGCTTGTTGTTGGCAACAGAAGGAGATATGCCTGTGCATTCTTGTATGGGTATGGCGCTGTTTGATGACCAACAATTACTCGGGTTATTAACTTTTGATAGTTTGACCATCGGCAGTTTTGATGGTTTTAGTGACTCATTTTTACAGCACATCAATGATATCGTAAATGAGCAACTTAAGTGTGTGCTCTACGGTGAGCAATTACTTAGAAAGGCACAGCACGGTAATGCCTTGATGACCGCCTTAAATCAAGCAACTCACGACATGGTGGGGCAAAGCGAGTGCATGAATGTGCTAAACAATGATGTGCAACTGGTGGCTAGCTCAGATTTCACGGTATTGGTTTTAGGTGAAACAGGCACAGGTAAAGAGCTGGTTGCGCGCAATATTCATAAGGCCTCACAACGAGCGGAACAGGCTTTTGTGCAAGTCAATTGCGCCTCGTTACCCGAAAATTTGGCAGAGAGTGAGTTTTTTGGTCATCGCAAGGGGGCGTTTACGGGCGCTGATAAGCATCGAGAAGGCAAATTTATGCTGGCTGATGGGGGGACAATTTTTCTAGATGAGATAGGTGAGTTACCACTGAGCATTCAAAGCAAGTTACTAAGAGTACTGCAAAGTGGAGAAATTCAACCTGTAGGGGCAGATCAAACACAACAGGTTAATGTGCGAGTAATAGCCGCAACCAATCGTGATCTCAAACAAGAAGTGATTGATGGTCGGTTTCGTGCAGATTTATACCACCGTTTAAGTGTTTATCCTATTAGTGTTCCACCACTAAGAGCTCGACGTGAAGACATCTCTTTGTTAGCGGGGTTTTTTATTGAACAGGTAAGAAAAAAGCTTGGGATTAAACAACTTACCATGCATAGTCAATTATCAAAGTTGCTGATGAACTACGATTGGCCGGGTAACATACGCGAACTTGAACATGTGATCAGTCGCAGTGCGCTCAAGGCCAAGCAGGCGCAGTGGCCCACGGAGATCATTTGTATCGAACCTGAGCATTGCGAACTCCATGTGTCAAATTCAGTCAATACACAGCAGAGGATCAAAGAGCAAATTAGCGTCGATATTAAACCTCTAAAACAAGCCGTAGATGAATTTCAGCGTCAACGGATCGTTCAAGCGCTGGAAGCAAATAGCCTCAACTGGTCAGCAACAGCCAGAGCATTACAGTTAGACAGGGCCAATCTGGTACGTTTAGCTAAGCGATTAAATATCCAAGTGAAAAAGCATCTGTGAGTTAAGCTAGAAGTATACTTCGCGAGACGCACAAACTTGCATCGCGTGTGGCTTGCTACTAGCTTTAAATCACTACGAAAAAAGCATTGCAATTGTAACTGCAATTCACAATGTGAATCACTCTCAATAATGTTATAAGTCATTTATTTTAAAAGAATATATTAAATTTCTATTTAGTTCGAATCGGTCTTGCGTTGTGTTCGTTTTCGACTAGGTTTATGGGGCGTGTGTTTGTTTTTTTAGGGGGCCCCATGCAGGGTAATAAGCAAGTTTTAAATGTATTAAATCGAATACTGACGTTAGAGCTCACCTCAATCAACCAGTATTTTCTTCATGCCCGCATGTATAAAAACTGGGGCTTAGAGGAGTTAAACGAAAAAGCCTACAAAAAGTCCATCAAAGACATGAAACAAGCTGACGACTTAATTGAGCGTATTTTGTTTTTGGAAGGGCTACCCAATCTACAACATCTTGAAAAGCTGCGCATTGGTGAGCATTGCGAAGAAATGCTCAGCTGTGATCTGGCCTTTGAGATGGAGCAAATTCCAGAGCTAAAGTCAGCCATTGCTTTGTGTGAGCAAGAACACGATTACGTGAGCCGTGAGCTACTTGAAGATATTCTAGAGTACGAAGAAGAGTATGTAGACTGGATTGAAGCGCAGCAATATCTGATCAAACACACAGGCATTGAAAATTATCTGCAATCGCAGATTGAGGAGTAAAAGCATGCAAGGTAGTAAAAAGATTATTGATTTGCTCAACCAGCAGCTGACACTTGAATTGACCTCAATGGACCAATATTTGGCGCATTCAAAAATGTATGAAGATTGGGGGATTGGCAAATTGGGTCACAAGTTGGCACACGAGTATGACGAAGAGCTAGATCATGCAAAAAACATCATTGAGCGTATTCTATTCTTAGAAGGCACACCCGATACGGCTAGTAGAAAACCCATTCATGTGGGTGATAATGTGCAGCAAATGCTAGAAAACGACTTGGCTGCGGAGATGACGGTAGCTGCTAGTTTAAAAAGTATCATTACTGAGTGTGAAAAAGAAAAAGACTATGTCACGCGTGAGATGCTTGAAAAGCTGTTAGATGATACCGAAATGGATCATATATACTGGCTTGAGCAACATTTAGGTCTTATCAAACTGGTTGGTTTGCCCAATTATATCCAAAGTCAAATGGGCGGAGGTTCTCCCGATTAACCCGTAAATGTAACAAGTACCTTTGTATGGTGTGTGCACCATACCTATCTAAAAGCAGTCAATTATGGCTGCTTTTTTCTTGCTAAAAACAACACTGGGATCATGACATCAGCTGAAATAATGGGGACGAATAGTTTATTTTTCTCGAATAAGTTTGATGAAAAAAATTATCTACAAAACTTGCATTGTTTTCATCCTTTGTCTATTCGTTATGTTGCAACAAAGTTGCATTAAGAATAACTAAGTTTTAATACAAGGAAACAAAATGAAAACAACATTAAAAGCGATGACTGTAATTGCGGGTACTCTATTTGCAGGTTCTGCATTGGCAACTACGTTAGTGTGTGATGTATACCCTAAATCTGGCGGTAACTCATTTGCAAATGGCACTAAAAATTGTGGTGCATTTGACTACTCATTTGGCAATTCGACATCGGGTAAGTTCTATCTAAGCAACATCTCTAAGCCGATTCAAGAAGTTCGTTGGGAAGGAAAGGCAAACTGTAGCGGCGGTACAAGCTGTAACGCAACCATCAGAGCGTACTCACAAAATAGTGCTTCAGCGCTTATCCTATACAAAGATGGTACATGGGAAAGAACCAATACTGCGAATGCTTGGTATGAAACCGGCTACTAGTATATACGTTTAAGTTATAGCGGTAGTCTAGAGGCTGCCGCTTTATAGCTTGCTAGTGTGTGCGGTGCGCTTGTTTGCTGACTAATTTTGCCGTATGCGCTAATAAACTCACATCGCCAATTTTTCCATGCCCAGGCACCACTTGCTTAATCTCTGGATATTTCTTTAGTACGTTATTGATTGATATGGACCAACTGTCGATAGATGCATCTGCAATATTGCCCAAACTGGTACTCTCAAGACTCTTAACAAAGCAACCGCCAAATAACATTTTCTGCTGTGCAAACCAGACCACAATATTATCTGAACTGTGACCTGCGCCGGGCGCGAATATTTCAATTGTACCATTGGCTATCGTTAGGCTTTGGTCTGAATAGCTAATATTTGACTGTGGCAGGTTTTGTTTGGCCAACAAAGAATTGGTGAGCGTACTTGCATAGGTGTCGATGCCTACTTCGTTTAAATACGCAATACCGTTGCTGGCATCTTGGTGAAAATGGCTGATCACAGCCGCTTTGGGAGTTAGTCCTTGTGCTTTTATCCAAGCAACTAATTGTTTTGTATCTGCAATAGTCCACGGTGTATCAATAATATAAGCGTCTTGTTCAATTACAGCTACGAGGCCATTTGCTGCAACGCGTCCCCACGGTGGTACATCGAGATAGGAAATATGTTGATAGATATTTTTTGTTATAGGATGCATTTCAAGTGTTGTTGACTCAACATTGGCCTGCAGCATAAACGGTAGAAGTAACACAAAAAGGATTATTTTTTTCATAGTAAGTTGCTACGTTTAACTGTGAACATGGATGTTAATCTTATTAATATCAGCTGTATAGGTATTTTAATGCGTAAACTTATTTGTGAAGTATTGCATTTTTTGCGCGCCTGAAACCCTACTGCACGATGTCTGAATATACCCAGAGTGAAAAAGTTGGGCACAGATAGTTGCAACAGGAGAGTTTTGTTGTATTATAAAAACGAACGTTCGTTCTATTTTGGTGTGGTATGGGAAAAGGTAAGCAAACTAAGCAGCAGGTGCTAGCAACGGCATTGAATATTGCCACAGCGACCAGTTTAAATGATTTGACCATAGGTGGCTTGGCTGCTGCCACTGGTATGTCTAAATCAGGGCTGTTTGCCCACTTCAACTCGAAAGAGAATTTGCAATTGGCTGTATTAGAACATGCAAAAGCTATTTTTGTGGAAACGGTGATAAAGCCTGTAGATGAAAATCTTTCTGCGTTAGCTAAATTGCTAAAAACCTGTGAGCTTTGGCAGAGTTGGTATCAAGAACAAGCCTGTACTTGCATCTTTATCTCAGCAGCGGTGGAGTTTGACGATCAACCTGGCGCTGTGCGTGATTCAGTCAAAGCACAACTACAAAGCTGGATCAGTTATTTAAATCGGCTCGTCGCTGATGCGATTACACAGCAACAACTGAGTGAAAAAACGGACGCAAAGCAGTTCACTTATGAACTGTATTCTCTTTATTTGGGATCACAGCATATGGCTTGGGTTGGCCTTGAAGATGAGAGTCATTCAAGGTTTAACCAAGCATTAAAACAATTGGTTGAGCGCCATCAAGGAGCACAGTATGAGCAGTAAAATCTATTTTTCAGACAAATCAGGTGCAAAACCGCTCAGTTATTACGGTATTAAAGCCTTGTCTAGTACAGTTGCCCGTATAGCTCCTACGGTTGGCAAAAAATTTGCGCGTCGTCTATTACTGACGCCTGTGCGTCATCGCTCAAAAGTGAGCAAACCGCAAGGTATGTCAGATTATACAATTAATACTCAATTCGAAGCGCTACATGTGTATGAGATTGGGCAAGGTCCTGTTGTGTTATTCACACACGGTTGGTCTGGTAGTGCCAGTCAGTTTTATCCATTGATGGAAAAGGTTGCCGCGATTGGTTATAAAGCGGTGGCATTTGATCATTATGCTCATGGCATGAGCGCAGGAAGAGAGGCAAATTTACCGCTGTTTATTCGTGCCATTGATGCGGTGAAAAAGCATCTAAATGTGGAAGTTCATGCCGCGATTAGTCATTCAATGGGGTGTGTTGCGGCACTGAATATTCTCGATCCTCGCTCGCATATTTTGATTGCCCCACCATTTGATTTTTACAATGGCTTTGAGCAACGCATTTTATCCACGGGTATATCTAAGACTTTGTTTAAAAGTGTGATTCACTCTGTTGAGCAACAGCACCAAATGCGTTTTGCAAGCCTACTGCCAGAGTTACATTTAGCAAAACACGACAATATGTTGATCATCCATGATGTGCAAGACCGATTCGCGCTTTATGACAACACCCAGACGGTAGTAAAGCAATATCCTCATGTACAGTTATTGAGCACTCAGGGGCTTGGGCATGGGCGGATCATTAATGACGAACAAACATGGCAATCAGTGCAAAAGCAGTTACAAAAAATAGCAGCACAATAATGATGAGTAGAGTGATAGTGTTTCACTATCACTCTAAAGACGGACGTCATTTAGCTGCTGATGTATGTCACATTTGAGTTCGATAATATCCCGCGACCATACCTTGACTAAATAGTTGACCATTGAGATAGGTATCTTGTGTTAGGCGACCATAATTGGCGCTACTGAGCTTAATGCGCGCGGCCATTTCCATGCTGGCTTGTGCTTGGAAAGGGTCTGTCACTGGAGGGTCACCGACGAAACTAGTGAACCATGGAAACCAGCTGTTATCTTGAGCGCTTACGCTCAGATTAGGGTAATAATTTCCACCTTGCCAGCGATCGAAAGTCAGGTTCGTTAGTGAAAATAACCCAAATCCAGTTTGCGTCATACAGGCATTGGCAGCTTGGTATTCTGGGTAGCCGGAGCTTGCCGCAAAGTGGTTGCACACGTTATGTGGCAAGTTGCTACTATTAGCGGCTTGATATTCCACCTCTCTAAACATTACCGGTTGAGCAGGGTTGCCCGCAGGATAAATAATGTTGGCGGCAACAGGTGAGCCCCAGCGGTAATGATACATGGCAATTGCCAGTGCTAACTCTTCTTTACTGGTCGCAATATTATCGGGATGCGTCCATGTACCACCGGGATCTACGGGATTACCGCCATCTTTAAAAATGACGCCATGTTGATTAGCTTCTAACTGATTCATCAGGTTGGGAGTGGTGTTATCAACCACAGTAACGGGGATCATGGTGCTATTTGCAGGCGTGTATGTCAGAGTTGGGTTGTTTAGGGCTTTCCAACATAGTAATCCGTAGCCATAGCCGCTTGTGATCATAGGACACCCGCCCATAGCAGTAGCAGACTGATTGGTAACATAACTATGGCTGGTTGATTTAGCAGCCGCTTCCCCAGTACCGACAAGAATGCCCCATTGCTCAGATTTTATGGTCGCGTAGGGGAGTTCAGACTCAGGTAGATAAATAGTAGTAGCAGAAACTACACTAAGCGCGTGATCCAATTCCAGCAGTTGGGTGGCTACCATCGGGCCTGTATGTGTTTGGGGGTATTGGCTGATAATAGTTTGCGATATAGGGCGTGGCTCAGTATATTTGGATGTCACTCCCAGTACTAATAGTGCATCGCTGCCGATATGGCTACTAATAATTTGTTCTAAACCTAGCTTTTCCAATGGCATTGCGGCTTGTACATTCGCTGTATGGTCGGCAAGTAATAGCGAATCATCTTGGCCTAGTAGCCAGTGATCATCACCGAGTCCATGGACTTGTGTATTGTGAAAAAAATATTGTTCATGAAGCAAACCTTGATGCATCGTGATAATACTGTCTTGGTTTAGTCTGAAACTTGATTGTAGTAACGCGTCTTGATGATGGTTTTTGTCGGGGGCCCGGTATTGACCTATTAAGGTGGTCAACTCTAGTTTTACAGCATCTTCGCTACTATTAATTTCCCAGCCTCCAGCTTGAATTGGTGAGAACTTGGCGCTGGAATAACGCCCGTCTTTGTCAATATTGAAGGCTTGCCAAGTGGTAGAACACTGAGAAGTACATGTTTTGGATGTGCGATTTAAAGAGGCGCTATCTTCACTTACGATTGTATTGTAGTCATCGCTGAACTCGAAGTGTAAAGATGCAGGTTGCTGCGTCACTTGTAGTGTAAAAGTTATCCGCCTTTGGTTACCACTGGCATATAGCGTGCCTTGAGTGTCATGGCCAAGATTGAGTTGTGAATAAGTATTTTGCTTATTCACGCTACCGGCCTGACCCGCAAAACTAGGGTGGTAATGGCGCTCATCAAACGAATTGATGGTTTCTAAGCCATTGAATTTAATAGTTTGTATGCAAGAAGCGTCAGAACAAGTTTGTAACTCAATAAGTGGTGCTTGATAGTTTAAAGAATACCAAGGAGAGAGTGCTTGGTAATTGTCTCCCTGTGCGAAAAATAAGATAGGCAACGTCGTTGCATCAAAGTTTCGTGCTTTTGCAGGTGTTACCACTGAAACCAGTAAGGCAATATGGGCCAATACGGTTATTGTTAACTGTTTCATGATTATTCCTTTTGTTTTTACGAAAGGTTGGATGGCGAACCGAAATACGCCATCCATTTATCCGAATTTAATGCACAATACCTTGTGACTGACCTGCGCTGACAGGCTTATTAAGTTGCATAGACAGCCATGTCTCTACATCACTGCGAAGTGATGCAACGCTGTCTGGACCAGACTGATTAGCATAAAACCACAGGCCGGTTGGCATTGGAGGTGTGACGTTGCTGCCACACGTGAACTGGTTGGCGGCATACATGATTGCGCCGGAACTGCCGTATTCAAAATGGCTGTCTGAGTAGCCACCATAGCCTCTGGCTTTTACTCTGGCATTTGAATCAAGCGTGAAGTGGTAGACTTCATTGGGTTGCAGTAGGAAAGGGCTCACATCTGAAGAGTCAAAACGCGCTCGCATCGTGCTGTTTACGGTCGCTTCGTTGCCAGAACGAGTGATCATTCCCGCAATGTTAGTAATGAGATCACTGGCAAGTTGACCGTCAAGTAAGCTACCTGGATTGTCGCTCACTATGGCTGCGGTGATCCCAAGTGCAGCTTTAAGCGCGCCAAGCACAGAGTTGATATCCCAACCGGTGTTGTAACTCATCGCTGCGCCGCCTGCTTTGTTAAATAGCACGACTTCGGGTGCGGCACCTGGTAAGTCTACTGCGAACTTAGCACCATCGCCTGAGTGCGAGTTGGTTGCTTTGGACCAGATTTTCTTTGCTTGACCAGTGACATGGAAGCGAGCAGCATAAGTACCACGAACCTCTAAGTTACCAGAACAAGAGTTACTTTGATTACAGTCATAGCCGTTAGTATCGGCACACAACATTTTTACATAGAACTCGCTGGAGTTATGATTGATACTTGAGTCATAGCCATACACTTTGTGTTTTGACCACCTTTCACCATCCCCAGAATGAAATGCACCATAAGCAGTCGTTTTAAAGTCCAATTTATGTTTTGAAAGGCCACTGTTATCACTGGAATAGTCACTCCAATTACTTGGCGTAGAGGGGTAATTGGTCACAACGTGACCGGACCCTGTAAGTGGGGTGATCATCTGGCATGCACACTGTGAGCGTGCGCCGCCGACCGGAAGTTTATTGAGCAAGTCTTTCAATTCAGCATAAACCTCACTCGGCAGGGTCTTATCATATTCCAATATCGATAATCCTTTGCGTTTAGGTGCCGCATGTTCACTGTACCAGGTTGCGTAAAGTTGAGGTGACTGCTGTTGAAGATAGTCGGGTAATGTTAGTGCTCGGTTACTCGCAAGCCATTGCTCAAAAAGTGCAGGTTTGTATTGAGCCAAATACCTAGTAAATAGATAGTTGTCTTCAGGTGTGGCTTCTGCCATAGCGTGTGACCAAAGATCTAAAACAGTCTTATCTAGCGTTTGCAGTTGAGTCAAAACTTCACCGTCTCGGTAATCACGGATCAGCGTGTCGATATAGCGGTCCAGTTCGAATTCTTCATCATTGTCAGCAATGAATTCAAGTAAAGATGTTGAATCAGTTGACCAGTTTGATATGACACGCCATGTTGTTTCTCTCACTGCAGTGGGCGTCATTTGTCCAGTCTCTTGCGTGAGCAACTTTGTTTGCGCGGTGTTTGCAGTGACTTGTGTGCTTGCATATGCAAAAGTTGCGCTGCTCAGCAGTACAGCACAGGAAAAGTTTGCCAGTATTTTGGCATTTAAAATTGTACGTTTCATTTTGCGTATTCCTTCATCAATAATGGGCACAATCAATAAATGTGCGGTTTGATGATGAAATGCTTTCAGGAAGTAGAAAAGGAAGTAACAGGGTCAGATAGGGGCAATTTGGGTAAATCACTGACTGCTACTGACATAGTCGAGAGTGAAGCAATTGTTGGCTCGCACACCAAAAAAATAAAACTTTATAAATCATATATATCATATGTATTTTTTCCCAAGTTTACCCATTTGCCCCGTATCTTTGTGTGCATAGGCATTTTCTTTAAGGCAGTATTTTCGCAACTGACGAAGACAGAAATTAAGACCATCCTTCGTCTAATATGGAGCTGCAAAAAAGGAGACAAGCCATGAAACAATTTATTTTATTGTGTTCACTGTTTACGGTTGGTTCTGTGTGCGCACACAACACCCAATTAGTTAAAGAGTTAACGCTTAGTGGAAGTGCCATATGCCCCAAAAATCAAACCATTTTGCTTGGCAAAATGAGCTTATCTGCAGGCACGTTTAAATATTTAAATAGTGAAGGGAGTAATGTCTGCAACGCGTTTAATAGTAAGACATTGAGCACTAACTCTGTGACACCCATGCTTGATTGTGGTCAGTTTGATGATTGGCGACTCGCTTATGAAATGGGTAATAAAATGTGTCAGTCGCTGCTTAACAACATGAGCAGTTTTAGTCATATAATCAATGCAGATATGGCCGTATTTACGCGCTTTGAAGGGCCTTATGAATTTAAAGGTGATTTGCATCACCAACGCTATGAAGCAAATATGGGCGTCACTCTTGCCTGCTATATGTGCGATGCCAGTCGCTGATAGCATCTACCGGAACCTTCGTACTTAGGGGCTTTGGCCCCTTTTTTACCTCATCGAAACTATTGCATTTAGCCATAATTAAGGGTGATTTAGGGCTATCTCTTCTAGTTCCCTTAGTTTTTCTTGTAATTCATTCAATTGTGGGTGACTTGCATCGCATTGCTGAATGACGTGATTTGCGGTAGCGATGATATTTCTCCAACGCGGTTTTTTGGGGAGCGTTTTTGTACTTAGGTAGCGCTCAAATGTTCTCACTCTTAGACGTCCATCATCAATGTTAACTTTCCACACTTTGCTTTGTTCTGCCAGTTCGATTCTAGATCTACCGCTGCTTTGCTCCCATACATTTAAAGCAAGAGTCATAATCTCTACCATTAACACCCGAGAGCGATCATCATCCAAGTGCTGATTGTGGGTGTTGGGTGCTACAGTATCATCCACTGAAGGGGGTGATGAACGTACAAGTCGACTCTTAATGTACACTAGGGTGGCAAACACTCCACCAACAAAGGCCAAACACATTAATGTGAGCAACCAATAGTGGCTTTGTGATGATGGGACTGTATTTAAGACATTGGCTCTTTGTAACCGAAATTGATATAAGCTTTCGCTTTGGGAGCGACTATTTTTGAGCATATTATTATAACTTTGTAGTGTGTCCACTGCATCTTGATAGCGTTTGGTTTGCTGCTGAGACTGTATGAGTGCGATATAGAACAGCTCGGTTAATTGACTATTCTGCTGGTTATGCGCGTTGAGACCTTGTTTTAAGATCACTTGCGCCGCGTCATGGTCTCCTTCCAATTGTTTAAGCTTTGCCTCTATTAGCAAAGCGCGCTGGTCTATATTACTGCTTTGAATTAATTGACGAGTACGTTTTTGAGCGTTTAGCCAATGTGCAGCCTGTATCATGTCGTTTTGAGCAATAGCAATTTCCGCTAATAACAAATAAGCTCTAGACACTTGCGCGTGAGCACCACTTTCATTTAGGGGAGTTATCAGGTCATTAATGAGAGTCTGCGCTTTTTCAAACTGTCTTTTTTTCAGGAATACTTCCCCAAGGCTTAACAATGAATGGTTTGCTTTTGTTATATCGCCCGTTTGTTGATGTAAAATGTGAGCTTGGCGAAAAGAGAGTATTGCGTCATCTAGTTGATTAATATCTCTTGATACATTTCCCAAATTATTCAGTGTGATAGCCTGACGGTGTGTATCGTCAAGCTGCTTGGCCAGTTGGTAACTTTGTAAGAATAAAGTCAGCGCGGTATCTAAGTCCCCAAGTGCTTGGTAAACATTGGCAAGATCATTCGCTGACTGACCACTGAGACTGAGATCATCCAACTGCTGGGCAATAAGTTGAGCATCATGAAAGTGTTCTAGTGCTTGAATATAGTTGCGCTGGCGGTAGGCATTAATACCTTTTTGTCGAATCACACTGTGCTTTTGAATATGATTTAAATCTCGCTCAAGTAGGGTGTCTAGCACTTGGTTAGCAAGTTTTAGGTCGCCCGCTTTGCGATATAGTTCAACCAGTTCAAGGGATGCTTTAAACGCACTATTGCTCTGCGGCGGCAATGTTTGAATCACGCGTTTACAAGTCAAAATATCCCCAGTGACATTCCCGTCTCCCTGTGGCTGACATATGTTAGCCCAGAGCGGTACGTGATTTAACACCAACAGCAGCAAAAAAAGACGACAATGAAACATTATATAGCTGGTAAATTAAACATAATGTTCACATGTTAATATAATATACACATTATGTCTTAACTGATTTTTGTGGCTGCGATTTATGTATCACGATAACTTTGTTTGCTCGCAATTGAAGTAAAACCTTGATTGTGGGGTTTAAACACTACAAGTCTGCCGAATATGGGCTATTTTTAAGCCAGTGAAGGGCTTGATTTTGTATGCTATGAAACATTGTTATTGGTTGATATATGTCTGTTGTATGGTTGCTTCTTACATAAGTATTGCCAAAGAAGCACCTCGCGTACTTAAGATCTACCATGACTCAGACTACTCTAACCATAACGCCTCCGCGCTTGCCATGAAGATGGGTTTTGCGACGGCCTTAGCGCAAGTCAACAATCAAATACAGGGATACGAGTTACAACTGGTTGAAAAAGATCACCGCGGTAACAGTAATCGCAGTTTCTTACATATGCGGCAATATTTGAATGACCCCAACGCATTAGCTGTATTGGGTGGGTTGCATTCCCCGCCGTATATTAAATTTCGCGAGTTTATTAATGATAATGGCGTGTTACTGTTGGTTCCATGGGCCGCTGGTGGCCCGATCACACGTTACCCGAACGCCGAGAATTGGGTATTCAGGTTGTCCATTGATGACACTAAAGCCGGATACACCTTGGTGGAACATGCCAAGCAGAACTTGTATTGTAGCAATATGCAACTTTTACTTGAAAATACCCCATGGGGGGAATCAAATGAAAAAACGATGCGCGCAGCGGTTGGTTCACATTCGATAGCGGGAGTGACCTGGTTTAATTGGAATACACAGTATGCAAGTGCCAGAATTATTATTCGCGATATTGTGCAAAGTGATGCTGATTGTATTTTATTTGTTGGCAATGCGCTTGAAGGTAAACATTTTGTCAATGCGATGGCGAGCTTTGCAGACACGAATAAATTACCCATTATTAGCCATTGGGGGATCACGGGGGGAGCATTTTTTCCTGCGGTGAAAGAGTCGCTCAACAGTGGCTTGGTGTTACATTTTATTCAAAGCTGCTTCTCGTTGCGGGATTATCGCTCTCATACATATGCTAAGGAGGTGGTTACTTTGGCCCAGCGTTTATATCCTGAGCGATTACAATTCCCCGAACAACTCGCTGCTCCGACAGGTTTTATTCATAGCTACGATCTAGGAAAGCTGTTATTGCAAGGACTGCAGCAGATCAAGCTCAGTGATGATATGACAAGCAATAGAAAATTACTTCGATCCGCGTTAGAACGCTTGAATGATCCCGTTGTTGGCTTGATAAAAACTTATAAAAAGCCTTTTTCTGTATGGTCTATGAGCAATCAAGACGCGCATGAGGCTTTAGGTAAAGATGATTTTTGCATGGCTAGATATGCTCATGATGGCGGAGTTACATTACTGCCTAAAGGAAGAAATGAGGTAGTAGAGAATGAAACAACCAGTGATTAAATTATTGAGATTGTCATCGGATAACGCATTCTACGCATTTCTAGCGATGAGTTTGCTGCTATCGGTGCTGATCAGCGTGTTCCTTGTTGGTCAACGTGCCAGTAACTCAGTCACTGAACTGCAAACTAACACCAGCAGAGCACAGGCTGAACTGACTAAAAACTATTTGCGGCAATTTCTTGAAACCAGAGAACAAATCTTACGCGACCTTGTTCGTCACCCACTTATAATTCATGGTGTAATGGGAAGTGACCACTCACAAGCATCATTGTCCGATTTTCTTGCTGCTTATCACCTGTTAGGCCAAAAAGAACGTATAAGAATTGTGAATGTACTTGGTGATGAAGTATATAACAGTGATGCGGCTCCCTCATCAAGCAACTCAAATCCGAACTGGCTACAGCAGGTGCTGCGTTCTGAAAGCAAGACGGCAATTTTATTAAATACAATCAATGGCAAAGAGCATTTTAAAATTGCGGTACCCATTCAATACAATGGATTCACCGAAGGCGTGTTGATTGCTCAATTTAGTACCAGTTTAAATGCGCTATTGGCTGATACCTTAAAAAATGACGATACAGCCGTTTCACTCCAAGGTAAGTGGTTTACCTTTAACAATTCAGACTCAAGTAGTAGCTATATCAGTATCGATACGGACACGATAGGCGCAACAGGGATAGCCTATGAATACCTCATTAAAACTAGTTGGCTAGACGATAGCGTATCTTCATTTCAACGTGATATAGCTTGGGCAATAGCGATAAGCCTGACAATTTCAGCGGGATTGCTGATGTTGTTTGGCCGTCAGTTGTTGTTGAACCCGTATCGTCGTTTAGAAAAGTCAGAACAACAAGCAAAGGCAAATGAATCAAGATATAAGTTAGCTATTCAAGGTAGTCACGACGGCCTTTGGGATTGGGACTTGGAAAAACAACAGATATATTTTGCGCCAAGATTTAGAGAGCTGCTTGGTTACGACAAAGATGACACCGTAGGTTTTCCAAATGACATAGAGGCTTTTTCATCACATATCCACGAAAAAGATAGACTAACGATGCAGCAAGAGCTGCGTTACCACTTTAAATACAATAAACCTTTTGATGTTGAACTGAGGATACGCGCCTATGGTGGCGAAGTACGATTTTTTCGTGCCAAAGGTGTGGCACTCAAGGGCAAGGATGGTCGAGCGATCAGAATGGCAGGATCTCTCACTGATATAACGGAGCAGCGTGTATATCAAAGTGCTTTAAAACAAGCAAAAGAGCACAACGATATGCTAGCAGAAGCAATAGAGTCATGTACCGTGGGTATATCAATTTCAGATGCCACTCAGCCCGATCTCCCTTTAGTATTTATTAACCGCGCATTTAGTGAAATGACCGGCTATGACAAAAGAGTATTAGGGACCAACTGTCGCTTTTTACAAGGTGAAGAAACATCTCGTGAAGTTGTTGCAAAAATGCGTCAGGCACTGCAGGGCAAAAAGAAGTTTTCAGCAAGACTGATCAACTACAAACGCAATGGTGAAGTCTTTTGGAATAGCTTGGAGTTATCGCCGGTGTTTGACAAAACAGGTGAGTTGAAAGCGTATGTGGGTATTCAGCAAGATATAACGGATTGGGTTCACTCAAGACAAGCATTACAAGAGGCCAAAATAGCAGCCGAACAGGCAAGCTTAGTTAAAAGTGAGTTTTTAGCGTCAATGAGTCATGAGATAAGAACGCCGATGAATGGTGTACTTGGAATGCTTAATTTACTTCTAAATAGTGAGCTAAGTGAAGAACAAAATCACCGAGCAACGATTGCACTAAACAGTGCGACCTCTTTGTTGTCTTTGATCAATGACATACTTGATTTCTCCAAAGTGGATGCCGGTAAGCTTGAACTTGAAGAATTAGAATATGACTTACGAAGTATGTTAGGAGATTTTGCAGAATCGGTTGCAATTCAAGCGCAGAGCAAGGGACTTGAGTTGATTCTTGATACCACGTATGTGAATGAATCATTAGTTAGAGGCGATCCTGGTCGCTTGAGACAAATTCTCACTAATTTGGTGGGCAATGCCATCAAGTTCACTGATGAGGGGGAAGTGGTGATCTGTGCAACTTTGAAAGAACATGATGAGCAGCACTGGCAATTTGAGTGTGTTGTGAAAGACACCGGTATTGGTATTGCAAAAAGTGAACAGGGTAAGCTGTTTCAGTCTTTTACACAGGTTGATGCGTCAACTACACGCAAGTACGGCGGTACTGGGTTAGGGTTGGCGATAGTTAAAAAGTTATGTGAATTAATGGGAGGAACTGTTCGGGTACAGAGCGACCCCAAACAAGGTAGTCAGTTTACTTTCAATGTACTGATGCGCAAGTGCGGTGAGTCTGAACTGGTTCAGCCTACCATAAAGACAGCCGCTCTACACATACTCGTTGTGGATGATAATGACACAAATCGCGCAGTGCTGAGTAAGCAATTGGAGTATTGGGGGGCGCAGGTATGTAGTGTGTCGTCTGCTAAACAGGCGCTAGAACAATGCCGTAAGTTTACACAAACACACTCGACATGTTTTGATATTGCTTTTATTGATATGCAAATGCCAGAAATGGACGGTACTTCGCTTGGCAAAGCGATCCGCGAACATCAAGCGTATGATGCGATGAAACTTATCATGATGACGCCAATGGGCTTTCGCTGGGAAGTAGGACACTTTGCTAAACTGGGATTCGCGACCTATTTTCCTAAACCCGCCACTACATCGGATCTCATTACCGCACTGACTATTTTGAAAGACGGTGCACAGGACATGCATGTCAACAGCTCGGCTGAGAAGCGCTACATTAAAGGCGGGAAAAACCTTCCGCAATCGGCCAATGATGCTATTAAGTGGGATGCATCCATTCGTATCTTGCTGGCAGAAGACAACCAAGTAAATCAAATTGTTGCTACCAGTATGCTGAAAAAGATAGGTTTAAAAATTGTCGATGTTGTTGCTGATGGGAAGGAAGTATTGAGTCTACTGGCGCAACGACAAGACGAAGACCGCTACACGTTATTGCTCATGGACTGTCAGATGCCAGAGTTGGACGGTTATGAAACAACCAAATTGATTAGAAGTGGTGAAGCCGGAGAGTATTATGCCCACATCACTATTATAGCCATGACAGCAAATGCTATGGTAGGAGACAAAGCCAAATGTCTAGAAGCAGGCATGGATGACTATATTGCCAAGCCGATAGTGCAGGATGTTTTAGTCGATAAACTCTTACAATGGCTACCACACACACAAAACTAGTACTGGTTCATAAACGAGAGACATGCAATACTGTATAAAAACACAGTTTTGGTGTGTGCGTGCAAAAACAACTTCCTGAAAAATACTACCTAGATCACTACCATGAGTTTGTAGAGTGCATTACATTAAGTAATGGTCATTTGTTATCAGCGCAAGATAAACTCACACTTGCACGCATTGAAGAGCTTGCTGAGTATGAACGTTGCTTGTTGGTTCGTCTGTTAAATAGAAAATCTAATTTTGTCGCGTTCGATTCTCTTAATTACGCTGAAATTGATAATTTAGAACAGGCGCTAAAAGGTTTGCGTGACGCCCAGTTTATCGGTGATGTTGCCGCCCACGACTATCAAGCGTGGCTGAGTGTGTTGACCAAGTCACAATTACAAGATATTTGTCTGAGCGCAGAGTTGGCAAACTATCCCATACGGAGTGCAAAAAAGGCAGTTTGGTTAGACTTCACACGTCAGCATATTACGTTTACTCATATTGAACAATCCATGGTTTATAAAGGATATTTGTCTGTTAAAATCGCGCCACTATTTGACTATCTGTTATTTTTGTTTTTCAATCGCTTAGAAACAAACTTGACGCAGTTTTCCATGCGAGACTTAGGGGTGATGAAAACTCACTCAGAGGTTAATCCAGCAAGTTATTTTAGCGATTACCAGCAAGCGCAGTGTGCCTTTGAATATGCACGGCTTTATCAATCACTTGGTGATATAACCCTAGACAGCGCAAAGGCCTTATCTTGTTCTTTACTCCATCGCAATTTCGATTTTGAGCTTCAGGAGCAAGCCAGTTACCGTCAAGACAAGCTGTTTTATAAACTCGCATGTTTGTTAGAACAACATGACCAACAATTATCAGTGTCTTTGCTTGCCCGTTGTACCACTAGTAAGGCGCAAGAAAAGCGCATTCGCTTGATGTTTTCACTCGGTGCTCATGCGCAATGTCGCGAGCAACTAGAGGCCATTCTGGCCGAGCCAAATGATGAGTCTTTGTTATTGTTTGCAAAAGATTTCATGCTGAGAAAATTTCAGCAAAAGCGCACCTCAATATTGACAGATTTACTACGTGAAAGTCCCGATTCGATTGCTTTGGAAGAAGCCTATAAAGGCAATACTGAGCAAGGCGTGATAGCTTACTATGCGCGCCACGGTGCACAGAGCTGGCATTGTGAAAATCAGTTATGGCTGGCGTTGTTTAGTATTGTTTTCTGGCAGGAGCTATACGAACATGAGTTATCTATGGCCGTGAACGAGTTTGAGCGATACCCACAATTGCTTAAATTTAATCGTTTTTATCACGTACTATCACATGAAATTGAACATAAATTAGAACAAATCAATCAGGCTCCGTGTTTTAAAAGTTGGCTATTAAAACAAATAACCCGCTATTTTCATCAGCAAAATGCGTTGTTTGTTTGGCACGACGACTTGATAGAACAGTTGTTTGTATTGGCAGAAGCGGCACCTTTGGATGCGATAACCTCTTTGTTGCGTGCTATGAGTCAAGATTTTAAAAATTTAAAGGACGGATACCCTGATCTGATGGTGCTTGAAAGTAACACGTTGCGATTTGAGGAAATTAAAGCGCCGGGAGATTCGCTTAGACGCAATCAACTGGTGTCGATAAATAGGCTGACAGACAGTGGTTTTGACGTAAAAATACAGCGTACTCACTGGCAATTTGACCCAAATCAGACGTATGTGGTGGTGGATATTGAAACCACAGGTGGAAAGAGTCAGTTTGACCGTATTACAGAAATAGCTCTTGTACGAATTGAAAGAGGTGAGATCGTTGCAACGTGGCAAAGCTTAGTGAATCCTAAGCGTTCAATTCCAAAATACATCACCCAGTTGACGGGAATAGACAATAACATGGTAGCCGATGCGCCAGAGTTTTCAGAAATCGCTGATCAGGTCACTGCCATGTGTGAAAAAGCAATTTTTGTCGCCCATAACGTGAACTTTGATATGGGGTTTTTAAAACAAGAATTTCAACGTTTGGGAGCCGTATTTAGCAAGCCTAAGCTTTGCACTGTGCAGTTGGCTCGGAAATATTTACCTGGGCACAGTTCGTATTCGTTGGGAAAACTATGTGATGCCTTGGGCATTGAGCTAAAACAGCATCACCGAGCTTTAGAAGATGCGACGGCGGCAGCAAATATCTTGTTGCTGATAAATAAAGTTCGCCAACAGGAAAAAGCGCAACGATAGACCCCGTTTGGTTATACGCTTTGAATATTTAGTTTTTAGCAACTAGAGTTAAACTTAGTGGTTAGCAAAGCGGTGAGGGTGTATTGCGAGTACTGTTACTATTTCTGGTGTTGTGCTTCAGCTTTGGGCCTGATGCTCGCGTTGTGAATCCTGTTGGTATAATGAATGAAGCCGAAGATTACCTGATGGTTAATCCTGCTCATTCCATCGTACTACTCGAAAATATGGGTAAACCAGAAGAGCTTCCAGAGCATTTATTTATACGTTGGCACATTATTGCGATGCGCGCCTCTGTGCCCACCAATCAAATGCCCCGTTTGATAGAATCTCTCGAAGCGGTATTTACTGCCCGAAAAAGCCCTCATTTTAGAAGTAACATCACCACCATTTTGAGTGCATTGGGCATTTGGTTGCGCAGAGAGGAGTATTACAACGATGCGCAGACGTCTTTGGATTGCTCATATAAGTATGCGCAAAATGACCGACAACGTTTGACACTCACCAATAGTTTGGCCTTAGTGGCGAGAGAGCAGGGCAATCATTCAAAAGCACGTGCACTGTATGCTCGCTCTCGTACGTTGGCTGAGCAGTTACAACAAACTCCAGTACTTGCGATGATAGAAAATAATTTGGGCGCTTTGGCGCTGGATGAAGGAAAGGTTGATGAAGCAGAGCGTTTGTTTCGACAAGCATTAAATGATTATCAGGAAGTAGATAAACGTTCCGGCAAGATTTCAGCAGGGATCAACCTGTTGTTTGTGTTTCTGATCAAAGAGCAAACAATGAATTATCAGCGTTTGATTGGCCCAACCTCTCGATTGACGTCCATTTTTCCCAATCAATCTAAACAAGCATTACTATCATGGTTGCAGGCGCGTTTTGAACAGCTACAGGGCAACTCACCGGATGACAAACTCAAACTTTCCTTGAAAGTGGCCTATGAAGAATTAGAAAGTGACACGGTAAGGGCCTGGGTGCATAAATATTTAGCACCGAAACTTGAGGTTGAGGTGACACGCCCCTTAATACCGGTGAAAAAATCATTCAATGAGCAGTGGTTTGATGCGGTCAAAGAATGTGACTGGGAATAACCTTATTTAGCTATATCTGAGTGCTATCATTTAAGATAGAATCGGCACAACTTGGTACTTCTTGAGTTTGTTTTGCCTGCGTTTTCTTTTAATTTGACTTGTTTGGGGCTGTCTTATGGACTGTCGGTGTGCACTTGGTTGTTGATCGCAGTATTGACCGTGTGTTTTAGCCACAGTGATATACGTTACGCATTGGGTATCGTGACTTATTTGGTTATTTTCAATGCGTTGTTTCTATTGCTATTTTGGGTCGACAAACAACGTGCTATCAGCGCTTCTAGGCGTGTGAGCGAGGCTAAACTGTTAGCCATATCATGGCTTGCTGGCAATATGACGATGTTCATCGCACAAAAGAGTTTTCGCCATAAGTGTCAGAAATGGCAGTTTAACGCAAAGCTTTTATTATTGAGCTTTGCGCAAACAGCGGGCTTATTCTGGTTAAGCTATGAGCTGCTAATTCAGTAGCTCGGGCGCATATTCATCAATGAGCGACCAGCGTTTCGAGGTTTTCTGACTGCCTTGGCCCAATATCCAGTATCGGTAGTTTGCATCAATTTGACCATTAGCATGTTGGATATCCAACCATGCGTTGAGGTAATTCAAAAGGTCATAATTACGCTTGGCAACTGCAAATCCTGTTGGGTATTTGCTGATATCACCTTGTGGCACAACCACCCCAAATTCAGGGTAAAACATGCTCCATGCAAAGCCCGCTTCAGCACTTATCACCAGAGCATCATATTTATCTGGACCCGCGAAATAGGCTTTAAGGTTGGGTAGTTGTTTGAACTCTATATTGGGGTAGCCTTTGGCAACCTGATGTAACAAAGGCGCATATTCAACATGAGCGATGGTCAATGTTTGCTGAGCGATGTCTTTTAAAGTTGAAAATCTATCGAGTTGATGATCTCTAGCGAGTAATGCTAGTTGCAACTGTAACACCTGATCACTAAAGCGAACCTTGGTAAGATCAGCCACGTTGATCTCAAGACCAGACATGGCTACATCAAAAAAGCCCTTATTTAGATACTCGTTGAGCTGATGCTTTTTGAATGGAATAAATTCAACATTTACGTTTAAATCTGATGCTAAACGGTGTGCCAAACTGATGTCAAAACCCACCAGTTCATTTTTCTGATTGAAGTAGCTAAACGGCACGTTATCAATTAGATAACCAACCCTAAGCAGATTACGCTTTTTAATCACATCAATATTCGTTAATGACAACTCGCCACTTTGATAAGCCTTAGGGACATATCCTAAAACATGAGCTGGGACCTTATCTGCGATCACCATATTGGCTATCACTTCATCTGCTGCTTGTGAGTTTTTGGCAAGATAGCTGTTTAATGTAAAGCTTGCCAACATAAATGCGGGCAATAGCGCACTGAACAAAGTCAAATAATATATCGAGCGTAATCGTTTTAAGTGCAATTGTTTGCGGCAATAAAAGATACTTAAAAATACAAACGCAAAAATATAAACCACTGTGGTTGGCGATACGACCTTGGAGGTTAATACTGACATCGATAAATAAAGTTGATAGCTATCGGCAGGTATTTTTAAACTATCAAGCATAAATGGAATGGCTAAGTGAACATTCGCAAAGTAACTTAACATGGCAGAAAGGGTGACATTTGGAATATCGGCTAAGCTAATTGGGTTGCCTGTTAACCACCCTGCAAACATTACAAAGATGAGAGTGGTCAGTTTGCCAAGGCTCGGAAAAGTATAGGCGATGGGCACCAGTACTTCGGATATATGATCTGCCTGTTCATCATTCTTTTTGATGGTACGTAAGTGCTCTTTTATACCCTCGGTGATCACTGGGAGCACGATAAATACATTGCCAGTACTAAAAGCGGTTATCCAAGCGTTTCGCATTACTAAGATTAAGGCGCGGTATTTGATAGGTGTCAGCGCTGCAACCAGCATTGGTAGAAGCACTAGCATTAAGTACAAACCAAGGCATAGCACTAATACCCAGTATACTTGCAGATTGTTCAGCTCTTCGACACTGAGTGTACCCGCCGTGCTGGCTGTCATAGCAAAAATACCAATGGGAAAGATAGCAATTACTTTTTTCGAGATAACCGTTAAACCTTGGCCAATGACATCAAGAAATTCCAGCACAGTGTTTTTGCGTTTGTTCGCGATGAGCGCCATACCTAAAGCAATACAAAAAATAACAATAGCAGGTACATTGCCCTCGGCTAACGACGCGAAAGGGTTTGCTGGAATATACTGCTGCGCAAAATCAATATGATTGGTCGGTGCAATTAGTGCTGGGGAGAAAAACGTTCCAGCATCATGTTGTGGCAGAGTAAAGGTAAAACACCAAATCGCAAAAAGGCCAACACCCCATAAGCAGAGCATTACGGTGGCTGCTTTGAGTAAAATACTGCGTACTTGTTCAGGGTCAAACTTACCTAGCCCCACAATCAGGCTCACCACAATATAGGGAAATATAGTGATTTGCATCAGCTTAACAAAGCCTGCGCCTAGCGGTTGTAAAAATGCCACCCGTTCACCAAAAATAAGCCCAGTTGCCACGCCTAATATGAGCGCCCACAGCATCCAGTTACGATTTTTAAGAAATTCTAGCAGTGTGTTCATAGTTGATATTAGTTGTGCTTATTGTAGTCATAAGCATAATAGAAAACGAAAAGAGCGGGGATTATAAGCTTTAGCACTGACTTAAACCTGAATGCTTTGGAATATAATAGTGCGTGTTGGTAAATAATTATGTGCTACTTACCAGTCTTTGCCTAACAGTAAGGCACCATTGCCTGTCTCGCCCAACACATCATCAGGGTTATATATAGGGCAACTTTTCATTGATAAACATCCGCAGCCAATACAGCCTTCCACTTGATTTCTCACTCTTTGCATGTAGGCAATTCTTTCGTCTAGTTTTTGTTGCCACGCCCTAGAAAGCTTGGCCCAGTCTGCTTTTGTTGGTGTTCGGCTATCGGGCAAGGTGCTAAGCGTTAGTTTGACTTCCTCTAGTGTCACCCCCATTTTTTGCGCGGCTTTGATCACCGCTATTCGTCTGAGTACATCGGGTTTGTAGCGGCGTTGATTACCGCTATTTCGCCAACTACGAATTAGGCCTTTTTGTTCGTAGAAGTGTAAAGTGGAGACCTTAACATCGCTACGTTTGGCGACATAGCCAGGCGTTAAATTGGCCTCTTGTAATCGCGTATTATTTGGCATCTTTTTTCACTCTGGTCTTCCAACCTGTGTACTTGCCATGAACACCACGAGTGAGGTTGGTAAAGCTCGATTCTAACAAGTCTACACCGTACAAAATGCCCACCACAATCACCGCCATTTTAATCGCGATGAGTGGGCCTGCTACTGCAACGGAAATACCAATAGCTGCCAGCATCCAAATCGCCGCTGCTGAGGTAACACCCACCACAACTCCTTCTTTTGACAGCATCACACCGGCACCCAAGAAGCCGATCCCAGTGACAACCTGACCGATGATCCGTGAAGGGTCAGCGACTTCATTGTTCACCTGCATCGAGAGCATAATAAAGGTATAAGTGCCTAACACTATCAGTGAGGAGGTTCTGATCCCAACGGGTTTACCGCGTAACTGGCGTTCTAAACCAATAATAGCACCAGCTAAAACAGCGGCACCGATATCTGGCCAACGAAGAGGGTCAATACTAAAAAGGGTTGTTAAGTCCATGAACATTAAATGATAAAAAGCAAACTTTGAGTGTAATAGAAATAGCGACCTTTCGATAGCATATTTTTAGAAAGAGTTTATGTATAAACCTGTTTGCATCTGTAGTTGTAACACACAGGCAGCGACAACATCATCTGATGTGAAAACAGCTAAAATTGCGGTTGACACAACAGCAAGTGTTGTTCAAAAAGATGTGGAATTATGAGCAAAAAACAACTGATTGAATGGTTACTAAGACAAGAAGTTCTTTATATTTCAGTAAGTTTGTTTATAGGGCTTGGAAACTGCCTGCAATACGGCGCGAAAGCTGGTATTGCAACTACGCTTGGTTGTATTGGAGTGTTTCAAGTGGTCATTATAATGATAAATGCGAAGATTATTATAGAGTTTTTTTAAGAAATAATGAGCAGATACTTTGCGTGGGAAATGAAGTCGAGTGAGACTTCATTAACGTAGTTTCCGACCTTAACAACAGATGGAAGTAATTGATGAGTTCGGTTATTTAACTTTTCAGTTACATATGTTTTGATACGTGGAGTGTGAATGATATAATGTCCTTTACAAACAAAAAGTTATGCTGGCAAGTTCCTATAAAAGGTTTACATTTAAACCTTACGTTTTATAATTCGTCGCTTGAAGTCACGAATGTACGGTGATCTTTCTCTTAAATCTTATAGGAGTCATCTTTGGTGTCTCGGTTAAGGGAATAGCGTTTTTGGCGAAAAATATAAATAAATTCAATTGCTGGCTGTAATTGCTAGGTCATTATTTAGGTACTTCTAAAATTCTACTCTGTTAGGTTTCTTTGCGTGTTTTGCATCGGAAGCCACTGTAACTTGGGTTGTCAACGACTATAGGTTGTGCTTTTTATGGTTTGAGGAGGCTTTAATTTCGGTGAGCAGCAGTATGTTCTGATTATTGAATGGATTTTAAAACAATTTCTAGTATGGAGATTCACGATGTGGTTGCGTAATACAACATTGTATTTAGCACTAGTATCATCTAGTGCAATGAGTGTTGAATAAATATCAATAGTGTTCCCACCATGGAACAGTATATGAAACGATATAATGTTGGGTCGGAAGTTACTGCTGATGGCAGTGATGTGGCGGGTGACCAGTTGGCGATGTCAAATGGTTCACTAAGTTTTATGCACATGGATGTCAGCATCCCAGGTAACAGTGGCTTAGATGTATCAGTACATAGAAGTTTTTCTCCTACGAGAAGTTTTGGTGCCTCGGAGAATATGCTGGGCGACTGGCAGTTGGAGTTACCGCGAATAGAAGCACGAACTATTGTTGATTTGGATGGCTTTATCTCGCCCTTTTATGACGATGACCGCAATAATATTTATAATAACTGCGAAAAAGCTATTTCATACGAGATTAGTGACAGCGGTTATAGATACACCCCAGAGGCATATACATCGGGACTAAACTTAATCGTTCCAAATAGAGAAAACGCCAAGTTGATGCTAAAAGGTGTTGACCCGTATGATTGGAAAGAGCAGCCTGTTACCAAGTATGTTACCCAATCCAATTGGGAAGTCACATGTGATAGTACGAGACATACCTTCGGAGAGGGTTCATATCAAGGGTTTGTTGCTAAGTCACCCGATGGAACAAAATACTATTTTAACCAACTTGTGTTTAAAAAGAGTAACTACGTAGAAACATTTAGCAGTGGTAAAGATCCTGATAGTATTAAAAGGCCTTTCGTTTACGAAGTTCATTACTATGTTGATAAAGTGGTAGATAAGTTTGGTAATTGGGTTGAATATACATACGAAGCACATACGACAGATGTGCGCCTCGAAATGCCAAGCTACTTTTATCCAAAAAAATTAACCCAAATTACGTCTAATGATGGTAGACAAGTTTCGCTTGCATATAAAGATATGATATCAATTCAATTGGATTCTATCACTGCTGGAAGCAAAACGTGGGAGTATGTATATGATAATGGCAAGCTTACAGAAGTAAAATTGCCCGAGGGTAAATCGTGGAAGTTTGATTTCGCCCGTAAATTACTTTCGCGTACGAGGCTTGATAGAAGCGAAGAGTGTTTAATTCAAGATCAAAATGAGTTGAGTTTAAGTGTAACAACGCCAAATTTGGCAACCGTAGCATTTAAACTACAAGATACAATTCACGGACGAACTGGGATTGAAGAACTCTACGACTCTACAGATAGAGATCCAGAACAAAAATACCCATTGCTCAAACGTTGTATTCAGACATTGTCGCTTAAAGAGAAGAAAATTACCGCTGGTAGCGAAATATACACATGGAAATATGACTATTCTCAAAATGCGGGTAGCTTTTTAAACGTAGCTAAACCAGGTGTTGATGAACAGTTTTCATCTGACTTAAATTTGGCGCTAGGCGATGTTAAGTACACAAAAGTAACCGCGCCAGATATGTCTGTGTCTTATCACTTTTTTGATAGAAGAAGCTTAATAAACGAAGCCAATCACACAAAAAACCCATATGAGAATAAAGAGATACTTACATTGTATCGAAATAAGGACGGGGCAGACTTAAAGAAAGTACACACTGAATATATTTTGGGTGACTATTTGGGTTGGACGGGAATGGGCCGTGAAAATACTGCAACGCATACTAGCTACATTCATATGTCGAACCGGAAAGTAACCTTGCTTGATGGCACAAATGAGACAATTTATAACACCAATATCCTGAGCTATGATGACGCTTTTGGTGAACCAACGCTAATAGAATATTATTTTGATCCTGAAAATAAAAAGTATATTCAAAGAGGTTTTCGTCATGATCTCAGTACGTGGAGCTTGAATTTACCTGAAACAATAGCGGTTTCTGAAGATAAAGAAACGTTTACTGTCGCTGAAGAGTATAAATATGCGGTGTTTACTAACGTTGGTCCAACAAGTGCCGGAGGCGTGCTGCTTCCTAGTGAAAGGCACTTACATGGTAGCCGCGTCGAAAAGTTTGCCTCCTATCATAACAATGGCTTGCTCAGAAAGGTTATTCTAGGTGCTAATGACAACACAAACTACGTTGAGTTTGCTGATTATAAAGCGGGTGTGCCTCAGACGGCAACGATGCCAAACAGGTATGGTTCTGGCACAATTAGTCGTAAAGCGGTTGTTGATGACTTTGGATTAGTGACAGAGGTTACCGATCTAAACGATGTAATAACCAAGTATGGCTATGATGATTTGGGACGAATTACGTCTATAGATCTGGCTAATGATGCAGATATGAACTGGCTTGATACTAAGTTCAGCTGGAATGATGCTAATAACACTCGCACTATTAAACGTTGTGAGCTTAATGCCAGTAAGAACTGTGTAGACACGGCTAGTGTTGAAACAGTAGAAACATATGATCAATTGCTGCGTTTAGTACAAACTAAAATAACAGATCTTACAACATACAAAGACCCCTTTACGAGTACGAGATACCAAAATTTCAGGTATGACTTTGAAGGTCGTCAAACATTTGCGTCAGTAGCAAGTAACACAAGTGCTGAAACGAAAGGACAGACCACTCTATATGATAGTTTAGGCAGGAAGCAACGAGTCAGTGTATCAGGGCTTGGAAGCAAAAACTTCCATTACTTGAACAACAATAGGATCAAAGTAACAAACCCACTTGGAAACGTTACCACAACGACCTATCAGGCCTTTGGTGCACCCAGTTATGACGTTGCAACATTTATTGATTCACCCGAGGAAGTAGATACTAGCATAGAGGTTAATTTATTTGGCCTTGTAGAATCTGTCACACAATCAGGTAAAAGCTCTAAGGACAATACAGTTGTATCGGCAACAGAGAGTCGGTATTACGATGTAAAGAATCAACTTTGTTTAATTGTTCGTCCTGAATTTGGAAATACCCTGTTTCATTACAATGAACTCGGTCAATTAGTATGGAAAAAGGATGGCGTTACCAATACAAGTTGTGTCACTTCTAAGCCTACAGGCGCCACAGATTTTCAATATGACAATATTGGCAGCCTACATAGAATAAATTATCCTAGCAATAGTGGTACACCTTCTGTGACCTATACACTTGATAACAATGGTAACCTTACTACATTGGTATCGGGCAATGTTAGCCATAGCTATGGATATAATAGTCAAAACCTTCTTGAATTCGAACGACTGACAATAACTGGGCAATTGCCTCTCGAGATTGATCACGGCTACAATGCCTTACAACATGCAAGTTATTTAGCCTACCCCGATGGCACAACGGTGCAATACAGTCCAAATGGTTTTGGAGAGCCAACTCAGGCAGTTCAACTTAATGCTCAAGGAAATACGGTAGAGACTGAGTTTGCTACTAACGCAAATTATTACGCAACAGGTATGTTGAAAAGCTTCACGTATGGTAATGGGGTCGTTTATAACTTGACGCGTAATGCATCGAACTTGCTCCCTGATGTATTAAAGCACAGTAAAAGTGGTGGCGACATTGTTAACTTAAACTATGCATTTGATAACAACTTAAACGTGACCTCTATTTTGGATAGCACTGATAGTGGATTTAGCCTGACAAGTCTGAATTATGATGATTTAGATAGACTTACTTCGGTTTCGGGGGGGGCGAGTATAGGAAACAGCGCGATTAGATACGATGGACTTGGCAATATAGAGTCGTATCAGAGCAAAGATAGAAACTTAACGTATTCTTATGATAGAACCAAGAATCGACTTTTGAACGTGCAAGGGCAGGGAACCGGCGGCAAGTATGGTTCAATAGCGTATGATAATCGTGGCAACGTAATGAATAACGGTGCTTATTCGTTGCAGTTTAATTTGGCCAATCAATTAGTGTCAGCAAAAGGTAACTCATTTCTATATGACGGACATAACCGCAGAGTAAAGCAGGTCGAGACAAAAGGAACTAGTTACAGTTTATATAGTCAATCAGGCAAATTATTATTTCGAGAGGAAAGCAACAATATAGCAGGTGAAGGTATAAACTATATTTATCTCGGTAACCAGCTAATAGCGAAATATGGTCATGTCACACCGCGAACATCGTCAGTAGAACGCCAACATTATCGCCCATATGGCGAATCAATTGAGGAAGCACCAGACGATATTGGTTACACAGGCCACAAGTTTGATAAAGAGTTAGGCCTAAATTATATGCAGGCACGATACTATGATCCAGTCATAGGTCGGTTCTATTCGAATGATCCTGTTGGTTATACGGCTAAAAACCCTGTTATGTCGTTCAACCGTTATATGTATGTAAATAATAATCCTTATAAATATACAGACCCAGACGGTGAATTTTTTAATTTTGCATTAGGTGCAATCGGAGCTACGGTAGGCGCGATAACTGGTGGTGTTTCTTCTTATATGCAAAGTGGTGGTGATTGGGATGCCACTATGAAAGGAGCTGGTGTAGGTGCAGGAATAGGCTTACTGGCTGGGGTTACTGGAGGAACTAGCTTAGTTGGTTTTGGAAAGGCTGCTGATATGTCATTTAAAGCTAGTTCAGCCTCAAGTGCATTAAGTACAATGGGGAGCAGCTCGTTGAAAATGGCAGCGACATCTGGGGCATCAAATGCCGCAGGGCAGATAGTTGGAGGAGCAGAGGAAGTAAATATGACTCAAGTTGCGACTTCAGCGGCAGGAGGGTTAATTCCTGGAGCAGGTGCGGGGGCGATTTTAGCGTCCACAGGGACAAAAACAGTTAACTCTGTTGCTGGTACTGCAATCGCGACTGTAGTTGCTGATACACTTAATGTCGGAACACAAGCCGTGGCAAATGAAGTCGCGAAAGATCTAGAGAAAGACAAACAATAAATGAAAAAATCATTACCTATTAGTGACATATTAACAAAATACGGCAGTTTTTTAGCTGTCGTGTTTTGTATTGGTGGAATCTTTCCAATACTTAGTTACAGCTATCAATTAAATATCCCTTTTTGGTTCACGTTCAAGTATTTGGGCAGTGTAATAGCCATTGTAGTTATCGCGTACACATTGCGTGTGTTTAAGACTCACGGGGTTATTAGAGCGTTATCATTTTTTATTGATAAAACTCTTAAAAGTGGAGTCCTATGCTTGATGACAACAGGGTATGTATTAGTAATTAACGCAAATATAGGTACTCAGACAGAAACTTGTTTTGATGGAAAAGTTATCGATAAAAAGATAGATAGACAATCAGGTCTTACTTCCACTTTTATTATCGAATTAGATAAGGGGAATAGCACTTCTAAGTTGATAGTAAGCAAAAAAGAGTTTGATCGTTATGTAAAAGGAGATTCTTATAAGTCTTGTTGGAATGAAGGCTTGCTCGGATTGCTGTATAAGTAGCCTGCATTCCATGATACTGTTTTTTGCTATGAAAGCCTCGCAACTCGCGGGGCTTTGTTATAATTGGGCTATAAATCGTTGAACATGATGCGAAATGAACACTCACTTTCTTTGTACGGCTAATATCCAGCGTAGCAAAACCGCTGAAGAACTATTTCAAGCGTTTGATAAGCAAAACGCCTATCGCTCTGCTGGGTTAAGTGCAAAGTATGTAGCCAGAGCAGGATCAACTTTATGCTCAGAAGAGTTGCTTGAATGGGCAGACAAAATTTACGTTTTTGAGCAAGCTCATATAGACCGCATTAGCCTGTACACCGGAAACGCACACTTATCAAAAATTGTTAATCTCAATATCCCTGATGAATTCCAATACTTCCAACGTGAGTTGGTGCTTCTACTATTAGAGCGCGTAACCGTATCGGATGTAACGGGTTAAAGGAACGGCTACGCTTAGTCATCTACGAGCCTTCTTAAGTACCAACCTGTCATAAAAAATCATAACCTTCACTTTGCTCCAGTAACTCAGCCTAAGTGTTCCAAGTAAATAAAGTTAGTGGCTCAGACTCACTTTATTATTGGCACTAGAACACCGGAATATGCAGTTGCATAGTCCGGTTAGTTGAACCATCAGATCCTCTCTATCTGGAACAGTGAATCGTTTTAGTTGGAACACTCAAAGCAAAGTAGTTGGAACACTGATTGAAAATTAAATCAAAAAAAGACAATTATTTTACCTTTCAAGATCACTTAAAAAATATCTAATTACAGGTAACAACTTGTGATAAAGAATCCAGAAGCAGTGACTAGTTTTAAATAATGCAAAAAAGATCCTCAATTTTATAGCTGCATTCCATAGTCAATATTAGACATTTAGTTATAGATGAAACGTCTTCTATCGCCATAAGGGCGCAACGTGTTGAGTTTTTTTACTAACCAGAACAGATTTCTTACCTTTTCACCTTTATTTACCAGTACGTTTCCAGGTGATTTGAGTTCACGTTTGATGAGCTGGCAGTCACCGGAAAACATTAGGTTTAAGAATCGATAACGCTCCTCAACAAACATGATATGACCTTTGTTTGTTGCTAAAGTTAAGAGCTTATTCTTTTGAGCAACTTTGAACTTAAATTCATCGTAAGTTAGCTCCTTACGAGTGGCTCTACGAGGTAGATAGGGGAAGTAGCACTGGTAGATATTCCAAATTAGCTCAGTTGGATATTCAGCAGCTGCAATGTTAACTAGCATTTCAAAAAGACGTTTTTCAACTGACAATCGAGATGGCTTTAAAAGCGTTCTGTCAGTTCCAAAAAGTAAGATAAGCAACCCACATATACCATGAAAATCACCAGCTTTCATAAGATTCTCAAGGCTTGTCGTAGAGATTGATTTTCTAACGTAACGGTTGGTGGAGTCGCGTTTACTTTTTAACAACTCTTGCTGAACCACAAGATGTAATTCTTCGATACTGGAATTAAGCTCATTGCCACTTACAATGCAATCTAGAACTCGCCAAATTGGACTGTAAAGCAGTTCAATAGAGCCACTTGTTTTGGACTCTATCAGCATTGCAGTATCGTGATTAGGGCACACTGACTTATAGATATAGCGATCATACTTACAACTGCGCTTTACAGCCTTAGTTGCCTCATCACGGATTACTTTCTCCGGCTCAAAGTAACGCTCAAACTGATACCCCGTCAGCTCTATTCCAGCCCTGTTACAGACGAAATTGAGATAGCTTGAAATCCTTAGTGTTTTTATTTCTTCCGTTTTGAACATCGAGTGGGACATGCCGTCCTCCGTCACGTTCTGTCACGAAAACATCCGTAAATTATAGCCCATGAATTAGAGGATCGTTTGTTTTAACCATCCTCATGGCAACCCTCTGTACGAGCATCTATGTTCCAAGTAATAAGTAACCGTGACAGACCGTGATGAACAAATATACCGATGAGCTTGAACAGCTAAGACTACAAATAGAAGCAGAGTTATATACGCATATCGGCCCGCTACTGTTTGGTGAAAGACTCTATTCGGCGCTTGGTTACCCCAGTGCCGATGCATTCAGGCAGGCAATATTTCGAAACTCGGTGCCTGTCGAAATCTTTTCGCTACCAAATCGACGCGGCAGGTTTGCGCTTAGCCGAGATGTCGCCAGATGGTTAGCAGAAGAACGAATAAAGGCCAAATCAAAGGAAGGAGGTTCATGATGTCGTAAATCTAACACTATTTATCAATTGAAAATGAACTTGGTGCAGAAATGAAAAAGCCCCGCAGTTGCAGCTGCGAGGCTCTAAATACTTTATCGAATCTCCATCCGATGCTGTAAGTATGGTTCATATCCGCGCACTGTCAAGTTGCCACTTTTGATGGCGATACGGTGCAGTCTGCATCTTTGTTATTAATACAGAGGTGAACCATGAAAACTGTAGATATAGGAGTTGTACAGGATTTTATCCGTGTTTTTTTATTATTAGTAGCAAAAGCCGTTGAAGACGGCATTGAACGAGCATTTATTACAAAAGAAGATTTGTATGCGTACAAGTCTACTCGAAAAATTGCCAGATTATTTAACACTTCACATCAATCTGTTGGGCGTTTGTTTGTAAGGGTATTCGCTTTGTCATTGCCTTTACCTGACTTTGACAAGATGGATGACGATCCATTGCTTGATTTATTGTACCCAAGCCGAAAATCTCGAACCTCAAGTAAACCTAGACCACCATTTGCTCTCATACTCAAAGAGTGCCGGAAAAAACCTAAAAAGATGAGAAAGAGACTGCTCAGTATTTTTCTAAGAGAAAGGGATAAATATGGAGCCAAGAATTATTTGGGGCGTTCTTGGTGGTTTGAGCTTGTGCGAGTCTTTCTTAAGTCACATAAATTGGAAATGAAGCAGGAATATGAACCTGGCGAAGTCATGTTTGTGGATTACATGGGGTTAACTGTGTTTGTTCATAGCGGTGGAAAGAAGCTAAAGCGTTACGTTTTTGTGGCTGTATTAGGTTATTCAAAGAAAGTTTTTGCTTGTGCAACTCCTGACATGACAGGCTTTTCATGGGTTACTTGCTTGATCAAAGCCGTTGAATTTTTCGGTGGTACTACGGAAGTGATTCATTTTGATAATGCTAAAGCGATGGTCAAGAAAGCTGGTCTATTAGCAGAAATTTCAGATCGCATGGACGACTTTGCAAGATATTACGGTAACTTTTGTGACACATCCAGAGTTGGCACTCCACCGGACAATGCAAATGCTGAAAAAGGTGTCCAGTTCGTTGAAGATAGGGATATTAATTGGATTCGGGAGGAAGTCTTTTATTCCGATGAAGACTTGAATGCTCGTTTGTTGGGAAGCGTTAATGAAATTAACGCTGCAACAATGCAAAAGTATGGGATCAGTCGGGATTTTAGGTTTCAGTCAGAGGAACTGGGAAGGTTACCAGAGACGCCATACCAGCCATACATAAAACGATATACCCGTAAAGTACCTGCCAATTACTTGATCAACCACAAAGGTCGTGATTACGCGATTCCCCACCAATACCGTAGTAAAACGGTTGAGGTTCGTATTACGGCAACTGAGTTCATTGCTTATTGCGGCTCTAAGGAAGTCATACGACACAAGCTAAGTAACGAAATCATGGGCATGACTCGTCCTATGGATTGTATGCCTGAAAGCCACCAATACGAAGCCAAGAAAAATAAACTGGAGTTTTTGCGTTGGGCATTTGCTGTTGGTGAATCTGTTATGAAATTTGTTGAGCTTCAATATAAAGGTCACCGTTCTGATAAATCCAGACATGCAGGCAAGCGCTGCACAATGCTTAAGAAACTCTACAAGAAGTACGGTGAGAAATTAGAAGCAGCTTGTAACTATGCACTACAGCGCCAATGGACAAAGGTAGAAGATGTCGAGTTATTGCTTAAGTCTGACTTATTGGAGGATGAGGAAGATTATCAAGTACCTGTTGAATTACTTAATTCAAGCAATCTACGTGGCTCAGAATACTATAAAGGAGGCAAAGATGTTTAATAATCCAGAACATTTGGAGGCGTTTTTTACTCAAAAGCGTCTTAGCACTTTTTTTAATGAAATTACTCTTCAAGAAGACAACGTTGAGTTTGCAGATGTCAGTTTTAGTGAGCGTATTCAAAAGGCCGTTGAAGAGCAGATTAACTTTGATTCGGATGCACTTATTCTACGGTTGCAAAAGGCTGCTAAATTGAGATTTCCTGATGCCCACCTTAGCGACTTTTCTGGTGACAATTCACAAAATTTGTCTGTTGAAAAGCTCAATAATATAGCGACATTAGGATGGATGAAGTATGGACAAAACTTAGGATTAACAGGTAAGGCTGGGACGGGTAAAACTCGTTTAGGTTGTGCTATCGCGAACGAAGTAATATTGCATGGACATTCGGTGCTTTTCTATCGTTACAGTGAGCTACTCAGGGATATGGAGATAAAGGAGCGAGAAGGTTTGGAAAAGCTCAAGCTTTTCTTGAAGAAGCTTTGTCGTGTGAAGGTACTAGTTATCGATGACTGGGGACTTTCGCCTCTTACCAACAATCAACGCCAGTTGCTGTTTGAACTTATAGACTTACGTGCAGAAAAGTCGTCGTTGATACTCACTTCGCAGTATCAGAAGGATGTTTGGTACGACGTATTCAAAAGAGATTGTACTACTGATGCATTAATGGATCGCATCTATCATTGTACTACTGAAATTGCACTAGAAGGCGACAACTTCCGTCGCAAAAATGCTAGAGGGGACTCGTAATGGCTTTAACAAACTTACCGACAGAGTTTGCCAACGTAATTGGTCAACTCAGCTTAGATGATATACATATCAATCAGGCTTTCGAGTATTACCATCAACGATTTGTGCATAATGATTTAGCTCGTGTTTTTGTGAATGAATCTGAGCGCATTCCTGAAGATGTTAGGCACAGTGAGTTCATTGGTTATTGTGATCGAACTATGGGAAAAAGTATCCCACCTCGCCGCTCATTTGAAGGCGGAGCAATTCGTGGAGCTTTGCAACGCTGTGGATTGGTGAGAGCTTCGGGACATGAACTCTTCAGGGGCTGTGTAGTCTTCCCATCTATGAACGAAGCTGGTGAGATTGTATCTGCAATTGGATACCGGGTTGCACCACGTATTCGGGACTGGGATAAGCCTGTGGTAATTTGGACACGTCCATCACCGGAGGACTTTGAGGTTACAGGAATGAATGTAGCACGCGAGTTGATTCATGGAAAAACCGTCCACTAAGCACATCTGGAGATGTGTCATTTACTATCTGTGGCTTTGTCTTGCCAAGGGACAAGCCTCAGATACTATTCGAGGAAAAAGAAGTGGTCTGAAGAAGTTCTATTACTGGGCTGTAGAGAAAGGTGTTCGTTATATAGATCAAATAAACCTAGATTTAATGGATGAGTACCACGCTTATCTAAATGTTTACAGGAAGGAGCTTGACGGCCAACCATTAAGTGATGCACAGAAACGAAGTCTACTGACATTCGTAAAAACATTTGTCCAATACATGCATCGAAAAGGGTTGTTAGTTGAAAACTCGTTAGCAAGCATCGAATTACCAAGCCGTGGGTTTCAATTACCTAAAGCGCTATACAGCGTCAATGAAATTGAAAGCATCCTCAGACAAACGTTACTGTTTGGTATTAAAGGGCTGAGGGATAGAGTCATTCTTGAGGTGTTCTTTGCCACTGGGATACGCAGAGGGGAGCTTATAAAACTCAATTTGGACGATGTTGACTTTCAGAACGAGCTAATTCGAGTACATGGCAAAGGGAAGCGAGAAAGGCTAATCCCCATCAGTAAACGAGCATTGGAATGGCTAGTTCTATATATTGGCAAGGTTAGGCCAATGTTCGCTTTTATTGGCTCTGGTAACTCGTTGTTTCTTGCCAACAATGGTAAACGTTATAAACCAGGCAAACTTTCTGATATGGCATCTCAATACGTGAAGTTAGCTGGCATCGAACGCCCTGGAGCTTGTCACCTGTATCGACACTCAACAGCAACCGAGATGCTTGAAAATGATGCAGACCTAAGACATGTCCAAGAATTACTTGGACACGCCGACATATCCACCACCCAAATATATACCCATGTTAGCAGAGCTAAATTGAGTGCCGTGTATTCTGATACCCACCCATCTGCACAAAGCGATAGTGGCTTGTTCGTTAAAGTAAAAAATAGCTTTTAAAAACAAAAGGTTTGTATGTTACTGTAGAAAGGTTAATTGGAGACCAATCGCTTCGCTGTCAAGGGTGTGAAATATGGAAATAAAAAGATTCGATATCCGCAATTTTCGCAAGTTAGAAAATGTTCAAGTGGAATTATCGTCGGGACAAACCGTTTTTGTTGGGGCAAATAATAGTGGCAAAACATCCGCAATGGATGCACTCATATATTTTTTAGATAGAGATAAGTATTCAGGCGCTAGTAGGTCTGGTTTAGGAAAATCTGGACGACGGTTGAATGTTACGGACTTTACGGTAAGTAATTGGCTTAAACTTAATTCCATTGGAGAGATGTGGGTTGATGGGAACTTATCTGAAGCTGAATCATTAGATGAATGGGTATCATTGTGCCCTTCTGTAGATGTTTGGCTCGATGCCTCTATCGCTGATGTTGTAGCCGTAAGCCACCTCATACCAACTTTAGACTGGAATGGTGAACCATTAGGGGTAAAACTGGCATTCGTACCGAAGAATACGGAGTCGTTAAGAGACAAATACATTGAAAGCTTTAATAAAGCGAGCACCGCAATCGAAGGTGAAGATTCTCAAGAATTCAAGCTATGGCCCAGAAGTTTAAAAGATTTTCTGAGCAAAGAGCTAAATAGGTTTTTTGAAATTAAAGGCTTTCTCTTACCATCAGAGCATCAACGCGCAGAAGCAAGCGTGGACTTAAGGCGAGAGCTAGATAGCTACCCCTTTTCTAATTTATTTAAAGTAAACGTAATAGATGCTCAAAGAGGCTTTTCTGATGCGCTTTCTAGTAAAGGGTTGAACAAAGGAGAATCACTCTCACCGTTACTTAGTGAATATTTTGATACTCATTTAAATCCAAATGACCTACCAGATAAAGAAGATGTGAAAGCGCTAAAGGCAATCGATTCCGCACAAACCGAATTTGATAATCGTTTAAGAAGTTCTTTTAGAAGCGCAATAGGAGAAATTGAGAACTTAGGTTATCCAGGTTTTAGTGATCCCCATATTTTGCTGTCTTCAAAATTAGACCCTATAGAGTCACTAAGTCATGAAGCTGCGGTTAAGTTCTCGGTTGGAGACTCCGCACCAGAAGCCTTGCGAGCGGAGCTTGAATTGCCAGAAAACCTAAATGGACTCGGATATAAAAATTTGATCTATATGATCTTTAAACTCATCAGTTTTAGAGATGGTTGGCAATTAAAAGGCAAAGCAAGATTAAAAACTGACTCTTCGATAGAGCCATTACATTTGGTGCTGATTGAGGAGCCTGAAGCGCACTTGCACGCCCAAGTCCAGCAGGTATTTATTCGCAAAGCTTACGAAGTCTTGTCAAATGAAGTTAGTGATAGCTTTAAAACACAGATGGTTGTTAGCAGTCATTCAAGCTATCTAGCTCATGAAGTTGACTTTGACAAATTAAGATACTTCAAAAGGTTGGCAGCTAAGGATTCTTTCAGTGTTCCTACATCAGAGGTGATGAATCTAGCAACAGTATTCTCACAGGATCGTCGTCGAGAACCTAAAGAGCTACAGACTGCAAAATTCGTTTCCCGATATATAAAAACTACCCACTGCGATCTATTTTTCGCGAATGGAATAATTCTAGTAGAAGGAGCAGCCGAGCGTGTGCTCCTGCCACACTTTATTAAAAACAACTACGCAGATACTTTATACAACAGCTACATATCTGTACTAGAAGTTGGTGGCGCTCATGCACATCGATTGCGCTCTCTTATAGAGCTGTTAGGTATGCCGACTCTAATCGTTACCGATGCTGACGCAAAAAATGGAGAAGGTAAAAAAGCACAGCCTGAGCTTTCCGAAGAATTTTCCACAGGCAGTGACACCTTGAACTTGTGGCTTGGATTTGATGATAAAAACTTCAAAGAAATAGTTGAGTTGCCGTTTAGCGCCAAGCAAAAAGGCAATGTCTGCGCTGTATACCAAAATAAAACTGAAGTACGAGAATTTGATAACCAAATAGCAATACCTTACACATTTGAGGATGCCTTTGCATTAGCCAACATATCAACCCTTAAAGAGTTGGAATCTGCAACAGGTATGTTGTCTCACATGAAAGATGCATGTGATGAGAAAACTCTTGACGAATGTGCTACGGCAATGTTCAAGGCCCTTGAAAAGGGGCAAAAGGCTAAGATGGCGTTGGATATTTTGTATGAAATAGAGCCAGAGAAATTGAGTGTTCCTGATTATATAGCAGAGGGATTGGATTGGCTTTCTGGTGCAATATTGTCAGAAACGAAAGAGTTCCCAGTTAGTAGTGGAGAAGGCCATGAAAACTAAATATGAACTAGATGAAATTGACAGTGAAATATATAGATTACTAGATCTAAATAAGCCACAGAGCTTTTTACTATTTGCCGGAGCAGGATCAGGAAAAACTAAGACTTTAGTTAATGTCTTAGAGCAGATTAAGAAAAATGATCTAGATAAGCTGATTAGTTTAGGTCAACGAGTCGCCGTTATAACTTATACAAACGCAGCTTGTGAGGAAATCAAACAGCGCCTCAATTATGATGCAAGCTTTTCGGTTTCTACAATTCATAGTTTTGCGTGGTCTTTAATATATTCACATACTGAAGATATAAAAGAGTATTTAACCGAAATACTCAACAATAAAGTTATTGAGTTGGAAGAAAAACTAGCAAAGGCTCGAAACCCCAATAATAAAACCGCACTGCAAAATAAAGCGAGATTGGAAAAAACGTTGGAGCGAATTGATAACTTGAAGCAGGTTCGGAACTTTATATATAGCCCAACTGAAATGCTTGGTGGTAAAGCAGCTTTAAATCACGCTGAAGTTATCGAATTAGCATCTTATTTTTTGCTCAATAAACCTTTACTACAGCAAGTTTTGATTAGAAAGTTTCCAATATTACTGATAGACGAAAGCCAAGACACTTTTAAGAACCTCCTTGAAGCATTTATTCATGTAAGAGAGGTGCACAAACAGAGTTTTGGCTTTGGAATTATTGGAGACCAAATGCAGCGTATCTATGGTGGTGGGAAAAACAATATCGCCGAATCCTTAAGCGAAGACTGGAAAATCATTGATAAGAAAACCAATTACCGTTCGCCAAGAAGAATAATTGAACTTATTAATTCAATTAGGAAGGACGATGATGGTTGGCAACAGGACGCTTTCAAGGAAGAGTCAGGTCATGTTCGACTCTTTATAGCTGATTCGACACGGACTGATAAAGACAGCATTGAGAACTATGTCAGGGAGAAGATGGCGGAAGATACAGATGACTTATTGTGGAAAAAGCCCTCTCAGAACCCAGAAGGCATCGATGCTCCCGAAACCGTTAAGTGTTTGATATTAGAACATGCAATGGCCGCTATACGAGGTCAGTTTTCTGATTTTTTGCTTCCTCTATTCGCTATAGATAAATATAGAGATGGTGCTATTGACGGCTCCCGAAAAGAATTTGCTTTCTTAATTAACGTTGCAGTTCCGTTTATTAATTCTATTAAGCAGGATGATGATTTTGGCATCATGAAGATCGTCAAAACGTATGGGAGTCTAGTTTCGGAAACAAATGTGGAATTTGTTAGTACGCCCTTTGATTCACTACGAGATACGAAAGCAAAGACAACAGAGCTTAAGGAATTGCTGGCGGAGAATGGGGTGACGACTTTCAATGCTTTAAAGCTAATAAAGAAGCTAGGGTTAATAGATATACCCAGTGAGATATCAATTCATCTCATAGAAAGTGATTTATCCGATGAAGATAGCGAGGATAACGAAGATAAAATTACTAGTGCATGGGAGCAAGCGCTTTCAGCCTCTGTAGATCAACTGGTCAATTATGCTTTGTATGCTAACGGGCAGCTAGGTTTTGCGACTCACCAAGGAGTAAAGGGGTTGCAGTTTGACAGAGTAATGGCTGTGCTTGATGACAAAGAGGCTAGAGGTTTCATGTTTAGCTATGAGAAGCTTTTTGGGACTGTCGAAAAAAGTAACAAAGATATAGAGAATGAGTCGCAGAATAAGGATTCAGCAGTATCTAGAACACGGAGACTTTTCTACGTTGTTTGTAGTCGGGCGCAAAAAAGCTTAGCTGTTGTAGCTTACACAAGTGATCCTAATGGATTGAAAAATAAAGCATTAGAGACGTGGTTTAATGAGAGAGAGGTTATTGTTTTATAGAATGTGACAATGGATCGTACATGTAACTAATGTATATGCAGGCACGATACTATGATCCAGTTATCGGGCGTTTCTATTCGAATGATCCTGTTGATGCTTTAGGACATCTTGGGCGTGGTAATGCTGTACATGGCTTCAATCGTTATGCTTATGCGAACAACAATCCGTATAAATATGTTGATCCTGATGGAGAATTTGCTCATTTAGCAATAGGCTTTGTAGTAGGTGCGGGTGTTGAACTTGCTTCTCAATACTTTACTGGTAAAGAGATTAGCTTAACCAAAGCCGCAGTTTCAGGGCTAGCGGGGGCTGCAACAGGTGGTTTGAGTTCCTTAGCAAAAACGACAATCTCGACAGGTGGGCAAATTGTTGCGACTACCACTGAAAAGGTCCTTGCTGGTACTATGGCAGTTGGGGGAGGAGCTGTATTAAATACTGGTGCGGGTATGGTAAATGATTCTTTAGATGGTACTTCGTCAGGGCAAATTGTCGATAATGCAGTCGAAAATGCTGTGGAAAGCTTGGCACCACATGTTAAAGCTGTTGGGAAAATAGCAGGAGCTGCGGCAAACAAAGCGTTTGGTAAGACTGGGGTCGGAGATACGGCTAAACAACTTGGTACTGAAGCTGCAACGCAAGGTAGTGAAAAGATAATTAGCGAGTCATGTTCGAGTGTTAAAAATGAGTGTTAGAACTAGTTTTAGAATATTTTTTAGATTGACAATTGTTTGCATTGGAATTTTAACAGGGCTTACATTTTTAAAAGTAGCTTTGAATGGAGAAATGTATGAATTAAGTTTTCAACGAATACTTGATGGCTTTATATATGCAATATTACCAGCTTCAATTGTTTTAGCTCTAATTCTATTCGTCATTGATTACACCGAAAAGAAACGATAATTTCTAAACGAGCTTTTATTCTATAGCCTCGCTAATGCGGGGCTTTTTTATGCTTCGATCTAAAGGTGGTGAATTATTTTTTCTTTGGATACGGACGTACTCATAGGAGAAGATATGCTGTTGGAAAATCAAAATGAAGGAAACATAAAAATGACATTACCAAAAAGTACCCCGACGGAATTCTGCAAAGCTTTCATTCAACGAGAGCTGGAAAGTTATCAAGGTGAACAACCTATTTGGATGAGTTACTGGCCTATATTGGAGCGATTGATTGAACGTGCAGAAGAGCTAAAACGTCCATTTAGCGAGTTAATTGATAGATTTGATTACGCTGATAAATTTGAAGGTTATCCTCCTGAGAATTCTTACATCTGGTTAATACTTGAGCACATTTGGTTTAGTGCAGATTTCAGTAAAAATGATGTTATGAAAGCTCGAAGTGACTTTAAGGAGCTAAATGAGCTTGGTGAAAATATTGTTGAATTGGCATCTGAGCTATCATCTAAGCTCCGTAAACGAGCAGAACTTTTCGAAACTAGCGGCTTCTCTAAGCCAGAATATCAATTTAACGTGGACAGTCACTCGAACTTGAAACCAAGGGTGACTTGTCTAAGCTTAAAAATAACGTGGACAGTCACTCAAACTTGAAACCTTGAGTGGCTTGTCTACGCTTTAAGTTCTTCGTGATCATTTCAAAATTTCTAGTTTAATAGCTAGACGACCAACTAACGTGGACAGGTAATTTAATTTAACGTGGACAGTCACTCGAACTTGAAACCTAATAATTTAACGTGGACAGTCACTCGAACTTGAAACCAAGGGTGACTTGTCTAAGCTTAAAAATAACGTGGACTAAAAATAACGTGGACAGTCACTCAAACTTGAAACCTTGAGTGGCTTGTCTACGCTTTAAGTTCTTCGTGATCATTTCAAAATTTCTAGTTTAATAGCTAGACGACCAACTAACGTGGACAGGCACTCAAACTTGATACCTTGAGAGGCTCAAAATTAGCTGGACAGTCACCCTAACTTGCTGGTTGGAGTAAACTAAACGTGGACAGGCACTCAAACTTGAAACTTTGAGTGACTTGTCTAAGCTTTTAGTTCTTCAAAATCATTTCAAATTCTCAGTTCAAGGAGCGAACGATGGGATTAGCAAGGAAGTGTCAAATCAGTTTATCAGATACTCGGTATTATCACTGTGTTTCTCGTTGTGTGAGGCGGACGTTTTTGTGTGGCGAAGACAAGTTAACGGGTAGGTCGTATGAACATCGGCGAAGTTGGGTTGAAGAGCGTTTACTGTTCTTAGGCCAAGTCTTTTGTATTGATGTCTGTGCCTATGCGGTGATGAGCAATCATACTCATGTAGTATTGTATGTGGATGATAAAAAAACTGAGCGACTCAGTGATAGGGCAATATTGATACGCTGGCATAAGCTCTTTAAAGGCTCACCATGTGCACATATGTACTTAAAGGGCGAGTACTTGGACGAAGGTCAACGGTATTTTTTAGATAAAGAAATACAAAAATACCGACAGCGTTTATCAAGTATTAGTTGGTTTATGCGTGTACTGAATGAAAACATAGCGCGCAGAGCGAACAAAGAAGATGGATGTACTGGGCATTTTTGGGAAGGACGCTTTAAATCGCAAGCTCTACTTGATGAACCTGCACTGATGGCGTGCATGGCGTATGTTGACTTAAACCCGCTCCGAGCCAAAATGGCAAACACTCCCGAAGAGTCAGAACATACCAGTATCAAAATGCGTTGTGAACAAGCCAAAATGGCTAAACAATCCAAATTACTTGCACGCTTTATAGGCAGTCCCCGCAAGCACATGCCCAAGGGCTTGCCTTTTGAGCTTAAGTCTTACTTAGAGCTCGTTGAATTAACGGGAAAATGTATACGTACAGATAAACGAGGGTATATAACAAAAAGCGAAGCCCCGATACTTGAACGATTGAATATCAAAGCCCAAAACTGGCTAAAACTGACCACTCAATTTGAAAAAGTTTTCCATGGCGCAGTGGGTAAGCCACATAGCTTAGATATGTATTGTGAAAAACTACAACACAAACGACGGCGAAACCTCAACATCAGCGAAACGTTATTTGCTTAACTTTAGCGCAGGCTTAAATGCCTAATAGAACGAGCCAGTTACCTGATTTGAGTCAAGTAGGGCTCGCATATCTAAATTTAATCAAATGACCAAAAAACCCGACGATCGAGTTCGTCATTTTTCATTGTTTCAAAGTTGTTTTTACCATAGCCAATAGAAAGGGCAATAAATTGCAATCGGAAGTGCCCTAAAGCTTCTTTTAAGAGTGCCTGTCCAGTTTGATACCTAGACAAAAGGCTTTCGTTAAAATAGAATCCTCCTCCTTACAGAATATTAAAGATTACTTAACATCATGAAGAAACTAACATCAATTGCATTAATTTTAACATTCTCAGTGGTCGCTGGTACGGGTATCCCAGGGGTTAAAAAGCTTTCAAAAGAGAAAAACTCTAGCCACAAAGTGGAGTGTGTTAACGGCGCAACGGGTTTTATTTCAAGGGAAGAAACGAATATATGTGCTTACTCTAAAGGCAACTTAAAAAATAGGTGTGATACTGAAGATAATTGGAGCATTGAAGCCGCGGCAGAGTATATTTGTAATTAATCAGGGAATAAAATGCGTATTATTTATACTTTACTGTTGGCAAGTATTGCAATCTTTAGCTTCCCAGCCTTCACCAATCAAACGGTATCATTTGAGAATCATCAGCTCTCACCTTTTGTGAATAAAGGGCCGTTTAACTTTGAAACAATAGCAGAAGGTGGAACGCCTTCTCCAAATACAGGGCCACTGACTGGCGCAAATGGTACCAGAGGGTATGTTTTTGTTGAAGCCTCTACAGGGGGTGCTTTTAATGCCGGAGATACTGCAATCTTACAGGCTGACGGTATAGAAGCTGATTCGATAGAATTTTATTACCATATGTTCGGTGAACACATAGGAAAACTAGAGCTTCAAGCGGTAAAAAACGGAATATGGGAAACAGTTACTCAAATTGAAGGGCAACAGCAGGCAAGCCACTCTGCGGCTTGGAAAGTTCACTCAGCGAGCTTAAGTGGCTTTCCTATGCCGACAAATATTCGTTTTGTAGTAACGGCTAAAGGGGATTACAAAGGGGATATTGCTCTCGATCAGGTGAAGTTCATACAAACTCCTACGCTTCCATCGTTAATTAAAGCCGATTTTGAGAATAGCCTCGGCTTTTTTACCAACACGACACCATTTTTGGTGAGTAGATATCAAGGTTATACGCCTACTGCTAGTACGGGTCCCTCATCTGGGGCAAACGGCACTGCAACCTACGCATTTCTGGAGACCTCAACAGGTGCTGCAGATAGCGCAGGAGACACTGGTATTTTACAAGCAAATGTTTCAGGTTCAAGGCTAAGCTTTTATTTCCATATGTATGGTTCACATGCCGGAACTATCGCCGTAGAGGCACTCATAAACGGTACTTGGAGACAAGTTTGGCAGCAATCAGGCCAAGTTCAAACGAGCTCTACTGACCCCTGGCATAAGGTGTACTTAAATCTGAGCCATTATACGGCAATTAGATTTAAACTCGTATCGGCAGGGGGTTATTTGGGTGATATAGCAATAGATGAGATTGCGTTTAATCCGCCCGAACTGCAAGATCTATCAACGAGTCTAGAGGGGGGGATAGACTGGCAAAATGAAGGAAACTACATGTGGCTTCGTCAGCAGGGGGTGGCCCCGACGAGCTATACAGGGCCTTCTGGAGCGAAAGAAGGCAACTATTATGCCTTGTTTGAAACCTCTTATGGTGCTGCTTACAATCAGGGAAACTCAGCAATTTTAAAAAGCCCACGCCTGTTAGGAAATGAACGCGTTATTTGTTACTGGTTTCATATGTACGGAGCTGATGTTGGGGCGCTTGCACTTCAGTCTTCGCCAAATGATTCACAATGGGTGACTTTGATGGAGTTCAATCGTCAGCAGCACAGTAGTGAAAGTAGTAAGTGGAGCAATGTTTGTGCCGCTATTCCATCTGGTACACGTTATTTGAGATTTCTGGCGACAGCAAACGGAGGTTATCGAGGAGATATCGCGATAGATGCAATACGTATAGACTCTCAGGCATCAAGTGCCGTTGAGTTCGCGTCAGATACTGTCCAGTATTACAACGGTGATCCGATTCAGTTTAATTTTACTGTAGATGGCCCAAGCTCAAGTTATACTGTCCAGTATATGGAAACGGGTGGGAACTGGAGTAATGCGCAAAGGACTGCTGGAAACAGTTGGCGTTTTAACTTAAGTGGAAATACGAACCCAGCTTATGTCAAAGTGAAGGTCGTTTTTGCAGATGGTAGTGTATTTTATAGAACGATTCATATTCAATTGGAAAATCTAGGCGATAAGCAGCCGAACAAGACTATTTTTATACACACAGATTTGCTAGGCAACCCAGTTGCTGAGAGTCAGTGATAATATCACCATAACTTGCGCTAGCTGACGATGTGGCATAGTTAGTCTGCATAAGCTTTCTGTAACAACTGCACGGTAGTGATAGGCCCGCTGAGCGCGGGCCTAACGCGTTATATTATTGAATTTGACCTCTTAACTCTCCATTTGGGTTCGCTGGAGTATGTACATTTACATAGTGTCCGCCACTTGCCAGTATCGCAAAAATTTCAGCAGTTAGTGCTGCATTTGCTGGTGCCATCCAGCGATTTACGTCGCTTTCATCTTGTTCAAGCGCCAATAGTACTGGACCGTTTTCTCCGGCCATACCAGTGTGGATATGGGCCGCTGTTGCATCTGCTACACCGCTTGTTAACACTTGCAGCTCTAAGCTAAAGTCGTTGCCATTGACTAATGCATAGCCACTGCCAGTTGCTGTGGTAGTGACAGCTGGTACTTCTTGCTCGCCACTTAGTGGAAATGCCACCAAGGTGAAATTGTCAGTAAGAATTTGTCCACGTAACTCGCCGCTGGGTGTCGCTGGCGTATGGACGTTCACATAGTGACCGCCTGAGGCAAGTACCGCGAAAATATCGGCGTTAATCATGGTGTTTTCAGGGGTCATCCATACGTTCATGTCATCTGCACTTTGCTCTAGTGCCACGAGTACGCCACCGTTGGTACCAATTCGACCAGTATGGATATGTGCAGCCGTTGCATCTTCCACACCCGAGGTTACCACACGCAGTTCAACACCGTAATCGTCAGTATCAACTAAGGCATAGCCGTCACCAGAGGCGGTAGTTGTAACCGCTGGAACTTCTTGCGCACCCGAGAGTTTAAATGTTGCTAAGGCATAGTTGTCAGTAAGGATTTGACCACGAAGCTCTCCGCTAGGAGTCGCTGGCGTGTGGACGTTCACATAGTGGCCACCTGAGGCGAGCACGGCGAAAATATCGGCGTCAATCATGGTGTTTTCAGGGGTCGCCCACACGTTCATGTCATCTGCACTTTGCTCTAGAGCCACGAGTACGCCACCGTTGGTGCCGATACGGCCTGTATGAATGTGTGCGGCCGTTGCATCTTCCACACCTGAGGTCACAATACGCAGTTCAACACCGTAATCGTCCATATCAACTAACGCGTAGCCATCACCAGAGGCAGTGGTTGAAACCGCTGGTACTTCTTGCGCGCCTGAGAGTTTAAATGTTGCTAGTGCATAGTTGTCAGTAAGGATTTGACCACGAAGCTCTCCGCTAGGAGTCGCTGGCGTGTGGACGTTCACATAGTGGCCACCTGAGGTGAGCACGGCGAAAATATCGGCGTCAATCATGGTGTTTTCAGGGGTCATCCATACGTTCATGTCATCTGCACTTTGCTCTAGTGCCACGAGTACGCCACCGTTGGTACCAATGCGACCTGTGTGGATATGTGCGGCCGTTGCATCTTCCACACCTGAGGTTACCACACGCAGTTCAACGCTGTAATCTTCAGTATCAACTAACGCGTAGCCATCACCCGAGGCGGTGGTTGAAACCGCTGGTACTTCTTGCGACCCAGATAGCCCGAATGTGGCAACCGCATAGTTGTCAGTGAGGATTTGGCCTCGGATCTCCCCATTAGGTAGGGCTGGCGTATGAACATTCACATAATGTCCGCCTGAAAGCAGCACACTGAGTGTCGCTTCATCAATCATGGTCCCCTCTGGAGTCACCCAGTCAGTCATTACTTCATCGTCTTGCTCAAGTACCACTAATACATCACCGTTGGCACCAATGCGGCCAGTATGAATGTGTGCCGCAGTCGCATCGTCAACGCCTGAGGTCACCACGCGCAGGTAAAGCTCGCCATCGGTGCTATCGTAGGATGCGTAGCCATCACCCATACCACTGGAGTCGCTCATAGGGACTTGTTGTGATCCATTGAGTTTAAAGGTAATAATACTGGTGGTGTCCGGTACGATTTGGGCACGTAACTCTCCGTTTGGAAAACTTTCTGTGTGGAGATTGATATACCAATCACCCTCTAGCATATCGGCCATCAACGTTTCGGTTAGATCTGTGATGGGAATACTTGCTTGGTTGTCGCCTGATGCTTCAAAAGCAAAAGCCACATCACCATTTTCACCTAAATCACCATCATGAATGTGTGCAGCACTAAAACCATCAACATCGCTGTAGTCCAATGTTGCTCTAAACTGCATTAGCGTTTCATCTAGTTCAATGTTTGCTGTTGCAGTTTGCATGGAGGTATTCATGGGAACTTCTTGTTTGCCACTTAAAGTTAGCTCGAAGGTTTTAGTCGCTGAAAACTCTGGAGTCGGTGTTGTTGGCGGTGTTACCGTGTTGTTATCGTCGCTATCACTACATGCTACCAGCAGCATTAGGCTAGCACTTACTATAAACTTTTTCATTATACTCATCCTGTAGATTGGGTTAAAAAGGATGATAAAAAATCATCCGTAGCCAGACTTACGAAAGTCATCGCCTGAAAGTTCACCGTAATCGCAATAAAATTTAATTTTTGCTTTGTGAATCGAGTCACTACACATTTCTAACTCAGCATTTAGCTCTGTCAGGCCGCCTACCGCTGATTCCTTAACTACTAGTTTCAGCTACAGCAAGACTATAGTCGTGTTCGGCGATATCAGCCAAATCGTAAACACAGTGGTTATGGGAACTTGGCCATTCTTAAGACAGAGAAATAGGTTTCAAATAGGAACGCTAAAAATAAAAAAGCCCAGTTTGGGCAACTGGGCTTGTGATCCAAGGAGGGGGTTAATTAAAAGCTGTAGCTGACGCTAAATTTGATGCTGCGAGGCATAATATAGCGACCATTTGGCGCATTGACATTACGAGGGTCGCCTTCGGTGATACCTTGCTCATCAGTGAGGTTGTCCGCTGCCAATTGCAGTTTTACACCTTCTGCTGGCTCGACTATCAAGCCAAGGTCAAGCTTTTCATAGCCTTCAAGCGTAACGGTGTTTTCATTGTTGCCGTAACGGTCATCGACTGCTGAGAATGTGCCGTAAACTGTGGCAAACATACCAGCTAGCTCGAAGTCATAGCTTGGCGTAACACGAATTTGCCAACTAGGCTGACGTTGACTCTCATTACCTTCATTGTCAGGACTTTCAGTGATTTCGGTATCTTGCACAGTTGCGTTTAAGTTAACTGAAAATCCAGACTCATGGTTGTAGTTATAATCAAACTCGATGCCCAAAGCTTCGTTGGTTAAAATTTCAGCAGGCTCACCAGGTCTGCGAACGAATGTGTCGCCTTGCACTTCATTGCTAAACACAGTGGCAAAAAAGTCGGTGTTATCACCCATATACTTAAAGCCCAGCTCTGCTTGTGTGATTTCTTTGATTAGCTGCTCGCCGGCTTCATAGACGCCAAAGTTATCCCTAAAATCATCGAAGTAAGGCATTTTATAGCCTTTATTAAGGCGCGCAAAAACACCCATGTCATCGGCTAGCTTGTAGTCAGCACCTAGCGTCCAAGATGTTTTTCGGGCGCTGTAGTCAACCGACTTATCAATAGTGCCGTTAAGGTCTTCATCGACGGAATAATTCACTTCATGGCGCTCAGAGCGCAGGCCTAGATCGAATGTAAGTTCATCGGTAGCTCGGTAGCTTTGCGTGGTATAAAACGCAAGCGTTGTCGCATCACCCGTGCTGTTGATGTCGTAGTTCCAAGCACAGCCATCGACACTGGTGTTACACTCAATGCCATCCAGCATTTCACCACCAGCTTCGAGCACATAATAGGCCGCATTACCTAGGCTCCACCAGTCTTTTGCCGACGTTGATGCGCTGTAAAGGCCATAAGCACTATCCCATCTGTCGAAGGTTTTGCTAAACGCTAAGTCGTTGGTAAATGACTCGATATCTTTTAATACGACCCAACGGCCCATACTTTGTACATAGGTATCACCTTCATACATAGTGCCCGTAACAGCGCCTTTTGCATCTTGGCCATTGTCAGCAATATCTTTAAGTAGTTCTGCGCTACCCGCAGGTACTAGACCATAAGTATTTGCTTCACCCTGCGTTAGGTTGAAGCGGTCAATTAAGTGCCAGCCATTTTTTAGTTCTAGCTTGATGCTACCGCCAGAGATGTGACCTTTCCAGCCGCGACCTTCACCCAAGTCGATTTCCATCGCCTCATCGCTACCTGCATAAATAACGGCTTGGCGGTTTAGGGTACCCAGTTGTGTATATTCAGCGTCAACACCGTCTACATTAAGTGGAGTAGGTAAGTACCAAGCGCCGGTATCATCGGTCTGACGGGTATAAACATTAATTTCACCGTTATCCAACTCTTTGGTTAAGTTGATGGTGAACTGCTGGCCGCGTTCAGAGGTAAAACCAGCATCACGAATGCCCGATGAGCGTTTAATATAGCCGCCCACCATGTAATATAAATCGTCACTTAATTCACCACTTAGCACGGCATCAAGGCGCTGTAGGCCATAGTCGCTGGTGGTATATTTAAACGTACCTTCAGTGTCTTCACTACCGCGTTTTAGTTGGAAGTTGGTAGTTAAGCCCGGTTGACCATTTGAGACTACAGGGTTTGGACCACCGCGTAGGGCTTCCATCATGCTAATGGTTTCATCTAAACGGAAAATTGAAGAATTTTCTAAAAATGAAAGTGTTGGTGCAGGGTAAACGGGTGAACCTTGTAGGCTCACGGTTAAGAATGGCGCGTCGCCACCACCTGGGAAACCACGCACAAACACATTCGCACCAGACTCACCGCCTGAACTTTCTACCCAAATACCCGGTACAGCTTTTAATAGATCAGCGGTACTTTTTGGCGCGAGTTTGTCTATCTTAACCGCGTCAATGTTGGTAACGGCGAAGCCGGCATCGATCTTTCTGATACCGCGTCCACCGGCTGTACCTGATACTACGATAGTTTCGACTTTTTGTTCTTTAGCTTGTTCGTCTTGTGCTATCGCTTGATTACTCAAAACCGCAGCTATGGCTGAAGCGAGCAACGAATATTGCTTGAGTTTGCGCATGGGAAAGCCCCTTTTGTTGTCATATGGTTCATATAATTGTGTGCGCCACTCCCTAAACTTAGCGCTAAAGACTAAGTTTGTAACCCAGCAATAGGGAGTTTATAGATGGCGCTGAAATTAAAATAGAGGTTATTGCAAACGTTTGCAATAACTTTTATGCAACTTTTTGCACATACCTTGTTTTGTTGTGGCTAATAACCGCTGCACATTTGCGATATAATGCCAATTAATTAATCAGTATTGCTCAGTAATATGCTATCTTCTCAATAAGTTAGTGAAGCGGTGAGATTTGAATCGAAGAGGTTACAGTGGAGCAGAAGAAATTAAAGCTGGTGGATTTAGCAAAGCTTGCTGGGGTATCAACCTCAACCGCTTCACGGGCGTTAAATAATAATCCTGTGATCAAACAAGCAACCCGAGAGCACATTCAACAGCTTGCCAAAGAGCACAATTTTACGCTCAATACCGCAGCAAGTCGTTTAAGGCTGCAAAAAACCAAAGTAATTGCAGTGGTCATAAATTTAGAGGCCAATACCGAGCAGTCGATTGATGACCCGTTCTTATTAAAAGTTGTTAGTGATATTAATCAAGCAGTTAACCGTCAAGGTTATGAGCTTTTGCTGTCTAATTCCTACATGGCTGGGGATGATTGGTATGGGTATTTTATTGATGGACGCCGAGCCGATGGCTTGATTGTGGTCGGTCAAGGTAAGCAACAAAGGCGTATTGAGCAGGCGGCTAAGCAGGGGGCTCCTCTGGTTGTATGGGGCGATCCTAAAACCCCGAGCGATTATCCAATTGTTGGCAGTGACAATTATTTAGGTGGTTTGTTGGCCACTGAGCATTTGATTGCGCGAGGGGCATCTAATCTATTGTTTTTAGGCGATCCTGGTCACGCTGAGATAAGCGAGCGATATCGTGGATTTAAAGCCGCGATTGAACAAGTGAAAGGTGAGTGCCAACAGCAAACCGTTAAAATAGATATCACCAGTCATGCTGCATATGAATCCATTAATCAATTACTTAGAACTGAAGGGCTCACTTTTGATGGTATTTTTGCCTGCAGTGATATGGTTGCGTTGGGCGCACTTAAGGCACTGAAAGAAAGATATATCAGCGTACCAAACGACGTACGTTTGGTTGGCTTTGACGACATTGGTATGGCGGATGTCAGCCATCCGTCATTGACTACCATCAGGCAAAATACGCAGTTAGCCGCTAAAATGCTAGTGGTTAAACTATTGGCACAGTTGAATAACGAAGTTGTTGATTCTCAAGAAATTGATATTGAGTTGCTGTGTCGTCAATCCAGTTAGCAACGACACTAGCTAAACTTGTAATGACAGAAATTAATTTGCAAACGATTGCAAATTAATTTTTGCAAGGCTAGACTTTGATTCATTCAATATAAATGAGTTCAAGCTTATGACAGATGCACCAACTACGTTAAGCAATGCATCAAGAGCACGGATCATACTGGCTATGATGGCCTGCTACTTTTTATTCGCGGTGTTGCTTAACAGCGTGGGAACCGTGATCCTGCAATCAATAAACAGTTTTGCCGTGAGCAAAACACAGGCCGCCAGTTTAGAAGGTTTTAAAGACCTTTCCATTGCCATCATGTCATTCTTGGTAGCCTCCATGATCCCACGTTTTGGCTATAAACTAGCGCTGTTGATGGCTTTGGCTGCCGTGATGCTAATATGTTTGGTTACGCCACAAATCGGCCAGTTTTATGCGTTTAAAATATTGTTTGCCGTTGTGGGTTGTGCTTTTGCTGTTGTGAAAATTAGTGTGTATGCCTTAGTTGGGCAGTTAAGTGATTCACCTTCGTCTCATTCCGCGCTACTGAACACCATTGAAGGTATTTTTATGGTTGGTGTGCTCAGCGGCTATTGGATTTTCAGCTTCTTTATTACGCCGCAAAGCGATGCTTTAGATTGGCTAAGCGTTTATTACATACTCGCCTTGCTGAGTTTGGTGTGTGTATTAACTATTAGTCTTGCGCCAATCGCAAAACAAACATTGCCATCGGATAGCAGTATAGTCGGCGAATTCGCCGCAATGTTGAAACTTAGCTTTCAACCTTTGGTGCTGGTATTTATCATCTCTGCATTTTTATACGTTTTGATAGAGCAAGGAGTAGGCACTTGGCTACCCACCTTTAACAATGAAATTTTACACTTACCAGTGGATGTGAGTGTGCAGTTGACCAGTATATTTGCAGCAAGCTTGGCTGTGGGGCGTTTACTCGCGGGCCAAATCCTTAAACACCTCCATTGGTATGTGTTACTTAATATCTGCTTGGTGGCAATGGGGGGATTAATTTTATTAACTCTACCTTTAACACAGGGCATCACACAGCAAACGGTCAGCTCTGTATTTGACGCGCCTTTGGCAGCATACTTGATGCCCATGATTGGGCTACTTATGGCTCCTATTTATCCGGTGTTAAATTCAGTTATTTTGAGTAGTTTAGAGAAACACCAACATGCGTCTATGACTGGGATGATTGTTATTTTCTCAGCACTTGGCGGCACCACGGGCTCCATTCTAACAGGCTATATTTTTCAGCATTTTAGTGGTCAGCATGCATTCTATAGCGCGCTTGTCCCACTGTGTTTGCTGGTAGTGTCAGTGTTTCTGTTTAAACAGCGTAGTACGCCTGCGCATCCTATTGCTGCCTAAGAGGTTTTCATGAAGTTTGAATATTGCACCTTGTTTAAAGATGTGCAGCTAAGCGGTATTTTTGCTGATAGTAAGGTGTTTGCTGATGCCATTCCCAAGAGTAGCTGGGCCAATGCACAGCAAGCTTATGAACAGCTTGATTTACCTATGGACAGTGAGGCTCTGAGACGTTTTGTCGATGCGCATTTTACCTTTGCGGCACAGCCTGAATTACAAGCGCTTGGAGAGCTGAACTCTGTTGCTAAGTATATTAAGACGCTCTGGCCAAAACTACAGCGAACGGCATTTAATACCACCAATAATTCATTGTTAACTTTAGAGCATGACTATGTGGTGCCTGGCGGTCGATTCAATGAAATCTACTATTGGGATAGTTACTTTACCGCACTGGGTCTAGAAGATAGTGGCAATGTTGCACTTATTGAAGCCATGGTAGAGAACTTTGTGAGCCTGATTGCGCGTTATGGATGTGTGCCTAATGGCAACAGAATTTACTATACCAGCCGTTCTCAACCTCCTGTATTGGCACTGATGATCAAGTTGCTACTACCGTACAAAAAGTCCGATACTAAATGGCTTGAACGCATGGTTGAAGCAATGCGCCAAGAACATCGCTTTTGGCATCAAGGAGAGGAGCAATTAGCGCAAAATAATAGTGCTCATCGCCGAGTAGTAAAGATGTTTAATGGAATGCAGCTGAATCGCTATTGGGATGATAAGCCTGAACCTCGACCAGAGTCATATGCTGAAGATATTACTGATGCGAACAAATTACCACAGCCACAACGTGAATCTTTTTTTCGTAATATTAGGGCTGCATGTGAGTCAGGCTGGGACTTTAGCGCTCGATGGCTAGACGACCCAACAAGTTTACTCAGTATTAATACTACAAACCGAGTACCTGTTGACTTAAACGCTTTACTTTATTTGTTGGAAGGCACGCTAGCACAGTGCCTAACTATGCTCGATGAAACCACACATGCCGACGCTTTCCAAAAGCGTGCACAATTACGAAAAAAAGCAATTGAACAACTACTGTGGAGCGATGAACATAACTGGTTCTGTGACTATGACTTAGCAAACAATAAGCGTTCTGAGGTATTGAGTTTAGCGGGATGTGTGCCACTTTATGCGGGTATTGCCAGTGTGCAACAAGCGCAATTGATTGGAGAGCAGCTCAATAGCAAGTTTCTACGCCAAGGTGGATTGGTCAGTTGCCTAAGTAAAACTTCTCAGCAATGGGATAGCCCTAATGGCTGGGCTCCACTACATTGGTTTGCAATAAAAGGGTTGAGAGATTATGGTCAATTTGAGCTAGCGCAAACTATTGCCCTGCGGTGGCTAAATATGGTGAAACAGGATTTTGTCACTCGCCATTGCTTATTGGAAAAATACAATGTGTGCGAGCCACAAAAAACAGCTGGTGGGGGCGAGTATCAAGTGCAACAGGGTTTTGGTTGGACAAACGGTGTTACTAGCCGCTTGCAGAAGCTTTACAACGATTGCTAATCACTTGTTTTTAACACAGCATTGAACGTCAAATATGCGCAAATTCATAAGCCAAGTCTATACTGTGCTTTAATGTCTTTTATGCGGAGATGCATATGAACCGTTCTTTGCTTTTGTTATGTTCCTTTTTCGTTTCTATCACCAGTTATGCCAACAGTTGGCAGTGGCAAACTACGCAAGTACATGCTCAAGGTGAATCTAAATCGGCTATAGGGCAGCACTATAGCGTAAACCATCAAAAATTAACGAGTGATCTAATCGCGCTTGCCGAAAAAGGTGCCAACATGACTATTGCATTGCCTGATGGTAGTGGTGGGTTGCTCGAATATGTCATACGTTATGACCCCATTATGGCCCCTGCGTTGGCACAGAAATATCCCATGATCCGCAGTTTTTCAGGGCACCAAGTTGGTGTTGCACAAAATACCGGTCGTTTCGATATTGGACCAAACGGTTTTTATGCTTTTTATCAGACCGACGAGCGCGTTTTATATGTAGATCCGAGCTATGGTAACTACAAAGTGTATGAAAAGGGTAATCGTGATGCTCCTTGGCATGATGAAGTCGTGGCGCTGCAAAGCGATATGCCCCTAAATACGTTGCAGCAAAGAGGCCCATTAATTGGTAACGGTGGTACAGTAGAAATGGTGACCTATCGATTAGCAGTCACCACCAGTGATGAATATACCAGCTATTTTGGTGGCAAGACTCAAGCGTTAAATGGCATCGTGACGACGATTAACCGAGTCAATCAAATATACCAAACAGATATTGCCGTTAGACTCGAACTAGTAGCAAATAATGATGCACTGATTTTTACCGAGAATGACCCGTACGATAACGGCGAATTAGATGATACGCTCACAGAAGTACAAAATCAGATAGACACCATCATTGGCTCAAGTAACTATGATGTTGGCCATCTGATGGCAACCTCAGGAGCTGGATTAGCTGCTTTGGGTGTTATTTGTGATGACAGTGGTAAAGCGATGGGGATGACCGGAATTGGGACACCAGAAGGTGATGCATTCGATGTAGATTATGTTGCCCATGAATTAGGCCACCAGTTTGGTGCAAATCATACCTATAATGGCTCAGCAGGGTCATGCTCGACTCGCGTTAGCAACGCAGCGTATGAACCAGGCAGTGGTATTACCATTATGGCCTACGCTGGGATTTGCGGGTCGGAAAATCTAGACTCAAACTCCATTGCGATGTTCCATTCCTACAGCATTGATGAGATACACTCCCACCTTACGCAAGGCTCAGGAGCGACATGTGGTTCGTTACAAGATGACGGCAATAAAGCTCCAGTAGCTGACGCTAAAGCTGATCATGTGATCCCAATAAACACGCCATTTATGCTTACAGGCTCGGCAACTGATGCCAATAGTAATGACACTTTGACATACTCGTGGGAACAGTTGGATTTAGGCTCACCGACTTCAAGTGCTGAGGATTTGAAAGACAATGGTGAAGGGCCGATGTTCCGACCTTATCTGCCAAGCACCTCAGCAACAAGATACTTTCCATTATTGGCTGATGTGATTTCTGGTCAAGTTACCAAAGGGGATGGCTACCCAACCACAGACAGAACCATGACCTTTAGATTGGTTGTTCGAGATGGTAACGGAGGGGTAAGTTTCGATACTGCAAGTGTGACGACCGTTTCGGCGGCAGGTCCATTTGTTATTACTGCCCCAGATCAAAGCAGCTCGGCAGATGAAAATAATCAAATTACTGTAAGCTGGAATGTAGCTGGGACCAATCAGGCGCCAGTGTCATGTGCCAATGTCGATATTATGCAAACTAACAGTGATGCTTCGCAAAGTCAGCTATTGTTATCTGGTACGCCTAATGATGGCCAGCAGCAAGTTACTTTGATTGGCAGTCAAGACAATAAAGCACGGGTGATGGTTATGTGTGCCACCAGCATTTTTTACGCTCTGTCTCCTGAGTTTGATTTATCGCCAAGTCTTGCCGTGACCTCTCAGCAAACGATCTCAACAGCTGAAGATACGAGCGTCACCTTGGAGGCGTCACAGTTTAGTGTGGTGAATCAACAAGCCGATTCTCAATTGGCGTTGAGTGTGATTGCCGGTACTAATTATACCTTCTCTGGCAACACCATCATGCCAGCGGCAAACTTCAATGGTGAACTCACCGTAAATATTACGTTGACCGATGGCACAACCACCACAAGTTATCCGGCGAAGATACAGGTCACGCCAGTTAACGATGCACCTGAGGTACTCACTCAGGTGGCCTTGACAATGAATGAAGATCAGACGATCACGCTTGCTGTGTCGCAGTTTGAAGTATTAGATGTAGACAGCAGTGAGTTCACGCTTACCATTCTGGCTGGGGAGCAATACACCTTTAACGCAAATGTGGTGTCGCCCGATGCCAACTTTAATGGGTTATTAGAAGTGCCCTTACAATCAGTGATAAGCAAGGTGCTAGTGCCAACTTTACAACACAAATTACAGTAACGGCGGTCAATGATGCGCCAGTGGCGAGTAATGACTCTGTTTCAGCCACTCAAGGTGTGCAAACAACCATAGAGGTGCTTGCCAACGATAGTGATGTTGATGGTGACACATTGACACTTGTAGAACTACTGTATGAAGGAACGGGCACCGCAACCGTCTCTGGAAACACCATTATGTATCAATCAGCTAGTAGCTTCACAGGCCAAGAGCAAATTATTTACTCTATCAGTGATGGCAATGGTGAATCGGCTCAAGCAACGGTTACAGTTAATGTACGCACACCTCCACCAGCGAATAATATAGATGATGGAGGGAGTGGTAGTTTTGGATATTGGCTATATGCTCTGATCTTAGGCTTACTTTTCCGACGAGTGACATGGGGAACGAAGAATGCGTAGTTTGTGTATAACACTATTGTTCAGCGGCCTGTTGCTTGGCTGTCAAACGCTACAAACAGCGTCCGATAGCAAAGCGGAGGCGCCACTTGTGAATGCTCAAAGAAGTATGGAATGGTTCATGAAACATTCGTTGGAGCAAGTGCTAGAAGCACATGAGGCGGAACAAAGCTTTGGCTTAATTGCGCTCAACAGACGCGGCTATTTCTATCCTAAAGTGGGTATGGCACGCAAGCCTTTACCACTCAAAGAAGGATGCCAGACTTGGCTGTTATCCGCATCAAATGACGTTGTTAACAGTGACAAAGAGCGCGAGCAAATGGCAAGTTTGCAGTCGTTTGCTGCTAAGTTCAACATAGCTATGGAGTCAAAGTGTTTGCCCTAGCACGTCAGTAATATCAGTAAAAGCCAGTGGATCGAACCGCTGGCTTTTTTGTTGCAAATGTAGCAGTAATTTATTGTACCTCTTGTTACCTTATGGTTATAATTCCGCCATTGTACCAAATATGGTACTTGTTATTATTTTTTAGGAGTTTTAAATGGACTTAGAGTCTAAAGAAATGGCTGAAAACGCCGACATGTCAACGCAAAGACATGAAGTGCAATTTACTGGTAATGTGCGTAGCTACTTTAGTATTTGGATAGTCAATATTCTTTTGACGATTGCCACATTGGGTATCTACTCGGCGTGGGCGACGGTAAGAAACAAACAGTATTTTTTTGGTCATACGCTGATCAATGGTCATAGGTTTGATTATCTGGCTACACCCTTACAAATTTTAAAAGGTAGACTGCTAGCAGTTGCTTGTTTTACTTTATATATTGTGGCTAGTAGTTATTATCCAATGGTTGGGATACTACTTGTGATGACTTGGCTTGTTGCGCTGCCGTGGGTAATAAATCAAGGACTACGTTTTAATTTGAGAATGACACGCTATCGCAATGTTCAGTTCTCTTTTAAAGGTTGTTATAAAGATGCGTTCGTTAATTTTGTATTGTTACCAGTGCTGAGTATTTTCACTTTGTATCTATTGCTGCCATGGGTACTCAAACGCATTGATAGCTATATCCACAACAATATTCATTATGGTAATAAGAAGGTAATTACACAGCTATCTACAAGAGAATATTATTTAATCGCTTTTGCATGTTTGTGTATTGCAATAGGGATTGTGATTGCCGTTGGTGTTCTCGCGTTGGTCACGGGGGCGAGTTTTACTGAGAGCCCACAAATGATTGTTGGCTTAATACTGTTAATGCAAGTCAGCGTGATTACAATTTTGGCACCTGCCTATCAAGCGATGGTACGAAATCACATCTATAGCAATAGTCATATTGAAGGTATAGCTGAATTTGAATCGAGTCTTGAGCCTGTTGATTACGTTACGTTGACTGTGACTAATACAGTGGCAATTGTGTTGACACTCGGGTTGGCTTTTCCTTGGGCTAAAGTGCGCAAGGCTAAAATGCTAGCCGCTGCTACGGTTGTACACCTTCAGCCTGACGCTGAGAAGGTCATTAACGTTCAACAAGCACAGCAATCATCATTTGCGCAAGAAGCTGCGAACGTTTTCGATGTTGATGTCTCTTTAACATAATATGCAGAAAATAACGGGTAAGCTATATAGTGCTGGCAGTAACGCCAGCACGAACTGCACTATGCATTGTTGCAGTGAACAGCTCACGCTTGTTAGTGATGATGGCGTTGAGTTGCTTATGCCTTTGGCTGATGTTCGGCTGGGTATCGCAATATCGGGTCAGGCACAAGATATTACATTGCCTGATGCGCGGCGTTTCTTGCCTGATGATGTAAATTTTCGTCTAAACTCAGGTTCGGAGTTTATTGAGCGTTGTGAAAAGCACAAAGTTTTGGTGCTTTCATCCATTGTTTTGTGCCCATTGCTGTTATATTGGCTGTTCTTTGTGGCTGTGCCAAATATGGCAGCAAGTGCGGTCACTTTACTGCCGCAAAGTGTTGCGGAACAAACCGGTGAACAGTCAATGTTGATGATAGAAAAACTGGCGTTGGAGCCTAGTGAACTAAATCCCGAGCAACAGGTTGAAATTAATGTCTTATGGCAGCATTCTTTGGCCCAATTACAGTTAGATAATGAAAAATACCGTTTAGGGTTTTATCGTTCCGACTATTTTGGAGCGAACGCTTTTGCGCTTCCCCATGGGCAAATTGTGGTTACTGATGCACTGGTAAAGAAGTTGGCAGACCATCCGAAGGCGCTCAGAGCGGTGCTACTGCATGAAATAGGGCATGTTGAACATCAACACAGTATGCGGATAGCAGCGCAATCGGTTGCTTCAACGGTCGCACTTGCGGTGGTATTCGGTGATCTGCAGGGTATTGCTGAGCTCACTTTGGGCGTAGGAAGTGCCATTATGCAGCAGCAGTTTTCGCAAGATATGGAACGCCAAGCAGATGATTTTGCGTTATATAATCTAGAGAAACATGGTTATAAAGCCGCTGATTTTGCCACTGCACTTAGACTTATATCGCAAGAAAGAAAAAGCGAGCAGGATGATTGGTCCAAGTACTTGTCCACCCATCCGCAAGTTGAATCTCGCATCGAACGGGCGCTGCATTACCAACAAGCACAGTAAAAAGGGACGCAATAGCGTCCCTTTATCTACAAGGCTTTTTTCGGAGGCAGTGCTACGTTTGCGAAAATGAGACCGGCTACTAGAGACATAAAAATTAGAAATGTCTGTTGTCCGATATGATCAGCATGAATAAAGCTTTGCCCTTCAATGAGGGAATTGAGGCCTATATATGTTTTAGAGCCAGGTACCAGTACAATCAAACCTTGCATTGCCACAATTGATGCGGGGGCATTGACGATACGGTTAAACAGGTTACTAAATACTCCTACAGCAAAAGCACCGACGAACGCACCAATCGAATAATCAAAATATACGGCGGCACTAATGCTCGCAGCGTATGCGATAAACCCAGATGCGATTGACCAACTAGCATGTTTGAGCTTCGTTCTGAAAATGATGATTAAGCTCGTACACAGCAGTAGTATAGCCAGCCACGCAGTCCATTTTGGTAATGGATCTGGCTGTACAAAGTCTGTGGTGCCGAACAGAGAAAACCCGATGCTGATGCCTAAGAATGCGCCAAAATAGAGTTTGAACAACAACATTAACGAGTCCATAACTCTCGCTGTACCTGACACTAAGTGGCGTGATGAAAGCTCCGCAAATGCTAAGGCTAATGCGAGACCTGGAATGAACACGATAATGGCTGACAAAATGACTAATCTAATATTAATACTGGGGTCAACATAACTGCTCACCGCGCACGCACCAATAGCTGCCACAATGGCAACCAATGGTTCAAGCATGTGTGTCACTCGTTTTGAACGAGCAGACCAAAGTACAAACAGGAAAACCAAAATTGAGAACACGCCTGACCAGAGCACATCATTCCAGCTCGTACCCATCAACATCGCAAAAGCAGCACCAGATACTGAAAATGCAAAGCCAGTTAGTAACTTGCTGTAGGGGGCTTTTTGCTTACTAATTTTATCTAAATCGGCGTCTGCCTGTTCAATCGTAACTTGGCCAGTTAGTACCTTACTCACCACATCGTCAGTATCAGCTAAGGAACCTAAATCGTGATCGCCAGGGTCTACACGTGCGACGTGGGTGTATTCTTCTTCATGACCCTCTGTCCAGATAACAAATGTTACGGATGTAGGGGACATTACAAATGATGATTTTAAACCCAAGTGTGTTGCCACTTCCATGAGGTGTGCCTCAAGTCGGTATGCGGGCGTACCGTATTTGTGCAACATTTTTCCAAGTTTAACAATAAACTTGCGTTTTTGGGTAAAGGTAGCTGTGTTCAACTGCGTGAAACCTAAAATAAAAGAATGACAATACAAATATCAGACAAAAGTGTTATTTGATGATAAATGTAGCGATTGGAATTGCTGCGCATTCTAATCGCTTTCATTGCAAAGTCTAGGCTATTTAACGATTTTTATTGACATTTTTTGCTTCAATCCATTGCGCCATATATTGTGTGCTTCGCATAGTATGGTGTTTGAGCATTTGACCTGTGAAATTGGCTTGTCGATGTTGCGCTAAATTTTCAGCTATTGTATTGATTTTATTAATTAACAACGTCTCAAGTTGTTCTTTTTGGTACACGTGAGCGAGGATTGTCTGTGCGTTGCTTTGTGCGCACTGATAGGCTTGTTTATCGCAATAAAGGGCGACTGCTGCATCAGCAAATTGTTGTGGATTGTTGGCAATTTCCCCAGGCCATGGCAAATCTAAATGCATACCTTCGGAACCAATTGTAGTGGTAATACTGGGCGTTTGGGTGATCATCGCTTCTAACAACTTTCCCTTTATGCCAGCTCCAAATCTGAGCGGTGCAAGGCAAATACGGCTATTTTTCATTACCTCCAGAGCATCTTCAGCCCAGCCTTTGATAAGAAAGCCTGTTTTTGGGTTGTGTAGTGCCGTTGCTTTGGGTGGGGGATAGGAGCCATAAATATGCAGCTCTGCTTTTGGTAGTTGCTTACGAATGAGCGGCCATATTTGCTGTAAATACAGTACCGCATCCCAATTCGGCGCATGTCGGAAATTACCGATAGTCATAAAGTGCTGACGTTGCTCAAAGGCTGGTGTATCTTGTGGTAGGCTGTTGAGGTCAACCATAAACGGTAAGTAATGTAACAGTGAACTATCAATCTTATAGGTATCTTCTAGCAATTGCATTTCAAAGCTGGAGATAATGAGGCTGAGATCACAGCGTAAGATTGCTGCCATCTCACGCTTAGCTAGGTCGGAGTGTAAGTCGTTCACGGTTAGTTCCCGCTGGGCTTTATGTGCTTCGTGGCGGGCGTTTCGTAAACACTGTAGATCTTCAGTGTCTAATATTTTCAGTGCATTGGGGGCATATTTATCAACTCGCCAGCCAAACTGTTCTTCCATCATAAAACGGTCAAACATGACGATATCAGGCTGTAATGCTTGAATATACTCGTCAAAACTACTGCAGTTAAGAGTAATACTTTTACTTGTTATACCTTCTTTCGTTAAATCCACCATATGCTCGGTGACTTGCGCTGGGCTTGCGAATTCGACTTGCCATTGCTGTGCTTTAAAAAAGCGCAGCAATGACATCATGTGACTGCCAGCAGCCGAAGAATTAGGTTCTGGCCAAACGTAGCCGATGATTAAAACTTGTTTGTTCACAAAGATGATTCTCTTATTTTTAGCGACACATCAACCAAAGTACGAACCGCAGGGGATGATTGTTCCAATAATTCAGAAAGTGTCTGACAGGTGCGCTTGCCAATTTCATGGAAATCAATATGCACAGATGACAGAGTTGGTTGCATAAGTTGTGAGTCTTCTAAATCACCAAAGCCGATGATTTTAATATCTTTACCCGGTTCTAAGCCTTGTTGGTGCATGGCATCTATGACGCCATAGGCAATCACATCGCTGAAACAGACAATAGCTTTGGTGGTGGGCGCGACTTGTATGAGCTGTTGAAAAGCATCACGTCCACCTTGACGGCTGCTCGGGGCGGTGATGATGGGCTGTTTATGATTGATGCTGTGCCGCTCAAGTGCGGACGTAAATCCAGCCACGCGCTCTTGATATTCGGAAATCTCAGCTGTACCGCCCAAAAAAGCCAGTTGTGTGAGTCCTTGCTCTAATAGATGGCAGGTCGCTATATGTGAGCCTTTTTTATTGTCAGGCAGGATGCTTGGCGCGCTAGAATAGTCTACCTCACGCATGACATTGATCACTGGGAACCCAGCTTGGATCAGTTGTTCTTGCCATTTTTGGTCGGTATTGGGGGCTGGACACATAATAAACGCGCAGACATTGTATTCTTTTAGTGTGTTGACAACTTGCTTTTGCCGTTCAAGGTTTTCCCCCGTATTGACCAGCATTGGCAACATGTTTATTGCATAAAGGTGAGACTCTAGTGCGATGGCCAATTGCGCACATAGCGGGTCGGTAAGATCATTAATAACCAGCGCAACCAGATTTGAACGTTTACTTCTAAGGGCTGCGGCATCACGGTTGTACACATAGCCGAGCTGCTCAATGGCATCAAGCACTCGTTGCTTACTTTTATCGCTGACCTTATCACTGTGCGTAAGTACCAAAGATACCGTAGATTTAGATACTCCAGCTGCAGCGGCAACGTCCCAAATTGTTACTTTTTCGGACTTATTAGTTTTTGTCATGATTGCTCATATGGTCAGGCAGCAGCGTTGGAATATAGAAGTGGTCGGTATTTTAGCGTAAATTGTTGGGTCACAAAAGTGTAAGCTTTGCTGAAGATTGACTGATATAGCTGAATTTTTGGATAATTAGGTATATGATGCTCGGTTGTATGGATAGGGTAGGATAAAATAAAATGAAGCGTTTGCTTATAGGGCTAGTGATTTTCGTATTGGCGCCAATCACGGGTGTTGTTGCACAGCAGCAAGGGTACCAAGTGCCTTCTCCTGCGTTGGCAAAATTAGTGGATGCAAAATTACTTCCCACCAGTATATTAAGTCATGATGGTAAATGGTTGGCATTGTTAGAGCGTAAAAGGGTGCTAACACTGGACGAACTCACATTATCAGAAAAAGCATTGGCGGGGATTAAGTTTAATCCAAAAACGTTTATGCGGGAGTCTCGCCGTACTTACTTATCGTTAGAATTTAAACATGTCGATACCGGTTCGGTAATTCGCCCTGAAGGGATCCCTGCGGGGGCGGTTATACGATCGGTACAATGGTCGTCGGACAGTCGATATCTGAGCTTTATTGTTGAACAAGAAGCGGACGCCACTTTGTGGGTTTACGACATCAAAGAGCGTGCAGCTCGGCAGCTTACCGAATCAACACTAAACGGTGTGGTCACAGCGACTCCTTACTATTGGCTACCTGATAGTCACGCGATCGTCGTGAATTTTGCAGTTAACCATGGCCAACCAGCACTGAAACCAAAAGCGCAGTCTGTGGTACCTATCGTTCAGCAAAGTAGTGGCGAAAAAGCGCCCGCGAGAACCTATCAAAATCTACTGAAAACGCCATTTGATGAAGCGGAATTTAAATTTTACGCTCAAGGGCAACTGGCAAAGGTACCACTGAATGGTCCAATTAAAGGCATCGGCAAGCCTAATTTGGTGAAATCGTTTACAGTATCGCCAGACTCAACCAGCTTGATCGTGGGTATGATAGATGAACCCTTTTCCTACCAAGTGCCTTATCAGCGTTTTGCCAGTGTTTGGCAAGTTTGGGGCATGACAGGATACCCTTTATATGAGCTTGCCAGACAGCCTTTAGCTGACAATATACCAAAGGGGTTTGATAGTGTGCGCACTGGCCCACGAGAGTTTCAGTGGCGTGCTGATCAAGGTGCTACCGTATTATGGGCAGAGGCACAAGATGGCGGCAATATGAAACAAGATGTGCCACATCATGATTACCTCTACACCATTAGCGCACCATTTAAGCGTGAGCCAGAATTATTTGCCAAGGTTGAACGTCGTTTCTCGTCAATAGAGTGGGCCGATGATGAAGTGGCTTTACTGAGTGAATGGCGTTTTAGTGATCGCAGCATTCGTACTTCGGTTATTGCCCCAAGAGCTGCGGATCAAAACCGTGTGATATTTTCTGAGCGCAGTTATAACGACGCTTACAAAAATCCTGGTCAGTTTGTGTATACGCGCAGCGATTTAGGTTCTAGGGTATTAAAGCTTATCGGCGGGCGCTATCTGTTCTTACATGGTGATGGTGCATCCAAAACAGGTAACCAGCCTTTCTTAGACCGTTACGATGTCAAAACCAATAGCGCTACACGTATTTGGCAATCACAAGCCCCTTATTACGAGCGCGTAAAAGGTCTATTGGATGATGAGGGAATGCGTTTTATTACTGTCAGAGAGTCACAAACCGAGCAACCCAACTTTTTCATTCGCGATTTAAATTTTGATACGTTAACTCAGCTTACCCGTTATGAGCATCCATACCCGGAATTTATCGGCGTGACAAAAGAGCAGGTAAAGTACACTCGAGATGATGGTGTTGAGTTGACAGGCAACCTTTATTTACCAGCTAACTATGATGTTACCCAAGGACCGCTGCCGGTGTTGATGTGGGCATATCCACTTGAATACAAAGATAAAAGCGTAGCTTCTCAGGTGCGTGAGTCACCCTATGAGTTTCCATATTTTGGCTACTGGGGCCCAATGCCTTATTTAGCCAAAGGTATCGCGGTATTTGATGACCCTAAAATGCCTATCGTGGGAGAGGGTAAAGCATTACCCAATGATAGTTTTAGAAAACAGCTCGTTGCAAGTGCCAAAGCGGCGGTTGATACGCTCGTGGCCAAAGGGGTGGCGGATGCCAATAAAATAGCGATAGCAGGCCATTCATATGGTGCCTTTATGGTCGCGAACCTACTGGCTCATTCGGACTTGTTTGTCGCCGGTATTGCGCGCAGCGGTGCTTACAATCGTAGTTTGACACCGTTTGGTTTTCAGGGCGAAGAACGTGATTTTTGGGAAGCACAAGATGTGTATGCGAATATGTCGCCGTTCTTCCACGCAGAGAAAATCAATGAGCCGATGCTGATGATCCACGGTGATAAGGACCCTAACTCGGGGACTTTCCCAATGCAGTCAGAGCGTATGTATGCGGCGCTCAAAGGACTCGGTAAACAAGCGCGCTTAGTGATGCTTCCCAATGAAGGGCACGGTTATCGTGCACGCGAGAGTATCATGCATGTTTTGTGGGAACAGGAGCAGTGGTTAGACACGTATCTGTTTCCAAAGCCCCCTGCTGTAGAGGAAGGTACAGAAGGTGAACAACAGCCTGACAACCTCGTCTCAGGTGATGATGACACCACTGTTGAGCCTGTTCATTAATCTATGTCTTGCAAACGGCTGATTCACCAAGTTTATACAGTGCTGGCGGTTGCGTCAGCTCTGTTTTTGTGTGGTTGGCTGTTAGCATCTGCACCGCTAGACAGCAGCGAGTTACGGGGAAATACATTGGTAGTGGATACCACGGTAGTCCAGCTCGAAGCAAAAGCAAAAAAAAGCCAAGCGCAACCAAGGACTCCCAGCCAAGCACAGCAGTTTTTGCATGTATACCAAAATATGCCACAAGCGATTTTGTTATTTGTTTTTGCTTTGCTTTGTGTCAGTTGTATCCCGTATTTGCCAAAACTTTTTTTGTCTTTAATACCTTGGTACTGTCGGTGCCAATCTCTCGCCAAACTGCGCTTTTCACTGTGGCGTAATAACAATATCCTCAAAAGACACACCAGCCATTCTTTATCCCTTTAGTTTGTAATTTAACTTTTTGAATTATTAACAAATTAAAGGAAAAATCATGAATACAAAATACAATTTTTTTAACCGCGTGCTGAGCGTTTTTTGCTTGGTGATGTGTTTATTTAGTGACGCGAATGCAAGTTTAGACGAAGCCATTAGCGCGCAACAACGCGTCGAGACGATTCATTTGCTCAGCAATCAAATTGAGCAAGGTTATGTGTTACCCAAAGTGGCCAATCAGATTGTATTAGCGTTGCTCGAATTAGAGGTGCAAGGTCATTTTAGCCATATTACTACGCGTGCGCAGTTTATCGATGAAGTGGGACAACAGCTGCGCATTCTAAGTAAAGATGGTCATCTTGGTCTTGTACCGATGCGACCTGATAAAGTGGTTACTCATATCCTACAAGAGTCTGATGAGAAGCGGGTAAATAACTTTGCTTTTGAGCAGGCCAAAGTGCTAAGTGGCAATGTTGGCTACTTAAAATTCAATAAATTTCATCCCGACGAGCGCGCGAAACAAGTGGCTACACATGCTCTCAATTTTTTGAGTCATACTTCTGAGCTGATCATCGATCTAAGGGAGTGCACTGGTGGGTCTATGGAATTGGTGGCACATTTGATCAGTCATTTTGTGAAGGATAACACCCATTTGTGGGATATATATCAAAGAGATGGGTTTAGTTATCGAGTTGACAGTTATTCAGTGGCGGCTGAAAACAATCTAAAAGTCATTCCTGTCACCATTCTAACAAGCAGTAAAGTGATCAGTGCCGCTGAGTTTTTCACCTACACATTGAAACATTTAGGTAGAGCGCGTGTTATTGGTGAACAAACAGAAGGACTGGCTCATGCAACAGGGGTTAGAAAAATCAACGATTGGTTGGTGTTGAGGCTACCAATGTTGCGACCCATCAACCCAAAAACAGGCTCCAATTGGGAGCAAGTGGGTGTAACGCCTGATATTGTGGTGCCGAAAGAGCAAGCGCTAGCTAGGGCACTTGCCAAGGAGTAATGGATTTGCGGTGGCGACCATCGTCACCGCATTTTAAGTTGCCACTTAGGTGTAACCTTTTGTTTTATGGTTATTTTACAGCGTTAACAATAAAGCTTTAGTGTGCTTTGCTGCTAGACAGCGAGCTACCAACTGATGCGATGATCACCATAAAAATTGCCAGCCATTGCCAGATGCTTAGCAGCTCACCGAGGATCATCAGTCCAGCTAGTGCAGCTATTGCAGGCTCAAGGCTCATCATGATACTAAATCCCTGTGCGGGCATATTACGTAGGGCGACCATTTCTAAACTGTATGGAAGTGCACTTGAGAGTACTCCGATCATTATACCTAAAGGAATTAACTCCCAGTTCAACAAGGCTACACCTTGAGACGCAACGCCCAATGGCACGACCGCAATTGCCGCAACACTCATACCTAAGGCAACGGTTGCGCCGCCCGACCCTTGATTGCCAGTTTTCTTACCAAATAGAATATAGCCAGCCCAACAAGCGCCAGCGATGAGAGCTAACAACACACCGATAGGGTCAAGCCCTTGTGCACTGCTCATGTCAGGAAGCAGCAGTAAAATTCCTAACAAGGCAAACAATACCCACACATAGTCTCGTTTTCGTTTAGAAGCAAACAAAGCAACGGCTAAAGGCCCTGTGAATTCGAGTGCCACGCCAATACCAAGGGGAATACGTTCTATCGCGTAATAAAAAGTGATGTTCATACCACCCAAACACAATCCGTAGATCAAGATGGGCGTTTTGTTGGCGGGTATACATCGCCAAGGTTTAAATATCAGGCATAAAATCAGTGCAGAGAAACCCAAACGATATGCCGTTGTGCCTTCAGGTCCAACATGAGGAAATAACTGCTTTGCAATTGAAGCGCCTGATTGAATGGTGATCATTGCAATCAGTAAACATAATACTGCAAACAGGAAATCTCGATTGGTTAGTTTCATTCAGCTTGATTCTCTATCACACTTTTTTACGCAAGGCGCCTATTCTAAAGGCCTCACAAGAGCGCAGCAAGGTTTTTGTATACATTATTCACTGGTTTTACGGCTAAGTTTCTCTACATTTACATTAGGTAACTTTATTGCGATTTTCTAGTTACTAATGTTTCTGGATCAGGTTTCCACGCACGCAAATCTCAGTTTTATGAGCGCTCAGCTTTCTCTCATGAATTATAGGATGCTAAAAAGCGTAGCCAGTGCTGCTGGTGCTGTTGCATGGTACGGTGTTTTTTTGAGTTTTGGTGTGCTTGTGTGTCCGCTTCGCTATGAAACGGGCCCGCTCTGCAAAAACTACAATGATTGTCTTGCAAATAATTAGGGATGTAGAGTTGTTGCTGTATCGTTGGGTTTGCTTTGGCAGAAAAAACGTAAGTAGTGCCACTGGTGTCTTTGACATGTTTGTCTCTGTCTACATTACGAATTTTATATCCAGGAAACTGTGTGATATCAAATGGATGTTGGCCTAGGTAGTTCATTTTACTATTTAAGCTCAATGTCCCTTCGAGATCCCACTCACAGTAGGGTTTAACATCTTTAGAAGTGATATAGCATAGCATTGGGCCTGCTGGGTCTAGCGCATAGCGATAAGCATTATCGAGAAACTGGCGCAATAGCCTGCGATTGAGGGTATTAATTGAGTATTGCTGCTGCTCAAATTCTGTTTGGTCACTAAACGCTGGTAATAATGGAAACTGAAAAATAGCCAAATCGTATTGTGGTTTTGCAAGGCGTTGCCAGCTTTCACCAGCGGTTACATCGAATTCGCTCAGATATTCGGCGCTGGATGTACTCAATAGATCTAACGCATGATGTTGATATTTATCACGAATGGTTTGTTCGCTGTCGTAGGTACTGGCGGTGAGCAGGCCTGCTTTTAAGCGTGACGCAAGAGCGGATGAAAAACTTAAGTCGCCGTCACCTACCGTGAGTATGCGCCATTGTGTATCTAAAATCATAAAAAAACATCATAGTAAAAACGGCGGCGATTATAGCATTGCTGTGCGTGAAAATCTTACAAGGATTTTAATACCTGCAAACAGGGGGCGTTAGGAAGGTTTAGTTTTCGCGCTGCGAGAGCGGCTGGAGGTTCTTGATTTGTCTTTGTACATCTTGTTATCAGCCATTTGTAATATCTTATCTGGCTCTTGATGTTTATCAGTCTCAGCGCTTCCGATGCTCACATCCACTTGATATTCCAGCAGTGGAGGGTTAATAAGGCTTCTAAGCGCTTTACATTCATCAGGGCTGTGATTGCTAAATGCCACAAATTCGTCGCCACCTAATCGAAACACGCTCTCCTTATCAAATTGCTTTATTAGTGCATGTGCAAACTTTTCGAGTACTTCATCGCCTACATGGTGTCCGTATGTGTCATTTGCTTGCTTAAAGTTATCCAAATCAAAGTAATAAAGCCATTGATATTGCTCGCTTAAATTTGAGAAGCGTGCAAAACAGGCTTTGCGATTGCCAAGCTGAGTGAGTGGGTCATGATGAGCTTCATAACGAAGCTTATCTTCTAGCTGTTTACGGCTGGCTATTTCTAAATTGAGTTTAGCTATCGTGACTTTTTTAGACGATAGCAGTAACAACATGCCGTAACAAACGAGCACAAACCCTAAACTTTTCAGTGAGGTATCTAGGACTAAAAGCGGCACTAGGTCATGGCCTAAGAACTCATCAAAGATATCGAGCAGTAGTCCTAAACAATAAAATGACCAGCCAAATACCAAGGGCTTGCTGTTTAGTTGCTGTGCGACTAATGTAATGGCCGAGGCTGATAAGCAAAACCATAATATTTCTTCTACTGAACCAATATCTACAGTCGTTTGTGAAAATACCCAATCCAGCAGGGCAAATCCGAAGGCCCAAATCAGCGCAATGACTAGTTTTTGTATCATTTGTTACTCACACTTTGGCCAACGAACAGGCTTTAGCTCACCTTTTAAAGGTATAGCAGAGAATTTAAACTCTTGTTAGCTCAATACTTTGCGCAATCATAAACAAGTGACAAACGAATACGACGGATGTCAAAATATAGCGCATTCTGTGATAATCCTTGTGATATTGCTGCCAAGCTGGCATACCACGTTCGAACAACAGCACCAAAGGGAAGCAGATAGCTAGATATATCAAGGTGTTGGTTGCTGAAGCGAACACCAGTAAAGGGAAGGGGATCACCACCAGTACAGCCATCACCGCGTGAGTATAGGACTGTTCTCCTGCACGCCACAAGGTGCCAGACATAAACGCTAAAATTCCCATGCTATAGAGAGAGAATGCCTCAATTGCTTGGATGGAAGAACCAAGTAACAGAGGCCAAAATACGCAGGCTAAAAATGGCAGCGCGCCGTAGTAGCCCAATTGAATATGATTTAAGAAAGGGTGCATGATTTCCTCAATTATAAGGTTGTGTAACAGTGAACATCTGCGAGTATAACGCAGCCACGGTCACGGTTATAATTTCTATGCAAAACAATCGATAAAAGATCACTTCGCAATGTACTAAGTATGATTCAATCCAAAAAATTGATTGAATCAATCCAAACAATCCATTTTATTTAATCATTCAACATCTCTATCTTAGTAGTCAAGCAAGGCGAGCAGGACGACCTAACTCGTCATCGACATTAAACAAAACTAAGAGAGTAAAATTATGACTACTTCATTGATCAACACAAAAATTCAACCTTTCAATGCAACTGCTTACCATAACGGCGATTTCGTTGAAGTGAGTGAAAAGGACTTACTTGGTAAATGGTCAATTGTGTTTTTCTACCCAGCTGACTTCACCTTCGTATGTCCAACAGAATTAGGTGACTTAGCAGATTACTATGCGCAGCTACAAGAGATGGGTGTAGAGGTTTACTCAGTGTCGACAGACACACACTTCACGCATAAGGCTTGGCATGATGCCTCTGAAACCATCAAAAAAATTCAGTTCCCAATGATTGGTGACCCGACAGGCAGCATTACTCGTAACTTCGGGGTAATGATTGAAGAAGAAGGCCTAGCACTGCGCGGTACATTCGTGATCAACCCCGAGGGTGAAATCAAAGTGATTGAAACACACGATTTAGGCATTGGCCGAAGCGCCAAAGAGCTAGTACGTAAAGTACAAGCGGCACAGTACATCGCGAGCCATGATGGTGAAGTATGTCCTGCGTCTTGGCAGCCAGGTGAAGAAACACTCGCACCTTCACTTGACCTTGTAGGCAAAATCTAAATAGAACGGGGTGGTAAACCCACCCCTACTTTTTCAATTGCTGTGAGGATGACCAAGCATGTTAGACCAAAATATTAAAAATCAACTTACTAGCCATTTCAGCGCCTTAAAAGATCCTGTTGAGCTGGTCATTGCACTCGATGACAGCAATAAAGCCAAAGAGTTAGAGGCGTTAGCGGCAGACTTAGCTTCGCTAAGTGACTTAATCACTGTAACAAACAACCCTGATACCGAAGTACGCAGGCCAAGTATGACGCTCTATTCACCAAAGCGTGAGACACATATTCAGTTTGCGGGCGTGCCGATGGGTCATGAATTTACATCATTGGTGCTGGCGATACTGCAAAGTGGCGGACATCCGACGAAGGCATCTCAAGATGAAATTGCTCAGATACAGGCGCTAGATAGCGAACTGAATTTTGAAATGTACATTTCATTGAGCTGCCAAACCTGTCCACAGGTGGTTCAGGCGCTGAACTTAATGGCGGCACTTAATCCGTCTATCAAGACGGCGATGATTGATGGCGCGCTATTTCAAGACGAAGTGAATGAGCGTAACGTGTTAGCCGTACCTGCGGTTTATCTAAATGGCAAACTATTCTCGCAAGGCGCAGTGACACTCACTGACATTCTTAATAAGGTGGATGTAAACGCTGCTGCTAAACAAGCGACTAAGCTAAATGACAAAGAAGTGTTTGATGTATTGGTTGTGGGTGGTGGACCTGCGGGGGCATCAGCGGCGGTGTATGCAGCTCGCAAAGGCTTAAACACGGGGGTGGTTGCTGAACGCTTTGGCGGCCAAGTTGCTGACACCATGAGTATCGAAAACTTTATCTCCGTTAAAGCCACTGAAGGGCCGAAACTGGTGGCTCAACTAGAGGAACACGTCAAGCAATACGATGTGGATGTGATGGCAGGACAAAGGGCGGCTAACATTTATCGAGATCAGTTGCTTAATGTAGAGCTTGAGAGCGGCGCGATCCTTAAAGCCAAGTCAATTATTCTGGCCACAGGCGCACGTTGGAGAAATATGAATGTACCAGGTGAAACCGAATACAAAGGACGTGGGGTGGCGTATTGCCCGCACTGTGATGGTCCATTATTCAAAGGTAAACCTGTGGCCGTAATTGGTGGGGGTAATTCAGGTATTGAAGCCGCAATTGATTTGGCTAATATCGTTGAGCACGTCACCGTGCTGGAATTTGCTGATACATTGCGCGCAGATGAGGTGCTGATTAAAAAAGCCAATAGCTTGAGCAATATTACCATCATCAAAAATGCCCAAACCACCGAAGTGCTAGGAGATGGTAAGCGCGTGACGGGATTACGTTACACAGACAGAGTGACACAACAAAGCCATGAACTGACACTCGCGGGAATTTTCGTGCAGATTGGCTTGGTGCCAAACACCGAGTTTTTAAAGGACTCACCGGTGACTCTAACCAAATTTGGTGAGATAGAAATTGATAACAAAGGTGCGACCTCGATGCCGGGCGTGTATGGCGCGGGGGACGCAACCACTGAACCATTTAAGCAAATTATCATTGCTATGGGTTCAGGGGCAACAGCAAGCCTAGGGGCCTTTGATTATTTAATTCGCCACGCGCAACAAAATGATGAAGAGCAGGCAGCCTAATCATTGCAAGCCAGCCTGTTAGGTGGCTGGCAACACCCAGCAATGTAAAGCCACCTTAGGAGTTAAGGTGGCTTTTTTATATGGGTCGACTTGTAAAAAACAAAAACGCCAGAGCAAGCTCTGGCGTTTAATTTATAGATTAGAAATCTAGTAGCATCGTGTTAATAGGCTACCAAATTAATAAAAAGTTCCATCATGTTTAATTTTCTTTGGATGAAACGCAGGTGTTATCTAAGTACACTGTCACGTTGTCTAAATTGCGTAGTTTTTCTTCATCTTCACAGGTAATTTTACTGTTGCGAATTTCAAGATAGCTTAGTTGCTGCAGGTTCATGAATACATCAACATTGAAAAGCTCTGCTGCTCCCTTGATACTGATGGTATCTAGCTGTTCTAACTTCGCAATTGCACCGAGATCTGAGACGGGCATACCTTCCAACCTTAAAGATATAAGACTAGTGAGCTGCTCAAGGCCAGTTAAATCAGTTAAGTCCTTAAACCCGGCAAGTTTTAGAGTGCGGATGACCTCGTTTTTACCAAGGACTTGTAAAGATGATATGGTATGTTGCTGGTTGTCAGCTTCTAACTCTAATTTTGTGACAAGGGGCATCGTGCTGAGGTTGGGTAGCGAGCTAATGGTATTAGCTGTAACACTAAGCTGACGCATAGTTTGTACGCCGTTGAAAGCATTGCCGTCAAAAATTTCAGGGTCAATGTCAACATAAGCTAAATTTGGCATTCCAGCTAACCAATTTGTATCAATACTGCTCTTTTCTCCTATGGAGCCAGATCTCGTCGACAAATATGTAAGTGATGTCATTTCCTGTATCACTGAAAAGTCGATATGATTGCTTTGAACAATCTTTAATTTACTGAGCTCTTTTGTATGGGTTAGGGGAGCAAGAGAAGTTATGCCTGTATTGCCATATAGTTCGGCTACCTTTAATTTTTGATAGCCAGCTAAAAAGTCTATTGAATTTACCTCGACAGCCATAAGATCTATTACTTCTACATTCGTAAGAGGCTCAGCTGTGTCTGTATGGGTAAGCTGAAGATCTCTAAAATATAGATATTTTAGTTTGCTGTCCGCAGGAAAAACTCGCATATCAAGTGAAGTATCTTCTTCTAACCTCAATGCTCTGAGGTTAGTTAGTGCTTCTAAAAAGCTATAATCGTAAATATTAGAATAGGATAGGTATAACGCTCTCAAAACTATGGCCTTACTTAGGTCAGTATCATCGCTGAGCTGAACCCCCTTCAGAACAAGAGTTTTGAGCTTGCTAAGAGTCTTATCAGAAATGACGACACCGTTTGTTTCGGACTCGCCACAACGGTTCAGTTTAAGCGTATCTAACCCTGATAGTTTGTCGAAGTTAATATTGGCACAACTAATATCTGTGCTGTTTCGGTTTGTTATTGTGAGTGAACTTAGTTGACTTAATTGTTCAAGTTGCGTGAGAAGTGTGGTTGTGTCGGCACCGTCTGCAGTTGCGTAATCAAGCTCTAAGGTGTTCAATGTTGGTATGTTAATCAGCTCAGAAATGTCCTCAAGCTCAGCGTTTCTGATAGTTAATTGTTCCAAGCCTGCAATCTGTGATATTCCTGCAAGGGATTTTATGTCGTAATACTCACACTCTAGTACTTTAATATGTGCATCTACCGCTGCGGGAACCGGATGATATAGGTTTCTAAAGTAGATACAGTCGTGCAAGTTTTCATCCGTAATAAGCTCTAAAGCAAGATCAGGATAGGCATTTACTTCAATATCAAAAGCGGTGATGGTGTTGGGGACGTTATCACCTCCGACTATCAATTCAAATGATAGTGTGGTGTCTTCGAAAATACTCGGTGCGACTATTTCAAGGGATTGAGCATATTTATCGGAATGGGGGATATTGAGCCATGGGCCATCAGTTTGATTCCATATATAAAACACATTTTCAATGTTCTGAGCCTCAACTGTTGGCTGAATGGTTATGGTGTCACGCTCATTGACCTCGGTTGGTGCGCCTATTTCTACAATTTTGATTTGGTTTCCGTTTCCAGGCTCTGTAGGTGTATCAGGTTCTGTAGGTGTATCAGGCTCTGTAGGTGTATCAGGTTCCGTAGGTGTATCAGGTTCTGTAGGTGTATCAGGTTCTGTAGATGTATCAGGTTCTGTAGATGTATCAGGTTCTGTAGATGTATCAGGTTCTGTAGATGTATCAGGTTCCGTAGGTGCAGTTGACTTTGTTGGTGGCACTGGTTTTGATTGTTCAGAAGAACCACCGCCGCAGGCTGTTAAACCTAATGTAATCAATACGATAAATAATTTTTTAATCATTACAAATTTTGCTTCAAATATATCTAACCGAATTGTAACACACAGCTGTTTTTTTAAAAGGTACGCCGCTTTTGTCCCTAAACATAAATTAAGTATCCCTGTTGTTCATGTTATTTAAATTTTTCAAAGGGTTATGTTGATATTCAAGCTTGTCGACTTATAAGCGCCAAGTGAATGAATGTTTTTAACATGAAGAAAACTCGATTGCCTCGCAGGGAAGTAAAATCTATGTTGTATTTTTAACCTAACAAAGGAACAAACAACATGTACAAGGCAGGTTTACTTTCGTTATTGCTTAGCAGTTCGTTGGCTTATGGGGCCACTTTACCCGCAACTCATCACGCGATTGGTTATGAAGGCCGAACGGACAAGCATTACGATTTGGGTCAGGTCAATATTAATTGGCCGGGCACGAATTTTAAAACCCGACTTAAAGGCCGTAGTCTCTCTGTGACTATGGTGGGATTAGGCAACCAGTTTGATGTACTGGTTGATGGCAAACTACACAAAAAGATCGTTACCGACTACAGCGGTCAACCGCAAACTTACCCCTTATTCCATCAACAAGATGTTGCTGACGTTGAAATTGAGGTGGTAAAACGCTCAGAAGACCCTGTAAATTTCAGCCAAATCGTGAGTTTTGAGGTGGACGGTTCGATAGACGGTGTTTGGCAGCAGCAGAAACACATTTTATACATTGGCGATTCCATTAGTGCAGGCTTTGGCAGTGAGTCAAATAAACGAGACTGTTCATGGCCAGAAGTCGTTGAGACCAGTAATGCACGACTCGCGTTTCCGTACGTGAGTGCGCAAATGCTAGGTGCCAGTTTTACGCAATTGTCTGCATCGGGCCTTGGTCTTATTCGTAATTGGAGCGGTAACCAGCCACACCATAACTTACCTTATTATTACGATAAAGCAGGCGCGGTGTTTGAGGATAAACGTAGCTTTGAAGATAAGTTTCCCAACCTAATTGTTTTGGAAGTGGGCACCAACGATTTTAGTACCGACCCTCAAGCCCACGAACCTTGGGCTGATATTCAGGAGGTAAAACAAGCATGGGTTAAGCGTATGGTAGAATTTGTAACGACGTTACGTGGCCGTTATCCAAACCAACCGATCCTGATGATGCCAAGGCCAGCTTATCCATATGACTTGATCATTCCCGCTACCAATGAAGCCATCGCATTACTGAATGAAAAAGGGCAGGGTGAATTATACTCACAACCATTTAGCTCAGCATTGAGTGGCTGTATTTGGCACCCAACAAAGCAAGAGCATCAAGAAATCGCTCAACAACTAGTTGATTTTATTAACGCAAAACAATTGCTGTAAACTCAGAAGAAGTACGTTCGACGGTGTGGTTGTGAATATCAATACAACACCGTCGCTAATCTCTAAATTCCTCGCTTTAAGGGCGTTCAAAAAACAATCTGTTCTTTGGTAATGCACTTCCTTATTTATTCCTCATTTTCGCACTAGCTTTAATTTATCGACAAACAATCGAAGCTGTTTTGGAGGGGTTATGAAAGCTAAGGTGATAGACAAATTTCAGTTTCGTGCGCTGCTGATTGCACTTGTAAGCGCAGCGACTTTATGCGGGTGTGGCGGTTCAAACAGTGCAAGCACTGCGCCATCGTTAGATAATAATGAGCAGCAGCCTAGTGATGTTAGCAACAGTGCGCCAGTGGCCAATGCCGGTGTAGATAGAGATGTTAGCGTTGGTCAAACATTGATGCTCAGTGGCAGTGCCAGTCGTGATGAGGATGGTGACGCATTAAGTTATCAGTGGACCATGCAGGAGCGCCCAGCAAATAGCCAAACAACCATTCAAAATAGCAGTTCGGTTAGTGCTTCTGTGGTGCCAGATACACTCGGAACATACCGAATTAGTTTAACCGTATCGGACGGTAAAGAGAGCACCGAAGATGAAATCCTCATCAACGCGACCCAAGTGACCTCACAGACTCAAGATATCACGAATCAGGTATTCACCAAGCAAGAGGCATCCTGTGCGTCCTATGTTGGTAGCTATGAATCTTATGTGATTGATATACAAAGAGGGTTGGACTTTAGTGGTGAGGTATCTATTGCCAGTGATGGCAATACCTGTACTTTTAGCGTCAATGAAATTCCTAACCATGATTTTAATGACGCCCAAGCACAATTTGCTACGGATGTTAGCGAGCAATCAGCCAGTTATAGCGTACCTGTAGCGCCTATTTTTTCCAGTAATACCACGGCGGTTGAAATCGGTGTGTCAAACGGAATTTTTTTAAATGGGGTAAGTGTAGATATCATGGCTGCCGCCTGCTACGACGTTGGTAATGAGCCTTTAGGCAGAGAAAAAATCGGATGTGGCGCAAACCAAAGCGATCATCCGTGGCGTTATGATCCCATGTCACCGCTGAATTCTTTTGGCACCGACAGTCACAATGCGCACCCACAACCTAATGGCCGTTATCACTATCATGGCAATCCTAACGCCATGTTTAACCAAGATTGTCAGGTGGTATCGCCGGTGATTGGTTTTGCCGCGGATGGTTTCCCAATTTATGGTCCGTGTATAGAAGTGAATGGTGAAATACGCAAAGCAACACCCAGCTACACCCTTAAAAATAATGGCGGAAAAAGACAAGATGTCAGCGGCTATCAAACGCCACAAGGTGGGGTCGGGGAGGTTGCAAGTGACAACTATGATGGTCAATTTCGCTCCGATTGGCAGTATGTTGCGGACTCAGGAGACTTAGATGAGTGCAATGGCATGCAGAATAATGGGCAGTACGGATATTACATTACCGATAGTTTTCCGTGGGTGGTAGGGTGTTATCGCGGTCAAGTCGATGACTCGTTTAGACCCACAGGAAACGCTTTAAACAATCTACTCCATGATCACAGTGAGTTACACTCACATGAACAATAGCGAGTTAACCTTTAGCGCAAACACTGGCAGCGCAGTGCTGCCAGTTTTTTATTTGTCGTGATGACGGCAAAGCTAAATGGCTTTGACCCACATTACACCAACTTCCTTCTTGACCACTTTAACGCGGGTGCCTTTACTGATAGGTTGGTCACTTTTGAGTTGCCACTGAATACCAGAGTAACTGTGATATTGCTTGTTTTGCTCATTTAAATCGGCTTCAAGCACAAAATCAATATCAGCAAAGTCGCTGCCCAGAGTTTTTTCGCTTGATGATTGTTGCAGCCTTAGTAAGGGTTTCCAAAGTATTAGCGCCAGTACAAAGGTCAATACAGCGTTGACCCAAAGTGCAGTGAGCCAATCTTCACTCAGTAATCCTGCGTACATCATGGTGCCACTAAAAATCAGTGATAATCCCAAGAACAGTAGAACAAATGTGGCAAATCCAAGCACTGCAACTTCAATCACTAACGCCAAGATCCCAATGATGATGAGCGATTGTGCTAAGTTGTCTAATACGAACGCCATTTACTTACCCTTTTTGTTGTTTATTTATAGAGTTAATAATAGCCATACCTTGTGCAACCAGCGAGCTGGCATCGGTGCCAGAATCAGGTAATAAAACCACTGAAGACTCTTTAGCAATCGCTTGTTTGGCGGCGATAGCTTTTGTTGCAAGGTCTAGCTGTATCGCTTTTTGCCCAGCTTGCGTATCGGCCGCTTCACCCACTTTACGTAGCGCTTCAGCCTGAGCTTGTGCAACCGCAAGAATAGCTTGGGCTTCACCTTCTGCGCTTAAGATTTGCTCCGCTTTTTCACCTTCGGCTGCAAGTACTTGGGCTTGCTTTTTACCCTCAGCTACGTTGATGGCAGCTTGTCTGTCACCTTCAGACTCAAGTATTTGAGCACGTTTAACCCGCTCTGCCTTCATTTGTGCTTCCATTGCTTCCATCACCGAATTAGGTGGCACAATGTCTTTTATTTCATAGCGTAATACTTGAATACCCCATGGATCAGAAGCGCTGTTGATGGCAGCCACAATATTGGTGTTTAATAAGTCGCGTTCCTCAAAGGTTTTATCTAATTCCATTTTACCCAACTCGCTACGCATCGTTGTTTGTGCTAACTGGGTTACAGCGAAAATGTAATCATCAACGCCGTAAGTGGCTTTGTATGGGTCGAGTACTCTAAAATACAGTACGCCATCAACAATCAGTGAAATATTATCTTTGGTGATAGCTGACTGAGAAGGCACGTCCACAGCTTGTTCTTTTAAACTTCTGTCGGCCGCTACACGGTCTATAAACGGTACGATAAAGTTAAGGCCCGCTTCTTTAGTTGATTGGTATTTACCAAAACGTTCAACCAGCCATGCCCGGTTTTGTGGTACAAATTTGATACTGCTTTTGAGCACCACCACCACAAATATAAGCAAGACAACTTCAATGTTAAATAAGATTTCTAAAATCTGACTAAGTGGTTCCATGATATTCCTCGCAAAAAGCGCTTTGACGTTTCATTATTGTGTATTGCATCTAAAGTAGCCAATGCTAAAACGACGATAGGGGTATTTTAAAAAAGCGTGTTATCCCTTCTATAGAATCTGGGAAAATGAGAACGGCAGCTAAGCGCCAAGTTAGTTGAATGACAACTGGTTGTAATTAACTACACGGTATTTTTGTGTATCTCATTTGGGTTCATTATAGGTGGGTTATTGATGAAAATGCAATCTCTTAGGCTTTATACTTTTATATCGTTTATCTCTTTGGCGTTACTGGGTGACCATGCCTTTTTAGCCGCTTCAGACTGACTTAGCCACAGGTATTGGGTATGTTCGTTAGGGTCGAGTTTAACCTCAATACCCTCAGGTACACAGACACTAAAGACATGCTCGGTATTAACTTTGGCCCCAGCGATATAGCGGTGTCGCCAACACTCTCTGATCTCGTATTGATTGGTATGTTGGTGGTCGACAACTTCAATACCAAGTGCCTTTGCATCAATGCCCGTCTCTTCCTCGAGCTCTCTATATGCGGTTTGTAAGGGGGATTCATGTTGTTCAACACCGCCCGTAACGGACTGCCAAAAGCTTGCATCATCAGCTCGGCGAATAAGCAGGAATTCGCCTATATCGTTATAAATCACGACCAGTACTGAAACGGGTTTTCTTAGAGGCATAGTGGCAATAGGGCTAACAATTTACCGCTATAATATCACTATATACATTTGTTAGATATGAAGTTTTGAAGGCAAAAAAAAGCAGGCCCAAAAATGGGCCTGCTAAAATAACAACACCTAAACAGTGTGCTTTAAGGAAGATAAAACACCACCAACGTCCTTATTGGTATTAGCGATATCTACTTTTCTAAGGAGATAATGCTTTTAATGCGAGAAAGATAATACAATTATGTATATTAAATGTAAACATTAATTTAACTTGAATCATGAAATAATTTATATCCAATATATATTTCAAAACAAATCAAGTGGATAGCAGGGTTTTATTTGTTTACCTTTTAGATAAAGTCATAAATTTTTTGTAAAATGAGCCCGGTATTAACGTCTCCATTTTTTATCCACATTTACCTGCAAAAATGTACTTGGCAATGCTTATTGCCCAAAAGCAGTTCCAAATCCAGTTGCTCAGGGAAGAGCATCTATTTTGGACAAATGCTTTGTTGTAAAGGTATTTAGCTATTTTCCTTCTACTAGAGCTGTGTGATTCGGTCCTTTGTTCAGCACATCGGAAACACCAAACTCTTTCATTTGCAGGTTTTTTGTTCCACATAAAGTGTGCGCACAACTGTCATCAAAATTTATTTCCAACATGTCACAACAGAGAAAAGCAATTTAAGGATGCAGAAGTCTTAGACTTTTTTGATATCGAGGGACGCTTTTGAATAAATCACATGAATGATGTTGCGATAGAAACGTGAGAAAAGACTTTGGATAAGTAGATGTGTCACACCCATACGCGGTACAATGGCTGGTTTATATACAATTTATTTGCTCTAGTCTGAGTATTAATCAGGAAGAAACTAAATGCCAATCAATCTTTTAATTGTGCTATTGATACCATTATTGCTGCTTGGGTGCGGTGGCTCTGGTGGCGGTAGCGCGGATATCAATGATTCATCAGATCAAACAGACTCGGGTTCGACCCCCAGCCCACAATCTAAGATTGTTAATATACAGCACTATGAATTAAATGACGTTAAAGAGTATGCGCGACAAGTCGCGAATGCTGCATATACAGGTAATAAGAATGATGAAGTCATTGATCTGCGCATGGCGCGTGATATGGTGCGTACACTGTTTTATGATATTGAAGATTCGCTAGATAGTATAAATTTAGACGACTTAAATTTAGTTGATGGAAATAACCAACTAACGACTTCAATTAACTGCCCTTTCTCTGGGAACATAAAAGTTTCGGGAGTTGTCACACAGTTCTCATTACATTTTGTGGATTGCAAAATGTCATCAGGTGACCCCTTATTATCTGGAGTATTGGCCGCATTTATTGATGGACCAGCACCGACTATTTTTGTCGAAAATTTTAAAATGCGACAAGGCAATAGGTTTCAACAGTTTACAGGTTATTTGAATACCTATGATGATGTTGGCTCTGAAGTGTCTACCGAATACATCGCTTTTAAGTCAGAATCAATTTCGTTTGTTTCAAGCACTACAACTACAGAAAGAGAAACTAGTTCTGGTTTGTCTACATCTTACAATGGAGAGATAAGATACCAAGGTGTTGGACGCGTATCGGTTGAAGCACAAACGTTATCAGATAGCTCTGAAAATATTTCCTCAAGGTTGGTTAAGTTTAAGTCAACTAATCAAGTTCAAGTGGAAATTAATCGTCCATGGGTGAAGTACACAGAGGACTCAAACCTTGACGGACAGAGGGATCAAGGGATTTACTTTAAAGATATCCAAGCATTTTGGGATGCTAATCTGAGTAGCATTCCGTTGATGCCTGTAGAGGTTTTGTCAAAGCCGCCAGTTGTTAAAAATGCGCCATCTATTGTTCAAGACCCAGCAAAAGCACTAACAACGCTAGACCCTATCGTTGCTTTGGTTTCTGAGGATGATATAGAAGATATAGATACTTCATTTGAACAGTTTTCGTTTAAATATAGATGGTACATCAATGGTGAACTTGTATCTGGTTATCAAAATAAAGAATTACCTGCGGGTATAGCTAAAATAAACGACTTAGTGCAAGTTGCCTATGACGTATCTGATTCTAGCAATACAGTTAGTAGCGAACTGTCTGATGCTGTGACAATTGGTAAGGCACCAATTTTACTGAGCTCCACTCATGCGTCTGCTGATGTGCTCAACGTTGGTGAATTGGTAGAGTTTAAAGTACAGGCTCTCGACCCAGATCAAGGCAGCGACTCATTGCAGGTTACATTAATATCTGCACCGCAAGGGGGGCACCTAGATCAGCATGGTAACGTGACTTGGCAGCCACCGAAGAGCTTGTTATTTGCTCAACAAACATATCAATTTACATTTGGCATTGTTGATAGCGATGGTATGGTTATTAACGAACACCTTGTTGAAGTAACACTTAAAGACGATAGCACCAATTTGACAGCAAGAGCACTTAAACGAAGTGAATACTATTCAGAGAAATTAGAGTTTGTTGATGTCGATGGCGATGGTAACAAAGAGTTACTTTCATTAAAGTCGCCATATAACTTAGCCATTTTTAACTTAAACGCAGAGCGTGCTCAATACGAGTGGAGTTATCCATATACTAGCCAAGATGGACTGCTTACTCATGCAAGCAGTCTGCAAGCAGATGAGGATATTGCCACAGAATTGCTATTGCAATATCAAAACAGTATCGCGCTGCTCTTCGACCTAAATCAAGTTGCACAAGAAATATATAGTACTGAGAACCACATAGTACAATCTCAAGCGATTGACTTAAATCATGATGGTGATTTGGAGCTTGTCGTGCTGGAACATCTGCCGTCTGACAATTGGTCGAGCAGGGCATCCAAATTAACTGTGATCAGCCTTTTAGCGCCACATGACGTGCTATTCGAAGTAACCACAGAGCGAGCACACAAGTTTGTTACAGCTAGATCAGATAACAATGATGGTATCACAATATTTTTGGATATTGGTAAAGCGTATAAAGCAGGTTCTTGGCAAGTGTTGGATGTACCAGTCATGTCAAATTCTTTATCTGTTGCAGATTTTAACGCCGACGGAATAGATGAAATTGTTTCCTTGCCGTCATTAAATAGCATGGCACTCTATTCGTTTGTTGACCGTAAGTTGCGTACCATTGATTTTGATGTAGCCAATGAAATATTCCAGGCGAAGTTTGGTGACATAGATAACGATGGAAGAGACGAGTTGATCAGAGCTGCGAACGATGAAGAAACGGTGTTCGATGTGTTTAGTCTGACCGACGCCTATCAGCTCGAATCTAAAGGTCAAATCGTAACCAATCCAATGATCCCTAGAATAGCTTTTGTTGCTGATGTGAACTCAGATGGCAAAGCAAAGTTCATTTTTACAGCAAATAATGGTGGTGAACCTAATTTGGTTGTTTATGATTTATCGCACTCATATATGCAGCCACAAGCAACATATGCGCTACCTACTATATTTGATGCTCAAACCGCTGCGGGGTGGACATCAATAGACGGTCAGTCTGAATATGCTGTATTTACGGGCGGCTCAAAGATAGCGACGGTCTCACCACAAGGCAAAGTTGACATAAAAGATACTAAACTCGACATCATGTTACATGGTAGTGCTGTTGATTACGACGGTGATGGATTTGGAGAGTTGTTTGTTGAGCGCGGTATTATTCGACTGTTCGATTATTCTTATGTTTGGCAAAACCCTGGTACCCGTAATCATTTTGCCGATCAGAGCAAATATATTGCAAGAGACGTGAATAAAGATGGTCATGTTGACCACGTAACGTGGAATCAAGATGGTGTATTTGTAAGAGATGTCATTAATGGAGAATCGATTTTAGCCGCAGAGTTTGGAAGCGGATATAAGCGCTACGAATTTATGTTCTTTGAATCTAAGACCTATGTTGTATCTATCGACAACACAGTGCTCAATTTATATCATCTAGAGTCAGGACAGTTACGCTTACTGGATTCTCAGCAAGGTCAAGAGTGCTCAGAGCTTACTTCGTTTAACCAAGATGGAGATAGTGACCCTGAGCTATTGTGCTTGAACGAAGATCAGCAATCAGTGGCCGATACTTTCAAAGTTTATGAAATCGTCAATGACAAGCTCGTTCTAAAACTAGAACGCAAGCTGGATTTTTCTCTATCCGATTATCAAGTCGATCCGAGAAGCAGTGATTATCAAGGGTTATTAGTGTCTGTCAGTAACCCTATGTATGGGAGTAACGTTATTAGTGTCAATAATGAAGGTAAGATGCTTTGGCGAAGCGCTAAATTAACTGGCTATGTTTCATCGGGCAGTATCAGAGCAAGAATGCATGAAGGGAAGCTTTCTTTACAGTTAGCGACAGAAAATATGATGCTTTTGGTAAATTGATATTTGCTAACGGTTTAAAATTCAATCGATAGATTTGTTGAAGAGGCTGTGTTTAACATACAGCCTCTTTTTATTTTCAGCTCGTATAGCCAGCAGTCGCGTTCATCCACGGGAGCTGTGTAGAATACTCAACAGCTTCTATGGTTTAGGTGTTACCGGTGTTTGCTGTCAACGGTCGTCGTATGTACGCTTTTGGTCGGTACGCATTTGTTTTTGAGCTCAATCTGAAAGCCAATGGTGACGGTGTCTTCTCCATGGTTTTAACCTACTAACTATTGCGAGCGTATCTGGTTGTCGCTGCGTAGTTTCAACTGGTCAGTTTTTATAGCAAGGACTAAGCACAGCTACGCGCTTCTTTTGCAGCTCTAATCTGCCACCAATAAGGTGCGATAGGTATCATAGGCAAACTGGTCTGTCATACCACTGACAAAGTCCTGCAGGAGCCGACAACGATAGTAAAACTCAAAAATAGGGTTTTGTCTTTGTTCGTCGCTGAGGTTGGCTACGGTATTCTGATAAACCGCAACAAATTTGCCAGAAATACGATTCAGCAACCTGCTTTCGACAGGCAGCCCATTGCGCTTATTGACCACTTGAGCAAATTGATCGGCGCTTAAATCCAACAGTCTTTGATACTCACTTAATATCCCAGAAGTGATTTTGTAGCCTTGTAGTTCGAGTTGTTCGACTTCTTTGTGACAAAATACGTGTTTGAAAGCGACGTTTTTGAGGGCTTTGGTAATGGCAAATTGGTAGCTTTTATCTTCAAGTAGCGCGCTGTTGAAGCTGCCATCGTAAATACATTGGAGGTTATCAACAAAGCGTGTCGTAGCGTGTTGCACCAAAGGGTGAACTAGAGCAACACGCAGCCAAATGAAAAACTCATTGTCGAAATTGGCTTGATTATTGGTAGCCCTTTCCATGGCCTTTTTACATTTTTTGGCCATCAGTTCAGGCTCTTGTCGATGCTCGATGGGCAGCTCGCTTAGCGCACGGCTATATTCCTCTTTCAAGGCGGCGACTAGCTTCTCAACAGAGATAAGGCCTTTTTCAACCGCATCTTCAATATCGGCAAGGCAATAAGCGATATCATCTGCGGCTTCCATGATGTATGAAGCAGGGTGGCGATTACCCAGTTCAATGTCTAAGTTATCACACATGGTTTGTACGTAATGTTGCTCACTGTAGTAGTAGCCAACCTTTTTTTGTAGATAGCTTTGTGGGTGAGCTGGCAGCGGGCGTGGTGTTGTACCACAACGCGTATACTTTAAAATACTTGCTGTTTGGCAATAGGTTAGGTTTAAGCTTGAGAGTGAATGAACAATTCGGATCGCCTGAGCATTGCCCTCGAAATGACATAAATCAAACAGCAGCTTAGTTTCAATACTGCTCAAAGTAGGCTGCGCCACGTCTTTAAATTGATTCACATAAGTGCCATAAACATCATGCTGTGAGAGGTAACGACTAAACCAATCATTGATTGCGGCTTCACCAAAATGGCCAAATGCGGGGTTGCCGATATCGTGCATTAAACAGGCCATTTCCACTAAGGTTTCAAGCGCGCTGGCAAGCTCTGTGTGTAGCGATGGCGCAAGCTTGCGTGCTTTTAACTCTCTGACGATAGATTGTGCGATAAAGCGGCCATTTTGTTGTACTTCAAGAGAGTGCGTAAGTCTTGAACGGACGGCTGCATTGCGTTCCAGTGGAAAAACCTGAGTTTTTTGCTGCAACCTGCGCAGCGCTGCACTATTAATAATTCGGCCGCGATCACTTTCCAAGCTCATGGTTACGTTCGCAGTGCCATTTTGGCCGTAAAGTCTTTGGCCATTTATTTTAGTGTTAAAGTCCATGTTTGCGCTCAAAATATCATCGTTTTGCCATTGTATGGTTTACCTAGAAGCTTGTAAATTTTTTGTGATTAACACCTTGGGCTAGTGAAGGGCGCATAATCTCATAAATTTTTGTTATATCGTTTATGACACTAATATGAAATGCTGAATTTTTCACCTTTCATTAATAAAAGTTTAATCTTATGTCTATAGTGTATTTACTCCAATAGAATACATAGGATTAAAAATGAAGACTTCGTGCTTAGCCAAATCAGTGGCAACTTTATTAACAATTTCAGCGTTTAACCTACAAGCATTGCCGCAATGTGCGGATCCAACTTGGATGGAAGTAGACTATCCCAAACCCCAATTGCCTGACACTGGCTATCGCAACGGACTTAACCGTTTTATTACATGGCTACCTAGTTTTCATATGATCCATGATGTAGTCGTTGCTAAGGGCAACAATGCAACTATTACAGCAAAGTTTGATTATGGCGCGGTTTCTCACAAAGATCTGGAATATGAAACCGTGCGTTTTTACATTCGCTCACAGCAAGATAACCAATGGCATTTTTTATCAGAGGCGGTGACAAACAGCGATGGTAAAGCATTTGCGACACTACCTCAGCTTCCTGCTGGGCAGTATCGTATCTACGCAGGTGTGCCTGCTGATGGCTCAGGAACAGAGGGGTTTGTTACCGTTGTTGACCCAAACACACCTGCGGTATTGTTTGATATTGATGGTACATTGACTAAGTCAGATGCGGAACAAATTGGCGATTACACTGGGATTGACCGAGCCGATCCTCGTGATGGTGCCTACAGTTTAGTTCGTCGCTATATGGACCTAGGTTACCAGCCGGTGTATTTGACCGCTCGCGTATATTGGTATGCCAAAGGTACGCGTAGTTGGCTAGATTGGATGGGTTTACCAGAGGGGGTACTGAGAACGTCCTTAAGTAATGAAACCAGTTTGTTTAAGACTGCGGAATATAAAATTGATCAAATCAACAAGTTTAAGGCGCAGGGTCTGAACATAGTACGTGCTTATGGTAACGCCAAAACAGACGCCGAAGCCTTTATTAAAGCAGGACTTGGTAGCGAAAACAGCTTTACCATTGGCGGTGATGCTGGACACTACGGCACAACGGCTATTTTAAGCGATGGCTATTTTGACCATATCTCTGAGTACGTTGATAATTTTGACGCCGCTTTATGTGAATAACCAGTTTAGGCCCTGAGTGATAAGGGCCTAAATAACACACTAAGCAGTAGCTGAAACTGGCTTGTTGATTCGTTTGTGCGCCTTACTGAAGATTTTGTCTTTTAACACTATGCGCAGTAGCAACATGACAACAAGTGCTTGGATGTAAACGGTCACGACAGAAATGGTCCAGATAGTGGTGACGGTCAAGGCTTGTTGGCTCAAATAGTACAAGAGTAGCGTCACAAAACTGCCTACTCGTATCGCTGTGCCAAGCAAGGCTGGTAAGGTGTTCGCAAACGCTTGAAAAATAGCGCCCGCAGCAAAAGCGAATCCGGCAGGAACAAAATTAAAACCCACATAGCTTAAGAACGTGGTGGCGGCATTGAGTACATCAGGATCATCGCTAAAAGGCGTAAAAAAGACATCAGGTACTGAAATACAAAGCACGCTGATAAGTGCCATAAATAACACCGTCATTAAAGTCGTTATTTTATAGGTCACATAAACACGTTTTAGCTTACCCGCCGCATAGTTTTGACCCGCAATAGCGGGAGCCGCAAATGCGATGGCCATGACGGGTAAAAATAAGCATTGCATAATACGACTACCCAGCCCAAATCCCGCCTGTTGATGCGCCCCAAAGTCGCTCAATGCCCAGTAAACCACTGCCATGTAGAAAAAGGTCAGCATAAATTCGCTACCAGCCGGAACACCAATTTTTAGGATCTGCTTAAGCGTTGTCCAATCACCCGTTAAGTTGGTCTTATCGACTTGTAAAGTACGGCGATTATTAGTGAGATAAATCACCGTCATCAGTAGCGCAAGCAGAGCTGATAAGGAACTTGCAAGGCCAGCACCACTGACCCCCATTGGCGTAAATAAACCTACACCTGTGATCAGAATAGGGGATAACAGTGCATTGATAAGTAAGGCAACGATATGCATTAACATAAAGGGTTTTACCAGCCCTGAGCCACGCATGGAGGCCCCGATCACCGTTAAAATAAATTGCAGCGCTAAAGAGGGCAAAAACCAGTAGAAATACTCAAGGCACACTTGATAAGTGGCTTGATCCGCCGCGGTGCCAGCAAAGTAATGGTGCGCGAATAAATAACCGATAACCAGCGTAAACATGGTTGCACACATGCCATAAAAAAGGCTATGACTATATATTTTATTGGCCTGTGGTTTATCTTTTCGTCCAATTGCGTGGGAGATCAGTGTCGCACAGCCCACGTTAAACACTTGGGTGAGCGCCAAGACAAAAAGAATAAGTTCCCAGCGGTACTAACCCCCGCAATAGCGGCCTCGCCAAGGCCGCTGACAAAGTATAAGTCGATAATAAAATAGAGTGTTTGCACAAGCATATTTAAAGCAATGGGAACCGCCATTGCGAGTATATGTGAGTGAATAGGCCCTCGTGTTAGATCTTGCATTTATATCCTTGTTGGTTGCTGATGGCTGCTATGGTACGTGTATTTGCTGAGCTTGCATGATTGAAATTGCGGTGTTTAAACATCCGCGTTGATAGGTGATTGTATGTAAGTACCGATATGGGTTTCAATCTCTATTTGGTTTTAATTTTATACAACAGGTATATCAACGCTATTGAAGTAGAATCGACCGCTCACATCTACTTTGATTTCGTCGTGTTAGGTGGTAGTTTAGGGTGAACTTTCTCATTTTAGGCAATACAGCTTGGCGAACAATCACAATCGGCGGCCTTTTTATGTTCTGTTAGTCGTGCTTGCAATGTTTACTGCTTATTTTGGAGAACAGTGGTTAGGTGATAATGCTTTGCCCGAATCCACTGATGTGCAGTCAATGGTTAACCTTGAACAAGGACAGCAACTCAGTATTATCAAAGATACACTGTCGCCCCCGTCAAGTAGTGAAAGCCATCAACCAATTCAACAAGTACAATGTGACATGGCTGGGTTTGTTGCACGACAAGCAGCCGCATCGAGACAACATTTAGACTCGCTCGCAGAGGAATTCAGCAAGGTACAGCATGTGTTTGGCTCACATTCACAGTTGACGGTTTACCATAAAAATATAACCACAGAGACGATTGATATGTTGATCGAACGACTCGCGCTGGTTCATCATTTATATGGCCAATTGTTAGGGGAGCGTGCATATAAATCTATGCAGCTGAACTTAGTGATTTTATCCAACAGGGCAGAGTATGAAGACTACACATCCCGTTTCGGGTTTGATCCTCGTGCCAGCCAAGGTGTGTTTTTTCATGGTAGCAATTCAGCATTCATTGAGTATAAAAATGATGAGCAAGTCATTGCAACCGCCGTTCACGAAGCCATTCATGCAATGAACTTAAGGCTTATTGGTTTAACCCCAAGGTGGTTAAACGAAGGGATGGCGCAATTGTTTGAAGGAGTAAGCAGACACGGTGACACACTGACCTTTAATGTAGCGCCAAGAACGCAGCAAAAACCACCATACGATATTTACGCATTGTTGGAGTCGGAATCCCAGTGGGGCAGTGTGGATATGGGGCGGTTGTACTACAGCGGTTGGTCTTGGCTCAGTTATATAGTCAGTAACGATTCCACCATGGCGATGTTAGCGCACTTACTGGGGCGAGAAAGTACCAATCCTTGTGATGTGCTCGGTAGCGATGAAAGCTATGACATTTTACAGCGCACTGCCACGACTTTTGAACAAGATTTTCATGACTGGTTTTACGCAGCGAAACCAGAACGGTAATTTATAAAAGCTAACGCTTTTGGACCTTCGAATCGCATAGCGCAAGCTAGTTCATTCTATGTGGTCTTGAGTGTGCTTGTGGGGTGTTAACGTGGTAATCTACACGACGTCTGACTAAAATTCACACATTATGTTGATTGTTGTAGATGATGCAAGGTCAAACGATGCTTTTTTGTTTGATGAGATTGGCACTGTGCTTGCAGTTTTCCAGCTAGTTGTTTGAGCAATATGCGAGTATTGCTATGCGGTAAGCTTTTTAGAGGTGTAATATGCGTTGGTATACCGTCATTACCACATTGTTTTTATTGCTATTAGCTGGATGTGGAGAAAATCTCAAGCTATCAGAAGGGGTCGTCCATCAGTTTGAGCAAGAACCATTATTAGTCGGTCAAATATCTGACGATGGTCGGTTGCTATTAACGGTCACAGTGTCTGAACAGGTGACAGTGTGGAGAACAGCGTCAAGACAAGTTGAGTATCAAATTCCTCAAAAGCAATTAATTAAGCCGGTTCGTCACGCACTACTATCTAAAGACAATTCATTATTGTTGGTAGCCAACTACGACACCTTAGGCGTTTGGTCTGTCTCGGGTAGAACTTTTATTCACAAGGTACAGTTTACGGGCGTTGACCCAATGGCCACGATTAGCCATATCGCACTTTCACCTAATAATGGTCGGGCTTTGATAGCAATGACGGACGGTTCTTTGAACATGGCGGACCTAAATACGCGCCTAAACAACCGTTTTAAGCCCCATTCTAGACCGATTGACTTTATGGCTTTTGGCCAACAAGGAGAGCTGTTTTTAACTGGCGCACAGGATGGCAAAGTGGGTTTGTGGCAATTTGGTTCACCAAAATCATTGTTTGAAAAAGAGTTTGCTCATCGAGTGACAAGTTTAACAACCGACCAAGACTTTTCACGCTTTTTTGTTTCTGATGGCTTAAATGCGCAGCACATTAAAACTCTGGTCGGTGGTGAGGAAGTGGTCAAACTAAACTATTCAGCGCGTTTTAAAGTATTTCGACAGTCACAATTTATTCCCAATGCACCTTTGTTGGCAACTTCTTCTTCTAAGTCACATTTAAGTCTATGGAATACACGCTCGGGCGATGAGTTAGGCACATGGACGATAGCTACGCAAAGAGAGGGAGCCACCATTATGTCGATGCACGCCACTAAAGCGGGTAAGTTATATACTTTGAATAGCGATGCAATGCTGCAAAGTTGGGATCTTAATCAGCTAAAAGCACTTTAAGTGTAGGGAAAATGACATGTTTAGGTGGTTACTGGTAAGTCTGATTGTTTTAATACTGATGGGGTGTAGTGACCCAGCCAGCACCAATCCAAGTGCTAGGTATCAATATAGTGATGCACTGGTATTACGTGGCCAGTTATCACATGATGCAAAGCAGGTGCTTCTTGTTGTAGAAGGGCCAAATCTTGCGCTGTGGGATACAACCAGAAAACGTGTGCTAATGAGTTTGAGCGAAACACAGCTACCAGAGCAGATCCGCGCGCTAGTGTTACATAAACCATCCAAACAACTGCTGGTGGCAGGGGACGACCGAGTTCAATTTTGGAACACACCCGATGGTACATTGCAAGGCACGCTGAGTGTGTCTGGGGTAGACGAGCTTGCGAGAATATCACAAGTAGCTATGTCAGATAACGGATCGCTAGTTGTTATTGGCTTTACCGATGGCTCAGTATCTATCGCCGATAGAAAAACTGAGAAAATGAACCAATTTATGCCACACAGTAGTAATGTGATAGCGATACATATTATCGAGGACAGGCTCATGATTGTAACGGGATCACACGATGGTGTTGTAAACGCTTGGAATCTACAAACGGGGCAAAGCTATTATCAGCAAGAATATACGTCTAGATTAAGTAGTGTCAGCGTATCGAAGGAGCGCGATAAGATATTTGTTGCTGATAGTTTGAAAACACAACAGGTACTCGCTGTTGATGGGGGGCGGGTGCTTAACGAGCTGGAATATATCACCCGTTTTAAGTGGTTTAGACAGTCTTTATTTATTCCCAAGACCTCTTTATTGATCACCTCCACCCCTAAATCAGAATTAAGCATCTGGGATACTTCAACTGGCAAAGAAAAGTTGAGTTGGCAAATTGACACGCATAGTACTGGAACAACATTACTGGATATGGTCATTGTAGATGACACTTTGCTGACACTTAGCAGCGAAGGCGTGGTTGAAAGCTGGGCACTCAATGAGATGATTGCAGATCTTTAAACAAAATTTATTTGTTTGTATAATGGCCACATGACAACTTCTAACACTCAATATTTACATGCTCACAGAAGAACATCCATGCCTATTGGAGCCGGGCTGCTTTCGCTGTGCTGTGCGTTTTTGTTACTCTGCTGGTCAGCGTTCAGTCATGCACAAATGCAATTATCTGAAGAAGTTTGTCAAAGCTTTTTAACAGAAGCTCGTTCACTTGAGCGCGTTGGAGCCAACCAAAAAGGCCATGACTCTTACAACCGTTGGCAGCGCTTGGATGAGCGATTGAGGTTATTTTGTGAAGACATGGTGGTTTATACTCCTCATCAACAGGACAAACCAAAAGTTGCAGTACATGCCAACAAGCCCGTATTACAAGTTGCAGCAACTCAACTCAATCAAGCGCCAGAGCGTTATAAAAATGCTGAAAAACAAGCCGCTTGGCAGGAGTATTATCAACCATCAGCGCAATGCAGCAAGGTCAACAAAACAGCCCAAGAGCATGTAAGCTGCAACCAAGAAGCTACGCAAAGTCGCGTGCAGTTTGAACAGTACTGGCAAGAACACTCTGAACAACAGCACGTAAACGCCAAGCAACAACAAGTTGATGGTGAAGCAGATAAAGAAATTGTGAAAGCTGAGCAGACACAATTGTCTTCAAAGCGCGTTGAAAATGATAAGCCCGTTCAGGTGCAACACACCACACACGTTGCTGCACCCGTGGCTCAACTTCAGTCAGAACCTTCGAAATGGCAACAGGTTGGTCGCTATGTATGGGTTGCGCTTTTGATAGCAAGTATCGCAGTGGTATCGGTAACATTATGGCCCTATACAAAGCGAGCTTTGGGCCATTTCACGAGTCGCTTACTGTTGCATCGATTCTTTAAGCAGTCTTTAGACGACAACTATTTTGCACTGGGTAAAGTGCGATTAGGTACGCGCAATCATGTGTTGGATGTTGATGAACTGATTGTTTCAAAGTTTGGCGTGTTTGTTGTTCAATACCAACGCCAAGCAGGGGCAATTTGGGTTGATAGCCACTCAGAGTATTGGACTCAAAGTATTGATGATGAAAGACATTATTTTGAAAACCCATTTGATGCTTTGAATAAAAAAATAGCCGTGCTCAGGGAGTTATTGGACATAAATACCCATATATACGGTTGTGTGGTGTTCCCTAAAGATGTGTATTTCAGAACGCCTATGCCCAACGAAGTATGCACATACTTAGACGCTCCAGGACATATTCAAGCCCATAACACGGTTTGCTTTAATGATGAACAAATTGAGCAAATAACCCTTCAAATCGAACTATATCAACAGGGTAGTTCACTTATCGAACGCATCAAGCAGGCAACAGAACGCTTCAACCCGCTACAATTGAATTAACCGCAAAGTTTTGTCCTTTAGTCAATCAGTTCATATGAACGGTCGGGTGTAGGGGGGCAATTGTCCCTGAGTCGTCTTTATCTCTCATGCGTTGATCCTACTCACTTTGTGGGCGAAATTGATTTTGCAGTGTCTATCAATTCCTTAGTTGTGGAAGTGATCTTCCCTCAAACAACTAGACATCTTTTATTTTCAAAATGAAGTAAGATAGAAGGTGTTATGAGAAATAAATATCCCCAAGAATTTAAAGATGAAGCCGTTCGACAAGTAATCGAAAAAGGCTATGGTGTTTGTGATGTGGCTAAGCGCCTAGGTATCACAGATAAGTCCCTATATAACTGGGTGGCTAAAGCAAAGAAGTCTCCCGCTAAGAATGATGAACTCGACGAAATCAAGCGCCTAAAGGCAGAGCTTAAACGAGTGACGGAAGAGCGAGACATATTAAAGGAGGCCGCAGCGTTCTTTGCAAGCGAGTCAAGGAAAGGTACGCGTTCATAAAGTCACGGCTCAATAAGTGGAAAGTCACTCGTATGTGCTCTGTGTTGAATGTTCATCGCAGCGGTTTTTATGCTTGGCTAAATGAGCCAGAATCACCCAGAGCGATTGAAAACCAGCAGTTGCTAAGAGAGATAAAAGAAGCGTTTATTGAGTCTGGTGGTGTTTATGGTAGCCCTCGAATAACATCGCAACTAAAACGTAACGGCACCCATGTCGGTGAGAACCGAGTTGCACGTTTAATGAGGGTCGCAAAACTTAAGGCAAACCTTGGTTACAAACGGCGTTACTTTAAATCGACATCACCATCCACCATCTCAAGTAACCATGTGCAACAGCAGTTTGTGGTAGCTGAACCTGATAATACGTGGGTAACGGATATCACGTACATTAAAACGTATGAAGGTTGGTTGTATCTGGCGGTAGTTGTGGACTTGTTCTCGCGTAAAGCGATTGGTTGGTCAATGCAGCCAACGATGAAGCGAGAAATCGTCATCAAGGCCATATTGATGGCCGTTTGGCGCAGACAGCCTAAATCTAATGTCATTGTACACAGCGACCAAGGTAGCCAATATACCAGTGACGATTACCAAGCCTTTTTAAAGACCAACAATTTAACGAGCAGTATGAGTCGGCGAGGTCATTGCTTAGATAACGCGGTAGCGGAGAGTTTCTTCCATTCACTAAAAACAGAACGAGTGAAGCGAAAAATATACGCGACAAGGAATGAAGCAAAAGCGGACTTGTTTGATTATATTGAAGTATTTTACAATCGAGTTCGACTGCATAGCCATCTAGGCCATCAGTCCCCTGAAGAATATGAAATCCGATATAAATCGGCTAACTAGGTGTCTACTGTTTTAGGGGAAGATCATAGCTGCAAATGACTATTAATTTAAATTGACGCCGATAAAGTAATGTTTACGCAAATCGTATACCAGAAGAGTGGAATACATTCATTAGGCATCTGTCAATGTTATCAAGTCCAACTTGCGCTATTGCCATTAATAACCAGTCGAAATGTATTTCCGACGGAAAAATGATTGGGCTGGTCTCAATTTGTTCTGTTGGTATTAAATCACTTAACAACACTTTTTACATCTATTGCAAAGAACTTATTCGACAAATTAAGAAGGATAGTTACTTATACTTATAAGTACTCAAACTTGAAACTAGGGTAAAGCCCTATCAGCAATAAAGTGTAAAAACTATCTTGGCTGATACGGTGCAATAAGGCAGCTTTAGTAAGCTGCCTTTTAAAATGGCTTGAAACCGTACATAACTAGCTTGTAGCCATGCACTGTAGCTGGTCAGCTTGCTGATTATTCTTCTGCTGAACAACCAGTGATAGGAGGTACGTATTGTTCTACAGGGACCTCTTTTTTCGATTCACTGCGAGTCTCGGTATGTGCCTTAACGTCACTTGGTTCTTCGGTTTGGGGCTTATCTTGCCCACCACATGCGCCACAACATCCCATAATGGTTTCCTTCTCTATTGTACTAACGGACTGTTACTAACATTGAAATCAAAGCCATCTATATCAGCATTAGCGATTAAGCATTCGATATATTGTGCAATGGCTTTGCGCTCTACTTTTTTATTTAAATAGTCTTTGATACGGGTTTTTACCGCATCGAAAGGTAATTGCTTACCTGCCTGTTTAAAGTCGACAAAAACAATGTGAAAACCAAAGCGGCTTTCTACGGGGTAAGTCATCAAGCCTTCTTCTGCAGCGAATACTTGGCGCTCAAATTCAATCACCGTTTGTCCTTTTGAGAGCTGCCCAAGCTGACCGCCCAGTTTGGCTGAGTCGCATTTGGAGTATTGCGCGGCCAAGTCGCTGAACGATTCGCCATTTTGTAATGCCTTAAGAATGGTTTCCGCGGCCTCTAATGCCTGTGCTCTGGCACTTTCGTCCTCAATAGGGGCGGGGATTAAAATGTGGCGCGCAGCGATAAGTGGAGAAGTGCAAAATTTACTGCGATTTTGTGTGTAATAGTGCTGACACTCTTGTTCTGAAGCCTTCGGAATTGCTACTTCGGTTTTAATCAATAGTTCTAAGCGCGCATTTTGCTTTTGCTCTTCGCTGTCGTTAGTAGTTTCAGCATTGATGTGAGCTAGTCCAAGCTCGTCGAGTCTTTGGTTAAAAAGCTCGCCAATGATCAGGCTTTGGGCAGCATCAATCATAGCAGCACGATGGTCTTTTGCTGGGTGATATTGCATCTCTTGTAAGATCTGCGCTTCACTAATAGTTGTTTGGTTGACGGTGATCATAATGGCCTCAACTTAAGCCCCGCTTAGCGGGGCTAGTTTCTATACTTACTTGCTACGTACTACTTGATAGTTTCTGCTTAGGTATTGCAGCGGCACACTGGCAATGTGGACTAAACGGCTAAATGGGAATACCACAAATAGCGTCATGCCTAAAAACACATGTAGCTTATAGATCCAGTGCACATGTGCGATAGCTGCCGCAGCTTCGGCGCCGTTAAAGGTAACCATGTTTTGTGCCCAGCTCATAAGCTTAAGCATTTCTGCGCCATCCATATGGCCTGCCGATACAAAAATCGACGCCAGTCCTAAAATAAGTTGCACATACAGTAGCAACAGGATGGCAATGTCCATATTGCTGCTGGTTGCGCGGATGCGAGGGTTAAACAGGCGGCGTTTCAGTAATATGGTGAGACCATAAAAGCAGATGATGCCAAAGAATCCGCCTAAGCCCATAGCGATCAGTTGCTTGTGACTGGCTTCAATACCAACGACATGCCACACCTCGGCTGGGGTCAGTAAACCTACAAAATGACCGAGTAATACCATGATTACACCAATGTGAAAGGCTTTGCTGCCCTGCTTTAATTGCTTGCTCTCCAATAACTGGCTGGAGCCTGTTTTCCATGTGTATTGCTCGCGGTCATAGCGCACGATGGAGCCGATGATAAAAATCGTCAGTGCGATGTAGGGATAAATCCCAAATAATAATGTATTTAAGTAAGTCATAATGTACTCCTTAGCTGGCTTGCTGATTAAAGCCAGTCCAAGTAACTGGAACATATTGGTCTTTGCGCTGTGATTCGCTGGGACGATTTACGGCACTAGGGCAGCTGTTGGCATCTGGCGCACCAAAGGTAACAGCTTCTTCTTCCCATTCTTTATCAATGGCTTGCTTTGTGTCGTCACGCTTTTCGCCATTGACTTGCTCGCGCAGTGCCTCTAAATCAATGTTGCTTTGTGCGATTTCAAGCAGGGTTGCAAACACAACCGAGTAATCACTTTCGCGTTTTTCTAGGCGGCATAGTAGCAAGGCCAATATATGTTCCACTTCGCTAAGCCATTGTTGTGCATTGGCTTGTCCTTGTGTGGCTAAGAACTCTAAAAACAACGGAATGTAATCAGGCAGTTCGTTTTGTGACAGCTCTAAACCTGCCTGCTTGTATTGTTCGATTAAATCCACCATCGCCTGACCTCGGTCACGGCTTTCGCCGTGCACGTGTTCAAACAGCCATAACCCCAGTGCGCGTCCGCGTTCAAACAAACCATCGTACTGGGCTTGCCAGTCCATCAAATTCTTTGCGCATTGGGTTTCAATAAAACCTATCAGCCTGTGCTTAGTCTCTGCTTGCAACGAACTCTCAGCAATGATGCTGAGCAACTCATCTTTGGCTTCAACAAACTCTGCCGTTGGGTAGTCGAGTAAATGAGATAGTACGCTTAAAACTTGCATTGTTATCACTCCTTCATCTCAACGGGGATGATTTGCTTAACGGTTTGCTTTTTACCACCAAACAAGTTCACGCCATTGTTGCCGTCACTACAGCCATTGCCGAAGCTGAATCCACAGCCGTTTTTCATATCGTAGGCATTTTCTGCATAGGCCTTATGGCTGGTTGGAATAACAAAGCGATCTTCATAGTTGGCGATGGCCATGTAGCGATACATGTCTTCCACTTGCTGTGCCGTTAAGCCCACTTGATTCAGTACTTCAAGATCTTCTGCTCCCTCGACTTGTTGCGCACGTTTAAATGCACGCATGGCTATCATGCGCTCAAGCGCTCTGACTACCGGCTTTTCATCTCCCGCTGTGAGTAGATTCGCAAGGTAGCGAAGTGGTATACGCAATGATTTTAGATCAGGAATGACACCCGCCATGCCCACATGTCCTGCCTGCACTGCAGTTTGGATAGGGGAAAGCGGCGGGATATACCAGACCATTGGCAAGGTTCGGTATTCTGGGTGTAGCGGCAATGCCACCTTCCAGTCCATGGCCATTTTATAAACCGGCGACTGGCGTGCAGCCTCCAGCCAACTGTCCGGTATCCCCTCTGCTTTGGCGGCGGCAATCACTTCTGGGTCGTGTGGGTCTAAGAACATGCTCAGTTGCGCAGGATACAAGTCTTGCTCATTAGGTACACTGGCTACCTCTTCGACTTTATCGGCATCATAAAGTAGCACACCAAGGTAACGAATACGGCCCACACAGGTTTCTGCACACACGGTAGGCTGGCCTGCTTCTATACGAGGGAAGCAGAAAATGCATTTTTCAGACTTACCTGACTTCCAGTTGTAATAGATTTTTTTGTAAGGGCACCCCGACACACACATGCGCCAGCCGCGGCACTTGTCTTGGTCGATAAGTACGATACCGTCTTCTTCACGTTTATAGATGGCGCCAGAGGGGCAACTCGCGACGCACGCAGGGTTGATACAGTGCTCACACAGACGCGGGAGATACATCATAAAGGTCTTTTCAAATTGACCGTAAATGTCTTTTTGTACTACCTCGTCAAAGTTTTTATCTTTTTTGCGCTCAGAAAACTCAGTGCCGAGGATCTCTTCCCAGTTTGGTCCCCAGTTGATTTTTTCCATTCGCTGGCCGGTTATTAGCGAGCGTGGACGCGCCACCGGTTGATGCTTGCTATCGGGAGCGTTATGCAAGTGTTGATAGTCAAAATCAAATGGCTCGTAATAGTCATCGATTTCAGGCAAATCAGGGTTAGCAAAAATATTTGCCAGCAATCGGCGTTTATTACCCTGACGAGGCTCAAGTGTGCCATTGCTGTTGCGTTGCCAGCCACCGTTCCACTTGCTTTGGTTTTCCCATTCTTTGGGGTAACCAATTCCCGGTTTGGTTTCAACGTTATTAAACCAGGCGTATTCAACACCTTCTCGGCTGGTCCACACGTTCTTACAGGTGATAGAACAGGTATGGCAGCCGATACATTTGTCTAGATTTAAGACCATGCCTATTTGTGCACGTACTTTCATAATTTTATCCTCGGCTACTCGTTATCTAACCAATCAACTTTGTCCATCTTGCGGACGATTACAAACTCATCGCGGTTACAGCCTACGGTGCCGTAATAGTTAAACCCGTATGACTGCTGCGCATAGCCACCTATCATGTGGGTTGGTTTCATCACCGCACGTGTGACTGAGTTATGAATACCCCCGCGAGTGCCAGATATTTCTGAGCCTGGGGTGTTCACTATGCGCTCTTGCGCGTGGTACATCATGCTCATCCCTTGAGGTACACGTTGCGAAACAACGGCCCGCGCGGCGATGGCACCGTTCACGTTAAAGACTTCGATCCAATCGTTGTCTTTAATGTCACCTTCTTTGGCGTCAATTTCGCTCAGCCAAACGATTGGGCCACCACGGCTTAGAGTCAGCATCAACAGGTTGTCAGAGTAAGTTGAATGAATGCCCCACTTTTGATGGGGGGTGATCCAGTTTAGGGTTAACTCTTTATTGCCATTTGGTTTTTTACCAAGCATTGGCTGAGTCGTTTTAAGGTTAATTGGGGGCTTGTAAGACACCATGGTTTCGCCAAAATCACGCATCCATTGGTGATCTTGATAGAACTGTTGGCGGCCTGTTACTGTGCGCCAAGGAATGAGCTCATGCACGTTGGTGTAGCCTGCATTGTACGATACATGCTCATCTTCCAGACCAGACCAAGTGGGTGAGCTAATGATCTTACGCGGTTGTGCCTGAATATCTCTAAAGCGAATTTTTTCCTCTTCTTTTGGTTTTGCCAAGTGAGTGTGGTCGCGACCAGTGAACTCGCCTAATGCTTCCCAAGCTTTCAATGCAACCTGACCGTTGGTTTCGGGCGCAAGACTTAAAATAACTTCCGCAGCATCGATAGCCGTTTCTATTTTTGGACGACCTTTATGCGGGCCTTCATCCGTGTGCTTGTAGTTAAGCTCACCCAGAAAGTGGACTTCTTTTTCGGTGTTCCAAGAGATGCCTTTGCCCCCATTGCCAAGCTTATCCATTAATGGGCCTAAAGACGTAAAGCGGTTGTAGGTGTTTGGATAGTCGCGTTCCACCTCAATCATATTCGGAGCGGTCACACCTGGTATGAGATCACATTCACCTTTCCACCACATTTTCACACCATCAGGCTGTGCGAGTTCCGCTGGAGTATCGTGCATCAATGGCTGTGTCACTAAGTCGCGCTCTACACCGAGGTGACCGTCACATAGTTCGGAGAACTTTTTGGCGATCCCTTTGAAAATATCCCAGTCAGAGCGAGATTCCCACACGGGGTCGACGGCTTTTGATAGTGGGTGAATGAACGGATGCATGTCTGAGGTATTCATGTCATCTTTTTCATACCAAGTTGCGGTTGGTAAGACGATGTCAGAATACAAACAGGTGGTCGACATACGAAAGTCCAGTGTTACCCAAAGGTCAACCTTGCCTTCAGGGGCTTTGTCGTGCCAAACCACATCTTCTGGTTTTGTATCACCACTTTCACCGAGATCTTTACCCTGTAAGCCGTGCTTGGTGCCCAAGAAATGACGCAGCATATACTCATGGCCTTTACCTGACGAACCAAGTAGGTTTGAGCGCCAAACAAACATGTTGTGAGGGAAGTTTTGCGGATTATCTGGGTCTTCACAGGCAAACTTTAAATCACCAGATTTTAGCTGTTGTACAGCATAGTCTTTTGCTGACATACCCGCTGCGGTTGCGTCTTTACACAGTTGTAACGGGTTCATTCCTAACTGAGGAGCTGAGGGTAACCAGCCCATACGTTCGGCACGGGTGTTGTAATCTAAGATAGACCCAGTCCATTTGCTTTTATCAGCAAGCGGGGAGAGTACTTCGGTCATTTCTAGTTTTTCATAACGCCATTGATCAGCATGGTTGTAGAAGAACGAAGTGCCATTCATTTGCCTAGGAGGACGCTGCCAGTCTAAACCAAATGCCAAGGGGAGCCAGCCACACTGAGGACGAAGCTTTTCTTGTCCTACGTAGTGGGCCCAGCCGCCACCAGATTGTCCGACACAGCCACACAGCATCAACATGTTGATAAGGCCACGATAATTCATGTCCATGTTGTACCAGTGGTTGAGGGCTGCACCGACAATAACCATGCTGCGGCCACGAGTTTTATCCGCGTTGTCGGCAAACTCACGGGCAACTTGAATCACATGGTCTGCATCAACGCCGGTGATTTTTTCCTGCCATGCGGGCGTGTAGGGCACATCATCGTATAATGTTTTAGCTACAGCGGCGTCGTTCAGGCCATTGTCTACACCGTAGTGTGCAACCATTAAGTCAAACACCGTCGCAACGAGGGCCTCACTGCCATCTTTGAGTGTGATGGTTTTAACCGGTACTTTGCGTACTTGAATTTCATCGTGTTCAGTGTGCTGGAAGTAGCCTAATTCGTGGGCCTGACTGCCAAAGTAAGGAAATAAGACGGATTCAATTTTATCTGAATGTTGTTTTAGGCTCAGTGCCAGTTTAACTTCTTCTCCTGTTTTCCCATCGCGTTGTTCGATGTTCCATTTGCCTTTCTCGCCCCAACGATAACCAATAGCACCAGTTGGAGATATCAATGAGCCAGACGCTTCGTCGATACCAATGGTCTTCCATTTGGGGTTGTTATCTTGACCAAGGTTGTCTGCCAAGTCGGATGCTCTTAAAAACGCCCCCTGAGTGTAGCCCTGCTCTGATTTCTCAAGCATGACCAACATGGGCATATCGGTGTAGCGGCGAACATAATCGGTAAAATAGCTACTCGGTTTATCAATATGGAATTCTTTTAAAATGACATGGCCGAAAGCCATAGCCAGTGCAGCATCAGTACCTTGCTTGGGCGCAAGCCACATGTCTGCTAACTTGGAGCATTCAGAATAATCAGAGGTAATGACGACTGTTTTTGTGCCTTTGTAGCGCACTTCGGTAAAAAAGTGTGCATCAGGAGTTCTGGTTTGCGGTACATTCGAACCCCATGCAATAATGTAATTTGAATTGTACCAATCGGCTGACTCAGGTACGTCAGTTTGTTCGCCCCAAATTTGTGGTGAGGCTGGTGGTAAGTCACAATACCAATCATAGAAGCTTAAACAGTTGCCGCCAATGAGTGACAAGTAACGTGACCCCGCCGCATAGCTGACCATACTCATTGCTGGGATTGGTGAGAAGCCCATAATTCTATCTGGCCCGTAGGTTTTCGCGGTGTAGACGTTCGATGCTGCGATGATTTCATTCACCTCATCCCACTGCGCACGTACAAAGCCCCCAAGGCCGCGTTTTGACTTATAGCTTTTGGCCTTTTCAGGGTCGGTGATGATTGATTCCCAAGCTTTAACCGGATCGGAATAGTTTTGCTTAGCCTCTCGCCAAAGCTTAAGGAGGGCTTGACGAACTTTGGGGTATTTTAAGCGGTTCGCGCTATAAATATACCAAGAGTAACTCGCTCCTCGAGGACAGCCACGGGGTTCATGGTTTGGTAAATCAGGACGAGTACGTGGGTAATCTGTTTGTTGGGTTTCCCAAGTAACCAACCCGTCTTTAACGTAAATTTTCCAGCTACAAGAACCTGTACAGTTGACCCCATGGGTTGAACGCACAATCTTATCGTGTTGCCAGCGACGGCGATAACCGTCTTCCCAATCGCGATTTTCATCAGTGGTAACACCGTGACCCCCAGCAAAACTTTGCTTGTTGGTCTTGAAAAAGCGCATTTTGTTTAAGAAATGGCTCATATATTTACTCTCCTATCCTGCTCGATTTATGCGCGCTGCCAAATGGCACATTAAATGGGCAGGCAGCTACATTGCTCATCAAAATATAGTGATGTGACAGCAAAATAACTTGATGGTGATCAAGAACTCAATAGCTCTAAGATGCTGAAAAATTTCATAATACCTACAAGGTGGTAGAGCTATTTCCAGCGGTTTGTGGCGAAATTACTGGTGTTGATAACATTCAAGCGTTATCGTTCAAATGATAAAGATAGGCAGGTAGTCATTGTGGGTATTCAGTTCAGAGAGCTAAAACGTGGTTTTAATGGTTCGGTGATGGTTTACATCAAAGGGTCAATTGTGGGTGTCATTAGCTTGGCAATTTGTACACTATTTGCATCCTACTGGATCACAGACCTTGCTGATTTAGATGCTAGAGCAATTAACCTCAGTGGCTCTTTACGAATGGAATCTTACCAGCTTGGAATGTATGGCGTAGAAGGTTACGAACAGGAAGTTAAGGATAGGATAGCCAGCTTTGAAGCAAAACTGGCGGATCCTATTTTTCAAAAGCTACAAAATGACGAAGCTCTGGGTCATTTGTGGCTGGAACTTATTCAGCAGTGGGAAAAGAAACTCAAACCGCAGTTACTCAATTTACCAATAGACGACCATCGTTTATTCAATGAACACGTAACCACGCTTGCAAATAGTGCCGATAAATTTGTTTTTGCTGTACAAATGCACGCAGAAAGTAAAATTAGATTACTTCGCTCCATACAACTAGCCGCTCTTTTTATTACTTTGTTGGTCGGTATTTTTACGCTGCACTTAATCAGCCTTCGTGTAGAAAAGCCTTTGGCCGAATTGACTCATGCTGCTTATGCTATTGGCAAGGGCAACTTTACCCACCATGTGAGCCTGAAAGGGGATGATGAGCTTGCATTATTGGGAGCGACATTTAACCACACTTGTAAAGCTATCGCCTCAATGTATGGGCAACTTGAAGCAAGAGTGAAAGAGCAGACCCAAGAGCTAGAAGTGAATAACCAAGCGCTGACTTTTTTGTTCAAAACAGCTCGGTTATTGCTAGAAACGCGAGAGAAGAAGTTGGACTTACAACAAATTCTTGATGAATTGGCGCAACTCATTGAGATGGACGATATAGAGCTTTGTTTGATGACGGCCAGTGGTGACAAGCCTTATGCTCAAATAAAGCCTCAGACGGATCAAGTTGGCCCTTGTGTTGCCCAAAATTGTGAAAGCTGTGAGGGAAGCGGTGCTTTTGTTGCCATTACACAACCTACGGTTATCCGGTTTCCTTTAGTTTATGGCACAAATAACTATGGTGTCATTGTTGTGCGAGGCAAAAAAAGCTTTGCGGAGGACTCTTGGCAAATGCAATTGGTGCAATCGGTTGCGGATCAGGTTGCTTTGTCATTGAATTTAGAAGCTCAGCAAGATCAAGCGCGGCGTATTGCATTGTTGCATGAACGTACGGTGATAGCCCGAGAACTGCACGATTCTTTAGCACAGGCGTTGTCGTATTTGAAAATTCAAGTTACACGTCTGTCTAAAGCACAGGAAAAGCAGAAATTTGATTTACAGCCACCAATTATCGATGAGCTTAAGTCAGGGCTAGACTCGGCATACCGCCAACTAAGAGAGCTATTAACTACCTTCCGATTAAAAATGGTTAGCGATGGCTTGGAAGCTGCGTTAGAAAAAACTATAGAGCAGTTGTCAGAGCAATCGCCGATGCACTTCCACCTAAATTTCGCCATTAAGCAAATACCGCTTTCTCCGATGGAGGAAATTCACTTATTGCAAATCGCGCGTGAGGCGTGTCAAAACACCGTCCACCATAGCAAAGGAGAGAATGTCTGGGTTGATTTACAAGTCACACAAGAAAAAGGATTACAGTTAACTGTGACAGATGACGGTGTGGGTATGGAAGGTGACTGCGAAAAACTGAATCACTATGGTATGGCAATCATGCAGGAGCGAGCCAAGCACTTGCAAGGTGAGCTGTTAATTAGATCAAATCAAGGTAAAGGTACCGAAGTCAAATTAGTGTTTCAGCCACTAGGTGGAAATCAGAACTACCACTACTTTGGCTTGTTTATCAAACATGCTGCCTCATTATGGGTATAGCAATCGGTATATTGAGCGCAATATGAGTAGAAGCAAGGTTAGGCAAGAATTGCTTGAGCTAAATCAATAAATATTTCCATGCGCTTTGGCAAGGTGACTTCAATAAAATGACTTTGCGAGGTACTTATGACGTTAGCTCACACTTTGCTGCAAGCACTTAAAAGCTTTGGCGCCAAACAGGCTTGGGGGATCCCAGGTGACTTTATTTTACCGTTTTTTCGTGAAATGGAACAAAGTCAAATCTTACCTGTGTATTCCCTTAGCCATGAACCGTGCGTGGCATTTGCCGCAGATGCAAGCGCGCGATTACACGATGGTATAGGAGTACTGGCAGTAACATATGGCGCTGGTGCTTTAAACAGCGTGAATGCAGTAGCACAAGCATATGCTGAGCGCTCACCGTTAGTAGTGCTGGCTGGTATGCCTTCGCAAAGTGAAATGGAATTGGGATTGCAACTTCACCATCAGGTTAAATCCATTGACAGTCAGGTGCACATTTTTAAAGAAATAACCTGTGCTCAGGTTCGTTTAGATGATGTGAATAGCGCTGCGGATAAAATCGCTCGGGTATTACAAATTTGTAAAGAGCAATCTCAACCCGTGCTGATTGAAATCCCCCGTAATATGTCCTCCGTTGCATGTGATGATTTGGTTATTAATGTTACTAAAGAAGAACCAAAACTTACTGCAACCGACAAGTGTCTCGCCGATATTGAAAGTCTAATTACTAACGCACAAAGACCCGTCGTAATTGCCGGTGTAGAAGTGAAGCGTTATGACTTAGAAGAACAACTTTGTAGTTGGGTGAATACACTTGACGTGCCTTGCTTTACTACGTTGATGGGGACGGGGATTGCGGCAGAGCTACCAAATAGTCCAGTTAAGGGCACCTATCTTGGTGAGGCAGGTGATCCGAGTATCGCTGCGGTTGTTGAACAATCTGATTTAGTGATCTTGGTCGGCGCCATTTTGTCAGACAGTAATTTTGCTATCAGTGCAGAAACGCTCTCTCGAACAAAGGCCATTTTTATTGAACATCGAGAAGTGAATTTGGGGCATTACAGTTATCACGGCATTGCGCTGAAGACAGTTTTATCGCAATTGGCAACCAGTGCAAAACCCAAGAACTGGGATTTTCATTTACCTCATCACGTTGAAGAAAGAATACACTCAGACGTGCCTGAGGGGGTGATTGCACCAATGATGATAGCAGACGCATTAAATCGTTGTTTTGAGCAATACGGGCGCCTGCCCGTTGCCAGTGATGTTGGAGACTGTCTGTTTGTCAGCCAAGGGTTGAGAAATACAGCCGTCATTGCACCTGGCTACTATGCATCAATGGGATTTGGTGTGCCCGCCGGGTTTGGTATCCAAGCCACCACAGGACGAAGACCCGTGGTGCTCGTTGGCGATGGCGCATTCCAAATGACAGGGATGGAACTGGGCCATTGTCGCCGCTATGGCTTTACGCCCATCATAGTACTGTTGAACAATCAGGGCTGGGAAATGATCCGGGCATTTGCCCCTGACAGTCAGGCCGCTGATCTGGGGTTATGGCCATTTGCTGACATGGCAACACACTTTGGTGGTGTGGGAAAACGCGTTTCTACGCCAGATGATTTGCAGCAAGCTCTAAATAGTGCCTTTGAAGATCCGAGTCAGTTTTACCTTATTGATGTGCAAATTCCTAAGGGGTGTATGACCCCCAGCCTCGCCCATTTTGCAAAGGTTTTAACCAGCAAACAAAACATGGCAAGAGCCTGATATCTACTCATTTAGGGGTACGTTAGCTGCCCCTTCTTTTGTATGGTGCAGCAAAGCGAGAGCGACTATTCTGAGCATCATACGCCGAAGTACATTTTCCTAAACCAAATCAGGCATGGAGAATGTACCGTGGTTTACCACCGGGTTTGCCAAGAAATTGGCAGGCCTCCCGACTTGGAAAGGCTACAATGCTACAAGATTCGTTCAACCGAAAATTTAACTATTTGCGTTTGTCGGTCACTGAAGTGTGTAATTTCAAATGTAATTACTGCTTACCGGATGGCTATGAGTGTCATTCGCGTGCGAGCACACTGACGCTTAGACAAACAAAAACCTTGTTACAGGCATTTGCGTTGGCTGGAACAAAAAAAGTACGCCTAACGGGAGGTGAGCCAAGCTTACGTAAAGAGCTGCCTGATATCGTTGCTCTGTGCAAAGCAACCTCAGGAATCGACTCCATTGCATTAACGTCCAATGGATATCACTTAAAACGCAAGCTACCCAGACTGATTGAGGCTGGACTAAGCGCATTAAACCTCAGTGCTGACAGTCTAAATCCTTATACGTTTTCTCAGATCACGGGAAGCAATAGTCTAGATGAAGTGTTGCGCTGTGTTGACCTTGCTTTTGAGTTGGGGCTTAAAAAAGTCAAATTAAATGCGGTGTTGTTAAAGCAATATAATGGCAAACAACTACAGCAATTCCTCAATTTTATTAAAGATAAACCCGTCACTTTTCGCTTTATTGAGCTGATGCGCACACATGACAACGCTTTGTATTTTAATCAGCAGCATATGCCTGGACAAGGTATTCGTACCATCTTGGAAAATGAGGGGTGGACACTACAACCAAAAGCTGTGGACGCGGGACCTGCGTTGGAGTTCTGTCATCCCGACTATGCGGGTCAAATTGGTCTGATCATGCCCTATAGCAAGGATTTTTGTGCCAGCTGTAACCGGTTGCGGGTTTCAGCCGATGGTAAATTACATTTGTGCTTGTTTGGTGAAGCGAACGATGACTTAACTCCGTGGCTCGATGAAGACGATGCGGCTGGGCTTGCGACATATTTAACTCAGCGTGTATTGAAAAAATGGCAAGGGCATCAGTTGCATCAGGGACGCTCGGGCTTAACCAAACATTTGGCTATGCTCGGAGGCTAATATGTTAACGGGAATTATTCTAGCAGGTGGTCGCTCACGGCGCATGGGAGCCGATAAAGCCTTGTTACATTGGCAAGGTGGCACGATGCTAGAGCATGCCAAACAGTTGCTGGTCGATGTGGGTTGTAAGCAAGTGTTAGTGAGCCGTAACGCGCCAGGATATGTGCAGGATATCTATCCTGATATGGGGCCATTGGCTGGGTTACATGCTTGCTTAAATAGGTGCCAATGTGATCAAGCCATTGTGATCCCCATAGATATGCCCTTATTGTCATCTGCTTGTTTATCAGATCTTATTTCGCAAGGTAGCACGCTTAAAAAAAGCTGTTTTTACAGTGCGTCTGTTTTGCCTTGTTATTTAACGGGGCTACCACAACTGACAGCCACTACTCACAGTCGATTAATCCAGAATCAACTGTCCGTTCATGGGTTTCTTAGTGCGATAGATGCGTGTGCTATTGAGCGTGTTCAACACGTCCGTGAGTGCGCTTTAATGAACACAAATACACCTGAGCAATGGGCATTCGCAAATCAAATTATGCAACAGGAGATAGCATGAGCCGTTCAAAACTTGAGCACTTTGTACCACTTAAAATCGCAATTTTGACCGTCAATAATCGGCGAACACTAAAAAACGACAGCGCCGGTGATTTATTACAGGAACGCATTGAAGCTGTTGGGCATAGCCTAACTGACAGACAGGTTATCCCTGCCAACAAGTATCAGATTCGCGCCACTGTCAGTAACTGGATAGCCAGTGAGGAAATTCAAGTCATTTTGGTGTCAGGTGGCACTGGGTTTACACATGATGATGTGACACCGGAAGCCATAGAAGTTTTATTTGATAAAAAAGTTGATGGTTTTGGGGAGTTGTTTCGCCACAGTTCACTGCCTCAGATTGGTTACTCTACTTTGCAATCGCGGGCGACAGCGGGACTAGCTAACAAAACCCTAGTGGTTGCGATGCCGGGTAGCCCCAGAGCTTGTCAAATAGGCTGGGATGAAATCCTAAGTTCGCAACTGGATGCACGACAAGGGCCATGTAATTTTGTTGCGCATTTGCACACCAGCGATACTCAGTTGTGTGAATCTAGAGAGGGCAGTGTATGCAGTTAACCCATATAAACGAACAGGGGCAAGCAGCCATGGTAGATGTTGCTGATAAGGCTGTCACTGTCAGAGAGGCGAGAGCACAAGCATGTGTTGAAATGTCCCCTCAGACGCTGAGGTTGATAAGTCAAAATCAGCTCAAAAAAGGTGACGTGTTGGCGGTTGCACGCATCGCGGGCATCCAAGCTGCAAAAAAAACCGCTGATTTAATTCCGCTTTGCCATCCGCTATCGCTGAGCAAAGTTGCTGTTGACTTTGAGCTTGATACGCAAGGCTCAAAAGTCTGGGTCTTTAGCTACTGCAAGCTTGCTGGGCAAACAGGTGTTGAAATGGAAGCCCTCACAGCCGCATCTGTTGCTTCGCTGACGATAATTGACATGTGTAAAGCGGTAGATCAAGACATGTGCATTTCCCACTTATGTGTCACACATAAGTCTGGTGGGCGACGTGGAGTTTATCAACGAGATAATGTAGGAAAACATTATGAATAAGATTTTATTTTTTGCTCAATTGCGCGAGCGTTTGCAGTGCGATGAAGTAACGCTTGATGCTGCGGGATTACAAGTAAGTGAGTTACGCCAACAGTTAGCGCAGCGCAACGAGCGATGGCGAAAGTGGATTCTGGAAAAAGATGTACTCGTTGCTGTCAATCAATCGCTCGCGCCGGCTGAATTTTATATTGGCAGTGGCGATGAAATCGCTATGTTTCCGCCAGTTACTGGAGGTTAATTATGATCCGTGTACAAGAACAAGATTTTGATATTAATCAGGAATATCAAGCATTGCTTAACAATGACAGCAGCTCAGGTGCGGTGGTTCTATTTGTAGGCCGTGTACGGGACTTAAACCAAGGACATCAGGTTAGTCAACTTTTTTTAGAGCATTACTCGCAGATGACAGAAAAGTACTTAGCGCAATTAGAGCAACAAGCAATGGAGCTTTGGCCACTGGAAAACGTGTCTATCATTCATCGTGTCGGTGAACTGAAGTTAGAGGATAAAATCGTGCTGGTAGCCGTTTCCAGCACGCATAGAGAGTCTGCATTTGAAGCGGCACAATATCTTATCGATTTACTCAAAGCCAACGCCCCATTTTGGAAAAAAGAGCTAGTAGACGGCGGCAAAAACAGGTGGGTTAATGCCAACCATAAAGACAAAATAGCCGCTGCTCAGTGGAGCTAGTGCTGATTTTTGGGCGAGGTAAATGCGATGAAATCTTACATTAACAGTGTAAAACAGCTCATGCTATTTTTGCTTACATTGTTATTTTTTATTTCCAGCAGTGAGGCCCAGTCGTCAAAACTGACGATAGCGTGTGCTGCAAATTTTCGTCCAACGATGAACAAACTGGTTAGTGCGTTTAAACAGCACAGTAATCATCAGATTGAGATACGAATATCTACTGGGTCATCAGGCTCCTTAGCAACTCAAATCTTACATGGTGCGCCCTACGATCTATTTTTTTCTGCTGACACACTATTTCCGCAATTGCTTGAACAAGCAGGAATAGGTCGTGAAAAATACGCCTATGCTAGTGGCGAACTGGTTTTATATTCATTAAATAAATCTCAGACTGAGTTATCTGTTTGGTTGAATGAAATGAAAGACGCAACGGTTGCTATAGCAAACCCTAAACTTGCCCCTTATGGCCGAACGGCTGCTTCGATACTACAGCATCAAGGTGTTACACCACAAAGGTTGGTAAATGGGACATCGGTGTTACATGCATTTCAACTTGTTGAAAATGGCCACGCGCAATATGCCTTTATAGCAAAGAGCTTACTGCAAACTACATTTTCAGGGCAATGGATTGCGATACCTACCCACTGGTATGAACCTATTGAGCAACATGCATTGTTATTGACTGATAACGCTCATGCGAACGCCTTTTTTGACTATGTAAAAAGTGATGCTGCCCAGCTGCTCATTAGTGACTCAGGTTACAGGTAAATGTCATGTCAGAAACCGATTTGCAAGCGATCATACTCACTTTACAACTGGCCAGCCTTACCACGGTTTGTTTGTTGTTGGTGTGCGTGCCTTGCGCCTATTTTTTGGCTCGTAGCCGCAGTGTTGTGAAACCATTTATTGAAACAATCGTCACCTTGCCTCTGGTTCTGCCACCCACTGTGATGGGCTATTACTTTTTAGTGCTGTTTTCACCCAATGATGGACTTGGTTTGTGGTTGCGAAATGTATTGGGAATTGAGTTGGTTTTTAGTTTTTCAGGAATTTGGCTGGTGTCAATGATCTATAGTTTACCTTTTACTTTTAGGCCGTTGCAGAGTGCCTTTGAACAGCTCCCCAAAGACTTACACCATGCCGCTGCATTATTAGGTTTTTCTCCAATGAAGCAGTTTCACTTAGTGATCTTACCTGCGATTAAACCGGCTTTATTTGCTGCGACAACACTAAGCTTTGCTCACACCATTGGCGAGTTTGGCGCGATTCTTATGATAGGAGGTAACATCCCAGGTGAAACGCAAGTGCTTTCACTGGCACTGTTTGATCATGTGGAAAGTTTCAACTCACAAGCTGCTGAGCAGTTGGCATTGCTTATGTTAATTTTTTCTTTTGTTGTGGTTTTTGCTTGCCAGTGGTGGCAAACACAAAGTTCGCAAAATGGATACGTCGTGAACAATCATGTTGAGGGACTGTAGATGGAGCATCTTTTAACTGAAGACTTGCTTTGCAACCAGTTGCAGCACAGCACAAAACAACTCTACCGCACAGGGATGGTGGCGCAAATATCACTTGCTATCAGTAAGCCTGTTTCACAGCAGTTTGCATGTACCTTAAGGGTAGGCGAGGTGGGTGTATTGCTAGCACCCAGTGGTGCTGGAAAAACATCACTGTTCAATGCGATTGCTGGAATAAATCAGGCAAGTGGTTTTCTCAAAATAGGTGAGCATGATACGGAGCAAATTGAGCTTGCCACGTACAAGCGAAATATCGCTTACGTTACGCAAACTCCAGTGCTATTTGGCCATCTTAGTGTTGGGGCTTTGCTAGATGTTGTCTCGGCACAACAAGCTAGGCCTTTTGACATCAAGTGGGCGCTTGAGCCATTGAAGCTAGATACTATATTACATATGCGAACCTTGTCTTTAAGTGGCGGTCAGAGACAGCGGCTGGCGTTGTTATTGGCAATGATCAAAGGCGCGACCTTACTACTGCTAGATGAGGTGTTAACCGGACAAGACCCCAGCACAAAGCTGGCTTGTATCACCGTCATTAAGACGTATTTAAAGCGTAATCAAGCGGCGGCATTAATTGCGTGTCACCAGTTAGAAGATGCACTAGCGCTGGCTGATATTGCGTTTCTCCAACAACAAAGAGCGGGTATAAAACAATGGCAGGTAATGCCGATAAGTAATGGTATACATGCCTATCAACAGTCGCTGTTAAATGATTGCGCAGACACCGCACAGGACCAACAGACTGTGTGTGCGAGCGCGTTTCTTTCAGTGTTACATGCAACAACTATCTCTCATGATCCGCAGCTTGGCCTTTGTGAATATCGAGTGGCTGGACAACCATGCTTCAGCGCTTATTCGCCACACATCAGCGCAAAGCAAAGCGTCTTGTTGGTGCTTAGAGCAAATCGAGTCGCTATATCTAAATCACTATTACCAGAAAGTAGCTTTGTTAATCAGTGGCAAGCGAAAATAGTAAGTATTCGTCCTGTCAGCTGCCAAGGGGAGCATGGCATGCTTATTGATGTTACGCTGGTCAACCAAGGGGCTTTGACAACATCACAACAAGATGTTGTGTCGGTGTGGATCACTCGTTTGTCTTACAATCAACTACACCCAAAAATCGGTGAGTCTTGGTATCTTATCAGTAAGGCGGACGCTGTGAGCTTAAGTTGTTTAAACTAAATGGTTGCGTACCAAACCTCGTTTGACATTTTTACATAGTTTGGCGAATCGGGATATCTCATCAAAGCTTGGGATCACCCCTGAATTCAGTTGGTGTTCCCAATAGCACAGATCTGTATCAACCAGCTCCATGAGTTTTTTGGGGCAACCTACACACGATGTATTGGTGCCACAAAAAAATGTATCTGGTTCATACAGAGGCAATTCTGCTTTGACTTGTTCGATGAGTAACCGCATTGCAGTCACTCTATCAGGTTTAGGTGTTTTCATCGGTACTTTAGTTCAAAGCCTGATCAAAAGGAATATAGGTTACTAAGTCGTTTTCTTGCCAGTGAGTCCCTTCTGCTTCTAAAACAATATAACCGTTACTATGGGAAAAAGTACTTAATATACCGGATCCTTGCCCTTGTAATGGGGTCACCTTAGTAGCAGTTGGGCCTGTTTCCAAGGCTGCGCGAATAAACTCCATACGGCCTGGTTTTTTGGTTATGGAAACCGCCAATGGCAAGCGTTGTGAGGGCACCAGAGTCGTATTTTCTCCTGCCATTTTTCGCAGCGCCGGAAGTGCAAGTTGGTGTAGTGTCACCACGCTTGATACAGGGTTACCGGGTAAGCCAAAAAAGCGCTTATTATGACCTTGTTGGTTACACGTATGGAAATGGCCATACGCGAAAGGTTTGCCCGGCTTTATTGCTACTTTCCAAAACTGCATATTACCCAGTTCATTGAGTACAGTTTTAGTATGGTCGGCAGCTCCGACTGAAACACCACCGGATGAGAGCACAACATCCGCGCTAGATAAAGCAAGTTTGAAGGCGCTAGTAATTGCCGCAGGGTCGTCAGGTATAATGCCCAAGTCGACTACCTCAAAACCTAAATTTTCTAAAATGGCTCTGGTTGTGTAACGATTGATATCATAAATTTCGCTTGCTCGTTTGAGTGTGCCTGGTTCACATAACTCATCACCGGTGGATAATATGGCAACTTTCAAGGGATTGAAAACAGAAACGGTCGCGATACCAATAGACGCAAGCATACCAATGTCGGTCGCTTTGAGTCGTTTTCCCTGCTCAAAGAGAATAGCACCAGAGGCAATATCTTCACCTTGCTGGCGAACATGGTCTAGACGTTTAGGCGTGATACTGAACTGAACGAGCGTTTTATCTCCCTCGCTTTGCGAAATGGCTTGTTCTTGCATAATGACAGTGTCAAAACCCTCTGGTATTGCGGCACCAGTCATGATCCTAATACAGCTGCCCAGTTGCCACTTACCTTCAAATGGGTGGCCCGCAAGCGCACTGCCGATAAGTTCAAACTGAGTAAATTGCTGCAAATCTTCATGTCGAATGGCATAGCCATCCATCGCCGAGTTATTGTACCCAGGTACATCAAAAGGGGCGCTTATATCACAAGCCAAGATCCTTTGTTTGGCATTGTGCAAAGGGATAGCCTCGGCTCCAACAAAAGGGATGTTGTCTTCTAGTAGCGTAGTGACCGCCTCATCGAAAGATAAAAGAGAGAGCTTTTGCTCATTCATCGCTATGCTCCTTTTTGTTGATTTATCATCCAAACTGCTGCTTCAACTCTGGAGCGAAGGCTGAGCTTTTTCAGCAAGTGTTTAACATGCACTTTCACGGTGCCATCCGAGATATCAAGCTCTCTTGCGATTAGTTTATTTGATAAGCCTTTGGCAATGAGTTTCAAAATTTCAAATTCACGGCTGGTCAGAGAATTTAGGATATTGGCTTTTTGTGATACGTCTGGTTTTCGGATGGCTTGCGCCAGTACACCTGTTAGTTTTTCACTGAGAACCATTTTACCCAGTGCAGCTTGCTTAATTTTTTCTAGAATATCTTCAGGGTCCATATCCTTAAGCAGATATCCGTCAGCACCATAACTGATTGCAGTCAAAACATCCTCATCATTATCTGATACAGTCAGCATGATAATTCTTGATGTCACATCGTTGGCGCGCATTGCTTTAAGCGTTTCTAAGCCATCCATTCCCTGCATGTTTAAGTCAAGGATGATCAAATCAGGGTCACTTTCTAGAGCGGCTTTAAGTCCTTCTTTACCACTTGCAGCTTCACCGATAACGGTTAGTTCATCTTCTAAGTCGATTAATTGTTGTAACCCCTTACGAAGCAAGGGATGGTCGTCAACAAGTAAGATAGTGGCAGATAGATCATTCATAATTAGCTCTTATGTGAAAACGTAGGATTACCTTTTCAGTTATAGTAACTTGGATTAACACAGTATTCACTACAAACACCCATTGCTACTCCAAATGACCTAAGCAGTAAGATTAATTTGTATTTAAAATCAGTCTGTTGTGAGTTCTTATACCTACATGGTGGTATGTTTCTCTATTCCTCTATTGCTTGGTGTTACCCATCAATGTGAATTGTTGTTCTGATTTTTAACGCACATAGTGATGGTAATTAGAACGTGAGGAGCTGGATATGGCTGATCTACAAAAATGGGAACCCGAAAATGATGCTTTTTGGGAATCTACAGGTAAAAAAATTGCACAGCGAAACTTGTGGATATCTATTCCAAGCTTGCTTTGTGGCTTTGCGGTTTGGCTTTACTGGGGGATATTAACGGTTCAAATGATGAATGCGGGTTTTAAATTCTCCGCAGAAGAATTATTTACTTTGACTGCAATAGCAGGGTTATCTGGCGCGACATTACGGATCCCAAGTAGTTTCTTTATTCGGTTTTGTGGTGGCAGAAACACGATTTTCTTTACAACTTCGTTGTTGATTATACCGGCATTCTTTACCGGTTTGGCACTACAAGACCCAACAACGCCATTGTGGCAGTATCAGTTGTTGGCGTTGCTTTCTGGTTTTGGTGGCGGAAACTTTGCTTCATCAATGTCTAACATCAGTTTTTTCTTTCCCAAAAAACAACAGGGCTTAGCGCTGGGGCTGAACGCAGGGCTTGGGAATTTTGGTGTAACGACCATGCAAATTTTGATTCCTTTATTTATGACCTATGGAGTATTTGGTGCGTTAGGTGGCGACCCAGTTACCTTAGCCAGTCCTTCAGGAAGTTTGATAGGTAAAATTCCCGCGGGGTCAGAAACGTGGATCCAAAATGGTGGATTCTTATGGTTGTTATTGCTGGTGCCTTTATTCTTTGCAACTTGGTTTGGTATGAACAATATTCGCACCCCTGAGGTCTCCCCCAATGTTGGTAGCCCAATCAGTGCATTCATGATGATTGCGGTGATGCTTACCATTGGTTTAGCCACTGCTGGGGCTGGTTTGTGGCTGATGTTACCGGAATCTGCAAATGGTTCTGGGTTTGGCGTGCCGAAAGAGTTGGTGCTAGTACTGGTCGTTGCCAGTACGGTATTTCTGTTAAAAATGCTACCCGGTGCCATAGGTGAAAGTCTGTCCAAACAATATCAAATTTTTAATAACAAACACACTTGGGTGATGAGTGTGATTTACACCATGACATTTGGTTCCTTTATCGGGTTTGCTGCGGCATTTCCTTTGGCGATTAAAGTAATATTTGGTTTTCAACATATAGTTGTAGATGGCGTAATGACGCACAACACGGTTAATCCCAATGGTCCTAGCGCGTTAATGTATGCTTGGATGGCACCTTTTATCGGTGCGTTGATCCGCCCTGTAGGGGGCTGGATCGCCGATAAATTTGGTGGGGCTTTTGTAACACAAGTTTGTTCGTTGGTGATGGTTGGTTCATCCCTTGGCGCGGCTTATTACATGCAGGCGGCATATCAATCAGCGACACCAGAAGAGTTCTTTGTGCCTTTCTTCGCGTTATTTTTGCTGTTATTCGCAGCCACCGGTATTGGTAATGGCTCAACTTTTCGCACCATCGCTATGGTCTTTCCTAAGGAGCAAGCAGGCCCTGTCTTAGGCTGGACTTCTGCGGTGGCAGCATATGGTGCGTTTTATATCCCAATGGTCTTTGGCCAGCAAATAAAGGCGACCACACCAGAAGTAGCACTGATTGGCTTCGCCGTATTCTATAGCCTATGTGTGCTCGTCAATTGGTGGTTTTATTTAAGGAAAGATGGCGAGTTCTACAATCCTTAATCGTCTCCACGAGCCTAGAGCCATTAACCTCGTGTTGTGGCTCTTTTTTATTATTGCAGAGAATTTAAAATGAGTAAGTTTCAAGAATTATTAACCATGGCACGTTATCAGGCGGAGCCAGTTAAATTACTAATGTTGTTCACCAAAACCAACATTGAAAGTGCAAGCAAAGACGTAAATAAAGGATTTATTCAACCGGTTATGTGCGTTGATAAACTACCTCATGAATTGGCTGACTACGCCTCGTTATGTCAAGAAGCAGACGCGATTAACACTGATTGGGATTTGGTATTTTTAACCAGTATAAGCGCCAATACCGACACCGATATTATTGATAAAAGTATGAAATCTATGGTTAGTGATATTCAAACGGGTAAAAACACCTCAATGTATGTTGTACTGGACCGCCAAGACAACTTGGTTGAAATGGTCTCCAGCTAATTGATTTTAGTTTATTCCTCCTGTTATAGGGTGAATAGAAGGCAGCGAAAGCTGCCTTTTTTATGGCAGTTGGGTTACATAACGTTGTAGATCAGCATACAGCTGATGCGGTAGCAGGTCCTGTGGTTCTTGCGTATCAAGCCAATTTTTGAACATTAAGCACAGCTCGGTATCGCCTTCAATTGAAAGTTGTCGTCTAAAAAACAGTGTATCGGGGTCATACTTACCCGCTATAAGCATCAAAAAGCTGTCACTACTGCCGCTGAGCTTGCCATCAAAGCGTGCCATTTGCTCACAGATAAATGTCGATTTTAATACCAGTAAACGCATTTTTTTTGTTTGTGCGTCTAACGAGAACAGTAAATATAAAGAGAGGTTATTTACTTCTATACAAATACATTTATCTACTAAAAAATCGAGTTCTCCAGACGCTATTTGCGTTTCAAACAATGCGTTCAATTGCTGTTCCATAAGCATCTTAATAACAGCATTTGGAGTATAATGAATCATTGTTTTTAACCATTTTGGAGTAAAAAAAATACCTGTCTTATGCTCAATAAAATCGTTTAAACTAATCATTTTTGTAGATTACCTGCATCAACTAATTCCTCTAGCATTATTGATTAATTACTAGCAAGTTAAAATAATCAGGAATGGGTATGGAATTACTTTGCCCCGCGGGAAATCTTCCCTCGTTGAGAAAAGCAATTGAGCATGGCGCCGATGCGGTCTATGTTGGATTGAACAATGATACCAATGCTCGTCACTTCAAGGGTCTCAATTTTAGTGACACGCAATTGCAAGAAGCGGTGACATTTTGCCATCGACACCAGCGAAAATTACATGTCGCAATCAATACCTTTGCACACCCTAATCAATTCCCTCGCTGGCAACAAGCGATTGATCTAGCAGTAGATAAAGGCGTCGATGCTCTAATAGTAGCGGACATAGCCGCACTGGACTACTTGTCGAAGCAACACCCAGATCAGGAAGTGCATCTTAGCGTTCAAGCTTCCGTGACCAATAGCAAAGCCATCGATTTTTATCAGCGGCAGTTTAGGGTTAAACGTATTGTTTTACCCCGAGTACTCAGTGTACAACAGGTCAGAAAGCTGGCAGCCAATACCACGATTGAGCTGGAGCTTTTCGCCTTTGGCAGTCTTTGTATTATGGCTGAAGGACGCTGTTATTTATCTTCATATATGACTGGGGAATCTCCCAATACGGCGGGGGTTTGCTCTCCCGCAAAATTTGTGCGCTGGGAGCAAAATGAACAAACATTACACGCTCGCCTAAATGGGGTGTTAATTGATTCGTTTTCAGCAGATGAGCAGGCTGGATATCCCACCTTATGTAAAGGACGATTTGAGGTACAAGGGAGCACTTATCATGCCTTAGAGGAGCCGACGAGTTTAAATACTCTGGCCTTGCTCCCTGAGCTGCTAAAAATGAATATCGCTTCGGTAAAAATAGAAGGTCGTCAACGTAGTCCCGCATATGTGGCGCAAGTGACCAAAGTGTGGAGACAGGCAATTGATGCTGCGAAACACAGTGCGCAGGATTTTGATGTTAAACCAGCTTGGAATGAAACGCTTGCAGGATTATCAGAAGGTCAACAGACCACACTCGGCGCATATCATCGCAAATGGAAATAGGAGCCACTATGTCATTCTTAAAAACCTCCGTTGGACCCATGCTATTTCTTTGGGAAAAGCCCTTAATGGATGCATTTTATGAGCGTGTCGCACTCTCAGATGCAGACATTGTTTATCTTGGCGAAAATGTGTGTGGTAAACGTCGTTTATCAAATCATGAAGATTATCTGCGTTGGGCACAACGGCTCGCGCGTTGTGACAAGCAAGTGGTGCTATCAACTCTGGCTTTGCTTGAATCACCACAGCAAATTCGCGAGCTTGAACGCATGTGTAATAACGATAGTATGTTATTTGAAGCCAATGACGTAGCGACGATACAAGTGCTCAGTGAATTGCATCGGCCCTTTATTATTGGTCCGGCCATCAATGTATATAATGGCTACACGCTGGCAAAGTTTGCCAAGCTGGGGGCAAAAAGGTGGGTCATGCCGGTAGAGCTGTCAAAAGACTGGTTATTTGCATTAAAAAAAGAATATGACTCTTTGTGTGACCTGCCAATGGAATATGAGGTCTTTAGTTATGGCTATTTGCCACTGGCCTATAGTGCTCGGTGTTTTACTGCTCGGCATCACAACTTGGCAAAAGACCAATGTAATTTGATATGCCAAACACATCCACAAGGTTTGCAAGTATCGAGTCAAGATGGCAAGGAGCTGTTTACCCTTAATGGGATTCAAACCATGTCTGGACAGGTTTATAACTTGTGCGAAGAGATAACAGAATTGGGGAAATTAGCCGATATCGCGCGGATAAGCGTGCACCAATTTGAAGATCTCGACTGGGTAGACCACTTTAAGGGCCATCATAAAACCCTCAGACCTACCACGCATATCAATGGGTTTTGGCATCGTATTGCCGGTATGCACGTTGTTGATTAGAGCTAGAAAGTAACCTTAAGTTTGTGACTGGCTAAACAGGTATAGCATTAAAATCAAAGTAATAAACCAAAAGCCACTGACAATTTTCCAAAATACCAGGCTACTGGCTTCTTGTGGTTCAGGCTCAGGTTTTAAAAAGTTTGGATTAGGTTTGGTTAAATCATTTAACAGCGCGTCAACGGTTTCATAGCGGCTCGTTAAATCAAAGTTGACGCCTTTTTGTAGTGCTTTATCAAACCAAACGGGAATGATTGGGTTATGTTTTGTCGCGCTTTTATAACGCAATTTATCGTAGTCGAACATGCTTTTACATTCTTCGATTTTTTCGCCATAAGGTAATTTTCCAGTAAAAAGTTCATAGCAAATGGTGGCTAAGCTATATACATCACCTTGAACCGCTGAGTTTTTACCAACTAGATAATTTGGATCTGAATAACTGGCGGTGCCCAATGCGCCAACATGTTCTATGGGCCTGTACAGTTCAGCCACACCGGCAACAAACACGGAGCCAAAATCAACCAGCTTTACCGAGCCATCACGCAGCACCATGATGTTTCCCGGCTTAAGATCTTGATGTACCGCATCATTGTTATGAAACGCCTTTAGTCCCTCGGCAATGTCTTTGACGATAGCGATGGCGCGCTTTGGTTTAAGTGGGGAGTGAGTTTGCATCCAATTATCGAGACTCTCGCCATCAAGATGCTCCATCAAGTAATATAGCGCTGTTCTAGGTCGGGTATGCTGTATGATTTTGACCACATGAAGCGAATCGATCCGACTACCAATCCATTGCTCTTTTAAAAAACGATCGATGTAGTGGATATCATCTTCAAAATTAATAGAGGGGGTTTTCATCGCAAAGCGGTGCCCGGTTTCTTCCTCTTCGACCAAATACAACTGGCTTCTGGGAGAGGCGAAAAGCTCCTCGATTACACGGTAGCCATCTAGCTTCATACCGACTTTCAGTGGAGGAGGAAAAGGTAGCTTGGTTAAATCGGCATTAAATTCGTCTTCCTCCAAATGTGTGAGCTGGTCTATTTTTAATACCACACAGCTGCATTGTCATCACTACCATTTGCATATGCCTTATCACACAGCGTTGATGTTATCTCGTCAACGCTGGCATTCGATAGCAAAGCTCTGATCAACTCGGCGGTAGAAACGAAATCGTGGAGGCCGTCGGTGCTTAACAGGTAAATGTCACCGACCATTAACTCGAAATTGCAGTAGTCAATATGGAGGTTGTTGTCCATGCCAATTGCTCTAGACAAAAAAGATTTACCCTTGCCCAGATGAGTAACATGGTCCGTAGTGAGTTGTTCGAAGCTATCAGCCCTTAAGCGAAACACACGGCTATCTCCCACATGAAATAAATGACCATGAACACCTTTTAAGACCAAACAACTGAGTGTGGTTAGATAGCCTTTATGATCTTGCTTAAATTCATGACTCTTGCGGTATAGCCTGAGGTTTATCGCAGAAAGCACTTGCTCGCCACATCGGCTTACAGACCAGGTGTCGGGGGTTTTAAAGTACTCAGATAAAAAGCGTTCTACCGCTGTTTCGCTCGCTTCTTTTCCCGCCTCAGCAGAGCTGACACCATCGGCAATGCAAAATGCCATGCCTTTAACGTTTGCTAAATAGGGATCGCAGGGAATAACAAAGCCTGCATAATCTTCATTAATTTTTTTGATCCCCTGAGTGGCTCTTGCCCCTGCCTGAACGAGTGTATTTTGCATTTATACTAACTTTAAACTCATATAGTGATAAAAATTGTGCTGGAAAAGCATACTGTTGTTCAACTTAAAATAGAATGAAACGAACAAAGAATAAAAACTATTCGGCAAACCATATCGAGGGAATACCCAATAGTAGGTATGGAGGTTTATTGGTAAGGTGTTGAAATTAAACAATAAATTTATTGATAATTACTTTGGGTAAGGTATTGAAATTGACGGCAGGGCATTGGGGGTAGAAGCCCACTATCTCATGACATCTTAGGTAGAATATAAACCATACTTTAAATCGACAATTTTTTTAAAGCCAAGTTGGTTCGCTATATGTCTGAGAAAATTGCTAAGCGTGCATTGTTATTAGCTACCCTTGCGTTTGCGGCTAACTTTTCCGTTTGGACGCTTTATGCTGCGCTGGTTATTCCAATTACATCACTGTGGAATTTAGGGGTGATAGAAGTTGCTGCGTTGCTCGCAGCGCCCATGCTCAGTGGTGCTTTGTCACGTATTCCGGCTGGGATTATGGCTGATAAAGGCGAGCCCAAAATGCTCTTTGTAATACAGATGCTGCTATGTCTTGCGCCATTGGCGTTGCTATTTGTGATCAACAGCTATTTGGAGCTGTTGCTGCTCGGCTTTTGGCTTGGGATCAGTGGTAGTTCGTTTACTTTAGGAGTTCGTTACATCAATGATTTTTTTTCCCGCAATCAGCAAGGCACAGCCATGGGGATTTTTGGTGTCGGTAATGGAGGCGCTGCGATCACCTTAGTGCTGGTACCTTTGCTTGTTGATAAGTTTGGCTGGCACTGGGTGGGGCTCATCTATTCGGTGGGGCTGTTGTTTGTGGCGTTGCTGTTTTGGCTATTAGCGCCAGAGCGTCCCGCGGATGCGGTAAGTTACGAGTACACTGATGAACCTTGGTATACGTTATTGAAAAACATTCAGATATGGCGCTTTGGTCTGTATTACTACTTTGTATTTGGCTCATTTCTCGCTTTGTTGCTTTGGCTACCATATTACTACATGCAGGCGTATCAACTGCCACTATCTCAGGCTATGGCTTTTACACTGTTTTTTGTTGCTACATCATCGGTTGTAAGAGCACTGGGTGGTTGGTTTGCAGACAAATATGGTGGCAGAACAGTCAACTGGAGCGTCTTTTGGGTGTGCTTAGTTTGTTTGTTTTTCTTAAGTTACCCACCGACAACAATGACCATTCATGGCGCTAAGCATGATGTACACATTGAAATAGCTATTAACGTGTGGCTCTTTTCTTTTTTGTTATTCGTGATTGGTATAGCGCAAGGGTTTGGTCGGGCGAGTGTGTTTAAAATGATCCATGAACATTACCCAAATAATATGGGGAAAGCCGGTGGGATAGTTGCAGCCATCGGGGCGTTGGGAGGGTTTACGCTTCCTATTTTATTTGGTGCTGCGGTCGAACTTTCAGGGTTTTACAGCGCCAGTTTTATGTTGCTGTATGGGGTGTTGGCTATCTGTATGATGGCAATGTACTTTGCTATTCGCTCAGAACGTTATCGCCGTAAGTTGAAAGAAGCAGCAAGCTACAATTTTTTGGAAGATGATGAGTTATGATGCAAATATTAGATGCACAAAAGGAAGATCAAGTGCCCGCCATTTTTCGATTGGCCTTTAGACCACTATTTTTACTGGGAGGTGGATTTAGCTGTTTGGCATTGATGCTATGGGGAGGAGTGCTAAGCGGTTTCATTGAGTTTGCCCCTTATGGCAACGTGTTTTTTTGGCACAGTCATGAAATGTTGTTTGGTTTCGTCGGCGCAATTGTGGTTGGTTTTCTATTAACCGCGGTTCAGAATTGGACAGGAATTCCTAGTATTCGTGGTCGCAGGCTCGCTTTGCTTTGTGCGATATGGCTAGCAGCGAGAGTTTTGATGCTTTTTTCTTCAAGCCCTAGCTGGCTGGTTATATCAGTTGACTTGTTGTTTTTGCCATTATCAGGTTACTTCCTAGCCAAGCCAATTATTGCCATTGGGCAAACACGCAATCTATTTTTCGTGCCAATCTTGGTGCTGCTGAGCGCTACCAATCTCTTGATGCATTTGGGAATAACGCTAAACATACCTGATTTGTACCAACATGGTTTCATTTCCGCTATTTGGTTGATTACATTGTTGATGAGTGTTTTAGGTGGCCGAGTTATTCCATTTTTTACTGCAAATGGTACTCAAACAGAAAAAGTCACACCAATTTCTGGATTGGAGTATTTGGCGTTAGGGTCAACATGGGCAATTTTTGCCCTGTACATCACCGGTGCTGTTTACTATATGTCGAATATATTTATTGGCAGCGCGTTGGTGCTATGTGCCGCGACCCATGTTATTAGAGTTCTAAGATGGAAAATGCACCTGACCCTGAAGGTTCCTTTGCTGTGGAGCCTTCATGCTGCTTATTGGTTTATTCCCATCGGAATAGCATTGATGGGTTTGTCTTATTTATCTGATGTGATCACACTTTCGACGGCTTTTCATGCGCTTACCGTGGGGGCTATGGGTAATATGATTTTGAGTATGATGTCGAGAGTCAGTTTAGGGCACACGGGGCGTCAACTCATCGTCAAGCATTTGGTTATTTGTGCCTTTGGCGCGGTACTTATCAGTGCGTTGATAAGGGTGTTTGGGGTGATTCTATTCGCAGAATTTAGTACTGCCTTAATCATAATATCAATCGTGTCTTGGTGTGTTGCCTATGGTTTATTTACCCTAGTGTACTATCCTATTCTGACGACTCCCCGGGCCGATGGACGACCCGGCTGAGCAACTCTAAAAAGTGGTAGCCCTAAGAGGTTACCCGCTACCTCTAATGCTTTCATTACCTGAAAAAGTTTGTTGATGTGGATCAATTCGATTATTCATCTGCTAGCTAAGCTTAAATTATGGTCCAAAAAGAGATTGGCTTAGTATGAGAAACAATAACTTACCGCTTATCGTGAGCTGCTCTGGCTGTTGTCAAGGTGGAGAGTTAGCAGAAGATATTGCCACCCTCTATAGGCAGCAAGGTAAAGCCGAGCGCATCGCGATAGCTGCAATTGCTGCGCGGTCTCCGCTGCACCTGCAACGCATTGCTCTAAGTAAGCAACTCATTGTTTTCGATGGGTGCTCGCTGTGTTGTATCAAACATTGTTTAACCCGCAGCGGTATAAATAAGTTCATCCATTTTGATATAACGAAGTTGCTCAATGAACTACCAAAACAGTCAAAGCAAAGTGTATTACAGGCAGGGCTGCAAGTGACAACGCGCATCAGTAAAACGCTCGCGACCTCACTATCATCTAATCACGAAGTTGACGAGTCTGACCGAGACGCTAATATCATTGCGCTGTTTCCCTGTGCTGACGGCTAATTGGTTGATGAGAACATACAGGACAGTTTGCTCGTTTATGTATTACAAATGGCTTAAATTGTAGCTGATGGGCATCGTATAACATCAGCGTGACTTGTTCAGGAGCGATATTTAATAAGCTTTTGAGTGCTTCGGTGGCCTGAATGCTGCCAATGGTGCCAACGACGGGAGACAGCACACCGGCTTCCATACAGCTCAATGACTGCTCACCAAATAAACTCGCCATACATGCATAGCAAGGGTCATGTGCACGCATAGGGAAATGAATAATTTGGCCCTCCATGCGTATGGCTGATCCTGAAATCAAAGGCGTGTTATAGCGCCAGCACAGTTCATTCAACAATAATCGCGTGGCCAGATTGTCGCTGCAATCTACTACCACATCAGCCATTTTTATGGTTTCACTATGGGCTTCTGACAAAGCTGTGTCAAAAACGTTAATTCTGATAGTGCTGTTTAACCGAGTAAGCGAGTTATGTGCAGACTGCGCTTTGTTTTTCCCTACACTGCTCTCGTCGTGCAATATCTGTCGCTGTAAGTTAGTGATATCAACAGTATCGTGATCAAATAGGGTGATCGTACCGACGCCAGATGCAGCTAAATAAGGTAATACGGCACAGCCCAGTCCACCAGCACCAACAACAACGACATGGCTTTGTAAGAAGGTTTCTTGCCCTTCTTCTTGCACTAAAGGAAGCAGAATGTGTCGGCAATAGCGCATTGTATTGGTCTTATCTAATTTCATCATACATTCAACTTAGGTAATTGCTCTGTCTAAAGCCTACATTAATTGTGGCAGAGTTGTTATACCCATAAAGGGAGGTGTTCGTTCAGAGTGGGTAGTGAGAAACAGACCTTGATTTAAATCAAAAGAAACAAAAGATCATGACTTTAGGCTAGATGCAACATCACTGCGTAGCAAGGTATTAAGTATGAAGACACAACTTTCTGTAATCACCACATTAGTCTTAATTGGTTTAAGCCACCAGTCTCACGCTGCTGTCCATGAAGGGATAGACAACATGCTCTCTGAGGGAAAGGTGAGTGGCCTTTTAAGGTACCGATACGAAAATGTTGATCAGGATGGTGTAGCAAATAAAGCCCATGCCTCAACTTTATTGACTCGTTTGAATTATACAAGCGGTACATTAAACGCCGTTAAAGCGGTGTTTGAAGTTGATAATGTAACGAGCATCGGCGCTGAAAACTACAATAGCACAGTCAATGGCGTCACTGGCCACCCTGTGGTTGCAGACCCCACTGGTACAGAAGTTAATCAGGCGCACCTGCAATTTAATCGGGAAAATGTTTCTTTTATTTTGGGAAGGCAAAGGATCAACTTAGATGATCAGCGCTTTGTGGGCGCAGTAGCTTGGCGGCAAAATGAGCAAACATATGACGGTTATCGCGCAATCTATAAAGCGCACGAAGCGCTGCGAGTGGATTACAGCTACATCTATAATGTTAATCGCATTTTTGGACAAAAGAGTGCAGCAAGTGATTTGCATGGAAAGTTGCATTTGGGCAATATCTCGTATCAAGCCAACCCCGACACTTCAATAACTGGATTTGCTTATCTATTTGACTTTGACACTGCGCCAGCAATATCAACGCAAACGTTTGGCATACGCTTTTCAGGCAAGCTATTTGATGAGGTAGCCTACACATTGAGTTATGCCAATCAACAAGAGTACGCAGATAATCCCAATGACTTCAGCGCGGATTATTTGCTTGCGCAAGTGCAAGGTAAACTCAGCCATTTGGGCTGGACGATTGGCTATGAGTCATTGGGTTCTGACAATGGCGTAGGATTTAGCACGCCGCTGGCAACGGCACATAAATTTCAGGGCTTCGCCGATAAGTTCCTTGGTACACCACCAAATGGCGTTGCAGATTGGTATTTTGGCTTAAATGGAGCCCTGTCAGGCGTCAAATTGGCGGTTACTTATCATCAATTTGATAGTGTGAAAAATGATATTGATTACGGTAGTGAAATTGATTTCACTGCGACTTATAAAGTTTCAGACAGGTGCAACTTGCTACTCAAATACGCTATGTACGATGCCGATGAGGTCGCCACAGACACGGACAAACTGTGGTTGATGCTGAGCCATAAATTTTAAAGCGTGGAACTACGCAAACGGTTTCCCTGCAATAGTTTGAGCCTCTTAGGAGGCTTTTTTATTTGCTAACTGCATGATAACAGATATTTTATCTATCACTATTTACTTCACTGATCTGCAAGGTGATAGATAATGTACACCTTAATAGGTAGTACGCCTTGAATTTCCAACACCTCCCCCTTTATTGCAAAAAATACAAATAGGTAGAGTCTTAAGTCAGCTAATTTCACAGCCAGAATTTACTTGATTTGCATCAATTCTTTTTACCTCGTTCGGTCCAGAATGGCTTTGAACAAATCGTTTGGAGAGAAATATGGCAAGTGAAAAATTCAATCTTTTTTCCATGAATGGGAAAATGAAAATCTTGCATTTAAGTTGGATGGCATTCTTTATCACCTTTGCTGTGTGGTTTAACTTTGCCCCGCTTTTGCAGGCTGTAAAAACAACGCTTGGACTGACAACAGAACAAATAAAAACGCTACTTATTCTTAATGTTGCACTTACCATTCCTGCCCGTGTGATCATCGGGATGCTGACCGATAGATATGGACCAAGAGTGGTCTATTCGAGTTTACTTATTTTCTGCTCTATACCGTGTTTTATGTTTGCCCTTGCAGATAGCTTTTTACAAGCTGCGATAGCGCGCTTTTTGCTGGGCTTTATCGGTGCTGGTTTTGTAATAGGTATTCGCATGGTCTCTGAGTGGTTTCCGCATAATGAACTTGGCACCGCAGAGGGGATTTATGGTGGATGGGGGAATTTTGGTTCTGCCGCGGCTGCATTCACGCTTCCTACACTTGCGTTAGTTTTTGGTGGCGAAGACGGTTGGCGCTATGCAATCGGAGTGACGGGTGTTATGAGTTTAGTGTTTGGCTTTATTTATCACGCGAGTGTAACTAATACACCGAAAGGGTCTACATATTTCCGTCCGAAAAACCTAGGGGCAATGGAAGTAACATCAAAGGGTGACTTCTTTCTACTGTTGATCATGAAAATTCCAATGTACGCAGCATTGGCACTGCTAGCATGGAAACTTTCACCAAATGGTGTGAGCATGCTTGATAGCACAGTCGTTAACGTGATCTACTCGGTATTAGTGCTGCTGTATTTATTTGAAGTGAAGAAGGTTTGGTCTGTAAACAAGGGCGTATTTGAACAGGAAGTGCCAGAGTTACACCGCTATAACTTCAAGCAGGTTGCAGTGTTAGACATTCTTTATTTCACCAACTTTGGTTCCGAATTAGCTGTAGTGTCAATGCTACCATTGTTTTTCGCTGAAACCTTCTCATTAGATCCTGTGATGGCTGGGATGGTCGCAGGTGCTTATGCTTTTATGAATCTCATGTCTCGTCCTGCTGGAGGTTGGATCTCAGATAAATTCGGTCGCAAGACAACGCTTCTGATTCTAACTGCTGGTTTAGCTGCGGGTTATTTCTTAATGGGTATGGTCAATGCGCAGTGGCCTCTATGGCTGGCTGTTGCAACCGCAATGGCATGTTCATTCTTTGTTCAATCAGGTGAAGGTGCTGTATTTGCCGTGGTTCCGCTGATAAAGCGCCGCCTAACTGGGCAAATCGCGGGAATGACAGGTGCATACGGAAATGTGGGTGCGGTGACCTTTTTAACCGTGCTGTCATTTGTCGATTATGCTACGTTTTTCTATGTTATTGCAGGCACCGCGTTAATTGGTTTTGTGACATTATTCTTAATGGATGAACCCAGAGGGCAAATAGCAGAAGTAAGAGAAGACGGTACAGTTGAATTGATTGATGTGTCGCATAAGAAGGCCTAAATATTCAATAACAAAAAAGCCAGCGTGATCACGCTGGCTTTTTTGTTTGTCATTATTGTTGGCTAGGATTTTGGACGAAATACTTGGATGACAGAATCATCACAGGTGAGATAGGGCCCGTCTAATAGGTCAATACAATATGGCACAGCTGGAAAAACAGCATCCAGACATTGTTTTATCGCTTTAGGCTTGCCTGGTAGGTTAATGATAAGGGTTTGATTGCGAATGCCGGCGGTTTGACGAGATAAAATAGCGGTTGGAACATACTTTAAACTTTCCTGTCGCATTAATTCGCCAAACCCTGGCATCATTTTATCGCATACCGCTTCAGTCGCTTCGGGTGTCACATCGCGCTTGGCAGGGCCCGTACCACCGGTCGTTATCACTAATGCACACCCTTCCTCATCACAAAGAGCGCGAAGGGTTTGCTCAATCAAGGGTTGTTCATCCTCAACGAGTTTATATACCACTTGCCAAGGGGAAGAAAGATATGCCGTTAATGTTTCAATGATCGCAGGCCCTGAGAGGTCATCGTACTGTCCTCTACTTGCCCTGTCACTAATGGTCAAAATACCGATTTTAGCTTCCATCGTTACTCTTTTAAAAACTTAAAATATCAGTCTAACAAAGAACGAGCCTTAGGGAACTCCTCCAAAATAGGTAGGTTCTCAATACTCATAAAGGTTCTAAAAAGCGCTTTTACAGGCAATTAATTGACATGCAAGCTTGGCTTTTCTATTACCTATTTTTTGCTTCCCGTTATGCCATGAAAACTTGATGTGGATCAATTCATTTACTAGCAGGAATATCAATGTTTACTATATATTGTGCTTACGCGAAATAAAAAACACAATATATAGTTATGTTGAAAGTGTTAACCCCTCAGGTTTGTTTTCAGGAAGTGCCAAATGAAGTTGCATTAGGGTTCTTGTGTACAGGTTGCCAAATCGGATGTCGGGGGTGCCATAGCCCGCAAACATGGAATGCAAAGTATGGGGTGCCTTTATCGCGGCCTAAATTTGCCGACTGGCTGAGGCGATACGATGGTCTTATCACCTGTGTTGTGTTTTTTGGCGGGGAGTGGCAAGAAACTTTGTTAATAGAACTGCTGCGATTTGCCAAAGAAAAAGGGTTAAAAACTTGTCTCTACACGGGGCTTTTAGATGTGTCGGCGCAGTTAAAAGCCCAGCTCACTTACTTAAAAACCGGACCCTATATTCAAGCATTAGGTGGACTAGAACAACCTAACAGTAATCAACGCTTCATCGACGTGGCTTCTGGCCAATTACTCAATTCATATTTCTATAGGAGGTAAATCATGTCTTTATTGTCTGCGGTACAACTAGAAAGAAAATGTCGCTTCATTGATGATTATTGCGAGGCGCACAACGCTGCGGATGGCTCTGCAATGGATGCTAATGCCAATGTGACGTTAAAGAATATCGCAACCTTAGAATCAGAATTAATGAAAGACTACTTTATCCAAGTAAACCGAGCAAAATTAGCTAAAAAGATTAAAGAGCTATATGGAAAAACGTTGAGTGACGAATATCAGCGTCAGATCAATGAACATGAAATTTATGTACATGATGAAACTAGCCTCAAACCTTACTGCACCTCCATTACCATGTATCCATTTTTACTTGAAGGTCTGACTAAGTTAGGGGGAGAGTCCAAAGCGCCAAAGCATTTAGAGTCGTTTTGCGGCAGTTTTGTTAATTTGGTTTTTGCCATCAGCGCGCAGTTTGCAGGTGCCGTGGCAACGGTTGAGTTTTTAATGTATTTCGATTATTTCGCCCGCAAGGACTATGGTGATGATTATTTAATAACCAGTCGAAAGAAAATTGAGAACCACTTACAGCACGTTGTGTATGCACTAAATCAGCCTGCTGCTGCGCGAGGGTATCAAAGCGTATTTTGGAATATTTCACTATATGATGAATCCTATTTCGAAGCCATGTTTGGCCATTTCGTATTCCCAGATATGAGCTCTGCAAATTGGCTGTCGGTTAAAACATTGCAGCGATTTTTCTTATCTTGGTTTAATGATGAACGAAATAAAGCGATTTTGACGTTTCCTGTTGTGACCGCTGCTATGTTAGTAAAAGAGGGCGAGCCAGTGGATACAGAGTTCTCGAAAATGTGTGCGAAAAACCTCAGCGAGGGTGGCGCATTTTTCGTGTATCAGTCTGAAAATGCAGATTCTTTGGCATCTTGCTGTCGGTTAAGAAACGAAATCAATGACCATAGTTTTTCGTATAGCCTAGGAGCTGGAGGCGTTGCCACTGGGTCAATCAACGTGATCACGCTAAACATGAATCGACTTGTCCAAGATGGTAGGGATCTCGCGACAGAAGTTAGAAAAATTCATAAGTATCAAATTGCTTATCGCTTATTGATGGAAGAATACCAATTGGCGGGGCTATTGCCTGTGTATGATGCTGGCTTTATTTCTTTCGATAAACAGTTTTTAACGATAGGGATTAATGGCTTAGTTGAGGCTGCTGAGTTTCTCGGCATCGATGTGAGTGTAAATGATGACTATATCGAATGGGTTGAATCGCAGTTAAAGGTTATTTACCAAGAGAATCGCGCAGTATCACAAGAGACTGGGTTTTTGTTCAATACGGAATTTGTACCGGCAGAAAATTTAGGGATCAAGAATGCAAAATGGGATGCAAAAGCAGGCTATGTTGTGCCTCGCCAGTGTTATAACAGCTATTTCTATCGAGTCGAAGATGACAACTTAAATCACTTAGATAAGTTTATATTACATGGCAAAGCGTTAACTCAATACTTAGATGGTGGCTCAGCGCTACATTTAAATTTAGAAGAGCACCTAGACGAGCAGCAGTATCTGCATTTGTTTAAGGTTGCCGCAAAGACGGGATGTAACTATTTCTGTATCAATGTGAAAATTACAATATGTAACAGTTGTGGGCATATTGAGAAACAAACTCGGACTCTGTGTAAAGAGTGTGGTTCAGCCAATGTTGATTTTGGGACCCGTGTTATTGGTTACCTCAAGCGAGTCTCTGCATTTAGTCAGGGAAGAAGGTGTGAGCACGCCTTGCGACATTATCATCGACAAAGTCACGCTCAAAATTAGCTAAGAGAAAGGCCACGCAATTAATTGGGTGGCCTTTCTCTTTGTCAGCGATAATTTGCTTCACTCCTTTAGCTACTTATTTATTCGCAGGTGGATAGGTTGTGTTTTTCCCTCTTATATTTGAAATAGTTCGCTTTTTGACGAAAATAGAATATCGTTTTCTAGGTGGATATGCTCTTTTAAGTCGAAATAGAGTGCTTGTAAATCTTTATATAATGTAGTCCAACTATTACAAGCCTCAGCGGGAGGAGAAAATGCGTTTGTTGTCAGTTTAAGCTGTTCAAGAGTTTTAGCATGATCAACATGCTCAGACATCATCACAGAAATTGGTCCACTCGGATGCATGCCTGATTCCATCATGGGAAATAGGATCCTTTCTTCTTTAATCATATGCTCTTCAAGATCGAATTGCATACTTGTCAGTAGGGCTTCAAGTTCATATGGAAAGTTTGGATGATCACCATGTGCATTTGCTACTTTTTGCGTTAATCTGATTGCCTCTGAGAGTTGAACTCTATGTTTTTCATGGAAATTCTCAAGTATATGTGCAATGAGATCGCAAACAGGGCGAGTGCGCCATTGTTCATTATCAGAGTGAGGACCAGCTCGTAGTAAAGACTCCAATTTATCGATTAAATCGAACAGGCTTATCTTTGCTGTTTCAGCGATGTCTTTTAATAACAATCCTTGTTGCTTTGTATAATTAATCTGATAAGAGTCAAATAGCTCGGTAGCACCTGGGATATTTACAGCGAGCTCTTGAATAGTACTTTGCGCTATATTCATTTCATGCTCCTTTGTTCATTGAGTCATTTTATTTTAGAGAGATTCGCCGTATTAGATATCCCCATTTGTGGATAGGTGGTAGGTAATAGTATCCGCCGCTCTAGGGGTATTAAAGTGTACGAAGGGGTTTAATGATTTCATCATTTGCAAGGCCCAGAGGCTTATGGCGTTGCTATTTGTGTAGAACAAGCAGTGCGAAACTCAGTACCAGTGAGGGAGGCTTTAAAGAGCAAAGTGCAGGTATGCAAGCGAGCATGATGGGCGAGTCTGTTGTGGCAAATGCCATGGCTGCGACCTATGCGAATCTGAATAATGGTGTGCAACAGCAGAGTGCGAATGTTAATAGTGCGAAGTCAACGACAGATATGTTGTCTGTTGTCGCAGAGTGATGTTGCGAAACGAGGAGAAGTTGCAATCAATGGGGTCAGAGTCTGAGGCATCCCCACAAATAAACAAGATAAATTCATATGGTTAGGGAACATTCATGGCATTTGGTGATCAGATCTTTCGCCAAAAACATCAAAACAGAAAACGCCATGAATGCCCGAACTATATTGACCAATATCCTGTCACTTGTCAGCTATAAAATGCGCAAAACGCGACGCAATGCGTTGATCAGCTGTGTAAACAGCCTTTTGCATGGGAATGCCGCTACGGTCACCAGTATTGGCCGAGGGATCTTTTCTAAAGCATTTGAAAAGCACCGCATCAAGCGTGCCGACCGATTGTTATCGAATACCCATTTACAGCGAGAAATACCGCGTATTTACGCCGTGTTGTGCCATCTATTTTGTACCGCTAAGCGTCCGGTTATCTCAGTTAATTGGTCAGATTTAGACGATTGTAAAAGGCATTTTCTTTTACGAGCGGCGATCACCGTGAAGGGCCGACCGATTACGCTCTATCAAGAAGTGCATACCAATAAAACCAAGGAAAAACCCGCGACGCATAAGGCTTTTCTGGAAATATTGCAGACCATGTTACCGCAAGGTTACCGCCCCATTATCGTTACGGATGCAGGGTATAAGTCACCGTGGTTTCGAGAGGTTGTTGCACTGAAATGGGATATGGTTGGACGTGTGCGTAAACCCCATTTTTACTCGGTAAACTATGGAAAGACATGGCAATGTATTAGCCATATTTCTATACAAAACAATACTACAAATCACATGGACATCCACTCAAATTTACACGTTGGGGGCGGTTTGCCTAAGCTTTGGTTCCCCAAAATCATTTCAAATTCTAAGTTCAAAGCGTGAACGGTAGGATTGGCCAAGAAACGGCATATTAGTTTGTTAGATACTGCGTATTATCATTGTGTGTAACGCTTTGTGCGTAGGGCATTTCGGCTGAACATCACATTTTTTCAACATGGTTAAATATTATGTAGCCAGCATTGTACCAATAATGTACAATCCCGCGCTTTGTGTTCCTGTGATTAGTCCGTAAATTGGGATAATCTTGGGTGGTAGACCTAACCTGATAGAAATAAAGGCAAAAAATGTTTAAAGGAATTTTGGCGGGCATCTATTTGTTTGTCGCCATATGCTTCTCTGCGTCCGCTATTGCAGCACCTTCGGCTCCAAGCTGGGTGAAGGCCACAATATACAATGGTAATGACATTACCATTAGTTGGTCGAGTGTAAGCGGTGCAACAAAATATACACGTGAAGCTAGAGTCAACAATGGCTCTTGGGTGAACGATAGACAATACACAAGTACTTCAGTAACTGTGCCAGATGCACCACTCAATACCTATCAATATCGGGTTAGGGCTTGTAATTCAACGGGATGTTCCGGCTGGACATATTCAAACTCAGTCACCGTTTTTCCACCGGCACCAAGTCAGGTGTCGGCTGTAATCTACAATGGTAACGACATAACCATAAACTGGTCGAGCGTCAGTGGTGCGACTAGGTATACTCGTCAAGCCAGAGTAAACAGCGGTGCATGGGTTAATGATACATCGTATACCAGCACTACGGTGACCATGCAAGATGCTCCGCCTGCAACCTACCAGTATCGTGTTAGGAGTTGTAGTGCACAGGGATGTCCTGATACGTGGACTTATTCGAATTCAGTCACTGTTGTGGTGAAGCCTAAAGCTCCAACGAATGTTAATGCTGAGATAAGCAATGGTGATGACGTCAAAACGTCATGGAAGCATGAAAATACAACGAATGTCGCCTACTACTATAAAGAGTTCAGATTCAACGGTGGCAGTTATGCCAATAGAAAGATTGTCTATGGGCTTGGCGAAACAGAGAATAATCGTGCAGCGGGCACTTATCAATATAGGCTACAAGCGTGTAATAGCGCTGGTTGCTCTGAATGGGCGTACTCCTCACAAATTAGAGTGTTGCCTGTTCCAACGAATGTAAAAGCTGTTTTGGACTGGAAAGAAGATATCTTCTTGTCTTGGGGCGGTAGCACCTATGCTACGCATTACCTTCGTCAGGTGAGAGAAAATGATGGTGCGTGGAAGAATGAAACAAGCCATAACATTACCTCTTTTACCTATAGCAATGTTTATGATGGTAAATTTCAATATCGTATCAAAACCTGTGACAGCCAAAGTTGTACAAATTGGGTTGAATCCAACGCACTAACGGTGGTGTTAAAACCAAAGCCGCTAGCTTCTGTTACAGCCGCTGTGAGTGGTGACGATATCACTGTATCATGGCAGCTCGTCGCTGGGGCCACCAATGTTGATAACTTTCAAAAGCAAGTAAGCTTTAATGGGGGGGCGTTTACTGGTACGAAAACGGTAACAACTCAGTCCGATGTAGATGCGAATCAAGCGGTTGGCAAGTATGTGTACCGTGTTAATGCCTGTAATGAAGTTGGATGTTCTAGTTGGGTTACTTCAAACGAAGTGAGTGTTTTGGGTGTACCACAAAACGTTACAGCCGCGGTTTACAACGGCAATACTATTACTTTGTCTTGGTTGGGCAATAATGCCGCAACTCACTATATCCGCCAAGCCAGAGTAAATGGCGGCCAGTGGGAAAATGAAACACAACACAGTGAGAAAGATGCTCAAAACAAGGTTGTAGTCAATTATGACAATGCGTATGACGCGACATTCCAGTATCGAGTAAAGTCATGTGACGCACAAAGCTGTACAGCTTGGGTTGAGTCAAATGCGGTAACAGTAGCAGCACCTGAGAGCCCAGATTGGGTAACCGCAACCGTTTACAACGGCAACGATATTACAATTTCTTGGTCGTCAGCTGATGGCGCTAAAGCGTATGTACGTGAAGCAAGAGTAAACGGTGGGGAATGGGAAGGTGCTGTTATTACAGATAAACTCAGTGTTTCTCGCCACAATGCGAAATCAGATACCTATCAATATCGTGTTAAAGCATGTAGCAATGCAAATGGCACCCACTGTTCTGTGCAGTGGACTGAGTCAAGCCCGCTATATCTCGATTATGTACCACCCGCACCGAGTACTTTGAACGCGACCATCTACAATGGTAATGATATCACGGTGTCATGGTCAGCCTCTCAAGGCGCCACACGTTATATCCGTGAAGGTAAACTCAACGATGGGGCATGGGGTAATCTTAGCTACCATACCGGGCTTGAAGCTAATTATCAAAATGTGGGTTCAAATACCTATACCTACCGCGTGAAAGCCTGTAGTGGACCTGATAATGTTAAAGACTGCTCGCCGTTTTGGAAAGAGTCTGACCCTATCACCGTTAATTTTAAACCGGATGCTCTAGGTGAAGTGAGAGCGGTTGTTCATGATGGTAATACAATCAGAATAAGCTGGAATATACCTATGGGAGCTGATCGCTTCTTGCGTGAAGCCTCAACAGATGGCGGAACAACTTGGGTCAACACAGAAGTCTTAAGCGAAGAGGATGACAATCTCGAAATAAAACAAAACATTGCGTATAGAAGCTACTATAATGCCGCGCCCAGCACCTACCAATATCGCGTGAAAGCTTGTTCAGGCAAGGGCAACTCGATGAATTGCTCGGACAGCTGGACAGAGTCAAACAGTGTTGAAATAAAAGCACCCGTGACTCTGAGTTTTAATCCAGATAACCGTCAGTTGTCTTGGACCCAGTCTCCAAACGCCCAGTACTATGTACTTGAAAAGGCGATGTGTACAATTTGCGGTCAAGTTCCAGCACAAGATTGGCAGCCTGTTGGTGGTCAGTTAAACCAGCTTACATACACCGTGTCAGAGCAAGATTTCCGAAAGTCAGCGTTCAGAGTTAAGCCTTGCTTTGGGTCAAACGTATGTGCCGCTTGGAGTAACGTGATCAGCACTAAGCCACCGCTATTCAGCGAGAAGTTAGCGGTTAATGTTGATGATGCAGCGTTTACTGATGTATTTGCTCCTTCTGCAGACGCAGTGGGTACGATAGCTGGTGAAGCAACGGCCCAAGGTGGTAGTGCAAGTTATCGCATCCCGATGCCGTTACCTCCGGGTCGTAATGGTGTGCAACCAAGTGTCTCCGTGAACTATTCATCACGCTCAGGTTCAGGTATTGCGGGGGTTGGTTTTAGTCTATCAGCAGGGTCGCAAATTAGCCGTTGTGGCGCTACCTATGCTCAGGATGGTTTAACCCAAAATCCACAATATAATGATAATGACAAGCTATGTCTTGATGGTCAGCGTTTGATTGCGGCAAGTGGAGTATACGGACAAGATGGCACTATATACCGCACTGAGCAAGAAAGCTTGACGCGAGTGACGCAATCAGGTGCTTTAAACTCTAGCTACGCGTCATTTACAGTTGAATATGCTAACGGCACAGTTGCTTTGTTTGGTATTGACACAATTTCGCGCACCAAACATCAAGGTAGAACCGCTTCTTATAACTGGTTGATAAGACGCCAACACGATGCCACGGGCAAAAACTTTATTCACTACACCTATGCAGAGTATGGTGCGGGCGAGCGTTTAATCAGTCAAATTTACTACACTGGCAACGACGCATCACAAGTAGGTCATCGTCGGGTTAAATTCAATTACGAAGAAAAAGCAGATAAGCGTTCGGGCTATTTTGCAGGTGGTTTCTATGAATCAACCATGCGCTTGGCTGAGATTAGAACATACACAACACATGATGATTCTTCGTTAGTAAACACATTGTCATTTAACTATGCCCCAAGTAACGCCACACAAAGAGACTTACTTCGTAATGTGCAGCTATGTGGTTATAACGGTAGCTGTTTACCTGCTACAGAATTTACTTGGCAAGACAGTGCTATCACGGTTAAAAATGAGTACTTGAGCCTTAACTCAACACACAGCATCAATAGTATATTACCACAAGGTGATAGAAATGGTGATGGAGCTCTTGATTGGCCGGGTAAATATATCAATGCAGAGGGGCAGTCAACGCCGAATTCACACCCTCAAACGAATTGTACAGGGGTTGGCGCAAGTGGTAACGCTGTCAATTGTTATACGCATAATTTAGATATGAACCTTGATGGTTACACCGATAGTCTTGATAGAGCTAATGATAGATTGTCGATAAAACTCAACAGTAAGTCGGGTGTGTTAAGAACAATCCCAACCAATATTTATCCTAACCGCTCGGCTGAAATTATTTATGCGGGCGATTTAAATGGTGATACCTACCCTGATATTGTTATTGATGAGAATAACTCAGCGGTAGCTGCGGGTGATAAAATAACTGCCTACTACCATACCAAAAATGTCGAGAATCCCTATACTGCCTCAAATTCAAGAGTTCTTTACACAATCTCAAAATCCGACGCAAGTGAAGCGTTTCGTCGCTTTGCAAGTTTTGTCAATGCTGGAGATTTAGACGGCAATGGCTTGGCGGATTTTTATATCACCGACGAGCGAGAACGTGATGGCAGTGCATCAAAATCACAAGGTGTGATCAACAAAGTCTATTATACCAAACCTCATTCACTTCAAAGTACTAGTGTATTCACTGTGCGGAATTTCCCCCGAGATGATGACGATGACTATATTGATTCAGGATCGCCAAACGAAAAAGAACCGGATTGGTCACGCTTTTACACGTTTGCAGACGTTAATGGTGATGGTCTAAAAGATTGGTTGGGTTGGTATCGTCCTAAAACCAATGATGACATGCTGTTTGTGCGCTATAACACTGGGGGCAGTTTTGCCAGCCCAGTTGCAACAGATATATATACCGGAAAGCGTGCTTACTATAAGTATTATAAACCAGTTCAAGATCAAAAAAGAGCATCGGGCAGCATTTACTATGTGTATGGCAATGCGGGCTCAGTTCGAATTGGTGATATCGACAATGATGGTAAAGATGAAATTCTATACCCTGCGAGTATGGTGGCTGAGGCCTGTGTATATGTAAGGGAAGGGGCAGGCTCAGTACAGGTATGTGGCAGTAGAGTAAACGGCAAGCTGATCGAAAATATAGATGGAGAAGAGGTACACAACTCGATTTCAGAACGTTATAACCATAATATATATGTCTATCGGGCAATCAAACAGCTTGAAAATGGTAGTTTTACTAGAATAGAAACTGGGATGCATGGTGCTAAAACCCATACTCAGCTGCTTGATGCACAAGGTGACGGTCTACTTGACATGGTGTTTAACTATGGCTGTAGTATAAACGGTAATGGCACTCCAGGATGTGCATTCGAAAGTGCTGAGCCTTCGGGCTTTAGAGAGCAACGCGTGAATGTCAGTCGCAATTATGGTTCAGGCACGGGCGCGAGTGGTAGTTACTATGCACCTATTGATATCCTCAAAGCTGTAGAGAATGGTGTAGGGCATGAGAGCCGTTGGGAATACCGCCCACTGTCATCAGGCATGAGCTCTGGTATCGCTGGGGCGCGGGATATCTATGCAAAAGGAACCAATTACCAAAAAGGTTACCAGAACTTTGCTTCTAGCATGTATGTAGTCACCAAGTTTGAACAAGATGATGGGGTAGGTAACAAGCGTGAGTACCAGTTCGCCTATCGTGGTGCGGTATACAACACTCAAGGTCGTGGTTTTATGGGCTTTGAACGCATCATTGAACGCGATGTTGCCGCTGGCACGGTGACCCAGTCTGATTTTAACCAAATTTATCCTAAACAAGGGCGTATAAAGCGTCAGGCAAAGTTCCAAGAGTCTGACTATGCGATTCGTGGCGATGGCGCGTTGGCTGGGGCTGAAAATGAGAGCAATGCTCTGACTTACCAAGAAAGTACGTGGCAGGAAATGGGTCGCCATGTATATTTACAAGAGCAAACTACCACACACCGAGATGAACAAGGCGCATGGTTATTTACTGATACCACGTTAGTTGAAAGCATTGATGTTTGTACTAACGTAACCCACCAAAAGAGCATCCGCGAGGATGAGTGGGGAACCTATACGTCCGCAACAAAACGCACGGTATCGGAGGATGCTAACTGTGACTACGCAGATTCCAGCCCGTGGTGGCCTAATAAACTTGATGACCAAACCGTTGCTAAGTTAAAGGTTCAACGTAAAAAAGGAGAAGATCCTTTATCATCTGCTGATACGAGCTTGGACAGAACCTATAAAGTGACAACCGCTTTTAGTAGTTATCACGCAAACCGCAAACCGCAAGTTTTAGTCGTATCAAGCGAAATTGCAGATAGTGGTGCACAGAGCGAAGAAGTGGGCAAAGGTAAAAGAGTGAATACGGTGTTTAACACCTATGGTTTACCGACGTCTATTACTGAAACTGCAAAAGTCCTCAATACTTCAGGAAGCTGGGTGGACAGTGCTCGACTTACGTCGATGACCTATACCAGCGATGGCTACTTCCCTTATAGCGTTACCAATGCGAAAGGGCATATGACTAGAACTGAAACCATTAGTGCGACAGGGCAACCGAGCAAACAGCAGGTACAAGTATCAAGTTCGCAGTGGCTGACAACAGAGTATAGCTATGATGACTTTAACCGCCCTTACAGCCAAAAAACTGATGGCTCTCCCACAGTATATATGGCGACGCAGTCCAAAGGTTATGACAGCTTAGCGCCGAGTAGATCAGTGCTCAAAGTTGTACGTCGTAGTGCGGGCACACCTGAAATCCGAGAGTATAAAGATAAACTGGGTAGAACGGTACGTACCATCAGTAAAGCGTTTAACGATAGCTGGATTATTCAGGACGTGCAATACGATGGCTTAGGAAGAAAAGTCTTTGAATCTATGCCGTACGAGCAGGGTAAGTCAGTTTATGGAACCTACTACTCAGGCTTTGATGTGCTAGGGCGACCAGCTACCAGAACGGTTGACCAGCAATGTGGACCTACACACACAGGGCAAATGATAGTGGAGTATGACTATGATGGTCTAAACACCAATATTGATGCCCGAGAAACCTGTTATGGCATTGCGCTTGGACAAATGTCTCGCACTTATAACAGCTTAGAGCAGTTGGTTAAAACCCGTGATGCCTTAGGAGGTGAGACGCATTACAGTTATAACAGCCAAGGTTTACCAGTTGTTATTCAAGATGCAGCTGGCAACAAGATCAAAGCCAGATATAACACTATGGGTAGAAAAATTACCGTGCTTGATGAAAACCAAGGCACCACTAATTTTGCATACAATGGTTTTGGCGAGTTGCAACAAGAAACACGAGGTAATGGTAATACGGTTAAGTTTTATACCGATGCACTGGGTCGTGTGACACGACGTACTGCAACGGGTGAAAGTGATCTCGCCTATAGCTATGACAACAGCAGTAAAAATGGTTATGGTCAAATGACGAGTGCCAGTGGTAATGGTGTCAGTCATGAGTATAGTTATGACAGCTTCGGTCGCCCTGTTGCGCATACTGTGTCGGGGAGTGGTAAAAGCTACACCACAACAACCATGTACGATAGCAACTACGGCCGTGTTAAAGGGCTACTTTACCCAAATAACCTAACCTTGGAATACATCTATGATTGGCGTGGCTACCAAACCGCAGTTAAAAATGCGGCTAATGACTACGTTTATCAAACGATTGATAAATTGGACGTATTGGGCAATATTGAAGAAAGTGAGCTGGGCAATGGACTCGTGCAACAACAGTATTTCAGCTTAGCGTCAAGCCAAATGAAAGCCAGTTATACGGTTTCTGATGTCGGTAACCTAATGGCGTTGGAATACACCCGTTACGATGGCTTTGGTAACTTAAAAGAAATGGACGTCACCACGGGTGCTGTGGGTGAGCAACATCGCTTTAGTGAAAGCTATACGTACGATGACTTACACCGTTTAAAGCAAAATGCGGTGAATAATATTGTAACTATCACATATGATTATGATGCTGTTGGTAATTTGACTAAAAAGTCTGATTTTGCATCCACTTATGATTATTCAGTTAGAGCAAGTGGCCATACTGGTGGTGGTGCCAATGCCGTTAAACGTATTAACAAAGGCGGTGTATGGCATGGGTATAGCTACGACACGCGCGGTAATATGACAAAAGGCTATGGATTAACACTGGCTCAATATAACGCTATGGATAAACCAACGCTCATCACCAAAGAGAATGTAACCAGTACTTTTGTGTATGGCCCTGACCATATGCGCTTTAAGCAAACCAGCGAAGGTAGAACAACCTATTACGCAGGGGCGTATGAAGAAGAGCTAGAGGGTGAAAAAATCACATGGCGCGCTTATATTGGTAATATCGCAGTTGTAAGTGGTACTACCGGTGAAAGTGATAGCATTCGCTATACACACAGAGATAGGTTAGGCAGCGCACGTTTGTTCACGGATGAAAACGGTAAGGTGATTGCCGAGCGTAACTTTGACCCATTTGGTAAACCTAGGGAAAGTAGCGGTGACTTAAAACTACTTGGACAGCTGGGAGATAAAGATCTGACTAAAACCAACCGAGGTTTTACCGACCATGAGCATTTGGATGAGCAACAGCTTATTCATATGAACGGTCGGGTGTACGACTATAACCTTGGTCGGTTTATGAGTGTGGATCCACTATTGATGAATTTTGAGGATTCACAAGGGATTAACCCTTATAGTTATATAAGAAATAATCCATTAGCAGGAACTGACCCGACAGGATACTGTGAGGCTGAAACGGGAACTCTGATTAAGTCTTGTGTTGATGTTGAAGTGAAGGATGCTGATACAGGGGAATCTCTAGGCACTAAATCTATGAATAGTAAACACAGTAACTTTGCAGGAAATGTAGCAAGTTATGTTGCTAGCAAGTTGGGTAATGGTGCTCAAATCACGGGCATGTCTGCCACCATGAAAAATGGTCAGACAGTAGATCTAATGTCGCAAAGCTCTCAAAACATTCAACAAGTTGGGCAATCAATTACGAATCACGGAAATGAATCTCCAGATAAAGAGAATTTTGATGATCTTGCGGGAATAGGTATTACAGGCCGTCGCTCTGCGATACCAGATTATGTTGACGGAAAGAAAGAGATTGTAAGTGTTGATAATTACGAACAAACAGAAATAGATCCGGGGGCAGATCAAGCTTCAATAGTTTTGCCAACTAACCCCAAACCAACAGCAGGGGGAAATTTACCCAGTGTGCCTATGATGAGGCTCCCATCTATGCCTATTGGACCTGAAATACAATTTGATTGGAAAAAAGTCGACCTCACATTAGGTGAATATACAACCTATGACGTCACGGCCACAACATACTCTTGGACTCGATACTGGTCTGCATTTAGTCCTGAGTTAAAGCGTACAATCAAGTGGGAAGAGCAGAAGTTCAGAACAGATTTTATTAGAGTACCTATTGATAGGGGCCCATTAAGACAATACAAGGTGGGGCCTAAGTTGGGAACGAATAGTCTGCCACTTAAAGTTAATATGTCACCATCAATATCACCAAATGGTTATTAATATGAAGATGATAAAAACATTGCTTTTACTCATATTACTGAACAGTTTTTCTGTTCAAGGGTATGAGGGAAATTTGAAAAACGTACATTCAGTTTTGGAAGAGTTTAATCTTCAAACGGGTACAAATAAAGTTAATGAACAGTTTGTTTTTACTTATGCAGTAAGGGCATCCAACGCGCTGAGTATTGACTGGTCTTCTGGTAATAAGAAAGATACGTCTAATGAGTTACTTAAGCTATGGGAAGGGCAATCTGAACTTAATACTCTTGATTCAAAAGGATTACTAAAATCTACTCGATTTAAAATTGAATTGGCGGGCTACCTAGGAGTTGGCATTGATAAGTGCATAGTTACTTACGATAAAAATGCGCTTAGATTTTTTGTTGTTAATTATCTGGAAGACCGAAATGCCAGAATGAGGATTGCTGCCATAAGAAACCTTGGATTTGTAGGCAACAATCAAGACATTGAATATTTATCAAAAGTTGTAAAAAAACAATTAGAGGGTTGGTCTCAGCATGCTGCTCGCTCTCTGGATCTTATAGGTACCAAAGAATCCATAGGCGTTTTAATTGAGTTGCAAAATGAAGTTACTGATCCAGCACTGCATGATTTTATGCGCTCTATAGTAAGTCAATACAGTAACGGGGTTAAATTGGCACCCAGTTGCAACTTAAACGACAATTGATGATACAAAGCCCACTCTAGTGGGCTTTGCTAAAACTTCTAAAACTTAAAAGAAAACTTAAAAGGACACCAAAACTTAAAAGGACACCCACTTTAACTTGTTAGTTTGGGTGTTTTGTCTAAGCTTTGAGTTCTTCAAAATTAAATCAATTCTAAGTTCAAGGAGTGAACGATGGAAACTTAAAAGGACACCCACTTTAACTTGTTAGTTTGGGTGTTTTGTCTAAGCTTTAGTTTCTTCAAAATTTACATTCAATTCTAAGTTCAAGGAGTGAACGATGGGATTAGCAAGGAAGCGGCAAATCAGTTTGTCGGATACTCGATATTATCATTGTGTTTCACGTTGTGTTCGCCGTGCATTTTTGTGCGGAGAAGATAACTTAAAAGGACACCCACTTTAACTTGTTAGTTTGGGTGTTTTGTCTAAGCTTTGAGTTCTTCAAAATTATTTCAAATTCTAAGTTCAAGGAGTGAACGATGGGATTAGCAAGGAAGCGGCAAATCAGTTTGTCAGATACTCGATATTATCATTGTGTTTCACGTTGTGTTCGCCGTGCATTTTTGTGCGGAGAAGATAAACTCACGGGTAAATCGTATGAGCACCGCCGAGGGTGGGTAGAAGAA
>NZ_PQBZ01000042.1:0-368903 GCF_002964665.1 Pseudoalteromonas sp. T1lg23B | reverse complement strand
GGGTCATAAATATCTGCACGATGAGCGTCTAGACGAAGGTCAAAGATTCTTTTTAGACAAAGAGATAAAAGAATACCGACGCCGACTGTCCAGTATTAGTTGGTTTATGCGGGTGTTGAACGAAGGCATCGCACGTGAAGCAAACAAAGAAGATGGGTGTACTGGCAGATTCTGGGAGGGGCGTTTTAAAAGCCAAGCATTACTTGATGAAGCGGCACTCATGGCCTGTATGGCGTATGTTGATTTAAACCCAATCAGAGCCAAAATGGCAAAGACACCAGAAGAGTCAGCCCACACCAGTATTCAAATACGCTGTGAACAAGCCAAAGAGGGTAAACAGCCAAAGCAACTTGCACGCTTTGCAGGTAGCCCAAGAAAACATATGCCTAAAGGCCTTCCCTTCGAACTTAAAAGTTACCTTGAACTTGTTGAACTGACAGGCAAATGCATTCGTACAGACAAACGCGGTCACATAGCGCGGAACCAAGCACCAATCTTAGATAGATTGAACATCAAAACAGACAATTGGCTAAAACTGACCACTCAGTTTGAAAAAGTGTTTGTCGGTGCGGTAGGAAAAGAACGCGCGTTGGATATGTATTGTGAACGAGTAACATTGAAACGACGACGAAATATCGGTAACAGCAAAGCGCTATTGGCTTAGCTGACAATCACTTTATTGATTAATATGCTCAGATGCTGAAAAGGGCAGGGAGAGTCGTATTCAAATCACAGGGAAGATGTTTAAACAGCCCGCACAATAATCAGAAAATGTCATTTGAGGGCACATCTTGATAACATTAGCGAAGAGAAGTTGGTAGATTGCTTTACTTTACTTGAATTTTAAAGGTTCCTTTTTAAGGTGGGTGTCCCTTTAAGCTTTCGGTGGGTGTCCCTTTAAGCTTTTAGGTGTATTGAATGGAACAGTACCATCGACCATGCCGCCAGCATTTAACCTAAGTCCTGCTGCTGGTTACGTTATTCAAGGGTCAAGGTTTATGAAGTATAAAAATATAAAAGGAATACAAGGCGGAAAGCCAATCATAAGAAGAGATCCGAAGACTGGCAAACCTGTAGTCAATTATTAAGGTTTGTAAGTTTAGAGAGAGCGTGTTCTTAAGGTTATAACAGGGATGCTGTGACCAATTTTTTATATTGTTTATTTTCGAGGAAAGTTAATGGAAGTTGGTGCTTATTACAATAAGAAAGCAGTTACCATATCAGTTCTTCTAGTTATGTTAACTACATTTTTAGAGCTCACATTTTGGGATTCTAGTAATATAGGGGTAATTTCGCTGTTTTTTTATTTGAATTTAGGAATCTGTTTTCTTTCCTCGCTAAGCAAGAGCGAGAAGCCTTCGTTGCTTACTTGTGAAGAACCGGTGAACTATCAAATTTGTATTGATTTAATGGTCTTAAAAACAGCGGTTTATGTTTTTATTTCCGACCTATTTTACATTCCAGAAATATTTTACAGCTTTACTGGGATCGCGCTTCTAATTGGTATACTTCCGATTATAACACTTACATTAAACACGAGAGAATTTATTACTTCCGTGAGCAATACAAAAATGATTATGCTGATTACGTTGTTGCTAATCATTACTTTTTTTGTAATCACAATGTATATATTTAGCACAAGCCAATCATTTTGGATGTTTTTGGCGCCAAACGAGATATATTTCTAATGATTAATCAATGGCGTTAATCAAAATTATCGTGAGAGAATGCTGAACTTAAAAGGACACCCACTCTAATTTGCTAGTTTGGGTAAAAGAAAAACTTAAAAGGACGAAAAACTTAAAAGGACACCCACTTTAACTTGCCCACTTTAACTTGTTAGTTTGGGTGTTTTGTCTAAGCTTTTAGTTCTTCAAAATCATTTCAAATTCTAAGTTCAAGGAGTGAACGATGGGATTAGCAAGGAAGCGACAAATCAGTTTGTCGGATACTCGGTATTATCATTGTGTTTCACGTTGTGTTCGCCGTGCATTTTTGTGCGGTGAAGATAAATTGACGGGTAAGTCGTATGAGCACCGCCGAGGGTGGGTAGAAGAGCGATTGTTGTTTTTAGCTCAGGTGTTTTGCATTGATATATGTGCGTTTGCGGTGATGAGCAATCATACCCATGTGGTGCTGTATGTGGATGATAAAAAAGCCCAAATACTCAGTGACAGAGCTGTACTCATACGTTGGCACAAGTTGTTTAAAGGCTCGATTCTGGGTCATAAATATCTGCACGATGAGCGTCTAGACGAAGGTCAAAGATTCTTTTTAGACAAAGAGATAAAAGAATACCGACGCCGACTGTCGAGTGTTTAGCGAGTGTTTAGCGTGGACATCCACTCCAATTTAGACATCCACTCAAATTTACACTCGGTTTTTTCACAGTCAAATCAGATTTTTAAGCTTAAGGGATGAACGATGTGTAGTGTCCTTGTTTAGTTTTTAAAAGCAGGCCTAGGAAGCCTGCTTTTCTGGTCTATTGTTCATCTACACTGCTTTGATAAATCGCTTGAACTTGATAGCCCGAAAGTGCTCCAGGGTATACTAAAAACTCATCAAGGACGCCGTTAAAAGGAATACTCACATTAGTGTTATTGTTATGCCTTCTTGCTCCTAACAGTAAGTCCGTGTTGCTTGATAGCACATTGTTTGAGGTGTGATAGTCAACAAATTGCCCGTCCAGATACAATGAATGTTCGCCATTTTGATTCACTAAAGTTGCTAAGTGCCACTTATCATCATTAACAGATATATGGCTGTTAAGTGTGTCATTACCTACTTTGCTATACAGCTTTTTATCAACGGAACCAACGTACAAATAGTATTGCACCAATTCGTTGTATGACTTGACCTTTGAAACAAGGGCGCCACTTTGTGACGTTTTAAACCAAATGGATACCGTAAAATCGTCAAGAGCAGGATTAAAATCAAAAGCATTATCTTGACCTAACGTGACGTATCTTGTTTGTTGATCAAACCACAGCGCGCCATTTTCAATCCCTTCCTCAATCCATTGGGGTTGATTTATCAATGTGCCCACGACGGGTGCTGAAGCTGAGTTGTATGCGGTCGACCCCGACGTTTCGTCAAGCTTTAGCTCAACGTTTTGCTGCGCAAGTACGGGGGGGTGATATTCTTTTAGGTAAGCAGATTCAATCGCACCATGATCCATGCTCAACCCTTGCGCTTGAAAAAACGAGCCTAAAGGGTAGTTGTGAATCGCTTCAAGATCTTCAGCTATTGATTTTACTCGCTGATACACTTCTAGGTCAGTTGTTCTGTCGATAGCGTCGCTGTTTGCAGTCAGTCTAAAGTCTGGCCACTGGCGCTTAATCCCAAAGGTGTGATCATCTAATGGGTAGTTTGCAAATAATGCTTGCCCATTTATACCACTTTGCTCCCAGCCATTGGTGATCTGATGCATACTCGGATAGTGTTCATTGGCAACCAAATCGCGGTATATGTACACATCGCCGGGTTTATGTACACCGCCAGCGCTACTAGAACGCCAGCCATTTTGTTCATAAAAGTTGTGATCTACCATAAAGTTGCCGTAATCGGCGTTGCCACCATCACGTAAAATACCATAAGCTTCGTTATTGATAAGAATATTGTTGAGTATTCGGGTGTATTGACTGTTTACGTCATCTTCCCAATCCGATAAGTAAACGCCATAAAGCGAATTGGCAGCGATGTTGTGCATGAGAACAATATCACCCATTTCATAGGCACCAGCAAAAGAAAACCCAGCAAGCGCATTGTTATAGGCGATGTTCCGATATACATGAATACCGGCGGCCATATCTATATATAACCCATAACCACCCATACCTTTGATATCACTTTGTGCTCCACCAGAAAAACCTTCACGTTGCTCGGCGATATATGTCCAACCAATCACATTACTGAATTGGTTGTTGATCACCAGCGTATCGCGAAACACATGAGATGGCTCACTAGGTTCTCCCCAAAACTTGAGTCCCCCACAATCAGCCGTTATTTGACAAGTTTGCTCAAAGCGGTTGTCTGCTATGAGCAAGTCTCCTGTTTTTATGGCGTCTTTAGGGATATGAGTTGTAAAGTCCGACTCAATATGCGCACGTGCGAACAAGACACCGTTGTGGGCGATATGATGCACATAGTTATTGATAAACTTGATTTTATTGGCTTTATTGAAAGTAGCGCCATTGCCCCCTTCTTTTGAATTAGAGGCACGAAATCCAACGTGATGGAATTCGTTGTTCTCTATGTTTAAGTCACTTATTCCAGCATGAGTATAATTACCATCCCAGCGATAGTTGGTTTTCATAAACTGGCTATCAATAAATCCGATGTTGGAATTTTTAAGGCTAAATTGGGTAATGGCACTGTGGGTTTCACCATTACTGTGGTTATATAAATAGATACCGTAATCCGCAAAGTTAATCTTTAAATTATTTAAAGTAATACCTGTTGAAAAGCGTGGAGCAGTAGATTCTAGTAATACGGCACTGTGGTTAAAATAGGCCAATGACAGACCATCGAAAATAACATGGGAGCGACTGCCAATCTCACCGCCATGAGCTAATTTAATTCCAAAGTCACGTACCGATAGTTCTAAATTAAGAGCGTTTGGATCCGTATTGTCTGGAGGTGAAAAATACAGCTTTTGCGATGCTTTATCAAACCACCATTCGCCGGGGGTATTTAGTAACTTAGGTAAGTTTTCTAGGTAATAGGCGCTACCCCAGCCAAGTCCTGCACCTCTATTTGCTGTTTCGCAGCCATTAGTATTGTTGGTAATACCGCAATCTTCAGCGACCATTATTCTGGTTTCGTTGATTGATGGTTCAGGCACAATTTGGGTACGATACAAGTCATGGCCAAGTTTGTTAGTTAACGCAACAAGTGTTGCACCGCTTAAATCTCCAAGAGTGGGAAAGTGCACTGTATCTGTTAGCAGGCGCCTAGAACGATTGTTTTCATCGCAGTCTTTTTTGTCTTCACATTGGGGTGACGTTGGTAGTTCACTGCCAGTTGCTTCTTTCTCTCCGCCATTGGCGTGCCACCAGTTTTTTGCGTATTGCCAGTCATTTTCCGTTTCATGGCCAACAATATAGGATGTTTCCCAGTTTGGCTCTCGGGCGATTGGATAACGTGTATATAGAGCGCCAGAGAACGGGGCATGTTGCATTAAAAATAATGGCGACTCGCTGAGTTTATAACTTGATATATCGGCGTAATACAAAGAAGGAGCATTTGGAAATCTTTTTAGTGTTTCTCGATCCGTTACTGGCTGCCAATTTTTGATAACTTCTGAGCCTAATAGTGACACTGAATTCGGGCCGTACTCAGCCTTATAGAGCACGGGCTCCGTAGCGGTACCGCTTAATGATGGCGCGATAGTTTCTCTATAAGTACCAGGCAGAATATGTACGGTTGTGCCTGGTCCTGCTCTATTTGCGGCTTCTTGAATTGTACAAAACGGCGAATTTTCGGATAGCCCTGAACCACTAACGCAGCGCTTGCTGTATGTTTGATTATTAACCCAAAGGTCTTTGACCGATGCTACTTGAAACATTACGTCATCGATCAAGAGGTTGCCGCTTGGCGCTGGAGTATTGTACTTATCACTCAATTGGCCCACATATACTTTGTCGCCATACTGTTCGCAATGAGTCACATTGTTTGACCTGTAACTGTTGCCATTGACATTCAGTTCTACGTAGTCATTTGCTTTGTATGAAATGGCAATATCACTCCAACTTGTGTTTGCAATATCAACAAAAGACCCATACGCCGAGTCACACGAGCCAGTTACATTACTTTGCCAAGTAAGTTGTAATTTAAAGCCTCCTTGGCTATCGCCCGATAACCTTAAAGACCAAAGGTTGTGCTCGTTGGTGCCTTTGAGTGTTGCTATGCTAATTGCGCTGGGAATATCACTGTTATTAGGATTTAGGCTAAAGCGTAGTGTCGCTTCGTCAATGTCGGTGACGAGGTTCTTCTTAGACAGGTAGGCTGCATAAGTACCCAGTTGTGTGTTCATGTTTTCTTGTGATAAGTCAATTCTGTGCTGATTTTCTCGCTCCCAGTCGTTAAAGCCGTTAGAGAATTGTTCCTCAATAATATTCCAAGATTCATTGGCTTGGACCGGTGTAGCGCACAGCGTTAAAGGTAGCAAGCTAAAGCTCAGTGCCTTTAACAAAGTTGCCCTATGTTTATTATCGTAGTGTTTTAACATAAAAATGTCCTTTTGTTGGTGTTGTGCATAGCAGACCGAAGCGAGCATCAAGAACTTTCTGAAAAAGTTCAAAAAACACTCAGCAAGATAGGTGTGGGGTGGTTGTAACTGCCCCACAAAGTGAAACAGAAATTTTACGATCCGAAAAAGTAACTTCACCGAAGCACAGAGCGTGGGCATGATCAAAGAAGTTGAGTCTGGCGTTTCAGTGCCAGAAATATGTCGCAAACAGGGAGCTGGCCAAAGTACGTTTTACGGGTGGCGTTCTAAATATGGTGGTCTGGAATGACATAACTTCAACTCAAGCTTTCAAAATATATGTCACACATCTATACTATTTTCGTACACTCGATTGCATTTAATAGGGACTTAAGTGGCTGTTAGAAAAGATGATTTAGAATTAGAAAATAGAAAGCTTAAACAAATGCTCACAAAGCTCACAGAAGAGCGAGACAAATATAAAAAGCTTTTTGATGTGTCGGCTGACGCGCTTTCTATCATTGATTTAGACACTGGTAAATTTATCGAGTGTAACCAATCAGCCATTGCAATGCATGGCGTTCATAGTAGAGATAACTTTATAAGTCTTCGTCCAACTGATTTATCTCCAGAGTATCAACCATGCGGCAGGCGTTCAGATGAGTTAGCAGGAGAATATATTGTCAAAGCCGTGACTGACGGCCCACAACTATTCCAATGGACACACTCTCGGCTTGACGGTTCGACTTTTCCTTGTTTGGTATCGTTGACAGCTTTATCTGTTGGGACAAGCCACCTAATTCTTGCAATTGGCAGAGACATTTCAGATCTAGTTAAAGCTCAAGAAGAGCTTAATGAAGCGTCAATGAAAACTAAAGAGTTTGAAAAGGCTTATCTAGGTGAAAAAGAGAAATTTGAAAAATTTGTTAATCTAGCTCCAATTGGTATCGCAATAAACTCCATAACAGATGGAAGTTTTGAGTTTGTGAATAAGGCGTTCAGTGATATCACCGGTTATAGCATTGAAGAGTTAAACCAAATGGATTATTGGCAACTCACTCCCAAAAAATATGAAAAGCAAGAGCTAGAGCAGTTAGAGTCGCTGAATAGTATCGGTCAGTATGGCCCATATTTTAAAGAGTATATTCATAAAAGTGGTGAGACCTATCCAGTGCTACTATCAGGAATAAAAATCATAGATGGTAAAAATGGCACTTCAATATGGTCAGTTGTGCAGGATATGTCTGAACAAAAAGCAATTGAACAGCAAATACAAGAATCAAAAGATAAAGCTGACTCTTTGGCGTTACGCTTACAGTTAGCAAATGAGTCTGCTGGAATTGGTGTTTGGGAATGGGACTTAATAACGGGGGCGTTAATTTGGGACAATTGGATGTACAAGTTGTACGGTATTACAGAGTCCCAATTTTCGGGGGCGTACGAAGCATGGGTAAACAGTGTTCACCCGGATGATATAGAGCGTGCGAGCAGTAATTTGGAAGCAGCCATTAGCGGAACTGGAGTATACGAGCCTGAGTTTCGTGTTGTTCACCCAAGCGGAGTAATTAGGACCCTAAAGGCGAGTGCTGAAGTGCTCAGAGATAGCAGTGGCAACGCAATTAAGGTTGTTGGCGTCAATTATGATGTGACAGAGAAGAGCAATGCTATGCAGATCTTATCTGAAGCAAAATTAGCTGCGGAGAGTGCTGCTAAAGCAAAAAGCGATTTTTTGGCAAATATGAGTCATGAAATACGCACTCCGATGAATGCAATTCTTGGTGGGTTGCAATTACTAAAGGGTGCTGAATTAACCCCTGAACTAAGTCAAGTACTCAACAATGCTTCATTTTCAGCGCGAAGTTTGCTAACCATCATCAACGATATACTAGATTATTCTAAGATTGAATCAAACGGTTTAGAGCTAGAGCATATTCAGTTTTCTCTAACGGAAGTAATAGAATCAGTGAGATATGAACTAAGCTCACTTGTTAGCTTGAAACAAATCGAGTTTATTGTTCATAAAAAAGCTGACTTTAAAGAATACTGGATAGGGGATTTGGTTAGGGTTAAACAGATTATGCTTAACTTGGCTTCAAACGCTGTAAAGTTTACCGATCAGGGCAGCGTTCATATTAATATCGACGGTCAAACACATGATGGCTGTCCTGCCGTTTATTTTGAAGTAGTTGACTCTGGCATAGGTATGAGTAAAGAGGCTATTGCTAAAATTTTTGACCGTTTTACTCAAGCTGACGCATCAACAACGAGAAGGTATGGTGGTACAGGCCTTGGTATGTCTATCACTACTAGCCTAATAAAGTTGATGGGCGGCAACATTGAAATAGGAGTGAAGTAGGCAAAGGAACAAAGGTAAAAGTGACTTTGCCATTAAAGCAAGTGGATTTTATTTCTAGTAGTAAAACTAAGGAATTGCTATCAACTCCAAACCTGACCAATAAGAGAATATTGATTGCCGAGGATAACGCCATTAACAAAGTTTTGATTGAGTCTATGCTAAAAGCAACGAAAGCAGATCTAACGATTGTTGAGAATGGCCAATTGGCGGTGAAAGCTGTTGAAACAGGCAGGTTTGATTTAGTTCTGATGGACATTCACATGCCCGTGATGGATGGCATAGAAGCGCAACGGTTAATAAACTCAATCAACCCTAACCTTCCTGTCGTAGCACTTACTGCAAATGTTATGAAAGAGGATGTCGAAGCTTATTTGAAGCAAGGCTTTGTATCTCATATAGCAAAACCTATTGATATCAATGAGTTGTATGGGACGCTGAACGGTGTAGTTGGAAAGTAGGACCCGTTTGTTGTCGAAATCACGTTCACCTGACCACTGAGTATTCACTTGGAAATCAAGCAAGTGTCGAGGTGTAGAGACTCGCATCAAAAAGGATAGTCACTTAAGTGTGAGCTTTTGAGGCTCAGTCGGCGTGCTGGGACTTGTTTACGGTTTTGGTTTAAAGGCTTTGTGTTATGTATCCGAACAAAAAATACAACATAGAATACACTCGATAAGCTAGAAACCAACGGGGTAGAAAGTTAACTGGTAACACAGTAAACATTTTTCCGGACAGTATTGAGTCAGAAGCAAACTAGTTTGCTTGGTGACAGCTACACGCAATGTGTAGCTGTACTTGCTTAGCTAGTTGGGTAATTACTTAATTAAACAGTTAATTCGGGTAAGTAATTCTGAAGGCGGAGTCTCTCTTACATCATTTAAGTACTCTTCAAACGGTGGAAAATCAGCTAATTCCACCTGATTGTTCGGCAACCAATGGCCAAATAGCCAGTCGTAGGGTTTTTCCAATTCGGTATAGTCACCCTTAAACAACACGCTGACAGCCTTACCTTGTGGTAATTGAATAAACTGTATATCTGGATCAGGTAAGTCTATGTCGGTACTACTAACGCTTAAGCAAGCCATAGAACGTAGCGCTTCTTTTGCGACTGTTTTCGGGTCATCGTAGTAAATACCAAATGAACGGCTGCGTTCATCTACAAGCCCCGCACTTCCTGCTAGCATTAGCAGCTTCTCAAATGCTTGTCCGATTTGCATATAATCGCCTTGATGTGGCAAAGCGATGAGTGTTAAGGCTTCATTTTCAATTTGTTCAACGGTATACATGGTTGTGTACTCCTTTAAATGGGCTGGATAAAACACAGCATGTTCAAGCTGCTTACAAGTTCGGTGCTGTCGGTAGTGATTGGGAGTTTCACCATAGTGTTTGCTGAAAGCTCGATTAAACGCCTCTACACTGGCATACCGTACTTGCTTTGCGATATCAGTTTGACTCAAATTACTGTGTAGTAATAATGTTGCCGCCTTAAACAAACGCATTCTTCTAACGGTGGTATTGATTGTCTCGCCAGTAAATTCACGATAGATCCTGTGAAAGTGATAGGCTGACATATTCGCCAAATCAGCCAGAGTGTTTACATCCAGATCTCTATTGAGATGCTCATACACATAGTCGATCACCCTGAGCATTCTTTGTCTATAGATATGTTTCGTGGTGTTCTTGAGCGTCATATTTCGATCCTTTTTATACTCATCGTTAAAAGCCAAAGGCAGTATACAGCCAAAAACGTTATCTGTTCATGGGGCAACGGGAAACACTGTAACTCAGGTCCGATTGATAATGTTTGCGAACTTTGACTTAGCAAGGAGAGGAGGGAAGCGATTAAAATAGTGACGTATTCTCAAATGCTCAAGTTTGAGCAGAACATGCCCTGAAAACCCCTTTTATTTCGCTACTGAGTGATTGAATATGGCTCTTGCATTGCGCTTTGTCTAATTCCAGTGAAGCATCTTCAAGCTGTTGTAAATAGTAGGCACACCGCTCGGCCCCGATGGCTTTAGCTGAGGTTTTTAAATAGTGGGCTTCATCTTTTATCTGTTTGAATTGTTGCTCGCGGTAAAAGCCAGCAATTTTTTGTAGGCTACTTTTAGCTTGATGTAAAAATTGTTGGCGAAAACTGTTAATCTCGCTTGTATCATCGCCTAAAAGCTCAAGCATCACTTGTTCATTAAGGACTTGTAGGTTATCTAAGTTACTAATGTCCATACCATTTCTCGATTGTATTTTTGAACTTATCAAGCGTTACGGGTTTGCTAATAAAATCAGACATGCCAACAGATAGACAAAATTCTTGATCGCCTTTCATAGCGGCACCAGTAACCGCAATGATTGGGATGGGTGTTTGGGCGCTTTTGTTTTCCTCAGTTCTGATCTGTCTGGTTAATTCGAATCCATCCATTATTGGCATATGGCAGTCCGTTAAGACTAAAGCATAGTCACCTTTTTTCCACATTTTCAGGCCTTGCATACCATCTGAGGCCAGTTCGCATTGGTAGCCTAGGCGAGACAGCTGTTTAACCATTAACTTTTGATTGAACTCGTTATCTTCAACAATAAGAATAGGTAAGTTGCCCGCGTGTGTAACAGTGTTCACTTGGGTATTGCTTTGCATGCTAGCGTCTAATTCAAAGTCTAGATCTACCTCAAAGTCATCTTCATTGAGTTCTAATAAAGCTTGGCTATCCATATTTTTCAAACACAGCAAGTACTTATGTAGTGTAAAGAAAGTCAACGTGTTGAGGTCAAGCATCATAACATTAGTAAATCGTTCTTTGAGTTGCTCAAACATATTTAAGCTATAAATAATGAGTAACCTGCCGGAAGGTAAAGAATTGGCGTCTATGGTACGAATATCATCTTGAGCGGTAATCACCACAATATTTAATTCATCACTTAGCTCATCCCCCTCACTCTTGATGTTGACTATCTGCTCAAGTGGAGCCTGTTTTACGTCGTCGATATACATTTGGAGTTTTTTTACTAAATACTCGACTTTATGTTCACTCGCAATGTGATGATATATGTTTGCGGATGAGAAGATTACTTCATGCTCTCTGGGTTTAAAGTTCCAAATCGGAATGCTAACAATAAATTCGCTGCCCTTACCTAACTCACTGTTTACAATAATTTCTCCCCCCATCAACTCTATTAACCTACCGCAGATAGCTAGGCCAAGACCGGTTCCGCCAAACCGTCTAGTTGTACTTTTATCTGCTTGAGTGAATGGGGTGAAAAGCCTTTTCAGCGTATCATTATCGATACCGATACCATCGTCTTTAACTGACAATATGAGTTTGTTGACCAGTCGGTTCACCTGTTCACACGTGACATCAATCACCACATGCCCAGCTTGGTCGTGGCTATTACAACTGAACTTGATTGCGTTGCTTACTAGGTTAAAAAGAACCTGCCGAATGCGATTTTCATCACCATTGAGTTGTATCGGAATATCCACTGATTCGTACAGGCTGAGCTTTACGCCTTTTTGTCGTGCGATTGGACCGAATATAACGATAATGTTGTTGAGCATGTCTGAGACGTCAAAATCGTAGCAGTCTAGTTCCAGCTTACCAGCCTCAATTTTGTTAATATCCAGAATATCATTGAGAATGGAAACGAGGTTATTGGCGGCTATCGCTGCGGTGTCGAGTAGCTCTTGCTCTTCGAAGCTATTGTCTTGGTGTGTTAATAAGTCAAGCGCACCAATGATAGCGTTCATCGGCGTACGCAGTTCATGACTCATCATGGATAAAAACTCTGATTTGGATTGGCTTGCCATCTCGGCGTGCTTAACCGCTTGATTGAGTTCTTCAGTACGGGATTTTACTTTGGCTTCTAATAGTAAATTTGATTCTTCCAGCCGCATGCGGGCTTCGTAGATGGAAGTGTGATCGATTATCACGCCGTCAAGGCATCGAGTCTGGGTTTGTTTGTTATCACTTACCACACCTTTAGCGTAAATATACAAGGCGTTACCGTCTTTTAAAACACAGCGATATTCCCTTTCAAAGTTTTCTTTGCTTTTGATTGAATGTTCTATGGCTCGTTTTATCTCGTCAGCGTCTTTTGAATGGATAAAGCTGATCCATTTGTCCAGATCACCATAGTTTTGGTCCAGTGGTTCGTGTAATAATTTACATGTTTGTTCATCCCATCTGACAAACCACTGTGTCCCCACTTGAGTGGCACTCCAAGTGCCAATTCTGCCACCTTCAAGGGCACGCTTGCGACTTTCATTTTGTTCATGAAGTTTGCAATTGAGTACTTGTGAATAGATATCTCTTTTTAACAGCCCTTTTAGTATTACCTTATCAGTATCGTCTTGTGTGCCTTGGCAGATAAGTTGCAAAGGGGTTGAGTCCAAAGAGTGCGCAGTTTTTAAGGATAGATGAAAAGGTGCTTTGTCTTTGTCCGCTTTGTCGAAGGTGCTTATCAGTGTTTCTCGATCGTTCATGTCGATAGACTGTACCAAGGTCTCCAGAGGAACCGCCGTTTTTTCAGTTAATGCTAGCAATGCGGCACATGTATTGGAGAACTGAAAAGTGTGTTCTTTAGCGTTATACATCCAGCTACCAATCACTTGTTCAGCTGGGGTTATTTGTTCGTAAGCTTCTAACGGAATGGTATTAAGAATCAAAAATAGAAAATGGTTGTGTTCCTGGGGAAGAATAATGACCTCAGCTTGAAGCTTTTTTATGGTTAGTGTAACTCTATTATGCGCCCAGGTGCGCAGTAGCGTCACTGAAGGCTTTTCAGGAAAGCCAAAGCATTGGTCGACAGGCTGGTTTTTTACTTCTTCAACTTGTAGCATCAGTTGCGTGATTGCAGCATCATTGAGGTCCAGTATGGTTAGATCGTCACCGACGAGCAACGCTGGTGTTTTTGTTATCTCTAATTTCATATTGGTTCCCAATCCAATGTTAAATAGTGCTATGCATGCACATTACATTTCTCTACGGCCTTCAAAATTGATTGTTTTGTTGATGGCTTAGCAATGTAAGCCGCAAGGCCTAGGCTTGCCCATTTTCTGATCAGGTCTTTGTTCTTATTACTGGTTAATGCAATGATGGGAATGGACTTACAGTTCGGAATGTTGCGTATGTTCTTTGTGGTGTTATAGCCATCCAACTCCGGCATAAATAAATCCATGAAAATCAGGTCATACTTTTGTTTTCTAAGCATTTTAATAGCCGTTAAGCCGCTACTTACACTTTCGACATTATGTCCCTCATCGCGCAGTATTTTACTAATCATTTCTCGATAAATTTCATTGTCTTCAACCACCATAATTTTAGCGTTTTTGGGTTTCCTCTCTTCGATTTCTGGCTCAGGTTTGGGCTCTAAATCTAAGTGGTCTTCGTAGCTATCGTCATAACTGGGTTGCTTGACTGCGGTAACGACTCTGGCTTCTTTAATTTGTGATGCATGGTGACTGGTATTGGGAATGGAGCGTTCGGTTAAAAGGGCGGATAGTTCAGCAACTGATATCTGTTTGTTCTTCAGTCTTTTTGTCAGTTCATTAACACTATCTGCAAGTTGTGATTCGAGCTTGTCTAGTAACGGGGTTATGTGTTGTTTTTTAAGCTGCTGGATCAGTGCAGTTTGTACTTCGTTCAAGCCTTCGGTTTGGTCTAAATTTTCTCTGGCATCTTTCAATGTTTGCTCAGCGGTTTTATGATACTGAGCTGCATCATCAATAAGCTGTTTTAGCTCGTCATCTATTCTGCCAAAGTGTTCTTCTCTAATATTGGTAACTTCGCTTGCTTCTTTAGAACGAAACAACGCATTGTGTAATATCATTCTTAAGCGATAGTTTTCATACATGGGCTTGTAAATAAAATAATCGCGGAAGATGCTTTTCATACAACATCTAAAACCGATACCCGATTCTTTATTTTCGCATAACAGGATGTTTTCATGGGGGTAATCTAAAACGCCTTGTTTGGCTAACTTACTATAAAGTTCAACACTGCGGCTGACACTAGACATAGCGATAATGATCACCAAAGGCGCAGCTTCCAATAGCACTTCTTGCATGCTGTCATAGTTACTGAGTGTTCTAAATGCCGTGATTTGAGATGAAATAACATCTGTAACACCGCCTAGCTCTTCAACGTCGTCACAAAGCAATACAACTTTTGGGTGCCGTTCTACGTGTTCAACTTCTTTACGCGCCATATTTCACTTCCTAGTTAGCAATTAAGAAAAGGGTCAATACTTATAGTTGTTTTCAACATCGCTTCATTAACTAAGCTTGTTTTATGTAATATTTAATATGCTTAGTATAGTTGCTAATTATAATTTTCGCGTAAAGAGTAAGGTTTTTGCTGTTCTAACGCTTTTAAAAAGCTGACTTTTTTCAGAGGCAGTGCAAATAAGTACCCCTGGCCATAATCAATTTTGTAATGATTTAAAAAGCTCAGGTCATTGGGATTTTCTATCCCCTCAGCAACAATTTTTAAATGCAACTTATGAGCTAGTGCAACGGTAGCTTCAATGATTGCTTGTTTATCTTTATCTAGTGCGCAGCCATGGATAAAACATCTATCCAACTTTAGTTCACAAAAGGGTATTTGGCTGAGTTGTTTAATAGAGGAGTAGCCCGTACCGAAGTCATCAATAGACAAAGAGAAACCCTTTAGCCTAAGTCGAAGTAGCACATCGAGTGACTCTGCGAGATTTTCAATGAGTAGACTTTCGGTTACTTCAAAAGAGATCATTTGTGGCGGCACATTGTAGCTGCTGGCTAGGTCTGCCAACCGCTCAGGAAGGTGAATATCTTCTAAATTTTTGACGCTTAAGTTGATGTTAAATGTTAACTCCTTGAGTTTTTCAAAGTGCTTCTCAATAAATGCGAACGCTTCATCTACGACAAAGATAGAGAAGTCATGAACGAGATCGGATTCTTCAATAATATTGATAAAATAATAAGGCGTTAATAGCCCAAACTCAGGGTGGTTCCAGCGTACTAAAAACTCGCCACCAACAATATTTTCTTCAGGTAAAGATAGCTTAGGTTGTAAATACAGGCACATTTGCTTGTTGCTGACTGCCAACGACACATCATCGTAGTCGAAAGTGTGTGTATTTAACCCCACATTAGATGGTTTATTGTTATCAAATAACGATGACATAAGGTGTTGTATTTGAATTTGTGTGATGGGTTTATCAATCCCAGTAACAACGTTTAGGTCACGCAGTTGAGCTAGATTCTTTGCCATTTTTATAATGGTGTTATCTTCGCCACTGAGTAAAACAATGGCTGACTTAACGTTAAGGTCGGACAAGTACCTGAGCACTTCAATGCCGTCCATCTGCGGCATATTGAGATCTAAAAATATAATATCAACATGCTGTTTAGCAATCATATCCAACGCTTCTGGACCATTGGTAAAGCCATGAAAGTCTACTGAGAAGTTATGTTGTAGTAGCAGTCGCAACTGTGTGAGGATCAGGCTATTGTCATCTATCGCAACAATTTTGAATGTCTGTTTGGCATCCATGAAACAACCTTAAAAAGCTATTTTTAGAAGAAGTACTAATCACGAGAACTAGAATTTAGTATAGATGTTATTTCAGAACATACAGCATCAAAGTGTGAAATACATTGTGGGAACAAATCATCTATTTTGTCTTGCTGCTGTTCCTTTGCAGCTATTTCTAGCTCGTGATAGCTATCGGCCAATACTTTGGCTCCGACGGCTTTGGCGGAAGATTTCAACTGATGAGCATAATGTTGAACTTGGCCAAGATCAGCTTGTTGACCAACCAGCGATTGCATTAGGGGAGATGAGTCTGAAACAAAGCTCTCTAAAAACAATCGTTGAACTTGTTTGTCTTCACCAACAAATTCCGATAGCTGCTGTAAATCAATAGTACTGTTGCTGGGTGTAGCCTCAAGGTGATGTGTGACACCATTGTGAGGATCGTCAATAGACGTATTATCTGGCATCCATTTAAGTAAGATTTGCTTTAATTTAGTCAGTTCAATGGGTTTGGATATGTAATCGTTCATGCCACACTCTAAGCATTTGCTACGCTCACCACTGAGTGCATTTGCGGTTGCTGCGATGATGACTGTTTCCTGGCCTGAGGCATTTTTCTTTTCTAGCTGACGGTATTGTTTGGTAAATGTATAACCGTCCATGACAGGCATATGACAGTCAGTAATGATTAAGGCAAATGAATAACTTTCCAAAAACTCCAGTGCCATAGCCCCGTGCTCTGCAATCATGCATTGATAGCCCAAAAGGCTTAACTGGCGTCTAAACACTTCCTGATTGTAGGCATTGTCTTCCACTATCAAAATCAATTGATTGTCACGTTGCGCTTGTTCGATGCTAGGGAGTTCTAGTTGATTGAGTTTAGCAACCGACTCTAATTTCACTTCAGGGCTGATAATGCCCTCTCTTATAGCGAGTTGCTCTATTATTTTGAAGCTATAATATGGGTTGTAATAAATGGGTTCAAAATAGCTTTCTTTTGGCAGTGGTATCGTGAAGTTGTCACCCACCAAAATGAGGTACACAGTTTTGTCATTTTTTGGTTGGAATTGATAGTCAGAGGTGATAATTTGTTGATAGCGCTCTAACGTGACAATAACGTAGCTGGCATCTAGCGAGTTGAGCTTACTATCATTCACATTCATCCAGTTGTCAATTTTGCATTTGGCTCCGTGGGCTATTAAGTTTGCTTGAAGATCCTGCTCGAAAATATCATCATCGCCCAATATATACACACTCGTATTGTTAAAGCATATGTCAATTTCCGTATCTTCACCTTTGGCTACAGAGATCTGGTAGGGCAGTTCTACGGTGAATGTGCTGCCAACGTTTTCCTGACTCTGGCATGCTATCTGACCTTGCATCATGGTTGTTAGCCTGTGGGTGATTGAGAGCCCGAGTCCCGTTCCTCCAAACTGTCGGTGAATACTGCTATCTGCTTGTGTAAAAGGTTGAAATAAAGACTTTTGCTGCTCAATTGTCATACCTTTGCCATTGTCTTTTACACTTATCTGAAGCTTTTCGTGCTTGTCACCCGTACACGCTATTTGTATCTCAATAACGCCAATTTTACTGGAGGTGGTTTTGGTAAATTTAATTGCATTACCTATCAGGTTTAATAAAATTTGTCTTATTCTGATGGGATCGCCCAGTTGCCAATAACCCAAGCTTGGGTCAAACATAAAATACATTTGTAGGTTCTTTTCCTTAACTTGATGGGAAAGGAGCTCTGCAATCTCTTTCACTAAGCTACGCCAATTGAATGCTACTTTGTCGATGGTCATCTTACCCGCTTCAATTTTAGAAAAGTCTAAGATGTCATTAATGATCCTAAGTAGCATTAATGCGGAATTTTTCGCCACCGATGTCAGGTGATTCTGTTCCTGACTTAGCTCGCTCTGATGTAATAAGTCCAACATACCGACTACACCATTCATTGGTGTGCGGATTTCATGGCTCATTGTCGCTAGAAAACGTGATTTGGCATCGTTCGCTAGTTCTGCTTTGGCCTTGGCTTCTTCTAATAGAGTAGAGTTTTGCTTGCGCTGGGTAATTTCGTGTTGATATAGCAAAATTGCTTTGTCGTTATCGGTTTCTAGGGTCGTTATGATTACTTCATACCAAAGGGGGCTACCGTCTACGTTGTATTCACATTCTAGTTCGGCTACATATTCATCCTGATACTTAGCCGCATTGAGTGCATCAAGTAGTGGGCGTTTTTTAACCAGAGGTAGCGAATTTATGGCGTCTAGGCAATTGTCACCAACGCTGAAAAAGGTATTCAGAAATAGGCCTCCACTAAACTGGTTTGCGTGTTGGGTTTTAAACCAATATTGATTAACGAGTTTAATCTTCGCCTGTGAATCTAGCAGCAAAATAAACGCTGGAATACTATCGAGTGTTTCTTGTAACAGCTTTTCAGTTTCCTTGTTTTCAAGCAATGCTGATTCTAGGGCCGTGCGTTGTAATTCAGCCTCTTCCATCTTCGCCAGAGCGGCTTCTCTGGCTGCTCTGAGAGCCAACTGTTGTTGGTGCTGATGCGTTTGCTCTTTAACGATACGAGAGACATTTTTAATGATACCGACGAGGTTTTTAGTAGAGAATTTGTCCCCGTTAACTTGCGGGTAGTGAGCGACTTGCCAACTAGCTGCAAACCCAACGTGTGTAATATCGCTGAGATTCTGGGTCGCCAACTGTAGTTTTATTGGTTTGAGTGCGGTGTGTTTTTTAAGCTCTACAAATAGCGCTCTACGACTTTGTGCGGTTAAGTAGCGCAGCAAGCTTCGCAAAGAATACTTGTGTATCTCTGGAGATAAATTGAGCATATTTGCCAGTTCATTTGAGATCAACACATCTGTGTCACCAAATTGCCATTCCCAAGAGCCCATATTGGCTATTTGCTGGGCGATATTGAGCTGGATTTTGTCTTTTTCTAGTTGTTGCTCGGACTGACTAAGTTGCTCGATCGCTCTATTTTGTACTCGAAAAGCAATAAATAGCGCACCACTGCTCAGCAGTAAGAATACAATAAGCTGGATAGTAAACTCATTCTTCACGTTATCTATGAGCGAACCAATTGCTGCGACTTCTCGCTCTGATCCTATGCCGATACTTAGCTCATTGTCCCATGCGAGTATTCCTAGCACGCTTTTTCCTTGAAAATTATTATAGGGTTGCGGCATGAGCGCGCCTAGCTGTGTTAGTGAAGTGCTGGTGTTAGAGAAAGCTTCTTCAAACCAGTGGTTTGTATATTCGTGAAAGCTAGTAATGATATGGCGCTTGTCGAAATAAAATGAGGTGGAATCGGATGATAAGAACGGCGACTTTAACAGCGCTTTAAGCGCACTAAAATTACTTTCGGAATACCATATTAAGTAGGGGCGTATACCGTTTTGGTTCACGGCTACAGTCGTAAAATGAGCACTAAGTGTATCGTTAAGAAAGACAGTCGTAGAGACAATCTTGCCATATTTAGCGAGCTCAAACTTGGGGCTTATTTGTTCTATCGCCATATCCAGTCTGTCATTGCCGTTGATAAGCCAGCTTTGCTCACTGATATCGTATATGGCTAGGTTGTGTGTGCTCAGGTAGGCTTTAAGTGCAGCATCACTTTTTAATTCACTGTCGGATACGCTAGACAAGTAAGCTTGTGCATCGGTTAACTGTGTTTTGATAGGTCTGTACCACACTTCTTTCGCGCTTTGCAATGTGTGAATAGCATTGCCTCTAAGTTCACCTGCTAATTGAGTATTCAAGTCAGCGTTTAAAATGCGCTGGCTGAAACGATGAGTTACCAGCATAACAAGTATGAAGGTCATAAAAACAAGCGCTAATTGCCAATAGTTTAAAGATAGATTTTGACCGATTTTATGGGTCTTCATTATTTCCCAAGCGTGATATAAAAATACGGTAATCAGAAGCGCTATGGCCGTCATTGTAAGAATTAGCATGTTTAGATGCTGCTTCGCACTCGCTTGTTTTTGGCCACTAAGATGCTGATGTTGCTCTACAATAACAGCAGATAATTCAACCAACTGATTGATATAATCTGTACTGACGAGCCACCAATCGGTCGTCTCTATTTTTGCACTGCCTGATGTTTGAACGCTGTTAATGACCCCGTCAATTCTGCTCTTTTCTGGAGAGTGCAAAATATCGACAATGGTGTTTTGCAGCTTCTCACTCGTTGAGGTGGTTTTTAGCAGGTGGTCGTGATTGGCATATAAGTACAAAATATTTGCGATATGGGCTGAATGGCTGTGTGGTGGAGACTGTAAATACTCCCCCACGTTAGCTCTGAGTTTTCCTGCATACTCGATGGCATAGAGTAAGTTTAAATAATCAGAAAAGTCGTTCTTCGCGGTATCTTTGGTTGTTCCGGTATCACTGTGCAAAATGGTAAGCTGAGTGTTGAGCAGCGAGTCAATGAGCTTGGTGTAGTGTTGGAATAATTCGCGTTTGGTTACTTCTTTATTACTGACTTTTGTTCTGAGCTGCGTGAGCGTAGTGGGTATGTTGTTTAGTGCAGTAATTGGGCCTTGTAGATGAGTCGTTATTTTCTGCTCGGTAAAATAACTGATAGCTTGTGCTAAGCGTTGATCGGTCTCTTTTTTATATTTTGAGAGTATTTCAAACTGGTTGATGTTCTTTTGCGAATAGAAGATTGTGCTGGTTCCCCGCTCGCGTTGCAAAGAGAAGACCAGTTGACCTATCAATAACTGTTGTTCGCTGTTTAAAGTAACCTGTGTGTATGCAACATGATTGAGTTTAACTTCATCATAAAGACGTAGAACATAGTCAAGTATTAAAAAGCAGCCCAATAAAACGATGAAGCAAAGCGACTTTTTTATTTTTTTTCGCATATCAAGTAGAACGTTGTCAGTTTAATAAACTACTATAGAACAAGGTTTATAAATTGCTATCTCACATTGTTATGAAAAAACCACAAAAACCAACAAATGAGCCACTTAGAATCCAGACTTTAAATGAGCTAGGAATACTGGATTCAGAACCTGATCCGCAATTAGACCGTTTAACTGAATTTGTCGCGCATGTGTTTTGTGTGCCAGTCGCTTTAATTAGTCTGGTTGATAGTGATAGGCAGTGGTTTAAGTCAAAAATTGGCTTAGACGCATGTGAAACATCTAGAGAGATATCGTTCTGTGGTCATGCAATATTAGGAACCGAAGTCTTTGTTGTACCTAACACGCTTAAGGACGAACGCTTTAAGGATAATCCTTTGGTAATAGGACCGCCTTATATACGCTTTTATGCAGGTGCGCCGCTGATACATAAAAATGGTAGTGCACTGGGAACCTTGTGTTTGATTGACATTGAGCCTCGTACTTTTGATGAAGATGACATCAAAGTATTACGCGAAGTTGCAGATAAAGTGATGTGGGAGTTTTGTCACTAGCAGTTATGTCTAAGTATTAACCTAAAATAATCAAAAAGCCTTTCCCTTTGAGGTTTTTGGTGCGTTTAGGTGCAAAAGTCGCTACAATTGTGACTTTATATCATTACCGAACTCGGTGCATTTCAATTTTAAGGTTTTCCTCCTGTAGATGACAGACATCACAACTCACCAAGCTTCACGTAGACGGTTGCTTTTAGCATTAGCAATCACTTGCTCATTCATGGTTATTCAGCTGTTTGGTGCATACTACGCCAACTCTTTGGCGGTGCTAGCCGATGCTGGCCATCTTTTTGTACACAATAGTTCATTGTTTATCGCAGTCATCGCGTCCAGTATAGCTGTGTATTTGGCTAAGACGTTTAACGATGGTTATAAAAAAGCGGAATATATCGGTGGACTTATCAATGGCTTACTTTATCTAGCCATCTCGGTATTGATAATAATTGAAGGGTCAGAGCGCTTTTTTCATCATACGGAAGGCCATCAATTAGAAGTGAATTCGTACCTAATGTCCGTGATTGCGGCAATAGGCTTCCTTTTTCATGGGTTATCAACATGGATTTTGTATAAAGGTAGAAAAGACAGTATTAATGTCTATGCGGTGTTTTTGCATTCATTTTTTGATTTACTCTCGACCGTATCAACCTTCATTGCCGGAGTTCTTATTTATATAACTGGATGGGAGCTTATTGATATTATTTCCAGCTTACTGATCTCAATCTTCGTATTGGTAACGGGTGTAAAGGTGATACGAAGCTGTGTGCAAGGGTTATTCTTTGCACAGCAGAAACTACCTAAAATATCAGAGTTGGAAAAAGCGATATCAGGGGCTGAACATGTCGAGAGCGTACACAATATCACGGTGAGTGAACTAGAGGGACAGCTAGCAGTCGGTGCTCACATTGTACTTAAGCACCATTGCACGATAGAGCAACATGATGCTTTGTGTAGAGTAACGGTGGAAAAGTTACTCAGAAGCCGATTTAGTGTTGAACAATGTGTTTTGCAAATAGAAAGTCATCAATGCTCAGAGCATTAGGAAACCCCAGCTTCAGTGCGCGATAAAAAGTTCTATTCAAAGGCGCTCTAAGACAATAAATAAAGTAGTAAAAGCTTCGTAATAGGTTGGCAAACGGTGGGTTTTCTTTTACCTTTAATAGGGTAGTCGTTCTGGGAATCTTCTGTGCCTAATTATCTTCATAAATACATGCCATTGATAATGACCGTTCTTTTGGGCATAGCTGGTGGCTTGGCTAATCTATTACCTTTTTTCTTTTTAGATTCATCTGAATTCCTGTTCGGCCAGCTTTTTGTCTTGTTAACTTTAGTGCTGTTTGGTTGGCGCTACGCGCTTCTTTGCGCAGCGATCGGCGCTGGGTTTATATTTTATCGCTGGGGCCATAGTTGGCCCTCGGTGGTATTTGTGCTTGAAATAATTTGGCTACAAATCTTATGTGTGAAAAAGGGTAAGCCTTTTTTCATGAGGGGATTGGGATTTTGGTTGGTGATCGGGTTACCCATATTACTGATCTTCGGCTACTATCTTTTAAGCTTACCTAATCTTGTAATCGTCACAGCGTTGGCGAAGTACTTTATTAATGCAGCGCTATACCTAGCAATTGTTGATTTACTCGGTTTTTTCTTTATACGTCACTTATGGCGTGCACAGCCGTTGAATGCCATCCTTAATTACACCATTAGCCTTTTGATTGTGTTAGTGGTTCTAATCACCTCTATTGTGTTGACCAATAATAGCTATACCCGCATTGAGTATGAAGTCAAAGAGCAACTGCAAGGCGCTGCAAAAAATATTAGCGTTCAGCTTAATGATTATCTACAAGGGTATCGACGCGCTGTCGTAGGTGTTGCTAAAAATATAGAGCTGGGCTTGGATGAGCGTGTAGCACTTAGAACTTTGGTTGAGTTACAACCAGATTTACGTACCGCGATTTCAACTGATGCCAAAGGCATGATTGACGCTTTTTATCCCAATGTCTTTAAAAACAATCGGATGGAAGAAGCGCTGTCTGTGGTAGATAGAGATTATTTTGTACAAGCACCATTTTATCCAAATGGATATATCTCCCCTATGTTAGAAGGGCGGGGGTTTGGACGAGACCTAATCATCGCAATTTCAGCACCTATATTCAATGATGGTCAGTTCAATGGCATTGTTGAAGCTTCCTTGATATTTGAATCATTTTCCCGATTCCGTCCCAACATCTTAGTGAATAGTGGTGAATTGATAATCCTTGATAATACTAATCAAATTGTCTACAGCTCGCTGCCTTCGTCATATCAGGCGTTAGATAGTTTGCCCAGTGAGGTTTTGGACGCATGGCAAGATGATGGCAATGCCACTTATACAAATCCTCAAGGGAAAGTTTTGTATCGCTATGTGAGTAAAATCGAAGGATTAAATTGGACTGTGGTGACCCTGCTGGAAGGACATCATGTGCGTATTGCTGCTGCATCGGCATGGGGAAAATCGTTGCTACTAGCTTTGGTAATTATTGTCCTCAGTAGCATATTTGTAAGCCAGCTATCTCGTTATCTGGTGAAGCCTATTGCGGCATTGAGCGAAGACATTAATCACTTTGAGCCTAGCTCAATATTACGGAACTCTGCCGGTGAGCAAGCCAGTTGCTTGGAAGTTATCACGTTGCAACAACACTTTAATCAACTCGCATTTAAACTGACTATGAACTTCTCAAAGTTACAGCTAGCCAACAGTGAGAATGAAGAGCTTAACAAGAAACTGACTAACTTTAATCGTGAATTAGAACAACAAGTTAATGAAAAAACAGAAGAACTCCTCGCTGCTGTTGCTGCGGCCAATAATGCAAATAAAGCGAAAAGCCGCTTTTTAGCTAATATGAGTCACGAGATACGTACGCCCATGAATGGCATTATAGGTCTAACAGGCCTACTCGTTGAGCAGAAAAAAGGCGATGAAGAGACGCTCAAACAGCTGGAGATTGTGCATACGTCAGCGCAGAACTTACTACTGATCCTAAATGACATTTTAGATTACTCAAAAATTGAGGCTGGGGCATTAGCCCTTGACTTACATGCAACAGATGTATTCAAGCTATTTGACACCATAGCAATGCTCTTTGAACAAGTAGGCTTGAAAAAACAGGTTACGTTTGAGTATCAGTTATCGTCTAAATTACCGCCATGTTTATTAATTGACTCGCTAAGGGTCAATCAAATCGTTAATAACTTACTCAATAACGCAGGAAAATTTACAGAACAAGGCGTTGTATCATTATTGGTCGACTATGAAGATAACCAGTTGATAGTCAGAGTGAAAGATACAGGTATTGGCATATCACGTAACCAGCAAAAGCTATTATTCAATGAGTTTACTCAATTAGATGTTTCGACCACACGTCGATATGGCGGTACAGGACTTGGACTGACCATTTCAAAGCGTTTGTCCGAACTGATGGCAGGTGAGTTAGCGGTCGAGAGTGTAAAAGGAGAGGGTAGTTGTTTCACCTTGAAGATACCAGCCCCAGTCGCGGAATTATCAACACAGGCGGACTTGTCAACCAGTACTCCCGACTTAAGTAACACATCAGTATTGATAGTCGAAGATAACTTGGTTAATCAAATAGTGGTGGCAAAGGCGCTACAAGATACGCGATGTATTTTACACAAAACAATGGATGGCGTTGAAGCGCTAGCATTTTTAAAAGAGCACAGTGTTGATATTGTACTAATGGACTGTCAGATGCCAAACATGGATGGATATGAATGTACCAAGCATATTAGAAAAGAACCCAATGTATACGGTAAACCCTATATCATAGCGATTACTGCTAATGCTTACAAAGAGGATCGCCTCAAGTGTTTACAAGTAGGCATGAATAATTTTGTTGCAAAGCCAATTGAAAAAGGTGTGCTGTATAAAGCATTGGCTGAGGCGCTATCACATGCGAAATAGCCGCCTTTGTCCACTCAATACGATAACTGAAACGTTACAATGCTTGTTCTATAATCTTAGCTAAATCTTCAGCGCTGACCGGTTTTGAAAAGTAGTAACCTTGCATATAGTGGCAACCCAACTCTTTGAGGAATACCAACTGTTCTGTGTTTTCTACACCTTCCGCAATACACGACATTTGTAAACTTTCAGCGAGGAGGTAAATGGTGCGGATGATAGATTTATTGCTATTAAGGCTGTCCATTTTTCTGACAAAGCCCTGATCAATCTTGATAATATCAATTGGAAACTGATTGAGGTAGGTTAATGAAGAATAACCAGTTCCAAAGTCGTCCAGCAGTAAAACGAACCCAGCGCGTTTAAGTGCTATGAGTGAACGTTTTGCCTTATCAGTATCTTCCATGAGTGAGCTTTCGGTGATTTCTAGTCGCAACACACTGGTATTTAAGTTGAAGGAGTTAAGAATATTAACTAGGTTCTGGGCAATATCAGATTTAAGAATATGCACGGCCGACAGATTTAAGGACAAGTAAAACTCACTGTCATTTTCAATAAACTCGCGTAGTTCTCGCAATGCCCTTTTTAGCGCTTGCTCGGTCATCAATTCAATTAAACCAACTTCTTCTGAGATTGGAATAAAATCAATTGGTGAAACATTCTCACCTTCATATTCCCAGCGCATTAATAGCTCAACACCCACCACTCGACCACTGATAATATTTACGATAGGTTGGTAATGGTTGTATATCTGCTCATCTCTATAGGCTGTTTTTAACGCATTTTCTAAGGTTAGTTTACGTGAAAACTGCGTGTTCATTTGGGTTGTGAAAAACTTAAAGCCGTTTCTGCCCGCTTGTTTTGCATGGATCATTGCAATGTCTGCATTTCGGATCAACATTTCTGGCGTCTGCGCGTCAAAAGGATACATAGCTACACCGATACTGGCGGAGATACTCATCGTAATGCCGCCGATCTCAATTTTGTTGGGCAGGCAATCAAGTAACTTAGTTGCAAGTTCACTCAGTTTATGTGGAGAACGAACATCTTTAACTAACACAATAAACTCATCACCACTTTGCCGACCTAATACACAGTTTCCTGGGAGTATGTCGCTGATCCGCTCGGTGATCTTGATTAACAGTTGATCCCCCGTGTGGTGTCCGTAGGCATCGTTAATAGGTTTAAACTTATCTAAATCAATGAATAGTAAAGCGCAGTTTCGCTCTGACGATTGTGCATTGTGTAAGGCAAACTCGATGTGCTGTAGCATAAGATTACGATTTGGCAGTTTTGTTAGCGCATCAAAGTTTGCTAGGTAACGTAGCTCGCTTTCAGCCTGCTTTTGCTCTGTAAGGTCTGAAATTACGATGACGTAGTGTTCTATTTGACGGTTATCTTTGGAAATTGCGTTAATACTGAGATGAATTGGGTGTGCATCCTGATGAGATGTTTTAACCGTTAATTCTTGTCTGATGTGGTGATTTGGACCCAGTTTTTGGATGCGTTTGAGTAAGTTATTGAGCTTTTTATAACCAACCACTTTAGTAAACTTTTTGAAAGAAAGCTCTTTTACCGCATAGTTTTCGTCAAGTTCAAAAGCGTGACAAAAGCTCGCATTTACTGATAAAGGATGCAAGTCAGCATCTAATATGAGGATCCAATCACTGACCTGGCTAAATGCTTCACCCAAAATGGTTGCACGCAAATCTGTCGCCTTTTGCTCAGTAATATTGGTATAAATACCCATAATGTCTTTGACTTTACCTTTTTCGTCAAAACTCTGTACTTGACCAATATCGTGATACCAAAGCCAAGGTTCATTGATGCCTTTTACGCGATAGGTTAATGACAACTGCTTATCTGTTGGAGAAGAGATAAATTGCTTCCAAACTCGTTGTACATGTTCTTGGTCATCGGGATGAATAAGCTCAAAGTAGTCATTAAGTGTGGCCACTTCTGTGTCAGAAGATATGGGTAAGCAGTCAAAATTTCTGCGTTGTTTCACAGTTTTAGCGGCTAGGTTTACCTGCCATATGCCGCTTCGAGTAGTATTAAGCGCCATTTCAGTTTGTTGTTTACTGATGGTCATTTCACTCAATGCTGCCTTGATAGTTCTTTGTTTTTTGTTGTTTTGCTTTAGCCAAATCAAGACCATACTCATTACTGATAGGATATAGACAGCCCAAGCAAGAGGTGAATTAAACAACGAGTGTTCAACTTTAAATGACAATGTAATGGCATCATTTACTTGCTGATTACCAAGCGCGAGCTGTTCAATAAGTAAGGTGTACTCACCTGGCTTTAAGTGATTAAAAAATAGATAATTAGAATTTAAATTACTAAATTCAATAGATGTTGGGCCCGTCAAGTTTGCACGATAGTGGTAGATGAGCTGATTAGAAAAATCGAAATTGCTAAACATCACCTTCAGGCCCAAGTCGTCGTGATTGAGAACAAGCGGCTGAGCTTCTAGAAAAGTAGGGTAGAAGTCGATACTTCGAGACATTAGGCTAATGTCCGTAATAGCCAGTTCGGTTCTAGAGGTATTATTTTCAAGAAAGTCAGTTGGAGAAAACCAAACTACGCCGTTGATAGTGCCAAACGCCAACACGCCAGATTCAAGTGTCGTACTTGCTCCAGCGTTAAACTCACTATTGGGTAAACCATGACTGGCGTCGAACTTTTGTAATTGTCGATTACTGATATTGAGTCGGTACAAACCTGATTGACTGCTTATCCATAAATAGCCAAAGTTATCAGGGATCAGCTGATAAGCAGACTGAGGTTCAGACCCATCCGTAATTTTGAGCGTGTACTTGAGTGCTAAGCTTTGCTCGTCAAGCGCTATCAATCCATCCACAGAACTTGCCAGCCAAAGCGTACCGTCTTCGGTGTAGACCCAATGGTCAATCACCGAAAACCGCTCAGCATCCTGTTTGTTGAATTCGTAAATGGTTGTCAACTTACCTGTGCGTTCGTTATAACTGACCAAGTAACGTTCGGTACTGAGCACATATTCCCCCTGTCGCGATGGCAGCGGTGGAAGAAATTTATAGGCGCTATCTACGTCTAATTGTTGTGTGAGGTCGACTAATGAACGCACACTTTTGTTTAGCGCATCATATACGAAAAACCCTTCGCTACTAATGAATGCTATTTCGTTTTTACTGACTACCGAGGCTCCCCAGTTCAAGCTTAGAAATGGGTTTTTCTGTGGTGTTTCAACGGGAGGTAAATGTACGGTATCGTCAGATTTGTTTAACATACGCAGACCTGACAGAGTTTCCACGAACAACACATTGTTATCGATGTGATTTAACGCAATGGTTTTGTAGATGGCATTGGTCGCGTAGGCGGCCTTAGGGTCGGTATTTTTGTAATAGTGTTTTGGGTTTGTATCATGTAGCCCCTTGAACATGAGTAAACCATTGTCAGTACCAACCCAGATCTGGTTTTCATTTTGTTCGTAAATCGACCAAATATTGTGGTTGATAAAGGCTTTATTCTCGGCCTTTAATGTTTTAAAACGAAGTGATGTCAATGGCCAGTAATATGCACCTTGATTGAGTGTCGCCATCCATATGTTGCCATAGGTGTCAAACATGAGATCGATCACATTACTTTGCGCAAGTGCGAACTGGCTCTCCTTTAACGACAGTAATTTACTGGCTGTTTGACGTTTTCTATCAATGGTATAGACCCCGCGCTCCGTTGCTATCAGCTCACCATAGGGCGTGATTACATGATCCCAAATGTTTAGCTCTGGTACTAAGGTATAAGCCGATTCTAGTTGTAGCGTTTTGTTATTGATGGGGATGCTAAATAACCCTTGAACGGTACCAACAAGCAGGCCAATGGCTGGGTCGATTTTTAGTAACTTAACATTGCTATTAAGACTATTTCTTTGTTGCTCAGGTAAAAATTGCTGTTCTATGAGTTGCAGGGATTCAAAGTTATAGGAAAAAAAGCCTTGATTAGTGCCTATCAGTAAAACCTTATCCAGTCGTAGTAATGCTCGAATATAGCTGTGTTTTTCAAAACTTGTCACCAAAGTGGAGCGTTTACTGTTTAAATCAATCTTATATAAAAAGTTATCGATACCCGCATATAGCATATTGCCAATTTTGAATGCGGCGGTTATTTCAGAAAAAGCGTTTGAGTTGGTAACCAATCTGCCCGAATAAACTTGTTCGACTTCAAGGGTATTGATGTTGACTAGGTACGCGCCACTGAAGGCCGTTGAGACCAGCAATAAATCAGGGTCAACAAGGGTGATATAAGAAATATGCTTTGTTGCTAAATTAAATTGACTCTTGACGAGTGTGATGTTGTTCCCGTCATATCTATTAAGACCCAGCTGAGTGCCAATCCAAACGTAGCCATGCTTATCTTGTACGATACCACTGATACTGGCTTGTGATAGCCCTTCCTCAGTAGAAAGGCGGTTAATTGTATTGCCAACATTTTGCGCAGAAGCTTTACTTTGCAGCATAGCTGTAAAGCACAGGAGTAATATAAGCGCAAAGCAACGATACATGAATTAAGCCTTTGAATAAAAATTGATTATATAACTGTCTCCTGACAACTTAAGCATATACTAGATTTTGTCATAGCATTGTTTACAAGTAGGGTAAATCCATTTGGTTAAACTGAGGTTTTCAAGCCACTAATTTAACACAATATTTATGTTTATGACTACAAGCTTGCAATATTTAAACGCTAAGTTATGCCCACACACACCTTCAACTGCTTCTATATCCAAACTTTAGTCTACTTTTTCACTAATCACATGAGAATTATGGAGAAGTTAAAGGTTTTTAAGGCAATCTTTGCTCTTTTGAAAAGCAGACCCGCAAAGCTAAATGACAATAATTATCATTTTTTGAGTTTTTGTAGTTGATAACTATTTTTGTTTAGATTAAACTCATCGACAGTTAATGTTATTGAGATTGGTTTGTATTCATGTATATCTGCATTTGTCATGGTGTAACAGATAAAAAGATTGCTCAGGCGATTGATGATGGGGCAACCAGCATGCGTGAATTAAGTAAAGAGCTTGGTGTGGGTACTCAGTGTGGTAAATGTACCAACTGTACCAAAAAGATATTAAATGAAAAGCTCATTGAGATAGTGGATATCACCGATCAAGTTGCATAATCGGATAACATAAAAAGTTTATAATACAAAAAAGGGCCTTTTGGCCCTTTTTTGTTGCTGGTGGTTACATCTGCGACTGTAGGTAGTTTTCAATGCCCATTGTTTTGATCAAACTTTGCTGAGTCTCCAACCAGTCAATTTGTTCTTCTTGCTCATTGAGAATGGCATCAAGTGCTTCACGTGAAATATAGTCACGCTTTTGCTCTGCAAGCTCAATGGCGTTTTTCAAATCAACTAATGATAGTTGTTCGAATTCCATATTTGCCGCGATCATTTACTTCGCAATTCTCGCCAATGCGTAAACGACCTAAGCTTTGTAGATTCGGTAGCCCTTCTAAAAATAAGATACGCTCAATTAGGCGATCAGCATTTTTCATTTTTTGAATCGAGGTTTTATAGTCGGCTTTGTCTAATGCGGTGAAACCGAAATCTTTAAACATACGCGCATGCAAAAAGTATTGGTTGATACCCACTAATTCATTTGCAAGTACAACATTTAGCGCCGTGATGACTTCTTTATTTCCTTTCATGTCGGCTCCTAACCTATCTGCGATTGAATGTAATTTTGGATACCGATTTTATCCATTAGACCGAGTTGTTGTTCCAGCCAATAGACATGATCTTCTTCGGTATCAAATAACAGTTTTTCAAGCGTTTCACGTGATTGGTAATCCTGCTCTTGTTCGCAAATGGCAATGGCCTCTTTAACGCTTTCAACAACTTCTAATTCAAGCGTTAAGTCATTTTGCATCATAGAGCGAACATCGTGACCAATTAACAAGTCTCGGCGTTTGGTCATGTTAGGCACACCTTCTAAGAATAGAATGCGTTTTATTAACCAGTCTGCATGGGTGGTTTCTTCTTCCATTTCATGGTTTAAGCGTTCATATAGCTTGTTCAAGCCCCAGTCGTCATACATGCGTGAATGGATAAAATACTGATCAATGGCTGCCAACTCATTTGCTAAAAGTGCATTAAATGCATCAATAACTTTTTGCTTACCTTTCATACCGTCTGCCTAAAAAAGATTAATTGCGGCCAGTTTATCTAAATGTGTCGCGCTGTCAATGAAAAAACTATAAAAATCATACGGTTAAAAATTGATTATAATTCGCATTACAGTTCATTTTTGTATCATTATGTGGATTACTGACTTTTCAGGGTTAGGCCTTGAGTGCTGATATTACTCAAGGCCAGATTTGGCCTCTAACGAGGCTTTAAGTGAATATATCGATGTCTTGAAAACCGACTATAAAGCGCGGGCAGTACAAATAGTGTGAGACAAGTTGAGCTGACTAACCCGCCAACGACAACGCTGGCGAGGGGCTTTTGTATTTCTGCACCAACGCCGCTTGCCAGTAGCATGGGGATTAACCCAAATGCAGACGTTAAAGCTGTCATCAGTACCGGTCGGAGTCGAGATGCAGCACCACTAAAGATCGCCTGTGATTCATTCAGTCCATTTCTTATCCCTTGATTGATGCTCTCGACCATGACTACGCCATTTAGCACCGCCACACCAAACAAGGTGATAAAGCCAACTGAGCTTGGGACCGATAAATATTGTCCACTAATGTACAGCGTAAATACGCCGCCTATAATGGCCAACGGTACATTTAACAAAATGAGCATAGCTTGACCAACCGAGGAAAAAGCGAAGTATAGCAACAGGGCTATCAATGCCAGTGCCATTGGTACAACAACACTGAGCCTTTGTTGGGCTCTTTGCTGGCTCTCAAATTGACCACCAATGACCACAGAATAGCCGGAGGGGAGATCGATCATGCTATCGATTCCGATCTTAATTTGTTCAACAACACTACCCATATCTCGGCCTTGAATGTTGGCTTGGATCACTACAGTGCGTTGCACATCCTCTCTGCGTACCAGCGGAGGACCGGACTGCATGCTAATATCAGCAACATCAGCCAGTTTGACCCACGCGCCAGTGGTAGCCCGTAACCTTAACGACTGAATGGCTGAGACATCTTGCCTAAATGGTTGGTCAAGGCGTACGTATATGTCATAGCGTTCATTACCATCAATGATCTGACCTGCCAAGCTGCCACCAATGCCATCTTGCACAACATCCATTACCTGTGAAACAGATAACCCATAACGAGAAAGTTGTTGGCGGTTGGGAGTAACGACCAGCTGTGTTTCTCCAACGATCTGTTCAAGCGCTACGTCTGTTGTGCCTTCTATAGTTTTAACCAGCTCGGCTATTTGTTGGCCTTTTTGCGCCAAAATATCTAACTGCGGACCAAAAAGTTTGATGGCTAGTTGGGCTTTTACGCCGGATAGAAGCTCATCAACTCGGGTTGCAATTGGTTGAGAAAAATTGAACAGTAATCCTGGGAATTGTTCCAGCTTTTTGGCCATCAGATCTTGTAATTCAAGTCGACTTGCAGCGCTTTGCCATTGCTGTTTTGGCTTTAAGCCAATGTAAATTTCGATGTTATTGACAGGCTCTGGGTCGCCGCCCAACTCCGGTCTACCAATACGGCTCAACGCGTAGGTTACCTCAGGAAAAGACATCAGCTTCTGTTCTAACACAGGCGCTACATCCAACGCCGTTTGTAAACTAGCAGAGGGAGCTAACGTTACTCTCAGATTGATAGTGCCTTCTTCAAGCTCTGGTACAAACTCCGTGCCAATCTTTGGCAGCGTGACCAAAGCGGCGCAGAACAGCACTAATGCGCTACCTACTACATAGAAACGATGTTGCATCGCTTTGCGAAGTAGGTACTGATAGCCTGTGTCCAATGGGCCAGTGATAATGCTTGTTCTATTGCTGAGCGGGTATTTAAACAGATAACTGGCGAGGGCGGGGACGACAATTATGGCGACAAAGATTGCGCTAACGATTGATAACATAATACTGATGGCCATAGGCTGAAAAAGCTTGGCCTCTACACCTTCAAAACTAAATAAAGGAGTAAATACCAGTAAAATAATAAGTGCGGCGAAAAACACAGGGCGTGCTACTTCCTTGCCTGCCAATTTTAGGGTGTCGTTGTTAGGCGTAGTTTTGTCTTGATTCAGTCGTTTAATCATATTTTCAACCATGACCACTGAACCATCCACTAACATACCGATGGCAATAGCGATACCGCCCAACGACATCAAATTAGCAGACCAACCAAACCATGTCATACACATCAGTGCTAATGCAATAGACACAGGGATTGAAATAAGCACTAACGCAGTGGCGCGCAAGCTCATTAAAAATAGACCAAGGATAACGACAATGAGTACTAGCGCAAGTAGCAGTGCTTTAACAACGGTACTGAGCGCTTTGTGAACCAAGTCGGCTTGGTCATAAAAAGGAACTAAGCGAACTCCTTCAGGCAGTGCCCTTTGAATAACATCAAGCCTTTGATTAATGCCATCAATGGTTGCTTTGGTATTGGCTCCCATACGCTTGAGTATGATACCAGTTACAACTTCACCTAATTGTTCGATGTTGCCCTGTGCGTCACGGCGTGTCATGGTGACGGCTCCTTGGCGAATTTCACTGCCTAATTGGATGTTCGCAACATCAGATACGGTGATGACTGTGCCATCAATACTTTTTAATGGCACTTGTGCAAGCTCTGCTAGTCCTTGTTCACCACTGGCGTACCAGCCCATCCCACGAATAACGAGTTGCTCTTGGCCGCGATTCATATACCAGCCACCAACATTTTCATTGTTTTGCTCAATCGCATCAATGACGTCTTGTTGGGTGAGCGAGTAGGCGAGCAATAACGTGGGGTTGATGTTAATTTGATACTGTTTTACATGCCCCCCGAAAGACAACACATCAGTGACTCCGTCAATGGGCATAAGCAGTAACTTTACCACCCAATCATTTATGCTTCGAAGCGTCATGGTATCGATATCAGTATCAGGCTCTGCGATGAGTAAATACTGAAAGACTTGCCCAAGTCCTGAGGTATTCGGTCCCATCTCTGGCGTGCCAAGCCCTTTTGGAATGAGTTCTTTCGCGCTTTGTAGGCGCTCGAATACTTGTTGTCGGGCAAAATAAATATCAGTTCCTTGTGTAAATACGATGGTGACACCAGACAGGCCTGTCTTTGATACGGATCGCACCTGCTCAACGTCAGGTAAAGCATACATTACCGCCTCAATGGGATAAGTGATGAGTTTTTCAACTTCTTCGGATGCAAGTCCTGGAGCCTGAGTATTGACTGTTACCTGAACATTAGTGACATCAGGGAACGCATCTAGATTGAGTTTAGGAATTGTCACTACAGCCACACTTAAGGTAATAAACAGTGCTAATATGACCAACACTCGATTGTTAACAGACCAATCTATTAAGCGATTAAACATAGCTTTCACCTCGCTTAATGGTTGTGTGGGTCAAAGCTGCTTTTAGCAAGCTGTGACGATATAAAGAAAGCGCCTTGAGTGACCACATTTACCCCTTCTGGGAGGCCAGTAATTTCAATTTGATCTCCAAAAGCTCGACCGCGTTGTACTTCCATAGCAATAAATTGGTTTTCTTCTTTTTTGACAAACACTTGCCAGTCTCCATCTGTGCCACGTACTAGCGCTGTTTCAGGAACAGTCAGTATCGACTCTTGCGCAGGAAGAAGAAAATAAACATTCACAAACATACCAGCGTGTAGTTGGTGATCTTGATTATCAACCTGAAGTCGCACATTGCGCGTTCTGGTAACAGGGTCAATGGTGTGAGATTCCTGAATCACTTTTGCAGGGTAGGTTTGGCCTTGAAGCTCAACCACGACTTGGCTTTCTAGGCTTATATGTTGACTGTCGTTAGCAGATAGGCGCGCTTCCACCCATAAGTTCTGCTCATTTGCCAGTAGCATGAGAGTCTGTCCTGTGTTGACTCGCTGCCCCTGAGCAAAATCATCTTGTAAAACCACGCCTGATATCTGCGCATACAAACTGTACTGACCTAACTCGACATTTGATTGATTATCAAGTTGCTTGATTGCCTGTGGGCTTAACCCTAAAGCGGTAAGTCGGCCTAAATCAGCTAAATAGCGGGTCTTTGCCAACACACGTTGGCTATCACTCAGTGATTGGTCAGTCAAGTTTTCAACACGTTGCCATTGGCTTACAGATACCATGTAATCAGCTTGGGCCTGTGCCATGGCCTCACTGTAAAGGGTGACTAGTTTGTCCGCGACGTTTACCCGCTCCCCCAAAGCGGTATGACGGGTAATTATGACAGAGTCTGTTCGTGGTGATACGACATAGCTGGTGTAACCGTTCTCTTTTAGTTCACCCGGCGCATAGAGTCTTTGGCTCGGTTGATGCCTTTGTAGCTTGGTAACACGTACCTTTGCGAGTTGTTGCTGAGCTGTTGTCAGAGTAATGTGTGTTATTTGCTCATGTTCAGAGAGAGTATCAGCAACCTCTATAGAATTGTTATGAGTGTGCGGTTGGGCAGAGCTCGCAGCATTGGTGAACAGTAATTGAGCTAACGAAAAACACATAGCGCCCATGAAGTTTAGTTTACGCATAGTAGTCTCTTATCTAAATAAAATAATTTTTAGCGCACCCAAGGCTGGCATAGTGACTCGATGCCACATAGCTTTAAGCCGTGGATGGATTTAAGTCGGGCCATAAGACCCAAAAAGATAATGAGATTAAGCTTTCGGAGGTTTAAATTGAGGCTCGTGTCTGTGAATTGTATGAGAGTGAGTTTGCGAATAATCGTTTAGTGCCAGCACGATAGGTAATTGATTAACGAGTTTGCTGACGTACCAACTGAGATGACTACCACTACAATGACCGCAATGGTGGCAGTCTTTGATATTATGTCCATCCTGATCGTACAGCTCTGTGACGGTGGGATATTGCTTTGCATCATGATGCTCGGCATGAATATGCTCGGCATGAACATGCTCTGTTTGTAGGTGTTCAATATCAATTTGATGAGTTTGAGATGCAGACGCCACTGTACCGACTGATTGTAAAGCAATCACCAGTGTAATGATTATGCATATAACTATTCTCAAATTCATGCGCGTCTGTACCAAAATATTGTAAGCGGCTAAGCTAACAAACATTGTAAATGGGGTCAATGTGTATGTCTTAGCTGCTACTGATGCAAGTTTTAAGGTTTAGTTCCAGATATGGCGATTATAAGGCGGTTTTTGCGATACACTGGCATCATGATAAGTAAGTTGTAATGTGATTATGTACTCTCCGGACATATGTCAAAAAGCCAGAAAGAGTCGCGACCACCGCTTTGACGGGTTGTTTTATGTAGCCGTAAAAACAACGGGTATATATTGTCGTCCCATTTGCCCTGCGCCTGCGGCTCATGAAAAGAATGTTGAATATTATGAACATGCTCACAATGCTGCGGATGCAGGGTTTCGTCCATGTATTCGCTGCCGTCCTGATTCAGCGCCAGGCAGTTACGCTTGGCTTGGCACGCAGACGACCGCTGTGCGTGCGAAAAAATTGATTGATGAAGGTGCGCTATCCAATCATTCTGTGGCGCAACTGGCAGAGCGTTTGGGGATCACGCAGCGCTATTTAAATAAGTTGTTTGCACAATACTACGGTACGACGCCAAAACAATACGCGCTCTATAAACAATGTGATTTTGCGAAACAATTATTACAACAAACACAGTTACCTATCGCACACATTGCTTTTGCGAGTGGGTTTAATTCGTTACGTCGTTTTAATGACGCATTTGTTCGATTATTTCAACTGACACCCAGCCAACTGAGAGGGGAGCGTGAACAAGTGCAATCGCACATCACTTTACACTTACCATTTAGGCCACCTTATAACTGGGCGCTGCTACAAGGCTTTTTATCTAAACGACTCATTGAGCCCATGGAGTGGCTAACGCATAAAAGTTACGGCAGGACCTATCAAATAGGTGGTTATGACGGTGCGTTTGAAGCACATTTTGATGAACAGAATCATAGGTTTAAGGTTGAAATCACCATTAACGATATAGCGGGTTTGCACTTGGTAGTTAGTAATATTAGACGAGTATTAGATTTGGATGCGGACCCAAACTTTATTTATCAACATTTCTATCAGTGCTTACCTGAGTCATTTCAATTGATTGAAGGCTTACGACTTCCTGGCATCTGGAGCGAATTTGAAGCGGGTGTGCGTGCTGTGTTGGGCCAACAAGTCAGCGTTGCTGCGGCCAAAAACTTGTTGACGACGCTGGTTAATGAACTTGGGGGGGTCAATCATCTGGGGCAGCGATTATTTCCTTCGCCTGAAGCAATGGCGAACTGTGAGTTTGCATTTTTTAAAATGCCACAACGACGTAAAGAAGCTTTGGCGTACCTTGCGCAATACTGTGTGCAAAATCCTCTTAGCACAGAGCTAGATGACTGGTTGATTATCAAAGGCATTGGCCCTTGGACTGTCGACTATGCAAAAATGCGCGGCCAGAGCAATCCAGACATTTATTTAGGTTCAGATTTGGGGGTCAAAAAGGCATTTTCTAAATGTGGGGAACTAAATATTGAACAATGTGCTCCGTTTCGAAGCTATCTCACCTTTCAATTATGGCAACAATTATGATTTATCAACACACTATGAATACACCCATCGGTGATCTGATCATTCAGGCGTCACAACGCGGTTTAACTTATGTTGGCTTCAAGCCAAAATGCTGGCATGCAGAACAGCACAATACTCATACAAAAACTGCATTACAACAACTTAGAGAATATTTTACTGGGGCTAGATACGAGTTTGATGTTGCGATTGATGTGCAAGGAACAGAGTTTCAAGAGTCTGTTTGGAAAGTACTCACCACGGTGACATATGGAGATACCAATACTTATAGTTGGATGGCTAACTGTTTGAATAACCCTAAGGCCGTCAGAGCGGTTGGTAGCGCAAATGGCAAAAACCCAATCAGTATCATAGTACCGTGCCACAGAATCATCGGCGCAAATGGCACATTAACTGGCTATGCAGGTGGTGTGGAAAAAAAAGCTTGGTTACTTGAACATGAGCAGCAAAATAAAAAAACTTAGATATACTTAACAGCAAGTGAATGAACATTGGGGAACAAAGGATTGCTAGTGCGCTGGATTTTTTATAGTTATTTGTTACTGAATATACAAGCTTTATATGCTCAGACTTTGACCTTTTGCTATGAGGATAAAGAGTTAGCTCCCTCTTATATGGGCAAAGGGCTGGAAGTTCCTGCAACAAACCCTGGGGCAAGTATTGAAGCATTAAAAGCGGTCGAAAAGAATATCAGAGGGCTCACTATCGTCTTTGTTCGTCAACCATGGCAGCGCTGTTTACATGACATCAAACGCAATAAAGTAGATGCGGTTATAGCCAGTTATGTTGAAAGTCGTCGAGAGTTTATGACTTTCCCTAGTCGCAAAGAAGGGCAGTTAGACACGACTCTTGCAATCAACGAATTAGGGAGATGTTTAGTTGGAAATGAGGCGTTTATGTCGCAACTGGACAGTAACGAAGGGACTTTCAATCTCGCCATTCCAAGAGGCTATTCGTCAGCGGACAGAATATCAGATGCTCGTTTCACTAAAGTCGACACTTTGTCACAAAAAGATGCTTTCGATTTGGTGAGTAAAGAAGTTGTGGATGGAACGTTTGGACTTTGCATGATAAATGGTAAGCAGGTGAGTGCATACCCATATGCTGATACTTTACATGCCAAATATCCGCCATTTGATGTTAGCTATGGATTTTTGGCCTTTTCTAAAAATTTCTATACATACAATAAAGAGCTAGCTGATCAAGTATGGGCGGAACTGGTCAAATTCCCATTTGCTGAAGTGTACATGAGATATCTAAAGGAGGATGAACAGTCTCAAAGGAGTGACGCTTCTAACGTGACCAGTTCACAGTAACGTAGTAAACGAAATGAACTTTGGGTAGACTAACGGCTTTTCAAGCTTTAAGACACTCAAATGGCACAACTTTATTTTTATTATTCAGCAATGAATGCTGGTAAATCAACCACCTTATTACAGTCAGCATTTAATTACCGTGAACGCGGTATGACACCGTTTATATTGACTGCGGCAATTGATAATCGTTCAGGGGTAGGTAAGGTCGCGTCTCGGATTGGTCTAGAAGCAGATGCTCACATTTATGATGCACAGACCAACCTTAAGAAATTGGTAAATGACCATCACCTCCAAAATCAGATTGATTGTATCTTAGTTGATGAGTGTCAGTTTTTGAGTAAAGCGCAAGTCAGTGCATTGACTGATGTTGTTGATGAATTACATATTCCAGTTTTATGTTATGGTCTAAGAACAGATTTTAGGGGTGAGCTTTTCGAAGGCTCTCAGTATTTGCTAGCTTGGGCTGATAAGTTAATTGAGCTTAAAACCGTATGTCATTGTGGGCGCAAGGCTAATCGCGTACTGCGTACTGATGAACATGGTGTTGCAATTGCGGATGGGGCGCAGGTTGAGATTGGCGGTAATGATAGATATGTCTCAATGTGTCGTGAACATTATAAAGCTGAATTAAGCAAGGTGACAAAAAGCTAAATAGATAGCAAGTTCATACTTATCAACCAAAGGGAATGATATGGCAGGGGCAAGTTTACTTTCATTGTTAGATGATATCGCCACATTGTTGGATGATATTGCGCTAATGAGTAAAACAGCAGCAAAGAAAACGGCTGGTGTATTAGGGGATGATCTTGCGCTTAATGCGCAGCAAGTCACAGGTGTTTCTGCGGACAGGGAGTTACCCGTTGTATGGGCTGTAGCTAAAGGGTCTTTTGTTAATAAGCTCATATTAGTACCCGCAGCGCTTTTGATCAGTGCTTTCTTACCCTTTCTAATCACACCTTTGCTAATGCTGGGTGGATTGTTCTTGTGCTTTGAAGGGGCGCAGAAAGTCTTTGAAAAGCTATCTAACAACAAGCAACCTCATGACAGCGAAGCTAATTTATTGGTTTTGGACCGAGTCAGCTATGAAAAAGACAAAATCAAAGGTGCCATTAGGACTGATTTTATCTTATCAGCTGAGATCATTGTTATATCGTTGGGCACTGTCGCCGCGCAAAACTTGACGATGCAACTAAGTGTTCTGAGCATAATAGCGGTGGTGATGACAGTCGGCGTATATGGTTTGGTTGCACTCATCGTTAAACTGGATGACATTGGGCTGTATTTACTCTCAGCACCCAATGTAAGTGGTATCAAAAAAGCCATTGGGTCATCGCTGCTGGTAATTGCCCCTAAATTGATGAAAGTTTTGGCTGTTGCGGGCACCATTGCAATGTTTATGGTGGGAGGTGGGATCCTAACTCATGGTTGGCACTCACTGTCACTTTGGATCAACTCGTTTAGTGCTGATCTCGCAGCAGTCAGCTTCTCTTGGTTGGCGTATATACTGCCCAGTGTGATGAGTGCATTATTTGGCTTATTCGCAGGCGCGGCGGTAGTATTGCTGGGTATGGGAGCGGCTAGAATCAAGCCTAAATCATCATGAATATTGGCGGTGTTCCTACCGCCACTAACTGCATTTACAGGTATTGGCGAAACCAATTAATGAGCTCTTTGTTAGCCTCTTCTTTGTGCTTGCTTAGTCCATGGTTATCGTTTGGATACACAACCAGTTTATGGGGAATTCTGTGTTTAGATAAAGCGGCGGCAAAGTCTTGTGAGTGTTTAACCGATACACGTTTATCACCTGTACCATGCAAGAGCAGAATAGGCATAGCCGGTGATATTTATCAACCCAGTGTAATACTGACCTTTTGTCTAACTCCGCTTGCTTGTTCTCAATATAATTTGGTATTCGTTTTTCATAAACCTTCTCCATTTCTGGGCGGTAAGAGAGACCTTTTGCCAAATCAGTGTTGCCTGCAATCGTTGCAATGGCCTTAATATGAGAGGCTTGTTTAACTGCTAAGTGGGTCTGCATCCCGCCACGACTAGCCCCATACATACCGATTCTTTTGGCGTCAGCGCCTTCAATTGTAGGGATAAATTCTAGTAATGCTATGACATCCTCTACGTCTTTACCACCGAATTCATCCAACGTATCTGATCGTGTATGGGTACCTCGGTATTGACTGCCAATGATGACAAATCCTTCTTTAGCTATTGGAAATAAATGGCTCATCATGGTACCAAAAACCACCCCCCCAAAATTTCCGTTTCCGCCTCGGTTATAGATAAGTACGGGTAATTTATCTTCGGCGATTTTTGGCTTGATGACATAACCTTTGACCATATGGGAGTCAACCTCATATTCAAAGGTGCTGCAATCTAAACTATCTTTAAATTGTTGATATTTTTCTTTGCCGAATAGGGAGTCAAACCGAGACAGTTTTCTATTTACTATATCTGCCGATTTACTCCCTTTTTCATATTTCTTTTTCATTTGACCACGCCACGAGTCGTAATCAGCGAAGACCCAGCTAAAACAACTTTTTTCATTTTTTACTTCTTGATGATCAATTAAGTTAGACGCGTGAGATGAAAGTGAAGTCAACAAAAGTGGTAAAAGTAATAGATGCTTTTTCAAAACAACTCCTTTGTGTTTGTATCGTACATTCTGTACTTTGTGTGGACGTTTAGTTTAAATATCTAACGATAAATAATCTGAGTAGTTAAGCGAGAGACACAATATACGAATCTGGTTTGACCCTTATATAGTAACATACAAAGGTTTTTTGGCCTTCTGTTATTTTATACCTCGCAAACCGTTTGCTGTGGCCATCTGTACAATCGGTTGGCACTGTCCTCCTCACCATCCGTGGCTCTCAAGTAAAAAGTCTATTATGTAGCTAATACACCGCTACTCTGGTTGTGTTATCAATATCTCCAAGCTAAAAAGCGGCTAATTTTTTGGCCTTGAGCCATTTTTACCGTTTTAATTTCTTTAGGTTGCTGTTTCTTAAGCGTAAGTTTCAATGACGATAAGTTGTCTTTATTGGAAACTAGACAAGTGAACCAACCAACTTGCTCGGCATAATCTTTACTTTCACGGATCATGGTCTTAATAAAGCGCCTTTCACCCCCATCACACCAAAGCTCCTGACTTTGCCCTCCGAAATTCAATTTATTCGTAGGCTTTTGTCCAAGGTTTTGCCACTTGCGGCTGGTGCCTTGCTCAGCCTCTTTTTGGCTAGCATGAAATGGTGGGTTACACATGGTTAGTTCAAAGTACTGATTCGGCTTTATTATATTGTGGAAAATATGTTCAGTATTAGCTTGCTGAATCAGCTTTATATCCAAATCATTCGCTTGAGCGATAGTTTTTGCGCACTTGAGTGCTGCTGGGTTGACGTCCGATGCGGTAAATTGCCACTGGTATTCTGCGTGACCAATTAGCGGGTAGATAAGATTGGCACCTGTGCCAATATCTAATACTTTTACTGTGGAGTTAGACATTACCGTTTGAGTCGTTGAGCGGAGCAAATCAGCTAGGGCATGAATATAGTCCGCTCTTCCGGGTACTGGTGGACATAAAAAGTCTTTTGGTAACGCCCAATACTTTACATCGTAGTAGTGCATAAGTAGCGCTTTGTTGAGGCATATTAGCGATGCTCTATCACTGAAGTCGATACTGATATGACCTTTTACAGTATTGATAAGGTGACTTGATAATTCGGGTAACGTGGCACAAAGTGCTTGAAAGTCGTAACCCTGGCGATGTTTATTTCTACTGTGCATTGTTTGAGCGCTTGTGGTAAGTGGTCGGTCATTATATCGCTGAGAAGCTATTGGTGACAAATAGGTATGCGTTGCGAGTCTGTTTCACTACTGGTAGGATGAGTTAACAAAACAACAATTAGAATGCGTTATGATCGAACAAACCTCACTGTTAGTGCCACTGAGCGAAGAGCAATCATTACACCTGAGATATATAGCTCAAACCGATAGCAAAGGGCCCGCTGTGTTCTTTATGCATGGTGCGGTTGAAAATGGCAAAATTTTTTACACGCAGAGTAATAAAGGCTTAGCACCATTTTTAGCCTCTCAAGGTTATCGTTGTTATGTTGCTGATTTACGTGGCAGAGGTCAAAGCTTACCTGCAATTTCTGCGCGCTCTGAGTATGGTCAGACTGAATCCATCCTAGAGGATATACCCGCAATGCTGTCATATATCGAACAGCACTGCGGTGAATTTCCACGTTTTTGGGTGGCGCACTCATGGGGAGGCGTATTGATGAACAGCTACTTTGCGCGTTTTCCATCACAAGTGAAAAAAGTGGATGCATGCGTTTACTTTGGCTCCAAGCGCAGTTTGCATAACAGACACATCAGTAAGTTCTTTCAGGCGAATTTGATTTGGTATGGACTTGCTCCACTGTATGCCAAAAAGCATGGCTACTTGCCTTCTAAAGCGCTCAAGTGGGGCAGTGACGACGAAACCAAAAAGTCACACCGTCAGGGGATGGAATGGGCTAAGCGCAAGCCATGGATTGACAGCGATGATGGCTTTGACTACGCAGCGACACTAAAAAATATGCACCTACCAGCAACATTACATATTGCTGGTGTTAAAGATAAAGCGCTCGCTCAACCCATAGATATTAAAAAGTTCATGGAAGAGTCAGGGCAAGGGGTTCAGCAGTTAAAGCTGTATGGCCGCAAACATGGTCACCAACATGATTATGGCCATATCGATATGCTCACACATAAGCATGCTGTGCACGATCAGTTTAAGGACCTGCTAGATTGGTTTGCTCGTCATGATCGTCATTAAGTAACTCGGACATATTGTTCTGATAGTGGTGCCAGTTGGTCAATGGTGCCTTACTGATCGGCTTACGCACTTGTGCTTTGCTTAACGTCGAAACCGAGCGCTTGTCATGGTAATACTCTAAACATTCAGGCTCAAATTCTTGGCCTAGAAAATGTAGTGTCTGATTGAGTGCTTTTGCTGGCTGTTTGAGTAAATCTTCATAGCTCAAAGTAAATATATTTTGTGGAATGAACTTTTTAAAATGTTCCATCATATCTATTTGCGCTTGAGCGTATAGCTTAAACTCACGCAAAGAACAAAAATAGGGTTCGTTCGCTTCAAAATGATTACTAAATACAGACCAAGCGGTAGCGCCGAAATTACGGGTTAAATGAATAAAACGTGCATTAGGAAAAATCTTATAAATCATACCAATGTTTTGAAAATTTGCAGGTAACTTGTTGATGACAACCTCGTCACCCACACGCATATCTTTTATCTCATCAATATACAAATTACGACAGTAATCTAGTACTGAAGTACTTAAATTAGAGACGCAAAAAGGAAAGGGGGCCTCTGCGCGTTTTGCGAGAAACGGCACGATTGTGTCACTGAATACCGTGCACTCGCCAATGGAACCAATGTTGCTGTGTTGAACCAGCATTTGTTCAAGCAGTGTAGAGCCTGTTCTGGGCAGGCCAACGATAAATGTAGGTGTAAATGTGGTCGTTACTTTATTAGTGTGCTGTCTAAAATAGGCTTCCGAAAAATGCTCTCTTAGTTGAGCAAAGAATGGCAGCATATCTTTAGTTCGAAAGTCACAAAATTGTATTTGGGTGTCATTTGCCATCTTAAATGCGTCGAATGCTTGTTGGTAATTACCCAATCTATGCTGGCATTTACCTAAGGCGTAGTAAATCACCACCTTCAACTGCTGATTGCTGCCATATAACTCTGATAGTTCTTCAAGCTTTGTAACATACGAGGGTAATTTAGAGGTTGCTGAAAGCTGTGATGTTTCGTAAATAATGTGAGGGGTAACAGGTTCATTCTCGCAAGTAAGACCTTCTTCAAAGACTTTTCGGGCGTTTTCGATAAAGCCGTGGTCTAGGTAAAATTGACCTAATTCATAGTGTGCGCGAGCACTGGTTCTTGCAATAGATAAGGTATATTCCAATACGGTTTTGGCGTCGACCGCAGAGCCGACGATAACAAAGCAATTGGCCAGTGTGAATAACGGATCTAACTCTTTTGGAAGGTTTTCGCACGCTCTTCTTAAATAATAAATTGCGCTGTCATAGTCTGCCAGCTCGATACACAATCGCCCTAAACCAAACAAAGCGTGACCGTTATTATTATTTTCTTTGAGAACTGCTTTAAACATAAACTCGGCTTCTCGAAGCCTGTTTTGTGCCATTAACTCATTGGCTCTTTGGATCAGTAACATGTTTTGACTATTTCTGACTTCATATATTTAGATGATAAAAACAAAAAGGCGAAATAGCCAATGCCATTTCGCCTTTACTGCTGGGTTACAGTAAAAATTAGAACGTGTAAGTTGCTTTCACGTAGTAGAAGCCACCGTTGATACCATACGGAGACGTTTCGTAGTATTTACCACCCCAATTGTTATTAGGAATACCTGTGGCTTTTTCAAAATCAAGCTTTTCAGGTTCTTGATCGAAAATGTTGTTTGCACCTACAGTCAGGCTAATGTTCTCAGTTGCAAAGTAAGTTACTTCTGCATCAAACGTTACTGAAGGGTCAGCCATGATTGCTGTTGCATCATAATCTACGTGAACACCTTGGTACTCACCGAAGTAGTTGTAACGTACAAAGCCTGTAAAGTCTTCCCACTGCTGGGTCCACGTAAGTGTAGCACGGTGGTTTGGCAAGTCAGTTTCTAGACGCTTAACTTTAAAGTCACCTGTGATCTCAGAGAATCTATCAACTTCAGTCTCATTCCAGTTATATGCGAATGCAAACGTTGAATAGCCGCCAAGTAGGTCCATAGAGTAGTTAGCTACAAAGTCAACACCTTGAGTTGTTGTGTCAAAGTCGTTGGTGAAGAAGCTAACTTGAGCAATGCTGTCTACGTTTGGTACACCATCCGCTTTAAGCGCTGCTTTTTGCTCTGCAGTTAAGTTAATTTTATCTGACTGACTGATACGATCTTCTACTTGGATGTTGTAGTAATCGATAGTCATGAATAAATCGCCAGACTGATATACCGCACCAAATGTGTAACTTTCTGACTCTTCAGGCTGAAGCTCGGTACCACCTAAGATTTGTGATACTGGGTTAGTCGGTGGTAGTAGCGCAGAGTCTACTAATACACCACTACTTAAGTTGGTTTGAACGTTACTAACGTTCGCCTGGCCTACAGTCGGAGCACGGAAACCAGTACTGATTGAACCACGGAATGACAAGTCATCCGTTGCTTGGAATTGACCTGTGATCTTGAAGTTTGTGGTTGAACCAAATGAATCATAGTCTTCGTAACGAAGCGCCCAACCCATTAAGAACTCTTCTGTAAATGGTGTTTCTACGTCAACGTATGCTGCATAGTTACGACGTGTAAATTCGCCTGCTGCAGAAGGTTTAAAGCCAGGGAAACCGTTAGAGCCGATACCAAAACCTTGCTCTGTTAATGGGCCTGCGATGAATGATGCTTCATCACCTGCGATTACTTCGAAGGTTTCTTCATGCCACTCTAAGCCACCCGCTACGTTTACGTCGTATGCTAGACCAAAATCATAACCCTTAGAAATATCCAAGTTGAAGTTTTTCTCTAACTGAATGTATTTACCAGGGCTGAAGTCCATGGGCGTTTCTGCACCTAATGATGCATTCACAGTGTTGGTGATAAAGTAACGCGACTCGTTACGGCCAACAGAGCCGCTTAAGTCATAGTAGCCGCCTTTCATAAAGCCGCCAGTGAATTCGCCTTTTGTACCAATCGTCAATGAAGTATCTGTGATATTACCACCGAAGAAAGGTGTAAAACCAGCAGGTAAAATTTCGTTAAACGCGAAACAGTTGTTACCAATGTCTGAGTTAGACGCGATTTGCTGATAAGCGGCGATCGTTGAAACGTCTAGAATTTGATTGCCTTCAGCATCTTTAAGGTTAACCGTAGGACAGCTAATACCTGTATCCAAACCATCTAAGTCGGCTACGAGTAAAGTTTCGCCACCGTCATTTGAATATACTTGAGGGCGGGTTTGAGGGTTACGATAATAGAAACCACCTTTTACATCACGCTCAGAATAGTTACCAAACATATAGAATTGTGAATCATTTGATAGGTCTAAGCCAACGTTACCGAACAAAGTGATGTCGTCTTTAATTTCTGGCGCACCCCATACTTGAGCTGGGTTGCGAATGCCTTCTACACCTGCAGAATCATAAGCTGCAGCATCAGGGCGTTGTACACTTCGACTTGTGGCATCAGCATTTTTGTACTGGAAGCTTAGGTTAGCAAAGCCATCATCGGTAAATGGTAAACCAATATTACCTTCGAATGTTGTGGTATCCCCATCGCCTTCGAAATATTGTCCTTGCTTAACAGAGAAACTACCACCCTCAGAAGCATCTTTCAATACGAAGTTGATTACACCTGCAATCGCATCTGAACCATACTGTGCGGCTGCACCGTCACGTAGAACTTCAACTTGCTTCAATGCAACGCTTGGAATAACCGAGATATCTGGACCTTGTGCACCATCGTTGATACCACCACCTAGGAAGGCGATAACAGATGAACGATGACGACGTTTGCCATTAAGTAGAATTAACGTACTGTCAGCAGGTAGACCGCGAAGGTTGGCTGGACGCACCAATGACGCAGCGTCACTGATAGGGTTTTGGTGAACGTTCAGAGAAGGTACTGAGCCTTTAAGAAGCTCTAGCATATCATCGCCACCCGCCTTGCTTAGTTCATCACCGCCGATAATATCGACTGGTACTGGTGAGTCACCAACTGAACGAGGTGCTGCACGCGAACCAACGACCGCTATCTTCTCAATCTTTTCCTTTTTGGCGCCTTCTTCTTCTGCATAAGCAGATGTAGATAGCAAACCTACAGATGCAGTTGATGCGATAGCATAAGTAATTGCACGACTAATCGCGTTTAATTGTAGTTTCATCCTGTTTCCCCAGTTTGATTATTGTTGTCATAAGCTTTAAACAAAACTCATGTTTGCTTTTTATCGCAACTTATATATACATATCATTAACTTGTGATGCAAACATTCTTTGCACCCGCTTTAACCGTAGCATTGATTTAAATAAAGGCAAATTTTTAAATAACTTTTCTTTAAATGCTTCAAATATCGGTAAATTAGCGCTGATATGGGGTGAGGAACAAGGTAAAAAATAAATTTTTAATCTAATTCGTTTGCTCGTTTTTTGTACAAAATATTTTCTGTTGTTGGTATTTTAACCACGCTTGTCTTTTTTGTCGGTACAAATCCCATACGCAGGGACAACAACTGCCGCCGCCACAGCACTCATCAGATTTCGGTTTTTTGGGCTCTTCTAAAAAGGCGGTGTTAGCTTCGGTTGACATAGCAGTTTTGATTTAAGACTAAAATCACATAGTACCATTAATTAAAATTTTGCTAAACTCGGGGCAACGAGTTTTATTGATGGCACTTTTATGAGGCTTATCAAGGTAGTACATAGAGCACCTATCCGGGTTGCCAAGATCTCGAAACGACGTCAGCAAATGCGTCTACGTCGAGCGATGCTTGAGCTTAAACTGGCTTTATCTCAAGAGAAGCAAGAGACCAAAGAAATGCTTGATATTTATAAGAGATACAGCACTGGGAAGGCGCAAAAAGAAGAACTCAAAATCGCCAATAAGCAGTTTTTTGACCTGCTCAAAGGGCTGGGACTAGGTGTATTTGCATTATTGCCATTTGCGCCGATAACCATTCCATTGATTGTGAAACTGGGTCAATGGGTCGGTGTTGATGTTTTACCAAGTTCATTCTCTTCTACAAATAAACCTTCTCGTAAATGAGTGATTTACGTCTCGTAACTTGTTATTCTTAGGTTAGACTTTCTACAGGTACGGGACAAATTATAATGCGCGGATTACTCCTTCAAGCAGACTCAGGCATACCCATTCATTTTATTCTTAAATCAGAGTTAGATGAGTGGCTAAATAGTCAGTCTGCAATAGTTCAAGCAGTTATTACATCAGCAAAAACAAGCAATTCAAAACTGTTCCTGATCCCAGATATGCAGAACAGTAGCCTCTCAAGTGTTGTGTGTTTAGTCGATTCATTAGATTCAATGTGGTTGGCAGGCGATCTTGCTAAGCAGTTGCCCAAAGGCATATATCAGTTGCAAGGTGATGAAGCGTTTGTTGAGCGCCAAGCTTTAAGCTTTGCATTGGGAGCGTATCAGTTCTCGGTTTATAAGTCGGCTGCAAAAGTAGAGGCGCAACTAGCGCTTGAAGATAGCGCCATGTTGGAGCGCGTAACACAAAGCGCACAGGCGATTTACCTAGTACGCGATCTCGTCAATACCCCAGCTGCAGATATGATGCCACAGCATTTGGCGGAAACGATGTCTGAATTAGCTGAGCGTTTTGACGGCCAGTTTAGTCAACTAATTGGCGATGAGTTACTGGAGCACAACTACCCAACGATTCATATGGTTGGTAGAGCAAGCGATAACAAGCCGCGCCTTTTAGACCTTGTTTGGGGTGATGAAAGCCATCCTAAATTAACCCTAGTAGGTAAAGGTGTATGTTTTGATTCAGGTGGTTTAGATTTAAAACCAGCATCAGGTATGCGCAATATGAAAAAAGACATGGGCGGTGCAGCTCATGTGATTGGCTTAGCTCAAATGATTATGGCGGCTAATTTACCGGTTCGATTACGTGTATTGGTGCCAGCGGTTGAAAATGCCGTGTCTAAAAACGCTTTTAGACCGGGAGATGTCATAAAAACCCGCAAGGGTATCACCGTGGAAATTGATAACACCGATGCAGAGGGGCGCTTAGTGCTGTGTGATGCGTTGGCTGAGGCACAAAATGAGACCCCAGATCTATTGATCGATTTTGCAACGTTAACTGGTGCTTGTCGTGTGGCGTTGGGTACTGAGTTACCCGGCTTTTTCTCTACCGACAACGAAATCGCGGCACACTTAATTGAATATGGCATGAAAGCACAGGATCCAGTGTGGCAATTACCGCTGTTTGACCAATATAAAGAGTTGTTTAGCAGTGATGTGGCAGACATCGCCAACTGTGGTTCATCTCCTTTTGGTGGCGCGATAACAGCGGCATTATATTTAAAAGAGTTTGTTCAACCAGAGCAAACCCCTTGGCTTCATTTTGATGTAATGGCTTGGAACGTGCGGACATTACCAGGGCGCCCAGTGGGTGGCGAAGGTTTAGGTTTACGCGCAACTTTTGATTATTTAGTTAATCGTTATCAGGGGTAATTCGCGAGATTTAAAGCAGGCCATATGGCGGCCTGCTTTTTAAAGCAAACTATTTACGCGGAATGTTTGCTAAAATAGCTTTCATTTGCTGCCAATATAAGCCAACAGTATCAATCTTAACTTTTTCGTCAGGAGAGTGTGGGAATTTTATTGTCGGTCCAAATGAAATCATATCCATGTTTGGGTAAGGTTTTTTAAACAGGCCGCATTCGAGTCCCGCGTGAATGACCATAATATCTGGTTTCTTACCATATATGTCTTCGTATACGTCTCGGAAAATATGCAATATTTGCGAGTCTGGATCTGGTTTCCAACCTGGGTAAGCACCTGAAAATTCAATGTTAGCTCCCGCTAGCGTGGCCAATGAACGTAATGTACCCGAAACATCTTCTCTGCCTGAATCAATCAGTGAACGGATCAAACAGAGTACTTCCACTTTGTCTTGTTCGGTTGTGATCACGCCCATATTGAGTGAGGTTTCAACCACGCCTTTAATGTCATCGCTCATACGTATCACACCGTTTGGACATGCATTGAGCAAAGCCAATAGTCTAGTGTGTGATTCGGTGTTCATAGGGGCAAGTTCAGTGTCGAGTTCACGTAGTGTAAGGGTTAAACCCGTTTCAATAGAGCTAAGTTCACTCTTTATTGTGGTTTCAAACTCTGCAAGGTGTTGTTGGAATTCATCTAGCTGAGATGCAGGAATGGCTATGTGAGCATAGGCTTCGCGTGGAATAGCATTACGTAAAGAGCCACCTGTAAAAGACACTAGGCGTAAATCAATGCCTGCGACATGATTTTGCAAGAAGCGGGCAAGCAATTTGTTTGCATTTGCGCGACCTGTATGAATGTCAACGCCTGAGTGACCACCTTTTAGACCTTTTAAAGCAAGTTCAAAGGTTTGCAGATTAGGCTGAGCTTCTCGCTCTACGGCAATGGTTAGACTCGCATCCACACCACCTGCACAACCCATGTAAATTTCGCCTTCCTGCTCTGAATCGGTGTTCAGTAAGATGTCGCCCTCAAGCCAACCTGCTTCTAACCCAAATGCGCCGGTCATACCCGCTTCTTCATCTATCGTAAGCAATACTTCTAATGGACCATGAGGAATGTCATCCGCAGCCAGTACTGCAAGGCAAGACGCCATACCTATCCCATTGTCAGCACCGAGTGTTGTGCCTGTTGCTGTTACCCACTCACCGTCGATATATGGTTTAATGGGATCACGGCTAAAGTCATGGCTTGTATCATTATTTTTCTGTGGAACCATATCGATATGGGCCTGTAAGACCACAGCCTTACGGTCTTCCATCCCAGCAGTAGCGGGTTTTTTAATAAATACATTACCCGTTGTATCTCTTCGTACCGAGAGGTCTTGAGTCGTTGCCCAATCAACAATAAATTGTGCTAATGCTTCTTCATGTTTAGATGGGTGAGGAATGGCGCAGATTTGGTCAAAAAACTGCCAAATGGCTTTAGGCTCTAGTTGGCTGATTTCGCTGTGTGGTTTAAACAAAATGTTTTCCCTACTTGAATGAATAATAGAGATTTTACCATTCAAGTAGGGCGGCGAAAAGCGATCGCGCTATTTGCAGGCTTGTACAGCTGGTGCTATCAATTCCAAGCCACTGTGATGACACTCTGGCAGGGAAGCGTCGCTAGTTGCAATAGGCGTGACCCGCTCTGACCATTTAATATAGCTGGCAGCCCATGTTAACCCAGCACCAAAAGCTGCTGACATGATGTTGCTGTGGGGTTTGATAAGCCCATTTTCTACTGCTTCACACAATGCAATAGCGATAGTCGCAGCTGAGGTGTTACCATATTTATCTATGTTTACCATGACCTTATCATCGCTTATATCCAAGCGCTGCTGAATAGCCTGAATGATACGCAAATTAGCTTGGTGAGGCACTAGAACATCAATATCAGCCAGTTTTAAATTAGCTTGTGAAAGCACATCATCACAGGCTTCACTCATGCCTTTTACTGCACGTTTGAAAATTTCACGACCTTCAAATAGTAAGTCCGACGGTCCCGTAGGCTGATACTTATCCATATCAGTGCCATAGTTACTGATATGTAGAATGTCTCTATCTGTGCTATCACATCCTGTTTTTGTGCCTAATAAACCACAAGGTTCATCACAGGCTTCAAGTACAACTGCACCAGCACCATCGCCAAAGAGTACCGCGCTGTCTCTCTTAGCCCAGTTGACATACCATGTCATACGTTCGGCTGCGACAACCACGGCACGTTTTATCATACCGGCTTGAATTTGCGCTGTAGCATTTTGTAGTGCATATAAAAACCCTGAACATGCGGCATTGGTATCGCAGGCTGCTGCGCCGACAGCACCGATATTTTTCTGCACTAATGACGCAGTGTTGGCTACCATCGTTGATGGTGTGCATGTGGCGAGTAATACTAAATCAATATCTTCGCCCTTAAGCCCTGCGCATGCAAGTGCATGCTGGCTAGCGACAGTGGCTAGTTCCGCTGTTGTAACGTGGCTTACACGGCGCTCTTTTATGCCAGTTCTAGTACTGATCCACTCATCGTTGGTGTCTACAATTTGGCTTAAATCTTCGTTTGAAATTGAAGCAGGAGGAATACATTTCCCCCAGCCAGTAATTTTTGCGTAAATCATGTGGTTCTCTTTAAGTCTACTCTGACCTGTGGCGTAACGCGGCATTATATCGCAAAAACAGTTGCGATCACCAGTCGATATTGTCTTTAGAGTTTAGTGTAGACTAGACTCATTAATAAGGTAGAGATTGTTTTGCAAGGTATTATGTCTAATAAAATCAAAGCGGAATTGCTACAGCACCTCATTGAGCTAGAACGTCAATTACTTGAGCCCAGTGTTCGACAATCAAGTGATATGCTGGGGCGTTTACTTAGTGATGACTTTTATGAAATTTCCGCCAATGGCCTTATATTCAACAAAGCACATGTTATGTCGCGCCTACCGGATGAAAAAGTGCCTCAGTTTTACAATCAAGCATTTAATGGACGGATGTTGAGTAATGAGGTGGCTCAGCTAAGCTATCAGGCGGCTTATCGACGTAGTGTAAAGTGCCAGCTAAATTATTCAGTGAGAATGTCGTTATGGCGGCTGGAGCAGCAAAGTTGGCGTTTGGTCTTTCATCAAGGTACGCCTTGTGGTGAGTTCGCTTTACATTTGGATGATTGAAGAACTTTTTAACTTTTGCCTTGTACCTAGTGCAATATCAATCGCTACTTTAATAGACTCAAAGTGATTCACAGGTAACTGGCTAAGCGCCGATTCGGTATTGTGGGAACGCTTCTGATAGGAGCACATTCAGCAAATGTTAAAGATAAGTCATGGTAATGTATCTGAGGCAGCAAGATAGTGAACGTAAATTACAGGGTATTGGCGCGCAACCTTAAGTAGCAGTCTGTCCAAAAGTTACTAATTACTAGAGCCAAATTGTGTTAATCATCTATATTGTAATTCGCAAATTGATAATTTGCCCATTCGAGGCTTGTTGCCTAAATTTAAATAATCATGTTAATAAAGATGCCTTATGTCAATGTTTGACTTGAACTATTGGGCGGTGCTACTGGCGGCGCTTTCTTCATTTATGCTTGGCGGAGCTTGGTATTCACCCTGGCTATTTGGCCAACCGTGGATGGAAGGCTGTGGCTTGACCGATGTTGATCTACAACACAGCGATCCTAAGCTGATTTATGGAGGCGCATTTGCTCTGGCTTTGGGGGCTGCATTTTTTATGTCGGTATTACTTGGAAAAGACCCATTGTTAAGCGATGCCATTCTACTTGGTGTTTTGGTGGGTGGCGGGCTGGTGACAACGGCACTGGGTATTAGTTACATTTTTGAGCAACGACCATTAAAGCTATTTTTAATTAATGGTGGATACTACACCTGCCAATTTGTTTTAATGGGGGCTGTGTTAAGCATTACTGGGTAACAGATGGCGAAACCAAATAAGAAAGGCCCTGTTCGTACAATAGATATATTCTGCGCCAATTGTTCACAGCCATTATTCAAATATAGAAAAGGCGGAAAGGGGGCTTTAGTTAAGTGCTTTGTTGAACGGATCGTAAAAAACCATACCAATGATAATCTTCATTGTCCTCAATGCGAACAGGAATTTGCCCGCAGTACACTCATCCGAGGCACACCAGCCTTAAAATTTGTCGGTGGTAAAGTTAGGTTCAAGTAGACGAGCGGACAAATATCCTGTCTCTGCATTATCGAACTGATAATATTGGCCTGTTTGTGCTGTTTCAACGATTGAAAGTCACCCTTCCCATGGAATGGGCCAGTGATGTTTGGGTGAGATATTGATGGCCAGTTTTACATGGCATTTATTATGGACAAAAACATGATTGATATATTGTTTGATGTGATCGGTATGAGCGGAACTGGTTTAGTCGTTGGGGCGTTTTTTATGCTGCAACTGGGTAAAGCTGCACCGGAAAGTCTGACTTACAACCTGATGAACCTCTCTGGCGCAATCTTATTGCTGATCAGTTTGTGCTACAACTTTAACTTAGCAAGTTTTGTTATAGAGTTGTTTTGGATTGCTGCATCTATAATCGGATTGGTGAAATACTTTAAAGCCAAAGACGCGATTGCTACATAAATTTCAATAAATTACATCTAAAAGCTTGCACGGCAGCCTATCATTTGTATTATTAATATGATGTGAAAGGTCGCTGTGCTGTTGTCAATTTGAACAATCTGGTTTCAGTCAGTGCATGTAGCTAGGCTAAACCATGATAAACACTCCAAGAAAACTTCTCTCGCTGTCTGCTGCTTGGCTATTAAGCGTACCATTTATGGCGTTTAGTTCGGAACAAGATCTTTTTACTTTATCTTTTGAAGAATTACTCGATGTAAATATCAACCTAGCAACAAAAACTGACGAAACCCGTGCATCCGTCCCATCTAGTACCACTGTTTTTACCCATCAACATATTGCTCTGCTCGGTGTTAACAATGTTTACGATTTAATGAATTATGTGCCGGGTTTTCAGTCGACTCGAGGTGATTGGGTTGGTGCTGTGCCAAAAGAGCATACGCGCGGTGTGTTCTTAAATAGTGGCAATGTATTGGTGATGATCAATGGTCAACGCCTCAATGAAGCATCATTTGGCAAGGCATCGGTTTACATGCCACATATTTCGGTCGATATCGTAGATAAAGTGGAATTTATACGAGGACCAGGATCTGCGCTATATGGCAGCAATGCATTTTTGGGGGTGATGAATATTATTACCTTTCAAGCGCGTAATCAGATGAGCGTTGGCATAGGCGAGCACGGTTATACTCAGGTCGCGGGTAGTTTTAATAAAGACATTTTTGAACAAGCAAAGGTGTATGGAAATGTATCTTGGCAAGGACAAGATGGAGAGAAATATACACAGGGTGTCAGAGATCCACTCGCCAGCTACTTTTTGGAATTTGGCGCACAATGGCAAGATCTTAACTTATCGGTTTGGCACAACCAAACACAGTTAAATGGTTTTGCTAACTTAGCTGGGTGGTCGAAGGAAAACAAACATAAAAGCCAAAACACGGCATTTTCTTTGGCCTATGATTGGTTAAGCAATGATAATTGGAATGTAAGTAGTGCTCTTAAGCATATCGAACACAATATTTATTCCGCCGGCCTAATTGCCACAGGGGCAGAGTTGGGGCTGGCTAACGATTTTTATGTGGGACCATCGTGGCAATCTAAAGATCTGACACTAAACCTAGATGTAGCGTATCGCCTGAATGAACTGACATCAGTTAATGTTGGGGTCGAATACTCCGAAGAAGAGCAATCAGAAGCGGGGATCAATAGCAGTTACTATGACTTTTCTCGTGGAGATGTATTTATCGGTGAAGAGTTTTATCAAAACGGCATTATCACGGTCAAACCTCATGTACCTTTCAACAGCTTATTACAATCATTTGATTCAACAGCGGCTTACGCGCAGCTTAAACATGTTATCAATGAGGATTTAACGGTATTTGTCGGTGCTCGATATGATGATGTTAAAGATATTGATAGTAAGTTTTCTCCGAGAGTTGCTGCGATATATAAGGTATCACCCAGTCATACGATTAAACTTCAATACGGAGAATCATTCCGCACCCCTGTCAGTAATGAATTGAACTCTAACGATGATGTCACGGTGGGAAATCCAAATCTAACCTCGGAGTATGTTAAAACCACGGAGTTAGTGTGGCATACACAAAAAACCGATTGGGAATTGGACATTGTATTGTTTGATAACCAATTGAAGGATTTTATTAATTTGGTGCCGATCCGTGAAACGGCTTTGCCAACTGAACAAAGGCGCTTTACTTTTTTAAATACATTTAACACGCATATGCAGGGGTATGAATTAAATAGTAAGTTAAACATATCAGATAGCACATGGTTGGAATTTGGCTATACACATCTTTTCGATGAGCCGTTTAACCCGAGTTTCAAACGCTTTGCGAGCCTGTCATTTACGCACAATATGGAGCCTGTTCAGCTCAGTATTAACACGATTTGGCGAGACAGTGTATTTGTGCCCAGCCCTGAACCTGATGTCATAAACCCTGTTGATCAGGAGGCTTACAACTTGGTTGGAGCTGTGCTTTCATGGCGTTTGGGGAGTAACCGCTCTATTTCCATCAAGGCCCAAAACCTATTTGACAAAAATTACTTTGTGTTTGAACCACGTATGCTGGACGGTAAAATTCAAGGTGCAGGACGACGCATCCAGATCCAATATCTGCAAAGTTTTTAAGATTCATTTTAATTCCAAAAATCAAATAAATAGCCTAGTAATTGAATTTAGGTAAAGGTGTTTTTGTTTTGGGTCTATAAATCTAAATGAAAATAGTTATTGAATGCATATTTGTTATTCGCTAACATGCGCCCGCTATAATAACCTTACAAAAATTGGGATTACTGTGAAAAACATTAAGAATATTGCACTCTCATTGGTATGCGTGGGTGTATTAGCCGCGTGTGGTAGCAATGACAAGAACATGACAACGGTTGTTGATGACAACCAAGGTAACGAACAAACTGAGGTTGTACATCCCGCAGCTACGGTTGAAAGTGTTGTAAAAACAAATGCAGACCAGGCCTTCGCTGTTTATTCAGATGCGTTAGTAAGCGCAAAAGCTTTACAAGCAGCAGTAGATAAATTTGTAGCAGACCCAAGTGAAGCAAACTTTGCAGCGGCGAAACAAGCGTGGCTTAATGCACGTGAGCCTTACGGTCAAACTGAAGTCTTCCGTTTTCGAGAAGGTCCTATTGATGCGCTGACAAAAGACGAGCAGGGCAATTGGACATTGGTTGATGGACAAGGCCCTGAAGGCGCAATTAATGCGTGGCCTCTAGCTGAAGCACTGATTGACTACACACAAGATATGGATGGTAATGAGATGCGCGATACGAGCGCAGCAGTTTACCAATCAGGCGGAAATATTATTCAGGACACGGAAAGTTTCGCGCAGATCAACAAAGAATTAATTCGTGAAAAATTTGAACTAGACGGCGAAGAAGCGAATGTCACGTCTGGCTATCATGCCATCGAATTTTTGCTTTGGGGTCAAGACTTGAATGCAGATCTAACTTACACCGCATTACGTGATTACACAGCGGGACACCGCCCTGTAACGGATTATTACACGACTCAGAATATTCCAGCAGATGAAGTAAATGGTCGCACTTGTACGTCAGGTGAGCAAGGTGCCAGTGACGAAATTTGTCAGCGTCGTGGAGCTTACCTTAAAGCCGCGGCAGAATTACTCGTTGAAGACTTACAAAGTATTGTGGATGCATGGGATCCTGAATCTGGCTTTTACTACGCTCAGTACACACAAGCAGACAACGCAGCTATCAATCTGGGCGCTATGCTGGAGAGTATGGGCCGCTTGAGCTTTGGTGAGCTAGCCGGTGAAAGAATGAGCATCGCAGTGCGTACTGATAGTCAAGAAGATGAACATTCATGTTTTTCTGACAACACACACAGAGACATTTGGCTAAATGCTAAGGGTATTCGCAATACTTACTTAGGTATTTACACACGTACAAATGGTCTGGAATTAAGCGGTGCAAGTATCCATAACCTTTTGATCACAAGGGGTCACGCTGAGCTAGCCGAGCAGTTAAAAGCCGCTTTAGATAAGACGATGGCAAAGGCATCGGTTATTGACGAAACCGCTAAGTCGGGTAAGTCATTCGATGTTCAAATTCAACAAGCACAGCATAAAGAAGAAATTTATGCGGCAATCTCTGCACTGGCAGAGCAAACAGATCTTATTCAACAAGCCATAGATGCACTGGGTGTGTCAGCGGAAGATCTGAAACAAGACACAGATGAAAATCTATAACCATTCTTAGGGTTTAGGGCTGGCATCATGCCAGCCATTTCAGTTTCGGGCGGGATGAAAGATTCGGCTTGATGCAGGGGCACTGAAGTGAAACATACTTTTAATCAAATCATTTTAATCACCGCGCTATCAGCACTCACTGCTTGTGGCGGGGGATCACAAAGTACAAACGGCAATTCTGCTGGTAACACAAACACAGATACGAACACCGACAAAGGTGAGCAGACTTCGACTGGTAATCATGCATTTAAGGTTCAAGCGGATGATGGGCTGGCACCGTTACTCATCGATAGAGTTGATGAGAATGAACACTTGTCTGCGGGAGACGCGACGACAAATATAATTGACCGCAACGCATTCAGTCAGGCAGCTCAAAAAATTGTTGAAGCGCCTCAATTAGATGCAGTGTTCAAAGCTGGAGACTTTACGTTTAGAAGCAACCACGATGGACAAGGCCCATTATTTAACAACACCAGTTGTCAGGGATGTCATGTTAAAGATGGTCGAGGGAATGTGCCTGCAAGCAGTCAAGAAGCCATGACTAGTATGTTTTTGCGTGTCGGTGATAGTTTGGGTAATGTCGAGCCAACATATGGTGACCAATTACAAGTATTTGGCACCATAGAGGGACAAAGTGGGGGCGTATTAGCTAAGGAGCGTGGCGCACTGGACGAAGGTCTGGCGTATGGTGAAGCTTACACTTGGGTAGAATATGAAACCATTACCGGCCAATTTGCTAATGGCGAAAGTTACAGCTTACGCAAACCGATATATAAAATAAAAGATTTAGCCTATGGGCCGTTCATTGCTGATGTGCAGTTCTCAGCGCGCGTTACGCCTCATGTGTATGGTTCGGGTTTACTGGAGAGCATTCCTGAGCAGTCCATACTCACTTATGCCGATCCAACGGACAGTGACAAGGATGGTATTTCTGGTCGCGCAGCCTACACCACCCATCCCATAACAGGTGAACGTCAACTGGCGCGATTTGGGCAAAAAGCGGTTACAGGGTCGGTATTGCAACAAATTGCTGGCGCATATCGAGGGGATATGGGGGTGACAAATTCAATCAATCCTGATGAACCTTGTACCGCATTGCAAGTCGCCTGTTCAGAGCAGGCAAATCGTGAAAACGACAAGCATCATGATGGTGTTGACCTAAATGATATAGATCTTGCTCAGGTGGAATTTTATAACCGCACACTTGCAGTACCTAAGCGACGTGGTTATGACGCAAGTACTGATGTGTGGCAAGCTGATGTATTAGCTGGTCGCGCGCAGTTTTTTGCAGCGAATTGCCACAGTTGCCATGTTCCCCGCCATAAAACGGGTGCTGCGCCGGGCAGCGTGCTAGGCGATGTCGATCTGGTATCCATAAAAGACTCGCGTACCAATATCACGGCTTTAGAGCAGCAAGTAATTTATCCCTATACAGACTTATTACTGCACGATATGGGCGGCGCATGCACAGTGACACGTGAGTCACTCAAAGCAGAACCATGTGATGACAGCACTCAACAGTGTGTTTATGTTCAACGCTGTAATGGTTTAGCGGATGGACGCCCTGAAGGGGAGGCCACAGGTACAGAATGGAAAACGCCTGCTCTTTGGGGTTTAGGTTTGGGTACAAACGGTCAATCCTAAAGCGACCTTCCTTCATGATGGTCGAGCGAGAACCATTGAAGAAGCAATTTTATGGCACGGTGGTGAGGCGCTAGCTGCGCAGCAAGCATACATCAATATGGATAAATCTCAGCGTACAGCGTTGCTGGCATTTTTGGGTTCGTTGTGATGTTAAGCGTTAGTAGTATGCTTTCGGTAGCATTACTAAGTGCAATTACCGTACAGGAGCAGGTACATACTGTGCCTGCCTTTTCAGAGCAAGAGCTGTATCCAGGTGGCCAAGCGACAGCAAGACGCGTAGCGAGAAGAACTTTCATTCATCCAGCGGGTAATGTGCCAACCATACAACAGCTGGATTTTTGGGATGGTTTTTCGTTTTTTCGCGACCCTTGGGTTGCTTCCCCTGCTATCACTAAAGACCGAGATGGGTTAGGACCACTATTTAATGCTCGGTCATGTAAAACCTGTCATAACGATGGGGGGCGTGGTCGATTGGCAAAGGAAGGCGAGCTGGCATCACCTGCTTTGTTGTTTCGTTTATTAAAGAAAAACACATGGGGCGTTGATGCGCACTATGGCGGACAGCTACAACCAAACGCCGTGCGTTTATCACACCCTAAGCTGTTAAAGCCAGTGCTTGCAGAAGGTAATGTTCGTGTTCGGTACGAAACCATTGAAGGTTACTATCCAGATGGTACCGCATATTCGCTAATCAAGCCCAGTTATCAAATTGAGCAATTGGGCTATGGTGCTCTTGAATCTGATACCGTTATATCAGCGCGTTATGCGCCGGCTGTATATGGTATGGGACTGCTCGATGCAATTTCAGAGCAAGACTTGTTTGCTCAACAAGACATAGCCGACAAGGATCAAGATGGGATCAGCGCCAAGTATAATTTGGTTACTAACCTCAACACTGAGCGACGTAGTATAGGGCGCTTTGGCTTTAAGGGATTACACGCTACCTTAGAACAGCAAATTGCAGGTGCTTTTGTTAATGATATCGGTATTACAAACCCGTTTTTTAAGCAAGAGACATGCACGAAAGTTCAACATGCGTGTAGGTCAGCGGCCAGTATAGACCCAAAGGGCACCCTTGATATTCCCAAGAAATTGCACGATTTAACCACATATATGGGCCAAATTCTGGCGGTACCAAAAGCAAGAGACTTGCTTAGTCCTCAAGCACAGCAGGGCCGAACTTTATTCTACCAATTACAGTGTGATACCTGCCATACACCAAGTTATACCACCCAAAAAGATTACCCCGTTGCAGCACTGCAAGGGCAAAAAATATACCCCTATACGGATTTAGCGTTACACGATATGGGAGAGGGACTTGCGGACCAAGGGATGGAAAATTTGGCACAAGGTTCGGAATGGCGCACCCCGCCATTATGGGGAATTGGTTTACAGCAACGAGTACAGGGCTACCAAGCATTTTTACATGATGGTCGAGCTCGAACGATAGAAGAAGCCATTCTTTGGCATGGCGGAGAAGCGCAGCAAACAAAGCTTCAATTTATGAGTTTAAATATTAACGAAAGAAATGCGCTGATTTATTTCTTAAAGCAAATTTAAGTAGCGAGAAAACAATGACAAATAAGCAAAAAAAACCATTACTATTAGCCATGTTTATGGCTTGGGCTACCTGTACACTTAGTGCCTGTGGTGGCAGTGACGCTACAACCCAGACCAAGGTCGAGGAAAATGGCTCAGAGGTTGATAATACCACCTCAGAAAAAATGACCGCAGAGCAAGGATATGAAAAGTTAACGATAAATTTAGTTGAAGGCGTGATAGTGCCTTTATATGAGCAAGTTTATGCGTCCACTGTAACTTTGAACAGCGAAACACAGGCGTTTTGTCGCAATACATCACCGACACACAATGACTTAGAGGCATTACAAGCCACGTGGAAAAAGACCAGTTATGCATGGCAACAAGCTCGAACCATAAAGCTTGGGCCAATCGCTGATACTTTCCATTATTCGCGGATCCAGTTCTGGCCAATATCATCACAAAAGCTGGCGAGTGACGTTGAAGCCCTACTTAGCCAAAGCATTGACTTTTCACAGGGGTTAACCAATTTGAAGCATCAACTTCAAGGACTTCCCGCCTATGAATACGTACTCTTTAATTCAAACGTCACACTGCTTGATGCCCAAGATGTTGTGAAGCGTTGTGAATATTTACAAGCGATCACCGCCAATATTGACGGCCTGTTGAGCCGCGATATTGAAAGCTGGAAAGGAGAATATGGTGCTACATTCAAATCAGGAAATGGCTCGTTTAGTAGCAAAGAAGCCGCACTGGAAAAGCTTTTAACCATTTGGTTCGAGTATCTGGAAATAATTAAAGACAACAAAATTAATGAACCTATGTCAATACAAGCGCCTGGAAAAGCTGAAATGCTCGAAAGTGCATTTAGCCAAACGTCATTGGTGAATATAAAGGCGAATATTGAGGCGCTTGAACGCCTTTACACTGGGGGAGATGGTTTTGGCTTTGATGATTATCTCAAGCAAGTGAATCAGCGAGAGGACCTAGACACCGAAATACGTCTGCACTTTAAAGCTATTTACGATGCGCTTGAAGCAACGCAATTTATGCCCGCAGAACAGCTACTTATTGATGAACAAGGCCGAGCGCAGCTAAATGACATTGGCACTGCAATTACCAATTTAAGAAGCTTGATGGACAGTGACTTTGTACAGGTTACAGGGTTGAAACCTGGGTTTAACACCAATGATGGAGATTAAAGGTGTTACATAACAAGGCGTCAGATTTTATCTCCCGTCGGAAATTCTGCAAAAGTCTGATGGTGGCTGGCGTTGGTTTATGCGTTATGCCTGTATTAACGGGGTGCATGACGTTAAAAGACAAACGTTTTGCAAGTGCTTTTTCTGATAATCAGGGACAGCATTTTGTGGCTTGGTTTGATGCATCTGGAAACATTTTGGGTCAGGTACGCATCGCGGATAGAGCGCATGACTTATGTCATATCGCACAGAGCAATACGCTACTTGCATTTTCAAGACGTCCAGGACGAGCTATGTATGTAATTGATATGCAATCAAATAAAATACTAAGCAAAGTGGAAAGTGCAAACAACCAACATTTTTTTGGCCATGGGGCTTTGAGCAATGACGGTCAATGGTTGTATACCACAGAAAACTATTTTGATGAGAGTTATAAAGCCTACGAAGGTCTGATCGTAGTGAGAAATACTCATAACTTCGCTGTGGAAAGCCAGTTTCCAAGTGGTGGGATCGGACCCCACCAACTTGCAGCACTTGCACATGAAGATACATTAGTGGTTGCTAATGGAGGAATTCACACCCATCCGGCGAGCCCAAGAACTAAGCTTAACCTAGACTCGATGCAGCCAAACCTAAGCTACATTGATATAGCTTCAGGTAAAGTGGTGGAGCAGGTTCAACCGGCAGACCATTTACTTAGCACGAGACACCTTTGCTTAGCCTCAGACGACAGTGTATATGTGGGTTGTCAGTATCAGGGAGCAAAGCATTTGGTGCAGCCACTGATATTTGCACACCAACGAGGTGGACAGTTAAACGCCTTGAGTGCTAATGACAGCCAATGGATGGCGCTTAAACAATACACTGCTAGTCTGGCTATCAATGAGGCCCAGACCACCTTGGCTGTGACATCGCCTCGGGGCGGTGTGATCAGTTACTGGCATCTAAAAAGTGGCAAGTTAGATAAGCTCGAAACGCAGAGCGATTGTGCTGGTATTGCCCCATTGGGAGATGAATTTGTTGCAAGTACGGGGAGAGGTGAATTGGTCTCATATAAATCCCATACAGAATATTTATTACATTGGGATAACCATATGATTAAACTTTAAAAATAATAATAGATTAGGCGCTTTTGTTGAGTCTCACGCTGACCGAGGTGCCTTTTCATTAATATGCGAAGAAAGTTACACTCTGGTTGTTCCATAATATTTACAATGAATAATATATTTTGCAAATAGTGAGATGGGGAAATACACCACTTTGAGCTGCAATCTTTGTATCTTCTAAATAATCTTACCCTAAATTCAAATTCTTTTGGTTAACTGAGACCTATCTACGACTGGTGGAAAGTTTTATGTATCCATATTGTTAATATTTGTAATCACTTCTTTACGTTTTTACCCAAAAAACGGGCGGGTAGATTTTGGCCAGTTCCCAACTGACTGTTTTTTAAATTTATATTTTTTATTTCCGCCTTGTTTATTTTTTGTTAAATTTATTGCTTTTTTTTTATCCATTCGTCTACGCTGGATTCAGTGGTGAAACAACACCACTTGCAAAAATTGCATAAAAGTCAGAACTCTGACGGATACAACATAAACAACAATTTGGAGCGTAAACGTGAAATTATCACATATCACTTTAGCCACACTTTCAGCGTTAGCATTAGCACAAGCTGGCTCAGCTGCAGCTGCGAGTAAGCAGTTTCTAAATCAAAATAGTAATGTTTTGAATGTCGTTAACTCACAGGCCGCTGGTGTATTGTCATCACAGCCTGGAAAAATGATCGGCTTGGGCGTTGACAGCGAATTAGTGCTGCTGAAAGAGTTCAAACAACCTAACGGCAGCGTAACGCGTCGTTACCAACAAATGTATAAAGGTATTCCAGTTGTTGGTGATACAGTGATTTTATCATTTGATAAGAACGAGCAGTTAAAATTTGCTCACGGTGCTGCGGTTTATAATATTGCGACTGATGTACCATCTGTTACTCCGATGCTTGATAAAAAGATGGCGATGGCAAGTGCCGAGCAGTCACACGGTATGGCGGCGATGAACGCACAAGGCAAAAAGCTTGAAAAGCATAACGAATCATCAAAACTTGTTGTATGGGTTGACCCTAAAAGCCAAAAGGCGCATCTAGCTTATGAAATCGAGTATGTTGTTTATGGTGATAGCCCATCTCGTCCATATCAAATCGTCGATGCCAATACGGGTGAAGTGTTACTAAGCTACGAAAATCTTCAACACGCTGACGCAACAGGTCCCGGTGGTAATACTAAAACAGGTAAATACATGTATGGCACAGACTATGGCTACTTAGATGTGGCTCAATCTGGCAGCACATGTACGATGAACAACGCGAACGTTAAAACCATCAACCTTAACCATAGTTCTTCGGGCTCTACGGCTTATAGCTTTACATGTCCAGAGAATACACACAAAGAGATAAATGGTGCGTTCTCGCCTTTAAATGATGCTCATTACTTCGGTAACGTTGTATTCAATATGTACAACGACTGGCTAAATACTGCGCCACTTTCATTCCAACTTAAGATGCGTGTTCACTACGGCAATAGTTACGAGAACGCATTCTGGGATGGTAGCGCTATGACCTTTGGTGACGGTAAAGATAGATTCTATCCGTTGGTTAGCCTAGACGTATCTGCTCACGAAGTGAGTCATGGTTTCACCGAGCAAAACTCAGGCCTTGTATACAGTGGTAAGTCAGGCGGTCTAAACGAAGCATTCTCTGACATGTCAGGTGAAGCAGCTGAGTTTTACATGAAAGGCACAAACGATTGGTTGGTGGGTCAAGAGATTTTCAAAGCCAATGGTGCGTTGCGCTACATGAACAATCCAACTCAAGACGGCCGCTCAATTGACCATCAATCTGATTACAGTTCAGGTATGGACGTTCACCACAGTTCTGGTGTATTCAACAAAGCGTTTTACAATCTAGCGACAACAACGGGTTGGGACACTAAAAAAGCGTTCTTAGTTATGGCAAGAGCAAACCAACAATATTGGACTGCGAGCACTAACTGGGATCTAGCTGGTAACGGCGCAATTGACGCAGCGTGTGACCTTGGTTTCAATACTGATGACGTAAAAGCGGCACTTGCTGCTGTGGGTGTCAACTCAGATGCAAGTTCAGGCGGTAATTGTGGTGGTCCAATTACAGATGAAGAAATTTTCAATGGCGTTCCGCGTACTGGCATTTCAGGCGCATCAAAAGATCAACAGTTCTTCGTAATGAATGTGCCAGCAGGCGCTTCGAACCTACAGTTCGCAACATCAGGTGGTACCGGTGACGCTGACTTATATGTGAAGTTTGGCTCACGTCCATCGCTTAATACTTACGACTGTAAGAGCACCAGTTCAACTTCTACAGAAAACTGTACTATCGGTGCAGGTCAAGCAGGTGCTTACTTTGTAATGGTTGAAGCATGGAATCAAATTTCAGGTGTAACCTTAACAGGAAGCTATGGCGACGGTGAGGGTCCAACACCAATCGACCGTACAGAGTCAAACATTTCTGTTGCTCGTAGCGACTGGGCTCGTTATACACAAGAGTTAACCGCTGGTTATTCATCTTTAGAGGTGACAATTTCAGGTGGTACAGGCGATGCTGACTTGTATGTGAACTTTGGTTCAGAGTCAACAACGTCAACGTATCAATGTCGTCCATACAAAAATGGTAATAACGAAACCTGTGCTATTACCAATCCACAAGTTGGCACATGGCACATCGATTTACGTGGCTACAGCGCTGCAAGTGGTGTCACGCTGAATATTAAAGCAAATTAGTCTACAAAGTGACTCAGGGGGCTTCGGCTCCCTTTTTTATGCAACTGTAAAGGAAAAAACATGAAAACAGCATTGAAATTGCCCTTTATTGGCGTCAGCATGCTTGCGAGCTTTGTGGCGATGGCTGAGCAGCCAGACGAGAATGTATGGGTAACAATTGGCCCTCAAGCGGCTGGACATTTCCAACTGAAAAGTATGCTAGATGGCAACACAGTAAAAAAATATGCAAGTGATCTAAACACGGTCAACCTTATGCAGGTAGATCAAGGCATGATCAATGAATTGAGTACTTTTATGCATGACAACTATCACCGCTGTGGCGGTTTTGTTGCCCATGAATCTTATGAAGAAGCGCAGCAATATCTTCAGCAACTCTCTTTAGTTGATCAAGGTTTAGTGAATTCACAATCTGTTGTTTATAGCATTGATAACCCAGACAGAGTAAACGCGATGTTAGGGCAAATTACAGCAAATAATTTGACCAACACGGTTAATACCATGAGTGGTTTTCATAATCGTTATTACACCCAGCAAACAGGTGTGGATGCTGCGCAGTGGTTAAAAGAACATTGGCAGCAGTTAAGCGCGTCACGTAGTGATATTAGCGTGGACTATTACGCACACACTTGGTCGCAATCTTCGGTTGTTGTCACAATTCCGGGGAGTGAAAAAGCGGACGAAATCGTCGTTATTGGTGGTCACTTAGACTCAATTAACTCATCTAACCCTAGTTCAGGTAGAGCACCTGGTGCTGATGATAATGCTTCAGGGATCGCAGTACTAACAGAAGCGCTGCGCGCTGTTGTTGCAACCGACTTCAAGCCCAAGCGCACCATTCAAATTATGGGGTTTGCCGCTGAAGAAGTGGGTTTAAGAGGATCAAAAGCGATTGCTCAATCATACAAATCACAAAACAAAAATGTTGTCGGTATGGTGCAATTCGATATGACCGGACGAAACGGCAGTGTTCAAGACATCGTGATGATGACGGATTATACCAACAGTGCTCAAAACCAATTTTTGGGTCAGCTAATCGATACGTATTTGCCAGCGATTAGTTATGGCTATGACCAATGTGGTTATGGTTGTTCTGATCATGCGTCTTGGTATCAACAAGGCTACGCGGCCTCGATGCCATTTGAATCATCGATGTCAGATATAAACCGCAAAATACATACTGTTAATGACACGGAATTCGACTCTACTCACGCCAGTAAATTTGCAAAGTTAGCGGTAACCTACTTAGCTGAATTAGCAAAAGATGCTGGCAGTGTTGACCCAGAACCTGACAATAAGTTGGAAAATGGTGTTGCTGTAACAGGCATCTCAGGTGCTGCGAAGGCACAGGTGTTTTACACATTGGAAGTACCTGCTAATAGTAGTAACCTTAAATTTGTGACCGCTGGTGGCACAGGGGATGCTGACTTGTATGTGAAGTATGGTTCACAACCTACGCTGAACAGCTATGATTGCAAGAGCACAACTTCAAGCAGTAATGAGGTATGTAATATTGGCAATATCCAAGTTGGTACATATCATGTAATGGTTGAAGCTTGGAATCAAATCAGTGGCGTAAGTCTCACTGGCAGCTATCAAACCAATGGTGATGGCCCTACGCCTATTAACCGCCAGGAAACCAATTTAAGCGTCGATAGAAATAGCTGGTTGCGCTTTGAACAAGCGCTTGTTGATGGTTACACCAATCTTACGGTGAATATATCAGGAGGCTCCGGCGATGCGGACTTATATGTGAAACACAATGGTCAGGTTTCGGATAATGTCTATGATTGTAGACCGTATAAAAACGGTAATTCAGAGTCTTGCAGCTTTGATGCGCCAGCCTCAGGTACTTGGTACATAGGCCTTAAAGGTTATAGCGCTAGCAGCGGCGTGACACTAACCATTACTGCTCAATAACCCTGAGTTATAAAAATACAAATACGGGCTGATCATCAGGCCCGTATTTTAGTTTAACGATTTATTCACTTTTAGGCTTGTTGTCAGCTACTTGCTCCTTCATACTTTGTCCAAAATCTTCTAATACACTGGTGCCAAGAAAAAGCAGTTGGCTATCTTTATGACAGAAATAAAAAATAATAATTTTAATATCAATACATTGTTACTTTGGTTTGCACCAATCCTGTTTTTAATCACTTGCGTGACACAGCCTCCAGTGGGGTTAAGCCCACAGGCGTGGAGTACGGCTGGACTCGCGATTTGGTTGGCAATTTGGTGGGTGAGTGAAGTGGTGCCCATTCCTGTGACTTCTTTGGTGCCAATATTGGCGGTGCCATTGGCTGGGATCAACGATATCAAAGCGGCGACTAGTTTATATGCCCACCCACTTATCTTCTTATTCCTAGGCGGATTCTTGATTTCCATTGCGATGGAAAAGTGGCAATTACATAAACGAATTGCACTACATACTATGTTGCGTTGTGGTAACAACGCTCGGGTACAAATCTTGGCAATGATGCTGGTGAGTGGCTTTTTATCTATGTGGATCAACAACACCGCAACCACATTGATGATGCTACCTATAGCACTTTCGGTTATTCATGTTTTACAAGAGAATAAGAGTAACTGTGATAACTATGGTAAAGCTTTACTACTGGCCATTGCTTACAGTGCCAGTATAGGTGGTGTTGGCACATTGATAGGTACAGCTCCAAATGCATTAATGGCTGCTTATTTGTGGGAAAACTATCAGATCAAAATAGGTTTTGCACAATGGATGGTACTTGCGACGCCATTTAGTGTATTGATGATTGTGCTTTCATGGTATTGGCTAACACGCTTTGCGTTTAAGGTAAAAGTGACCTCGAGTGATGTTGATTTAGCTAAATTATTTTCTAAGCAGTTACACTCATTAGGTGCAATGTCAGTGGCCGAAAAGAATGTTTTTGCGGTATTTGTGTTTGCAGCGCTAAGCTGGATTTTACGCCCGTATTTAGCGCAATGGACCGGGTTAAATATTACTGATACTGGCATAGCCATTGCAGCTGCTTTATTACTATTCATACTTCCCTCAGGAACCAAAGGGCAAAAGATCATGGATTGGCAATCAGCAAATCAATTGCCTTGGGGAATTTTGCTATTGTTTGGTGGTGGCTTAACCTTGGCATCACAAATTAAGAGCTCTGGTTTGGCGGATTATGTGGCTAACTCATTAGCTGGGGCCTCAGCAGTCCCACTGGTAGTTGGGGTAATATTGGTAGCTGCTTTGATCTGCTTTTTAACTGAACTTACCAGCAACACGGCAACCGCTGCTGGCTTTTTACCATTGTTAGGTCCGATAGCTGAGCAGATCTCCGGAACGCCGTTAATTTGGGTTATTCCTGCGGCAATTGCTGCGAGTTGCGCGTTTATGATGCCCGTAGCAACCCCGCCAAATGCCATCATTTTTGGCTCTGGTGAGATAAAAATTAGAGAAATGATCAAAGCGGGCTTCGCCATGAATATTCTAGCGATTGTACTTATAACGGTACTTACCATGACGCTAGGGGCGTGGTTGTTTGGTTATTAAAAGCATGTACATCATACATGCTTAGCATAGCTATTTTGCGCCGCTACCTTTGAAGAGTCGCTAAGCTTGCTGCCTAAAGTACTATTGTGGGGTGCGGTTTACCCTGCAATAGGCTGTTATGGGCGATCAAGAATCGGTCAAAGTAATCTGGTGGGATTGACTCAAGTCTATAAAACGGACGTACAGCTAACGCGTTTCTGCCCCGAAGTGAGTTAACATAAATGTTCTAAGTGCGGCTTAGAGCGAAGAACGACCGTTGGTAGCGAGCAAAGCTATGAGCGAGGAATGGACATTCAAAATCTAGACTTAAAAACAATCGATTCTCGTTATGTAATTTAAGCGGCTTCTCGATAAAACTTTCTTAAAAACTTAAGTTATTAATTTTCTTACTATTTTTAATATGTATTCTCGTTATGTAATTTTATTCATTCTCGATTAAGTAAATTCTCGGGTATAGGGTAGTCTAAACAATTGTAATTCCTTGTAGCTATGTGTAAGTTGTTAATAATTAGATTATTAAAAATCGTATTTTGATAATTCTGGTAATTGACATATTGAGTGTTAACAGGAATTTTCGATAATACGCTGTTAGTTTTTCAGAGGATTCTATGAGTACGCTTTTCAAATTGAGCATGTTTGGGATTGTATTTTTTTTATCAGGTTGCGCCAACATGATTGGATTGACTGGCGCAGATGCAGGTAAGAGAGTTGGTGATTGGGTGGAATATAATGTCAATCACCCTGGGCTAACCGTCAAAATTATGGAACCCTACAGTGAGGAACTTTTGCCCATTTCAACAGTAGGTAAAACGTCACCTTTACCTTTACGGCATACTGTAATATTTGGCACACATTCGAGTCGGCATAAATTGGAAATTGTTGGTCGGTACAATAAAGAACTGTATCTGGACAATAAATTTTACGGTTCAGTGTGGCTTGGCGATGTCTTAATTCACGATGGCAATCTTTCAATTGACGGCAAATTGGTAGCGGCAGTTGAAAACTAACAAGCTGTTAAACAAGGATAAAAAACAGTTGGCTTTTGCTCCTTGAAAAAATTAACGTGGAAAAAATTAGAAAAAAAATTAACGTGGACACCCACAATTAACATGGACACCCAATTAACATGGACACCCAATTAACATGGACACCCACCTCAATTTGCAGAATTAACATGGACACCCACCTCAATTTGCATGTTGTGAATCGACCAGTTTTGTCTAAGCTTTGAGTTCTTCAAAATTAAATCAATTCTAAGTTCAAGGAGTGAACGATGGGATTAGCAAGGAAGCGACAAATCAGTTTGTCGGATACTCGGTATTATCATTGTGTTTCACGTTGTGTTCGCCGTGCATTTTTGTGCGGTGAAGATAAATTGACGGGTAAGTCGTATGAGCACCGCCGAGGGTGGGTAGAAGAGCGATTGTTGTTTTTAGCTCAGGTGTTTTGCATTGATATATGTGCGTTTGCGGTGATGAGCAATCATACCCATGTGGTGCTGTATGTGGATGATAAAAAAGCCCAAAGACTCAGTGACAGAGCTGTACTCATACGTTGGCACAAGTTGTTTAAAGGCTCGATTCTGGGTCATAAATATCTGCACGATGAGCGTCTAGACGAAGGTCAAAGATTCTTTTTAGACAAAGAGATAAAAGAATACCGACGCCGACTGTCGAGCATTAGCTGGTTTATGCGGGTGTTGAACGAAGGCATCGCACGTGAAGCGAACAAAGAAGATGGGTGTACTGGCAGATTCTGGGAAGGGCGCTTTAAAAGCCAAGCGTTACTGGATGAGACCGCATTGATGGCCTGTATGGCGTATGTTGATTTAAACCCAATCAGAGCCAAAATGGCAAAGACACCAGAAGAGTCAGCCCACACCAGTATTCAAATACGTTGTGCACAAGCCACAGAGGGTAAACAGCCAAAGCAACTTGCACGCTTTGCAGGTATCCCCAGAAAACATATGCCTAAAGGCCTTCCCTTCGAGCTTAAAAGTTACCTTGAACTTGTTGAGCTTACAGGGAAGTGTATTCGTCAAGACAAACGCGGTCACATAGCGAAGCGCCAAGCACCGATTCTTGAGCGGTTGAATATCAAGGCAGACAACTGGCTAAAACTCACTACTCAGTTTGAAAAGGTGTTTCATGGTGCGGTAGGCAAAGAGCATGCGCTGGACTTGTATTGCGAGCGACAACAACATAAGCGAAGACACAGCATCTCAAATTGCACAACGTTACTAAGCTGACAAAAAGCTCATTTCATTCATTTACTTTTATGCTTTCAAAATAGCAGGGATACGTGCGTTTAAAGGGTGAGAAATAGATTAAAAAGCGGGTAATTTCAGCAATTACATATCCATATTAGGCATGATTTTGATAACATCTAGCGACGAAGTTAGCTGTTTTGTCATTGAGAGTTTTTTGAAAGCTCTTTTTAATGTCTTTTTAAAGTGGCTGTCCTTTGAGTTTTTGAGTTGCTAAAGTGGCTGTCCTTTGAGTTTTTGCTTTGAGTTTTTGAGTTGCTTTGAGTTGGTTTGTGGGGTGCCGTTTACCCTGCGATAGACTCTTATGGGCTATCTTGAGGCAGTATAATTCTACTAATGAGCTGTACTAAAACTGGGGCAGTTACAGCACTACCAATTGGTAGTGCCTTTTTTGTACCCTAAAGAAAACTTAATGATAAGGGCAATTATGGAATCAGAAGTAAAGCAGGTTACGGAATCCGTATCGGTTAGCGACAAAAAAGAAAAGAAAGAGCTGATGACGTTGTTAATTCAGCTTATTGGCATAGCAACTGTCATTGCTGGTTTGTTTGGTGTGGGTTACCAAAAGGGAATGATACTCGCAATGAGATTGGGAAATATAGAAGGTAGCTATGAGTTGAGAGAGGTGTTTAATTCGGCTGTACTAGGTTACTTGCACGCCCTTAAAGCACTAAATGTTGAGAACTTTTGGAGTGTAGCAATCGCTAGGCTAATAGATAGTCCTAGCTGGCTTATCGTATTACTGATCCTAGGGTTGATACCACCAACTATTAATAGAAATAAAGAGAAGATTAAGCACTATATTGAAACCTCAACATTCTCGTTTGATAAGGTAATTTTAAAATCGCTTAAGTCATTCTTATGGTCACCAATTGCATTCATCACAACAGGTTTAGTACTAATCTTTGCAACGCTTGGCGTTATCTATTCAATCCCATTTTTAATATCCATTATTATTTTACCGTCACTTTAGGGTATGTAACAGGTGATAGCTATATCGAATACGCAGTCAAAAATGATGTGTGTGTCAGTGTCAATGAAGAGCATTTAAAAAGTGAAAGGTTGCACCAGTGCACGCAAATGCGGATTAAAGGAAAAAAAATAATGGGGGAGATAATGTTAGAAAATGATGGTGGTTATGTTATTCGTCGCAATAGTTCTTTCGTTTACGTTTCGAAGAACGGACAACGATGTATTTACTCCATTTATGAAGAGGTGAAAGATATTGAGAAGCCAGAGGAATTTGCGTTTTCTGATGAAGAAATTGATGCGTTGTGCGGTTCTGAGTCGACAAAGGACTGGAAAACACAACCAAGCACTGAGCAAAGAAAAGAAAATGGGAACTGAAATTATAGATAAGTTTCTAGTTGTTGAGTTTGAAAAACGACTTTTTAAAGCTGCTATAAACAATTCGAAAGATGCAGGAAATCCATTGTGATTAAACAACTTTTGTCGGATGGCGGCGCTGCGCGCCTTATCCCGACCTACGTCAAGGGGTAGGTTGGTTAAGCCGAAGGCGCCACCCAACAGAATGTCAGATTCAAGCATTGAAGGTTCGTAAATGGCACAGAACTGATATTCTTTCTAACGTATTGATATTTAAAATTAAGTTAACGACATATAAAGTTGTGATGTAAGCATTGGTAGTTAGTGCCACTAAAATAATAAAAGTAATTTAATCATGTATTAAAACGAGCTAATTGTAGTGTTTACATCTAAAAACCTCGCCTTGTGTAACAACCTCACTTTTGCTGTATATGGCAATATAAAGTGAAAATATTGCGTTCTTTTGAGCGCTTGTTATAGTGGTCTAATCACTAATATGGATGTGTCACTTATGCAAGTAGAATCATTGTCTGAGTTAAATAAACAACTTATGTCGTTGCAGGCTGGTTTTTTACAAGAGCCTTATATGAGCTATCAATCGCGTTGTGAGTTATTGAAACAACTCAGACGCCGAGTTGTTGATAATAGTAATGCCTTGGTTATGGCCGCAGATAAAGACTTTAATGGCAGAACTGAGTTTGATTCTATTTTTGGTGATGTTATTCCTACTCTGAGTGTGTTTGATTACATCTTAAAGCACTTAAAAAGTTGGATGAAGCCTGATAAAAGAAAAGCAGGCTTCATGCTTTGGCCATCAAAAGCACATGTGCAATATACGCCAAAAGGTGTTGTTGGGGTCATCGCACCGTGGAATTATCCGATACAGTTAGCTTTGACGCCTGTTATTACTGCATTGGCCGCAGGTAATAGAGTGATGTTAAAGCTTAGTGAGTTCACTCCCAATGTTAATCAAGTCATTAAAAAGATATTTTCTGATGTACCTGAGCATTGCATTATTGTGGAGGGCGATCATCTCGTTGCTGCTGCATTTTCGAAATTGAAGTTCGATCATCTATTTTTTACCGGAGCAAGTGAAATCGGTAAAAAGGTTATGGCTTCGGCGGCGGAGAACTTGGTGCCTGTCACGTTAGAATTAGGTGGTAAATCGCCGGTGATTGTTGCGGATGATGCGGATATAGCACATACCGCAAGAAGCATATTATTTGGCAAACTACTCAATGCGGGGCAAATATGTGTCGCGCCGGATTATGTCTTGGTTACAAAGCAATGTGCAGAGCCGTTAATCAATGAATTAAAAGCGTGTTATAAGGCTTACTACCCTGAGCAAGAAAGTGATCCGAAACTGACGAGTATCATCAATGAAAGACAGTTGAATCGCTTACGTCAGGTGCTGTTAGATGCCAAACAAAAAGCGGCTACGATTTGGCCACCGATTAAGGAGCAGCATCAATCACAAAGAATGGGCTTACACATCATCACAGACGTCAAAGAGGATATGGCGGTGATGCAAAGTGAAATATTTGGACCAATCTTACCTATTGTTATTGTGGACAATATTGATACTGCATTACGGAAAGTGGAGTTAGGTGAGCGCCCATTGGCAACATACTTATTTAGCCATGACGTGAATTTGATAGATAGAGTGAGTAAAACCATACGCACAGGATCGCTTGCTATCAATGAGGTGGTGCTTCAGGTTACGGTTGAGGATCTGCCTTTTGGCGGGATAGGCAACTCAGGTATGGGTCAATATCATGCAAAAGAAGGCTTTTTGGCGGTGAGCCACGCTAAAAGCATTTTGCAAAGCGACAAAAAAACACAGCTACGAATGAAATTAATGGTGAAGCAATCTAAAGTGCTGATTAATTTGGTTAAAAAGTTGATGCTTAAATAGTTAGTCAATGGGCAAAGCCATTGACTAACACGCAATTTTTAGAAAGAAGCCTTACGAGGTCTGATTTCTGGAATATATTTACGCTCTTGAATTTTGTAGTAAATATCATTGGCTTTTTCTGTTGCTCGCTCTATTTGTGAAGGCGACAACTGTTGTTCATCCAACTGGCGGCTTTTTGCAGCTTGGCGACTGCCATTGTATTCCGCGACTGTATTCCAAATATAAGATTTCTCAATATTTTTGCTAACACCCAGACCTTGATAATACATCAAAGCTAAATTGAACTGGGCGAGGGTGTAGTTGCTGGCTGCGGCTTTCTCATACCAATCCATAGCGGTATGGTAATCTTTAATGACACCATCACCGTTGGTATACATCACACCTAAATTGAATTGTGCAGCGGCGAGATTTTTTTTAGCAGCGCGAGTGTATAATTCTACCGCTTTTTGCTTATCTTGCTTGACGCCTTCACCGTTTTCATACATCACGGCCAAAGAAAACATAGCATCTGCGACCCCTGTGTTGACGGCGTCTTGAAATAACTTCGCGGCTTTATGAAGGTCTTTTGGAACGCCATAGCCACCTTGGTACATTTTTGCTAGCTCATAGATGCCCGGACCATATCCCATATCAGCAAGATATCGGAACTCTTTAAGTGCTACCTCAAACTGTCCGCTGTTAGCTGCTTCAATCCCTTGCTCTAGGGTTGCACTACTTGGTGCTGCCCAAGCTAACATGCCGATACATACGGCGAGTCTTACTCTTGAATACCACATGTTATGCCTCCTGAATATTTCTTGATGCTGCAGGTATTAAAAACACCAAATGCTATTGCTGTTCGGTGCAATATTATACAAGCAATGTAATACATTGGACCACTGATCGTAAGCTAAGTGCAAGTAAAGATTAAAGCCATGGTCAGTAAATCGGCACTTTGGGTCATATTTGGTAATTTATTAGTCTAATTCATAGGTATGTGTGCAATTGCTGTTTAATTTGAGTCGCTGTTTTTTGGTGAGGTTGCTAGGTATGACAAAGGTTTATCACACTTTGCGTAGCTCAGTCGGGCAATTGCTGTGGTTGAGTGGTATTTATCCAGCCCACTGAGCGCGACCGTATTTAGACGTTCCAGATCCACAAATCCATCGTCACAATAGGCGAGTTCGTCCTCAAGATATATATCTGTAATTTTACCGATCACCAGCTCTGTTTGGTTGAGCTCTATGGTCTGAGTGCTCATAAGTTCTACAGCCATTTTTAACTTACTTTGTAAAACGAATGGGGCTTTGAAGGAGATTTTGTACTCGGCTTGCAAGCCCACTGCTTCAAACTCGGAGATATGTTTGTCATAGCGCGCAGAGGTTTGGTGAGCTTGCGCAAAAATCTCTGTATTGACGTGGTTGATTGTATAAACACCGGTTTCAATGATGTTTTCCAGTGTGTGTCTCGGTACCGAATGTGGACGGATGATCATCCCTATCAGTGGCGGGTTGGCACCAATGTGAAAGACTGAACTGACTATCGATAAATTTTCTTGTCCGAGCTTATCGACAGTGCCAATGAGGTTCGCACTCTTAAAACCACTCAATGAATTAATTAAATTTACACGGGTTAATTTGTCTAGGTTTTCAATATCGGCTGAGCAAATGTGCATATTATTTCCTGTCACTACGTGGAGAATTATACTTACCAGTTTATGGGCTTACCTTGCCAGTCAATGTAGTCAACTTGGCCATTGGCAACGGTTTGAGTGAGTAAATTACTGAGTTGTATGGCGACAAATTTAGGACTGAACAATTTACCCTCTGGTACATTACTTTGAAAGGGCTTAGAAAGCGGTGTGTCGGTGGTGCCTGGATGAAAAAGTACACATTTACAGTGTTTGGCGCGACGCGTAAGTTCTACCGACAGGGTTTTAACCGCCATGTTTAAAGCTGCCTTGCTGGCACGATAGCCATACCAACCACCCAGTGAATTATCGTCAATGCTCGCGACTCTTGCACTGAGACAAGTTAGCACACATTGGCTGTTGTTATTCAAAAGTTCACCCATACCTTTGAGCCACAAAAGCGGTGTGATGGTGTTTACAGTAAATAACCACTGTAGATAATCGCTTTGAATGTCTTCCAGGCGCTTTTCTGGTTTGAAGTTGGCATTATGTAGCTGACCGTTGAAAATGGTGATGCTCTGCGTGGTAGGAATAAACGGTGCAATATCGTCGATGACCCTCGCTATCTCTGAGGGAGAGTTGTCACAAATAATATGGCGGTGGTGCATCTCAGGGCTTGTATAAAGGTCCTCAACACTATGGCGGCTAATGGTGATAATAAGATGTTGTGGATAGCGCTCATGTTGCTCGCGAAAGAAAGCCTTGGCTATGGAGCTACTGGCACCGATAATAATAATTGCAGGTTTAGTCATCGAGTTTACACCTTTGATTGTTGCAGCGGCTTGGCAGTAACAGGCGTGACAAACGCATACGATTTCTGGCGAATAGCCAGTAACAACAATCAGCAAACCAGCGTATAGGGCGAACACGTAGGATTTTCAGCCAGCGATGTTTGCCAACCAATTTCCACACCTGGTAGGTGGCATCAAGTCCGAAAAAGACCTCGCCGTTGTCGTCTTCAGCATGCAATACGCTTAAAGCTTTGCATTTATCTATGTGTGGATATTGCGTTGCAAAATTTTCGTCATGCACATCTACTAATATTATTTGTTTGTGGTGATCGAACCTGTGTAGCTTTTTCATTTCAGCGACGCACAAGGGGCACTGACCATCATAAAATATTTTCATATCAAACTGTTGAATAACTTTGTTAGAGTAACTTACGTAAAACAGTTAAAAACAGATCGCTCGTAAATCGAATTAATCTCGGTATAGTGAGTAGTATAGAATATCGACAAAGGATGCATTATGACTGAGCAATATCAAACATTACGTACAAATGTCAGTATGTTGGGGGAGATGCTAGGAAAAACAATTAAACAAGCTCAAGGACAAGAAGTGCTCGATAAAGTTGAGCAAATCCGCAAATTGTCCAAATCTTCTCGCAGTGGCAATGAGCAAGATAGAGCATTGCTTATTGAAACTTTACACTCTCTAACAGACGAAGAGCTATTGCCAGTAGCACGTGCCTTTAATCATTTTCTTAACCTTGCGAATGTTGCCGAGCAGTTTCATACCATTTCTAAACAAGGTTCACCACAGGGGACATTGAGTGCCTTGAGACAGACCTTAGTTGACCTAAAAGCGCAAGTTGATAACGGTAAACTTAATCTCAATGAAGTTGCAGATGTGGTCGCCAATTTGAAAATGGATCTTGTACTTACTGCTCACCCCACGGAAGTAACAAGACGCACGATTATCAGCAAGCATGTTGAGTTAAGCGAATGTTTAGAAGCGCTTGAATTACATGAACTAGATGAGCAGCATAAAGACTACTTGTACAATAGAATTGAGCAATTGATCAGTCAGGCGTGGCACACCAATGATATTCGAGATAAACGGCCAACACCGTTAGACGAAGCGAAATGGGGGTTTGCTGTTATTGAAAATAGTCTGTGGCACGCAGTTCCGCAGTTTATTCGTCAGTTCCACCGCTTTAGTAGCGAAATCCTTGAGCTTAAGTTGCCAGAGGACTTTTCACCCATTGCGTTCACGTCATGGATGGGGGGAGATAGAGATGGCAACCCATTTGTGACCGCGCAAGTTACACAAACAGTGCTGGATCATGGTCGCTGGATGGCACTCGACCTGTACTTTAGAGATCTGGATAAACTCAGTGCCGAGTTGTCTATGCACTGTGCTAGCAATGAGTTGAAAGAACAGGTGGGTGAGCATAGCGAGCCATATAGGTACTTATTGAAAATTCTTAAAGCACAAGTAAGCGAAACGATTGCGGCGTTGGAACATAAAATTAAGCAAGAGCCGAGTAAGAAACAAGACAAAATTACCCATGTTTCACAGTTAAAAGCGCCGCTGGAGCTTATCTATCGTTCACTCACTCAGGTGAACATGGGCGTGATAGCCAATGGTTTATTGTTGGATGTGTTACGCCGACTAAACTGCTTTGGCATCAACCTCTGTAAGTTAGATATTAGGCAAGACTCAGCCCGTCATACGGAAGTGTTTAGTGAACTCACAGGGTATTTAGGGTTGGGCAAATATGCTGATTGGTCAGAGCAAGATAAACAGGCGTTCTTACTGGCTGAACTCAACTCTAGACGGCCTTTGATCCCTAAGCATTGGCGCCCAAGTAGCAATGTACAAGAAGTGTTAGACACCTTTGAAGTTATTGCCAGTCAAGACGCCCAAGCGCTGGGTATCTACATTATTTCCATGGCACAAAATGCGTCCGATGTATTGGCCGTTGAATTGTTGCTTCAAGAAAGTGGTTGCACGTTTAAAATGCCTGTGGCGCCATTGTTTGAAACACTGGATGACCTTAATCGTAGTGCAGAGGTTATGACCGAGCTGTTTGCTCAATCTTGGTATCGTCAACACATCAATCGCAAGCAGTTTGTCATGATTGGTTATTCCGATTCTGCAAAAGATGCAGGAATGATGGCGGCTGGATGGGCGCAATACAGCGCAATGGAAAAGTTAGTTGAGTTGTGTGATAAACAGGACATCGAACTGAACTTGTTCCACGGGCGCGGTGGTACAATCGGCCGAGGTGGGGCACCTGCAGCACAGGCGCTGCGTTCGCAACCACCCGGTTCGTTGAAAAATGGGTTGCGGGTTACTGAGCAAGGCGAAATGATCCGCTTTAAATTTGGCCTGCCAAAAGTAGCGGCGCAAAGTTTAGCAATATATAGCAGCGCCATTATCGAGAGTAACCTTTTACCTCCACCACAGCCTGAGAGTAGCTGGAAAGAGGTGATGGCTCTCATTACTGAAGCATCATGTGATCACTATCGCAGTATCGTGCGAGAAGACCCACAATTTGTACCCTATTTTAGAATGGCAACACCAGAAGTAGAACTGGCCAAATTGCCACTGGGTTCAAGGCCTGCGAAGCGTAACCCGCAAGGGGGCGTTGAAAGTCTCAGAGCAATTCCTTGGATCTTTGCGTGGAGCCAAAACCGCTTGATGCTGCCAGCATGGCTTGGCGCTTTGCAAGGTCTGCAAGCTGCTGTAGACCGCTATGGAGAGCAAACGTTAAAACATATGAGTGAACATTGGCCATTTTTTAGGACTCGCTTGGAAATGCTGGAAATGGTGTTCTGCAAAGCGGATAGCTGGCTAAGTGAACATTATGAGCAGGGGCTAGTAGATGAACAATTAAAGCCATTAGGGCAAAAGCTGAGGAATGAGTTGGATCAAGTACGAGATTTGGTACAGAGACTTGCGCCAGACTCAACGCTGCTATCAGCACAACCTTGGATAAAGGAGTCAATTGCGCTGCGAAACCCCTATACTGACCCACTTAATGTGCTTCAAGTTGAGTTATTGAACCGTGCACGAGCGGGTCACAGTGCTGATATCGACAATGCGCTGATGATTACGATGACAGGGATAGCTGCGGGTATGCGCAACACTGGCTAATCACAAATAATTAACGGTCATTGACAAAAGGGTGAGTAAAAACTCATCCTTTTGGGTTGTTTATTTGTGTTTCCATCATTTCTTATGGTTAAATTTGTTGACATTGCATCTGGCTAACATAGAATTGCCCACTGGTTATACCAGATGGCTTTTTTACTACTCCGAAGCTGGAGTATTTTTTTACTTGAGGTCCAATGTCTACACTTTCTACCAGTATCACTTATGATGATACGACGTCTTTGATCTTAATGACGCTACGTGGCTGCGTTAATGCAGAGGACGTGGTGAATGTTTATCAAATCGCAAATGACTACGCAAAAGCGCATAACAGTTCGAAGATTCTAATCGACTTAAGTGACGTTGAGCATTGTTTTGCTGCGATAGATATTGTTGACTTTATGCCAAAAGTCGCCCATTACTTACGTGATTTTACAGTTGCTAGAGTCGTTGGTTTTGAAGGGTATATGCACGATCTATTTTTGCAAAAAGCAAAGCGCTACAACGTTAATGCAGAAAACTTTGAATGTTTTAAATCTGCAAAGCAATGGTTGTGTAATTTGTAGAATCTGCTTAAACTGTGCTGCCATTAATCAATTATGTTTTAATAATGGCAGTATTTAATCCGCAACAATTACAACAATTAGAACAGCAAGCAAAAAGCAATCGCGGTCACTTTTCTCACGCACAACTGGATGAGCTACAATCGCAACTTGGCTGTGATCTAGATACACTTCTAAAAGCGCTACTACCTGTGGCAGCAACTTTTTCTCAGGCTCCTATTTCTCATTTTAACGTTGGCGCAGTAGCTTTTGATAAGACAACTGGCAGCGCATATTTAGGTGCTAACTTAGAGTTTTCTCATCAGGCGTTGAGTTTGGTGGTGCATGCCGAACAATCAGCTATCAATAACGCTTGGTTAAATGGTGCCAATGAAATTAGTCGTATGGCCATCAGTGACGCGCCTTGCGGTTATTGCCGTCAATTTATGAATGAACTCGATAAATCCGCAGAACTGGCCATAATGCTGCCAACATTGAATACCAGTCTGGGTGAGCTATTGCCCAGTGCTTTTGGTCCACAAGATTTAGACAACTCGCAGCGTCTGATGGCCAGCTCTCAGAGCCGTATTGAGCGCTTATCAAAAGAAATGAGCGAGACACTCAGAGCACATCTACAAAATGCTTATGCGCCTTATTCAGGAAATTTATCAGCAGTGGAAATAAGCACGCAAACGCATGGCCAATTTTACGGCCGTTATGCTGAAAACGCGGCCTACAGTCCTAGCTTGTCACCTATGCAAGGGGCATTGAGTCAACTGGCTCTGGCGGGCTTAAAGCTTGATGAAATAGTGATAAGTGCGATCACTTTGGTAGAAACCAAAGGGCATGAGAACCAAAAAGCTGTAGCGGATGCCGTATTGCAAAGCTATGCCACTGATGCGACGTTGACACACGTGCTAGCGGAATTTAAGTAACAGCAAAAGATACAGTCGCCTCAAGGTCAGATGCATTGAGGCGACAGTGATAGGTCAGTCTATTTTATAATAATAATTCAGCGGCCTTGATAACTACTGCGACCGAATCATTTTCAACTTTGCCGTGGTCAACGGTTGGAATTTCCTGACGGGTTCTATTTACCAGCACTCCTGCGACACAGGCAGCCTTAAGTCCCAATGCGGCACACATAGTAAATAAAGTAGCGGACTCCATCTCGTAGTTCATTACATTGAGCTTTTGCCACTCCTCACAACTACCCTGAAAAGCCTTGTTTACATAGCCTGAGTAAGTATCATAACGCTCTTGGCCGGGATAAAAAGTATCACTAGAAGCCGTGATGCCAATATGATGAGTGACACCTAACTCAATACATGCGTTAACCATAGCTTGAGTACAGTGAAAATCAGATACAGCAGGGTAACTCAAAGGTGCAAAGTGTTGACTGGCTCCGTCTAACCTAACGGACGCAGTGCTGACTAACACATCACCTTCATTAATATGCGGTTGGATGGCTCCGGTTGTTCCTACTCTTAAAAATGTACGAACGCCAAGTTGTGCCAGTTCTTCCACAGCAATAGAGGTAGAAGGTCCACCAATACCCGTTGAACAAATCACCACAGGCTGATTGCTTAGTGTTGCCAAGTACACATGAAACTCACGTGTTTGTGCTAGACAGATAGGGTCGCTTAGCTTGTGAGCTATGCGTTTAGCTCTCTCAGGATCGCCCGGTACAATGGCTAAAGTTGCACCGTTAAGTGCTTGTTTGTTTAGCCCTAAATGAAATACCTTGTCCATAGTAAACCTTATTTTTGTATAAAGCGTAATGTTTGTTATTAAGCGCACTAAAGTACAGGACAGATGTCCGATTTTGCATATGCACACATGTGCTTACTTGCATCTTTATGGCTGATCTTCTAAACCTAAAGTGTAGCAATAATAAGAGGAACCATTATGCCTACATCTGCACCGATTGAGAAACATACAGAATTCGCGCGTTGTTTTGAAAGTAATAAAATAAGTACATTTTCTCCGTTTCATTGGTTGGCTTTAGCGTTCAAAGATATTGCTAGAGCGCCAGTGCTAAGTTTAATCTATGGGCTAATATTTACCCTTATTCCAGCCACGATTATGTGGCTAGTATATCAATCAGGCACTCATTTAGTGATTCTGCCTGCAGTGGTCGCTTTTGCATTGATTGGCCCTGCCTTTGCTGCGGGTTTGTATGATGTGGCATGGGAGTTAGAAAAGGGGCACACGCCAACTTTTACACACAGCTTAAAATCCATGTTTAGAAATCCTGCTGGCGAATGGGGATTTGCGGTGCTTTTGATGGTGATTATGATCGTTTGGATGCGATTAGCGGCACTGATCCACGCCCTATATCCAAATGTATCAAACCCAACCTTCGAGCAGTTATCTGCGTTTCTGACACTGGGCACCTTGGTGGGAGGTATACTGATGATTTCAGTATTCGCCATTTCAGCTTTTACACCGCAAATAATGATGGAGCGTAGGGTAGACATCATGACCGCGGTGGTGAGTTCAATTCACGCAGTTAAATCTAATGTTGGTGCGATGCTTGTTTGGTGCGCAATCATTGTGACACTCGTATTAGTTGGCTTTTTAACTGGCACAGCTGGATTTATTGTCATTATGCCGCTATTGAGTTACGCAAGTTGGCATGGCTACATTGCGATTATTAAAACTAAAAAACCAAGAGGGTATGAATAACCCTTAACTATTCATCGGTTGTGAATATAAAACCACGGGTTCAAAAGTGACGTTTTGGCCCGTGGTTGACTTTGCCGCCAACGATGTTATACCTCCTGCAAGTTCACATTTTTCATTGCGTTCTTTCATTCTTTACTTGAGTGAATTTTATTTAGTTTATTGTTTTATATGACTTTATTTTTTTTATGGGAAGAGAGTTTATTTTGGTTCCCAACAGTAGAAACTAAAACAACATTAGATAGAAAAAATATTAGTCAGCGCAGCTAAACGCATGAATATGCAAGAATCGTTATCTTAGGAGGTTTTAAATGACAATGACAAAGCAACAATTCCAACAGAAACTCGAGCACTGTTTGTGTCCTCCTGGGGACGGCGTATTTACGGTCAATACCGCTAAAGAAAGAAAGGACGCGTTAAGAACAAAATTGTACGGTCAAACCGAGGGTGTCGATGTATTGTGGAAAGAATCACTCACCACGCTTGAAAACAGTGAATACAAAGCGGCGATTTTGGGGATCAGCTCAGATTGTGGTGGCGGAATTTTAAGAGGTGCTAATTGGGGCCCACTGTTTTTACGCTCAACCCTGATTGAACAACACCCTCACATTAGTGCATTTGATTTGGGTGATGTGCGCGTTATTCCTCACTTGCTACACGATAAGTATCTAAATGATGCGACGATAAGCAACTGCCAAAAGGCATTGTATCAAGATGATAACAGCGACTATTACGTTTCGCCGTTATCTATCACCGAAGATGTGTGTGATGGTTTTTATCAGCAGCACCCAGACAAAGGGATTTTTGGTATTGGCGGAGATCATTCGATCAGCTACCCACTAACCAAATCTTATTTAAAAGCCAAAAGAGCGGCAGGTAAACGCACTGCTATCATTCATTTTGATGCACACACAGATTTGCTAGTTGAACGCTTAGGTATTGATTTGTGCTTTGGTTCTTGGTGTACACATATACTTGAATACTTGCCGGCTTCTCATCACTTAATTCAGTTTGGTATTCGCTCTAGTGGTAAAGATAAAACACATTGGGAATCGACATTTGGTGTGAAACAACATTGGGCGCATGAGATTCGTGAGCAAGGTGCTGATGCGATAGTAAAGCAAGTTATTGCACAGCTTAAAGCTGATAACGTTGATGAGCTTTACGTAAGTTTTGATATTGATGCGCTGGATGAAGAGTTTGCTTCGGCTACAGGTACACCTGAGGGTAACGGTATGACCCCTGACGAAGCGATGACGATTTTGCGTGCATTACGTGAAGAGTTTCCGATCACTGGCGCTGATATGATGGAAATCGCGCCGTTTACAGATAGCTCGTTAGTTGGTCAATCTAGCTCTGAGACAACCCTGCGTGAAGGGGCGAAGATCTCAGCATTTCTCATAGACGCTATCAATAACTCTTAATCGCAGCATTATCACTTCTGAACAGGTAGGTTTCTTATACTACCTGTTCAAAACAGTACATTCCCTAGCAATTCTGTTGTAATTCCAGTAAGTACGCTATATTTCTTGTTAGTCCACAGGGTTACAGGTTGTTACTAAATGCATGTATGGTTAATCATTTTGGGAGTATTTTCATACGCAGCTAGTGCAAGTGATCTCAATGTGTTCACAGAAGAGTTTCCCTACTTTCAATATACCGACGCAAATGGAAACCTTGTAGGTTCGGCTGCAGACAAAGTGAGACAAGTACTTGATAAAGCGCAGCTTGATTACAGCATCAATGTCAATCGTTGGTCTGTCACTTACAGTGCAGCTCAACGAAACCCCAATAGCTGTATTTTTTCTATTGCTCGGGCACAGTCCCGTGAAAAGCTATTTAACTGGTTGTTTCCTCTAGGTCAATTCAGTGTGTCATTTTATGGTTTGCGAAATCGAAAGTACGCAATTAATTCGTTGGAAGATGCAAAGCAATATAAAACCGCAGTGATCAGACAGAACTTTAGTCATTTGTATTTAAAAGAACATGGTTTTGTAGATGAACAGCATTTATTGATTATTTCAACTTTTGACAACGTGTTTGAACTGTTGGAAACGCGCAAAGGGCTGCTTGATTTAGTCATTTTAAGTGATGTGCAGTTTGATTATAAGAGTAAGGGCGAGCCTTTAGCAAAAGAGCTGGAAAAGGTTTATACCTTACCCAACTTTGGTGCTGAACTTTACTTTGCATGTAATAAGGAGCTGCCTGTGCGAATAAAAAATAAGATCCTACAGGCACACAACGAGTTGTATCAGTGAGCACAGACTCATCGCCAAAATAGCTTTATTTTTTTATGGTTGGCCACACAAAACCGTGAAAGGTATCTAAATATAACTGTTCGACTTTTTCTCTTGCCCAAGGGGTTTTGCGTAGAAACTTCAAACTGGATTTCACACTCGGATCATGGGTGAAACAGCGAATGTTAACCGCTTCGCCCATTGCTTGCCAGCCTAACTCCTTCTCTAGCTTTATAATTATATCTTCTAGTTTTACGCCATGTAATGGATTATTGGGCTGTGGTTGAGTCATTAGATCACCTGAGTCTTAAAACGCCTATTTTACCCTGATTGTCTTTACTGGGTCTAGCCTAATGGGCTGTCCTTCTTTATCTGCCTTTAGCCACACTAACTGACTTTGCGGTTGGTTTACATACTTATGTGTACAAACAAAAGTGTGTTCAAGTTGCTTTATGAGCGACCCTTCACTGTACTGCACACCTTGATACCAACATACGTTATAAGGCGTTTCTAGGAGAGTCACATTTTTGTGATTTGTATCAACAGCAAATGCATTAATCGCAGTTAATAATACAGTCATTGAAACGATATAAATAAGTGATTTCATGGCGGAATTCCGAGAGTTGGCTAATCTTAAATTGACGCAATTTAAGTGTACGTTATGCATAACACTATATCGCTAACTATATAACAAGATTAAAAGAAAAGAAGGGGATCGCAATGGCGTTTGATCAAAATATGATGGCAGAGCTAACATTACTGGCTAAGTTTCCCAGAACCAGTATGCATCAGGGCATTAAAATACATAGCAATGCGGAACAAAGCTTGCGTGATGCAGCGCAAAGACTCTATGACAAGGGGATAATTGATAGCCCAGATGGCGGTTATCTTACCGATCTGGGCTTGGATCTGATCTCACACTTAGATCAGGTCCACTGTGCTTTACAATAAAACTATTGCGCGTCAGGTTGATTCTCTGGCGCAGCATCACTAAATGCCGCCATTTCATTGCAGCGCGCGTAGATAGCAGCGATTTTTGGATATGGCGTCATATCGACTTTAAAGCGAAGCGCATTAAACACCTGTGGGACCAAACACACATCTGCCAGTGTTGGCTTATCGCCAAAGCAAAATGGTGAATCACCAAGCATAAGCTCAAGCTTTTTAAATCCTTCGATAACCCAGTGGCGATACCACGTGTTTTTTTGCTCATCGTCCACATGTAGCTCTTGGCTTAGATACTTCAGTACACGCAAGTTATCAATTGGGTGGATATCACAGGCAATGGCGTAACAGAAATTTCGCACTTGGGCCTTTTGCCATGGATCATTTGGCAACAGCGGCGTGTCTGTGTGGGTTTCTTCTAACCACTCCAAAATAGCAAGAGACTGGGCTAATACTCCTTGATCTGTTTCCAGCGCTGGTAACAGGCCTTGCGGATTCTTACTGGTGTAACTTTCACCTTGTTGCTCCGATTTAAGCAGATTTACGCCGACTAATTCATGGGGAATGTTTTTCAGATTAAGTGCGATACGCACACGATATGCTGCGGATGAGCGGAAATAAGTATACAGTTTCATTAGTTGTTCCTTAATCACGACAAAAGGCACTCATTGTGAGTGCCTTATGAAATAGAGCATTAAGCTTAGCTTACGCGCCTTTGTAGTATTTTTTAATACCTTTCCAACAATCTAGGTAATTTGGCTGACGCTCTTTACCTTCAAGGGCATACTTAGTTGGAGAAATAACGTAGCGAGATTCAAACATAAACGCGAGTGTATTTTCGTAGCGTTGAGGCTCTAACTCGGCGTTTGATGCTTTTTCAAATACGTCAGCTTCAGGACCATGAGGAGACATACAATTATGTAAGCTCATGCCACCTGGTACAAAGCCATGTTCTTTTGCGTCGTACACGCCTTCAATCAAGCCCATAAACTCACTCATAATATTACGGTGGTAATAAGGCGGGCGGAAGGTGTTCTCTGCCACCATCCAGCGTGGTGGGAAAATCACAAAATCAACGTTTGCTACACCAGCAGTACCTGACGGTGAAGTAAGTACGGTAAAGATTGACGGGTCTGGGTGGTCAAAGCTTACGGTGTTCATTACGTTGAAACGGGCTAAGTCATATTTGTACGGCGCACTGTTACCCGTCCAAGCTACTACATCCAGAGGTGAATGGCTGATATCACAACGGAATAGGTTACCGTTAAACTTAGCAACCAGCTCAAAATCACCTTCTTTATCTTCAAACGCTGCGACAGGGTATTGGAAGTCACGCTCGTTGGTATAACCGTTTGCACCTACAGGGCCACGTTCAGGAAGAATAAGCGGATGACCGTAGTTTTCACAGATATAACCACGTACTTGATCGCTAATAAGTTCAACTGAGAATTTAATACCACGCGGAATAACAGCAATTTCACCAGGGCGAAGAGCTAATTTACCGCATTCAGTGTGTAACACGAGCTCACCCTGTTGAGGTACAAACAATAACTCGCCATCAGCGTTATAGAAGTAGCGGCCTTCCATTGATGCATTCGCCACGTAAACGTGAATACCAATACCTGATTGACCATTGGCACTGCCGTTGGCGGCCATGGTGACTAAACCATCAATGAAGTCGGTTTTTTCAGCTGGAATTTCAATTGGGTTCCAACGTAGCATAGTTGGTGGCGTAGGGACTTCTGTGATAGGCGCAGTACGCACTAAGCCGTTATCCATAGCCTGATAGTCGCCTTGTACTACAGATGGACGAATACGGTAGAACCAGTTTCTGCGGTTGTCTGCACGCGGCGCTGTAAAAGCTGTGGTGTTGTATTGCTCCGCGTATAGGTCATATTTTACTTTTTGTGGAGAAAACTGGCCAATTGGCAAAGCGCCAGGTAATGCTTCGGTTTCAAACTCATTACCAAAGCCTGTTAGATATTGAAATTCGTTGCTCATAGTCTTTGACTCCTTAGTAGATGTGTCTAAGATACTCTCATGTGAGAGTATTATCAAGTGTCTTTCAATGATCCTTTTGTATATAATTGTTTACGCGTGTATGGGCGTATGGCTAAGAGTTGAGTGAGATGTCACTAAAAATAGACGAATTTTTACCTTATAGACTGGTGAAGTTGGCAAATAAAGTCAGTGCTGCTTTTTCAGAAGTTTACTTTGAGCAGGCTGGGTTAACTGTACCGCAGTGGCGCGTGATTGCGCACTTGGCGCAGCAAAAGCAGTGCTCTGCAAAGCAATTATGTGACTTGGCTGAGATTGATAAGTCAACCATGTCGCGAGCCGTTAAGCAGCTAACGGATAAACAACTTATTGAGCTTTGTGCAGACCCCAACGATAAGCGTGCTAAGTTGCTGAGTTTGACGCACATGGGTGATGTACTTTACGCTGAACTGTCGCCTAAAGCCCTTGAGTGGGAGCAGGGGTTATTAGTTGAGCTATCTGACAATGAAAAGCAGGTGTTACGACATGTTATGGATAAGATAGAGCAGCAAGTTGATAAGCAATAAGCTCAGTTACTGTGTCATTAAAATTAGTAAAAAGGGCATAAGTGAGAAGTAAATCAATTTAAGGTTGTATTGGGCTGATGTATAACACCAGCCCTAGAGCCTTAATCAGATCACTGTGAGTGATGGCTTATTTCTCACTGGGCGCGCTAAATCTAAATACCCAATACAATAAAATGACGAACAAGAAGTTTAAATATAAACTGCTGAAAGGAGCGTAGTCATACCAAAACCCATCTAGAGAAAACCCAGTAATTTTGTCTCTTAATCCAAAAACAAAAATAGTTGATACAACAACCGAATAAACCACAATGCTCATTGAGCAGCAATTTGTATATTGTCGGTAGCGCCGCTTAGAAGCTTTCAAACTCCCAGCCAAAAACATCGCTAAACACAAAGCTCCAGCGCAGTTAAACAAAAATGGCATACTGATCGTGAGCAATTCAGATGAATCTTGATAATTAATACCGCTGCCAATAAACGACGTCAGAATTAAATCGAACGCTATGATAAATACTAAAGAAAACAATAAACAAATATAGGTAATCTTATTTGCATAATAGTTCATGCGATGTCCTTTTGGCATTATTAATGACGACGAACTTATAGTTAGAAGCGCTAGATAGAAGCTGAGTCCAATAAAAAGGCCAACATTATGTTGGCCTTTTAAATTTATGCGCTAATCAAAGTGAGATTAGAACGTGTAACGAATACCGATTTTCGCTCTCCACGCTGATGCTTCACTGATTTCAGTGTAGTTACGAACATCTGCGCCTTTGTAACGAGGTTCGATGATAAGTTTACCGTCATCGTCTAGGCCACCGAAGTCATAAACAGCTTGGTCAGAGAACTTCAACTTCTTCTCTACACCCCAGTCGCTGTTCAGCAGGTTAGCGAAGTTCTCAATCATGACGTAGAACTCACCTTTATGATCTTTGTAGAAGCCAGGAATTTCTTGCTTGAAGCTGACATCCATAGTAGTAACCCAAGGCTGTGTACCAGTGTTACGGTCAAGTAACTGGCCACGCTCAGAAATACCCGCACGGTTTAGCAGCGTCTCTAGCTGGTCCCAAGATAAGCCTGACTCTTCCCAGTTTACATTGGCATCATCAGCACCTGTTGGGATGTATGCTAAATAAGCAGATGTGCTGTTAAAGTCACGAGTATCACCTAAATCACCATCACGGTATGAGCCCATTGTATAGCTAAATGGACGACCTGAACGGCGCTCAAAGAATACGTTGAACTTAGATGCATAACCGTCGAAGAACTCAGTGTTGTAGCTCATAGTAAGCTTGAAGTTGTGCTCAACTTCATAGTGACCACGGCCTACTAAATCTACGTTACGGCTGTGTACAGTCGCGTACTGGTAGTTACTTTGTGCACGTGATGAGCTTCCTGGGTTTACATCTTCAACGTCCTGATGTGTATAGCTTGCTGAAACGTATAAACCATTTTCAAACTCTTTAGCAAGTGACGTACTAAAGATAACTGAGCGACCATTCTCTTTTGAGTTAGTCATCATGATGTCGAAGTTATCTTTTAAGTCACCTTCATAGATGCTTTCATAGATAACACGACCCGTTGCAGATGTGCCCACTGGTGTGATTGCCGTGTTGCGCCATACCGCTTCGTTCTCTTTCTTGTGATAAGCAAGTTCAGCTGTCCATTTGTAGCCATCGCCTAGTAGTTCTGAGTCGAAATCATACTCAAAACCTACTTGTGCACGAACGCTTGAAGGTAATTCGAAGTTCGGATCTGTGTAGTTTGTGCTACCAGCACCTTTTACCAATGAGCCCTTTATTTCATCTGGCACACGAGTGATATCTACTTGCTCAACACCGGCAAAGTAATCGTTGATTGCATTTTGTGGTGCAGTTACATAAGTAATACCATCGTTTTGGAATGGTGCGTTATACCAAACGTTAGGAATACCGCCTTGGAAACGACCAATACCACCATTAATAGTTAATGACTCTGTAGCGTAGTACTTAAATCCAACACGTGGCAAGATGATGTCCAAACCATCAAGGTTTTCTGTGTTTGAGTAACCATAAGTGCTTAGGAAGTTTTCGTTTAGCTGAGCTTCATCGCTTGAAGATAAACGCTCATAACGAAGACCTGCTGTTACTTCTAAATCATCAGTTGGGTAGAACTTGTCTTCAACGTAAAGTGCAAATTGGTTGCGTGTTGAGTCATACGCCATATCGTTGGCATCGTTGGTGTACGCATTACCATAGCTGAATCGATAATCATCTCTGCTAATGTGTAGTTTCTTATTTGCGAAATCTTCTAAGCTGCCAAATGTCCAAGAACCACGAGAGTTCTCTGCAAATAGGTTGTAAAGACGTAAGTCTTTATACTGAGCACCAAAACCTATTTCGTGCTCACCAAGCAGGTAAGTCGCATCAAACGTCAACTCTAATGTTTCAGTTTCACCAACGTTGTTGTGGCGGTATTCTGTTGCACCAAACTCAAAACCAGCACCACGACCACCATCTAAATAGACGTTGATTTGACCCAAGTCAGAATTTGTATGACTAACATTGCTTACATCTTTGTACGCAATGCCAAATTCAGTGGTGAAGTCATCAGACCAATCAGAGTAAATCTTCGTTGCAAAGTTGTTGAACTTATAAGTCATTGTGTAAAGACTAGACTGCATTTGCACAGTTTCATTGTCGTCTTCTTGGAAATCTCTGACTTCTTCTTCATTTTGCCACTGATAAGTAAAATCAGCACGGTGTGCATCGTTGATGTTCCAGCTTAGCTTTATAAGGATACTATCACTGCTGTCATCTGGATTGCCACCAACCGTGTCTTGAATGCCGTAAACGTCATTCAAAGTGGTAATGAATTGGTCGTAGTCAGCTTGGCTAGCGACAAACTCTTTTTCTGCACCTGAGCCTGCAAAACCATAACCTAGCTCCTTTTCTTTTCTCCATGCGTTGTAGTTAACGAAGTAGAAAAGCTCGTCTTTGACGATTGCGCCACCGGTACTGAAACCTAAGCGCTTTTCAGTGACTTCAGTTTTTACTTTCTTAGAGTCGTAGGTTCTGTGTCCGTCTTCATCTAATACTGAATCACGGCCATCAACATTTTGTGTGATGTTGTCAACTTTACCACCAAGGCTTGGTGAGCTGTGCTCATAAAAACCTGTGAAAGAGTACTCGTTAGAACCTGACTTAGTAACAGCGTTGATTGTACCACCGCCGAAGTTACCTTTTTTAGCTGAGAAAGGTGAAGCGTCAACTGAAATTTGCTCAATCGCATCAAGTGCTACAGGAGGCTGAACAGTCGGGTATCCACCTTTTGCAAGACCAAAGTCATCATTTTGGCCGATGCCATCAACTGTTAGGCTGTTACTACGTGGGTTGTTACCTGCAATCGTTAATTCGCCATCACCGTTAATGCTTGCTAGTGGGTTGATACGCGCTACATCTTTAATGTCGTTATTAAAGCTTGGTGCATTTTCAATGGTATCTGCACCAAATACGCTGTTTGAACCGCCAGCTTGTTGTACGATTTTATAACCAGTCACTTCAATTTTTTCTACTTGTTGTAGTGGCTCTAACTGGTTAACGATACGGTGCGTGTCGCCTAGCTCTAGGAAGATGTTATCTAGCTGAGCGTCAGAATACTTGTCTGAATCAATTACGACGCGGTAAGGACCACCTACACGAAGACCTTTTGCGATAAACGCACCAGATTCGTTAGTAGTAAAAGTACTTACAGTGCCTGTTGGTTCGTGAATAACAGTAACTTTAACGTTAGCGGCTGCATCACCAGTAGGAGTAGTGATTTTACCACGCATTGCTGATGAAGTGTCAGAAGCGAATGCGCTTGCTGATACGCCAAGAGCTAATGCTAAAGCGCCTGCCACTCTAGTTAAGCGAACGTTTTTCATTGTGTTGTTTCCCGTGTGTTTAGGTTATGTTGATTTCAATTAATAAAAGCTAAATCGATGCGTCCCTGAACAAACAAATATTTAGCCGTAAAACTATTGTACCCATCAATTACTGCTAATTAACCACAACAAAACACGATTAGCTCCTTTGAGGAGGCTAACCGTGCTTGATTCGTGTATTAAAAGCTCAATCGATAGAATTTACTGCTTAGAAGTTATATTTAACACCAAAGCGAATTTCGTATAACGATGGCTTTATTTCAAAGTCTGTACCTGATGGGTTATTGAACTTTTCAAATACATACTGGCCATTGTCATTGATTGACGCGGTAACAGCGTTTTGCATTGAGCTACCAGTTTTTAACGTACCCCAATCATCGTTCAGTAGGTTACCTACGTTTTTAATCACAAAGAATGCTGAACCTTTATGACCTTCGGCAAAGCCACCAAACTCTTGCTCAACTTTAAGGTCAAAGGTTACCCACCATTCACCTTCTTGTGAGTTACGACCTTGAATATAGCCGCGTTTCAAGCCCTCACGTTCAACCCAAGCGTCAAAACCTGCTTTGTCGAACTCTTCGCCATATACAACGTGTCCGTCCTCAGCATTTGGTACGTATAACAAGTCGCGGTTGTCGTCTGCATAACCGAACATGCTAGAACGTTGGCCTTCAAACGTGTACGAGTAAGGGTTTGTTACGCTTGCTTGACCAAATAGACTGAACTTAGTGTCTAGGCCGTCAAATAACTCATGACTGTACGATAACGACATAGTCGCACGGTGAGGCACTTCGTAGTCAGATCTAGATACACCTGGGTTTTGTGGATCATACGCTGCGATTCTATGGAAGTTAGAGAACGCAACAGAGCTGTCCATTGGGTGTACATCTTGTGACACTGAATAGGCATAAGAAAGTGCAAGGTCAATACCATTGTCAAATGACTTGTTCATACCGAATGACAATACATGGCTGTAACCATCATCACCTTTTACATTAGTCAGCATTAAATCTGATTCACGTGAGTGTAGTGAGTCATTATAAATTGGACGACCGTCTGGTGCAGTTTCGTCAGTTGCAAGAGTAATATTCTTGATGATTGCAGAGTCTTGTTTGTCTGTGTACAAGTAATCAACAGTGAATACATAGTCAGATTCAGTGATGTACGTGGCACCCAATGAGAACTTCCACTCTGAAGGAATTTCAAAATTAGGGTCAGTTACGTTAGTGCTATCATCAACGCTACCTGTACTGATTGCATCATATAGAGACTGTGGAATCGCATAGCCTGGTTTACCACCATCTACGAATGCAACTGCATCCGGACCGAGTAACTGAACATCACGTGCACTTTCTTGAATATTACGAATACCGTCGTTTGAGTAGCTGTTTGAGATCCAAACGTTCGGGTTGCCGCCAGAATACAGACCAATACCACCGCGCAGTTCTAACTGATCGTTATACACCCAGTTGATGCCTAAACGCGGCTGTAGCAAGTCAACGCCATCTAGATTTTGTTGATTTGAAAAGCCAAAACGTTCTTCAAAGTTCGGGTTGTGAGCCGGTACATCGTCACTGGTGTACCAATCATAACGAAGGCCCGCTGTGATGGTCATATCGTATTCGATAAGATCAAATTTGTCCTGGAAATACAATGTGTTTAAAGCGTATTTGAACTCACCTGCAGCATCAGCTGGATTGTGAGAAGAAGCATTACCGTAGTACACACGTGCTACACCTTCACGAAGAGCATCGATGCTAGCAAAGCGGTGCTCACCTTCATTGTGTTGCACGAACATGTTGAATACGTCTAATTCTTCACGCTCATAGCCAAAGTACAGCTCATGCTCGTCTAAGTAGTAAGTACCTGCAAATTTTAGTGACAGGTTGTCGTATTTTAGTTTGTTAGCCTGACGAGAATCATCTGGACCTAGGTATACATTCACGCCATCAACGTTAACTTGGAATTCACCAAAACCTGAAGCGCGGTCTAAAGAGATTTGACGGTTATCAAGCTCAGAGTAGCCGATACGAATTTCTGTAGTGAATACATCAGTCCAATCTGAGTAAATAGAGGTCACAAATGATTGTAACTCGGCGCCACGCTCATAGAAGTGGTTTGATAATGACAATCTATCTGAGCCTGAATCAGACTGTGACAATGAAAAACCATCGTTGTAGTTATATACAAAGCTTGCACGGTGATCGTCGTTGATGTTCCAGTCAAGTTTAACGAGTAGCTTTTCGTCTTCTACAGGCATGCTTGGGATCATAGAGCCTGCATCGTAGCCATAAAGATCTTTGGTAATCGCTACGATTTCATCGATATCAGTTTTTGAGATTTTACCGTTAGCATATGGGGTATATTCGAAGATTTCAGACCCTTCTAATTTCTCATAGCTGGTGAATAAGAATAATGAATCTTCAATGAGTGGTAAGCCAACGTTGAAACCGTAGCGTTTCTCGGTGTAATTACCGATGTTTTGTTTCTCGCCGTCGATTTGATCTCCAGAAAGAGAGTCATTGGTGTAGTCAAAGAATACGCCACCGGTCAATTCGTTTGTACCAGACTTTGTTACAGCATTGATGTTACAAGAAGTGAAACCACCGTACTGAACATCAAATGGGGCAAGCTCTACAGCTACTTGAGCGATTGAGTCAAACGAAAATGGCATACGCTCTGTAGGGTAACCATTGCTGTTCAAACCAAAGTTATCGTTCATGCGCATACCGTCAACAGTTAAGCTGTTGAAACGTGGGTTACCACCGGCACACTGAATTGCACCAGAGTTACTCTCGTCTACATAAATGCGAGGGTCAGTACGAACAATGTCTTTAATATCGCGGTTGATAGCTGGTTTGCTTTGTAATTCTGCTAACGAGAAATGTGTTGCTGGGCCCGTACCGCCAGACTGAGCTGTAATTGGGCGACCGGTTACCACAATTTGTTCCATATCTTGCTGTGACTTCAACTGCACAGAAACTGGATAGGTTTTACCAAGAGATAGGTAAATGTCTTCAAGCATCGTATCTTCAAACTTGTCTGAGTCTACGATAATTTGGTAAGGACCACCTACACGAAGGCCTTTTGCTGAAAAAACACCACTTTCATTAACTACGGCTGTTTTAACTGAGCCAGAAGGGGTGTGAATAATGGTGATTTTGGTACCAGCTGCTGGATTACCCTGAGGACCAACGACTTGTCCTTTTAGGCTTGATGCCGTGTCATTAGCAAATACAGCACCGCTGGTAGCTAAACTTGCTGCAATCGCAAGCGACAGCGAAGTTTTGCGCAAAAGAGTTTTCATTATATTGTTTCCCGTAAAATTTAGAGCTTACTAGTTAGTTAATCAGCAGTTTTAGAAGTCTTAAGCGCTTCTTTTAATGGCTGCGCCTTTTTATCAAAAATCTGGTTCAACAAACCCGCCAATCTTATGCCGCCTTGTTGTAAGCGAGTCTTAACTGTTGGCATATATTTGTAAATGTACCCGTAACTTATGTCAGTTTCATTTAAGTTATAAATTTTTTCAGAAATATGGTGAGACTCTAGCAACCAGTCAGCAGGCTCACTGTTCAAATAGTCTTCAATGATAGCGCTATTTGACGTTTTTATGAAATTTGTAAACTCAGTGTAAGACAAGCTTTCGTTTTCTATCAGGCGAGTGTCCCACGTGGTGTGTAGATTGGTTTTATCACCGAAGAAAGTAACATCAATTTTGTTGCCTCCGTGGTCTGCAGCACGGCCAGCATGGAAAGGCTGATGGCTGTCACCAACTAGGTGTACTAAAAAGCGCAGTGCGAATCGTTTTTCGTCAATTGAGGCGTTTTCAGATTTTAATGTGTTGATGCCGTAGTAGATGCCATCAAGAATATTCTTTACTTGTTCTTTAGAAGAGATGTTGTGATGAACATGCTGGTGCATGTTGTCGGCGTCTGAAACGTTAATATAGTGCCATTTGGAAGAAGTTTTGCTCCAGAACTTGCTGCTGTCAGAGCGCATTTCGTCTGCCCAAGTGGATACTCTAGCAAGAGAGTCACCTTCAAGTAGCGGCACTAATGCTTGCTTAGTTGTCGGCGTGAGGTTCTGCTCAGCTAATTCTCCAACAATACGATGACCATTTTGGCCCCAAGCAATGGCTTGAGATGAAGTTACTATCGCAGCAACGGCTACTAATTTTGACAAATTTTTTATTAACATGACTTATTTACTCTGAGTAAAACGCGGTGTTCAACCGCCATTTCAATAAGGTCAATTGTCCGTGTTTTTCAAGAAAATAAAAGGAGTCAATTAGATTCATAATTTCTTATTAATAAAGCATAATAAACAGTGAGTTATATCATTTAAGTAAAGTTACCTATTGCAATAAGTAAAGGAACTTGTTGTAATGGCTTTGTTTCTGGGCCAATAAGTTTTCCGTTTTGAAGAATCGATACCGTCTGAACAAAAAAACAGCGTTTTTTTTAGTGCTACTACTCAGTTTGATAGGAGCATGGTCGCTCCCCAATTTATGGATTAACAGCGATTTAAATAAACTGCTACCTGTCAGTTCCTACTCGTATACATGTAAATTCCCCTCAGCAGTGAATAATTCGGTGTTTAGAGTCCATGTGCCAGTGCAAAGCCTTGCTAGTCGACTACAAAGCTCACTGTGTGACAATGAGGTATTAGCCAAGCAGTTTGGCACCGTAGAGGTGTATTGGGGAGGCAGTTTAGCTGAGCAAATAGAATTTTTAGCGAAGGGCATAGCGGATCTCATTTTGAGCAAAGACAACATCATGGAAGCCATGATGGCGGAGTCTACTCAAAATTATATGCCTTTGATTGGTTATCCAAGCTACACTGCTTTTTTTATCTCCAGCCGTGAAAAGCCAAGAATTGAAAAGGCTTATTTCTTAGACAAGAAAATAGGCTTGGTAGATTATCCGACCAGCCGTTCAGGCCATATTTTACCTAAACAGGTTTTTAAACAACTGGATATTGATGTCTCTGCGTTGAGTATCGTCTACGCAAGTTCCCATAGTGCGTTGCGAGACTTGCTGTCAAAAGGAGAAGTGGACATTATTGCTTCATATTGGCAAGACAACGATCAGCAGCGTTTCTCAAAAAATTACATTACCCCGATTGCAGATAATGTGAGTGGTAGCAAGTGGTATATAAAAATGAGCGATGAAAACACAGACTTGGCTTGCTCATTACAGAACAGCGTCAATGATGTGGTCAATGACATGCAGTCAAACTACTTCAGTTCTCTTAAGCATTATTGGCAATGCGAGAAGCCACCTTATGGATTTGTTGAGGTGAACAGAAATGAAGCCTAATTACCATATGCTCTCTAGCTTGTTGCTTTTTTTAGTGATATTCATCAGTGTTTTTGCCGTGTCACAACATTCACTGATTAAAAGCAACAGTCAGTTAGATATAAGTAAATTAGCCACACGTGTCGCATTAGATATAGATATGCTTCCTATCGCCGACCCATTGTTTAACTATAGTGGTAATGAACAAAAGGTTGAGCAATACATCGCGTCTATCAATGAGCAGTTAGCTGCAAGCAAATCGAGAGTCAGGCTGACGGGGTTAACCAGTTCCAGTAATATTGAACAGGCCAGTAAAGGTAACGTTTATACGCTTAACTCAGCGCACCGTCACATTGGTTTTTTCTACGAGGTTAATACTCATATTTCATGGTTAAGTTACTTGCTGCCAATTACGATGGCTTTTGGCGTCTGGGGCGTTTATTTATGGGCGTTTGTATTTAGCCGAAAACACACCAAAGAGACGTCTTTGGTGCAAGAGGTCGAGGTGCCGAACTTAGTAATTGACCTCAATACAAAGTATGTCAGTTTGAGTACGGATGATCAGGTTCAAATCCAGTTGGCGAATAAACCCTTATGTTTCTATATCGCGTTAGTGGAGTACTGTGTTGCTAACCCAGAGGTAATTCTTAACCCAAATAAGGATGTACCCGATGAACTTATTGCAATTGCTAACAAGTATTTTGAGCGGTTAACAACATTGGGACACACTGTACGGAAAAAGCCTAACTTTTCGAATAGTCTTGAAAAGACCTTAAGTGAGATTCGCGCCGCGTTAGACGAAGTGTTCGTGGAGCACTCCGAACTCAAGGCAAAGTACTATCCGCCAAAGGCGTATGGTGAAGGGTCTCGTTCAAAATTACATAGTTATGGGCTGATACACATTGAGCTTGAAGATATTCAAGTCATAGGTAAATAGGAAGGGAGGCGGATTGCCTCCCTATCTTTATCAAAGCAAGTTTACTTTGATTGGAGAGTGAGTTTGCAAGTACTGCTTGAGGACTTCAGCATCAGTCATGCTTGTTGGTTTATACCCGGCCATGTTCACTAGGCTAGGGTAACCATCACCACCTGATGCGTTGTAGCTATTAATGCTCATTTTATAGGTTGCATTGAAATCGAGCGGCTGAGAGTTAATCATGACATTGCTCAACTTGCCATCGACATAATCGAATGACAACCCGTAGTATTGCAAATAGGCACCTGAATCTGCTGGGAAACTAGTGACGGTTTTTAAGTATTCGTATAGTTCACCCCCTTGCCATTGCATTAACGTAATACGATTTTTAAAGGGGTGCACTTTTAATATGTCTTTGTAACTAACATCTCCCGCTTCAATACTGTGTCTAATGCCGCCGCCACTGATCAAACCGAAATCAGCACCTACTGCGGCCATTTGTGCCTTAATAATCAAGCTAGCCAACTTACTTGGTTTAAAGCGAACTGTGTCACGTTTGCCATCAAGGTAGCCGTCCACAAAACCAACGCTACCCATCAGTTTTTTTTCACCAAATGCTTGATATGGTTGTAGCAGTGTTGTCATTTGTGCATCAGGCTTTATGTATGGATTGACGTATTCGTCGTGGTTATTTTTTAAATTTACAGGAATCAGCTCGTAGCTAATAAGGGTTTTTTCGCCGTTTTCAATTTTAAACTCGGCTTTACCAACGAATTTCCCCCATTCGTGTGCTTGCATGATCCATACGCCGTTTTGCTTATCGGGAACACAAGCTTTACCAGGCGCGAATTGTGTGTCTGGGTTGCCTTGAGAGTCAACACAAACAGGTTCCTGTGAATGTCCGCCAATTATCATGTCTAGCGTCCCTGGTGCGATGTTACGTGCAAGCGTTACATCGCCTGGGGCATTAATACCAAAATTTGCATCGTGATAGTGACCCATGTGCGTGACCGCAATAACGACATCCACATCATGTGATGCTTTAATCGCTGTTACTGTAGACTCAACAATTTGTGCAGGGTCAACGAAAATCAGATCTCCCAAATATTCTGGGTTAGCGATTTTCGCTGTGTCAGGCGTTGTTAGTCCCACGACGGCTATCTTCAAACCATGCTTATTAATCAGCGCATAAGGTTGGTAAGCGTGAGTGTTATCTTTAGTATGCAGAATATTGGCAGAGAGCAGGGGAAAGTTCGCCCATTGCTGCTGTTTCTCTAAAATGTGGAGTGGATTGTCAAACTCGTGATTACCAATTGCCATGGCATCATAGCCAAGCAAACTCATGCCCTTAAAATCGGGCTCTGCAAATTGTAAGTCTGATTCAGGGATACCGGTGTTAATGTCACCACCAGAAAGTAATACGACTGCATGGCCCTTTTGCGCAGCTTGATCTCTCAATTGATCAATAAGCGTTTTACGGGCAGCCATACCATACTCGCCCTTTTCATTGTGCCAAAAACGACCGTGGTTATCATTGGTATGAAGTACGGTTAAATATTGTGTGCTGTGATTGGAAGTGAGCTGACACGAAGACAGAAGCGTACAAAAAAGTACAAAAAGCAAAATGCGCATATAGACCTTTGTCAGGTAAATTCAAATATGCGCCCATTTTAAACTAAAAACTCTAAATATAAATGATAAAAATTATGAATTTTTAGAGTTAGCGCAGGCTGCAAACACTGCATCTTCTCGACGCATCAACTCTTGTTTTGCTAGCTGTGACTTGTCATGATTGACCTCAACCATCCAGTTAAGAAAGCTAGCAGGTAGTTTAGTATAAGGTTCCCCTGCATGGAGCCCAAAATCACATATTGGCATTTCGTTATTCATTGTGTTCACCCTCATGATTATTGGAGACACATGCTAACAAAATACGCGAGTATATAAAGAACTTTATGTTACATACTGTGGGTTTTTAATAACGACTGGTTATATAAATGTTACAGCCAATGCTATCCATTGCATAATTACGAATAAACAGCCAAGCATAAACAGCCTAAAACGGGTTAGAACATGGTTGCTTGTTAAATGAACCCAGCTATGTGCCAAGCGAGAAATAACAAACAGTGCGGAATTTACAGCAAAAAACCAACCGGTTGCCTGTAGATGTAGCCCTAATAGGCAAACCACAAAAAACAACACTGGAATTTCAAATTGGTTTTCAAAATTTCTGCTTGCAAGTTGCACATTTTCAGGGGCTTGGCTTAGCTGCATCGTTTTGAAAGCCGCCAGAGGAATATCACCTTTGTGAGCAGCAGCAAAGCGGCGTCTGCCCATGATCACCATCACTGCAAAAGTAAGAAAAGTTTGTAAAAACATAGAGATAATTATAATTTTTGTGGGATTGATGAGCATAGTAATATAGTCCTTGGTTTACAGAGTGTTACAATCGAGTCTGCTAATTAGTTGCAAAACATCACCATAGTAAAGACTATTGATGTCGTTAAGCAAATACAAAATGGAATCGTTATGAAAAAGCTTTTTGCAATAAGCGTGTTAAGTCTCTGTGTGATCACGGGATGCAGTAGTCAATATCACACAGGCTCTGAGCGTTCAAATACTTCTCTACTTAGCCAACAATTGGTTGTAAGCCCCAATGATGAGCGAGCTTATAAAACCCTAACGTTAGACAATGGCATCGAGGTTATTCTTGTCTCTGATCCAAGTGTAGATAAGTCGGCCGCAGCATTGAGTGTGGGGGTTGGGCTGTTACACGACCCGATGACTCAACAGGGGATGGCCCACTATTTAGAGCACATGTTGTTTTTGGGTACAGAGCGTTTTCCTGATACTAATGGCTATTCAGATTTTATGACAGCCAATGGTGGTGCTCATAATGCATACACCTGGTTAGACATCACTAACTATATGTTTAAGGTAAATAATAATGCCTATGATGAAGCTTTAGATAGGTTCTCTGATTTCTTTAAATCGCCAAAACTCTACCCTGAATACACGGAAAAAGAAAAAAACGCGGTGAACGCTGAATGGTCGATGCGACGTGAAATGGACTTTTTTGGACAGTTCAAACTAGCTAGAAACATGATGGGTGAACACCCAGCTAATCGCTTCTTACCGGGTAACTTAGAGACATTGGGCGATAAGGAAGGCAGCAATCTGCACGCCGAAACGGTAGCTTTCTATCAGCGATACTATTCGGCCAATATTATGAAGCTCGCTATGCTCTCTAATGAGCCTCTAGATGTAATGGTCGAAAAGGCGCGTAAACATTTCTCTACCATCGAAAACAAAAATATTGAGAAGCCAACCGTTACAGAGCAAATAGACTTTTCTAAAGTCGGCAAAAAGCGTATTCATTACAAACCGAATGAAGATGTAAAGCAGTTAAAACTGGATTTTACGATTGAGAATAACATCGAGCAATTTGCGGTTAAGCCCAACTACTTTGTCACCTATTTGTTGAGCAATGAAATGCAAGGTAGCCCAGCACAGGTATTGAAAGAGCAAGGCTTGATCTCATCGCTAACAGCAGGCGCTAGCCCAGATCTGTATGGTAACTATGGTGTGCTGAGTGTTGATATAAACCTAACAGACAAAGGGATGCAGAATAGAGAGCTTATTGTCGCCACAGTGATGAAGTACATCGAACTTATCAAACAGCAAGGAATAGACAGTAAATATTTCGATGAAATCCGCACTTCTTTGAATAACCAATTCCTATTCCTAGAAAAAAGTGACGAGTTTGGCTATGTAAGTAATCTGACTGATAGCATGCAAAAATACCCCGTCAATCATGCCATCAATGCTAATTATTTCTATGCCGAATTTGATAAGAAGTCAGTAAAAGAGGTGCTTAGCCAGCTAGATAGCGAACATTTACGCGTCTGGTATATCAGCAAAGACGAACCAACTGATAGTCAGCTCCATTTTTATGATGGCAAGTACAAGATCACGGATATTCCAGAACAGGAAATTGCTAGTTGGGCTCAGCCAAGCCAGATGGCGCTGCAATTGCCAAGTGTAAATAGGCTTTTACCGGAGCAATTTGCAATCAAAACGACGGCTGAACAGGCAAAGTTTGGTGTGCAGAAAGTATATGAACGCCCAGGTCTTGTGATTTGGCATACACCGAGCGAGCGTTTTTCACATCAGCCCAAAGGAAGTATGCATATTTATATTAACTCTCCACAACGGACGACAGATATAAATACCGATGTAAGTCTAGCGCTTTGGTCTGACCTATTTGCAATAGAGCAAAGTAAGTTACAAACAGAGGCACTCGTAGCGGGGATGTCGTTATCGCTGACGCCTAGTGACGGTATGGTGATGAGGGTCGCTGGGTTTACTGATAAACAGCCAGTGCTGCTTGCTCAGGGCATGAAAAATATCCGTGTCAATGTTTCAGAAGACGCATTTGCTCAGGCAGTAGACCGATACACAAGGGCGTTGCTTAATGAAGGGAAGCAGTTTCCTTTTTATCAGGCATTTGGTCAGTTAGGGAAAATGATTCAAGCGGGAGAGTACGACACGCAAGCCTTGATCAAAACGGCGCAAACTCTGACTTTAGAGCAGTTTAACGCTATTCAGGAAAGCATACTAACTGAAAATCAAGTGAGAGTTTTCAGCTACGGTAATTACAGCCAAGAAGATTTAACGCAAGTTGCGCAAGTGATCACACAGGCGTTACCGGCTGCAAAAATCCATACAGACTATGTGATGACTAAGTATTGGCAGCCCAAATTAGGGGAAACCCTTGTATGGCAGCAAGATATTGATGTTGCTGATGTTGCCATAATTGATATGCACGTTCATCCAACACCTGGATATCAACAAAAGGCTGCTGCATTGATCTTACAGAATCATTTAAGAACAAATATTTTTGATACATTGCGCACAGAGGAACAGCTTGCGTATGCTGTGGGCGCGACGGTGCGTAGTATCGAAGATTACTCGGCGTTGGGGCTTTTCATCCAATCTCCAGTTATGGATGTGAAGTCGATGCAAGCACGTTTTGACGCATTCAAGCAAGAGTACGCGAAAACTTTATTGCAATTAGACGAAGCGACATTTGCACAGCTGAAAAGTGCTGCACTTGTGTCGTTGAATGAGGAGCCAAAAAACCTAAGTGATGAGCTATCGCCATTACTGGCAGATTGGTATAAAGAAAGGTTCGCTTATGACTCGAAGCAAAAATTGATCAAAGCGGTGGAGCAGGTAGAGCTTAAAGATATTCAAAACTACTATCAGCAAACGATGTTAAATCCAGATGCTCCGAGACTTAATATCCAAATGCGTGGTAGCAAGTTTAAAGATAAACCATTTGCGCAGTTACCTAAGCAGACAAAGCTTGCAACCTTGGAAGAGCTATATAAAAGTATCTCTTTACAGTAAGTTAGCAAGAGGTGGATATGCTGAGCATATCCACCTGATTTAAATTAAGGCAGTTAATAATGACAATAATAAACACACAACGCTTGATGATCCGCCGAGCCGTTCTTGATGACGCCAACTTTATTTTGCAATTACTCAATCAGCGAAGCTTTATCGATAACATTGCTGATAAGCAGGTGAATACAATTGAAAGCGCAAACAAGTATATTCAAAATGCTTTTTTTGAGCCTTACAAGGTGAGTGAAAAAGCGCCATATATAGTTACACTGACCGATGGAACACCGATTGGCATTGTGGGTTTTTACCAGCGGCCAGTCTTTAACGTACCAGATCTTGGCTATGCGTTTTTAGATAGTTATACGGGGCAAGGGTATGCGCGCGAGGCTGCTATTGCACTACTCGAATTCGCTCGTGACAAGATTGGGTTGACCTCTGTCTTGCTATTACGTCGCCAGATAATGCATCCAGTGCAAAACTGCTACAAGCATGTGGGTTTAGTTACCAACAAAAGGTGATTCTAGACGATAATCTGCAACCAGCTAATTTGTACCGTCTGGATTTTGCGTAATGGTGGCAAGCTGAGAAGAAATATCGGCACTGAGTTTGAGCCACGACACTTGTAGTGCCTGCACTAAAGGTGAAAAACCGTTTTCTTTGAGTGGCTCAGTTAAAGTAAAGGGGCGATGTATGAGTAGCTCCGTGTCGCCATTGCGGTGCGTATAGACAAACCAACGCCCACTCACTAGTGAACCCGCTTTATAATGGCCCGCAAAATCGTCCACAACAATGGACAATACATAGCTGTTGGCTGGAGTGGTAGGTACATCAGCATTTAGAATTTGCCATTGCGATAAGTCTCTAGTAAGCGCTTGAGTGAGTGAACGTGTAAGCATGTATCTGGGATGTTCAGCCCAAAAGTGATATTGCGCGACCGATACCTTGTTATCATCTAGCCGCTGTACGATCCCTTGTTGATCGGCGGTGCCACTCATTTTGACAGTATTTACTTTAAGTGTATGCGCAGGTTGACTTGCCTCAGCACGTTGCTGTTGGGACAAGTCTAAAGAAAAGCCATAATATTGACTCGTTTGGCTTGTAGGATTACTACATGCGCTTAGCAATAAAATAAAAAAGCAGCTCCCAAAATAGCGCATTTACTTTTTCCTTGGTTCTGGATCGTCAGGCGTTTGTTTATTGAAAATTATCATGTTTGGTTGTTCGTTCAACCCTTTTGCAAAAGGTTTTAAGGTGTTTGATAAACTTTCTAACTCTTCCAAAGTATCCGTCAATTGTTCAACCATCGTTGAGTCTTGCTGATAATGGGTGAGTGTTTTTTCAAACTGTCGTAAGCTAGATGTTAACTGTGTTAACGTAACTTTGATGTTGTCTAAGTTCTCATTCACTTTGTTTGCAGTGCCAGTTTGGTTAAATGAGTCTACTAATTCATTCATTTCCATTGCCAGTTGCCTATATTCTTTTAACGTTCCATCAAGTTGTTCTAACGTCTTGTTTACAGGTAGGTCATTGAGCTTATTCAAAAGTTTAGTGACCTGTTCCGATAATGCGGTGAAGCCGCTCGACACACTTGGCAATGTTGGATAAAGCGAAGATGTCATCACACGAGCGTCCGGCGCATCAGGGTAGAAATCTAGCTCTATATAGATCGCACCCGTTAACATATTGCCACTTTTTAATGAAGCTCTCAATCCATTTCTAATCCATTTTTCTATATGTTGCTGCCAATATTCTCTTGCAATTGCACTGCGTTCGAATAAACGACCATATTCGATGCGAATAAGAACGGGAATTGACGTACTATCTTGTTGAAAGTACAAAGGTTGACCATTACGCTTTAATTGCGCGGGGGCTTGTTCTACCGTACCGATACGCATTCCTCGATATTCTACAGGGGCACCGGAGCGTAGGCCACGAATGGACTGTTCAAATTCTATTAAATAAAAATCAAAATCATCAAAGCGCTGTTCTAATGCCGTTGAAAAATTTTCGTGTAGAGCAAAGGTCATTTGGGCTTCAGCGGTTTCAGATGGTGCCTGATCCGGTGGGTAATCTACCGAAATGCCTCCTTTGATGAGCTTAGATAAACTGCCTGTAGACACATCTATGCCTTCGGTTGATAAATTAATGGACACGCCAGAGGCAACCCAAAAAATCATATTGTCTGCGATGAGTTGATCATAGGGAGAGAACACAAAAATACCGTATTCCATAGCGAGATTGTCGATATTGAAATTGGCTGATTCAATTTGGCCGATTTTGAAATTGCGAAAGTAAATGCCTGTGCCAACGTCTAAGACTTCAGCATGTCTGGATTTAAGTTTATATCGCTTACCTTCGATATCTGCACCAATGAGAGCGGGCTCATCTTGCAAGGTAAATAGCGAAGATTGTATTTTGCTGGTACCAGGCTCAAGTTCGAGATATACACCAGAGAGCAACGTATTCATTCCAGAGATACCAGATTCATCAATACGCGGCTTTACAACCCATATTTTCGCGTCAGAAGTTAACAAGGGTTCATACATGGTATCAATTTGCACCTTGGCGATGACGGCATTTTGCTCAAGTTGTAAACGAAGAGATTCTACTAACCCGATTTTAACGCTACGTACTCTGACTTGAGTTTTACCCGCAATTATACCGTCGGCATTAGACATCTTTATAAAGACAGTATGACCTTTATTAAGTTGGTGCTGGTATAACATCCAGATGGTTACACATAAGGCAATAATCGGCACAAACCAAATAACAGAGAACTTAGGTTTTGTTTCTATATATGCATGTTCACTCATGAGGGTTTAATCTATCCCATAAAATTCTTGGATCAAAGCTATGTACAGACATCATCTGACAAAGAACCATAACTGCGAAAAATACGATGCCGATTTGCGGCTCTACGGTTAATACCGTCCCCAGTTGTACCAAAGAGACTAGAATGATGACAACAAAGACATCAATCATCGACCATTTACCCATCCATTCTAACCATCTGTAAAGCTTGGATGCTTGCTCAACTCTTTTGCAGCGCTGAGTTTCAATAAGCAAATAAAATAGTGCTAGCGCTTTGATGATCGGAATACAAATACTGGCAGCGAAAATAATAATGGCAACTGGGTATGAACCTTCCTGCCAAAGGATCACAATTCCTGAGAAAATTGTAGCAAAGGTATTCTGACCAAGGTTAACCGTATTCATGATAGGTAGCAGGTTGGCCGGTATCATCAGCACTAAGGCGGTTACCATCCAAGCGAGCGCTCTGGCATTGGCCTGTGGCTTTCGAAAGTGCGTTTTAGCATAACAGCGAGGACAGTGTGTGCTTGATGTTAATTGACCACAAACACTACATTGCTTGAGAGCTTGCGATTTAGCACTTTTGCCACAAAGCAGTGTCTTTGGCTCAAACTGGGGCTGTTGGCGCTGCCAAAGTTCATTCTCATCAATTAGGGTTAATAGCTCTATGAAGCAAAACACAAATAGCACGTATGACCAAAAGCCGTAGCCCAACTGCAAATCGGCATATGCCATCAGTTTAAAAGCGCTGACCAATACTGCCACTAAAAAAATATCAGCCAAATTGAGGGGGACAATGTAACTTAAAGATTTTGATATCCATCGAGCATTGTGAGGGTTGAGCTGCTTCCACAGTGGGCTTTGGGTAATAAGCACAAGTGAACACACCGCAAGTGGCATGAGTAAAATGGTAAAAATGAACACAAACGCTAGCATCGTACTATAAGTTTCACTCAATAACGTGGCCGCATCCCACAGGCTTATTTGCTGTTTGAGACCGTGTTGACTAAATGAAATAAACGAGGGATAGAGGCTTGAAAAGAGAAACAGCAATGACGCAACACTAAATGCATTGATCCATTGTTGTTGGTTGTTTCTGCAACTGAGCAGTTGTGAGCCACAATATGGACATAGCGCACGCTGTTGCTGTCCAATATGTCCGACATTAATTATTTTGTCGCAGTGTTTACAAGCGAGTATCACAAACTAGTCATCTAAATTCAGAGTCTTACTCTAAGTGTGCGGCAAATATGAAATGAGTGCAAATTTGATCTAAATAAGGCTACAAACGTCTATAACATCATGTCTGAGAAATAAAGTTATATAATGGCATCGGTTAGTGAGAACTGAGTGTCTCACAATGGTGAGACACTCAGATAAAACTGCTAGTCGAATAAAGCTACCGTTTGACGGGTAAGGGCCAGCAATTCGCCGCTACTACTCCAGATACACCCATCCTCAAGTCCATAACCGTCTTTACAATGATGGGTAATGGCCTCGAATCCTAACCAGTCATCTGCTTTTAGTTGCGGTTCTTGAACAAACTCCAGATACCAAGACATGCTGCTGGCCGGAGCTGGCTGTTTATACATTTGCAGCAACGTAGGGGGCCACGCATCCGTGAGGGCAATGATATGGGCTTCATTCATACTTTGTGGCGTGTCTTTAAAGCGCATCCAGCCGCCTAGATGAGAAGTCTCTACGCCACTAAACGGCATACCACCTTGTTGTGGGCACAATGCAACATGTTGGAAGAACTCTGGCATGATACCTTTTTGATAAGGCAACATATGACGCTCATCGACAGCTTTTAAACTCATTTTCTTTACTACATCAACACGTACGTTTGAATTGCGCCTAGCGCCAAAGCATGCTTGCGTGATCACAACAACCTGTTCATTCTGAATGATTTTGGCCATCACTTGATTACTATTTTTGCCAGTACGAAGCACTTCAACATGAATTGTGAAATCATGTTCTGCTAATAATGGGCCTACAAAGTTAGTACTAAGTGAAAGCAACCGGCGCTCACTGTCTACATGTTGTCTGATAGCTTGATACATGAGTGCGGCAGAAAGTCCGCCAAATGCTGTACGGCCCTGACACCAGTTTGCTGGAAACTGCATAGCAGCACTTCCCAGTGTCGCAGCTTGAGCCAATAATTGATCGAAATGCATAACATCCCCTAAAGACGACTTTGTTCAACTGGTTTATATCACAGCCACTGAGGTCAGACCAGTTTGGTGCGATTAAAAAGTAATAATAAAACTGCCATTTTTTGCCCAAAAAGCACTCAAAACAGAATAAAAATAAAAAAAACGAAATTTTTTTCACTTTTAAGCTTGAATTCAATTTTGTCGCCCTTATTTACAAAAGCATCTAACAGAACAACGAATTTTGAAGTCGGAGAAGATTCATGGGTAAAATTATTGGAATCGATTTAGGTACTACTAACTCTTGTGTAGCAGTACTTGATGGTGATAAAGCACGCGTTATCGAAAACGCTGAGGGTGATCGTACAACCCCTTCAATTATTGCATATACAGCTGAAGGTGAAACACTTGTAGGTCAGCCGGCTAAGCGCCAAGCGGTGACAAACCCACAAAACACACTATTTGCGATTAAGCGTCTAATCGGTCGTCGTTTTGAAGACGAAGAAGTACAGCGCGATATCGGTATCATGCCTTTCCAAATCGTTAAAGCAGATAATGGTGATGCATGGGTAGAAGTACGTGGTGAAAAGCGTGCGGCACCTCAAATTTCAGCAGAAGTACTGAAGAAAATGAAGAAAACCGCTGAGGACTTCTTAGGTGAAGAAGTAACTGAAGCTGTTATCACAGTACCTGCATACTTTAATGACTCACAGCGCCAAGCAACTAAAGATGCTGGTCGTATCGCGGGTCTTGAAGTTAAGCGTATCATCAACGAGCCTACAGCGGCTGCTCTAGCCTACGGTATGGACAAAAAGCAAGGCGATAACGTTGTTGCAGTATACGACTTAGGTGGTGGTACATTCGATATCTCAATCATCGAAATCGACGAAGTTGATGGCGAGCACACGTTTGAAGTACTCGCGACTAACGGTGACACTCACCTAGGTGGTGAAGACTTTGACAACCGTGTTATCAACTACCTAGTTGCAGAGTTCAAAAAAGACCAAGGTATCGACCTTAAAACTGACCCGCTAGCAATGCAGCGTGTTAAAGAAGCAGCAGAGAAAGCAAAAATTGAGCTTTCTTCAGCGCAGCAAACTGAGGTAAACCTACCTTATGTAACGGCTGATGCGACAGGTCCTAAGCACATGAACGTTAAGCTAACTCGTGCAAAACTTGAATCACTAGTGGAAGATTTAGTGACCAAGTCAATCGAGCCGCTTAAACAAGCACTTGCTGATGCTGATTTATCTGTAAGCGATGTAAACGACATCATCCTAGTTGGTGGTCAAACACGTATGCCACTGGTACAGAAGACAGTTGCAGACTTCTTCGGTAAAGAGCCGCGTAAAGACGTTAACCCTGATGAAGCAGTAGCTGTAGGTGCTGCGGTTCAAGGTGGTGTACTTGCTGGTGACGTGAAAGACGTACTACTACTTGACGTATGTCCTCTATCTCTAGGTATTGAGACTATGGGTCAAGTGATGACTGCACTGATTGAGAAAAACACGACTATCCCTACTAAAAAGTCGCAAACATTCTCAACAGCTGAAGATAATCAGTCTGCGGTAACAATCCACGTACTACAAGGTGAGCGTAAACGTTCAAGCGACAACAAATCTTTAGGTCAATTCAACCTAGAAGGTATTCGCCCAGCTCAGCGCGGTGTACCACAAATCGAAGTAACATTCGATGTTGATGCTGACGGTATCTTACACGTATCTGCAAAAGACAAAGATACAGGTAAAGAGCAGAAGATCACCATCCAAGCTTCTTCAGGTCTAAGCGATGAAGAAGTAGAAAAAATGGTACGTGATGCTGAAGCGAATGCAGAAGAAGATAAGAAGTTCGAAGAACTAGTTTCTTCACGTAACCAAGCCGATGCAATGGTTCATGGTACGCGTAAGCAAGTAGAAGAAGCTGGTGATGCACTTCCTGCGGAAGATAAAGAAGCGATTGAAGCTGCATTAAGCGAGCTTGAAACAGCTATCAAAGGCGACAGCAAAGAAGAAATCGATGCAAAAGTACAAGCATTAGCAGAGAAATCTCAAAAGCTAATGGAAATTGCTCAGGCTAAAGCGCAAGCTGGCCAAGCAGGTCCAGAAGCTGGTGCGCAGGGTTCTTCAAAGCAAGACGACGATGTTGTTGATGCTGAGTTTGAAGAAGTTAAAGACGACAAGTAATTGTTGACTTGTAAGGGCGCGCTGGCGAATTTCGCTTGTCGCGCCCTTAGTGTATGTAAATTTTGGCCCTAGGCCAGTTTGATGAGCTCAGGCACATCATTTAACTAGAGTAATGTGATAACTATGTCAAAACGTGATTATTACGAAGTACTAGGCGTTAGCAAAGATGCCAGCGAACGTGACATAAAAAAAGCGTACAAACGCTTGGCGATGAAGTATCACCCAGACCGTACGGCGGGTAATGCTGAGCTAGAAACTAAGTTTAAAGAAGTAAAAGAAGCGTACGAAGTACTAACTGATAGCCAAAAGCGTCAGATGTATGACCAATACGGCCATGCAGCCTTTGATCAGAATGGCGGTGGCCACGGTGGTTTCGGCGGCGGTCATGGTGACTTTGGTGATATTTTTGGCGACGTATTCGGTGATATTTTTGGTGGCGGTGGGCGTCGTCAATCACGTCAACAGCGTGGTGCAGATCTTCGTTACAACATGGACCTCTCGCTTGAAGAAGCCGTTCGTGGTAAGGAAGCTGAAATTAAAGTACCGACTTGGGTAAGTTGTAGTCCTTGTGATGGTAGTGGTGCCAAGGCAGGTTCTAAACCTAAAACTTGTACTACCTGTCACGGAGCTGGTCAGGTACAGATGCGTCAAGGCTTTTTCGCAGTGCAGCAAACTTGTCCAACATGTCAAGGTACGGGATCAATCATTTCTGATCCGTGTAACAAATGTCATGGACAAGGTCGCGTAGAAAAGACTAAAACACTGAATGTGAAGATCCCAGCAGGTGTTGATACAGGTGACCGTATTCGTCTATCAGGGGAAGGCGAAGCAGGGTTGCACGGAGCACCAGCGGGTGATCTGTATGTTCAAGTCGCGGTACGCGAACACCCAATTTTTACTCGCGATGGTAATAATTTGTACTGTGAAGTACCAATCAGTTTCAGTACTGCGGCATTGGGTGGTGAAATTGAAGTGCCAACACTTGATGGACGAGCGAACCTGAAGATCCCTGCTGAGAGTCAAACTGGCAAGATGTTCCGTATGCGTGGTAAGGGTGTTAAATCCGTACGCAGTGGTGCAGTAGGCGATTTGATTTGTAAAGTTGTACTGGAAACCCCAGTAAACCTTAATGACCGCCAAAAAGAGCTATTGAAAGAGTTTGAAGAGAGCATGGGGGGAATGAACGGTAAAAACCGCCCCAAAGCGCAAGGCTTCTTCGATGGTGTAAAAAAGTTTTTTGATGATTTAACAAAGTAGAATCAAGAATCGGATGTAAAAAACGGCGCATTAAGCGCCGTTTTTGTTTGTGCTTAGCTAATTTAGCAGCACCAAGTAATCATGTTTGCTTTCACATTTACAGGCAATCGTTTGGTCGTACTGACCCAAGAGTAATTGTCCTGTTTTACAACCTAATAATTCACATTTGGTACCACAGGCGAGCGTGTCGCTCCACATCATATATTCATCCTGTAAAAAATTTACTAGTACCAAAACAACAATCACTGCGAATATGAAAAAAAGATATTTTCTATGCATCACACCCATCTTTTTATCTTCTAGTGACAATATAATACTTTAGTCTAGAGTGAGGTTTTGTCTACTATGATGTAACTTAATTGACAGTACGAAGGAGGGGCAATGACACCAGCAATTAACTTACTAGAACAGCAAGGTATACAGTTTCAAATACTTAAGTTTGAACATGACCCATCACAACATAATTTTGCTAACGAAGCCGCTGAAAAATTAGGACTACTAACTGAACAAGTATTTAAGACATTGCTGGTGGATGTAGACGGTGTATTGCACGTGGCTATCTTGCCTGCAACACGACAGGTGGACCTGAAAGCTTTTGCTAAGGCGTGTAAAGGGAAAAAGGCCATGATGGCTGATGCAAAAAAAGCGCAAACTACCACGGGATATTTAATCGGTGGGATCAGCCCTTTTGCACAGAAGAAACGCCTTAACACATTGCTTCATAATGACGCGAAAAAATTCACCACAATATACGTTAGCGCAGGAAAAAGGGGGTTGGAAGTTGAAGTTGCGCCTGAGGACTTGAGTCGGTTGTGTAATGCTAGATTTGCACAGTTTTAACTAAAGAACTCAGTGTTTTGAAAGGCTACTATAGAAAAGGTGTTAGAAGGCATTTATTAGAGTAACGAGTTTATAGATCTAATCGAATAATATCATGTATCGTCTTACCTGATCATAAAGTAGTTATTTTTAGTCGCTTTTCTATTTATTTTTATAATAAAAAGCTCCCTCGATTGAAACCTAACAGATATAATCTTTCAAGTTCCTAAATATAAGCTATTTTTTAACTGTTTTGGTAGAGTATGTACGAAAATATCAAATATAAATTAAACACTTTAAAAAACAACAAAGCTTTTGAGTTGTCAGTTGTTGCAGTGATCATCATTTCTGCCCTTGAAATAGGGGCGAAAACTTTTCCTCTCTCAAGTGGTGCTATCACAGTTACTCACCTGCTCGATATCTTTATTACTTTGTTTTTTCTATTCGAGCTTGCAGTGCGTTTCATTGCAGATGATGATAAAAAGCGGTTCTTTACCAAAGGCTGGAATATTTTTGACACGTTAGTGGTGGCAATTAGCCTTATCCCAATCAACGATAGTGAAATGGCGCTTTTAGCAAGGCTTGTTAGAGTGTTTAGGGTGTTGCGGATGGTCTCCGTCGTACCAGAGCTGCGGATATTGATAAACTCTTTATTAAAAGCGATGCCACAATTAGGTTACGTTATTTTATTGATGTTCATAATCTTTTATATTTATGCTGCAATTGGTAGTTTTGTATTCAAAGATATAAATCCAAAATTGTGGGGAGATATAGCAATATCCATGCTAACACTCTTCAGAATAATGACATTTGAAGATTGGACTGATATTCAGTATGAAACAATGGAAGTTTATCCGATGTCTTGGATATTTTATTTAACGTTTATATTCTTCACCGCATTTGCATTTTTAAACATGGTGATTGGTATTGTAGTAAATGTGATGGAAGATGAACGATCAAAACTAAGAAAAGAAAAAGCAGACGCACAAAATGTCCCTACAATTGCGGATTTACATAACGAAATTCAGCAATTAAAGGCATTAATTGTGCAACAACAGCGAAATGCAGTTGATACTGTTCAAAAAGACCACTCTGCATAAGTTTGCTGGACACGCTACCGCTACCGACTAGTCCCATCTAGCGGTAGCAAAGCAAAATTGCTCGAGCGTTAGAGTGCATTTAAGCTTATCTAACGCTCTACATGCTATGCCAAATACTGTCGATATCATCACACTTACCGACTTTAGACTCATTCTCAACTAGCGTTGCCGTAGCGAATGGTAACGATGACAGGGCGTCAACAATACACTCTATGAGTATTTGATATTCAGATGTAGCTTCTAAAGTTCCGATAAAACTTCTCCCTTTAATCTAAATAGACTGCAAAAAAGTATCGTTTCAGCGTACACGTGTAAGCTTTTAATTTGCTTATAAATATTCTTAATCAAATGAAACCGCAGTAAAAAACTCGTAAAAAATGTTTCTAGAGTGATTGATCTATTGTGATTTTTGTGCCGTAATGTAGGTATATCTATCTGGTCGGATGAGTTGATTATGAGTTTAAGAACACAACTAAAGAAAGTATTACCAAGCATTTCAGTAACTGAGCAAGAAGCATTAGATGCTGGTGATGTATGGCTTGAAGGGTCTATCTACCAAGGCAAACCTGATTTTGACGCGCTAAGAGCTGTGCCAGAAGCAAAACTAAGTGCTGATGAGCAAGCGTTCTTAGACGGTCCAGTAAAAGAATTAATGGCGATGATCGACGATTCTGTTATTCAAAACAGTAAACATTTGCCAGAGCATATTTTAGAATTTTTGAAAAAAGAGCGTTTTTTCTCTCTTATTATCCCTAAATCTTTTGGTGGTCTTGAGTTCAGCCCTTATGCTAACTCTACTATCGTAGGTACTATCGCAACGAAATCATCAGCAGTTGCTGTTACGGTCATGGTTCCGAACTCGTTGGGGCCAGGTGAATTATTACTTCATTACGGTACAGAGGAGCAGCAAGCTCATTACTTACCTCGTCTTGCAAACGGTCGCGAAATCCCATGTTTTGCGCTAACAAGCCCAGAAGCAGGTTCTGATGCCGGCGGTATTCCAGATATTGGTATCGTTAAAAAAGGTCAGTATAACGGCGAAGAAGTGATTGGTTTAGAGGTAACGTGGGACAAACGCTACATTACCTTAGCACCTATCGCAACAGTACTTGGTTTGGCGTTTAAAGTAGAAGACCCTGATGGTCTACTGGGCGGTAAAGAACACTTGGGCATCACATGTGCGCTAATTCCTAAATCTCACCCAGGTGTAGAGCTGGGCAATCGTCATGACCCTATGGGCATTCGTTTTTATAACGGGACAACTCGTGGTAACAAAGTGTTCATTCCTATGGACTTTATCATTGGTGGTCAGAAAAACATTGGTCGTGGCTGGCAGATGCTAGTGAGCTGTTTGGGAGCAGGACGTGGTATTTCTCTACCTGCGCTGGGTGTTTCAACTGCACAAGTTGCACTTAAGTCAGCATCAGAGTACGCCGCGGTACGTGAACAATTTGGTCTATCTATTGGTCAGTTTGAAGGTATTCAAGAGAAGCTCGCTGATATCGCGGGTAAAACGTACTTGCAAGAAGCGATGCGAGTCTTAACGACTGAAGGTCTGGGAATGGGTCTTAAGCCGTCAGTAGTGACTGCAATTGCTAAATATCACATGACTGAAATTGGCCGTGATGTTTTAGATTCTGCAATGGATATTCAAGCTGGTAAAGCAATTCAAAATGGTCCGCAAAACACTCTTGCAAGTGGTTATGTTGCGCAACCAATTGCTATCACGGTTGAAGGTGCGAATATTTTAACTCGAAACCTAATGATCTTTGGTCAAGGTGTTATGCGCTGTCACCCATACTTACAGTCTATGGTTGAGTCTATTCATAGTCAGGAACAGGATGCAGATAAAACCTTTAATAAGATTCTACGTAAAACTGTAGGCTACAGCATTGGCAATAGTCTTCGAGCGTTCCGTCTTGGCTTATTACCGTTTACTGCAGGAAGTAAATCACAATTGCCTGAGGTGCAAGCTTATGAGAAGGCTGCGCATCAGCTATCAGCAAAACTTGCTGTTTATGCAGATTTCTCGCTGTTGGTATTAGGTGGTAAGTTGAAGCAGGCTGAAATGTTGTCAGCACGTTTAGGCGATGTAATGAGTTATCTGTATGCAGCTATGGCATCGATTAAGTATTATGAGCAAAAAGTTGCGGTTGCTGATAGACAGGCCGCGGCGCCATATTTCCATTATGCCACACGCTGGGCATTACAAAGTGCAGAAAACGCGTTGCATAAGTTTTTAGACAACTTCCCTGCGTCTGGAACTCGTAAGTTTATGCGTGTTATCACTATGCATTACACACATAGAATGCCAACAATCAGCGATGATTTAGTTCGTGAGCTAGCACAAGCTGCTCAGCTTGATACAGCGTTCAAAGCACAGCTAACGCATTTGATCAAGCCTACGGCTGGTGATGGTCATGACATCAACGAGCAAGCTTATAAAGCTAAGATGGCGTGTCTAGACCTACTAGCTAAAGTGAAAAAAGCCCTTCGTAGTAAGCAAATTAAGCCAGGAGTGCGTTTTGCAGAGACGCTGGATAACGCGCTTACAGCTAACCTGATTAGTTCAGAGGAATATGCTCAGCTTATTGATTACAATAGGAAACGTGAAAAAGCGATTCGCGTTGATGAGTTTGATTTTGATATGAACTTACTGGATGACAACGCCCAGCCTGTTGAAAAAGTTCAGCAAGCAAGCTAACAGTCAACAATGCCTTAAGTGCTAGCTGTATCGGCACTTAATTACATTTAAAGCCCCTGAACAATACGTCAGGGGCTTTTTTTATTGGTAAAAAATGTTAGCGTTTAATATAAATGGGTAGTGATTGACAGATATGCTTTACGAAATTCTCAGTGAAACGTTCAAAGATATTGTAGATAAAGAGAGTAGTAGCCAGCTTTGGAGTGGTTGTGGCTCAGTAAATAGAATGCATTTGGATGGTGTCGATGTGGTGGTCAAGTTTGCCCAAGTTCCAACGCAGCTTACTCACAGAAACATAATACAATCAGATTTTGCGTTGGCGCGTAAGTTAAAGTCATACCAAGTTGAGCTGGCGTTTTATCAGCAACAAACTGTGCAGCTTAACGAGGTTTGCAAAGTACCTAAGTTAATACACGCGATTCAGCGAGACCATACCACTTGTTTAGTGTTAGCCGATTTTGCGCCTGAAGGGTTTAATCCGAAAAGTGAGTTATCAATTGCTCATCATCACCAAGTGTTAAATTGGCTGGCAAAGTTTCACAGCTACTTTGTTTTGCGAGCAGATATTGGCTGGCAGGAGGGAGGGTATTGGCATCTAGCTACACGCCCAGATGAGTTGCAAAGAATGGCCCATGGAGAGCTAAAAACACACGCAAAGTGTATTGCTGAACTTATCCGTGACTGTCCTTATCGTACCCAAATACATGGTGATGCAAAAGCTGCGAACTTTGCGTTTAGCCCCGAACTAGAGGTGTTGGGCTATGACTTTCAATGGCTTGGCTCGGGGCTTGGTATACAAGATGTCATGCTGTATTTTACGAGTGTGTTCGATAATGATGGCTTGCAGACCAATGCTGACAACTTGCTCGAATATTACTTTTCAATGTTGTCTGATAATTTATCTGCTACATGCAGTACACAACGCACTCAAGATATCGTCACCAGTTGGCGTGAATTATGGCCTGTCGTTTGGGCTGATTTTCATCGTTTCCTATTAGGGTGGAAACCCGATCATTTTAAAATCAATAACTATATGCGCGAGCAGTCTCATAACGCATTGAAACTTGTCAGAGGTTAACTATGTTGTTTGCATTGTTGAGTGCGCTATGTTGGGCTGGGTTTGATTTTTGCCGAAAGAAACTCGCGGCTTATTACGATGCCCCACTTATGTCTGTGGTATTTAGTCTGAGTGTGTTGCCAGTATTTTTGATGTTATGGGTGTACGGTGGTGCTAAGCTGCCGTCAATTGAGTACTTTCTGCCAGCAAGCTTCAGTGGATTACTTGCAGCCATAGCCAGCGTTGCGTTTATTCGTGCTCTTGCTATTGGAAAAATAGCCATCGTATTATCAATGTTATCTTTCACGCCCGTATGTTCAGCCTTGCTGGCATGGCTATGGCTCAAAGAGCCACTGACATTAGTACAAATTTTTGGAATTTTGGGAATAGTCAGTGGTTCTTTTTGGTTAATGGGAGCTCGGTTAAACACTTCAGAGGGCGGTATTTGGCAAGCTCTACTTACTTCAGCGTGCTGGGGATGTAGCATTGTTATCGATAAGTATGCTTTACAGTACTCAGATAAAGCGTTTCATGCTACTTACATAACGATCATAGTACTAAGCGCTACAGCTTTGGCATTGGGCGTGCGCGTAAAGTTGGATGCTATTCAAAAGCACATTGGTTGGTGGAGTGTTTCAGCATTAGTATTTTCAAGTGCGGTTATTTTTCAGCTTGTGGCAATTGAGTTGATGCAGCCAGGTATAGTCGAAGGGTTAAAGCGTTCTATCGGCATTATCAGCGCGATGTTGGTAGGCGCGTGGATATTTAAAGAGCAGCTGACCAACAAGCAATGTGTGGCGATTTTTTTTATGCTGCTAAGCACACTTATATTACTCATATAGAAACGCCCGCTAATGCGGGCGTTTAATTCTGTGTTGCTTCACGGCTTAGTTACAAGCACCTAAACGCTTCCAAACGTTGCTGAAAATGTCAGGCTGTGCAGAGCGAGACCACCATGTTGCTTCATACTTGTAGTTTTTGTATGAAACGAGGTCACCTGCATAGTACATTTTTGATGATGACCAAGCTGCTATGCCATCACATCCTTTAGGATCATCGCCCTCGATAGTAACTGTTTTGGTGACCGAGTTAGACTTGTCACCATCTTTAGCGGTCAGTGTAACTTGGTAGTTGCCTGCTGCTGCATAAGTGTGGCTAGGTGATGCTTCTGCGCTGCTCGCGCCATCACCAAATTGCCATGAATAGCTTCGCGCATCTTTAGATGTATTTGTAAACTTAACCGTTTTACCGTTTATGCTATAGCTGAAGCTTGCAATTGGGCCCGGCTGTGGGTCGCCACTACAGCCATTTTGCGCTAGGTAATCATACGCAGCTTTTGCTTGTACGATACCGTGACCATAGGATGTATCACGACCTGGGGCACCTTTATCTTTAGCTGTTGCATTGAGTACTTTACGAATATCATCGTTGGTACACTCTGGGTAGTGACTCCATACCAGCGCTGCAACACCTGATACGTGTGGTGTTGCCATTGAAGTACCGCTGATAGATTTGTAGCCGTTGTTGTTCCAAGTAGAGTTTACACCCACACCAGGAGCGGCGATTTCAACCTGATTATTATACTGAGAGAATGATGCTTTATTCTCAGAGCTATCTACTGCTGCAACGGAGACTACAGCATCGTAAGATGCAGGGTAGCTAAGGTTGCTGTTACCGCTATTACCTGCCGCTGCGATGTGCAAAACGCCGCGATTGTAGCTTTGTTGGAATGCATTGCGCTCAGCACTAGAACTGCCGCTACCACCTAAACTCATGCTGGTTACATTAGCGCCAGACGCTTCACATTGCTCGATGGCCTTGATTAGGTCTGAGCCATAAGCCCACTGACCCTGATCGTTAAATACTTTTACGATATGCAGTCCAAGTTGGCCCGATGGGTTTACGCCCACAACACCTTGACCATTGCCGCCAATTGCTGCGATCGTACCTGCCACGTGAGTCCCGTGACCATTGCCATCGTTATACCAGTTACCAGTATCATTTGAACCATGCCCATCATTACCAGTAATACCGGTACTAGGTAAGTCTGGGTGATTAAGGGTATAACCTGTATCCATGATACATACTTTACGATTACCACTCATGGTATCTGCTAGTTGGTTAGCTTGAACCATATTGATACCGTAAGGCGTTGATTCTGCCATTAAGTAGCGTTTTGGGTCCACCTCGACATTTGCAACCTGAGGGTTTGCTTTGAGTTCAGCAAGTTTCTCTGGAGTCACGTTCATAACAACAGCATTTACACTTGGCAGCGCTGTCATTGGTGTGACGTTTAATTGTTGAGCGAAGGTAGTAAGAGTTTGCTGCTTAAATCTTGCTACATCAGCTTTGGACATAAAAACAGGTGCTGTTTTTACAGCGCTGTCATTTAGTGTCACGATGACGCGTTGCTCTTCGCTAGCAGATACATGTCCTGCGCTTAAAGCTGCACCAACACAGGCTGAAAGAACGGAGAGTTTTACGCTGTTAGAAACTAATTTTTTCATTTTAAGTTACCTTTATTACATGTTGTTAACCTCTGTAAATAAAACAGGTAAATTGATCTGTGTCAACAGTGTGTTTTTTGTACGGGGGCAAGGGTGGGAACATACAAGCTACCTAAGCTCGATTATGTGCATTCGTTATTTTTAAAATTAACTATTATGTAATTTTCTATTTTGTTTATTTATAATAATTAAATAGAAATTTATTTTACTAGCGCTGTCATATTGTCAATTGTGAACGGTTTTGGGGCAGGTGAAGTGTGGACCACAGAGAAATATCGGAAATCGATTTTATCCAGCGTTTTTGTGTGAATAGCCTTGTATAGAGGCTCATACTTAGCTTCATAGACCTTAAAAATAGGCAATTCGTTGTCACCTATCACGTTAGCTGGATTATTAAAGTGATCTGCTATTTTGACCATCGCTAAGGCCCCAAGCGTTACGTGGCCACCAACGGATGTGTCTAACAGGGTATGGTGATCCTTATCCCAATTGACTCCGCCAATTCTCATCTGGTCTCGTATTGAAAGCTCTCTGGCGGCTTTTGCTGCACCTTTTGCCATAGCGTCATTGGCAGCCCAAACTAGTTTTGTTTCTGGAAAGCGCTTAAGTAATCCTTTGGTTATTCTGTAGGCTTCTTGCTGTGACCAATTGGCATCGACACGTTGTTGTAGCTTTAGATTTGGGGAGCGATTACTATGACTAAGCAACCCCTGTTCACGTTGTCGAGCCGCTACCGTTGCTTTTTCTCCCAACAATGCCAAGGTGTTTACTACGGGGTTTTTCTTTGACCTTACTATCAGGCTATCAAGTTGTTGGATCAGTAATCGGCCAGCTTGATAGTTATCAGGCACAATGCTTCCTAGAATACCAAAGCCTCTGCTCTTGAGTCTGATTTGCTCTTGTTTGGTGGGAGTGTTAAGCAAAAAAACGATTTTTTTGTGTAAGTTTTGAGAAGTTAACAAAGATTGAGTTACTACGGACTTTTCATCTACTAGTATCAAATAATGATTATCTCTGGACAATGCTTTATCCACCATTTTCTTCATATCAATATGATTACGGTTTGCGTACATCACAGTTAAATCAATATCAAGATCTTTTGCGGCGGCTTGCATAAACGCAGTGACGTTTAACCAAAAGTTTCCCGAAGGATTGTCATCAGAAAACCCTGGGTTAATAAACGTTACTTTTAGCTGGGCAGCCATGCTAGGGACGGCGAACATCAAAAAAATGCACATAAGTGCAAACTTTTTGAACACATTAACCTCATCAATCATTTAGTTAAGTAACTATTATGGCACAAAAATCTGAAATTATTTGGCCAACCTACTCAGGTTGGACCGTTAATGCTTTTTTCATCTTTCAAAGGTCACTATAATGCACGGAAATTTTTCGGAGGATTTATGCTCAAAACCCTATTATTCACATTGTTTGTTGTGTCTATGTCGTTAGCTGCTAAGCAAAGCAGTGATTTAGAAGTTACCATGAAAAATATGGGTCTTGCCTATAAAAATGCCATGAAAAGTGAGTCTCAACAGCTGCTACTTGAGAGCATAGCCGCGTTTCGAGAGCATCTATCACTAAGTCAACAGCACAATTTTGATGCAAAACTTCTGGATAAATCAAAAGAGGGCTTGAATAGGGTGGCTAAGGTATTGGAAAACAGTGAGAAATTAGCTAAAGAAGGAAAACTGGCAGAAGCCAAAGAACAGCTTAAAAAAATAGATGAACTTCGCAAGCAATATCATAAGCTTCATGAACCACCTAGTATTTGGCAATTATTATTTGGTAAATAGCAAAAATAAAGAATAAAAAATTAGTTGAAAAATTCTAATTTTTTAACAGAACCGCTTGAATGTTGCGCAACTAGTACGATCAGGGCTAGCTATTCGCTACCAGACTGTTATAAATAAGGAGCGTAATGTTTAAAAGGGAGCCGCTATGACGGAGCAGAACCAACAATTAGATAACAGCGTCATTGCGACATTGAAAAACAAAGATCACTCAGCATTGAGTGAAAGGCTTGATGCACTAGCATGTACACATACAGACATCATAGAATTATTAGCTCAATATCAAGCTTTGAGTGATCAAGATGACGATGAGCGTTTTGACGCATGGTACGATGAGCTGTGTAAGCCACAATTAGAGGTGCTAAAAGCATTTGAAGTAATGCGTGCACACTTTGAGCAGGAATACCAATAGTCTGCGGCTTAGCTTCAATATTCTTTCCAAACAGTCTGTACTTGTTAAGGGTTGTTAGCTTTGAGATATGAGGCTAGACCAGCGAGAGAGTTCATGTTTGCACTACTATTAAGGCTTTATAGTTTGGTGAATAACCACATAGGGCTGTTATTCATGAATTGCTGAAATACTATTATATTGCTACCGATAATAATTATTGCTAATAATGCTGTTTATTGACTCAAGGTTATTGGTACTATTGCGTACGTTACACAACTATATCATATGCGATGAACATCAATGCAAGTTGACCCTCATATACTCGAGCAAGTAGAAAAAAAGCTCAATAAACAAAATGCACTAAAGGCCACGTTTGCTGTGATATTTTGGTGTATCCCAATTTTAGTGACTTGGAATGTTATCTTTGAGCTTGTGCCTAGATTTTCACCCGTTATGTTGGTGATAAGCGGTGCTGCTGTAGGTTTTGTAGTGAGGTATTGTGGTGACGGCTATGGGCGAAGATTCGCCTTTATCGCATTTATAGCCCACCTATTTTTGATTGTTTTTGCTGTGAATTCAGGCATTGTTCTTTATGGAACAAACTGGGCGATGATTCTTATAGGCTTATATATTCTTGGTGCATGGTCTGCTGCATTTATTGCTCGCAGAGGTATTCCACTGCTTGAACATAAAGCTTTTTACGTGTTGATGGAGCAGCAAGCACACGAAAGTAGCTTAAAGCTTAAAAATCGCTGGTTTGTTGTATTTCCAATATTGTTGATCTTATTACCTTTAACCATGCTCGTTACCGTTTATTCGGTTTATTTCTTTAATAGTTATAGTTATCAACAAGAGGTAGTAGAAAGCTACGTGCAGTCAGTGGAGCGACACGAAGCTAAGAATATTGATGTTACTCCCAAGAGTCTTGATGCCTACTCCACAAAGGAAGCTCTTTACTACGCTTACAGCTATTATAGTGGGCAGCATATTAACGCTTTAGGAAGGTATAAGGGTGAGTTCCCACACTCTCCGTTTAAAGCTAAAACCATCCTGAATTATCTTGTAGAGCATCGACAAGACCCTCGCTCGACTTTCATTCTTGCTCGGATAAGTGAAGGAGCTAAAGTGGGGATGTTACTTAATCGTGCTTTGGAGCAAGGAGATGAATATGCCAAATTGTATTCAATTTTTGAGTTCGGCTGTTTAAGTGATAATGATAGAGCAATGCAATTATTAGAAAGCATGAAAGGGTTAGCTAAGGAACAGCCTGTCATATCGGATATTGAAGGAGCATTAGATTACGGCTTTCAGTATGTGTGTGGAGATCTGGCACGGAGTGATTTTGAATTACGCTATATTCGGGAGTACTCGCCAGCCAACAGGCTATGATTCATTATTATAAACAAAGCGAGTTTAAAATCTTGATGAGATTATCCTATGTTGATTGTTCAAGATCATCGCATACTTTCAGTGCTATAAGGGTGCGGCAATCAACAGAGTTAGCTGATTGGCTTCAGCATCCCATACGAGCACTGTGTGCGATGTGATGTTTGCAATGTCGCACATCTATTTTATCGATAAATCATACTTACACACCAATGCATCTATATAGCGCTCACGTAATGAGTGGTTGCGCTCATGTTTTACAGGGTGGCTAAAGGCTCTATTTAGTAGTTTGAGGGCTTGTAACAGAGCGGGGCGGTCTTGTGGGTTGATACTTGGGGCCGTTCGCTCTTCTGTGATCTCATCCACAATGGCGCGGCCCAATTCTATATGTACCAGCTCTTCAACCAGCCCATTTTGGCTAATCACACCGTATTTACTGCATAAATATTGCTGCCATGCACTTTGTATTTGCTCACACAGGTCGTCACTAAAACGTTCGTCTTGACAGTGAAATCCTTGTTGTTGGCATCTGTTTAAACTCTGGGTGTATTGCTGGAAGAAAAGCTCATACGCTTGTGCTGCGTTACTGACTTTATGCTTTGACAAATCTACCCCCCACTGCGCGCAGCCACGCGGGTAATAATCGGTGAACTCTTCACACTCATACAGGCCAAGAAAGGAGCTGCACTTGATTTGATTTTGAATACTGTAACTGGGTTTTGGGAACAAACCACAGTCTTGCCATTGAGCAAGTTGATCGGTGTCGATCTTTAACGCGTGGCATAATTCTTCAGTCCGATAAAAATGGGTGTTCAAGTGATTAAGTAAGCTCATATAAAATAAACTGGATGAATGTACAGTGTTTTAAATTCTGAACTAAGTCTAAAAGTTTTACAAGCTGTAAAAATGATTTTTCTGTCTATTGCTCAATAGCCTGTCACTTCAATTTATAAATAAGTATATTTTTCAGTTTCTTAAAGTTAAATGCATGGTGATTCATTCGTTTTGAACACGGTAAAAACAGAGCAGGTGGCTTCTAAGTGAAAATAAAATTACTGATTTTAGGTAATTGTTATTGAATATTGTATGCAATATATCGTATGTTTGTTGTGCATTTTACGGACAAAGCGCAGTTCGGGTGAAAGTTAGGGGCTTTCACTTGTCAAACCACGCTAATTAACGTCGCTTTACTCAGCGTCATGTCGCTAACGCGTGAGGTGCAGCAATCTGAACAATAACATCAACAATAGAGGCTTATAATGACAACCAAGTTAACCTTCAAATTATCTGCGCTTTCAATGGCAGTGATCTCTTCAGTAAGCACCATTAGCGCTAACGTTTATGCGGCAGATGACAACCTAAAAGAAGTTGAAAAGATTATGGTAACCGGCTCTAGGATCGCTCGAGCTGAGGTAGAGTCCACTTCGCCAATAACGGTTGTGAGCAAAGAGGCGCTTACTAACTTGGGCATTAGCGATGTTAGTTCAGCGCTACGCCGATTACCTGCGCTTACCGGCAATACGGCCAACAACCAAAGTAGTGCGGGGAGCAACAATATTCAAACAGCCACACTACGTGGTATTGAAGCGACCAACACTTTAGTACTACTCAATGGTCGCCGCTTAGTGGGTTCTGACGAGGATGGGCTGGTTGATTTGTCGTCAATCCCATTCGAAGCGATTTCTCAAATTGAAGTGCTCAAAGACGGTGCGTCAGCAATTTATGGTTCCGATGCTATAGCGGGGGTAATCAACATTATCACCCGCAAAAATTTTGAAGGGTTTAAAGTGACAGCACACTATGGTCGCTCATCTCGTGGTGATGCCGATGAGCGAAAAGTGGGTTTCGTGACTGGGGTCAGCACAGATAGAGCCAGTGTTATGGTCGCTGCATCAACCAGCAACAATGCGGGTTGGGAAGAAAAAGACCGCTATATGACCAAAGATGCTGATCAAACGTATCTAGGGGGCGGTAATGGGCGTTCGGGCACGGCACCAAACCCAAAATTAACTGGCTTTGGGCTCGGTGAAGGCACTTGGACTGTACCAGATGCCAGCAACCCCAGTCAGGTTATCGCGTGGGACTATGATAAAGAAGGCTACAACTATCGCGCGGCGCAATCTGGTGCAAATGATAATAAAACCACCAGTGTGTTTGTATTTGGTGAATATTCACTGGCAGACGATCTAACGTTTTTTACCGAGTTGTCGTTTCATGATGGCTTTGTACAAGGCAATCAGGCACCTCCTGGCACAGATACGGGATGGTACGGTGACAATGTAGACACGCCCAACGCATTTAAGCGTTACCCTGATGCCGATGGCAACAACTTTGGTGTTGGACCGAATCAAAAATATAACCCGTTTGGTGAGGCGGGCAACGTCAGTAAACGATTCAGCGAGTATGGTTCGCGGATCTATCAGTCGAATAATACCATTACCCGTTACACATTGGGGTTACAAGGTATGCTAGCTGATGAATATGATTGGGAAGTCTTGTTCTCTAGTCAAAGCGCTAAATTGGTCCAAGAAGGGGGCGCGCAACCGTCAATTATTCAAATTGAGCGAGCCTTATCTGATGAATGTGAAACGGCTGCGGATCCCGATTGCGTAGCACTTAATGTGTTTGGTCCTGAAGGGTCAATTACTCAAGATATGCTTGATTTCATCAATACGACCGCACCATCGCAAACCAATAAAAATGACTTATCATTCATTCAGGCAAGTATTGCTGGCCCCGTGATGCAGCTAGAAGCGGGCGAAGTGATGTTCTCGGCAGGAGCAGAATACCGAGAAGACCAGCTGTCTTTGTCTGTTGACCAAGCACAGCGTACCGCGACATTTGATGTTTCTTGGGGAGGCTCAGTTACGCCAGTAACCTCACCTGTTAGGGAGATCTCTGAGTATTATGTTGAGTTAGCAATACCTGTGTTGGAAAACTTAGATGTTGAAGCGGCGGTAAGGTACAGTGATTATAGCGATATCGATCAAACAACAACGAATCCGAAGTTTGGCATCATTTATCGTCCACTTGAGTCAGTGAAGATTCGAGGTAGCTACAGCACCGGTTTTAGAGCGCCGACAATGGCGCAGATGTATCAAGGACGTACATCATCCATCAACACCAATATGTACGACCCATGTAACCCAAACAATGATGCAAACTACTTCAATACGTCAATCGCTGGCTGTGCTGGACTTAACCCGGCGTTTAGTAAAAATGAAATCCAAAGTAACGACATTATTGGCGGAGGCAACCCGAACTTAAAACCAGAAGAAGCAGACAACATGACACTGGGTCTTGTTATGGAGCCGCTTGATGGGCTTGGGGTAACGCTAGACTATTTTGACATTGAACAATCAAACGTGGTTTTCTCAAGTTCACGCTATGTTGTTGATCAATACGTAGCGGGCAATCCTGAATTTGCCAACGCGGTGATCCGCAGCAATAATGGCACCGGTTATATTCAAACCATCTTCTCATCTTCTAACAACATTGCGGCGCGTAATCTGTCAGGTTTTGATCTAAACGTTAATTATTTACATGAAAGTAATTTCGGTACTTGGCGTTTCAATTTAGACGCGACATACATGTCAGATTTTCAGGTTCAAGACACCAGCGATACGCCATTTAGAGATGTGGTAGGCACCTACGATAGCGCCTTTGGCAGTATTCCAGAATACAAAGCTAACTTACAGTTAGACTGGGAGCAGGGCAATTATCGAGTAACATGGGATGCAGCCTATAACTCTAAGATCACCGCCGCAGAAGACGACGTGATGGACGCTACTGTGTTTCATAATATCCAGCTAGGATATTTCATTGATGCGCTACAAACAGATGTTCATTTTGGTGTGCAAAATTTATTCGACAAAGAGCCCCCGTTCTTAAAGGCGAACGGTACTTCAACCGACGACAATCTGTATTCATTTAGAGGACGATTCTATTATGTAGGATTGAGTCGTTCTTTCTAAACAAGCTCCCCGTTGTGATAAGCACTAAAGCCACAGTTTAACGCTGTGGCTTTATTTATTGTTTTGCAATACACAGGCTTAGCTGTTAATTCCACAAACTTGTTTTATGTCTAGATTTTAGTGTTTTTGCAAATTTAATCGGCTTTCCCCTCGGATCATTTCGTCATTTATGGTAAAACAGTGCGCAACTTTGAAAACACCAAGATTTGAGCACAATGCGTACGATTCAAACGATAAAACAAGCGAGCCTAATCACGGCAATTAAAACGCCTTACACTATGGGCGGAGACATAGACCTGCAAACCTATGATGCTTTGGTTGAAGCGCAAATAGCAGCAGGCGTAGATGGTATCATTGTTGGCGGTACAACTGGTGAAGGCCAGCTAATGAACTGGGAAGAGCATTTGATGCTGATTGCCCATAGCGTGAATAAGTTTTCAGATAGACTGGTTATCGTGGGTAATACCGGTAGTAATAATACTCGTGAAGCCATTAAAGCGACAGAATATGGATTCGCATCAGGGATGGATGCCGCATTACAAATAAACCCATATTATGGCCGTACTTCAGAAGAGGGCTTGAAAACTCACTTTCAGCGTGTGCTCGACATAGGTCCTGCGTTTATTTACAACGTACCAGGGCGTACTGGCCAAGATCTTACCCCTGATATTATTGAGCCACTGGCAAAACATCAAAATTTCATTGGTGTGAAAGAATGTGGCGGTAACGAGCGCATCGCACATTATGAAGCACAAGGTATTGCTTGTTGGTCAGGTAATGATGATGAAGCGCATGATAGCCGTCATATTTATCAATCTCACGGTGTAATATCGGTGACTTCAAACTTGATCCCAGGCTTATTTCGCCAGTTAATGGATAAAGAAAACAAAGAGTTGAATTCTCAGCTACAACCATTGATGCAGTGGCTGTTCTGTGAACCGAATCCTATCGCGATTAACACCGCGCTGATCATGACCGGTGCAGTTAATCCTGTATTTCGACTGCCCTATGTACCGTTAAATAGTGAGCAGCAAGCACAGGGAATCGCGCTCATCAATCAGCTTAATGAAGCGGATATAGTTGGTGGTAAAGCACAGGTGATCGACGAAACATTATTAAAGCTTTGTTAGGTCTGCACAAATAACGTATAATCTGCGGCCCTTAAGTATTGGCCGCAGGTTTTTTACCATGAACTTTAAATCTTTTAGCTTTTCACCTTTGCTGTTACAAGCATTAGACGAATTAAATTTCCATACCCTAACTCCAATACAACAAGCCGCAATCCCTGTGGTTCGCAAAGGGCATGATGTACTGGCAACCGCACAGACTGGCACCGGTAAAACCGCAGCGTTTGCTTTGCCAATTATTCAGAAACTACTTGAAAATGAAAGCGAAGGTGAGCGACAGCCGCGTGCATTGATTGTTGCACCAACACGTGAACTTGCTGAACAAATTGCACAAAATTGTAGTGCGTTTAGTCAACACACAGCATTAAAAACAGTTGCTTTGTTCGGTGGTGTGAGTGCCGATGGCCAAGCGCAATTACTTGCTCAGGGGGCTGATATTGTGGTCGCGACACCGGGTCGATTATTAGATCATATTCGCCTTGGCAATTTAAGTTTAGCTAAAGTGACGCATCTGGTGTTGGATGAAGCCGATCGTATGCTCGATATGGGTTTCATTACCGACATGCAGCAGGTGATAGATTTAGTCGACGATGAGCGTCAATTATTACTGTTCTCAGCCACTTTCCCTCCGGCAATGAAACAATTTGCGAGCCGCGTGCTACGTCATCCAAAGTACGTACAAGTATCCCCAGAGAATACTACTGCAGAGACTGTACGCCACGTAGTTTATCCTGTTGAACAAGGGCGTAAAACCGAACTTCTTTCTGAACTTATTGGTAAGAAAAACTGGCAACAGGTTCTTGTATTCGTCAATATGAAAGATGTGGCTGATGAGCTAGTGGAAGAGCTTAACCTTGATGGTATTCCAGCGATTGTTTGTCATGGCGACAAAAAGCAAGGCGCTCGTCGCAGAGCACTAAGAGAGTTCAAAGAAGGTAAATATCGTGTGTTGGTAGCCACTGAAGTGGCGGCACGAGGCATCGACATTGAAGGCCTACCTCGCGTAGTGAACTTTGATTTGCCATACCTTGCGGAAGATTATGTGCATCGTATCGGTCGTACAGGTCGTGCAGGTAATCAAGGACAGGCGATTTCATTTGTTTCTCGTGAAGAAGAGCAAGTGCTTATCCACATCGAACAGTTGATTGAGCAACAGATCAAACGTTACTACTTACCGGGCTATGAAGTTAGCAGTCGTGATACCTTGATCAAAAAGCTGACTAAAAAGCCTGCACACCAGCGTCGTCAGCCCCGTAGTAACCGCCCTAGTAATCAAGCTAGTGGTGAAGCAAGGGCTAAGAATCGAGCCCGTATTGCCAATGTACGCAAGCAAATAAAGGGTAAAAAGTTAGGTTTAGATAAATAACCTGAATTTTTTGGCTATGGCTCACTAAAAGGTGAGCCATTTGATGACTGAGCGCTTCCTAATAGCCGATATTGCTTTACCTCTAAGAGGGTACTCAAAGGTAAAGTTCATGCAGCTCGTATTACATGAAAGCACTCCGATTTTCTAAGTATTTGGCTTATGTAGGTGCTTAGCGCATCCACAATAACGCCCATCTGGTACCATTTGGTTCCAGATTATAACCACATCGACCAGAGCCAAGCGAACCAGAGCTATGTGTTCCTCTAGCTGCCCAGCAATAGCCGCTACCTGTCGCCGTCTGCCAGCCAACCACTGTACTGTTGGTAGTATAAACATCAAGGTATTCTGGTCTTACACAACCTGTAAACTCTGTTGCTTGTGGATCATATGCATTGCGGCACGTAGGCATATCACGATAACTTGGCATTTGCTCAACTCGGTCGTTTGCACCCCACGAATAACGTACTTTTTGTAGTTCTACTTCTGTTAAATTGTCAGCATAGGCATAGTTACCATCAGTACATTTTGCTGCTGCACATGATATCTGCTCGCGGGCTGCTGAAAACGGACTTAAACTACCTTGATAAAGCCATAACCTAGTTGGATTATCAGGGTTGGTTTCTGGCTCATTGCTATAATCAGTCACTCTGAGTTGTCCACCAGGGGCGGTTTTTGGGTAACTGCCAACTAATGTCCAGCCACCGTCATCTGTGGTCATATCGCAATACACAGAAATAGGTGTTCCATTTTGCGACTGAATTGAATAAACACCGTCTCCTTGACTTTGCCCAGCTTGCAGAATTTCATTACACGACTGATAAACAGCTGGAGATGAGATGTTTATCTGCCAGTCACCTTCGCCACCACTATTGCTGAACCAAGTACCTTTATAACTATCATCAATCGTCAGCTTGCCAACAAAATAATGGATTTCACCTGTATCCGGCTGAGAAAGTTCGAATTTAATCAACTTTTCGTCTGCGCTAGTAGAACCTGCCAAAACGGTGTTCTCAAGTTTGCCAATAAACAGACTTTTGCTACCACTAAGGTCATAATCTTTTGTACTTGAGCTGCTATTTATTTGCCCATCTAATAAAAAATCGAGCTCAATTGTTTGTAGAGTATTGAAATCAACTACTGTATTTGCACTTAGATTTAAGCTAATAGCTGAAAGTGTAAAAAGAAAACCTCTTTTCATTTTATTTCCTTAAAGTTATAAAAGGGGGGAGCATAATAATGAAGTAATTAATATTTCTGTCTTTAAAAAGATTATTCATGCCAAGGGTATTTTGCATTTTTCAGGATGCCAATTCAAATGATTCTTTATTTTGGCAAAAGTCGGTTCGCTATCTCTAGCATTGTGTTTTTAATTGTGTTGAGTGTTGCGTAGGATTTTTATGTTGGTTAATTTATTATATCGAAAGCGTTTTTTAAACCTAATATTAATTAAAATTAAAGGGCAATATTCAAGTAATAAAGGTCGTGACGTATTATATGTAGAACCAAACTTAACTTAAACACATTTTGTTCGTCGTCTAGTTTGCGCTTTTGTTATACAGATAATAGTGAGCGACAAAAAAGCTATGCTTTATCAAAATTCAGCGCAGCAATAATGCATCATCAATGGGTTGAAACACATCACAGCTATCAATCAGTAATTGAGCGGTCAATTTAGAAGCACCATATACTCGACTGGTTATGCCGTATTGATTACGTAAATGCGCGAGCAAAATTGCAAAGTCACCATCACCTGAGAGCAATATTACCTCATCAACTTGCTTGGCCGCTTCCATCATATCAATTGTGATCCCGACATCCCAATCGCCTTTTTTGGAACCATCGGCACGCTGTATATAAGGCTTTAGTTTTACTTGAAAACCAATAGCCCGAAGTATGTTTTGAAATTGAGTCTGCTTATCATCACCTCTATAGGTTGCATACGCATAAGCAAGCTCAATGGTGCCAAGTTGTTGGGCTTGCTTCCAAAAGGCATTGTAATCAAAGTTCCTTCCCAAAGACTGTTTGCAGGTGTAGTAGATATTTTGCACATCGACAAACAAAGCGATTTTTTTCATGTCATGACCTCAATTGTTAAGCGACCCACCTTACCTTAAATTGGTAAAAAGCAACAACTAAGATTGAAACTTACTTTTGGTATATTGTATATTATATTAAAAATAATAAGGAGCGGGTGAATTAACCTGTCATGCCATGCTAAGAAAAGTCATATTTATCTCGCTGTTAGCCATATTGAGTGCCTGCAACAGTGTAAAACCTTCGTCCGCTGGGCCTGAGTTGCTACCTGCTGGCCCTGCCAAAGGTTGGTGGCATCAGAGTGTAAAAAAACAACACTTTGATGAAGCTCTCACTTATCTAGATTATCAAGCATCATTGGAAAGCCCTGACTGGACGACCATAAATGGCCTGTTTTATGACTTGAGGGGCTTTAGCTATTTTGCCGACCTAACAAGCCTGAGCGCTGATGACTACCAATCTTTATCTCAGACATTGTTAAAGTTACTTAAACATGAACGCCCAACTGTGAGCGAAGCGCGATTTGTAGAGAATTATGCGGTGCTGGTGTATCGTTTGCTTACTCAAGAAAAGCAGCTGGTGGATTGGTCTGAGCAACTGACATCCCTTGTTACATTGTTCAAAGCAATAGGCGGTGCTGGGGGTATCGCGCATGACTACGCACGCTGGGAGCTATTCAGAGCGATTGGTTTTAGTGCGTTTATGGCACGCAGAGAAGCTGATTTATCGAAGTTATTTTCAGAACAGCCTGAGCTTATAAATACACTGATTGCGGAGATTTCGCAGTCAACATGGCGCCGAGACCATGCTTTATGGAGCCTTGGTTATATTCATCAACTACTACCACAAACCCAGCAACAACAGCTAGATGAAAGGGTGTGGTCAAAGCTGCAAGAGGTCAATAACGCAACCACAGACGATAAGAAAATCTGGTATTCAAGCAACTATTTAGTAAATAGCTTTCGCGGGTTAAGCGAATGTAACGAGAGCCAGCTAGGGCGTTGTATGAGTGTGGATATGGATACCGTACTACCGATTAAGCATCAATGCTCGGCACGACTTTGGATCCGCGCCACTTCATTGGATGAGGAACAGCTAGCCTATTCCTGTAAGAGGCTAACATCACAAGAACAGGACTTTCATCAATTGTTTGCCACCAAAATGCGCAGTGTGGCAGATGACTACAATCACGCATTACAGGTGGTAATATTTGATGACTACAGTGATTATAATCGCTATGGGCAGCTGCTATTTGATATTCATACTGACAACGGTGGCATGTACATTGAAGGCACGCCGAGTGATCCGAATAATCAAGCCACATTTTATAGTTTTCAGGCGTTTTGGACAGCAGACAAGTTCAAAGTTTGGAACTTAAACCATGAGTATGTCCATTATCTCGATGGTCGTTTTAACAAATATGGTGGCTTTGGACACTTTCCAGAAAAGCTAGTGTGGTGGAGTGAAGGGCTTGCTGAACTCATCGCAAAGGGTAATGAAAACCCAAAGGCCATTAAAGTACTACAAGAGACACAACAGCAACAATGGCCAAGTTTGCAGAATATATTTGCTACCGAGTACGGGCAAAGTACTGAGCAAATATATCAATGGTCATATTTAGCGATTCGGTATTTGTCGCAACATGATCTTGCTGGGTTGAGAGCATTACAACGTAGCCTTAGGGACGACTCTTATACGGGATATAACGATAAGCTAGCTGAATTGGCAGAACAACATGAAGATACCTTTAAGGCGTTTTTAGCGACATTAGTAAGTGCTGAACCTCAGCCTCAACGCAATCAGCGAGCAACAGTTAATAAAGAATACCGTTATTTGTATCGCAGCTATTTGCAACCGCCTCATTTACAGTTAACAGGCCAACATCAGCATTATTTTTAACGTCAATGAGCGCATCTAAGCCGCGCTTGACCATCGCTAATTAGCAATTAGCGATGGTGTCTACTAATAGCTCAGTCCATTGTTGCATTTCAACCAATCGGCTTTTTGTTCGTTCGAACTCAAAAGCGAGTTGTTTTCCTGTATAAAGCAGATGCAACTGAGTGTCTGCGTGTACTACAACCAGACATTTTTTCTCATAACATTCATCGATAAGAGCGATAAATCGTCGTGCGTGATCATCGAGTTGATGTACACGGTCGAAGTGTGGGTCGCGTTGATATCCGTCTTCAATCCCTTGAGTTGTAACGTGCTGCAATGCCTTTGAGCCCATAGCAGGCACGTTAGCAATAAAGATCGCTCGATATTGTTCGGTCAATGCAATGTAATCAGCAGTGGCTCTAGGGGCTGAGCACAGGGCATAAAAATCAAAAGCGATGACGCGCTTAGCGGCTCCCATTGTGGCAACCGGTCTATTACATACTGATATGCACTGTTCTAAAAACTGACCACCTGATTGTGTAAACAAACGTGCAAATGGCGCCAATTCATCTACGAAAAAGTATTTACTATCAAAGCCGTTGGCGAATCGATGGTCGACTTCGCCCGCCACGTTAATAACCTCACAGTGTTGTTCGAGTAAATCGATAGTCGGCAGAAATCTCTGTCGCTGTAGGCCATTACGATAGAGCGTTTGTGGATGACAATTAGAAGTTGCAACGAGCGTAACCCCAGATGCGAACAGGTGTTCAAATAACCTTGCCATAATCATGGCATCGCCAATATCACTCACATGAAACTCATCAAAACAGAGTACTGTGACTTTATCGGCCCAGCTTCGCGCTATCTGTGCCAAAGGATTTACTTGGCCTTGTATCGCATTGAGTTCGTGATGTACCTGGCTCATAAAGTGATGAAAATGCAGTCTTTGTTTTGGGACTCCAGACAAGGTGCGGTAAAACAAATCCATCAACATGGTTTTGCCGCGTCCAACAGGACCATGTAAATATATACCCTTGCCACGTTGCTGCTGGGCGAGTTGAGTTTGCAACTGTGCAAGTGCATGAAGAGCGTGCAGTTGAGCTGTATCTTGGCTCAGGACATTGTTGTCCAGCAACTGCTGAAATTGCGAAAGCATAAATGACACGAATAATTTTTGGGGTATTAGAGCATATTCAAATTTAAGATGCTAATCATGGGTGTTGAAATGCCATTACAAGCGGATTAGATTAGCGGATGTAACTTCATCTGACGTTACATGGGATAACAAGGCGGGGATTTTACAATGTCAGAACAATTTAACCATCTTCGTGAGGTGCTTGAGGCTTATTCTCCGTTGTCTGAAAACACTTGGCAACAGATAAAAAGACTGTGTAAGCCTGCTGAGTACCAGAAAGAGCAGTATATTTATCCATATGGTCAGCTGCCTAAAACCTTTGCCTTCATTCACAGCGGGTTAGTACGACTGTTCGCATCAGATCATAAAGGTCAAGAATACAATAAACGCTTCTTTGCGACCGGAGAGTTTCCGGGGATCATGAGCGCATTACATCAGCAAAAAGCGCAAGAGCAGGGAATTCAATGCTTGCAAGACACACAAGTGCTTCTAATCGACTTCAAAGGATTTCGCGACATTCTGTTTGATAATATTGAGCTTATGAGATTTCAAATTAAATATTTGGAGAAAAATTGGTTGCTGGAAAAAGATCAGCGCGAAATCTGCTTAATTCAACAAGATACGACTCAGCGTTACCTACTTTTTTTAGAGCAAAATCAGACGCTCGCTGCACAAATCCCTCAATATCACTTGGCTTCTCACTTGGGTGTCAGTGCCACTCAGCTCAGTCGAATACGTAAATTACTAAAATCTTCTTGCGCATTTACATAGGTAAATGAGTTTCCAAACCGCGGGCGGTAACCTTTGATAAAACATCTTGTTTAATTTAGGGGAACCGCAATGAATGAAGCTGCGCAAAATTTACACGAAGCATTGTACTGGCGCTATGCCGTACGCAAGTTTTCAAATCAGTTAGTTAGTGACGGACTAATTAAACAGCTACTCAATGACACACGCTTAAGTGCCTCAGCATTTGGCTTACAGCCATATAAAATACTCGTGATCCAAAATCATCAGCTTAAAGGTCGGCTGCTAGAAGCAAGTTACAACCAGCAAAAGGTGCTAGAAAATAGCCACTTACTTGTATTTGTGGCTGATATGAGTTGTGTGGAGGAAATGATCAATCAATATACAAAGCGTATGTGGTTGTACAACGACTGGTGTTGTAAAAAGCAAACGGCAATGAAGCAGAGCATGTTGGCAGCGTTGTCTGGCATGAATGAGGAGCAGCAATACCAGTGGGCCTCTAAGCAAGCGTATATCGCATTGGGTACGTTGCTCGTTTCCGCTGCATCATTGAAAATAGATGCCTGTCCGATGTCAGGTATAGATACCCAACGCTATGATGAGATATTACGACTGTGCCCACAGAATCTAAAAACAGTCGCGATATGCCCCATTGGTTACAGGCACCCACTTGATAGCAGCGCCAATGCAAACAAAGTGCGTAAGCCATTGGAAGAATTGGTAGTGGAGGTAGATTGAGCATGTGGTTGACGATACTCGCTTTTTGCGCCGGAGCTGTATTGCTGTACAAGCAAGCATGAATGCTCAGTTGGGTAGTTTATTAAAAAGTCCAATATTGGCAACTGTATGTGCTTTTATTTTCAGTGCATTATATGCATTGGTGGCTTTTGGGGCGAAGGGCGGAAGACTACCTAACGCACAACTGGCATCCAATGTTCCTTGGTATTTATGGGGCCTTGGAGGTATTTTGAGTGCTACAGGTGTTGGATTGTGCTACTTCCTGATCCCAAAAATGGGAGTCGGTAACTTGATGTCTTTGGTGCTAAGTGGTCAGTTGCTAATGGCGATGATTATTGGTCATTTCGGCTGGTTTGATGTGCCTCAAGCCAGTATCTCAATGCAAAAGGTTGTAGGTATTGGTGCAATGGTTTTGGGACTTATGTTGGTCAATCGTGACTTTGCTGGCAGTTAAAGTCTGACCATGGGGTATGAACTGCCAGCCCCATGGTAACGTCAATGATATTATTTATAAGCACTGAGGTCTGTTTCTTCCAGCTCACAAACCGCTTTAATTGCGGGGTGCTGAGCGAGTGTTTTTAAGTACCGACTTAAATTTGGAAAACTTAACGGGGGTTTTTTAAGTTCGTCAGCCCAAATACACAACATAAACATGTAACAGTCACACACGGTGAATTGATCATTAACCATGTAGGTTTTGTCACCAATCTGTTTGTTTAACAGCTCTAAGCATTCACTGATCCGAGATTGTTGGGTATTGACGATGTCATCGTACATAATTGCACTTTGGGTGTGGCGCTCAGGGTAGTAATACACCATAAGTTCATTTTGCAAAGTGGTTGTTAAGTACATTAGCCATTGATAGAACTCAGCTTTGGCCTTGGGTTCTGTTGGGAGTAAATGGCCATCAGGGTGTTTTTCACATAAATACAAACAAATCGCAGCACTTTCAAACAGGGTAAAGTCGTCATCGACCAGAGTGGGAATGCGGCCTGTGGGGTTTAACTTCAAATACTGAGCAGATTTCTGTACTACCTTCTTGCGGTCAACCAACTCTAGCTGGTATGGCACGTTAAGCGCCTTCAACACGAAGTGCGGTGCAAGGCTCGCATTACGTGGATAGTAAAAGAGTGTATACATAAACGACCTTTTCAATGATAAATGTCTCGTGAGAAACCTAAGCTCCTTTTTCGGTTGGTTCTTTTGAACTGTAGGAGAGCGATGGCTATTTAACAACTCTAATTTTATTAATATCTCATTATTTTATAATTATTTTTGCTCCAAAATAGGGCTCTTAAAATGACAACGCCAGCGAGTGCTGGCGTTGTATAAGGTACTATGGCGTATAGTAAATGGGTGAGTTTGGTCCTACAGGTAAACCAAAACCAAACACCCAAACGTAGAACAGAGCAACCCATCCAATAAAAAAGAACATACTGTAAGGCAGCATGGTCGCAACTAAGGTGCCAATTCCCATGTCTTTTTTGTATTTGGTTGCTACGGCAAGGATTAGACCAAAATAGCTCATCATTGGCGTGATCAAATTGGTTACTGAATCACCGATACGGTAAGCGGCCTGAATAGTTTCTGGTGCATAGCCAACCAACATTAGCATAGGAACGAAGATAGGTGCTGTCACCGCCCATTGAGCCGATGAAGAACCGAGACTTAGATTCACCAAAGCACACATAAAAATAAATAGAACAAACACTTCTGGGCCCGTTAAGTTGAGCGCTTGTAGTAAGGCGGCACCGTTAATCGCTAAAATGGTGCCTAGATTGGTCCATTTAAAGAACGCCACAAACTGCGCTGCAAAAAATACCAGCACAATATACATACCCATTGAACTCATCGATTTACTCATCGCATCAATGATGTCTCTATCATTTCTCATGGTGCCAACTACACGGCCGTATACAAAGCCTGGAATAGCGAAAGTAACAAAAATGAAGACGACGATGCCCTTCAGGAACGGTGAACCCGCTACCTCTCCTGTTTCAGGGTGACGTAAAATACCATTCTCTGGAACTATGGTCAGGGCAAGTAATACTGATACTGCAAGTAGCGTGAGTCCAGCCCATTTTAGACCAGACTTTTCTTTTGCATTTAGGTGTTCAATGTTATTTTCGCCTAAGTCAATACTGGCTTCGTCTGGATTGTACTTACCTAAGCGCGGCTCGACGATTTTCTCTGTCACCAAAGTACCAACAATGGCAATCAAGAACACAGAAACCATCATGAAATACCAGTTGGCTTCAGGACCGACCTGATAACTAGGGTCAATCATCTGTGCCGCAGGTGTGGTAATACCCGCTAACAGTGGGTCAATTGTGCCCAGTAATAAGTTAGCGCTGTAACCACCAGATACACCAGCAAACGCCGCTGCCAAACCAGCCAATGGGTGGCGTCCCAAGCTGTGGAAAATCATTGCTGCGAGTGGTATTAACACTACGTAGCCAAGTTCTGAGGCGGTATTGGACAAGATGGCTGCAAATACCACCATAAATGTCACCAAGCGCTTTGATGCGCCCATCACCATGCCACGCATTGCAGCTGATAATAAACCTGAATGCTCGGCAACACTCACCCCCAGTAGCGCAACGAGTACAGTACCTAATGGTGCAAAGCCGGTAAAGTTTGTCACCAGTCCCGTTACAATCTTTTGCAGACCTTCGGCACTGAGTAGGCTGACCACTTCGATAATACCATCGGGGTCACGTCCCTTAGCGCCTTCAGGGCGCGGGTCGATGGCACTCAAGCCCATCCAGTCAGCGATACCACTGAACACGACAATGGCTACACAGAACATTGCGAATAAAGTAATCGGGTGGGGAAGCATATTACCCAGAAACTCAACCGTGGCTAAAAAGCGGTTAAACCAGCCTTTGCCTTGTTGGTTATCAGGCTGCTCCTGCGCTTGTGTCTCTACAGCATTTGACATAGCAAACAATCTCTAATATTCAAAAAATTGCCGTAATTTAACATTTTTTATCTTTTTGATCACAGAGATTCGTTAATTAAACCTAATCTCGGGATGAAGTAACCTAGTTTAATGCTATTTTGTGTGTTTATTATTCGTAGGGCTTAATTTTCAGGCAAGAATAACCTCGGCCTGAGCTGGATACTTTTTAAAGCAAACTCAGTTGTGCTACGGTCGTTTGAGCTGCTTTTTTACGCCTGTTTTTAAGTCTTGATGCATGGGTTTTGATGATCCTTTGTGTTTCGGTCTCATCGATATTTTTCTTATAATACTCTGAGATTTTTTGCTTTGCACGTCTTGCCGCATCATCCGGAAGTCTATTTGGTTTGTCGTATCGGTCGGTTTTTAAGCCGTTATACAGCCAAGGCATATGAATATAGCAGTTTGGAACATGATCGAGTTCCGGTATATGTTTTCTAATAAATAATCCCATCGCATCATACTTTTGTCCTTGCGTAACTGGGTTATAGATACGAAACGGGTTTATTCCAGTGGTTCCTGATTGCATTTGTACCTGAGGGTAGTGGATCCCAGGTTCGTAATCGACAAAAGTGCTGGCTAAATAGGCAGCTGTTTGTGGCCAATCTAGCCACAAATGATAGCTCGCATATGAGATCAGCATGGCGCGCATTCTAAAGTTGATCCAACCGATTTCGTTGAGCATACGCATACACGCATCGACAAAGGGTACACCAGTGCAACCCGCTTTCCAGCGTTCAAATAACTGGCTGTCAAATTCATCGGCGCGCATATTTATCAAAGATTTATGTACAGATTGAAGGGCATATCGCGGCTCAGACTCTAACTTCTGCACAAAGTGGCTATGCCAATGTAAGCGTGCGATGAACCCCGATTTTTGGCGTTTATTCACTTGTAACGAAGCGGCTTGTTTGAGCACCTGCCTAAGGCTTAACACTCCATAACATAGATAAGGGCTGAGCCTTGAACTACTGGTAACCGAGGTTAAAGGGCTAGAAATACCAAATAAATACTGATTGATGCGATGATCGAAAAAACTATTCAGGGTTTTGTTAGCAGCATGAATGCCACCTAGCTGCATTTTTTGCGCTGTAAAAGTATCATCACCAGGATAATTATCTAGTAAGCTTAAGCCACTGTGAAAGTTAATTAATGAGTTTACTTTGCTGGGTGCACAAAGGGATGGGCTGTCGAGCCAGTGGGAGACTTTGCGTTGCCAATGATCACGATTGAGTTTACCCCTAAAAACAGCTTGCTGTGGATACTGATTCACCGAGATCTGGTGGCTTCGACACCAGTTGAATACCCGAGTATCACGAGCAAAGGTCCAGTCATTGCCTGTTTCTTGATGGCAATAGAGTGTATCTATGGGGTATTTAGCATGTATTTTGGTAAATAGTTCCACCACATCGCCTGATCTGATACACAAATATCCACCCAGTTTTTCGAGTGTTTGAGCATACGAACGCAAGCTTTGTGCAATAAATTCAAACTGTCGCGCACTGCTATCGGGTAGTTGCCAGTAATCTGGCTCAATCACATAAATAAACAGTGTAGGGCGGTCATTTTGTTGGCTGTAATAAAGCGGAGCGTGATCCTCTACACGCAAGTCTCGTTTTAGCCAGACGAGGTTAATCATCAACAATACCCTTGAATAACAACGGGTAGCGACGGATTCTGTTGCCAATGTAATCTTGCGCGAGGATTTGCTCGATGATTCTATCGATATCATCGTCAACTTCAAATACCCACTCAAAGCGTTCTATCGCCTTTAATAACCCTCTTTTTAAATGGGCTTGCTGCTTGTAAAGTTGACAGTTCTGTTTAAGGATCGCGAGCTTATTGGGATGTGCCTTTAGCTCGTTAAGGGCGGCGATGATAAATGCCCTATGCCGGTTATCATCGCGTTTACTTTGTTGACGTGATCTGGTTTGCTTCATAAGTACATAGTAGAACTACTGGTCATCTAACTGTTTCTTGATTGACTCAATCTTGCGAATAAAGTCATCTTTGTGCTTTTCGTGTTCATAATCAAGGTGATAGGTGTTGTGAAAACCAAAACGCATTAGCACCCCGCTGCCTTTAAAATACACGGTGTATCCATCAATATCTGAAAACGCGGTGATTCCGCCATACAACTTACCTTCCTCTGTGGCTTCTCCGTGTTTTTGGATGTATTCGTACACACTGAGTATAGTTTTGCTATCTAGTTCATTTTTCATTGCTGTATCCCTTTGTTATACCGTTACGTATTAGAATTAGGGTAGGATCATCAGAACACAAGTTTAATTGACGTGAAATTATGGATGTACAATTTTTAGGCACATCATCGGGCAGTCCGAGCCGCTATCGAAATATGGCTGCGACCGCAGTGAGTTTTGAAACAACCAAGCAATGGTTATTAGTTGATTGTGCAGAAGGTACGCAACATCAATTGTTAGCAACATCTCTATCACCTGCGAAGGTGGCAGTGATCTGCATTACTCATGTTCACGGCGACCATTGTTACGGTCTACTGGGTATGCTTTCGAGCATGTCTTTGCATGGACGTACCGACTCTGTCACCTTAATAGCTCCACAAAAACTGATACAATTTATTCATATCGGCCTTGGGCTTACTGACGTAAAACTTGGTTTCGATTTGCAGTGTCATGCGGTTGAGTCGCTAACACAGGAGTTAGATCTTACATTTTGTCGCGTAAAGCCTATTGAGTTACAGCACAGGGTGCCAAGTTTTGCCTATCAAATTACCGAATGCGGTATTCCCAAGAAGTTAAAAGTCGATAAACTCAAAGCAGATGGCATTGCCAGTGGGCCACATTTTAATGCGTTGCAAAAAGGTCAAGACGTGGTTTATAACGGAAAAACGCTATGTTCAACAGAGTATGCTTTTGATAGTTGGCGTGCTCGAAAAGTGATCATTTGTGGTGACAATGAAAAACCAGCAAAGCTGAAAAACCATGTTGATGGTATTGACTTATTGGTCCATGAGGCAACCTTTACGCATGGAGATTTACACCGTGTAGGCCTGCATACAGGGCATTCTGACGCTAAACGAATCGCGGAGTTTGCCCAGCAGTATCACATCCCTATGCTTGCGTTAACGCATTTTAGCGTACGTTATCACGGTCCTGGTATGTTGGAGCCGCTTAAAAGTGAAGCCCATGAACACTATCAAGGGCAGTTATATTTTGCAGAAGATTTACTCAGTTTGCCGATCCCTAAGCAACGAAACTAACAGTTCTTGGTCGGCGTGAACTTGTTGAGCATACTCTTGAGCTGCGCTAATGAGGGCTTCAGCATGGGCAGGGATCGTGTCTAAACACGCTTGTTGAAAGCGTACCGAGCGTCTGTCACCACGCATGTGTGCCAGCGCTAAGCTGTGGCCGCAGCTGGCCGCATATTGACTAAAACCGTCTTTGAGCGCTGCACGTTTACCCAGCATAAAGTCTTCAGGGTCGCATCCTACTCTGGCATGATGACGCGAGCGTACCAGCCAATGTTTGCCTTGCCAAACAACATCATCGAGCACCAGATCTGGACGACGTTGCATCTTGCGCTGACAGTTCACTGTTAAATGTGCAGGGTTGAGTTGATTTATTGGGCTTAGATTTGCGAAGTAGTGTAAAGGAGCTGCCATACGCTGTTGTTTGACTTCAACGATATGACATAGGTGAAAATCTTGCCCTTGCGTTTTGGCTGATTCTGGACCTACAAGTAGGTAGTAACGAGTTAGATTGTGCGAGCCAGTACCCGCGCTCAAACGTTCCACAATATCTAAAATCTCATCATCCACGTATGGAGCAAAAGTAGCTTGGACTTCATCATACAGTGCTTGCGGCAGACGTCTAAAGCGCTCTTGGTCGTTCTTAAATGCTAGTATTGGCAGCGTAAAATCAAGCTCTTTTGCTAAGGTACTGCTGGTGGTAAATGCAGCGCCTCCAGCTTTTCTTTGTATCGCTTTTTGCCAACGTTTATACAAAATGTGTTCTTTATCAAAGTCGGTTAAGGCGGATTGTATGGTCAATGTATCTTGAACCGAGCCTTGGCACGCATGCAAATAGGCGTGAATAAACTCTTTACTCCCGTGGTGTAATTGCTCATTTGAAACCAGTGGCCTTTGTCTGATATTTAGATCATCCGTATTCATTTGCAAAGCCGCGGCGTGATGGCGAGCCACAAATAAGCTGGTTATAAATCTAAATAAATCCCACGAGGCATGGCCGACGCAGGCATCGTCAAAGTCGTTGGGGGTAAATATAATGGTGTCGCCATGGGAGCCTTCTTCACTGATAAAGCCAAAGTTGCCAGTATGACAATCGCCGATAATATGGGTTAATGGTATGGTAAAAAGCTCGTCGGGCAGAGTGATATGTTGATTGGCAAAGTCATGATACATCAGTGCTGCGCTACCGCGCAGAAATAGAAAGGGACTACTTGCCATTTTTTGGTGTTTTGGCAGAGCGCCCAAAAACTGTACGCAGTCAATTTCGGTCATTATGGTCTCTATTTGAGCTTGTCTATTCATTGTTACTTTCCTTATTTTGACCAAATTGTATTCGTTTTAGCTCTAAAAGTGTGGCTGCTTTGCATTACGCGCATCTAGCGCATTGCTAATCACGCTAACTAACTAAGATGACATATTAGTTGCAGAATTATGACTGGCTCAAGAGCTGTCCGTCAGTGTCGTTGTATTACGCTGATGATAGATACCTTACCTAACCTACTGCCAGTAGTGTAGTAAAAGTTCATATTGCAAAACGGTAGGATAATTGGGGACTTTATTTTTAAAGCTATGTAAGCGCTAAGCATGTTGTTCATAAAAAAGGCCGGAACGATGTCCAGCCTTTTTAATCATACTAGTTGCTTAACGCGCATTAGTACTTTCAAAAATCTTGTCAGCTGATGCTGCTACAAAGCCTGTGTAAATCTCACCGTCAGGCTTGTTGTAACGAAGCGCAAACTCATAGAAACAGCTAGGAATGCTAAACTCACCATCACTGAATACCACTGGTTGATGATCCGCAAGCGTTGAAGATTGCTCAAGTAATACCTCAGGTGAACCCTTAATTTCACCACCCGATGTATTTAGCTCAAACCCAGCGTCTTTAAGCGCTTGGTTAACAGCTTCAATCGTGGTGAAGTTTGACAAGTAGTTAATGCTTACCGTGAAGTGGTTTGCTCTATATCCCCATGCTGACATCCATGCAGCGTATTCGCTTTCTTTTAATAGCTGCTGGTAGGTGTCATGGCTAACTTGCCAGTGAGTACCTGAATATAGGAAGTTATCAGCTGTCACTGCATTCTCATCAATTTGAGAAACCATGTCGTTAACGATGGCTTGTAGTTCAGCAGAACATTTCTCAACTAACAATTCAGAGATAAACACTTTAGGTTTAGTTGGGTCTGAGTGCTCATAGTGCTTTGCATAAAGTTTTTTGGCTTCAAAGTGGTATTCACCACATTCTTTGTAACCAACCGCTTTAAAGTGTGCCGCGAGTTTCTCTAGGCCTACTTTTTCGTGGTTAAAGGTACGAAGCGCAATATGGTCATTGATCACATCGTCCTGCTGAGTAGAGCCTAGCAGCTCGTGAACTTTTACCGCTGAAGGAGTAACAGATAGGTAGTTATTCCAAAGTTCGTCAAATAATTGATCAACATTGTTGTGCATAATGGATTCCTTAATTGTGCGGATTGTCCGCGTTAACTTGGTGCGATTAAGCTCGACGCAGCAAGTTTATAACGTAAATGTTCTGACTGAGTCACCGTTACTCAGCTCAAGTGCCTGCGCGACGCATGGCTCAATGTTGAGCGTATTTGAGGTGCTGTCGTATGAACACTTATCTGTAAATGTTGCTCTAAAGTTTGCTAATCCCTGATTGGAGATTGCGCGTGCTTTACCAGACACGTCGTTTGCGATGTTTATGGTCGCGACAACGGAGCGCTGTACAGTACGTATATTTTTTAATTTGGCTTCTACCGTTGGACCGGCATCAAATAAGTCGATGTAACCACGGTGTTCAAAGCCTTCTTTTTCCAATAGCTTGAGCGCTGGTTTGGTCTTTTCGTGCACTTGACCTATTACCGCTTGCGCTTCTTGACTGAGCAAGTTGGCATAAATAGGGTACTTTGGCATGAGTTCGCTGATAAATACTTTATCACCCAGACCAACTAAGTGATCAGCTTGTGGAAACTCGATACTGAAGAAGTGCTCTTGTAGCCATTTCCAAAACGGTGAGTTACCTTGACTGTCACTTACACCCCGCATTTCTGCGATCACGGTTTCGCTAAAACGCTCCGCATGGTCCGCCATAAAAACAAAGCGTGAACGGCTTAAGAATCTACCTGCTAGACCCTTTCTAAATGGTTCTCGTAAGAACAGCGTACAGATCTCACTGCTTCCAGTGTAGTCATTACACATACTTAGAATTTCGACCGTATTGTAGACGTCTAAAGTACGAGAATGATGTACGGTTTTACCCATATGATAGTGGTACAATGGCACTTGCATACCCACAGCGGCTTCTATTGCCGTGGTGCCCATGATTTCACCGGTTTCACTGTCTTCAAGTACAAACACATAGCCTTCATCAAAAGGCTTGGCTAATTGCTTGGTAAAACTGCGCTCAGAGCGAGAAATTTTATCTTGTAGCAGTTGGTCATCGACAGGCAATGAGGTAAAGCCATGGCCCGACTCGATAGCGATTTGCTTAAAAGCAGCAAAGTCATTGCTGGTTATTGGTCTTAGTATCTGCATAATTGCAACCTATGGGAGGCACGGGGCCTCCCAGTCCGATTAACCGGCCGCTACCACGTCGGCAACCGCGAGTTCAAATCTAGCCATACCCGCTGCAATATCTTCATCAGGGATAACCAATGAAGGTGTGAAACGAATCACGTTTGTACCCGCCACTAATGTCATTAGACCGTGTTTAGTGCTGGCTAGTAAGAAGTCACGTGCGCGATCTTTATAATCGTCATTTAACACTGCACCAAGCAGCAAACCTTTACCACGCACTTCGGCGAAAACTTTGTATTTTTCGTTGATAGCATTTAGCGCGTCACGGAAAAGTTGCTCTTTATGCTTTACTTGAGCCAGTAACTCTGGGTTGTTTACTGTATCGAACGCAGCTTCTGCCACCGCGCAAGCTAACGGGTTGCCACCATAAGTAGAACCGTGAGTACCCACTTTTAAATGCTTAGCGATATTATCTGTGGTGATCATCGCACCGATAGGGAAACCACCACCTAACGCTTTTGCAGTACTTAAAATATCAGGCGTTACACCTAGACCTTGGTACGCATATAGTTCACCTGTACGACCAACACCCGATTGTACTTCATCAAAAATTAGTAGTGCATTGTGCTTATCACACAGAGCGCGAACGCCTTCAACAAATTCTTTTGTTGGAGTGATGATCCCGCCTTCACCTTGTAGCGGCTCCATCATCACGGCACAGGTCTTGTCGCTGATCAAAGCTTCAAATGCTGCTAAGTCGTTATAGTCGCAGTGTACGATATCAGCCGGTTTCGGGCCGAAGCCGTCAGAGTAGGCTGCTTGACCACCCACTGTTACGGTAAAGAATGTACGACCATGGAAGCCTTTATTGAACGCGATGATCTGTGTTTTATCTTCACCGTAGTTGTCCAAGGCAAAACGACGAGCTAGTTTTAGCGCTGCTTCATTCGCTTCTGCGCCTGAGTTTGCGAAGTAGACTTTGTCTGCAAATGTCGCGTCAGTGATTTTTTTCGCTAAACGAAGTGCAGGCTCATTGGTCATGACGTTTGACAGATGCCATAACTTTTGGCCTTGCTCTGTTAATGCGTTTACCAAAGCTGGGTGACAGTGGCCAAGGCAGTTAACGGCAATACCGCCAGCAAAATCAATATATTCGTCGCCTTTTTGATCCCATACTCGTGAACCCTTACCTTTTACAGGGATCACATCTGATGGATTGTAGTTTGGTACCATAACCTGATCGAATAATTCACGGTTAGTTTGCATGACGACTTCCTCTTAATATTTTACTTCAACTTGTGTGCACCTTTTTTAAACAATCTAGAAGGTGCTTAATATTCCTCATTATTACGATGATTAAAGTAAATTTGCAGTGCAAAAATGTGCAAAATGATTAAAATAAAAGTCAAATTAATGAAGTGATTTAGCAAAATGATAAGTTCACAAGATGAAAAGCTGATTGCGCTGCTGCGCAGTAATGCTCGTGCAAGTATTTCCGACCTAGCCAGAAGTTTAGATTTATCTCGATCTACCGTGCAAAGCCGACTACAAAAGCTTGAGCAATCAGGGGTGATCCAAGGTTATAGCGTAGAGTTTGGTGAAGCCTACTTGTCAGAGCTGGTAGAAGCACATGTGTCGATTAAGGTAAAACAAAAGCTGACGACCAAAACCAATATTGCCTTAAAGCATATAAGCCATATTAGCGCACTTTATGCCATCAGTGGCGAGTACGACATGATAGCGGTTGTTGAAGCGCAAAATCTGCAACAGTTGAGCACGATTTTGGATGATATAGGAAATTTGGAAGGGGTAGAGCGGACCAATTCATCGGTAATATTAGAAACCAAATTTAAGCGTTAGGTGGGAGCTTTTATTGGTAACAAGGGCTGTTTTTTGAGCACTGTTATGGATTGTTTATATTGGTTTTTCTATGTGTGAAAATTAGCGCAGGTAATATAGCCCGTTTTGTTCGTTTTTATTCCGACACTTTGTGAGAGAATAAACTGTCAGATAAACGGAGAAAAATTTGGATTCAGTGGCTGCTATTGGATTGCTTTTATTTATGTTTCTAGTCGGTGCTGGTCAAAGTAAGGAAGAACAAGAACTTTCGTTTAAGGACAATTTTACCTCCTATAAATACCTAAAGGTCTTGTTTTTGTTAATTGCTTTGGGGTATTGCATGATTATTTATCATATAGGTGCTAATGAATTGGCTTTAGATGATGAAGATCCATTACTCTTTGATATATTCAATTGGTTGTTTTACTTCGTAGCATTTGGCCTTGGTATTAATTGTATAATTTTCTCAAAAAATTCAGCTTTTACAGAGCACCTAAGAGTAGGTGCGTATAAATCAACCCAGAAAAATTCACTAATTATCAAGTTTTTAGGTGTTCAATGAGATTTGCGCCATATTTCTGTGTAGTTATAACAATCTTAATTTTTAGTCGTGAATCATTAGACTCGAATATTAATAATGATCTTTTGCTATCCATTAAAGGCGGCAATTTAAAACAGTTTCAGCAGCTTTTATCAGATGGCGCAGATCCGAATTATAGGGATGAAAAAGGAGATCCTCAAAATCGACCCGTGGTTATGGAGCAAGCCGCAGTTCATGAGAACCCAATGTTTTTGCAGTTATGTTTAGAGCATGGTGCTAACCCCGATATTCTTGATGGCTACAAAAGTTCACCTGTAATTCTTGAAGCTGCAAAATATTCGCGGCTCGCAAACGTTAAATTACTTGTGAAGCATGGCGCTAACTTGAATGCTCAGAATAAGAGTGGCAATACTCCACTTCATTTGGCTATATCCGTTAAAAACTATAACATTGCGCATTTTCTGGTTTTAAGTGGTGCATCATTAAAAGTCGAGAATAAATGGGGTTACACTCCAGTTGATCAACTTAAAAAATTCGGAGATGCAGGAGTTAAAAAAGGTAGTAATTATTACGAGTGGTATCTTAAGTTTGTTGCACTGGTAGATGAAAATAATACCTAATAATTTGTTTAACAAGGACAAAATGCAGTTGGCTTTTTCTCCTTCGTCGCATAATTTTAGTCAACTATATTTTGTCCATTAACAGGGCGTTAGTTAAATAAAGAAGTTTCGTGGATATTTTAGGGTTACTATCAGGTACTTTAGTTCAAGTTTGCTACATCATACCCCTGTTACTTATCGTTTCAATATTCAGGAGTCGATGGTTTAAAGGTCTGCTCGGCGAGAAGAACATTCAAGGACAGTCACTCAAATTTTAACCTTTGAGTGGCTAATCTACATTTTTAGTTCTAAAAATCGAATCAAATTCTAAGTCCAAGGAGTGAATGATGGGATTAACAAGGAAGAGGCAAATCAGTTTGTCAGATATAATTTTTTATAGATGGCGTAAATAGGTCAATAAATATCATTTTGTGCGTTGAACGAGCTTGTGGCGTGAGGCCATGCTGTGTAGTATCTAGCTGTTAACAAAAACGAATAGGAGAATTTGATGATTGTATTACCAACCCACCCGGCAGTGAGTCAACGCTAGGTTTTAATAAACTTCACAACCTGATTTTCTCAATTCTGCCCGGTGTTGTCTAAACACAGGGTTAATGTGCCCCATTATCCCTATTGATCCTCACTTGTGTGCGCGTCACACAGACGAAGGGATATAGCAATGAATCAGAGTTATTCATTACGCCAACTAGGTTGGCAACCATTTTTTCAACAACAACTTTCTTTAGACGAGTATGAACACACTGTATGTGGGCGTATTACTGAGCATCATCGCAGTGAATATATAGTTCAGCTTGAAACGCAAAGTAAGGCGCTTGCTATTAGCCAAAATCTACCGAATATGGTGGTAGGAGATTGGGTTTTACTCGATCAAAATTTGCAATTTGTGCGGCTTTTGCAGCGAAAATCTTTGTTCTCGAGAAAAAGCGCCGGTGCTGCATTAAAGCAACAAATGATTGCGGCCAATGTCGATACGCTGTTTATTGTGATGTCTTTAAATCAAGATTTTAACTTAAACCGTTTGGAGCGATATTTGGCATTAGCGCACGATGCGGATGTTGAACCAGTAGTGGTACTGAGCAAACGTGACCTTTGCGATGATGTAGAAAGCAAAGTCGCACAAGTACAAGCGTTAAACCCATTATTGATGGTGGTGGCGTTAAACGGTTTGCTAACTCAAGCTGCTGAATTATTGGCACCTTGGTGTGGTAATGGCAAAACGGTGTCGTTCGTTGGTTCATCTGGTGTGGGTAAATCAACCCTTATCAATCGCTTGCTAGGAGAAGAAGTCAGTCAAACCAATGGCATACGTGAAGACGATGACAAAGGTAAGCACACCACAACGGCACGCTGTTTATATATTAGTGAGCAAAATGGTGCGGTTATGGATACCCCAGGAATGCGCGAGCTGCAATTAGCGGGGAGTGAGCAAAGCTTGCAAACCACGTTTGCAGATATTGAAGAATTTGCACAGCATTGCCGGTTTAAAGATTGCCATCACCAAAATGAACCAAGTTGTGCGGTACTCAAAGCTCTAGAGCAAGGTGAATTGGACGCGCGTCGCCTTGTTAATTATCAAAAGTTGCTAAAAGAGCAAGCGCATAATAACGCGAGTTTGAAGCAGCAACGTGATAAAGACAAACAATTTGGCAAATTCGTGAAGCAAGCACTCAAAGAAAGAAAACTACATAAAGGTTGGTAGTTGATAATAAAGCCGGATAGTCAGCTATCCGGCTTTATTATAGAGTCTAAGAAAGCCTATTTACTTATATAATCTTTTGAAATATATATCATGTGATGGAAAAACAATGATAATAAAGAACTTGCTTAAAAAGCTGGGTATTTCACTGCTTATCACAGTAGGATTAATACTCGCGTGGATGGTCTACGTTGATTTACATCTTTATTTACGTCCCACAGCAAAAGAGTTAGATACATTGATCAGCCAGCAGTTAGAAGCCGCAAAACAGCCCAGTGCGACAGTGTTGATTTTTGAAAAAGATAAAGTGCTGTTTTCTAAAGGGTATGGATATGCCAATATCGAACAGTAGCGTGAAGCTACGCCTGAGACTTTATATCGCGTGGCATCGGTTTCTAAACTTGTTAGCGCAACGGCATTAATGGTGCTTTATGAGCAAGGTAAATTCAAACTAGATGATGATATTAGTCAGTTTTTGCCATTCAAGGTTCGCAACCCCAGTTTTCCTAACACTCCCATCACATTTAGAATGCTATTAACGCACACATCGAGTATTTCTGATGGCTTGTTCTTTATAAAAGGCGCCTACTGGGATACTTATGATGTTATTGGGCGACCAGATAAAACTGCTGAGCCACTGGGTGAGTTTATGCAAAACTATTTTGCGGTTGATGGCCGTCATTATGATGCTGACGTGAACTTTAATGACTCAAAGCCCGGTACTGGTGTTGAATATAGTAATGTGGCCTTTGGTTTAATTGGCTATTTGGTAGAACAAATCTCGGCGCAGCCGTTTGCAGAGTTTTGTCGCGAATATATTTTTCTACCGCTGGGCATGACTCACTCAGCGTGGTTCACTTACCAAGCAGAGCGCGCCAAGATGGCAATGCCTTACGACTACAACATGTTCACTAATCGCTATGAAGCCATTGGTTTTTACGATGTAACGACTTACCCTGATGGTGGCTTAGTCACATCAACATCAGAGTTTATGCGCTTTTTATATGTGTTTATTAATGTCGGTAAAGCGCAAAATGGCACAACCGTTTTAAGCAAAAAAACCGTAGATGACATGCTGCGAATTCAACTGCCAGACATAAGCCCAATACCCGGTTTAGCTTGGGCCAATGTGAAAGGTAAACATATGCACAGTGGCACAGATCCGGGTGTGAAAGCGCTTGTGATGCTCTCAACACAAGAGAAATGGGGCGCCATTATGTTTAGTAATGGTGGCTCAGTGCGAGCAGGGCTTGGCTATGAGATAAGAGACGATTTTTATGACTATTTACAGCGATATGGCATCACGCTTTTGAAGTGATATAGAGTGCGGATCATTGGGTTAACTAAAGAAGCAATAGTGAGTTTGATGGGAATAAGCGCGTAGGCAAGTTACTTGAATCATGTTTCAGTCAGGGTGGAAAAACGTGTCAGTGATGAAACACAGACACGTAAATTTGTGCACTTTTAGAAAGCGTTAACATCAATTCCTATGTATGCGCAGCACTTTTAAGTGACTGCGCTTGTCTTGCTTATTATCTGGCTTATCATGGCGTGAATCAAAGCTTCTCATACAGAGTGAAACTGTTGAGATAATGCGCCAATAGAGCGCTTTTTTAGAAGTTTTAAAACAGAATGAATGCCTAGAGTGGGCTATCAAAATATGACTGAGGCATCGGGAGCAATCTCATCAAATATCGTTGGTTATGACAATCGGTGTTGACCTCACAAACATAATAATGGTTACTCGCCAATTATGAAAGAAAGGCAGTGTTGGGAAGCTTATAACGAGGTGGCCAAAAAGTACTGACCACTATATTAATCTGATACCAAACCATGAATATCTATGGGTTATAGACGTTTTTGGTTTTTAGTTTTGAGCTAATTTAACTCTGATTTTGCTCTTATCCACAGTTGAAAGGTGTAATTTCTCAATGGCTGTTTTTGCTTCGTTTTCGTTAGGCATTTCAACAAATGCGAAGCCTTTTGATTGGCTAGTTTCTTGGTCTAAAACTAGGTTGCACTCACTTACAGTGCCGTGAGAAGAAAACAGAACACGAATTTCATGTTCAGATGTTGTACGCTCTAAATTGCGAACTAAAAGTTTCATAGTGGTTACCTAATATAAAATGCGAGCTAAGTGTGGCAGGTTACGGGTAACAAACCAAGTTATTGATCGTCTACCTTGAAAATTGTACCTAACAAGCGTTTGCACCCAAAAGTAATCACTTCTTGCTGCTGTATCTACTTCGATAGGAAACGTAGGTTGAGTAAGCTGAAGGCGCCATCCAATGATCTGCTAGAACACAAAAAGGTATAGCGCGGTAGGGCGGCATAAACGAAGCGCAATCTGGCCATTTACAGTTTTACGCAACGGGCAGACTCATTACCTATTACCTAAAAAGGACAGTCACTCAAACTTGTTGAGCACGATTTTGGGTGATATGGGAAATTTGGAAGGGGTAGAGCGGACCAATTCATCGGTAATATTAGAAACCAAATTTAAGCGTTAGGTGGGGGGCTATTTTCATATCTGTTGACGTTTTACACGGGCTTAAATGTCTTTTTGGTACTGAGTGTATGAGCTAAGCTAAATTACTGAAATTAATAAAGATATTTCTGATCTGTATGGAAATATAGGAATGATGGCATTAAATTAATGTGACAAAATAGGTAAAACTAGTTGTTCATACATTCAACAAATGGTAGTTTTACGCCGTTTTTAAGATTCGGGTCCAAAATCCCAAAACTGGCAATAATAGTACCTTGCGTTGTTTTAAGTGACGATGTGTAAAATCCTCACATGTATTTTCAATGGTTCTGATTATGTTGCTAATTTATAAGGAAAGATGAGTTTTTCTCGGAGTGAATTGATTTAAATAGCATATTTTTTGGCTAACCCAGAGTTCTTTTTGTGGACATTATCGCAATGTCTATATTGTGAAAATTACATCTGCTTAAATGTATGATTCGAAGTTTATGCGCGCCTCCATTGTGAGTGTTATCTCATTTTTCTACCAAGATTAAGCATGATTGACGATAGTCTAGGCTATTCCAAAGGGTTGGTCTCATCAAATAACGCTAGCCCATAAAAGTCTATTTTGCTGTTTTAGTACATGACTTTGGACACACGAACGTATAGCAGGTCTACTGCACCAAGCTCACTTTCAGTTGATAAAATACATAGGCTGGGCCTTAGAAGGTGAGATTATGAGCGAGCATTTTTGGAAATGTTTCGGTTGCGAGAGAAGCATGTTTTTGAACAGTAAAAGAGGCTCTTCCGCCGTCATTTCGTGGCCGTTTTACGCGGCATCTAGTAATGAATTCGAAACTATTCGGATATATAAACCTAAGGAGAAGTACAAATGTTAAAAAAGTTGGGTCTAGCCTCATTAATTCTTTTGAGTGTTTCAGGATGCTCTACTTATTCTGTTAATCGCTACGCTGTATCGGTTGATAACATATCCTCGTTAAAACAGATTGCGAGCTCGCAAATTAATGTAGGTGAGTTTAATGCTGAAGGAAAGAGCAAAACCAGCATTATGTGTAGAGGTGTCGGTCCAATCAAAACACCTGATGGTGACACATTTGAGGGCTTTATTCGTAAGGCACTAATTGATGAGCTTAAAATGGCTGAAGCTTTTGATACAGCAGCGCCTGTAACATTAACCGGCACATTAAACTCTATTGATTTCTCATCAGCTTCAGGTAGCTGGGACATTGCTATGACAGTGGAGTCTTCTAATGGGCAATCACTATCTGTTTCTGAAAGCTATTCATTTACAAGTAGCTTTTATGGTGAAACAGCATGTAACCAAACTGCTCAAGCGCTAATGCCTGCTGTACAAAACTTAATTGGAAAAATCGTAGCAAACGAAAACTTTCCAAAGTTAATTACAGGCGCATAAACGTGCTTAAGGCCGTGCGTGTCTAGCACGCACGGTGAATCTACACAGCCCTTTAAAAAAGGTCTCAGACACAGTTACTCTGAAACTTTCAGCACTCTTGTACGTATCAACATGTTTATAATTAGCGGCTTGATACAGAGGTTCGAAAGTGCAGAAATCAATGCTAATACCACTATTCCGATCAGTGGAATAACCGCACCAAATACCACCGAAGAGGCTAAAACGTGCGCCAGAATACATTCAGCGCGATAAATTGGCACAAACAGACCTGCTACGAGTATACCGACGGCAATATACATGGTTAGATCTTGCTGTCCTGCAACCCAAGCAATTGACTGCAACGCTGTTACGCAAAACATGATAACAAAACCCATTTTAGTGTGTGTTGGTATTGTTCCCTTTGCGTTCATACCTTCATGGTGTTGAAGTTTAATTCGTTTTATCACTGTGTGAGCTGTAAACCACGCGAGGCTAGGAAGGATCAACATGCTCCAATAGTTAGAGATGCTTGGGTAACTGGGGTTGTGTAATAAGTGGTGACTTAAAACTCCGCCATTAAAATGCTCCCATGCAAGAGTAAGAGCTGCAAAAGCTGTAACCATTATCACTAACCAGTACTGATGTTTCCTAATGTTCTGAATATCCATAATTTTCTCTTAATTTTATTTAAAAAATGCCTAGTTTGCTGAAATTAGCAGGATCTGAGCCAAGTTTTTAATGCAATAAAATCAATCGGTTAAAATTGATGTGTTGGTAAGAAAAGTTATAATATACATAGTTAGCGGATAATTTGGTTAAAAAGACCAAGCGGTTAACAAAGTGACCCTTGTTAGCATTGTTATTCGAATGGATAGACAGTATCGGACTCTACCTTACAGATTAAGTTATTTTGAAGTGAAAAATACGCGTACATTTTCATCGTTTATCTCGTTTGACTTCACAGCGACTCAAAAATAACAGCAATGGAAAAACATAGTGAGCTAATAAATGATGTTACCTAGTGTGTTGAGGTCTTAGTGCTGTCATCGGGCAACCATACGCCTGTGCCTGTGGCGGCCATCTGATTCATACCAGATCTGAGTACCTTGTTGCCAACACTTTGTGAGCTTTGCGGCTTGCTTACATGGTAGCCTTGCACACAACGGATCCCCATATTTTTTACCAGTTCAAATTGCTCAAGTTCTTCTACCCCCTCTGCGATAACACGCAACGATAGTTGATTACCCAGTTCACTGATAGAGCGTAATATTTGCTGATATTTAACGTTACTCTTGGCTTGATTGATAAAGTGTTTATCAACTTTGAGTACATCTATGGGTAAATCGGCCAGTGTACTTAATGAACTAAATCCTGTACCAAAGTCGTCGATAGCGATGGTTACACCCATTTTTCTGCATGCTTCCAGTTGTTTGATTATTTTCTCACTTGCAGTAATGAGCGTTGATTCTGTAATTTCCAACATAAGCGACTGTGCAGGCAATTGCGTGTTGTGTAATGTAGCTGTCACCCATTCATGCACATCTCGGTGTTTGAGTTGCACACCTGAAACATTCACTGAAATTCGAACTTGTTTCATACCCGCTTTGTACCATGAGTACATTTGTTGACAGGCAGTGGTTAAAATCCAGTCACCAAGTTCAAGGATCAGATTGGTTTCTTCTGCGATGGGGATAAATTCATCGGGGGCTATCATACCTTCCACAGGGTGGTGCCACCTTACTAATGCTTCAAAGTAATCGATGGCACAATCTTCTACGTGAACAATGGGTTGAAACGACAAGTGAAAGTTATGTTCAGATATTGCTGTTCTGAGTTCCTCGAGTAAATAGTGATAGCGGCGCATCTTGTTACCCATTTCAGGAGAATATACTCGAAATATTCCTCTACCATCAGACTTTGCCCGATACATGGCGACATCAGCCATTTGTAAAAGTGCGTTTGGCCTGGCTGCACTCTCTGGATAGATTGCAATACCGATACTAGCACCTATTTTAATAAGCTTATTTCCAAGGTGAAAATCACGTTCAATTTCATTGAGTACTGTTTGAGCGATGTCATTGCAAACACTCGGGTGTTTTAAGTGAGGAATAAACAGTGAAAACTCATCGCCACCGAGTCTGGACAAATTTCTTTCTAGTGCGAGCGAAGGATCGATATCTTCAAGCTGATATTGCTTTACAATCGCTTTTAAACGATGCGCTACCTGAATAAGGATATCATCGCCAAAGCTGTGACCAAAAGCGTCATTCACTTGTTTAAAGCCATCGAGGTCAATAAACAGGAGTCCGCAACGTTCACCCGTTTCTGCGGCTGCTTTAAGTTGCTTTTCTAAATGCTGCAAGTAGGCGTGTCGGTCTATTAATAGTGTGAGCTTATCTTGAAATGCCAAACTGGCATTTTTTTGTTTCGAATCGGCCAAGGATATTTTTGCATGCTCAAGTAATGTTGCGATTCGTTTTTGGGTATCACCAGCAGCTTCTTTGTTTTGCGATGACGATGATATGGCATCGATCAAATTAATGACTTGCTGCTCAATTACGCTCAAATCTTCATCTCGTTTTGACGATTTTCGGCGTCGATTTAACATGAACATTATAGCTAATGTTATCAGCATAAAATAACCAATCGCTTCAACGCTGGTAAGTGCTCTTTGTAATACTAAACGTGTTTCGATGAGTGAGGTGAACTTTGCTGATTCAGTGATTTTTACATAATCTTTGTCATTGGCGCTGACGATTGGCAAATTAAATAACAAGACACGAAATGCGAAGTTCTCACTTGGATGAACAAACTTGGAGGCGACTGTCTCAAGTTTTACATCAGTTTGGTGATGTAAGTTGTGCAGCGCTTTGATACATAGCAGATTAGTAATATAACCTATAGTTACTAAAACTAGAATACTAATACATAACTTTTTCAATATGTTACTCATTACTAAATTACGTCCATATAGCTGCTTTCAAAGCCGGGCAATATATAAGTATTGTGCATAGAAATGAAATGGACAACTTGAGGCTTTGTGCTTTTTTGTTCAATACAGTGCAAAAATGTAAATTATTTGTATGGCTTTCTTGTAACTTATTGAGAGTAGTATTAATTTTATTCACTTTACAGGAATATAGAGTACAGCTTACTTTAGTCTTTAAAATGTTGGTGTGTGTTTTGCTCTATCTACTTTGAACCTTAAACACAGGCCAATACGAGATGTTTTGCACAAAAAAGGTGCAAATTCGTTTCAAAAATGCACTGTCATAAAGCGTAAATACTAATTTGGTTTACTCTTGATATGACTACCACTGTTTCCGATTGTTAAGCAGTTGAAGGCACGGCACTGTGGCAAGGATAAAATTACCATCAGAATGGTTTATTTGGAGCCTGCTATGTTAACCAAACGCTTTTTTAAAACTAAAGATGAAGCCGAAGTCACCTTTGAGTTTTCACACCCCCAAGCTAAGAAAGTCGAGCTTGTTGCTGAGTTTACCGATTGGCAGCCATTAGCTATGAAGTTTGTCAAAAAAGATGGCGCATTCAAACTGAAACAAAGGTTACCCGTTGATAAACAATACCATTTCAAGTATCTCATAGATGGAAGCAAATGGGATAATGACCACCATGCGGATGCTTATGTGCCAAATAGTTTTGGTACCGAAAACAGTGTAGTTAATACCCAGCGACTTGTGTAGCTGAACCTATGCAGGGGTTATCTCAGCTTTATTATTTGCATGGCATTGGCTATGACTACACGAAGTACACGGGCGAGCATGTAGTATTTGAAGAACGTGTTAGAGAACAGGCGTTACGTTGTTGTGGGATAGAAACAGCGGACTCTGCTTTGATAGAACAACTGAACTTTGAATTGGATATCGCCCCGTGGCAGCGTGTTGTCGACGAAGTCTGCTTGATAGAACAACATGATAGGCTGCTAAGATTAAAGCTGCCCGATCACCAAATAGGTGGTGTTGCGAGTTTAAAGATCGCCACATTAGATTATGAGTGTCAGTTTGACCTGACAAGTGGTGTGGTCGTTGGTGAATATCGGTATGAAGGCACGCGTTATGTTGAAGTTGCCTATCAGATTAAACCTATCCCTACCGGGTACTTCGACGCGCTATTGTCTTTGTCATATGGCCGATTTGACACCCAAATATGGTCGGTTCCTTCGGAATGTTATAATCCTTTGGATGCGGATGTTGTTGGTTTATCAGTACAACTATACACTTTGCGTAGCGATAGAAACTTAGGTATAGGTGATTTTGGTGACTTGCAAGATTTAATCTCACACAGTGCAAAATCGCGGTGTGATTATATCTTGCTAAATCCTCTGCATCTACTGTTTGGCGAACAAGTACACAGGGTTAGCCCTTATAGTCCGAACCATCGTAGTCTTCTCAACCCTTTATACATCGCCGTTGATTTGTGTGATGACTTTAAAGGTAGCGAGGAATTAGCTGCGTTGTACCAACAATCGTTATCTCAGTTAGACGACCAAAAGAATCAGACATATATAGATTACTCACAAGTAAGTGAACAAAAATATGGCTTGCTCAAAGCGCTTTATGCGCATTTCAAACAACATCAATCAACACACAGAGCGGCGCAATTCTTAGCTTTTCAACAAGAATTTGCCACAGTACTTGAGGCTTTAGGCACGGACGAGCAAGCGATTTACTGGCAGTGGTTGGCGTGGCTGCAATTAGAGAGCTGTCAACAGCTCGCTGTGCAAATGGGTATGCGCATTGGACTTATTAACGACTTAGCAGTGGGTTGCGCTGATGACAGCCTTGAATATCAGGCGAACCAAGCGCTATATACACACAATGCCCATGTTGGTGCTCCGCCGGACCCTTGGGCCGAAAACGGTCAGGATTGGGGGCTGCCCGCGCTGAATCCACTCAAAATTAAACGTCGTAGATATGAGTTTTTCAAGCAGTTGTTACGCAGCAACATGAGAGCAGTAGGCGGCCTTCGTATTGATCATGTAATGGCTATCCGCCGCTTATGGTGGTGCTTTGAAGTGGAGCACAAAAGACAGGGTTGTTATGTTTATTATCCATTCGAACATTTAATAGCACTGATCAAAATAGAGTCTCAGTTACAGCAAACGCTTGTTATTGGTGAAGATCTTGGCGTCGTTCCGCCAGAGATAAAAGCTGTGATGCAAGAAGCGAATATGCTAGGCAACGTATTATTTTATTTCGAAAAAGACCATAACGGTGAGTTTGTTTCGCAAACAGAGTTGAGACATCAAGCGTTGTTGATGGTTGCTAACCACGATGTACCACCATTTGTCGCATGGTGGCAAGGTGATGATTTGTTACTGCGCGTTGAGTACAAGTTACTTGATGCACGCGAACTTGAAAACGAGCAGCTTAAGCGTGAAAGCGAAAAGCGTAAATTGCTAAACTGGCTGGTCGATGCAGGTGTATCCGGCTTAGAGATACACAGTGATGCGCTAACCATATATGAGAGTTTGATGTTGTCTCTGTCTCGCTCTGCTGCCCAGATGTTGTGTTTACAGCTCGATGATCTTGACGAGCAAACCTTGCCGGTAAATATTCCCGGAACTTATTTGGAATACCCTAATTGGCGGCGCAGGTTGTCCCGTAGCGCAAGTGAGATATTCAAACTTAAAGGCGATTTTATTACCACTCTAACACAAAGCAGGAAAGGAATATGAACAGTGTAGTATCAACTCGTAAGCCCATAAGAGATTATTCAATGCAGCTAAATGCATTACAAAGTGGCTGCTTTTCAGATCCCTTTTCGTTCTTAGGCTTACACGCCGTGTCGGAGCAAGAGTACGAGTTAAGGGTTTATTTACCGGGCGCGACATCGGTCAGCATTAGCTTTGATGGTAAAGAACATGCTTTAAAACGCTACTTAAATAGCGACTTGTACCTGCTGACCACGACAAAATCGATTCTTTCCCACCAAAATAAACTGAGTGTTCATTACGGTAAATCTAAACAGGTGAAGCATGATGTCTACCGTTTTGGCAGTCAGTTGGATGAAGCGACACTTTATCTATTTAATGAAGGAACGCTGGAACATGCTTATCAACACTTGGGGGCGCACTTTGTAACACATGAAGGAGTGAAAGGTGTGCGTTTTGCCGTGTGGGCTCCAAATGCGCAGAGCGTTTCTGTGATTGGTGATTTTAACTGTTGGCAGCGTTGTGAGCACTTTATGAGGTTGCATCCTGCAAGTGGGGTTTGGGAAATTTTCATTCCTGAATTGAAAGTAGATCAGTGCTACAAATACAGCATTGTTGATAATTACGGTAATACACAGGATAAAGCGGACCCATTTGCCTTTAAAATGCAACAAGCACCCGGAACGGCATCGGTATTGCAGCCGCTTGTTAAGCGTCGGACCATTACGCAGAAACAGCAAGCTTCCCGCGAAAAACGTAACCACATTAGTGCGCCTATTAGTATTTATGAAGTGCACTTAGGGTCGTGGAAACGTCGTCCAGAAGAGCAGGAACGTTATCTTACCTACCGAGAGTTAGCAGATGATCTGATCCCCTACGTCAGTGATATGGGGTTTACGCATTTGCAGCTTATGCCGATTAGTGAATACCCATTTGACGGCTCATGGGGTTATCAGCCAGTAGGTTTATTTGCGCCCACTAGTCGCTTCGGTAGCTTTGAAGATTTTGTTTATTTTGTAGAGCGCTGTCATGACGCGAACCTTGGCTTGCTAATCGATTGGGTACCTGGCCATTTCCCATCAGACCCTCATGGCTTACACAAGTTCGATGGTACGCATTTATTCGAACACGCGGATTCAAGACAAGGCTTTCATCCGGATTGGAATACTTACATATATAACTATGACCGGCCCGAAGTAAAAAGCTTCTTGTTGGCCAACGCTATGTACTGGTTAGATGAATTCAAACTAGATGGGCTGCGAGTTGATGCGGTCGCTTCCATGCTTTATTTAGATTACAGCCGTAAAGATGGTGAATGGGTTGCCAATAAATATGGTGGCCGCGAAAACTTAGGTGCTATCGATTGTTTGCAACAAGTAAACAAACGCTGTTACGGCAAAGATTCGAGCATTATGATGGTTGCTGAAGAGTCAACGGCCTGGCCGGGAGTAACCAACAGCGTTGACAATAATGGACTTGGCTTTGGTTTTAAGTGGAATATGGGCTGGATGAACGACAGTCTAGGATACATGAGCCGAGACCCAATTTATCGCCAGCACCATCACCATGAAATGACATTTTCAATGGCCTATGCCTATTCGGAAAACTACATTTTGCCGTTAAGCCATGACGAAGTTGTCCATGGTAAAGGTTCATTGCTCAGTAAAATGCCAGGCGACGATTGGCAACAATTTGCTAATTTACGAGCATATTTTGCGTTCATGTATGCGCATCCGGGTAAAAAGCTGTTGTTCATGGGGAGTGAGTTAGCACCAAGAAGTGAATGGGATCATAACCAGAGTTTAGACTGGAGTCTATTAGCCCATGAATCACACGCTGGCATTCAGAAAACCGTCAAAAAGCTCAATGAAATCTATACCAACACGCCAGCATTATATGAGTGCGACAATACTCCGGCGGGTTTTCAGTGGATAGATTGCAATAACGCCGCACAAAGTCTATTCAGTTTTGCACGCTTTGGCAAAAATCATAATGAGTTATTAGTGGTCATTTGCCACCTTACACCACAAGTTTTTCATCAGTATCGCATCGGTGTGCCTAGAGCTGGAGTGTACGAAGTGGTGCTCAACACCGACGAAAAAGCGCTATTTGGGTCGGGCGTTGAGGTGGTTGGTAGCAAACAAAAGCTTGTACAAACGGTGGCTGAACCAGCGCACGGTTTTGAACAAAGTATTGAAATCAGTATTCCTGCTTTAGCGACTTTGTATTTGCGTTGGATAACTGGGTAAATCATGTTGCATTCGAGACGGGGTAGCTGTCGCCCGCTTGGCAGTACACTGGTTAACGAAGGCGTAAATTTTGCGGTCTACGCCCCACACGCCAAGTCGCTTAGCTTGTGTCTTTTTGATAACAGTGGCCACTCAGAGGTAGCGCGTATCAGCATGTACCTTCATGAAGGCGGCGTATGGAGTGTATTTGTTTCGCCACTGGCGAGTGGGTGTTTGTATGGATACCGAGCTGATGGCGAGTATAACCCGCAAAAAGGAAAGCTGTTTAATGCTAACAAGCTACTGCTCGACCCCTATGCGAAAGATCTCCATGGAGAGTTTACTTGGAGTGAGCGACACTTTTGCCATATGCCCGTGGGAACACTCAGTCATTTGGATAACGCGATTGATATGCCAAAATCTAGAGTGGTTGATGTGCCTATGTATGAAGGCAGTAAACCCAAGGTTCCTTGGTCTAGAACGGTAATCTACGAATGTCATGTGAAAGGGGCCACATTCAGACACCCTGAAATACCAGAGTCGAAAAGGGGGAAGTTTTCGGCACTTGCGGAACCTGCCTTCATTAGTCATCTGCAATTCCTTGGTGTGACGACCATAGAATTACTGCCCGTGCATGCCTTTGTGAGCGAACAGTTTCTGACGACCAAAGGATTGACTAACTATTGGGGATACAACACGCTAAATTATTTTACCCCCCACAAGGCTTACTTAAAAAGCGGTGATGTAAGAGAGTTTCAAGAGACGGTAAAGCGTTTACATGAAGCTGGCATTGAGGTCATCTTGGATGTGGTTTACAACCACACTGCTGAGGCTGGGGTAGATGGGCCTGTATTGTCTTTTAAAGGGCTGAATAATCAAGGATATTATCGGAGCGCTGCCCAGCATCCAGATGTTTATATAAATGATACAGGCTGTGGTAACACCTTAAATATTGATGATCCGTATACATTACAACTGGTGCTAGACAGTTTGCGATACTGGGTTGAAGTCATGGGGGTAGATGGCTTTAGGTTTGACTTAGCATCTATTTTGGCTAGAAATGCTGATGGCTTTAACCGTTACCATACTTTCTTACAGACGGTGCTGCAAGACCCAGTTCTGCAAGACGTTAAGTTGATTGCAGAACCGTGGGACATTGGCCCTGGTGGCTATCAACTTGGCGCTTTTCCCGTGCCGTGGCGCGAGTGGAACGATAAATACAGGGACACGCTAAGGCGTTTTTGGCGTGGTGAGCAAGGAGTACTACCGGAGCTTGCAAAACGTGTACATGGTTCTCACGATTTATTTGAGCATAATCTGCGTGGGCCACTTAGTTCGATTAACTTCGTTACTAGTCATGACGGTTTTACGTTAGCCGATTGGGTAAGCTATGAATATAAGCACAATGAAGCGAACGGTGAGCAAAACCGTGACGGGCACAGCGCAAATCATTCAATGAATTGCGGGCAAGAAGGTTTTTCAACGGACCCAAAAATCACCTCACTTCGTCTGCAAATGCAGAAAAATGCACTATTGACGCTATTTTTATCAAAGGGCGTGCCTATGATAGCGGCTGGCAGTGAGTTTGGGCATTCTCAAGGTGGTAACAATAATGCGTATTGCCAAGATAATCGTAGTAATTGGCTGGCTTGGAAATCATCTCAATTTAATCATAGTTTAACGTTTTTTATAAAAGAGCTCGTTGCATTGCGTAGGCAATTTAGCGCGTTTTCTCATCCTTTTTATATACATGCTAACGACAGCCGATTTTCGGTGCGTTGGTTAAATGAACTGGGCGAAGCTATGCATCCAGAGCAATGGCATGAGGCGCAAAGGCGCTGGCTGGTTTATACCTTGCTCGATAACCAAAAACAACAGGCGCTGTTAATTATTCTTAATGCCAGCACCGAGCTTTTGCATTTAACTTTGCCAGAACCGCCGTTTAGTCAGCACTGGCAATTGGCAATTTCTAGCTGTAAAGCGGATAAAACCGCCACCAATTCAGTTGCAATTTCCCCCCAATCCAGTTGGGTTTTTACATCAGTAAAAGAAGGAATCACACATGGCTAAAAAAAGCGCTAACGTGTGCGTAGTAAAACATTGGCAAGATGCACCAAAACTTGATGAAAGCACTTTAAGTGACGACTTGATGCGTCATTTCTATTACACCTTGGGTAGGGATAAAGTGGGCGAGTCTCAGCTTTACTTATATCACGCGCTCGCACTGACCATAAGAGATCGCTTGATTGCCAGATGCCGTGCAACAAACCAGTATTTGAAAGAAAAGAAAACCCGTAAAGCGGCCTATCTTTCATTGGAGTTTTTGATGGGGCGAGCTTTGGGTAACGCGGTGTTAAACCTAGACCTCCAGCAGGGGACACAACAGGCACTTCAACAATACTGTACTGAACTTGAGCGAGTTGGTGAGGCAGAGCATGATGCCGGTTTGGGTAATGGTGGTTTAGGACGACTGGCTGCGTGTTTCTTGGATAGCTGTGCCAGTTTAGCGTTGCCCGTTGTCGGTTATGGTATTCGTTATGAATATGGCATGTTTAATCAAATGATTGAACAGGGTCATCAGGTAGAGCAGCCAGACAACTGGTTACGTGAAGGGCACCCGTGGGAATTAAGTGCGCCAGAGCAGGCGCAAAGAGTTAAGTTCTTTGGCCATGTTGAAACATTTCGAGATAGAAGTGGGCGTGAACACAGACAATGGGTTGATACTCATGACGTACTCGCCGTTCCTTATGATGTGCCAATTCCTGGGTATCAGAATGGTGTGGTAAATACATTACGATTGTGGAAATCAGAAGCAACGGATGAATTTGATTTATCCGAATTTAATGCGGGTAGTTACTCAGAAGCGGTGGCAAGAAAGAATCTTGCTGAACAAATCACTATGGTGCTTTATCCAAATGACACCAGTGAAAATGGCAAGGAGTTACGTTTACGCCAGCAATACTTTCTTTCCAGTGCCAGTTTGCAAGATATTTTACTGCAGTGGGTTGAGAGGTACGGCGCTAATTTTAGTGATTTTGCTCAGTATCAAGTGTTTCAGCTCAACGATACTCATCCGAGTATTGCGGTTGCGGAATTGATGCGCTTGTTTGTTGATGTGTATGAACTAGATTGGGATGAGGCTTGGCAGATCACCACACAGACGATGGCCTACACGAATCACACTTTACTGCCAGAAGCATTAGAAAAGTGGTCAGTACCCTTGTTCAAAAAACTGCTACCACGGTTATTAGAAATAATTTATGAGATAAATGCACGCTTTCTCGCTCAAGTCGCACTGCATTGGCCGGGTGATGTAAGTAAGCAAAGAGAATTATCTTTGATAGAAGAAGGTGATGTTCCGCAGATCCGCATGGCTTATTTGGCGATTGTGGGCAGTTACTCGGTAAATGGCGTTGCCGCTTTACATACCGAGCTTCTCAAGTCTGGTCTATTTAAAACTTTCTATGAGTTGTGGCCACAGAAGTTCAACAACAAGACAAATGGCGTGACTCCCAGACGTTGGCTTGCACATTGTAATCCTAAATTAAGTGCACTCATCAGTTCGAAAATTGGCTCACAGTGGGTCGCGGACTTTAGTCAAATAGAGAAGCTTCGCCGTTATTACGACGACGCTGAGTTTCACCAGCAGTGGCAAGAAGTCAAAACAGCAAACAAACAACGTTTATGTGAATTGGTCAAGCAGCGTTGTGGTGTGGGCTTTGATGTCAACATGATGTTTGACGTCCAAGTAAAACGGATCCATGAATACAAACGTCAGCTGTTGAATGTATTGCACGTTATTCATCTTTATGATCGCATTCTCAAAGGCGATGTTGAAGGTATGGCTCCACGTTGCATACTCATTGGTGGCAAAGCTGCACCAGGTTATTACATGGCGAAAAAGATCATTAAGCTCATTAATAACGTCGCCAGTGTGATTAACAGTGATGAAAAAGCAAAGCCCTACCTTAGAGTTGCGTTTTTCCCTAATTACAACGTCACAGCAATGGAGGCGATTTGCCCTGCGACTGACTTGTCTGAACAAATTTCAACTGCTGGTAAGGAAGCATCAGGGACTGGCAATATGAAGTTTATGATGAATGGCGCAATTACCATCGGCACACTAGATGGTGCCAACATTGAAATTCGTGACAATGTCGGTGCTGATAACTTCTTCTTATTCGGTGCACATGCCGATCAGACGGATGCTATACGCAGCCATTACAATCCAGAGCATCTTATAGCGCAAGACCCGAATTTAAATGCGGTGATGAGTTTATTACAAAGTGGCCACTTCAATTTACTTGAACCAAACATTTTTGATGACATCATCGACGCTATTAAGAGTCCAAATGATCAGTGGCTAGTCGCACACGATTTTGCAAGCTATGTCGAAGCACAGCAAAAGGCCTCTGATACCTATCTAGACCCGTCAACATGGACGAGGATCAGCATATTAAATACTGCGGCCAGTGGAAGTTTTTCCAGTGACCGAACCATTCAACAATATTGCGATGAGATTTGGCGTTTGTCGCCAATGCAATAGACCACCTCACAAGGATATTTGGAGAAAGTTATGCCCAGTTACGCAAATCGCTACATAAGTAGCTTAACCAGAGAAACTTACGCTTTAATTTTGGCGGGTGGTCGAGGGTCTCGTTTACATGAATTAACCAATTGGCGAGCAAAGCCAGCAGTATATTTTGGTGGTAAACACAGGATCATCGATTTTCCTTTATCAAATTGTATCAACTCAGGGATCAGAAGAGTGGGTATTGCCACTCAATATAAGTCCCATTCACTTATCCGCCACGTAAACCGCGCGTGGGGTCACTTTAAGAAAGAGCTGGGCGAGTCAGTGGAGATACTGCCTGCATCACAACGATATGGAGATGAATGGTATTGTGGAACAGCTGATGCCGTGTTCCAAAACATGGATATTATTCGCCATGAGCTGCCAAAATATGTGATGATTTTATCTGGCGACCACGTTTATCGTATGGACTATGGTGCATTGTTAGCTAAACATGTTGAAACAGGCGCAGATATGACGGTGTGTTGTATCGAAGTACCCTGTGAAGAAGCGGCGAATACATTCGGGGTGATGACGGTTGATGGGGATAAACGGGTGCGTCGTTTTGACGAAAAACCGGCACAACCGACATCAATCCCTGGTAAAGATGGACTTTGTTTAGCATCAATGGGTAACTATGTGTTCAATACGGAGTTTTTGTTTGAACAATTAAAGCAAGACGCCGAAAGAGAAGGCTCAGGTAGAGATTTTGGTCATGATATTATTCCAGCCATCATCGAAGAGCATAATGTATTTGCATTTCCATTTCGTGACCCGAGTTATGATGGCCAGCCATATTGGCGTGATGTGGGAACGTTGGATTCATTTTGGGAAGCCAATATGGAGTTGGTATCACCAGAGCCACAATTGGATTTATATGACCCAAGTTGGCCAATTTGGACCTATCAGGAACAGTTACCACCTGCGAAGTTTATCTTCGATGATGATGACCGCCGTGGCATGGCGGTAGACTCAACGGTTTCTGGCGGGTGTATTATATCGGGCTCTGCGGTGAAAAAGTCACTACTGTTCTCCAACGTGCATTTGCACTCGTACTGTAAAATAGAAGGGTCGGTGGTATTGCCGGGAGTTGTGATTGAGCGTAACTGTAATATTCGCAATGCAATCATAGACAGAGGATGCCATGTTCCTCAGGGATTAGAAATTGGCTTTGACCCTGATTTAGATAGAGAAAATGGCTTTAGAGTTACAAATAAAGGTATAGTGTTAGTTACAAGAGAAATGTTGCTTGCATATAATCAAAAACAGCAAAAAGCCAAACAAAAACTCCAAACTGCATAATAAGGCGTAACATGCGGGTATTAATGGTCGCGGCCGAGAATGATCGGCTGCCAAATTGTAAAGTCGGGGGCGTTGCGGATGTTATCCGTGATATCCCCTATGCCTTGAGTAATCAAGGCATTGAGGTGAATGTGGTGGTGCCTGATTATGGTCAGAGCCAGCTAAATAGACATTTTGTTGCAGATATCGCTGTGCCTTTTCGGCAACACTTAGAAACGGCAACATTGTGGCAGGTAGAGCAGCAAAATGGGGTAACACAATATGTGATTTCCCATTCCTTGTTTAGCCAACACCATGGTGAAATTTACTGTAACGATGAGGGACACCGCCCTTTTGCCACAGACGCAACTAAATTTGCTTTTTTTTGTGCTGCGGTAAGTGAGGCGATAGAACATAAGATGTTTGCACATTTAGATGTGCTTCATCTTCATGACTGGCATGCAGCCTGCGTTGCGGTGTTACAAAAGTTCAGTCCAAGGTTTGTGCATTTAAAACAACTGAAAACGGTTTACACGGTCCATAATTTGGCGCTGCAAGGGATCCGACCGTTTAACCATGATGAGTCGAGTCTAGAAGCTTGGTTTCCTACACTGAGTTACGATGGTCAGATGTTATGTGACCATCAGCACCCTCATTGCTTTAACCCGATGAGAAGCGCGATAGCGCTGGCTGACAAAGTGCATGTTGTATCACCAACTTACAGTGAAGAAGTGTTGCATACTAGTGAGCCTGATAGGGGATTTTTGGCGGTGAAGGGCTTGAACATGATATGCAAATAGCCAAACGTCATGGCAAGTTAGTGGGTATTCTCAATGGCTGTGAATACCCTGCTATGAATATTCAGGAAACGACTTTGCCTGATTACCTTGTTTTGGTTGAAGCTGAACTCTTGAAATGGATGAGTAAGCAAGCGGTAGTGCAATCAAGCCATTATATCGCCCATCAACGGTTACGCGCTTGGTCAAAATCTTCATGGCAAGGGCCTCTTATTACCAGTGTTGGGCGTTTGACGGATCAAAAAGCGCTATTACTGCGTCAGCCATTTGCAAATGCTTTAGTACTTGATGAACTTGCCAAATTAGCCGCAGCAAACTCGGGGCGTATCATCATCTTGGGTTCGGGTGACAAATATCTCGAAAGCGTGTTTACACAAGTGATGGCACGAAATGAAAACTTACTTTATTTAAGCGGTTATGGGCAAGATATTGGAGATATGCTTTATCACTTGGGCGATTTGTTTCTGATGCCCAGCTCCTTTGAGCCGTGTGGGATCAGCCAAATGCTTGCTATGAGAGCGGGACAACCATGTTTAGTTCATCAGGTAGGTGGTTTGGCCGATACGGTCAAAGACCTTGAAAACGGTTTTTCATTCTCTGGGGAAGACTTGGCTGAACAAGTATCTCAACTACTTGAAAAATTTAACTTTGCTATTAATATGTACGCTGATAATCAAACACAATACCAGCAATTGGCTAGTAACGCAGCGGCGGCGCGTTATACGTGGTTGCAAGCTGCACATGAGTATATTGACCAACTTTATCAATAGCGGCCTAGATATTTTTTGATCATTTCATGAACAAAGCAGGCCCAGAGTCTGCTTTTTGATGTACAAGTGCTATAGTTATCAAGCTAAATTTCTCAAGTATTAATAGCTTAGTTCTATATTAATTATAATTATTTAGGGTTAGAATCGAGTTTTTGATAGATAGTAAAGTGCTACATTGGAAGTGGCTACACTGAGGAGTCAACATTTGAAGGTTTTTGTTGCTCGACAAGCTATTTTCAACCGCCGTAAGCAGGTGGTGGCTTACGAGTTGTTATTTCGTGATGGAACAAGCAATAGTTTTCCTAATATTGCTGACGACGCAGCGACTGCAAAACTAATCATGGATAACCAATTGAACTTGGGGACTCGCTATCTAACCTCCGGAAAGAAGGCTCTCATTAATATCGGCCCTGACTCGCTGAATCAGGAGTTGGCGCATTTTTTACCCTGTCAGGATGTCATTTTAGAATTGTTAGAAACGGTTTCTCCCACCTCGGAGAATTATGAAAAAGTCAAAGATCTGTTCCACCAGAATTATCGTTTAGCGCTAGATGACTTTGAATACACAAAACAGTGGGAACCATTTCTAAAACTCATACGCTTGGTTAAGTTCGATATACAGCAAAACTCTTTGGACCAAATAGAAGAATTGGTCGGAGAGTTCAGACAAAGAAAAAACATGAAGCTGTTGGCCGAAAAAGTAGAAACAGAAGCCGAGTTTGAACAAGCAAAGGAAATGGGTTTTCATTTCTTTCAAGGATATTTCTTTGCTAAGCCACGTGTTATTCAACAGAACGATATTGAAATCAACCACGCCATTGTATTACTCATTTATGCTGAAGTGTTAAAGCCGCATATGAGTATCGACAAGATTGCACGCTTATTTGCTCAAGATACAGCGTTGGCCTATAAGTTACTACGTTTGATCAATTCAGGTGTGTTTCCGCTGAAAAAGCGCATAGAGTCTTTAAAACAAGCACTGGTTTATCTTGGTGATGAACGTGTGAAAAAGTTTGTTGGCTTAATCATGACAGCGCATATCGCCGAAGGTAAACCCACAGAACTGACACGTCTAAGCATTGTGCGTTCACGCTTTTGTGAACTGATAGCCAAGAGCCTCAATCCCAATATTAAAAGCATGAGTTTTCTCACAGGGTTGTTTTCATTGTTAGATGCGATTTTAGACCGACCGATGGATCAGGTTGTGTCACGTTTACCCTTTCCTGAAGAGTTGCAAGATGCATTAATGGGTAAGCATAACTTATTGTATTATATATTAAATGTTGTAAAAGCTTATGAAAGTGGTAGTTGGTGGCAACTGCAAGAAGCCTGTAGCTTGCTGAACATCAACGATCAACGCCTACCTGAGTTCCATGCAGATGCGATACGTTGGGCGGATATGTACAACGAAACCTTGTACTAATTATGAGGATAATACAGCTTGATAGGCTCAGAGGCATAGCCGTTTTAGGGTTGCTGTTTCTCAATGTATATTATTTTGCTTTGCTTGAAACTGGTTATGTTGCCTTATCGCCTGCAAATGTAAGCGATAAAATCATTGAATACATTAACATATTATTGTTAGACGGCAGGTTTCGTTCGCTATTTTGCATGTTGTTTGGTGCTGCACTGGTTATACAGTATGAAAAGAGCAAAGATGCTATAAGCCTTAAGCCAAGGCTGAAATGTCTAATAGTAATTGGACTATTACACGGCTTTTTGATTTGGCCCGGTGATATTTTGCTCAGCTATGGCCTCGCAGGGTTACTGGCATTAGGGTATTTACAGCGTAGCCAAGCAACATTGCTATTTCACGGCTTTGCCATGTTGCTGGTAAGTAGTGCGTTGTTGGTTGTATTTATGCAACTTGGTGACAGTGAAACAATTTATCGCCAAAGCAGCGAATTTCATAGCGTCATCTCACGTGCCCCCACTGACTTGATTAGCCTTATCATGCACAATGCATCGATGTTTGGCATTATGATTTTAATGTTACCTGTGCTAACAGTTTGGAACTCGCTAGGGGTGATGCTGATAGGCGTGTATTGCTATCGACAACAGGTTTTTAGTCATGGTCTGGCAAAGCCTCATCTATTTCAAGTGATTTTAGCTGTGTCTATGATGTCATTGGCAAGTGTCATACTGCTGTGTTTTGCACCAGCACAACTGTTAGCATTCAATGACGGACTTGTGTGGGTCAATGCAGTGTTTGGTGCTTTGCTCATTACCCATATCAATACATGGATATCGCCTACTTCAAAGCTAAGTCAATGGCTCAGTGCTGTTGGCAAACTCGCGCTTACCTGTTATCTAATGCAATCTTTTGTGCTGGTTAGTTATTTTACTTGGATTGCACCTGATACAAGGCTAACGTTTAATCGTGTTGATTATTTACAAGTAGCGTTGGTTGGTGTTGGTTTGCAACTTATTTTGGCGCCAATGTATTTAAAATACTTTAAACAAGGGCCATTTGAGTGGCTCCTCAGAAAGTACTCCCGCTCGACATCGAATAAGGCACAAGCCTATTAATTTTGCAGCAGAAAATTAAGCATTTTGTGCGTCAATCGTTTAAAATGCACTTTTTACTATGTATATAAGGGTTATCGGTGACGCAACTAACACGGCTAAATAAATATATCAGCGAAACGGGGTTTTGTTCGCGTCGTGAGGCTGACAAACTCATCGAAACTGGCCGAGTTAAGGTGAATGGTAATTTGCCTGAAATGGGGCTCAAAGTCAGTGATAATGATGTTATTTTAATCGATAATAAACCACTCAAAGCTAAGCCAAAAAGGGTTTATATCGCATACAATAAGCCTGTTGGTATAACCTGTACAACTGAACGTAAGATCAAGAGCAATATTGTCAGTGCTATAAATTATCCAGAGCGTATTTTTCCAATCGGTCGTTTGGATAGACCATCGGAAGGGTTAATCTTTTTGACCAACGAAGGTGATATCGTCAATAAGATCCTACGAGCTGGAAACAATCATGAGAAAGAATATGTGGTGGGCGTTGATAGACCAATCAACAAACGTTTTATTGAGCGCATGGCGGGTGGTTTGCCTATTCTGGACACAGTTACCAAAAAATGTTTTGTCGAACAAACAGGCGAGAGAACTTTTACCATTATTTTGACTCAAGGGTTAAACAGGCAGATACGTCGCATGTGCGAATATTTGGGCTATGAAGTAGTGACCCTTAAGCGCGTTCGTATCATGAATGTTAATCTAAACGGTTTAAGGCCGGGGCAATGGCGACATTTGTCTGATGCGGAAATGCGTGCAATCAATGATTCAATCTCAGATTCTGCAAAAACAGAAGAAGGATCAGTTGACCCAAACAAGCGCTTAGACAGTGGTTCAAAAGCACGAAAAGCGCCGTATGCAAACAAACCGTCCACAGCTAAAGAAAGACCTCAGCGCAATGATGCAAAACCAGCTCGAAGTCACTCTTCAAAAGCCAAACGCAAACCGGGAACCCTATCACTTAAGAAACGTCCGTAGGAATTACTATGAGGCAGGAACTGATCCACATTGCTTTGGTTGTTCGTGATTATGATGAAGCGATTGATTTTTATGTCAATAAGCTTAACTTTGAACTATTGGAAGATAGTTATCAAAGCGAGCAAAACAAACGTTGGGTCGTGATTGCGCCGCCAGGTTCGAAAGGTGCGACGATTTTACTGGCAAAAGCGACAACTGAGCAGCAAATGGAATGTATCGGTAAGCAAACTGGGGGGCGGGTATTTTTGTTTCTCTGTACCGATGATTTCTGGCGTGATCACGATAAGATGGTCAAAGAGGGGATCGAATTCATCAGACCCCCAACTGAGCAGGATTATGGCACAGTAGCGGTGTTCTGTGATCTATATGGTAATTTATGGGATCTTTTGCAACTGAAACAAGGGCATAGTGTTGCATCACGATTTCTAGATTAAGATATTAGCCCTTAGATTTACCAGTTTTTTATGACTTAATTTAACACTACACTGAGTTTTTAACACTCTCCAGAGGAACGAATAAGATGATAGAACAAGGACAAGCATTACCAAGTGCAACACTAAGTGAACTTACCACTGAAGGTATGGTAAACCATAACATACAAGAGCTTTTCGCCAACAAGAAGGTCGTTTTATTTGCGGTACCAGGCGCATTTACACCTACTTGCTCTGCTTCTCATCTTCCAGGTTTTGTCACTTTAGCTGACAAGATCAAAGCGAAAGGCGTTGATATGATTGCATGTGTATCTGTTAATGATGCATTCGTTATGAAAGCATGGGGTGAGGCACAAAACGCTGAAGAAATCCGCATGCTGGCCGATGGTGACGCCAGTTTTACCAAGTCATTAGGACTTGAAATGGATACACAAAACTTTGGTGGTGTTCGCTCAACCCGCTACGCGATGATCATTGATAACGGTGTTGTTACTCAGTTGAATGTTGAAGCGCCAAAGCAGTTTGAAGTAAGTAAAGCAGAAGCCATTTTAGAAAGTCTGTAACCTGCTATTTTTTACAGAGCTACCATTGTAGCTCTGTCCTCAATTAGACATTACCTTAAATATGACTATGCATCATCACAGTGTCAGCACTGCTATTAACACCATCGTCAGTGAAATCAAAAATGAAGAGCAAAAACTACGATCAAAATATCGCTTTTTACGTTATCAAAACCTAATTGGGCTGGGCATATTACTATTTGCCCTATCAGGTATGTTGGCTATGGCGTGGTTGTACTATGCGGGGAAAGTCAACGCGTTAGTGTGTGTGCTATGCACAGCTATTTTCGCCTCATTGTCACATGAATTGGAACATGACCTAATACACAAGCAGTACTTTCGTGCAAATAGCTTACTTCACAACGTGATGATGCTGACGGTGTGGTTCATGCGACCCAATACCATTAATCCGTGGTATCGACGAAAAATTCATATACATCATCATAAAACCTCAGGTACTAAAGAAGATTTAGAAGAGCGACTAGTGGGAAATGGGATCCGTAATCCGTTTTTAAGACTGATAGTCATTGTAGATGGTTTATTAGGACTGGTGATCTTTCGTAAAGCGTTAGCTCGTGATATTTCTAGTTTTCATTTTCTCAAGGTATTTAACGCGGGATTTCCGATTACGACTAGCTACTATATCGTATTGTATAGTGCGGTATTTTATCATGGTTTTAATCTACTAATTGGTGAAGCTTATAGCTATCCATGGTGGTTACAAGAGTATATGAATTGGGTGAATATACTGCTGGTGGTATTGGTGCTACCCAATCTACTAAGGTCTGTTAGCCTAAACTTAGTTACGTCATCAATGCATTATTATGGCGGTGTTAAAAACCTGCTGGAGCAAACACACGTAATTAACCACTGGCTTGTTTTGCCGTTTCAATTGTTTTGTTTCAACTTTGGCACAACACACACTATTCATCATTTTGTGCCAAATCAGCCTTTTTATATTCGCCAGTGGCTGAGCCCGAGAATTTTGCCAATCTTAAAAGAACATGGTGTTAGATTTAACGATTTTGAAAGTATAAGAAATGCTAATCGCTATGCTTGAAAAGTAGAGGTGTAAAGGGGATTTACAGTAAACCAAGATGAGCAATAATTAAGTTATATCGGAATTTAAGAAGGCCCTTACGGGCCTTTTTTGATTTAAGCTTTGGGCTGTTTAATACCAAACACTAAACAATACATAACGGGTAAAACAATCAGCGTTAGTATTGTAGCAAACCCTAAACCAAACATGATGGTCACGGCCATTGATTGAAAGAATACGTCAAACAACAACGGGATCATGCCTAGAATAGTGGTGATGGCTGCCATTGAAACGGGCCTTACACGGCTAACCCCAGAGTCAAAGACGGCTTGGTACGGTGCTTTACCTTGGGCAAGTTCTAGGTTTATCTGATCCATCAATACAATACCATTTTTGATGAGCATTCCGGATAAACTCAACAGTCCCAGTAAAGCCATAAAACTAAAGGGGGCGTTAAGTAAAACAAGGCCCGCAGTTACGCCGATGACAGCCAATGGCACGGTTGACCAGATGACCAGAGGTTGCTTAACTGAATTGAAAAGCAACACGGTGATCATAAACATAGCCAAGTAACCAACTGGTAGAGACCCAAAGATGGCTTTCTTTGCTTTAGAAGATGATTCGAATTCGCCGCCCCATTGCATTTCGTATCCATGAGGTAGTGCTATTGTTTCTATCTCACTGCGTACTCTGGCGAAAAGTTTGGCCGGTGTTTCGTCACCAATTACGTCATGGTCAGCCATCACGGTAATGGTGCGTTTGCGGTCTCGTCGCATAATCAATGGGTCTTCCCACATTACGTTGAACTCATCAACCACCTGAGTGATAGGCACATACACACCTAATACAGGACTGAAAATTTGCAAATCACTTAGGTTATCAACGGTCTTTCGTTCTTCATCAGTTGAGCGAGCGATAATAGGTAGCAGTTGTGTACCGTCGCGATATAGACCCACTTTGCTACCGCTGATGCTGGTCAATAGCAGTTGATCCAAGTCTGTTTTACTGATCCCCAAACGGCGTGCCTTTTGCTCGTTAAACTCGGGCCTCAGTACTTTGGTGCGCTGTCGCCAGTTGTCCTTGATGTTATATGCACCAGCATCTTTTGCCAGCACGGCCTTTGCTTGTGCAGCTAACTGCCTGAGTACAACAGGATCTGGGCCAGAGAAACGGGCCTCTATTTTGGCATCGGTAGAAGGACCTATTTCCATACGCTTAATTTTCAGTTCACCAGATATTGCGCTATGACTTTCGTACTCTCGAAGTCGGGCAATCATGGTTCTCACCGCGTCTCTATCTTGTACTCTGACGATAAGCTGTCCATATGCTGCATATTGCTTCTCGGGGGCATAGGTCAGCATAAATCTTGGTGCACCTTGGCCTATCGTTGTTGTGACTTCTGTTACCAGCGGATCTTGTTTTAAGAATGATTCAATTGTAGCGAGATTATCCGCGGTGCTACGTATGTCTGCACCTTGATAGTGCCAGTAATCCACATAAAACATGGGGGTATTCGAAGCCGGAAAGAACGATTGCTTTACTGACTTGAATCCAACAATGGCAATGCCAAGTAATATCACCATAAGGGCGATTGTCATGGCTCTGTGCTTGAGCGAGTAGGATAGCAATGCTTTGTAGACGTTAAAAATAATGCCCTTATATGGGTCATCGGCAGCATCTGACTCATTTTTCTCGCTGGTCTTAAACAGCTGATCAGCAAAAAACGGTGTAAGTGTAATGGCGGTAACCCAGCTTAGCAAAAGTGAAATCAATAATACCCAAAACAGAGAACCGGCAAATTCACCACTGGCATCGCTACTCAAGCCAATTGGCGCAAACGCAGTAATGCCGATAACCGTTGCGCCAAGTAGTGGCCATTTTGTCTGTTCTACAATGTTTACTGCCGCTTGCAGCTTGCTTTGACCACGCTTTAAGTTGATGAGTATGCCTTCGGTGACAACAATTGCGTTATCGACCAGCATTCCTAGAGCTATGATTAATGCACCAAGAGAAATTCTTTGTAAATCAATCGCAAATATCTTCATAAATATGAAAGTACCCAGCACGGTTAATAACAGCACTGCACCGATCAGTACGCCGCTCTTAACTCCCATGAACACGAGCAGTACCACGATGACAATGGCGACAGCTTCAAGTAGGCTGACGATAAACCCATCTACCGATTTCTCCACCTCGTTTGGTTGATGATAAACCGTGTTGATCTCGATGCCATGTGGGCGCTGGTATTCTAAAGATGCCAAATGCTTATTGATAGCGTTGCCGATATCAACCACATTGACTCCTGAGCTAAAAGAAACGCCTACTAATAGCGCTCTTTGTTCATTAAAGCGTGTGATATGAGAAGGGATCTCAGCATATTCTCTACTGACGTTGGCTACATCGCCCAAATAAATGAGTTCTTTAGCGCCGGGTTTAGAAATAAGTAAGTGTTCGAGCTCTTTAACATCTTGGAACTCACCTGTTGGATGTAAACGAATAGACTCATCACCGACACGGATTTTACCAGCGTTGGAAACGCTGTTTTGCGACTGTAACAGGCTAAAAATGTAAGATGGTGCAATCCCCAGTTGCGATAGTTTTTGAGTTGAAATTTCTACAATAACTTGGGCTTGTTGTTCACCTGCAACGGTTACCTTGCTGACACCATCGACTAAGACCAGTTCACGCTTGAGATAGTCTACATAATCTTTAAGTTCATCATAAGAATAGCCTTGGCCTGTCACTGCGTACATTACGCCATAGACATCTGCAAAATCATCTATCACTTTGGGTGGATAAACACCGGGTGGAAGGTTTGGTTTAAGATCGTTGATTTTTCTGCGCAACTCATCCCAAATTTGTTTGAGATCCTCTTTACGGTAAGAGCTTTTCATTTCCACAGTGATTTAAGATTTGCCTGCCGATGAAATGGAGGTTACATAATCCACATAAGGAAGTTGTTGAATCGCGTTTTCAATGACAAATGTGACTTCTTCTTCCACTTGCTGTGGAGAAGCCCCCGGGTAGACGGTAACTACCATTGCTTTTTTTAGCGTGAACTCAGGATCTTCAAGTTGCCCTAAGCCAAAGTATGAAACAATACCAGCGAGTAGCAGCAGTAAAGCAAACATCCAACTGATCACTTTGTTTTCTATGGACCATTTTGCCAGACTCATAGTTATAGCCCTCGTTCTTTGGTCCAAGGTCGTACTTTTAGACCTTCTTGAAGGTGATGTACCCCTGCGGCAACGATAATATCGCCATTGGATAGGCCTTGGGTGATCTCGATGCTTTGTTCACGCATTTTGCCGATTTTTACGGCTTGTTTGCTGATTGTTTGACTAACTTCATCATAAATCCACACATAAGCATTACCTTTAAGTGACTTGGTTTGGTCAGAAAATACAGCGGCTACAGGTACGGTTACCTGTTCAGAAGTCATTTGGGTGATCTTTGCCCGGTCAATGTAGACATGCCCAGTCATACCCGCTAAAAGGTTAAAGTCCTCGGGAATGGGTAAGGTAAACACAACCTTATAGCTCAACGTTGCAGGGTCTGCCTGTGTGTCCCATTCTTTGACTGTCAGTTGATAAGACTTATCTGGATAGCCGTCAAACACGACGGTGGGATGATAATCTAAGTCTTTGTCTACGCGAGCGACGAGTTTTTCAGGTACTTGGATCACCACATCCATCATATCGCGAGTTTCTAGTCTTAATATATTTTGTTTGGCGACGACATTTTCATAGTTTTTAACAAAGACCTTGGCTATGGTGCCGCTAAATGGTGCGCGCAGCTCACTATTTTGTAGGTTCGTTTGTGCTATTTTCAACGCAGACTCGGCCACCTGTTTATTTGCAAGAGCCTGATCATATTCAGATTTGCTAGCTATGGATTTCTTATAAAGCGAATCAATACGAGACAGTTGTGAAGAGGCTAGTTCATATTGTGCCTTACGCTGTTCAAGTTGCAGCAAAAAGTCTTCAGGGTCGAGTTTAGCGAGCAACTGGCCTTCAATGACTTCTTGACCAGCAAGTACGGGAAACTCCATCAATTCGCCATTGACTCGAAACGCCAAATAAGATCCTTGATTTGCAACAACTTCAGCGGGAAAGCTTCTAACATCTCCCTGTGTGTTAGTGGAAACCGTCACTAATTTTACTGGACGTATGGGGGCATCTTGGGTAGTAGCTACTTCTTGGTCTTGGCAGCCAGTGAGCAATAGCAGTGCCATTGCAAAGGCGGTGATTCTGTACATGTAATAACTCCATCTAACCTAGTGATAACCAAACTTGAGATGCAGAGTATAGAAAAACGATATAAAATAAAAATTATATAAAATTAGAATCTATATAAAGTTTTATTATGAAGATTTCGGATTTAGAAATATTGTATACGGTTGGTAAGACCTCCAGTTTGAGTGAAGCGGCTCAACTATTGTTTAAAACACAGCCGGCGGTGACGCAAGCACTCAAAAGGCTCGAAGAGCAGCTAGGTTTTACCCTAATCAACCGCAGTGGTTATCGAGTTACGTTAACTGAAAAAGGAAAAAGGTTCTGTGAAGAATCGTCGAAGCTTTTGGTTTTGAGAGATGATTTGCAAGTTTTAGCAAACGAATTTTCCGCGGGAAATGAAGCTAAGTTTAGTATTTGCTACGAGCCTTTGTGTTATCAGGAACAATACAATGAGGCCATTGGAGACATATTTAAGCAATTTCCTCATACTGAAATGGCCATTACCAGTGGTAAGCGATTTGTTGCCCTTGAACAGGTAAACAGTGGGGTTGCCGACATCGGGATTGGACCTTGGTTTGATTTATTTCATGCTACAGGTGACTTAGAGTCGATAGAAATCGGCGAGATCCGTTTAGGGCTAGTGGCAAAAACCGGTTTGTTACCTAGTAAAGTCAGTTACGAGGAGTTAGCGCAATACCCTTGTCTGGCTATGTTTGAGAGTGGGTTTAACTTTGACAGTGATAGACTCTCATACGCTAAAGGTGCGGGTATGATGAAACTAGATGATATTGCGTCGATTAAGTCATTTTTGCTAACCGGAACAGGGTTTGCGATGATAAGCCTAAGCCATTGTCGTGCTGAACTTGAAAGTGGTTTGCTACAACAGATTGCTGTGAGTGACAGGAAAAGCACATTTACTGCAAAAATTCATGTATTTAGGAAATTAGCTAGGCATCATGGTCCGGTGGCAAGAGCGATCTGGCAAAAATTTAAAGCGATAGGAAAACAGTATGCCCAACAGTCATATTGATGACGCGTTCAAAGAACGAGTTTACACCTTAATTGGGTCGATTCCGGCAGGCAAGGTTGCCGCTTACGGCCAATTAGCAAAGCTCGCTGGCGCGGCTAACCAATCTAGAGCAGTGGGCCGTTTGCTAAAGAATTTACCTGCGCACAGTTCATTACCTTGGTTTCGAGTTATCAACAGTCAGGGAAAAATTTCGTTTCCTGTGGCGTCTGATAAATTCATTCAGCAGCGCCAGCTCCTCGAGTCAGAAGGAGTACTGTTTATAAACGGTAAAGTTAACATGAAAAAATACCAATGGTTGGAACATAGCTGATCGTAATTGCAAAGCGTCGCGTATCTTAATACAAGTTTGAACAATCAACTGGGTAATTATGAGACGAGCCATTTTTCCTTTGCCAATATTTCTACTTCCGGGTGGATATACCAGATTAAGAATCTTTGAACCTAGATACCTTAGCATGGTCGGTGAAGCGCTTAAAAATGCACACGGTTTTGTGTTGTGTGAGTATGTCGAGCAGGCTGTTCTTAATGTACCCCAAGAAGGTGTTCTGGTTGATATCATAGATTTCTCTCAGGATGAGGGGGGGCAGCTTCTGATTGATGTATATGCAAAGCATAGAGTAGCACTGTCAGCTCCCTATCAAGATGAACAGCAACTGCGCTATGCCGATGTGACAGTGATAGAAGAAAGGGTATGGAACAGTTGCGATCTGAAAGCCAATCACTTTGTCAGTGAAATGAGCGAGATGTTAGCTGACTTATTTGCCCAACATCCACATTTAGACCAGTTATACAGAGAAAAGCATTTTCATGACCCACTTTGGGTCGCGAGTCGTTGGTTGGAATTACTGCCGATAAATATATCTGAAAAACATAAACTTCGATCTAATGGAAACTTTGAACAAGTGATTAATTTCCTCCATACTGTTTTGTATCAGACAGAGTGATCCATTAAGTGCACACCTTCGTAAAACCTAGTTATCGATAGTATGAAGAGAACTCTAACTATGGTTGACTATGCACCCAGATGCGAGACACGCGCAGTGACGGGAAATAAAACCAACATGGAACAGGCGCCAACGCAAGCCCTAACAGACGCATTGTGTAAAGTAGCTGAAAACAGAGACAAAAGAGCATTTGCTCAACTATTTCAATACTTTGCACCCAAAATAAAACGCTTCGGCATTAAGCAATTCGGTAACGAAGCTTTGGCTATGGAGCTCGTTCAAGAAACGCTGACATCAGTATGGCGCAAGGCGCATTTGTATCATCCAGACAGAGGGGCTGCAACAACCTGGGTGTACACGGTAATGCGTAACGCGTCATTTGATGCGTTGAGAAAAATGAAAAGCAATAAAGAAGAACATATTAGTGAAGAAATCTGGCCACTGTTTCAAGAACAGCAGGCGACAGATACTGAGTTTCAGGACCATCTACAAAGCAAACAAATTCAGGACCATATAAGTAAGCTTCCTTTGGCACAACAGGAAGTGGTTAAAGGCGTCTACTTTCAAGAAATGTCCCAAGAACAGTTAGCAGAGCATTTGAGTATTCCGGTTGGAACCGTCAAATCCAGATTAAGACTAGCATTACAGAAACTCCGAGCAGAAATAGGAGACAGCAATGATTAAATACCACCCAACTGAAGAGTTGTTAACCCAATTCAGTCAAGGAGCGTTGCCAGCCACACTAAGTATTGCTGTTTCTGCACATATAGAGTTGTGTGATTGTTGTCGCTCTAAGGTGGAGAGTCTAGAAAGCGCGAATGCTGATACGCTGTTTACAACGCTTGAAGATGACATTGAGCAAGACGACTTTTCCAGTTTATTCGCCCAGATCACCTCTAGTGATGACATTGATATTCCAAAAGCTTATGTGCCAAAAACGCTTGAATATCAGAATAGAACTGTTGCACTTCCTAGAGCAATTGCAAACATGAAGCGTGGTAATTTTGTTCAGTTGGGTAAGCTTTCCCGCTCACGATTACAACTGGATGATGGCGAATTGCGCGCGAGTCTACTACAAATAGGTGCAGGTGGAGAGATCCCACATCACACGCACACTGGCTTCGAACTCACACTCCTTTTAGACGGTGAATTTTCGGATGAGCGTGGCAGTTATGTGCCCGGTGATTTTATCTGGCTAGATGGCAGACACCATCACTCACCCGCTACGCAATCGGGCTGCTTGTGTTTTACCGTCGTAAACAGTGCGCTGCATTTCAATAAAGGACTGAGTAAGCTTCTAAATCCAATAGGCAATTTAATATACTAGGCAAGATAGCAATGGAAAGATCATCGTCAATAAAAATAGGAATTAGCGCCTGTTTAGCAGGTGAAAAAGTCAGATTTGATACGGGTCACAAGCGATCTAATTTTTGTATGGATGAGTTGGCTCATCATGTTGAATATGTAAAATTTTGCCCTGAGGTTGCGGTTGGTTTACCTATTCCTAGGCCTACAATCAGGCAGGTAAAAGTAGGGGATAGTATCAAAGTATGCCGTCCAGATGGCAGTGGTGATGTAGGGCCGCAACTCACGGAATATGGCAAGAAAGTGGCTACAGAGCAGGCCAAAAATTTGTCAGGGTTTGTATTTTGTGCCAAGAGTCCGAGCTGTGGCATGGAACGGGTAAAAATATATAACGAAGCGGGTACGGGTAATACTTCAGAGGGGGTCGGCTTTTTTGCTCAGCAAATTATGGCGCACAATCCGTTATTGCCCTGTGAGGAAAACGGACGTTTGAACGATCCCCATTTGCGAGAGAACTTTGTCATGCGTGTTTATGTGTTCAAGAGCTGGCAAGAGTTGGTGGAGTCCCCTGTGGGTTTACATGAACTTACCCAATTTCATGCTAAACACAAATATCTGGTGATGAGTCATAACTACGAATCTTATAGAGCGCTTGGCCGTTACTTAGCGCAGGCTGCTAGTGAGCCAATCGAACAGGTCAAAGAGAATTATATCTCTGGATTGATGAAGGCCTTATCTAGTCCAGCATCAAGGAAAAACCAGACAAACACACTGACTCATTTGCAAGGTTATTTTAAAAACGATTTGTCGAAGATTGAAAAACAGGAATTGTGTAACGCGATTGATGAATATCGTAAGGGACTAGTGCCTTTGTATGTACCGCTCACCTTACTTAAGCATCACCTTAAAGTGCATCCTAATGACTATTTGGCGCAGCAAGTGTATTTCGATCCCTACCCAAATGAACTTAAGTTGAGGTTTGGAATTTAATGGCACCGATATTTTGGTTTCGAAGAGACTTACGCTATTTCGCCAATGAGGCACTAATAGCCGCGGTTGAAAATGGTGCCACCGAGGCACTTTTTTTTGTCTGTGAAAAACAGTGGCAACAGCATGATAGCGCAGCGATTCAGATTGATTTGCTCAAGCGCCGCGTGGCTTGGTTGGGTGAAAGGCTCTGTGAGTATGGAATACACTTACATGTAAAAACTGTCGATACCTTTGCCCAGATACCACAGGAATTGAAGGCGTTTTGTGATGAGCAAAACACTACTTTGGTCTATGCCAATGCTGAATATGAAGTTAATGAACGCGAACGCGACAAACAGTGTCAGGCTCAAAATATAGAATTGACGCTGTTTGATGGTGATTTGGTTGCGCCACCACACAGTGTAAAAACACAAGGTGGCGAAATGTTTAAAGTTTTTACTCCGTTCAAAAAAGCGTGGTTAAAACAACATGAACAGACACACTTTTATATACCTAGTTGGCCGAAAAGTAAAAACAACGAAAGCGTATCATGGTCCATGCCTGACTGTTTGCAAAGTGATGGCAGTTCAGAGAAGTGGCCGGTGGATGACGATAGTATTGCTCACATAGCAAACTACTTTATTGAACATAAGTGTGCGAAGTATCAGGCACAAAGAGATATTCCGAGTGTGAAAGGCACATCGGGATTGAGCCCATATCTGGCATTGGGAATGGTGAGTGTCAAACAACTGTTGGCGCAGTTGCAGCTCTTTTACCCTGATATATTACATACAACTAATCGAGCTGAATTTTGCTGGGTGAATGAGCTGATTTGGCGTGAGTTCTATCGCCATTTGATCATTAGCTTTCCGCGCTTGTGTCGTCATAGGAACTTTAATGAAAAGTACGACATGGTCAATTGGCGTCAGGATGAACAACAATTTAAGGCGTGGTGTGAAGGAAAAACAGGTTATCCGATTGTTGATGCGGCTATGCGCCAGCTTAACCAAACCGGTTGGATGCATAACCGATTACGTATGATAGTGGCGAGCTTCCTCACTAAGCATTTGCTAATTGATTGGCGCCGTGGTGAAAAGTACTTTATGACACATTTGATCGATGGTGATCTAGCAAGTAACAATGGCGGTTGGCAGTGGGCGGCGAGTACAGGGTGTGATGCGCAACCTTATTTTAGAATATTTAACCCACTAACACAGAGTGAAAAGTTTGATCCACAAGGGGATTTCATTCGTAAGTATGTACCAGAGCTGCACGATGTGCCGGATAAGTATATTCATTTTCCACACGACTATTTGGCGCTCAAGCAATGCTCTGATTATGTTGCACCCATTGTTGATCATAAGGAAGCCAGAGCGAGGGCACTGGCAGCATTTAAGGTTTAGACATGCATACGGTAACCGCGCGTTTTATTGACATGTACCAGCAGCTAAATAAAGACAATTTGTCGGAGCTGAAGCAGGTATATCATGACGAAGTTCACTTTGTTGACCCTCTGCATGAGTTGCAAGGGTTGGACAAACTTGAAGACTATTTCTGTGCAATGTACGCAAATGTAAGCTCGATAGAGTTTCAAATATTAGAGACGTTTGATGTGAGTGATAACGGGTTTGTGTATTGGAACATGAGATTCGCCCATAAACATCTGAATCAAGGTAAAGATATTTGGGTTAAAGGTCATAGCCATTTGCGGTTTTGTGACAATAAAGTCATTTATCATCGCGACTACTTTGACGCAGCAGCAATGCTTTACAGGCAGATCCCCGTTCTCAAGCATATGATTAGAATCATCGATAATAGGGTCTCAAGCTAATGAAACGGGTGCTTATTACTGGAGCCACATCAGGTATCGGCAGAGGGTTGGCAGAGCATTATGCTAAGCAAGGTTTGGTATACGCGTGTGGTCGCAATGAACAGGTGTTAGATGAGCTTGGACAATGCGACAATATCAATCCACTTCAACTCGATGTGACGCAACCTGAGTCTATTCGGTCCGCTTGTGAGGTAGTTGAAAGCCTCGACATACTTATTCTCAATGCAGGTAATTGTGAATATATAGACGATGCCAGACATTTCGATGGGGCGTTGTTCAAACGAGTGATAGAGGTGAATTTACTATCATTGGGCTACTGCCTAGAAGTGCTGTTACCCAAAGTTAATGCTGGTGGTCAGTTGGTGATAGTCAGTTCTAGTGCCGCGTTTTTGCCGTTGCCTAGGGCGCAAGCTTACGGTGCATCTAAAGCAGCAGCGACCTATTTAGCACAGTCCCTCGCTGTTGATTTAACAGATGTCGACGTCAGTGTTGTGCATCCAGGGTTTGTCAAAACGCCACTGACAGCTAAAAACGATTTTCCAATGCCCATGGCCGTTTCTGTGGAACAAGCAACCAAAGCGATTACCGATGGTATTAGTAAACGCCGCAAAGATATCCATTTTCCAAAAAGGTTTACCCTAATTCTCAAACTGTTACAGCTATTACCTAGTAACGTATGGCTGTGTTTATCGAAAGGAATAAAACGTTGAAAAAGATAGCAGTGATCGGTTCTGGCATTTCAGGTATGACAGCGGCTTATTTACTGAATAAGCAGTACAATGTAACGGTATTCGAGAAAAATGACTATATTGGCGGCCACACCGCCACGGTGGATGTAGAGCTTGAAGGTAAGCACTATGCAGTCGATACTGGGTTCATTGTTTTTAACGACAGAACCTATCCCAACTTCGAAAAGCTGCTTGCGCAACTGAACGTCGAGCGCCAACCAACGCAGATGAGCTTTAGTGTGAAAAATACGCAAACTGGCTTTGAATATAATGGTCATACGTTTGCTACTTTGTTCGCGCAAAAACGCAATGTTTTTCGACCCAAGTTTTGGCGTTTGCTGTATGACATTGTGAGATTCAATAAACTGTGTAAAGGCATCCACAAAAGCGCTGATTATGCTCCCTTTAGCACTTTGGGTGAGTTGTTGAAATTACATGGGTTTAATGAATTTTTTCAACGCCATTACATCCTTCCCATGGGCGCAGCGATTTGGTCAACTAGCATCAAAGAGATGGCTCAGTTCGAAGTCGAGTTCTTTGTGAAATTCTTTTACAACCATGGATTATTGGATATAGCTAACCGCCCTCAGTGGTACGTTATTCCGGGCGGCTCTCGTGAGTATATTGCACCATTAGTGGCTGAGTTTAAGGATAAAATTTATCTAAAAGCTGACATTAGTGCGGTGACACGAAACGAAGCAGGGGTTGAGATAAACATGCGAAATGGTGAGATCCACCATTTCGATAAAGTTGTTTTTGCATGCCATTCAGACCAAGCATTAGCGTTATTAGCAGATGCCAGTGAAGATGAGTTGGCAGTACTGGGTGCAATTCCTTACACGGAAAACTCTGTGGTGCTACATACTGATGACAGCTTATTACCTGTGAGAAAAGCTGCGTGGGCCAGTTGGAACTATTTATTAGATAAACAGACGGACAAGGCCGCTGTCGTTACGTATCAAATGAATATTCTACAATCAATACAAAGCCCAAAACCGTTTTGCGTTACGCTCAATTATGATCAGGGAATCGACGAGTCTAAGGTACTTCGGCGTTTTACTTATCATCATCCGGTATTTAATCGAAAGAGCATTGCGGCGCAAAAGCGTAAGCCACAAATTGATGGCAAGCGACATAGCTATTTTTGCGGAGCCTATTGGTTTAATGGTTTTCATGAAGATGGTGTGCGTAGTGCTGTGGATGTAGCGAAGCAACTCGGTGTTGAATTTTGAAACAAGTTTTAAACAGTGGCCTGTTTATCGGTGATATTAAGCACACCAGACACACGCCTGTTGAGCATAAGTTTAATTATCCGTTATATATGGCGTGGATAGACTTAGATGAAATTGAGCTGCTAAATGACATCCACCCGTGGCTCGGGACATCGGGCAGAAAATTGTTGAAGTTCAATCAAGGAGATTATTTAACTGGATACTCGGGCTCACTTAAAGAACGCGCGCTTGAAGCAAGCATATTGCTTGGCGAAGGGGGGGATTGCCAGAAGGTAATGCTGTTGTGCCAGTTACGGTGTCTCGGTGTGTATTTTAGTCCAGTGAACTTTTTCTTTTTTCAAAACAGCCAAGGTGAGTTCACACACATGGTAGCGGAAGTGAGTAACACGCCTTGGAATGAACGACACTGTTATGCGGTTAAATTAAACCAAAAAGTGAACTTTAAGAAAGCTTTTCACGTATCTCCTTTTATGGATTTAAACATGGACTATCATTGGAATGTGAAAATTCAAAATGATAGGGCATTGATCCATATAGAAAACAAGCGAGAGCAACAGTTACTTTTCGAAGCAACCTTGCGGTTGAAGAAGCAAGCATTGGTTCGTAGAAATATAACTGCTTTGTTGAAGCGTTTTCCTGTGATGACATTGTCGATTTTCAAGAGTATTTATTGGCAAGCTTTAAAGTTGTTTCTAAAAAAAGTGCCCTTTGTGGGACACCCGGGACGTTAAAATGGAAAATACCACTGTAATTCAAAGACAAATTTCCCTCTCCTGGATAGATAAAATCTATCGTAGGCTGGTTTTTTCAGCATTTGAAAGCATTCAAACTGGTCATTTAACAGTAATAATGGGAGAGCGGGCTTACGAATTTGGAACCGCAGGCAGCGACCTTCAATGCACTGTTACCATCGTTGACCCTGCGATGTTTAAGCTTTTTGCGCTGGGGGGCAGCGTTGGCGCTGCTGAAGCCTATATTGAAGGATACTGGCGCTGTTCAAATTTAACGACTTTGATAGAGATATTCGCGCAAAACCAATCACAGCTCGATGCGTTTGAGAAAAAATTTGCGTTTATCACTGGCTTTGTAAATAACTTGCGCCACCTACGCAATAAAAATTCAAAGCAAGGTGCAAAGAAAAATATCGTTGCTCACTATGACCTTGGCAATGATCTTTACCGCTCATTTTTAAGTGAAGAAATGCTTTATTCGAGCGCTATCTATCCTAGTAAGACCAGCACTCTTGGTCAGGCTCAGCAACACAAACTAGAAACCATATGCAAGCAGCTTGACCTGCAACCAGGAGAACGAGTGATTGAAATAGGCACAGGGTGGGGCGCCTTCGCTATTTTTGCGGCACAAAAATATGGTTGTCATGTTACGACGACGACTATCTCTGAGGAACAATTTGCATATGTTTCACAAAGAATTAGTGAGTTAGGGTTAGAAAACAATATTACGTTACTCAAGCAAGACTACCGAGATTTGCAGGGTTGTTTTGACAAGCTTGTGTCTATTGAAATGATAGAAGCAGTGGGCCATGATTATCTATCAGGCTTCTTTGCGAAGTGTAACGCGTTGCTCAAGGAAGATGGGGCCATGTTGATCCAAGCGATCACCATTGCCTGCCAGAGATATGAGCACTACTTAAAGCAATCAGATTTTATCCAGCAGTATATTTTCCCAGGAGGGTGTCTAGTCTCTATAACAGAACTGAACAAGCAAATATGCGCAAATACTAATATGGTGGTTCATAGTGTCAGTGATATTGGCTTGCACTATGCAAGAACATTAAATGACTGGTACAGCCGCTTTAAGCATGCTTGGCCAACTTTAGATCATAGCAAATTTGATCAGCGTTTTTATCGGCTGTGGGAGTTCTACCTTTGCTACTGTGAAGGTGCTTTTAAACAACGTGCAACGAGTACGGTACATCTTGTTGCGAGGAAGCCAAATTATGTTTCGTCACAATGCCTTAGCGCGCTTGATTACTAACTTTATACTTTTTCAGGCGTGTTGGTTCTTGGCATTTTTTTATCAAGGACAAGCATTGGTGATGATGCTGGTTGTTTGCCTTTTGCTGCTCCTGACACTAACAAATAAAGTCAGGCAAATTTATTTGCTGTTACTGTGCTTGCCTTTAGGGGTTGCGTTAGAGCTGGTTGCTGTTTATTCAGGTTTGATAATACATCCACATCAGATGCTCCCACTGTGGTTGGTCGTACTTTGGGGCGCACTAATTCTAACGTTTGACAGCTCGTTAAAAGCACTGCTGACACTACCATGGAAACTTGGTGCTGTGATTCTGGGCGGTTTGGCTCCTTTGAGTTACGTTTTTGCAAGTAACTTTGGCGTGTTTGAGATTGGTGTGCCCTTATATCGATTCTACCCGACATTTGGCGCACTTTGGCTCGTTTGTACCTTATTTATAATCATCATTTATGATTGGTTATTTGCGAAAAGTTAATTTATCACGCATAAGGTATTGCGTAATTTGATTGCGCTTGCTAGTTTGTAAAAGTTTAGTGAGATTTGTGCTAAATGCGCTATGAAAGCGCGCCATTGCTGGCCTTTAACAATTTTTAGTTAAATTTTTCAGGAAATGGTTGCACATCTGACTAAAATGCATAAACATAGGTTTTGCTTAGGCAAAATGTTCAATGAATAGGAATCTAATAATGAATAAAGCTCAACTAGTTGAAAAGATGGCAGCAGACGCTGAAATTTCTAAAGCAGCGGCGGCGCGTGCGTTAGAAGCATTTACTGGTGCCGTAACCAATTCTTTAAAAGAAGGTGATTCAGTTGCACTGGTTGGTTTTGGTACATTCTCAGTGAAAGAGCGTGCGGCACGTACTGGCCGTAACCCACAAACAGGTGCTGAAATCCAAATCGCTGCGGCAAATATTCCAAGCTTTAAAGCGGGTAAAGGTCTTAAAGACCAAGTTAACCCTTAATAAGGTTAAAAGTTAATGTAACAAAGGGACCACATGGTCCCTTTGTTTTCTCTAAAGTTAGCCCTTCAGCGCTTTGTCGCCACGGCCAATACCTACAGCACCAGAACGAACCAGTTCTATAATATCGCTCTCATGTCTGAGCATGTCTAAAAACGCCTCTAGTCGCTCAGCATTACTTAACAGTTGTAGGGTATAGCTCTGTTTGCCCATGTCTATGATAGAACCTTGGAAAACATCTGCAATACGTGTAACAGCCGCTCTGGTAGCTTCGTCTTTGGCGAATACTTTGACCAGCAATAACTCTCTCTCAATGTGTGGCACTTCCGTCAGGTCAATAATCTTCAGTACATCCACAAGCTTGTTAACTTGTTTAGTGATTTGCTCGACCACTCTGTCATCACCGTGCGTTGTAATGGTGATACGTGACAAAGTATGGTCGGCCGTCGTACCAACGGTTAAGCTGTCGATATTGTAGGCACGTTGGGAAAATAGCCCTACAATGCGTGATAAAGAACCTGGCTCATTTTCTAATAAGATACTTAGTATTCTACGCATTACGCTTTTACTCCTTTTTTAAGCCACATCTCATCAACTGCACCCAGTTTAATTTGCATCGGGTATACGTGCTCTTTTTCATCTACACGAATATCTAAAAACACTAATCGATCTGTGATAGCAAAAGCTTTTTCTAGTGCTTCGTCCAACTCGCTTGGATGGTCAACGCGGATCCCAATGTGGCCATAGCTTTGAGCAAGTGCCACAAAGTCTGGTAATGACTCCATATAAGAACTAGAGTGTCGGCCGCCATACATCATATCTTGCCATTGTCTCACCATACCTAAAGAGCGGTTGTTCAGAGATACGATTTTTACTGCTAAGCCGTACTGTAAACAGGTGGATAGTTCTTGGATATTCATCTGTATAGAGCCATCGCCCGTTACGCAAACAACGTGTTGATCTGGAAAAGCTAACTTAACCCCCATGGCTGCAGGTAGACCAAATCCCATGGTGCCAAGTCCACCTGAATTGATCCATTGGCGAGGCTTTTTGAATGGATAATATTGAGCGGCAAACATTTGATGTTGGCCTACATCTGAACTGATATATGCGTCGCCTTGAGTGATTTCATAGACTTTTTCTATAACGGTTTGTGGTTTGATTACATCAACACCTAAGTCATAGGACAAGCACTTTTGTTCACGCCATTGGGTGATCTGTTGCCACCACTCTTCTTGAGCACTGCGATCGATACGGCTTGGGCTCTTATCGATAGCAGCTTGTAGCTGCTCTAGTACGGATGCCAGACAACCAACAACGGGGATATGAGCTTTTATCGTCTTAGAAATGGAGGTTGGGTCAACATCAACGTGTACTATAGTTGCTTCTGGACAAAACTTCTTCACGTTATTTGTCACACGGTCGTCAAAGCGAGCGCCTAGCGCTAGTATGACATCAGCATTGGCCATCGCTTTGTTTGCTTCAAGGTTGCCGTGCATGCCAAGCATACCTATGAAATTCGGGTGAGTACCACTAATACCGCCTAATCCCATCAGAGTATTAGTGATAGGTGCATTAAGCGTTTCCACCAACTCCGTTAGCTGCGCTGAGGTATTTGATAATACGATGCCACCACCAGAGTAAATCACGAGTCGTTTAGCGCTTAAAATGGCTTCTACGGCTTTTTTGATTTGCTTGGAGTGACCCTTTACGCTTGGGTTATAAGTTCTCATCTCAATGCTCTGGGGCATCGTATAGTTGAATTTTTGTAATGGATTTAAGATGTCTTTAGGTAGTTCTACCACAACAGGGCCTGGACGCCCAGTACTGGCAAGATAAAACGCTTTGGCCAATACCGTTGGGATCTGCTCGGCATCACGACAATTAAAGCTATGTTTAACAATAGGTCTTGAGCATCCTACGATGTCGGTTTCTTGAAACGCATCGTCACCGATCAGATTGGAAGGCACTTGGCCCGATAGAACCACCATAGGAATTGAATCCATGTAAGCGGTGGCAATACCGGTTACGCAGTTGGTCGCTCCTGGTCCTGAGGTTGCCAGTACAACACCAACCTTTCCCGTAGCTCTGGCATAGCCGTCGGCCATATGTGTTGCTGCTTGCTCATGACGTACTAGAATATGTTCGATGTCGCTTTGCTGAAAAAGCGCATCATACAAATCCAAAACCGAGCCACCGGGATACCCAAATATATATTCAACCTTAAGTGCTGCGAGTGCTTTTACAACGAGCTCGGAGCCATTGTATTGCTCTGTTTTCATCCTCATTCCTCAGTTTTTAGCTGTAACTGTTGATAATTTCCCAAAAAAAAACCCCGCAATTGCGGGGTTAAAGCGTAAATTTGCTCAACACGGCCCCGCTGGACTTAAGGTTAAGACCAGGACTAGGACATGTAGGTTAGATAAAATACGTTTCATTTTGGTGCTAATTCTATTTGTTAGTTTACGCAAGTTATTAAATGTTGTTTTCCAACTCATGTCAAGGGCAGTTCTTTGAATGTGCATAAAAAACGCATTTTTTAAGATTATTTAAATTATTTTGCGTATTTATTGTGAATTTAAAGCGTTTAAGGGGTGTTATTATGCAGGTTTTTGGGAGGTTGGATTTATTTATTCGAAAAAGGTGTTTTCAGATTTACAAAAGTTGTAGCATTTAAAACAAGAAGATGGGGGACCGAATCATTCAGTCCCCAACTAGACGTTAAAGTCGTTCGATCACAGCCTGAGTAAAGTCAGTTGTGCCATGGTTTCCGCCTAAATCACGTGTTGTACGGTCACCTGATTTAATTACATCAGCTACTGCATTTCTGATTCGGTCAGCAGTGTCACCCATTTCTAAATACTCAAGCATTTGAATTGAAGCAAGAATAACAGACGTTGGGTTCGCTAGGTTTTTGCCTGCGATATCAGGAGCACTACCGTGAACAGCTTCAAAAATAGCTGCATTCTCACCAATGTTTGCTCCTGGTGCCATACCTAGGCCACCAACAAGACCAGCACACAGGTCAGACAAAATATCACCAAATAAGTTTGTCGTAACAATCACGTCGAACTCTTCTGGCGTCATGACTAACTTCATACAAGTTGCATCTACAATCATTTCTGCTGATTCGATGTCTGGGTAACGCTCGCCTACTTCACGAGCAACTTTTAGAAACAGGCCTGAAGTTGACTTAAGGATGTTGGCCTTATGAACCGCCGTTACTTTTTTACGTCCTTCACGACGCGCTAACTCATACGCAAACGTTACAATTTTCTCTGCGCCTTCACGAGTGATTTTAGACATTGCTTCTGCTTCATTACCGTCTTCTGAAACAACTTGACCCAGACCAGAATACATACCTTGAGTGTTTTCACGTACGGTGATGATGTCAATGTCGTCATAACGTGCTTTAGTACCAGCAAAAGACTTAACTGGACGGACGTTTGCATACAAACCAAAATGCTTACGTAGCGTTACGTTGATAGAAGTGAAACCTTCGCCAACCGGAGTAGTTAAAGGACCTTTAAGAGTGATTTTGTTCTTTTCAATCACATCAAGCGTTTCTTTTGGAAGAAGCTCCCCAGTTTTTTCTAACGCAGCTAGACCTGCATCTACATATTCATAGTCAAAGTCACAGCCCGCTGCATTTAAGATTTCAATTGCTGAATCAATAATGCTTGGACCGATGCCGTCACCTTTAATCACGGTAATGGTTTGCTTAGCCATTCTGGTTTTTCCTTTATCAAAAATAAATAATACACCACACCCAATGGGCACTACTGAGAAGTTTAGTAAACAAAGAGGGAGGGTGTGTGTTCGCTTGAAAGTTTAAGCGCGTTTTATAACAATTTATGCGTACTTATACCAGTATGGAATGACAAATAGGGTATACACAGCATTTATGCTTGTTATATGTTTTATTTATTGCGTAAATAATAGGCGGGGTTGTGGCGCGAATTTAATCGATATTGCAGCTTGGTCCATGGGTAATAAAAGCATCGCAGAACTCTCGCAAGGAGTTCCATTGAAACTCTTTGATTACATCTTCAAGTAATTGACTTTGCCATGCACTGAGCTCTTGAGACTCTCCTAGTGTGTGGTTAGCTAATAGCTTTATTGCAACCAGATGGCGCGCCTCGTCACTGAGCGTATCTTTATCCGCTTTTTCAGTTTCTAAAAATGCCTGGTGAGATGGGGAATGGGCAAAATATTTATTAGAAAATTCGGTGAATTGCGCGTCGTTTAGACGTACAAAGCCAAATAAATGTGCGATAGATACACTCTTTTCATTCAGCTCTTCAGTATTTCCTTTCACTAGTTTTCGAATCGCGCAACTATGATTAGACAACATGAAATAAATAGCAGCAGTAAAGGGACTTAGAAGATGTTCGAACTGTTCTGAATGTTCATGACTCAGTAGCGTCATAATGATTTTGTTAAGATGGTTGTATTTATGCCATACGTCATTAGCAAATGGGTGACGGAGCTCTGAGATCAGTGTTTCTAGTAGGACCCGTTGGCAAAGCAGGCCTGCTGTATCTAGCCCTACCATAGTCAGACAATGACGTACGGTGCTGGCTTTTTGTCCTTGTCGGTTATACTGTCTGGCCGCCTGCTGTAATGCGTAGGTGATCTGATAAAACGGTTTGATAGCTTTTTCTATCGCTTTAAACTCTAAAAATTGATGTTGGCCTAGCTTGGTTATCGCTTGCCAAATTGCGTCCTGATGGCTGTGTATTTCAACAGGTTGTGGTATTTGGTCATTAAACCAAATGGAATAAAGCAGCTTTCTGTCAGACGTGGTTATGGGGCGATAGCGGGGGGTAAAACGCTTGCTGGTTTTTATCATGCCCACAGCATTGTTGTTATCAAGTAACACTAACAATAAACCATCGTGTGTAGCGGATAGCACTAACGCTTGTTGGCCTTTATAGTTTACCAGTGAACCACCTGGATAATCGGTTATCTGCCTTGCTAACGCTAACAGTGAAATTTGCGCGAATTCATTATGTGTCCCTAGGTAAAGGGATTTAAGGGCTTGCACAATCGTGAACGTCTTCACTTTTGGCCTAGGTGTGATGGCCTTAGCAATGCGCTTCGCTAAAGTGACTAAAATACTGGTGTTATCATACAAAGGAATGGATTTGTTTCCAGTAATGGCCGTGGTGTATTTATCTAAACGAGATAAAATACGTTGTAGTTGACCTTGGGGCACATTTGCGCTCTCCAGCATTGTGATTGCAAACTGATGCCTGAGCTTAACCAGTTTGGCTTCTTGTGTGCTGAGTACATCACCTCTGGCTGCTTTATTGGTCTCATTAGAGCAACATAAATGATCGCTTAATGCGGCAATAACCAGCTCTTCGGTGAAGTTAGCGTCGTAGCCGTTGGCGCTACAAAACGCGCACACTAAAATACATTGGTTAACGGTGAGGTTAGTAGCATAACCATGATCAGAGGCGTAAAACTGTAAATGTGCATGTAACGCGTTGGGCTGATGGCGGTAACTTTGTACAAAGCGTTCCGCAAGCTGACTTAGCGTAGGGTAAATAGCGGGCCATTTCTGTTTATTGTAATAGAGTCGAAGCGCCTGATGTGTATGCTCAAAAAGGCGTTTTAAATGAGCTGGACTAGGCTTAAATTCAGACATTTTTTACAATGCCTTCTCATAGGCCACGCTTGCAGCAGGCCCCCAAAGGATTAATTTTCCATTCTCGAATAGCAGGCCGGTGCACTCATCTTGTGTGGTGATACCATCGGGTTTGACCAGTTGCGTGCGGTAATAAACAATTTGCAACATTTTTTCTGGCTGCTTTTTAACGTATGTCAGATCAGGGCTACCTAATGTCTCAAGCACGTCATTAATATTAATGTCTTGGTCAGGTTTGAGTTTGTTGATGTAACGGTTGTTAAATGCTTCCCTGTCTTGCCAAATCATGGCTTGAGGATCATCTTTGTAAAAATTAATAACTAACATCACAATTGCTGCATAAACCGCAAGGCCCAAAACGATGTACTGCAATACTTTTTTGATCATAGAGAACTCACCGGATAACGGAGTGAGAGTATAACAAAGCTTAACAGACGACAAACCAAGTTGCGACTAATCAACGTCATGGCATGTGAGCCTGAGTTGTTTCATGTTAAAACCCAAATGAATATCTGTTCTAAGTGTCACTAAATGCTTGCTTATCACATAGTCTTCCATTCCAGCCAACAGCTTATTTTTTAATGCTTTCTTGCACTCAGGGTCTTCGAGTGCAGCAGAGATCTGAGGATATTGATTAACCAGTTGAGCTGCAGATTTTTGGCCAATGCCCTGAACGCCAGGAATATCGTTGGTCTTATCTCCGCTTAATGCCCAAAAGTCTACTAGCTGATGTTTGCTAACGTTAAAGCGCTCTTCAATATCTCTATCGCAAAGCCAGTGGCGTTTAAAATAGTCGTAGATCTCAATTTTTGTGTCGAGCAAAGGCATAAACCCTTTGTCGGTAGAGACGATAACAGATTGCACTTTGGCCTTTTTGGCCTTACTCGCAAGGGTCGCAATAATGTCGTCGGCTTCATCTTGGGTAGGTTTGTAAACAGTGACACCATGATCGCCGAATGCCTCAGCAATCATATCAAGGTTATCTGACAAAAGTTGTGGCATGGGTTTGCGGCTGTGCTTGTACTTGTCATAGTAGTGGTATCTCCAGCTCTTTTGTCCGTCAAAGACGGCAATGGCATGGGTGGCCTGTGTCAGTTTGAGTAATTTACGAGTCGCATGACTCACGCGGCTTTTACATGACAGCACGGTTTGTTTTTCACTACGGTGACTGTGTTGTTCATCCACAGCATAGATGCGTCGAATTAAATTCAACGCATCTATAAGTACTAATTTTTGATTCATGCTTTTATTTGATAACAGGGAGTATATTTGCTGCCGGGTAGTTTCATTCTTCCTTGATCAACGAAGGCACGCAGTAATTTGTCCATATCTTTCATTAATGATGTGTCACCAGTGAGTGTATAAGGGCCATGTTGTTTAATTGCTTGTATACCTTCATCTTTAACATTACCCGCTACAATCCCTGAAAAAGCGCGACGCAAATTTGCCGCGAGTTGTTGAGTAGGTTGATTTAGGTGTAGGTCTAGCGCCGACATATTTTCGTGTGTCGGTGCAAAAGGCATTTGAAATTCATTGTCTATTTTCAATGTCCAATTGAAGTAATAGGCATCACCTTGTTCCTTGCGGTACTCTCTCACCTGTTTCATGCCAGCTTTGAGTTTTCGTGCTACCAACGCTGCGTCATCAACAATAACCTCAAACTTCTCTAATGCGGCTTCGCCGAGCGTACTTTTTACGAAAGTACAGATTTCCTCAAAATAGCCAGCAGACTCTTTGGGGCCTGTGAGTATAACGGGTAAGCACTGCTTTTCATTCTCTGGATGAAGCAAAATACCTAGCAAGTAAAGTAACTCTTCAGCTGTTCCGGCTCCACCAGGGAAAATAATGATGCCATGTGCTGTACGTACAAACGCTTCGAGTCGTTTTTCTATATCAGGGAGAATGACGAGTTCATTAACGATTGGATTAGGTGGTTCCGCCGCAATAATGCTGGGTTCTGTAAGACCAAGGTAGCGATTATTACTGATCCTTTGTTTTGCATGGCCGATAGTAGCGCCTTTCATTGGGCCTTTCATCGCCCCAGGCCCACATCCTGTGCAAATATTTAGCCCTCTGAGGCCTAGCTGGTAACCCACTTCTTTAGTGTATTGATATTCGACTTCGTTAATAGAATGACCGCCCCAGCAAGTAATTATATTTGGGTCGGAATTAACTTCTAGCGCATCAGCGTTACGCAACATATCAAACACCATATGAGTGATCTCACGAGGCGTATTAATTTGCTCTTGATGGCGCTGACATATAAATAAAATATCTCGGATCACAGAGAAAATGTGTTCATGAATACCTAAAATAATCTCACCATCTACGAAGGCTGTTTCAGGTGGATTGGTCAACTCGATTTTAATGCCACGCTCTCTCGCAATAAGCCTGATGTCAAAATCTTGATATTTATTGTAAATCTCTGAGCTTGAGTCAGTGTGGCTGCCTACATTTAGCACAGCTAAAGCGCAGTTGCGAAATAACCTATACCGTTCGCTATTAGAAGACTGCTGTAGTAAGTCTACCTCAAGTTGAGATAGTAAATTTAGTACGCCAGTTGGATTTAACTGTATTTGCATAGGCTTCTCCTTGTTATTCACGAAGGCATAAGCGGTCTCGTCCGCTATTTTTAGCCTCGTAAAGTGCGCTATCTGCTCTATCAAAAGCGGACAGCGGGGTATCACCATCTTTAAATTGCGTTGCGCCTAAAGATATGGTGATTTGTACTTGCGTCTCTTTAAACTTAAAAGGGATCGACTTAATGGTATTGCGCAATTTTTCAAGTGGCTGCTTAGCATGCTCTAAGTGCATCCCTGGCATAAGTAGAACAAATTCTTCACCGCCATAACGCGCAATGAAATCGGTTTTACGTATCGCTTTTTTCAAGGCTCTTGCAATAACTTGTAATGTCTTGTCACCCGCACTATGACCATATTTGTCATTGATTGATTTAAAGTGATCCACATCAATAACTACCAAAGTTATATCGCCTTTATTAACGCCGAACAAATGAAACTCTTGATTAAATCTATCATCAAACGCGGTGCGATTAGGTAACTTGGTTAACCCGTCTAATAGGCTTTTAAAGCGTTGCTCAGACAAGCGTTTTTTATAGGTATTAACTTTGGTCTCGAGTACATTGATGCGATCATTAATTTTCTCAAAGCTTTCATACAGTGCTTTTTTGTCTTCATGCTCGATACGCTCACGTTCGATCAAATCCTGACTCAGCATCTTTAATTCACCATCAACTAAGCTTTTCAGCTCACTGATTGACGTCGCTTCTTGAGTTCGCGAATTTAAACTCTGGATCTTAGCTTCTATTTTTTTGTTTAAATTGGTAATTTGTTTATTGACGTTTTGTGAGTGTTTGGTCGTCTCTACAATCGATGTATTGAGCTCTTCCAACGTTTGGTTAAGCGATACTAAAAAACCCTGAGCTGACTGCCGTTCACGAGCAATACTTTTGACTATCACCCTGATGATATTGAGCGATGAGTCCAGCAATGAATCAACATTATCATTGAGTGTGATGTTGCCTTTAATAGCCTTAACTTCTTGTGACACATCTTCGTCAAAGGTTAGTTCGTTGGCCAAATTGAGTAACTCAGACGCAATTTCTGGGCTTGCTTGTGATTGTTCCGGTGCATCTGCGACATTGGCTTGCGATAACTTCAATTGCAGCGCTTGCAGATAAAGATCAGAAAGTTTATTAAGCACTGGAATGTAGTCGTTGGTTGTATTGATATTCGCTAGTTCATGATCCAATAAATGACGCAATTTTCTGCGACCGTCATCTGGTAATCCTTTGATTTTTTGCAGCTGCTTTCCGGCAGTTAAAATGCTCTGCTCAAGTGCACGGCTATTTGCAGAATTGATAGCTTCCTGATTTTTAAGGGTTTCGTTCATACTCTCGATCAAAGGCTCGAACTCTTTAAAGTCCATACCTTTTTGTAGAACACTACGAAACTTGGCTAATTGGTTATCCAGTGCCACATCTTGACCTTTACAGCTAAGCGACAGCTTAACAGCAAATTGTGATAGTACTTCTACCTGATGCTTGCGTGCGGTTTCAAGCGCTTTGCGGGCCTTGATAGTTTGTTCTAGTTTTTTTTCTAATAGCGCAGAGTTTTTAGTCACCAATCTTAACCACTTCCATCTTCACAGGGTTTTAACTTAAGTTTACATCAATTCTTTATTTCATGTTCATGAATTTTGAGCTAGGGCCATGTTACCCAAGCAAATTGTGTATTCACCGAGTTTTTTAATTAGGAAACTAATAGTTTTGTTATGCTGGGCATAAGTTAGTTACAGCGTGATTACAATATGCATTTTAAAAATCTATTATTGCCAGTTAGTTTAGTTTCTCTCAGTGTTTTCGCTGATGTTGAGTATAAACTCACCATAGAACAGCCTGAGCATCATTTGGGTAATGTTTCAGTGTCATTTCCTAAATCCGCGCAAGCCCACCTAGATATTAAATTACCAGATTGGCGCACCGGACGCTACGAAGTATTGAACCTTGCGAACGGTATTCGCTATTTCAATGCGACAGATCATGAAGGCAATACGTTAAATTGGCAAAAAATTGATAAAAGCACATGGCGTGTTCATCTCGATAATCCTGCGCAAGTAAACGTAAGTTATCAGGTATACGCAAATCAACTTGCCAAACGAGTGCGTCACATCGACGATAGTCACGCATTTATTGATGCATCAGGCTTTTTCATGTTCTCAGATTCATTTCGTCAAGAGCCCGTTAAGGTGGCACTTGATGTCCCCAAACAATGGCGGTCAGTATCGGGTATGGAGTATGCGGACAACAAGCATACGTTTGTTGCTGAAAACTATGATGTACTTGTTGATTCGCCTATCGAAACTGGACTCAATGAACACTATAAATTCTCCGTTGATGACAGAAATTATGAGCTAGTTATATGGGGGGAGGGGAACTTTGACGCCAAACGAATCTTAGATGACCTCAAAAAGCTAGTTAAAACAGGCACGCTTATTTGGCATGAATACCCCTATGAACGTTTCGTGTTTATGGTACATGCGACAAGCGATGCGAGAGGCGCGACTGAACATTTGAATTCAACCATCATACAGCGCCACAGAGATACGTTCGCTAAGCGCGAAGATCATCTGAGTTTTATGTCTACTGCTGCCCATGAATTTATCCACACTTGGAATGTGAAAAACTACCGTCCGGCAGGGTTGGTACCCTATGATTACGTCAACCCCAATTACAGTGACCTATTGTGGCTCTCTGAAGGGTCTACCAGTTATCTGGAAGATTATTTATTGTTGAGTGCGGGTATCATGAAAACGGATGAATTTTTCAAAAACCTGACTAGTACCATTGATAGACATTTAGATAAGCCTGGCCGACAGGTTCAGTCTGCTGCGCAAACTAGTTTCGATAAATGGATTAATCAAGGTGGTGACCACGGTCTCAACTACAGTACCAACATCTATTTGGAAGGTGCGCTTATCTCTATGGCATTGGATATAGATTTGCTCGAAAATTCAGAGGGTAGGTAAGTTATCGTGATGTGCACAGGCAGCTATATAAACAGTTTAAACTGCCTAAGTCATTTACATCGGAAGATGTGAAAAACATACTAAAGCAAGTTTCTGGTAATGACTATCGTCAGTGGTGGCAACAACACGTAGATTCGCCAGTTAGTTTAGATTTTGATGTATTGCTGAGTAAAGTTGGCTTGGAGTTGTACCGTCCTGAAGGGGCGAAACCTATTGCAAGCTTAGCCGTCGTTGCTGAGTCTAAAGGGCAGTTGTTGCAACTGAAGCATGTGGCTCGTGATAGTAGTGCATGGCAAGCGGGCCTGACCTCTGGGGACAAAATAGTCGCCTTCAATGGCCATCATGTTAGAGATAATCTCTTAGATTCTTTGACTTACTTTGAAGGAGGAGAGACGGTTAAGGTAGACTTTATTCGCCGTGATAAGTTGAAGAGTACTGAGGTTAAACTGGATCAAGACTTTGATAAACAAAAGCGTGTCAGAGCAATAGCGTCTCCTAGTGACGTGCAACAGCGTTTGTTTAAAGCGTGGACGGGAGTGGATCACCCCGAAGCTGAACAAGGTGTCAAATAGGGTAGAACACTTTTTGCTAACCACATTGGTCGTGTGACCCGCTCGACACAGGAAAACCCGCTCTCTAGAGTTTTCGGGCGGGTTCTAGTGTTTTTATGATATCAGTTCTTCAGAGCAAGGTAGCTTTCACCTCTTTTAAGGCCACATTTGTGGAAGGTGGTGTTTTTAAAGGTAATTGGTACTGTTTGTCCACAGGGAAGCTTATTGTATTGAGGTGGTAGGTTTGGGCCGCATTTTTGTACGTCAAAGTGAAGGTGTGGTCCACCACTTTGTCCTGTGTTACCACTTAAGCCAATAACCTCTCCAGCTTTGACTTTATCCCCTTCATTGACCAAAACGCCTTTGTGGGTAAGGTGAAAATAACGAGCAATAGTGCCATCATCATGGCGAATAAAGATGTAGTTTTCTTTTAGATCTTCGCCGTTGTAGTCTTGATATATTTCGCGTAACGAGACGACTTCACCGTCTCTGGCCGCTACAATTTTGCTACCGATGGGTATAACGAAATCAATCGCGTATAGGCCGACGCCTTGATTTTCCGTTCTGTAATGGCCTGTCGAAACTAACACTTTATATGTTTCCCCGGTTTGATAAGGTAATACGTAATTTGAATCTTCTTGAGCGGGGAAGGCATCACAATCAACAGGGGGATTTGAGCAGGCAGTTAAAAAGGCAGTTGTGAATATACTACCAAGTGACAACAATTTATTTTTCATAACGTTACAGTCCTGTGTTTTATCAGCTTAGTCGCAGCAAGCGAGAAATTAGTTTAAACACGGCGGTGATATTTATTTAAAAATGTGCTCAATGTCTGTTTGTTACACCACGGGAATGTATGGTTTCTTTTTAAGAAATTGAAATATTATTTAAAAGTTAATTTTTTTCATTATATTGAAATACCTGCTCTAATGGCAGGTTAAACACCGCTGCGATTTTGAAGGCAACTTCCAAGGTAGGCGAATATTTGTTTGCTTCAATAGCCATTACGGTTTGTCGCGTTACTCCAATGGCTTCCGCTAATTGCTTTTGGGTCATTTCATTGTGTAAAAACCGTAGTGTCCGAATTGAATTGCTAATCGCGCATTTACTCATAGATGTCACCCGTTCGGCCTTTGTATAACTGGATGCCATAGGTGAAAACTTCTGCAAACAAGAACGCGCTCACCATCACATGTAAGGGTAGATAGGGGATATTATATTCAGCGGCTGGACCCCAACCGTTTGCTTGTGCTTGATATTGAAAAATAGCGATGCAAATCCCTGCTTGTAAAATATATGCCTTGTATTTATAGCCGACTAAATTAATTTGCTTTTCCCTGACATCTAGCGGCTGTTCCAATTCATCGTCACTGACAAATGCCAGCAGTAAGTAGCTCAAGACCATAAGCACGATGCTGTAAGTAATAACTTGTAGCAGAAGCGCTGATAACCATGAAGATGAAGCCAGTTGATCCGAAGTCGCGCTAAACAGACTCGATAAGTAGAAATAGCCAATGTATGTGCTTACCAGCAAATCAACGCTTAATGTAAGTTCTCTAAAACTTATACTCTGTAATAGTTCTTTTAAATATGCTTGCCGAGTCATGAAAACCTAACCTGAAGTAAAATATTTTTGACATAGCAAGCGTATGTTGATTTCACTTCAGTGTCAAAAATTTTTTACCTTAAGTTAAGTAAAAATAACTCAAATAACTAATTTAGCGCATTAAGTTGTTCGACGAGTGAATTAATAATCTTTGCGGTTGCTTTTTTATTGAGTATTTTCTCTTTTATTTGTAGATGCTTACGTTTGAAAAAGCGTTTTTTGGGAGAGTCTTGAGCTGCGATAGCATCAATGTCGCTGTCAAAATCTAAATCTTGCTCAAAGCAATACGGCATTAAGGAATAAACCGGCACTTTGGTTTCCCAAACGTGCTGTAAGTCGGTGTCAACAGGGCGAGCAAAACGCTCTGTTGCCGCGAGTAATTTTTTTGCACCTTCATAACTCACCGCTTGTGCGCAACAGCCTGTCATTGCCTTTTTGTGAATAACTAACTTAAAGGTTTTATCAACTGGGTATGAGAATGCAATGGCGCGGGTGCGGTTTTGGTAAGCAGATAATTTGAGCAACTGCCACGGAACTTCTATTTTGCTAATAGCAGCGAACATCTCATGTAGATTGCCTGTAATTTGAAAATCATCCTCCAGTATAATGGCATAAGGTAACTTTCTTTCGACAATAGTACGCCAGGCCTTACGATGGCTCATATAGCAGCCAACTTCACCTTTACTGAGGGGGCGATAGAACAGCTTACGATTCAATAGTGGTTGATAGTTTTTAATGAGATCTATATCACTTAACGTTTTTCCATAAACACCGGATATTCGCTCACAGGTGATATTTTGCTTAGCTAAACGCGCATTGCTTTTTTCCAAGCGTTCTGTGCTTTGATCTAAATTAATCAAAAAAATGGGGGGCTGATCTATCATTTCATTCCTCTCCAAGGTTATGCTTAAAATTAGCATAAACCACGTGTAAGCGAATGAAGTTGCCGGTAAATCAATTAACAGCAAGAAATAAACGCTTTATCGCGGTATGATTGTTGTTGTTATAACAACAATCATACCACGATAAAATATTATAACCATAATTTAACAAGGTTTGTGTCTTGCCTCTAAACACTCCACTACGTCTTGCAAACTGGTGTTGCTACGTTGCAGCAATACAAGGAGATGGTAAAGCAAGTCGGCTGATTCGTTTACAAGTTCATTTTTGTCTTGCTTCATAGCTGCTAATGCAACTTCAACACCTTCTTCGCCAACCTTTTGACAACTTCGGCTAATATCTTTAGCAAATAATGAAGCAGTATAGCTGGTTTTCGGATCATCACTTTTTCGTGAGACAATCACTTGTTCTAGCTGAGCCAAAAAACTCGTAGCAGGCTTGGCATCCCCAAAACAACTTTGTGTGCCTAGGTGGCATGTTGGCCCTGCTGGTATTGCTAGTAGGAGAATCGCGTCGTTGTCACAGTCTGTATGAGCGCTGACTAGCCGTAAAACGTTTTGAGATTCCTCCCCTTTAGTCCATAAACGCTGTTTAGATCTTGAGTAAAAAGTAACAAGTTGCTTTTCAAACGTCGCAGCAATTGCGGCTTCGTTCATGAAGCCTTGCATAAGGATTTGCCCTGTGGCTGCATCTTGTACAATGGCAGGCATTAGCGGGCATTTATCAAAATCGAGTTTGGTTATATTATCTGGAGTTAATTGCATTGTCTTACCGCCACCTGTTGCTCATTTAAAAAAGTTTTTAGCTGTCCAATATCAATGATGTTTTTATGAAATACACTGGCTGCGAGGGCTCCATCAACTTCACTTTGTTTAAATACGTCCGCAAAGTCATGCATGGTTCCGGCCCCACCAGAGGCGATTAACGGTATGTCACACATACGTCGAATTAAACTCAGTTGCGCATTGTCATAACCATTGCGTACGCCATCTTGGTTCATACAATTTAGTACGATTTCGCCGGCACCTAAATCTTGTACCATTTGTACCCACTGTTGCGTCTTGTAGCGCGTTCTGCTGGAGGCATTAGGATCACCAGTTAGTTGGTAAACTAGATAATCACCTGTGGTTTCATCGTAGAAGCTGTCTATGCCAACCACAACACATTGCTTGCCAAACTCATCGTGAAGTTCTTTGATTAACTGCGGCCTTGCAATAGCGGGGCTATTAATACTAATTTTGTCAGCCCCCTGTTCTAAAACTTTTGCAGCATCGGCAACGGATTTTATTCCGCCCGCCACGCAAAACGGAATATCAATATGCTTGGCTATATTACTTACCCAATTAACGTCTAGTAGGCGCTTTTCGACACTAGCGCTGATCTCATAGAAAACTAGCTCGTCTGCACCAGCTTCACTATAAAGTTGTGCGAGTTCGAGTATATCTCCAACCACTTCGTGGCCTTTGAACTTGACCCCTTTTACAACTTGACCGTTTTTAACATCCAAACATGGGATTATACGTTTTGATAGCATGCTAATGCCTCCTCAACACTGAATGCTCCGTCGAGTAAAGACTTACCGAGAATAATACCGCCCACTCCTATGTCGATCAGTGCTTTAATGTCAGCCAATGAGCTTACGCCACCAGACGCTTGTACTTTTATATTGCTATTATGGGCAATTAGCTGCTGATACAATTCAAAAGAGGGACCGGTCATGGTACCGTCTTTACTGATGTCCGTGCATAGAAAGTCAATTACGCCACGTTCCACATAAAAGTCCACTAATTCAAACAGGTTGTCCTCACCATCGGCAAGCCAGCCGTGAGTAGCGGGTGCCCATCCAGTGGCGGTTTTATTGACATCAAGGGCGATAACAAAGCGTTGTGCACCGAATTCTTTGAGCCATTGTGCAACTTCTTCGCGTTTGTCTACCGCCATGGAACCAATGACCACTTGGTTGGCACCGGCGTCTAACCATTGCTTTACATCGTCATAGCTACGCACACCACCACCGACTTGATAAGGCACATTAAGTGCTTTTGTTGCGGCTTGAATTTGCGTCCACTGCTTTTTACTGGGGTCTCTTGCTCCTTCTAAATCCACGAGGTGGAGTTTTTGTGCGCCACTGTTTTGATATTCAAGTAATCGACTGGCTAACTCAAACTCATAGAACTGTGCGGTATCATATTTACCTTGATACAATCGAACGATTTGGTTTTGTAGTACATCTAGTGCTGGAATTATCATCTACAATCCTTAGGGCAGCTGCCAATCTATAAAATTCTGTAAAAGTCTTGCGCCAACTTTAGCGCTACGCTCTGGGTGAAACTGCATACCTGCGTAGTTATCTTTTGCCACAATGGCCGAAAACTGACTGCCATATTCACCTTGCACCAAGGTGGCATTATTGACCTTGTGTGCAAAGCTATGAACGAAGTAAACTTGCTGAGTCTCGTCCAGGCCCTTTGTTAAAGCGTGGGGTTTTATCCCAGCTAAGTTGTTCCATCCCATATGGGGAGAGGTTAGCTTACCTACATCTAGCAACTCTACATTTCCCGGTATCATACCTAAGCAAGAAATATCACCTTCATCGGTATGGTCGCACAGTAGCTGCATACCTAAACAAATCCCCATCAATGGGCGTTCATATTCTGCAATTGCTTGCTGCCAGCCTCCTTGCTTAAGACGTTCCATGGCAACCTTAGCGTGGCCAACCCCAGGCAGTATTGCACGTTCGAAATGGTTCAGCTGTGCTGGATCGGTGATCACTTCGGGAGTGACCCCTAAGCGCTCAAAAGCAAATCGAACCGAGTTTATATTGGCACACCCTGTATTGATAATAGCTATCATAAACACCCCTTAGAACTGGCAGTTTGTTGCTGTAAATCTTGTGTAATAGCCATTCTTAGTGCTCGTGAAAAGGCTTTGAATAGCCCTTCTACTTGGTGGTGGCAATTACCATCTGATACCGAGAGGATAAGGCTTACTTGGGCGTTATCTGCTAAAGATTTAAAGAAGTGCTCAACCATTTGTACATCTAAATCGCCAACTTTGTCTCGGCTAAAGTTGGCATTGAGCACAAATGATGCGCGACCAGAAAGATCCAATTGGCACTCGGCCTTACATTCGTCCATTGGTAATGAAAAACCATAACGGGCAATTTGAGACTTTGTGCCTAATGCACTCTTGAGCACCTGACCGAAAGCAATTCCAACATCTTCGACAAGGTGATGTTCATCAATGTGTAAGTCACCACTGGCTTTAATATTTAAACCGATATTGGCGTGTGTACGAATTTGATCCAACATGTGGTCAAAAAAGCCAAGGCCAGTACTTATCTCTCCGTTGGCACTTTGATCTAAATTTGCGGCCACAGAAATTTGTGTTTCTTTGGTATTACGCGTAACACAGGCTTGGCGGTCTTGGGTGGTCAGTTTAGTGACAATCGCAGGCCAGTTATTCTCGTACAAAATGCCCTCAATACATAGGTTTTGCGCAAGTCCTATGTCTGTTTGCCGATCGCCAATGACGTATGAACGGGCAAGGTCGACCTTACCTGAACGCATTAGTTCAGTTAGCAAGCCTGTTTTTGGTTTTCTGCACTGACAATTATCGGCGTCAAAATGCGGGCAAATCAACACCTCGTCAAAAGTGATCCCCTGACTGGTGAAAATTTCCATCATTTTGTTCTGTGCGATATCAAAATCAGCAGTGGGAAAGCTGTCGGTGCCGAGACCATCTTGATTAGATACCATGACGAGTCGATAACCCGCTGCTTGTAACTGTAACAATGCGGGAATGACATTCGGTAGAAGGCTGAGCTTTTCTAAGCTATCAACTTGCTTATCGGTAATTGGCTCTTCAATCAAGGTGCCGTCTCGGTCAATGAATAGGTATGGTGTGCTCATGTTTAATCCTCTACTGCTGTGCGTCTAACGCGTCAAGCCAAATTTTTACTTGTTCTAGTTCTTGTTCATTGCCGATAGATATTCGCAACCAATTATCTTGCGCGTACAGAGTGAACGGGCGCATAATTAGTCCGCTTTGCATCGCTTTGTCTATATCCTCTTTACGCGTGAGCTGTACGGTGACAAAATTGCCCTGCCCATCAAGTACCTTACTAACTGCAGAGCAGTTCTTGAGCCATTGGGTTAAGGTCGCTTTAGCGCGATTTAAGATGGTCACTTGGCGACGCATTTGCGTAATTGCATCACTTTGTAGTGCTTGTTGTGCAATCAGGGCAACGACACGAGATACGGGATACGGCGCAATGACTTTACGTATGGGAGCAAGCAAAGTGGCGTTGGCAAGCATAAAACCAGTTCTCAACCCCGCTAATGCAAACGCTTTAGACAAAGTACGCAGCACCACGATGTTCTCAAAATCTTGTAGCAACGATGAAGCGGTTTGTTCGGGGCAAAATTCGATATAGGCTTCATCTACAACGACAATTGCTTTGTTTTCTAATGCTTTTGCGATTGCTGATATTTTGCTGAGCTCAGTCAGGCTACCTGTAGGGTTATTAGGGTTACATATAAACACTAATTTGCTGTTACCGACTGCCGCGACGATTTGCTCATTAGACCCTTGTAGTAGTAAGTCCTGAGTTAACCCGTTGATTGCCACATTGTGGCTATCTGCTGTAACTTTATACATGCCATAAGTTGGCAAGAACAAGGCAATACTGTCCTCTCCACTTTTACAATAGGTTCTAACCAGTAACTCTATGCCTTCATCCGCGCCACGGGTCATGAGTACTTGCTCTTTATTTAATTGCGCGTACTGTGCGTAAGCATCGATCACTGGTTCAGGCTGCGGATCTGGGTAGCGATTGAGATCTGATAAGCTCAGTTCGATATTTTTTGAGTAAGGGCTTTCATTGGCGTTGAGCCAAGTTGAGCCTGAGAGCTTTTGACTTTTAGCCGAACTATACGCAGCTAAAGCGTTTATGTTTTCTGGCAACAGGTTGTTAGGAAATGCTTGTTTAGTCATTTTTTATTGTCTCCAAGCGGACCTTGACGGCATTTGCGTGTGCATCGAGTCCTTCAGCGTTTGCTAAAGGTAAGATAGCGGTGCTGAGATTTTTAAGCCCTTGGGGGGTGATGCTTTGCACGGTGTAAGTTCTATAGAAATCGAGCAAATTTAAACTTGAGTACACCTTAGAGTAGCCATATGTTGGTAATACATGGTTGGTACCAGAGGCATAATCTCCTGCAGATTCCGGTGTGTAGTCGCCAACGAAAACAGAACCTGCATTTTTCACCAAAGGCATATATGGTGTCGCATCTGCTAGCTGCAAAATTAAGTGTTCAGGGCCGTACAGCGCCGAGACTTCAAACGCTTGTTCTACAGAGTCCACTAACACAAGCGCGCTGTTTCGTAGAGCTGCCGAGGCAATGCTTTGACGACTTAAGTTTTGTAGTTGCGTATCAATGGCAATTTTTGTTTGTTCAATAATCTGCTCGCTGTTGGTCAGTAAGATCACTTGCGAGTCGGCGCCATGCTCAGCTTGTGAGAGCAAATCAGCGGCAATAAAGTTTGGATTTGCACGCTCATCAGCAATGACTAATACTTCTGATGGGCCTGCTGGCATATCAATAGCGAATCCAGTTTGTGTTTGACTAAGTATCTGTTTTGCCATCGTTACATAGCTATTGCCTGGACCAAAAACCTTATTCACTTTCGGTACGCTTTGTGTGCCTAAAGCCATCGCCGCGATAGCGCCGGCACCACCACTTTCAACAATGATTGAAATACCACATAGTTTGGCAGCGTATAAGATTGCGGGATTGATGGTATTATCGCCATTTACAGGCGTCGCCAATACGATGGTGTTAGCACCACACAATTGTGCACACACGCCTTGCATCAAAACCGAAGAAGGAAGTGGGGCGCTGCCACCAGGCACATACAATCCAACCGCGTCGATAGCTTGGTATTTAAGTTCGCATTCAACGCCTGCGGTTGTTTGCAGCTTAATGTCTTTTGGTAACTGGGCTTGGTGAAATGCCTTAATATTGCTATAGGCCTGATCAATAGCAGTTTTTAGTTCGTTTGATAACAGACTCTCACTGTCTTCTATTTCCTTCAGAGGCGTGCGAAGACGGGCATTAGTCCGTTTGTCGTATAGTTCTGCGTAGTTGAGCAGGGCTTGGTCGCCATTAGCTTTCACTTCTTCAATTATTTGTAGAACACTTGCTTCAACAGCTTTACTTGCACTGACAGCTGGGCGTGTGAGCAACGCCTGTTGAGTTTGTGGACTAACCTCATTCCATCTGACCACGGTATCACTCCATCATTTTTTCGATAGGCATCACAAGTATAGAGTTCGCGCCAAGCGCTTTTAGCTCTTCCATTGTTTCCCAGAACAGGGTTTCGGTGCTGACCATGTGCAAGGCAACATATTCGTCGCTTCCCGCGAGTGCTAGCAGGGTGGGCTGTCCGGTACCTGGTAGTAATTCACAGATTTCATCAAGCTTATTTTTTGGCGCGTGTAGCATGATATATTTGCTTTCTTTGGCTTGCCTCACTCCTTTTAGGCGAGGCATAAGTTTTTCAATTAATGCTAATTTGTCGCTGTCATTCAAGTTGGGGTTTTGAATTAAACAAGCATTTGACTCTAAGATAGTGTCTCCTTGCATTAAGCCATTTGCTTCCAACGTTGCGCCTGTTGAAACCAAATCGCAGATCGCATCGGCTAAACCTGCCCGTGGAGCAACTTCAACTGAACCCGTTAACATGACGGCACTGGCGTTGATATTCTCACGCTGTAGGTATTGTTTTAAAATCTCTGGGTAGGTTGTAGCAATACGCTTGCCTTCAAACCATGACTTGTCTTGTGGCCCAAGTTCTTGTGGCCAAGCAAGCGCGAGACGACAGTAGCCGAAATCCAATTTTGATAGCTTAATTACTTGTGCGTTTTGGGTGCCACCGGCACGTTCTGCTTGCGCCTCTACCAACACATTTTCACCCACAATACCTAAGTCACACACGCCATCCATAACGAGACCGGGGATATCGTCATCGCGCACACGAAGTACGTCAATCGGCATGTTAGTAGAGTGGGCGATAAGGCGTTGTTCGCGCAGATTAAGTTTAACGCCTAACTGCTTAAGTAAATCTTGGCAGTCTTTAGAAAGACGACCTGATTTTTGAATTGCGATACGTAATCTATTGTTATTCATAATTTATTTTCCTAATGTCTAAAACCAAAAACCCCGAGGTGGAACCTCGGGGCGAAAATAAATTACTTTGTATGTGACTCGCCGGAGGTTCCTTTTGGGAATAACCCACCAGCGAAATACCTGACAGGTTATCCCGTTGAATGATGGTGATGATGTACGGCTGTCAGTGTATTGAACATGGTTAACTCTTAAAAAATTAGTTATGCTTGAATTATGCTATTAGCAAACCATAAAAACCGAACACAGTGCAAGCACTTTTTGTTGGTTTCTAAAGCATATCTTATAACTGCCGATAATATAGGTAGATTTTTAGATAACGAGGTCACTTGTTATGGATGTATTAGCACCGTTTATTCGAAACATCGCTCGTTTAGAAGTAGATCATAAGTCTATGTTTTATATCGCGGGCGTAAAAGATGGCGCGATTGAAAAAATAAGATTGCGCAAGGCTGCCTTACAAGAACAGCGTAAAAAGCAAAAAGAGCAAGAATTGGCTGAGCAAGGAAAGAATGCCAAAAAGAATGAGCAAGAAGAAGATGACGAGACGCATTTAGATACGTGGGCATAACGTGTGAGCATTGAAAGACAGGGTGGCTTGCTCTAAACGGGTTTACTCTTTACAATCGTGCCAAATTCAATAACAAATCTTCATCTTGTCTATTCAACACGTTTTTTCTGAACAAGGTCCACTTGCTCAACAGTTCAGTGGCTACACGCCAAGGCAACCACAAATCGAAATGGCTCAGGCAATTGAAGAAACCATTGCTAACAATGGTCAATGTGTTGTTGAAGCAGGCACCGGTACGGGCAAAACCTTTGCTTACTTGGCGCCTTTGCTATTAAGTAAACAAAAATCTATCATTTCAACGGGGTCAAAAGCGCTACAAGAGCAACTCTATCATCGCGACCTACCAACTTTACAAAAAGCATTAAAAGTTGCCAAAACAACGGCGTTACTAAAAGGTCGTGCCAACTACTTGTGCACCTATCGGTTGTCACAGCATGTTGCCCATGTTCCCAGTGATGATCCAGATATTATGCATCAGCTTGCTATGGTCGCGAAGTTTGCCACAGAAACAGACAGTGGTGATTTGGCTGATTGTGTAGGCATTGAGGAAGATGCAAAGGTTTTACCTTATGTAAACTCAACCGCGGATAACTGTTTAGGCAAAGACTGTCCAGATTTTCAGAGTTGTTATATTCGTAAAGCGCGATTAAAAGCAATTGAAGCAGACTTGGTGGTGATTAACCACCACTTATTTTTTGCCGATATGGCAGTCAAAGACTCTGGTTTTGCTGAATTGATGCCCAATGCTGATAACTATATTTTTGACGAGGCTCATCAGCTGCCGCAAATCGCCAGTGATTATTTTGGTGAATCATTTAGTACTAAACAACTTGGCGACCTAATCAACGATATTCGACTCATATATAGGTCAGATATACCCGATATGCTGCAACTTGGTAAAACACTTAACAAGCTAGAAACCAGTGTGGCAGATCTAAGAATATCATTTGGCGTGGATGGCGGTCGTGGCGACTGGCGCTCAGCGTTAGCGAATAAACAGGTATGTGATGCCTTGCACAGAGTGATAAGCGACCTTGACTTTTTATATAAGGTTTTGAAAACCTGTTTGGACCGAAGTGAAAAAATTGAGCACCCGTTTGAACGTGTGTTGAAGTTTAAAGGGCAAATGGAGCGTGCCTTTGATGTTTCTCAAACTGGCTATAGCTATTGGTATGAAACCTCCCGCCGATACATCGCAATTCACATAACGCCCCTTGATGTGTCGGCCAAATTCAAAGAAATAGTTGAAAAAACTAAAGCGAGTTTTGTCTTTACGTCAGCAACCCTGTCTGTTGATGATTCACTTATGCATTTTAACGCCAGTTTGGGGTTGAAGCCTGATCATCAGAGCATTGTCGCCAGTCCTTTTGACTATCAAAATCAGGCATTATTGTGTTTGCCCAGATATTTACCTGAAAGTGGTGATGATTTGATGCCACATACTTTGGTCAAAATAGCAAAGCAATTGATTGATGCGGCTAAGGGGAGAACATTTTTACTGTTTACCAGTTATCGAGTTATGCACTTGGTCTATGAGGGGTTAAGTACAGCCCTTGAGTATCCAATCTTTATGCAAGGACAGTCATCCAAACGAATTATTTTGGAGCAATTTGTTAGGCATGGTAACGCCGTGTTGCTGGGGACCGCATCCTTTTGGGAAGGGGTGGATGTGCGAGGAGATGCGCTCAGTTGTGTCATGATAGACAAATTACCTTTCACATCACCAGATGATCCTTTATTGCAAGCGCGTATGGCTGATGCAGAGATGCAAGGTAAAGAGCCTTTTACTACAATTCAGCTTCCGCAAGCGGTGATAAGCTTAAAACAGGGGGTTGGTCGATTAATTCGTGACAAATCTGACAAAGGTGTGCTGGTTATTTGCGATAATCGGCTAGTTACGAGAAAATACGGTCAAACATTTTTAAAGAGTTTACCAGCAATGAAGCGCACACGTAGTCTGGAAACCGCAACGACTTTTCTTGAGAATATTAAATAATATGAAACATAACTTGTTAGCAATTGACGCCTCTACAGAAGCTTTAAGTCTGGCTCTGCATTTTAACGGACAGACGCATCGTTATTTCGAGGAGTGTCCACAGCAACACAGTCAAAAAATCTTACCTGAGATTGAGCGGATGCTAGTTAATGCAGATTGTCAGTTGAAAGAGCTGGATGGTATTGTTTTTGGCAGAGGCCCTGGTAGTTTTACGGGCGTTCGTATTAGCGTGGCAATAGCACAAGGGTTAGCTTATTCATCAAACTTACCGTTGGTGGGGATCTCAACCCTTGAAGCAATGGCCTTACAAGCTGTGCGTGAGCTGGACGTTGCACAGGTTTTAAGTGGCATTGACGCTCGCATGGGAGAGATATATCTGGCGCAATACGAGGTTGCAAGTGATGGTCGCTTGAGAGTGATTAACGATGAAATAGTGTGTTCACCTGAAGATGTTATGCAGTATGAGGCTGCGATTAATGCGGTGGGCACAGCTTGGCAAGCATATCCGCAACTTGCGAAATCTAACAATTTGTTAGTAAACGATAAGATTAGGCTGCCCGATGCATATTATATGCTTGAACTTGGTGATGACGCCTTTAGTAAAGGTTTAACAGTCAAAGCAGCCGATGCACAACCTCATTACGTGAGAGATACGGTTACTTGGAAAAAGTTGCCAGGTCGAGAATAATCTTATATTTTTAAAGTAGTCGTCTATTTCGGTGCAGACAATGAAAACGCAACTCATTTTACAGAATCAGCACACCTACCAGCTTAAACCGGCAATTAAAAAAGCCCGTGAGCATGCTGAGTCTGCGCCGCAACCAGCTGACAATGTTAGCTATGTAAAAACCTCTGAACGGGGTATCGAGCTTGCTAAAAAGTTACAAAGTGAATTTACCTCAACCATTTACGACCAGCCCGACTTTAAGACAAGTAAGGCGATCAGCACTTATATGGCGATCAATAATCAGCAGCGCCGCAGTGATATTGAAAGTTTGATTGGCGTAAATGTATACGCATAATCGGTTGAGAATTATTCAAGCTTGATTTTAATCTTCTATTTGTAATCTTTAGAAAACTCGGTATTGTTTAAAGAAAAAAACGAGCCTGTATTTGTCTACTTCAATACTAAACAAGTTTAATCGTATAGCAGTAAAAATATCTGCTAACACGATGATATTGTCTTTACGTGAGGGATACATAGCGCTCATTCCATTCTTTATTGTCGCTTCTTTAATAACACTTTTAAATCAATGGCTTGATATTGCAGCGAAAGGGTATGACCATCAATACCTAAACCAGTTTAATCAACTTGTATGGGGGTTGTTTCCTCTACTTAGCTTAATTTCATTCTCTTATCATTTGGCAAAAAACTTAAAGGTACACACGATAGCAGCGCCTATTTTAGTGATAACCTGTTTTACTGCTACAACTGGATACATGTATATAGAGAATAACGCCATTCGTATTGACCAAACGCAAGGCGTATTATACTCCCTGTTTATGCCAATATTTTGTAGTTATTTATTATCATATTTAATGCAAGTAAAGATATTTAGGATAGTAAATGTAAGCTCTATCAGTTTGTTTTTAAGAAAACATATCAATTTAATTTTTCCTTATATGGCGGTTACGACAATCACACTGATGTTATTTCCCTATGTTGATAATACTGCCAGTTGGATTGCAGACGTTTTGTCAAACGCTCAAGTGGAATTGAGTGCTTTAAGTAAGCTGTTTGTGCAACTATTAAGTTCTCATCTATTATGGTTTTTAGGCGTGCACGGAGACAACACCTATCAAATTTTAGCGCCTAGCCATTTTACCCATTATCTTTTGGAATCTTCGGTAGAAAATTATCACTTTTTTTCAGTATTTGTGCTACTTGGAGGCACAGGGTGTGTTTGGGGAATTATCATTGCGAGCTTTTTATTAAAAGAGGCGCGTCATGAACAACATATTGCGAAAATATCACTGCCGTTAGCAGTATTTAATATCAGTGAAGTAATGATCTATGCCTTACCTATTGTATTTAACCCATATATATTACTGCCATTTTTGTTAGCTCCAATGCTCAATGCCATTGTTGCATATTATTGCTTATCCTTAGGTTTCATTACGTTAGTTCCAGATCAAAGCGTTCCTTGGTTTACCCCCATTTTTGTTAATGCGTGGTTGTTAACACAAAGCTATAGTGCACTGTTATTACAGTTAGTATTAGTATTGTTGAACGTTGCTATTTATTATCCCTTTCTTAAAATATATCAGCGCCACAGTATGTCTGGTAAAGCTTTGGATATGCTTGTTAAACGCTACTCAGCTGGACGCCAAATTGAAGACAAAGCGGAAAGTATGTTTGCGATTCACCACAGTGAAAAGCAGCTAGAGCACCATAGTTTAAAGCAAGTTACCGATGCGCTAAATAAAGGTGCGTTGACTCTGTACTACCAGCCAAAAATCGCATTGAAAACAGGGCAAATAATGGGATTCGAAGCACTGCTTAGGTTGCGTAATAGTGATGGTTCGGTACAAGGGCCTTGGTTCTTGGAAACGCTGGCAAAACATAATTTGCTCGAAGTGATCGATAACTATGTGATTGACCAACTTGAAGTCGACCTCGAACAGTTTGCAAAAGCAGGACATGCCCCAAAAGTGAGTTTTAATATCTCACCCGCTAACTTATTAAATGGTGGCTATAAGCGAATTGTCAAAGCCTTTTCTCGGTTTGAGGAGCAAGTTGAAGTTGAGTTGCTAGAATCAAGCTATATTGAGGATTTTGCGGCAACTATTGAGGTAGTTAATCATCTAAAGAAACATCATATTCGCTGTGCAATGGATGATTTTGGCACAGGGTATTCGTGTTTGTCTGTATTGTCCAAACTTAATATAGACACTATCAAGCTCGATAGAAGTTTATTACCCGAATCTAACAATGCTAAGTCAGAAACTTTGTATAAACACCTTGCTCAGTTATGTACTCATCTAGGGTTTAAGACTGTTGCGGAAGGGGTCGAAACGAAAGAAGAAGAGCGGGTGGTAAAAGCCGCTAATATCGATTGCGTTCAAGGGTTTTTGTATCACCAACCTATGCCGATAGAAGAGGCTATTAGACTGTTAGTAAAATCAGAGGCAATGTGATTAATCACCTCTGATTTGAGACTTATTTTTCAATAAATGAAATTAGTTTATCTGCGATTTGGGTATTGTTTTGAGATCCGATAAATTGATTAGCACCTTTACCATAAGCAAACACTTGTACGTCAATTGCGGTATGTCCACTGGTTGTCCAACCAGTAAAGCTCGCCTGGCTTATGATTGACTTAATAGCTTGCGCTAATTGTTTTTCGCCTTGAGATTTAGCTTGTTCAAGCTGTAGCTTGGTTTGATTATCAAATGGTAATTTGGTTGCTGTGGTCCATAGCGCTTCAATGTTGTCATCGGCTAGCATTTGCTTTGTCAACTCTTGAGCCGAAGCTGTCACACCTTTGATTATATCTCTTTCCCAACGATATTGACCATTTGCACCGAGCGTTAAACCGCCTGTTGAATGGTCGGCTGTGATGACAAGAAGCGTATCTGGATTGCTATCTACATAGCGTTTTGCCACCTTGATAGCATTAGCAAAGTCGTGCATTTCATGCATGGCACAGGCTATATCGTTGGCATGTCCACACCAGTCTATTTGACTGCCCTCTATCATGACAAAAAAGCCTTGTTTGTTGTTATTGTTGAGTAGCGATAGCGCTTTATCGGTCATTTTCTCTAATCGATCTGGATATTGATCAATGGCAAAAGGCAACCCTACAGGTGCAAAAAGACCGAGGGCGGGAAGTGCCTGTATTTTGTCAAGATGATTGATATCATCACTATAGGTGTATCCAGCGGCTTGAAATTCGGCGACTAGATTTCTATCTTCACGGACAAAATACTGAGTTCCACCACCAAGCATCAAATCGACAGGAAGCTTACCTGCAATTTTGTTATCGATATAGTCATTGGCAATTTCATCATAATTGCGGCGTGACTCGTTATGGGCTGCAAAACTTGCAGGGGTAGCGTGATTGATCTGGGACGTGGCTACCAGCGCAGTTGTCATTCCTTTGTGTTTAGCCAGTTCTAACATAGTTTTCAGAGGCTTTTTCTCGGTATTTACTGCGATTGCACCGTTATAGCTTTTTTTACCGGTACTCAGCGCCGTAGCGCCCGCAGCGCTATCTGTCACAACGGTATCGTCATCCGGATAGGTGTGGGCCATACCAACCAGCATAGAATCGAAAATGGTTGGTTCTACCTCTTTGGTCTGCTTGTCATCCATATAATATCTATAGGCAGTGGTGTAAGTCGGACCCATGCCATCACCAATCATATAAATGATATTTTTTGGTGTTGATTCAGCAAACGCATTCGTACTCAAAACAATGCTTGCAGCAAGTACACTGAGTGATCTTTTCATTTGAATATCCTTCGTATTCCCGTGTTTTTCTAGGACATGATACAACGATATGACTCAAAATTTTATAAATGAGATAAAACGATAGCCACAAACAGAATGAATTAACCTGTAAGTGCGCGCAGGTGTCGCTATCTAAAAGTTGTACGTATTGTAAGTCGTGATGATAAAGTATTTGTATGCGATACAGTATGAGAATTATGTGACCCGAATGAAAAATGCGATAGATGCCTTACAAAGAATAGGAATTGCCGCGCAAACCACAGATAGTAAAGGCGAAGTTGTCTTATGTTTACATGGTTGGCTTGATAACAGTAATAGCTTTGCACCGATGCTGGATAAAGCCAGTAGTGCATATCAATGGATTTCAATCGACTTCAAAGGGCATGGAAAATCACAATGGCGCTCCGCTGATGCACATTATTACTTTGTAGACTATGTTTATGATTTATTAAACATACTTGATGTTTTAGGCATAGAGCGTTGCCACTTGGTTGGGCATTCCATGGGCGCTATGGTGTGTGGGCTGTTTGCATCTTTATATCCACAGCGAGTAAAAAGTTTAACGATGATAGAAGGATTTGGACTGGTGTGTACGCCAGAGCAGCAACTTAAAAAGCAAATTTTGGACGCTTTTGAGCATCGTCAAGCGAGTGACAAATTCAAAAAACGCCTTTATGCAAACTTTGCAACGCTGGTTACAGCACGCAGTAATGCGGGGGACCTGACTCAAGAAGATGCTGCGCTGCTCATGCAAAGAAACTCGCAACAAGTAGAAGGCGGTTTCTATTTAACAATAGACCCGAGGCTAAAGACTGCCTCGGCGATTCGCTTTTCTGTTGCCCAAGCTAAAGCGATGCTCGTTGATGTGACTACGCCTAGCTTGTTGATTTTAAGTGATAAAGGCCTTGGTTTTGTAAAAGACAACTATGATCTATTTATTGATGGCTTTAAGGACATCACAGTTGAAGAAGTTTCAGGTGGGCATCATTGTCATATGGACAACCCCCAAGAATGTGTCAGTTTGATTGAACAGCATCTGAATAGAAATGCAGTAACATAATTGTATATTTCCACTAAATGTGGGAATATCACCGGATTAGAGTATTTGCTCAATTGTTAAAGCGCCTTATATAGATTAAGGTAACGTATCAAAAAAATAACTAAAACGCAGGAGCTAAGAGTGGAGAAAATCTGGCTAAAGCGCTACCCAGAGGGTATGCCTGAAACTATTGACCCAGAGCATTACAACTCATTGCTTGAATTGTTTGACAAAAGTTTTACCGAGTTCGCGTCATTACCCGCATACAGCAACATGGGAAAGACTCTGACTTATAAACAAGTTGATGAAAAAACTAAAGCTGTTGCAAGCTATCTTCAAAATACCCTGAAACTAGGTAAAGGTGATAAAGTTGCGGTGATGATGCCAAACTTGCTGCAAACACCGCTAGCTATTTTAGGCATATTACGCGCTGGATGTACGGTTGTTAATGTTAACCCATTGTACACAGTACGAGAGCTAGAACACCAACTGAATGATTCAGAAACCAAGGCTATTTTTATTCTTGCGAATTTTGCACAGACCCTGCAAAAAGCGCTGCCACAGACTCAAGTTAAGCACATCGTCTTAACAGAGATTGGCGATATGATGGGTGGCGTTAAAAAGCACCTAGTGAATTTCGTTGTTAAACACATCAAGAAGATGGTTCCGGAGTTTTCTTTACCACAGACCATCGCTTTTAAAGATGTTATCAATGCAGATCCTAACGCATATCAAGTGCCTGAAGTTAACTTAAATGATTTAGCATTTTTGCAATATACGGGTGGTACAACCGGCGTATCAAAAGGTGCAATGCTCTCTCATGGCAACATGGTTGGCAATTTAGAGCAAGTATCAGGCTGTCTTGACAAAGTGCTAGATAATGGCAAGGAAATCGTGATAACGGCGCTACCGCTGTATCATATTTTTGCGTTGACCGCGAATTGCCTAACCTTCATGAAGTACGGTGGACACAATATTTTGATCACCAACCCTCGTGATATGCCTGCATTCGTTAAAGAGTTGGCTAAGTACCCCTTTACTGCAATCACAGGTGTAAACACATTATTCAATGGGTTGCTTAACACTCCAGGGTTTGACCAACTAGACTTTTCACACTTAAAAATGTCACTTGGTGGTGGCATGGCGGTACAACGGCCAGTGGCTGAGCGTTGGCAAAAAGTGACACGCAGTAAGCTGATGGAAGGTTATGGGCTGACAGAGTGTGCGCCATTGGTGACGATTTGTCCTTATGATTTAGATGGTTACAACGGTTCAATTGGGTTGCCTGCACCAAGCACTGAATTAAAGATTATTTTAGAGAACGGTGAAGAAGCCGCGCAAGGCGAAGCAGGCGAACTGTGCGTTAAAGGCCCACAAGTAATGGTTGGTTATTATAATCGCCCAGATGCAACCGCTGAGTGCTTAAAAGACGGTTGGTTTGCCACTGGTGATATTGCCACCTATGATGAAGAAGGCTTCTTCTACATCGTTGACCGTAAGAAAGACATGATCATTGTTTCTGGCTTTAACGTTTTCCCAAATGAGGTGGAAGAAGTCGTCGCAATGCATGAAGGTGTGCTGGAGGTTGCCGCTGTTGGTGTTCCTCATGAAGTCAGCGGCGAGCAAGTAAAAGTATTTGTCGTGAAAAAAGACCCTTCTTTGACAGAAAAAGATATAATCAAGCATTGTCGTGAGAATCTGACCAACTATAAGGTGCCGAAATTGGTAGAGTTTAGAGATGAACTACCAAAGACAAACGTTGGAAAAATCCTTCGTAGGGCCTTAAAGGAATAAAGAATAGCCGGCATTAGCCGGCTTTTTTTTGCAATAAAATGTCCAGGAGACGCAGTGCAGTATCAAGTAATTCAATCACAATTCGAACTAAATGAATTTGCCAAACATATCTCAAATGCACAGGTAGTTGCTTTAGATACGGAATTTATGCGTCGTCGTACTTTGTATCCAGAAGTAGCTTTAATTCAGGTGTACGCCCAGAATCGACTTGCCCTGATAGACCCTCTGCTAGAATTGGATCTATCTCCACTGTGGAATATTTTTAAAAACCCATCGGTGTTGAAGGTACTCCATTCGCCCTCTGAAGATATAGAAGTATTCCAAAAGTTTGCGGGCTTTGTACCGGCTCCCATTTTTGATACCCAATTTGCTCTTCAAGTGCTTGGGAAGGGGAACTGTGTTGGGTTTGCTAATATGGTTAACACTATCTTAGAAGTTGAAATAGATAAAAGTGAGTCTCGTACAAATTGGTTGCAAAGACCTCTGACTCAAAAACAATTAGACTATGCAGCGTCTGATGTATTTTACTTAATGCCATGTTTTGAATCTATCTATGCACAAATAAGCGAACGTGGTTTGACTGATATTGTGATAGCTGAAAGTGAATTGGTCGCTAAGAAGCGTGCATTTATGGTTCCCGATGACCAAGTCTATTTGGATATCAAAAATGCTTGGCAGTTAAAGCCACGAGATTTAGCAGTGCTAAAAGAGCTTGCCGCATGGAGGCGCAACAAAGCTGAGAAGAAGAATCTGGCACTTAGTTTTGTATTGAAAGAACATAACATGGTTGAAATTGCTAAACGCCGTCCAACCTCACTGAGCGGATTGCGCAATGTTCCAGGTATTGAAGCGATGGAAGTTAATCGCTCAGGTAAGGAGATTTTAGCCTGCATAGAAAAGGGGAAATCAATATCGGAACCACAATGTCCGCAAAAATTATTACGCTTGATAGATTATCCCAATTACAAAAAAGCAGCAAAAGAGCTAACGGCTAAGATCAAGCATGTGGCTGAGAGTAATGACATACCTGCTGATGTATTGGCATCGAAAAAGCAAGTTAATCAATTAATTAGTTGGAATTGGAAAAAAACGGCTGAAGAAAGAGCGAGTTTACTTAAGCCTGATTTATTGCAGCCTTGGCGCTATGAGCTAGTTAAGGATGAACTCACAGATTGGGATGTTTAGTTAAGTCAAAGGCGTTAAGGTCGAAAAGACTATCATATGAGTGTGGCTTAGCGAGCCACATGGGTTTAAGTTGTGATATTTAATTTCTTTTGTACCCGTTACAGGTATGGTACAGTAGCAATGCTATAGCTAACATGCACAAGGAATGAATATGACAATCAAAAGACTATTATCGACCTGCACCTTTGTTTGCGCGGTATCAACAGTCTATGCAAATGACTATGTTGGAACGCTCAATATTGATACCAATAATCTTGTTTGGTCGCCAACTGCAAGCTACTCAACAGGTCAAGTGGTAAGGGAAGGAAGCAGTGGTGATCTATTTATTGCTACAACTAATATCAATGTTACTGGCGAAAATTCAAGCCCGATAACAGACAGCCAGAGATGGACGTTACTAGTAAAAGGGGAGGTAAATCCAGATGATCTCATCCAGAGAATCCCCCAAGGTGGCAAGGCAATCTTTGTGACAAGCCAAGATATATCAGGTTATGAAGTGTTTGATATGCGTCGAGAAGAAGTCGATGCTATATGCCAAACCGCTGCAGACGCATCTGAGAATGCACCAGAAGGTACCTATGGGGCGATTATTGCTCTAAGAGACGGCTACTTAGCCATTCGATCTATTTCTTATTCTCATGCTTATTATTTGCTAGATGGAACAAAGGTTGCGAATGACAAGGAAGATTTTATACGCAACCACACATTGGCTGCCATTGATATTGATGAGAACTTAAATCAAGTGACCAGTAATCCATATGTTTGGACGAACTCTTCGCCAGGTGGTAATCAAGGGCATACTGAGTCGTGCCTTCGAACGTATAACGACCCTGGTAAAGCATATGTTGGAAAGGCAACTCAATCGCGTTATGGATGGATGAACATAGATTCGAGATATTGCAATCAAAGTGCTCGGTTGTATTGTGCACAAAAATAAGATGCTGGCTGTTATAGTTAGGGTTTAAGAGTTAAAGTCAGATACATTGACTTTAAAAATCAATACCTACCTGCTGGCGATGATTTCTTCTAGCTAGCAGGTAGATTTTATAAATGACTATTTAGTTATTTCGTTTCTTTGTCATCATCAGGTAAGGTGACATTAAGCTCCAAAACAGCTAAATCATCTTCATTTTGTTCAAACTGAACGTTTACCGCATCAGAATCAACTTTCACATATTTACGGATCACATCAAGAATATCTTGCTTGAGTTGTGGCAGATAATCAGGTGTGCCTCTTTTCGAGCGCTCATGGGCAACGATTATCTGCAAACGCTCTTTGGCAAGCGATGCGCTACTCTTTTTCTCTGAACGAAAATAGTCAAGTAATGACACGTTAACCTCCAAAAATCCGTTTTAATAAACCCTTTTTCTCTACATCAAGAAAACGGAAGTCGATAATTTCACCTAATAAACGATTAATTGCATCACTATAGGCCTGACCTGCATCTGACTCACTATCAAGAACAACAGGTTGACCCGAGTTAGACGCGTTAAGTACGGCTTTGGATTCTGGAATAACACCGAGCAAGTCGATAGCAAGAATCTCTTGCACGTCTTCTACAGATAGCATTTCACCGTTTGCAACACGCTCAGGATTATAACGGGTAAGTAGTAGATGCTCTTTTACAGGTTCTAAACCCATTTCAGCGCGTTTTGATTTGCTTTGTAAAATACCGAGAATTCTATCTGAGTCTCGAACCGATGACACCTCTGGGTTAGTCGTTACAATCGCCTCATCAGCAAAATACAATGCCATCATGGCACCGGCTTCAATACCTGCAGGCGAGTCGCAGATGATGAAATCAAAGTTGTCTTTCATTTCGTTTAAAACGCGTTCCACACCATCTTTAGTTAATGCGTCTTTGTCGCGTGTTTGTGATGCAGGAAGTATGTATAACTTCTCTACACGCTTATCTTTGATCATTGCTTGATTTAGATTAGCTTCACCATTGATAACGTTCACAAAATCATAAACGACTCGACGTTCACAACCCATAATTAGATCTAAGTTACGAAGGCCAATATCAAAATCGATGATGGCTGTTTTGTAGCCTTTAAGTGCAAGGCCAGTACCAATAGCTGCGCTAGACGTAGTTTTGCCTACACCGCCTTTACCCGAAGTTACGACAATAATTTTTGCCATGTGATTTATCCTTTGACCAAAGCTGTTATTTCTAATGAATCATTTTTTTGTTTTACTTGTGCTGCCTGGCCCCAATGCTCTCCTTGTAAAGAGTCACTGATCCAGTAGCTGCCATTAACAGAAACCAATTCGGCTTCAAGACGCTGACAATAAATTGCAGCGTCATCGTACCCTTGAGCCCCAGCAATAGCTCGGCCTCTTAAAGTACCATAAATATGAATATTGCCATCAGCTATTACTTCCGCACCGTGACTCACCGCACCCATTACAATTAAATCTCTGTTTTTAGCATAAATTTGTTGACCTGAACGGACGGTTGCCTGAACAATCTGAGGTGGTAAATAAACTTCTTTCTCAACTTCAACCACTTCCGCGCCGTTAGTTTTAGCGACGGTTGGTTTTGCATTGTCTTTACTGTAGTTTAAAACAGACAATGCCGCTGATTTAGCAGCTTCATTTTGTTGCTCAGAGCCGTTGCAGATACCAACAGGATTTAGTTGTAAATCAATAAGTGTTTGCTTTAAGGTGACGAAGTCAACATCGGCATCCTGTAATTTGGCGAGATTAATGACAATGGGTGCACCGATAAAAAATTTAGGTGCCTGAGATATTTTTTCGTCAAGTGCCTTGCTAAGTTGTTTGATGTCAACTGAGAACAAGTGCAATACAGACAGGGTAAAAAGGTTCCCTTTTAACTCAAATGTTTGTTCTGACATAAGCGCTCTATAAAATGCATACTTAATACTTTAACAGTCTCTTATTAATTCTTTTTATGTGGAATAGAAAAATGAGTCTGTCAGGGCGTAATTGTTATTTTGGCCCCGTATTATAAACGTTTGTAAGTCGCAAAACTTTCCAAATACAATGAGTGTCATGGTATAGTGCCGTTTAGACATAAGCAAGAATTTATAGGGTTATAATGCTCACTGCTGTATATAAAAGCTCAAAAAAAGCTGATACCTACCTTTATGTAGAAAAGCGCGACGATTTTACTAAAGTGCCAGAGCCATTAATGAACATGTTTGGCCGACCACAGTTTGTAATGATGTTTAATTTAGCAAAACGAGACAAGCTAGGAACAGCAGATATTGCACTGGTTAAGGAGAAGTTAAGCAGTGAAGGATTTTACTTACAGCTTCCTCCACCAGAAGAAAATCTTTTAGATCAATTTAAAACAGAAAATGGAGTGTCCAGTGATTAAAAAGTTATCAGTGCTTATAGGCGCACTGTGTCTGACAAGTTCTGTTTGGGCTAACACACAAGAAAAATTCGATCAGTATGTTGCTGACTTAAAAGTTGAAGCTCAAGCCAAAGGTTACGATCAAGCGTTAATTGATAGCGCATTTGCTACCGCAAAGTTTAAGCCAAAAGTAATTACTCAAGATAAAAATCAACCTGAGGTTGTTGAGACCCTAGAAACCTATTTACCCAAGCGTGTGCCACAATGGAAAATCAATCAGGCACGTAAGCTGTATAAAGAGCACCGAGATATTTTAGAAAAAATTGCCAAAGAGTATGGTGTACAGGCAAGATTTATCGTGGCGCTATGGGGACTTGAAAGTAACTTTGGGCGTATCCAAGGTGGCTATCCAGTGATTAGCGCCTTGGTTACCCTAGCATTTGACGGACGTCGAGAAGCGCTTTACAAACGTCAGCTGTGGGCTGCGTTAGACATTTTAAAGTCGGGTCATATTACGCTTGAAGATTTCAAAGGCTCTTGGGCAGGGGCGATGGGACAGACCCAATTTATGCCTACCTCCTTTAATTCATATGCGGTTGATTATGATAAAGATGGCCGCAAAGATATTTGGACCACAGAGGTTGATGCGTTTGCGTCAATCGCTAATTATCTTAAGCAGGCTGGTTGGAACGACAACTTGACTTGGGGTAGACAGGTCAAGCTCCCTGAAGACTTTGATAGTAAGTACATTCTCAAGCGCGGCACGAAAACACGTAAAGAGTGGCTTGATTACTGGCAACAATCAGAGCGCAATTTGGCTGATTGGCAAGCTCTAGGCTTACGTCGTGCCGATGGCTCAGATTTACCAAAAGTAGATGTTACCGCTGCATTGGTAATGCCTGACGATATCAACGGTCGCATGTATCTTGCCTATGATAACTATAAGGCCTTGATGCATTGGAACCGTTCATACTATTTTGCAACAAGTGTTGGATACCTGTCAGACAGGATAGCTTACCCCAAGTTATAAGACACTCGATAAGGCCGGGCTTAGTTCCGGCCTTTCAAGCAAAACCTTTCAGGAAAAACCTTTCAAAACGTCTAAGAATACTGCCTTCTAAACGCCTTTGGAGCGGATGTGTGGTGTTTTATCCACATACTCGGCGATGCGCCCGTTTGCTGCTTAAACTCCTTATAGAATGTATTCTTGTTGTTAAATCCGCTGTTATACATAATCTCTGTTATCGTGTGAGTGTTACTTGGACTTTTTAGCAGCTCGCAAGCATGTAGCACTCTATAGCGATTTAAAAGTCGATAAAAACTGGTCTTCATGTGCACATTTAGCAACTCGGAGGTTTGATGTGTTGTTAAGTTCAGCAACAAAGATAACTTTTTCAGGCACAGTGAATTATCGAGATATACTTTATTAGCGGTGAATAACAGCAGTAATTGTTGTGATAGGTCGTTTGCGGTCTCTTTGTCTAGTAGCAGCTCTTTGGGAGCTTTAGGTATGTTGTTTCTTTCCACATTTTCACTTCTTGAATCACCATACACCGCCCTAAAAGCGCTAATCGTAATATAACAGCAGATCAGTAGATTTAAGGTATGCCACAGTGAGATTAGCCAAGCGGCGCTATTTAAATAACCAAAAGTGACGATGCCAGCCAAACAAACGATCACGACAATGGTTGCGATGTTTGCCACTTCGCGTTTTGACTGTCTGCGTGTTGCTGAGCAAAAGGCAAATACGCTTATTGCTAAATAGCTAAAAATAATAACAAAATAAATAATGATCAAGCCTAGAGAGGTTGTCGCTACGTCGCTAAGCTGGATAAAGTAAAACAGCGTAAATGGCAACATATGTAATGCAATTTGCAAAGGTGACGTTTTCTTACCTTGGTAATATAGAAATGTAAGTGCACAGAAGAGTAAGATCACGCATTGTGATAGCTTGACGACAAAATCCGGCAGCGTGCCATAGCGCATTCCTAGGTAGCCTGTTAGCGGTATCAATAATAACGCAAAGAAGCCACTATGGAGAAAACGCTGATTGTTTTGGGTACTTCTGTTACGTTTAAATATCAATCCAGAACTAAATAGGGCAATACAGCAGCTGGCCAAATATAAATCTTCTATCATCAGAATAATCTTCCTTAAGTAAGTTAGGTAGTTTGCATTTGTACAATGCCACTAACTCGGTCATCTTAGCTAAACTAACCATCACTAATATATTGAAAAAATTACATAAATATATTTCTTGTCATTCTCTATCTATACAAACGGCAAGTTCTGTACAAGTGATAATACTGTTAGCAAAACACATAACAGAGGGAAACTCATGAAAAAAATCAATTTGTTTTTGCTACCCGTCATTCTAGCGGGCTCTTCTGCGGTATCTGCGAATGAATCCACAAAGTTGAGGCTGAAAAAAAGCATTACACAATATATCAGTGCGTGGTCAGAAGAATCTGATGTGAATAGGCGTGATATTTTAAAACGCTCGGTTACAGCAAACTTTATCTATAAAGACCCTAGTTCATCAGATTTCACCATTGATTCCGATGAAAAAATTAATCAATGGATAGCTAGGTTTCATAGTGACATGAAGCAGATTGGTGTTTCGCAGATTAAAGGTGAGCTTGTGTCAGAAATAGATATACATGGACCACAGGGAAGTGAAGTTTTTCGCTTTAACTGGAAAATCAGTGCGTTTAATGGGGCGGTGGTATTGGCTCAAGGGGTGGATTTTGGCACAAGTGAAAATGGCAAAGTTGCCAGTATTACGGGTTTCTTTGGCGAGTTAACACCTAAATGCGATGCACCACAGTGGCACTCTGAAAGTGTTTACCAAAATGGCCATAAAGTGACATATGCAAGCAGAGTATATGAAGCTCGTTGGTGGGTTAGGGCATCACCAGAGCAAAACCCTGATGCGTGGCAGGTGCTTTATGACTGCACACCGCTTGCTTCTTAATAGCTAATGTAACTCAGTGCCATTTTATTGTGAAAAAAAAGGCAGCATTCCAACATGCTGCCTTTTTGATACGGCATAGATGCCTACAAGTGTGTAATGAATTCTTAGCTATCTGTTTTACTAATCATTGATGTCAGTAATATGAAAGTGGCTGAACTTTCCCCCAAAATACCCGATATGAAAATGCTGTATACGCTAGGATAGTTGGCACCACAACGACAACGCCATAGAACAAAAACCTTAGCGATTCGGGCGCGGCTAGCGCTTCGAAAATAGTTAGCTTACCAGGCACCACGTAAGGGTAGAAGCTGTAGAGCAAGCCAAAGAAACACAATATGAAGATCATGCAGGAGATCAGAAATGGCAGCCAACTGCCAACATCTGGATGCACCTTGAGTTTACTAAGTACTCTATCTAGTAAAACAAACATGCAAAGACAGATGATAGGCATGGGTAACAGTAACAGCAAAATGTCTGACTCAAACCAGCGTGCATATACACTGTGGTTTATTATTGGGTTTATAGCGGACACAGCAACAACACCAAAAAAAGCCATACGCGTAGCAATTTGACACCAAGCGATAGCTTGTTGTTGCAGCTTGCCTTCAGTTTTTAAGATTAGCCATGCGGCACCTATCAAAGCATAGGCAGCGACCACACCGACACCACTGAGGCAGGCAAATACGATGGCTAGAGCACTTTGCTCAAATGACATGACGTATAGACCCAACATATAACCTTGTGTAAATGCACTGATAATAGAGCCGATTTTAAATAGTTGGTTCCACATTGATTTGCGTTTGATTTTAGCCTTGGCTCTGAAATCAAATGCAACACCCCGAAGGATAAGACCTATCAGCATAACCGTTATTGGTAGATATAATGCTTGTAATATCATGCTATGGGCAACGGGAAACGCTATGAGTGCTAAGCCAACAGCCAATACCAGCCAAGTTTCATTGGCGTCCCAAAAAGGTCCAATGGAAGCTATCATTGTGTCGGCATGTTCTTCATTATCAGTCGGTAGTAGTATGCCTACGCCTAAGTCGTAACCGTCTAATACGGCGTAGAGTAAAATTGCCAGTGCCATCAACGAGGCATAGATAAAAGATAGCATTTGCGCATCAAGCATAAACATTCTCCTCTATTGAGGTCTTTTGGTACTCTTCTACTTCAACCGATTTGTCTGCGGTATAAAAAAGCGTCCGAACATAGGCGATAAGTAGCAACACATACACTGTCAAATAGGCTATCAGAGAAATGAGTACGTTATCGCTTGCGACCTGTGTTACAGCATCTTCTATGCGTAACACGCCTGAGACTAGATACGGTTGACGTCCAATTTCCGTGACATACCATCCAGCTAACGTCGCTACCCAGCCAGAAAAGCTCATCGCGACAAGTGTCTTTAGTTGCCAAGAAGCAAGTGTATTGTGACGCCAAAGAGAGATTCGAAAGTACACTGCGATGGCAATCATTAACATTCCCATCCCAACCATGATTCGAAAGCCAAAGAAAACGGGTTTAACGGGGGGCGTCGCGTCTTTGAACTCGTTAAGTCCGCGAATCGTGCCGTTTTTTTCGTGGGTTAAAATCCAGCTCGCTAAATTAGGAATAGCGACTTCGTATTCGTTAGAGCGGGTTTTCTCATTGGGAATTGCAAACAACAGCATGTCTGCACCTTGTTCTGTTTCCCATATTCCTTCCATAGCAGCGACTTTTTGTGGTTGATGCTCGAAGGTGTTCAAGCCGTGTAAGTCGCCAACAAACATTTGCAGCGGAGCAAGCAACATCGCAACCGTTAGTGAAACTTTCAACGTTAGGTGTGGTGCCTTTTTGTCATCCCCCCTAAGTAGCCGATAACTGCTTACACCAGCAATTAAGAAAGATGCTGTCAGTCCACTTGCCAACAGCATATGTGCTAGTCGATAAGGAAATGAAGGGTTGAAAATAACCAAAAACCAGTCAGTTGGAAACACAACCCCATCGCGGATCTCAAACCCTGTAGGGGTTTGCATCCAAGAGTTGAGAGATAGGATCCAGAATGCAGAAAGGCTGGTACCAATTGCTACAATGACAGTTGATAGGGTGTGAATTCTTGGCGAAACACGTTTCATGCCAAATAGCATGACCCCCAGAAAAGTGGCTTCCATAAAGAATGCGGTGAGTACTTCATAGCCAAGTAGGGGACCGGCAATGTTGCCAACTTTTTCCATAAAACCGGGCCAGTTCGTACCAAATTGGAATGACATAGTGATACCACTGACCACGCCAAGCGCGAAAGTCAGGGCGAAAATCTTAACCCAAAAGCGATAGGCTCTTAGCCAGACAGGGTGTTGGGTTTGATCGTATCTAACTTTGAAAAAGACTAAAAACCACGCTAAAGCGATGGTAATAGTAGGAAATAAAATATGGAAACTAATGTTGGCAGCAAACTGTATTCGCGACAACAGCAAGGTATCAAGCATGACGCACCTCGGCGATTAAGACTTCTTAAGTAATTTATCCTTTAAATCAATCACTTTTCCAACAGAAGAACCTAGCTTCATGAGAGTCTGCAATTGTTCAGGGGATAGACGTTGTAATTCTGCTGACCACTTTGTAACGGTCTCTAATAGGTCATGGATTGCTTGGATTTGTTTTTGAGCGTATTCCTCCTCTGGAGAGTTTGGACCATCAAGGATCTGATCGCGCAGTAGAGAAAGTGTTGGATCGATCTCGCGTTTTCTGCGTTCCTCAAAAACTCGATTTGCTAAGTCCCAGATACTGCCGCTGGGAGCGTAATATTCTTTTCTATCGCCAGGAATATGAGTGACTTTGACCAATTGCCAAGACTGGAGTTCTTTGATACCCATACTGACGTTGCCACGGCTGATCTTTAACGACTCAGCAATTTCGTTGGCAGTTAAAGGTTGTTCGTGAATGACCAGAAGGCCGACCATTTGTCCAATAGTTCGGTTAAAGCCCCAGCGGCTTCCCATTTCACCGCAATGAAGTACGAAGTTTTCAATTTTTGGAGATAAAATCATTGTTCTAAAGTTTCAGTAATTATTGAAACTTTAATATATAGAGAGCTTTGATTTAGATCAAGCAGTATTTTTTCTGTGGTTAAGCGTATTCTTGAATGAAAGGAAAGTGTTGAAAATTATTAGACCACAGCGATATAGCTGAGGTGTGGGGCTTAGGTCTTAAGCCCCTGGTTGCAACTATTTAGTGTACAGAGGTAAAGCAGTACCTGTTACATTGGTATATTCAACAACCGCTACGGGATAGAACTCTGTCTTACGAAGCGCTTTGGCTGTTTTACTATTTGATGGGCCTGCCCAGAAGTATCCTATGAAAGGTTGCACCCAGCCTGATTCAGAGCTCAAAACACCTGATAATTGTGGATGCTTGTCACTACTTGGTTGCAAACGCTGCGGTAAAACATTGTCGCCAACACTATATAGAGGCGTTTGCATGCCAACTTTTCTTAAGTAGCTTAACTCGATAATGGGTGTATAACCGGGAATATTACTTACTTGTAGATCGACATAATGTTCGCTCACTCGATAGTTCAAATCAGCGAGTGACTTTGGGTAGCCCCAAATTTCGATGCCAGCGCGGATCGCTAATCGGCTGTTAAGCTCAAGATCCTGATTGTACATGGCGTAGTCAGATGGCAAGCCCTGTTGCATGTTAGTGGCATTTGCTTGTGCCATAAGCTGTTGCGCTGACAATAAATAGGTCATTTTTTCCTGATTACTCGCATGAACAGGTAAACAGGGTAACTCTAGCGCTGGCGCGGATTTACGCTTAACGGCAATCGTGTTGACGGTTTCAGCATATGGCCCGACTGGACTGCTGGTAATATCTTGAAAATACAAGACTCCGATGCTTTGGTTGGTACCTTTGCCATCACACTCTATTTCAATTGGTTCAAAATCACTATTAGCAACAAATTTAGCGGATTGCTTAGAATTGATAATTGATAGAAATGCAGTAGTAAGATTGCCTGAAACATGGAAAGGCATTGACACAAGCGTGCCATCGCTAAGCTGAACGTGATCGCGTACAGGGTACTGTTCAGTTAGGCTTGCCGCAAAGCTTGCGCTACATAGTGATGTGCAGGCGGCTACTAGCCCAAATCCAAAGGCCTTATGTTTGTTCATTCTTTTTTCCTTTTCGATGAGTCGATTGTCCCGTTATTTGGGTTGGACAAAGTATCATGATTTTATAATTGAACGAATTATTAACGGCCGTAATTTAGGTAATTAAATACAAAAACGCCGCTAATGAAGCGGCGTTAATAGACTAAACATAAGTTGTCTTATCTTACGGCCAGCATGATGATGCCCGGTAAAATGAAGAAGGACCCCAGAACATAGCCCAGTGCAACAGGTTTATTATTTGCGCCAACCTGTGCTAGCTTTTCAGCACATTTCAAAGGTAGCTCGCGCAACACTGGAATACCATATATCAACGCAACAGCTAATACATTAAACATAACGTGGACCAAAGCGATGGTTAAAGCAACCTCAGCAGCAGGGCCTGTGATAGAGGTGGCTGCAAGTAGTGCTGTTATCGTTGTACCAATGTTCGCGCCCAAGGTGAATGGATAGATTTGGCGGGTAGTAAACACACCGCTCCCTGCTAGCGGGATCATTAAACTTGTTGTTGTTGAAGACGATTGCACCATAATCGTAACTGCTGCACCAGAGCCGATGCCAACTAGAGGGCCACGTCCGATAGCACTATGAAGTATGTCTTTAGCTCGACCAACCAATGCTTTTTTAAGCAATTTACCAAGCACTGTCACAGAGAATAATATGAGGCCAATACCAGCTACTACCATCGCAATACCCAGTAGCTTGCCATCTAAAAAGCTCAACGCATCTTTGATCAAACCAACTGTCGGTTTAACCAGTGGTTTAATAAAGTTATAGCTTTTCAGTGACAGGTCGGCGTCTCCAACAAACATGTGCGACAAACTTGCGGCGAGCTTCTGTAGTATCCCAAACATAATTTCCAAAGGTAAAAAGATAGCGACAGCAATCAAGTTGAAGAAGTCGTGTACTGTAGATGCTGCGAAAGCACGTTGAAACTCTTCTTTAGATCTGATGTGGCCAATGGAAACGAGTGTGTTAGTAATGGTCGTACCAATATTGGCACCCATGACCATGGGAATTGCAATTGAAATGGCAGACCACCTGCAACTAAACCAACAATGACAGAGGTCACCGTTGATGATGATTGCACCAAAGCGGTAGCCAGTGCACCTAACAGTAGCGCGACAAATGGGTTTGTTGCAAAAGCGAATATTTCTTTGGCGCCTTCGCTGCCACCAGAGGCAAGCTTAAAGCCACCACTGACTGTACCAACTGCAACCAAAACGGCGTAAACCAATAGAACAATTGCAGCCCAGTTTAAGAATTTATATAAGCCAGAGTGTGCGGTGTTTCGCATAAATTTTCTCGTTGTCCTGCATCAAATATGACAATTTGATGATGTTTTTATTTCAAGGACGCGGATTTAAACACGCGATTGTTACAGAAATATTTCACCGATCCGATTTTATCACTAAACTCGGGACTAATTTACATATAACCATTTAAAATCATGAGGTTATGTTGTTTTTTGTTAATTGTAGTGAAATAAAGCCTGCTCAAAGCTGCAAAGAATTTTCTTATTATAATTTTAGCGGTAATACTTTAGTGCTAATTTATGTTTTAGATCAACAAAAATATAAATATTTTCATTGTCCCTAAAACGGGGGCTTTCATCCAATGAGTTGTTTAAACGTATCGTTTATCGAAATAAAAATTATGTAAATACGAAGATCATTATTGTTATAAAACAGCGTATTAAGCAAAACCCTCAAAGTTGCATAAAAGGCAACTTTATTCAGTTTACATCATTTTAATCTTATTTTTTTGTATGTTTATCAGCGTCACTGTTCATTCTTGTGTTCAAAATGTAAAGAAAATGTATTTGGAATGTATTAATCTATGCTCTATAAAGATGAACGCTAACTGAATGTTGTGGGCTTCTCCAATTTTGTAAGTAAAGTTATCTAATGGCTTTGGTAATACAGAAAGGGAAAGGCGCTGTGGCCATGTTTGTTAGTACAAAAGTATTGTTTTTGTGTTCGGTAGTCGCGTCTGTCATTCAATAGAGGCGAGCTGATTATTTTAATAGGGTCGGGCGATTCAGCTTGATTGCTATTAGTGCTGGCTACCAGATATGTGTCTGGTATACAAATGGTTAAATGAAGGAGTATGTAAAATGTTTCAAGGTTCAAGTTCTTTTCAGAGCAAACCTAAAGGCTTTACTTTAGGCTTAGGTCTAAAGCGTATTGCGTTAGGTACGTTCGCATTAATGAGTGCTTTGTCCTTCAACACCGTGCAAGCTACAGGTACTGAGTTTGCTGGGTGTATGGAAGAGACGGCAGGGTTTGCAGTTCAATGTACGGCCAACGACGTCAGAATTGCCGGAGTATCATCAAATCCTGATGGCACTCCTAAGCTGGAAATATTAGATGATGGGTGTGCGTATCAAGGTGATACCGTGCAATTCACCGCGACATTTGATATCGAGACAACTTCTAAAGAGCGTCACGATATCGGTATTTATTTTGTTACAGATGGTGATCCCAATAACGATGGTGCTCAAAGTGGACAATGTAGCATTTCAACCTTGCCATTTGCACCTTCGCCCCCTTGGCTAGATTTAGATGGTACAAATGATCCATTCCCAGGAACTAGTGGGCCATCTGGTGTTCAAGATGAATGTGGTGACATTAGCAAGCCTGATTTCAACCCACTTTCACCGACCTTCACATTGACCGCAACCTGTGTTGACCCCGATAATGACGGCCAGCTAAACCTACCATATTGTACAAGTTGGCGTCAGTCAGGTGCTAACGAACTATGTGTTAATCCAAGCGATGCGTATCCTGGTTCACCTTCAAAATGTAAGTGTGACAATACCTTTAATATTCCAATCGCCGTTCCACCAGCTGAGCTGTTAGTGTCTAAATCAGTTAATCCAGACACTTTGGTTGAACCGGGCGGTAATGCGACCTTTACGGTTACAGTGACCAACGTTGGCATTGACCCGTCAAATAATGTCACAGTCAACGCGTTGTCTGATAGCATTTACGGCGACATCACAACGGCAGGTCATGATGGTATTATCAGCACGACTTGTAGCGTACCTCAGGTGATCCCTGCTGATGACCGTAACCCAGGCGGTGTAGACACTTACACCTGTCAATTCACCACCAGCATTGTTGGCAACGCAGGCGATGTTGAAGTTGATGTTGTTACAGCTACAGGGGTAGACGACAATGGCAATGTGCTAACTGGAAACGATACGGCACAGGTCGCTATTACTGATTCTGCACCAAGTATCACACTCGTTAAAACGGCTTCACCAACGCAATTGCCAGAACCAGGTGGATTAGTGAGTTTCACGATGGTGATTGATAATACCAGTGCTGCTAGTTCTGACCCTATTACTATCACTTCTTTGATAGACAACATTCACGGTGATTTAAATGGTCAAGGCGACTGTTCAGTACCACAGGTAATCAATGTGGGTGCTCAATATAGCTGTACATTCTCTGCTCAAGTGAATGGTAACGCTGGTGATTCAGAAACTGATACCATCACTGCGACTGGTACAGATGACGAAGGAAACGCGGTAAGTGCAAGTGATTCGGCAACGGTGGTAATTCTCAATACACCATCAAGTATTGAAGTGATCAAAACTGCTTCACCGTCGTCTTTCGATGAGCCCGGTGCAAATGTTACTTACACTTATACCATTAACAACACATCCTCGGTTGATGCAGTAACAATAGATGTAGCTGACGACGATAAACTGGGATCAATAGCAGGCCAAGGCACATGTAGCCTGCCTCAAGTAATTGCGCCAAGCGGATCGTATTCATGTAACCTGACCACCTATGTTGCAGGAAATGGCAATACATCCGTTACTAACGTTGTATCTGTGTCGGGCTTAGATGATGATGGGGAAGTTGTGTCAGCAGTTGATGATGCAACCGTAAATATTCTTAATACGCCGCCAGCAGCAAGTCTAGTTAAAACAGCCACTCAAGCGGTTGTAACTTATCAGGTTAGCGTGTCGAATGATTCTGACTCTGAGGCCTTGACTATCACCCAGTTGATGGATGATATGTTTGGTGATGTTACCGTTGTTGCAGGAAACATTCAGTCAACAACATGTTCTGTACCACAAGTTATGCAACCAGCTACGCAAGCGGGTGATAGCTATAGCTGTCAGTTTACTGCGATAGTGACCAGTTCACCTCATGTGAACAATGTGACTGCTACGGTTATTGATGATGACGGCTCTCAAGCTATTCAGCCGACAGATTCAGCAAGCGTTACGTTCCAGTAACTAACTTTGAAGGTTATTTTAAGGCGCGTGAATAACGCGCCTTTTTTATCCCAGCGCGCCACACACAGATTAGAGCTAGTGATTTAGTATTAATTTCCCCCTAAAAATATAGTAAGTAACGTACATTTCTCCATAATTACTACATTTTTTTTCTGTAGACTTCTCGTAATCTAATTTAATTGCTCTAGTGTATGAAGTTACGTCATATCATCTTGTTTTTACTCAACTGCTTAACCAGTTTATTGGTGACGGCTGAAGCGTTGGAGCTGAGCTCAAGTCAACAAGAATACGAGCTAAAAAAGTATGCCTTGTTTTTTCATGACTATAGTAAACAGATCAATACTGTAACGCAGTTACAGGCCATGCCTAATTTGCTAGAACCCTATGCAATACAAAAACCTAATCCACAGGGTTACTGGAAGTGGGCAAAGGTAGACATCACAAACCAAACACAAGAGTCTACTTGGTATGTGTCTTTCGGTTTTGCTCGTTTACCTGTATTGGAAATGTATTGGCAATCCCAAGGCGATGAGATAATTCGCCTGAATGAGTCAAGCAAATTTGCTGACAGGCCCTTTAAGCATCCACAGATGTATGTTCCCATTGAAATCCCACCTAATCAGAGCAAAACACTCTATATTAAGTATCAAACATTCGCGAATGCTCCGGCAAACATTCGTCTTCACAGCCCGAATCACTTCATTCAAACTATGCAAATGAGTGTATTAAATAATGCCATCATAGTGGGTATTGTTTTGGCAATTCTGTTGATAGTGGTTGTAAACTTATTTTTTAATCGTAACCTAACAAATGTGTTTTATGCGCTTTGGACAAGCATGTTTTTGTTCATTGTGGTTGATATGGCAGGGTTTACTTACCAGTATTTTTGGCCCGAAGTGGGTCACTTTTCTAACATGTTCTCGATCGTATTGATGGTGCTTGTACCAATTTTACATATTCTTTTTGTGCGGAGTTTTTTGCAGCTAAAATATCATCATCCAACGCTAGATAAAGTCTATCTAGGGTCTTTGCTGGTGTATAGCGCTTTAGTCCCTGTTGCGTTATGGCTACAATCTGTTTTTTATAACCTGCTTGCCAGCTCTCTGATCATTCCCGTATTCCTCTATACCTGTTATTGGTGTGTGAAACAAAGTGCACCGGGCATACGAATATTTGCCGTTAGCTTGTTTAATCATGTGCTATTTGTAAATGTGTTAGCAATTCTAGGTGCTAGTTTTGGTAATGTATTCGCGCAGTTTGATATCTCTACGTACATAAAAGTGGGCTATTTGATAGAAGTGTGTTTATTTACCGTTGCTATGGCTGTACAACACAAATCGGTTCAATATCAGTTGGTTTATCATCTACAAAAGCAAGTCAATTCACTCAATGAAACGGTGTTACAAGAACAGCAAATGTCGCTACAGAACACCGAACAAATTAAGAAAAATGAACAACGGCTGTTTACTGACTTGTCTCATGAATTAAGAACGCCCTTAACGGTAATGAAAATTCAAATTGAGTCACTGCAACATAATATTGTAGATAATGTGCATGATTCTTATAAAAAACTGCATGATAAAATCGATGAGCTTAATGAGTTTATCAATACACTCATGCTCGTCAGCGACTCGAAGGACCTACATTATGGTTTGAATATTGAGCCTGTGAAGCTGACTCACTTTATCAAGCAAATTACCGACAGTTGCGAGAAATCCATTGACAGTAATCAGCACTGTTTTAGCGTGCGCTGCTCACTCAATGGCATGAGCACGATTAGCATTGATGCTAAGGCGATTAAACAGGTGATCGATGAGGCCATCTCTAACGCTCTGAAATTTGGTGGACGTTCAGTGCAGATCCAATTGAGCTTTATTGAAACAGAGTCCAGTCTAACAGTGCGTATTGAAAACTCTGGCGATCCGTTAACTTATGAAGCACATCAGTTATTGTTTGAGCCTTTATTTAGACAAGAGCCTTCGCGTAACAGCACCTTAGGTGGCAAAGGGATGGGACTGGCGGTGTGTAAAAAACTGATAGACGCACATCATGGTGAGATCAGTTCTTACAACAGTTCGCTTGGTGGCGTGGCCATAGAGTTTAAACTACCGAAATCTTTTGCCTATGAATTTGCTTGATCTTTGCTAATTAGCGTCGATTTAAGTAGACTTTGCGTTGATCTTGTAATGATGAAGTACTTAATATGAACAACCAACCATTTTGGCAAACAAAATCGCTAGCGCAAATGAACCAACAAGAGTGGGAAGCCATTTGTGATGGTTGCGGAAAATGTTGTTTAAATACCTTCATTGATAGTGATCACGAAGATGATGAAGCCTTTGCAAGTACAGATTTTTTACGCGAGGGTGAAAGCTTAATCTATACCAGTCTTGTGTGCCAATACATCGACGACAACACGTGTGGCTGTACGCGTTATAGTGAACGCCAACAACTGGTACCTTCTTGTGTGAAACTAACCAAAGAGAATCTAAAAGATATATTCTTTATGCCTCAAAGTTGTAGTTACCGTCGTCTTCATGAAGGAAGAGGCCTTGCAAGTTGGCATCCATTGCTCAATAACGGCAGCAAAGACAAAATGCATCAATTGGGCATTAGTGTAAAAGGGCGTGTTACCAAAGATAATACCGTCGATATAGAAAGTGAGTTTGAACATTATGTGGCCGATTGGCCTACATTTGACTGTGATTGAGCGTAACATCATATTCAATCGTTGATTTGCCCAGCACATGGCAATGAACTAAACGCTCCCTTTATTGTTGTGGCGTACGCGCCACACCTGCTTGCATAGCTGATAGCCGCGGTTAAGGTTTGCTCACAACCGATTGCTTGTAAAGGATTGGACTGGTTTGCAAGCTGGCTTAAAAAACCACCGATAAACGCGTCACCAGCGGCTGTTGTGTCAATAGCGGTTACCTGTGGTGGTGTCACTAGGCCTTGATTTTTGTTGGTAAAAAATCTAATCGGCTTTGCACCATCGGTAACAATAAGACATTGGGTATTAGCTGTAAGTATCGCCGCAATGGTTTTATCAAGCCCATGTTCTAGATGCCTGCTTTGGTGTAAAAAGTCCAACTCTTCTTGTGATAGCTTTACAATGTCTGATAACGCAATGACGTGCCACACGCGTTCAATCAGATGTCTTTGCGATGGCCATAAGTCGAGCCTAAGATTCATATCAAAACTACATACAATGCCATTCTTCTTTGCTTGGTTAAGTGCATAAATGGTAGTTTTGTAGATACTTGCTTCTGCCAGGCTGTTGCTGCAAACATGTATAATTTTGTGGCTTACAAAAATCTCAGGGTCAAAGTCGTCAATTCTAAATAGTAAGTCAGCGGCAGGTGGACGATAAAAACTAAAGCTTCTTTCGCCTTTGTCATCTAACGATATAAAAGCCAATGCGGTTTTAGCTTTATCGGTACGGCGACAATATTGAGTGTTGACTCCGTGAGCGCTAAGTTCAGTGAGTAAGAAATCTGCAAACATATCCATGCCAAACATACCACAGAAGCTAGACTTTACGCCTTGCTTTGCGATAGCAACCGCGACATTTGCAGGTGCGCCGCCAGCGTATTTTGTGAATGACTCGGGGTTTTTACCATTTGACAAAAAGTCGACTAAAGCTTCGCCAAAACAGATAACACTCATATTCTATTGCTCTTATAGTTGATAGGCAGGTAACACATCAGTAATGCGCACCAAGGTATGATGATTAGGGTGTCTAGTCAGTTTATTATCACTATGATGACCATTTACATAGCGTTTAATGTGCACTATCGGCTCTAAAGTAGGCGTTGCCCATCATACGCTGCAAAATTCATTGTTTTGATTTTATCATACCTTGTCCAATATTGGTGCGTTTGACGAATTAAGGCTTTAATCTTCGTTGCTGAATTAGGTTATTTGAGAACGTCAAAAATATCTTGTCATCACACTTTCTAAAGAGCGATTATCATGAGTACTATTTTTAAATTGGAACGTTCCATGAAAACATTTGTGATTTTGTTGTTACAGTGTGTAAAATCGAGCTATCCCTACTATTGGAGTTTTTCTTGTGAGTGACATAAACACAAATCAAAGCTTTGTTGCACAAGGTAATGACGAAAACAAAAACTATTTGTTACCGTTAAGTGCAATGACTACATTGTTTTTTCTATGGGGCTTTATAACAGTACTCAACGACGTATTGATCCCCAGACTAAAAGGCGTATTTGATCTTAACTACACCGAAGCCATGATGATTCAGTTCTGCTTTTTTAGCGCTTATTTTATCGTGTCTTTACCTGCCGGTGTTTTGGTTAAAAAACTCGGTTATAAAAACGGTGTTTTAACTGGTTTAGTTGTAGCTTCAATAGGATGTATGTTGTTCTATCCAGCGGTTGTCGTGCACGAATACTGGTTGTTTTTAGGTGCGCTATTTGTACTGGCTTCAGGTATAACCGTACTGCAAGTATCAGCCAACCCATACGTGGCTGCGTTGGGACCCGTCAAAACAGCGTCAAGCCGTTTAAATTTAGCACAGGCATTGAATTCCTTAGGTACAACAGTTGGTCCATATGTGGGTGGTCTGTTATTTTTTGGTACAGCTGGTGCTATGGCCGCAGAAGCTGGGGCAGAGTCAGTGAAAGTCCCTTACTTGATGCTGGCTGGTGCTTTATTAACAATTGCAATTGTCTTTGCCTTTCTAAAACTACCGACGATTGAAGCGCACACACAAGAGCAAACTTGTAAAGCCAAAGCACATAGTTTGTTTGATGCGCCTCACTTAGTTATGGGTGTTGGCGCTATCTTTTGTTACGTAGGTGCAGAAGTGGCAATTGGTAGCTTTTTGGTTAACTATTTCGCACAACCACATATTGCTGGGCTTGAAGAACATGCGGCAGCCAAGCTAATCAGCTATTACTGGGGTGGTGCTATGGTGGGTAGATTTATCGGCTCAGCAGTATTACAAAAAGTAGCACCGTCGAAAGCGTTAATGTTCAACGCTGTATGTATCGTCGCGTTACTCAGCGCTACGATGTTGACCGAAGGGCACCTAGCTATGTGGGCTGTGCTTGCTATCGGCTTATTCAACTCGATTATGTTCCCTACCATTTTCTCTGTAGCAATTGAAGGTTTAGGTTCGTTGACCAGCAAAGGTTCTGGTTGGCTATGTTTAGCCATTGTAGGTGGCGCAATTGTCCCACTTGTTCAGGGCATGTTTGCAGACACAATAAATATTCAAATGAGCTTTATCGTACCTTTAGTATGTTATCTCTATATTGCTTGGTACGGCATGAATGTTGTTAAGTGGGCACAGCAGTGGCGCAGTAAAGTTAATTAATTACACAGTACCTCCCTTAAAGTAAGGCAAGCATTCGCTTGCCTTTTTTATGTCAAAAAACATATCTAATGATGCACTTTGAATACGTATTCATAACGATGAAATGACAATGTAATTTGGAACGGTCCAAAGTAATTTAAGAAGAGCGACATGCGACTGTTGTTTGAATTGTACAAATAGGCCTAGTTAATACATGCTTGAGTAGTGTGCTTGTCGATATTCAGAAAAGCGTTCCGTGTACAACATCAAAAGAGGTGGAGTGGCATATAAAATTAAAAATTATGTCTCAGAAAATCTAACCTCAAAGCTTACATTTTCTTTTATGTCTATACTTTTACGGTTTCATCCTAAAACGCGGAACAAATTGTGTTATTTTTCGTCAGTTGTACACAGTTTAGCTAAATTTACTAAATAATCTCAGATACTGACCGATACGATAAGACAAACCAGTTTAATTTTGTTAAATATGAACACAAGCTGATTTGATCAGAAGTGATTCCCAAACGTTGTTCATAATTCATAACAACGGGTTTAGGCGTACAATTTATAATAATAGGCTCAGAATGTTTAAATCGTTAAAGTTTACCACCAAAGTTACGATAGCGGCTTCGCTGGTTTTGGTGTTGGTATTAGGGCTGTTTACCGTCAACAATTTTATTGTGATGCGTAATCAAACTCAGCAACAACTCGCACTGGTATTACAAGAAATTTCTCAATCAGTATCTCAGAATATCGCGAATTGGCTAAATGATAGGTTGGACATCGTCGGGTCGGTGGCCAGCGGTCATCGCTCGTCAGATTCTAGAGACCAGATTTTAAGACGTTTGGCCACCGCTGATGCAGCGGGTGATTTTAAAAACGTTTACATTGGTATGAGAGAAGGCGAGTTTATTCTTGATGATCCAAGTATCGTATTGCCCCCTGATTACGATGCAACCACACGCCCTTGGTACCAGCTTGCGAAGGAGAAAAATGGTACTGCGTTTACAAACCCTTATATCGACGTTACCACCAATGAACTGACTATCTCTGCGGTTGTTCCAATCAGTAGTGGTAGTGAGCTGCTCGGTGTTGCTGGTGGTGACATCGATATGGCGACTATCACAGATATCATCAACGAAATTGACTTTTTGGGCTTTGGCTACGGCTTCTTATTGGATTCTGAAGGGCGTATTTTATCGCACCCTAAAACCCAGCTTAATGATAAGCCAATGTCTGATTTATTTGGTAAGTCTCTACCTCTACAAGAAAATTTTGTAGAAGAAGAAATAGACGGTACAGAGCGATTGATCTCCTTTGTGAAAATGAAAGGGATCAAAAACGTTGATTGGTATTTAGGTGTGGTGATCAACAAAGAAATCGCTTATTCCTCGGTGTCGTCGTTTAGAAATATGGCTGCGATTTACATGTTGCTAGGCGTTGCCGTGATTGTTGTGATGCTACAACTGCTATTAAAGTATTTGATGAAGCCTGTTGCACAACTCAACGATGCCATCAAGGATATTGCACAGGGAGAAGGCGATCTAACGCGTAGATTGCACGTGGAAAATGATGACGAATTTGGTGAGTTGTCAAACTACTTCAACCTCTTTATTGAGAAAATTCATGATTCTATCGCACAGGTTAAGGACACAACCATCTCCCTAGAACATTCGGTCGAGAGCCTAATCGCTCAAACCCAATCAACCTTGAGCATGTATAGCGATCAAACCAAACGTACTGACAATGTGGCGACGGCCATTAATGAATTGTCCTCCAGTGCGGTTGAGATCTCTAACAATGCAAGTCACGCTTCCGAATTGGCGACTGAGGCTAATAAACTCAGTGTAGATAGCCAAACAGCGTTGAATGCTAATATTTCTGAGATAGCTTCGTTGAGTGACAAAATGGCACAAGCTCAATCTACCGTTGATAGCTTAGATAAGCATTCAGCGAGTATCGGGCAGGTGCTAGAGGTGATTAAAGGGGTGAGTGAACAAACTAACTTATTGGCACTTAATGCTGCGATAGAGGCCGCTCGTGCTGGTGAAGCGGGTAGAGGGTTTGCCGTTGTTGCTGATGAAGTAAGACAGCTTGCGCAGCGTACTCAGGAGTCTACACAAGAAATTGAAAACACGATTATCGAGTTACAACAGGGTTCCGCTTCTGCGGTTGCGGTAATGAAATCATCGTTGGAAGATTCCGCAAAAAGCGCTACGCAAGCGACTCAAGCTGGTGAGAAGATGCATGAAGTAAGTAATGCGATTGATTCAATAGATGGTGTAAACCATGCGGTTGCCAGTGCCACACAGGAGCAAAATACCGTAATCCAATCATTAGACAGTGATATTCACCATATCAGTGATTTGTCTGTCCAAGGTTCACAAAACCTTCAGGCAACGCTTGGAGAATGTAGGCAGTTGCAAGCGCAATTTGATGAGCTTGAAAAGATGGTAATGAAGTTTAAAGTGTAACTTTTAAGAACATTACTGCGTTATTATCAATTAGGCCAGTATCAACAAGATGCTGGCTTTTTTGTATTAGAACCTTTCATATTATTGCGAGTAAGATAATAAATTTTTTTCACTAAATCACACGTACTAATTATTACAGTTGTCATTTTTCTGTATTTTTTGCGCAACACGTTTGTAATTAAACCCCCTTAAACTGCACCCAATTTAATTACTAGCAAAACTTAAGGTGTATGCGATGAAGTGCGTTAACCCCCTGTTACTAGCAGGTTTTCTTGCAACAGCGACCAGCGTTCAAGCCAATGACTTAAACAAGGTCATCGACAAAAGTAGTGCAATTAATGAATCTGCACAGATAACTCAAACAAAGATCGACTCAATCGCTGACTCAATGCAGTCACGTTTGCAAAAGTTCAAAACACTCAATAAAGAGATCGATGGTCTGGCGGTATATAACGCCCAACTAGACAAGCAAATACAGAATCAGCTTGATGAAATGAACGCAATTAATGCTTCTATGGATCAGGTGTCAGTTATTGAACGTCAAATAACGCCGTTGATGTTACGTATGATCACGGGTTTAGAGCAGTTTGTCGCACTTGATATTCCATTTTTATCTAAAGAGCGTCAAGCACGCATCGCGTCACTCAAAGATATGATGGAACGTGCGGACGTTACATCGAGCGAAAAGTTTCGTCGTGTACTTGAAGCATACCAAGTTGAAGTCGATTACGGTCGTACCATCGAAGCTTACACCGCCTTGCTAGACGTAGACGGTAAGGAACGAGAGGTAGACTTTCTTCGCATTGGCCGTCTGGAGTTGCTGTACGTCACCAAAGATGGGTCGTTAGCCGGCAGCTGGAACCAAGATAGCAAACAATTTGTTGCGCTAGATGACACCAGTATCAGCCAAATCAACAAAGGCTTGCGTATCGCTCGCAAGCAGCTAGCCCCAGATATGTTAACGCTTCCAGTTCACGCTTCAGAGTAAGAGGTTCAAGATGAAATTTATCAAACAATTCAGTCAAAAGGCCATCTTGGCTGCAACATTCGCCTTGTCTACATCAGTCATGGCAGAACAGGCATTGGATTTAGATTCACTGTTAAAAACTCTGGAACAAGGGCAAGCTGCTCAAAGCCAGCAGAATCGTGCGCGAGAGGCTGAGTTTACAGCTAAACAAGATCAGCAAATTGCTATGTTGAATGCTCTGACGCAAAAGCGTAACGGTGAGCTTGCACGCTCTGAGCGCTTAGAAACGCAATTCGAAGAAAATGAAATCAAATTACAAAATCTGACCGACACTTTGTCTAAGCGCATGGGGTCGTTAAAAGAACTATTTGGCGTACTTCAGCAGGTAGCAGGTGACTCAAGCACTAAATTTCAAACGTCAGTTGTATCGGCTCAAATTCCAGGTCGCAGTGACTTTATGGACGAAATGGCCAAAAAGATGGGATCGACGTCTCGTCTAGCTTCAATCGAAGATATCGAAAAAGTGTGGTACGAGCTACAACGTGAAATGACAGAGCAGGGTAAAGTTGCGCGCTTCACTACAGAGGTCATCGTTGCTGGTGGTGAGAAAGCGAGCAAGGAAGTGGTAAGGGTCGGTGCATTTAACTTAATCTCTGATGGTAAGTACTTATCTTATAACCCTGTGACCAACACCTTGTCTGAACTGACTCGTCAGCCTGTGTCTCGGTTCACAGAAACAGCAGCAAAGCTACAAAGTGCCAACAATGGTGTGGTTGACTTTGCACTTGACCCAACGGGCGGTTCAATCTTAGGTCTGCTTGTTCAAGCGCCGAATACGGAAGAGCAAGTTCACCAAGGTGGTGCTGTTGGTTATGTGATTTTGGGTGTCGGTGTATTAGCGCTACTAATTGCACTAGAGCGCTTTATTTCGTTGTTCATTATGGGTGCTAAAATCAACCGCCAGCTCAAAGACACAACAGCTCGTGACGATAACCCTTTGGGCCGTGTTATGAAGGTCAAAGATCAATACCCAGACGTAGCGTATGACACGTTAGAGTTAAAACTAAGCGAAGCAATTTTGCGTGAGATGCCAAAAATCACTCGCAACCTGACTTTGATAAAAATCATTTCGGTAGTGGCGCCACTGCTTGGTCTACTCGGTACGGTAACAGGGATGATCAATACCTTCCAAGCAATCACGTTATTTGGAACGGGTGATCCGAAGTTGATGGCTGGTGGCATATCTCAAGCGCTGGTAACCACCGTGTTGGGTCTCGTTGTCGCAATCCCAACAGTTTTCTTATACACAATTCTAAACACACGCTCTCGTAATTTACTGTTAATTCTACAAGAGCAAAGTGCTGGCATTATCGCTGAGCGAAGCGAAAAAGGAGCGTAATCGTGGTTCTATTGATTGAAGCAATCAATGCGCTACGAGAATTTTTAGATACGGGTGGCCAGGTTTTACTGGTCATCGGCCTAATCATCTTTGCGATGTGGTTGCTTATTCTAGAAAGATTTATGTTCTTTTTTGGACGCTACAAAACCTACAAAAAGGAATTGTTGTCGGACTGGAAAGCGAGAGCTGAGAGAAATAGTTGGCATGCTGAGCAAATTCGTCAAGCACAGATCTCCAGAGCAGGGATCCGCTTAAATGCGAATTTGCCATACATAAACGTGATGGTTGCGCTGTGTCCTTTACTGGGCCTGCTTGGAACCGTGACAGGCATGATTGAAGTGTTTGATGTTATGGCTATTACAGGAACTGGTAGCGCTCGTTCGATGGCCTCTGGGGTGTCGAAGGCAACCATCCCAACGATGGCGGGCATGGTTGGCGCACTATCTGGTGTATTCGCATCGACATACTTGCAGCGTAAAGCCAAGCGTGAAGTTGAATTGTTAGAAGACAAAATGTTACTCGACCATTAAGTCGAATGTGCAGAGGAAAGAATTATGAGAGCTCCATTAGCTAAAGTATTTCAAGAAGAAGAAGCAGAAGAGATCAACATGACTCCCATGCTGGACGTGGTATTTATCATGCTTATTTTCTTTATTGTTACCGCATCTTTCGTAAAAGAAGCTGGAATTGATGTAAACCGCCCAGAAGCGGCGACCGCTGTAAAAAAACAGCGCGCAAATATCTTGGTAGCAATTTCAGACAAAGGTGAAATTTGGATTAACAAGCGTCAAGTTGATGTACGCGCGGTACAAGCAAACATCGAGCGATTAAAAGCTGAAAACCCTCAAGGAAGCGTGGTTATTCAAGCTGACAAGAAAGCAACCACGGAAATGCTTATCAAAGTGATGGATGCGTCAAGAGCAGCAGGGGCGTTTGACGTTTCAATCGCCGCACAGGAATCATAGGTAGCAATATGCGTTATTTGATAGCACTGATAATTGCAGGTGTTGTTACATTCTTTCTGTTCTTGGGTATGCAGGCGCTTATTCAAGGCGGAGAAGGAGCGATGACTGAGCCTGTTAAAGGTAACGTGCTGGATTTTGTCCGTTTGAAAAAAGAAGAAGCGGTACAAAAGAAAGAGCGTAAACCACAAAAACCACCGACTCCGAAAGAGCCACCGCCACCGATGGACTCACCACAAATGCAAAGTAATGACTTAGATGCAGCGGGTGGGGACTTTGACTTTAGTGCAAATGTTGAGGCGGACGTGGACCTTGCAGGTGGTTTGGCACTTGAGTCCAGTGATGGCGAATACTTACCGATCGTTAAGGTTGCGCCTGTATATCCGCGCCGCGCGTTATCGCGTGGAATTGAAGGGTATGTCATCGTCGAGTTTATAGTGACTAAACAAGGCACAGTGAGGGACCCTAAAGTCGTGACCGCTGAACCTGAAGCTATTTTCGACCGAGCTGCACTCGACGCCGCGCTTAAGTTCAAATACAAACCACGAGTAGTGAACGGCGAAGCGGTTGAAGTCGCTGGCGTTCAGAACAAGATCTCCTTCCAAATAAATGGTTGATGGAATCAAAGAGGTGCGATTATGAATAATATTAAACAAATTACGATACACAGTGCGCTGTTCGTTGCTGCGATGGTAGCGCCACCTATAGCCTCACTCACGCCGTATATCAATGTGAGTACAGCATACGCTGAAACTAAAACAAAACGTGTACCAGCGCTTAGAGAGAAGGTTTATAGCCAGTTAGCAAGAGCGCAAAAGTTGGCTGATGACGGAGATGTTAAAGCGGGTCTAGAGGCGTTGGATAGCATTAAAGACCGCTCATCAAGCATGAACTCTTATGAAATTGCGATGATGTATAATTTCTATGGCTTTATATATTACAACGAAAATCAGCTTGATAAAGCGATCGCTGCATTTGAAAAGGTTGTAGCTGAGGAAGAAATTCCTGAGTCATTAAGATTATCAACAACCTTTAGTTTGGCACAACTAGCAATGGCTAACTCTGAATATGAAAAAGTTATTAAATATTTAGAGCAATGGGATTCGATAAACACCAAAACCATATCGGATAGTTATTATGTGCTAAGAGCTCAAGCGAATTATCAGTTAAAAGATTATAAAGAGGCGTTAAAATATATAAATACTGCTGTTAATTTATCTGAGTCCGAAGGTAAAGAGCCAAAAGAAAATTGGTTGGTATTGCAAAGGGCATTATATTACTCACTTAATAAACCAAAAGAAGTCACTAGAACATTAGAAAAAATGGTTAAGCTGTTTAATAAGCCTGATTATTGGGTTCAGCTTGCGGGAATGTATGGTGAAATAGGTGAAGAGAAAAAACAATTGGCTATTTTTGAGGCGGCTGATCAGCAGGGATTTGTAAAATCTCGCTCACAAATTATGCAGTTGGCCCAAGTTTATATGTACAACGGCTTGTCTTATAAAGCAGCGAAGGTGATGGAGCGAGGGTTACGCACTGGAGTTGTCGAAGATAATGCTAAAAATCAGGTGTTTATCGCGGAATCTTTAGTTCAAGCCAAAGAAAGCAAAAAGGCTATTGGCTACTTTGAAAAGGCCAGTAAGCAAGTAGAACACGGCAACTATGAGCAACGTCTTGCTGAAGTTTATATCAATCTTGAGATGTATGATGAAGCGGCAGATGCAGCACGTATAGCATTAGATAAGGGCGGCTTAACTTTCGAATCAAACGCTTATGTTGCACTGGGGATGGCACAGTATAATCTACAGAACTTCGATGCTTCTATACTGGCTTTTGAGCAGGCTGAAAAGCATAAAAAGTCTGAAAATATTGCCAAGCAATGGATTAAGTATGTAAAAAGAGAAAAGCTTCACTCTGAGACGCTAAAACAGGCGTTGTTATAATTTTATAATCGCAACACCAAAGCCGCCTTCGGGCGGTTTTTTTATTTCAATTTATTAAATTGTCATGTTTGTTTCTATAAAGTGTAACCCATCTGTAATACTAGTTAGTTACTTTATGTCCAAGCTTTTTATGCACTTATAATTATTATATTTTTTGGAGATAAAAATGAAAATTTCTGGGTTATTCAAGGTAAGCCTTGTTGCTTCTGCATTAGTATTAGCTGGTTGTGGTGGAGATATTAAAGTAACGCCTACCGTTAATGATAACAGCGTAAATAATTCAAATAATACAACGAACAATTCAGGCAACCCAACTGACCCAACGCCAGACCCAGGCGGCAAAGTAAATCCATGTACTAAACGCACAGTTGCAGGTAACGAAGTACAAGGTGAATTCGTTGCACCACACTGCGTATACAGCACAAACTTTGCAGGTAAGACGTTAGAAATTGAAGAAGATATCACCTTTGCTGCTCTAGAAAACGGTGGAGCACACGTATTTGACGGTGCAATCCAAATGGGTAAAGACTGTAACACTACCCAAAACTGTACAATCGACACGAACGGCCCAACACTCAACATTGAAGCGGGTACAACACTTGCGTTTAGATCTGGCGAAGCGATTATTCGTATTGGTCGTGGTGCAAAAATTAATGCCGTTGGTACCGCTGAAAAGCCTATCACATTCACATCAGCGAACGTTTATTCAGAGTTTGACATTGCGCAGACAGGCCCACAGTTCGCTGACTGGGGTGGCATCATCATCAACGGATTTGGTTTAACAAACCAATGTACCAATGCTGAGCGCGCAGCCAATACCTGTAACGCTACCTCGGAAGGTATCACAAGTCACTTTGGTGGTAAAAATAACGCGGACAGTAGCGGTACTATCAAGTTCGCTAACATCTGGTACGCAGGTTCAGGTCCTCGTGAAGGCGGTGATGGTGATGACTTAAACTCACTCACACTTAATGCAGTAGGCTCGGGCTCTAAATTTGATTATCTGCACATTCACCAAGGTTTTGATGACGGTATCGAATTCTTCGGTGGCGCTGCTAACATCAAGCATATTGTTGTAACTGATACGCAAGACGACGCTATTGATATTGATGCAGGTTGGCAAGGTAATGCACAATTTATCTATGTACAGCACGGTACAGTAACAACTAAGAAAGATGTGACTTACACAGACGAAGGCGAGCAGAAAACAATTCCTGCTGGTTCTGTAGGTTATATGGGTAACAACGGTTTTGAGACTGATGGTCAAAAAGGTAAAGGCGACGATTACTCGGAAGTACCGGCATCAAACCCAACTATCGCAAACGTTACAGTAGTTACTACTGATGGTAAGTCAATTCGTGATAATAGTGCTTCTCAGGCTGCAAAATTCGATGATGCAATCGAAGGTATGTACTACAACGCACTATTCGTAAAAGCCGAAGGCGCAAATGGCACTGACTGTTTAGAGTTCAAAAAAGAAAGTGCAGAAGAAAAAGCGGTCGCAGGCAAGCTTATGTTCAACAACTCTGTAATGGCATGTGTTAATCACTTTAAAGGGGGAGAGACCTTTGCAAGCGGTGGTTCTAAGGCTGAATGGTTCACAAACAATGCTTCTAGCCAAATCTTGGATAGCGCAGAAGGTGTACTTGCTGCAAATGGTTTTGCAACTAACACAGCATCAACCGAAGTGACAATCCAAGCCAATAACCTTAGTGGCTTAGATTTGAGCTTCTTTGACCAAGTTGACTACATTGGTGCAGTTTCTGATAAAGAATCAAGCAGCACTTGGTACAAATGGGTAGAAAAATCATTAGCAGCTATTAAGTAATCTTTCGTGGCTTAAATTGTTTATCACGAAGTAGGCGCAGCTATTGCGCCTTTTTTACGATTTTTGGCAGGATTGCAAATGAATACTCAAATGAAATTAAAAAAAATTGCTTTGGCAGTAAGTTCGGCGATGGTTGTTGGGGTATCAATGCCAAACATCGCAGCAGAAGAACAGGCTATAGAAGAAGTGGTTGCTGTTGGTACGCGCTTACAAGGTAGTGCTGCAGCGGTTATTGAAGAACGTAAGAATCAAGCATTTGTTGCGGATATTATGGGCGCGGAACAACTATCTCGCACAGGTGATAGCGACGCGGCTTCAGCACTGCGCCGTGTTACAGGTTTAACACTTGTTGATGGCAAATTCGTTTATGTGCGCGGCCTAGGTGAGCGTTATTCCAGTGCGCGTCTAAATGGTGCGTCAGTACCTAGCCCTGATTTAACACGTAATGTAGTACCGCTAGATATTTTCCCTTCAAGTATTATCGAAAGCTTAGCCGTACAAAAAGCGTACTCACCGTCAATGCCAGCGGCCTTTGGTGGTGGTAATATCGACATTCGCACAAAGTCAGTACCTAGCGAGTTTACCGCAGGTATTGAAGTGGGCGTGGGTATGAACTCAAATTCAGACGAAGGCTATACGTACAATCGCCCTGATTCGGGTCAACCAGGTTCTCTTCATAGTGCCGTGCTGCGATATAAAGGTGATTTTAGTTTGAGCTCTATCGTAGATAGAGATTCTATCGAAAGTACTGAAACACAAACTAGAGCTGAACAAGCTGCGCAAATAAACAAGTCTCTTATTCTTTCATTACCAAGAGATTTAAAGGTTACCAAAGAGTCGCTTGATCCGAACTATGATATTAAAGCCAACATTGGCAATAGCTTCGATGAAGATTACCTAGGCGGCACAATTGGTTTTATGCTCGCCGGCTCTTACGATAAAGACTGGTCTTACTCGGAGCGAAAAACTGCAGTCACTGATGATGATCCGGCTGATGGATGTACAACATCATTAGTTACAACAGAAGATGCCAAGAACAACTGTTATATCACAGTTAAAGATTCCAAAGTGACCACCGAGAATGAGCGAATTAGCGGTGTGTTTAACCTAGGCTATAAACTTGATCAGCAAAGTGTTAGCTATTCAAAGATTTATCTTCAAGATAACGAAGACGAAGTAAATCTTTCTGTTTTACAAAGCCCTAATGGTAGTACGGTAAGAACGATTGCTGGAACTGGCCAAGCACAGAGAGCACATAGCTTTAATTATGAAGAGCGCACGCTAGATGTTGATCAGTTCATTGGTCAACATACATTCCTAGACTATTGGGGAATTGGCGCTGATTGGCAATACACTGAGTCTAAAGCCGAAACTCGCATACCCACTAATATTGACTATAAGTTTATCGATACGTTTACTAATGGTGTGTATAACACATCTATAGTAACAGGTGATGACAACCGTGCGACTTATTCGTTTACCGATATGGTTGACAACGTTAAGTCTTACGGTGGCAATATGACGTTACCTTTGAGTTTCGGCGGTGTTGAAGTAACGCTAAAAGCAGGTTATGACTTTTTGGACAGAGCGCGTGTTTACAACACCTCAAGCTTTGCGATTAATAACGATACAGGTATACCGATCCCGATCAATAGTGATGTGAGTAATGTGTTAGGTTTGACGACGTATCTAACAGATACATTCGTTAATGATAACGACTTCTTCTTGTCGTTTAACGAACCGACGGCACCAAGTGCTGATGACTATACTGCTGCTCAGAAAATTGACGCGGGATACTTTGAATTTGATATGTTTTTCAATAATGTATGGCGAGTTAGCGGTGGTCTGCGTTATGAAGACTTCAAACAAGTTTCTATCGGTACGTCTAGTTTGATCTTTGATAAAATTACACAGGGAATTTATTACTCTGACGAGAAAATCAAAGAGGGTACTGTTAACCAAGACGACGTATTTAGTTCACTGGCATTGACTTACTTAGCGCAAAATAACTATCAAGTTAGATTTAGTTATGGCGAAACAACTGTTCGACCAGACTTGCGTGAGCTAGTGTCTGTTGCGTATTTTGATCCACTGACTGATATCAAAACATTTGGTACACCAGGCCTTAAAAGCAGTGATTTAAAAAACTATGACGCGCGCTTTGAGTACTATATGGACAACGGTGATAATTTCTCGGTTGGTGCGTTTTACAAAGACATTACAAATCCAATCGAAACCGTACTTCGTGTCGGTGACGAGGATTACAGTGCCTCTTTTGTTAATGGTATTGACGGTGAAGTGTATGGTGTTGAAGCTGAATGGTTGCATGACTTATCGTATGCAGTAAGTGGCATGTTCACGTCAGGTAACATCACATTAAGTGATTCAGAAGTGTCAATTGACCCTGCGTTTGCTGGTAACTTAACTAACCCGACAAAGCGTATGACCGGTCACTCTAAGTATGTTGTTAACTTACAAATGGGCTTTGACTCTGCAGATGGTCAGCACAGTGGTTCATTAGTATACAACGTATTCGGTGAACGTATATTGGCATCGGGCATTGGTGGCCGTGAAGATGCCTTTGAGCAACCATTCCATTCATTGGATTTAGTGTATACTTGGTATCCTGATTTTAACTCTAAAGTTAAGTTTAAAATCAAAAACTTACTGGATGAAGAACAAGAGGTTACTCAGTCAGATATCATTGTTCGTCAAAAAGAAGTTGGCACCACAGTGAGTGTAAACTACAGCTATGAATTCTAATTAACTAAATTTGTCGCTATAAATTTAAAGCCAAGGTCTATCCTTGGCTTTTTTGTGCCTCATAAAAAATAATTAGATTACATTGCCAAAATATGACATGTGACGTAGAATATCGACATAAGGTTAAGTGAACTGGCACTTAACAAAAAAATTTAAGTATAAATGTCAGCAGTTTAATAAATTTGTCATCTTTATACTTTAAAGTGCACCGAATCTTTAAGGTTATAACTAATAATTATAAAACAACCTGGAACCGAGTTCTGAATTGATGTTGTGAACATCAGATTAGGACAACCTTTACATGTTGTATCCAAACCCCGCTTTGCGGGGTTTTTTATTGTCGGATACTTTTTTCGATAATATATTGATAAATATCAGTTCATTATATCTTCATTGAATAACGCTTCGACGCCAGTACCTACACCAAGCAACCAAAACTCAATACCTAAATCGCACCATACGATGCAGCGCAGACACAGCCTATTTTGCTAGCTGAGATTGATGACAATCTGTAGCTGGTGACACAGAGCGCCTAGGTTCACGCCGGACCCGATTGACACGGAAAAAATCGTGGCAAAATATTCGTAAATTATGGCTAGTCGAATGTCGACTTATTTGTTATTTTGGACGTCTAGACTCACGCAATGTCTATTAATTTTTAAAGTAAGGTAAACAAAATATGAAGAAAGTGGGACTCGTTGGTTGGCGTGGCATGGTTGGCTCTGTGTTAATGCACAGAATGTTAGAAGAAAATGATTTTGCAAAGATTGATGCATATTTCTTTACGACATCACAAACAGGGCAGCTCGGCCCTGACTTTGCAGGTGATGCAAAACCGTTGCTCGATGCTAATGACGTAAGCGCCTTGTCAGAAATGGAAATCATCATTTCGTGTCAAGGTGGCGACTACACCAAATCTGTTTATCCAGCATTGCGTGAATCAGGCTGGAACGGTTATTGGATTGATGCTGCCTCAGCACTACGTATGGAGCAAGATAGCATTATTATCTTGGATCCAGTTAACAATGACGTGATCACCCAAGGGCTAGAGCAGGGTGTAAAAACCTTTGTTGGCGGTAACTGTACTGTGTCGCTTATGCTGTTAGCGTTAGGTGGCTTGTTTGAGAAAGATTTGGTGGAGTGGGTCAGCCCGATGACTTACCAAGCTGCCTCCGGCGCTGGTGCACGCAATATGCGCGAATTGATCACTCAAATGGGCGAGATCCATTCTTCAGTAGCCGAACATCTTGCCGATCCAGCTTCAGCGATTCTGGAAATTGACAGAATCGTGGCTGATAAGATTAAGTCAGAAGACTTACCAAAAGATCAATTTGGTGTGCCATTGGCTGGTAGCTTAATTCCATGGATTGATGTGCCGATGGAGTCTGGTCAGTCAAAAGAAGAGTGGAAAGCGCAGGTTGAGGCAAACAAAATTTTGGGCTCTTCTAAATCACCCATACCAATTGATGGCCTATGTGTAAGAATTGGCGCAATGCGTTGTCACTCGCAAGCGATGACTATCAAACTAAAAGCTGACTTACCAGTGGATGAAATTGAACGTATTTTAGCCTCTCATAACGAATGGGTTAAAGTTATTCCAAATGATAGGGAATTAACCGCGCAAGAGTTAACACCCGTAAACGTCACCGGCACGTTATCTATCCCTGTCGGGCGTATTCGTAAGTTAACTATGGGTCCAGAGTATATCAGCGCGTTTACCGTAGGCGACCAATTGCTATGGGGGGCTGCAGAGCCGTTACGTCGTATGTTACGCATAATTCTTAACGACTAACGAGCGAAGGTGTTAATTTTACTCATATAATGCATGGCTTTTTAACAAGTTGATTGGCATCGAAAAGGTGCCAAATATAACGACAATTTGAAACTTAAAAAACAAAACGGCGCAAGATGCGCCGTTGCTATTTCTGCTGCCAGAACTTTTCATACAGTTTTGGAAACTGCTCTTTTAGTAACTTAGGTTTGTTTTTAAACTTTTTTCCCTGAGGCTGAAAATTCACCACGTTGTGATAGGGCAACTCTTCGTTTGTAATGTCTTCATAAAGTAAACCAGCCACGAGATCTAATTCGTCACAATAAGGTGCTGGGAGGCTATCTTTATATGGAATGTCTGGGTAATCAGCTAGCGTTTCTGGGTCATTAACTATGCTATCAAGGTTGTTTTTACCTTGTAATATCAACCAATTACAAAAGTCCAAAAAATCATATTCACTGTTGCAACCACAGATCACATAAGCAAAAGCCCAGTTATCCCAATGCCATAGCTGTCTTAATTGTTGGGTATATAGTTGATCAAATTGCGCGATAGCTTCTTTTTCAAGCGTAGATAGGGCAGTTCGAAGGGCAAGGTTTACATCATTTTCATGCTGTATTGATTCGATAATTTGCCAAAAAGTGTCGTTATTCATAATTTTTTCGGGTGTACTTCGTTAATTGTCGCCATATTACCACAGCTTTATTGGCAAGCGCATTCCTCTAGACCTTTTGGACGTATTGCTGTAGATTCGCGTTGCAGTAATTAGTGATGAGAAAGAAGATGTTTGATAGCGGATTTGCATGTATAGGCCTGACTAACCCAAAGAGCCCAAGTAATGTTGGCGCAGTGATGCGAGCAGCGGGGTGTTATGGCGTCAATTCGGTATTTTATACTGGCAAACGCTTTGAAAATGCTCGTAAATTTACTACTGACACAAAAAAGGTATATCAAAATATCCCTTTGATTGGCACTGACTCATTAGGGTCTGTTTTACCTTTGGGCGCAACGCCTGTTGCGATTGAGCTGATTGAAGGTGCAAAACCACTTACCGAATATAAGCATCCAAAAAGTGCATTTTACCTATTTGGACCAGAAGATGGTTCATTAGATAAAGAAACGTTGAAGTTATGCCAAGATGTGATCTATGTACCTACCCAAGGTTGTATGAATTTGGCAGCGACAGTTAATGTAATACTTTACGATAGACTTCTTAAGTCAGGTTTAAAGTTCAACCATGATGAGATTATTAGAAGTAGCCGAGACAACAACAATAACATCGTACTTTCAGAGCTGTTAGAGCGATAAAGTTGAATACTACCAGTTACAGCGCGCTATTTTTTCAAACCATTGGCTGTTAGTGATTACCTTTGCCTCCCCAGGGGGCGTCAATACCACGTCAACGCCCATAAGCGCTGCTAAATGTTTATTGATAAGTCGTTGTAATTGTGGGCCAGCCAATTGGTCAAACGCCTCAGCAAGCTTTTCTCTTGTTGCGGCGTCTGGATTGACACCTTGACGATGATAGTAAGCAGTATTGACCCATAATAAGTAGGCTTTTTTCGAATCGTCGGGGTATTCTTCAGAAAGCTGGGCAATATGTGAGTATAAACGCTGATAGTTCACTAACTGCTCTTGAAGAACGAATGTCAGCAACAGATTTATGCCTGAGTTGATGTGACCTGAGTGATTTTGAGCCATCTGAAAACCCGCTAAGGCATTACGAAAATGCTCATTGGCTTTGGCAAAATTCTCTTGATCCAACTCTATGGCGCCTAGGTTATTCTCAACGGTCGCTAAACCTCTTTGATCATCACGACGCTTGGCGATTTGTGCCGCTTCAGCGTAAAGCGCTTTTGCTACATCGTATTGTTGTTGATAGCGGGCTACTATGGCGCTGCTTATCAAAAGAGCAATACGTTGTGATGATTTGCTCGCGTGTTTTAATGCACAAGAAAAAGTATGTTGTGCAGCATCAAGATAATCTTGCTTTCTCAACCAGATCCCAGCACCACTTAAAATACTGACTAACTGGTCAACAAATTCGGGTTTTCCATCGTACAAAAATAGCTGTTGGATGTGAGGTTCTACTTCATCAAGTTTGTTAAGGATAAGCGATAACCGCATGTTTAATATGTAAAAAGTTATTTTTTGTTCATCGCTTAGTTTTGCAACGTCTTTGATGCTACCTAAAATATTGAGTGCTTGTTTTGGGTCTGAACGCGAGAAATACTGAGCGCGCGTTAGTTGATATTCATAATCTTTATTCTTAGCCGAACTAAGTGGACAAAAAAAGGTAACAGCTAGAGCGATAAAGCAAAGAAATGATTTGAACAACAAGATAATCCGATAGCAACAGCATTGTGTGTTAATTATAGAATACGCAATAATTCGGTCAAGCTTAGTAGTAAAGATATTAAGTCCGATATTGTCTAGTATTGGACATAAGATTGGTGTTTGGAAGAGAACAAAGGAAAAGGATATTTTAATATAACATCCCATAATTTACGTTATGTTAAATAGTGTGAAGTCCCGCAATATGACGGGTGTTCTACGTGATCACAGCCACTTAAGTTGAGATTTCGCGGCACTTTGAGATTTATTGTATTAGTAACATCATTGCTTGGTATAGATTTGACAGGTCTTGAACTTTTACTAGCTTCTAAGCTTGTTTTATCCAAAACTCGCAATGGACTTAACAACCGCTCTGTAATTGATGTGTCCCCAATCTTTGAAATGTTTAAACAAAGCTCTCAAATTGAAGATATGGAGCCTTTAGCTGTCTTTAAGCAAACGATGCTTTATAACGACATTTGCATTGCAGATATTTTAATTGGTGCACTCGATGAAAAACTTAATGTTGGCTACGAAACCGATAATGATTTGCTTAGTTCACTATTTGTTAAACCTAAACAATTTAAAAGCTTTTGCAGTCAAATCTTCGCCAACAAAAGAGATGAAGTCATTTCAATACAGAAGGCAAGTCAACTAACTGGCTTATCACATAATTCATTAATGAAATTGAGAAAGCAAGGGAAGCTTAGGATTCCAGCTTGGACTTACAATACTGGACAGGTTGTTTACGAGGATGTATTACGCATTAGAGTGGAACACGCTTTTCAGTTAAACTTGGAGTTTTGATTCTGATAAATTTTAACAAGAAATTCGAAAAAATGTATCGTTAAATCAATACAAATTAAATATTTCTAATGATAATATATCTTATATAATCAATGTGATATGAACGAATATGAAGATTTTCTACGCAAATGCACCAATCTCAGAAGTCAGAAGCTTTACTTTAATGCTACTCCCCGATCACTATGGGAAACCTTTTACATATCTTTGGGACGACTTTGGTTACAAGACAACATTTAGAGGTTTTTTCCTTTCCGGAAAAAATAAAGTTGATCTTGGCAATATAAAAATATTATTTAAAGATAACTTCAACAGCCATGAATATATACAGAATAAGTTCCCTTGCACAGACGGAGTTTATGATGTAAGTGATATATCTAATCATGAGTTTATCTCAATAGGTGAAGATATTGATTATTATAACATTATTAATTCCGAAAAAGAAAATAGGCGAGAAGTGAAGCAATATCTTAAAGCACTTAATGATGTATGTTTATTGTCATTGAGCAGAGATGACTTCCAACGATGGGAGGGTTATAAATTATCCTTATTAAGAGATTCATCTCTAACGTCTGTTCTATCTAAAGGGTTAAAAACTGCTCTGGGTAGTTATGAAGAACTCTCAAGTTTTTCATTAAATATAAATCAAGATAAAGGTCACTCTTTAAATTTGTTATTTAATAAGAAAACTCTGGTCCCTAGTAGAATTAATATTTTGATAGGTAAGAACGGTTGTGGAAAAACTAGAACCCTGAATTATATATCTAACATTTATACTGGGGTAATAAGCAGCCTGAACGAATGGCCGTACTGCAATAAACTTATTACTGCTTCATTCTCGCCATTTGATAACTTCCCCACAGATAAAGAACTCCACTTAACATTAAACAGTAATAACCAAGATAGAGATAGTACCGATTATATTAATGGTTATTCATATATAGGTTTTAAAGATGACTCATCATCCTTTAACTTAGAATCTTTTATTAAAAGAAGCGTAAAATCATATATAAATTCTATTAGATTAGACGAGACGAGACGAGTAAGAAAAGATTTTAATCGTATATCATTGATACATGACACTTTAAGAAAGGCTATGTCTTTTGAACAGATTGGACTCAAAAGCTCTAATGGTCAAATAATACTGCACGATCAATATGACGAAACAGACGATATCGATGAAGCATATGGACTTGTTTTTTTGGATGAAGAATTAAATGAAATAAAGTTGAGTTCAGGTCAGAGAATGTATTCTTTATTTGTTCCGAGCATCATTAGCGAAATAAAAAAAGAGTCCTTACTGCTAATTGACGAGCCAGAACTGTATTTACACCCTGAGTTAGAAGTTGGGTTAATATCTATGCTCAAGAAAGTTTTGTCCGAAACTAACTCGTTTGCGATTATTGCAACTCACTCCGCAATTATTGCTAGAGAGATTCAATCAGATTTTGTTCACATACTTGAAAATAATTTTAGCTGTCGAAAACCAGATATAGAAACTCTAGGAAACTCTCTTGAGAGAATATCAGCAGATGTATTTGGTGACAAATTAACTGATAAGCCTTATCAAGAAATTTTAGATGATCTTATAGACACCAGATATTCAGGTAATATTGATAAAGCTATCGATGAACTGTCTGATGAATTAGGTTCTAAAGGAATATCTTATCTATATGCTAAGAAAAAGAAGTAACCATGATTGATGTAACAAATTTAAGACCACCAATTAATCGCTACAATGATTTACTTAATCTAGCAAAATCATCAGCTACCAAAAACTCACGAAATATAAAACGCCTTTCACGATTTATAGAAGAAACTTACAGTGACTACGATAAAATCATTACCCAATATCATAGGAAGCCACTACCATCAAGGCTAACAAAGCATAATAAAATTATTGAAGGCTATTTTACTTCACCTCCAGTTTCTATCGGACATGAACTTTCAATTTTAAGGAATAGAAAATTGCATCAGTGTCCTTTTTGTGGGCGCCCTGGTAAACCAAGGGTGCTTGACCACTTTATCCCCAAAAGTCTTTGGCCTGAATTTTCTATATTTCCAAACAACCTTGTAAATCAATGTAACAGCTGCTCTTCTAAAAAATGGAACCATTTCTATTGCGATACAGATAAGCGTGCTAAGTTTATACATCCTTATTACTCAAGTTTGTTAACACAAGTTAATTTTAACTTTAACTTTGACACATCTGATTGCATCGATATTATTGGTGCTATTATCGAAGTAAAAATTACAATTTCAAAATCTGTACGTGGACGTTCTAGGCGTAGAATTAGAAAGCATCTAAAGGAGTTAGACGTAAAAAATTATGCTTTAGAATATGCCAAAGAGAAATTTGAAGATATATTAGATATTGCAAGTTTAGAAGAGATAGACATGATTGACAGGTTAGAAGGAGAAATTAAGGTAGCACATCGAAGAAGTTGTAACCATTGGGATGGCAGAATTCTTGAGGCAATGCTAGCAAACGCTGATATAAAAGCACATCTAGAACAACGTAGCCCTTAATTATTTTAATTTTAAACACTTAGCTGTATTATCATGACAACTCCCTCCTTTGGCGGTTTAATATCAAATGTTTCATGAAGTAGTCTGATACTGATGGTATAAGTATCAAGTGATTTTCACGTAATCGCACTACTAATCTGGGCTTAGCTAGAAGAATTATAAAAGGATAGGTACGAATTGATGGTTTATTACAATAATGACCGAAACCATCAATATTAATTGTATTTTGGAAGAACGCCGCTTGAGACATAGGAAGAAGAAAACGTATTTGTGCAGAAAAAATTTAGCGCTAATCTAAGCTTAAGCTGACTGTTACCGATTGAAAACGGGTAACTGTCAGATCAACTCTGAGCTAGTACAGCTAACTATGTACAGCTAACTATAACAAAGCTAAGCTTTTGTTAATAAAAGTGAATTTATAAACCCTGAAGATTGGAAGAGTGTTAACACAGGCTCAATGATTAAATTCCAGTTTGACAAAAAACTCTAAAAATGGAAATGAAATTCGCGCCTTAAACATCTCAATTGCTAATTAATTGAATAATCATAATTGTGATTTTTTTCACTTTAGTGTCGAGTTTATTCATTAATAATGAAAAAAAGCACTATTAAGGTGGGGAGGATAATTCAACAATTTAAGAGCGAAGTTGTTCGTCATATTATTTATAATGTTTACTGTAAGATAAACTTTAATCAAGTTAACTTATTCTAAATCATTTTATTCCACACAAAACCCGAAGATGGTTCTTTTTCATCTTTAGATTTTGAGACACGCTTTCGTTTTATATTTCTTGTTGTAAGCAAAGAAGCTGACTTAATTGGCGGCTCCGGCATAAAGTTATCTATTTCATGTAACTCGCCTAAGGCACGCATAACAGCTAACACCTTGATCATTCCAACGCTACGTTTACCGCTCTCTAAGTTCTGAATAGTTGAGACATTTACGCCAGCTTTATCAGCCAACTCTCGCTGATCTATGCCACAAAACTGAAACAGGTAATTGCTAGGTGAGCAAGTTCAATGTTTATGTCGATGAAGCATATATATTCACGTCCGAACGGGCAATTTGTTTGTATATACTTAGTAAGCTTTTATGAAAACCAAGCGAACATATTGCTTTACTCGCGTACACGCCTAACTGCCCACATTAACGGGTCTATTTTCTCTTTTTCCTTCAATGCAGAGGCAAAAGTTTGCCTCCACACGATTAAGCAGTAAAACAGGTTAGTTTTGGTTTTGCCATTTTATTAGCAATTGCAACGTTAACGTTCCTACTTGCCCAGCCTCTCGTAAGCCGTAGTGAGTCATGGCAGCATGTCTATAGGATACCGATATGCCATTAAGATACTCCTTAACACTGTCCTGACAAACGGTTCTTTCGTCACCATCAAAGTCATTACACTGCATGTAAAAGCCATCTATCTGCGGTACAAAATGTGCTGAGAAGTGATCAGATAAGTCACCCAAATACGCGTCTATAAGTGGTTTTGAAGTATGTTCAACAACCGCCAGCGTTGACGAATTGGGCTCCCAACAACGCTGCCATACCTGTGGATACTGAGCCTCCTTCTCTTCCAAAATAGTGATAAATTCGGCTAGCCTATCATTATTTTCAAGCATGAGATGCATGTCGTCATAAGCACTACAGTTTGTCGGATTATTGATGGTTTGGGCGATAGTGGATTTGAGTTTTTCATTGTAGCTCATGCGTGCCGGCTGATATACGCTTGCAAGGCGCTTCCAAAACGGCAAAAGTGTGCCTAACCGCATGGTGTAAAAATCAAAGTCTACTGCCACTGCATGTTTATCTAGCCAATGAATACTTTCCAATGCGTGTTGATACTCCCCAACTTCATACAAATAAAACGCTTCATCCAGCTTTGCCTGAATTTCTGGGTCTATATCGTCAGCCTGTGCCGCAAAGCACGCTGTGCTAGAGATCATTAGGGCGGTGGAAATTAAAATTTTCTTCATTTTGATCTACTCCTTAGTAAAAAATGAATCGGTAGTGATCTACCCTTTGAAAATATTACTTGCATGGTCATAAGACTCGTTTTCCTTTGCAAGTAACATAACCCAGCAAAATTCACACCAATATACTGATAAATATAAGCTTTTAATTTCATCCCAGCTTGATTGTTGCACAAAACGCACAGCGGTACGATGCTGAAAAAGCGCTTTGCGATATCGTAATTCAGGCCTTTTCTCCAAGAATTTAGATAATAAAAATAGCGACTTTGTTGGTTTCAGCTTCTCTCTCAGGGTTCAATCTCAGTCAATACAATGAAGCTTGGAATGTTTTTACATTGCCACAGGGAGTGTATTTTGATGAAAACTCAGTTGTTTAGGTATACTATTTCATTAATTTAGCTGCCCAATACCGTTGTTGTGGGCGAGGGAGTTCAAAATGAGATATAAACACGTTGTTAGCGCAAACGCTGAACAATACACATTAGATGGCGGTGAAGTGACTCGCATTCTTGCCTCAGGAGAGGATACCGATCACCGCGTGTCCATCTTTGATAGCCTACTTCCTAAAGGTAATGAAGCGCCATGGCATTACCATGAGATAGATGATGAAATTTTTTATATCATCTTTGGTGAGATTGAGTTCGCTGTGGATACTGAGGAGTTTGTTGCCAAATCTGGCGACTTGGTGATTGCAGGTCCGAATGTGCCTAGACGGTTTAAGGCTTTACAAGACAGCAAAGTGCTTGTAATTAATGCGCCATCGGGCCCATCTGAGGGTTTCATCCGAGATATATCCAAGTTTAGTCAGAGCAACCCCCCAACCGAATCCGATCGTCAAGCATTTATAGATAAGTACAAAATACATATTCTATAGCTCAATAAAAATAGCTGGGTTTACATTACACAGGGCGCTTGAGTCGCTTCACTTTAACCGCTGGTCGCGCCCTCCCCTGTTATCAACGTAATGCGCAATGACCTTTATTGGACACGTGTATTATTTATATGCTGTTTCGACGCTTTGTAACTTGCCATCGTCTCCAAGCCCTCAAGAATTGCGCAATCAGAGGCGTGATCGCCGTTACAGTTTGCCGACAATGTAGACAGTACCTTTTCCATTTTACCTAGCTCGGTAATTTTCTCTCGGATTTCTTGAAGATGCTGATCAGCTAAGGCTTTTACATCCAGACTGCTTCTGTTTGGGTTTTTCCAGAGTCTCATAAGAGACTCTATTTGTGATATTGCAAAGCCTAAACTTCGGCACTGCTTAATAAAGCTCAGCTGTTTTAACTGATCTTCATTGTATAACCGATATCCCGAATTGCTTCTATGTGCCTTAGTGATTATCCCGATACTTTCATAGTGGCGGATCATCTTCGCAGAAATATCTGTGATGTTTGACGCTTTGCTGATAGTGACTAGGGTTGACATTATATTTCTCACTTTGAAGGTTTATAACGTTGTAAAAGCAACGCATTACATACCACTAGAATACTACTACACGCCATGGCTGTGCCCGCAATAATGGGGCTTAACGCACCAAATGCCGCTGCGGGAATGCCAATAATGTTGAATATAAACGCCCAGAATAAATTCTGTTTAATTTTATTGTAGGTTTTTTGTGATATATCCAATGAGATGGCAACTAAATTTGGGTCACCCTGCATCAAGCTTATAGATGACGCGCTAACAGCAACTTCAGTCCCTGTGGCCATGGCGATACCTAAATCGGCTTTTGCTAGAGCGGGTGCATCATTTATTCCATCACCAACCATAGCTACTTGATAGCCTTGTTTTTGAAATGATTCGATAAATTCGGACTTTTCATGAGGTAACACTTCTGCTTTGATGATATCAATATTTAGCTGGCCGCCAATAAATTGCGCACTTTTTTCACTGTCACCGGTTAGCATGGCTACTTTTATATTTTGTTTTTTCAGGTTTTCAACCGCCTCACGCGCCGTACGTTTTGCTTTGTCTGAAAAACATAACAGCCCATGTAGTTCAACGTTGTCGTTGTGCTTTTTAGCTAGCCAAGAAACGGTTGCACCTTGAACATCGACCTTATCTTGCGCTGGTTTTAGGCCAAGCTCTTTCATCCAATTGCTACTACCAACGTAGAAGGTATCTTGCCCTATTTGAGCTTGAACACCCTTACCCGTTACTACTTTGAACGCTTCTGTACTTTGTAGCTCTAGCGATTTTTTCTCAGCGGCATTGAGCACGGCTTGTGCCAATGGGTGCTCGCTGTACTGCATCACACTGGCTGCCGTGGCTAATACGGTGTTTTCATCTGTTTTAATGGCGCTGAGCTGTGATAACGTGGGTTTACCTTCGGTTAAGGTACCTGTTTTGTCGAAAACAACTAGGTCAATTTTTGTCGCTTGTTCTAAGGCAATGGCATCTTTGACCAATACACCGAGCCGCGCAGCAGTGCCTGTTCCGGCCATAATAGAGGTCGGCGTTGCTGGCCTAAAGCGCATGGACAGGCGATCACCAACACCGCAACTGCGTTTAAAATACCATCCGTCCAACTGCCGAAGGCAAGCCCCCAAACTAACAACGTAACGAATGAGATGGCTAATACAGTTGGCACGAAATAGGCGCTTACTTTGTCAACAAGTGCTTGAACGGGGGCTTTGGCCCCTTGCGCGTCTTCGACCAGCTTAATGATTTTTGACAGTGTAGACTCAGTGCCAACGCGAGTTGTTCGTACCTCTATGACACCATCAATATTAATGGAACCACCAGTAACTTTATCACCCACGTGCTTATCAATGGGCATAGGCTCCCCAGTGATAAGCGCCTCATCCACCTGACTTTGCCCTTTTTCAACCACACCATCTATCGCGACTCGCTCTCCTGGTTGAATTCTCACGAGGTCGTCCACTGAAACAGATGACGCGGGTACTGATACCCATTCACCGTCTTTGTAAACTCGCGCTTCGGTCGGGCGCAGGTTTTCTAGCGCTTGCAGCGCGTCCATGGTTTTCTTTTTCGCTTTGTGTTCGAGATATTTACCCAATAAAACCAAGGAGAGTACAGCACTGCTACTTTCAAAATATAAATGTGGTGCGTCGTGGTGTGTCTGTGTGAATAACCAAGTGTAGATGGAAAGCCCATATGCCGCAGAGGTACCAATCGCTACTAACAAGTCCATATTTCCTGAACGAGCTTTAATGGCTTGCCAACCTGATTTGTAAAACCTAGCACCGAAGTAAAACTGAACGGGGGTAGCTAAAAGCCATTGCCAAAGTGCGCTCAGCATCCAATCTTGACCAAATAGCATACCAATCATAGGTATTACTAGAGGAACTGTTAAGGTAAGCGAGCCAATGACAGGCCAAATTTGCGTGTTGTACCACGGTATACTTTGCGTTGCTTTACTTTGGTGCTTTTTTACCTTGTAACCCGTACTATTTAGCTCTGATATCAGTGATGAATCGTCATATTCACCTGCGACCTCAATAGTTAATGTTTCAGTAGCAAAATTTACGTTAGCGGTAACTATGTCATTTCTGCCTTGCGCTATCTTTTCGATGCGATTGGCGCAAGAACTACAACTCATACCCTCAATCGCATAGCTCAGAGAGTGGGTTGGCACATTATAACCTGTTGCCTTGATTGTTTTTATAGCTTCATTGTGAGTGGTTTCGCCCTCAATAAATACTTGCTCACTAGCGAAATTTACGTGAGCAGATTTCACCGAGCTTAAACTCATCAGCGCTTTTTCGACACGATCAGCGCATGACGCACAGGTCATACCTTCAATTGCAAGGTTGAAGCTTGTCATAATATTTCCTCCAATTATAGATAGTATTTGGCAAACTCAGTGCATTCTCAACCTTCACCAAGGGGTAAGGTCAATATTTATTCTCAAAAAATAAAGCAAACTACAAACCCTGTGAAAAGACACACCCTAAACACAAAAAAGCTAATAAATAGCAGCAACTTATGCTCAGGGTGTGATACTTCTAACTAGCCGTCAGTTGAAGTTAACCATTTAGCTAAGAAACAACTGACTCAGATCTGCCAGAGCGCGACAGGTCCTGATTGAGCTCTGTTAATCTAGCGATAAACCATATAAACGGCTCGATGTCTCCTGCTAACAAGCAATCATTTTCACTAATATCATTTAAAAGTTGTAAGGGATCATATGCTCTGAGAGATTCGAGTGCCTCAAGCGTTTGGAACTTCATGCTAAATTGCGCCCCACTCCAGTCTTTTAGTGTTCCAACGTAAGGTTTTGCATCTTGCAACCATAATGAAATTGCCTCTTCATTTGGCTGGATGATGGTTAATGCTAGGTCAGGAATTACTAATTGCCTTAGGTAGTCAGACTCTAGTTGGTCTGCAAAGCACATAAGCCAATCGTTAACATCCACAGCCACTTCACTTGTGCTAGACCTTCTCGTTTTTATCAGCTTAGTCTCTGAACTTTTGGCACAAACTTCCTCTTGGGTCTCTATTAATGCCTGTAAAGTTGCATCGACATCTTCTCGAGTGTGAGCTGCGGAACATATAAAGCGAAGTCTTCCACGCCCACTCTCAACAATGGGATAAGTTACAGCAGATGTTTGTATGCCTCGCTTGTACAGCCCGTGAACGATTGCGTAAAGTTGGTCTTTATCTGCAAAGTGCGGTGTGACAATTGGTCCATCACCTGTGCCTAAATCAAAACCTGCCTGAGTGAATCTCTCACGCATGTATTTGGTTGTATCCCAGAGCTTTTCTCGTAAAAAATCGTCATCTCTGATGCGGCTCAGTGAAGACAGTGCCGCAGCGATGTCTGCAGGTGTAACAGACGCTTGAAATATAAATGCCCTCGCTGAAGCTTTGAGTAAGTCAACATGGGCCTTTTTACAGGCGATCACACCACCTAAGCTACCTAGTGACTTGCTCAGAGTGGTCATAATGAAATCCACTTGCTCAGTAACACCTTGTGCAGCGCAAATACCCGCGCCCCGCTCGCCGTAAAAACCAAATGAATGTGCCTCGTCGACTAAAACCATTGCATTGAAACGCTTTGCAACATTCACTAACTCTTTCACGGGCGCTGCTCCCTCGCCCATACTATATACCCCTTCAAACGCCACCAATATTGTGCGATAAGGCGTCGCAACTTGCTGTAAAACTCGTGCTAGGTCGTCCGGATTATTGTGTTGAAAGGTCCTCACTTCGGCACCACAAAGATTGGCGCCATCAACTATTGAAGCGTGACATAACTGGTCGATGATCACGACGTCATTTTTGCCCAGCAAACCTGCAACAACACCTACGTTTGCGGTATAGCCTGTCGGAAATAGACACGCAGATTGTTTACCAACTAATTGAGCAAACTCAGTCTCAAATGCCAGGTGAAGGTCTGTAAGTCCTGACGCTGCGGCAGATGTTCCCATACCTGTACCGAACTTTTGCAAAGCAGCGGATGCAGCATCTATCGCTTGTTGATCACGATTAAGCCCTAAATAAAGGTTTGTTGTCCAAATAATCGCTTCTCTTTGCTCATTGGTGTAGGAATCGGCCACCATACCTTTGGTGGCGCTTCCAGTTCGTAACAGCCTGTTAAATGGATTGCGATCACTGCGACTAGTCAACTCTGAAAATTGTTGGATCAAAATGCCCTTATCTGTTGCTGACCACGCATTTGCTTTTGCTGTTCGGTAAACGGGATGACTTTGTTGAATGTGCTGTTGAAAGCGTGCTAAATCAGAGTTTGAAGGTTTGTATCTCGCTGATTTATCGACGCTCGTAGTATCCGTGTAGCCAGAGCGCAACAAAAATGAGGCGAGACTGTTCGCCGTTGAATATTGTGCAAATATCGGCTGAGCTATTTTTCTATCGAATAAATGACTAATACGATAATTCAACTCGACAATAGATAATGAGTCTATTCCTAGCTCCTCAAAATTAAGCGCAGCATCATACTCTGTATACTCCTGATGGCCCGTCAAGGCAGCAACTTCAGACAAAATTGCCCGCACTAATGACGTGTGTTGGCTGTGAAGGGATGCATCAATGGTTTGGGGTAAGGAACTGGCGCGTGGCTGAATAACTAAAGTGTTATCCGGCATCAATTGACATTGTGCAGTCTGTTCATTAACAAATAGACAGGCTTCATTTGCAGGTGGCTTACTTCTATCTAGTTTGCCATTAGGAAGTCTAGGTAATAGTGTCACCCGATAAAATCGCTGCACCATGCAATAAGAAGGCAATTTATCCGTGATAACGGCTTTTATATCATTCGATGTTAGTTGCGCGTTTGTGCTTTCAATATAGGCGCTTAATATTTTTTGGTTATCATGTTCTGTCAGACATACCATCGCAGCGTTTACTGAAGGTATAGCGCTAATTACCGACTCGATCTCCTCAAGTTCAACACGATGTCCCCTCACTTTTACCTGTTGGTCAACTCGGCCAAGGAACTCAATCTGGCCTTCTACAGTCCATCGACAAAGGTCGCCAGTTTTGTACAAACGACAAGGTTTATCACCCACCACCGCGGGTAATTCAATAAATCGTTCCTCAGTTCGAACAGGATCGTTCAAGTATCCCTGCGCGACTTTCTTGCCCCCTAAATGTAACTCTCCTGGTTGCCCATCTTTTACTAAGTTACCGTCAGCATCCAATATCATCGCGAATGATGGTTGAATGGCTCGACCGATAGTAATGTTTTGTTCTGGGTCTAATACCTCAAAAAGCGTTGAAAAAACCGTATCTTCTGTCGGTCCATAGACATTAAAAATATGACTGTTTGGGTGTGTTCGTTTTATTTTCTTTACTAATTCACTTGGCAGTTTTTCGCCACCAAAAAAGAAGTAATTCAGACTGCTAGGAAGCGGCTCTGCCAAAAGCAAAGTATTGACAGCAGAGGGGACCGCGATACAAGTCGTCACTTGTTCAGCTGCAAGCAGGTAAGGTAATTGCAGCACGTTATCCGCTAAAATCAGTTTACCGCCTAGTGACAGAGTAACCCATATTTCCATCACTGAAGGGTCAAAACATATTGAGGTTGCTGCCAAAACACCATTGAGTGCCTCTCTATCTACCTCATGCGCTATATATTCTATTAACGCTACCACGTTTGCATGTGTCACCGCGACGCCTTTAGGCGAACCTGTGGAACCAGATGTATAAATCAGATAAGCGAGTCCGTCAGGGCGCGGCAATTTACTCGGTGGCATGGGTGACTTCAAGACTGAATCATCAATATGAATCGCTTTTAATCGAAAATCTGTAACGACAGCTCTATTTTGTTGATCTACAACGACAGCACAGGCTGCGGATTGTGTGAGCATGTACTGAATTCTTGATTTAGGGTATTTGGGATCAAGCGGTAAATAAGTGCACCCCGATATCATGATGCCTAACAATCCGGCTACCATTTGCCATTGTCGCTCCATGCAAAGTCCGACGATTGAACCAGGGCTGACACCGTTTTGATGTAGTTGACTCGATACATCAATCGCCTTTTTTACAAGAGCTTGATAGCTAATAGAGGTATTCTGGTCGACTATTGCAATGCGCTCAGGATGAGCATCAGCTTCTTTTAATATGAAATCACAAAGTGTGCTATTTTGGGTGTCATCGACACCTTTTGGAGTGGGATTATTTTTTAATATCTCCAGCACCTCTTCTAACGATTCATCACCCAAAGTTGTAGCCAGTTTATCTAGATATTTAGCTGGAATAAATTCGATCTCGCAGCTATTTTCGGCCGATTTGGATGTGACACAAAAATCAGCAAAAACACTTGGATTGGCCAATAGCTCCGCGCTGAGCAGTGTTGTTTTGTTCATTTTTTACCTTTGTAATAGTTATAATTTATATAGTTTATCTACTGCATCAGACCCTAATTTATGAACATACGATAAATGGGGCCATGATTATTAATTATTGAAAAATGTATTTATTTTAGAAACTTCAAGGTATTATTTCCTTTAGTAAACCAAAGATATTTGAGTATTGTAATACTTGTGGAGAGGGGATTATCTATATCTACCTTAGGTTCTTGCAAACAAAATATACAGTGGTGTATAAAATAAACGGTCAAACTATTCAGTAAATATAAACAATCAATTTTGAATTGGTTTCGTTTGTTCCTAATATGAATTGTTTTTCTTTGCAGTTATTTCATGAAAAGAGCTTATCATTACTTGAATTGATATATTAAGCTGTGGATAAAAATTAATTGTTGTTCGTTACATATATGTGAATAAATTCTCCACTTATATTCGCTTGAATTAGTTGTTTTGGGTATTTTATGCATAGTTGTTTGGGTCATTAAAATGTTCAGTATGGCTTGCCAATAAATACACACTTTCATGTTTTAAAAATAGGTAGTTATAATTTTAGGGTGCTTCATTAGACCCTATAAACTCATCAAACATTTAAATTCAGTAAGCACCTAATTATGAATGACTCCAACAAGGTTTGGGTACCCGCACTAAGTCATGGTTCAAGCAATATTAGCTTTACGAACAGTGATAATCTAAGAGTTAAAGTAATTTGGAGAATGAAAATTAGAGAGGTTATTTTGAAAATTGAGCCATCGATTTAGTTTGTTTGTTGCATAAATGATATTAATAAATAAAAGTGGCTGTATAGATATTAGGGAAGTAAATTATTCACAATAAATAGGTAATTTCGCTACTTTTTTAAGTTTGGATATCCAGTCAGTGTTTGGGTTTTCTATATACATTCTTTTTGTGTAACCCTATACTACCACTTATAAAAAACAATATCGGACATTAGTGACATGTTGGTACCTTTGGTCGACACCCTCAAGCAACTGCGTTATCAGATTGCCCACGTTGAAGACAAAACACTACAACAAGAATATCCGCAATTAGAAACTTTTCTCATGGATCTGTCTGCCGAAATAGATGATATCTGGCAAGATCTCGCATTTTTATACCAGTTTCTGTATGTTTACGGAAGAAAGTCAGAAGCGACTTTTAATCGTTTTCGTAATGAACTTGAACGATTTTATCTTTGGTCATGGCTTGAGAAGAAGCAATCGGTGTTTGCATTAAAACGCGACGATATTGAAGAATATGTGGACTTCATGGTTGAGCCGGCAGCGACATGGTGCTCTGACTCAGTGCAATGGCGTTATAAAGATCAAAAAGGTATTCGCCAGATCAATGTTAACTGGCGTCCTTTTGTCGCAAAAGACACGACGGTTAGTCAGCAAACACTTGCTGCTATGTTTACCGCGTTGAATGTGTTCTATAAATTTGCCATTTTAGAAGAAAAATCTAACACCAATTTTGTCCCAGTGGTGAAGAAAAATAGTCCGTATCTTGTGGTGCAATCTCAGATAAAATTACCCGATACTTTGAGCAACTTACAATGGGAATATGTGCTCGGTGTTACCAAAGATATGTGTGATGAACACCCCGAACTTGAACGTAACTTATTTACACTTGCCTGTCTAAAAGGGCTATATCTTAGAATTTCAGAGTTATCTGAACGTGCGCAGTGGTCGCCGGTGATGAGCCATTTTTGGCAAGACCCAGATGGATTTTGGTACTTACGTATTATGGGAAAAGGAAATAAATTGCGAGATGTTACCTTAAGTAATGATTTTATTGAATATTTAAAACGTTACCGTGGATATCGGGGGTTACCTCCTCTCCCACGTGTTGACGAACCCTACCCGATAATCCATAAACTACGTGGTCAAGGTGGTATGAATGTTCGACAGTTACGCCGTATTGTTCAGCAAAGTTTTGATTTAGCTGTAGAATCTCTCAATAAAGATGGTTTTGTAGACGAAGCCGAACAATTAAAAGCTGCGACTACCCACTGGCTGCGCCATACCGGTGCTACGCACGATGCGCAACATCGCCCGCTTAAACATTTGTCTGAAGATTTGGGACACGCAAAAATCGCAACGACGGACCAAATCTATATACAAACAAATATTAAAGACAGAGCGAAGTCTGGTGCAAAGCGTAAATTATAATTATGTTAAATTGGCCTTGATCGCTAAGTATCAAGGCCAAGTGTTCGATTAACTTATAGAGCGTGCAATAAATTCTATCGGGTGTAATGGCTTTTGTTGTTCATAACGCTTGACCTGACATCTACATGAAAAGCCAGTTGCCAGTAATTTATCTGGCGATACTGCTTGAACATTACTTTGCCAAGACATTTCATAAAGCATGCGACTATTTTGCTGGTTTTGTAACTCATGGCCATAAGTCCCCGCCATTCCGCAACAACCTGTATTTGGCGTAATGAGTTTTAGACCTAACTGCGAAAAAATGTCCTGCCATACTTTAGACGTGTTTGGCAAAGCGGTAGTCTCGGTACAGTGAGTCAATAAAGTATATTGTGCAGCAGGTTCAACATTTACAACTAGTTTTGACCAATCCTGACTTTGCAACCATTCATGAGCCAACTGTACAGAAAACTCGATATCGCCATGCGTTACAAATTGTTTGTATTCATCTCGATACACCATAACTAAAGACGCATCCAGGCCAATCATGGGAATATTATGTTGAGCAAGTTGGTTTAGAAACTCAGAAGCTTTATTTGCTGTTTTAGTGAAAGCCTTTAAGAAACCTTTAACATGTTGTGCCTTACCATTTGGTACAAATGGTAACAGAATCGGTTGCTTCCCTAGCGCTTCGATCACATCAACGCACGATGCAACAAGTTCCGCTTCATAATAACTGGTAAATGGGTCTTGTACGATAAACACTGCATTTTGCTTTTCTTGTTCACTCATATTTTCAAGCAAAGCATCACTGTATTGATATTTTTCTTCAACTCGACGTTGCAGTGAAGGTGTGCTCAGCATGGGTGTGTCAACATAGCCAATGATGCGTTTTATCGAACCCGATACAAGTTTGCTTGATACCACTGGATTAACGACAGACGCAAACTTTGACAAAATCGGCGCCATCGTTTCGATATTTGCGACTAAATAATCTTTAAGTGGGCGGTTATATCGACTGTGATACAAATTTAAAAAGCGAGCTCTAAAACTTGGTACATCCACTTTGATAGGGCAAGCCGTGGTACAGGCTTTACAGGCTAAACATTCATCCATGGATTCTTTTACTTCATGAGAAAAATCATAAAGCCCCTGCTTTTTGGCGCTACTATTTCTAAAGCGTTCCCACCTAGTTGTATCGTTCTCTTTATGAATGAGCTGCTTTTCTATATCTAGCACATCCACATTGGCTTTTTGCTGTAGCCTCAACCATTCTCGGATCAGACTCGCTCGCCCTTTTGGTGAATGGCGTCTATCTTTTGTGACTTTATAAGAGGGACACATAGGCGACGCTTCATCATAATTAAAGCAAAGGCCATTACCATTACAGTTCATTGCATTTTCATAACTGTCACGTACATCAATATCAATACGCTTGTCGAACCAAGCCCGCTTTTGATCATCAACGCTAACTAGTGAGTCTTCACTTTCAAATGGAGTACATATTTTACCGGGGTTTAAGCGGTTATCTTTATCAAAAGCCGACTTGATTTTGCGCAACTCATTGAACAATTGCTCGCCAAAAAATTCTGGTCCATACTCGCTGCGATAGCCTTTACCGTGTTCACCCCACATCAAGCCACCATATTTAGCCGTAAGGGCAACCACTTGATCTGAAATGGTACGCAATAGCTTTTCTTGTTCAGGATCACACATATCAAGTGCTGGACGAACATGAAGTACACCCGCATCCACATGACCAAACATACCATATTGCAGATTATGGGAGTCGAGAAGTGCTCTAAACTCAGCAATAAAGTCAGCTAAATTTTCCGGTGGCACAGCGGTATCTTCAGCAAATGCCAGCGGTTTTTGCTTGCCTTTAGTGTTACCTAATAGACCAACTGACTTTTTACGCATCGCATAGATTTTTAAAATATCTTCTTTGTTATTAGTAAGTTGATAGCCTATAACCCCTGCTTCTTTGTTGGCAATTAGAGCATCAAGTTTACTGCACAAGTCAGATATTTTGTCATCCATTTCATCGGCAGTTTCACCATTAAATTCAACCATGTTTAGACCTTGCATGTCTATGCCAGGTACATCGGTTATTAAGTCCGATACTGAATGCCAGATGATATCTTCTTTAGCAAGGTTCAATACTTTGCTGTCGACAGTTTCGACAGAGGTAGCTTGAGCGTCTACTAGAAATGGTGAATTTCTAAGCGCTGAATCAAAACTATCATATTTAATATTGATGAGCGTTTTATATGGCGCAATTGGGGTAATGTTGAGTTTCGCTTCGGTCACTACCCCCAACGAACCTTCTGAACCTGTGATAATACGGGAAAGGTCGAAAGTAGTTAGGTCCTCGTTAAATACATTTTCTAAATCGTAGCCAGTTAAAAACCGATTTAGTCGTGGAAACTTGGCTAGAATTAGATCGCGGTTAGGTTTACAAGATGCGAGTACTTGTGAATAGATTTGCGCAACCCGATTGTCTTGCTCGGCAATAATTTGTGCTTTCTCTGTTGCTATTCTGCTGGTATTTAGTTCAGTGCCATCAACCAGAAAGGTTTTAAGACCTAATACATGATCACTGGTTTTACCGTATACCAGAGAGCCTTGGCCTGATGCGTCTGTATTGACCATACCACCGACGGTCGCTCTATTACTGGTAGATAAATCAGGCGCAAAAAAGAAGCCATAAGGTCTTAGAAAGTCATTCAACTGATCTTTAATCACACCTGCTTGGACGCGTACCCAACGTTCTTCAACATTGATTTCTAAAATTTCACGCATGTGGCGAGAAAGATCGATAACGATACCCGGTGTTAGAGATTGTCCGTTTGTACCAGTTCCGCCGCCGCGAGGGCCAAATGTCAGAGATAAAAACGGGTCCTGAGCGGCACACTGTAACGCCGTTTGGATGTCTTTATTATTCTTAGGGAAGATAACTGCCTGAGGGACGTTTTGATAAATACTGTTATCAGTTGAGTTTACGAGTCTCGTCCCATAGCTACAATCAGTTTCACCCCCAAACCCTGCACTTTTTATAGTGCTAAGATAGTCGTTTAATAATTCGTTTGCTGTATCTTGCTGACTTATATTGGCGATCATGATGGTAATAAATTATTGCTTTTGACACATTGTATCATGTAGTTAGATTTAAAAAATTGAGAAATTTAATCTTTGTTACATCTTATGAAAACTCTGACACATTCTTTTCCCTATATTAGAAAGGTAACGTTTGGAGAATTACCGATGAAAAAAATATGTATTTTGCTTCTTGGTAGTCTATTTGTGCTATTGGCGCTTGTTTTTATTATTGTTCCTGGGCCATCAGTGGTGTTTTTGCTTGCGGCGTTGGTATGTTACTCGATGTATTACCCAAGGGCTCGAACTTGGTTAAAGAAGGTACAGTCAATATTTACTAAAGCATGTTACAAGCTAGATAGACTAAAGTAATAAATAAAAAAGGCCGGTAAACACCGGCCTTTTATATGGCAGATTTGGTTAACCTTTTAGCTTATCAGCCAAGTATAACCAAGTTTCTAAAACGGTGTCTGGGTTCAGTGAAACAGAGTCGATACCCTGCTCTACCAACCAAGCTGCAAAGTCTTCATGATCTGAAGGACCTTGGCCACAAATACCTACATACTTACCCTTTTCTTTGGCTGTTTTGATAGCCATTGAAAGTAGCTTTTTGATAGCAGGATTACGTTCATCAAATAGATGCGCGATTAATCCTGAGTCACGGTCAAGACCTAGAGTAAGCTGAGTTAAATCGTTAGAGCCGATTGAGAAACCGTCGAAGTATTCAAGAAATTCTTCAGCAAGTAGCGCATTTGAAGGCAACTCACACATCATGATAACTTTCAGACCATTCTCACCACGCTTTAAGCCGTGCGCTTCAAGTAGTTCGATAACTTGAGCCGCTTCTTCTAGCGTACGAACGAATGGGATCATGATCTCAACATTAGTTAAACCCATACCGTTGCGTACGCGTTTAATTGCTTCACATTCAAGTGCAAAACACTCGCGGAAGTCTTCAGAAATATAGCGAGAAGCACCACGGAAACCGATCATTGGGTTTTCTTCTTCAGGCTCATATTGCTGACCACCAACAAGGTTTGCATACTCGTTCGATTTAAAGTCAGACATACGAACGATAACGCGCTCAGGTGCAAAGGCACATCCTAATGTAGCGATACCTTCAACAAGTTTAGCGATGTAGAATTCAACAGGAGACTCATAGCCTGCAATAATCTCGTTGATCTCTGCTTGTAAATCAGCAGGTTGGCTATCAAAGTTGATAAGAGCTTTAGGGTGAACACCAATCATACGGTTGATGATAAACTCTAAACGCGCCAGACCGATCCCCGCATGCGGTAATCTTGCAAAGTCGAACGCACGGTCAGGATTCCCTACGTTCATCATTATCTTCATTGGTAATTCTGGCATTTCATCAACACGTGACGAAATAACTTCATACTCCAATTCGCCCTCATAGATATAGCCAGTATCGCCTTCGGCACATGATACCGTTACGTGTTGGTTATTGCTGATAAGGTCAGTTGCGTTTCCACAACCTACAACAGCAGGAATACCTAATTCACGGGCGATAATTGCAGCGTGACATGTACGGCCACCGCGGTTTGTAACGATAGCTGCCGCGCGCTTCATGATCGGCTCCCAATCTGGGTCGGTCATGTCGGTAACGAGTACGTCACCTTGTTGCACTTTGTCCATTTCGTCAATTGAGTTTAAGACTCGAACAACACCTGCTCCGATCTTATGACCGATAGCACGACCTTCTGCAACTACGTTTGACTGTGCTTTAAGTTGGAAACGCTCCATCACATTCGCGTCTTCGTTTGAACGAACAGTTTCTGGACGCGCTTGAACGATATAAAGCTTGCCGTCGTTACCATCTTTAGCCCACTCAATATCCATTGGACGGCCATAGTGTTTCTCTATGATAACGGCTTGTTTAGCGAGTTCTTGCACTTCGTCATCGGTAATAGAGAATTGCGCAGATTTCGCTGGATCCATATCTACGATTTCAACCTGCTTACCGTGTGATTCATCACTTGAGTAAATCATTTGAATTGCTTTGGAGCCAATGTTACGACGTACAACGGCCGGTAGGCCTTTGTTAAGGGTTGGCTTATGGACGTAAAATTCATCTGGGTTAACAGCACCCTGTACAACCATCTCTCCTAAACCGTAGCTTGATGTTACGAACACGACATCTTCGAAACCTGATTCGGTATCGATACTGAACATAACGCCAGAAGATGCTTTGTCTGAACGAACCATGCGTTGGATACCAGCAGATAAAGCAACTCCACGGTGATCATAGCCTTGGTGAACACGATAAGAGATTGCTCGGTCATTAAATAGTGAAGCAAATACGTGTTTAATAGCAACCATCACAGCGTCAATGCCACGAACATTCAAGAATGTTTCTTGCTGACCTGCAAATGAAGCATCAGGCATGTCTTCAGCAGTAGCTGATGAACGAACGGCAAATGAAACGTCTGAATTTGTATCGCCATGAAGAGAGGCGTAAGCGTCGCGGATTGCTTTGTCTAGAGCTGGTTGGAAGGGAGTATCTATGATCCATTGTCTGATTTGGGCGCCAACCTTGGCGAGGGTGTTGACGTCATCGACATCAAGGGTATCTAGTATGGTGTGGATCTTTTCGTTTAAACCAGATTGGTCAAGGAATTCATTAAAGGCTTCAGCGGTAGTCGCGAATCCTCCTGGAACTTGTACACCAGCGTTTGATAGATTAGATATCATTTCCCCGAGAGAAGCATTTTTACCACCAACTCGAGGCACGTCTTGCATACCTAACTCTTGATACCAGAGAACGTAGTCTTGCACGGAACTGTCTCCAAAAACAAATTGTAATAAATGTGAGAGATTGTTTGACCTTTTGTAGAGGTCGCAGGCATTCTACACTGGTAAGCACACCTACGTAAACCGCGATAGGGAAAATTCAGTTAATTTGAAACAATAAGGTTATCATGAGAACGGCATTTTATATTTCAGACGGAACGGCTATCACATCCGAAGTCTTCGGTCATGCTACGCTTTCTATGTTTCCGGTGGAATTTAATCACCAAACCATTCCATTTGTTGAAACCAAAAAAAAAGCAATGGAAATCAAAAAGCTTATAGATACAACTGCACAAAGTTGTGGTGAGCGTCCGTTGGTGTTTTTCACCTTTGTAAACCCCGAGTTATCAGACATCATCCTCTCGTCACAAGGGGTATGTTATGACTTTTTGGCACTTGCTAGTAAAGTGGTAAAAAAAGAACTGAATGTTGACCCAGTACCAAAAATTCACCGTACCCACTCTATTCATGAAGCAAGCTATGACTTTCGAATTGATGCGGTAAACTATGCGCTGGCAAACGATGATGGTGCGAACATTAAAGATTATGAACAAGCTGACATCATTCTAGTTGGGGTGAGCCGAAGTGGTAAAACGCCAACAAGTTTATATCTGGCATTGCAATACGGTATCAAAGCGGCCAACTATCCAATGACAGAAGATGACCTAGAAAAAGGTAATTACCCTAGCTGCCTGCTGCCGTATAAACATAAATTATTTGGACTGACTATCAACCCAGAGCGCCTTGCTGCAATTCGCGAAGGACGAATGGCCAACTCAAAATATGCTTCGATACGTCAGTGTCGAATTGAAGTGCGCGAAGTAGAAATGCTATTTAAACGTCACAAGACTCCCTATCTGAATTCAACAAGTCATTCTGTTGAGGAAATTTCTGCAAAGATTATTTCTGAGACAGGACTAACGAGGCGCAAATATTAAAAAAGGCCGCATTGGCGGCCTTTTTAGTTATGCTTTAGTACGTGCATCTTTGAGCAAGTCTGCGACCAAGAACCCTAATTCAAGCACCTGGTCGGCATTAAGCCGTGGATCACACTGAGTTCGGTACCTTTGTGCTAAATCTTCATCAGAAAGGCCATAAGCGCCGCCGGTACATTCGGTAACATGTTGACCGGTCATTTCTAGGTGAACACCGCCTGGGTATGAGCCTTCCGCTTTGTGTACAGCAAAGAACTGGCTGATTTCACGTAGAATGTTATTGAAACTACGTGTTTTGTAGCCTGTGCTCGCTTTTTCTGTATTACCATGCATCGGGTCGGAAGACCAAATAACCTTGCGGCCTTCTTCCTGAACTTTTCTTACCAGCGCTGGGAGCTTCTCTGGCAATACATCGGCACCCATACGCGTTATTAATGTCAATCGACCTGGAATATTGTCAGGGTTAAGTGCATCAATAAGTTCAATCAGCTCATCAGGCTTCATACCTGGGCCGACCTTAACACCGATTGGGTTTTTAATACCTCTGAAAAACTCAATATGCGCATGGTCAAGCTGACGAGTACGCTCACCTATCCAAACAAAGTGTGCTGAACAGTCATACCAATCGCCACTTAAGTGGTCTCGTCGCGTGAGAGCCTCTTCATAGCCAAGCAATAACGCTTCATGAGATGTGTACAGGTCTGTTTCTTTTAAGCTAGGTGCGACTGCTGAGACAATACCGCACACTTCCATAAATTCAAGTGCATCTTGAATACGATCTGCTAATTGCTGGAACTTTTCTTTTAACGGGTTGGCTGCCACAAAACTCATGTTCCAACGATTCACTTGATGCAAATCTGCTAGGCCACCCTGAGCGAATGCTCTGAGTAAGTTAAGTGTAGCTGCGCTATGATGGTAAGCTGTCATGAGACGGTTAGGATCTGGAATCCTTGCCGCTTCGGTAAATTCAAAATTATTGATGATATCGCCGCGATATGAAGGCAACGAAATGCCATCGATGGTCTCAAAATCAGATGAACGAGGCTTAGCATACTGGCCAGCCATTCGTGCGATTTTTACAACGGGGCATTTACCACCGTACGTGAGTACCACAGCCATTTGTAATAATGTCTTAAATGTATCTCTGATATTAGCTGCATTAAAATCAGAGAATGACTCTGCACAGTCGCCACCTTGTAGCAAAAACGCTTTGCCTTCACATACATCTGCAAGTTGTTTATATAGACTGCGAGTCTCTTCTGCAAACACAAGTGGCGGCGCACTGTTTAGTTGTTTTTCTACGTCTTTGAGCGCTGACTGATCGGGGTATTCAGGTTGCTGAACAATTGGATGATCTCTCCAACTGTCAGGACTCCATGGTTTCATTCTATTTCCTCATTCCAAGTAGTATTACTTCAAACTGAAAGTAACGTATAGACGTCTTGGCATCAAGGAAAATTTAATATTCTTTCAGAATAAGAACACATCATACTTATATCTGTTTCAACATTAACCTCAGCACCCAGTTGCTAATAAACTCTTATAACTCCAAATCAACGATATAAAGTGGCATTTAAAGTAAGGCTTTCATCATAAAAGCACTGATAATTTTCAAAGCCTTAATAGTTGTCATACTCCGAGAATAAGTTGAAATTTGCCTAAGGTTTTACTTGCTGGTATTGGGATGCTCACTCAGGCAAATAGAAACTTCTAAGCTTATTGTACGAAAAGACACTAATCGCGGCTGATTTAACATAATATTGATAGCATCCCATCACTCCCCTGTTACTGACATAAAGTTTACAGATTCAGGTAAAGTCGAAGCCAGCTACATTGCGGCATGTGGTAGACAGGAATTTCATTACCATCTATCACATAGTTGCCAAGAGGTTTTCCACTTACGTTGTTTACATTGTCGTTTTAAACAAAACTAATCTCGCATTTGATTTATTGCTATACTTAAAAAAGAACACATCATACAAATAAGACAAACTAAGTATCACTCAGCAATGGCTGCATTAAAAAGCCAAAATAAACAGAGCAATGTAAGTTAAGTATGTATGTACTCACTTCAGAAAATCCCCCACTCCCTTGATGTCACTGCATCAGTGTAAGTAAAAGCTTTTCTTCAAACACGGATTCTACGACAACATAATAAATCTTTTGCTAAATATCAGCTAAAGCAAAACTAACGTTTATAAAACATTACAGTTCTGCTATCATTTGATAAGAGAACACATCATACCGATTGTTCTACAAAGCCAAGGTCAGCAACCTATAAACTAAAAGGATGATGTGTTCTACAATGACGTCAAAATTTTCAATTCGCGCTCAATTTGACTTACTTCATGAACAATTGACTTTGTTTTGTGAAGAGTTGCAAGATTCTGATATCGTTAAATCAACATATTTTGAATTACCTAAAATTGAAAAAGAACAGGAAGAAAAAGCGCCTCTTTCCATAAGCGTAAATAAAATATCTGGTAATGAAGCAACTAAAAAGATAGTAAGTGCTTACAAAGATTTATTCCTAGATGAAAAAGTCAGTGGCAAGGTAGTTCAGCGACATCCAGGTCTCATCACTATTAATGATCATGATGGTAGTTTAAATGCTAGACTTCATGCCGTGAATGAAGCCAAGCAAAAATTTAAAGAGCTAATTTTACAGATCCCAAATAATGATGCTCGTTTCGATGCCGTTCACAATGCCGTTCCATCTTTGATAACCATAGCTGGTTATCGAAAAATTCATAGCGAAACAGCTATTCCCTACTCCATCAGATTCACCTGGATGACCAAACACGCGACTCGAACTTTATCTAAAGAGGCCGCTTTGGAAATGCTTTCTAGATCATCAAACTATTCGAACCCTAGAATGATTGACCAGCAATCTTGGCAAACTCTGGTAGAACAAGAAAAAGTTCGAGTAAGTAGTTTAAGTCCAAAAAGTAAATTGAGAATAAGAAGACCGACAAGAGTATCGCCTGAAGTTAACGTTCGTTTTACAGCCCAAAAACGTTATCATGTGAGTGCGGCTCTGCCATTTATATTATTCAACCCGCACCCCGAAACAAAATTAGGGGACTTATCAAATTACGAGAAAACAGATAATCATCCAAGGAAACGAGCGTATAATTTTCTGGTTGACCGAATCTACTTAGAAAAAGTGGAATAGAAAAAGCGCCTTTAAGGCGCTTTTTAAAAATTTATTTTTTAACGATTTCTTCTAGTGTGTCTTCGTCTATCACTTCGGCGTTTTCGACTATTCGTTTACCACCTTGAATTTCGATGCGTTTGTGATGTTTATTCAGTGCAAGTATCTCTTCACAAAATTGTGCTGATGGATGCATTTCATAAACGTAGTCTATGATCTGACCCGTTTTATCGTCCTTAACATTGGTAATGTTGTATTCTGATATTGCACCCTTTTCGATTAAATCTTTCATCGTGGTCGTCATGTCACGACGAAGAGCCTTTAATTTATTTTCAGAGATATCATCTGTTGAGTAGATTGAACCGTATTTTTCCATAATGGAAAGTAATCTAAAATGATATGTTTTGCCAGGCGCAGCATATCGCCAAAGGTGATACAATCGCAGCATCATCCAGCGAGACAAACCGCGTTTTAATTCCTGAGCACTATTGAAGTAGTATCCTTTATACTCCAAATTATCGATCATGTTATGAACAAATGCATTCAAACATGCTACACACTTGATGTTTCCGCCCTGACCTTTTTTGCCACTAAAGTGCAGCGACGATAGAAAGTTCATATTCGATTCGTAGAATGAATCGTCAATATCTGAATTTCGGGTATCAGTTGCAGAATATTTAAATGACAACTTTGAACCTTGCAACGCTTCCAAAGACTCTTTTATCTGAGGATAAGGCATTGATTGACCTACGGCCTTCAATTCTTGAGCCAACTCATTCATTGAAAAAATTACCGCATATTGGATACCAGATTTAAAATTGATCTTTACTATCTTACCTTTAGACGCGAGGCGAATGAGGGCCCTTTCGACTTTTTCTTCTCGATCGGATGGCCAAACCAAGTACTCCATATCATCGCCATCTTTTTTAGCACTGACAACCGCTGGCGTTATTTTGATTTCACCTTCGTAAAGAATTCCATCTACTTTTTCAGAAATACGTCTGGTTATAATGGTTTTTTTCGGGGCATCTTCTAAAGGCAGCTTTTTATGACCAGAGCGAACAAAGCGCCCCCAAAGATCATAGTGATTGAAGGTATTCGAATAAGCTCTTAAACCATGGGCGGCATTTTCTATCGATATCCGAACATCTTTATTGTCAGTAAATAATGCAAGACTTTCATTATCAATCGCACTTTCCACACCATGGATCTGGCCTCGTAACGAATCAGGCAAGTTATCTACTGAGATGTTCACCTTTCGGCTCATTTTTCTACTTCCAAAATTTTATGACAGCTTATAACAACATATTCGTTTAAAAAAGTTAATGGCTAATGTTAGTAAAAAACTGATCCGGTCGCTATTTTTTATTCTGGATCTCATTTTTACTAACTCTAGACTCTTTGAGATCACATTTTTACTAAGTGAGCCTGAACACAGGCAATGTTTGCATATAAAAAAAGCTAAATTATCGTCTACAACGCGACGGTTTATCAAAGACTGTGCATAACTCTTCATTCGCTTAGTACGGATCCGATCTGAACTAAGAAAAGATCCGATCTATACTAACAAAACCACTTCTATTCTTTGCGTTCTGTTCATAACTAACTGATTTAACTTAGTATAAACATGATCTATAGCATGATAAATGTGCATAACCTTGTTGATAAGCTGTTTGTAATCTAACTTGCTGATTTTAGCTTAGTTATTTCGTGATCTACGACTTGATAAAGATCAGATCTTTACTTCGTAAATCGATGATCTGTATTTTATGATCTTTTCTTTATTAATTATATAGTTAAGTTACATTTTTATAGCTCTAATCTTTAATACCTATATCTTAACCATATCTAAGCTTTACTTACGTATACTTAAGTTAAAGTATTTATAAGATTTTTTTTGGATGTCTTGGTATTTTATTGTTTACTACTGTTTTGATGGACATTATAATGTTTGATATCAAGTAAAGGATATCGCGTATGTCAATTAATAACAAAGCACTTTCAACCTATAGCTTATTGAAAGCCACTGCCGAAGTTGCTGAACAATCTTTAGAAGGCCGAATTCAGCATTACAGAGCTCACCTTAAAACAGATGAAAAAGAGCTAAGAACCTATACGCAGAAGGCTGCTGCAGACTTATTAGGGTGCAATAATCGAACCCTAAAAAGAAGGCATGACCAAGGCGATTTTGATCACTTAAATATTCAAAAAGGTGCAAATGGACATTACGCATATACCTTAGCGAATATTTTCGCTATGGCCGAAATAATGGGTGTTAGTGCCGATCAACGCAAAGAAGGCGACAAGCTTCAGGTTATCGTTATCAACTCACTGAAAGGTGGTTGTGGTAAAACAACTTCTTTGGTCAACATCGCCGCAGCGTTAGCAACAACAAATATTAAACGCTATCGCATTGGTATTATCGACCTTGATCCTCAAGGTTCTTCGTCGAGCTTCTTTCCATCCAATGATCCCGAACCAATAACGGTTGGTGATTTAATGCGTGATTGTATTGAACTTGAAGAAAGCGAAACTTGGCAAAGTGTTGTCTCTAACGCATTTCAACCTACTCATATTCCTAATATTCGTGTATTACCATCAGGTATGGACGATTTCTATTTCGAACACGAAACCGCAACTGAGTTGAAAGAAAGTTCAGGTTATGAACAAACGCGACACTATCATAAATTGTATGAAAAAGTGATTGAACCTGTTGAAGATGAATTTGATATCATTTTAATTGATACTGCACCGTCACTTAACTTTATGTTTTATAATGCATTGATGGCTTCAACGGCGATGTTAATACCTGTTCACCCTGAAGCGGTCGATTTTGATGCAAATAACAAATACCTTAAACGACTGGGTGAGATATATCATACAGTGGCTGCGCTTGGTCATGATGGCTGGGATTTCATGCAATTCCTAGTTACCAACTATGTTAAAGGCAACCATTCGCAGCGCGATATCGTTAAAGATGTTCGTAGCGCCTTTGGTAGGCAGGTTATGAGTTATCCGATCAACCATAGTTCTGCTATAACGGCAAGCTCATCCTCTTTCAATACCATCTTTGATCAAAAAACATCAGATAGTCTCGCAAGTAGAGAATCATTGATAAAGGCACAAGAAAACATAAAAGATGTTGTTGATGAGTTAGAAATGTTGATCCGCTCAAACTGGCCTTCAACCCAATCAACACTGACGCAATAAGAATAAAGGTTTACCCATGGCAAAAAAACGTAAAAATGATACTCGATTAGACCCTTTTGCGTCTCCTGTTGAAGGAAGCAGTCTTGATGATCTACTGGATCAGGCTAAGGTTGGTGATGTGATCACTATGCCTGCTCCTAGCGATCCAAATCGAACGATCACCCTAACTTGTCACGTGATCAGACATAAAGATATCGAATTAAAAACAAAGGTTTATGGACAAAATAGACGTGAGCAGTCATTGTTAAATGAACGCTCAGTCGCAGACATACTGCCTGCAATTAAGAGTGATAAACGTAACTTACACCCAGCACTTTGTTGGCAAAAAGATAATATTCAGTGGGTGTTATCTGGCTCTCGTCGACGTAAAGCCTGTATTTTTGCTGGCGCGGATTACGTCGTTTTGTCATCTAATGACTTTAATGATGATGATGCTAAATTGCTTGCTGTATCATCAGATCAATATATCGCCCCCAGTTTATGGGAGTTAGGTCAGGCTTATGCTGGCACAAAACTCAAACTACAGGAACAAGGAAAGAAAGGCTCTTTTAGAGAAATTGCAGCAATAGAGGGGGTTTCACATACCGCCATTGCTGACGCAATTAAGGCCTATGAACATATTCCAAAACATGTTTTGAACTTCTATCCAACAGCAAATCATGTCGGGCGTGAAGCCGCTAAGAAGATAATTGAAGCGATTAACTTGGATCCTGAGATGTTCAACAGCATGCTCGAAGAGTTAAGCGCGCAGCCGTTTATGTTTGAAGAGATGACGGATGAGAAACGTGCTTTGATGATCACTAAGTATCTGACAACGTTTGAAGATAAGTCTCATCGCAATGAGTCTCTGTTAGAAAGTGATTTTGTAAAAGTACAGCGAAGCCTGAAAACTGGGGACATCACCATAAAGATTGATAACCGAGTACTCACCGGTAAACGCTTAGAACATCTACAAAAAATCCTGTCTGGCTATAACTAGTCTATCAAAGAGCCAAGCAGTCTAGGTTATTGCTTGGCTTTATGGGCAAACTGCCTAATCTCTGCTCCAACCAGTAAAATACCTTGGTTAAATCTGTGTCTAGCCCTTTTGCTTGGGGTTGTGATCCCATATACTGGGCGGATTGGTAAAGTTTTGTGTCGTGCTGATGTCTACGCAGTTGTCTAAAGAACAGTTGCTTGCCTTGTTTGAAGAAATTAAACAAGAACAAGCAAATCAATTTCCACTTTCAGAACGCTTTTTGAAGCAGTATTTTAATGCTCAAATGCTGAGTAAAGCTAAAGAGTACCTTAAAGACTCTCAGATTAGTTTTCTTGAGCACAGCGAAGATTTTGCAAAAATAGATGCCCAAATTATCGGCAATTACGGCAATACATTCTCACAGCATATCACCATTGAAAACAACGCCAATGGAGTGCGTGTAGAAGCTCAGTGTACGTGTTCTAGTAATGCCAAATGTCGTCACATCGCGGCGGTACTGCTTAAACTAAAAATTGAGCATTCTGGCGGGTTTGGCGAAGCCTATCTAATCAACGACTGGTTTAATGAATTAGAGCAATTACAACTGGCTAAGCCTTCAGATATCAACAATGTTTTATTGTTTTCTTTGGAAGTTCATGGCAATGAGTTGCAAGTGATGCCAAAACTGAGCGCATTTCGACCTGACGGTCACTATCCTCTCGGTCGACCACTCACAGAGCAACAGATTAATAGTCAGTTACCTCCGCCAGGGGTATCGGACGATGATTTCAGATTGTTCACTTGGATCCGGTCTCAAAATTCACCGGGTCACTTTGAGTTAAGTGGTGCATGGGGATATGCGGCACTTCAGCAGTTGTTACATACTAATCGTTTATATTTTCAAAATAACCGAACGCCCTTGTCTTCAGCCCATCAACAAACCCTGAAGTTTGTTTGGCAGCAAGATAGCCAGTACGCGCAGCTTAAAGCGCATCTATCTAATACAGAGAATTGGTTGCTGTTGAAAACGGACCCTCCTTATTATTTGGATACCGAGCGTATGTTGGTTGGTCGTATAAGTTCAGAGCTCAGTAGCGTTGAGATAGCGCATTTGCTAACAATGCCATCGGTTCCGGCCGAGCAGCTTATACAAGTTTCTAAACGGTTCGCTGAACTATATTCAGATGATTTGATTGCAGCGCCTGCAGGTGTGGCTGCTACTGATGTATCCAGTCAGTCGGCCAATGGCAATCTGAAGAGTCGTTTGAGTGTGAGCCAATCGGGTGATTGCACTCGCCTCAAGCTTGCTTTAGATAATTCAAAGCAGTTATCAAAAAGTGAAGTGGTTAAACAGCAAAAACGTAGTGAGCAGTTACTTACTGGTTTGGGTCTGAATAACTTAGATGGACTATTTACTTTGCCTGTTGACAGTGAACAGGCTCAACATTGGTTCAATAATGAAGTTCGTCCGCAATTACTTAACAAAGGCTGGATTGTAGAAGAGCTAAGTGACACAAGCTTAGTGACTGAACCAAAAGTTTCTCTATCGATAAGACGCGATAGGCACCACCACATTCTTGGTAAAGTACAATTTGATGATAAAACCGTTTTGCTCGATTGGGATATGAAACCCCGCCTTGAGATAAACGAGTTAGCAAACCAATATCAGTATGTGAAAATAGCTGAGCAATCTTATGCGGTTCCAACAGCGACTTATGAGCAACTTATTAAGCTAAAAGAACGCTTTAGCTATTACCTTTCTAATAGCCAATTCAAGTTCCCACTATACTTTGCTAAAGACTTATTCAATTTAAAAGACATCGCAGTCAGTTGTGAAGACAAACGATTACTTGAATATTTAGATGAACTTAACCATCCCAAAGAAACGAGCAGCCTACTCCCCGCAAGTAAAAATAAGACGTTCACATTAAGGGACTACCAAGAGCAGGGTGTAAACTGGCTCAAGTTTCTAAATAGGCATCAGTTAGGTGGTATTTTGGCCGACGACATGGGCCTTGGCAAAACACTACAAGTGATAGCTTATTTTATAAACCAGCATAACACCTTAGTTAACATGCCTAGTCTAATAGTTTGTCCAACAAGTCTAGTGGGTAACTGGCAGAATGAGTTTGCACGTTTTGCTCCGCACCTAACGTTAACCACTATTCATGGCAGTAATCGTGAAGCTCAGTTAGAAGAAGTGCATAAAGCCCGCTTTATTCTTACCACCTATCCGCTTTTGAAACGCGATTTAGCGTACTACAAAGCGCTGGATTTTGACTCGATTGTGTTAGATGAAGCTCAGTATATTAAAAATGAGTCGGCGCAAATCTCAAAGTGTGTAAAGCAGCTGAAGGCACAATTTAAGCTGTGTTTGAGTGGCACACCAGTGGAGAACAATCTATTGGAGCTTAAGTCGTTATTAGACTTTGTTATGCCTGATATTTTGGGAACCCGTCAGCAGTTCAAACAATACTTTCAGTATCCTATTGAGAAAGAACAAGATAATGCGCGCGCTAAGGAATTACATTCTGTGATTGCGCCTTTTATCCTGCGCCGTACCAAAGCACAGGTTGTTCAGGAACTTCCGGCTAAAACTGAACTTGTCAAAGAGCTGGAGTTTTCCCCTAAACAAGCTCAACTGTATGCCAGTGTTCAGCAGCAGGTCGAAAGTAACTTATTAAATTTATTTAAAGAGCAAGGGGTTCAACGCAGCAAGTTGATGTTTTTGGACGCCCTTCTCAAACTACGACAAATCTGTTGTCACTCGCAGTTGGTTGACAAACATAGTGACGCCTCAAGCGCGAAACTAGACTGGCTTACACAGCATTTGCCTGTGATGCTAGAGCAAGGACGTCGAGTAATCATCTTTAGCCAGTTTACGACGGTACTGGATTTAATCGGTCAGCAATGCGCTACGCTTGAGTTACCTTATACGATGCTTACAGGGCAAACCAGACACAGAGATAAAGCCATACAGGCCTTTACAAGCGGCAAATGTAACGTGTTTTTAATCAGCCTGAAAGCGGGCGGAACTGGATTGAACTTAACGCAAGCTGATACGGTGATCCATTTTGATCCCTGGTGGAATCCTGCTGTAGAAAATCAGGCCACCGATCGAGCATACCGCATTGGTCAAGACAAGCCGGTGTTTGTATATAAACTGATAATGGCCAATTCGATAGAACAAAAAGTCTTTAATATGCAGGTTCAAAAGCAGGCATTAGTGGATGCATTGTTTGAAGATAAGACTATGAATTTGAATAAGTTTGATGAAGAGCAAATGTTGTCATTATTGCGCTGATAAAGTTAATTGATAAAAAGTGATTTTAATTTTGAACTAAATTTAAGAATGGGCAGTCTATCATTATGCTTGTTGGTAGCGATGAGCATTTGTTGATTTCCCCCCTTGATTACCATCTGTAATAAAGCCAGCGTAAGCTGGCTTTTTTGTTTCATATTACTTGGCATTTTTAGCTGTACTCTTCTAAATTCCATATTTACTCCACATTGTTAGAGTGAAATGTTCACACTGACGCTTTAACCCTACCAAGAGAGATGTTTGGTCAATTCAAATGAAAGGAAACACACCTATGTGTAGTGAAAATGCTTCTACACGACTGAATTTTATAGAACCACAGTCACCTTGTGATTATGATCTCTTAAATGAAGTAGCGCAAAGTGAGGATCTCAATGGTATTCTTACCATGATATTATTGGATGATACCTTGTCAGATTCGCTACGCCGAGAGGTTCTCAAGCAATTGAAAGCGAAGTAGAGTATTTATACAGCCAAAGAGGAACTATGCACCACATTTTAATTGTTGAGGATGACTTTGATATTGCAGAACAAGTTGTATTGTTTTTTAAAGCATCTGGGTTTCAAACCACTCATATTGCCGATGGCGCAAAGGTTGTGCCTTGGGTGAAAGACAATCATCCTGATGCCATTGTCATGGATATCATGTTACCCAATCAGGATGGCGTTGAGTGTATGAAACAAATTCGTCAGTTTTCCATGGTGCCGATTGTGATGGTGACGGCTAAAGTAACAGAAGCTGACAGACTCAAAGGATTAGAATTTGGTGCAGACGACTACGTGTGTAAGCCATTTAGTGCCGCAGAGCTTGTCATGCGTATCAAAGCCATTTTAAGACGTTGTACGCCAACTTTAGAAACCCAACAGAAGGTCGTTGTGGACGAATCACAATTGACTGTTACTATCTGTAACAAGTCGCTTTCTTTGACTAAAGTAGAGTTTGATATATTTGCTCTATTGTTTAACTCCCCTAGCCGAGTGTTCTCTCGTCAACAGATTTTAGACTTTATCCAACCGGATAACTTTGATATTTCAGACCGCGTGATTGACAGCCACATTAAGAATATCCGTAAAAAGGTAAAGCAATTGGGGTTTTCCGCCAAACTCATCGGCTCTGTGTATGGTGCTGGATATCGTTATGATGCACAACAATTGGAAGATGATACGAATTAAGTGCTTGTAATGACTCACTAAGGTATCATCAAGTATAAGACAGTTATCTTCGAGATAAAGTATGCTTGATGCCGTTATATCACAAATAAGTTGGTTACATGTTGTCTGTGCAAGCGCTGGCGCACTGCTTGCCTTTCCTTGGTACTTGATTCAGAGACAGCGACTTTCTTCTCAACTCGTAATTATCGAGCAGAATCTAGCGCAACAAGAGTCACAAAAGTCCATACTTGTGCAGCAACTCACTCAGTTACAAGCGGATAAATTACAATTACATGGTCATTGCGAGCAATACCAAGCGCGTTTATCTGAAAAGCAACTGCAGTCTGAGCAGTATCAACGATTGTGGCAACAAAGCGAGCAATCACTGGCGCAAAGCCGTGAACAGGCACATGGGCTAGAGATCGAATTGACAGATCTAAGAACCACTCTCGAACAGAAGCAACAGGCTTTTGAAGCACAAATCGCTCAGCTAGAAAAGTCTAAAGCGCTCCTAAAACAAGAATTTGAAAATATCGCAAACCAAATATTCGAAGAGAAAACCGCGCGTTTTAATATCCAAAGTCAAGAGCGTTTAAATCAGATCCTTCAACCGGTGCAAGGTGAATTGAAAGGCTTCAGAGATAAAATGGAAGCGATTCATAGTGAAGAGTTAAAACAAAGAGCATCGTTAAAAACCGAGCTGCTGCACTTACAGGCAAATAACAAGTCGATCACAGAACAAGCAGATAGACTCACCACCGCGTTACAAGGTCAGAAGAAAACTCAAGGTAATTGGGGTGAGTTAATGCTGGAAAATGTGCTTGATAGTGCGGGTTTAAGAGCTGGCTTTGATTACAAACGCGAAGTGTCGTTTACTACCGAACAAGGTAAGTTTCGTCCTGATGTTATTGTGTATTTACCGCAGCAGCGCCATCTTGTGATAGACGCGAAAACATCGCTTAATGCCTATACTCGCTATGTTAATGCAGACAACGCTGATCAAGCGCAAAGTGCATTGGTTGAACATTGTCAGGCTATCCAAGCAAGGATAAAAGAGTTAGGTGATAAATCATACGAGCGATTGCCTGGACTCAATTCTCCCGAAGTAGTGATTATGTTTATCCCCGTTGAGTCGGCTTTTGTGGAAGCAATAAAGCATAATCCTGGACTCTATCAGCAGGCTTTGGACATGAATGTATTGGTTGCCACCCCTACGACTTTGTTGACCAGTTTAAATATCGTAAAACAGTTATGGAAGTTTGAAGAACAGAGTAAGCATAGCCGAGAGCTTGCTCAACGGGCTGAAAAGTTTTACAACAAGCTCAATGCGTTTTTAAACAGTATGGATGGTGTTGGTAAACAATTAGACAAGGCAAAAGAGAGTTACGACAAAGCTTTTGCTCAGCTCTACAGTGGTAAGGGAAATTTGATCAAGCAGGCTTCTGAATTCAAGGAATTGGGAGTTTCTGTTACTAAGTCACTACCAAATGAAATTACAGAGAAAGCGCGTCTAGAATTAGAATAGTGTTAACCCCCTTTACACTGGCAACTTTAGCCAGTGTAACGAGTATTGGGGTTATCACATTGTGCGTACGTACCATTGCGCGGTTTACCGACAAATAGATTAATATACAGGTTATAATGATTAACATCGTGCCATATACGGTTGTTGGACGATGGACATATTGAACCTTTTATATATTGAGCCAGCTGTTGTTCATTCATCGCTATTTTTGTAGGTATTTTGATTAAAATATTAATGTCTGAACTGGTAAATTCAGCATCATAAAAGTGCCAATTACCCATGATGAATTGTTTCGAGAAATGACGAGCAATTCTTTGTTTTTGCTCTGTCTTTAACACGGGTATGTTACTTTTGTTGGTGCTATCAAAAATCATTGACCACAGCATTGCAAAGGCTACGAATCCAAAAAACAATGCTAAAACGGCCGTAACATTGTTTCTTTTATTCTTTGCTGCTTGTTTCTTCTTCGAGCGTGACTCTACAATTTTTGCCCAATCGCCATGTTTGATGGTGGGTTGTGTCATTTAATCTTCCTCCGTCTATGGCGATTATTAGACACAAAAAATGTGTAAGAAAAATGGAGTAAAAAAGGATTAGATCAAAAGATTACTGAAATATAACTTTTTAGTCTTAATTAATATAAAAGGTTGGTTTTATTTTTGTTTTGCAGTTAAAAAGTACTGGCCCTGCCTAGGGCTCACGTTATCTTATTGGGGTGTTACAAACATCATCTATATAAAACATTACTACGCTTGAGCATAGAGAGCTGTGCTTGTCGCTTCGAGTATTTCACCTCAAGTTAGTAATAATCTGATCCATATGCTGGCACTGTATATTGATACTGAGCTGACACAAAGGCGCTATCTACATCAAAATGAATGGTCGTCATTTTTCGGGCCATACGAGTTTACTACCCTATCAATCTACTCGTCCAATCAATTAATGAATTGCTTTAGCTTCTCTGATTTGAAGTAAAAGTGCGTGCTCAACCTATATTGTGTTCTTTTACCGTGGGCTATTAAACGGGTTCTTACTTAGCGTAACACTCAGTTATACGAGGTGACAGATCATGAATTTACTAACTTAAGCAATAACGAAAACCGACAGCAATATGCCGAGTGATAAGTATCGACATATATTAATTTTATTTAAATTCAGTAAGTTATGTGATTTTCACTAAGCGCAGCCAAAAAGGAAGCTTACCAATGTCGGCACAGCAGGATGTGTACTTTGTGGTCTGCTAAACGTTTTGGTCATAACCGTTTTATGATACGTTGAGCTTGGATGGCCTTCATTATTTTTACGATGTAGTAGATAAAAAAATATAAAACGTGCTATTTTTACTGATTTAGATTGGCAATGTACTGGCTTGTATAAGGTTGTATTAAAAACTGTAAAGGGGGTTTACAAATTGAATATTTTTCAATAATGGTGTTTGCTAACATTATTAATCAATGAGTTAGTAAAATTTCGGTTTGCCCGCAAATGAGTTGGTAAAAACTTGGTTTATTTGCACAGCAAGTTAGTAAAATAGTGTTCCAATACGGTGTAGCTTAGTAAAATTTTGCTCTGGAAATGGGCAAAAACATGCTCAATATTTGAAGAAGTTTGATAATGAACCTGTTTTCCTCAGATTTTAGCGACGCAACGATAGCTATCCCACTAGGTTCGGTGCCGTCGGTATGATTTGGTAAAATACTGATCCAAAAACCTTAAAGCCATTAAAAAAGGGGCCGATAGACCCCTGAGTTAAGGAACAACCTCGGTTGGTTTTAGAATTGGTTCATGGTGTTCGCTTCTCCACCCGCTTTTAGAGCGTTTTCCCCAGAAAAGTATTCTTTATGTGTATCGCCAATATTAGAACCCGCAAGATCCTGATGCTTAACGGATGCTTGTTCACGGCGAATTTCTTGTCGTTGTACATCGCGTACATAAGCGAGCATACCTAAATCACCAAAGTAACCTTCAGCCAGAATATCAGTACTTAAAGCTGCGGTGTGATAGGTTGGCAAAGTAATTAGATGGTGGAAGATCCCCGCTTCTCGCGCCCCATCGCGTTGGAAATTTTGTACTAGGATATCTGCGGCTGTTGCTAGCTCTGAATCATCCAGTTGCGGATCCATCAGCGCTTTCGCATCTTGGCTTGGATCTGGGTATTGAGATAGATCTTTCCCTTCTTGTTGCCACTGAGCATACACTTGCTCACGGAATTTCAATGTCCAGTTAAACGAAGGCGAGTTGTTGTATACCAGTTTGGCATTGGGAACCTGCTCTTTTACTCGATTGACCAATTCTGCAATTTGTTGAACGTTTGGTTTTTCTGTTTCAATCCAAAGTAAATCAGCACCTGATTGCAAGCTGGTAACACAATCTAATACTACGCGATCTTTTTCTGTGCCCGCTCTGAATTGATACAAACCGTTATCTAAGCGAACAGGTTTGCGCAATTGACCATCAAGTTTAATGGCCATTTCGCCATCTTGAAGGTCGTCAGCACTGTTAACCGGAGTGGTGTCTAAAAATGCGGTATATTGGCTGGCTAAATCGCCCGGTGCTTTCGACACAGGTACTTTTTGTGTCAGGCTGGCACCTAACGAGTCTGTACGCGCTACGATGATACCGTCTTCTACACCCAGCTCTAAGAATGCGTAACGGACAGCGTTAATTTTAGCGAGGAAGTCTTCATGAGGAACGGTTACCTTACCAGCCTGATGACCACATTGTTTGGCATCTGATACTTGGTTTTCGATTTGAATCGCACATGCACCCGCTTCAATCATCTTTTTAGCCAGAAGGTAGGTTGCTTCTTCGTTACCAAAGCCCGCATCGATATCAGCAATGATGGGAACAACATGAGTTTCAAAGTTATCAATTTTTTCAACAATTGCGCTGCTATCCAAACCTTTAGCATTTGCTTCATCTAACTCGCGATACAGGTGATCTAATTCACGAGCGTCTGCTTGTTTCAAAAATGTGTAGATTTCCTCGATTAATTTAGGCACCGAAGTTTTCTCATGCATGCTTTGATCTGGCAAAGGGCCAAACTCTGAGCGTAATGCTGCGACCATCCAACCGCTCAGGTAAACATATGAGCGCTTGGTTGTTTTCTGATGTCTCTTGATTGCCATCATCATTTGCTGAGCAGTAAAGCCATGCCAGCAACCTAGTGATTGCGTGTACTGACTGCTATCTTGATCGTAAGCGCTCATGTCTGCTCGCATTACTTTGGCGGTATATTTGGCAATATCCAATCCCGTTTTAAAGCGGTTTTGCAAGTTCATTCTACTTGCAAATTCAGGACTGATTGACTGCCAAGTTTTACCTTGTGTTTGGCAAAGGGTAGCGAACTTATCTAGCTGTGATTGATAACGAGTCATAATTAAATTCCTTCGAACGGGTTAAATATTTTTTAGTTGTGAGAGTTGCGCACTGGTCTAGCCACTGGCGCTTAATTACACACTAGGCCCGAAATCTAGATTTTTTAAATTTATAGTTGTTATTGTGAGTATATTTTTGGTGAATGTATTTTGGGGTTTGTTTTGTGCTCAAATGCGATATGGTTATTTAAACCCGTTCAAAATCGACTTAGGATCACCGTTATGCATGCGAGCGTACAAGAGGCTGGATTGACTATCGATCAATGCCTATATGACTTTGTAAATCAACAGGCTCTGCCTGGCACAGGGATTACTGAGCAAGCCTTTTGGCAAGGCTTTGCCTGTATTATCGATACACTCTCACCTTTGAATAAAGCTTTGCTCAGTAAAAGAGATTTGTTACAGCAGCAGATTGATACCTTTCATCAGCAACACCCTGAGTGGGACGCAGTTCAATATCGGACATTTTTAGAAAACATCGGTTATTTACATAGCGAACCTGAGGATGTCTGCATTGATACACACAGTGTAGAGCCTGAGATAGCATTAGCCGCTGCGCCTCAGTTGGTGGTACCGGTCAGTAACGCCAGGTTTGCCTTAAACGCCGCCAATGCACGTTGGGGCTCACTTTACGATGCTTTGTATGGCACCGATTTACTGCCTGAAGACGATGGTGCAGAAAAGACACTCGCTTATAATCCTGTTCGCGGCTTTAAAGTGATGGCCTATGCGCGCCAATTTCTGGACAAGGCCTTGCCCCTTGCAAGTGGTTCACATATTGAAAGCAGTGGCTACGCGGTGTTAGACGGTAAATTAGTGGTGACGCTGAATGATTCAACACAAGTAGCGTTGGCGTCAGAGGAACAATTTGTGGGTTATCAGGGACAGCCTCAAAATCCAACCGCTATTTTACTCAAACATCATGATTTACATATAGAAATTCAAATTGATCCGCACAGCACTGTCGGGCAAGCTGATAAAGCAGGGATCAAAGATGTCCTACTAGAATCAGCGCTGACTACCATTATGGATTGTGAAGATTCAGTTGCGGCTGTGGATGCACAAGACAAAGTGCAGGTGTATCAAAACTGGTTAGGGCTGATGCAAGGCACATTGTCTGAAACGTTTTCTAAACAAGGACAATCGATTACTCGGCGCTTAAATGAGGACCGACACTATCTAAGTAAACAGGGTGAGCGAATAACGCTTAAAGGCCGCAGTATGATGTTTGTACGCAATGTTGGCCACCTAATGCGCAACCCCGCGATACTCGATAAACATGGAGAACAGGTATTTGAAGGGATCATGGATGCTGTGATCACCTCGTTGTGTGCTTTACACGACCTTCAAGGTAATAGCCCGGTTCATAATTCAAGCGCGCAAAGCATCAACATTGTTAAGCCAAAAATGCATGGCCCTGAAGAAGTTGCCTTCACCGAGCAATTATTTAGTGAAGTTGAAGCGCTGTTACGACTACCACCCAACACCATAAAGTTGGGCATAATGGACGAAGAACGCAGAACATCAGTGAACTTGAAGGCCTGTATCGCGCAAGCAAAATCACGAGTGGTGTTTATCAATACTGGATTTTTAGACCGCACTGGCGATGAAATTCATACCTCAATGCAGGCGGGTCCAGTCTTACCAAAAGCGCAGATAAAATCACAACCTTGGATCGCAGCATATGAAGATCGCAACGTTGATATCGGTCTTGCGTGTGGGTTCAGTGGTAAGGCACAAATGGCAAAGGGATGTGGCCGATGCCAGACAAAATGGCATTGATGATGGAGCAAAAGATCGCGCATCCTGAAGCGGGTGCCAACACGGCTTGGGTGCCCTCTCCCACTGCTGCAACGCTACATGCGATGCACTATCACTTTGTTGATGTATTTGCGAAACAGCGTGAGCTAATGAGTCGCCAACAGGCTTCGTTGCAAGACTTGCTGACCCCGCCTTTATTGCTAGATACCTCACTCAGTAAAGAAGATATTCAAGCCGAGCTGGATAACAATATTCAGGGTATTTTAGGATATGTAGTACGTTGGATAGACCAAGGTATAGGCTGCTCTAAGGTGCCTGATATTAATCATATAGGCTTGATGGAAGACAGAGCAACATTACGAATTTCAAGTCAGCATATTGCGAATTGGTTAAAGCATGGGATCTGTACGCCAGAGCAAGTAAAACAGACATTTGCCCGTATGGCGCATGTGGTAGACAGCCAAAATCAACATGATGAAAATTACCGCCCGATGGCGGTGGACGAGCAATCATTGGCTACGAATCTGGCATTTCAAGCCGCTCAAGATTTAGTGTTCAAAGGCGCACAGCAGCCTAATGGTTACACCGAACCATTGCTACATGAGTACCGCTTAAAATACAAAGCACAGGCTCAGAAATAATACTGAGCAATGTAAAAACAGACTGGCTCAAGCCGGTCTGTTTCTTTTATGGGCTCAATAATACTTGCCAAACATACCTTGTTCTATAACTATGGGTCATAAATGTCTTCGCTTTAGAGGTCCCATGTTTATTAGAAAGTATGTCAGTGGTGTTGCGGTTATCAGCTTATTAAGTCTAATAGGCGCAAAAGCATTGGCGCAGCAGCCAAATGTAAACCTCGAAGAATATAGCATTTCGAAATTACAGAAATTGGTTGATGAGCAGCAACTCAGTTATCAACAAATCACAGAGTATTACCTAGCACGCATAGCCCAGTTGGATGATGCGGGTCCTAAACTTAACGCCATCATTAGTGTCAATAAACACGCGATTGAGCTTGCCAAAGCAAAAGACTTAGCACACGCCAGTACTGATAAACACGGGCCCTTGTTCGGTATGCCCATCGTTGTAAAAGATAATATTGAAACCGCTGATGCAATGCCTAGTACAGCCGGCGCAGTCGCATTACAAAGTAATTACGCCAAGCAAGATGCGCAGTTAATAAGTCAGCTGAAAGCGGCTGGGGCAATCATTTTGGGCAAGGCCAATTTAAGTGAGTGGGCTAATTTCAAATCAACACAAAGCTCTAGTGGTTGGAGTGATGTGGGCGGACAAACTAAAAATCCATATGTATTAAATCGCACGCCTTGCGGCTCTAGTTCTGGCTCAGCCGTGGCGGTTGCCGCCAACTTAGCCGTGGGTGCGATTGGTACAGAGACGGATGGCTCGATCACCTGCCCTGCCGCTCACACTGCCATAGTGGGATTAAAACCCACCGTTGGTTTGGTTTTTGCCAACGGCGTGATCCCGCTGTCTCATTCACAGGACTCAGTTGGCCCGATGACCAGAACTGTCGCTGATGCAGCAGTACTGCTAGAGGTATTAACAGGCAGCCCACAAGGACACTATCAAAAGCATTTAGATGCTCAAGGTTTGCAAGGTAAGCGTATCGGGATTGCGCGTAATATCAGTGAGTTTAATAACGTCGCCAGCGACGCATTTACACAAGCAATTACAGTGCTACAGAGCCAAGGGGCGATTATCGTTGATAGTTTAACCTTGGAGTATCAAGAAGTGCTCAGTCAGGCTGAGTTTGATATTTTACTTTATGAATTTAAGCATGGCGTTAATCAGTACTTAGCAAATACGCCAGACTCGGTGTCAGTTAAGTCACTAACACAATTGATAGCCTTCAATGAGGCTTTAGCTGGGCAAAGTTTCGGTCAGGGCTTACTGGAAATGGCGAGTAAAAAAGGTAACTTAACCAGCGAAGCCTATCTAGCGGCTAAAAAGTTGGTAATAGAAAAAGCGCGGCAGCAAGGTATTGATAAACTGCTCGCTGAACATCGATTAGACGCGCTTGTAGCGCCTACCAATGGCCCAGCTTGGGTCATCGATACAGTAAATGGTGATCATTTTACTGGGTTAAGCTCTAGTCCTTCAGCAATTGCGGGCTATCCGATAATTACAGTGCCTATGTCTGAATATCGTGCGCTGCCTTTGGGGTTATCCTTTTTTAGTGGCGCTAATCAAGAAGGAAAGTTACTTGAGATAGGCTATGCATTTGAACAGGCAACCAAGGCTAGAAAATCACCACGTTTTATATCCAGCATTGATGATTGAAATGACTGTAAAGCCCCTTTACGGTTTGTGTTTAGAAGCCTGAAGTGTATGGGCGTGATAAGGAATTGAATATGATAGAAACCCCTAGGCTGGTGTTGAGATTGATGACAGAACAGGATTGGCCTCTGTTTCTAAAGCTGCATAGCGAAGAAAGCGTTATTCGCTGGGTCTCGGATGTTATGGAACAAGAGGATATTTTTGCAAAGTTTCAACAGCGATGTCATGAGCAAGGTGCTTGGTGTAAAGAACAAAAGCAGTGGTTAACTTTGGTGATTGAATGCAAAGAAACTGGAACGGCCATTGGGTTACATGGATTTTTCGCCATGTGGCACCCATACCGACAAGCTGAGATAGGGTTTATGATCTTGCCCGAATTTCAAGGAATGGGGTATGCGAAGGAGTCAACGGTAGCACTGATTAAGTTTACGCTATTGGAATGCGGCTTTCACAAACTCATAGCGACGGTTTCAGAGGGTAACGAGGCATCATTTGGGCTGTTAACCTCTTTAGGGTTTGAACATGAAGGTACACTAAAAGACAACTTCAAAATCGCGGGTAAATGGGTGAATGATCAAAAACTTGCATTGATCGCAAATAATTGACCTTAACTACCAGCTGGGTTGACACTAAGGACTCACTTTAAAAAAGGAATGGAGCTACGATGAAACACTGTGTATTTGCATTTGGTGTAAGCCTCGTTATGAGTAGTGCCTTTGCTGTCGAAAAGCCACTAGAATTGATAGACGTTTTTGACTTGGAATATGCTAACCAGATTGAGTTCAGTGATGATGGTAAGTTGGTATATTTTGTCCGCAATCGCATGGATATCAAAACAGACAAGAAAGTTAGTAATATTTGGTCTGTCGATGTTAAGAGCAAGCAACTTCAGCCTGTCACCAGTGGCGTGCATATTGATTATGCTCCAGTTCTTTCCCCTCAGGGTGATCGCTTAGCCTTTGTCTCGACTCGCGATGGCAGTAGCCAAATCTATGTTAAATGGTTAAATACCGGGGCCGTGGCGAAAATTAGTAACTTGACTCAATCGCCTCGAAATCTGACTTGGACACCGGATGGTAAACAAATAGTTTTTAGCCAGTTTGTCAGCGCGTCGGCGAAAACACCGGTCAGCGTCAGTGGTAAACCAAAGGGTGCAGATTGGGCAAAGCCACCAGTGTTTATTGATGATGTTTATTACCGTGCTGATGGCGCTGGGTATACAAAAGCCGGTTTTACCCATTTGTTTAGCATCGATGCAAATGGCGGAAATGCTCAGCAGTTAACGTCTGGGGAGTTTAATCATGGGGGTCGAGTCAGTTTTAGCCATGATGGTAAAACTCTGTACTTCTCTGCCAATCGCCACGCCGAGCATAAACTTAAGCCGACAAATACCGAGGTCTATGCCTTAGACATGAAGTCCTTACAGGTGAAAGCTATCACTGACCGCTTTGGTCCAGATAGATCTCCTACCATCTCACCTAATGGACGGTTTTTGGCTTATTTGGGGTATGACGATAAGCGTACCAACTACGAAAACGCAGATATCTATGTACTAGATCTACAAAACGACGAAACCCGAGTGTTGACTCAAGAGCTAGACCGTAGTGTGAGCCACATTCAGTGGGACGCGCAAAGTCGTGGTCTTTATTACAGCTATGACTCTCAAGGTCAGACCGTTGTCGCACACCAGCCCCTTAAAGGGCGCGCAAAAGTTATTACCCAAAAAGTGGGGAGCGTATCATTTGGCCGACCATATTCTGGCGGGGACTTTGATGTGAGTGCCAAAGGAGACGTTGCCTTTACGCTTGCAGACACACAAAGACCTGCTGATGTCGGATTGATACAAAGAGGGAAAACCGAACGGTTAACTCAACTCAACGAAGATGCGCTCGGTAACAAGGCGCTGGGTAAGGTTGAAGAGATCTGGGTTAAATCTAAACATGATCAGCTGGATATTCAAGGCTGGGTTGTTTACCCTCCCAACTTTGATAGCAGCAAAAAATATCCATTGGTGCTTGAGATCCATGGTGGCCCAGTAGCCAATTACGGCCCTCACTTTAGTGCAGAAGCACAACTCTTTGCCGCCAAAGGGAACGTCGTTTTATACATGAACCCAAGAGGCAGTGATTCTTACGGTAAGGCGTTTGCACAAACCATTCACCACAATTATCCCAGTCATGATTTTGATGATTTAATGACAGGAGTTGATGCATTGCTGGCGAAAGGATTTATTGATGAGCAGCGTTTGTTTGTTACTGGTGGTTCGGGTGGCGGTGTATTAACTGCTTGGATTGTTGGCCACACGGATAGATTTGCAGCCGCAGTGGTTGCCAAACCTGTGATCAACTGGTTTAGCTTTGTGTTAACCGCTGACTTTTATCCGTTTTTCACAGATTACTGGTTTCCTGGCAAACCGTGGGATCACACCGAACACTACATGAAACGCTCTCCCATAAGCTATGTGGGTAACGTTAAGACGCCGACTATGTTGCTAACGGGAGAGGCTGACTATCGCACCCCAATCTCGGAAACTGAGCAATATTATCAAGCGCTGAAACTACAAGGTGTAGACACGGCGATGGTACGTATTCCCGATGCGTCACATGGGATCACCGCGCGTCCGTCTAACCTAATGAACAAAGTTGCATATATCCAGTGGTGGTTTGATAAACATGGTAGTAACTAATTGACGGAGTTATAGCTCTTGATAAATGCCAGCCTCGTGCTGGCATTTTTATTATTTCTTGTCCTATGCTTAAAGGAATGGGTTGTTTTTATCGGTTGTTAATTTGTTCAAAGTTGTATTGTGCTTAAAGTGTTTATTAAGCAGTTTCTGGGTTGGTGCCGTTCAGTTGTATGTGGATGACGAGAAGGACTTTACAATTTATCAAGGGTTGAATCCTACGACCAACATCGCCAACAGTACCAATATATTAATCATTAATGCGCTTCCCTTGGGAAAAGTGTCGTTGGTCCCTGCGAGTTACCGCCGTGCAGTGAAAGCGATGCGTGACAGTAACCACGCAGTTTGTGTGCCAAATCGCGTGAAAACCAAAGAACGTTTACAAGAATTCTTGTTTAGCTACCCCGTTAGCATGTATCTAACTCGCAGGTTGTATCAGCATGCCTCAGAACCTCCTTTAACGCCGCAAGTACTCAATGATGATGCCGAGATCAAATCGTTATCGGCACTGTTCACATACTATAAATATGCCACCATCGTTTTTACGCCAACCATGTCTTATGGACCTTTTTTTGATGCCCAATTTGCGCAAGTAAGCGCGAGCAACAAAGTGTATCGTGCCGGTAGTAACCCTTATGACGATATGTATAACATGTTCAAGTCTAAAAGAGCTGACTTCTTGTTGGGTTACCCCGCTGAAGTGTATCGGCATTCGCAACATGAACCCGTCGCCTATCGAGCTTACAGCGTAGAAGATGCGCCCAGATACATAGTCGGTTATTGGATGTGTAACAACACCGAACAAAGCAAAGAGTTTTTGTCTATGTTCAACAAATTGATGATGGAGATATACCATAAAAGCGAATTCTATGACGCGCATTTGAAGTGGCTACCCGAACAAGACAAAAAGCTGACCCTAGGTTACTTGGAAGAGATAGTCCGTTTACTCACTTCCGATGAAACACCCGCAACACAATGAACGCATAAATGCAGTCGCACGTCTTTGATAATACTGTTTTAAAGACGAGGTTTAGGTTTAAGTTCGGGGATTGGTTTGAGCGAGCCGCGGACATTCAAAATCTAGACTTAAAAACAATCGACTCTCGTTATGTAATTTAAGCGGCTTCTCGTTAAAGCTTTCATAAACATTCAGGCTATTAATTTTCATACTGTTTTTGATGTGTGTTCTCATTCATGTAATTTTATTCATTCTCGATTAAGTAAATCCTCGGTTATAGGGCAGTCTAAACAATTGTAATTCCTTGTAGCTATGTGTAAGTTGTTAATAATTAGATTATTAAAAATCGTATTTTGATAATTCTGGCAATTGACATATTGAGTGTTAACAGGAATTCTCGGTAATGCGCTGTTATGTGCCAAGGGGAGTTTAGTGAAAAAATTGATAGTAATAATACTGATGGCCACTTTTAGTGCTTTGGCAAAGCAATCGCCACCAGATGCCTTCGTATTATCTAGAACTCCTTGTTACGGAACCTGCCCAGTGTTTCAAGTTGCAGTGTTTTCAGATGGAACAACTATTTTTTCTGGAGAAAGTAATGTCGACTCCGTGGGAGTTTATAAACTTCCAAATGATCCAGACTTGTTTCAGAAAATTGTAGAATTAACTGATCGGTATAGCTTTAACTCTTTTAGAGATAATTATGGTTGGTCAGAAAACGAAAAAGTTTGCAAAGAGCAATGGACCGATAATCCAAGCACCATTCTTAGTCTTCAGCTTGCTGGGCAGGTGAAATCGATCCATCACTATCATGGCTGTAGAGGTTTTGAACGAGAACAAGAACTCGAGCAATTAGAAAAACAATTAAATGAGTTGTTGAAGCTCAAAGATTACATTGGCACATAACAAGCGCCTCATGTTGCTCGTAAACTCGCTGGGACAAATTTTCGCGGGCTTTTCGCTTCGCTCAAGTTTAGCCCACTTAATTTGCCCCATAGGCGGGTGTTAGCCAACCAAACTAGAGAATCGTGAGCAATGGAATCAAGCATTCTGGAATCGCTACCAACTATACATGGAATTCTTACTGGTATAGAAACCGCATTTTTTTCTGGTTTTGCGATGTTTGCTTATCAAAAGCTTCAGGAAAGCAAAGATAATCTAGATAGTGTTCTGGCAGAGGTTGGTAATTTTAGTACCCCTAATACATATATTGGCGGGGCAGGTGGTAACAATCTAATTGCAGATGATGGTAGCGCGGTAGGTCGGTATAAGCGAAGCGCCATCCGACGATTTACCATGTAACGCTATGGGGGCGCATCTTACCTCTTGCTTGCCTTTATTTGAATGACGGCTTTTGATCTCACAATACATATACAACATTCAGGTTTATTCACCAAAGCTGGTAATTCATGTTAGGGCTTATGCATCTAAAGTTGTTTACTATCTCACACAACAAAAACGTACAATAACTACACAGTTTGTTGGTACATTTTGCACCTCATAGCTATGCTAACTATTGTTGCTTAAAATTCTTTGTTTGTGGTTATGCATGTTTCTGTGGCTTTATTATTACTTATTCTTTATCTGGACAATGCACGTGCTGTGCAGTTGTATGTTGATGATGAAGTAGATTTGCGTGTGTATCGGCGTGAAGTTCTTCCTTCCAATATTGGTAACAATACAAACTTTTTGATGCTTAGAGAATTAAAGCAAGGTCAGTTGACCTTATTACCTGCCAGCTATAAGCGATCTTTAAAAGCCATGCGCGAAAGTGATGATGCGGTATGTGTTGCAAACAGAATCAAAACCCCAGAGCGTATGCAGGAGTTTTTGTTTAGCTTACCGGTGAATATTTATCTTAGCCGCCGTTTATATCAACATGCCAGCGATGAACCATTAGACAAGCGAGTGCTCAATGAATACGGTGAGGTTAAATCCTTGTCACATTTATTCAGTCATTACCGTCACGCTTTGTTGGTCGTTGCACCAACCGTATCTTATGGGCCTTTCTTAGACCGCCAGCTTGAAAAAGTAAGTAATGAAAATAAGCTATTTCGTGATGGCAGTAACTATTACGATACCATGTATCATATGTTTCGAAAAAAACGTGCTGATTTTTTGTTGGGGTTTCCGGCGGAAATATATCGGCACCAGCAGCAGTTACCGACCCAATACAGAGTGTATGATATCGCCGATGCGCCGAAATACGTGATTGGCCACTGGATGTGCAACAATACGCTAAAAAGCAGTGAATTTTTGCAACTATTCGACAGGCATATCAGGCGCGTGTACCAAACTCGGGACTTCTACGATGCACATCTCAAATGGCTGCCTGAAACCGCACAACAAAAGACTAAAATTTATCTTGATGAAGTGCTGGGTAAATTAATGTCTCCAGCATTTTGAAGTGCCAGTGCTGCGCTATTATGCCGTGAATATAAAAAGTGTATCCCTACTGATGTAATATTCTAAATCTCATTATAAATTATGTATTTAATTGTAAGTACCTAAAATAACTTTATTTGTAACTTAATTGTAAATATCAATCCCTATATTAGCGCTCGGCTGCGCAGCCCTTCTATTCATAAACGTTAATACAGGAAAAATAATGAAAACTTTAACTTCAATGTGCTTTTCTGCGCTACTGGGCACATTAGCGATGTCATCAGCACAGGCTTCTTTGTATAAAGACCCCGGTTATGTAGAGCAAACGGCTCGCGTGGTAACAAAAAACCATGCGGTTGGTCGCACACATCAGTATCGAGATCAGCAAGGTTGGATGTTCGTTGACAGCGTTGCCAATGGCGCCACCAGCGGTTTTTATCAAGGGGGAAACTGGCTGAAGTTACATAACCGTAATTTCAAAATGGCGGTCGGCTTTGTGGAGTTCTCTTTCGATCCATCTAAGTTAGATTGTACACAGGGGATGAGTTTCAATCTGACTGTAGGTGATGATGCTGTGGCTGCGTTTGAGCCAAATTGCGATGACTTATTGGATGCCTCAGTAACTTATCCGGTCGAATATTATTTTGATCTGATCCCTGAGCCTTTCAAACCTAAAGTTGAATTGCCATTAGACCCACTTGGCTTGTTAAAGCTAGGGGTTAAATTTGGCGCAGGCATTGAAGCGGGTGCGGATTTCACGGTTGGCGGTGTGATAGGCGGTTATGGTAATGATGTGCCTTTTGAGGCCGATGGTGTGCGTCGTCCAGATTATATCTATGCGTCGGTTGAACCGTATGTGGGCGGTGTGGTTTCAAGCGCGGCGTATGGCTCATTTGGTCATGGTATTGCCGAGGCGGGTGTAAAAGGAAAATTAAGCCTGTTGAAAGTCAAAGGCAAGGGCTATGTTGAAGCGGGTATTCGACGCGTTGTTGTTGACGATGAAATACGTGAAGAAGGTTTCTTGGAGTTGAAAGTATCAGGAAAGCTTTCAGGCGGAGATGGCAAAATTCAAGGCTACTGCAAGAAACTGTGGGGTCTGTTGCAGTTTAACGTGGATATCATGAAATGGGATCCACTTTACGAGCGTGAAACCACATTCTACGAGTACGCTAGCCCTACTTGGCAGCAACTTTAATTTTTCACAGGCGGCCTTTGGCCGCCATTTTTGGAGTCGATATGAACATTAAAGTGCTTATAGTGGCGTTTTTGGCCGGTATGCTGGTGGTTGGGTACTTTTGGTTGCCTCAGGCGAGTGATCCTATTGAACAACGAGCTGGCGTACAACATGGGCCGCGTGGACCCGTCACACAGATGGAACAAGCATTGAGTTTGAAGGTACAAGTAGACTCTTCCATCGCGGGGGCGAATCAGGTGCTGTTGTCTCACTCAAAACTAAGTTGGCATATGCAGTTGCAACCACAAGCCGATGGACATGTTTGGCTTGGGCAACTAAGCGACATTCAATACACACAAGATGCCAAGGCGGTGCCACTGACTGAGCAATTGCCTTTTCGTGTTGTTCGTCAAAACAATCGTTTTGTACAGCTAGATTTGCTTGGCTTACCAGATGAGCATACGTTGCAAGTAGTCGGGCAAATAATGAATTTACTGAGTTATGATGTTAACCAGCCACTGACTTATAGCGATGCGTTTCGTCAGGTGCAGTATAGCTACCAACAAGCAGGTCGCGAGGTGACGCGCGCCATCATCAAGCAATCGTATTTTGATATGCAACATCAACCTAAAACAGAACAAGAAGATTGGCAGCTTTTGACGAGCCAGCAAGGCATGTTTGAACAGCTAAACTACAGTAACAAGAGAGTGTGGGCGCAGCAGCAACAGCACTACGTTGTTGAGCAAACGGTCTTGGTAAACACCGTACCGACTCCAAAAGTGACCTTGCTTGCTTCACACGCGAATGCCAATGCACACCTTAAAGTTGCAACCCTCACTGAAGCTAAGGTTCAGATAACTAACACAGAGACTTTGAACCAAGCGTTTGAAAAGCTCAAAGACTCGCTTTCGCCAGAGTTAGCCAAGGTGGTGGGAGCGTATCTGATTGACAACTATAACGCGTTTGAAATTCAAGCGTTATTGAGCACACAACCGCAGTTTAGCTCAGCAATTATCTATGCATTACAGAAACTACAAACCACAGAAGCTGAAGCGATGCTGGTGGACTTGTTGCAACTTGAGCAAACAGCTGAACTAGACAAACACAAAGTTGCCATGGCTTTGGGTCGTTTTGGTTCATCTAGTGAGCTGTCTCTACGCGCACTGCAATCAATAGCACAGCACTCAAGGCATCAGGTTGCCAATACGGCGTTATTGAGTATTGGGACTATGGCACACTTTTCACCTGAGCAAGCACACAATGTGGCCAGTTATCTGGAGCGTAATTTATCCGCACAGCAGAATTTGGCCATCACGGTATTAGCCATCGGCAACAGTAAAAACGACCATTTGCTCGCTCAGTTACCAGCGTTGTTACATGGCAGTGATGATGGGGCAAAGCTCAATAGTATCAAAGTGCTGAGTAAGCATATCCGTTATCAAGAAGAGGTTGTCAGTGCGATACTGAGCGCGCCACATCCTAAGTATGTTGCGGCGTTTACGCGTACGATTATGGAATCTGGTAAGCCGTTGAGTGCGGCAAGTTTAGTCAAATTGAAACAGCTACAACACACCACCGACAATCCAGTAGTTAGAAATAAGCTGGCTGAACTATTAAGTGCTCAGCCAACTTAGAATCCACTCTGTGCGAATCCACTTAGTGGCAATTCTTTCGTGTTGAATAAGTCGTTAAACTGGTATCAGCTAGCTTCAACAAAGGGATGAAGGGCTGATACCTATTTTATTTAAAGAGGGCCGTTATTAACCTCTGGAGTTTGCCAATCACTTTGCCAAATATAATTACCATGAATGTAATAGAGGTCATCTAGGTGGATGATTGCGCGATCCTCTCCTGACCAGATATAGGGCACATCGCTGGCATCTGAGTAGCTAACGGTGCTGCCCCCGATGTAGTTTAACTGCATGGTATTAGTATCGACCTCGAACGCTGCCAGCATATTTTCTCTGTTCCACATGGTTTGCGAGGTGTTTTCTACATGCCAAGACTCTATAGGTAAGGTAAAACGAAATAGGCCATTATTCATCGCGAGCACATTAAACGCGTGATAATCATTCTCGGCGGCAGTATATCCATCTTGGAAAACATGCTCGCTGAGTTGCTGTGGATTGGTCATGTCGCTGATGTCGAATAGACTTACTTTTGCGCCTTGTCCTATTACAGGCAGGTCTTGATCGATTTGCTCCACATGTTGGCCAACACCAAGCAATAAGTTTTCGTTTATAGGGTGTAAGTAAGCTGAGTAGCCAGGGATTTCTAATGCCCCTGCTATTTTCGGCATTTGCATGTTTGATAGGTCTATGACATAGAGTGGGTCAACTTGTCTAAAGGTCACTACAAAAGCGCGGTTATCTGTAAAGCGCACCGCATAGATATCTTCATCAACAATGCCATCGCCGTTGACCTTACCCAGCGGAGTTGGAAAACTCTCATTGGGAAGTTCGCTGGTTACAACCAGTGACTGGCCTTGTTGCTCTAGCACCCTGAGTTTGTGCTGATACCCATTGGTATTGTCACCATTTGAGGTTACCACACGTAAGTACTGGCCTAACTCGCTGAAACGCAAGTTCTCATTTCTCCAGCCAAAATGTCCAGACACCTCGCCCGTTGCGACATAATTTAGCGCACTATCAGTTAAATCAAATTTATGGATAACTGAGTTTAAGTCATTTTCTGAATAATTCGTTGCAAAGGTATAGAGTGTGTTTGATGACGCGTATAGCCCATCAACCTGTGTGTTGACACAAATAGCGCTGCGCTGAGTGGGGTCTGATAATGAAACCTTTGTAATGGTCATGATGGCGTTGAAACCATCTAGTTCTGTAGCATCATTATTGATGTAACAATCATTGGTATTAAACAGCAATGCTGACTCGCCAGTGCTCACATTCTTAATTTTTGGCAGCAACTGATTAATGTGCTCTTTTTGTATCGCTTGATAGTCTTTAAGCTTACTCTGCTGCGTGTCGTCTGTACCCGTAAAGCCTTCAAACTGTGGATAGTAATTACTGACTAGATACAGGTGATTGTCTATTACCCTACTGTCAATCAGGATCCCTTCGATAGTGTAATGGGCCTTTACAGTAACCTGTTCAGGTGTCGTCACATCCATCATACTGAATTCAAACTGGTTGGTGGTGGGGGCTGGAAATGTGCTCTCAGCTATGCCGCCTGTCGCTGCAGGCTCCGCAATACCAAACCAGCCATTATCATGGCTTAGCACAGTGAGGGTATTGTCTGTTAAGTAAAGACGCTGCTTTTGATAGGCGGTTTCAGTGCTAGTGACATCATTTACTTGTGTCAGGTTGCCCTCGGTATCTCGTTTCATAATGCGAACAAACTGACGATATTGCTCAGAAGCTTGCAAGCTTTGGGCGCTGTTAGCAGCAACATACATGTATTGACCATCGTATTTTACTCTATCGGCTTCATCAACCCCCTGCTCTTGCTGATTTGTAACCGAGAAATCTCCAGTGGTAGTTGGGCTATCGGTCTCTAAGCTATCCGGATACAGGAATGCTCTATAACGGTTCATAAACAAACCATTTTTTAAATGGTTAGAAAACTGCTCCGAACTCGCTTTGGTAAGCGGGCTGGTTGATACTTTAATATCATTCAATTTGGGTATCGTTGTGGGATTATCATTTGAGTTTTCATTGTCACTCGAACATGCGCTCAGTAACACCGTAACCCCAACGGCGAGTAATCTTGGGTAAAACATTTTATATCTCCTTCTATAAATGAGTCAGTACTTAATGTACAAAATCCCACCAGATTAACTGTTACCTTTAAACAGTGAATTGTTATTAAGTGTTACCCTAGATAGCAAATTGCAAATACAATGGTAAATTAGCAATAGTGAATGATTTTACCAAATGTAGGTTAGGTGACATCTAGCAAAAAGACCACAACAACTAAACAGAGGAGGTAAGTTTGAAGCAGGTTTTAGTCGCCATGAGTATGTTGGCATCGATGAGCTTGCACGCTCAGCAATGCCAGCCCCAAGATGGAGGTTGCATTGAGGTCGATCAATGGCAGTTTGCTGTTGCTATTGGCGCTGGCGTGATGACCAACCCCTTAGAAGGGGGTGACAACATACCACTGTTTTTCTTGCCTTATGTCAGCTATTACAGCGACAAGTTCTTTTTAGAAAATACCACAATCGGCTATACGTTCAGCCATCAGAGCAACTTTGATGTAAGCTTCATCGTCGAACCCAATGTTGAACAGGCATTTTTTGAGCGACATCATCTTCGTAGTCTTGCTGCACCAGATAAATATCTCGATGTGAATGGCATGGTGGTCGACAATTTACCTGAGGGCGTACCTTCCGAAGGGGATAATCCGACAAAAACACCAACCTACAAACCTAAAATCAGTATTGATGAAATCACAAAGCGAGATTGGACCATCGATGGAGGCTTGCTTTTGCATTGGTACGTCAATGACACCAGTAAACTCACCGCATCTTGGCTTCATGACTTAGGGGGCGTGTACAAGGGCCAGCATGCTACGCTCACTTACAGTCAGCAATTGCCTCTACCAATGCAGGCCAATGCTAAATTGCAGCTTAAAGTCGGCGCGCAGTGGCAAAGTCAGCAATTGGTTGATTATTATTATGGACTACGTACAACGGACAGCTCTGATCCGCGCTTGTATTATCAAGGGCGCAGTAGCATTTCGCCATTTTTGTCTATGGCATACAACCATCGAATTAGTAAGCACTGGCAGCTTAAGTTTAATATTAAGCACACGTGGTTAGCCGATGGTATCAGTGATAGCCCACTCGTTAGAGATAATGGCTCCAGCAGCATCTTTATTGGGGGGCTGTATGAATTCTAGTGTACAGCTTGTGGTTGCATTATCTTTAGTACTTGGTTGTACAAATATGGTGTCAGCAGGGACTTTGACAAACGTTGCCAACCTAGAAATAAAACCCATTACTTGTATTGTCAGGCAATTAGGTGAGCTTTGTACCATGACAGTTAAAGTTAACTGGCAGCTCCCCCACCCTGTCGACGCCTGCTTATATCAGGAAGAGATGAAAATGCGGTGTTGGCATGATAAACAAAATATCACGGAAAAGCTCGATATCTCGTTACAGAAGAATATGACCTTTCGTTTAATTGATTCTAAACAGGCGGTGCTAGCACAGCAGGTCATTAAGGTTAACGCAGCAATGAGCAGCCAATACCGAAGAAGATTAAAAACAGACTGGAGTATATTCTAATGGCGCATGTAATGCTTGTTGAAGACGATATTCGGCTGGCGGAGTTGACCGCGCAATTCCTGCAAAGCAATGGCTTTGAGGTAAGCCAGGTGCATGATGGCGCAAAGGCCGTTGAGGCTATTTTAGTGCAGCAGCCGGATGTGGTGGTACTCGATATTATGTTACCCAATCAAGATGGCTTTAGCGTGTGTCGGCAGATCAGGCCACAATATCAGGGCCCTGTGTTATTCCTGACAGCGAAAGACAGTGACTTTGATCAGGTGCGAGGCTTGGAGATAGGTGCGGATGATTATGTGATCAAGCCTGTTGAGCCACATGTACTGTTGGCCCGTTTAAATGCGTTGTTACGACGCAATAGCACCACAGTGCGCTTCGGAGAGCAACTAACTCTTGGCCAGCTTAGCATTGATAAAGCAAATCGAAAGGTGCTGTTGCAGCAGCAAGAAGTTGAACTAACCAGTTATGAGTTTGATTTATTATGGGCACTTGCCAGTCATGCTGGTGAGACGCAAAGTAGAGAATACATATATAAACATGTGGTGGGTAGAGAGTATGATGGCCTTGACCGCAGTGTGGATGTGCGCATATCGCGGCTGCGTAAAAAACTCAATGATAACTTAGAGCAACCAGAGCGCTTGATTACAGTTTGGGGGAAAGGTTATTTGTGTTCCAAATCAGCGTGGGGCTAAGGGCTGAATGATCCGCTTATTAGTCAGTCTATATGTGGTGGTGTTTTTCAGCATAATAGCTATTAACCAAGGCAGTGAGTTGATCTGGCAACACTGGGTATATCAAGCGCCGGATGATCTTCGTCATGCCAAGCAAGTTGCCAAATCGTTGCAAACCAGTGTGATAAAAACCGTAGCACCAGATCCGTCGCTCAATACCTTGCACATAGACGAAGTCGCTTGGCTGCCTGAGCAACGTAGTCAATTGTTACATGGCGACATTGTGACGACTTATACCGAACAAAATCACGCGCTGTTGTCGTTTTTGATGCAAGACAAGCAGACCCTTGTGCAACTTGGTCCATTTATGCCAATAAAGCAAGCTGGACTACCTAAGTATTTGATCAAGTTATGTTCGTTCTTGTTATTAGCGGTGTTATTGATGTTTTGGCTACGCCCGCTTTGGCGCGATCTGATGCAACTAAAGTACGTAACCAGTCAACTTGCCAAAGGTCAGCTTGATATTTCTATTGCTCCCTCGCGTTTTTCGGCCATCGCGAATCTGACCAGCCAATTTCACACCATGGCCACAAAGGTGGCTAACTTGATGAGCAATCAAAAGCATTTGGTTAATGCGGTATCCCATGAGCTAAGAACGCCGCTTGCACGTTTGAAGTTTGCATTGGCGCTGATGCATAAAGACGCGCCAGAGCAGGTCACATTGATGTCAGAAGATGTGCAAGAGATGGAAGTGTTGATTGATGAGATGCTCAGTTATGCGCGCTTGGAAATGGCGCAAAGTGAATTACAGTTTAGGCCCTTTGACTTTGTTGAACTGCTGCATGAACAATTGGAAAAGCTCAAAAGAGTAACCAACAAGCATATTGTGTTTGATTGTATGTATGAAAGATTACCGATTGTTGCTGAGCGTAATTACATCGCCAGAGTGCTACAAAACCTGTTACAAAATGCGGATAAATACTCTAAAGAACACATCTATTTGGCGATGACCGTGGAACAAGGATTCGTTCATGTTTGTGTTGGAGACGACGGAATGGGGATCGCACCAGAAGCCCATGACAAGGTGTTTGAGCCGTTTGTAAGGCTAGAGAAAAGCCGTAACAAAACCTCTGGAGGATTTGGCTTAGGGCTGGCGATTGTCAACAAAATCGTCTCTTGGCATGGTGGTTACTGTGAGATACAGACTTCTCAATGGGGAGGTGCACAATTTATGGTGCATTTACCCATCACATCTAAAACTTGATTTTCCCCCTCAAGTTTTTTGTCTGACCACGCTTAACTTTACTTTCAACGCGTTTACGTTGTGAGCTGCGGGTTGGTCTAGTTGCTCTGCGTGCCTTTTCAATTTTTGTGGCGCTGAGGATCAGAGTTTTCAAACGTTCTAGCGCTTCTTCTTTGTTCATTTCTTGTGTGCGGTGGGTTTGCGCTTTGATTATGACCACACCTTCTTTGGTGATACGGCTGTCGTTTAACGCCAGTAATCGTTGTTTGTAGAATTCAGGGAGTGTTGAGCGATTGATATCAAATTTGAGATGAATGGCGCTCGATACTTTATTTACATTTTGCCCGCCAGCGCCCTGTGCGCGGATGGCACTTAGCTCTATTTCCCAAGCAGAAATCTCAACATTATTGGAGATTTTTAACACCACATATTCCAAACTAGTTTGTTATGTGGCTTAGTTTAACACGCCTACTGGCACAGTAAAATGTACCAGTGGCGTCAATTGCACTGTTCAGTTAAACGGCGCTCTATTGCTTAGTTCAAGCGATGGCTGCGGTTTTTTTTATTGGCTGGTATTCGTCTAAATAGCCATCCTTGATTTGTATGATGCGATTGGCTTGTACTGCCTGTTCGTTATCATGAGTCACCATAATGATGCTGGTGCCCTGAGCATTAATATCTTTAAGTAACGACATGATGCCGTCGGCCATTTTTGAGTCCAAGTTACCAGTCGGCTCGTCCGCTAAGATCACCGCTGGTGAGCCAGCGATTGCCCTTGCAATAGCCACACGTTGTTGCTGACCACCTGATAACTGTGTTGGGTAGTGATTTTTTCTTCCTGCTAAACCAACCTGTTCGAGTGCTTGCATGATGCGTTTATCACGCTCTGCTGCCGTAAACTTTCTATAGCGTAATGGCATATCAACGTTGTCATACAAATTCAGTTCAGGAATAAGATTAAAACTTTGAAATACAAAACCGATTTTTTCATTTCGATATGCAGATTTTTGCTTATCCTTCATTCTTGACACATCTTGGCCATCAAGTAGGTATAAGCCTTCACTGTGCTCTTCGAGTAACCCTGCAATATTCAAGAAGGTTGTTTTTCCTGACCCCGAAGGCCCAATTACACTTACGAACTCTCCTTGTTCAATCGTCAAGTCAAATGGGTGCAATGCCTGAGTTTTAATACTATCTGCGTAAAAAACTTTCGTGAGGTTTTGCATCTTTAACATACATAGTTCCTTTTACTGTAAGATACGCACGCTAGGCGCATCTTTGAAAATGTCATTGTCGGAAATAACCACCTTATCACCTTGTTTCAACCCTGAGAGCACTTCCACTTGAGCAAGGCTACGCGAACCTAATTTTATTGGGGTCTTAACTGCTTTGTCATCTTTAACAACGTAGGCGAATTGACCATTATAGGTGTTGATGAACTGACCTCTGGGTAAGAACGCGATGTTGTTCTTTTGTTCTAATATAATTCGAGTGGTAAGTCGTTGGTTTTGTCGAAGGCCTGTTAACGAGTCGTCTTTGAAACGAATTTTGCCATTCACCGTACCTTTACTTATCTCTGGAGATATGGCGACGAGCTCACCTTGGTAAAGGGTTTGATTCAGTGTTATCTCTGCTTCCATACCCAGTGCTAGGTCATCGGCATAACTTTCTGGAATACTCACCTCTAGTTCGTATTGGGTCAGGTCAACGACACTAAGTAGCGGCTGGTTTTTAGCAACCGAGTTTTTTTGCTGTGCATTTAAGTTACCCACCAAGCCAGTAACGGGTGAGTTGATTTTCAAGCCATCAACTTGTCGTTTTAGTTCTGTGACCTTCACTTGCTGAGACTCTAACTCTAACTCACGAGTTTGTATTTCAAATTTCTGGCTTTCTTTGAGTAGCGCAACTTCTTTGAGTACGTGTTGATATTCACGCTCGGCGTTTTGTAAGTCGTCTTTGGCTTTTTGGTAATCAATGTCACTTATCACATTATTGCGCATGGCCTCTTCTGAGCGCCTCATCTCACGGCGTGCTGCATTAAGTGACACTTCGGCCTTACCAATCAGATTGTCGTGCGCTAGGTTAGACTTTTTAACCTGTATCTTTTCGCGTTCTAGATGTGTTTTCAGCTTGGTTAGATTCGCAATTTCTTGATCATAAAGGCTCTTCAATTCTGGACTATCGATAATCGCAAGTGTTTGATCTGTTGTTACGCTGTCACCCGCTTCTACCAAATAGGTTACCGTTCCCTGAGCTGGGCTATACAATACGGGACGTTTTGCGGCAATGACTCTGCCTTGCACCGAGAAATCTCTGACAAACATGCCCTGCTCGACTTGAGCGATGCGAATTTTCTCTAGCTCAACAGCAGTTTGACCACTACTCCAATTAGCGATTGCAGGTGACACGATGAAATATATAAAAATAATAAATGCAATTACCGCAACAAAAGGCATTGCTAGTTTGATTTTTGAACGTTGTGTTTGTACCTGAGTATCTTGGGCACTGGTGTCTGATATATACGTCATTATGTATTCCCTTTCCTGCGTCTTGACGGTCATGACTTTGATGGTTTACTAATCTAAATTCATTTCAAATTACAGCTGTAACCTATCAAAAGACAGCATCGGTAAAATACATGGTTTTTGACAAAATGTCACCAAGGTTAATTTTTTGTTTTAAAAAAATCTTAATAACTGCTGAATCATTAGACGCTCACTGCCAAAGTTCACTGATCTTTTGTTTTTGTTAGTTCTAAATATCTACTTTCAATAAAGTTTTTCTCTTTTTTTAGATGCTTAAGTGCTGCTTTTGTTTGTTCCAATTCAGCTTTAATGTCATCTAAATCAGATTCGCTGCTGGTATCAGCTTGTAGTGATAACTGCTCTAATGCTTGATTTTGCTCGGCAATTTGGCGCTTATAACTGTTAATGATTTCGTTCATTTGCGCCTTCTCTTGTTCGAAGTCCTGTGTGCTTTGTGGCGACGCGCCCACTTGCTCTTGAATGGCTTGATACTTTTCTTGTAGTTGTTGATGCTCTTTTTGAAGTACCGCTATTTCATCATATTGGCTGTAAAGCTTTTGTCTGGTTACTTTGAGTTTTTCAGTACTTTGATCGAGATCTCCTTTGAGCTTTCGGATCAGTGCGTGTGATTGCACCAGTTTTTGATTTAAGGCCTTGATGGACGCTGCTTCTTGCTTGGACATACGGTCTTTGGTTGAGTTTCGGATCTCGGCCAGTTGCTGTTCTAATGTTTGCTGTATTTGTGCCAGTTGGGAAATGGTCTCGCTATTATCGTTAACGTAACTCAAAGCACTGTCTACAGACTCTCGACATATGCGCAGAATATCCTCGTCTTGCATACTTGGTTTGTGTTTTACCATTGCGGTTGCAAAGTGCCTGAATTCGCGCAGGATCAGTAAAAGAATATAGAACCAAGCCGCAAGAATAAGCAGCCCAAAGTTGATCGCGATATATTGGTACATCTCAGTGGGGAAATATAAATTATGCATTGTTTAACGAACTTGACCCAATTAGAAACTCTCTTTGAGTTTAGTGATGCATAAAAAATATGCCTATAATAAAAAACAAGTTTTTGTTCTAAGTGGTCAAATGTGAAGATACTGATTGTCGATGACAGCCCAGCTACATTAGAGATAGTAAGGCGTGCACTAGAAAAGTTTGGTTATCGTAAGCTTTTGATCCGAAAAGCCAGCAGCGTTAAGTTAGCGCTACGTGAGATAGGAAACTGGCAGCCCGATATCGTTTTGACCGATTGGCATATGCCTGACATGTCGGGTTTGACTTTGCTTCAGGCGATAAAAAAGCGCCAGCTAAATATGACCGTGGCGATGATCACAACAGTTGATGAACGGGCAAAAATTAACGAAGCTTTAAAAGCGGGTGCCCGTTTTGTGCTATCAAAACCGTTTTCTGATCAACAATTACACGATAACTTGCTGCCTTTGGTACAAGGGACGGAAGAAAGCGAGGTGATCTTAGAGCAAGTGGAGGTTAATGGTCAGCTCGCACTGCCTAAGCTCGGGCAGTTAGAACGTCTTATTCATAAGCAGGTCGATAAAAGTTTGGTGATCCAATCCATTAAACCGCAAGACTTTGATGAAACGAAAGTGCCTTGTGTCATGGCCATTTATGAAGACAGAAACAATCAAAAAGTCAGGGCGGTTGGTTTGCTTGACGTGTACGCTACCTGTGTTCTTGCCAGCAGTCAGCAACCAATAGCCCCCGAAGAAATACATCAAGCTATCCATCAGCATATTCTTTCTAGCGATATTCTAGAGTCGTGTAAAGAAACGTTAAATGCCACTGCATTTGCGTTTTTGGACAAGCGCTCTCGGATGAGTCTGCGGGTGAAAACCGTCAAGTTCATTGGTACACCGTTTAAAAAGTTGGAGTCGTTGTATCAAACACCCTTGGATAGTCGCATTGACTTTAGTTGCCAAAGAGAAGGTATGGCACTTGGCAAAGTGCTGTTGGTGGGGTTCTAACTCCGCAGCTCAGCTGAGCAGATCAACAAGCTGAGTTAAGTCATTGATCCCCGACTTTTTCAATGCGTCATGTAGTGCCTGTGAGACGCTGACCAGTTGCAGATGTAATTGTGTTAGATGGGCGGTGAGATGTTTGAGCGTGGATTGTTTAATTTTTTCATCCATATCTAATCGGGTTTTAACGTCAATAAGCTGCTCTTTATACTCTCGGATTTGTTTTCTGATTTTTTGCTGTTGTGCCAGTAGTGATTCTATATGAGGAGGTAGTGCTTTTTTTTCCGCGGCTTGGTGGTCATTGTGTGATTGCAGCACAGTCTTTTGCGTGTCATTAGATAGATTCCTCGCACGCGCCTCTTCGTCTGCTGGGTTGGGATAACCTAATACAGTGTGTGTAATTGCGTGTTGCGGTACTGCATTGAGTTTCACATCATGACCTAGTTAACGTCCTACACCTAATAGGTGTATCGGCGAACTGATGAATAACTTGATAAAATAGAGCGGCATCCATTCCGCTGCAAGTGCTTGGGATTATATGGAGCAAAAATGATTGCTATATACCTGCAAAAACTTGGTTAGTGAGCAATTGCATACTTTTGAGCCAGTATTTTTTGGCAATTGTGTAATGCGCGCTTAATGGCTTGTAGCATGTTATTGCCCTTCGCTTTCAGCATAATGCTTGGTAACCCTGGTAGTTGAAGGTTGAGACGACACTGTTTAATCAAACCATGTTGACGAGACATGACGTCATCAATGTGAAGCTCTACTGTACGAATATTTAAAGCATACTTTTGTAGCTGCATCGTCACTAACTTTGACAGTTTCACTTTCATCGCCGCCGTAACAGTTTTATCTTTTATTGATAACTTCAGTTTCATTGTTGGATTCTTATCCGTTAATTGATTGAACTTGTCGCACCTCAATTGCAGGTACAGTCTAAATCTACTAAGGTATATGGAAAGAAAAAAGCTGATTATTTCTTACTTAGTGACAGGTATTAGCGAATGATTACCAACATCAATTACAACCATTTATATTACTTCTGGCAGGTAAGCCGCCACGGCAGTATTGCTGCTGCAAGCAAGGTGCTGCATCTGACACCACAAACGGTGAGCGCGCAAATAACGAGCTTAGAGCAGCGTTTAGGTAAAGCGTTATTCTTACGTGAAGGCCGAGGTCTTCGCCTCACTGAGTTTGGACAAATAGCGCAACAATATGCAGACGATATGTTTGCCATTGCTCACGAGTGGCTTGAGACCACTTCTGGAGATGTTGGTACGTTGTCGCGCACTTTGAAAGTGGGCATATCAGATGCGTTGCCCAAATCATTGGTATCAAAATGGCTTGCACCATTGATTGAGAATGAGCGCATAGCCAATCTGCATTGCATTGATGGACAGCAAGCCGAGTTGTTAGCGCAAATGGCGATCCACAAGTTAGATTTGGTGTTGGCGGATAAACCCTTGGACAATAGCTTACCGTTTAAGGTGTTTTGTCATGAGATAGGAAAAAGTCAATTAGGATTTTTTGGAACGAGTAGCTGGCAGCAAAATTTACAAAGCAACTATCCCAATACGCTGGCAGATGTACCCGTGGTGTTACCTGCCAAATCGAGTCCAGTGACGAATGCCATTCACTATTGGCTAGATGAATTAGGCATTGAGATAAGTGTGGCCGGTCATGTGGACGATAGCGCATTAATGGTTGCTTTAGGCCAACAAGGTTTTGGATTATTTCCCGCACCGCTATCAGTGAAAGAAGAAATCGAGCGCAACCGTGATGTGTGTTTTATTGGTCCCATTGATAATGTTTATCAGCATTATTATGCGTTTACCCCTGACCGGTTGATCAAAGACTCTATCTACTCAGAGTTTGTACGCTATGCGCAAAATACATGATGACTAAGCGTGACAACTAGTAAAGCGCTTTAAACTTGATGGTCAGTGTATAGTCCTGTGTCGTCACTGAGATACTACGGTGCCAGTCCAGTCTTGTGCATATTTGTTGGATCAACATCGACCCTAAACCTGTACCGGATGTATCTTGGTTTTGCGCTGATTGGGCATTGTGTAGCGTCAGTGTCTCTGGTGTGAGCTTTATCGTCAATGGTGGCTTGCCGTGCCGCTGTGCATTTTCTATCGCTTGAGTAAGTAATAACTCACATAATGGGGTGTGAAGTGGCAAGATCACTTCATGCGGGTTCAGTTCTAGGATGATTTGAAAATGCTGATTGTCATATCTAGCTGCGACGCGCCTAATCACCGCTCTGATATCAATAAGCTGTTTCTCGATATCAGTTTGCCACAATGCTAACACCGCACTACTGGTGTCACTAAGCCGATGTTGCGCTTGCTCTAACGTGAGTAAGATGTCTACGGCTTCAAGAGGCAGATCGTCTTGCTGTTGCAATCGTGCAATACTGTGTTGGATGTGCGTGAGCGGTGTACGTACTTCATGGCTTAAATAGGTGCTCAGTAACCGCTCTTTTTGGTGTGCCAGTTGTTCGGCTTGTCTTGACAGTTTGAGCGCATCGTAAAAGGCACTGAACTCTTTAAATCTAGTTACCTCACTAGATTGTTTGTTAGTGTTTACAAACTCAGTTAATGCATTGATTTGTTTGTTTATTTTTAAAGTGCTTCTAATGACAGTGTACAGTGCCAGCAGGCTACAAGCCGCGAGTAACAGTGTAAGCCAAGGCGTGATTGGCAAAGTGTCTTGCGGATCGAAAAAGTGCAGTACAAATAACGGTGAAACATTGCTGTTGGGTTGCTGCCAAGGTAGCACGTAGATATCTTGGTTGGCTTGGCGCAACAGCGTCACCTGATTGATAGCGAGTTGACCAGAGCGCCATGCCTGTACCACATAATCGGGTAACTCTGCATGTGATTGTGTGATCAATTTAAATTCATCTGAGATAGGCAAAGTAAGCCGCTGCGAGTTCACTTGCTCGGCGTCGTAATAGAGATAGTGTGCGGCGCTGTCATCAAGCGCAAACTCATAACTGTATTTAGACACGCCTAACCAGCAGAGCATGATTATCAGCATTGGTAAGGTGATACGTGAACTCAGATACACAATCATAGAAGTGTGGTGCTTAGTCATGTTGAACTCTCAATGTGATACCTTGTTTTTTTAGCGTATGTAACAAGGCTGGTTCATCCTCTCTAGTGAGGTTGCTACGCAGTCTCGTTATGAGCGATTTATACATGTTGTTGTTGCTGTCCTGTTGCGGCCAGATCTGATTAATGATGGCTGCTTTACTCACTGGATTTGGATAATGTTTTATCAGTAACTCTAGCAACTGCCATTGTTGCGGAGACAACACGATGACCCTCTCTCCTCGTGTTATAATTTTCGCATCTAAATCAACATGCAAAGAATCAAGACTAAACTGCCGATTTGGCTTTGAGTTGTTTTTGCTTGCGAGCAACTTGATACGAACGGCCAGTTCTGGCAAAGCGAATGGTTTGGTTAAATAGTCCAATGCGCCATATGAAAAAGCTTTTAGTTTATCGTCTAAGGCATCTCGAGCGCTGAGAAATAAAATCGGCTCTTGACGCTGGTGTTGCCACTGCTTAGCAAGAGAAAGCCCATCCCCATCGGGCAAGTTGATATCCAGCACAATAGCATCATAACTCTGATGTTCACTGATGGCTTGCGCTTGTCTCATTGTGCTGGCGTAGTCTACCTCTATTCCCTCTTGTGCTAGAAAGTCAATACTGTGCGTTGCCAGTACCGTATCGTCTTCTACCAATAATATGATCATGACTCGCCTATACTGTTACCTTACGGTTACCTGTGTCTTGATAGTGTATTGCTATACCTAAGGAGTCAACTAATGAGTCAATCAACTATGTTAATTTGTACCACACTTCTTTCACTTAGCTGCGCTTTATCTGGCTGCACTGAGGGGGACAATTCGTCAATATCCACGGCCACTGAAGTTGCGACTGTCGAGGCGAATATCGTGTTCGTTAATGGTCAGGTGTACACCGTCAATGCTAAACAACCTTGGGCTCAGGCTGTCGCCGTACAAGGCAATAAGATTGTTTATGTTGGAGATGATACACAGGCTCAAAGTTATATTACAGAGCGTACTGAGGTAATCGATCTCAAAGGCAAAATGCTGATGCCTGGTTTTCATGACGTGCATATTCACCCGTTGGAGTCGGCATCTGAGGTAACGCAGTTCACTTTACCGGGATACGCTTCAGAAAATGAATATATCGATTTGCTCTATGAAGCATCACAAAGTTATCCCAATACCGACTGGTTAATCGGCTATGGTCATGAAATAGCAACACTGTTAGACATGCAAGCATCGCCACTGGCAGTACTGGATGAAGCGATACCAGAGCGCCCTGTTATTATCATGGAACAAACATCTCATTCCATGTGGGTCAACAGTAAAGCCCTTGCGCTTGCTGGGCTCACTGCTAACAGCCAAGACCCCATAGGAGGCGTGATAGGCAGAGATAGTCAGGGCAACTTGAATGGTATTTTGTACGATAACGCGGGTAATCAGTTAATGGAGCTGGCGATGAACTCGCGCCCTGATGCAAGCTCAGAAGATTACAACGGTTTGATTGAGTACACGATGCCAGAACTCAACAAGGTTGGGATCACATCAATCAGTGACGCACGTACTTATTGGCAAAGAGGTCATCTACAAACTTGGCAGCGTGTGGCTGATGAAGATAAGTTAACGCTACGTGTTAGTTTGGGGCTTTGGGCATATCCTCAGATGAGTGATGAAAAGCAAATAGCCTCACTGAAAGCGATGTTTAGTCGCTCATCAGACAGCCTGTTAAAAGTGGATCAGGTTAAGTTTTATATGGATGGTATTTTAGTCAACAGCACAGCAGCGATGCATGAACCCTATGAAGTAAACTGGCTTAACTTATACCAAAACAAGGGGTTAAATTACTTTACTCAAGCGCGTATGGAAAAATATATCAAAGCACTGGAGCCTGTAGGCTTTGATTTTAACATTCACGGTATTGGCGATAGGGGTATCCATGAAGCATTAAATGCGATTGAAAAAGCCTCTAATGGTCATGCTAGGCATCGAGTTACCCATTTAGAGGTTGTTGACCCAGAGGATATGCCACGTTTTGCCAAGTTGAATGTGATTGCCGATGCGCAAGTTGCGGGGGAATTTAGTCAACCAAGTCACTGGCCTGAAAATATTCCACTCATAGGTGCGCAGCGCTCACAAGACCTCGTGCCGATTAAAGACTTGCAAGGTGCGAATGCCACACTTACGCTAAGCAGTGACTGGAATGTCAGCACCTTTAATCCTTTTGTAGGGCTGAGCCATGCAATATCGCGAGCACCACAAAACATTACGCTCGCTCAGGCTATTGCCGCCTACACCATCAATGGGGCCTACGCAATGCGTCAGGATCATTTGGTAGGAAGCATTGAAGTGGGTAAACGCGCTGATCTTGTGGTGCTGGATAACAATCTATTTGAGTTAACTGCCGAGCAAATCAAGCAGGTCAAGGCTGAACTGACCTTGCTTGATGGTGAAGTGGTGTATCAGGCTTACTGATAAGTTTTTGGCACTGCATACAAATTCCTTCACATTGTTGGGGAATTCGTATGTGGTGCCAGTCAAAGAAAATGCGTAGAATACACCTTTTTGCCAATGACTCTTTATAAATCATGACACCGACTGCCCTGCCCTTACTAGACCAACAGCTATGTGAACTAACACATATTCCCGATGAAGTCAGACGCCTATTTCATGGTCGAGGCCTATGTTGGCCGGGCCTAGAACATATCACGGTGGATTGGCTAGCAGGACAGCTATTGATCTCACTATTTAAAGAGCCCGAGCCTGAGTTTATCGACAGCTTGCGAGCGCTGAGTGAAAAATGGGCACAATTGCCACTTTGGCAAGGTAAAGTGAAAAGTATTTTGTTGCATCACCGTAGTCGACCAGATTGTGAACTTGAGGTGCTATGGGGCTGCTTATCAAAAGAACAGCAAGTAGTTGAAAATGGTCTGACATTTTTGCTGGACTTGGGTAACAAACAAAACAATGGTTTATTTTTAGACATGCGTTTTGGTCGAGATTGGGTAAAATCAAACGCACAGGATAAACGGGTATTGAACTTGTTTGCCTACACCTGTGGTTTTTCGGTGGCAGCGATTGCAGGTGGTGCCAAGCAAGTGGTAAACCTAGATATGGCGAAAGCCGCACTCGGTAAAGGGCGTGATAATCACCGAGCCAATGGCCATGATCTCAGCAAGGTAAAGTTTCTAGGTCACGAGTTATTTAAATCTTGGGGCAAGGTGCGAAAGTTTGGACCTTATGATCTGGTGATTATCGATCCACCTTCATTTCAAAAAGGCAGTTTTGCGCTGACTAAAGACTACAAGAAGATACTGCGCCGTTTACCTGAGCTATTGACCGAACACGGCCAGGTACTCGCCTGTGTCAATGACCCGAGCTTAGATACACAGTTTTTAATTCAAGAAATGGCTGAGCAAGCTCCTGAGATGGTGTTTATAGAGCGGCTCGACAATCCACCCGAGTTTCAAGACATTAATCCACAGGCAAGTTTAAAAAGTTTGCTGTTCAAGCGAAGTTAACCCAGCCTATTTGTAGTTTTTAACGCTGAGTATGCAAACGTTGCACTGAGCGTTATTATCACTTAATCATTCTGTTTTTTAGAATGAAACCCCCTAAATTTACTAATTTTTAATCGTTTTGCTTCTTGCTAATGTATCAACATTGAGCAAGCAATGAGCCTTTGGAGCAAAACATGAAAATCATTCGCACGCAAAAATCTTATGCCACCAGTGATGGTGCTGGCGTAAACATCAAGCGCATTGCCGGGTTTGATGGTAAAAGTCTTGACCCGTATTTGATGATTGATGAATTAAAATCAGACGACGAAAGTGACTACATGGGCGGGTTTCCACCGCATCCTCACCGTGGTATTGAAACCTTTACATACATTCGCAAAGGAGGTTTCGAGCATCAAGATCAGATGGGTAACAAAAAAGCTATCCGCAGTGGCGATGTTCAATGGATGAGTACAGGGCGAGGAGTTGTACACAGTGAGATGCCATTGGCTGATGAAAGCGAGGGTATGCATGGCTTTCAAATTTGGCTCAACATGCCCGCAAAGGAGAAAATGCGGCCACCTAAATATCAAGACTCGACAGAATCTGGCGTTCCGGCTTTGGAGAATGAACATCAAGCTAGTTTGTTAGCGCTTGCCGGCAGTTGGCGAATGGATGGACAAGTGGTTGATGGCGCGATTATGGGACTGGCAGGTGAAGGCGCTATTGCTGATGTCATATTGCCGCCCAACAGTACCATGGTGCTGGACATGTCTACACACACCAAGGTACTGATCTATATTCATAGTGGAAGTTTAATAGATACCGAGCTTGGTAAGGGGACATTACTGGAAGTGTCACCGAGTGAAGCACTGCAACTTAGCGCGGGAGCACAAGGTATGGGGGCTCTGGTGCTCGCAGGACAGCAAATTGGCGAGAAGATAGCGCATATGGGTCCATTTGTCATGAACACTCAAGCGCAGTTGCAAGAAGCGGTGAGAGACTACCAGATGGGTCGTTTTGGCGACATTGTATAGCTTAACGGGAGGACAGCATGGGACTACTTGTGGATGGTAAGTGGCAGGATAAATGGTACGACACCAGTAATAAAGGTAAATTCGAACGTGAAGCGGCACAGTTGAGAAATTGGGTTACGGCGGATGGGTCTGCTGGACCTTCGGGTTCAGGTGGGTTTAAAGCACAATCTGGCCGCTATCACTTATTTGTGTCCTTGGCATGTCCATGGGCGCATCGCACCTTAATTTTTAGGGCATTGAAAGGGCTGGAGGAGCATATTGATGTTTCTGTGGTAAGTCCTGATATGCTGGATCAAGGCTGGACCTTTGATAAAGCCAGTGGCAGCAGTGGCGATCCGTTATATGGCTTTGATTATATGCATCAACTGTACACCTTGAACAATGAAACCTACAGCGGACGTGTAACCGTGCCTGTCTTATGGGACAAACAGCAGGAAAAAATTGTCAGCAATGAGTCCAGTGAGATTATTCGTATGTTTAACAGCGCGTTTAATGACATTACTCACAACACAGACGACTATTATCCCGAACATGCAAAGCCGCAAATCGATGACATCAATGAGTATGTTTACAAAACCATCAACAATGGTGTGTATCGCTGTGGCTTTGCAACGACTCAGGAGGCTTACGAGCAGGCTTTTGACGAGTTGTTTTGTGCGCTAGACAAGGTTGAAGCTATTCTAAGTGATTCTCCTTACCTTGTTGGGGCAAATATTACCGAAGCAGATTGGCGGCTATTTACCACATTGATCCGTTTCGATTCAGTCTATTATGGTCACTTTAAGTGTAACAAGCAGCGCATAGAAGATTACCCCAATCTGGCAAATTATATTCGTGCCCTATACCAATGGCCGAGAATCGCGCAGACCGTGAACTTTGGCCATATAAAAAGGCATTATTATTTTAGTCATACCATGATCAACCCGAATCAGGTGGTGCCCAAAGGCCCCGCTATTGATTATATGACGCCTCACAATCGAGCAAAATTCGGCTAGGTTCTTGTGTTGTTCTGACCACGTAGTATTTGCTGCGTGGTTTTATACAACGCACCGATATAGCAATACTTCATTGATATTGATGTTTTATTCGTATCTCAATAGCCTCGTTGAAAGAGCCATATTTTTGCAAATGGAGTGGGCTCGACTACATTTATATCTATCCCTCACTATTACAACAAATTATGGAACAGGTCGATTCACGCACTGATATTTTGATCGTTGAAGATGATGATATTAATTACCTCGTCCTAGAAAAAATTCTATCTCAAAGCTATGAAGTGACGCGTTGTGCCAGTGGCCTTGAATGTATGGAATACTGTCAATCTCATCAGCCTGACATCATTCTAATGGATGTGGAAATGCCGGATATGGACGGGCTGGAAACGTGTAAATTACTTAAGCAAAGTGACCTTACTAAAGATATCCCTATTATCTTTGTTACCTCCCACCATCAAGACCATGAGCAGACGCGTTGTTGGCAAGCTGGTGGCTGTGACTTTGTGATAAAACCTGTCAATGCACTCACACTCATGCATCGTGTTGAGGCCCAAGTAAGGCTTTTACATCAGCATCGGCAATTGAAGGCGATGGCTTTTATTGACGGTTTAACACAGGTATACAACCGGCATTACCTGACTTCTGAGCTGGATAAACGGCTATCCTATGCTAAGCGTAATCGAACCGCATTTTCTTTAATTATGACAGACATAGATTGGTTTAAAAAATACAACGACTTTTATGGTCATGTTAAAGGGGATGAGTGCTTAAAGCACGTGGCTCAATTGATTAAATGTAACCACCACCGAGGTGAAGATGCGGTCGTACGATATGGTGGAGAAGAGTTTGTTTGTATCATGCCACAAGTTAATAAGCATGGTTTAGAAACCCTCTGCTCTAGCTTAAAACAGCGTATACAATCGGCTCAGTTGCCACATGAGGGATCAAAGTATGGTTATGTGACGCTCAGTATTGGTGGGGTATACAGTGATTGTGTAAGTCAGTGTAGTGGCCAAAAGTGGCTAGAAGCTGCCGATGAGCAGCTTTATTTGTCTAAAAGTAAAGGCCGAAACGAAATCTCAATTAAGGAATTATCCAGTGATAAGTAAACTCATCACCAGCGCGTCTAAAAAAGGAATATCACTGTGGGTAAGCCTATTGTTGTTGCTACTTATTATGCTAGCGGTAACGTGGTATTTCGACGAGGGTATAGAAAAGAAAGTTCAACACAGAGTTGAACAAGAGCTTACAGACTTACTGGAGAATAAAAAGCAGTTTTTGAATGATGAAGTGCAAAAATATCGCAACTACATTAACTTCTTAATTGAAACTCCTCCGATTCAAGGTATTTCACGCGCTCAGCGTAACCAAGGCATCGACCCAAAAGACAGTACCACCACCGAGCAGTGGAAGAATCGTTTGGCAAAAATCTTTAGCTCCATGATGTATACCTACTCAGAGATTGACCAACTCCGTTTGATAGATAGCCAAAGCGGAGATGAGTTAGTCAGAACCGACCGCTATGGCGGACTGGTGACAGTGCAACCACAGTCTAAATTGCAAAATAAGGCGCAGCGAAATTATTTTACCGAAACTATCTTGCTTAAAGAGAGACGTATATATGTGTCGCAAATAGATTTAAACCGAGAGCATGGAGAAATCGTCTACCCACTGGAGCCAACACTACGCCTAGCGGCACCAGTTTATAATGAACAAAACGAGCTTTTCGCGGTGTTGGTTGTCAACATTGATGCGTTGCTACTTATTGAAAAGCTTAAACAGATATCTTTGGCAAGTGCGCAGTTTTTACTATTGAGTAATGATGGCCATTTTATCTATCATCCTGATGAAACGCTGCGTTTTAGTAAAGATCTCGCTAATCAGCAGACTTGGCAATCTAACTACTCAGCTCAACCTTGGTCAGAACCTTCTATGTTGTTGGTTACGCAAAAAGATACCAACCTAGAGTTGCTTGCAAAACGTACCGCGCTATTTGTTGCTTCTAATTCTGAAGGCGGACAAATACAGGGCGTAACAATGCTTCCCGTAGCTCAGTATGAAGATTATTTACTACAAAGTAGAGCGAGCGTTTATTCGCTTATGTTAGTTATTGGCACAATTTTTATGCTGGGGTTGTTGGCACTGTGGGTCTATTTCAGAAATAATCAGCAACTGTTAGAAGCGCGCTCACAGCTGGCTGATATTATCAACGGTGCCTCGGATGGGATCATTGGTTTTAATGAACAACTGGAAATCATCAGCCACAACGCTGCGGCGGAGCGGTTCTTTCCTGAATTGCAAACGATGAACGACAAGTCTTATAGGGCCCTAAAAGATTATATTCCAGAGGACTATATTCACTCTACATTGTACAACGTGACGCACAAAAGAGGGCTGGAAGTGCTTGAGGTTCAGACTGAATTGGTGGGTGAGCCAAGAGATTTAGAACTGTCAGCGTCACCTATTCGCTCTGCTGATGAGAAATTATTGGGGTTTGCGCTATTTATCGCCGATGTGACAGATCAAAACAAGGCCAAGGCGGAAATTGTCAAAATGAATGCTTCTTTGGAGTTTCAAGTTGAACAACGTACATTGGAGCTGGATGTCGCAAAGCGTAAGGCGGAAGAATCATCAAAGGTAAAAAGTGCCTTTATTTCAAGTATCAGTCATGAAATGAGAACACCGCTTAATGGCATCCTAGGTACACTGGAATTGGTTCGTCGCGAGCCTCTGAGTCCACAGCAAGGTAATTATCTAGATATGATGAGTACCAGCGCTAAAACCTTAATGCGATTAATTAACGATGTACTCGATCTGTCTAAAATTGAAGCGGGTAAATTAGACATTGATGAGCGCCCATTTAACCCGTTAGAGGTTCTCGAACATGTGACCAGTTCTGTGAGTGTCAAAGCTCAGCAAAAAGGCATTGATTACATGCTAGACGCAGTGGATGTCATGTATCTCATGTTACAGGTGATGGTGGTCGCATTAAACAGATATTATACAACTTGATAAGCAATGCGATTAAATTTACCCAGACTGGCGGGGTATTTGTTTATGCTAAAACCAAAGAACACAATGATCAAGTTTGGTTAGAAGTTGAGGTAAAAGACACCGGAATTGGCATCGATAAGCAAAACTACGGCCAGTTGTTCCAAGCTTTTAGCCAAGAGTCGACGGAAACTTCCTCAGAATATGGTGGCACGGGGTTGGGGCTATCTATTTGTAAGCAGCTATGCGAGTTGATGGGAGGCGAAATTCACTTTGCATCAGAAAAAGGTAAAGGAAGCAGTTTCTATTTTTCTATTCCGTTTGCGTTAAAAGATGCTAAAAAGCTTGAAATTGAGCCGATATTGGCGGGTATAAAAGTATATATCACGGCAAAATCACCCGAAGAAGAAGCCTATTTCAAGAAGTTTCTGGGTCTGTATGGTGCTCAGATATGTGATTTAAATCAGGCGGATTTGTGGCTTGTTGATGTAGGTATAGAGCTGGGGCAAAACTTGGCAAATGCGAGCGGAGCAAATAAAAAAACGTGTTTTATTTATGATCCAGTAAACGACCCCTTTCCTGTAAATAAAGGGTTGGCAGTATTGACTAAACCTGTGCGTTATTCAGATGTACTGGCCGTTATAAATCGTGAAGATACGTTAAGAGTGTTTGGTCACACAGGCATGTCACTGGTAGAAAGCAAAATGCATGGTGCTCAGTTTGATTCACTAGCAGGTCAAACGGTTGTCGTCGTTGATGACAATCAAATTAACCTAGAAGTAGCCAAAGGGATCCTCAACGCTCATAATGTCGTTTCTGTGCTTGTCCATTCTGGGCAAGAGTTATTGCAAAAACTGAATTCGTTTGCAGCCCAGCAAGTAGAAATATTGGCAGTCTTAATGGATTGCAACATGCCCGTAATGGACGGCTATGACACAACCATTGCGATACGTTCAGGCCATGGTAGTCAGCTTTATCAGAATGTGCCTATCATCGCTTTGACTGCAAGCACTATGCAAGGTGAAATGCAGCGCTGTAAGGCAGCCGGCATGAATGACTATATTTCTAAGCCTATTGACTCATATACCTTATTTACGACCTTGTTGAAGTATAGCGACGCTAAGGCGAGCATACATACACAAATTGAAGCACACGATAACAGCAGTAATAAGACAGACAACGCCACTGTATCTTTGGATAAAGACGAAGAGAAAGTGTTAGACCGTGAGGCTGCGTTGGCGAGGCTGATGAATGATGAAAGTTTATATATCAAGATATGTGAACTCTTTAAAGAGAGTGCTAATGCGCGCTTTAACGAGCTGACCGAAGCAGTGGAGGCCGTTAATCTAGAGCGCATCAAGCAAGCTGCACATGCCATCAAAGGGCAAGCTGGAGATGTCGGTGCAAAACGCCTTCATCATTGGGCAAACTCGTTGGAGCATGCTGCGAATGATGAAGAACACAGCGAAGTCTGTAGAGAGTTATACCTAAAAGTTCAAACTGAGCTTGAACGGGTATGTATTCAAATCGAGAGCCAAGTTTTAAATGCTGCAAGCTAAAGCCTGATTATATCAAGGCTTTGGTTGGGCGATTGCTTTAACAAATGGTCCTATACGATTCAAAAAGTGCCTTATTTTTCCATCTCAGACCAATAATATTCCATTTGTTTTGCTGTGGTTTTAGCGATATTTACACCAAAGTGCTTTCTGAGCAAAGCCAAACTCATATCTATACCCGCTGATATTCCTGCTGAGCTAGTAAAATTCTGATCCATTATATAACGGCTGTTCTCTATCACACTTAAATGCGGGTAGCTCTGTTTTAAGCTGTCAATGTCTTCCCAGTGTGTAGTAACCTTCATCTCATCAATCAGCCCTGCGGCGGCAAATAAAAAAACGCCCGTACAAACTGATGCACAAGAACGTGTATGTTGTGCGGTCTCGGCGAGCCAATGCAGAATAATAGGGTTTTTTTCTATGCCTTGATGCTTCCCGCCCGCGACAATTAAAAGGTCAAAATGTGGATGAGCATAGATACTGTAATGGGGGTTTACACTCATTCCTCCCCTTGTCCTAACTGGTGAGTGAGTAGGTGCAACGAGACTGACACCGATATGCTCGCTAACAAATCGATTAGCGGTAGAAAAAACCTCATAGGGGCCGCTAAAATCAAGGACTTCAACTCCATCATAGATAAAGATACCAACTTCCATAAATTTTCACCTGCTCGTAGTTGTGACTTACCAACGCATTTAACAGTGTAGTTATCTGCGTGACAAAGTAATAGTTGTTTTTACATTAGTCGCACTTATTGTTCTTTTACCGATAATATGTTGCAGTTTTTTGTTCCCCATTTAGACTTACCCGACTGGTTTATTTAACCGAACATGAAAACAAAGAGCACAATTATGATTAAAACAACAATCACGGCTGTCAGCACAGCGGTAAGCTTAGCGTTGACACTCACACTATCGGGTTGTAGTTCGACCTCTAGTGAACACAACACCGCCCAAGTACAACAAGTAGAACAGGCAAACGTATTATTGCAGGAATTTAAGGGGCCTTTCCAAGGGGTGCCGCAGTTCGATAAAATGAATATTGCTGATCTAAAGCCTGCACTTGAGTTTGGTATGGCTGAGCAATTAGCTGAAATTGAAGTCATTGCAAATAATCCAGAAAAGCCAACATTTAAAAATACTATTGTCGCGCTAGAGCGAGCTGGTCAAACACTGGATCGTGTTTATACCTACTATGGGATCTGGAGCGCAAACAAATCGAGCCCAGAGTTACGCGCGATTCGCAGCGAAATGGCACCTAAGCTTTCAGCATTTCAATCTAAAATCACTCAAAATAGTAAGTTATTTGACCGCGTTAAAGCGGTATACGAAAGCCAAGAGTTTAAAAAGCTGACGTCTGAAGAACAGCGTATTACTTGGCTTACATATAACAGTTTTGCACGTAATGGTGCGACTCTCAAAGGAGAAGCTAAGGAACGTTACGCGCAAATTAATGAGCAATTGGCGTCACTGTATACCAAGTTTTCTTCAAACGTATTAGCAGATGAAGAAAATTATGTGGTTTACCTTAACGACCAACAATTGTCTGGTTTACCAACATCATTTGTTGAAGCCGCAGCTGTAGCTGCAAAAGAACGTGGCAAAGAAGGCATGTATGCTATCACCAACTCGCGTTCATCAATGGATCCGTTTTTAACCTACTCAACAGAACGTGCTTTAAGAGAGCAAGTTTGGAAAAATTACTATAACCGTGGCGGTAATGGCGATGAGTACGATAACAATGCTATTATCAAAGACATTCTTACCTTACGTCATGAGCGCGTAAATCTGCTAGGTTACGATAATTATGCGCAATGGCGATTGGAAGACCGTATGGCCAAAAATCCAACCAATGCGATGGCGTTGATGAATAAAGTTTGGCCAGCAGCAACTGCGCGTGTTAAGGAAGAAGTTGCTGATATGCAAGCGATTGCCGACAAAGAGGGTGCTGGGATCACGATAGAGCCTTGGGACTATCGTTTTTACGCAGAAAAAGTGCGTAAGGATAAATATGATTTAGATTCGAATGAAGTTAAACAGTATCTACAATTAGATAAGTTACGTGATGCGATGTTCTATGTAGCTGGTCGACTGTTTAATTTTGAATTTACTGAAGTACCAGCAGGAACAGTACCGGTATTCCACCCTGATGTGAGCGTATGGGAAGTTAAAGACAAAACCACAGGAGAGCACATAGGCCTGTGGTATTTAGACCCATTTGCTCGCAAAGGTAAGCGCTCAGGCGCATGGGCGACGACCTATCGTAGTTACACCACATTTGATGGCAAGACGAACGTACTTAGTTCGAATAACTCCAATTTCGTAAAAGGTGCTGAGGGTAAGCCAACCTTGATCTCATGGTCTGATGCAGAAACTTATTTCCATGAGTTTGGCCATGCTTTACATTTCTTAGCCGCTGATGTTGTCTACCCGAGTTCGCATAACGGTGTAAGAGACTATACCGAGTTTCAGTCTCAGTTACTTGAGCGCTGGTTAACAACCGATGAAGTGATTAATCAGTTCTTAGTACATCAGGAAACTGGTGAACCAATGCCTAAAGAGCTGGTAGCTAAAATTAAAAAATCGGCTACGTTCAACCAAGGCTTTGCTACGACCGAATATTTAGCTTCGGCGATGATGGATCTTCTATATCACAGCACTGATCCACAAAAGATAGACCCTGCAAAATTTGAAAAAGAGCAGTTGGATAAGCTAGGCATGCCGTCTGAGCTTGTGATGCGCCATCGTAGCACACAGTTTGGCCACGTGTTCTCAGGTGAAGGTTATGCCGCTGGTTATTATGGCTACCTATGGGCTGAAGTGTTGACGTCTGATGCAGCAGAAGCTTTTGCAAGTGCCCCTGGTGGATTCTACGATCCTAAAGTGTCTGAGCGATTGGTCAAATATCTATTCTCAGTTCGAAATGCAATGGACCCAGCTGAAGCATATCGCTTATTTAGGGGCAGAGATGCTGATGTGAGCGCTCTAATGCGTGATCGTGGCTTTCCCGTCAAATTGTAAAAAGTTAAAATATTTATGAGGGCGTTTATCGCCCTCTTTTTTTGTCTACCATTTATGGCTTAATTATATCGCGAATTTGAACCCTTTTTTGATGTGGAGCGAAGTAAATTGATCTATTCAGATCGGGCTTTTCTGTAAAGGGGGTTTACGACTTTGGTACGAGAATTAGCGGAAATTATTATGCCTTGGCCCTAAAAATAGTGGCCTTCAGATACTTTTATTGAATTTTCTGAGCTTTTTTTACTCTGGTCAGATGAGTGTGTAATGTACTGATTTTAATAAACTAATTGCAAAATATTAGTTTTTTTGTATGGTTTTTTTGATTTGTGCTAATCACTTTGTTTGAGTTTTTCCAATTCATTTGTTATAAATACTCATACTTTATTAAGTTAACGTTCATATAGTTGCTAATACTTATAGAGTTTCATTCAGGGATGTTGTGCTTTTTATTAGCTTGTTATTTTTTAGGAGCGCATCATGGCATTATTTCGTACCTATAATGTTGATTCAGAACAGCAATTAACGCTTCCAGTCACTATTGCTATTACGCTTGTATTGCTAGCGTTGACCTTGTTTACTTTTCCAAGTCAAGCGGTTAATACCCCGGATACTGTCCAACAAGAATGCACTGAATCTCAGTGTACAGAGCACAAAGCTTAAGTCGCATTAAAGTATGTTTACATCCAAACGACTAGGTTTGGATTGACGTCAGTTGTTTGGTTATCCTAGGCATAGGACTGTGTTTAATCCCTCCTTACCCAGTAAAGTTCGATAAATCAGCTCGATTATTAGATAAATTTACTTGTTCATTCTATTCAACTCGGTATAGTTTGTTATTCGCAAAAAGTACGCAAAATTACTGAGAAATGTATATGCAATTAGTCGATTTAAACCCAGATGACCCAAGTGTCGTTGAAGTATTCAGTGAAATCGATCGCCTAATGAACACCCTATATCCTATAGCAAGTGATCAATCATTGGCGCTAGAAGAGCTGCGTCAACCCAATGTTCATGCAATAGGGCTTAGGAATGAAGACGGCATAGTAGCGTGTGGGGCGATCGTTAAGCAGTTCAATAAAACACTTTATGGGGAAATTAAACGCTTATATGTGCGCCCTAGTTATCGTGGTAAGGGTCTTTCACGACGTATTATGCAGATTTTACTACACTATGCGGGAGAAGCTCAGATCCCTCTTATTCGCTTGGAAACCGGTAGTAAACAAACAGAAGCTATTAGTCTGTATGAAAATCTGGGGTTTAAGCGCTGTGAGCGCTTTGGTTTTTACCGAGATAACCCACTGAGTGTGTTTATGGAGCTCTCGTTAAATTAAGTTAGATATAACAAACATCGCCTTTTAATGCGATGTTTGTTATGTAGCTATTGCTTCAAATGCCTCTTACAGCTTTGTGACACCCATGTTGTGTAATGCAAAGCCAAAGATATCCGTATATTTGTCGATTATCTTACTGGTGGGCGTACCTGCTCCATGTCCTGCATTAGTCTCAATCCTAATGAGAGTCGGATTGCTACCAGCTTGCTTGTCTTGAAGTTCAGCGGCAAATTTGTATGAGTGTGCCGGTACCACTCGATCATCATGATCACCGGTAGTAATCAAGGTTGCAGGGTATTGCACGCCAGCTTTAACATTGTGAACAGGTGAATACCCTTTAAGGTATTGAAACATTTGTTCGCTTTGGTCCGCTGTACCGTAGTCATATGCCCAACCTGCACCCGCAGTAAATGTATGATACCTTAGCATATCAAGCACACCTACCGCAGGCAGCGCGACTTGGAATAAGTCTGGACGTTGAGTCATTACAGCACCAACGAGTAAGCCACCATTAGAACCACCGAAGATAGCGAGCTTACGTTTTGATGCATAATTTTCATCAATCAAATACTCCGCCGCGCTGATAAAGTCATCAAATACATTTTGCTTTTGCAGTTGAGTACCCGCTTTGTGCCAGTTCTTACCATATTCACCGCCGCCACGGATGTTTGCTACAGCATACACACCGCCCATTTCAAGCCAAGCCGCCGTTGATGAGCTGAAATATGGCGTTAAACTGACGTTGAAGCCACCATAACCATACAAGATTGTAGGGTTGCTACCGTCACGTTTTAAACCTTTCTTGTGCGTGATAAGCATAGGTACTTTAGTACCGTCTTTTGAAGTGTAAAACACTTGTTCAGAAACAAAGTTATCTGGGTTGAAGTTTATTTTAGATTTTTGATAGACGACGCTTTTGCCTGACTCAACATCAAAGCTAAATGACGTGCTAGGGGTGCTGTAGTTGCTAAAGGCGTAATAAATGGTTTTGTCTTTCTTATTGCCTTCGAAGCCATAAGCAGAGCCTGCACCTGGTAGAGCGATTTCTCTGACCAGTTTCGCTTGCATATCATATTGTTTTACATTCGAAATGGCATCGACCATGTAATGAGCAAAGATATACCCGCCTGCACTTGAGGCTCTGAGTACATGCTCAGTTTGTGCGATGAAATCTTGCCAGTGCTCAGGTTGAGGCTTTTTCGGATTTACTTTGACGATGCGCTTATTTGGCGCATCTAAATTTGTTACAAAGTATAGCCATTGGTCGTCGCTCTCAAGCAAGTAGGTGTCTGAGCTATCTTCTGCGAGGACTGTCTCTAGTTGTGCATCAGGGTTTTGTAAGTCTTTAATAAATAGCTTATTTCCAGAAGTAGAGATACTGGCACTGATCAACAAGTAGCGGCCATCATCGGTTACATCAGACCCCACGTAGCGATGTTTTTGTGCCGCTGTGCCACCAAATACAAGCTTATCAGCGCTTTGTGGCTCGGTGAGGTTATGGAAATAAAGCTTGTGTTGATCTGTTTTTGCTGACAGCTCACTACCCGTTGGTTTGTCGTAGCTAGCGTAGTAGAAACCCGTGTTACCAAGCCATGAGATACCACTAAACTTTACATCTACGAGTGTCTCACCAATTTGCTGTTTAGTTTGAGTATCTAACACAATTACTTTGCGCCAATCACTGCCGCCTTCAGATATTTGGTAGGCAACTAAAGAGCCGTCTTTAGAGAAACTCAGGCCTGCAAGTGATGTAGTGCCATCTTCACTGAAGCTGTTGGGGTCTAAAAATATTTCACTGCTGCCATCTGCAAGTTTTCGATACAATACACTTTGGTTTTGCAAGCCGTCATTTTTGAAATAGTAAGTGTAATCACCATGGGTAAATGGTGTGCCTACTTTTTCATAATCCATTAATTTTGTTAATGTTTCTTTTATCTGTTCACGATAAGGAATTTGTGACAAATAGGCCTGAGTTGTTTCATTTTGACTACTTACCCATGATGCTGTTTCATCACTCATGTCGTCTTCTAACCAGCGATAAGGGTCCGCTACTTGGTGGCCAAAGTAGGTATCTACTTGGTCTGCTTTTCTGGTTTGCGGATACGTCAACGACGAGGTGTTAGTTTCCATATTGTTTTGTGTTTCTTGTGTTGAATTATGCGTGTTTTGGCAGCCAGCCAGTGAAACCAGCGCACAGGCCAGTAAGGTTTTTTTCAGCATGATTTTTTTCCTTGATAGTTTGCTGAGTTGTCATCCCATGTATGCTAGCACTGAGCACGAACCAAGAGAAATCATAAAAAATATATAAATTATTTAATTTCAATGGTTTGTGTTTTTATTTACATTTGTTTACATCTTGTTAGGGATTTTTTGCATGAAAATGGTGACTTCCGCCATCACAATGCCGAATTTTTTAATGTAAGAGCGGTTGATGATTGTGTCGTCTGCAAATGCCCAGATCCAATCGTCAAATTGTACAGTGTAACTTGTACCGTCTACGGGCAATTCCATTTCATATTGCCAGCGCATAGCGTTGCCAGCAAGCTGGCCCTTGGCCATCCCCAATATGTCACCTGCGCTACCTTGTAATTGGGTTTCGCCTTTGACTGTGATCTTCCACACTCTGTGGGTGATCCCCTGCCCTACTTCGTAGTTAAATACTTCGTCTAGTGTAAGTGCCCCACTATCTACAGTCCCCTCAATGTCAACAGTGAAGCGTTGCACCATGTCGCCGGAACGATTTTGCACGATACCCCACGCTTTGACCTTACCGTCAAAAAACTGGAAAGGGTCGAACTGTGGTGTAGTGTTTTGATATTTGTTTGCGTCAATGCTAACTCCACAACCTGTCAATGAGATTGTGAGCAGCAGAACTGTAATTATTTTAAGCATGTTCAGGCTCCTAATTTATGTTAAGCAATGCTTTGCGCATAGCTGGCTCAGTGGTGTTTTCTGATAGCCAGATGGCAAAGAAATACTTGGTGAATTGCGGATCATCGATTTCGCCTATCAAGGTATTGCCGTTGTAAAACCGACTGCTCCCTTGCTCTGTTCGTTGACCATATAATTCGGTGCCATTTGTTACGTCTGGAAAAATGGCCTGCATTTGCTTGAGCCAGCTAGAAAGTAGAGCCTCATTTTGCAAGCCTTGCTTTTGCATTTCCTCAATGGAGCGTTTGGCAATTTCTTCTCCCTCTAGCGCTCGTAAATAGTGAAGTTTAAGTACGAAGGGACTATTACTATCAAACTGGCCATTGGGAGCGTACAAAGTGGCTTGATAGATATCCCAAAATAAGTAGCTCAGTGTTGGTGAGTCTCCAACTGCTTTAGCGCCAGGGATAAGCTGCTGTGCAACAGAGGCGTAGGCCATGCTGGTAGCTAAATATAGGCACACAAATAATCGTCTAATCATCGTCTAAGTCCAAAATCTGACAAGGATAGTAGTAGTACGATGTTACGCTGAAACTCGATCGCTCCGTTTGTTATTAAGCAATTCTGTCAAGGGGCATTACAGCGCGAAAAACTTTCTAAATTGCTCGATAAACCAAGTTAATCTTGGATCGCTTTGCCGAGTTTTATGCAAATATAGTTTGATTTTATAGCTTGGGATGCTCAGTGGCGGAGAGAGTAACTTTAAGTCCAATGGCTGAGCAACTTGCTGTGCGTAGGCTTTTGGTAAAGTGAGTAAATAGGGAGACTGAGCTAGGTAATATGGTGCGATAAGCACATGAGAGACGGTCACTGCAATCGCTCTGCTTTTTTTGATCTTAGCCAGCATCACGTCCACAATGCCCTTCGTTTCGTTCCACGGAGCGATGAGGATGTGTTGGAACATCAAAAACTGTTCTAGCGTGAGCTTGTCGTATTGGGCCAGAGGATGTTGTTTAGAAACAGCGGTTATATACTGGTCTTCAAACCACAAATGATCAACAACACTTTCGCTATGTTCTTGTTGATGCGAGAAGCCGCAGGCGAAGTCAAGCGTACCATTTTTCAATGCTTCTTGCGGAATACGCTGTTCAAGCGATACAAAACGTAGATTTATTTGCGGGTATTGCACACTAAAATGCCTCACCAATGGCTTAAGGCACCATGCCGTGTAGTCAGTTGTCGCTATGGTAAATGTAGTGCTGTGATCTGAGTTGAAAGTTTCATGGGGATTAAGGCCGTCTGACAATAATTGTAGAGCGGGTAATACACTTTGCGCGATTTGTTGTGCAAATACCGTAGGCACCATTTCATTATCAATACGGATAAAGAGATCATCATCAAGCCGCTGTCTAAGTCTGGTTAAAGCATGGCTACAAGCCGATTGACTAAGATTTAATTCTTGTGCTGTTTTACTTACCGAGCCACTTTGATAGAGCGATGCAAATAACTTGAGCAGATTCAAATCAATGTTAGGTAGCAAACTATGTTCTCCATGCATTTGCCTTGTGCAAATTATGCATTTAATTCATGACTAAATTTAGCATACACTAGAGTTTTGAAATCAAGTAGGCATTTTTAATGAGTATAAAAATCCGTGCGGCACACAAGCAAGACGCAGCAACAATTCTAAAATTTATCAATGATCTGGCAGTATATGAAAAAGAGCCTGATGCCGTATTAAACAGTGTTTCTGAGATCGAAGAAAAACTGTTTTGCGAGCATGCTCGAGCGCATGCTTTGATCTGTGAACAAGATGGCGAAGCAATTGGTTTTGCAGTGTACTTTTATAACTACTCTACGTGGTTAGGTAAGCATGGGTTATATCTTGAGGATTTATACGTCGCTCAAGACAAACGCGGCAATGGCGCAGGCAAAGCCATTATGCAGTATTTAGCTCAATTAGCGTTGGCCAATGACTGTGGTCGCTTCGAATGGGTTGTGCTTGATTGGAATAAGCCTGCAATTGATTTTTACAACAGTATCGGCGCTAAGCCGCAAGACGAATGGATCATCTACCGTTTAACAGGAGATGAACTAAAGTCTTTTGCAGAAAACGGCATATCGCAATAATTGTAGTACTGAATGTTAAAGCAGCGTGTTTACATGAGCTTGCAAAGTAGGAACAACTTGCTGTTCGAACCAGAGGTTTCGCTTTAACCAAGCCTGATTGCGGGGACTTGGGTGTGGCAATACGATGTGTTTGGGCAAGAGTGATTGCCAGTTTTGGACTTGCTCTGTGAGCGTTGCTTTGGCATCTAAGTGGTATCGTTGTGCATACTGACCGATGACAATGGTTAAGCGAACATTGGTTAATTGTGCTAGTAAAGCTTGATGCCATGTCGCTGCACAAAGTGTTGGAGGTGGCAAGTCACCAGAGCGGCCCCGACCAGGATAACAAAATGCCATTGGTACTATCGCGAAAAGTTCTGGGTTATAAAACTGTTCCTCAGTTACATTCAACCAGCTCCTCAGCCTTTTACCACTTGCATCATTAAACAACTTACCCGTTTTATGTACGCTCAGACTGGGGGCTTGTCCAGCAATCAGTATCCTTGCTTCTTGACTAGCCTGTAACACGGGGTTTGCGCCATGAGGAAGTGTTGGCTCACATAGGGTGCATGAGTGAATTTTATCTATTATCTGCATGTAATGAAGTGCTTTGATGCGGATTTTAAAGCATCACTGTAACATATTTTCTACATCGCCTGAATGTAACTGGCGAGACCAAAAATTTACTAACTCGCAGTTGTGATGGCTTATTGACAACTTGATGGGATCAGGATTTTACCTACTTACGCTGCTATTTAACTGACTCCGGCGTAAACAAAGGTAGAATTTACGCGGATGTGCCTCACAGATCAGAGTTTTACTAAGAAAGAGTAGATAAAAATCTGATCTAAGACCTGTTGCTATCAAATTAGTTAGTAATATCGTGATCTCATAGGACGAATGTTAGTAAAATATTGATCTCAGATCGTTATTTTTGCGATTAGTTAGTAAAAATATGATCTCGCGCCAAAACAACAAGATAAGTTAGTAAAAAACTGATCCTCAAGTTGTCTGCCTAGTATCACATGCTGAACATAGAAGTTGAAAAGGACACTGTATGTCCCTGTAAAAGGGGTATAGTCGCCGCACTTGCTGGACTTTAACGCGGTTTATTCATCCTATAAGTTAGTAAAATATTGATCTACGATGCTCTGAGTGTGTAGCCTCTACTTGTGGTTGAGCGTGTAAAGCCAGTTATAAGTTAGTAAAAATATGATCTAGAGTAGTCAGCTGAAAGGGTTATATATAGAGTTAGTAAAAATATGATCTTGATGTATGTGATTGATATTAATTTATTTTATATCTAATTTTTAGACCGTATTTGGCTAACAGTGAGTAAAAAGCTGATCCATAACTGGATCAGCTTTTTATTAAGTTATAGCTTTGACCAATCCAACTGCATGTCCCACACATATTGATGCGCATCTTTGAGCGGAGCCTGTGATTCGTCTATTTGTTGTAATACGTTGCTTGCCTCTACCAGTGTTGCGTCACGACCAAAGATATAACTTTGCTCTTTTACAATCGTTAGGTAGGCCTTGTTCAGCGCTAAGGCGCGCTCAGCAGAGGGAGTGATCAGTTCATAAAGGCTTTTGGTCCGCATAACTTTGTCTGTATCAAGCTTGCCATTAGGTTTAAACCAGCGAGTAAGCATTTCTTGGTTTTGTCTAAACTCGTCGCCACCGCCAACACGAGCCATATAGGTGAGAAATTCACCCTGCTCTTCACCCATGTTTGGCACATCTTGCATGGCTTTGAGGTCAATGTAGCCCCAGCCATCCTTTCCTGTAACTTTACGTGCAAACGAAAATGTCTGGTCATAAGTTGAGCCAATCGTTTTATGGCAGCCATTACAAAATGCAAGTTCTTGTTCATGTTGTGGCCTGAGTTGGCCTTGCGCATCTTCGATGTAGCCATTAATGAGCCAGCCAAAAGTATTGTTCACTCCTTTATCGCCCAAATAAAGCGTTTGTGGTAGGTTTTCAAATGCTTTCTCTTTAGCTTCTCGGTAGTATGAAGACGCCAGTGCCGCTTTAGATTTAAATTTATGTTTCTTCATGTAGCGGACTTCTTTCATCCGTGGAGCGTTGTAGATGTTCCCTTGCTGATCAACGCCTATGTAGCGCACGGTGTGCAAAAACTCAGTGCCTTGGGGGTAAAGCTGGTAGGCCAACGCCGTTTTTGCGTCGCCCAAATAATGGCGCTGCTTGGGTAAGTATGTAATGTTGTTTAGTTCGCCATCTTTATTCAAGTCGACACCAATACGCTGTTCATCAAGTTCAGGTACAGATATACCATCAAGACCTTTTAGCGCGACTTCAACCAAACTTAGGTTGGCCAGATATATATCTCGATTGTAGCTGCCCTGACGTGTTCTAAACTCTTCTGGCAAACGGATCATCACGTCGCCAGTTGACCCATTGGTGGGCCAAAAGGTGCTGGGAAAAGGTTTGTAGTTGAATGCAACCCAGCCACTGCCATCTTTAGCAAAGCCAAATTCATCGAATGCTTTTTCTGGATAGGCCAAGTTATTAATTGGGGTTATTTCGCCTTGCCAGTCACTATTTTGCTTTAGCTTTTCTATGAACGGGCTGTAGTTGTCTTGATTGATCCACGCTAAGATGTCTTCATCTGAGATATCTTTTACCAGTTCAGTTCGGTCAATGAATAGGTTCTTCCAATGATTTTTAGTGCCCAAATCTGAGAACTCATAACTTCCTTGTAAATGGCCATCAAACATCTGATTTGGCTTATTTTTATCACGTTTATCCGTTTGATGACAGGCGTAGCAAGGATTGTTCACACCATCTGTTTTGGTATAACACTGCGGGGGAATAACAGACTCTGCGTTATATATTTCACGGTGCTCAATGTAGGCAACGGCGGGAATATCATCACCCTGCTTGAAAGGTGCGGCGACGTTGAGGTTGCTTGTGTGACTTTCATGTTGGACTGATTTTTCACAGCCACCAAGCAAACCCAGTGTTATCAGTGTGGCAAAAAGAGGGTATTTCATTTTTATGACTTCCATAAACTAGACAAAAAAAACGGCAGCTCTTAATAGAGCGCCGTTTTACTAAAGTGACTGTTATTTAGACTTAGGGTCGTACAGCCACAGCGTATTGTTCTCTTGGAAGCCATCTTCACCGATGATGATACGTCCATCACGCATGACAATGACGTTGTCAGGCTGTGATAGCTGATTGACATCACAGCGCTCAGCGCCAGTGAGGCTCGAACGGTATGTTCCACCCATGACCACAGGCTCGATGCGCGTTAAGTTGTAGTTGTTGTCGATGGCTGCACGATAAACTCCACCGCAATCTTTAACACGGCGAGACAGTTGAATATCGCCCTGATCATCGGTCATGGTGTTATCTATATCAGCAATACCGATGTACATGTAGGCTTTATCAACAATCTCTCCTGCTATCAGGTCTTCCCCAGTTACCGCTTCTTTTACACGCTCTAGGTTAATACTAATACCTTCGAGTTTACGCCACTCTGCCGTTGCGCCTTTTAAGCGAGCTGCTTGGCGAGATTCTAAGAAAGCGACGCGATTATCCATAGGTTTGCCTGCTGTTACAGGGCCACCGCCTTGTTCAACGCTTGGGTAGGTCTGAGCGCCATCTGCCCACGCTTGAACGTCGGCCATGGTGATATAACTTGATTGACCGTCAACATAGTCTGCGGTGGTAATGTTATCGTATTCAGCAATCCACGTGGCGATGTCTGCATTGTTGCCGCTGGCAAGCTCGACCCACTCAATATCAAAGCCAGTAACGGCAGGGTCGTTTAGTCCCTCATCTTGAGTTAACTTCGCACCATACAAAGTGCCTGAGCTGAGATCTTTAGGGTGATCGGCAATGAATTTAAATAGTACCCCACCCGTGTCGTCTTGTGATGAGTATACGGTGCGTTCATCTGGCATAACGACAGAATTCTCATGCTCATAACGACCAATAGTGAAATGTTTTACCACATCTGGAGAGGCGCTGGTTGGGTTTTGCACTTCAGCAATGTAACCGTAACGATAAGGGTTAGGGAAATCTGGTGCCACTAGCGCTTCAATGCCATCGGTGCGCGTATCCGCTGGGTCATTCCAGCTGGCATCCGTTGTGCTAGTCACGCTTGAGTTAACAATCCATTCTTCAGAGGTAAGCGGTGTACCCCAAGGAGATACTGACCCAAAACAGTTAGCAGCAGTGCCATGAACCCCATCGAAGTTAACCATCATCGCTTCCGTGACAGACCATTTACCCTTGGTGTCTTTACTCATTTTTAATCGGCTCATGCCGCCGGGGTATGATTCCCAGTTGGTATAAAGATAACCTTCGGTGTCTGAGGTTGCTATGAAGCCATTGAAATCAGGGTTGTCGTTACGAATAATTTCTTGTTTTGAATTGATCCCATAGTGTACTCCAAGGCCTCCCTCAAGGCCTTTTGCGCCTAAATTAGCAAAGGCATCACCTGTTTGTCCTAGCACCTGATACTGGCCGATAGCTGACATCACGATTTGCTGTTCTTGTTCTGAAGCGGGTACTGGTGAACTTACTATGTTGCGAGGCAGGTTATTGAAGTCTACACCGGTCAATACCCCAACAGTTCCTTTATTGAAAGTTTTACCATCTGCTGTTGCGGTGTTACTGTCAGCTGGGTGTTGTACATTGAAAAATAAGTCACCTTGTTCACTGAGGTACAAACCAGTCACTTCTGCACCATTTGGCACGGTAGCAATACGGATGAGGCCACTTCCGCCATTTACGCCGTCTTTGCCATCGACGCCATCGTTTCCTGGTTGGCCGTTAGCGCCATCTTGACCGTTTTGGCCATCAATACCATTTTGACCAGCGGTGCCTTGAACACCCTGCTCCCCTTGTTGACCCTGCGCACCATCATCACCATTGCATGCCGTGAGCGCAAGAGTGACGGCTCCTGCGATCAAAGAATAGGCTAAACGCTTCATACTGTTACTCCAATTTGCACTTGCTAATTATTGTTTAGGAAGCAACAGCTTGGGTTGTATGTGTTACAGGTGCCTGACAGTAATGTTAAAGTTTTCATACAGTTATGATGTTTAGCAAGCTTTAATGGGGAACCAATGTCATCAAACTGTAAAGGGGGTTTACAACCATAAAGTAAGTTATCACTGTATTTCATTATGTTGAACGTAGATTAATTGCTCCACGTCAAATCCATATTGTTGCGCCGTACTAACAAAGTCCGTCATGATGGTTTTATCGACTTTTGGAGTGCGCGAAAGTAACCATAAATAATCTTTGTTGTAGCTAGTAACATAGGCGTATTGATATTGCTCTGTGTCTAATTTAAAAATGACATATGAGCCGTAAAAAGGGCCGAAGAATGAGACCTTGAGGTGCCCTGTCGTTTCATCACCCACAAACTTTGCTATGCCCTCGGCCAGTTGCCATGACTGTTGCTGTTCGTCATAGCCTCGGTTAATAACTTGCACGGTGCCATCATCGTTTATCGAGTAGTTTGCACTGATATTATTTAAACCACGCTCAAAGCTGTGATCAAGTCGCGCTATCTCGTACCATTTTCCTTGGTATTTTTGTAGCTCAAAACCGTTCACCGGCTCAATGCCTTGCGGTAAGCCAGTACATGCAGTTAGTAAAAATAATAACGTGGCGCATAAAATTGACGCTTTCATCCGAATTCCTAAGTATTTTTATCCAAATAATTGTAGGTTACGCGAAGAAGAACCGTTAAGATCATTAATCTACTAAGTTTTAGATCAGGTAACTAAGACCATGAAAATTTGGGTTGATGCAGACGCATGTCCTGCTGTGATAAAAGAAATTATCTTTCGTGCTGCTGAGCGCACTAAAACAGTAACCACTCTGGTCGCTAACCATGCTATGCGAGTGCCCGCTACGCAATACGTGAGTTTGCTACAAGTGAGTAAGGGGTTTGATATTGCGGATAATGAAATTGTCAGACGTGCACAAAAGGGTGATGTGGTTATCACGGCAGATATACCACTGGCAGCGGAGGTTGTGGAGCAAGGTGTGCTGGCAATTAACCCTCGTGGTGAGGAATATACTATCCATAACATTAAGTCGATATTAAATATGCGCGACTTTATGGATACGATGCGTAGCAGTGGTGTTGAAATGAGTGGTGGACCTGCGAAGCTCTCAAGCGCAGACAAACAAGCGTTTGGTAACGCGCTAGACCGCATACTTACAAAAGCCAGGTCATGAAAATACTAACTCGTGGTTTTGGTGTAAGTTCTGGATTGATAGCGATATATGTCGAGCACAGTCCTCCTATGCTCGAATATCAAAATCTAGAATCAGTTCAACCGCTTAGCTTAGGTGAGATCGCCATGATCAATCAGGCATCGGGAAATGGCTGGCGGAAAATCTTCAATGTGTACGCTAAAGTACTGGGCCAGCTGAATTGTTCAGATCATAGTTTTACTAACTATGATAGCTGGCAAACCTATCGTGACGCGTGTTTACTGCAAAGTCATAGTCAGGAAGCATTATTGTTTTCTGTACCTGATTTAGCGGCTACGCAATACCGCTATCATGTTATAGCAGGCAGAATTTACGCCAAAAGGTTGTTTAGAGATCATATTTTTACTAACTCACTGGTGTGGCTGGACGAGGAGTTTGCTGTCGATCATATTAACCGTTTAGTGGTGTGCCCTTTTTTGGATTACAGACAGCTAAGCAATATTAAAATCAATAAACTATGCGATATTTTACGGGAATTGAACTAATCTAAAATACAGCCCCACAGCACATTTTTACCTGATCAAGGACAGAGGCATCAGCATGAAAATTCTTGTCGTAGACGACATGCCATTAATGCGTCATGTAATGATAAATATGTTACGTCGTTTAGAGTATGAAGACATTGTTGAAGCGACCGATGGCAAACAGGCTATGAAACTGCTTGAAGCTAGTCGTTTTGATCTACTCATTACAGATTTAAACATGCCTAAAATGAATGGTAAAATGCTTATCGACAAAGTTCGTAAAGACCTAAATCAGCCTCATTTGGCCATTCTAGTGGTGACTTGTGATGATAATAAAGAAACGGTGCTAAACCTGATCTCTGCACAAATTGACGGTTTGATGGTCAAACCTTTCAACCTACAAACGTTGCAAAAACAGCTTCGCTATGTTGCTATTCGGCACGACAAACAACTCCAGCAAAACCAAGCGCCTTGAAGTAGTTGTGAGGTGTACTAAAACCACTTTGTTCAAGTAATTCTGCCAAGCGCATTCTGTCTAATGGAAAAAACTCATGCTGTAAGTTATGACGCATGCGTTGCTCACCAACTTCGGTCAGGCCAAGTTCTCTACATGCCACGAGTTGTGACTCTCGTTCAAATTCAGTTTCGGGAGCCATGAGATCTGCTAAGAACAAGGGGGCACGGCTGGGAAGTTGCGCGCGGATTGTTTTGAGCAGGGCTTGCTTGTCTCCGTTGTCAGGTAAGAAATGCATGACTAACAGACACAATGCTGCATCAACATGGCCTATATTAGAGTCGAGTTCTCCGCAGACAATGGTGACTCTTGAACTCAAGCCTAAGTTAGTAAAATTTTGATCTGCGATTGCCAGCATATCCGCTGAAATATCTTGTGCAATAAAGTGCCAATGTGGGTTGAGCTGTGCTAGGGCCAGAATGTCTTTGCCTGTGCCTGCGCCTATCACAAGGATGGTTGCTTCATCGGGCAGCAGAGTTTTCAACTGAGCGGCGGTGAGTTCATGTAGTAAATCATAGCCGGGAATGAGACGGGTGATTCGTTGCTCGTAATTCTGAGCCTCATCAGCGTGAAAATTAGGCATTAGACTTGTCCTTTAATTTGAATGCTGGAATAGCCACCCGGTTGTTTTTTAACATGAATTTGAGTTGCTACTCGTTCGGTCATTTCACTGACGTGTGAGATAACACCCACCTTACGTCCCTGAGCTTGTAATGAGTCTAACGCATCCAATGCAACACTTAAAGTTTCTGGGTCTAATGTTCCAAAACCTTCATCGATAAATAATGAACTGATCTGAACCTTATTAGCTGACAAGGATGCCAGCCCTAATGCTAGTGCCAAAGATACCAGAAATGATTCCCCTCCAGAGAGCGTGTTCACTGAGCGTTGTTCATCGGCCATGTCTTTGTCAATAATCGCAATATTGAGAGACTGGCCGATAATGGTAAGTCGATATCGTTTTGATAAGCTGCTCAAGTGCTGATTAGCGTATTGCAACAAGATCTTTAGGGTTTGTGTTTGGGCTACATTACGTAGTTTTTTTCCTGTTGCGTCACCGAGTAGTTTATCCAATAGATACCAGTGTTCGTACTGTTCTTGCACTCGTGATAGCTCATTTTGTTGGGCCTGCCTGTTTGCTACATTTTGCTCATGCTGTTTAAGTTGTGTGTTGTTATCGAGCCATTGTGTCTGTACTTGCTCGATTTGCAGATTAAGCTCACCGTGTAATTGTGTTAGTTGTTCTAATGACTTTGTTGTTCTGGCCTGTGCTTGATGTTGTTCAATCTCTTCATGAAGGTGATTGAGTCGTGCCAATGCTTGTGTATGTTGCAGTTGTAGTTGTTGGTGGTTTTTCAATACTTGGTCATATTGCGCAAATGGGACGCCAAGCAATTCGGTTATCGTGTCCGCCGTGAGGTCACTGTACTGTTGGCGTTGTGCCATCAGCCATTCATCAAAGCGTTGTTCAACAGCAACTTTCTGAGATTGATTATCAACAAGCTGACTTTTTAGATGCTCCAGCTGAAGATGCTGTTGACGCGCCGCTTGTTCGAGTTGGGTCAAGGTGTTCTTATGTGTTGTCCATTGTGAACTGCATTGCTCATAGTGAGTTTGCAGCTCAGTAAACCACTCATCAGCGCTGCGGGTCAGCGGCAGTAGCTCTTGACGTTGGGAATCAAGCTCATTCAGGGTGCTTTCCAGTTGTGTCAAAACGCTTTTTTGCTGTGTTAACGTTTGCTGCAGTTTGTTTTGATGCTGTTCATCGTTACGTTGTTGTGCATCCAGTTGCTGCTGCACATGCTGTAGCTGAGCTAATGTCGTTTGCCATGTGGCATATTCCTTAACTTTGCTGGTAAGCGACTGTACAGCACTGTGCATATTGTGTTCATACTGTTGCCACCATGTGTCGTCAGAGTATTGCTGCTGTGCCTTGCGCTTTAACTGCGCTAAGGTATCGTTAGCATTGTTTTGCTGCTGAGTAATGGCTTCCAGCGCTGCGCTTAGGCTCTGTATTTTTTGTTGCATTTCACCATGTTGATTTTGACTTTGCGTCAGCTCATGCTGGCGGGTTTGTAATTGCTGCCAAAGTTGCTGTTGAGTTTTGCTCAGCTCACTATAGCGGCTAAGTTTTGTCTCAATCTCTGCAAGATGCTGCTTTGTTAGCTCAATATCAATATAATCTTCAAAGCCCAACTCTGTTAAAGCACTGTGTATCTTTGCATGCTGTTCTTGTAGTTGTGATTTTCGCTGCAAAGAGACTTGTAACTGGGTATTCACCTGTTCATTGGCGATCACTTGGTCGTTGTGGCGCTGTTGCGCTTGTGTCAGCGCTTGTTCCGCTTTTTGTTGTTGATCTGTAAAGTCGGCAATTAGGTTTTGCCAGTGGCTGTCTATGTGATCAACACCATAAGGATGCTCTGTTGCCCCACAAACCATACACTCCTGTCCTGCCTTAAGTTGGGCACGTAAAGCACTGACTTTTTCACTGGCACGTAGCTGCACCTGAGTGACATTCTCCTGTGTGAGCAATGCCCTTTGTTTTTGTAAATCTACTTGCTTTTCAGTATCTTCTAGTTGGAGCTGTAAAGTGTGTTGTTGGTGGCGGTATTTATCAATGTTGGCGGCTAATTGTAGCAATTCATGGTCGTATTGTTGTCCATCCAACGAAAGCTGTAGCGCCGACTTTAAATTATAATTTTGCTTTTGAAGTGCTTCATAATCTAGCGTTGCTAACTGTTGTTGCAGCGCGTCTAATTTTTCTTGTAAAACAGCTTGTTCACTCTGTTGGTTTTGTATTTGCAGAGTTAAAGGTGCAAGTTTCTGTTCTAATTCACAGCGTTCATTGTATTGGTTATTATATTGTTTTTTAAGGCTTTCTATAAGCTGTGCTGATTGGTTAATGCTGTCAAAAGCACTCTCTAGATAAGACCAATTATTCAACGCCACTTTTAATGCTGCGTGTTGCTCTAGTAGCTTTAACTGCTCGTTTTGTGCTTGTCGGTTGTCAGCTATTTGTTTCTCTGTTTGCTTGATTTGTTCGTCAAGTTCATACAACTGCTGTTCGCTGACACCGAGCTGCTTTTTACAGTCTTCCAATTGTTGCGAGGTGGCATAGCGCTTGTTATCGAGTGTTCGTACCAACTTGATGTCTGGCTCGTGATTCTTTAACTTTTCATGAGCCGCTTGCTTTGCCGACTCAGACTCAACAACAAGTGATTGTTGTTGCTCTAGTTGATGTTGATAGTCTTGTTTTGCCAGCTCATCATGTTGATGCGTCAGGTGTTGCTGTTGATTGGCCAGTGTAGTCGCCTGCTTACGGTTATCGGCGATTTGCTGGGCAAGCTGTGCCAGTTGCGCCTGTTCAACTGCGGTGGACTGTTGTTGTATGTCTAACTCTAAGTCTTGTAGTTGCTGTTGATACTGCTGCAGCTTGAGTTGTTGTTGTTCCCCTTGGGTGAGCCATTGTATATCTTGCTGGTATTGTGTGCTTTGTGCTTTTAGCTGACCAAGTTGATCATTGAGAGTTGCAATAGTTTGTTTAAGAGACGTTAACTCTTCATCGGATAATATATGGTAATTGGCGAGAGAACTCTGTAGTTGCTCAAGCTCATTTTTTTTCGCTTTGTGATGCTCAAAAATAGCTTGTCCGAGCCGACTAAATTTATCGGTACCGGTTAAGCATTCCAGCAGTTGTGCACGTTCATCGGCACTGGCCTTTAAGAAAGCTGCAAATTCATGCTGAGCAAGTAATACTGCTCGCGTAAACTGCTCAAAATTCAGTCCTATCAGTTGCTCTATTTTGCTTACGGTAGCGCTGCTAGATTGTGTAAGCTGTGATTCATCCGCGACTCTAAACAGAATGTGTTCCGGTCTTTTCAATTTGCCATCAGACTTTTTTCTAGCTCGTTCAATCTTCCAACGAGCAAGGTAGCGCTCACCGTCTTGCCCAACAAACTGCACCTCGGCCTGCCCTGATGCGCATCCTCTGCGTAGTAGATTTCTGGGATCATTGAGCTTAATATCATCACCATTAAACACCACCGTATTTTTTAGGTCGTTTCTTAATCTCGCAGTTTTTCCATAAAGCGCCAGACAGATCCCGTCAAGCAGGGTACTCTTCCCTGCCCCGGTATCACCCGTAATAGCAAAAAGCCCACTGTGATTTAATGGCGCCTGTTCGAAATCAACGGCAGCCTTAGTCAAAGATGCAAGGTTGCTGATGGTAAGGTTCAGTAGTTTCATGTGTTTGGCTCTTCATCCATGGAGTTGATCACGTGTGCAAGACAATCTTTTAATGCATCTGGAACGGATTGACTGGCATCTACTTGCTGTGCAAAGGCGAGTTCAAGTAGTGTCATCGGGTCCAGTTGTTCAACTTGACCTAAATCTGTAAAAGTCTCATTTTGTTGTTGAGCTAGCTCATTCACCCGTTCGATGCCACAAAACAAGACAGGTTTGTCTTTTAACGCTTCATCAATAGTTGCACGGAACTGGCTATTTGTCTCACTACTGTTTAAACGTAAACGGATATAAGTCGGAGGCACATCCGATTCAAACTCAAGCGTATCGATCATTTCACACAAGCTATCTAAGTCAGCGCCTCCGCGCTCTGGCAGGAGCAAAACCTCTTGGTAACGTGGGACGTAAAGGGGGTTTACAGATTTAAGTTGCTTACCATCAAACTCCGCTATCAAAACTTGATGTTGGTAGTTGCGTTCGGAAAACGACATCGGCAGTGGTGTGCCGCTATAACGAATATGCTCGCTTTTCGCGACGCTTTGGGCTTTGTGTAAGTGTCCAAGCGCCACGTAATCTGCGTGTTGGCCAAAAATATTGGCATTTATCGACTCAAATCCACCAATTGCTATATTGCGCTCAGAATCACTGGAAATATCTCCACCTTTGGCGTGCAAATGGCCCATTAGAATGAGCGGTTCTTGTTTTGTAAGTGGTTTGGCTAATGCTATGGCTTGATCGTAAGCTTCCGCAACTGCGCTTTGATAACTGATATCACTAGTCATCGAAATGTCTGAAACGCGTAGAAACGGCATTGCAATGATATGAGCTGTACCGTTTTTGGTTTCAACGGTTTTGATTACTTGCTCGGGTGCGTGTCTATCAAAACGCCCCACGACATGGGTATCAAACAGTTGCAATAAAGGCTTGGCTGTCTCAATACGGTTTGCTGAGTCATGATTACCAGCAATAATAACGACGTGCAACTCAGGACAAGCATGTTTTGCTTGCTTTATAAAAGTATAGAGTTGTTGTTCGGCACTGGCAGGTGGAGTGGCCGTATGGTAAATGTCTCCCGCGATTAGCAGCAGATCGATGTTCTGCGATGCTAATATGTCAACCAGCCAATCCAAAAAGGCCTGCTGTTCCTGTGTGCGACTGTGCTCATAAAACTGTTGGCCTAAATGCCAATCAGATGTATGCAATACTTTCATGCAGCGTTTCCTTGACGATAGAAACGCTAATATAACATTGCCTGAGCTATTTGGTCAGCGGCTTATTTGCATCCAAGCAAAAAGAATTATAGGTAAAACAAGTAATAACAATACGGCTGGGGTTTTAAAAGCCTTGACTTGCTTAGCTTGAAGCGCTTTTAAAGCTGACTTTTCATTACATGCTGCAACTTTATCAACATAAAAGTAGCCATCGTCTAAATACTCTTTACAATTTTGCTCATCCGCAGGAATGGCAACGAGCTTCTCTTGTTTTTTCAGGATGTAAAAATCCATACTGCTCACCACATTTCTATTGCTAAACGGGTTCATTTATACGAGCAAAACTGAGGCCAACTTTTTATGGCACTTTTGCACGAAATAAAAAAGTGCGGGATTTTAAAGACAATTTCGAGTAAATATCAACTATTAATTTGGATTTTTTTATTTATTTACAAAATAAACACAATAATTTGAAAAAATGGCGAGTTGGCACGGTATTTTATTGCCATATTTCGTACTTATTCAAATTTTCGTATAGACTATTTTTTATTGTTCTAAGAGGAAAAGTGATTTTGCACGTTAGTTGGAGGATAATATGTCCTTCAGTCGCTAACAAATTTGGATTTTTTTATTTTGTTAGGTGCAATAAGTGGAAGGCTCATATAAGCAATAACCTGATGAAATATCAAGGAAGCGCTTTGCAAGATGGCTATTCCTAACCTATGGTTTAACTACATTCGCCGATAATGGCAGGGATAATAATGTTACAACTTAATGCACGGGCGTGCTCACAAAGTAGTGTAATGATACAGCAGCAAATTAAAGGTGTGATATTTGATTTAGATGGCACATTGGTGAGTTCTGAATTGGATTTCCAACTTATTAAAGCCCAAGTTGGGTGTCCTCGTGATCTGGATTTGCTAGACTTTATCTCTCAACTACCCTCTCCATACATGCGCCAAGAAGCAATGAATATCGTACATCAGCATGAAATGTTGGATGCGCAAAGTGCGCAGTTGATGCCGGGTGTTGCTAAGTGTCTTGAACAGCTTACACAAATGGAAATACCGATGGCAATCGTGACCCGTAACTTTGGCCGAGCTGCGAAATTAAAGCTGAGCCAATGTAACGTACCAATCTCACTGATGCTAACTCGAGATGATGCGCCTGCCAAGCCAAACCCAAGTGGGTTGCTACATATCGCTAAACAGTGGCACTTTGCCTCTAAGCACTGCATGTATGTTGGTGATTACCTTTACGATATTCAAGCTGCACATAATGCTAAAATGCGTTCTTGCCTCTATGCTCCGCAAGATATTCCTCATTATGCCAGTCAAGCACATCATATATTGCGTTCGTTTGATGATTTACCGCAGCTTATAAAGGCTTTCGGTTAAGTAACCCAAGACAAAGCCCATCAAACGCTAGCCCAATGGCGAGAGTCTTGTTAAAATCTCGCCAATTTAATTTATTTAATCTATTAAAACGAGAATTAAGATGGGCAGAGCATTTGAAGTCCGCAAAAACGCCATGGCAAAAACGGCGGCGGCAAAAACCAAAGTAAACTCAAAATATGGTAAAGAAATTTACGTTATCGCGAAAAATGGCGGCCCTGACCCTGAAACAAACTTGTCGTTACGCCGTTTGATTGATAAAGCAAAGAAAGATCAGGTCCCAGCGCACGTTATTGACAAGGCTATTGAAAAAGCAGCCGGTGGAGCGGGTGAAGACTACGCTGCGGCTCGTTACGAAGGTTACGGTCCTGGTAACTGTATGGTGATTGTGGATTGTTTAACGGATAACCCGAACCGTACTATTAAAGATGTACGTCTTCCGTTCACAAAAACAGATTCAAAAATTGGCAGCCCAGGTTGTGTTGCTCATATGTTCGACCATCTTGCTATTTTAGGTTTTGAAGGTGATGACGATGAAGCGGTTCTTGAAGCATTGATGATGGCTGATGTGGATGTTACTGACGTTGAAGTTGAAGACGGCAAGGTATCTGTATTTGCACCACATACTGAATACTACAAAGCTAAAACAGCACTGACAGAAGCGTTTGAAGGTATTAACTTTGAAGTAGACGAAATTACTTTTGTACCACAAACACATATTGAAATAACAGATGCAGATGATATTGCTAACTTTGAAAAATTCATGGGCATGTTAGAAGACTGTGATGACGTACAAAACGTTTATCATAATGCCATCGTGAAAAACTAAGTCAGTGATGGTAATTTGAAGCCGAGCCTTATGCTCGGCTTTTTATTGGCTGTGAATAAGTGTGACTGTTAAATAATGGTGGGAAAGATGATGAGTAAAGTCGTAACGACTGATGACTCAGAACATTATCAGTGGGGTGGTGTATGCGATGGTTGGCATTTAGTCGCAACGTCAAACATGAGTGTCATACAAGAGCGTGTACCGCCAGGAGCGCAAGAAGTCAGGCACTTTCATCATTTTTCAGAGCAGTTTTTCTATATTTTACAAGGATGTGCTCAATTGGAGCTCGCTGGTGAAGTACTCAGCCTAGCCGCGGGGCAGGGCGTGCATGTTAGTGCTAAGACGCCACATCAACTAAAAAATGTATCATCAGAAGTTCTGTACATGCTGGTTATTTCGACCCCTCCGAGTCATGGCGATCGTCAGGTTTTAGAGTAGTTATTTTTGAGTTAGTAGAATACTGATCTCTTTGACGAGCGCAATACTGGCTTCATTGTCGCCATGCACACATAGCGTATCGGCTTTTAGCGGTAGTTGTTTTCCTGTGTCGGTGGTAACAGAGCCCAGTGCAACCAATTGCTTCACCTGTGCCATCAGCGCAGGCTTGTTATGTACGGCATTTGGCAGGCTGCGTGGCGTCAATAAGCCTTCATCCGTATAAAGTCTATCAGCAAATGCTTCGAATATAAGACTAACCCCATATTTGGCTGCGAGTTGCTTATGTTGCTCTTGCTTTGCGGTCGCTAAAATCATCAGTTTTAAAGGCTTAGGGTAATGGGCGATAGCTTGGATCACGGTCTGTAAGGTAGATTCATCTGCCATCATGTCGTTATAAAGTGCACCGTGGGGTTTTACGTATGTGACAGACAATCCTTGGCATTGTGCCATGCCATCCAAAGCGGATATTTGATAATGCAAAGTATTTGTCAGTGTGTGTGGTGAGAGCTTCATAGAACGACGCCCAAAGCCCTGCAAATCAGGGTAGCTAGGGTGAGCACCGATGGTAACACCGTACTGTTTGGCGAGTTGAAGTGTTTTGGCTATGACATCTGGGTCGCCAGCATGAAAACCACAGGCGATATTTGCACAGTCTATGACGGCCATGGCTTGCTCATCTAAGCCCATAGTCCAAGCGCCAAAGCTTTCACCTAAATCACAGTTTAATAACATCTATCCCATCCTACTTAATTGTTACTGGCAGTGTGCCTTCAGCTCGCGCTTGGCCTAATATCACTTTTGCTAGCGCGCTAAAGGCAGGCCCCGCAACCCGATTGTTATTATCTACATCAATATTATAAGCATAGCTTGCCAGCACGGCATCGCTGTATGGGGCAAATTGAGTGATTTCATATGGGGCTCTGAGGCTAATAAAGAGTGTTTGTTTTTGTTGTGTCTTGGCATATTGTAAAAGTGCTTTGAGCGCATTTGGTTGCTCTTGGCGCGAAAGCGCGAACTCTTCTAACTTGCTGACATCTTCCATACCACCAATTTCAACAGCACTTTGCTGCGGACTTGCATGTGCGCCAATCACCCAATCGGCCTGCTTAATTGCTGCGTGTGCAATGTTGGGATCAAAACCTTGCAGGCTGCTACAACTAATTTGTAAAGGGGCTTTACTATATAGTTCAAGCGCTTGGCGCATTGCCTCACATTTACGTTGATCTGGCATAATAATATGCACTTTGTTTTGAGTTTTGACCTCAACCGGTAGCATGGCCGCGTTTTTCACTTGCGTGATGGCCGCCAGTGCGAGCTCTGCTTCTAACTTTCTATGGCCGGGATTACCTAATGTTGCCCGCGCAATACCGCTTGAAACCTGTGTGCTGCCTTTAATAAAGCGGTTTTTTAGTTCATAAATTCGCTGCGCCGATTGTGCCACTTCGTGCTTATCTAGCAGGCCTTGGTTGACGGCTTCGGTGAGAGTTTGCAAAAGCCTTGTTAATTTTTCAATGTCGCTAGGCGTACGAATAGCAATCGGCATCAATGCAATGTCGACACCTGCTTTGAAAGTTTCGAGTACAGCTGAGTTGGCGTCAAAAAAATCACTGATACCCGCCATATCGAGTGCATCAGTAATGATAACGCCTTGGTAGCCTAACTTCTTGCGCAACAGCTCATGCATTATTTTACGCGACATGGTGGCAGGTTTGAGCATGTGCTTACCATGTTTGTTGACCAGCGTGCTGTTATCGAGTGCTGGATATTGAATGTGCGCCGTCATTATCATGCCCGGTGCGTTGGTTTTGATCACTGTTTGAAAAGGGGCAAGGTCGTTTTGCCAAATTGTCTGCTCATCATGGTCCACGCGCGGCAGACCTGTATGACTGTCGACATGGGTATCACCGTGACCTGGGAAATGTTTTAGCGCGGAGATCACCTGTTGCTGCTCAAATGCTTTTACCTGAGCTGCGCCCAGCTTGGCAACCACGTCAGGGTTCTCGGAAAATGATCGCACGTTAATCACGGGGTTTTCAGCATTCATGTTTACATCAACAGTGGGCGCAAAATTAACGTTTACACCTAAGCTGGCAAGCTCCTTCGCAATGGCTGTTGCTACAGTGCTGGCATAGTGCGTACCGTGCTTGGGGTAGGTAGCACCTATACTCATATTGCCGGTAAATGAGGTTGCCTGCTCGCGGTTAATGCGCGCCACGCGTCCACCTTCTTGATCTATGGCTACAAATAGTGGTTGTGGGTGTTTGGCTTTGTGAGCAGCGGCTTGAAGTTGATTATTTAAATGAACTATTTGCTCTATGTCTTGGGTATTCTCAGAGAATAAGATCACACCACCAATATGATATTTGCTTATGACATCGGCAAGCTGTGAGGGTAGGGACGTCATTGGCGTTCTACATGTCTCACTATGCCCCTGTTGGCAAAAATAGCGAAAATCAAGCATGAGTTTTTGCCCCAACTGCACCTCAAGAGGGAGCTGTGAACTGGCAAGTGATGTGTTACTTAGTGTCATCGTTAAAATAATACCCAGTGGTTTTAAGAGCTTATTAAGCACCATAAAGCAAATACAAAGTGATTGTAATGATGGTGGCTAATTTAGCATTAACCCAAGGTGATTGATAACTTCTAAGGCCAATTTGTATATGTCTGATCAATTAACAGCCTAATGAGACTGACAAAACGAACAACTGTAACCTTTAAGGTCTGTTATGTTATGTCGAATGTAACATCAGAGCCTAAGTTGGATTTTTATGATGATTAGTACCAAAATAACAGTTCACAGATAAACCAAATTTTAGTTTCTAATCGATAGACGCCCTCGACAAGGAGATTGTGTGCATTATGCGACACCTAATACTGTGTGCGCTGCTGTACTTGGTAAGCCAAATCGCGATCGCTCAGCAGGAACAACATTCACCCGTTCAGGTAGTTCGTTATAATATTGCCGAATATGAGAATGACTCGAAGCAAGGTTATTACATTGAATTGTTGCGTCTTGCTTTGGAAAAAAGTATCGAAGAGTTTGGCAGTTACGAGCTCAAACCGCTTATTCTCAAGGATGTCCCGCAAGGTAGAACACTTGATTTACTTGCCAATCAAGACATTATTGACGTGCACTGGAGTGTGACCTCTATTACACGAGAACAATTACTGGGAGTGGTATACATTCCATTGCTTAGAGGTCTTATGGGGGCGCGTTTATTGTTGATCCATGAAGATAACGCCGATAAGTTTGCCGCAATTCAAAACCCTCAATGGCTTTTTAATCACTCAATAGGCAGCGGCATTGATTGGCCGGATACAAAAATTTATGAAAAAACAGGTTTTGACGTTGCAACGGGAGATGCTACTCATCTGCATGATATGCTGGCTCAAAAACGGTTCGAGCTTTTCCCAAGGGCATTGCATGAGCCATGGGATGAAATAGCGCAAAGGCCCAAACTCATGGTCGAACCTAACCTAGCTTTGTGTTATCCCGCTGCCATGTATTTTTTTGTTAATCCACAGAACCACACGCTAAGAAAGCGTCTCACATTTGGTTTGCAGCAGGCTATTGAGGATGGCAGCTTCGAAAAGTTATTTTTGAGTGATCCCATTATCGCAGACGCGCTGCAAAGAAGTCGTTTTACTCAGCGTATGGTGTTGAGAATACCCAATCCTTTTATGAGTATACGCACAAGAGACACGCTAAAAATAGAACAATATGTATGGCAGCCACTGCACAGTTGCGTAATGCCTAAGATATAAGTTGAATCCTAGGCATTACATAGGTGTTAGTCGGCTTGTTTATTAGCCGCCATCTTATTGCAAATGATACGCTCAATACTCCAATTTCCAGCACCATGCACCGCAAGCATCAAAAAGCCTCCCGCAATGGCGATGTTTTTCATAAACATAATAGACTGCATTTGATCCCCAAAGTTGGCGTGAAACAACACCGCACTGAGAACACAAAATACGGCCAGTGCCAGCGCAGTTAGTCGGCTCATAAAGCCAACAAGAATAAACAACCCTCCAAGCGCTTCAAGCAAGATAACTAAGGGGAGTAGTGCCGATGGTACGCCCGCAGATGCCATATACTGCGCCGTACCTTCATATTGTTGGATTTTGTTCACACCTGCCAGAATAAAAATCATTGATAAACCAATGCGACCGAGTAAAGCGCTCAGATCGCTAAGCTGTGTGTTATTTGCAAATGGATTAATGAAATTCATGGTTATGTTATTCCTCTACTCGTTGTTGTATGGATCAGCGTATGCTGAAAGCTAAATATAGTGTAGGTGCTTTTAGAGTATTAGAGCGGTGGTATTTCAGCGACCATGACCTGCGCGTTATAATTAATAGCTAGCAGGTAAATCGCAATCTGAATCAAGAAAGCGACGAACATCACGCTCATACTAGGTATTTTTTAGATAAGATAATAACTCGATGATACATAAAGAGACTCTTGAACAGCGAATTAAGCGCGTATGCGATTTTATTAGCCACAATTTGGATGAGCAATTGGACCTAGCTGAGCTGAGCGAAGTGGCGGCTTTATCTCGTTTTCATTTCCATCGTGTATTTTTAGCCTATACGGGAGTGAGTGTGACCAAGTTTGTACAACTGGCGAGGTTAAAACGCGCATCGTTCCAATTGGCTTTTGAAAGTACAACTAAAATCATCGACATTGCCTTGGCTGCACAGTTTGACAGTGCGGAGGCATTTTCCCGAGCTTTCAAACGCACTTTTTCCCAAACTCCCAGTCAGTTTAGGCAAACGCCCAATTGGCCAAATTGGTATCAAGTGCTGGATTTTACTCTGCCAGTATTAAGCGATGCAGCACTAGACGTAGAAATTATCGATTTTCCTCAAACACCTATCGCCTATCTAACACACTGTGGTGACCCCAAAAAAGTATATACAACAGCTGGGAATTTTGTTGCGTGGCGTAAACAAAGTCGTTGTTCGCCAGTGAAATCTTGCCGTACATTTGGCATGCCGAATGGAGATCCAAATACTATGGATGAAGAAGACTTTCGCTTAAAAATTTGTGGTTCTTTGCTTCCTAAGTTGCACGAAGTAGAGCCGAATTCATTTGGGGTGAAAGCGGGAGTGATCCCAGCTATGCGCTGTGCAAAAGCAACTCATATTGGCAGTCATGACACGTTGGAAAACACCATCTATGCGCTATATCAGCAGTGGTTGCCACAAAGTGGTGAACAGTTGGGAGAGCACAATTGTTTCTTCGAGTATTTAAATTTAATTCATGAAGTGAACGAGTGTGATTTGCGCACGGATGTATTTTTACCTCTAGGATAAACTCAATTTCATTGTTGTTTTCTTAGCGAAAATCAAAAAACACGGCTAACCTTAGATAATATCAATCAATTTCAGAGGGTTAGTTAATGGCAAACAATCATAGATTGGCATGTATTATGTTGGCGCTGACCTCTATCAGTTCTCAGGACGTGAGCGCGAGAACAGTTCGCATTGTGCTCAACGACTGGGCGAGTCAACAAGTTATTTCAAACGTGTACAGTCAACTGCTGGAAAAAGTTGGCTTTAAAACCAAGTTTGTTTCTCTTCCCACTGATGGACAATGGTATTACCTCAAATACAACTATGTTGATGTACAAGTTGAGGTATGGCAGGGGAACAAGGAAAACAAGCTTACCCAGTTAATTGAATCACAAAGTATTCAAGAGGCAGGAACCTACTCGATTAAAACGCGCGAAGACTGGTGGTATCCGAGTTACGTGACTGACTTGTGCCCACAACTACCTGATTGGAAAGCTCTAAATAACTGTGCCAAGGTGTTTAGTGAGGGCGATGACCCTCGCGGGGTATATTACACAGGGCCATGGGAGCGAAACGATTCAGCTCGGATCCGAGCGCTTAATTTGAATTACCGCGTAATTAGCTTATCTGATGACGCCTCGCTGGTGAAATTATTACAAAAAGCCTATAACCAAAAGAAACCAATACTCATATTTAATTGGACGCCAAACTGGGTAGATACGCAATATGACGGCGAATTCGTTGAGTTTCCAGACTACGCACCAGAATGTGAGACTAATCCTGAATGGGGGTCTAGCAAGCAATTTTTATATGATTGTGGCAACCCCAAAGCGCGCTGGGTCAAAAAAGTGACCGCCAAGGAATTTCCACAAGCAATGCCTTGTGCTTTCGATATTTTAAGGAGCATGACCTTTAGCGGTGAAGAACTAGCTCAATTCTCGTTACAAGTAAATGTGCATTCGCAATCAACGCAGCAGGTTGGTGAGCAATGGCTAAATCAAAATCAGCAACATTGGCAGGATTGGTTAGCACACTACAGTTGTGATGCTTATCTCGATTAAGAGGAAGGGTAAAGAGTTCATAGCTTGTGTTTACGTCGAAATGGACCCTGAAACAAGTTCAGGGTGACGGAGTTGAGTTTAGCATGGTGGGATTCGCCACCATACAGACGGCTCAGATATAAAACCCGT
>NZ_PQBZ01000041.1 GCF_002964665.1 Pseudoalteromonas sp. T1lg23B | reverse complement strand
TGAGAGTGACGACATCGATGCTTTGCTAGATGAGCCAGCAGAAGATGACACTGAGAGTGACGACATCGATGCTTTGCTAGATGAACCAGCGGAAGATGACACTGAGAGTGACGACATCGATGCTTTGCTAGATGAGCCAGCAGAAGATGACACTGAGAGTGACGACATCGATGCTTTGCTAACTTTTAATGTTTACAAAGAAGTGGTTGTTGGAGCTGTGACTTATGAAAAGTGAACCGACGACTTTTAATGTTTACAAAGAAGTGATTGTGGGAGCTGTGACGTGTGAAAAGTGAACCGATGACTTTTAATGTTTACAAAGAAGTGATTGTGGGAGCTGTGACTTATGAAAAGTGAACCGACGACTTTTAATGTTTACAAAGAAGTGGTTG
>NZ_PQBZ01000040.1 GCF_002964665.1 Pseudoalteromonas sp. T1lg23B | reverse complement strand
TGAGAGTGACGACATCGATGCTTTGCTAGATGAGCCAGCAGAAGATGACACTGAGAGTGACGACATCGATGCTTTGCTAGATGAACCAGCAGAAGATGACACTGAGAGTGACGACATCGATGCCTTGCTGGATGAGCCTGCGGAAGATGAATTAGAGACCGATGACATCGATGCTTTGCTGGATGAACCAGCAGAAGATGACACTGAGAGTGACGACATCGATGCTTTGCTAGATGAGCCAGCAGAAGATGACACTGAGAGTGACGACATC
>NZ_PQBZ01000039.1:63593-64255 GCF_002964665.1 Pseudoalteromonas sp. T1lg23B | reverse complement strand
ATACCTATGGTGATAGATTTGATGTAGTTAAAGGGCGGTTGCTAAACCTGCCGACCATTGTAAATTAACACCGATTAGACGCCACCCTACTAGACAGGATATGGGCGGCGTACTACATCGCATAGGAAAATAAGCCGTTAAGACCATGACCATTGTTTATCAATATCCTCAGGATATGCCTTTCTTGAGCCTTTATTTTTTCATTTTTTGTTTGGCAGTGGGGACTGTGATTATGCTTGCCATGTCCTCAATTAAGTGGTGGGTAAAAGCCATCTGGTTAGGCTATTGTGGGTTCTCTATCTTTGGTTTTGAGGATGATGCAAGAGAAATTGAGATTGAAACGCGCTACTCAGAGGTGGTGACAACCTTGCGAGGAAAGCTGACGCTGTTAGAAGAGGTTGGTCGCGGCGTAGGGTATATCTATCAGATAGGTGACACGGTTTTTCATCAATCGCCAAAAGGGAGTGGATTTCATCGGCACTGTTATCGTACAGCCAATTATAAACGATACCTTGGCAAGGAAATTGAACTGGATTATCACTACAAGGTAAAGCGCTATGATGACGACGAAACCGATCCCATTGTCATCAAGCGACTTACAGGACACTGTGTTACGCGATTTGTGGTACATGATTAGGAAGTAGTGCCTTAGTGAGTATGTT
>NZ_PQBZ01000039.1:6942-63456 GCF_002964665.1 Pseudoalteromonas sp. T1lg23B | reverse complement strand
TAGACGCCACCCTACGAGACAGGATATGGGCGGCGTACTACATCGCATAGGAAAATAAGCCGTTAAGACTATGACCGTTGTTTATCAATACCCTCAGGATATGCCTGTATTGGACCTTTATTCTACCATTTTATTTTTTATCGTGGCGACTATGATTATACTTGCCATGTCCTCAATTAAGTGGTGGGTAAAAGCCATCTGGTTAGGCTATTGTGGGTTCTCTATCTTTGGTTTTGAGGATGATGCAAGAGAAATTGAGATTGAAACGCGCTACTCAGAGGTGGTGACAACCTTACGAGGAAAGCTGACGCTGTTGGAAGAGGTTGGTCGTGGCAGCTCCTATGTTTATCAAATCGGTGACACGGTTTTTCATCAATCGCCAAAAGGGAAAGGATTACACCGGCACTGTTATCGTACAGCCAACTATAAACGATACCTTGGCAAGGAAATTGAACTGGATTATCACTACAAGGTAAAGCGCTATGATGACGACGAAACCGATCCCATTGTCATCAAGCGATTTACAGGACACTGTGTTACGCGATTTGTGGTACATGATTAGGAAGTAGTGCCGTACTGAGTATGTTCCTGCCATATCACTCCCCATTAATTGATACTGAGTTGCTGATATCCCTTTCTTACATAACAGCCCGCTCAAAAAATAAGAGGGGATCAATTGACAGGAGCCGCAACTTGTTTAACACTGTTAAACAACGTTAAACATCCATTGAGGTGCCTATGTTAGGGGTTAGACTAGATACAGACTTAGAGCAGCGATTAGCGGCATTGGCTGAACGGACTCACAGATCAAAAAGCCATCATGCCAAAGAGGCGCTGAAGCGTTATATTGAGCAAGAAGAGGCCAGAGAACAGGCAGACAGGGAAACACTGGAGCGCTGGGAGGCCTATAAAGAAAACGGTGAATTTGTCAGTAATCAAGCCGTGATGGATTGGTTGGATGACTGGGGCACAGATCAGGAGAAAGCATGTCCCGAGAAGTAATTTGGTTACCTGACGCCGTCAAGGATGTTATGCGACTACGCGAATTTATTAAAGAGAAAAACCCCAGTGCAGCACAACGTGCCGCGATGAGGATCAAAGAAGGTGCGACGATCTTAATGGAGAACCCTCAATCCGGTCGACCTGTGGCCGGTTTAAGTCATTTCCGTGAAGTTATGCTGCCATTTGGTGCCGGTAATTACATATTACGATATCGAGAAGAGGGTAACAAAGTCGTGATTGTTAGGGTTTGGCACAGTAAAGAAGCCAATCGTTAATCCTCCAACAAGCAACATGAACGTATTTTGCTGCACACGAGTTAAGCAACCAAAATAATCAGTTAAATTGAAGGGGTTAATTCCCCTGAGATGGACATGAACTTGCTAAAGTGAACAACATCGTTAACTTGGCTTTTATTTTAAATATGTTGTTTCGCGCTGTTCTTGCTTTTTGTTTGTTCTTTGCCGGTAGTACCTTTGCTAATCTTCACGCCACTTTTCCTGCAAAAGCGGTGCTACCGCTCAATATCAATGCAACAACACTGTACACCCACCGTCTAGTTCGGCTTAAAGCCTTACATTTGGCACTGTTAGAAAATGAAGACTATGCCAACTTAACGGCTCGTATTGAGCCCACCGTTGGACAAGATACCGCGTTGTTGGCTCAGTTTTTTGAATCTTCACTCAGTGATGAGTCCATTAACTACTCTATGGCCGCCTGTCCTGAGGGAACGCGTAATCAAATTCCTTATTGTGTGTTTGCAGATGCACTGTTTACAGTTAACACCGCCAAGCAAAGCTTAATCGTCAAAGCGTTTTTGTCTGAGCCTTCGTTGATGGATGGACTACAAGTCGCTATTAAAGACTACCAACAAGTGATTGATGCTGTTTTGGCAGGCCAGGCGATTGCTCAGGACGTCGTTGATGTTGCCAATAACAAGCTCAATGCGGTACGTGCAGCACTGTTTAACTTTATACATTTGATTGGTGGCGGTGGGCTCAGTGGCTTATTAAGCCTGCAAGATGTGCTCTCTCAGGCTGTGTATGATGTGAATGAACTCAACCGAATTTTGACGCATTGGGCTGACTTATTCGCCAATACACAAACTTATGCCAGTGTTAACGTACTCAATAGTCAGGTTAATACCGTCAGAGAGAAAGATGTTGAAGTCGATATTACCTTTCAAGTTGATATCGCAGGGACATTTTTTGACACCATCAGCCAATTGATGGAGTCCAGCTTACAACAACCAAGCAATGGGGTAGAAGTTGACACGCGCTTTAATGGTCGCGCATTTTACCACCCCAAAGAACAAACATTGTTGGCTTATGTCGACACAAAAGTATCGGCAAGCATATGCTATGGCGGTATGAGTGCACAGCCGAAAACACTCAGCACCACCATTATTAAAGCAATAGACATGATCTCAGATAGTAATCTGACGATAGAGATTGACGTTGAAGGTGAAAAGACAGTAGCACCGCTGCAAGGGAGTGAGATCAGCGAAGTCACAGCGCGCATTCCTTATACCGATCAAACTGGCACACTCAGAAAAAAAGACATCGTATTTCAATGTAAGGCCAGTGCCACATTCCTCAAATCAGTGACCAAACGTATATCCTCAAGCCTGTCACGAGAAGACAAATCTAAGCCGATGTCATGGAAAGCATCCTTTCGCCATGAACTGGGTTATTAACTGAGGAAAATAACGGTCTTAATTACCAATGTGCAGTCGAGCGGTTCTTATAATATGACCAATGTGTCAAAGGTAAGAAATAATATGCGACTGCAAAACTCCTGGTTTTTTTTGTTGTTAACGCTGCTAGCAAATACAAGCTATGGCGCAACGTGTGTTGGCGTGACTTGGCGATCAGCGCAAGACGACATTGACGCTTGTCTTGCAACCAAGCCGTGTCAAGGTGTGACGCAAAACTCTCCCCAAAACATACTCGAACAATGTCGTGCCGTCCTCCCCTGTCACGGACTCACCAATGACGCCTCCAAAGAGGAAAAGAAAATATGTCGAGATATGCAATTAGCTTCAGGGAAAAGCCTTTATCGCTCAATGGGTGACACGGTTTATAACGTCTCTGACTCTGGGGAAATAAACATCAATTTACCGGGTGAAGAGGGTGAACCTGCAAGAACATTTAACGCCAACTCAAGTATGCTCGGCGGCAAAGAAACCACCTCCTCATTGTTTTCAGCAGGAGAAACTTACGATGACGAATCGGCACTGACTAACAGTGTGCGAGGTGATTTGGGAACATTAGAAACACAGGGTACGCGACGAGGTAATGCGTACCAGACGCTGATGTCTATTCAAAACCAAAACCCACCTACGCCAATTGGTCACAACGATCCTATTTTGACTCGCACCCAAGACAGCGTGAACGCGATAGACTCAGGTTCAAGTTCCGCATTTGGCCACTGCATTGAAACCGTAGAATATTATGATCAGACATTTGATTTTGAAAATGCGGAACAATTTACCTGCTCAGAAATGGTGTCGGAAAATTTCTTCTCTGGTGAGTGTGAAGTTGAACGTAAGATTGAAGGACCTATTCGCTCGATACAAACCTTTGGCCGTTTCTCTTTTGAACGCTGTGGACCACGTTGCCTACGTTTTAATACTCCGTCGATTAAGGACAATGATCTCAATGGAGGTAAATGTACCATTTTCCCCGCAGGGTTCAGCATAGAAACTAACGAGCCGCTTTCAATTACCCGCGCCACCGTAGACGGCAGTGCGGATGACCACGCACAGCTCGTCGTTGACGGTACGGTGCTGTTTGACAGTAACCCCGGCGTATTCAATGGCACAATAGAAGATTGTGAAAAGAAAGCCAATACCGAGTACTTTTACAACAACGTCAGCTACACCTCTCACTTTAATAGTTCCATCACCAACGATAGAAGACTCGATGTCACATTTAACACTGGGGTGGGTGATGGAGGTGAATATGACTACACCGTGGAGTTACATTTTGACAAAGATGTTAGCTCTGTTGCCGAAATTATTCGCCAGAAATCCCCTTCTTGTTATGACGATCTAGGGCCGAATTACAATACCAATGGTTTTAAATCTGAAACCTATTGTGTCGCAGAACAATGGAAGTGCTTAGAGTACGATAACAACTTACTCGGCGAACTAGCACAAGATATTCCTGAATTATTTCCAGGCTCGACGGCCAGCTGTCTCGTTGCTTTATCACAAAACTATCGTTGCGACCCCTTAGCCAGTGCTGGTTTTGGTGATGATGATGAAGTATGTTTTCAAGACGAAGTCACCGATCCTGATACTGGTGAAATCCTACAAGAAAAGCTCTGTTACACCGCCAAAGAAGTAAAAGACGTGCAAAATAACGCCTGTGATGACCTTTTGGCCAGACCAGAATGTCAAGTCTCTGATAGAGAGTGTATGTGGGAAGACACTCTTACCAAAAAATGTTTCAGCTGGCGTTATGAATATGCGTGTACCGATCCCGACCAAGTCACACTCACCAATGCCCGCACCAGTAATATCTGTGACAGCGATATTGCCTGTGCCGGTGGTGACTGCGACGTTTCAGAGAAAGAAACAAATACCGACTTTTTGAATGTTGCTGGGCAATACAGTGCAGTCATGGGCATGTCTCAGGATTCCAATTGCCAAGACCCCAATGACCCATCAACCTGTACAATCTTTCCCGGTGAATATGAGTACTGCTCCTTTTATCCTGTGGGTAATGATTGTTGCGAAGGCCCAAGTGGGGTGAGTCCCTACGACTATGTTAGTGTACTTAGCAATATGCAAACTTTAGACTCGCAAATTATGAAGTCTGATATGCTCAGTAACACTCTGGTGCGCGATGGTTGGGAAGCTATCAGAGAGCCCGTCGTATCAGCCTACAATACCGTCAGTCAATCTTTAACCACCGCTTGGAACTCCATCGCGGGCAGCAGCACAGGTCAGGCCGTTACCAAAGCCGGACAAGCGGTAGGTGAAGCGATTTCCGAAGGTCTAAGTGCACTCAAAGAAGAAATGACCAGCTATATTTCTGATCTAATGCCCGATGCTCTCAAGGAGATGCTCTTTGACCAAGCGACGGATACTGCGGCGAGCGCAGGCACTACAACAGTGATGGATGGCGCGCTCAGCGAAGCGATGAATATGGTCAGTGGTGTTATGGCGGTGTACAGCGCCTATCAAATGGCGAACCTTGTTATCACCCTCGCCACCCAATGTGATGACAATGAAGCGGATGCGGGACTAAAAATACAAATGGATCAATGTATTAAAGTCAACAACTCCATCAATGAGGATATCAATGATCAGGGCTCAACCTGCGCTAAGAAAGTACTCGGTGTTTGTTTAAAGCGCCAACATCACTACTGCTGTTACAGCAGCCCATTGGCCCGTATCATTATCGAACAAGCCATGCCGCAGCTTGGAAAAACCATCACGGTCGATCAAGAAACCTTTACCTGCCAAGGATTAATGATTGATGAAATGAAGCAACTCGACTGGGATAAAATCGATATGAGTGAATGGATAGGCTTAATGTCGGGCGCTGGATTGGTGCCAACCAGTAGTGATGATGTGAATATGGACTCTATGACTGGTGACGGTCAGCTGTTGAATAAATATGGCCGACAAACCACGGTAGAGCGCTTAGAGGACAGAACGTCAGGCAATGAGTTGTCTGATAAACAGCAAGAAGTGTTTAACAGTGTTGATGCCCTCAATGTTGATTGCTCGGTCCCAACCCCGCCTCCGGTGTGTATTTACCGTTCTACAGGTGGAAACTAACATTTGATGGGTCTGGTGTGCCGAACTGGGCACACCAAAGGACAGGGAAAAATGAATGTGTTGAACGGCAATTGATAAGGGAGGAAAAATGGTAGCAACGTGGCGATGCAGCGTTACTACCATCGCTTACGGAATTAGCCCAACCCCAACTGTTTTGCCATTTGCTGTGCTGGCATATAACCCGGGATAACTTGCATATCTTCTGTCACAATGGCAGGTGTGCCGTTGATTTTAAACATTTCACCAACCTGATACATTTTATCAATATTGGCATCACACACCTTGTTAGTCACCGACTGACGGTTGAATAACTCGCTCATTGTCTCTCTTGGCGTATCGGAACACCAAGCGGTTTGATTGAGCTCAAAACCATTGCCCGTCATACCGCCACGCGGAAATGATACATAATTCACCGTAATGCCTTTTGCCAAATAGTCATCTAACTCCGAGTGTAATTTTCCACAATAACCACAGGTAACGTCAGTAAACACGTAAATTTGTGCCTTCTCTTCACTGGCCTTAAAGGTCTTCATATACGGCTTAATACTTTGTAGTGCTTCTTCTTTCATCGGTTTATAGCGGGCTTCAGTTAAATTGGTGAAACGCTCACCTATCTTGAAAACACTGCCTTGGATAAAGTGCTGGCCATCTTCGGTCATATAGAACACCCCTTTTTGGGTCACTATCTGTTTCACCGCAGGAATTGGGCTATCTTCAATCGCACTAATAGCAAATGGAAAACGTTCTTTAAATACTTTTTCAACTTGGCTGTTATCTGCATTTACGGTGGTGCTTAATAGTGCCGCTAAGCTAGTGATAATGATTTTTTTCATGGCTATACCTTATCTGTCTAATTAACGATATTTTGCCACATGGTCTATCTTGGCCATGGAAATAACAGCGATTATTCGGCGGATTATTTTCACCATCTCAAGCGAACAGCAGGTAGTATAAGTCTCTATCCTAATGACTAGTTGATTATGATATTTGCAGAGGGTTGTGAGAATAACGTGTACAGAATACCAATAATAGTGGGACTATCCATGCTCCCCTTTTACGCTCAGCCATACTCAGAACCTATTGAATTTTACTTAGAAAAAGGTAGAAACTCGATAAAGTTAATTGCGGAAATGGATACTGATGTCGTGCTCTATGCGCACCCTTTAACCCTGCAATTCAACGGTGTGAAAGCACACTATCAGTTACCACAAGCATCACTATATAAGCTTATCAACACGCCCTTTTATGGTTATACCAATAAGCTCTCCATTCCCTTGCATATCGGTATGATAGGCGAACACGCCACATTGTCGGTGTCCTATCGCGCATGTCACTTGACCAAGCAGGTATGTTACCCACCAAGCACTCAACACATATCGATGATCAACTAACGGAAAACTACGATGATACGTTTTACTCTACCCAAAGATAATGCAATACAAGCCCTATGCTATATTGGCATCGCTTTTAACGCCTATGTATGTGTTAACAACTACACATCTTATGGCAGTGTGATAGCTTGGGAATTCATACTTGCTACCGTGTTAATGATTGTATATTTGTCTTACAGTACACAGCTGCACATTATGAAAGACCAATACCGACTGCAGCACAAATTATTCTCGTTGCCCTTTTATCAACACAGCGGTCAACTGCAACACACCAAGCTCATACAAAAATCTCGTCATTATTATCAACTGGCGATACAGACAGACAACGGTGAGCAAATACTTTGTCAAACATTGAATTCGACAGATCAACAATGGTTGCAACTTGCATGTATGAACAATCAATTGCCTATTGTGCAAACATCATGAACGGAAAAAAGAGTGTAATACAAAGCCGCATCAGCGGCTAAAGTGAAGGATTATCTTTTAATGCGAGAAAAGGGAAAAGCGATGACATTATCGCCTAAAAGGGATGATTGTTCTATATAGTCCAACTCGGGGACACCTGACACATCAATGGCGACACAGCCTAGGTAACTGTATATTTCGCCCTTTATCGCTTTCCAATCATGTAACTGAAATACCACTGGCCACTCAAGGCTTAGCTCGGCAAATTCAAACTCTACCGAATACCAGATCTTTGCAGCAACAATATTGCAGACTTTGACACGCGACCGACATTGATTTCGCTCAGATAATTTTAAATAACGCTTAACAAAACTCGTTTTTTGATCCTCGATGTTTACATCTAACAGGTTCATCTTTACCTTTACCATTTACGTTCTTGTGTGCAAAGTATAACGCCCTCCTCCCCCCTGCGATTGCTAATAACTCAGATAAAATGTGAAATTATCAACTTTTACCCATCAAGAATTACCCATTTTAAAAACATCGCATAAATTTAACATAATATAGTTAACGTTAATAACCATTAACGACAGTAGGGTTCTCATTTTTCATTTTATTTATGCTATGCTCTACAAATATAAAATATCCGCCTATAAAAAATCGTGACTCAAAACACACCGCATTTTTCATTTCACCGCCGTTTGCCTATTTGCCAGATAGATGAAGGTGCCGTATCGATGCGTAGGCCGCGCAACAGAGTACGGCTATTTAATGCTGAGTCTCCCGCTCATCGCTATCTGGCCAACCTGTCACCTAACTCAGCCAAAGGTATGGAACGCGCATTGGATGCCATCGCTAAAATCATGGACATCAGCGCGCTCTCACAACAAAGGCCAAGCACTTGGTGTATGGACGATATTAATTGGGGCGAGCTGCGTAGAGAGCATGTTTTAAGTCTTAAAAATCATATGCAGCATAAAGGATTAAGCACCAATACAATCGCCACTTATCTAGCAGCAATTAAAGGAGTAATGAAAGAAGCTCGCTATCTCAAGCTACTCAGTTTTGATGAATATGACGCCATCCGAGATATCAAACGGCCAAATGGCGCAAGAATAGGTGCAGGGGAAGCCCTTGAATTAACGATGGTGAAACAGGTACTTGCTGCATGTGAAGACAACAGTATTACCGGCATTCGTGATAAAGCCATTATTGCAACGTTAGTTTCCGCGGGACTAAGACGTGCTGAGTTATCACAACTGAGTATCAAAGATATTGATTTCATTAATAATACTATGCTGGTTAACGGCAAAGGAAACAAACAAAGATTACTAGAGTGTTACCCCTCTTTGATGGCATGCATTCATGAATGGGTTGAGGGCGTGCGCGGCACACACCCAGGAGCGCTATTCAACCCCATCAGAAAAAATGGCACGGTAGGGGACAATGCTCTCTCAACAACGAGTATTTACTATATATGCAAAAAAAGAGGACTGTTGATAGACACCGATAAAGTCAAGCCGCACAACTTGCGCCGAACCTATGGCACATTACTTGTGGAGCAGGGGGTTGACTTGATGACAGTGCGAGATCTTTTAGGCCATGAATCGATTGAAACAACCAAAATTTATATAAGAGATGATAAACAGCTTAGGATGAAAGCGGCAAAACAAAAAACCCGCATACTTTAGGGTGAACATACGTAATCAGTAGAGTATAATAAAGGTACAGTTTTGACTTTGGCCCTCATAACGCCTCTTTCGTATATTTCTCTATGCCGGATCTAAGTAGCATGCAACATCATAATATTTCAAGTATTCTCATTGAACCTGGCAACCTCATCAAGCAGACGCAGCGTTATCAAATCACACCGCAAATATCTGTGCACTGTTGCTACTGCACTATCCCAACAGAGTTGGGCGAAGAGGCTGGTGAAACACGTTTTGTGTTGTTTAATGATAAATTGATCGCACGATTTTCATACTTGTTGCATGAAACTTGGCCCTATGAACTGTCTTTCATACATGAAGCATTATATGTTGCCATTGATAGGCAGTCCTTCTTTGATGTGCTTGGTTCGTTCTTTGAAATATGTAAATTGGGCGTTATGAAGCTCAATGATGACTCTGAGTTATGCATCACAGTCAACACCGAAGACGATGATGACAACTTGATTTATTTAGAGCCAGACATGGGCGTTAATCTGGGATTTTGGCGCTCCCTTACTACCAAAAAAATATATAACGACTTATGTGATATCAATTTCAGCGAAGTGATTTGTGAGGAAATTGAAGGATATTACGACAGCTCATATCGCTAGTCGCACTACACAGACACTGAGCTAACAGAATGATCAGGGCTCTGCCAACCCGTGCCTGTATATTGCGTCGCTCTGTCTAACAATATAATTTTTTGAGACAAAACGACACGCAAGCACAAATAGTATAGGTTCATAGGCAATGGCCAAAAATAATCTGCGTATCATGCAGGGGGTGAATACCAAGTAAGCCTATCTCACCTGGACTCCACCTGATATTTTTTGCCAAGCACCCTATCGCTATTTGTATCCCACGTTTGCTCCGCTTCAATATGGTTTTTCACCGGACGCGCAATCAATGCGCCCCAATGTTCCCATGTCGACGAAACAAGTCGATATTCATCCAAAAAGTCTACCCCTTCAACTGTGATTGGCAGTGTTGGTAAGTATACGTTCGCTTCCTTGCCCCGCCTTCTTAACTTTCTGGATAAATCAAACGCAGCGTGTTGTCCTTTACGCGATATATCTCTGTTGGCGAAGATCAAACAAGTTTCTTCACCTGCGGCACTTTGCTGTCCAAGCAAAGCACTAGAAAAGCAGGCTTTCACTGTCAGACCTGTCGCTTCACGAATCGCAACCGCCGCTTCTAAGCTTTCACAATAACAAACGACATGAGAAGTATTTGGCTTGGTACCCGGTAATAACGTATGCACCCCTTGCATGTCACCTGTTGGTGCCATAAATTTTTCAGGTTCAAGGTACTTACCAGGTGAGACAAAACTATGCGCCCCCAATTTATAGACCAAACCATTCTCAATGACCTGTAAGTAGGTACAGTACAAAGTCACGTCATTGCTATTCTGGTCAATAACCTTGGATATCAAGGCCGGATGATGACCAATAAAATAAGCTTTTTTAGTTGTTTCATCCCACTCATAGTAAGGCAGAGAAGGATGAAACAATAAACTACTGGGCAACGAATAGCGTAATTTTTTACCTAAACACGTTAAAAAATAGGCTTTTGCTACCTCAGAGTCATTGGCAAGTGTGGCCTCGGCCAACACCCTGTTTATGGCCAGTTCACGATTGTTCTGAGGTAGAACATCGTTACTTTCGCCCACACTCTTGATTGGTTCACGTTGCAACAACGTGTCCAAGATCAGCCCAAAGGCTTGCTCTGGAGTTACCCTCTCGATACCGGAGATGATTTCCAGAATATGCATGGCACCATGCTTATCATGATAACCAATACCATGTTGCTGCCAACCTTTTTTAAAGCGGAACCGTCCAGTGTTCCCTAGGGGGCAACCACAATGGCGTGGGAATAGTTGTGCAGCAACAAGCAGAGCTTGATAATGCATTACTACCTTATCCCAACGTCCATTTACTACCTTGTTTAACTGCTCGAATAAGTCATGATCACGGTGCATAGAGTTCTCCAGAAATTATGTAATAGATGTTCCCTAATACACCCGATGAACAGGTGATTAGGTGAACATCCATCACACTCAAACTGGCGCCCTAACGGTTATTTCCGTTAGGGCATCACCATGACGTGATCAATGACCTATTGTCAGTCAACAATGTATTCAATCCTCTTTAGTAGGTTTCCCTCCTAAAGAAGCACGGAGGCTTCTGCCTAACATACTCCGCGGTACGGGTATTAAGGTCTTTTCCTGACCAAGCCCATTTTCACAGTACACTGCACGCTATGGGCGGCGCTAACGCTCAACATCGATGTATTCGGTGGCTAATAAGCCGGCATCGAATCACACCGTAAGTTGAGTGCTGTTATGCTGTACAACACTACTCAGAACCAGAGCCTCCGCCACTGGATGAAATGCAACAGTCAGTATATTTGAATAACAAATAAACGTAGTCTTCGCCAATCCCCGGAATATGCTCTCCTGAAAAGCCACGCCATTTCTTCACACTTTCCCCCAAGTTGTGGCAGCAGCCCAATGACCCTTCTATGGTTTTTAGCGATCCATCTGGATTCTTTTTAGCTTTTCCATCTGCGTCTCTGTCCACCATACTCACCGTTTTGCCAGACGAAGCTTCTGAAATTGGGAAAATCGCTGAAAGCTTGTACATCGACTTTGGGATCATCGGTGAATACTGAGCCTTGCACATGGCATCTTCCCCCATAGTTCGTTTTGCTAACCCTCTGCGATGCAATCCTGCTAATGCCCGCTGTGCCACAAGAGAAGTATTTCTTGCCACTTCACCACCGGCTGAAACGTGCCCAGTCATTGGGTAGATAAGTCCGTCACACCCAGCACTAAAAAACAAATCTAGATTTGCTTTACCAGAGGTAATGGCAGCACAATCCGCCGCAGCGGCAACCAGCGCCAATGGATTCGCAAATGCGACACTCTCTGGGTTTAACACAAACGCCAACCAATCATTATTATGCACAGGGTCTATTTCACTGATATACAACATATCAAAATCGACGTATTCATCACGCATACAATCGGGCACAGTGAATAACTGCAGCATTTCCATAATCGGATACGCAAAGTAGTGGTACTGATAAAAAGCACTTTCATCGAGCTCACCAGCATTGCCCCTGCCTTTACTTCCCATGCCCGTAATGGTGTTCTGCAAGCGTATTCCACCTAATGATGGACTGCACCAACTGGTTTTGACTGTCTCAATTAAACGCCTTGGAGACCAATATGCAAACGACACGCCTGGTGGTTTGTATACTCCATTGCCGTCTTTACATAAACAGACCGGTAATGTTCTGGCTGAGCCCTCTGGGCCCTTTGCACCCACCCCAGCTAAACGCAGTGGCAACATGCAAGTCCAGCAGACCTGATCTAACATCTTGGTAAAAATTTTCGCGTCCGTGCACAATGCGCCATTACTTTTTTCCATCCCAGCCACAGCCAAGTTAGATAGTAATATCAACATCAAAGCGCTCAACGTCGTGAGTAATTTCGCCACCATTGGGAACCTATCTATAGTTTTGTATAAAGTTCATCGCCACTTCAATACCGACCTGTATCCAACCAAATAGATACTGACCAATATCGGGGTAGGTAAAAGAAACAAATACCCCAGCTAAAAACATCAATAAATCACGCATTTATAAATTTCCCCATTGCTCGCGTCCAATAACATCTACTTTTAACAGTGCTCTTTGCTGCGTCACCACAGATGGTACCGCTTTAATGGCGAAGCGTTTGATCACCTGCTCATTCAGCAGATACACGTTTTGTTCAAATGTCCTCAATAATTCAGACCAAGCTTCCCAGCCCTTGTCTTTATCAATCTTGGTGGTCAGCAACAGCAACTCTCCTTGTGTTTGTTGGCTAATAAACTGTTTCACCCAGTGCACTTGCGCACTGCTGGTTGCATCAAAAATAATGGTGGTGACCTGCTTGTTTAACGCCAACAGTGGGTTTATTTTTTGCCCTTTGTGAAGCAGCACCTGACCATTGGGCGCACGCACTGTTTGCGTCACTGTCACCGACGGATCGACGTAATAGCTGTCGCTTTCTAATGCATGATCCGTTTCATAGAAATTATATTTTTGCCAATATGTCGCCATGACTTTGCGTTTTTTCGCTTCCCAATCCTGCTGTTCAAGCACTTTCGCCAAGGTTTCCTTCAGATCGGGTTCACCAATATCATAGACCTCTGAAACGCGCCCTAAATCTGTCTCTCCGGCCAATAACCGTTCTTTGATGTACTGTTTGTTGGTAAACCCTTCTACCCGCACCACTTTGCCCTGATAGTGATAAACAATGCTCGGTACGGCATAAATGTCATGCTCAATAAAGACGGTGTTATCCAACTCTACAATCGGGATGTTTTTAATATCTCTGTTTGCTTTTAAGGTCTGTAAGTAACCTTCCACAAACTGCACCATCTCATAGATGCTTTTCATCCCTGGACGGATCCCCCGAACCACCACTCTGGCTGTTTTATCTTCACTGGCAACCAGCAGTAATTCTTTGAGGATTTTCTTGGGCATATCAAATGAAATAAAATAGGTGATCTGATCTTCGCTCTTGGTTGCGCTAACGCGCGCTTCATCTACTTGATCATCATGATATTGGGCCACAATATCTTCCATACCAGTGCCCTTGGCCAGTGCATTAAGCGCATCCTGCTGCTTATCATTGTGTTGCTGAGCTTGTGTGATTTGCTTGGCCTGCTCTTGATATGGATTGTTTTTTAACGCATCTAAATCAAGCCCTTGTAAGTGTTTGGGTACGTTCCCTTGATCAAGATGTTCAAACAAGCGATTCATACGCTTCACAATGTCTTTATCCATCTCATTGATCTGGTATTTATTTTTGATGTCGACCGCCCCGGTTTCCAGAATCTTTGCTGATACTGTATCCGTGGATGGAGCAGGGTCTGACTGTGCAAGTGCACAGCCTGAAGCCAGTAAGAGCAGCAGCGTTCTAAAAAATAGCATAACCAACTCCTGTTACCTGCTGTTGTGGAACTGTTCCCCAAAATCTGGAGTCATAGCTGTTTTGCGTAGTGCCAAGCACAAATAATTGGCCATCAGGGACTGTAAAAGAGTGGCTAAACGCGTCGGGTGTCAACTGCAACTTGTTAAGCATCGCCGTCGCGTCATTTGGATAATAAATGCTATCACCATCAGAGGTAAGCACAGTGGTACCCAGTGTTGTGATGGTAACTTTATCTCCCTCTACGGCTGCCAACACTTTCATGAACTTTTGCCCTTTTTCAAAAAATGGCGGTAAATCTCGTGGTAGCGTAAAGCTAACCAAATCACCACGATTAAACACATCCGTCATTTTATGAATAAAATACGAGTGCTTCAGGCAACGCTCCGCTTGTGTGGGAACCACAACCTGAAATGTGCTACTGCCATACCAATAAATCAAGCTGGCAATGCCTATACCCATTAATGCCTTTATTCTACCGCTGGTTATCATCACACTGGTTAAATCACAATTTGAATGGTTGCCAATATATCATTGGCAACCTTCAGCACTGGAAATTAACTCTGCTTTTTTCAGGCATTAATAACCTAAAAGCATTATTTGGTATCGATAGTGCGCGTTAGGGAAGTAGACTCATTTGAGTCATCATACGCCGTAAATGTAAAGGTAAGCGCACCTGGATTTACACCTCCAGGGTAGTAGTACTTAATACTGCTGGCATTAACCGTTGTCGTCGCACCGTTTATCTGCCAATTATAAAAGATCACTCTTCCATCAGAGTCTTTGCAGTTACTGGTGATCTCCGTAAGTATATCTCTTACCTCCCAAGTGGGTTTACACTCTGGTCGCTGATTATCCTTAACTTCAATATTCTCAACCAGCTCCAACACATGACCATGTTCAGTCGTGGCCACCAACTTGATTTCCTGCTGCCCTTCATATAAATCAGTGATCACACCCTTGTTATGTTCAGACGTTGAGACACTTTGGCCGTTGACAAACAACTCATACTGCGCAACGCGATCAAGATAGTGCTTTGGTATCACTGATGCGTACAAGGTGATATCCAGTGGTTCACGTTTGAATGCATTACTATAAAACAAGCTCATAGAGCCCCTTGGCGGTTCCGCTTGTACCACATTTACCAGCTTCACAAACTCTCGCGTGTTACCACGGGAGTCAGAGACTATGGCTTTAAATGAATGCACACCCACACTATTGGCTAAAAAGCGAGCCTGCATGCCATGCTCATAAGTCAGTTCCATATCAGAGGTAGGCATATACTTCACCTTGAAAGTGATCCGCTCAGGGTATGACTCCAGCTTGCGTTTAGCAAACACACTGATCAGGCTGGGCGCAAATTTGGTTTGCTGATAGACCGTAAAGTCAAACTCTGGGAAGTCATATTGCCAACCCTTTATAAAGAACGATTTTTGTGTTTTGGTCTCCAGCTCCAGACCTTTGTGCCACACTTCATAAATAACTTCGTTACTCTTATCTTTCCACGATGCAGGGGTAATGATATCTAGTTCATTTCCCTCAACCGTCGTACCATCAGGCAGAATGAATCGTCCCTGCACCTCACTATAAATACCGGAATAGCGAGGGGTTGTTGTCACTTTGAAAGTAAAGGGCTTACCAACTTCAGCAAAACGAGTTCCATCGAAACGTACGATTGGAGCGCTAGGTGGTCTGACACCGAATGACTTGGTTGTGTAGTCATAAGCATAATTGCCCGCCGCATCCGTTTCTTGATAACGCATTCGCACATGAAGCTGAACCGTTGACTCGTCTTCTTTGGCGGTATGCACCCATGTACTTCCGGCTTCCACCCATGTCTTCCTGTCATAAGACCACTCAATGATCCCAGAAACATCATCAGCCAACTCGCCTCGGTCCATCAATTTAAACTCTTGGGTTTCTCCATAATACATCGTACTTGGGCCGACAATATTCACATTCGGCGTTTCAAATGCCGTGATCTCAACCGCATCAGTGATAGACTCCACACCCGTAAATTTATTTGTTACCCTTGCGCGGATCTTGCTCACTCCCGCTTTATCAAACAACATCCGCACAGACGTCGGCGAACGTTCACTCAGAACCTGTTGCCAATTCTCATCATCTTGCGTGATCTCCCAAACAACCGACCCCAATGCTCGATAATCATCGAGCGTTTCAGGTTGATAACGACCAAAGAAAGTAAATGGCACCCGACCAAAAATGCGGTTTGCTCTGATCCCACCTTCGATTTCAGTCCCTTTCCAGACCCGAATATAATTTCGATTGGTCAGCAGTTGACGCTCATAACCAGGAACCTCTGATTCAAGATGTAGTACCCCAACATAGCTAACCGATCCTAATTCAAGTTGCGAAATATCTATTTCAAAATCAGCTTTACCATTGGTAATCGGCTTCTCTGGCGTAATTGGAATGATGGTACCATCCCCCTCTCGAAGCGCTAGATAACCACTCCACTTACCCATCGTTTCTTCATCATATACGTAAGTCTTATTCGTTCGGTCATAGATCCCAAACTCAATGGTATCGATTTGTTTTTGGTTATTAAGGCTTTCTCTAAAATTGCGCTTTAAACTGGCTTTAATGTACTTAGAGGGCACATACACCACGTCAACATTTTTCACCGTTTCAATTTGGGGCATCAGGGCATAACGACCCTTTACTGCAATGGTTTCTTTTTGCCACAGCTGACCTGCTGACGCTCTGAGACGACGCCCAAATCTCAGGGTATCTTTGAATGTAGATTGTCGCTGACGATACGTTTTAACATCTTGTCTAGGCGCATTGATTTCCATTTCCAGCTCACCATTTGATGCAGAAATAATCGCTGAAGCGATGTCTCCCCCTTCCAAAGATGCACTAAAGTACTGATCATTGATAGGCGGTGCAGGGTACACCTCAATAATCGGCTTCACAGGCTCTATAACATCAACATTCACCTTTCCTTGAGCCATCACCCGTTCAACCCCATTTGGATTAACCAACACATAGCGATAACTTACGGTATTTTCACCCAGCGTCGTAAAGACCCCCTGATAAGTTGGAATGGTACTTGCCGTCACAGCCATGTCGCCAGTACCTGAAAAATCCACATAGCAAGAATAGCGGCCATAGCTTGATGTTTGCAGCGCACGCGCCTTGTCTGAATAGTACTGACAACGAAGGCCCTTTCGCTGCAAAAGCTTGAGTTGGTACTGCTGAACATGCTGATATATTTGACCCGAAGTGGCATTCACTTCAACTTGGTTAGGCATATAAGTCAGTTTCAATTCAATGTTATTTGGGTTGCCTTGTAGGTCAATCGCTTTAGCTGCTAGGGTATACTCTTTCCCTATCTCAGGCTCGAACGGCAGCGTGTTAATACGCGCAAAATTGCCGTGGCTATTGTCAATATCGATCACTTGGCCATCAATGCTGACGGTCTCAACTTTGGCACCACCGATGTGAACATCGTCAGCACTGATCACCATATCTTCAATAAAGTAAATACCATCGCCTTCTTTAAGCTTACGGTTGATATAGTACAAATTAAGTTCGGGTTTTTTATCATCAAGTACAAGGCTGGCGCCTTCTCCATACCCTTCGTTGCCCTTTTGGTCACGCACAGTGACTTGTGGTACATAGACGCCATTCTCAGAGTCATCTAAATCAATGGTATAGACAAAGTATTGACCATGGACTTCCGGCGCACCGCTGCTTTGTTTTTTAAAGCTATCGCCTCTTGGCTTGCGGTTCCCTTCTCTAAGCACTCGATACTTACCTAATACCAGTTCATGGTCTGGGTTATCATGCTCGTCATCAGGAACAAAGCGAACCTCAACGCTTTGTGGAATACGCCAATCCCCTACCGTGTTTTGCACACTGCGAGTGGTTGCCATGGTTGGAATGTAAGATATATCCCCTTCACCTTTGGTTAAATGGGGGTTTGCCATAAAGAAGATATCCCCTTCATCCATGGCATTATTACCGTAAATATAAACGGCGACATTATCATTCAATTGCGTATTAAGTGTCTGAGTTACAGTTACTTTTTGCCATTGTTCAGTGATGTTAAACCACTGCTCAACTCCTTGCTCACCCTCACCTTCATTACACCCTGTATCTATTCTTAATCCGACCTTATCATCCAAGGTCCCTATTGATGACCGGACATACAAGCTAAAAGTATAGGTTTGTGCCGCAGCAACATCCTCAGCCTTTACACATTGACTTAACTGCGAGGCTTCTTTCCCGTTCATACCTTTTTGCTCAAAGCGATAGGAACGCGCATCACCAAAACCATTGGGTACCCGTACCGTGGTTGCCCAGACGGCCGGTTTATTGGTGCCTTTCTTTATCCAAGAAGACTGTGTTAGATCCGCAGAATGGCGTAGAGCGTTCCCCGCCCCCACTAACGTTTCGTAAGGGGTTTTAACAACAATTTTGGCCTCTTTATTGGCCACATTAATGACTTTTTCACCCGCTAAAATGGTGGTGTCAGGGAAGTTACCATTAACATAATCACTATGAAAACGGGCTGCAACACCGACCAACTCCGGAGAGCGGTAGTCCCACAAAATGGTAAACAGCTCATTCATTTTTGGAAAGAAGTTATTCATAGAGTTGACCTCTATCCAATGCATTGAATAGCCTTGCTTCTCCTTTGTGCTGCCAAATCGCCCACCTGAGATGGTAATGTCACAACTGTCTTCACCAGTTTTAACGATACAGTTTCCCAATCGAGACAAACTCACACGTTGATCAAAACGTCGTTCTTCCACTTTAACTGTGACTTTCTTTAGCAGTGCTTTTTCAGAGAAGTTGACACTGGTTAGTCCTTGCTGTGCTTTATCATCCCAATAGGACTCAATACCTGTGATCACAGGTTGTTTAGGTAATGCAAGGTTAAGATTAATGTCTTCCGAATTAACGACGACACGCTCGGCATTACGCCCAGAATAAAAGGTGATCTGATAGCCTATGGTGTTTATACCCGCTTCCGTAGCAATACCATTAGCTTTTAACAGCCCAGAAGACAGACCCGGTGGAACCTTGACCCACTCGAACACGCAGGCCAGCTCTCCATCAAGATTTTTGTTTCTGGCTTTAATGACATTATCAACTATTTCACACCCTGAATCGGGGTTGACTGACAGGGTTAATTCCGTTTCTTCAATGCTTGCCAATTTCGGGTTATTTAATTGTTTTGCAAGCGTTGGCAAATACGCTTTCAATGAACCCGATACGTCCAATGTTTGCGCACTCCAAGCTAAGCTTGACAAAGTAAGTAAGCAACAAGCTATAGCTGATTTGAATTTCATGTCGACCTTTTAAAGCTAGACTTTCCTGACGTCATTCTAACTTTATAGAGACGTTTGATTTTTTATTAACTGAGTGAAATTGTTGACTTAACAAAAAGTCGCCTATGAGAACGGTACTGAAATAGTCGAAAGACAAAAAACACCAACGTCATTATCTGCAAAGCAGATATGAAAAGCCCCAACCTAGGCTGGGGCTTTTTCGTTACAATGGCGGCAAATACAGTGTTCTTTGACACTGCTGGTTGCTCACCTGTATAAAGCCTATCGGACATTGTAAGGTGGCAGGGATAGACTCGGTTCTAGCACATTCACTGTGTGACACTGTGGTGAAGCCATTAGGGCACTCTCCTGCCGTGACATCCACCGTGATCGTTCTAAAACAACTATCTTTATTTAAACTGAAACCGTCATAACAGATGTACGTTGGTGTCTGTACGATATAGCGCTCACAATACCCTGTGGTTTTATTGTAGCTGTATTCATTGGCACACAGTGCTTTATCATTGTTGGCAATCACAGAGCGACAGTACCTTTCTCCTTGTTCAATGAAATCGCCAGGGCAACTTTCTCGATACAATTTTGCCGACAAGGTACGTTCATAAACACAGTGTTTATTCGTGCTGTCATAATCCCCCTCCAATCCCGTGGCAGAAGGGTCAATGTAGGTTTCACAATGAATATAATTCGCACCGATGTCTTCACGTGTCTGCGCGTCGATACAGGTATTATTACTGCGGTCATATACACCATCAATACACGCTATCGTTGAGCGCTTAATACGCTTATGTTTACAGACCAGCTCACCTTCTTCGCGCTTGAGCGCATAGCCAGTCGGACAGTTATAGTCAGCATAACTGGCCAAGAAGCAATTACTATCAATTTGCAAATAACCTACACCACAGCCCTTAATATTTTGCTTAATCACTTTCTCACAGTTTTCACCATTGAAAACATAGCCTTCAGAGCATTGTACCATTGGCTCATGTTCCTCAATACGCTGGCATAATCCGTCGTTACCAAGCGCAAAGTTCACCGGACATGTGCTAGCAGGTGGGATCACGATTTCTTGTGTACAGGTACCATCATTTTGATTCAAGTACCCTTGTGGACATGCTTCTGTCGCAGCCTGCGTATCGGTTTTAAAACACTGAGTTTTATCCGCTGTCAATTGATAACCATCAGGACACCACTGCTGACCATCTTGAATGGTGGTGATCTGACAAGCTTTCTTATCATCATCATACTGCTGTCCGTCATCACAATAATACACAACCCCGATGACTTCATCCTTTTCACACACGTTCAAAGCGGGATCTAAACGGTAACCCTCAGGGCATATTGCTACACTGTCACTGGCTTCATTCGCCGTACATTCTTTACCATCTGTAAAGTGGAAGCCCTCTTCACATTGTTGCTGAGCAGGAATGGTTAACAGGCGTTCACAGTATTTATTATCCGCCGTTAGGGTATAGCCATCAGGACAGACGATGTTGGGATCATGTTGGTCTTCATCCACACACAGGTTTTGCCCCTCGTGGTAGATATAACCCGGATCACACATCGGTGTTGGCAATAACGTTATGACCTTGATACACGCTTCATAATCAGGGTGATCACTGTAACCTAGCGGACACTCTCTTACTGGCTTTTTAGATACCACCGAGGTTTCACACCTACCGGTGGCATTGTTATACACAATACCGCTGGACGCACAGCTAAACTCCTGCGCCATACCTTGTTCACTGACACACAATTTCAAAGTATCCGAGTAATTAAAGCCATTGGGGCATTGCGGTCCATCTGCGGTAGTACGATCCTTTGCCGTGTAACGACATAGTCCAGAGATTAAAGTGGTTTGCTCAGGGCAGCTATAAATTGGATCTTCTGTTGTGTAACGCTCACACATGCCCTTGTTCATAATGTATCCTGCTTCACAGCGCCACTCACTGCCGCTGCCTGCCTGTTCAACCTTTTGACATAGGCCCTGCTCAGAATTAAAGGTGTACCCCGTTGGACATATCCACCACAACTCTTGCTCATCACTCACCGGCTCCCACACCTCACACAAGCCATTTCGGTCATTGTAGCGTTGCCCACTTGGACAGCTACCCAACCGTTCAACCTGCTCAACCTGTATGCATCGTCTCTCTTCCAATGACAACTTATAGCCGCTTGGACACTCACCCACGGACATGCTCGGCGCCATTTCTCGACAGAACTGCCATGTATGTGCACCAAATTGATCGCGACACTCTTTGGTCACCGCTTCTTTGATGGTCCGCTGACAATTTGAGCCAATTTTGGTAAAGCCAATTGGGCAATCGGCAATCGCATTGGTAGAGTTAAAGGTATAGCACTCAAACCCTTCCCCTGTGCCACTAGGACAGTGGTAGTTGGGGCGGATCAATTGCGTTTTATAACACTTGCCATCATCACTATTTAAACGATAACCATTCTGGCAATTGTGGGCCGCATTGACGTTGCCCGATAAGCACTTGGCATCGTCAAAATTGCTATAGCCAGCGTCACACGTTGCTGCGACCGATTGGATTTCCAACGACACACAGGTGGTTCTGTTATGGGTGTAATTAGTGTTACACACACTACTTGGGCTGACGGTATTGAGTCGATAACAGGTATCCCCTAGCGATGTGTAGCCACTTGGACAGGTCATCAAATACGCTTTAAGTTGTGAACTGGTGCTAGAGTTAGCATAGCAATATTGACTATCCAGACTGGTTTGCGAGCTACCCGGACACAGTCTATGGGTATCACGCCAAGAGCGACGAATACACTGAGAACCCACTCTGTCATACGGAGAGGGGCAAGACTCTGTCACAGGATAAGCGTGCGCACGAGTACACTGAGTGCCGGTATTGGTATATTGATCAGGGCAAATTCCCGCAGATGGAGTCGCATTTACTTGTTCACAGCGCACTACACCATCATATCTGGCCACATAGCCAGCGGGGCAAGATACACTGTCCATTGGATATTCTTGCAAGGTGCGCACACACTGCCCACCACTGAGTCGATACGCCGTAGGACACTGCGCAAAGCTCGGCTCGCGATAGGTTTTGACACATTGCCCTGCTTGTAAAGTGGTCCCAGATTGGCAGATCAATGTTTTACTGACTTGTTCACTGCCGTTGGTACATTGACTTCGGTTAAATAGGTACTCATCGGGATGAGAGGCTGGACAGCCTTTATACTGAGGATAATACTCATGACGAACACACTCTCCCTCAGGTGATTTTTCAAAGCCTGGCTGACACACTGTCGGGGCAGTGAAGCGCTCGAGCTTCTGACAAATGTTCCCCGCACTTCGCACATAGCCAGCCGGACAAACATTGGTTGGTTCAGCCAACTTATGGCAGGTTTTAAAGCCACCACTATCACTCATCACGTAACCTGACTGACAGGCCACAAATGACGTTGCCACCGATACCTGACAGGTGTTCCCCACCCGTTCAAAACCCGGTTCGCAGTAGGTTGAGATGGCGGTTTGTTGATCCAAATAACATTGCTCACCCACGAGCACTTCACCGGGATCGCAGGATGCACTTTTGGTGATCACTTGATGACAACTGCCCGATTTGTAGTAGTAGCCACTGCCACAACTTAAATTTGCCGCATGATCGATTTCTTTTTCACAGCGCGTACCTACGAGAGTGTAAGAGCTGGGACACGACCCCACGCCCGGTGTTGGCGCATCACGGTAGCACAGGGTGCTATTTAAGCGCGAATACCCAGATGGACAATAAGAGTACGCTGACTGAGATAAGGTTCTGCGACACCAAGTACCATATAGGTTCCACCTCGGCGAAGCCGAAGGACAGGTGTACCACTCATCTTGATATAAGGTACGCCGACACTGGGTACCGTATAAACTCCAAGAAGGACTGGCGCTGGGACAGCTATACCAAGGGCTGCGATAGTCGTAGTTTGAACAGCCACTGCCAGTATCTCGATACCCGCTTGGACAGCTATAAGTAGGCGAGGTTGTGGTGTAACTGGTACAGCCACTACCGGTGTCACGGTACCCACTTGGGCAGCTTTTACTTGCGCTGGTCGTCAAGGTCTTACGACATCGACCACCAATGTCCACATAACCACTTGGACAAGACTTGTTAACAGGGCCAGACTGCGCACAATTCGAGCCATTGGCATAATAATTGGTTGGACATGATTTGTTTGCCGCTTCTGTGGAAGTGGTATCTCTATAACACTCAACCAGATACGTTTGCGCCGCCATTGGCTCATAGCCAAGGGTCATCCATCCACGGTCACAATAACGGTTAGTACTAAGATAGCTCTTATATTCCCTTTCTGTACCTGTACAGATGTAACCGTTGTTATAATATTTCAACCCCCAATCAGGTTTTGAACAGGAATAGTTATACGATGCCGTCTTGATACATGTACTTCCATCTAACGAATAGCCGTTCGGGCAGCTGTAACTATAATTTGCGTAACTATATTGATAACAACTGGTGCCATTGCGGGTATAACCACTGGGGCAGGAATAGGTATAGCCAACGGTGTTGCCCTTTTCACACATCCGTGAGCTGGCATTATAACTGTACCCAGAAGGACAGTTAATGGTGTAGCTAATACTGCCCCCTTTTTCACAGCGTCCATTAGAGGAGTTATACACATAGCCGCTTGGACAGTTTAAGGTAGCCCCCATGGACTCATCACGCTGACATCGTGAGCCATTATAGAAATACCCTGATGGACAATTTGGTGTTGCACTCATGGACTCATCTTTGTAACAGGTGGTGCCATAGAGGGTATAGCCAAACGGACAAGAATAAATGACCCCTGTCGTTGCTCGACAGGTGCCATTATAGAGCTGATAACCACTGGGACAGGAGATCACTTGCTCAAACAAAGTGGTTTTACAAATACCATCTTTGATATACCAACCCGATGGACATGCTTTACTTGCCGGCGCACTTTCTACCGAAAAACAAGTGCCGTTGTCATTAAAGTAACCATCTGGGCAACGTTTATTAGGTGTGTGTGTCGCATCGGACTCACACAAACCATTACCATTCATGGTAAAACCAGTTGGACACGAATAGTTGTACAGTCCGAATTGGCGGCACTGGCCATTTTCATCTCTAAATCCGTCGGCACAACCAGTACTTTCCACACTGGTGAGCTTTTCACAACGGTTCTGGCTACTGTCCCAGGTATAACCACTTGGGCAACTCGTGTCTGAGTGAGTCACATCGGTACGCTCACATTTCTCAGCGCCAGTCAGCTGATCTGCGCCATAACATTGATACTGAGCAAACAGCTGATCTAGACGATGGCACTCAGTGCCATTTTTTAAATCATAGCCATCTTCACAACTATAAATGTGTGCCTGCGTCTGCGTTTTTTTACACATATCCGCATCGGCATCATAGTTAAACCCTGCGCCACATTGAGCCACGGAGGTACTCGGCTCAACCGCGGTACACTGACCATCAGAGACCGCAAAACCCGCTTCACATTGCTCTACCTTCGGAGTGTAATCAATCAGCAGGCAGCTACCATCTCCTTGCTCGGTATAATTTTCAGGGCAAGAGAAAATACGACCCGCAACCTCATATTTATCACACATGGGTGGATTTAGCGTGCGATCGGCGTCACAACTATAAACGATCGGTTCAATCAGGCTCTGACGACAACTATCACTAGCAATGTCATATTGATAACCATGCGCACATATCCCCATGGTATCGTCTTCCGTGAGTAAGCGACAATTTTCGGCATCTCTTTCGACCGCACCATCATTACACGGCTGTGACTTAGGCTGTGTGATATGTCGAGTACACCATAAGTTATCCGTCGAGAGGGTAAACTGCGTCGGACATTGATAGTCTATTGGCTGAGTGGCCACCTGTTTACATTGATAGCCCTCTACCCCATAGTCCTCATCACATTGCTTGTGCAATGGGTGTATTTCTATGCGGTTACAGGCAAACGGTTCAGTACCAAGCTCCCAACCTGCCTCACACACAGGCTGTACATCGGCGTCGATACACACAGGCATCATAATGCCGTTGTCATCGGATAAATTATAATTGTGCATCCCAGCTGGGCAGGCATACTCGAATTGGTCAATATTTTGCTGTGCTTCGATGATGCAGCGGCCATTATGGCTTTTTGCCCCCAGTGGACAACGAAGCTTAGTTTCATCACCCTGAGATCTGACATACAAATTGTCAATCATGACCACATCTTCAGCATAAGCAGTTGACGCAGGGTGCAGCACCACTTTGCTACAACGCCCTAAGTGAGCGTCGTCAGCTTGATAGCCTTGCGGGCAAATGGCAGGAGGCAAGGTTTGTGCAACAGACGGTGACACCGCGCAACGTAATTGTCCATTCACAATATGCGGCGGCTCGCCACTGTCACAATAATGTTCTGTTACCGACGGCGTGACAAACTTGGTTTCGATGCACTGGTTATGGGCCTGATCATAGGTATATACACCAGCTTGCATCACCTCAATAGCGCCAAAGTGCTCTTCAATTAAACAGTTGCTACCACTGAGTGTACCGATATCACAATACAGCTCAGCGGAGCTCTGCCCTTCCAAGGATAGGTGCTGACAGGTCATCGACATAGGGTCAAATACATCGGCGTCATTGGGACAAATGATCGGGGTATGGGCGATGTCTTCATTGCCCGAGTCCACATCGTATACTGACACGGCACATGCATCTTTATTGGCATCATAAAACGCACCACTTCTACCTGTCAGTGTTTCACAACTCACCAACTGCACACACTGATCACCATCTCGGCTATAACCATCCGGACATTGCGCACCTAAAATACACATGCCCTGCTGCGGGTCATACACACCTGAACCACAGTCTACCTGTGCCGCAACCGACGACTTCTTAACGCAGCTGGTTTGATCCTCCGACAAAGTCATTCCCAGCGGACAGCCCCGCGTAAATACGGGCGTAGCCAAAGTGTCACATAATTCTGCCTGTGGCTGGGTTTTGATAGAGCGGCTTAAGCCATTTGCCAGCGCTTCGTAACCACGCAGCTGATGGGTCGTAGCGGATGCATTAATACGCACTTGAACGAGACATTTCTCTTCGCCACTTTGTGCGTCACTGTACCCTCTGAAACTAAGAATTTCCTTACCATCCGATGTAAAACCCTGATACGCCGCATGGTTATAGATCTGCATGTTTTGCAATAACTCTTGCGTCGATGCACTATTACAGGTTGGAAGCAGTGTGATAGCGCTGGTTTGCCCCTCTGGTAATTGCTGAATATAACTTGCAGGATTCACATTGCTACTGTCCGGTAGCTTGCCAGCAACCAGCCTAACACCGTAGATCAAGTAGTCTTCGTTACCAATAATTGGCCATGCCTTGGTCGTTTCGTGCAATTGTGACCAACCGGGTATGGTCACCGAATTCACGGCCTGTTGAGCGGGCGATAACGACCTAGGAAACACGTTAAGATGACGCTTTTGTGATGGATTGGTGTTTTTACTTAGCAGGTACTCAGGGTTATAGGTGCCATTAATCTCATAATTCCCAGAGAGTCGTTTTTGTATATCATCCAGCATATTACGCGATTCATCGGCCAAGTAACCTTTGGTACCTGAGGTGACACTATCAAACGTCTGTTCGTAATGATCTCCTAAATACAAGTAGTTGTAAGCGATGGTATCAGCAACACATAAGTACTGTTTGATATTTGCAGAGCCCACAATCGCTTGTCGCTGATCATCCGGTCCAAGCATGAGTTCATCACTTTGCAAACCCGATACGCCAAACAGCACATTATTGTCACCCACAAATACACTGTTGGCTTGCGGTAAGTCGGCCACATAGCTACTGGTAAATGGATACACGGGCTGGAACCCGGCAGGACATTGGTATCGGCTATGATGCTCATATTCGTAGGTCACCACGCACGCGCCTAATTGCTCATCATAATGACGACTACGAATGATGGCCCCATCGACTTGAGCTGGTAATGAATTACATGAGGCCGCCTGTTCAGACAATAAATGACACTCTCCTTGCTCATTCATCACGGCCCCTGGCTGACACTTTTTAGCAAGATTGTTGCTAAGTAATGCTTCTTTTACGCAAATACCACCTTGTATGCCTATATCGTCAGTACAGTAATTGACAGATTCAACGGCAATGGCTTTTACGCAGTTTCTGCCATGGCCTGTGGTAACATCATCATTCAATGTGCTGTCATGTTCGGTATTGCGATACCCAGCTGCGCACTGATACCCTTTAGTGCCTATCTGCTGTGCATAGGTTTCCCAACAATCACCATATTGCATGGTGCCGGTTAAACAAACCGCGCTATCCTTGGCAAGGGTATACTCATATTTAACACATTGCCCATTGGCATCGCGTTGCGCATCCTCAGGACAGCTTGTGAAACATTCCCCTTCGCTGGCCACACGATACCCATCAGGACAAGCGAGCACCGTGTCGGTATAGGTCGTTTCGCCATCCAAAACCTGGCAACTTCCCCAAGCTCCCCCTTGTGCGTTCCAAACAGTACCCGGCGGACAATAATGTTGTTCCGTAGCCACCTGACCTAACCCATTAACACATTGATTTTGCTCATTGAGTCCATAACCACTTGGACAGTTTTGAATGGTTTGTACTTGTTTACAAACCGACTTTCCTGCGATTTGAGTCAAGGACATCCCATCAGGGCAACTAAACTCATCCGATACGATTTCATGACAGGTTCCTTGCGAAAACAAATAACCTGACTCGCACCGCTCGGGTAATACTTCCTGTTGTTGGTAGCAAGCGCCATTGCGTAAGGTCATATTCTCTGGACACTGTGGTTCGATAATATGGTAAGTACTACAGGTGTCATCTGCGTTTTTAATTTGCCCCGGCTGACATTCCTCCACCGCGGTAGAGACGAAGCGTTCACATCGCTCATTATTAAGCTCATAAAAGGGTGGGCATACAGGCTCTGTGGCATAACTATCACGCCACTCACAATGGGTGCCCATGTTTTCCCATTCATCTGGACATACTTGTGTCGATTCAACGCTGGCGGTTTTTTCACACTGACTACCATCGGCGGTCAGGGTATAACCATCGCTACAGTAGGTGTTTTTTGCGGTCACTTGATAGCACTCACCCGCAATTAAATCATACCCATCTTCACAACGCACAAAGTCAGCGGTTGTGACTTTTTCACAGCGGCCATTGACGATGCTATATCCTGGCAGTGCACAACTTTGTTGTGCGTCCACTTCCAAAGTGCGTTGGCAAACACTGCCTGTCCATTCATAGGTGTCAGGGCAGCGCCATGTTTTCTCTACACTGTCGGTCTGCTGACAACGCCCTTGAGCATTTTCACTGTAGCCTGTGGGACATACATAGGTGATATCTTTTACCTGATAGCAGCGGTCGTTTTTTAGTAGATAACCGGACTGACAACTCTCAACGGGTGTACTGATCTCTCTGGTGCATTGCCCGCCATCTAACGCATAGTCATCCACACAACTTTTCGCCGCATCAATCACCACCGTTTTTGAACACAAGTTGCTATCCGCATCAAAACTATAACCCGTCGGGCATCCTAAAGTGGCACTGATTGTTTCGTTTTTGATGCAACGGTTGTTATGAATGCTATAACCATCTTCACAAATTAACTCAAAGTCATGCAACTCATGACAAGTGCCATTATCGTGCATATACCAGCCTTCGGCACAACCGATAATGTCCTGAACCGTTTCTTCGGTACAAAATTCGCCGTTAAACGTCATACCGCTGGGACATTTACTTTCCTGTATATAGCGACTTAATCTTGCGCAACCACCGTCAGTTGTGACGGTTCCCTCAGGACAAGCATGGCCGTTCAATGGCTGTTCACTGCGTTTAACACATTGCCCATTTGGATTCATGGTAAAGCCATCGTCGCATTGTACTGATGAGTCGATGCGCTCTACGCGCTCACAATTATCCCCCACCAATTGCTGCCCAGTTGGGCATACGGGAGACGCGGCTTGGCGCTCGTAACATTGTCCATTAAGCAACACATAGCCGCTTTCACAATCACTTATCGCTAACTTTAAGGTCCTTTCACATTGTTCATTATTTCTGGTGTAAGTATCCGGGCAGGTTTCATGAGGTAATATGGTCTCGACTTGCTTACAAGTTGTGTCTGGTTGGATGGTAAAGTTTATCGGGCAAGTATGAACCATCGGGTGCTGAACAGTCTGCTCACACACGGTACCTGTGCTAGTCAGAATATACCCATCCGCACAGGCGTCACGCACTGAGACCACATCACTGGAAATACACTGACCATTTAAATAGGCAAATCCTACCGGACAGGCAGATTTAATCGTGATTGTCTCATCGAGCTGACATTCTAAGCCATTTAGGTCATAAGATTGTGGGCATACATACACCCCCGCCTGCACTTCAGTTGCTGCACATCCACCATTTTTCAGTGGTGTTGTTTGTGCGGGACAGTCGGTAATAGATAAGGAAGGTAAATGAATAGAGTAATCAATGTGACCAAAGTCGCCTTTATTAGCAGGATAAATAGGCAAATATAAGCGGCTTGAGCTCAAGCTTAAGTTAGTCACCAAGCGAACCGTTTGTCCAGGGGCAACGGTACTGCCCTCAATATTAACCGCAAACTCGCTGTTTTCTGACAAGGTAAACAGCACATCATGCGGACCTCGTAATCGATTTCCGTCTTTGTCTTTTAATTCTTCCGTTAAAATCACACTTAGCGATGCGCCGTTAGGCAGTTGCAGTAACCTATCAACCGCCAAGGTTACTTGCTCATCTAACATTACTTGAGACGCAAGTAAGGTATTACTAAAAAATGAAAAGACAAAAAACAAGTAACTTTTTATAACCTTACTTATGCTCATTACAATTTACGGACCTATTACTGACTCTATCTGTAAATTGTATTTTTTTTTATCTATTTAATTTTCAATAACTCGATAATTTTGTGTAGTTAATTATAAAAGTACTGAGTTTGTGAATTTAGAATATGCAAAGTCTCAATTTTAGTGGTTTCAATCATGTTAATTTCTCTGCCTAACATCTTAGCTATCGGGATAGCCTATTGGGGGGTTACCTTGTGGTTGTGGCAATAAGTAAAATATTCAAAAAAGATCAGGCTGATGATTACGATTTAAATGGCGATGGTTTTTTAGAACAGGATGACGAAGAGTTAGTCGCCCAATTTGATGAGGACCAATTTCCTTATCCTGATGAAGACGAAGATGAGGAAGACAGCTGTCAAATAAACCTCTCCCACTTTTCAAAAATGCGCTTCTATTATGACGAACTGCAAGTCTACGATGAAAAAGAAAAAAATTGGCATTATTTGTACCACTTTCCACCTTCAGTGAGACAACAGCTAATTGACTTACTTTCTCCCGATGACAATCTCTCAGATACCGGTTACTCCGATTACACTGAGTCTGTCGATGGTTTCGAGCAATTTGCAAAGGATGACAAATCAGACAAACAAGTACGTTTATCCATTGACTTTGAAAAGCATATTTTGCCACCAAAGGACGAGGAAGAAGCGATGCAAGAACAACTAACACGTAAAGGAAAAAATAATGACGCTTCTTAATAAATACAACAAAAAGCATCTGCTTATCGCATTACTCTCACTGCTATTATTGATAGCAGCAAGCGTGCAAATGGGCCGATTGGTTTTCACTCCAAAAGCACAAGGCCCTATCATAGCCCAATCATCATATTTGGCCTGTGTAAACCTGTTGGCGATTGATGAGTCATTGGTTAATGAAGAAAAAGTCAAGCAACTCACCCTGAGCTGTCATAACATGTTGCAACGTTCTTCTTTGTTCGCTAAAAACAGTGCCGGTGATTACCGAGTGTACATTGATAATGAGCAGTATTACCGTATTAAGCCAGATCTGATAGAAAGGATAAGGACCCGCGTTGACTCGATTTTAAAGAGCAACCCTTCTTGGCTTGAGCAGCCAGTATGACAACTTTTCTATCAGAGCAAATTATAAATTTGGGATCTTTTCTAAGCGCCACCTTCGGACTGACTTTATCCGTCGCCCTACTATTAAGGGTCTCACAAAAAGTAGCCATCTATTTGGCCATTAGATATAACGGCTTTAGATGTCTATATTTTACTGGGATCCTTGGTGTGCCCATTCACGAACTATCTCATGCAGCAACCGCTATCTTATTCAACCATAACGTTAGAGCCATCTCTTTGTTTAAGCCCAACCGACAAACCGGTGAACTAGGCTGTGTAGAGCATAGCTATAGCAATACCGCCTACCAACAAGTTGGTTGCTTTTTTGTCGCCATTGCGCCACTGTTTGGCGGTGCGTTGGCGCTTTATTTATTAAATTACTTTCTTTTCCCACAGCTCAACGATTGGCTAGCGAATATTCACATCAATACCACGTTAAGCATGGCAGAGGCACTTCACGCCTTAACTGCTGTGCTCTGGTTTGCGGATTATACAACGATTGTTCATTATTTTAATTTCAGTTGGTCACATGGCATTTGGTTATATGCGGCATGTGCAATTTCTTTGCATATGTCACCCAGCCGAGCCGATTTAAGGAATATGTGGCCGGGGTTGTTTTTGTTGCTCAGCATTGTGTTTGTGTTATTTATTTTCGTCCCAACAGGAGTGCACAGCTTGGGAATTGAACTACAAAAAGCGTCGATTATCTTCGCTCGTATGCTCTTGCTGGCCACGGTGCTCAGTGCAATTCCGCTATTATTACTGTGTGTCATGCTGGTTGTTAAAAAGTGCATTTACCTCGTTAAACGTTCAACATTACACGACATCAAGAGCTAAACGACCCCCCATAAAAAAGGCTACTTTAAATGAGTAGCCTTTTTTAATTATCCAATTTTATGAAGCTTCACTATTAATGATATGTGTAATGGCTTCATCGGTGGTCATCCCCTGCTCTTTGAGCTTGTTGATGCGGTTTACATCTTTGGGGTCTGTCGAGTACATAAGCTGCTCAAACCTTGGTACCACAAAGCGTACAACCTCTCTTGCTGGGCCTGCTTGTAAGAAAATTTCTGAAAACTTGCCCTTTTCAGTACGCACGGTTTCCATCAGATCATACTCTCCATCTGAAATTGTCAGATGTTTGCCGCTTTTTAGTTTTTCTACCTCACCATCACCTTGCATCATGATGGCCTTGAATTGAGAGTTCGTCGCTAAAGCACGACCAACCGGTGTCTCCATGGTGTCCAGATATGACTGTGTGATAAGACATCCCATACTGTTGTATTTCCTAAATCGACGCCAGCCTGTTTCCAAAAACTTACCAACCGTCTCATTGCCACTTTTGATCCACTCCCAACCCTCATCGATGATCAGGGCCTTTCGAATATTTCTATCCCCCAAATACATGGCAAATTGGATGTTAGAGAACATCTGTAACAGCACTACTTTCTGCAAATGTTCCTGAGATTTAAGTTGCTCTAGCTCTACAACAATAAGCTGACCATTAAATTCAACAGGTTTTTTGCTGGGATCAAAGTAGCGGTAGTACATTCCACCCTTACAGAATCCGGCTAACTGATATCCAACGTCGTTGATACGACGGTCCTGATCAGCTAAACACTTTGCTTGAAAATCATCAATGGTAGAATTGTTTCCATGCTCCCACCATACTTCGTTGAGCAGTGTACGCATTCTCGATTCTTGGAAATCATCCGGTGCGGTCTTAGGGAAAGCCATCAGAGAAATAAGTTGGAATACCATGTCCGCCATCCCTTTTTCACCTTCCCATTCATCAACGGTTTTAAAAGGTTGCAGACTGTATTTAAAGTGCTCGTTAAACTCTAGATATTGGCCATCGTAAATTTCACACAACTTAACGTAGCTATAACCTACGTCGATGATAAATACCTGCCCCCCATCCAAAGGATGGCTGGCGGTATCTTCTATACCTTTATCTTCAAGTAGACCTAAACGATATTCGCTGCCTGACGTGAGTAAGTTACTCACAAATCCATTGGTAAAGAAGCTTTTACCCGCACCACTGGTCGCACACACCAACATGTTCATGTTCGAGTCTGTTTCAAACGGATTAAAACCAAACAACGCCCCCGTTCGCGTGACGAAAGTCATCAACGGGCTGATCCGGCCATCTCTATAGCAGTTGCCCTGCCAAGATGCATAGATAGGCATGAAGAGCGCAACCACTTCAGAAGTATCTTTGGATGTTCGCTCCAAAAAGTTCTTGGTTTCTTTATTAGGAGAGAGCGGCATACAACTCATCACTAGCGGCAACATAATGGCTTCATCAGGGACTATGCCAAAATCTTTCTTATTGAAATACCCTTCCAAATCATTTTGCTTTTCCTTCGCCTCACCCACGGTATCGGTAAAGTGCAGAATATGCATAGACCACTCAAGAATAGATTGTTTGCCTTTTTCTATCCTTTCGTACATGAGGTCATAGTCTTCTTTTTGAAACTGGATACGTTCATTAATAGCCGCAAAACCGACTTTAGATTGATGTTTCAGGGCCGTTCTGGAACGACTGAAATCATTCAACGCTTTCTTTTGATTAGGAATAAAGACATTGACGCAAATAGCATAGTTATCAAAAATCCCATCAATACCTCGTTGCCAGTCACCAGTGAGGTTCAACATTCTGCCCATCATCATCATCGCGGGAGGCGTGTTCACCGAATAAGCGGTGATCACCTTGTCTTTGAGCAATACATGGCGATTATCATCACTAACACTGAATCCTCCGCCAATATCAAAAATCTGATCCTTAAGCATCATAGAGGAGTCAACATTAGGACGCCCTTTTCGCCATCCAGCATTTTTGTTCCAGTTGAACATCACCTGCATTTGATATAACAGCTCTTCTTGGTCCATACGAAAAGGCGCCAAATGCATGCTTTTTAATGCCCCCTCAACGACTTGGGTATAACGCCTAAACTCCGCCATTTCCTTCGCTGTTGCAAATTTACCGTTACGATTCCCCTTTACTGGCATTTTAAAGCTGAAATACAGGCGGAAGTTACGCGCCTTGGTTCCGTTGCTGATGATAGGGCTTCTCGTCGCCTCTTCCCAGAAATCACGGATAACACGAGAGCCGACAGAATAGTCTCTATTTCTTTCAGGATCGGCCACTCGGCCACCGCGCATGGCAGCATAACCCCTTAAGTAGGCGGTAACATCGGGCACAGCAAATAGCATACACTGCAACCAACAGTCGTCTGGAAACTTTCGTGACAATAAATTATTTAATACACTTTCAACTTCCTTGGCGGTACCATTGATAGGGGAACAAATCCAAATCGCTCCCAAATGCCCATCGTCTGTAATGAAGGCTTGATCTTTCTCCAAATAGTCGACGTATGGGAATAATTCGCCTGGTGAGTGACGTTTCAGCAGTTTTTTTGCAAGCTTTGCAGAGCTAGAGAACAAAGACATATCAGGACCTACTTTCCTTCATTGCGAAGTCTAATTTCTTCTAACGATAATTTTCGAATTTGCAACGGGGTGATAACCGGCATTTCTGTACGCTTCTCTTTGCCAATGGCCCACTTGCGAGATTCCACTTCGACGTAGATTTTACCTGGGTCATGTAACCGACCCTCATCGTCTTCCCATGTCGCAAATTGCATTCTGAGCACTTTGGCCGGCGTACGCATAATCGATTGCTCATCACGTAACATTTCGGCTTGCTTCAATACTTCCATTTGTTTAAATGAATCAACGTTCAATGCGGTGTCTACAGGCGGTTCCGTCACGACAGCCTTTGCTGGTCCAGTGTTTTGGTTCGAAGAAACACTTTCATGTACATCATCTCTTGCAAAGAAACGACTCATGCCTTCTTCTTCTGTTTTCATATTTTTAGTATATCCCAGCGCTTTTTGCTGTAGGGCGGATAACTCTTCTGGCGATAAATTCTCAAGGTCAGTTTTATAGCTCGACATCAGCAAGACCTCCTTCGCGGAGTGACACACTAAGCCATCGGCCTGCTCATCACATGAGGGGTCTTCCCCAACGGCAAACACTGCACATCCAGCTAATTGCATCGAGAAAACAACAGTAACAATCTTTCTAAACATTACTCATCACCCTCTTTTAAAAATTGTGTTAATGCTTTAGGCACACCCTGGATGATGCGACCTCGGCGATTAACCAATGTAGGAAGCTGAGAAATACCTAAGACTTGCGTCGCTGCCAAGTTGTTAAATAAGCGAGAATAGTCACACTGATCTACTTTCATATCAGGAAGGTCTAATTCTTCACTGTTAACTAAACTCTTTAGTGCTTTTTGCTTATCTTGCTCACAGTAAAGACGCTTTATTAATGGTGTAGACTCATCACCACCGATCAAGTTAGTCAACACATAAGCTATTTTATAGTCTTGACTAAAGGGCTGTAATTTTTCATAAAGCCCATCACATGCAGTACAATTTGGATCGGTAAAAACCACAAGGTCAATTTCACCTTCTTCTTTACTGTGCAGCGCACCTAAAGTTGCAGGGTTGATACCAATGCGCTCCAGAGGGACCACATAAGATGCCTTTGCTTCTTCTAAGTTAGTGATGTATTTTTTCTGCCAACCATCATATACCTTACCTTCAAAAACAAAACGTCCCCCCTCGCTAAACAGAAAGCTACCTTTATCATTTAGGCCAAAGTACACATTTTTTATTGGTAGGCGTGCAACTGAACGCTCTAGTTCGGCGATTTTCTCATTAACGGTTTTTTGTCCGGGAGTCTCTTGTGAAGAGCTAGGAAATGATAATGTCACACTCAACGCCAACAGTGAGCTGGCCAGCATTTTCATTTGCATGTTAGGTTTCCAATTAGAACTGAAGTATCTCTAGTCTAATGGGATAAAACTCATCGATAAGCAATTAACTAAGCTATTTTGAATGATTAATTATCTAGGTGTTCTTTTTTGAATTGCTGATGCCAACTTTGAAAATCTTTAATGCCAGACATAATATAGTCCTGTAACTCAGCTTGACATACGAGGTGCTCATTTTGCGTCACGAGGCGACCTAAACGCTTTAGACTCTCGACTATTTCTTTTTCGTACACGTTACCTTGCATGACAAGATCAGAAGCACTGCTTCCTCCCATACCCATACTCAAATCTTCCACTTGAGCAGTCCAAACAACATACTGACTTTGTACAATGGTTTTGTATTGTGTAAACGCTTCGTCTAGGGGAGGGCGCTGCATAAGCGCCTGTAATGCTGAATCACTACACGGTGCTGCATGCGTCGTTATATTAACACCAAGCATTCCCGTTAATGTAATCACACTGAGGAGTTGATTATTCATTTTTCTATACCATAAGTATCATGTCTTGATGATATCTTTTGTGGGCCTGACTTTGCGGAAATAAATCAACGATATTTGATACTTAATGACAATCTACAAGGAGTAGGGGAGATAGCAACGATGCTGAATATTAGGAAAGGAGCCTAGGTTATTTGGCGAATTCACCTTGAATAATCGCCAAAAAAAAGTATAAGACATATAAAAAACAACAGGTTAAGCTAGAATAATCATAAACGATGTTACCACCTACGCTTATCAATTAACTTCTAAGTCCACTGACAAAGACTTCGTTTTCAATACATTCACGACATCCATCAAGGAAGGAACAAACTGCTCTACTGAGTTAGGCAACATAGAGAGCAGTGTCGTGTTATTACAGTTCCAGCACATGCTGCTGTCATTGGCTAAAATAGCTCGACAGCTTTGACATAGTTTGACAAATTTAGGCTGGTTAGACAGTGCTTGTCTATTTCTTTCTGTCAGCCCCTTAATCGTACTTTCTAGGTCATTGAAGCTTGGCAAATCGTCGCTGATCACTTTGTTTACGAATCGCGTATTATTTACTTCGCTGTGTCGTACCGCCTCTTCATCACAAAATCGCGCTATAAATGCTTTGCGATTAAACAATACGTCATCACCTCTTAAGGTAATAAACAATTCAGCAGAAAATGCCGATTGTAATATGATAAACGGTAATTTGAGTTTGCGTTCCATTAACGCTATCAGTTTCATGGGCAGCTGACGCATATGTCGCTCCAAAAAGTCCGACAGGCCAAGCACCTGATAAACGCTTACTGTTGTACTTTCTCTTTTAAACTGTTGTAGCTCCCAGTTGAAACAATTCGCATGGTAAATCATAAACACAGCCAATCTTTCACTCTTAACAACCATTTTAAAAATGCGCTCCACTAACGCATTTAGCTGGATTGTTCCTTCTTTAGACTCAAGCAGGTTGATAAACAGAGCTGAGATCAACTCTCTATCGGTAAAGAAATCATCTTTTAACTCAGGTCGGCAAGGGTATAGGTGCTCCACACTACAGCCATAGTAACGATAAAGATGTTCTGCAGTAGACAACTGCTTGTCCAACCGGAACTCAACTTGTTCTGGGTCAATAAAGTGTTCCAACTCATACTCCGATCCATCATCCTGGTATTCTAAAGATAGGTTTTCTACATATGCCTTAAACTTTGATTCAATAATAGGGCAGTAAATCCACTTTCTGAATCCAGATATTGCAATCACTTCTTCGGGTGAAAAGTTATTAATCGTGTCACCAGGCAAGGGGGCAAGTGTGTCTGAATCAATCCAGAATATAGAGACTTGATGCTCCTTGGCCAAATCTTTCACGTCATTTTTGGCTTTTTCAAAGTCATCGCCAAAAATAATATGATACGGCCGTATATTGGTACGCACTTCTAAAGCATGAGGAAATATAGATGAGTGTTGTATTGATAAAATAATGGCTATCTGTTCGTCACATTTAAAAACCATCCCCTCATGGGAGGGTATGGCTGAGCTTCTAAAACGAGGCAACATTAACACTTGCTTATTAGCTAATAATCCTCGGATTTTTTCCAATTGAATACTCATCATAACACCCAAACTTTCTGTTCCTTTAGCAATTAGCAACGCTTCAATATTTTACCATTAAAAAAAGTACCGTCTGTAAACAAAGACAGCCACATGATGAATGGAAAGAGCGATATCATTGATATATCACTCATGTCACATATGATGGCATTAAATTTACCCCCGAATTATGTTCTCATTATGGACACAAAATAAGAACAATATAATTTTTTTGAGATGGGATAGGTGTTCTCATATCAATGCATATTAAAATCTAATTCGTTTTTAGTAGGTTACCCTAAAATCCCATACGAAAAACGAACTAACTTGGCAAAATTACATCTTTAATACCGTTTTCATGATGAACTGAAGCTTAAGATCAGTTTAAAGCGACCCTCGTTAACAGTCGCAGTCAGTGCTATAACAGGCAAATTAGGCAAATAGCTACACTTTACTGGAGCAGCGCCAAATACATGATTTTGTCGACAACACAAACGCTAGAATAATGATAAGTTCAGGATAACTTTTTAATATTTACTGCGCGTTACAAAAGTTGAATATTGGCGAATTCAACTTGAATAAAAGCAAATAATACTGACAAAAAGACTAACTCGCGGTTAATAATCTCCGCTGTCCACGCCCAATTGTTCAGCCATGCCTTGTAGCTTGGCTAATTCTTCCGTAACAAGATCTTCAAAGTTCTCTTCTTCATTAAGTTCTTCGTTGCGCTTTTCAATGGCTATAGAAATTAAAGAGGCCTTGTCAATCGCTCCGACTGTCTCATAACAATACTTAAGCATCTCCAGCTCTTTAATAGAAAGCTTTTCATCACGAAGTTTAAGCGTAAAACGTCGTCCTTCTATTTCTTTTATTCTTTCCAGCGCATCTTTTTGGTTTAACTCAATGCTTGTTTCACTACTCTTGGAAACCCACTTCACTGTGAATTTAATATGGGTAATGGTTTTGCCGCGTTTAATTAATTCAAAACCATAGGCACCTTTTTTAGTTGCTGAGTCAGGAAATACCATTTCTTTGGAAACAACCAGATTATTTCTCATTTCTTCCATGGGCTGTTTTATGCAACGGTTAATAAAAACAGCCGTTGCTTTATAAGAGCGCTTATCTGACTTGTATTCCCCCTTTTCGTCCAAAATACCAAACATGCCTTTTAACGCGTTAATTGCAATAGGGTGAATCGTTCCATGGTTCTTGAAGCGAGAAAGCATTTCGTAGAGTCGTTTTGTATACTCCTTATCTAATCCAAAGTAGTTTTTCGTATTGATCAGTGCATAACCCTTCTTATAATCAATATAAGCGGCTCTGAGTTCAGGATTAGGTTTCATCTTTAACACCCCACCTTCATATCGGATCCGAGAAAAGATGGGGTAGAATTCAAAGTTAGAGCCATTCTCAAGACCAATGTTTTTCTTGGTTAGCTCATTACACACAGGTTTTATGATAGATCTGACAGAACGCTTATCAATATCCAAAAAGTCAGAGATCTGCGTGGTGGTAAACTCATATACAGGCGAACCTTTAGACCAATCATCTTCATGCATACTCGCCATCATCAAAGCAAACACATCCGCCTGCCTTTTGGATAAGTCTTGATAAGAAAAGACCAGCTCATGACCTTTTTTAATTTGATCTGGTAACCCTGTTTTAGTAATGACTTTGTCAGGAAAGTGATCTGGCTCGTAATGTTCGTCTGTATGCATAATTATTATTTTCAGCCCTAGATGCGTAGCACAGTGTATGATTACACTCAACATTGAATATATTACATAATCCCCCAGCTGTAAATAACACAATCCTCCTCAAAACAAGCAATATACCGCGCAAAACCCACAGAGAGACCAATACAATACACAATCCACCTCAATACATTACAAAAAACACCACATACATTCACTAAACCCCCACGATACAAGAATAAACAGCAAAAAAACCTTCCAGATTGTAACTGAAATGTTAATAAAAGCCGTTTTCTGGTAAAAAATGACTCTTTTTTATTTCTAATAGTGAAAATAAAAGCAAGTATGTAGTCGCAAAAGCAAATAAAAAGAAATAACTGGTCATATTTACCGAGTTAAAGGTATTGTAAAAGAGAAAAAACCATCATATGAGGAGTTTTTTGTTACCTATGGGTATAAATGTGTTTTTTTGCGGAGTTTTTTGTCACATATACTCAAAGCAACCACATTCCGATCCCCCTCACTTTTATGCGGAGTTATTTGTAACCTATAGATATAAGTGACATTTTCCCCCTTTGTAACACCTAAAAGGCAAGTAATTTGTCACATAAAAAGAAGGTAAATGTTAGCTTAGCGAAAGGCATATGATCTATTTGGCATGAAAAACGATATGTAACAAGGTGGTAAACGTCTCATTAGGTGTAGTTTTATGTTAGGAATAAGCCTAAAAAGATATTATTTATCAAAAACTTAAATGCATCTATAGATCTTATATATATTTATATTAGATCTATAGATCTTTATAGATCTTTATAGTCATGTGGATATGTGGATAACTTCGTTTCCCACATACCCACATGAACGTACAATTTATCTTTTAATAATAAGAACATGCATTTCATCACTATTATGTATGCTGTCTTATCCTGAGGCGCTCTCAGAAGGCCTATGCAAAGAGATCGTGACGATCATAGTATCAATGCATGGATCGCTGCTTTTTAACTGTCATTTGCATTTCAGATGCGAGTGAAGGGTGATGTGATAAGTGGTCATGATCGGGTTAATAAACCAATAAATTGAAAATGTTAAGAGTATCGGATACAGAGATACAGTAACATTGCAGATTTTAGGAGAGATGGTATGAGATCTAACAGTGATACTGCAACCGACATGAAAAACAATTCTGCTCGGTTACAGCAACATACTGTTAGATAAAGGATAGGGAGATCAAGTTCATTGAATAATACAAATTAATATTATTCCAATACGACACTTTCAATCATTTCTTTGGTTATTTCCAAGTCTAAGTTAACACTATGAACTGCACTCACATCTAAAACGACGTACCCTTCGTTAGTCAGCCTGTCAACGACCGTTTTTGTGCGTATCGCAACTTCTTTTGGATCTGTGATATTTGTGCTTAGGGAAATTTCTGGATAGTTTAAGATAGCTATTTTTGTACCATGAGATTGTGCCATCAACTTTTCGAACTTTGGTTCATAATGTAGGGCCATTAATGCGTACAGAGTTATAGCCACAATCGTGGCCAGTAGAATTACATTGACAGCAACCTCAGAGTACTGAAAAGCAGAGTTTTTACTATTTTTTGGCGATTTATCTTTGTCAATAACAGTCATGATTAACCCTTTTGGTTGATCTTAAGTTTGGTGCCACGAGTCGTCATAAACTCTACAGTCCTACCTGCATTCACTTCAATGTAAGGGTGCATTTGATCAGCCAGGTCCATAAAATACTCTTCCGCACGACTGAATGAACGTGAGGTTCCTTCCAGTGCTGCTATGCCCGTGATTTCTCCCACGTCGGGTCTTTGAAATAGCGCCTCTTGATTGTTCGATGTTTGTAGTGAAGGGATCCGCTGGGGTTGCATCGCTCCAGCAAAACCTCCGGCCAGACCCGCTGCAATAGATGTCGTTAGCACAGGAGTGGCTAAAGATACCCGTTTGCCTTTAACACCTTGTAAGCCATCAGAACCTGCAGCATATGCTGCTAGGTTGACCTCTATAGCTTTACCATCTTCTCTAACACAAGAAATTAGTTCGGAGCGGATTTTAGCTCTATCATCTTTTAGTGCACCAATCGCAGAGCCGATGATATGGCATCCTCTCAAGTCAACTGTATAACCGCCTGGTAAAATTACATTCTCGGTGATCAGTGCTGTTACTGGCTCAGGTTCAGATTGCGCACTTGGGTGTGTAGGGGCGTTAACACCGGTGATAAGCGTCGTAGTGATCATGCTTCCAGATGGTAACCAAAAACCATCGTCTTCCTCATCTACGGTAGTATTATTTTTACTTTGCTCTAAAGCCTTTTGTGATTCTAACGCCTTGCCTCTTAATTGCGTTTCTATCTCACCAGATGATTTGTACGTGATTTCTTTGCGTTGCGAGATAAAACGTATTCCTTCTCCGGTAATGGGAGCCGCTGTGATGATATTGGTCCGACTTTGCTTAACCGTCGAATGAGTTGGTTGCATAGATTGAGAAAATGCAGGTTGCACCTCGTTTGATTGCGCAGATGTTACAGACTGTTGAGTTGACTGCTGAGCATTCAAAGAGGAGTTGGCAACATTATTACGGTTCGAGCTTATCACTTCTAATTGTCGTTTGAGTTCTTGCATTTCCTGTCTTTGCTTATCTAACTGAGTTTCCAGGTCTTGGCGTTTTCCTTCCCATACTTGCTGCATTTTGATGGTCTGTGTTTCCATCTCTTTTGATTGCTTTTGCAGTGCCTTATAGGCTGAGTCAATATTGTCCCTATCAATTTCATTCGCAGCATCGGATGACACAAACATAGGTTTAGGTTTGGATTGTTTGAAGTTAAACTCATAGCCTTCATCGGAGCCGCCAAATAAGATAAAGCAGACCACAGATAGGGCGACAAGAGAAATGACTTTCAGTCGAAACTTCGTATCATCCACTAACTTATCTTTAATAGTTTCTAAAAACTCTCTTAGTTTATCCATGAGGTGTGTCTCTCTTAGTTAAGCTCTATCAAACGTTGACGGCTGGATTTTTGAGCGATGGGGAGCTCTTTATTGCGAAGAATATATACTTCCGCTTTCTCGCCTGGAAACAGCGTTGATCTAGGGTATGAACCGACTACAATGACATCTTTTTTCTTGACTGCTTGACCATAGTTATCAAGCTCATACATGCAATAGCTTTCGTCGAAATCCACCGGATAGCTCGACGTATTCTCAATAACTAGAATATCAACGAGTTGTCTTGCATTGTTATATTGCTGATATTGAACATGGTTGATACCTTTAGATGCCAGCAGCGGGCAGGGCATTCTTGGTGTGATCTCTTGTAATATGAAACCGTTAGGATCAACACCCTTGGCAATATGCTCTAATATCGCTGAATATTTCTTGATATGTGGTTTAGCCTTACGATTTTCCGCATCTAGCATCAGCATTGCTTCAGCAAGCTTCTCTTCTTCAACACGACGCTTATGGTTGCGATCAATCTCTGTTTGTAGTGCCTGTGGGATTTTAATATCCAAGTTGATCATCGCTTGCCCAACCTGAAAAGGGAACAAAGTGACGGCCACCTCAGTTTCTGGCATACCATATTCTCTAAGAAACAATCCTATCGGGTTAGCTGTATTCGTGCTGATGGTGACAAATCCGCCTTCTTGGGCAATGTAAACTGTTTCAGGGAACGAACCGACCACTTCAACATCTTTAAAATTTGTTTTTATACGGTTGGGTAGACCAATCGCGATAGGTAGCATTTCATTGCCGCCAATTTCCGTTTTTACACTGAGTCTTGGTCTATATTTAGCAAGCACTTTTTGTTCAGTGGTCATCGCTGAACCATCTTGAACAATCCCATATAAAGAGGGATCTATTTTCAAATCATGATTCTGTTGCTTAAATAGCTCTGCGGCTATCATTTGCCTTTTTTCAACTTCTTCATCTTTTACAACAGGATTTGAAGCGCCCGATACAGGAAGAGACATTTGATATTGCGGTGAACTGCTCTGTTCAGCTAATACTGAATGTGTGAGTACTGCTAGGGCGAATGCGGCTATCTTGGTTTTCATTCAACATTGTCCTTATTTACTTGCTGATCGAGCTGGTCTGATTGTTTTTGTTGAGTGTGGTTAAAGTTGGTGATCATGCCTTGGATATCAGGTTCCCCTTGATATTGGGCAAAGCCATAAACCAAAGGAGAGCCATCAACAATTCTCACTTTGATTTCATATGTCCAAGGCACAGGTTTTCCTCGACCTTTTCGCTTACTTATTTCTTCTTTTTCACCGTACACCCAGACAATGTCAGCCTTAGGTATGTAATCAGCTTCTAGAACGCTAAAGATTTGCTCTGACTCTTTAAGCTTTAATGTTTCAACATGGGCATTGAGACCGCTAAAGAATTCTGCTTCTATTTGCGGCTCCATGATTTTTTTGAGTTCAGATTTAATGAACGGTTCTGAGTTTGGGTTGATATTGCCTGTGAGGCTGGCTACCCAATCTCCCCAAGCTATTTTCAGTGCCGCATTAGCTTGCCCAGCGGTATATTCGATAGTTTGATTCATCATCGGAGGTTTAACGATGACAGTCGTTTTATTGGTCACAAATCCATACGCCAGAACCAATAGCGTAAAAGATAATAAAATATTAGAAATTTTATTATCTTTTATATACTTAATTGATTCACTGTAGGTTCTGATAGCTGGGCTCTTTAACACCTTTTTATCCTCAATTTTCTTGCTCTAAATAGGCTGATATTTCTCTTTGTGCATTACCCGCACCGATTTGAATTTCTGAATGTGCAGGGTATGCGAAGCCTCTTTTGATCTTGAATTCGTATACCTTCGTTACTTGCGCGATTTTCGGTTTGTTTTGTTGGACGTAAATATATCGAGTGCCCGTTACCCAAACCTTGCTCATTTGTTTATGCACAGAGACTCTCGTTGGTACAAAACGCTCCGTAACTTCGGTGTCTTCGTATACTGTTTTCAGCTCTTCTATATACTCCTTGGTGTCCTCTCTACTGGAAAAGGGCAGCATTTTTGGTAATATTTTTTCTATGCTTTTCATCGAATTAGAAGAAATATTACCGTATCTAACGGAGTAATAGAGTCCCATGGATGTCATTTCGCTTTCGCTTAGGCTGTTTCCAGATAACAACAAAATATCTGGGGACAAGTTGTTCTTGACGGTGATGATTTCTGTTCTAAATGTAAGATACAAAGAGGTGATAGCAAGCAGCACTAAGAGTAGCAACTTAAGCTGCTTTAACGAAGTTGCTGTTGTGATCGCCTCTGGTATCGAACTGTGGTAAGAGCAAGTGCTCATCGATGATATTGCCTCACTTTAGAGTTAGGAATAGCTCTGCTAGCAATCTTTAACGTATAACCCTTAGACCACAAATAATGTTTCATAAATCCACGCCCTTTGTCTTTTAAACCCTTTGAAAAGTAAAGACATATAGCGCTGACCATGATCCCAATATTAGCGCTTCCCAACGTCGTGAAAATAATAAACATGACAAGGGCTGGCCCGAGGGCATCTGCGGGGAATATCCCTATCTCTACAGATTGATTTTGGCGAGTTGGAATGCGCTTTTCTTTCATGGCTTACATTAAATCGTCGCTGTTAAGAAACCAGTGATAAATGCTGAAGCATTCGCAAATACTAAACCGAACAGTGCCGCTGCGCCTGCACGCATGAAGTTAGGTTCAATAACTGCAAAGTAACCAGCAACCAAAAACATCAGTGCCATGAGACCTTTACCTGGGGCGCCATCTAGCCAGCCCACAATTTCAGAGTAATAAGTGTCAAATTGAGAACCACCAGTACCTGCAAATACATCTAGGGCAAATAATAGTGATGCTAAGCCAATAAATAGAATGCTAAATTTCATTTTAATCTCCAAGTTTAAAATCCCTCCACTTGAGGGCGTCAATGCAGGAGTATTATTTCAAATAGATCCTAAGCGATGGCGAAATAACAGGGAAAATTTTCGTAGTTAATCGGGAAAAGGCATTGTGGGGGGATTGAGTTGTAGGCAGCTTGCTTCGGCTTTAATATCGAGGTGCTAAAAGTTGGGATGGTAGCGGATCAATATGCCTCTCACACTTAAAGATAACAGTAAAAAATAGGTGACTGGGAAATAAAATGCCATGACTCCCAAAGAAATAGGCAAAAACAAATATAAGGTTAATGTAAAGCTGAAGGTGAGCACGATACTCCACCAAACCTTGGTCATACCGATGCTGGCATTGGAGCTTTCATATTGGTTTATCTTACGTCGGTAATAGCCATCAACAATAAAGCCTGCAAATAGCGCGGCTAAAGTTATCAGCCACTCACTGAGCACGGATAGCCGAAAAGCCAGCTGATAACTCACCAATTTTAAATTTTGTCCAAAGTTATCGGTTAGTTGCTCTACTTGCATGATGGCATTTTGCCCTTGATAACTATTCTTAACGGCAAAGAGGTTGTCAATAAGATACTCAATGCCGCTGTTAATCATCGTGTGTTGATATATATAGTGAGCTTTACGGACTATATTGTCGATGACCTGTTGCCCTGCCACGTTGAAGATACTCACCGCTTCTAGGCGCACTCGCTGCTCATTTTCTTCTGGCGTGATAAAAATAATGTTAAACACGATGGTGAAAAACAAAGTGCCAATGATAAAAATAATGAACGGCGAGCGTTGATTGGTATTTTTATTCACTTAATTAGCCTAAAAAATGTCTAATTCATCTGACACTAAAATTGGGTCGCGGGTCGCTGTATTCGTCTGTGCCATATCAGGTATTATCCCTAGGTTTATTAGATCAATTCTTGATGCTATTTTGGCGGTTAGAATGAGTCGGCAGTTATTTTCGAACTTATCATATTGTGGTGGCTTACCAACATATTTTATGTCGATTTCTTCTTCGCTCACATCGCCTAACCAATTGTGAAAACTCTCGGTGAAAGGGTCAAAGGCAATGACATGGCTGGTATTCTTTTTATATATACAAAATTGCAGGGAATATTCGAGTGCGTCAACCAGCTCAGTAACAAATGCTCTAAATGCATTTCTCATCGAAACTTCTTCAAGATCCGTAAATACCGTGACCGCTCTTCTTGTGGCGTGTAAAAATAACAACTCTTGCGAGTTATGAATGCGCACCTTATCACCAACCTGTTTAAAGAAGGCAATATGCATTTTTTCTAACGATGGCCAGTTCCAATATATTTTAGATAGTACCTTGCTGATTTTTCGCGGCAACAGTAAATTCATCTGGCTTTTTGTTGACCTTGGGTTTTTTATCATAATCTGATCTTCTTTAATACGTACGCTTAGCAAACTCTTTTGAAGTTTTGGCATTGAATTTAATGATGGGGATCACGCCCTTTCGTTTTGAGCCATCTGAAAAGTGCCCGACATATTGTAGTTTGGGCAAGTCGGATAATAGGGTGATAGGGAATACTTCTGAGTCCACATGTTTAAATCCCTCTATGTATGTGCTCATATAATCTCTAAAATGTGATTGAGTATTTGATTGTGCAGTTCGACTGCGTTGAATTTCGGTCACTCGGGTTTCACCAAGGCGAGAGGTTACAAACTCTTGCGTGTCTGCATCGGACACACGCATGCTGATGACATTACCACACAGGCCTGTCAGTCTTTTGGCGATTTCTTTGCCCGCTTTATGCTCATAATCTGGTTGTGTCTGTGAACTTAAATAGACCTCGATTTCCGCCGCTCGGCCCATCGCCATTAAATCTAACAAAGGATCGTTAAGTGCGCTGTGTGCTTCATCGACAAACAGGCTTAAACGCGGAGGGGTTTCTGTATTTGAATTATATCGCTCAGCAGCATTGGCACATACATCCGCAAGTAACATTTTCGCTATAACAGACGAAATCGTCGGATCCGACATGGAGTCGAGGGCTATATATAATACGCCACCGGTTTCCATAACCCCCTTAGTGGTGATGATAGGGCGGTGATCTTCTGCGCCTGGTACAAAGACCGGCGATAGCAATTCATCCAGAGGTGTGGCAACCAGTTGCTCAATAAGTGGCTTGGTGGTTGACATCATCACTGCATATCGCGCAGGATCTTCTAAGGTGATGTAGTTTATCATTGTCATCACTGTGCGCCGATGGCGCGTATCTAAGTCATCCTTTGCAGCAGTCGGTTTTATCTTTTTCTTATAGTAAGTTATCTTTTTTTCGAGCGAGTCTATTTTTGGGTGTTTGTCTGGCTCTGTGCTCAGGTGTTGCATGTGAGTGTCTAAGTACTTGTCTAGGACTAACTCAACTAACTCCTCACGTTCAATAAACAGGTATTTGTGTATTGTAATTAGATTGGGCTTTTTACCAATAAAGAGTAAACCCTCAGCAACAGCATTGAACTGTGACCAGGCATAGTTAGAAAACGACTCAGAGTCACCACCGGATGGGAGTATAGATTGCAATCTAGAGGCTATCTCCGACGCTTTTGTATAGGTTCCTATGGCGTCAATCTTGACGATATTAGAGCTGGGCTGACTGGGATGAAAATAATAAAAAGGGCGATTTTTCATCTTGGCGGTGTACTTGAGGGTTTTTAGCCAATTTAAATCATTTTTTGGGTCAATCACGATCACCGTGTTATCACGCACCAGCGATAAACTAGAGAGCAATTGCAACATACTCGTTTTGCCCGTACCGACTTGACCGTAAATTAGGGTATGGCCTTTGAAATTCTCTGTCTCTAGACGCATAGACTGTTCGGCCTTATCTAGTCCTACAGCATGAATATAAGGGTGACCTCCCAGCTTTTTGGTTGTGTCTTTTTTGTTTTTGGTACATAGCTGCCAGAGAAAGGGAAGTTTAATTTCCTGCAGATCTGAGGAAAGACGCATCAACTCTCTTACTCTTGCAGTGTGTTCCGGTCCCCAATGAAAGCCTTTGCCGATGTAAACATGCTGCAAATCCTTTTCTTGCCCCAAAATAAGCTTATCCAACTGGGCAAACATATAATCGTTATACCTTATTTTTTCATACAACTTCACTCGATGCTTACTTTGGTTGTACATATTGAAACTCATACCCGCCAATACAACAGAAACGGCTTGCGCAATTTGTGTTGGCTCGCTGCTAAAAGAGTTAAACACTAAGTTGGCAATAGATAAGCTTGCTAGCCAATGTCCAGCACTGACCTCAAAGGTTGGTCTGAAGAGATTTTCGCTAAATAAAGGGTGGCTTCTATCCATGGCTTGTTTCCTTTGTATCGAATGCGAGCCTATGGTGAGCAGTGCCTTCTATGTATACGACCGGAGGCTGTGCACGATTGTTAGTAATTTCATGTGCTTGTAAATCAACGCCTTGCTCTGCATACAGGGCACCATTGAAACGAATGATACTCAGTGTGTGTTGTGACTCGCAGTGGCTGGTTTCATTGAGGTGACGAACTATCACATTATCACAATGTGCTTTTGGGTAAGATTGAAAAATAATGTCACTCAGTGTATCGGATAGCACTAAATAGTGTTTGTTTTTCTCGTTGAAGATAATTTGCTTTATGACGGGCTCCGATGTGAGGGCCTGTTTCTTACATGCATCAATGACGCTGAGCGTATCCTGTTTAGTCAGACGTGAGATAGACTCTATGTCCAATAATATTTGTGAGTCCAGCAGTAATATCTCTTGATGGGCGAACAAGAGATCAAATTGTTCCGCAATGGCGTCCGTTAATATCGCGACAATTGGCGATCGAAGTTTACTGCGCCCACGCTGTCGTTTTCGTGTGGTGCGAGTCTGGACGTGTGGGTTGTTAATCTGTTCCGGATCTGGAGTTAAAGTATTAGATATTGAGTCGATTGATTTTAGGGATGCTCCTTTATAGCTGCGTGCCAGCACATTGCTTGTATCAAGGATAATGCGATCCATAAAGGAATGGTCTTGATGACCATTTAAAAAACGTTCTAATTGTACTTTTAGAGTATCACCTGCGTCTGCTAGGTATTGCTTGCCAGCGTCACTGACGATGTTTGTATATAGCATATGAGCAAGTTTTTCCGAACCATCACGTACATTATTTTGCCAGTGAACCTGATAGTGTTTGACCTGATATCGCTTGGCCCAACTGAATAAGTTTTCATGTAGGGGATCCCAGGCAGGGCAGTTTTGAGTTTTTGAGTTAACAGATACGCGACTCAAAGTGGTAGCTAAGTCATGTAATAAAGCGGCTATCCAAGTGCCATATATCCAACGTGGTTTGAGCTTTTTTTGAATATCAATGTTCATTTCCTGGCGGCTTCTAGGGATGTTCTCTTCTTGCGCTCTTGCTAACTCAAGGCAGCTATGGCTGGTTGTCAACGAATGCATGAGTAGGTCCCCCACATCATTGAGAGCAAAGCGGTGACTGGGTAATAAGTGCGCGTAGCTGGTGAAGTTAAGCAATGTTTCTTGGTATAAAGCAGTGAAGCTAGGCACCCCTTGCTTAGCATGCATTCTTAGCCCCGCTGCTGGTAGTAAAACATTAAATTGTCGATCGAAGTGTTTAACGATAGCAGCTCTTGAACTGATAGGCGTACCGTAACTTACGGGCGGATAATGTAGTAATAGAGAGGCCAAAGAGGGCTCTCTTCTTTCGCCTAACTGAGTTTTACACCATTGAAAAAACATAGGTAATTGATTAAACGCAGCCATGATTAAAAATATCCCATTGATTTTGTACGCACGTAAATACTTATTTTGCTTGCTTCATGCTGCCAGCTATTTCTTGCGGAGTTTTACCTAACAGGTTGGCTAATGCAATGTCTGAATATACTCCTCGGTTTGTGAGTTGTGATTGATTGACAAGGTGGGTTAAGCGGTTGAGAGCGCGTTTAATAATGTTACACCCTTGATTATTAATGTTCTCAGCGACGCACTGTGTAATATCTCCCTTGATCCAATGAATATGATTTCTAAACAGAACGTTATCTATTCGTTGTAGGGTAGTAAGGTAAGTGTGTACGATTGGATGAGTTACCTTGATTTGATGAGCATATCCACAGTTGTTAAAGCTACTCATATCAATAGGTGTCAGGTTTAAATTTGCATAACTCAGTTCCAGTCGTGTCTGCGCCTGATGCATTTTCCTGATGAACTCGGCTTGCCATAGAGTAAAGCGCATCATTGTTTTCGGTTCTAGAGAGGTGTCCGCATATAAACTGGCATACTGTTCAAAAACCAGTGTGGATTTTTTCTGGTTGCGTTTTAACAGTGCGTTCATTGAGGGAGCATACAAAGTAATGGCACAAGAAATTCCAGGCTGCTGGCGTTCGCCTGTGTTGATAGTCTTGGTGTTGTTATACATTTATAGATCCTACTCCGTTTCATCAGGGATATTTTATTTTACGTAAAGCGAAAAGTAGGGAATTAACGGGTGAAATTTCATTAGTTAATTTATTGTGCTGTTTTTTCGAATTTTTATAGAGCGGTAAAAACTGCAATGATTCGCTTTTTGCTCTGTAGCTTTGGGCGAAATTTGCGCAATGCCACGTGTTATAGAAAGTGCTTGCAGCTAGGTTATAAAATAGGCTGATATAAAGGGACGTAGGGGGGAGATATACTCATTTATGGATGCTTGAAATTCATGCTTATATGGCGCGGGCTTGTAGGGTAAAAGGCTATCTTACATATATATGGTGGTACAACCAGTGGTTAATAATATGTTATTTTTTGTTGTTTTACTTGGTTTTTGGGATTAACTAAGTTATTGATTCTGTGCTTGTTTGTGAATTAATTGTTTGTGTTTTTTCTGAGTGATTTTTTAGACATAAAGATTATATGGGTTATATACGATTTGATTTTGGCTTCTGGTGAAAATAACTCGATTTTTTTTTGTAGTTAATTAAATTACTCAAAAAAAATATAGTGTATGATTTTTCTGTATTAGTGGGTCAATGATTGAAACTCACAATACTAATGTATTATTTTGTATTTTTTTTGAACAGTTGTTAGCAATTTTTTACAATGTCGCACAGGCTTGTTTTTTCATAACTTTTGAAGGGATAGGATGTTATATTTGTCCCTTTTTTGTGAATTTTGTGTTGAAGCGCTGCAAGCTATAATTTAAGATGGCAAGGTGTTTGATTGAAAGCTTAGTTTTTGATCTTGCAATGTTTGATACTTTCTCTCGTACGAATCTTTACGCTTTGAACAAGATGCAAAAGTATCAGTTCTTGACGATGCTTCACTGTTAGTGTGTAACAAAGTTGGTAGCAAACAAATGGTTTTTCTGGTGAGTTGAGGAAAAAATGTTAAATCAGAAACATATTGAAAACTTAAGGAATGAGTTATATCAATCTCAAGCAGCTTACTTAAATGCTGTTCGTGAAGTATTTGAAGAACTCCAACAGGAAGAGCACGGATTGGCTATTGATAAGTTTTATCAGACAATTTTGGAATATAGGGATGTGAAATATTTATCTCAAATATCTCCAGAGTATTACCATTGTTTACGCAGTATATTGAGTATCAATTCTTTGGCGATACAAAAAATGGCGGCCCAGACTGAGATAAAGGCATAGTATGAAGCACGATAAACTACTTGAAAAAACGGAGCATCTGAACGCCTGCCAAGCTGAATATTTGGTATCGTTGAAGCAGTTTATAGCTGCACTTGAAGTATCAGAAGAGTCTCACCCTTTGCTGGAGTTCTATAAAAAAACACTGATGTTGGGTGAACAGGAGTTGGACTTTTTAAACTCTATATCTGTATCAAAAATGCGATTTTTACCTCCTTTGATAAAGATCAACTCTAAAATGTTACGATTATCTGCCGATAGACTTGAGTCTGAAGGCATGAATGAAAGTGAATTAACGAATATCTTTAACTTGATGTCGGTACATCAGAAATAGTAAAAAATAAAGGATTGAATAATGAATGGAGCAAAGAAACTAGTTAGTTGGAATGCCGCTATTTATCTGCTAGAGCGAGGTTTAAGTAAATCTAACTTTAGTCATTTTGGCAACTTACCCTCTGATATCGTGGCGATCATAAAGAGCCATAGGGCGCAAGGGCGTAATACCCGGGTGCTACGTAGTTTTGACTGGATAAAGAAGCCTGAATTACAGATCATCGCGTCAAAGGCTATTTTTATCTATCAGGAAATCAACCCAAGAAATGCATCTTTTGAGTATCCATTAACCTTGTCAGAACTGGCAACGGTGATGCGTATTTTAGTACTTGAATTTGGTGAATTACCTGCCGAATGTCGTGCGGATCATATTTATCAAGTGTTTGGTTTTATGCGTAATAACACCTTGATTAAGGAATCGTGTACTAAGTGCCATTCGAAATATTTTGTTAAGTCTGAATTGCTCGATCGCCCGTGCCCGACATGTGCCTTGATAGCAAAATATGCCAAAGTAGAAGTGCCCTTAGCTTCTCAAGCGTAAGTTAGTATGTCGCGTTGCTTTGCTCCTCTACGCGACATCATTTTATTAACTGTCATTATTAGAACAGTTATTTTCATTTTTTAGTCTCTAAGCTCCGTAAAATATACACACTACTATTGGCTTAGATGTGTGTATGTGTCGTTATTATTTTTCCCTATTTTGCCTTGTTTTTTCTGTACTTGGACTGGCTAACGCGCAAGGCTCAGAGAAGCGTGAGCGCGGCTTTTACTCTGAGCGTGAACGTGGATTCTTCTGGTATGAGATGGAAGAAGAAGAGACGCCACCAGAGCCAAAGAATGAACCGATAGCTTCGGAAAAGTCACCTGAGAAAGAGCCCGAAAAAGCGCTATCCGTAGAGCACTTGCGTAAAGTATTGCCTAAGCTGAGAGATGCTGCGATTAACAATCCAACGGATGAGAAAGCGATGCTGCGATACTATGTGGCACAACGCATTATGTTGGACAAAGCCACTCAGTTCGCCGATCAAACCCGACTGCTCTACATGAAGCATCCTAGTTTATCTGAAAACAAACTTATGCCGGTTCAATCGGCGGCGTTACAGCTCAAGCGTCGCGAAGCACGAGAAAATACCGAGAAAGTGATCGCTGAGTTAGCTAACAAAGCGAGTCTGTTTTACTTCTATACCGCCAGCTGTCAATACTGCGTCAAGTTTGGCCCATTGATCAAGCAGTTGATGGATAATACAGGACTGTCCGTAATGCCTGTGTCTTTAGATGGATTACCGCCATCAGGTGGGTTTGAATATTTCCGTTTAGTCAGTGAAATGCCGAAGGCGTTGATCAATAAATTTGATCTATCGTCCACTCCGACCGTGTACATGATAGATAACAACTCCTTGGAGATGACCATGATCACCAATGAGTATGCCTCTTTGAGTCAACTTTCCGAAAAAATCATTATGTTGGCCCATGAAAAGAAATGGATCAGCCGTGAGCAAATGATGTCTACCAGAGAAGCCAAGCGCGAAGACTTTATTAAAACGCACACGCCAGATAGAGAACAATCCGATTTATCAAATGACGCGTATTTAGATGCCCTGATAGAGGATGCATTTAACCTTGGCAATACAGAACAAGCGAAGGAACAACAACCATGAACAAACACCTTGTGATCTGTGTATTAGCACTGGTTTTTTCAAACTACGCTAGTGCTGCAAAGAATGTTTCTAATGAAATATTTAATGTGATGGTGCAAAACACCAAAGCTAAAGCGTATTCCACTTCAAACGGTGCGGTGGTGGGGTTTGGTTCCACTTCAATCCGAGTGCCGCAAACTCAATTCACGGCACTATATAATCTTAACCTGCCCTCAATGCGCTATGGCTGTTCAGGCATTGACATAAACTTAGGCAGTTTTTCGATGATCAATAAAGATGCCATTATTCAGCAGTTGCGTTCCATCGCCTCTGGCGCTGCCACCTATGCATTTGGTGCCGCCATTGATGGTATGTGTAACTCCTGTTGGTCCAATATGCAAAAGTGGCAGGAGGACATGAATGAATATTCAAAATATTTGCGTGGTGGCTGTGAAGCTCTGGCCGCAGAGTTTGGTGACGACATAAAGAATGGGGCAAAGAGCTTTGTCGAGAGTATGTCTTTTGACACGGTCAATGAAGAGACCCATAAAGAGGGTACGCATTCGGATATCTATGATGCGAAAGCGACAACAGACACACAAAATGCCAAAGAAAAATGTGGGGAAAAGTGTAATATCAATGTGTTTTTTGAAGCGTTAAAAAAGTCTGACTATCGCTATAGCAAAATGACCGTCGGTGCTCTAAGCCTGGAGCCAATAGAGGTGGCGGAAATGTTTATGTCTTTAGTGGGAACATGGACAATTTCTACCGATTCACAGGATGCTAACTCAGATTCAGATGCCACTACGAAGTATGCACCGGGTACTTTGGATATAAAAACATTCTTAGATGGGGATCCTAAAAAGAAAGATTTGTATAAGCTTGTGTGTAATGATATTTCAAGCTCAACTATTGCTGAAGACGATAAATGTATGGATGTGTCTAAAAGGAAAATGGATCAGTTTGTCGGCTTAAAGAGCAGTATTTATGAAAAGATGAAAAGCTACTTTGACAAGTTGGCAGAAAATCGCTTTGACGGTTCAGCGGTGACCGATGAAGAATATGCGGTTATCTCCGCCATTCCAGATGCGCAACGCACGGTTGCCAGAAGTTTACGCAGTGGTCAGGCATCTTCATCTTTTATTGAATTGTTAAGTGAAAAGGCAGCGCTGGATATTTTAGATGTGATGATGCTGGATTTTCGTAAGGCATTTGACACTATTATCAAATCTGACAGTGCCAAAATACCAAAGGATTATATCGAGAAGATCGAAAAGAGTTTTGCTGTGCATGAGCGGGACTTATATGAGTTGAGAGTAAAAAACAATTCGGATATTGCCACATCTTCAAATTTAAAGAATTTGCTTGAAACTGTTCGATAAAAGGGATTTTCGACATGTTTGAGATTTACACATTTGGTGATGCCGCCCTGATGAAGTCGGTATTGGACGCGGTAGTGATGGTGCTGAGTGCCGGAGGCCTAGGCGCCGGTAAAGGGATTGGTATTGCCTTCACTATCGGTCTGTTAGTGGCGGGTGTGGGTACCTTAAGCAGCAAAAACTTTTCCGCGTTTCATCGTTTTATCGGCGCGTTTATGATTTGGTATTTCATGGTTGGCTTTACCTATGGCAGTACGGATGGGACCAAAGTCGATGCGGTGATCATTTCCTCCAGTGGCCAGACCGAAGTGGTCTCTGATGCGCCGCCAGGGATATTATGGGTGTTCTCGACCGCCTCGGTGCTAGGCAGAGAGCTCAATGATTTATTTAATACCGCATTTAGCTTACCGAATAACTTAGCGGGGAATTACCAAAGTACT
>NZ_PQBZ01000039.1:0-6843 GCF_002964665.1 Pseudoalteromonas sp. T1lg23B | reverse complement strand
ACAATTTGATAAAAGTGAGTTTTTAAATGGTCTGCGACGGGGCAATCAAAATGCCTTAACGACCAAGGTATATAGCGATAATGTGACGGGTGCCGATGCGCTGAATAGCTATGATGCACCATTTAGCACCGAAAACCCGGCGATGATGAGCTGTGCGAACGCGCAAACGCATATTTTAAGTGCGTTGGATGCGCCAGAATTTGAGTTAGCGCTACAGCGTAACGTGGAGGTGCTCAACAAAATCAACCTCACCTCGGTGGTCAGTGCGATGCAGTTGATGACCAGTGATTGGGGACTCAATGGTATCGAGTTGGCCAAGGCACAGTTCTTATTATCTGAATTGTATTATGCATGCTCTCAACAGCAAGAGACGTTAGCTGCACTTTGTGCTCATAACGGCTCATTACAGGCGAATGCGTTTGCAAATAGACAGGCGGCTTCGGCCTCAGGAATGACACTGAACCAAGAGACCTTGCCACTGATCATCAATGCGGTGGAAGTGTTCACCTACTTTATTACCACCTTGATCCCATTTATCTTGTTGATATCTGGGGGCTACATGATAAAGATCCTGAGCAGTTGGCTGATGCTGTTGGCGTGGGCGAATTTATTGCCGATCACCTCGGTGATCAGCCGATTGTATGTGGAGCATTATACGGGGTTTGCAGAGCAATGTACGGCACTGGGTGGACAATGTACCTTTTTGGGCACGATAGGGTCGATAGACACGAGTTATACCACGGTGGAGACGGCGTTAGGTATGGCGGGCACGCTCTCGGCGATAATTCCGACGTTGACGTTTTTCTTGTTATCGGGGTCGGCCTATGCGGCGATGGGGGCATTCGGAGGCTTGGCACAAAGAAATGGTGCGGGAGCAGCGGGTGGTGGCTCAGGTTCAGACTTTTCAGGCGCAGCGGGCTCAGGCTCGGGAAGTTCGGGCTCGGGCGGAGGTTCGGGTGGTGCGTCAGGAGGGGGAAGTTCCTCGCAGGGCAACAGTGTTAAGGTCGGGCACAGTGGTGCAGGCAGTACGGCGATGATGGCGATGTCCAGCAACTCAGGAGGCAGTAGTATAAGCAGTTTTGGTGGTGCAGGGGTGAGTAGCCCGAGTTTTAGCTCCGGTGGGTCGAGCTTTAATTCGGGAATGAGTAGCGGCTTTGGTGGAGGGGTGTCATCGTCATCGGGCGTGGGGATGGGAAGCACTTCTTCTAGTTCGGGCAGCGCTGTGGCCTCTGGCGGCAGTGGCATCACCATGACGCAGGCGACCGGTAATTCAGTTTTAGGGGCGGTGTCATCTGGTTCACAGGCACAAATGGGGGCCAGCGTGAACTCATCGACAGGTGCGTCATCTCAACCAAATGTAACGGCAAGTCAGGAGTCTAACCGCAGTGATCAGATAGCTGCAGGGGCTGGCCGCACTGTTTCCGCGCAACAAATGGAACAATTAAGCCAACAACAAAGGCTCAATCTTGCGAGTCATTTTACCAATACCGATGAACAGGCTGAGGAACTGGCGGGCAATACTCAGATGTTGGCGGCGCTCACCAATACGCTGAATGACCAAATGCATCAGCTTAACGGTCAGAGCGTGGCAGGAGAGCTCCCATACACCGAGCAGGCAGCCTTGAAAAATGACGCTATGGAGCGGTCGCAGTCAGAGCCGACTCGTAAAGTCGCCAGTGGCGTCGTATTTGATGGTAGGGAAATTGCTGCCAGCGACAAAATACTTGAAAGTGCAAGCGGCAGTGGTTTTATGTTCACGGCGGGTAACATGATCAATGAGGCGGCGCAGTTTATACCGTCAGAGCAAGGTCGCGCGCAGTTTAAAGAAGACTTTAACGACTTGATCCGCGAAAACCCCGAACACTGGCAGCAACTGAGTGACAGCCAAAAGCACAGTGCCGCTGAGCGTTATATTGATACTCAGGCTTCCCAATATGGTGAGTCTGTTGCACAGCAGTTTGCACAACGACAAAGTGAGTTAGGCGAGCAGTTCACCAATCGCGTCTCTGATTTATCACACAATATGGACATCAATAGCGCGCAGCGCCAAGCGGCCAGCGAAATGTTGATGAATAAACTGGCAGAGCAAGGCTCAGTACTGAGCCAAAACGGCTCAGCGGCCAGTGGCAGTGCGTTGCAAGACTATGCAGACCTAGCTGGGGTATATCAAAGCGCCATGGGTGAAGGGCAGGAAAAATATCAGCCTCTGATCGATGAAGTGCAAGCCCAAGCGCGAGACACCTTTGCAGCGGAGGAAATGCAGGCTGAGCAAATGCCAGCCAACCTGAACGCAGCGCAAGCAAGCCTAGCGCCTCGGGATGATGGCATCTACGATCGTCAAGGCAACTTTGTGTCAGCGACTGAGTTGTATGCCTCTACCGCACCGATTGATGACTTTATGAAATATGGTACTGAGGGTCAGCCACAGTCGGAGGAACAAGACTACTTCGCTGCACAAGAGGCTTCGCGTATGGCTAGACAGCAGGGAGTCATTGACAGTTATTTTCAAACGCATCAGGATGCCTACGACCAAACCATAGATGCGATGAATGCAGGCATAAACGCCGGCGATGCGGTGCGTCGTGAACACGACGCGCTTGCTCAGTTTCACGCAGCGCGTTACGAAAATGGCAACGACGTAGCGCACGTACAATTTAACGCGCTTGATAGTGCTCACGCCGATGTATTGCAAGGGTATGACTGGGAAAGCGCAATTCAATTTCAAAATGCAGCATGGAAAGAAGGCCGTGAAGGAAGCAAAGAACTTGCCGATTCCAGCCTTTTTGCTAACGAAGAACCTGCAAAGTATTGGCAAGATCTTTCCGTGCAGTTAGCCAAATTCGGTGACATAAACAAAGCATACGATAAAGAGATAGCAGAGGCTGATAGCTGGCTGGATGTGCTGGGGATCAGTGCACAGAGAAATGCTCACAACGCTTGGCAAGCATACAATACACTCTTACAGGCATCGACTGTCCCTATGCTGGAAGGCTTAGGACTAATGGATACTGGGCAAAGAAATGCCATTGAATTTGAATTGGGAGCCGGAGGGGGGAAACAAGCGAGTATCGGAGCCGCCTACTCGTTCGGGATCAATAACCAAGGTCAAATAGCGTTTAACCGTGCTGAGTTTGAAAACCGAAGTCAAGATTATGCGGTGAGCTATTTGCCTGAAAAGCCAGGCGCAAATATTAATTTCTCGCTGACCAAGGGCTATGATATGGAAATCAAAGGGTTGACTCAGGGACGAATGGTTGCACATGGGGTAAAGGCAAGTTTGCCAGCGAAAAGTGGATGGTTGCCCAATGAAATTGCTATTTATGAGGGTTACACAACCACCTCCGAGTCTGGCCCCATGGCGCCACAAGGGCGAGTGAGAGGCCTTGAGCTGGCATGGAGCCGAGATATTAATGTCGGATTATCCTCTCCCGTCAATGGCTTCAGTGCTGTTCAATATGTGCCCGAGCATGAAACATATAACTTTGAGGCGACCCCTTTTACAAAAGCACTTTACGGTTCGGTAAATGGTCTATTTAAAGCGTTTGAGGCCATCAGCCCATTTGATGAGACAATCACCACGGCGAAAGACACACAGGCCGCGACTGTCAGCAGTCAAAGTGTCGCAAGTGTTGAGCGGCGCAATAGTGTCAGTGCGAGCACGCGCAATGGCGAAGACGGCACCCATTGGGACCCATACCACCATGATGCCGATCCCGCAGCAATCAAAAAAGCCCACTCAGGGAAACTGGAACAGGAAGCGGTTAATAGACACCGAGCAGGGCTGAGGACAAAAATTGATAATGAGGGCTTATCCGCACCTGATGAGCGTTATGCTCAGGATAAAGTACGACTATCGGAAAGGGACATTGCGGATGAGAAAAGTCGGTTGTTAAGCGTCAACGGTGGCAACATTCATTTTGATTCTAGGCTGAGTGAGGTTGAAAAACAAAGCGGTTTAACGGCGCTGGCTATCAGTAGTTTAGGGTTGAAAAATGACCTCGCATTAGCGGAAGATGTATACCAAAATGCCCGCAGTGTTTATGATGGTTATGTGCAAGCAAAGGATTATCAACAGCTAGGTAGCGCACAATCCTTGATGCTTGATGCTGATAATGACTTGAGTGAAATACGTACACAGTTGAACACCCTTGAGAAAGGAAACATCCAATTTCACAGTGATCACTACACCGGAAAAGATGGTACAAAAGACTACAATACATTTGCAACAATGGACGATAATACCGGGACAATGAACATCTATACTCCGTTTTATGCAAGTGGGTTAGAAGGGCAAGTGAATACCATTGTCCATGAAGCCGTTCATGGAACGGATTGGAATACGCGAATACACCGAGTTGAGAGCGCAGATACGAACCCGTATGATGGTGAAAAGCACACCCCGGCTGTCAAATATGGCAATCAAGTAACGGAACGCGTCGCCAGAGCGAATGCGCAGAGTTTTATTAATAAGTACTCATGGGATTTAGGAGAGGGTAAATAGATGCGCCTATTCGCAATATGGTTGGTATGGTTGTCATTTGCTAGTGCTGCAGAAATCAGCGTTTACCAAACGTTTCATAAGGATAAGCAAGAAGTTATGCTGTTTTACCCCGATGGGAACAGTGAGTTTTTTGCCAACGGCCAGATGGCTAAGGGGGCGAGTGATGTTAAATATTGTCATGATAAGCAGGGATGGCGGTGTGTGTATAGTAAACATATCGCCCTCGCAATTCCTTTACAAAGAGATGACCGCCCCACTTCATGGTGTTTCGCAGGGTATAAGTTTGAAACCGTGCGCCAAGCCAACGAAAATGACATGCAAGTGCTTGGCTTGAACTTCAATAGCGAGGTCGAGGTTGTTATCAGTTATAACCCAGTTAAAGGCATTAAACATTTGTTATTACCCCATCTTGAAAATTTTGACTTTATTTTAAGCGCAAGAACGGGACTGATCGGCGAGCGTTTCAGCCAATCGGTTGCTGATAAGGCTATATTGACTAAAGATGAGCTGAGCACGCTACTGACAATGTGCCCTGATTATAATGAACAGATGAAAAACGCATTTAAAGGGCGGTTGCTAAACCTGCCGACCATTGTAAATTAACACCGATTAGACGCCACCCTACGAGACAGGATATGGGCGGCGTACCACATCGCATAGGAAAATAAGCCGTTAAGACCATGACCATTGTTTATCAATACCCTCAGGATATGCCTGTATTGGACCTTTATTCTACCATTTTATTTTTTATCGTGGCGACTATGATTATACTTGCCATGTCCTCAATTAAGTGGTGGGTAAAAGCCATCTGGTTAGGCTATTGTGGGTTCTCTATCTTTGGTTTTGAGGATGATGCAAGAGAAATTGAGATTGAAACGCGCTACTCAGAGGTGGTGACAACCTTGCGAGGAAAGCTGACGCTGTTAGATGAGGTCGGTCGTGGCGTGGGGTATATCTATCAGATCGGTGACACGGTTTTTCATCAATCGCCAAAAGGGAGTGGATTTCATCGGCACTGTTATCGTACAGCCAACTATAAACGATACCTTGGCAAGGAAATTGAACTGGATTATCACTACAAAGTCGAGCGCTATGGCGACGACGAAACCGATCCTATATTCATCAAAACACACACAGGACACTGTGTTACGCGATTTGTGGTACATGATTAGGAAGTAGTGCCTTAGTGAGCATGAGCCAGCCATGGTTGATAAGCTTAATTTTAGAAAGTACGACGTTGGCTTTCTTATTGTTTGGGGGGCTTTGTATTTATGTTCAGTATAAAAAACACAAAGAAGGAGTGAAATGGTATCACTTAGGGTTATTAATTGGCGCACCAATCATATTCACTTCATATCAAATATATACCTATGGTGATAGATTTGATGTAGTTAAAGGGCGGTTGCTAAACCTGCCGACCATTGTAAATTAACACCGATTAGACGCCACCCTACGAGACAGGATATGGGCGGCGTACTACATCGCATAGGAAAATAAGCCGTTAAGACTATGACCGTTGTTTATCAATATCCTCAGGACGTATATTATTTAGATCTCTATTTCGCGGGTTTTACTCATATCATGCTAACCGTAATTATACTTGCCATGCCCTCAATTAAGTGGTGGGTAAAAGCCATCTGGTTAGGCTATTGTGGGTTCTCTATCTTTGGTTTTGAGGATGATGCAAGAGAAATTGAGATTGAAACGCGCTACTCAGAGGTGGTGACAACCTTACGAGGAAAGCTGACGCTGTTGGAAGAGGTTGGTCGTGGCAGCTCCTATGTTTATCAAATCGGTGACACGGTTTTTCATCAATCGCCAAAAGGGAAAGGATTACACCGGCACTGTTATCGTACAGCCAACTATAAACGATACCTTGGCAAGGAAATTGAACTGGATTATCACTACAAGGTAAAGCGCTATGATGACGACGAAACCGATCCCATTGTCATCAAGCGATTTACAGGACACTGTGTTACGCGATTTGTGGTACATGATTAGGAAGTAGTCCCGTACTGAGTATGTTCCAGCCATATCACTCCTCCATTAATTGATACTGAGTTGCTGATATCCCTTGCTTACATAACAGTGAGTTCAATAGGTGTATATATATTTTGTTCAAAAAAGAAGAGTTTGACTTTACCCTCAGCAGGAGATGCGCGTCCTTGCAAAATTATAAAACGATTTATTCACCAGCCATGGTTGATAAGCTTAATTTTAGAAAGTACGACGTTGGCTTTCTTATTGTTTGGGAAGGAGTGAAATGGTATCACTTAGGGTTATTAATTGGCGCACCAATCATATTCACTTCATATCAAATATATACCTATGGTGATAGATTT
>NZ_PQBZ01000008.1 GCF_002964665.1 Pseudoalteromonas sp. T1lg23B | reverse complement strand
AGCTAGAAGTTAGTGTTACTAAAGTAGCGTTTTACGAGTTATCAGAATTTTTCCGAATTTTAAGAATTAAACAAGGTGAATAGCCAAGCGGTATCGCGAAATTTATTCACCTTGCGCAAATGGAATGCTCGTGCGATGCACGATGTCATTAAACATTTGCACCAAGACTTTGCTTGGTGATAATAGCGTTTTGGACCCACCTGACCCCATGCCGAACTCAGAAGTGAAACGAAACAGCGTCGATGATAGTGTGGCAG
>NZ_PQBZ01000001.1 GCF_002964665.1 Pseudoalteromonas sp. T1lg23B | reverse complement strand
CGATGATAGTGTGGCAGCTGCCATGTGAAAGTAGAACATCGCCAGGCTCCTAATAAGAGAAACCCCGATACGAAAGTGTCGGGGTTTTTTTTCGTTCAGAATCTTTGTGGCCACAAAGTGGCGACACAGAGAGTTCTGCGCAAGGTGAGGTAAGCAACCTTCACCGGTGCTTCCCTCAACATTGTTAAGAATCTCTCAGCGTTCTATAAAAACGTACTCACTGCGTTCGCTGTCGTTAACTCTTTGCACCCCAATTAAACTTTTGCGCTTTAGAAACCTTGGTACTTTAGTGCATTTAAGTTCCATTATCGCTACTATGGCCATACGACAAGTTGAATTGAGAGTTATAGTGTCGGTCTACCTTATTTATTTAATAGTAATTTTTGCTTTGTTTGGTACTGCGGCAAGCTATTTTGTTCGTTTTTTATATTGTTATTGGATTAAAAAGCGTATCGAGGTGAGTTATATCTGGTATGCGGGGGGCTGTGCCCTATTAATTGTTGTTATTTCCTTAATAGGGCGGCTTTTCATATAACGCTTATTGTATGTATGGCTGACAGCTCTTTTTAATGCAAAGAGGGATAACAGGTAGCACTTGTTGACAGCTGCTCTGAGGCGCTTTCAGAAGATTCTCTTGGTGCTCTTGTTCAGTTATGAGTGCTGCAACTTCAGCTATTTTTTGTTCGTCAGTTTTTTTGATTGAATAGATCATGTATTGACTTGGGCCCTCGCACGAGAGTCTTTCCCCAACTTCAAGCACCTTACACTGATAACTGGCATCGCAGCTTTTATCTGCTGTCAGATCTGCGAGTATGTCATAGTTAGTCTTTACTGGTTCCTTAGGTTCGGATGACCACAGAGTGTGGCAGCCTGTCATTAAAGTTCCACAGAAAACTACCGTAATAAGGCGCAATTGTTGTTTCATAGTCGCTCTTTAGTATGCTTCTTGAGACATATTTGAAAGTGTAACACATTTATTTTCAACACATTGAGTGCTAGGGCGAGTTAAATGTTCGCAAATACTCATAATCTGATTTTTGGCGTTATAACTACTTTCATATTCCGTGATCTTCTCAGCAAGCTCTGTGACCTCTTTGCTAGAGGCTGATTTACTTGAATAGACTAGATAGCTGCTTGGTCCGCCACAAGCGCGGTTTCCTACGGCTTCAACATGGCATTGAGAAGAGTTATCGCAACTTAAATCTTGGGTAAGTGATTTTAGCTGATCATGAATCTTGCTGATATCTTGCTTCATTACATCAGCAACACTTTCCACAGTGAGCTTTTCTGGCGAGACATCAAATTTTTTCTCTGAGTTTTGTGTAGTAGAGGCGGTTTTGTTTTCTTGTTTTTGAGCCTGCACATCAGTAGATGTTTTATTATTACCGTCTTCTGATGGACCACATCCGGCTAGGATAAGTGATAGCATCAAAGCTTGTGACAATTTTATCATATTAACTCCTTGTGTTTTAGAATAGTTTGCCCGTTAAGCTAGCATGTTACAAGTGTTAACCAATCGTTCTTTGGATTACGAGGCGATTACTGTTCACTTATGATATTCCCCCTTGGGTCAATTTATTCGGGTCCAATATTGCTGCTAACTCTTCGTGACTTAACTCTGTATGCTCTTTTGCTACATCAATAATTGGGCGCTGCTGTTGATATGCTAGTTTGGCAATTTCGGCAGCTTTTTCATAGCCAATTATCGGGTTAAGCGCAGTAACAAGGATAGGATTCTTAGCGAGCGCTTTTTCCAAACTAGTCTCATTCACAGTAAAACTTTTGATTGCCTTGTCGGCAAGTAAGTGGCTAATGTTAGACAGTATTTCTATACTTTGTATTATGTTATAAGCAATAACGGGTAGCATAACATTGAGCTCAAAGTTACCAGATTGGCCAGCAATTGTGATGGTTGTATCGTTACCTATAACTTGAGCGCATGCCATTGCCGCAGCCTCAGGGATCACAGGGTTAACCTTGCCTGGCATGATGGATGAGCCTGGCTGTAAAGCTTCTAATTCAATTTCAGCTAAGCCTGCAAGAGGGCCCGAATTCATCCATCGTAAATCGTTGGCAATTTTCATTATTGCTACTGCCAGTGTTTTCAAAGAGCCAGATAAATTTACTACACTGTCTTGGCTGCTTATGCCATAAAAGAAGTTATCAGTAACGCTAAATTTAATCCCTAGGTTAGCACTTAGGTTTTCATTGAAAATTTTGGCGAAGTTGGGATTTGCATTGATACCAGTTCCTACCGCTGTGCCACCTTGAGCAAGTTTGCAGATTTCACTCAGTTGAGATTGAACATGGTGTTGGCCATGCTCAACCTGAGCTTGCCAGCAACTCAGTGTTTGGGCCAAAGTCACTGGCATTGCGTCCATTAAGTGTGTTCGCCCTGTTTTAACGTAATGGCCGACGCTCTGGCTCTTAGATGCTATCTGTTGCGATAAATGAGTCAAAGCGGGTAGCAGTTCATATACCAGCAGCGTTGCACAGCTCACATGAATGGCAGTAGGTATTACATCATTTGAGCTCTGACCCATATTGACATCGTCGTTAGCATGTATAGTCAAGCCACTAGCTTGACTTGCCAATGTAGCGATAACCTCATTAGCATTCATATTAGAACTGGTTCCAGAACCCGTTTGAAAAACATCTACCGGAAACTGTTCTAAGTGCTTCCCATCGATGATTTGTTGTGCCGCAGCTATGATTGCATTAGCTTTGTCCGAGGATAGATGATGCAGTTGGTTATTAGTTTGTGCTGCTGCCTGTTTGATATAAGCTAAGGCACGAATAAAAGAAGTGGGTAAAGTTAATCCACTGACGGGGAAATTATTAACTGCGCGTTGTGTTTGAGCCTGATACAGCGCATCTGTTGGTACTTCAAGGGTACCCATGCTGTCTTTGGTGGTGCGTGTATTGGACATTGTTGCTCCTTGCGATTGTATAACAATGGGTGCAAAGCGAATTTAACTTTGTTAGATAGTGTTTATATAGTTGATATGATGAATAATTTCTAATGAATTATCTAATTTGAGCAACAATTAACAAGCGAATGTAAGTCTAGAAGAGCAATATGTGGAAGTGACATAGCTAACTATGTAATGTGCGCCATTACATAGTTAGCCGCTAAGCAAAGTAGCGCTTAGCACAATGTCTTAATTGTAACCGAGCACAAAAAGCTGTGCAGTTTTAGGCGCGTCTTCTTGCTCGCTAGGGGTCAGCAGGTTCTGTACTTCTTTGCGATAGTCATCGCTTTGTACAAATAGATTATTATCGTCATGCGCTTCAACAAGACCACTTTCACAGATTGGCATGTGCGTGATAGCTGAAATAAACATAGTTTGGTCCTCGTGTGGCTGTATGTCACTATCACTATAGCAGGTGTTATGCCAAAATAAGAAAGTCTTGAAATACAATATATTAATCACGAGCTTTGAATAGAAGTACTATTTTGCGTCGTGTTTTGCTTCAACAGTGGGCAATCATGCTCAATATAAGTGCAAGGAGTGACTTGATGTATAAACCCTTTTCGCAAGCCTGTGAAAATAACAAAACCCCGATACTTTCTACCTTGAAACCATATCTTGAACACTATAACTATGTACTTGAAATTGGCTCGGGCACAGGTCAACACGGTGTTTACTTTGCTGAATCAATGCCGCATTTAATTTGGCAAACAAGTGACCGCCTTTGTAATCACGAAGGTATCGAAGCTTGGATCGCTGACAGCCCCGCAAGTAACGTAAAACCTCCTCTAGATTTGGACCTTAATCAGTCTTGGCCCATTGATCAAGTGCCAGTTATTTATACCGCCAACACGCTACATATAGTCAGTGAGGCGCTCGTTGAACAGTTATTTATTGGCGTTGCGCAACACTTAATGCATGAAGGCTTGTTGTGTATTTATGGACCCTTTAACTATGGGGGGAAATTTACCAGTGAAAGCAATGCCGAATTTGATGGTTTTCTAAAATCACAAGACCCAGAAAGTGGCATTAGAGACATAGAATGGGTGTGCGCATTGGCACAACAGGCGGGGCTGGAATTATTGCAAGACTATCAGATGCCAGCCAACAACCGTCTACTGCTGTTTAAAAGGTAACAATGCCATACAGCGTTGCGTGTACTGTTGTACATGATGATGCTCACGCTGAATGAAATCATCAATGGCATCTCTAAAGGTAGGGTTGGCAAGGAAGTGAAGTGAGTGGGTAACAACGGGTGCAAAGCCGCGTATCAGTTTATGCTCACCTTGTGCACCGGCATCAAATTTAGTTAATGTGTGAGAAATCGCAAATTCTATGCCTTGGTAGTAACAAAGCTCAAAATGCAGCGTCTGAAACTCATCCAAGGCCCCCCAATAGCGGCCGTACAGAGTACTTGCATCAACTAGATAGAGGCTGGCAGCAACGAGTTTTTGTTGCTCAAATGCCGCGCATAGGCGTACTGCATGGGGCAGATGCAGCAATAGCAACCTAAAGAACGAGAGGTTTAGATACCCTTGGTGCCCCGAGCGTTTCATGTAAGTAGCTTGATAGCAGCGATAAAAGTCTGTCAGCACTTCTTCATCTATTTGCTCAGCTGACAACCATCGAATTGAGAGTCCATGGCTGTGTGCTTGCTGCCGTTCTTTGTTAATTGACTTCCTGCGCCGAGAGGTTAAGTAGGTAAGATAATGTGCAAAGTCTCGGTAGCCTCTATTTATCCAATGAAATTGAACATCTTTGCGATGCAAAAAGTGTTGGTGAGGAACGCTTTCATCGGTGAGAAAGTTTATATGGGCACCAGACCAACCATAGCTGTGACATGAATTGATTAGGGTTTGATAGATATAATGGTTTAAATCTGTATCAAGTGACTGACAGAGTATACGCTTACCGGTTACGGGGGTGAAAGGCACTCCACACAGCCACTTTGGGTAATAGCTAAGCCCATAGCGTTGATATGCGTCAGCCCATGACCAGTCAAATACGTACTCGCCATAGGAGTGGCTTTTGATATACCCAGGTAAAATAGCGACCAATTGCTTTTCTTGGTATATCAGCAAATGTTGTGGCTGCCATCCTGTTGAGGCATTGACGCTCTGGCTTTGCTCTAACGCATGTAGCCAAGCATAACTACAAAACAAGTTATCACCCGCTAAGGATTGCCACAGCTCAATAGGCACATGCGCTATGCTATCAACAAACTTATGGCTGTACATGGGCGCTAAAGTGAGTGTCAAAAAATGTAATCAGGTGCGCAACAAAGTCATCGTAGGCAGGATTAAACGTTAAACGCTGTAGTGGCACGTCATGACTGGTATTTTGCGCTGTGCGCTCGCCTAATAATGGCGAGGGGTGTGTTTTGCACTTCAGGTATTTGGGTAGCTGCTCTAAGTAGCCGCTGCAACTGCGATAGGTTCCCTGCCATCCGTAATAGGGATGTTCTGCTGGTTGCAGTACACCGATATGTGACATGTCTATGATGGTATCACAAGCAAGGTGGTTACATTGTGGGCTTAGTATGTTATACCCCGCAGGTAGCTGCGTTTTTGCAGCGTTGGCATTGCCGTAATATAACAGCGAGTGGGTCGATGGTTGTTGGCTATCCCGAGCAAAGCGCGTCAACATAGCGAGACTGGCTTGGCTATCGATTGTGGTATCCACTTCACTCAATGAGCTAAATAAAGGCAAGTTTGCTGGAAAGGTTTGTGTCGTTAGCTTAACCATTGCATCGTTTGCCAGCGCAGCAGCTTGCCAAGGGAATGATTCATATTTGGCAAAGTCGAAGTCAGCATCTTCATCAATCCAGTTTATAAATGGGATTTTTGCTATCCACTTAGCGAGCCAACCCTGCTTATTGTGAGGTTCGCTTGCAGGAGATATTAACGCCAAAGCTTTCATATTTTCCGGAAGATGTTGAGAGACTTCTGTGACTGCTAAGGCAGCACCAGTTGAGTAGCCAAGTACAGAAAATTGCTGAAAGTCTTTTGCTGTGCGTGCAATCGCGTAATTGACCAAGGCTTGCCAATGAGCCAAATCTATATGCCGCAAATCGCTAGGTGCGGTGCCATGGCCGGGTAACAGAATCGTGCGTACATTATAGCCTTGCTGATATAAACGGTCCGCTAAATAATGGAATGTAAACGGTGAGTCTGTTAGTCCATGGATCATTAAAATAGCACGGTCATTATTATTCTGTCGTAACTCGAAAGGTGCAATCAGATCTGCAACTTTCAAATGTTCACTATCATATCCTAGTTTCTTTGCAACAGGAGTGAGTATCGGGCAATGCTGTTGTGCACGGATATTTCGGCTATTAATAATGGCCTTAGCTTGAGCAAGATACTCGCTAAATGGAGCTGCGAGATCGATCTGCCAAACAACAGGGCCTTGGTTTTTTGCAAAACGATACGTTCCTTGCTGTTGAGCTTGTTCAATCATTTGCCAGTTTTTCGCGACATCAAGACATGACTGTGACGCTATTCGCTGGTGGGAAGTGCAAATACTCGCGTGCTCCAGCAACTTAAAAGAATTAAAAAAATAAATGCTTTCATGGTATTAACAGTAGTTAGCTAAACAAACTGCTAGCTTATCTCTCTCTAATGGTTTGGCAAGATGTCGGTTAAAGCCAATCGCAATCGCATGGGCTTTGTCTTCGGGCATGACATCGGCGGTTAGTGCGACAATTGGCAGCTCATCAACACCCTTAAATTGACGTATCGCTGCCGTGGCTTGATAGCCATCCATAATCGGCATTTGACAGTCCATGAGTACAACATCAAACTCTTCACTTTTCACCGCTTCAATGGCTTGTTGACCATTGGTTACCACAGTGTGTTGTATATCAAATGATGACAGCATAGCCTTGATCACCAGTTGATTAACAGGATTATCTTCTGCAACAAGAACACGCAAACAGTGGATCTGAGAAGTATCAACATGCTCGATTTGTTTACTTTGGGCGCTGGCATTGAGCAAACTGATAGTCAGAGTGAAAGAGCTGCCTTGAGCAACCTCACTTTTTAAGCTTAGCTTTCCACCCATGAGCTCGGAGAGCTCTTTAGCAATAGCCAACCCTAAACCTGTTCCGCCATAGCGGCGCGATGTTGAGTTATCAGCTTGGCTGAAGGCATTAAAAATGGTTTGCTGCTTCTCTGATTCTATTCCAATGCCCGTGTCAGTTACCGAGAATATTAAGTCAACTTGTTTAGTACCATATTGCGCTTCTACATCGAAAATGACACTCCCACGTTGCGTAAATTTGATGGCATTGCTACATAAATTGATCAGGATTTGTTCTAGTCTCATTTCATCCCCTAGTACCCAAGTAGGTCCAGGAAGGTTGTGTACAACTTGCCAGACAATATTCTTACTCTGTGCACTGGAGGAGAACATGGTGTCGATACGGCTAAGTAGGGCTTGTAAATCAAAAGGGTGTTCGTCTATTTGTAGGCGGTTAGACTCAATCTTAGCGATATCTAAAATATCGTTGACTAAATTAAGTAAGGTCTTGGATGCGGAGCCAATTTTCTTAATATAATCTCTCAACTCACGATTGTTATGTGAGCTACTGGCTAAAGAAGCAAAGCCAATCACGGCATTTAGAGGGGTACGAATTTCATGGCTCATATTTGCCAAAAACCGACTCTTGGCTTGGTTTGCACGGTCGGACTGCTGTTTGGCTTTCGCTAAGGAGCGAGTTCGTTGTTCGACAAGGGTATTTAACGCATGATGTTGGTAGTTAAATAGCAGCAAAATATACACTATTAGCGCTGTGATACTGAGCTGTAGAATAAGCAACATGAGTGTGAGTTGTTGATTTAGCCTCGAAGCGTACTCTTCTTTTACGGACAATTCCATACGCCATTTCTGCCCTGCAACAAACAAGGTAACAACCTTTTTATTATCTTCGTCAATAAGCTGCTCAGGCCCAAAGTTTTTGTAAAATATGCCATTATTACTGACATCATAAAAAGCGACATTGAACAACTGCGCTTGTGCTTGCTTTAAGGCTTCAGCCAGTAACGTCTCGACCTGTACAACAGCCGTCGCATAGCCTTTTATTGTTCGCTCTTGCCCTGATGGAGTTTGAGCGAAAACGGGAGAAAACAGCAAATATGATGGGGCTGGACGGCTATCTTGCACTAAATAAACAATGTCGCTCGCCTGAGGCTCAGTCTTAGAGCTGGCGTTGATAATCGCTTGTCGCCTACTTTCTTTTGAAAATACATTAAAACCGAGTGCACCCGCGTTGCCATTGAGTGGCACAATATATTTAACCACCACGAGGGGATCATTTGGCTGGATCGGCTCCCCTTTGATTTTAACGTCGTCACCGTATAAAGCAGCAAGTTGTTGATTGAGTTGACTTCTTTGCTCTGAAGAGATTTGTTCGTTCCAAGAGAGTGCCCGCAAGAAGGTATATTGGCTTTTTAAATAGAGGGCAATTTCCTCGAATTCTTGTTGAGTGAATGCTTCACGAGCTTGTAACTGGCTGGCTAGTGCTTGAATGGCCAACATACTCTGATTTATGTACCGGTAGACTATGTTTTCAATAATTTGAACTTCACGTTTTGCGTTGAGGTTCGCGCTTTTGATGTTGCTTTGGTTATATAAAAAAGTGGTCAGGGCCACGGATAAACACAGTACGAGACAAGCACTAAAAGTACTGGCCACATTATTGAGTTTTTCGGAGTTGGCAAACCAAGGCTGTAGTAGGATAAGCAAAGCGGGTGTGGCAATTAATACGCCTAAAGAGTCACCTAGCCACCATGCCAGCATATTATTCCAGTGATTTGCAAAGCTGTATTCAGGATGATAGAAACTCAGTGCAAAGACGCCAATATTGGCTGAAACCAGATTGATTGCGATCCCAATTAGGCCAATGAAATAAGCAATATGTAAGCGGCTTTTGAGGTGTAGGGGGTGCCCTAGCCATGCTCTGAGCAAATACCCTCCAATCAGTGCTTGTAAAATGGCACCACTAGCAATGATCCCTACTTCGACAACATTCGCAATGGATAGTGTTGAGACACTCCAGCCATGTGCTGTTGTCCAATTGAACGCGGCGGATGCGACGCCAAGGCCTGGTATAAAACGCCATCCCCAAATGAACATGCCGACAAGCCCAATCCCGGCAGGCAACCAAATGGGTAATACCTGATCTTGAAAAGCAAACGAGGTAAGTAGTTTGCCTAAAGCAAAATAGCCGACTGATAATAAGATGTAGCTGAGCTGGCTCTGCCACGCATGCTTGAAGTTCATAGTTATGTGCTAAATCATTTTTGTTATCGCGGTTAATTATAGCTGGCTCAGGCGAACAACATTGATAATGTTATGCATATGCTCAGATACAGCCAAATCATCAATTTATTTCAAAATTAATCATACGTAAGTATATGAGCTAATTTGAATTAGAAATGATAATAAGTAAAGTGTTGGGTGAAAACGGCTTTAAGAAACAAAAAGAGTAGACATAAAAAAACCGCTCGAAGAGCGGTTCTTAAAGCAATGGCGGAGAAGGAGGGATTCGAACCCTCGATAGGGCTACAAACCCTATACTCCCTTAGCAGGGGAGCGCCTTCAGCCACTCGGCCACCTCTCCGGCGCAAAACTGTATAATATGGCGGAGAGATAGGGATTTGAACCCTAGATACGCTATTAACGTATGCCGGTTTTCAAGACCGGTGCTTTCAACCACTCAGCCATCTCTCCATGGGCAAAGATAATACTTAGCGAATTTGCTGCTGTAAACCACTTTTAAACTGTTTGCTTAAAATTTACACTAAATTTGCTGAATTTATTATTTTATGGCTAAAAATGAAGTAAATTGAGGCAGTTGATTGAAGAGATTATATGAAAAAGCCTAAGTGCCACAGGTTGGGGGTGTGGCACTTGAGCTAAATTTTACTTATAGAGCGTTACATGGCTTAACGCGAGCGATTTACCCAGTCGTTCAAGAAACGACATCCAGTTGAAAGAAACTTTAGCTGGTAGGGTATTAATGGTGTTGGCTTGCGTGTTGCTGCACGCAGCAGCTGAATTAAGCATGGTGGCTCCTGTATAATAGTTTGACTGAAAACAAGGTTATTTTGCGCGCAAAATGCGCAAAAATAAAACGATAAAAATTGTGTCTTTCGGATAAAAATAACTAATGCGTTGCTCTCGCATTGTGATGTTGAATAAATGTTTTTCGGTGGCTTATGCACAATCGGTATTTGTGATTTTTTCCATTTTATTCTTTAGTTTCAATGTGTTTATCTTGTGGTGGAACGTTTCTGTAAGTCATGGGGTGAATATTTATTCAAGTTAATTAATTTTATTTTAAAGGTGTTTATATGCTGGTAGTTGTTAAACCCAGTGATGCAAATAACGCACTGTCGCATATCGCGTGGCTAAAAGGACGTGCAAGACAAGAAAAATTAGCATGTGAGTGGTTTTATACCCTTGGTAACTATCATCAAGATTTGCAGCAGATCAGTGTGCTGGCAAAAAAACACCGATTGCTTGTGGTGATAGGTGGTGATGGCACAATCAATCTAGTCGTAAACGCGATTGTTGGGCTGAATTGTCAGTTGGCAATTCTGCCAGCGGGTACTGGCAATGACTTTGCTCGACAGTTTAATCGCACAATTGCCCAGTGGCGTAATGCTGTCTTTAGTGACAATGTCATCGCACTTGATGTTGGACGCGTGAATCAGCGTTATTTTATAAATGTGATGGGGTTAGGCTATAGCGCTCATGTAGTTAGATGGATGGACAGTCACCAACAAAAACATCGCTTTAGTTATGTGTGGGCCGGTATAAAAGCATTGTTTTCCTATCGCGCAATTCGGGTAAATTCCCCCACTTTTGGCCAAGAACAGGCCATGATGATGTTGCTATTCGCGAAGGGTCAGTATTTTGCTGCTGGTGTGCAATGCGCGCCGCATGCGAAACCAGATGATGGTTTATTAACCTGTATCGAGTTTTCGTCGACCACAAGACTTACAAGCGTGTATACATTGCTGGCAATGCTCTTTGCGCAACATGAAAAGCTGGCAGGTGTGCATACAACGACGACTAAACAATTTGAGATCACTACATCGGATCTTGAAATCGAGGCCGATGGAGAAATAGTAGGACTGACGCCCGCAATGGTTAGCATTCACACAAAAGCGATTCAATTGAAGTTATAAAAAATGCAACTCGATGGTGGCATTGCAACAAAGCTAGCTATTTACTGGGGAAGGCGCTAACCGTGCTCGAAGTTTGTCAAATGGGGTAAGTACGATGGCATTTCCAAACAGGACAAGTAAAAAACCGATAAAGGTGTTTTCTTGCCATACAAAGCCTTCAAAGTAGGTGCTTAACATGACCGCGACCAATGGGAACAGTACGATGATATAGCTAGCGCGTTCAGGGCCAATGCTCTTCAACAGAGAAAAGTAGCTGGCAAAGGCTATCACTGTGCCAAAAACAGCAAGATATACTAGCGATACCCAATACTGCCAGTCAGCTTGAATAGCCAATGAATGACCTGCGAATTGTGTGTACGCTAAGAGCAAAGCCGCGCTGTACAACATGCCCCACGCGTTTCCTTGCAAAACACCGATTTGTTGGTTCGAATTGCGTACACTCACCATGTTACCGAAAGAGGCGATGAGCGTCCCTAGCAAGGCTAACGTTAAGCCGCCGATTGCGCTGTTGTCGATATCGAAATATTTCAGATCCTGCCAGAACAAAGAGATTATGCCAAGTAGCCCTAATCCAGCACCAAAGTAAATACGCTTGGCTATTGGCTTACCAAAAAACACTCTGGTGTTAACGATGTTCAAGATCAGTAATAGAGAAAAAGCAATGGATGCCATCGCAGAGTTGAGACTGTTTTGAGCCCAATACAGAAAGAGGTAGTTGGCACCAAAGTTACATATTGCGAGCAAGATGAAGAAGCCATGGTCTTTATATGAATATCGCATAGGGAGCTTTTTGAACAGTACGTAACACCACATACATCCAGCGGCTAACGAAAACCTCAAACAAAGAGAAACCACTTCGTTCACTTCACCTAATTGGAATTCAATGGCCAGCCAAGTGGATCCCCAAATTAATACTGTGATCAAATAAAGTAGCATATCCCTCATAACTGACACCTTGAAGTTTGTAAGCGTAAACTTACTTTTGTGAATAGATTGGAATAATGCTCATTGTAGGGGTATATTGTGTATATACCATATACAGAAAATGATAAATACAACCTATACAGATCGAGAACGAAATGAGTTTTGTCGTATCCAAGCAGCAAAGCGTTTACTTATATCAGCAGGTCGTTCACCTAATCTCGCAAATGGCAGAGCAAGGTGTACTTCGTCCAGGAGAAAAGTTGCCTTCTTTGCGTGTAATGGCGCAAAAGCTAGCAGTCAGTATCCCGACCGTTAAGCAGGCTTACCAAGCGTTAGAAGCACAAGGGAAAGTGGTCGCCAAAGAAAAATCCGGCTACTTTTTGCAAGCAGCTCAGGTGTCTCATGCCATGCCAAAACGCTCACGTTTGTCTACTCAACCCATCGTTGTGAACAAGCAATGTTTGATTGAGCAGGTTTATCAAGCCATTCATCAGCCTCACGTTGTGCCACTGGGGATTGCAAATCCTGTTGCTGTGGCGAGCACCGATAAAATCTTAGCAAAACTAATGCGCAGGGCGATGAATATGGCAGGACAGGCTATGGTCAACTACGGTGCAATTGATGGCTTACCCGAGCTCAAACGACAAATTGTCAAACGATATCTAGATATGGGCCTCGTCGTGAGCCCAGAAGAAATTGTGATCACCAATGGAGCACAGGAAGCACTGGCGATAGCGCTACAATGTGTTACTTCTGCGGGTGATGTCGTGGCGATTGAGTCACCCAGTTACTTTGGTGTTGTGGAATTAATAGAAAGCCTTGGTTTGAAAGCTGTAGAGATACCACTTTGTCCTGATGATGGGTTGTGGCTTGCAGACTTAGAACGAGCAATGAACAAACAAAATATTAAGGCGTGTATTTTTTCAACCAGCATTAATAATCCGCTAGGTTCATATATGCCAGACGAGCGACGAGCACAATTAGTGAAGTTGCTTGAGCACCATCAAGTTACTTTGATAGAAGATGATGTGTATGGCGATTTACACTTTACGCAGCAGCGTGGTAAGCCTGCCCGTTACTTTTCGACAACAGGCAATGTTATTACCTGTTCGTCATTTTCTAAAACAGCTGCACCGAGTTATCGTATTGGCTGGTTGATAGCGCCGCAGGTTATTGGCCCAGCCAAGAGGCTAAAACGAGCTTTTAGTTGCTCTTCATCATTAATGAACCAGTGGGTTCTCGCTGACTATTTAGCTTGTGGTGAATATGACCGCCATTTGAAATTATTGCGAAAGCGCTTGCTGGTGGCAAAAGAGCACATGGTGATGGCGCTACGTCAGTACTTTCCAGATTTTGTGCGCGTGAGCGAACCAAAGGGAGGGTGTGTTTTGTGGTTAGACTTGGGTGCTCAGTATGATGGAACCAAATTATTTCACTTGGCGTTGTCACATGGGATTAGTATTGCACCTGGGGTGCTATTTAGTGCGAGCGACAAATACAAAAGCTGTATTCGGATTAGCTATGGGGTGGTGTGGGATCATGAAACTGAACAGGCGATTGCGCAACTAGGACAGCTAGTCCCACATGCAAAAAAATAGTCAGCATAGGCCGACTATTTTTGGGAGATTGTGTGTTGTTAATTTTTTAAGGTGAATAATTGATAGCCAGATAAAGCAGGGATTTGTTGCTTTAATTGGTCTTCGGCTTTTGCAATCACCGCAAATTGGTCGCACAATGCGTGGGCTTGTTGCTCAATGTTTCGAGCTTGCATTTCAACTTTTTCTTCTATTTGCTGCCCCATATTTTCCATGCGCTGCTCAAACTTTTCCATATCACCGCCTGAGCTTATCATTTGAGAACCAACGGCCATCAAAATGCTACCAATTGATTCCATCATGGCACCTTCGACCGCCGACTCTATGCGTTCTTCAAACTGTTGTTCAAAATTATTGCCAAAGTCATTGAAGGTTTTCTCACCCATGACAAATGCCCCTTGTTGATAGAAGGTATCACTGACCTCCACCCGAACCTCTTCTAATAGAGTGCTCAATGAGCCAAATTCTTGCAATTCAAATGCAGCCGCTACTTCATCTAGTGCTACGCCTGCTATTTTTATACCTTCTAAGGCGATATTGGCAACTTGAGGCAATTTACCTCGCAGTTCGTCTGCATAGTCCATAATCGCGTGTTGTTGATCTGTATTGAGAGTGACTTTCTCACCGTTGATAAATAATGCGCCATTGTCAGTAATACGTAGCTTACCCTGATCATTGTTTTTAGTGATTAGTAGCTCATCGGGTGTGATACGAACATCGTTCTGAAAATTAACTTTGCAGTCATCAGAACTAAATTGTAGATGTGAACCGTCATTTTGTGAGTGTGCAAATGACGCGCTACTTGCAGATAAAGCTGCTAACAAAATTAATTTTTTCATGTGGTAAATCCTTGCTGATGATAGATACGCTAATGGTTATTCAAAACTAATGCCAAAATTAAAATATCTTTTATATCAGTTGCTTGGTATTTTTTAAGACATTTTTTTATTTTGGCATATTTTGTTTTTTGACCACAATTTAGCTTGTTTGACTAAAACTACAACAATGATTAAAAATTTTTATTAAAACGATAAAAAACTCTCACTTCCAAGATTTGAGATTTCCAGCTAAATACACACTTAGGTGAGGGGATCACGGTTGTGAGCGCGCTTTCACCAAGTAACTATTATTAACACTTATTGGAGTGGGTTGTGGGTAAGACATTTTCTTATGATGCGCTTGACGATGATTTTGTAGATGACGAGTACGAGAACCTCGGCCGTAATCAGCATGATAAGCAAAAGCGAAAGGTAAAGAAAAAGCTCGATGACTATCTTGAACAAAAGCGCTTGCGCAAAAATTTAGGTGAAGATGATTTCGATTATCTTGATTAATTAAAAAGGAGGCATTGGCCTCCTTTTTAATGCCACAAATAGTTTAGCCATTTAGTGCGTTGACTATCGATTTAGTGAGTTTCTCTGGTTTAGTCGTAGGCGCAAAACGTTGCAGCGGCCTGCCATCACGGGCAATCAAAAATTTACTAAAGTTCCATTTGATACGTTTACCAAACAGCCCCGGCAACGCATCTTTGAGATACTGATAAACGGGGTGAGTGGTATCACCATTCACGTCGATTTTTTCCATCATCATAAAATCTACGCCATAATTTACCAAACAGCCTTGTTCTATTTGGTTGGCATCTCCAGGCTCCTGCCCACCGAATTGATTACAGGGAAAACCCATGATGACTAATCCGCGATCTTGGTATTGATCGTGCAATGCTTGGAGTCCTTCATATTGAGGTGTTAAGCCGCACTGACTTGCAGTATTAACAATTAACACGACTTTGCCTTGGAGTTCTTCAAAGTCAAATGTCTGACCTTTTAATGTGGTAGCAGAAAGTTGGTAAAATGAGCGCATAGCTTGGGGTCCTCAAAAGTGATAAAAGAACGCTAACACGTTTATGTAAAACTATCGAGTCAGAACTCTATTAATCATTTACTTATGTCACTAGACAGGAGATCACATTGTTATGTTGCTATTTTCATCATCTAGTACTGCTAAATTAACATCGCGCAGCGTGCTGTCATTGTCGTCACAGCCATAACATTTGCACGCTTTGGATTGTTACTTTCTATACAGAGGCTCGATACATAGCGCGTTCTTGCCTACTCATAAAGCGTATTAATCGCTTCTATCTGCCGTTATAATTCGAATTTGATATTGTTTATTACTACTCAGGCAATAGAATGCCTCTGGTTTGAGGTTGGAGAGATATAAATGACAAAAGTATGGGATGGGTTTATACGAGGTTTTCACTGGCTGCTTGTATTGGCAATCGTGGTGCTCTATGTGACCGGCGAAGAAGGGTACTTGGAGGCACACTTTGTTACGGGCTATTTGCTATTGGCGTTAATGTTGGCGCGTGTAGTTTGGGGAGTGATTGGCAGTGATACAGCAAAATTTAGCGCGCTACTTCACTCACCGATATCAGCACTAAAAGCTATACGTTCGAACGAGTCAGAGGTCGGTCACAATCCTGCTGGTAGTTATATGGTGCTACTGTTTTTTGTATTGATCTTCATCCAGCTGCTTAGTGGCCTAATGAGTACCGATGACATTCTCGTAGAGGGACCGCTGGTGGCGTATGTCCCTTCATCTTGGAGTGAAATAGCAAGTGATCTTCATCATGAAAACTTCGAGATATTATTGATAGCCATTACGCTTCATGTTTTGGCGATTATTGTATATCGCATAAAAGGTAAGAACTTAGTGAAAACCCTGCTGACAGGTAAAGAGCAAGGCGTGGCAGCTACACCCAAAATGCGCTCGGGTAAGCTGGCATATATTATATTTGTGCTGTTTTCGATAGCTATTTTAGGAGCTTGGGGCGTGCAACCGTTACAGGCTTTATTGGGTTAGCTAGCGTATGACCTAAACAACGTGAGTTTAGGTCATATTTAGAACTCTCTAGTCTTTGAAAGACTTATGGCAATCCTTACAGCCTTTAGCCCAGTTTTTAAATGCAGGGCCAATCACTTTCTGATCGCCAGAGCTTGCCGCTACCGCAAGCTCTTGAGCGTATTTTGCAAATTCCTGAGCTTTTTTATCAAACGTTTCGCGGTCTGACCAAATTGCAGGTAATGCATCTGTATCGCCTTTATCTGACCCGTCAATAAAAGCTTCCCACGGCATGGCTGAAAGTTGTGCTGCATTATTAGCGCGTTCAGCAAATCGTTTAGCATCAAAAGGAACCTTGCCTTTCATCATGTCACCCATATCACCAATTTGATAGCGGATCAGTTGAAATGCAGCTTTACGGTATTCAATGGCGTCTTCACCAGTTTCAAATAGGTTATTTGCCTGACTTGTTGCCGTAAACCCTGTCAATGCAACGGCTAGTATTAGTAGCTTTTTCACTTACTTACTCCATTAATAATGTATTTCAGCCCAGTGTTACGGAAAATTGCTAGCAAGGCAAGTGCAATGCGGTGATAGATGATACTGTGTCTCTGGCGGGGAGTACAAACCTTACCAATTACATGTATTTTATGACAGGTTGACGTCATATTTACTTTCTTTTACAAAAAAAAGACTATATAAAACAGCGTGTTGTGAATGATTATTTTGTTTTTGTGAACAGGGTGCCATATTTGTGTCTTTAGTGTGTTGCTTGTACCCGCATGTTTACATTATATTAAATGTCCATTCGCTTTTAGAAAAATAGCAACACATAATTAAACAACAAGTCCTAGGGGAAAACATGTCTAATAAAATAAGAATGTCAGCGATAGCTGCATCAGTGTGTGGCGCACTGATGATGGCTAATGCACAAGCCGGTGTCGGTGAAGTTTTAAGCTTAAAATCAATGGAAATTGAAAATCAAAAGACTTTCACCAAAGGAAGCAAAGACGACATGCTGGTTAAACAGCAATACTACATCGTTCGTCTTGAGAGCCCTGCACTTGTAAATGTTAAAGGTGCGTTGCAAAAGAACGCTAGCGGTAACAAATACTCGATGCAATCTCAAGCTGTGCAGTCTCATGTACAGGTTTTAGCTCAAGAGCGTAGTCAGTTTGCATCAACAATGGCTCAAGCTATTCCTGGAGCTCAAGTTGAGCGTCATTTCGATTCAACTATCAATGCGGTCGTTGTTAAATCACAACAAGATATCTATGAGCAGCTAAAAGCACTTCCCGGTGTAACTAAAGTTTTCAAATCACAGACGTATACACAACAAATGGACAGTTCTCTGTCGCTTATCAATGCGCCTGTAGCATGGGAAAAGCTTGGTGGTGACCGAAATGTAGGTAAAGGTATACGTGTAGCTATCGTTGATAGTGGTATTGTTCCAACTAACCCAATGTTTGATGATTCGGGTATGGAAGCACCGTCTGACTTACCAACTGATGATTATTGTCACACAGTAGAGCCTTCTTTTTGTAACAACAAAGTAATCGTAGCGCGTTACTCTCTGCCTACTGGCGATATGGCCGGAGAAGTATATAGTCCGTTAGATAAAGGCGGTCACGGTACACACGTTGCGGGTACGGCTGCTGGTTCAAGTGTGAGCGCAGAATATAAAGGTGCGGCTGTAGAACTAAGCGGTGTTGCACCGGGTGCCTACATAATGGTGTACAAAGGTTTATTCAATGGTAGTGGTAGTGACGTAATGTTGCTTGAAGCTCTTGAATACGCATTAGAAGACGGTGCTGATGTAATCAATAACTCATGGGGTGGTGGTTACGGTACTGATCCTAAAGACAGCTTGTACAAAGAAATTTTTGAAAACATTGAAAAAGCGGGTGTTGTAGCGGTTGTTTCAGCAGGTAACGGCGGTTCTGGCGCAATGACCATTGGTGGTCCAGCGAACTTAGAATCAGTAATTTCTGTTGCAAATACCAACCACGGTCGTATTTTTACTTCTGGCATGAAGTTAGATGGCGGTGAGAACATCATTCATATAACAGGTTCTAATACTCCTGGCGACATAGTTATTTCTGCAAAGCCAGTTGCGGCGGCTGCGGTAGATAGCGAAAATGTAGAAGGCTGTCAGCCATTCTCTGCTGGTGCATTTAACGACGCATTTGCAGTAATCTCACGTGGTTTATGTAACTTCTCTACTAAGGCAAAGAATGCTGCTGATGCTGGTGCAAAAGCAATTGTTATTTATAACAACCGACCTGGCTCAGCGTTTGTAATGGATATGGCCTCAGAAATGCTGCCAGCATTCATGATTGACCAAACTGATGGTGAAGCACTTGTAGAAGCTATCTCGGCAGAAGGCTTTGATGGCATGTTATCAGTTGATGGTATCAGCCAAATTGTTCACGATGAAGCGGCTAAAGATTCGGTTACAAGTTCTTCTTCAAGAGGTCCAAATGGCGACCCATCAATCTTTAAGCCTAATATCGCAGCACCAGGTACTAATACCCTGTCTGCGGGTTTGAATGCGAGTGATGGCTCAGCTAGCTTTACAGAAAAGACAGGTACTTCAATGTCTGGCCCTCATGTTGCTGGTGCAGCTGCTTTACTTAAGCAAAAATACCCTACATGGAGCGCAGAAGAGATCAAGTCAGCTTTGGCTAACACGAGTTACACAGAAGGTCTGAAAAAGTCTGACACTGTTACTCCTGCGGATGGTTTTGATGTCGGCGCAGGTCGTTTAGACTTAGCTGGTGCAATCGACGCTCAAGTAACCTTCTCTGATATGGGCTTGTCAGAAGTGCTATGTTTGGAGAGCTGTGATTACAACGTAACAGTTCGCAACATGACCGACAGCGCAATGAAACTAAGCTTCAAAGTTGTTGGCTTGGGTGACGGTGTATCTGCTGGTGAGCACACTTCTGAATTAGAGCTTGCTGCGCATGGCGAAGCAGGTGATGCGAAAGCTGCATCTTTAACATTGAACATTACTGGTACTAGCTTAGACGACTGGCAATTTGCTCGTTTGGAAGCATATAACGAAGCCGGTGAGCGTGTAGGTCACGTACCACTAGCTGCATACGCTGCTTCTGCTTCTCTACCTGGTTTAGCAATTTCTACTTCTGGCGCTTCACTTACAGAAGAGTTTGATGTAAACATCAGCTTTACTAACGAACAGCTTGACGGTCAGCTATTCATTGACTCTCTATTGCCTGAATCATTAGAGATGGTTGATGGAAGCTTCACAAATAAATTAGCAAATGGTGAGGAAGTTCAGTCTGGCGTTAACGTTGAAACAGGTCACATTGGCTGGATTGGTACGCTAGATCGCGCTAAATTCTCAGGTGCAATGGGCGCTGGTATTAATTACCGTCTACAAGGTCAAACTGACCCAGTTGATTGTTCAGGTAATTGTGATGACACGCAATACTCATTGAACCTTGCTGGTGCTGGCTTCACTATGAAGTTAGGTGGTAAAGAATACGGTTCTGTTACTGTAACGAGTAACGGTTTAGTTATCGCTGGTAGCGGTACTGGTGAGGGTACTGGTGGCAATAGTTCAATCCCGTCAACGAGTGGTCAAAACAGCTTAATTGCACCATTCTGGACTGACCTTGATTTACAAGGAGATGGTGAAACTGAAGGCGGTCAAATGTACTTCGGTTTAGCTTCTACCACCGATAGTACATACCTTGTTCTAGAGTGGGCTGATGCACAACTGTTCAGTGACACATCAGGTGACACGTTCTCTTTCCAAGCTTGGATCAGCTTAAATGGTGAAGAAGAAGTTCTATTCAACTACATCGATGTTCCTAGAATTCCAGAGAGACTGACAGTTGGTGTTGAGAATGATGCTGGTTCAATTGGTCTTCAGGCATACTACAATGGCGAAGGTCAAGCACCAGTTGCAAATCAGCTGATGCAATTTACATATCAGTTAGGTGGTGATCTAGACCTTGGTGTTAAGGTGAAACTGGCTGAAGATGCGCACATCAAAGTGGGTGCAGCTGATGTTATCGAAATGGACGAAGATACAGTATCGGAAGCTATCGACGTATTAGCGAATGACACGGCTCAGCATATCGATTTCATCCCACTAACAATGCGAGTGAGTGGTGCTGATAACGAACGTGCAATACAAAGTGTGGTATTCGATGCGCCTGAAGCAGGCTTTGATGCAGCGACTCTAGCAGTTGTTGATGCGCCAGCTAACGGTACAGTAGAGTTTGTTGAAGGTAAGGCTGTATACACGCCTAACGCAGACTTCTTCGGTACTGACAGCTTTACGTATACCGCAAAAGCTGCAGGTGAAAGTGAGCTGATGCTTGCACCAACAACGGTAACTATCGAAGTTGCTGATGTTGCTGAGCCTGAGCCAGAACCAACGACTCCAGACGTGACTCCAGAGCCTAAGAAGAGCTCTTCAGGTTCACTAGCTTGGTTGATGCTTCTAGCTGCTCCGTTTGCTGCGCTACGTCGTCGTAAACAAAAGTAAGCATTGAACTTTAAACTAAAAACGCCAGTCATTTGACTGGCGTTTTTGTTTTAACAAGCTGGTTAATTACTTGCTCCATACCAACTTATCCACGATGGTTGGCTCTTCACCAATCAGTGTTTTTACCACTAGGTTATTCTCATCTAATAAAATCAGCCTTGGGATGCCAGCATTGGCATAGTGGCTATATATTTCTCGTTCTGGGTCGGCTACTAAAGGAAATGGTAGCTGATACTCATCATTAAACTTATCGAGTGATTCTTTGTCCTCATTGCGGCCAATTGCAATGATCTGTAAAGTTGGGTCTGTGACCAGTGCAGACGCTTTTATTTCTTTTAATGCGCGCTGAGAGTCACTGCACCAAGTAGCAAATAAGATAACTAGCTTACGAGTACCATTGAGCTCTATGGTCTCACCTTGGGTGCTGGTAAAGCGATTATGTTTAAAGGGTTCGCCTTGTGCGATGTACGTTTCATAGCCTTTATCATTAGATGGGACTGTGTGCGATGAAACGCATCCCGACATACCAATAAGTACGGCTGTGGCGATACAGAGTTTATGAACCTTGTTTATCATAGGTGTCTTCCTGTTGAACTGTGAGTCTTTAGTTAATGTTAGTAGCATAACTATATTTCGTTGAAGGTAGTAGGAAAAGATGTGGATTTACAGTGGCTTATTTATCTCAGCATTGAGCTCAGCCACTCTGTTACCGGGTTCTTCAGAAGTGTTGTTATCAGGACTGGCCATGGCTGACAATGCGCAGTTCGTCATTCTGTGGGCAGTTGCTACATTCGGTAATGTGTTGGGAAGTTGTATTAACTATTGGTTGGGTATCAACTTGCTGCGCTTTGAAAGCGCCAAGTGGTTTCCGGTATCACCACAAAAGTTTAGTCAGGCGAGACTGCACTTTAGTCGTTATGGCACGTTGAGTTTATTGTTTTCTTGGGTGCCGGTGATAGGCGATCCTTTGACGCTACTAGCAGGGGTGTTCAAAGTGCGAAAAAGAATATTCCTCCCCTTGGTGTTGATTGGTAAAGGGATACGATACGCGGTAGTGATAACGCTAGCGGTTGGAGTAGAGCAGCTTTTTTAGCTGCTCATTTATGCCAATCTAGAGTCAAAGAAACTGAATCGGCAAAGCGCAGAGCATGGGGTTTATCCACTCTGACCTTAGCGTAGGTGACACTATGATGACGATGACACTCACTCAAAACATCTGCAACGAGTTTTTCTAACAACAGGAAGTGACCGTCTTCCACGAGCTTGATCACTGCTTTGGTAACGGTCTTATAATTTAAAGCATGATCAACTTCATCATGATTAATACATTCTGTATCCGCGGGATAATGAATTTCGATGTTCAACACTACATCCTGCTTTTTCTCGCGTTCTTCAGGATTAAAACCAATGAACGTGCGGAGTCGCAGGTTAGTGATGTTGATAATGGCATTTTGCATAGCCTGTCCTTAGTTTTTTACCAGTTGCATAAACTCATTGCGCGTTTTAGGGTCTTCTCTAAAGTTACCTAGCATCACAGAAGTACGCATTTGTGAGTTCTGCTTTTCAACACCTCTCATCATCATACACATATGTTTTGCTTCGACAATAACACCGACACCTTTTGCCTGAGTAACTTGCTCTACGGCTTTGGCAATTTGATGTGTGAGCTGTTCCTGAATTTGAAAGCGACGTGCGAACATATCCACAATGCGTGCGAATTTAGATAAGCCGAGTACTTTTCCATTTGGTATATAGGCGATATGACAACGGCCAACAAAAGGTAGTAAGTGGTGCTCACACATAGAATACAGTTCTATGTCTTGTATCAATACCATATCATCCGCGTCAGATGTGAATACCGCGTTATTAGTGATTTCTTCGAGTGTTTCACGATATCCTTTGGTAAGGTATTCCATTGCTTTTGCTGCGCGCTTTGGTGTTTCTAACAATCCTTCACGGTTGCTATCCTCTCCTACGGCCTCAATGATTTGCTTATAACTGTCTTTTAAATTGTCGTGCATAATGTTCTCTTTTATTTGAGGTGACGTCCACCATCCACAGGTAAACTACGACCCGTGATGTAGTCACTGTTGAGTAGCAGCTCAACACTACTAATAATTTCCTTACAGCCAGGCTCTATGCCCATGAGCGACTTTTTGAGCGTTTTAGCTTTATATTCGGGTGTATCGTGTTGATTAAAAATAATCAAACTCGGTGCGATAGAATTCACTTTTATGTTCGGTGCGTATTTACTAGCAAAAGACTTGGTTAGGTTGTCTAAAGCAGCTTTGCTGGCGGCATATGCGATGTGTTTCGGGCTTCCTGTTTCCACCACATAGTCGGTCAGGTGTATGATATCTGCTACCGACTCACCTGCAAGTAACAGATCAGCTAGCGCCAAGTTGAGCTGATAGGGAACTTTTGCGTGGATGCGCATCATGTTGTCGAACAACTGGTTAAAATCAGGGTTGTTTTGTTCGCAATCCCAGCTTGAGGCATTATGTACAATTGCTCTTAACGCGTCGTAATGTGTTCTTATCGTCATTTCGAGCTTTGCTAATGAGTCGGCGTGGTCAAAATCCACCTGTATACAATGAACACCTAGCTGCTCTAACTCATCAATCGCATCGTAACGAGTTCGATATGTCATCACCACAGGCTGGTTTTTCGCGGAAAAATGCTGAACAAGCGCAAGGCCAATTCTCTGTCCTGCACCAGTTATTAATATGGGAGCTGTCATTAAGACCGGTTATCCTCTGAGAATATCAATAAGTTAACTATAACGTAATTATTACGTCATGTTTTAGTTTGTCGATCACCGTAATTCAGGGTTTATCAATAAAATAGCTTTAAAGAGGTAATCATGCGAATGGCATTGGGAAAAGGCACAGTACAGATCATTTTGTACTGTGCTAACTAGTTTAATCGTAAACCGTTGGAATTGGCTGGCGCTTATGTTGGGTGCGCTGATAAATTGCAATCAATTTTTCGGCGACAGAGTCATCCACTTCTTTGCCTTCTAAGAAATCATCAATCTGATCATAACTTAAACCCAATGCTTCTTCGTCAGTTAGGCCCGGTCTATCGCATTCCAAGTCCGCGGTCGGCGCCTTCGTGACTAGCTCAACGGGCGCTTCTAAGTGTGCTGCTAAGGCGCGCACTTGACGCTTTGACAAGCCAAATAGAGGTGCTAAATCACATGCTCCATCACCAAACTTGGTGTAAAAACCTGTAATGTTTTCCGCACTGTGATCGGTGCCAACCACCAAACCTTGCGTTAAACCTGCAATTTCATATTGTGCGACCATACGCTGGCGCGCTTTTACGTTGCCTTTGATAAAGTCTACGGAAGTTTGTGTAGGAATAGCGAGCTCTGCCACTTGCATTGCCTGCATCGCTTGCTCATGCATTGCGTCTACAGCGGGTTTAATATTTACCGTAACGCGTTGCGAAGGCTGAATAAAATCTAATGCCAGTTGAGCTTCATCTTCATCAGCTTGAATACCATAAGGTAATCGCATCGCAATAAATTGGTAGCGGTCGGTATTGTGTTCGGCGTTTAGCTCATCCACTGCTAGCTGACATAATCTGCCACATGTTGATGAGTCAACACCGCCACTGATCCCTAGAACGAGTGTCTGGCAGTGTGCTGAAACCAGACGCTGTTTGATAAAGTTGATTCGACGCGTAATTTCAAAAGCCACATCTATGTGTGGTTGTACCTGCATTTCTGCCATGATCGCCTGGCGCATTCTATGCTCCTCTTTGCCAATGCTATTTGGGGATATTATGTTTTTATTAGTGCTGAATTTAAAGCCCTAAGTGTTGTTTGATTGCAGCTAACTCTTGTTTGAGCTGTTCAATTTCACTAAGCAGGGCGTCTAGTTCCGAATTTCCGAGCTTTTGCGTGTCACTTTTCAAAGGTGTGGCTGCAAGGTGTTGCTCGATGCTTTGAAACAAATGAATAAAACGGCTCTCGCGTTTACCCGGTTCTCTTGCTAGCTTTTGGACAAAACCTTGGTGCTGTAACTCCTCAAGTGCTTGTTCTACCTCACTCATTTGTGTAAATGTGGCTAATCTAGCACTGCGGGTTCTCAGTTCTCCGGGGGTTTGTGGTCCCCTAAGTAGTAATAAACACACAATGGCTCTTTGTTGCTCGCTAAATTGCAAGCGACTGAACTCAGTGTTACAAAATCTATGGCTGTACTTATTCACTCGCCCAGACAGCCCTTCATCAACCAGTACAATATGTTTGGTTTGCAACTGAGCCAAGGCATCCAATACGTCTGATTCACTAAGGCTCATGACGGGTTCTCTATTAGATTTTTGATTACAGGCGTTGGTTAATGCGTTAAGAGACAGTGGGTAATGTTCTGGTGTGGTACTTTGTTTTTCTAACAAACAACCGACGATACGTTGCTCTATTTCGCTCAATTCCATGTTTTGACTCCAACATTTTTTTCTTACTGTACGCTATTGGCGAGGTTTTGTTTAGTGTTTGGGCTCCATTGTTGTAGCTTTTGTTCGAGTTCATCTACCTTAATGGGCTTTGCGATATAATCGTCCATACCCGCGGCAAGGCATTTTTCACGATCTCCCTGCATAGCATTCGCTGTCAGTGCGATAATGGGAGTATCTTTATGATGTTTTCCAACGCTGCCGTTACGTATTTGGTTAGTCGCTTGATAGCCGTTGAGTTCGGGCATTAGGCAATCCATTAGAATAATATCGTAAGGTTGGTTTACTTGTTTTAGATGAGCCAGCGCCTGTTGACCATCATCTTTACTGTCAGCGTGTATACCAAACCTAGATAGCAGCTTCAGTGCAACGGTTTGATTTACTTTATTGTCTTCCACAAGCAGTACATTGAGGTGGCTAAGGTCCTGTTGAGCACTGTTTGGCGGGGGCTGCTCACTCGCTTGCAGCTGACATAGTTTCAGCATATCTGCTGGTGTGAGCGGTTTTAAAAGCATTAAATCAGGCTTGAGTGGGCTTTGCTCTTCATTATTACCAAGGTGCTCGCTTAATATTGCAAATCCAGCACAGGAGTTGTTGATCAAGTGCTCAAGTTGCTTTACTTGATTTTGGTCTGCATCATTGAGTACCTCTGAGGTAACGACGATGGCAGGGTGTTTCAAATTTTCTTTATGAACAATAACAAGCGCTTGTTCTAAAGAGGTGGCGTGCAGTAAGCGGATCCCCCATGCTGCAAACAGGCTATGGTTATTGGCCAGAGTTTGCAATTGCTCATCAATGACAAGCAAACAATCGCAGTGAGTATATACAGGGGCTAGGGCTTTGGGCTCATGTAATTCAATATAGAAGCTAAAGGTGCTGCCAACTCCGACTTTGCTGTAGGCGTTGAGCGAGCCCCCAAGCAGGCCACACAGTTGCTTTGCTATGGTTAAACCTAATCCAGTACCGCCAAATTTTCGAGTTGTAGAGGGATCGGCTTGGGTAAAGGAATCAAATATCTTTGTGAGCTGGGGTTTACTGATCCCTACACCGGTATCTTCGACATTACACCATAGCCGCGTATGCTGAGCTTGCTGTTCTGTGTAGCAGGTTAAGGTAACTTTGCCATTCTCAGTAAACTTAATCGCGTTGCTCAGTAAATTATTGAGTATTTGTTTGAGTCTATGGGGATCTGTTTTAGCAAACTGCACCTGCATACCATGGGTATCCAAAATCAATGTGGTGTGTTGCTCGTGAGCGCTAGGTGCGAAATTGCTTATACTTTCGCTAACCACTTGAACTAAATCGCAATCAATCTTTTCTACATCCAACTTACCCGCTTCAATTTTAGAGAAATCTAGGATGTCATTGATAATGGTTAGTAAAGATTCGGCCGAGCTTTTCGCCAGTTGTAGATGATGCTTTTGAGATGGAGGAAGGTTTGAATGCATGACCACATCTAGCATACCCAATACCCCGTTCATTGGTGTGCGGATCTCATGGCTCATACTCGCCAGGAACTCCGCTTTCATTTTGGCTGATTGCTGGGCGAGCTCCTTTTCCATCACCGCTTTTTGTCTTGCTTGTTGTTGCTCTCGGCTTGCAAACAGGCTACCAAGTGTGGCGGAAACAGCTTTAATGAGTTTTTCATCGGTCGCATCCCACTGCAAATGCGGGTGTTGGTACTCAGCGCACAACAAACCGATGGCGTGGCCTTTATAGGAAATGCTACAACCAAATATGGCGTTAATTTCATATGGACTCAGATAGTTGTCTTTGAGCTCTTTAGTGCAATTATGTGTATGGGCAAAATTGGCCAGGATAAGCTCTTGTTTATAGACTGCTTCGAACAGTTCCGGTAACTGTTTTTTACGCCAAGGCGGGAAGTGCTGGAGGTTATCTCCGCTTGTATCACTAAAGCTCATTGGAATAAGCTGTGTGCCATCTGCATTGAGCAGCCAAATGCTGGCGCGCTGTGCCTCTAACCCTTCGCAGATCACTTTAGTGGCGACTTTCTGCGCGGGTTCCAGTTTCAAGTTCAGTACTGCTTCATGGCTACTGAGTTGAGCCAGTAATTCATTGTTTTTAGCTACTTTATTGCGTTCTATTTCAAGACATTTGCGGGCATGAATATTTTGTACCGAACCATATACTTGTGTAGTGAATTGGCCGTTTCTAACAACTCTGCCTTTAAGTAAAACCCAGCGCTCTTGCCCTTTAGCGGTTTTTATTAGCATCTCTTGCTCGAACTCAATACCTTGCTTTATGGCCTTGTCGAATGTGTCTTGCATCAAACGTCGTTGCGCACCTGCAACAAAGAACTCTGTTGTGGCTATCCAAGAGGGCTGATAATCTTCAGGCACTTCAAATATTTGTTTGGTAACTTCGGACCAGCTAATATTTCGTGTTTTCAAGTTAACGGTCCAAGCTCCCACCTCCGCTAGGGCACCCATACTGGTTAATGAATGTGCATTGTCTTCAAGCTGTTTGAGTAAGCGATTAAAAAACAAAAATGCGCACATAAAGAGCAAAATGATGGTGAATAGTGCCAGTCTAAATGGCCAAATCGTGGCACTTTCTGGGTTCCATCCGCCGCGTGGATAAACGTAAAGTTTCCACTGACCCGACAATACGTTTATCGACAGCGAGAGGGGCTCTTCAAGTAAGATGTTGCTGTCACCATAAAAGAACTCGCCATGCTCGCCCAGACCATCTTTGCCCTGTATTGCGACTATGTACTGTTGTGATAAATCTTCTAGTCGGGCCAATGAGAAGAGCTTCTGTGTGTCTATCACAACCGAAATAAGCCCCCAGAATTGATTATCTTTGTCTGTGACAGGCACCCGAGCAATAATTGCTTGCCCTCCTTGTACTAAATTTAACGGTCCAGATAGTACAATTTCTCCGGTATTTTTCGCTTTGAGAGCAGCCCCGCTTTGCTCGGGGTGAGTGGTATAATTTAAGCCGATAGCTTTTTCGTTACCGGCAAGTGGATAAATGTATTGCAAGGTCATATCGGGTGCCGCACCAATATTACGTAAGACTCCGCTTGAGCGATACAGAGGTTCCGCGATACGTTCGAAGGAAGCTTGCGTGAGGCTTTCTTCACGGGTGATCGCAATGGCTAACCCTCTAACTAATTGAATATTAGTGTTTAAGATCCCTTCAATTTGGGTGCGATACACGTTGACGGTTTCATAGGCTATGCTTTTTTCTTCTTGCATCAAACGATTGTGGTTGACTGAGTCGACGTACCAGCCCGAAATGATAACCGCGCACAAAAAGAGCCAAAAGCTGATTTTGATCGATTGCGTCTTCCTTGGTGCATTGGACAAATTTGCAAACATTGCTTATCGAGAGTTGCTGAGCGTTTTTTAACTATAGTCTACAGTGTGGTTGATCAAAAGGTTTGTTCTACAATAAAAAAGCACTGTGATTGACCCGAATTACACTGAGTCTATTCGCGCAATATGACATACGCTGTAGCTGCTAACGCCGCATTGAATAACGACTTATGTTAGGCAATTGTCACAATTACCTGATTAAATAAAAAACAGATAAGACTGATTTAGGAAAGGATATGCTCAAGGTACTTAAATGGTTATTAACATTACTCGTGCTGATAGGTCTGGCGGCAACGGCGATGATTTATGGTTTGCTTTTTTTGAGTCTACCAACATTAGATGGTAAACAAAGTAGCCGTGCTATTAGCGCTGATATAAAAATTGCCAGAGATAGCTTGGGGCAAGCAGTCATTAAGGCGCAAAATCGTCAAGATGCGGCTTATGGCTTGGGCTTTGCCCATGGGCAAGATCGCTTTTTTCAAATGGATTTACTGCGTCGCAATGCCGCGGGGGAGTTGAGCGAATTATTTGGTGAGGCGGCACTCAATTTAGACAAGCAAATGCGCTTTCATCAGTTTCGTGAGCGCAGTGAACAAATTTACGCGCAGCTGCCACAGTCGCATAAAAACGTTTTAACAGCCTACACTCAGGGTGTAAATGAGGGGCAAGCGCAGGCGGGATTCAATACTTTCGAATATTACCTTACAGGGGCACAAATTAGAGCATGGCAACCCGCTGACAGCATTTTGGTGATTTTTGCCATGTATTTGGACTTACAAGCGGGTAACTTTGAGCGAGATCAGGCTCTTATCCAAATCGATAGTCTATTTGGTGCAAAGATGAAAGCCTTTCTTACCCAACCCAGTCATTATCAAGCGGCACTCGATGGCTCTGAACTGCCCGTAGGAACTGTGCCTACCCCCACGCTTGACTCAAATAACAGCCCTGTAATGGCTCGACATATTAAGTCTTTACCACATTATGGCAGTAATAACTGGGCTGTTACTGGGGCCTTAACCGAAACAAATAAGGCCATGGTGTCTGATGATATGCATTTGGGACTGAATGTGCCCGCAATTTGGTATCGTGCGCAGCTTAACTATAAGTTTGAAGACGAGCAAATACAGGTAACTGGCGTGTCATTACCCGGTGCGCCGGCCATCGTTGTGGGGACGAACAACAAAGTGGCCTGGGGATTTACCAACGGCTATTTAGATGTGGCTGACTGGGTGGAGCTAGATGAGCAAAGTAATACTTGGCAGGAGTTTGAAAAGATAGCACTGCCCAACGGCGAGCTTCATCAGTATGAGCTGACGATGAGTGAATTTGGGCCAGTTAAAGCATTTAATGACAAGCAATATGCACTGAGCTGGGTTGCGCATCAGCCTTATGCTGTTAACTTAAACCTGCTTGAGTTTGAGCGTGCAGGCAACGTTAATGAAGCGATGTCTCTTGCACCAGATGTGGGTATTCCAGTACAAAACTTAATGGTCGTTGATCATTTGGGACACATCGGTTGGCAACCGATGGGAGCCATTCCTAGGCGTACTGAACCTGTCGACCTAGCCGTACTTGCTGCTGACTTTCCAACAGGTTGGCAGCAAAATGAAACACAACGGCCATCTGTCGTTAATCCAGCTGAAGGAAGGTTGTGGAGCGCTAATTCCCGTGTCATGTCTGTGCGCGAACACCTGCGCTTTGGCGATGGCGGATATGCATTGGGTGCCAGAGCGGTGCAGATACGCGATCGTTTACTGAGCAAGCAACAATTTAATGAGCGTGACTTTAACCTGCTACAACAAGATAACGAGGCGTTGTTTTTAAAGCCGTGGCATGAACGCTTAACACAGTTATTAAGCGTGTCAGAGCAAAGTAAGCAACAGTATGCGACTGATTTAAAACACCTTGCAGCTTGGCAAGCCTGTGCGTGTGCTGAGTCGGTGGGATATACTTTGGTTAAACACTTCAGAGCCGCGGTGATTGACGTTGCGTTAGCGCCCATAGAGGAAAAACTTCGGGCGCGAGGTAGCTCCTTGAGCAGCATAAAAAACTATTTAGAGCCAGCGATTTGGCAGTTGCTTACCGAGCAGCCTGAAAGCTGGTTGAATGGTCATAAAGATTGGAATGCGCTACAGCTAGCAGCTTACCAAACAGTAAAAGAGACTCTGAGCGCGTCTTATGGCAGTGACATGCAAGCGTGGCGCTGGGGCAATGTTAATGCACTCACCATTGGTCATCCGTTTAGCCAACAACTTCCGATCTTGAGCGGCTTACTTGATATGCCAAGAGTTCCGGCGTTTGGCGATACATTCATGCCTGCGGTACAAGGGCCAAGTTTTGGCGCATCACAGCGTTTTATTGCCCAGCCGGGTGAATTAGATAAAGCGATAATGACGATTGCTGGTGGGCAAAGTGGGCATCCATCATCGGTGTTTTATCGAGCGGGGTTTGCAGCCTATGCCAACGGCGAAGCAACCCCATTGTTACCAGGTGAAATGATACATCAGTTACATATACAAGCATTACGCTAGGCTATGCACTTTCAGGGGCGACAGTCAGAGTATTTCGCCCCTTGTGCTTGCTTCTAAATAAAGCGACATCTGCCAGTTTTAAGGTGCTTTCAAAGCTTTGTGCTGATTGCCAAAGTGCAATACCAAAGCTCATGGTTACATGCAGATCATCCGCTTGAAATGACATGGCTTCAACCGATTGTCTAATATTTTCAATGCGTTTTTGTGCCTCGGCTAATGAGCAATTGGGAAGCACTAACAAAAATTCTTCTCCACCCCAACGCACGCCAATGTCAGCACTGTTTAAGTGTTGTTTGAGCTGTTTTGATACACGAAAGATTACTTCATCGCCTTGTTCGTGACCATATCGGTCGTTTACACGTTTAAAGTGATCGATGTCCGCCATAACAACACATATGGGCGTTTGTTGAGTGACACAGCTTTTTTGCGCTCGCTGAATGAGGCCTAAGGCATAGCGGCGGTTGAATAAATGTGTGAGAGAGTCGTGCGCCGCAAGAGTTTCAAGCTCTTTACGTTGGTTAATGGTTATTTCTCGGATCAGGCCTATGGTGTAGATCATTGGAATACCGCACACCACAACGTTCAGAAAATGAATATAAGGTGCGTATTCATGATAAGCGATTAAATAAGGAGGAGTTGCGAAACCAACATAGGTGTATGCGAATAGTACGATGATAGTGGTACACCAGATAACGGCTTGTTTAAGTTTAAGTTGAACGTCAAGCAGTAATAAACATGAGGCTGCCCACAGATAAAATTGAAAGCCATATTCAGTGCCTATCAACACACATACCACAATGGAATGAGCAGTGACTTCTAAGCTGAAAATACGCAGTGCCAGTGAGAGATAGTCTCTTTGTAGTAACTTGATCCCAAACCACCATGTTGCCACACTGAAAATGTTGAAGACGGCTAATAGCTCCACCCCGACGAATAAAAAAATCAAGATCAGTATCGCGTGTAAAAACAAGCAATACCATGCAACTTGCATCAGTAACTTACTTTTTAGCTGTTCTACTTCATTGGGTTTCTTATGTGGATGATCCAAGCACGTCACCTCTGTGTATACCTTTACAGATTAATAATCAGCAAGGCTTGATAATCAAATGAAAATCCAGCAGTAAGTATAGATGGTTCTGACTGTTTTTTGCTCATCAAACATGAGATGCTAGTTGCGTATACGGAGTGAGGCTCGCAAAACTCGGGTGATATTATAAACTTTTCAAAGGTCTATAATTTTAGGTTTGGAAAATCGAAAAGACGAATCGTCACAGTAAAGTGTGTCATTCAGGAGGGAGTATGTCGTTAGAAAAAGCACGTATTACTTTGTGCAATGTTGATAAAGAAGATTACCCACAGATAAAAACACTTATGGACGAAGCGTACCCCGATCTGGGCGGCGCGTGGCCCAGTCATACTATTTTTAGATTAATTGACCAATTCCCCGAGGGGCAAATAGGCATTCTAGATGAGGGTCGCTTGGTGGGGCTGGCTTTGAGTGTACAAGTGGATTATCAACGCTTTTCAAACCCCCATACCTACGATGAAATTGTTGATGCCCATAACCGTGTATTCAGTGATAGTAACGGCGATGCGCTGTACGGGCTGGATGTAGTGATAGCCAAAAGCCATCGAGGGATGAGGTTGGGGAGGCGTTTGTATGATGCCCGTAAAGAGTTGTGTCGTCAGTATAACCTCAGAGCGATTCTCGCGGGGGGGCGAATTCCGCGTTATGCCAATCACCGTAAGGATATGACGCCTATGGAATACATTGATAAGGTCGATCATAAGGAGCTCTATGACCCCATATTGAGCTTTCAATTGGCCAATGACTTTCAGGTAAAACGGTTACTCAAGCAGTACTTACCAGAAGACGAAGATTCGGGTGGCTATGCCACTTTGTTGGAGTGGAACAATATTTTATTCCAGCCAATGGATACGGTGATCGACACCAAAAAAACCATTGTTCGGGTAGGCGCCGTGCAGTGGCAAATGCGTTCTGTCAGTTCGGTAGAGGAGTTGATGCGTCAAGTGGAATACTTTGTCGATACGGTGTCGGAATATCAAAGTGACTTCATTCTATTTCCTGAGTTTTTTAATGCGCCCTTAATGGGGCTACAGGAACATCGCAATCAAACCGAAGCTATCCGTTATTTGGCGGAGTATACCGAGTTGTTTCGAGATGCTATGTCAACCATGGCGATTGAATATAACGCGAACATAGTGACGGGCTCCATGCCCTTACTGGACGGCGAAAAAATATATAATGTCAGTTACCTATGTCATCGTAGTGGTAAAATCGATGAACAACGGAAAATACATATCACCCCCCATGAAGCTTATGATTGGGTCATTGAGGGAGGGGATGAAATAGGTGTCTTTGAAACTGATGCGGGCAAGGTGGGGATCCAAATTTGCTACGATGTTGAATTTCCAGAACTGAGTCGTTTGATGGCAGAACGTGGTTTAGACATACTATTCGTACCCTATTGGACAGACACCAAAAATAGCTATTTACGGGTGCGCCATTGCGCGCAAGCTCGCGCCGTTGAAAATGAGTGTTATGTGGTAATCGCGGGCAGTGTTGGTAACCTGCCACAGGTCGATTCACTTGATGTACAGTATGGACAGTCGGCAGTGTTAACCCCCTCAGATTTTGCTTTTCCTCATGATGCGGCTTTAAATGAGGCCACGCCGAATACAGAAATGTTGCTATTCAGTGATCTAGACTTGGATAAACTCAAGCTGTTGCACAGCGAGGGGACGGTCAGGAACCTCAAAGACCGTCGTACTGACTTGTATCAGGTGGTGTTGAAGCCGCCTAAGTAGCGATTTAACTTAACATGACCAATACAGCTGCGATGCCAATGAGCACAAGGCCCAGCTTATCGCTGGTTTTGGTTGGCTGTTTTAACCAGAACACAGCGATAAGCAAAGTGAAGAACACTTCGATTTGGCCCAGCGTTTTAACATAGGCCACATGTTGTAGACTCATCGCGCTGAACCAGCCAACCGAGCCGATAAAGCTGGTAACACTGATACCGCAAGTGAGTATCCGTTTATGCCATAGTTTTCGCCAAGTTTGCGCTTCTTTGTAGCTAATATACAGGCCGAGTAACAGAGTTTGTGTGCACAATACCAGTAATAGCACCCAAGCCGCACTGTGTAAAAACGGCAAACCCGTTGCCAGACTCGCCTCCCTTACCCACAGAGAAGTCAGTGCAAAAGCACTGCCACAGGCCACCCCAAGCAGAGCGGTCTGGGGTCTAAATAGCCTCAAACTGAAGCCGCTTAACATCAACACTGCCACCGCGCCAATGGCAACGCCAAGCCAGCCAATCAGGGAGAGAGTTGAGCCAAATAGCCACATGCCAAGTATCGCGGCCATGAGCGCTTCACTTTTGGCAAGTCCAGCTCCTACTGCATAATTGTTTTGTTTAAACAGCAGTACCATTAGGCCAGTGGCGATAATCTGCATGATGCTGGCGGCAAGCACGAACATGATAAGCTTGCTGTTTGGGGTGAGAATAGCGACGCTTTGCCACTGATATAAACTCAGTAAGTACACGAATGCAAGGGGGCTGGCGATTAAGAACCTAGCGAAAGTAACACCGACAACGCTGACATTTTGACTTAAATGGCTCTGTAGCGCATTACGCCATGCTTGCGAAAATGCAGCCAACACAGTAAAAGCGATCCAACTCATTGCTATTCCAAATTATTTTTCTCTAGTGTAACTATGAAGGTCGGGGCTTTCGAGTGCATTTTTTTCATCTAAAAAGCGTAGCCTACGACAGTGCCAAGCATTAGCAAGCATCGTGTACAGCAAATGACGTTACGTGATTAGGCCATCCAGATTTAACAGGCGGCTTTTTCATTTTCAACGTGCTATGTTAAAAGTTAATGTACAATAACTACACAAGGACATGGTATGACGACAATTTTAATCTGTGCGCTCATTGCAGCGCTGCTTCCTTATCTGGCCAAAGTGCCCCTTGCTATCGCGATGAATAAACTCGGTGGCTATGATAACCAACATCCTAGAGCACAGCAGGCTCAGCTAACAGGGTTCGGTGCTCGGGCTTTGGCGGCTCATCAAAATAGTTTTGAATCCTTGGCGGTATTTACGCTGGCAGTGGCTGTGGTATTGGGCACCAACACACTAGGCACAATCGTGCAGTATCTGGCGGTGGCACATATTGTTGCGCGGGTGCTTTACTGCCTGTTCTACTACTTAAATCTACATGTTTTACGTTCGCTGATCTGGGCGGTGGGTTTAGGATGTGCCATTGCAATGATAGCGGTGAGTTTATAGTGAGAAACAGCCAGTACCAGAAGTACTGGCTGTTTTTGTTTAATGCGCGACTTTGATGCGCTCGTGTTTCACTTTCTGCTTGTATGCGGTCGCGTCCTCATTCATTGCGTAGTCTAACTGAACCGTATACAGCTCAGAGGTATTTGATGCTGGGGTGTATTGCCACTGCCGTAGTGCATTAATCGCGCTTTGCTCGAATACTCCCTGCGGCTGTGCGTCTATGACCTCGATATTATTGGTGTGTCCGCGCCCATCAATGGTAAATTGCAAAGTAACATAACCAGTTTGACCCGCGTTTGCCGCCTCACTTGGGTAAGCGGGCTCTATGCGCATAATTGGGCGTACTTCCGAGCCTTTATTGTGTACTGCTGGGTCAGTGGACTTTGCCAGTGCCATGGCGCTGAGGGAGCTGCACGCTATTACCAGAGCCAGTGCTTTGACGGCCATTGAAGGGGTGGTGATATTCTGTAGTTGTTTAAGTCGTTGTACCATAGTTTGCTTATCTCCATAGTAAGCGTATACCAAAGCCCCCGTGCGAGAGTTTTCTGCGCAACGAAGCAAAGCTTTTGCATACATTAGCTGTTGATGTGTGGTTTTTTGTTGTAATACGGTTTCGTCACATGCCAGTTCCTGAGTTTTACGAAAATTGTGATAGCCCAGCCAAAGCACAGGATTAAACCAGCAACTAATGCAAAGCAGTAGCAGGGCCAAGTTGGCTAGGTTGTCAGCGCGGCGAATGTGCGTTAATTCATGCTCTATCAGCAAGGGGAGTGTATCGGGGTCAAACTGCTGCGCGTAATCATGTGGAAAAACAATTTTGGGGTGCCATAAACCGACCACCATGGGCGTGGCTATCTGCGCGCTGGTATACACAGGCTGTTTAACAATATGTTGAGGTGACGCTTTGATATTAAGCGCATTAACAAATTGATGGTGTTGGTAAATCACCCACAGCAAGAGCGTGATTACAATACCCCAATAGATGCCTGCGATACTGAATTGCCATTGTGGTACAAAGTAATATGGTTGTGCGGTAACGCGAAAGTAGCTGATGGCTTCACTGGTAATGGGCTTTAACTCACTGGGCAGAGCAATCGCTACCAAACCCAGTGGCAAAACCCACCAAAGCGCATAAATCAGCCGACTGCCTAGCCAAGGCGTCGTATATCTTTGCAATGCCATCAGTGCTAAAACCATACTACTGATAATCAGTTGATTGTTGATGTTAAGTACCCAGTCAAAAAGTGACGTTAGCATGTTACTTTCCTTGCTTTTGTTCCCACTGTTCAATGATCTGCTTGAGTTCATCAATGTCTTGCTGTGAAAGCTGCTGTGTTTTAGCAAAGCCGCTGACCAAAGGGGCGACACGGCCACGAAACAAGCGGGCGATAAAGTTTTGGCTTTCTTTGAGGGTATATGCTTCGCGACCTATGGTGGGGGTGTAGATGTATTCTCGGCCGTCTTTTTCAAAGCTCACGGCCTGCTTTTTAACTAAGCGGCTGACCAGTGTTTTAATGGTTTTTTCATGCCACTGGGTGTCATCACTCAAGCGCTTTACGATATCGCTGGCTTTGGCCGGATAACCCTGCCATAGGGCTTCCATTACTGCAAATTCAGCTTTAGAAAGTTCAATCATGTTATTGCCTACAAATGTAATCGATAAATTAAGATTACATCTGTAATCAAAAACGTCAAGTCAATTTTTAATCTAATTTGAGTTCGCTTTGGCTGATGGCATGATATTGATCCTCACCTATCGCTTTTGAATCAAGCTCAAACCCTGCGATGCGTACTCGATATAGGTCAATGACACGGTAGCCACAAAACTTAGCCATTTTGCGAATTTGTCGATTTAACCCCTGTTTGAGCACAATTTTAAAGCGAGTAGGGGTCAGTAGGCTGACCTGACAAGGTAATGTCAACTGCCCATCAATGGGGATACCCGATGCCATTGTTTGGCAAAAGGTACTATCCAATGGACGGTCCACTTCGACCCAATACTCTTTTTCTACATGGTGATCGGGGTGAATAAGTCGCTGGCAAAGCTCGCCGTCGTTGGTGAGTAACAACAAACCGCGAGAGTCTTTGTCTAGTCTACCAATTGGGTAAACGCGCTCACCACTGGGCAAGTGATGTATCAAGCTATCTGGAGCATCGGCTTTAAGTTTACAGTCAATACCAACCGGCTTGTGGTAGGCATAGAGTACCTTTGGCGCCGGGCCTGTGACCTTTTTTCCTTCCACCAAGATGTGATCGGCTGTTGTCACATGATCGATATGATTGGCGGGCTGACCATTAACAGACACTTTACCTTCATCGATAAGGCGAGATGCCTGACGGCGGGAACAAATGCCAGCATGACCGAGGTATTTGGCAAGGCGCATAGGTTGAGTCATATGAGTCGAAATGAATACAAAATATCGTCCACAATACCATATTTACGGTATGGCTTTTACGTAAGTGTGTGAGTTGAAACTTTATATCGTGGTTTTTGACCTTATTGGGGTAAAATGTCGTAACGAATAAAGGAGCTCGTTGAGTTATGAAAAAAGCCATTTTTACCCTCGCCATTGGTGATAATCCTATGTACCAGGCTGCGATCTTAAGTTTTCAACACTATGCAGCAAAGGTTGGGGCTGATTTAATTATTTCAGATCAGTTGCACTACCCAATTAAAATTAGCGAGCCTAAATATGGTGCCAATCCAGCATGGGCCGAAAAGCTCAGAATAGGTGAATTGCTCAAAGAGTATGATAGGGTTTTATATTTAGATGCAGATATTCTCGTATCACCTAATGCGGAAGATATTTTTCAGAAATATGATGATTTGGAAACCATCTATATGCTTGATGAGGGGGCTGTTTGTGATCGTATGGAAGAGCGAAAGCTGATAGAAAATTGCTTAGGGGAAATTAATTGGCCCACACAAAATGGCGCGAGCATTTATTACAATGTGGGTGTGATCTTAGCATCTAAACCCTGTCGATTGTTTCAATATGCTGACTTGGCAGGGCTACAGTCTGTTTGTAATGATATTCGTTTCTACGAACAAACGTTGTTTAATTATCATATTTTCAAGCATAGTTTGCAGCATCAAGCCTTGCCCAATCATTTTAATCGCATGGATATGTTTGGTCGAGAGGGCTACCTTAATGCTGATTTTATCCATTATGCGGGCAAAGGGTATGCAAAAAACAATCGCCGCCGAGATGTACAATATTTAAGAGATTTCGCTCATCTTTATCAGGACATCGTGCCACAGCATGAGATCGAACAGCTCAAAAAAGTGGCTTGGGACAACTTTTTAAATGTTGTTTATAAGAAATACCCACTACCTAACTGGCTCATAAAGCTTTGCAGCGAACAGTTTGTTCCTCGTTAAGTTGGGTATGACTAGGCCAACACTTGTTTACGAAGGTTGGCCTCAATTCATTACCGGTTGTGAGTGCTAAGCACTTCCCCAACCGCCGCCTTAAAATCTCTGCCATAGGCAATCCCCAACTGTTTTAGTCGCGAGTCGGCCAAGGCACAATTGTATGGGGAGCTGCGCTTTGAGTTGGCTCACCTAATGGCAGTAGTAACTCACAGGGGTAACCTAAGATCTGTGCCATTACTTGTGCCATTTGGTATTTTGTCATCGCCTGAACATCGGAAATATGAAAAATACCTCCCAGTTCGCTGGGTTGTTTGATGAGATCTCGTAATGTAAACGCAATATCCTCAACGTGGGTAGGATAGCGAATCGCCCAGTTATCATGGCTGGTTTGTGCATCGGCCTTGAGTTGCGTCGCAATCACGGTCACGGCTGACTCGCTCAGGGTGGCTACATCACCATAGAGCACAGGGATGCGAATAACACTGTGTAAAGGAGAGGCTGCTAACACAGCTTGCTCTGCTTGTTGCTTGGTTTTGCCGTACAAATTGACAGGGTTGGTTACGGCAGATTCTAAATAAGGTGCGTCGTGACCATCAAACACGTAGTCGGTGCTGACGAATAATAAGCGGATATGTCGTTTGGCACATTCGGTGGCCAAAAAAGCACTGGCTGCAACGTTTAAGGCGATGGTTTGCTCTGGCGAATTTTCACAAACATCGGGCTTTCGCTCGGCAGCAGCGTGCACTAAAACAGTCGGCTTATGGCACTCTAAAAAGGCAGTCACAGCTTGATGATCGGATAAATCCAGTGGCAAGATAGGTTTTTTGGCGCGACTAAAGCCAGTGCCGATAACGGCAAATTCATTTTTGAGGGTGTTGTACAGTGTGCGACCCAACAACCCTGTTGCACCGGTGATCATAATCTTTTGCATAGCGGCTCATCCTACTTATCCGACAGTGAGCCGCTAGCTTAACAAGATTAATTCATTGAAAAAACAAATTATGATTGGCTGAGTTGTTGCTCATGTTCCCAGTGTTTTGATTTCAGACTCAGCAGCGCAATAATAATACCCACGCCAATACTGAATAAGCTGATCTGTAAATACAGGTTAGGCATTTCTTCTACCTTATTCGGGTCGAAGTTACCTGCCAATAAGCCCGAAATAATATTGCCGATTGAGTAAGTGAGTACAAACACGCCCATCATTTGCCCCGCAAAGCGTTGTGGTGATAGTCGACTAACCGCACTCAACGCCACCGGGCTTAAACAAAGCTCACCCACTGTGTGTAGGAAGTAGGTGGTGATCAACCAATAAGGTGCCACTTTAAGACCTTGTGCTGCGTATTGTGAAGCCATAAACATCACCAAAAAGCCACTGGCCATGATCACTAAACCAACAGCGCACTTTAGGTTGTAAGATGGGGTGATCATGCGCTTGGCGAGATTTATCCATAACGCGGCAAAAAACGGAGATAAAATAATGATAAAGATGGCATTTGCAGATTGGAACCAAGCTGTTGGAATGCTAAAAGAGCCGACCATACGATCGGTGTAGTCACGGGCGAATAGGTTCAGTGATGAGCCCGCTTGTTCAAAGCCAGACCAAAAACAGGCTGAGGCGACACAGACAAAAAACAGCGCCCACATTTTCTTCTTTTCGTCTTCAGACAAATTACCCTTAAAATAAATCAACGCGTAGTAAGCAAAGAAGATAACCGTAAAGGCAACCGCCACATATTGCGCTAAGATCACAGGGTTAATGACAATGATACCGGCATAGGTGAGCGCAGTGATGGCGGCAACGCCCAAGAGTAACAAGGTAATTCCCATCCAGACTTTTTTCGCTTGCTCTGGCGTGAATGGATTGGTCGGAGCCTCACCAACACCTTGGATATTGCCTAGGGTTTTACGATATTGAATAAGACCGACGGCCATGCCCACCGCTGCCGCACCGAAGGCATAGTGCCAACCCGCGTTTTCCATAAAATAACCACAGACGTAGTAACCAATCACCGAGCCGATGTTAATCCCCATATAGTAGATGGCATAGCCGCTGTCACGACGTTCATCTTCTGAATCATAGAGCTGCCCGACCATGGCGCTGATGTTGGGCTTGAGCAAGCCAGTACCAAAGGCAACAAAAATCAGACCGATAAAGAAAGAGTGCTGAGAAGGAATAGCCAAAATAATATGACCACACATAATGATGATGCCGCCATACCAAACGGTTTTTTGCCCTCCTAACAACCTATCGGCAACCCAGCCCCCGGGTAATCCTAGGAAATAGACGGCACCGGTGTATAAACCATAGATGGCCGCAGCGGAAGCCACGGTAAACCCGAGCCCTTCCTGTTGCAGGCTGGCGGTCATAAATAAAACCAGTAGTGCGCGCATTCCGTAGTAACTCATGCGCTCCCACATTTCGGTGAAAAAGAGTGTTGAGAGGCCCTTTGGATGACCAAAAAAGCCCGTATCCTGTGCTGACATAGTTCACTTCCGTTATTATATTTCTCGTGTGAACCATTATTAGTACGTTAAACCATTACACAATGCAACCATCTCAGCTGAGCTGAGTGATCAGTCAGGCTAGCGGCACAAAAGCTGTAACTGGTTGATATTATTTATTTCTATGTCTGGTAGCCCTTGATAGTGATAGCGCGAGTCTTGATTGTTCAGCCATACACTGTGACAGTGTGCCTCATTCGCGCCCCGAACATCGGTATCTAGGCTGTCGCCAATATGTAGAATATTGTTATGGTGTACTTTTAATTGTTGTGCTGCGGTATCGAACAGATCGCTAAAGGGCTTCGGGCGGCCGTGTTTACCTGCTTGTAACACCAATGAAAATACCCCTGCTAGGTTGAATTGATCAACGTCGACATTACCATTGGTGATGGCAATAAGTGTGTAATGCTGCTGTAAATCGGCGAGCAATTCCAGTACGGATGTGCAAACCGTTATTTGACTGCGAGCCTGCGCAAATGCTTGATAGGCTTGTTGAGCATGAAAACGGGCTTGTTCTAATTCATATCCACAGGCCTGCATTGCCAAATATAGCGCTTGTTGTCGCCAAGCGGTCACATCATGGGCGAGCTCAGGTGATTCTTGAACGGCTTTATTGCGGCACTTGGTCCAAAATTGTGTGTCTTGTTGCGGCCAGCGAGTGTGCTGTTGCAAATAGTCATGTTGCGCCTGTAAAGCCAAACGAATAATGGGGTGATTGTCATAAAGGGTGTCGTCTAAATCAAAGCTTAAGACCTTAATGTCACCTATCGCCTTGTTAAACCTCATATTTACATGCCTTTTTGATTATTAATGTTCATCATCATTTGAATGGCGCTTTTTAGCCCTTGGATGTGCTTTATCATATACCTTAGCGAGATGCTGAAAGTCCACATGGGTATACACCTGAGTGGCCGACAAGCTGGTATGGCCCAACATTTCTTGAATCGCTCTCAGGTCGCCACTGGACTCCAGCATATGACTGGCAAACGAGTGTCGCAACTTGTGAGGGTGAATGGGGGTACTAATACCTTGTTTAAGACCCCATTCTTTCATGCGCTCTCGTACATGACGAATAGAAATACGTTGTTTTCGCTTACTTAAAAACACCGCGACTTCTCCCTCATTGGCAAATTGCGCCCGCAGAGCAAGCCAACTTTCTAAAGCAGCCAGTGCTTTACCACCGACGGGGATGACGCGTTCCTTGTTGCCTTTACCTAGCACACGAATTTCGCCGTCGCGAATATCGCCGAGATTGACATTCACCAGCTCACTGATGCGAAGACCGCTTGAGTACATCAGTTCCATCATGGCTTTGTCTCTGATGGCCAGAGCATCATCATCGTGGATAGATAGCAGCTGTGCCATTTGATCTACATCGAGATTTTTAGGCAGTGGTTTGTCAAACTTGGGGCCTTTAATGCCTTCGCCAGGATTGCTAAAGGTGCTGTGCGTCGTATGCTTCGCTTTTAAAAACTTATAGAGACTGCGGATACAACTGAGCTTTAAGTTAATACTACGAGGGTTATATTGCTTGCTGCGCAGGTGCATACTAAAGCGGCGAATTTGCTCACTACTGACATTAAGCCAATCATTGGCATGCTGTGAAAAATACTCTGCGGCCTGAAGCAGCTGTGTTTGATATTGGCTCAAGGTATGCGCAGAATAGCTTTTCTCGAAGCGTAAGTAGGCCATGAAATCATCAATGGGTTGCAGCCATTGTGTATCGAGAACTTGCTGAGCGGCCATAGATAACTTAAGCCAGCGCGCTTAAGCGTACTTGCAAGGTGGTGACGAACTCTTGCATAAATAGCGTGTCATTGGTTGGCGAGAAGTGTTCCGCATGGTCACTGGCAAACGCCAAAATGGCTTCTGGTTTATCGCTACCGCCAATCAAGTAAAGTGCGACAGAGCGAACGTGATCATTATCTGGCCACAACTGCTGTTGTTCCTGCTTTGACAAGCGACCCAGATAAACGCCATTGTTGAGTAAGCGAGTGTTTACCAACTGGCTAAGTTCTGTGTTATAGGGTAGCAACTGACAGCTCATGATATTCGCTGGGCGGCTCAGGGTGTCGGCAAGCGCCTCAGCGAGCTGGGCAAAGCTATTACAGTGCCATAATTGCCTTTGGCACTCGCTGAGTAATTTGAAGATCTGCTCGTTTTCCAAGGCACTGTGAGACATACTGGCCAACTGCTGTTTTAGTTGTTGATTTTGTTCTCTAAGTAAGCGCTGCTGTTGCAATGCTAGATTTGGCAAACCTTGGCTTTTACCGTGTAAATCCATTTCTAACAGTACGTAGGGATGATTGAGTAAAAAATCAGGGTGACGGCTTAAGTAATCACAGACTGATTGCTCATCAAGATTAGTTTTTGTACTCATGATATACCTCAGTATTGTTACAACGAGATCTGTCCATCAAAAACATGCTCGGCTGGACCGGTCATTTTTACGCTGTGTCCCTCGCCTTGCCAGCGTACCTGCAAGCTGCCACCGGGCAAGTCAACTCTAACCGTATTAGCCAGTTTCTTTTGCATGATGCCAATTACGACGGCTGCACATGCGCCACTTCCGCACGCCAAAGTCTCTTGTGCGCCACGCTCCCAAACCCTAAGTTTGATGTGCTCAGAATTAAGGATTTGCATAAAGCCAATGTTAGCGCGTTCTGGAAATCGTTCGTGGGTTTCCAAAAGTGGCCCCAATGTCTCGACTTCTGCGCTATCAATGTCCTCAACTTCCAGCACACAATGCGGATTACCCATCGAGACCACACCACAAAACACCGTATGTTCCTGTGCGCGCATAATATATGTCAGCTCAGACTTGCTGGCTTTGAAAGGAATGCTGGCTGGTGCAAACTGTGGATGCCCCATATTGACGGTGACCTGACCATCTTTTTCTGAATAAAGTGTAATGTTCCCTGATTTGGTCGAGACAGAGACTTTATGACGGTTGGTTAACCCTTTCATGCGCACAAAGCGAGCAAAGCAGCGAGCGCCGTTACCACATTGTTCTACTTCGGTGCCATCAGCATTAAAAATACGATAATGAAAATCCAGCTCTGGCGAATAGGGCGCTTCAACCATGAGAAGTTGGTCAAAGCCCACACCAAAGTTTCTATCTGCGAGTTTTTTAATTTGATCGCGGGACAAAAATACATTCTGGGTGATGTTATCGACCACCATAAAATCATTGCCCAAGCCATGCATTTTTGAAAAATTTACAAACATAATGTCTTAATACAACTCCTGATGAGTTAACTTTGCCATGCTAGGGGCACCGCTGTCATTAATAAATTAAGGTAACAAATGCTCGCCCTGCCAAAGCGAAGACAGAGATTCTCTTTGACGAACAAGGTAGCACTTATCACCATCGACCATCAGCTCAGCGACCCGTGGGCGTGAATTATAGTTTGAGCTCATAGTAAAACCATAAGCGCCAGCGCTGCGTTGCGCTAGCAAATCACCTTCTTGAATCGCCAGTAGTCGGTTTTTACCAAGAAAGTCACCAGTTTCACACACCGGCCCAACGACATCATAGTTATGTGTTGGCGTGCCATCATCGCGAGGACTGACAGCAATAATATTTTGCCAAGCTTGGTACAATGACGGGCGTAGCATGTCATTCATACCAGCATCGACAATGGCAAAGTGTTTGTCTTGAGAGCATTTTAAATATTCAACTTTAGTGACTAAAACTCCCGCATTGGCAGCAATGGCACGACCCGGTTCAAAAACTAATTCAAGGGTCGGATAGGCGCTCAGCTTTGCTTTTACCTCAGCAGCATAAGCGCTTGGATGAGGTGGCTTTTCACTGTCATAAGGCACACCTAAGCCACCACCAATATCCAGATGCTGTAATTCTATGCCTGCCGTTTTGAGCTTTTCAACTAATGCCAAGACCTTATCAAGCGCCGCTAAGAAAGGCTCTACTTCTGTTAGCTGTGAACCAATATGAAAATCGACCCCAACCACTTCGATGCCGGGTAGAGCGAAGGCTAACTGATACACATCAAAGGCTTGTTTGATATCGATGCCAAATTTATTCTCTTTTAACCCAGTGGATATATAGGGGTGTGTTTTAGCATCAATATCTGGATTTACACGGATAGAAATACGCGCAGTAGTGTTCATTTCACTGGCTACGTGGCTGATACGTTTAAGCTCGGCACTGGACTCCACGTTAAAGCATTTGATGTTATGAGACAGCGCAAAGGCGATTTCATCTGCGGTTTTAGCCACCCCAGAGAACACCACCTTACTTGGGTCGCCATGGGCCTCCAAAACACGAGCCAGCTCGCCCTTAGATACAATATCAAAGCCAGCACCCAAACGCGCAAGGACATTGAGCACGGCAATATTAGAGTTGGCTTTGACGGCATAACAAACCAAATGTGGATGGCCTGCTGCTGCGTCGGTAAAAGCGTGGTAGTGTCTTTCTAATGTTTTACGAGAGTACACATAGCATGGCGTGCCATATTGGTTTGCAATATCCGTTATGGATACATCCTCGGCAAACAACTGCTGCTCTTTATAGTGAAAAAAGTCCATCTAACCTTCCTGCTGTTTATTGAGAGCATCTTTTTTTTGCTGTGTATCAGCCTCTGATGCTTTAGGTGTTTGGTTAGTGCTGTTAGGTTGCTGCTTGGGTAAATATAATGGCCCACTTTGTCCACAGCCTACTAACATAAGCGTAGTGAAGAATACCAAAAATAATAAGCCAGATTGAGAGAGTGTCGCTTTCATTAGATTAATGATGTCAGTGCCTTTATAATCGCAGAGTAACAGAATTCGTAAAAAAAGCAGCTATTGAAACGAGTATTTTACTGCTTGAATAGCTAAAACTTTGTACAAATGAGGGATATCATATGACTGATTCCGAGTACCATGAGTTGGCTGATGCCTTAATGCTTACCATAGAAGAACAGATTGATGACTGTGACGCTGATTTAGACTATGAATCCGCCGCAGGTATCTTAGAAATCATTTTTGCTGATAAGAGCAAAATTGTGATCAACAAGCAGGCACCTTTGCATCAAGTGTGGGTTGCAACCAAGTTTAACGGTCATCACTTTGAATTACATGGTGATAAGTGGATAGACAATCGTTCAGGCGCAGAATTCTGGCAGTTTATGTGTGATGCAGCGACGCGTCAGGCCGGTTCTGAAATTAAGTGGCAGCATAACTGATGTTGCCGTTTGTAGAATATGCAGCCAAAGGCGAGCACAAAGCGAGTATCATTTGGCTACACGGCTTGGGTGACTCAGGTGAGGGATTTTTACCGATTGCATCAGAGCTAGAGTTGCCAGATGAATTGGGTGTTAGATTTATTTTTCCTCATGCGCCGCAGCAAGCAGTCACCATCAATGGTGGCATGGTGATGCGTTCTTGGTACGATATTAAGTCACTGGATCTTGATAATCGAGCCGATGAAGCGGGTGTTAGAGAGTCGGCCACAGCCGTTGAAGCCTTAATACAAAGTGAGTTAGATAAGGGTATCGCTCCTGAACGCATCATTTTGGCGGGTTTTTCTCAAGGAGGGGTGATTGCGTTACACTTGGCACCAAGACTTGCGTATCAGCTAGGGGGTGTGATGGCGCTGTCTACCTATATGTGTGCTGCGCATAAACTTGCTGATGAAGCAAAACAGAGCGACTTAAATATTTTCATGGCCCATGGCAGTCAAGATCCCGTTGTTGCGGTGTCGGCTGGACAACAAGCTTATAGTGCCTTGCACAAACAAGGTTATCAGGTAAGCTGGCAAGAATATCCGATGGCCCATCAAGTGTGTTACGAAGAACTCATTGCGATCCGTCAATGGTTGATCGCAACACTGTCTTAATTTAGGAGCTGCAACAATGACACAAAGGATCGTTATAAAAACCGCGGTTAGCAAAGTACCACAAGCCAGCCCCGAGGTCAGTTATCAGTGGCACTGGCGACGCATATTTGCCGCATCAAGTGCTGTGTTGTTGTTTGCAGTGGCGGTTGTATATGGGTTGAGCAATTCGGTTAATGCCATTGAAATGGCACCCATGGATACGCAATTACAGCCTTCGCTCGAGGAAGAGTCAGTAGTAACACCTAATAGTGAGTCAATTGATATTGCTCAAGTACCGCAGCAGGAGCCTGTTGTTACGCCCACACTTAGTTCATCATCGTCCGCTAGCTTACCGGAGCTTGAAGAGGCGTCCGATGAACCGGACTTAAGCGCTGAGGATGAGAGCAGCCAAGCTGAGTCTAAGGTGGCTCAGGAGCTACAAACTGACAGTGAAAGCGAGCCGGTTAATGCTTTTGCAGCCGACGCCAACATTACCAATGTCGCGTTGGGCGCGCAAATCGATAGTAACTTGGTCAGTCGTGCGGTACTTACAACTGGCATTGCTGATAGAGAGCCCATTGACGTACTCAAAGAGCACCTTGAGCACACTGATTTCACTGAGAAGCTATTTTTCTTTACTGAAATAAACAATATGCAAGGGCAAACTGTACAGCATTTGTGGTTTCACCAAGACCAGTTGATGGCCGAGATCCCATTGCAAATTAGTGCTATCCGTTTTCGCACTTATTCAAGTAAAAATATCATGCCAAGCCAGACAGGGCCTTGGCGCGTGGAAGTTGTGACCGAGCAAGGTCAGCTACTTGCACAAAAATCTTTTCGAATTTTATCTGAGGCCGATTAAAGGTCCATCAAAGGTTGACTATGACACAACAACATACCCTACGAATTGCAACGAGAAAAAGTGCATTAGCGCTGTGGCAAGCGGAATTTGTTAAAGCACAGCTGATGCATTTTCACCCAGAACTCAACGTAGAGTTGGTGCCCATGTCCACGCAGGGGGATATTATTCTTGATACACCTTTGGCAAAAATTGGTGGTAAAGGATTGTTTGTAAAAGAGCTAGAACAAGCAATGTTAGAGGGGCGTGCTGACATTGCCGTGCATTCGATGAAAGATGTACCGGTTGAATTTCCTGAGGGCTTGGAGCTGTACACTATTTGCGAACGTGAAGACCCTCGTGATGCGTTTGTTTCAAACCGCTATAAGCAATTAAGCGAGTTACCCCAAGGGGCGGTGGTTGGTACTTCAAGTTTACGTCGTCAGTGTCAGATCAGAGCATTACGCCCCGATCTGGATATCCGTGACCTACGCGGTAATGTGAATACCCGTTTAGCCAAGTTAGATAATGGTGACTACGACGCCATTATCTTGGCAGCCGCTGGTTTGTTGCGTTTAGAGATGTCAGATCGCATTGCCAGTTATATTGAACCTGAACAGTCTTTACCTGCGAACGGTCAAGGAGCGGTTGGGATTGAGTGTCGTAGTGATGATACCTTAACAAAGCGCTTATTGGCGCCATTGGAACATGAGCAAACACGCATTCGAGTGCTTGCGGAGCGTGCCATGAACCGTCGTTTGGAAGGCGGTTGTCAGGTGCCGATCGGTGCATATGCCGAAGTCAGTGGTGAGCAGGTTTCATTGCGGGGCCTGGTGGGATCACTTGATGGCAAAGAAATTTTACGTGCTGAAGTTTCTGGTCATCGCGATCATGCTGAGCAGTTAGGAACTGAATTGGCCGAGCAATTATTAGCACTAGGTGCGGATAAAATCCTCGCCGAGGTTTATAAAGGCGCTTGATGATGCGCATTGCCATTACTCGTCCTGAAGGAAAGGGGCGACAGCTATCGCAACTTCTTGAAGTTCAGAGTATTTATAATATTCATACCCCAGTGTTGCGTATTGAGCCCTGTACGCTTAGCTCGGCAGAATTGGCACCTTTGGATGATGCGGACATGATTGTCTTTATCTCTCAAGATGCGGTTAAACAACTGGCCGCTCAGGTGGACGCTTTACCGGTTAATGCGCAGTTGTTCGCGGTGGGAGAGCAAACCGCAAAGACGGTGAAAGATTGTTTCTCTCGAAGTGCCATCTCGCCCGCTCAGCAAGACTCGGAAGGGCTACTTGCGCTGCCCCAGTTACAACATTTGGATAGTAAACAGGTGGTACTGGTAAAGGGCCGTGGGGGCAGAACATTACTGGCGCAGACCTTTAAGCAGCGCGGTGCCGTTTTAAATATGTGTGCTGTGTATCAACGTGTGCCTGAACAGGACGATCCTCGCATCTGGTTAGACCTCTGGCGAAGTGAGCAAATTGACGGTATAGTCATTACCAGCAATGCGGCAATTGACGCGGTGTTTAATTGCCAACAAAGTGAATATATCGACTGGCTGAAAAGCTGCCACTTTTTCTTGGTAAGCCAGCGTAGCGCAAATTACTTACATGATACTTATGCCATTAGCAAAGCGCGTATAAGTGTTGCAAAAGGGCCAGATGATCTGGCGATTTATACATGCATAGTGCCAAATCAACATCAGCAAGGTAGCCATATGAGCGAGCAAGAAAAGCAACCTGAAGCAACAAAACCTGAGAGCGTCACACAGCCATCGCAGCCGGTTTTCAAACAAAAAGTTAGCAAACTTGCGATGTTGGCTTTATTGGTGGCCCTCACCGGGGGCGCAGCGACTGCTGGGCTCATTATTCATGGTCAGCAAATCAGCGATAAAACTTATGCGGCGTTGGCGCAATTGCGTGCTGATAATGCCAAGCTAAACGAACAATTAAAACAAACGCAATCGCAATTGGTATCTGTACAAACTGCAATGCAGGGGCAAAGAGATGCCATTGAACAGCAACTCACCGTGCAATCACAAACGGTCGAAGCGCAACTACAGGCCGCACTTTCTCAAGCAAAACAGCAGATAAGTGGTGCGTTGAGCAGCGAAGCTTTGTATTTGCAACGCATGGCAGAGTTTAAGGCAAATGCTGACCAAGACTTTCAGGGCGCAAGTGCGGTGTTAAAGCGATTGTACGAAGTGGTTCAAAATGAGGCCGATAACACAACGTTGCTCAGTGCCATTGCTACAGATATTGCGATGCTAGAAGCGCAGCCAAAACCTGCACTTGAAAATACTTACCTGACGCTACATGCGATGTTGCAGCATGTTGACGAGCTGGCTTTGAAAACAATACAACTGCCAGAGCCGAAACAAGCACAAAATACCGAACTGTCTGGCGATTTAAATGATTTCCAAAGTAATTTGCAAAAGACTTGGCGAAACCTAGTCGACGATTTTATAAAAATCAGAACCCGTGAAACAGCGGTGATTGATCCCTTACTCGATAGTGAACAGCAACAGCTACTTAGAGCGCAACTGCGCAGCCATTTATCACAAGCTCAAAGTGCACTGATGGACAAACAAGCCAGCATCTTTTTTAGTGCTTTGGAATCAGCCAGCATGACGTTGAGTAAATACTACGACAATCAACATGAGTTGGTTGAAGCGATGCAGGAGCGAATTAAACAGCTACAACACATGCCGTTGCAGTTCAACAAACAAGTTGAGCTGAGTAGCAGTGCTGCGCTCAAGGAGTGGTTACAATGATGAAAACGCTGATGGTGATAGCCGTGGTTGCTTTGGCCATGGCGGCAGGTCATTTGCTCATTGGTGAAAAAGGGTATGTCTTAATCGCCTTCAATGAGACAACGATTGAAGGCACCATTGTGTCGTTTGTGATACTGCTTTTTATGGTGCTGATTGGGACGTGGATAACTTTTAAATTGTTGAGTTTATTGTGGCAAATTGGCCGTAAAACCACAGGACATTTTGGTAATAAAAAACGGGCGAGATCACAACAGGCCTTGAACCAAGCATTATGGGGCATGTTGAATGATGATGCCCACGCTGTGCAAAGTGCGTTTGCTAAGACGAATGCGCCTAGCCAGTGGCAGGACCAACAATATGCTTTGCAGGCCAAAGCCGCTTTGCAAGCAGGCGACCAAACCGGTGCGCTACAACATTTGCAAGCTATGTCAGATGAGGCGCAAGCTCAGGTGCCTAAGCTATGGCTAAGGGCAAACCAAACGGAGCAAGCGCTTGCGCTGTTAGCGCAGCCTATGCAGCAGAAAAAGCCCAGTGCGGCTGCGGTGAGTAGCTATCTTGATGGGCTGTTACAAGAGCAGAAGTTGACAGAAGTTGTAGATACGTTATCCAGTAAATACAAGCAACTAGACTTAACGCAAGCGTACTGGCAAGGCTTCTTTAAACGCTTTTTTAGCCTCGCACAGCAAGATGCGACGAGTTACTTGTCACAGTTACCTAAGGCCGTGCAGGCACATGCTCAGCAGGCTTACCTGCAAGCGATGGCCTCTCAGGGCCAGTTAGCGAATATTCATGATGCATTGGCAAGACTCCTTAAAAAAGGGCAGTATCATCAGCTCGCATCGGTACTGGCGGATGCCAAGGGCAGTGATACCAAGCTTACTCAAGCTATTCAAAGCAGTTTGAAAAAGCAAGAGCAAAACAGCGAGCTCCTCTTTTGTTTAGCCTGTATGGCCAATGCAGAAGGTGATTTTGAACTAGCTGCAAAAATATTTGCCAGTTTGCCGGAGCAAGATTGGCAGCCCACTTGGGTTGAACCTGCTTTGTACAGTTTTGAACAAACAGGGCAGTATCAGCGGGCTTATCAACTCGCCCGCCATCAGTGGTAATAGGATAACGCCAGCCAAGTGCTGGCTTTTTTATACTTGCATTAATATTGAGCAGTGCTAAAAATGGACATGTGTCCTTGATCTTTGTGTGAGGGCGCGTATGATCCGCAAAATTTTATCTGCAGCCGAGTGACCTATGATCAATAACAACCTACCTTTGCTTGATTTACACCGCCACCTAGATGGAAACGTACGGGCGAGTACGATTTTAGAACTTGGTCAGCAATTTAATTTGCCGTTACCCGCTCAAGACTTAGAAGGTCTGAGAGAGCATGTGCAAGTGCTAGACAATGCGCCTGACTTAATGGCGTTTTTAGCCAAGTTGGATTGGGGTGTAAAAGTGCTGGGAGACTATGATGCATGTCGTCGTATTGCCATGGAAAATGTGGCGGATGCTCAGGCTCAGAATATTGACTATACCGAGTTGCGTTTTAGTCCTTACTACATGGCTCAGAGCCATAACTTACATCCTCAAGGGGTAGTTGAAGCGGTCGTTGATGGCGTTAAAGCAGCAACCAAAGGACAAGCTATCAAAGTGAATCTAATTGGTATCATGTCGAGAACGTTTGGCGTCGAAAAATGTCAGTATGAACTTGATGCTCTGTTGGCGTTTAAAAATGACTTGGTTGCAGTGGACTTAGCTGGGGATGAAATCGGCTTTCCCGGCAGCCTTTTTATCGAGCACTTCAAGCAGGTTCATGATGCGTATCTAGGCGCAACAATTCATGCTGGAGAAGCACGCGGAGCTGAAAGTATTTGGCAAGCGATTCAAGAGCTTGGCGCGACACGTATTGGCCATGGCGTAAAGGCTATCGAAGATCCGGCTTTGATGGACTATTTACGTGACAACCGTATCGGTATCGAATCTTGCCTAACGAGCAATATTCTAACCAGCACGGTTGCCAGTCTCGAAACGCATCCATTGAAACGCTTTTTAGATCATGGGATTTTGGCTTGTATCAACACCGATGATCCCGCGGTGCAAGGCATTGAGCTTGAACATGAGTATCGAGTGGCGGCACCACAGGCTGGGCTCAGTCAAAGTGACATTGAGCAAGCGCAGCGAAATGCGCTAGAGATTGCCTACCTGAGCGACAGCGATAAAAAAACGCTATTAACCAATGGCTAATAGCCGTATTGTCAGAACAATAAAAAACGCGCCCAAGGGCGCGTTTTGTTTAAGTACATCTGTCATTATTTAATAAACGCAAAGGCGTCTGCATACATATGCTCGCGCTCAGCGCCATGATTAATAAAATCGTCACGTACGATACCAATCATGTCAAAACGCCCCGCCATATAGATGCTATATGGCTCCAAGGACACAATGTCTTTCATCACGGCTTTGTGTACAAAACCGGTGTGTCCTTGCCAATTGTCGCTAGGGTTTTCAACGACAGGAATAAATTGGAAGTTTTTGCGTGTTGCAGCCCAAGCTTCCATTTCTTGTTTTGCATATAGGGCTGATTCATCTTTTACGCCCCAATACAGCAAAACAGGTTGGTCAAAACCCACTTCAGCAAGGTGGTCGGCCATTGATTTAACATAAGAAAATCCCGTTCCGCCCGCTAACAATACGATCGGGCGTTGGTGATCTACACGCAGTTGTGACACACCAAGACCTACTTCTAATAGCACCGGTGTGTTACTTTGATGTGCATTTTGCAAATGCTCTAAGGCTTGCATGGCGTATGAGTCTGCACCCGAGGCACCAATGTGTAATTCTAGCTCATTGCGTAATGAAGGGCGGCTGGCAATAGAAAAGGCACGTTTGTCTTTTTCACCTAATACCAGTTGTAAGTAATGTCCAGCTTCAAATGTAACGGCTTCCTCGGGCGTGAGGGTTACTTTGTGAACAAATTCTGTAAGTGGGCTGATGGCGGCCACTTCAGCTTTAACTAATTGCATATTTTACCTTTAGCACGGCGGTTATATTAATTATTTGTATAAAGTATCGGCACTTTATCACAGCCAAGATAGTTATCCTATTGCTCGAGCTTAATACCTAGGCTATCCCAAATTTCATCAACACGTTGTTTGGTTGCATCGTCCATGACTATGGGCTCACCCCACTCACGGTCGGTTTCACCCGGCCACTTATTCGTGGCATCCATCCCCATTTTTGAACCAAGCCCCGATACCGGCGAAGCAAAGTCTAGGTAGTCGATAGGGGTGTTATCGATCAAGGTGGTGTCGCGAGTTGGGTCCATACGAGTCGTGATAGCCCAAATGACATCGTTCCAATCACGGGCGTTCACATCATCATCACAGACGATCACAAACTTGGTGTACATAAACTGTCTTAAAAACGACCATACTCCCATCATGACGCGCTTCGCGTGACCTGGATATTGTTTCTTCATAGTGACGACCGCCATGCGATAAGAGCATCCCTCTGGAGGTAAATAGAAGTCGACAATTTCAGGAAACTGCTTTTGCAATATAGGTACGAACACTTCGTTTAATGCGACACCTAAAATCGCGGGTTCATCGGGTGGGCGGCCAGTATAAGTACTGTGATAAATGGGGTCTTTGCGATGTGTAATATGAGTAACTGTCATCACTGGGAAGTTATCGACCTCATTGTAATAGCCGGTGTGATCTCCATATGGCCCCTCAGGAGCAAGCTCACCGGGCACGATATGACCTTCAAGTATGATTTCCGCATTCGCTGGTACTTGTAAATCGTTGGAGATAGATTTTATCACTTCTGTTTTAGCGCCGCGTAGTAGACCTGCAAATGCATATTCACTGAGTGTATCTGGCACCGGGGTAACCGCTCCCAAAATGGTGGCAGGATCGGCACCCAAAGCAACGGATACAGGGTAAGGTTCCCCTGGGTTTTCTTTACACCACTCCTGAAAATCTAGTGCTCCGCCGCGGTGAGACAGCCAGCGCATAATGATTTTATTTTTACCCAACAATTGTTGGCGATAGATTCCCAGGTTCTGTCGCTTTTTGTAGGGGCCACGGGTGACTGTTAAGCCCCACGTGATGAGCGGCGCAGCATCGCCCGGCCAGCAGTGCTGAATAGGTAACTTGGTCAAGTCTACGTCATCACCAGTTATCACTACGTCCTGACAGGGCGCTTTGCGTAACTCTTTCGCTGGCATATTAAGAACTTGTTTATAAGCGGGTAACTGGCCTAACGCTTCTTTGATACCTTTAGGGGGCTCAGGTTCTTTCAAAAAGGCCAGTAGCTTACCTACTTCACGTAGCGCGCTGACATCATCTTGGCCCATGCCCATTGCTACACGTTTGGGGGTACCAAATAAATTTGCGAGCACGGGAATATCAAAACCAATTGGGTTTTCAAAAAGTAACGCTGGACCGCCCGCTCTGAGTGTGCGGTCTGCGATTTCGGTCATTTCTAACTTAGTGGAAATAGGCGCAGAGATACGGACTAACTCACCTTGCTCTTCTAAGCGCGCGATAAAATCTCGCAAATCTTTATATTTCATTTCGTTACTGGGCATTTGAATTTGGCTTCAGTATATCAACTTGACCTAGAAATGGCAGTAATCTGCGCTTTATTTGATATTGTGCAATACTTAGTGACTTAACGTGTTTTCAAAGGATGTGCTTTGTTTTATAGTCGTTTTCAAGCCTTTAAGTGTGTGGTGGCTGGATGAAAATAATAAAAATAATACTGGCGTGTCTGTTACTTTTCAGCGGTGCGGTGAGCGCATTGTCTGCGGATGATCCTTTGTTTGTAGAACATAGTGCGGTCATGCTGGTTATCAACCCACAATCTGGGCAAATTATCGCTGCTAATAAGGCGGCTGAGACATTTTACGGTTATCCGCGAGCAACACTCGGGGCGATGTCGATACAGGATATTAATCAGCTCAACGCCGAACAGGTTGCTGAGGAAAGAGCGCTGGCTGCCACTGAGGGTCGGAATTATTTTATCTTTCGTCATCGATTGGCTGATAACACCTTACGTACCGTCAGTGTTTACTCTACGCCATTTGTCGATAGCAATGGGCAAACTCAGTTGTTATCGATCATTCACGATATAAGTGCGCAACGAGCGCTACAAGACTCACTGTGGTATTACCAAAATAATTTAGAAGAACAAGTGGCTACACAAACACAAAAAATTCAACAGATGAGCAGCTTAAGAATGCTGTTGCTGGCGTTAATCATCGCGATTTTGTTGATTTCTATTTTGGTATTGGGTGCGCTTTTGTTGCGTTTGCGAACAGCTAAACGTCGTTCTGAGGCACAAGGAGCGAGATTAAAAGCAATCTTCAATGGTATTGAAGATTTACTTATTTTTACCGATGAACAAGGGCAAGTCCTATCCGTCAATAAAAGGGTACAAGATACCTTCGCCACACCTGATACGCTACTGAATCAACCCATTTCTGAGGTACTACATGGCAGCGCCTGTGTGGATCAGAAAACATGTTATCAATTACCTTACACATTGCAGTTGGGTGATAAACTCAGCACGTTTAGTATTACCAAAACCACAGTTCTAGACATCAATCAGCAGCTATTGGGTTATATCTATGTGTTGCAGGATATCACTGAACGCCTTGTTCGTGAGCGTGAGCAGCGGTTGGCCCAGACTGTATTCGATACCACCGCAGAAGGGGTACTGGTGTCTGACCGAGATAACCGTATTCAAATGGTTAACCGAGCATTTAGTCAGATCACCGGATTTGAAAGTCACGAAGTGTTAGGTCAAACACCAGCGATGTTCAATTCAGGACACCATAGTAATGCCTATTTCAACAAGCTATATCAAACCCTAAATGAGCGAGGACATTGGGAAGGCGAGATCTGGAATCGTCGCAAAACGGGAGAAGTTTATCCCAGTTGGTTACAGGTTTCAGCGGTGTTTGATGACCAAGGTGAGATTGAAATGTACGTCGCTTTGTTTAACGACATTACTTCACGCAAACACCATGAACAACTTATGTGGCAGCAGGCTAACTTTGATACTTTAACGGGGTTGGCTAATCGACATCATTATCATGAGAAGTTTGATTTGGCCCTTGCCGCTGCAAAAGAAAATCACACACGTTTGGCCATTTGCTTTATTGATTTGGATCGCTTCAAGGCAATCAACGACACGCTCGGTCATCATATTGGTGATTTGTTATTAATTGAAGCGGCGCAGCGCATTCAGGACTGTACGCGAAGCAGCGATGTGGTGGCTAGGCTTGGTGGCGATGAATTTGCAATATTGCTGACGGACATTAAACACATTCGTGACGTGGAAACCATTGCCAATAAAATTTTGCATCAGTTAAATAGCCAGTTTGTACTTGAAGGCCATGAAGCATTTGTGTCAGGCAGTATAGGGATTACTTTCTATCCAGATGATGGCGATGATAGAAAGGTATTGCTGCGTAATGCGGATAGTGCAATGTACAAGGCTAAAGAGCATGGGCGTAATTGCTTTCAATTTTACACCTCGGCCATGCATGAAAACGCCAAAGCGCGTAGCCAATTGGAAGGTGCACTGCACAAGGCGCTGTTAAACGAGGAGCTATCAGTTGTCTATCAGCCAATCCATGCCAAAGACAATGAGCGTATTGGATGTGAAGCGCTACTGCGTTGGCGCAGCCAAACATTGGGAGATATTTCTCCTGCTGACTTTATCCCCGTAAGCGAGGAGCTGGGGCTCATTTTGGCCATGGGTGAATGGGTGTTATTTCAAGCATGTAAGCAGGCTAAACAATGGTGTGAGCAAACTAACAAGCCGTTCTTTGTAACGGTGAATGTTTCCAGTACACAGTTCAAGCGACAAGATGTGTCAGTATTGGTAGCAACGGTATTACGTGAAACTGGGTTACCTAGTCATGCATTAACCTTGGAGATCACAGAGAATGTACTGGCTGACAACTCTGAGCATATTCTCTCGCAGTTAAAAGCGATACGTGACATGGGCGTAGAACTGGCGATTGATGACTTTGGTACTGGCTATTCATCGCTGAGTTATCTCAAACGTTTTCCACTTTCAAAGCTAAAAATTGATAAAGAGTTTATTCGTGATTTACCCAATGACGCGGAAGATCGTGCACTCGTCAGCGCCATTATTTCAATGGCGGCAAATTTAAATCTGCAAGTAGTGGCTGAGGGTGTTGAAACTGCCGAGCAGTTGGGCTTATTAAAACAGCTTGACTGTGATTTTACCCAAGGCTACCTGCATTCACAGCCGTTATCGCCAGATGACTTTGATGTTTATTTGACACGCTTCAGTGAGGGTTGCTAACACACCGAAGGGTGCGTGTTGCACAGTGTATCGAGGGCGGATTGTGCCTTAGAATTTTGCTGCTTGGCGGATTGTTGCAACCAGTACACCGCCTTTTGCAGGTCTTGAGATCCGCCTTGTGCGTGTTCTAGCATGCCTGCCAAATTATATTGCCCCCAGCTATCGCCTTGCTCGGCAGCTTGTAAAAATTGCGCCCTGGCGGCCTCAAAATCTCCCTGACGAAACAGTATGATTGCTTGGTCGTTGTGTGAGTTTAGTGTCATTTGGATATTGAGTTTGTCATTGATTGCGGTGGGTCTGGCGCGTCGCTTTACTATGCCGCCCAACACATAAATATCGTTGGGACGGTACACACTGTCAATGGCTTGAAGCTCGAACAGTGCGGCTAATTCAGAGTGCTTAAATGTCAAAGTATCCCGCCTAAAATAGCTGTCTAGCATCAGGGAGTCTAATTTGATGGCTCGTTCTGCACCTCGTAGCTTTCGATAAGTAAAACTGCCCTGTAAAAGCTCTACATGTGTATCTGACACTTGCAATACTTGAGCAACGCGATATTGCGCTTGGTATTTGCGCTGTGTTTCAAGGTATCCCATATTGAGAACCCAGACATCGTGTTTTTCGGGGTGCTTGAGCAAAGCTTGTTGTTGGGTATGGTTGCTCTGATACTGGTAACCAAAATAGATCAGACCAAGTAAAGTGGCAGCAATTATTATCGGGCGTTGATAATGAACGACACATGTTTCAATGAGTTCATGAAATGCATAGACTAAGCGTAATGATGCCATTTGGCATACTCCCTTGTTTGATAATAAGGCCGTGTTTTTTCTTCGTCGCACTTAAGTTACGAAGAATGTATACCATAACACCTAGTCTAAGCACATATCGTAACGTTAACTTACTGACTATTTGGGGTTATTTTATTTTTTGAGTTGGCTGCCATCATTGCAAATACAGCGTAGGCTGCGGTATTTTGTTTTAACTTAACAGGGTCTACTTTATCTAATGTGTCATCGGCCGTGTGGTGATAGTCAAAGTAGTCAGTGCCATCCTGATGGAGCGCAAAAATAGGCGCATTATGATGTGCTCGCAGCGGGATCAGATCGGGGCCCCCATGTGCGGCATTGGCTCGAATATATTCAATATCCAATGGTGCTAGCTGTTTAGCAATGGCTCTGACAATGGGTAAAGCGTTCGCTGTGACATTGCTCTCAAAACCATAGATGAGTCCTGCGCCAAAATCAGATTCGGCCGCTGCAACGATATTGTCTAACGCTCCCGCGTGACGCTTAAAGTAAGCTTTAGCTCCCCATAATCCAAGTTCCTCAGCGGCAAATAAGACGACGCGAATACTGCGTTTTGGTTGAGCGACAGCCTTTATATGCTTTGCAGCAGCCATGGTTAGCGCAACACCTGCTCCATCATCCAATGCGCCAGTGCCTAAATCCCAAGAATCCAAGTGTCCCCCGATCAGCACATACTGATTGGGAAACTCAGAGCCCGTGATTTCGCCTATCACGTTGTAGCTAGTACCTTCCCCTAGGCTCTCGCTTTGTACATTGATGTTGACAGAAACACTATGCCCTGCGGTGATGAGGCGTTCAAGTTGATCAGCATCGGGATTAGAGATAGCGGTCGCAGGGACTTTATTTACCCCTGACTGGTAATGACTGCCTCCGGTATGCGCAAAACGATGCTGGGCTGTGCTGACTGAGCGCATCATGTAAGCAACGGCTCCTTTTTTGGCTGCTTCAACGGCACCACTATTACGAGCGCGTACCGCTGGACCGTAGCCGTTGCCGTCAATATGTCTATTCATGCGATAGTTGATAAAGGCGATTTTGTTTTTCAGACTATCCTGTGGGGCTGCTATTAGTTCGTCCAATGTCTCAAATAGCACCACTTCGCCCGTTATGCCTTGCTTAGGAGTGCTGACACTATTACCTAATGCACTTAGGTGTATTGGTTGTTCACTCGGTGTGATAATGCGAGCAGATTCATGGTATCTGCGCCAATGTGGGAATGTTGCTGGCTCAGTCCAGACCTTGTCAAACCCGAGCGATTTGAATTTTTCTACGGCCCACGCGACGGCTTTTTTATCATTTTCAGTACCGGGTAATCGTGGTCCCACTTCGGTTGTAATCGATTCCAGCAGCTGCCAACTTAACTCACTGTTGAGAGCGTTTTCTCTCACTTGCTTAACTTGTTCAAGCTGTTTTGGCGTGAATTCCTGTGCCTGCACACTGATAGAAAAGATAAGTGTGCTAAACAGTGTGATGAGTTGTTTTTTCATTATATACCTGATTGCGCTGCCAGAAGTTGGCACATAGTGTTACATCGAATACCACACAGGCCAAATAAACGGGACTAAATACTTGTGGTGATGCGATATTCGCACACCTAGATTTCTGCTAGAATCTCGAATCATTTAATCCTTTGAGAACGGCACATGAGTTCAGCTGCATTTAATACCTTACCTTTAGCACAGGAGCTACTGGATACCCTGATTGACTTGGGTTTTAAAAATATGACGCCGATACAAGCACAAAGTTTACCTGTGGTTTTATCTGGCAAAGATGTCATCGCGCAGGCAAAAACTGGCTCGGGTAAGACCGTTGCGTTCGGTTTAGGTGTGTTATCGCGCTTAAATGTTGCCCGTTACCGAGTCCAAGGTCTGGTGTTATGCCCAACCAGAGAATTGGCCGAGCAAGTTGCTACGGAGCTGCGCAAACTCGCACGAGGTATTCACAACATCAAGATTTTAACCTTATGTGGTGGTGTGCCTATCGGGCCACAGATTGGCTCTTTGGAGCATGGTGCGCATATCATTGTGGGCACGCCAGGCAGAATCGAAGATCACCTATATAAGGGCACGCTAAATTTATCAGAAGTGTCTAGTTTAGTACTGGATGAAGCTGATCAAATGCTAGACATGGGCTTTGCTGATGCGCTGGATAACATCGTTTCTTATTTACCTGAGCAAAGACAAACGTTGTTGTTTAGTGCCACCTATCAAAAACGCATAGAAGACATTGCTGAGCGCGTAATGCTTAACCCTGAGATGGTGAAAGTTGAAGAACAGATGGTCAATACCAGCATCAAGCAACTGTTTTATAAACTAGATAATAACAAACTACGTTTCAATACCTTGAGGTTATTGCTGTTACAGCATAAACCACAAAGTTGCGTGGTGTTTTGCAACACCAAAGTAGAAACACAAAAGGCCTGTGATGAACTACGCGCCGCAGGTTTCAATGCGGTGGCATTACATGGAGACTTGGAACAAAGAGAGCGTGAGCAAACCTTAATCCGTTTTGCCAATAAGAGTGCGTCTATATTAGTTGCTACGGATGTTGCAGCCAGAGGGCTGGATATAGATGATATGGATATGGTGATCAATTATCACCTAGCGCATGACTCACAAACACATGTACATCGCATAGGACGTACCGGCCGAGGTGGTAAAAAAGGCTTAGCATGTTCAATTTATGGTGAGAGCGAAGCATTTAAAGTCGCTCAGATTGGTGATGTGTATGACCGAGATTTTGAGCCAGCACCCATGCCGCCACTTAGTTTGCTTGATAAGCCACCGTACAAACCGGATATGGTCACACTACAAATTGATGGTGGTAAAAAGCAAAAGATTCGTCCTGGTGACATCGTGGGGAGTTTAACTGGCGAGCAAGGCATTGCTTTTGCACAGATTGGTAAAATCAATGTACTTGATAACAGCGCCTATGTGGCGGTTGCCAGAGACGCGTCAAAACCTGCATTTCGTAAGTTGAGTGAAGGTAAACTGAAAGGTCGGAAGTTTCGAGTTCGCCGTATTAATCAATAACAACTAGATGCGCTTTAAGTAAGTCATATTCTGCTTTGAGTTGCTTAAAGCGCTGTGTGCATCCTTCTTGTTTGTCAGGGTGTTGTACTACAGCCTGTTGTCGCCAGACTCTTTTGAGTTGTTGCTTTTGATAGGGATAAGGAAGCTGCCAATGTTTACAAATATCTTTAATCACCGTTGTGGGCGTGTGTTTTGGTAAGTGAGTAGTCCCAAAGCTTTGCCAGAATGTGTCGAGCAATGCTATTACTTCTTCTTTGGTGGCTTCATAATTTTGCCAATCTAAATAATAGTCGCGCAGTGGATCTCTAGATTGTGGTGTATTTTGCAAAACTTCACATAGTTGAATATGCATACTACTAATACTGAGAAATAGGCCTTCCTGAAGCAACTCGCCTTGCAATTGATATAACGCATTCATGATCAAAAAGTTCTTTTTAAACAGCTCTCTATTGGGCTCCTTATCTAGCTGAGGAAAGGCTTGCTGGTGGCTTAATATGCCTGCTATGGTATGGACTTTATGTACTTTCTGGTCGCTGATAATGAGGAAAATCGCGTCGACTAAAGGGTTGATCATTGTTCCACCAATTGAGTTAGTGTATCTTCAGCATAGCATTATTTTTGTAGAAGGTGGTGGGAACAGGGATGGGTAAAGGGCTTATAGGCAGAGTACTGATATATATTATGTTGATTTTCAACATAACCTTGGCTGTATCTGCAAAAGAACCGACTTCATCGCTTGCGACGCAGATAGAGGAGTTGGGCGATTTAGAAAGCTGGCAAGATATCTCTATCAAAGGGCATCAGTTGCTTTCTCATCCGGATTTAACCTCAAAACAGCGTTTTGAATTATTGAAATCACTGGCCCGTGAGGCATTTGAACGCGACGACTTCGCAACAACAGAGCTGTATCTAAAAGAGATTGAATCAGAATATGTGCAGCAACCACTCAGCGATGAGTATTATTTTGCCATCAAACTTTTGGCAATTAACGCCTACCACCAAGGGCTTTATACCTCAGCCATCCCACAATATCTAAACGCTTTAAATATAGCCAGCAAACGCAACAATCCGCTTGAGCAAGCTAACATGCATAACAACCTAGGGTTGGCTTATGTCAAAACTAACGAGTTAGGCTTAGCGATTTCTCATTTTGGTGAAGCACAAAAGTTTTATCAGGGGTTGGGTGAAATGCAAGATGAGGCTGACATCGTGCTCAATATGTCGGCTGTTTATATTCGCCAATATCAGTTTGATGTTGCGCAAGAGATGATCAACACCGGCATGAAAATGTTTTCAGAGCTGGGTGATAGCTATGGCGTTGCGCTGGCACACACATACTTAGGGGAGTTGTTTAGCAAAAAGGGAATGACACATTCTGCGCGATATCACTTCCAGGCAGCAATTGACTACTATGAGCCGCAAAACAACATGGACCATTTAATGGTTCAGTACGCCAATCTAGCGGGTGTAAGCCTAGTGCAAGGTGAATTTGATAGGGCGGAAAAAGAGGCCAATTTTGCTTTGTACTATGCCGAGAAAATAAATAGTGATACGGGGCGTATGTGGGCATTATTCCCGCTGGCAAAAGCAATGTTTGTCAAAGGCGAGTTGCTCAAAGCTGAACAAATGATCAATGAAGCGATGTCTTTGGCAACTGAAACAGGCGCGCGTTATATTGAAAAAGAGGAGCTTGCAACGCTGTCTTTGATTCAGGCGGGCGTGGGTAAGCATGATCAAGCGTTGTTAAACTTTACTCGGTATCAAACAAATCAATATGAATTTTTGAACAAGAACGTGCTTGCCAAGATGATGGAATACCAAAATCGAATCGAAGCTGCGGAGTTGAATCGAGAAATTACTGAGCTAAAACAAGAGCAAGCGTTTCAAACGTTGCAAATCGAGAAGCGTGAGCAAGTGATCTGGCTAAGTTCCATGGTGGTATTATCACTTTTTATCGCCGTCGTCAGTTTGTATTTTAAGCAAGCAGAGAAAAACGCTAAAGTTGAACTGCGTGAGAAAGTCGCAGAAAGAACCGCTGAGCTACAGAGAGTGGCGGACGAACTCAGAGAAGCTAACCAAGTTAAAAATCAGTTTCTAGCCAATATCAGTCACGAGATCCGAACTCCCTTAACCTCGATAATTGGACAGGCTGAAGCCATGCTAAATGAACATGGTCAAAACTTTGAACTCAAGGCATCGTTGGGTGTTATCCAGCGTCAGGGGGAGCACCTAAAGGACCTAGTGAGTGATGTACTTGATTTGAGCCGAATAGAAGCACAGCGCCTAGAATTAGAATACACAGAGTTTTACCTACAAAGCCTACTCGATGATATCAGTGATATGTTTTATAACGCTTGTAAGGTGAAAGCGCTCCAGTTTAGTGTCAAAAGCGATGCTGATAACTCAGTTATGGTCAAGCTAGACTACGTCCGCCTTAAGCAGATCCTGATCAACTTACTGGGTAATGCGGTTAAGTTTACCGAGCAAGGTGTTGTTGAATTGCAAGTTAATTGTCAGCCATCGGGACTGATTTTTAAAGTGTTGGACACCGGTATTGGTATGAGCCAAGAGCAACTAAGTCGCGTATTTGAGAGCTTTCAGCAAGGCGATAACAGTATCACTCGCCGCTTCGGTGGGTCTGGCTTAGGTTTGTGTTTGTCCCAGCAGCTAACAGACATGATGGGCGGTAGTATCAGTGTTAATAGTGAACTCAATCAAGGAAGTGAGTTTATTGTTTATATCCCGTGTGCACCACAACATCGAGAATTGCCAGAGAGTCTAGAGCAACAGCAAGAGGTCAGCTGGGATTATGGAAAAGTACTCGTTGCCGAAGACCATGATGATAACCGTGCGCTCTTTAAGCGATTGATTGAACAGCTTGGTCTTGAAGTTATTGTCGCCAAAAATGGTGAGGAAGCCGTAGAGCTCTGCTTAAGAGAGTATCCTGATGTGGTATTGATGGATATACAGATGCCAAAAATGGATGGCGTAGAAGCGCTTAATTTACTGCATCAATCTGGCTTTGACCAACCTGTGTATGCGCTGACGGCCAATGTGATGGAGCATGAAATTCAGGCGTACTTAAAAGCAGGGTTTACTGGCCATTTAGGCAAGCCCCTTGATCGAAAACTATTGATAAAGTCACTGCAGAGGCACCTATCAACAGCTTCAGAATTCGTATCCAGCCAGGTAGATATCAGCGATTTAGCTGCAAGCTTTGTAACGACGTTACCCAATGAACGCGCAGTCGTGATTGAACTTTGGCAGACTAAGCAGTGGCTAAGCTTACAGCGAGCATGTCATCGTTTATCAGGTGCGGCGAGCACATTTAATTTTACATCTCTGGCAAGTACCTCACGACAGCTAGAGAGTGCGCTATCAAAAGAGCAGTATCAGCAAGCCGAACATTTGTATTTAATCTTGTGTGATGAGCTCCAGTATCTGGGCTTGTCAGAACAACTCGACGTCGGATGAGTCTCCCTTTTCAAGTTTGTCAGGTTGATTATCAACATGACTATGCATTTTGGGTTCTCGCTTGGACATGTCAGGTGGATCGTAGTCTGCTTTAAAAAGCGATAGTTTTTCATGTATGGTGACGGCTAGATTGAGCAGGTCGCTGCTGGAAACCGCTTGAATTTTAGAGCTGGATAACGCATCGGAATTTAACTCAACCATAGATTCAATGCTGCTTTGTGCTTCATCATAGACTACCTTTTGTTGCTCCACTTGTGCATGAATACTTTGGGACATGTCGTTGACATTCACCATTGCTTGTTCGATTTGATCCATTTCTTTGGTGGAGGCTTCTGATAGAGACACCGTTTGTTCTGTTTGTGCCAACGCCTCTTGCATCAGACTATGAGCACTATCCGTACCCGCCTGAATTTTTGCAACCATATCTCGAACTTGTTGTGTGGATTGGCTGGTGCGTGCAGCAAGACTTCGTACTTCATCAGCTACGACTGCAAAACCTCGGCCTTGCTCTCCCGCACGAGCCGCCTCTATCGCTGCATTCAGCGCGAGTAAGTTTGTTTGTTCTGCGATAGAGTTTATTACATCAATGACAGAGCTGATAGCGTCACTGTCCGTTTTTAAAGTTTCAATTTGTTGACTCGTTTGTTCAATATTACCCACAAGCCCTAGTAAACTGTTTTGACTCTTATTGGTATCTTGACGGGTTTGTTTTACGGCGTATGTTGCAGCTTCAACTGAGTGATAAATTTTTTCTAAGTTTTGATCAAGTTCTCTTGATACTTCCAACATGCGGTTTATAGATGAGGCTAAATCCTGTCCATGAGCATGTTGAATTGATGCTTTTTGCGTCATTGATGCGTAGGTATCACGTAAGTTATCAGCCATTGGAGAGAGTCTCGCAGACGAGGCGTAGACCTCGCCAATGATATGCTCAATGGTGAGCAGACTCGCATTAAGCGCGAAACAAGCAGCTGGTAGGCTTTTATCGTTTTCGTCAAACCGAAAGGTTAGATCAATACACCCCTCTTTGACTAATGCTTGTACGAGTTTGTCTAAATTAGAGGTGTGTTGAAGTCTACGTTGATAGTACAGGCCACAGCAAACCGCTAGTATGGATGAGGCTGCTACGAGCACTGAAATCACAGTGGTGGATAATGAAAAAAGCACACCTATGCTTATCAATAACAAGGCATTTAGGGCTAAAAAAAGCATAGCTAGCTGCTGCGTTTTCATTGCTTTGGGAGTCCGTTTAAATTCTAAAAGACTCATAATGTATAGTAGATAAAATCTACTTCGCCAAGCAATGGGCAATAAAAAAGCCTGTAAAAACAGGCTTCTTTTTAAACTATACGGATTACTTTCTGCGCATCAGTTCAAAGAACTCATCGTTTGTTTTACTCATAGATAGTTTATCGATGAGGAACTCCATGGCGTCAATCTCTGACATTTCATGAACGATTTTACGTAAGATCCACATTTTTTGTAGTTCGTCAGTTTTCGTCAGCAACTCTTCACGACGAGTACCCGAACGGTTGAAGTCGATAGCAGGGAACACACGCTTTTCAGCAATCTTACGATTTAGGTGTAGTTCCATGTTACCTGTACCTTTAAACTCTTCGTAGATAACTTCATCCATTTTTGAGCCTGTGTCGATAAGTGCCGTTGCGATGATAGTTAAGCTACCGCCTTCTTCAACATTACGAGCTGCCCCAAAGAAGCGCTTTGGTTTATGTAGTGCGTTTGCATCTACACCACCTGTTAGCACTTTACCTGATGATGGGATCACTGTGTTGTAAGCACGAGCTAAACGGGTGATTGAGTCAAGCAAGATAACCACATCTTTTTTGTGCTCGACCAAACGTTTAGCTTTTTCGATAACCATTTCAGCAACTTGTACGTGACGGTTTGCTGGTTCATCAAATGTTGATGCGATTACTTCACCTTTTACTAGGCGTTGCATCTCGGTTACCTCTTCTGGACGCTCGTCAATCAACAATACCATCAGTGTTGCATCAGGATTGTTATAAGTGATTGATTGTGCGATGTTTTGAAGAAGCATGGTTTTACCAGCTTTCGGTGGGGCGACGATAAGAGCACGTTGTCCTTTACCGATAGGAGAAGCCAGATCTAATACTCGAGCTGTGATGTCTTCTGTACTACCGTTACCGCGTTCCATAACAAAACGTTCGTTCGCATGGATTGGAGTAAGGTTTTCAAACAATATTTTGGTACGAGAGTTTTCAGGCTTATCGAAATTAACCTCATTGACTTTCAGTAACGCAAAATAACGTTCACCATCTTTAGGTGGGCGGATCAAACCGCTGATGGTGTCACCTGTGCGCATACTAAAGCGTCTAATTTGGCTTGGAGAGACATAAATATCATCTGGTCCAGCTAAATAAGATGCTTCTGATGAGCGTAAAAAGCCGAAGCCATCTTGCAGAATTTCTAAAACACCGCCGCCGTAAATGTTTTCGCCGCTTTTGGCGTGGGCTTTTAAAATGGCAAAAATAATGTCTTGTTTTCTTAGACGGGCTACGTTTTCGAGTCCCATAGACTCGGCTAGTTTTACAAGTTCGTTGATTGACTTGTCTTTAAGTTCGCGTAAATGCATATTGGTGGGTTCTTTATTACAATTGTCATTCTCGTATAACGAGAGAGGTTGATTTGATAAATCTAAGGTTAGTGGTGATATAAATTAGCAGCTAGGTCGCTGGGCGTCCAGTCTTTATACAAATTTTGTGTGAAAAATCTAAAATAAACTGGAAAATAAAGTAATACGCACCCGTTTTGAAACCCACGGGTGCATATTTCAAGCGTAGTTAGGCGTTGCTTTCTAAGAACTCAACAAGTTGAGTTTTAGATAGGGCACCTACTTTAGTTGCTACAACTGCACCATCTTTAAATAGTAGTAGGGTAGGAATACCACGAATACCGAATTTAGGTGGTGTACCCGCATTTTGGTCGATATTAAGTTTACCTATGACTACTTTACCATCAAACTCGTCAGCAACTTCGTTTAAAATTGGGGCGATCATTTTACAAGGACCACACCATTCAGCCCAGAAATCAACAAGTACTGGCTTGTCTGATTTAAGTACGTCTGCTTCAAAGCTGTCATCGGTAAGTTGAATAATTTTGTCGCTCATTGCGCTCTCCATTAGAATTTGGCGAATTATTTAATGCGTATTTAAACACTCTTGTTTCTTATTGCAAGTTTAAACGTTATGCTTTATCGCTATGACTAAGACACATTTGACCAATAAAAAATTTTCTGACTTTGCTTTAGCGCCGGAAGTGGTCGCCGGCTTAACCGCGAATGGCTTCGAATATTGTACGCCAATCCAAGCAAAGTGTTTGCCTTTTGTTGTTGATGGCCGTGATATTGCGGGCCAAGCTCAAACGGGGACAGGTAAAACTTTGGCTTTTTTAACAGCCACTTGTCATCGTTTGATGCAATCAGAAGGCATTTCCAGAAAGCAACCAAGGGCACTGATCATGGCTCCCACTAGGGAACTGGCGATTCAGATACATAAAGATGCAAAAATTATTGCGCCACACTGTGATCTCAAACTAGGTTTGATATATGGTGGCGAAGATTACGAAAAACAACGTGCACAACTGGAAAATGGTGTAGATATTTTAATTGGCACAACAGGACGCCTAATCGATTTCTACAAACAAGGTGCATATAGCCTCAATGAAATCGAAGTTGTGGTGTTAGATGAAGCAGATCGAATGTTCGATTTAGGTTTTATCAAAGATATTCGTTATTTGTTCAATCGGATGCCGGAGACATCTGAGCGATTAAACTTACTATTTTCAGCAACCCTATCGTACCGGGTTCAAGAGTTGGCTTTTGAGCATATGACCAACCCTGAACATGTGCAGATAGAGCCGAATGTGAAAACTGGGAAACGCATCCAAGAAGAGTTATTCCACCCTTCACACGATGATAAGATCCCATTGTTGCTTACATTAATAGAAGAAGAGTGGCCGGAAAAAGCGATTATTTTTGCGAACACCAAACAAAGTTGTGAAAACGTTTATGCATGGTTGAAAGCTGATGGACATCGCGTGGGACTACTCACTGGTGACGTTAATCAGAAAAAGCGACAGAGTATTTTAGGGCAATTTTCCAAAGGGGATGTTGATTTTCTGGTAGCTACTGATGTTGCTGCTCGTGGTTTACATATTCCAGAAGTAAGTCATGTGTTCAATTTTGACCTGCCGGATGACTGCGAAGATTATGTTCATCGAATCGGTCGTACAGCTAGAGCGGGTGCATCTGGACACGCAATTAGCTTTGCTTGTGAGCAATATGCGTACAATTTACATGAGATCGAGTCTTATATCGAACATGCAATCCCTCTTTCGCATTATGATAAAACAGCTTTGCTTGATGACTTAACTAAGCCTAATATGCAAAGAAAAAGGAACTACTCATCTGGACCACGCAACCGTAATAACGGACGTCGCCAAGGTAGTTACCAAAAGCAGCGCTCTAATAACTAAATTAGAGCGATCACATTGGTACTTGTTTCTAGAGGTTTACATTAGTGGGGCAGACAATTCCTCAAAGTAACGTGTTCGCGGTTATAGATCTAGGCTCAAACAGCTTTCATATGCTTATTGCTAGGCATGTCGCGGGTGGCGTGCATACCATTGGCCGCGTTAAACGCAAAGTGCGCTTAGCCGCTGGTTTAGATAAAAGTAATGTGTTGTCAGAAGAAGCGATGCAAAGAGGATGGGAATGTTTGGCCCTGTTTGCAGAGCGATTGCAAGATATACCGAAGAAGAACATCAGCATAGTCGCAACGGCAACGCTTAGACTTGCCAAAAATGCGGACGAGTTCAGGGTAAAAGCAGAGCAGATCCTCAACCACAAGATCAACGTGATTAGCGGTGAGTTAGAAGCTAAGACCATTTATAAAGGCGTGGCGCACACATCATCTTGTCAGGGTCGTCAGTTGGTGATCGATATAGGGGGTGCTAGTACCGAAGTCATCATCGGTAAAGGATTTGACGCTCTGCTATACAAGAGCCTGAACATGGGCTGTGTCACGTTCTTAGAGCATTATTTTTCTGACGGTTTGCTTAGTTCAGAAAACTTTGATCGTGCAATCACATCTGCGAAAAAAGTGATCCAACCAATACAGAAAGATTTTGTAGCGTTAGGATGGCAACTGGCCATAGGTGCTTCGGGTACCGTCCAGGCTATTCAAGAAATACTCGCTGCAGATGGTCAAACTGATCTACTTACGCTTGAAAAACTTCAAGACATTCAGGTTCAAGCTATTGCCTGCAAGACGATAAAAGAGCTCGATTTACCAGGGCTAAGTGAAGAGCGCAGATTGGTATTTGTATCAGGATTGGCTATCCTCATTGCACTTTTTGAGTCTCTGCACATAGCCCAGATGGGCCTTGCTGGCGGGGCTTTACGTGAAGGTGTTTTGTACAGCATGATCCCAGAGTTACATAACTCGGATATTTGCAAACGAACGCTAGATAGCTTTATGGATCGTTACCATGTCGATAAGCGACAAGCCAGCTATGTTGCAGAGCTTGCCTTGTCTTTAGCTAAACAGCTAGTAGACACATGGCAACTCGACCTTGAGGTAACGAAAAAGATCCTGTGTGCCGTTGCTTGCGTGCATGAGATTGGATTAATTGTAGATTATAAGCTTTATCATAAACATAGTGCATATATTCTTAATCATACTGGCATGCCTGGCTATTCAAAAATAGAAAAGCAAATAATTGTTGCTTTGACTGCATCGCATAGAGCTGACCTCAACCTAAAGACTTTTGCTCATCTGGGCTCTCATGCTCAAACTACGCAGAGGCTAAGCCGCATTGTACGATTGGCGGTTATCCTATCTATGCGTAGGCAGGATGATATGGTGCCACCAGTCACTATTTCTGCAGATAACAAAGAACAACTGACACTAAGCTTTGAAACTGATTGGTTGGTGAACCACCCTCTCATGGAGAGTGAACTGGAACAAGAAGTACAATATCAGCACAAAGTTGATTGGAATATACAAATAAAGCGCTATTAAGCGCTTTATTTGTATATAAAACTATCAAAAACACAGCTTTCGCTCAAAAATGACGCGAACAGTTTGTTTTTATCACTTTTCTTCAAAAATTCCTCAAAAACCGCTTGCGCTTTTTATTCGCCGCCCTATAATGCGACCCCACTGACACGGAGCGCTACGCTGAATAAGCAAAGCAACAACGGGTCAGGGTCGAGTAAAACTTAACTTTGAAACTTCTTAAAATTAAGTGTTGACAAAAATTAGGGAATGCTTAGAATGCACATCCCTCGAAA